>NZ_SODU01000008.1 GCF_004366075.1 Kribbella pratensis | reverse complement strand
CCTTTGGGTCTGGGTTGTCTATATTTTTCAACGGAGAGTTTGATCCTGGCTCAGGACGAACGCTGGCGGCGTGCTTAACACATGCAAGTCGAGCGGTAAGGCCCCTTCGGGGGTACACGAGCGGCGAACGGGTGAGTAACACGTGAGCAACCTACCCTCAACTTTGGGATAAGCCTCGGAAACGGGGTCTAATACCGGATAATACCGATTGCCTCCTGGTGGTTGGTTGAAAGTTCTGGCGGTTGGGGATGGGCTCGCGGCCTATCAGCTTGTTGGTGGGGTAATGGCCTACCAAGGCGTCGACGGGTAGCCGGCCTGAGAGGGCGACCGGCCACACTGGGACTGAGACACGGCCCAGACTCCTACGGGAGGCAGCAGTGGGGAATATTGCGCAATGGACGAAAGTCTGACGCAGCAACGCCGCGTGAGGGATGACGGCCTTCGGGTTGTAAACCTCTTTCAGCAGGGACGAAGCGAGAGTGACGGTACCTGCAGAAGAAGGACCGGCCAACTACGTGCCAGCAGCCGCGGTAATACGTAGGGTCCGAGCGTTGTCCGGAATTATTGGGCGTAAAGGGCTCGTAGGCGGTTCGTCACGTCGGGAGTGAAAACTCGGGGCTTAACCCCGAGCCTGCTTCCGATACGGGCAGACTAGAGGTAGGCAGGGGAGAGCGGAACTCCTGGTGTAGCGGTGGAATGCGCAGATATCAGGAAGAACACCGGTGGCGAAGGCGGCTCTCTGGGCCTTACCTGACGCTGAGGAGCGAAAGCGTGGGTAGCGAACAGGATTAGATACCCTGGTAGTCCACGCCGTAAACGTTGGGCGCTAGGTGTGGGGGACATTCCACGTCCTCCGTGCCGCAGCTAACGCATTAAGCGCCCCGCCTGGGGAGTACGGCCGCAAGGCTAAAACTCAAAGGAATTGACGGGGGCCCGCACAAGCGGCGGAGCATGCGGATTAATTCGATGCAACGCGAAGAACCTTACCTGGGTTTGACATATAGGGAAATCCTCCAGAGATGGGGGGTCCGTAAGGGTCCTATACAGGTGGTGCATGGCTGTCGTCAGCTCGTGTCGTGAGATGTTGGGTTAAGTCCCGCAACGAGCGCAACCCTCGTCCTATGTTGCCAGCACGCCCTTCGGGGTGGTGGGGACTCATAGGAGACTGCCGGGGTCAACTCGGAGGAAGGTGGGGATGACGTCAAGTCATCATGCCCCTTATGTCCAGGGCTTCACGCATGCTACAATGGCCGGTACAAAGGGCTGCGAAACTGTAAGGTGGAGCGAATCCCAAAAAGCCGGTCTCAGTTCGGATTGGGGTCTGCAACTCGACCCCATGAAGTCGGAGTCGCTAGTAATCGCAGATCAGCAACGCTGCGGTGAATACGTTCCCGGGCCTTGTACACACCGCCCGTCACGTCATGAAAGTCGGCAACACCCGAAGCCGGTGGCCTAACCCTTGTGGAGGGAGCCGTCGAAGGTGGGGCTGGCGATTAGGACGAAGTCGTAACAAGGTAGCCGTACCGGAAGGTGCGGCTGGATCACCTCCTTTCTAAGGAGCATTCGGCGATCGACCCGTAAGGGTGGGTTGTCAATTCGTCGTTTCCTGGACATCCGTTCCAGGGCGGCGGTGCTTCGGAATGTGGAACATTGACCATTAGATGTGCAGCGAGATCGGCTGTTGTTAGTACTGCAACTCTTCGGGGTTGCGTGGAACGCGGAGCTGGTGGAGTGAATCGTCGAGGCGCGCTGTTGGGTCCTGAGGGATCGGGCCCAGCCAACAGGACGTGATGTCCTGGGGGTTGGTTCTGTTTCTTCTAGGGTCACGGTTCAACTGGGTGACTGGTTGTGCTGGTGGCTGGGGCCGGCTCTCACCAAACGTCTGGTGTTGAGGGTTCTGTGGGTGTGTTGTTTCCCTGCGGGATGTTCTTCTACTGGGTGGTGGTGGTTTAGGGTTGGTGTTCCTGCCCGTATTTTGAGAACTGTATAGTGGACGCGAGCATCTCTTTGTAGCGTAATTTTGTCTTTTTGTTGTTTGTTTTGTGACAAGCTACTAAGGGCAATCGGTGGATGTCTTGGTACCAAGAGCCGATGAAGGACGTTGGAGCCTGCGATAAGCCCCGGGGAGTTGGCAACCGAGCTGTGATCCGGGGGTGTCCGAATGGGGAAACCCAGCTGGCATTCTAAAGCCAGTTACCAGTGCCTGAACACATAGGGTTCTGGAGGGAACGCGGGGAAGTGAAACATCTCAGTACCCGCAGGAAGAGAAAACAATAGTGATTCCGTGAGTAGTGGCGAGCGAAAGCGGATGAGGCTAAACCATGTGCGTGTGATAGCCGGCGTGCGTTGCGCATGTGGGGTTGTGGGAGCATTCTGGGCCTAATGCCGTGGGTCCGAAGAGTTATAAATCGCTGTTGAAGTCGAATCTTCTGGAATGTTGAGCCGTAGTGGGTTATAGCCCTGTAGGCGTAAGACAGTGACTCTTGAGTGTTTTCCCAAGTAGCACGGGACTCTTGAAATCCCGTGTGAATCTGGCGGGACCACCCGCTAAGCCTAAATACTTCTTGGTGACCGATAGCGGACTAGTACCGTGAGGGAAAGATGAAAAGTACCCCGGGAGGGGAGTGAAATAGTACCTGAAACCGATTGCCTACAATCCGTCGGAGCATGTTCCTTGTGAATGTGTGACGGCGTGCCTTTTGAAGAATGAGCCTGCGAGTTAGTGGTGTGTGGCGAGGTTAACCCGTGTGGGGTAGCCGTAGCGAAAGCGAGTCTGAATAGGGCGCTTTAGTCGCATGCTCTAGACCCGAAGCGGAGTGATCTATCCATGGGCAGGTTGAAGCGTGGGTAAGACCGCGTGGAGGACCGAACCCACCAGGGTTGAAAACCTGGGGGATGACCTGTGGATAGGGGTGAAAGGCCAATCAAACTCCGTGATAGCTGGTTCTCCCCGAAATGCATATAGGTGCAGCGTCGCGTGTTTCTTACCGGAGGTAGAGCACTGGATGGTCTAGGGGGCTTACCGGCTTACCGAAATCAGCCAAACTCCGAATGCCGGTAAGTGAGAGCGCGGCAGTGAGACTGCGGGGGATAAGCTCCGTAGTCGAGAGGGAAACAGCCCAGATCACCAGCTAAGGCCCCTAAGCGATTGCTAAGTGGAAAAGGATGTGGAGTTGCCCAGACAACCAGGAGGTTGGCTTAGAAGCAGCCACCCTTGAAAGAGTGCGTAATAGCTCACTGGTCAAGTGATTCCGCGCCGACAATGTAGCGGGGCTCAAGCAATCCGCCGAAGCTGTGGCACTCACATATGTACTCGGCACAGACTTTGGTCTGTGTCCAGGTGTGTGGGTGGGTAGGGGAGCGTCGTGCAGCGTGTGAAGCAGCCTAGTGATGGAGTTGTGGATGCTGCACGAGTGAGAATGCAGGCATGAGTAGCGAATGACGGGTGAGAAACCCGTCCGCCGGATGATCAAGGGTTCCAGGGTCAAGCTAATCTGCCCTGGGTAAGTCGGGACCTAAGGCGAGGCCGACAGGCGTAGTCGATGGACAACGGGTTGATATTCCCGTACCGGCATTAACACGACCCGACCGAACCCGCTGATGCTAAGTGTCGGAAGCTGTGATGTCTTCGGACGGATCGGTGGACGACATGACCCGAGGTGGTAGTAGGTGCATTGAGGAGTGACGCAGGAGGGTAGTCCAACCGCGGCGATGGTAGGCGCAAGCTGATCCGCGGGCAAGGTGGTAGGGCGAGGCATAGGCAAATCCGTGTCTCATTGAGCCTGAGAGCCGAGGCGGACCCGTTCAGGGGAAGTGGATGATCCCATGCTGCCGAGAAAAACTTCGCAGTGAGTGTTAGAGCCGCCCGTACCCCAAACCGACACAGGTGATCAGGTAGAGAATACCAAGGCGATCGAGTGAACCATGGTTAAGGAACTCGGCAAAATGCCCCCGTAACTTCGGGAGAAGGGGGACCTGATCCGTTAGGTGACTTGCTCACTGAAGCGGTGATGGTCGCAGAGACCAGGCCCAAGCGACTGTTTACTAAAAACACAGGTCCGTGCGAAGAAGTAATTCGATGTATACGGACTGACGCCTGCCCGGTGCTGGAACGTTAAGGGGACAGGTTAGCTGGTTTCGGCCGGCGAAGCTTTGAACTTAAGCGCCAGTAAACGGCGGTGGTAACTATAACCATCCTAAGGTAGCGAAATTCCTTGTCGGGTAAGTTCCGACCTGCACGAATGGCGTAACGACTTGGGCGCTGTCTCAACCATGGACTCGGCGAAATTGCATTACGAGTAAAGATGCTCGTTACGCGCAGCAGGACGGAAAGACCCCGGGACCTTTACTACAACTTGGTATTGGTGGTCGGTACAATTTGTGTAGGATAGGTGGGAGACTGTGAAGCTCGGACGCCAGTTCGGGTGGAGTCATCGTTGAAATACCACTCTGATTGTTCTGGCTGTCTAACTTTGGTCCGTTATCCGGATCAGGGACAGTGCCTGGTGGGTAGTTTGACTGGGGCGGTCGCCTCCTAAAAGGTAACGGAGGCGCTCAAAGGTTCCCTCAGCCTGGTTGGCAATCAGGTGTCGAGTGTAAGTGCACAAGGGAGCTTGACTGTGAGACAGACATGTCGAGCAGGGACGAAAGTCGGAACTAGTGATCCGGCGGTGGCATGTGGGAGCACCGTCGCTCAACGGATAAAAGGTACCCCGGGGATAACAGGCTGATCTTCCCCAAGAGTCCATATCGACGGGATGGTTTGGCACCTCGATGTCGGCTCGTCGCATCCTGGGGCTGGAGTAGGTCCCAAGGGTTGGGCTGTTCGCCCATTAAAGCGGCACGCGAGCTGGGTTTAGAACGTCGTGAGACAGTTCGGTCCCTATCCGCTGCGCGCGCAGGAGACTTGAGAAGGGCTGCCCCTAGTACGAGAGGACCGGGGTGGACGAACCTCTGGTGTGCCAGTTGTTCCGCCAGGAGCACGGCTGGTTGGCTACGTTCGGGAGTGATAACCGCTGAAAGCATCTAAGCGGGAAGCACGCTTCAAGATGAGGTCTCCCACCGGGTTAACCGGGTAAGGCCCCCAGTAGACCACTGGGTTGATAGGCCAGAGGTGGAAGCGCCGCAAGGTGTGGAGCTGACTGGTACTAATAGGCCGAGGGCTTGTCACACACCCATCTTTTAGATGGACAGACAATGATTAGCCTGCGCTACGTAACGATGTTCGCGTTCACTGTACGGTTCCCGGAATACGGTCAAACCCCAGCAACCAAACCCCGCAAGTAGGGGGTTTGTGGCTCGAGTTGGTTTGATTGATATTTCTATAGAGTTTCGGTGGCCATAGCGTCGGGGAAACACCCAGTCTCCATTCCGAACCTGGAAGTTAAGCCCGCCAGCGCCGATGGTACTGCGACCGGGAGGTCGTGGGAGAGTAGGACGCCGCCGGACATTCACACTGTTAAGGGCCACCCCGCGAGGGGTGGCCCTTAACATTTGTGG
>NZ_SODU01000007.1 GCF_004366075.1 Kribbella pratensis | reverse complement strand
CCACAAGCCCTCATCGCCTTGACCATGCTCACCCTCGGCGGCTACCGACCACCCCTCCCAGGCCGCACCTGACCCACACATCAGACAGAAGACCCGGTTATCCGCTCGTGTGTTGGGTTCTCCCCTCGTGTACGAGCAGAGAACCCTGCAGTCGAGGGGTTATCCCCTCGAATGCACCCGAAGGCATCGCGGCGTTCGAAGGGGGCGATTGGGTGTGTGTTAGTCGTCGTACGCCGAGAGGGCGTCGCGGGCTGTGGCGGCTATCTGGGTGGTGAGGTCTGGCGGGTCCAGGACTGTGGCGGCTCCGCCGAGGCGGAGGACCAGGCGCTGGAGCCAGGCGGTGTCGGCGACGCGGAGTTTGACGATGAGGGAGTTGTCGGGGCCCTCTTCGACGGACTCGTTCGGGTAGTACTCCGCGACCCAGCGGGCCGGCGGAGCGAGTCTCAGGGTCGCCAGCAGGTCGCGCTCCGACGGCTGGAACATCCCGTTGGACAGGTCTCGCGGCGTCGCCTCCGGCGGCGGCTCGCTCGGGAGGTCGAGCAGCTTGACCGCAGCGATCCGGTCCAGGCGGAACAGTCGCACGTCCTCGGCCAGGCGGCACCAGGCCTCCAGGTACGTGCGTCCCTCCGACACGACGAGCCGCATCGGGTCCACGTCGCGCTCGGTCGTCTCGTCCCGCGACGGTACGTCGTACGTCAGATGCAACCGCCGCTTCGTGGCCAGCGCGCGGTTGACGATCTCGGCGATCTCCGGTGCGGCCGGCTCGACGTGAACGTGCGCGGCCGCACCCTCACTCGCCGCCGCGGCCTCCCCGGCGGCCCGCTCCAGCTTCGCGATCGCGCGGTCGACCGCGTCCCGGTCCGGACCACCTGTCACCTCGCGCAGCGTCCGCAGGGCGGTCAGCAGCGCCAGCGCCTCCGCCGCGGCCAATCGCAGCGGCCGTGCGAGGTAGTCCGCGTTGTTGATGTGGATGACCCCGTCGCCCTCGGCCGCCTCGATGTCGATCTCGATCAGATCGCCCATCTGCGCACCCGGCAGCCCGCAGAACCACAGCACCTTCAGGTCCGCGATGATCTGCTTCGGCCGTACGCCGAACTCCTTGGCGACGTCGTCGACGCGAGCACCGTCGTTCTCCCGCAGGTACGGCACCAGCGCCAGCAACCGCTGCACCTGGTCACGTGCATTGCTCATGCCCCGGCCACCGTCCGCAGCCGCCATAGCACGCCGTCCAGTACGTCGCCTGGTCCCTCTACGACCGCGTCAGGTCCGTACGACGCGATCTCCTCGGCCAGCACCGATGAGTCGGCGTACGGGACGTGCAGCAGGTCCCAGCCCTCCTCGTACGGCTCGATGGCGTTCGCGCGGCGCCGCAGGCTCACACACGACCCGGTCCGCGCTCGCACCTTCGCCTCCGAGGTCGGCCGTGGCGGGGCCAGCTCGGTCACCAGCGACCGCAGGTCCGTCCCCTCGGGCACGGTGAACGCACCCGGCTCCCCCACCGTCTTCACGTCCCCGCCGATCCGGGACATCCGGAACATCCGGGTCGCCTCGCGATCGCGGTCCCGTCCGACGACGTACCAGCGGCCGTGCCAGGAGACGATCCCCCACGGCTCGAGTGTCCGCGTGGTCGGCTCGGACGCGCCGCTGCGCAGGTGCTGGAACCGCACCGCCTGCCGAGCCACGACAGCGGCCCACAGCGGATCGAAGGCCGGCTCCGACGCCCCGACGTGCGGCTCGATCGCGCTCAGCGCCGACTGGTCGGTCTGGATCCCGGCCGCCTTCAGCTTCAGCACCGCCGACGTGGTCGCCTCGGACAGACCGGCGTGCTGCCAGACCCGCGCGGCCACGCCGAGGACGGCGGCCTCGTCCGGCTCCAGGTGCACTTCGGGCAGCTCGAAGACGTCCCGGCGGATCCGGTAGCCGACGTCGTCGGAGAAGAACTTGTCGATCGTGCCCATCTCGATCGGGATGCCGAGATCGCGCAACTCGTCCTTGTCGCGCTCGAACATCTTCTCGAAGGCGTCGTCGGTCTGTCCCGCGTACCCCTCGACGACCTCGCGGATCCGCTCCTTGGTCACATAGGTGCGCGCGACCAGGAGGCAGATGACCACGTTGAGCAGTCGCTCACTCTTCCGCGCCGACACCCGACCACCTTACGGCCTCGGGGCGTCCAAAACCCGCCTTTCCGCACCAGAACTTCGAACACCGGTTCGACCCAGTAGTGTCGGGCTGTGATTCGGTGGCGGGACGGTGTGGTGGCGCAGGTCGGGCGGAGCTGGGCCGGTGCGCTGGAACTGACAGTGATGGTCGGCGAGCAGCCTGTGCGCGCGCTGGCCTACCCGGACCTGGTCGGTACGCCGGTAGCCGGTGACCGCGTGCTGCTCAACGTGGGCGCGCTGGACCGTGGCCTGGGCACAGGGGGGTACGCGTTGGTGGTCGCCGTACCGGACCGGCTGCCGGAGGATCCGCCGGAGCGCGGGCACCTGGTGAAGGCGCGGTACACGCCACTGCAGGCGATGGTGCTGGGTGCGGACGAGCAGGACTCCCCCGATCACGACGTACTGCGGGACGCAGACGACCTCTTCGGTACGCCGGTAGTCGTCGCGGACCTGCACTCCGCCCTCCCTGCCGTGCTGGCAGGTGTGTACGAGGCGCGGCCGACCACACGGGTGGTCTACGTGATGACGGACGGCGGTGCGCTGCCACTGGCGTTCTCGCGGAGTGTCGCGACCCTGCGCGACGCCGGTTGGCTCAGCGGCACCGTGACCGTCGGCCAGGCGTACGGCGGTGACCGCGAGGCGGTGACAGTCCACACCGGGCTGTTGACCGCCGTACACGTCCTGGCCGCGGAGCTGGTCGTCATCACTCAGGGCCCGGGCAACCTGGGCACAGGTACTCGCTGGGGGTTCTCCGGCGTGCAGTCGGGTGAGGCGGTCAACGCAATCGGCACACTGGGCGGCCGGGCCGTCGCCTCGCTCCGGATCTCGGAGGCGGACCCGCGTCCACGCCACCGTGGCATCTCGCACCACAGCCTCACCGCGTACGGTCGCGTAGCGCTCCAGCCGGCCGATGTCGTCGTACCGGATCTTTCCGGCGACTTCGGTGACGCCGTACGGGACGCTGCCGAGCCGTTGAAGGCACGGCACCGCGTGGTGCGTGTAGGGGTCGACGGGCTGTACGACGCACTACAAGCGGCCCCCATCAAGCTGTCGACCATGGGCCGCGCCCTGGACGAGGACCGCGCCTACTTCGAGGCCGCTGCGGCCGCAGGCCGGCACGCCGCGCGTCTGGTGGATGTACCACCACCTGGAGTGGGGTCGCAGTACTCCTGACCGGACGGGCTCCCGCGGCGACAGTTGGTGGTATGAACAGCACCAAGCACCGCGCTCTCACGATTCACGACGTCGCCCGTCCCCAGCCGCCGCTGGCGGTCCGGGGCGCGACGACCCTGTGGTTCACAGCCGTCGGTGCCGGTGTCGCCGAGTCCGTGCTCG
The DNA here is from genome assembly GCF_004366075.1 of Kribbella pratensis. Classification (GTDB taxonomy): domain Bacteria; phylum Actinomycetota; class Actinomycetes; order Propionibacteriales; family Kribbellaceae; genus Kribbella; species Kribbella pratensis. The sequence continues at coordinate 41,691 of NZ_SODU01000007.1, read as the reverse complement.
GAGTTGCCGGCGCGATCGCCGACGGCTCCTCCGTCCTCGGCCTGCTCGTCCAGATCGCCTTCCGCGCAATCGTGTACGGCGGCTTGTTCGTGGTCATCGACCGCTACTTCCGCCCGGGTGTCCGCTGGTCCCGCTGGCTGCTCACCGTCCTGCTCGGCACCGTCGGCATCGCCTCGCTGGCGATGGGGCCGGTCGGCTGGTTCTTCCGCGACGGCGACTTCGGCGCGCTCGACTGGTCGGCGTTCTTCATCGCGTTCGGCGCGATCCGCTGCGTCCACGTCACCGCGGTGATCACGGCGATCGTCCTCAGTTTCCACACCGACGCCAACCGGTGGTTCAGCGGCCGCCCGGTCCGGCGTACCCGCTGAAACGCCGAAGGACCGGCCTCCCGAGATGGGGAGCCGGTCCTTCGAGGTTCAGGCTGCGACTACTGGCCGGTCTGCTTCGGGGCCGGGAAGGCGTTGAGGACGTCGATCACGGCGAATGCGTTGACGGCCTTGCCTGCCTGGTCCTTGGAGGCGGGGAGCTCGACCAGCACGCGGCTGCCGACCGGGATTCCGGCGAACCCGTCCAGCGGGCCGGGTTGGGCGCCGCCGACCGTCGGGAGCTGGTCGGTCGGCGCGGCCGGCTGCGCGGGGCTCTGCGCGGTCGCGGGCTGAGCGTCCCAGGTGCTGGCCTGCTTCTTGCCGGTGTAGTCGTAGATGACGAACCGGCCGACCAGCTGGTCGCCCTTCTCGATCGGCTTGCCCTTGCCCTGCGCGAACACGACCGGCTTGCCCGGCTTCGCCGGCGGCTTGGTGCCGGCCGGAACCGTCACGGTCGGCGCGGCGTTCAATGGGCCGGAGACCTTGATCTTGGTCGGTGCCGACGGGGTGACCGGGTCGGCGTTCAGCTGGGTGTCGTTGCCGGCCGCGGCGACCAGGTCGACGACGAAGATCAGCGTGTCGTCGCCCTTGATCCCCGCCTTCTCGTTGCCCTCGGACTTGTAGCCCTTGTCGGACGGGATCGACATCAGCACGCGGCTGCCGATCTTCTTGCCGACCAGGCCCTCGTCCCAGCCGGAGATGACGCCGCCGACGCCGATCGGGAACGACGACGGCGCTCCGCGGTCGTAGGAGTTGTCGAAGACCTTGCCGTCGCGCCAGATCTGGCCGAGGTAGTTCGCGGTGAGCAGCTCGCCCTTCTTCACCTCGGGACCGTCGCCCTCCTTGAGGACCTCGGTCACCAGCTGCTTCTCCGGGTCGCCGTCGCGGTGGGTGATGGTCGGCTTCTGCCCGAAGTCCGAGGTCACCTTGATACCGCCGGCCCCGAATCCGTTGTCGCCACACGCGACCAGGGACGCCCCCAGCGCCGCGACTACGACGAAACTCAACAACTTGCGCACGAAACCAGCACCTCGAACCATCCCGGCGCCTAGTGCGCCGATTGCCTCCGGTCAACAACGCGGACCACCCTAGCTTGCGGACTCAACTGGGTGATCGGGCGCGTGCGTCACCGTTGCGTCACACCACGTACAGTCACAGCGACTCAGAAACCGACAGCGTTGTGCGGAGCACGGTCCGGGCGCAGCAGCGCGTCCAGACGTGACACTGCGCCGGGCGTGCGCTCTACGATGCGTCCGGCGTACGAGAGCTCGCTTGCGCGGACTCCGCCGAGGTACAGCGAGCCCAGCTCGTTCACGCTCAGGCTGAGGTCCGGTTCCGCGTTGACTGCGGTGCAGACGGCTCCGTCCGGTGCTGCGTCCAGCCTCCAACGACCGGCGCCGTACAGGTCGTCGGAGACGTCTAGCACGAGTGAATCGGTTGCCGCATAGGTGCGGGCTTCGAGAGCACGCCGTACGTCGAGAACGCGCAGCCAGAGGTTGTCCCGGGTCCGGGTGAGCTTGAGCGCTCGCGGGTTGGTCAGCATCCACCGCAGCGGCTCGTCGACCGGTCGCCTCGCGGCCACGACGCGCTTCGTGAGGTCGAAGTCCAGCAGCAATCCCCACAACGCACGGTACGCATCCGACGTCAGCGCCTCGATCGCCTCGACCTGCAGTACGCCGGCCTGCTCCGGGTCCGGCGACCACGGCAACCGGAAGATCGCGGCACCGTCCACCGCCCCGGTCGCGTCGTGATGCAGGAGGTGATGCGCCGGCCCGGACCCGTCAGCGGGCAACCCACCGCCTGCGAGCCCGTCCCACTTGCCCGGCAGCGGGCTGATCTCTCCGACCCGCTCTGCGCGCATCTGCTCGTGCAGTACCGGCCACGCCTTCGCGGCCTCCGCTCCGTCCACCAGGTCGAGTGAACCCGGGTCCGCGAACTCGGAGCGGAAGGCGACATCGGTACGGCGTACCTCCCATCGGTGCTGGAACGTCGCGGGCGAGAACCCGTAGCGCCCGTAGATGGTCGCCTCGCTCGCGCTCAGCCCGGCCAGGAACTCACCGCGCTCGCGGCAGTCGTCCAGCATCGCCGACATGATCTTCCGCAGCAGTCCACGCCGCCGGTACGTCGGCACCACAGCGGTTGATGTCACGCCGCCAAGGGCTACCTGTTGTCCGCCGGGGACGGTGACCTGCACCGAGACGATCGCCGACGCGCCTGCGATCTTACCGTCGACGAACGCCGCCTGTGGCCGGAACCAGTCCGTCAGGAGCTCCTGGGCGTCCCGCTCCAGCTCGTCCGCCGACTTCGGGACCTGTGGTGGCCAGGCTGCGCTACCGGCGTACCAGGCAGACGGCTCAGGCTCCTCCTGCGGGAAGCCGTTCACATACGGCAGCACCCGCAGGTACTCCTTCGCCTCGGCCTGGGTCACAGGCCTGATGTCACTCGCCATGCGCCCTTTCTAAGCAGCGCACAGCGACCAAGCATGCTATTTAGCCAGGACCTACATGCTGGCGATGAGCTTCTCTACGCGCTCGTCGTGGGCGCCCACCCCAGCTTTTCTTTCTTCTACATGCTGGCGATGAGCTTCTCGACGCGCTCGTCGTGGGACTTGAACGGGTCCTTGCACAACACCGTCCGTTGCGCCTGGTCGTTGAGCTTCAGGTGCACCCAGTCGACGGTGAAGTCCCGCCGCCGCTCCTGGGCGCGCTTGATGAACTCGCCGCGCAGCCGCGCCCGGGTGGTCTGCGGCGGCACCGACTTGGCCTCGAAGACCCGCAGGTCGTCGACGACCCGGGTGACCGCTCCCCGGCGCTCGAGCAGGTAGTACAACCCGCGCGGCCGGTGGATGTCGTGGTACGCCAGGTCGAGCTGCGCCACCCGCGGGCTGGCCAGACCGAGGTTGTTCTGCGACCGGTACCGCTCGATCAGCCGGTACTTGATCACCCAGTCGATCTCGCGCTCGATCCCGGACAGGTCGCCGGACTCGATCGCCTTCAGCGTCCGCTCCCACAGCGACAGCGCCCGCTCGACGGCCGGCGTCCCCAGCTCGCGGCGGTCGACGAAGTCGCGCGCCTTGGTCAGGTACTCCGTCTGGATGTCGAGGGCGCTCGCCTCGCGGCCGTTCGCCAGCCGCACCTCGCGGCGGCCGGACATGTCGTGGCTGATCTCGCGGATCGCCCGGATCGGGTTGTCCAGGGTCAGGTCACGCATCACGATGCCGGCCTCGATCATCCGCAGCACCAGGTCGGTGCTGGCCACCTTGAGCAGCATCGTGGTCTCGGACATGTTCGAGTCGCCGACGATCACGTGCAGCCGGCGGAACCGCTCGGCGTCCGCGTGCGGCTCGTCGCGCGTGTTGATGATCGGCCGGGACCGGGTGGTCGCGCTGGAGACCCCTTCCCAGATGTGCTCCGCGCGCTGCGACACGGAATACACCGCGCCGCGCGGCGTCTGCAGCACCTTGCCGGCGCCGCAGATCAGCTGCCGGGTGACCAGGAACGGGATCAGCACGTCGGCCAGCTTGGCGAAGTCGCCGTGCCTGCTGACCAGGTAGTTCTCGTGGCAGCCGTAGCTGTTGCCGGCCGAGTCGGTGTTGTTCTTGAACAGGTAGACGTCGCCGAAGATGCCTTCGTCGTGCAGCCGCTTCTGCGCGTCCACCAGCAGGCCTTCGAGGATCCGCTCGCCGGCCTTGTCGTGCGCGATCAGGTCGGTGACCGAATCGCACTCCCCGGTCGCGTACTCCGGGTGGGAGCCCACGTCGAGGTAGAGCCGCGCCCCGTTGCGGAGGAAGACGTTGCTGCTCCGTCCCCAGGACACGACCCGCCGAAACAGGTACCGCGCCACCTCGTCCGGGGTCAGTCGCCGCTGCCCGCGGAACGTACAGGTGACGCCGTACTCGTTCTCCAGACCGAAGATTCGCCGGTTCACATCACCCACACTACGGCGCACTTCCGACAACCGGGTGATGTCTCAGGCGCGCCGTCGTACGGCGTTATCCCTTTGATGCCCGCAACAATGGGGCGTCCGCCCGCATCGATCACTCGGAGGCACCATCTCCGACCAGACTGAGAAGGGCGAAAACGATATGAAGAAGAACAGGCGCGCGCTCGGTGCGATCGCCACCGGGGCGCTCGCTGCGGGCACCCTGATGACCGTGGGAGGCACCGCACCGGCCACGGCCGCACCAGCCGGCACGGCCGCTGCCTGCTCGCTGCGACTGGGCTCGGTTACCCCAGGTGGCGACCACACTCTGCAGACCATCACCGCAGCCCCTTCCGCCAGTGTCCGGCGGCTGGGCCCGATGAACCTTTACCCGGACGGGCAGGCACATCTGCCCACCTCGGTGCGCACCGAACTGGTGGTACCGGCCGGCGAGCAGCGCACCGGCCTGGTAGCTCTCGGGGCGCGTATGTACGGCACCAGCTACATCACCGACGGCACCGGAACCTCCGTCGTACCGGGCACCGTCAAGCAGACCCTGGTCGGTGGAGGCTGGGACGAGCTGCACAAGTACGTCGAGCTCAGCCGGTACTCCGTGGCCGGCTTCAGCCGGTCCAACGTCTACTCGCTGATCAATCAGTTCACCGACGGCCTGATTGCTCGCTGGACGGTCACTCCGAGCGGCTGGAAGTACTACACCACCTTCGGCGGCTTCGGCTCGGTCAAGACGATGACGCTGATCGGTCAAGGCCGTGCGTACGACACGTTCCTGGCGACGACGAACGGTGGCGCGCTCTACACGGTCCAGGTGCCCACGGGCTCCGGGAAGCCGGTGGTGACGAAGATCCGCACCTCGACCTGGCAGAGCTTCGAGACACTCATCGCCGAGAAGTGCGGCAACTACGGCACCCTGCTGCTCGGCATCGACAAGGACACCGGTGCGGGTTACCTGTACGCCGTCAGCCACGCCAACGGCGCCGCTACGGTCATCAAGGGTCTCGGCAAGGTCCCGACCACCTTCCCGGCCGCAGACTCGTACTTCCGCTACTACACGGCCGGCACCCAGCTGACCGGCGCCTGATCATCACTGGCATCTCCACCCGGGGCTGGAAGTCCGGGTGGAGATGCCGATGGCTCAGCCGACCTGCGGTTTCCATCGTGCCAACGTCGTCGGCATGAGACGACGAACCTTCCTCACCGCCACCGCCGCCTCCGCTCTGACAGGTGCACTCCCACTCTCAGCGTCCGCGGCCACCGACCTGACACTCCGTCTGCCCGCTCCCACCGGCAATTGGCACGTCGGTACGACGACCCGTGCCCTGGTCGACCCGGACCGCTCCGACCCGTGGAACGGCTCACCCACCCGTGAGCTCGCGCTGACGGTCTTCTACCCGGCCACCGTCGTACGCGGGTACCAACGGGCATCACAGCTCGCACCGGCCGCTGCAGAGGTCTTCAAGGGTCTGGACGCCGGCGTGCTGCATCCGGAGCTGCCGACCAGTGGAGTGAACTGGGCCGCCATCCTGACCCACTCGTACGTCGACGCACCGGCACTGCCCGGACGGCGGCCCACGCTGCTCTACAGCCCAGGTGGTGCAGACCCACGGACCATCGGCACCTCGGTGGCGGAAGAGCTCGCCAGCCACGGGTACGTCGTACTCACAGTGGACCACCCGGGTGAGGCGAGTGAGGTTGTGTTCCCGGACGGGCGGCTACGGGTCATCGAGATCGGTCCGGACGTGCAGACGGACCCAGTGCAGTCGCGGCTGATGATGGACACGCGTTTCGCCGACATGCGGTTCGTGCTGAACCACCTGTCGGATCTGCATGAGTCGATCGACCTGCGGCGTGTTGGTGTCTACGGGCACTCAGCTGGAGGTGCAACCGCCGCAGTGTCGCTGGAGCACCCGCGGGTCCGTGCCGCCGCCAACCTGGAGGGCTACCTGGACACGCTGGACGGTGAGCTCTACCCAATCGCTCGGCACGGCACGCGCAAGCCGCTCCTGCTCGCTGGGACAGACGGGTTCCGGGACGAGCGTTTCGACCGCACCTGGTCAGCTGTGCTCTCACAGGGCGGTCCGGTACGGCGGGTGCAGCTGTCCGACGCGAACCACTGGATCTGGACGGACTACGCCGCGTTCGCGCCGCAACTGCAGTCCGCCGGCCTGATGACGGCTGCCGCGCGAGCCAAGCTGGTCGGTACGCCGCGCTGCGGCGTACCCGCCGTACGGCGATTGGTCCGGGAGTTCTTCGACCGGTCCCTAACCTTTTCGGGATAGTCGGCATCGAGGTGGATGACACGACTCCTCGAAGGGGGCTGCATGATCAGAAGGCGGATCGCCGCGGGTGCGCTGGGCGCGGCGATGACGGCGGCAGCGCTGGTGCCGGTACCGGTACAGGCTGCGGCGGGGCAGGCGAGCGCGGCCTGTTCGATGACGCTGGGCACGGTGACCGTGCAGGGCGACCACAAGTTCCAGCGGATCACCGCGACCGCGCCCGTGACGGCGTCACCGCCCAGCATCGGGCCGAAGGCGTTGTTCCCGGTCGACTCGGTTCGGCTCGCGACGTCCGTCGGCTGGGAGCCGGATCCGCCGGCCGCCATCCTGGACCGGGGGTACGTGGTGATGGGGACGGACCTCTACCGGTTCAGCTACGCCACCGCCAACGGTCAGCTCGACCCTGACTCGGTCCAGAAGACCAGGGTGGGCGGTGGTTGGATCCACCAGACGTACCTGGAGCAGTCGACCTATTACGGTCCTACGACGCGTAGGAATGCATATGCGTTGCAGGGCGACGTCGTCACGCGCTGGACCGTGGAGGGGTCCGTCTGGCGCAACAAAGCGACGTACAGCGGGTTCTCGGCGGTGAAGACGATGACACTGATCAGTCAGACCCGCGGCTACGACACGTTCCTCGCCAACACGCGCGGCGGAGCGCTGTACACGATCCGCATCCCAGTGAGCGGCGCACCGGTTGTGAAGAAGGTGCGTGCGTCGACGTGGCAGGGGTTCGAGACGCTCATCGCCGAAAAGTGCGGCAACCAGAGCACGCTGCTGCTGGCCATCGACAAGGACACGCGGCGCGGCTACCTGTACGCCGTCGGCCACGCCAACGGCACCGCCACGGTCATCAAGGGTCTGGGGCAGGTGGGCGACCAACTCGCCGCACCTGAGGACAAGACGTACTTCCGGCACTACCCCGGCAGCTCAGAATCCAACGTCCTACTGTACGGAGAGTGACCGAGATGATCAGGAAGCGTGCTGCGGGGTTCCTGGGGCTGGCGATGGCTGCCGGGGCACTGGTTCAGGCAGCGCCCGCCACAGCAAGTACTACTGACGCGGCAGCTGTGCCGTTCTGTCAGCTGGTGCTGGGCTCGACCACCAGCGGAGGGGACCTCATCGTGCGGGGTCTGTACGGAGTGAGTCCGCCGGGCGCCAGCCCGAGCACGTGGGGCGGCAAGGACCTGCTGCCGGACAACCAGCTCCGGGTCGCCAGTGGGATCGGCACACAGACGAACGCCGAGCAGACGGGTGAGGGCCGGCGGCAGTACGTCGTCCTCGGGTCCACCCTGAACCTGCTGACCTACACGGCGAACGGGTTCCCCAGCGAGGTCGATCCGTCCACCGTGAAGCGAACCCCGATCGGCGGCGGCTGGGGCGATGTCCGCTACCTCGAGAGCTCCCGGTTCAACCGCGACAGCACACTGGTCCGCCAGAACATGTACGCCGTCCTGGGCGACAACATCGTGCGCTGGAACGTCGTCGACGGTACGTCGTTCAGCCGGAAGACGTCGTACGCCGGGTTCAGCGCGGTCAAGACGATGACGCTGATCAGCCAGACCGCGACGTACGACACGTTCCTCGCCAGCACGCGCGCGGGGGCGCTCTACACGATCCGGATCCCGCTGACCGGCAAGCCGGTGGTGAAGGTCGTGCGGCGATCCACCTGGCAAGGGTTCGAGGCGCTGGTCGCGAACAGCTGCGGCGAGAAGACGATCGTGGTGGGCGTCGACAAGGAGACCGGGGCGCCGTACCTGTACGAGTTCGGGCACGCCAACGGGACGGCGACCGTGATCAAGGCGTTCGGCAAGGTGCCGCGCACGTTCAGCGAAGTGGCGTACTCCCGGCTCTACCAGGACAACCAGGCCTACGAGCAACTGTTCGGCGAGTAGACCCGGCCCCGGTCAGAGGTCTACGAGGTCGAGGAGTTGGCCTAGCTCGGGTGGGTCGAGTTCGCGGAGCTCTCCGGTGTGGAGGTTGCCGCGGCGGACCGGACCGATCGCGGTACGGGTCAGCCGCTTCACCGGGTGACCGACCGCGTCGAACATCCGGCGGACGATCCGGTTGCGGCCCTCGTGGAGTGACATCTCCACGAGGGTGCGGCCGGGCACCGTCGAGACGATCTTCACCGTGTCCGCGCGGGCCGGGCCGTCCTCGAGCTCGACACCGTCCAGGAGCGCGCGCAGTACTACGGGCTTGACGTTGCCCTCGACCTCGGCGACGTACGTCTTGGAGACCTCGTACGACGGGTGCGCGAGGCGATGTGCGAACTCGCCGTGGTTCGTGAGCAGCAGCAGACCTTCGGTGTCGGTGTCGAGCCGGCCGATGTGGAACAGCCGCTCGGGCCGGTCCTCCACGAAGTCGGCGATACACGGGCGCCCCTGCGGGTCGGACATCGTGGTCACGACGCCGCGGGGCTTGTTGAGGACGAGATACACGTTCGCGCTCACCGGCGGAATCCGCGCACCGTCGACCCGGATCACCGCCGTCTCAGGATCCACCCGGACCCCGAACTCCGTCACCACCCGCCCGTCGACCTCGACCCGCCCCTCCTCGATCAAGATCTCCGAGTTCCGCCGCGAGGCGACGCCCGCCCTAGCCAGAACCTTCTGCAACCGAACCCCGCCGTCATCCCCCATCTCGCACCCCCGCCTCCACACCCAGATCCCCAGCGTCCGCGTCTGCACCCTCTTCAGCGTCCACGTCGTCGGACTCCACGTCCACGCCGTCCGCAGCTGCCTCGCCAGAGCCGCTGTCCGTCGCACCCGCAGGAGGCTCCTCGCTCACCTCAACCGCACCAACCTCCGCGCCCTCCGCGCCCACTTCGGCGTCCTCGGCGTCCTCGACGAAGGTGCTGTCCGCGGCAGGTGCTGTGGCGTCGTCCGACCCCTCAGCCTCACCGGCCTCGTCTGCTGATGACTGCGGGTCGGGCGTGGGGGCGGGTTGGAGGGTCTGGGCGGCCAGTTCGTCCTCGATGTCGTCCATGTCGGGGAGGTACGGGGCCAGCTCGGGGAGGTCGTCGAGGGACTGCATGCCCATGCGTTCCAGGAAGTACGTCGTCGTGCGGTACAGGGTCGCCTGCGACTCGGTGTCCGAGCCGGCCTCCTCCACCAGACCGCGGGCGACGAGCGTACGCATCACGCCGTCCACGTTCACCCCACGAATCGCGGAGACACGCGCCCGGCTGACCGGCTGCTTGTAGGCGACCACAGCGAGGGTCTCGAGCGCAGCCTGCGTGAGGCGTGCCTGCTGACCGTCGAGGACGAAGCGTTCGACGTACGGCGCGGCTTCGGCGCGGGTGTAGTACCGCCAGCCGCCGCCCACCTCACGCAGGTCGAATCCACGCCCCTGCTCGGTGTACTCCGCCGCCAGCTCCTCGAGCGCTGCAGCCACATCACCCGTCGGCCGGCCGACCGCACGAGCCAACGTCAGCACCGGTAACGGCTCGTCGGTCACCATCAGGATCGCCTCGAGCGCCCGCCGCATCGTCTCGTCGTCGACAACAACCTCGTCCCCGACGGGCACCGCCGTCTGCCCCGTCGGCAGATGCTCCTCGTCCTCCCCACCCGCCTCGTCGGGTTGGGGAGAGTTACCTGCCGATTCGGGGGCAAAACCCTCCCCAACCACCTCGTCCGACACTCCCGACTGCTCCACGGCATCGGAGGTGGTGGTCGCGTCGGGGGTGATCGTCGGGTCGGGGGTGGTGGACGGCTGCGCCTCGGTGGACGTTGTGTCCTCTGGAGTGGAGGGCTCGTGGGAGTTGGTCACTGGTTTGCCGTCTCGGATTCGTCTGGGGCGGGTTCGTGGATGTCGGATTCGTCGGTGAGAATCTCACCGGGTTCGAGGAAGTGCGTATCGTCCTCGACGACCGGCGCCTCGCCGGTCTCGTCGGCGGGCTTCGGTTCCTCGTCGAACTCGTCGCTGACGGCGATCTCACCTTCGTCGGTCCCGGTCCACCGAATGGTCAGCTCGCCCAACGGCGTGACCTGGTCGAACGTCACGGCCGCCTCGCGGAACAGCTCCAGCAACGCCAGGAACCGGCACACCGTAGTGACAGTGTCCGGCGAGTCAGCCACCAGCGACCGGAACGTAGCGCTCCGCTGCCGCCGCAACCGGTCGACGATCACCTCCGCCTGCTCCCGAACAGTGACAGCCGGCGCGTGCAGGTGCGCAAGCGAAACCCCAGGAGGTACGTCGTCCTTGGGCGCCATCGCCTTGGCTGCCAGCGCTGCCAACCCGGCCGGGTCAATCCCCAGCAACACCTCAGGCAGCAGCTCCGCGAACCGCGGCTCCACCCCCACAGCCCGCGGGAACCGGCGCGACTCGACCGCCATCCGCTCCTGCACCAGTGCGGCGATCTGCTTGAACGCCCGGTACTGCAACAACCGCGCGAACAACAGATCCCGTGCCTCGAGCAGCGCGAGGTCCTCGTCGTCCTCGACCTCGCCCTTCGGCAGCAACCGCGCCGCCTTCAGATCCAGAAGCGTCGCCGCGATCAGCAGGAACTCCGACGTCTGGTCGAGGTCCCACTCCGACCCCAGCGCCTTGATGTGCGCGATGAAGTCGTCCGTGATCACCGATAGCGCGATCTCGGTGATGTCCAGCTTGTGCTTCGAGATCAGCTGCAGGAGCAGGTCGAACGGCCCCTCGAAGTTCACCAGGTGAACACTGAACCCCTTGCCCTCGGCAACAGCCGGGGCAGCGTCGGTGCCCAGGTCCAACGGCAACGAGTCCGAGGAGGACACGGTCACTCCGACGCCTTCAGCCGCCGTACCAGCACCGAGTCCGGCCCGTGGTCGACGAAGTCGGCGAGCAGGACGTCGATCGCCTCGCGGACGATCCGGCCCCGGTCGGCCGTCAGGCCGTGCTCCGCGCGCAGCGCGAGTCTGGTCTGTTCCAGGCCGAGCAGCTCCTCCTCCGTCACGTACACGGTGATCTTCGTGTCGTGACGGATCCGACCACTCGACTTCCGGTCGTCGACGACCGCGGTCCGGGACCGCACAGTCGAGGACGGTCCGTCGGTGGTGGTGCGCTTCTCGGGTCTGGTCTGCTTCGGTGCCGCACCCCCGAAGAGTTCACTGGCACCTGGCAGGCTCACCCGGCGGGACAACGCGCCAGCACCTCCTTGGCAAGGTCGCGGTACTGCGTGGCCGCTTGGGACGATGGCGCGTACGTCGTGATCGGTTCGCCGACGACCGTGGTCTCGGGGAACTTGACGGTACGCCGGATGACGGTGTGGAAGACGCGCTCGTCGAAGGCCTGGACCACCCGGTCGAGGACCTCCCGGGCGTGCGTCGTGCGCCCGTCGAACATGGTGCCGAGGATCCCGACGATCTCCAGCTTGGGGTTCAGCCGGTCCTGCACCTTGGCGATCGTGTCGGTGAGCATCGCCAGGCCGCGGAGCGCGAAGAACTCGCACTCGAGCGGTACGACGATGCCGTTCGACGCGGTCAGCGCGTTCACGGTGAGGAGGCCGAGCGACGGCGCGCAGTCGATCAGGATCACGTCGTACAACGGGATGATCGGGTCCAGCACCCGCTGCAGCGTGTACTCGCGGGCGACCTCCTGGACCAGCTGGACCTCGGCCGCCGACAGGTCGATGTTGGCCGGCAGCAGGTCGAGGTTCTCCACCCGGGTCGGCTGGATGACCTCGTCCGGGGTGATGTCGCGCTGCATCAGCAGGTTGTAGACCGACAGCTCGAGGTCGTGCGGCTGGACGCCGAGACCGATCGAGGCGGACCCCTGCGGGTCGAAGTCGATCAGCAGCACCTTGCGACCGGTCTCGGCGATCGCCGCGCCGAGGTTGATCGTGGTGGTGGTCTTGCCCACGCCGCCCTTCTGGTTGCACATCGCGATCACCTGCGCCGGGCCGGTCTTGGTCGGGGGCTGTGGCGTCGGCAGGTCCGGCAGCGGCCGGCCGGTCGGCCCGATCCTGTGCCTCGGGCCGTTCGCGTCGTTCACGGGTGCAAGGTCCTCCGCGGTGAGCTTGGCCGTCGGCTTCGGCATCTCCGCATAGTTGTCGGGCAGGGCGCGCGCCGGCGCGGGGGCCGGACGGGGCGGTTCGCTGGGTGGCGTGCTGATCGGCTGGACCGGCTCCGGGGCGGGAACGTGTCCCGGAAGGTGGCCCATCACGTGTTCGGTGCCCGGGAATGTCGACTCGTTCATGACTCGTCAAACCTTTCAACCGATACGGGCGATCCCAGCGACTGTAAGCGTGCATTCAAGCACTCTCAACCAGCCACTCCGCACCGGGGTGGGGCTGTTTGTCGACAAAGCTCCGAACTCGGCCGATCACTCTCCCCGGATCACCGGCCGTGACGAGATGATCGCACGCCGTCCACGGACTCAGCGCACCGGGGTGGCCCTCAGGAGGACAGCGCCCGCGGGTGTGAGGTGGCGTAGACCTCGCGGAGCTTGTCGACCGTCACCAGCGTGTAGACCTGCGTCGTCGTCACCGACGCATGTCCCAGCAACTCCTGGACCACACGTACGTCGGCGCCGCCGTCGAGCAGATGTGTCGCGTACGAGTGCCGCAGTGTGTGCGGGGAGATTTCCTTCGAGATCCCGGCCCGCTGGGCAGCACGACGCAGTACCGTCCAAGCGCTCTGCCGGGACAGGCGCCCGCCGCGGGCGTTCAGGAACAGCGCAGGGGTGCCGCGACCCCGTGACACCAACTCAGGGCGCCCACGGACCAGGTACGCCGACAGCGCTTCACGGGCGTAGGTGCCGACAGGTACTACCCGCTCCTTGCTGCCCTTACCGCGCAGCAGTACCGCACCGGCGTCCAGATCGATGTCGTCGACGTCCAGCCCAACCCCCTCCGAGATACGGGCGCCAGTGCCGTACAAGAACTCCAGCAACGCCGCATCCCGTGTTGCCAGTACAGCGGGCTCAGCCTCGGCCCCAGCGGCCGCCGAGAGGATCCTGGTCACCTCGTCGACAGACAGGGCCTTTGGCAGCCGCTGCGGCGGCGCAGGTGGTTTCACCGCCGCCGCAGGGTCCACTGCGGTCAGTCCCTCGCGCACACAGAACTTGTGGAAGCCACGGACCGCCACCACGGTCCGCCCCGCACTGGACGCGGTCAGTGGCGGGTGGTCGGCGTCGCCCTCGCGCAATCGCATCAGGAAGTCGCTGACCACAGCCTCCGTGATCCGGCCGAGGTCGTCGATCTCCGTGGCCGCGAGGTAGCCGACGTACCGGCGTAGGTCACGCCGGTACGACGCCAACGTGTTGGCGGCCAGGCCGCGCTCGACGGTGAGGTGGTCGAGGTACGCGCTGACCGCCCGTGCGATGTTGCCCCGAGAGATGTTGCTCAGACCAGCACCTCGTCGAGCTTCAGCTGCGACAGGTCGTGTGCCTCCGCGACCGGACCGTAGGTGACGTGCCCGTCGAACGTGTTCAGGCCGAGCGCCAGGCTGTGGTCCTGCTTCAGCGCCTCCCGCCACCCGAGGTTCGCCAACTCGATCGCGTACGGCAGCGTCACGTTGGTGAGCGCGTACGTCGACGTGTTCGGCACCGCGCCGGGCATGTTCGCGACGCAGTAGAACAGCGAGTTGTGGACCTTGTAGACCGGGTCGGCGTGCGTGGTCGGACGCGAGTCCTCGAAGCAGCCGCCCTGGTCGATCGCGATGTCGACGAGCACGCTGCCCGGCTTCATCCGGCTGACCATGTCGTTGGTCACCAGCTTCGGCGCCTTGGCACCGACGACCAGCACCGCGCCGATGACCAGGTCGGCTTCCAGAACAGCCTTCTCGATCTCGAACGCGTTCGACGCGATCGTCAGCAGATGGCCCTGGTAGATCTGGTCGGCCAGCCGCAGCCGCGCGATGTTGCGATCGAACAGCTGCACCTGTGCCTGCATACCGAGGGCGATTGCGGCAGCGTTCATCCCGGAGACACCGGCACCGAGGATGACCACGCGAGCCGGATGTACGCCGGACACGCCGCCGAGCAGCACGCCACGGCCGCCGCCCTGCGCCATCAGGTGGTACGCCCCGGACTGCGGCGCCAGCCGGCCCGCCACCTCGCTCATCGGCGCCAGCAGCGGCAGAGTGCCGTCCGGCAGTTGCACCGTCTCGTAGGCGATTCCGGTGACACCCGACTTCAGCAGCGCCTCGGTGCAGTCCTGGCTCGCGGCAAGGTGCAGGTAGGTGAACAGCACCTGGTCCTTGCGCATCCGGTGGTACTCCTCCGCCACCGGCTCCTTCACCTTGAGCACCAGCTCCGCGTCGGCCCAGACATCGTCCGCTTCTGGCACGATCCGCGCCCCGGCGGCGACGAACTCGTCGTCCGGGATCAGCGAACCGTTGCCCGCCCCCTGCTCGATCAGAACCTCGTGCCCGCTCCGCACGAACTCGTGCACACCGGACGGGGTGATCGCCACCCGGTACTCGTGGTTCTTGACTTCTTTCGGTACTCCGACCTTCACAACTCGCCCTTCTTTCACGCTCCAGGTGTGCGGCTCACGTCGTTGTGTCCGCGGCCCGGCGGTTGAGGGGTATGCCGCTAGGTCGCTGCCGAGTGTAAGCCCGCGGGGTTCATACCAGCCGATCGGATGGTCTGATCGTCACGCGACACTCTGCGAGTGCCCCGGCATTAATCCAATGGAAGCATTCCGGCAAAAATGAACCGGTCGTTTCATGCACTTCTCAACTACTTGGCCGGCTGACGTGGCAACGATCATTGACGGGCATTCGTAGCCGTCGGGGATGCTGTGGAATGGCGCCCGCCCGCCCCGGGTTGCCCGCCGAGGGACGTCCGACGAGAAGGAGTACGCAGTGGCGATGGAACTGGGACGGTACGGGATCTGGCACGGCGGCCAGCATTACGGCCCGGAGCTCGCGGCCGGACTGGAGCAGGCGGGGTACGGCACGCTGTGGCTGGGCAGCTCGCCCGAGGCCGATCTGCGCGACGCCGAGGTGTTGCTGGCCGCAACGAGTTCCGTTGCCGTCGGCACCAGCATCGTCAACATGTGGAAATCGCCGGCGGCCGACGTCGCGGGGTCGTACCACCGGTTGGAGGAGGAGCACCCGGGGCGCTTCCTGCTCGGCGTCGGGATCGGCCACCGGGAGGCGACCGGCGAGTACAAGTCGCCGTACCGGACGATCGTCGGTTACCTCGACGAACTGGACGACGCGAAGGTGCCGGCCGACCGGCGGGCGCTGGCCGCGCTCGGGCCGAAGGTGCTGCAACTGTCCGGTGCGCGGGCGGCGGGAGCGCTCCCCTACCTGACCACCGCGGAGCACACCCGGGAAGCGCGCCGGATCCTCGGCGGCGGGGTGCTGCTCGCACCGGAGCAGATGGTCGTGCTCGAAACCGATCCGGAGATCGCGCGCGCGACGGCCCGCGACCGCTTGGCGCCGTACCTGCAGCTGAGCAACTACACGACGAACTTCGAGCGGCTCGGTTTCACCGACGACGACTTCGCCGACGGCGGCAGCGACCGGCTCGTCGACGCGATGGTGCTGCACGGCTCCGCGGTCGAGATCGCGGCCGGCCTGAAGGCCCATCTGGACGCCGGCGCGGACCACGTCGCGATCCAGCAACTGGGCCATGAAGGCATCGATCTGCTGCCCGGATACGAGGCGTTGGCAACCGTTCTCCAGTAGCGGTGTGCGCTGCCGTCCGACGACGCGCCTGTTCGCCGGACGGCACCCTCTTGACGGCCGCTCGGAGCGGAGGAATATCAGCAGTAGACGCACCATATTTCGTGGTGCGCACACTGGAGGTGTTTCCCCATGACTGAGCGACACGAGTTGCGTTGGGGCGGCTTCGCCGGGTTGGCCTTCGTCGTCCTGGCACTCCTGGGCAGGTTCCTGCCCGGCAATCCACCGACCGTCGACGACTCCCAGACCACGATCACGGCGTGGCTGAGCGACAACCGCGGCATGATCCTGGCCAGCGCGCTGATGTGGGCCGCAGCGGGCGGGTTGGTGATCTGGTTCGCGTCCGCCTTCGCCGAGGCGATGCGTGAGCGCGACGAGCGCAGTGACGTGCACCTGGCACTGCTCGCCGGTTCGGTGCTGGTGGGTGGTGCGATCTTCGTGAACGCCGCGCTCACCGGTGCGACCGCTTTCGGTATCGACGGCCGCGACGCCGGGGTGACGATGGCGATGTACGAGACCACCTCGGTGATGACCACGATGATCGGCTTCGCCGCGGCGCTGCCGTTGGCCGCGGCCGGCCTGGGTGTGATGCGGACGCACCTGATGCCGAACTGGCTCGGGTATCTGGCGCTGCTGGCAGCCGTGGTGTCGTTCGCCGGTTCGTTCGGTGTGTTCGCCTCCGACGGCGCGTTCGTTGCCGGCGGCTTCCTGATGACCGGCATCCCGTTGCTGCTCTCCGCTGTGTGGATCGCCTGCGCCGGCGGCTACATGGTCCGCGAACACCTCCCGGAGGTCACAGCAGGCGAGGGCATCGTCCCGCAGATGTAGAGCCAGGGTCTAACGCATCGTGAAGTCGGCGAAGTCGAAGCCCGGTGACACGATGCACGACACCAGCACCGCCTCGTCACCCACGGGCCGGGCCGCCTGCCACGCGCCCGCAGGTATCACCACCTGCGGGCGCTGCCCGGCACGCACGTCCGGACCGAGGATGACCGTCTGATCGTCGTACTCCAACGTCAACGGCCCGCCCGAGTGCCACAGCCAGAGCTCCGTCGACCGCACCCGGTGCGATCGCGACTCCTCCCCCGGTGCGAGTAGGAAGTAGATGGCGGTCGCGCTGGCACGAGTTCCGTCATACCCCGCTGGCTCGAACTCGACCGGCGAGCGCCACGTCTGCCGGTACCACCCGCCCTCCGGGTGCGGTTCGAGATCCAGCAGCGTGGCGAGTTCCGCCGCAACAATCCGACTCTGTTCCATGCCCCGATTCTCCGGCAGAGTGCGGTCCATGACCGATCTGCCCTCCGACTACCACCGGCGGCTTCCGTACGGCGAACGCGTGTCGGCCGAACCGTTGCTCGGCGAACCGTTCTTCCCGTTCGAAGGCGACCTCCAGGTCGTGCCGCTGGCCGATCCCGTGCTGCCCGAACCACCGCGACGCGGCGAGGACGGCGGCCCGCCGTGCCTGAAATGTGCGGATCCGGACCGGTCCGTGATCTGGCGCGACGACCAGTGGGCGCTGAAGGTGTTCGAGCCTACCGGCCTGCCGCTGGTCGCGCTCCTGGAGCCGCACGAGCACTACCGCCTCGACAATCTGCCTCCGGAGCTGACCGCCACCCTCGGCTCGATGATCCAGCGCGTGGCGAAAGCGATCCAGAGCATCGACAGCGTCGGCCGGACGCATTTCAGCCGCTGGGGTGACGGCAGCGAGCACTTCCACCTGTGGTTCCTCGCCCGCCCCCTCGGCATGATGCAACTCCGCGGCGCGATGATCGCCGCCTGGGACGACATGCTCCCGAAGATCCCCGCCGGCGAATTCACCGCGAACAGCCGGCTGGTCGCCGCCGCCCTCGCGGAGGACGGCGGCGAGGCCGTGGGTTCAGCGGGAGCCGAGTGACCGCGCGACGATGATGTCGGTCCTGCGCACCGGCGGGCCGTCGACCGGTGCCGGGTCGTCGGGCGTCGGTGCGATCCCGCCGGCCGCCACCCGGTCGAGTGTGGCGAGCCCGAGGCGGTCGACCGAACCGAAAACGGTGTAGTCCGGCCGCAGCCGCGAGTCCCCGAAGACCAGGAAGTACTGCGACCCGTTGGTGTTCGGGCCGGCGTTCGCCATCGCCAGCGTGGCGCGGGCGTACACCTTCCGCGTCCCGGTCGGGTCGTCCGGCCAGTTCGGCAGGTCGGTGGGCAGCTCGTCCTTGTACGAGTAGCCCGGCCCGCCCTCGCCAGTACCGCTCGGGTCACCGCACTGCAGCACCTTCAGCGTCGGGTACAGCGTGAGCCGGTGGCAGGTGGTGAAGTCGTAGAACCGGCTCTTCGCCAGGTGCAGAAAGCTCTGCACCGTGCACGGCGCCTTCGCGCGGTCCAGCGACAGCAGCATCGGTCCCTGGCTGGTCGCGACGACGACCTTGACGATCCCCTTGTCCGGTGTGGGTTCCGGGTCGGGCGGTAGCGACACCGGACGGGCAGGCGGCTCGTCGGGCGTCACCGTGTAGCCGCATGGTCCTTTGGTGCTCCCCGGCGTACCGGCAGCGTCGGCCGGTGCTGTGGCGACCAGCAGACTGGCCCCTGTCAGCACTGTCAGCGCTGCTATCACGATGGTTTTCCTCATCAAGAATTCCCTCCCGCAACGGTGAAGAGTCTTAGGTCACGATTCTCGGGCAGCGTGATGCTGACCGGGGTCTGCGTCAACGTCACAGGTGCCGTGGCGAAGATGTGCGTGGTGACGTTGTCCTTTCCGCCGCCGGACTCGTTGCGGTACGGCGTGGTTGCGACGATCACGTTGCCGTAGTGGAGGGTGTCGCCGCCACCGCCCAGGGTCCAGTCGCTGAAGGACAGGTCGATCTGCGACGTCGTACCGTCCGCGTAGTTGAGCGTCGCGGTCGTCTGCTGATTGCCGTTGACCGCGCTGCCGATGAAGGACAGCTTCGTCGTACCGGCGGGCAGGTTCAGGTTGAGCAGCTGTCCGTCGGCCGGCACATTGTCCGGGTCGCCGGCGGGTACGTCGGGCCACGTGAAGCTCAGGCCCTGGACCGTCCCTGTGCCGCCTGCGGTCAGACCGGCTGCGGCCAGCGCCTGACGTGAGTAGCTGACGCCGCCGCCGTCGTAGTCCGCCTCGGTGTGGTCGCTGCTGTCATCAGAGATGCCCACGCCTTCACGTAGTACGAAGAACGAGTTCGGTTGCCCCACGACCACAGTGAAACCGACCTGTGGCAAGGCGGTTCCGTCAGCCGCCTTCATCTCCACTGTGACGGGGTAGCGGCCGTCCGGCGTACCAGCGGCGGCCGTGATCGTCACTGACGCGCTACCGACCTTGTCGACGTGGAACGTGCCGGTAGTAGGTGTCGCTGTGAGACCAGCAGGTGTTTTCAACGTGTAGCTGACATCCTGCGCCGTACCGCTCAGCCGGTGAGCCTGCAGCGCTACGGGTGCACTAGTAGTGCCAGGCGCGATTACCACGCGGCTGGTGTCGGTAGAGGTCTGGAACGGGATCTCGCCGGTCCGCCAGGACGGCGGTGCGTCCTTCGCACCCCAGGTCTTGTTGGGCGTCATACCGAGTGTGAAGTCCAGCGTCCCACCACGCTGCACGAACGACTCCGGAAGCCACGGCTTGGTCGAGGTCTTCCCGTTCACCTTCAACGACTGCACGTACTGCGCATCCGCACCCGGAGCGTTGATCCGGATGGTCTTGCCGTCCCGGTGGATCACCGCCCGCGGGAACAGGGGTGCCGCGACCTGGAGCTCCGCACGGCTCGGTACGTCCGGGTAGAGGCCCAGTGCGGTCCACACGTACCAGGACGACATCGCCCCGAGATCGTCGTTCCCCGGGATCCCACCGGTGCTGGTGTTCCACAGCTGGTTCATTGCCTGCCGCAACGTCTCCTGCGTCTGGTACGGGCGGCCGGTGTAGTTGTAGATCCAGGGCGTGTTGATCGACGGCTCGTTGTCCATCTCGGCATGCAGTTCGCCCGCACCGGTCAGCGCCCAGGTCCCGTCCGGGTTCTTGAAGAACGCATCCAGCCGCTGGTTCACGGCGTCCGTACCGCCCATCGCGTCGACCAGACCGGCCCGGTTGTGCGGCACCATCCAGCTGTACTGCGCACTGCTCCCCTCGGCGAACCCGTCGTACGTCGACGGCGTGAAAGCCGGCCAAGCGCCGTTGTCGTCCCGGTTCTGGATGAAGCCGCCGTTGGCCGGGTTGAACACGTTCTGCCAGTACTGCGACCTGGTGAGGAACTTCTCGTACGTCGACGTGTCGCCGGTCCCCTGAGCCAGCCGGAGCGCGAGCTGAGCCAAGGCGAAGTCGTCAGTCACGTCCTCGAGCGTCTCGACCGCACCACCCCAGGCGTTGGACTTCGTGGGGATGTAATGCAGCGCCAGGTACTTGTCCAGCGACGGGCGCTGCCCGATCGACATGACCGGCTTGCCGGCCGAGCTGAGGTCCTTCGCGGTCGGCACGGTCGCTGCCTTCACCAGCGAGCGCAGTGCGCCGCGGGCGTCGAAGTTCGTACCACCGAACGCGTAGATGCCGGCCACAGCTGGTGCGGACGGGTCGCCGGTCATCACCGCCGTACTGCCGGACGCGTGCGTCCATCGGTCCCAGATGCCGTCGTTCTGCGTGGCCTGGTTCAACAACGACTGCGCGATGTCTCCGGCGCGCTCGGGCTCGAGCAATGTAACTAGTTGCAGCTGCGACCGGTAGACGTCCCAACCGGAGAACGTCGCGTACTGCGCCTGCTGCCCGCGCGCGAGGTAGTGCGGTTTCTGGTCGAAACCCCAGTACTGACGGTTGACGTCGCTGAACACGTTCGGGTGCAGCTGGGCGTGGTACAGCGCGGTGTAGAACGTGGTGCGCTGGTCCGTCGTACCGCCGGTGATCTCGATCCGGTGGAGCTGCTTTCGCCACGTCTGCTTGGCTTTCGCGGCCGTGACGGCGACCGACGTACCGCGCGGGTTCTCGGCGCGCAGGTTCGCCAGCGCGTTGGCGGTGCTCACGTAGGAGATGCCGATCCGCATCGTCACCTTGTCGCTGTCGAACCCGACGTACCCGCCGGATCCCTTGTTCGGCGGCATCCACCCATCGGCGCCGTACGTCGTACCGCCGCGAGCGCTCGTGCTGCCCGGAGTCACCGTGGTGTCGGTCCAGGTGCCCTGGTTCGTGAAAGGCTGGTCGAACTCGGCGACGAAGTGCAGCGTGTAGTAGCTGCGCTGCCCGACGCCGGCCAGGTAGCCGCAGAAGTTCCCGCTCGTCACCGACCCGCTGACCGTGCGACGGGCCGCGTCGATGCCGACCTGCGCGTCACTGGACCCGACCTCGGAGTTCGACGTACGGAACATCAACGTCTTGGCCTTGTCCGCCGGGAACGTGAACGCCGCCGACCCGGTCCGTGTGGTCGCACTCAACTCCGCGGTCACGCCGGAGTCCAGACCGACTTTGTAGTACCCCGGCTTCGCGACCTCGTTCGCATGGCTGTACGTCGACGCGTAGAGCTCGTCCTTCGCATCACTCTGCGGCGAACTCGTCACCTCACCCGCCAACGGGAAGATCGGGATGTCTCCCGATCCACCCGCACACCCGGTGCCGCTCATATGCGTCAGGCTGACCCACGAATCTTGCTCGCCGAGTACAAGTACCCGCCCGGAGCAGCAGTCCGGTAAGCATTCCCCCGGCTCGTCTCCGGACTGAACGAGAACATCCCGAACGGCACAACGGCCCCCGGAAACACGTTCCCCGCATTCGACGTACCCACCAACGGATCCACCTGCTCAGTCGGATCCAAGGAACTACTGGTGATCCGGCTACTCCCGACTGCCTCCGGCGTGCGCAGACCAGCAACCAGCGGATCAGGCGGCGTCGCCGTCGTCGGATGATCGCTGGAGCCGGGCGGCGCCGGCGTGGGCACGGCATGAGCTTGCGGAGCGAGAGCCACGAGCACAGCGCCGGCAAGCAGCAAACGCGCAGGCCGAAACACACCAGAACGACGCATGGGCGGACCAACCTTCAAGGATGGGTGACATCGTTGTCAGCAACAAATACCCGCACCGACCGCAGCCGGTCAACCCCTCCGCGTAGTTCCGGAACCGCCGATTACGTCCCCGGCTCCCGGGTCAGCGACCGAAACTGGTCCACTTGTGCGGCCGCTCTGCCGCGGATTTGCGCGCTCCGGTGGCCGATGGCCGGCCGGATTGCTGCGCTGCCACCGCGTTGAGGGTTTCCTTCACGGTCCGGGCCGAGTCGTCGACGCGCTCGCACACCGCGGCCACTCGCCTCTGGACCTCGGACGTCTCGAGATGCGGTTCCTGGGAGAGTTGCTGGAACTCGGTGCGGATGTCGTCGGTCAATCGCGCGCGCAGATCCGCCAACGCGTCCCGCGCCGGCTCGAAGTTCTCCCGCAGGTGCGCTGCCAGTTTCGCGTCCACAACACTTTCGAAGACCTGCTCCCGCGGCACCTTGAGCAAGCTCCTGACCGCGTTGTCGGGCCAGTCACCGTGCGCCCGCGCGTACTGAGCGGCGAGCGCCAGCGCCGCGTCCCGGGCGACCGGACGCTCAGGCTCATCCGTCGGGACCTGCCGAAGGCTCGTGCCGAGCTCGGGATTGAGCCGGTAGCAGATCCGGTCGCCGTTGATGGCCCAGTCCGCGTGCCGCAGCCCGTCGTTCAGGAACCGATCCGCTGCGTTGCCGGCATCAAGTCGCATCTGGAGGGGTCTGCCCGCTTCGGTCGCACGGTCCTCGAGGCGCTTGTCCAGCGCCGTGAAGGTGACAGCCCGGATCGCGTGCCTGAGCTCGGTCACCTCGTCGGTCGTGAGCGAGTGAGGTCGCTCCGCGGCTGTCTCGAAGGCACGACCGACCGCGTCGTCGAACACCATCGAGCCGTCGTCTCGCGCTGCCCCCACAGGACCGGCCGACGGGTCGAACGACACAGCGGCCGTGTTGTGATGGATCATCACTTCGCCACCGTCGATGACATTCACCACGAGCTTGTCGAGGATTCTCTTCGCACCGGGCGATGGCTGCCACGTGCTCATGAACCGGTCTCCGTCCGCTCGCCGTCGGTCATCTCAGCGACGCTAGCGAGCAGGCAGGCCACTCTCCACGGGGGGCGGGTAACGATGTCTCAACAGGTCAGCGATCCTTCGCCGGCCACGAGGCGTCGGCCGGGCGGAGGGTTTCGAAGCCGGGGCCGTTGAGGGCGGTCCAGGCGGCGAGGGCGCCCATGATGAGGATGGGGTTCTGGAGGTGGCCGGCGAGGGCGGCGCCGACAACGTCGACGAGAGGGGCCCAGACGGTTTCCATGTCGGCTTCCTCGTGCACCCTCGCGAACGACTCCGGCGCCGGTGACAGGTCGCGGGCCAGGAAGATCCGGACCGCCTCGTTCGTCAGGCCGGGTGAGGTGAACGCGTCGACGAGGATCCGCCAGTCGGCGGCCTTGGTCGCGGTCTCCTCCCACAGCTCACGCTCGGCGCCCAGGCGGTACTGCTCCCCCTGGACGTCGAGCAGCCCGGCCGGCGCCTCGAGCAGCTTGTAGCCGACCGGGTGCCGGTACTGACGCACGAGCAGCATCCGGTTGTTCTCGTCGAGCGCGACCACGCCGACAGCTCCGGGATGTACGACGACGTCCCGCGTGAACTGCTCACCGACAGGCGGTTCGATGGTGTCCCGGCGTACCGAGATCACCCGGCCGGTCTCGTGCACGGTCTCCGAGGCGGAGACCGGCCAGCGCTCGGGCCGATCCGTCAGCCCGGCGCCGAACCGGAGCTCCGGGTAGTCGGTCATCGCGCCTTGACCGTCTCGACCTTGGCCTTCTCTGCACCGGACTTCTCAGTACCGGCCTTCTTGGCCACCGGCTTCGGGTCCTCGACCGGGAGCCGGGACTCGCGCTGCCGCTCGATGGCGGCCGCAACCAGCCCGGAGAAGAGCGGGTGCGGCTTGGTCGGCCGCGACCGCAGCTCCGGGTGCGCCTGCGTGGCCACGAAGTACGGGTGCACGGAGCGGTCCAGCTCGATGAACTCGACCAGCTCGTTGTCCGGGGACAGGCCGCTGAACACCAGCCCGGCGGTCTCCAGCTTGTCCCGGTACGCGTTGTTGACCTCGTAGCGGTGCCGGTGCCGCTCCTGCACCGACGGGGCGCCGTACAGCGAGCGGACGATCGAGCCGTCGGCCAGGTTCGCCGGGTACAGACCGAGGCGCATCGTGCCGCCCAGATCGCCGGAGCCGTCGACGATGTGCTTCTGCTCCTCCATCGTCGCGATCACCGGCTGCTCCGCATCCGGGTCGAACTCGCTGGAGTTCGCCTGGTCGAGACCGGCGAGGTCACGCGCCACCTCGATCACCATGCACTGCAGGCCGAGGCACAGCCCGAGGATCGGGATGCCCTGCTCACGGGCGTACCGGATCGCGCCGATCTTGCCCTCGATCCCGCGCACCCCGAACCCGCCCGGGATGCAGACCGCGTCGACGTCGCCGAGCAGCCGGGCTGCGGCCTCGGGCGTGGCGCACTCGTCGGAGGCGATCCAGCGCAGGTTCACCCGGGCGTCGTTGTCGAACCCGCCCGCACGCAGCGCCTCGGCGACCGACAGGTACGCGTCCGGCAGGTCGATGTACTTGCCGACCAGCGCGACCGTGACCTCGTCCTTCGGGTGGTGCACGACCCGGAGGAGCTCGTCCCACCGGGTCCAGTCCACGTCGCGGAACTGCAGGTTCAGCCGACGGACGACGTACGCGTCCAGGCCCTCGGCGTGTACGACCTTCGGGATGTCGTAGATCGACGGCGCGTCCACCGCGGCCACGACCGCTTCGACGTCGACGTCGCACATCAGCGAGATCTTGCGCTTCACGCTGTCCGGGATCGGCCGGTCGGCGCGGCACACGATCGCGTCCGGCTGGATACCGATCGACCGCAGCGCGGCGACCGAGTGCTGGGTCGGCTTGGTCTTCAGCTCACCGCTGGGCGCCATGTACGGCACCAGCGAGATGTGCAGGAAGAACACGTTGTCGCGCCCGACGTCGTGCCTGACCTGCCGGGCCGCCTCGAGGAACGGCAGCGACTCGATGTCGCCCACAGTGCCGCCGATCTCGTGCAGTACGACGTCCACGTCGGGGCCCGCCATCGCGAGCATCCGTTCCTTGATCTCGTTGGTGATGTGCGGGATCACCTGGACCGTGTCGCCCAGGTACTCGCCGCGGCGCTCCTTGGCGATCACGCTCGAGTAGATCTGGCCGGTGGTCACGTTCGCGACCTGGGAGAGGTCCCGGTCGAGGAAACGCTCGTAGTGGCCGATGTCCAGGTCGGTCTCGGCGCCGTCGTTGGTGACGAACACCTCGCCGTGCTGGAACGGGTTCATGGTGCCGGGATCCACGTTGAGATACGGATCCAGCTTCTGCATCGTGACGCGGATGCCCCGAGCCGTCAGCAGACTGCCGAGGCTGGACGCCGTCAGTCCCTTACCGAGACTGGATGCCACGCCACCGGTGACGAATACGTGCTTGGTCTGCTGCGAATTGGAAGCCCTGTCCACGGGTCTCCAGCCTACCTCTTGTCAACCACCGGCCGCGACGAGACCCGCGTAGATGTCGAGCAGATTCTTTGCCACCGCGTCCTCGTCCATCCATCTGGACGCCAACTCCCGGCCGCGTGTCCGCATAGCGTTCGCGGTCTCGGGCTCCGCCAGGACGGCCCGCACCCCGTCCGCCAGCCCGTCCGCGTCAGCGGGAAACGCCAGTACGGCGCTGTCCCCGACCAGCTCGGGTACGCCGCCGACCGCGGTGGCCACGACCGGTACGCCGACCTGCATCGCCTCCTGCAGCACCAGGGCGCGCGCCTCCCAGTGCGATGTGAGCAGAAACACATCGGCCGCACCCAGCAGGTCGGCCACGTCGTTGCGATGACCGAGCAACCGGACCGGCAGCTCCTCCGCGTCGATCCGCGCCTGCAGGTTGTCCCGCAGCGGTCCGTCGCCGACGACCACGAACACCGCGTCCGGAGTCGACTCGTGTACACGAGCAGCGACGGACAGCAAGGTCGGGTAGTCCTTCTGCGGCGCCAGACGCCCCACGGTGAGCACCATGGGTTGCTCGCCGATCCCCAGCTCCCGCCGTACGTCGGCGCGCCGGGCACGGATCCGTGGCATCGCCGGAGCGGCCACAGGTGCCAGCTGCGCGTTGCGGGCGCCGAGACTCTTGGCCAGGTCCACCAGGTCGCTGGACGCGCCCAAGGTCAGGTCGGCGCCTCTGGCAACCAGCCGCTGCCCCATCCGCATCACGAGGCCACGTGGTCCTGGCGCGATCACCGCGTTGTGCCAGGTGACGACCAGGGGGCGCAGCCGGGACCTGTCCCGTAGCGCGGTCATGCCGGCGCGGTAGCCGTGCGCGTGGACGACGTCGCAGTCACGCAGACCGGCCGCTTGGGAGACGACGGTCGCCGGAGCGAACTCGAAGTGCTCGGCCGTGCCCGGAGGAGCGCACACCACCACCTCGTGCCCCGCACTCACGAACCGCGGCACCAGCGAGGCAACGTGCTGCCCGATGCCGCCCCGCGACTCCGCGAGCAGCAGCCCGATCCTCATGGTTTCTCCCGTCGTACGAGTGCGCGGGCGTCCGCGCGATCCAATGCAAGCACGACCACGGCGTACACGACGACGGCGGCGAGCCCGGAGAGGACGGAGAACGCCACTGCTTTGCCGACTCCACCGTCTCCTGCGGGCAGTGCCACCGCCCAGCCAGCCGCGCCGGCCAGCACAGCGCCCGCCAGTGCAGTGAGGTGGGCACGTGGTACTCCGGCCAGTACAGCGGGTCCGGCCTCGCGACGCAGGACGAGGATCAGTGCAACTGCCCCGACGACCATGCCGATCGACATCGCAGCGGACAGCGCCGGTACTGCGTCCCAGCGAGCCGTGAGCACCACGCCGGCAACAGCCACGAGTATCCAGGCCGCGGATGTCACTACGGCCACCTCGCGCCCGCAGTGCCGGGCGTAGAGCATCCGGCCGACATGCATGAGTACGGCGAACCCGATGGCAGCTGGTGCGAATGCGACGAGTCCATTGGCGAGTGAGGTCGCCTTGGCCTCCTGCACCGCGCCGTCGTCGTACGCGAAGATCCTGGCGACGGGTACCGCCGTACCGACGAGCAAAGCGGCACCGGCGCCACCGGCCAGCATCACCGCGCGGGTGGACGCCGCGGCGTAGCGGTCGAAGCCCTCCCCTGCCTCGAACGCTGCTGCCAGACGCGGGAACACAGCTGTGGTGATCGGCACGGCCAGCACCGCGTACGGCAGGAGGTACACCGCGTTGGCCCATGTGTAGACGGCAATGCTGCCTGCCACACCACGGTGGTTGGCCAGGTACGTCGTGACGACGAAGGTGAGCTGTTGCGCGACCAGTACTGCCAGGCCGGCGAGTGCGAGCTTCCGCAGTACCGGTCCGACGCCCGGGTCCAGTCGGAGGGTCGGTCTGATCGGCAGGCGGAGCAGGAGCATCGGGACGAGGACTGTGAGGGCTAGTGCGAGGACGCCGGCTGTAGTACCCCAGGCCAGCAGATCCGTGGCGCCTTGCGAGGCCGAGTCCGCGTCAGGTGCCGTGCCGGCGAACAGGAAGTAGGTGCCGACGACCACCAGGCTCGAGATCAGCGGCGCCCAGGCACCGGCCGCGAAACGCTTGTGGGACTGGAGAACCGCGGTCGCGACCACTGCCACGGCATACCCGAAGACCTGCGGCACGAAGATCGCCAGCATCCTGGTGGCGGTCGCCGTGGAGCTCGCGCAGTCGGCGCCGGGGTCGAGCATCGCGTCGGTGTACTGCCCCGCCAGAACCCAGGCCAGCAAGGCGACCGGCGCCAGCAGCACGAACGACCAGGACAGCAACGCCCCGATGATCCGCCCTTGCGCCGCCCGATCGCCGCGGGCGACGGGCCCGGCCAGCACGGGGATGACCGCCCCCGCCAGCGCCCCACCGGCGACCACTTCGAAGAGAATGTTGGGCAGCTGATTGGCCGTCGTGTAGGCCTCAGCCAAACAGCCCGCGCCGACAGTCTTCGAGAACACCAACCACCGGCCGAAGCCGACAACCCGCGCCAGAACCGTGACGGCCGCAACAACCAGGGCCGCGCGGGCGAGCCTGCTCACCTGGGTCGACGGCCCCACTGGTCGATCTTGTCGAGGACCGGGGTGTCGGCGATGACCTTGGTGAAGCTGACCTTCTCGCTGGCCAGGTTGAGTCCGACGACAGCCGCCAGCACGAGCGTCTTCAACGGACGCGGGAGCGACGCGGCCAGCGCCGTACCGGTGATGGCGCCGAGGCCGTTCGCGCCGCAGTCGCCCAGCATCGAGCGCTCACCGAGGTCCGACGGGGCGGACGCCGCGGCAGCGCCGACGACGGCACCGGCCGGACCGTTCACGACGGCCAGCGGTGCGTTCAGGGCCGTCACGGCCTTGAGCGCGCGGCCCGGTCGCAGGTCGAGGAGGTTGGTGAGGTTCGCCGTACCGGCGATCAAGGCGCCGTCGGCAACGACCCCGGCGACGGCCTTCACGCCGCGCGACTTCCGCGGCAGCAACGCGGCGGCCGCGAGACCGGCCGCGCCGACCCCGAGGATCTTCACCGCGCCGCTCGTCACCTCGCCGCGCTTCAACGCGCTCAGATGACCGCGGAAACCCTTCGCCTGCGTGGTCCCGCGCAGGTCGTCGTACGCACCGACCGCGCCCGACACCGTGCCGGCCACCAGTGCGGCAGCCTTCACCTTGCCGCTGCCGCGGGACACCGCGACGCCGGCGAGCGCACCGAGCAGCGCCACCGGACCTTCGAGCAGCGTCACCGACTCACCGCGATGGTTGGTGCGCTCGAACGGCTGCCGAGTCTCCTTCGGCAGCTTCTCCGCCGCACGCTCGAGCCCGGCAGTAGCGGCCGCCGCGATGGCGGCGCTCAGAATTCCCACGTCAGTTGTCCTTCGTCTGTACGGCCGACGGCGCGACGCCGTTCTTCGCGTTGATCGCGCCGTACTGCCCCGCCTTGCCCTCCGCCTGCTCGACCAGCGAGAAGACAACGGTCGCCTGTCCGGCGGGGATGTCGGCCACGTCCACCGAGGAAACGATCTTGGTGGCCTCGGAGTCACTCCGCAAGGCCTTGATGATTCCGCCGTCGGCCGCGGTCTCCGGCGTCCCCGCGACCACGACGCCGGCGCTGCCGGTGTCCAGGCCCTCCAGGAAGTCCACGCTGTCGTTGTACGTCGAGTTGTCCGGCACCGGCGTCGGCGGCTTCGCCGCGATCACGACGACCAGCGTCGCCCGGTCCTTGATCTGCGACGGCTTCAGCGACAGCAGCTTCGCGCCGGTCATCCCGCTGATCACCTTGGTCGAGTCCGCGTCGCCGGTCTTGCCGTCCTCCTTGGCCGCGATCCCGCGGGCCAGCAGCAGCCCGGCCCGCTGGTACGTCGTACTGTCCGTCGGGATCTGCATGTCGGCGGTGACCAACTGGTTGACCAGCGACTCGACCAGCTGCCGCTGACCGGTGTCGAACAGCTTCGCGTCCAGCGCGACCTTCGTGGTCACGACGGCGCCGGCCTTCTCCACCTCGTCCTGCACGCTGTTCGTCAGGTCGTTGTCGGCGTTCGGCATCGTGACGATCGCGATCTTCTTGTTCGCCAGCTTGCCGGTGGTCATCCCGGCGGTCACCTTGGCGACGTAGTCGTCGCGGTACTTGTCGAGCGCCTTCAGCTGCACCAGTTCGGCGCGGGCGTCGGACAGCTGCTGACGGTCCTTCTCGGCCTGGCTCGCGACGAAATCCTTGCCGGTGCTCTTCAGCGGTCCGGCGCCGAGCACCACACCGGCGCCCAGGGCGAAGAAGATCGCCACGATCGAGACGATGTGGTAGCGAAAGTCGATCACGTGAAAAGCTCCCGGATCCAGTAGACGAAGTCGCCCCAGCGCGCCCGCAGGATCGACCAGACGACGTCGTCGGCCCCGATGGCGACCATCGCCACCCCGACCGCGAACAGGCCGGCCGCCATCAAGGCGACCACCTGGAACGTCGAGACCCGGCTGCGGTACAGCCGGGAGACGCCCTTGGCGTCGACCAGCTTGGCACCGACCCGCAACCGGGTGATGAACGTGCTCGCCATGCCGGGGCGCCCCTTGTCGAGGAACTCCACCAGCGAGTTGTGGGTGCCGACCGCGACGATCAGCGAGGCGCCCTTGGAGTCGGCCAGCAGCATCGCGATGTCCTCGCTGGTGCCGGTGGCCGGAAACTCGATCGATTCCACGCCGAGCCGCTCGAGCCGCTCGGCCCCCGGCGCACGGCCGTCACGGTACGCGTGCACAACCACCTCGGCGCCGCATTTCAGGGTCTCGTCCTTCACCGAGTCCATGTCGCCGAGGATCAGGTCCGGGACGAACCCGTTCTCGACCAGCGCGTCCGCACCGCCGTCGACCCCGATCAGCACCGGCCGGTACTCGCGGATGTAGGGCTTCAGCGCGACCAGGTCCTCGCGGTAGTCGTACCCGCGGACGACGATCAGGACGTGCTTGCCCTCCATCGGCGTGTGGATCGCCGGTACGCCGACACCGTCGAGCAGCAGGTCCTTCTCGCGACGCAGGTACTCGAGCGTGTTCGCGGTGAACGCCTCGAGCTGGGCGGACAGCCCGGAGCGGGCGTCGTCCATCAGCTCCGCGACCGACTTGCTGTCCTGGGCCATGCCCTTCGCGACCGCCTCGTGGCCGCGGTACAGCGTGGCGTCGTCGAGCCGGACCTGCTCGCCCTCGTGCAGGATCGAGAAGACCTCGCGGCCGACGCCGTCGACGAGCGGGATGCCGGCCTCGACCAGGATCTCCGGACCGAGGTTCGGGTACCGCCCGCTGATCGAGTCGGCGACGTTCACCACCGCCGCGACCCGGCAGTCGACCAGCGCCTCGGCACTGACGCGGTCCAGGTCGACGTGGTCGATGACGGCGATCTCACCCGGCTTGAGCCGTTTGGTGAGATTCTTGGTACGTCGATCCAGCCGGACCACTCCGGTGACACCGGGTAGTTCAGTGGGTCGTGCTCTCCGCAGGCTGGGCAGTTTCATCGCACCCTCATCCTGCCATGTCAAGAGCCCCTTCCCGGGCCATTTACCCGGCCCGGCCCTTGTTCACGCATCGAATTAACGGTGACTATGGGTGAATCGGGGCGTCAAAATCATCCTTTGGAACGACTCTTCCGGCGCGGTTTGTGCCGCTCGGCGGCCAGTGCGAGCAGCTCCTCGGCGTGCGCCTGCGCGGCGTCGGAGTTCTCCAGGCCGGCCATCATCCGGGAGAGTTCCTTCAGCCGGGCGTCGTCGTCGAGCGCGATCAGGCCGCTGGTGGTGACGGATCCGTCGTCGCTCTTCAGCACGACGGCATGACGGTCCGCGAACGCCGCGACCTGCGGCAGGTGCGTCACTACGATCACCTGGGTCTTCTCCGCCAGCCGGGCCAGCCGCTTGCCGACCTCGACCGCCGCGCGGCCGCCGATCCCGGCGTCGATCTCGTCGAACACCAGCGTGGGCACGGGGTGCGTGTCCGACAGGATCACCTCGAGCGCGAGCATCACCCGCGACAACTCACCACCGGACGCCGCCTTCTGCAGCGGGCGCGCCGGACTCCCCGGGTTCGCCGCGAAGCAGAACTCGACCTCGTCGATCCCGAACGGTCCGGCCGTGGTCTCGTGCACCTCGACCGACAGCTTCGCGTGCGGCATCGCCAGCCCGGTCAGCTCCTCGGACACCGCGACGCCGAGCCGTGCGGCCGCCTCGATCCGTGCTTCCCGCATCTGGCGGCCCAGGTCCGCGAGTTTCGCGTCCAGCTCGGCCAGCTCGGCCGTCAACTGCTCGACGCGCTCGTCGCTGCCGTCGAGTTCGGCGAGCCGCTCGGCCGACCGTTTGGTCCATTCGATGACCTCGTCGACCGTGCCGTGCTCAGCGCCGTACTTGCGAATCAGGTTGGTGAGCAACGCACGTCGCTCGCTCACCACAGCCAGCCGTGCCGGATCGGTGTCGACATCGGCGGCGTACGACGAGAGCTCCTGAGCCAGATCAGCCGCCAGGTAGCCGAGTTCGCCCGCCCGGTCGGCCAGCTCCGCGAGCTTCGCGTCGTGCTCGCGCTCACCGTCAAGGACCTGTTTCGTCAACGCCAGCAGGCCGAGTACGTCGTTCGGCCGGGTGGAGTCGAGATCCTCCGACGCCAGCGCATCCGCCGCGTTCGTGGCCGCCGTACGCAGACCGTCCGCGTACGCGAGGCGATCTTCCTCGGCGGCGAGCTCGCTGTCCTCGCCCGGCAACGGCTCCGCCTTCGCGACCTCGTTCAGGCCGAACCGCAGCAGGTCCGCCTCGGCGAGGCGATCACGCTCGCGGGTGGTCAGCTCGGTCAGCTCGGCCTCGACCTCACGGTGCCGCTTGTACGCGGCGGCGTACTCCTGCAGCGGCACCAGAACCGCCTTGCCCGCAAAGGTGTCCAGCGTTTCGCGCTGCCGCGCCGGCTGCAGCAACCGCCACTGGTCCGCCTGGCCGTGGATCGCGACAAGGTCTCCGGAGACCTCGGCCAGCACGGAGACGGGGACGGACGCGCCGCCGAGGAACGCTCGCGAACGGCCCTCCGACGACAGCTCGCGCGCGATCAGCAGCTCGTCGTCGTCCAGCTCGCCGCCACGGTCCTCGGCCTGCTGGACGATCGCCCGCGGTACGGCGCTCGCGCGGCCCTCCACGCGCGCCCGCCGCGTCCCGTGCCGCACCAGACCGCTGTCGGCGCGGCCGCCCAGCAGCATGTTCACGCCGGTCACGACCATCGTCTTGCCGGCACCGGTCTCACCCGTGACCGCGGTGAAGCCCGGGTCGAGGTCCAACGTCGCGTCCTCGATCACGCCCAGCCCGGTGATGCGGATCTCCGAAAGCACTATGTCTCCTGTTGGCCGTTGCGTTTGCGCTCGGCGGCCCCACGCCAGCCGAGCACCGGGAGGTCGAACTTCGCCACCAGCCGGTCGGTGAACGGCGCCTCGTGGGCCCGGGCCAGCCGGACCGGCGTCGAACCCCGCCGTACCTGGATCTCGGCGCCGGGCGGCACCTCGACCATCCGCCGGCCGTCGCACCACAACACGCCGCGCCCGTGCCAGGACGGGACCAGCTCGATCGACAGCCGCGACGTCGGCGCCACCACGATCGGCCGGGAGAACAACGCGTGTGCGCTGAGCGGCACCATCAGGATCGCCTCGACCTCGGGCCAGACGATCGGTCCGCCCGCGGAGAAGGAGTACGCCGTACTCCCGGTCGGCGTCGCCACCACGACGCCGTCACAGCCGTAGCGGGACAACGGGCGGTCGTCGACCTCGACCAGGACCTCGAGCATCTTCTCCCGGGCAGCCTTCTCGACACTCGCCTCGTTCAGCGCCCAGGTCTCGAAGATCAGTTCGTCGTCCAGCCGTACGTCGACGGCCAGCGTCATCCGCTCCTCGACCGTGTAGCTGCGGTCCACCACGACCTGGACGATCCGCTCCAGGTCGTCGACCTCGGCCTCGGCCAGGAACCCGACGTGGCCCAGGTTCACGCCGAGCACCGGCGTACCGTGCGGGCGGGCGAGCTCGGCGCCGCGCAGGATGGAGCCGTCGCCGCCGAGCACCATGATCAGCTCGACGTCGTTCGCCGCCTTGTCCGGGTCGTCGACGATCTCCACCGGGTCGAGCTTGAGCTCCTCGGCCTCGCCGCCGAGCAGCCGGACCTGCATCCCGGCGTCGGTCAGCAACCGGTGCGCGTCGCGGGCAACCTCGACGGCCTCCTCGCGGCCGGTGTGCGTCACCAGCAGCACGCGCCGCGGCTCCTGCTCAGCCACCCTGCCTCCTTATTGCGGTCCGCGCTCGATGGCGGTCAGCAGCATCGTCTCATCGAGGGGCGGTGCTTCCCGGCGTATCCACAGGAAGTATTCGACATTTCCTGACGGTCCAGGTAACGGGCTGGCCGCTACGCCTTCGATTCCCCAGCCCAGGGCCTGTGCCTTGGCGGCGACATTCCGGACCGCCTCGGCCCGTAGTTCGGGGTCGCGGACCACGCCGCCCTTGCCGAGCCGCTCCTTGCCGACCTCGAACTGCGGCTTCACCATCAGGACGAGCTCGCCGTCCGGCTTCACCACGCCCAGCAGCGCCGGCAGCACGAGCGTGAGCGAGATGAAACTCAGGTCGCTGACCACGAGATCCACCGGTTCACCGCCGATGTCCTCGAGCGTCAGCGTCCGGACGTTGGTCCGGTCCATCACGGTGACCCGCTCGTCGGTCTGCAACGCCCACACCAACTGGCCGTACCCGACGTCGACGGCAATCACGTGCGCCGCCCCGTTGCGCAGCAGTACGTCGGTGAATCCGCCGGTGGACGCACCGGCGTCGAGCGCACGGCGGCCCTTGACCTGGACAGCTGGGAACGCTTCGAGGGCGCCGATCAGCTTGTGCGCGCCACGGCTCGCGTAGCCGGGGTCCTCGTGCTCGGACGTGTCGACAACGATCGGGGCATCCGCACCCACTCCGGTCGCGGGCTTGCCGGCAACGGTCCCGGAGACCTTCACCTTGCCGGCCGCGATCAGTTCGCTCGCGTGCTCACGGGAGCGCGCGAGCCCACGCCGTACCAGCTCGGCATCGAGCCGCGACCGCTTGACTCCTTTGGCCACTCGGCTCTTCCGCTAGTTCCGGTCGCCCTGCTCGGCGTCGGCCTCGACCAAGGCGGTCTGCAGCCGCTCGTGCAGGTCGGCGTACACCTCACCGTGCTCACTCACCGGCTTCTCCCGCAGCTCGTCCAGCCGAGCCATGGTCTCCTCGACCAGCGGATGACCGCCTTCCTCGGTCGAATCGTCGCTTGCCGGGTCCTCGTACGCCGGGTCCTCGGCGGAGCCTGCCTCGAAGGAGTGCTCGTACTCCTGGCCGGGAGCGCGCGCGAACTCCGGGCCGAACTCGACCGCGGCCGGATCCACGTGCTCCGCCGTCTCTTGGGCTGTCTCCTCGGCCGTGTCCTGCGCCGTGTCCTGCGCCGTGTCCTGGGCACCGGGCTCGGTGTCGTAGTCGGGATGCGCCTGCGTCTCCTCGGACTGGTACGGGTCGAAGGCAGGCTCGACGTCTGGGTCCACGTCCGGTGGGAACTGCTCGCCGGGATGCTCGGTCATGTCAGGCCTTCTTCGCCGTCTTCTTGGCCGGAGCCTTCTTGGCGCCCTTGACAGCTGCCTGCTTCGCAGGTGCCGCCTTGGCCGCATTCTTCGTGGCAGCCTTCTTCGCCGCGACCTTCTTCGCCGCGGGAACCGGGCCCG
Organism: Kribbella pratensis; assembly: GCF_004366075.1. Lineage (GTDB taxonomy): Bacteria > Actinomycetota > Actinomycetes > Propionibacteriales > Kribbellaceae > Kribbella > Kribbella pratensis. The sequence goes on along the minus strand of NZ_SODU01000007.1, from coordinate 6,232 downwards.
GTCCGTCCTCCAGCAGCGCGTCACCGACCGGTGCGGCGGCGGGTGCAGCGGCCGCCGGCGTAGCGGCAGCGCGCGCTTCGGCGAGTTCGGTCTCCAGGGTCTTGACCCGACGGGTCAGCGCCGCGACCTCCTCGGAGCGGACGAATCCGAGCCGTGCGACCGCACCCTCGACCTCGTTCGACACGATCGCCTGCAGCAGCTGGCGGTTGCTCTTGCTGGTGGCAACGATCTCGTCGGCCAGGTCACTCGCCTTCGTCGTCAGCGCGTCCGCCCCGGTCTGCTGCAGCAACGCCTTCGCAGCCGCCAGGGCCTTCTGCTTGGTGACCTCGGTCAACCCGTTCGCCAGCTGTACGTAGCCGCGCAGTGCGTCCATCACCATGACTGCCTCCTAGCATCGTTCCCAGCAACGGTATCGCCTCCCCGCCCCAACACCACCCCCCGGCGCCCCGACGCGCAAACCCTCCAACTCGGTGGGCACCCACTCAGCTACCGGGTTGCCCACTGAGAATCTCAGGGGGCAACCCTCCGACTCAGGGGGCTACTTGTCGAGGCCGACGCGGTGGAGGGCCGCGTCCAGGGCGATGTCGTCGGCCGTCGGCGCGGGCTTCGGGCGAGGCCGGCGGCCGCGGGCGGTGGGCTTGGCCGGCTTCGTGGGCTCGGCGGGGGCGTCGACGGCGGCCCAGACCGCGGACAGGATCGCGCGAAGTCCGTCGTACGGCGCTCCCTCGCCCTTCACCGTGACCGCGTTGTTCACGACCTCGGCGGTCCACCCGGCCGACGTGTGCTTCGAGCCGTTGACCGTCACCCCGGGCTGCTTCTCGGCCAGCGCCCCGAGACCTGCGGCGATGTACGTCGGACGCTGGTGCTTCGGCGCCCGCGCCAGGTCGTACGGGTCGTTGACGCCGGTCGCCACCCACAGACTCGCGATCCCGACCGCGTTCGCACCCTCGATGTCGGAGTCCAGCCGGTCCCCGATCATCAACGGGCGCTTGGCTTCCAGCCGTTCGATGCTCGTCTCCAGCAGCGGCGGCTCGGGTTTCCCGGCAACGACCGGGTCCACGTCGACCGCGGCCCGGACCGCCTGCACCAGCGTGCCGTTCCCCGGCGCCTTGCCGGCCGCGGTCGGAATCGTCAGGTCGAGGTTGGTCGCGAACCACTTCGCGCCCTCGTGGATCGCATGCGCGCCGTCGGCGAGCATCACCCAGTTCACATCCGGGTGGAAGCCCTGCACGACGGCGACCGGCCGCGCGTCACTGGTCCGCACCGGCGTCAGCCCGTACTCCTCGAGCGCGACGAACAGCCCCTCGCCGCCGACCACGAGCACCGGGGACCCCTTCGGGAACTCGCTCGCGATCAGCTTCGCCGCCGCCTGCGCCGACGTCACCACGTCCTCGGCGATCACGTCCAGCCCGAACGACGCGAGGTGCTCGGCAACAATCCCCGCCGGCCGGCTCGCGTTGTTGGTGATGTACCCGATCCGCATGCCTTCCTTGGCGGCCTTGCGGAGGTACTCCGGCGCGTCCGGGACCGGATCCGGCCCGACGTACACCACGCCGTCGAGGTCCAGCAGCGCCACGTCGTACCGGGTCGCGAGCCGTTCGTCACACGCCGAGAGCGGCTGCGGCGCTGTGCGTTTCGCGCTCACGCTTCACCCCGTACGATTCCGCGCATGCTGGATCCTCGGGGGGTGCTGAGACTCGACCCGTTGCGTGCCTGGCGGTTCGTGGCGGGCAAGGTCAGCGGGCTCGGCGCCGTCACCTCACCGCCGTACGACGTGCTGGAACCCGCCATCGTCCGGCGGCTGACTGATTCTGATCTGCACAACATGGTGAGGCTCATCCTTCCACGCGATCCGGACCTCGGTCGCGGCCGGTACGACGAACCCGCGCACCGGCTCGCAAGGTGGCAGCGCGACGGTGTGGTGGTGCAGGACGAGCGTCCCGCGCTGTACGTGTATGAGCAGCGCCTGGGCAGCGCCGTACTGTGCGGACTGGTCGGCTCGCTGCGGCTGGACCCGACGCGGCAAGTAGTGCTCCCGCACGAGGAGGTGATGCCGCATTGGGTCGAGGACCGGCTGCAGCTGATGGAGGCGACAGACGCCGATCTGGAGCCGATTCTGCTCGCGTACGCCGACGGTGGCGCGGCAAGTGATGCTGTGGACGCGGCACGGTCCGGTGAGCCCTGGGTGGAGGCTGAGACGTACAACGGCGCCGAGCACCGCATTTGGCGGATCGACGACCCAGAGGTGCTGGCGACGATCGAGCTGGAGCTGGCCAAACACGAGGCGGTCATCGCAGACGGTCATCACCGGTATGCGGCGTACCTGGAGCGCCAGCTACGCGAGCCGTACCGGCAGACCGCAGAGGCCGGTCTGGCGATGCTGGTCGACTACATCCGGCACCCACTGACGCTGGACCCGATCCACCGCGTCGTACCAGGTCTGGACCTGATGACAGTGCAGTCACGTACGCCGGCTGGCTGGCAGATGCAGCCTGGTCGAGTGGAGGGCGATCCGGACCGCATCTCGATCACGGACGGCTCCAGCTGGCTGACTCTCCACACTGATTCCGAGACGCCTACGGTCGCGCTGCTGCATGAGGTGCTGTTTCCGGCGTGGGGTGTGGTCGAGGACGACCTCACCTTCCACCACACGCTGTCAGACGCACTGGCGCTGGCTGGCCCTCAGCAGGTTGTTGTGGAGCTCGCAGCGCCCCGGATGGACCAGGTACTGCGTTCGGCCGCGCAAGGCGTCGTACTGCCACAGAAGGCCACCTCGTTCGGCCCGAAGCCGCGGGTAGGGCTGCTGTTCCGGACGCTCTGAGTCAGGGGCGGTGGTAGAGGCTGAGGAACTGCTCGCGCAGGGGCTTGCGAGCGGCCCGGTGGCGCTCGGTGAGCCGTCCGAGGGTGAAGGAGAGCTCTGGGTCGTCCTGAGCTGCTGCGTCGACAGCCATGGCAGTTAGAGCGTCAGCTGCAGCGCAGTTGTCCTGGTGCTGTCCCAGGAGGTCTTGGTATGTCGCTGCGTGCGCTGCGGTCGTCCGTGCTTCGTCACCGAGTACGACGGCGCTCGTGTCGGCGGCGTACCGGACACGCTTCGCCAGGAGCCGTACCTCGTGCCAGTCGTCGTCCGGGGTCCAGGGCTTGAGCTTGTCAGCTGCCTGGGTGAACTTCTCAGTGGCGGACCGGAGGAGCTGCGGTAGTACCTCGCTGCAGGGCCTTTCTGCCTTGGCGTTGAGGTCGGGAGCTGCTGCGACGGCCTCGATGGTGGTGAGCAGGTCCTTGGTGGACTCTCCCAGGACCACCTCTGCGGAGCGGGCCGCGGCGCGTTCCAGGCCGAGGGTGAGCGTGGTGAGTATCGTGTCGACGTGTTCCTGGTTGTCCTCGCTGGTGGCGGTTTCGCGGACGAGCGCCGCGATCACCTCGAGATCCCGGGCCTCACCGCACGCCTGCGCGAGCGCGGCCAGGTCGGCTCGCAGTTCGGTCGCCCAGTCGCCGGCCAGCAGGTTGCGGAACAGCTTCAGATCGCTCCGCAACCGCCGGCAGGACACCCGTACCTGGTGGATCGCGTCGTCCTCGGCGTTCTCCACCATCCCGACAGACTTCTCGAGTCGCCGCGCCCCCTTGGCCAGCGCGGTCCCCACCAACACCCCAACCGGCTGGTCCCCCGCCGCGCCCTCCACGCCCTACTCCCCGTCGCCCTTGGACTCCCCGCCCGTCATCTCCCCAACACCCTCGTCACCCTCGCGACCAACCTCACCGAAGCCCCCGGCGTCGTCCACGCCAGCGTCGTCCACGCCGGCGTCGTCCACCTCGTCGGTGTCCACGTCCAGAACCGCGTCGTCAGCGGCCACGTCCGTGGTTGTGCCGGTCTCTTCGTCGGCGTCTTCGTCGGCGTCGTCCACCTCGTCGATGTCCACGTCGTCGGTGTCCACGTCGTTGGTGTCCACGTCGATGTCCACGTCCTCAGCGGCCACCTCCGAGGTTGTGTCGGTGTCTTCGTCCTCGAAGTACTCGTCATCGACAACCGTGTCGTCCTCGTCGAGGTCGGTGAACTCGAGGCCCTCGAGCTCGGCAGCCCGCTCGGCCGCACCCGTCACACCGTCACCGTCGACGCCGGCCGCACGGTGGAACCAGACGAGCGCGTCATCGGTCCGCCCAGCCTCCGCCAACGCATCGGCATACGCGTACCGCAGCCGCGGCAGCCACTCGGCCCGCGTCCGCTTCGTCAGCTCCGGCACCTCGAGCATCTGCACCGCCGCCGCAGTCTGACCCTTGTCACGCCGCGCCCCGGCCGCCACGATCAGCAGCTCGACCTGCGTCGCCTCCGACACGTCATGAACGTGCTTGTCCTTGGTCAGCGCCAGCGCCTTGTCCGGCCGCCCGAGCGCCCGCTCACAGTCGGCCATCATCGCGATGACCTCGTGGTTACCCGTCATCCGCCGTACGGCACGGAACTCGGTGAGCGCCTCGTCGTAGTGCTCAGCCAGGTACGCCGTGATCGCCACAGCCTCCCGCACACCACCGAGCCGAGCCGCCAACCGCCGCGCGGTCCGGGCGTGCTGGTACGCGAGCTCCGGGTCGTCGTCGAGGAAACGCCCCGACGCCACCAGATGCTGCGCCACCAGGTCCGCCAACGTCCGCGGCAAGGACCGCAGCTCAGCCTTCACCCCACGGTCGAGTTCGGCTCCCGTGATCCCTTCCGGAATCTTCGGATCATCGCGCCGCGGCCCAACCCTCTCCTCACGATCCTCCCGACGAGGCCCACCCCGCCGGTCATCACGCCCACCGGCCCCGCGCCGCTCGTCACGCCCACCGGACCCGCGCCGCTCGTCGCGACCCTCGAAGCCACCACGCTCGTCCCGACCTCCGGAACGCCCACGCGCATCCCCGGCCGGACGCCCACGCGAGTCTCCCCGGTCATCCCGCCGGAACGGAGCACGCTCGCCCCGCCCAGGCCCACCGGCCCGAACAGGCCCACGCCCACGAGAATCCCCACGCTCATCCCGCCGAGCCCCACGGTCGTCCCCCGACCGCTCATCCCGCCGGAACCCACCACGCTCACCACCACGATCATCCCGCCGATACCCACCACCGCCAGCGCCACCACGGTCATCCCGCCGATACCCGCCGCGGTCATCGCCCCCGCGATCGTCACGCCGGTACCCGCCGCGGTCGTCACGTCCGCGATCATCGCGTCCGCCGTCCGCACGGTCATCGCGTCGGTATCCACCGCGCTCACCACCGCGCTCATCACGACGGAACCCGCCGCGGTCGTCACCGCCGCGATCGTCACGCCGATACCCACCACCGCCAGCACCGCCACGGTCATCCCGCCGGTACCCGCCGCGGTCATCGCCTCCGCGATCGTCACGCCGGAAGCCACCGCGGTCATCACGACCCCGGTCGTCACGACCGCCGCGGTCGTCTCGCCGGGAGCCGGCTACGCCGCGTCCCGCACCAGGCCCGCGCCCCGAACCGCCCCGATCATCGCGCCGGTACCCACCAGACCGATCGTCCCGCCCACCCTGGCCGGACATCTGACCTCCGAACGGGTCCCGCGCAGACTTGTCATCACCTCGAGAACCGACAAACCCCCGCCTGTTCTCGGAAGAACTCTCATCCCGGTACGACGAACTGCCCGAGCCACCCGAACGCCCACCGGCAATCCCGCTCCGCCGACTCGGCGCCCCACCACTACGACCCGCAGAACCTCCGCGGCTACCGCCACCAGCACCGGATCCGCCACGCCCCGCTCCAGAACCAGAACGGCCAGCGCCAGAGCCAGAGCCAGAACGACCCGACCCGGAACCACCACGACCGGTCCCGGAGCCGGTCCAACCGGATCCAGAACCAGAACGACCGCCACCCGAGCCCGAGCGACCCGCTCCAGAGCCCGAACGGCCGGCGCCGGAGCCCGAACGGCCGGACGAGTTCGAACGACCCGAGTCCGAGCGTCCACCACCGGACCCGCCTGAGCGGCCCGCCCCTCCGGACGAACCGCGTCGGTCCCCTGAACCGGACCGAGGATTGCGAGGTGGCGTGGCCACGGTGACTCCTAACGATGCTGAAGAGCAGTAATCGGACAAACGTTACCGCGCCCGCAGCGGGAGGTGACGTCCTGGTCGGCGGCCGCCGACCCTCCACAAATGTTAAGGGCCACCCCTCGCGGGGTGGCCCTTAACAGTGTGAATGTCCGGCGGCGTCCTACTCTCCCACGACCTCCCGGTCGCAGTAC
>NZ_SODU01000006.1 GCF_004366075.1 Kribbella pratensis | reverse complement strand
GTTCCTGTTCCTAGACAGCTCAGAAACCTAGACAGAGAACGGCGTGCGCCACTCCAGGCACGCTCAAATCACCCACACATACAGCAGAAGAGCCGAAGAACAGCTGCCCCCATCGGAACTGGGCCGGTGTGACGGGGTAGCTGACGTACTCCTCGGCGACGACCGGCGTGACGAAGAGCAGGGCGGTGTTGCCGGCGATCGCCAGCAGAGCACCGGCGACCGCGGCGAATCCGCCGTACCTCCGATGGCTCACAGCGACCGTGTTGTCGATGGACAGCGTCATGGTTCCCCCTCGCTGGTTGCTTCACTAGAGTGTTCACTAGTGATGCAGCTAGTAGAGTGCTGCTCTGTGGGAGATGTCAAGCAGTCGCGGCGGGAGAGGGCGCAGGAGACGCGTCGGCGGATGGTCATGGCGGCGTACCGCCGGTTCATCGAGGACGGGTACTCGGCGACGCCGATGGATGTGATCGCCAAGGACGCCGGGGTCGCAGTTCAGACCTTGTACTTCACGTTCCGGACCAAGGGGGACCTGCTGCAGGCGGCGTACGAGTACGCGGTCGAGGGGCCGGTGCCGGTTCCGCCGCACCTGTCGGACTGGTGGCGGGCGGCGGAGGAAGCGCCGGACGTCGAGACGGCGATGCGGCTGTTCATCGACGGGACGATGGCGGTGTTCGAGCGGGCCGCGCCATTGGTGTGGACAGTTCTCGGCGACGAGAACGCGCGGAAGAGCTACGAGTACAACGACGGGCTGCGGCGAGCGGGGTACGAGCGCGCGATCACCTTCCTCGCCGGCAAGCACCCACTGCGCGAAGGCCTGTCCGATACCCGGGCCCGCGACATTCTGCTCGTCGTCCTAGGGCCGCAGCTCTACAACCAGTTCACCCGCGATCTCGGTTGGACAAGCGAAGAGGTCGCCACCTGGTCCACCACGACCCTGCTGGAGCAGCTGTTCGGGGTCAGCCCGGACGGCACGCGTCGCTGACTACCTGAACCGGCGGCGGTACGACACCTGCCGGCCGTCGTCGCGCGTCGATCCGCTCAGCGTCCACCCTGTCTTTGCGTAGAACTCCTGCCCCTGGGGATAGTTCGCCAGCGTCCACACAATCGCTTCGTCGTAGTGCGCTGCCAGGTGCTCGACAGCCTCGTGCATGAGGGCGGTGCCGACGCCTTGACGCCGGTACGGTGAGTCGACGGCGATCGTGTCGAGTTCGCCGAGTTCAGGGTCGATCGGATCACGACTCGCCCCGATGCCGACGAACCCGGCGACGGTCCCGTCGACCTCGGCAACCCACCAGTTGCCACCAGCAAGCGTTTCCGACCACCGCGCGATCCGCCCGTCGTCCAGCACCGCGGCCGGCATCAACTCCCCGAACCCGTCGTTCCACGAATCCACGTAAACGCGCGCTACGTCGGACCCGTCAGCGCTCACAGCAGAACGAATCCTCACCATCCACCTGATGATCCCGGCATGGAACTGGAGCCGCAGGGGGTTATCAGGTCAGCCGAGCACGAGGCGTTCGTCGCCGAAGTCGGCGATGATCTCGAGCGTGCCGCCGAGCGCTTCGACGTACCGTCGGATGGTGCTCAGTTCGGATCGAGCCAGTTCGCCGCGTTCGATCTTGGAGACCGCGGTCTGCGTGATGTGCAGTCTGTCGGCAAGGTCGGTCTGGGTGAGTCCGTGCTGCTGCCGTACGTCGGCAAGCCGGTGCGCCCGCACCTCAGCCAGCGCCTCGTCCTCGAAGGCGGCGAGCTCAGCCTTGTCCTCAGGGGTCTTGATGAACTCGGCCAGCACCTCGTCATGCGTTCTGTACTTCATCACTTCCTCCTCCCTCCGAGTCAGGAATTCTTGTTCTTCTCGAGCTCGTCCAACCACTCGTCGTAGAGATCGTCGGCGATCGGGATGTTCCTGCGGTACCACGCCTCCCACTGGCCGACCTTGTCGCCGCCGATCAACAGCACCGCCTGCCGGACTGGATCGAACGCGAACAGCACACGGATGGTCCCGCTCCGGAGCTCCTTCATGTTCGAGTGACGCGATGCCTTGATCGTTTCCACCACCGGTCTACCCAGACCTGGGCCTTGTTGAGCGATCAGATTGACCCGGGCCAGGACCCGCGTCCGGTCGCTCCGTGGCAACTGGTCCAACCACTTGTAGCAGTCGTCGGTGTAGACGATCGTGAACCCCATCCACGCACGATAGTACCTGTAGGTTCTAGAACCCAAAAGTACTTTCAGTCCATCAGTTGGGGACGATGAGGGCGAGTACTGCTATGGCGGCGGCTGTGAGGAGGAGGAAGGTGGTGTCGAACATGCGGCTGCGGACGTGGAGGAGGCCTGCGGCTGTGTCGGAGAGGGTGGCGCGGAGGAGGCCGGCGAGGCCCAGTGCGCCGGCGAAGACGAAGACGCCGTTGCGCCAGTCGTAGAACCACAGCACGACCATGCCCGTGAGTGCGACCAGCAGCGTCAACCCCAGGGGCCATTGGCTTCGGCGCTGGGCCTCACCCGCCATCAGCACGCCACACCCAGCTCGGCCGCGTACGCCGTACCGCCGGAGGTCACTGGGGGAGGCTCGATTCGGCGGCTTCCACCACGTTGGTGAGGAGCATCGCGCGGGTCATCGGGCCGATACCGCCGGGCATCGGCGCGATCCAGGCGGCCTGCTCGCGGGCCGCGGTCTCGATGTCGCCGACAATCTTGCCCTCGGCGTTCCGGCTGGTGCCGACGTCGAGGAGGACGGCGCCGGGCTTCACCATGTCGGCGGTGATCAGGCCGGCCGAACCCGCGGCGGCGATCACGATGTCGCCGGTGCGCACGACGGCGGCGAGGTCCTTCGTGCCGGTGTGGCACTGCGTCACGGTCGCGTTCTCGCTGCGCCTGGTGAACAGCAGTCCCATCGGGCGTCCTGCGGTCACGCCGCGGCCGACGACGACCACGTGCGCGCCGGCGATCGGTACGTCGTACCGCCGGAGGATCTCCACGCAGCCCTTCGGGGTGCACGGCAGCGGACCGTCCTGGCCGAGGACGAGCTTGCCGAGGCTGACCGGGTGCAGGCCGTCGGCATCCTTGGCGGGGTCGATCAGGCCGAGGATCGTGTTCGTGTCGACGTGCTTGGGGAGCGGGAGCTGGACGATGAACCCGGTGCATTCCGGGTTGTCGTTGAGCTCCCGCACCTTCGCGGCGATCTCGTCCTGGGTCGCGGTGTCCGGCAGTTCGACCTGGATCGAGGAGATCCCGACCGCCGCGCAGTCGCGGTGCTTGCCCGCCACGTACGCCCGGCTGCCCGGGTCGTCACCCACCAGGATCGTGCCGAGCCCGGGCACCACGCCCTGCTCGGCGAGCTTCGCGACCCGGACTTTCAACTCGTCCTTGATCGCCGCCGCCGTCGCCTTGCCATCCAGAATCTGCGCCGTCACGACCCCAGAGTCTGCCACGCACCGCCTCCGGACCCCTACCCGGACCGCCACCACTCACCAACCGCGCCGCGTCGGACGCTCCTAGGCGTGGCGCCGGCTGGACTGGGGCGGCCCGGAGCGGGTTGGTGAGTGGCTGGGGTCCGGACCGCCAGGCCATCACAAGTGGTGCTCGGCGGGGCGGCCAGACGGGCCGCTTGGTCGAGGTGGCAATTGTGATGGGCTGGGAGGTCGCGTTGACCCGGGAATGCGTGCGCTCTTGCCGTGGTTCGGGCAGATAGTTTATTCTTGAACTACCAATCAGCGAGGAGCACATCATGCCCGCCGTGACCGTCAGTGACATCACCGTTCTGCCCCGCATCAGTGCGCAGGAGCCGGTGAACGAGCGTTCGGTGAAGTCGGTGACGTCTGCGCCGAGCGGGTACGAGGGCGAGGGCTTTCCGGTACGGCGGGCCTTCGCGGGTGTCGACCTCCGTGATCTGGACCCGTTCATCCACATGGACCAGATGGGCGAGGTCGAGTACGCGCCGGGCGAGCCGAAGGGCACGCCGTGGCACCCGCACCGCGGCTTCGAGACCGTCACGTACATGCTCGACGGGATCATGGAGCACCAGGACTCCAACGGCGGTGGCGGCGTGATCTCCAACGGCGACACCCAGTGGATGACCGCGGGCAGCGGCCTGCTCCACATCGAGACGCCGCCGGAGCACCTGGTCGTGAGTGGTGGCCTGTTCCACGGCATCCAGCTCTGGGTGAACCTGCCGAAGGCGCTCAAGTGGGCACCGCCGCGCTACCAGGACATCCGCGGCGGCGACTCCGCGCTGCTCTCCACGCCGGACGGCGGTTCGCTGATACGCGTGATCGCCGGCTCGGTCGACGGCCACAACGGTCCCGGTTCGACCCACACTCCGATCACGCTGGTCCACGCGACGGTCAGTCCCGGTGCGGAGATGGTGCTCCCGTGGCAGCCGGACTACAACGCGCTCGTCTACGTGCTGGCCGGTCAGGGCACGGTCGGCTCCGAGCGGCGCCCGATCCGCAAGGGGCAGCTGGCCGTCTTCGGTCCCGGCGACACGATCCGTACGGCGGCGAGTACGTCGCAGCCGCAGGCGGAGCCGAACCTCGAAGTACTCGTCATCGGCGGCCGCCCGATCCGCGAGCCGATCGCGATGGCCGGTCCGTTCGTGATGAACACTCGCGCCGAGGTCATCCAGGCCTTCGAAGACTTCCAGGCCGGCAAGCTCGGCAGCATCCCCGCAGTCCACGGCGCCCCGACCGAACTGCGCAGTACCGACTAACCCTCGGGGTAGAACAAGAACAGCGTGCAGCCCTGGGTGGACTGTGGAACGTGGGACGACCCGGCCGGGGCGTGGATGAACGAACCGGCCGGGTAGTCGCGTTCACCGTCGTTGAACACCCCGTCCACGACGAACACCTCCTCCGGCCCGGGATCGTGTACGTCGATGCCTTTCCAGCTCGATCCCGGATCCATCTGCAGCACGAACGCCTTGGCGACCGCTCCGGACCACAGGGGCCGCAATCTGATGCCGGGAAACAGTTCGCGGACCGGTGCGTCGTCGACCGACGCCCACTCGTAGTTCTCCATGCCTGAAATCCTCGCGCGGTCCACAGGCTCGTCCCCAGTGTCAGGAAAGTCCCGATCAGGTACTTTTCTGCCATGCATCGCGTTGTCGCTCTGGTGACCGCGCCGCAGGCCAGCTTCGAGCTCGGGTGCGCGGCGGCGGTCTTCCGCGATCCGCCGTACCGGTTCAGTGTCTGCACCGAGCACCCCGGAAACCTCAGTACCACTGAGGGTTTCGACATGGTGGTGACGTCCGGTCTGCGCGCGCTCGACCGCGCCGACACGATCGTTGTCCCCGGATGGCTGCCGATCAATCGCGAGCCGACGCCGGCGGTCCTCCGCGCGCTCACGCGTGCCCATCGACGCGGAGCGCGGCTCGTCAGCATCTGCTCAGGTGCCTATCTGCTCGCCGCGACCGGCCTGCTCGACGGGCGCCGGGTCGCGACGCATTGGCGGTACGCCGACGAACTGCAGCGCCGATTCCCCGCGGTCCAAGTGGATCCGGACGTGCTGTACGTCGACCACGGGGATGTGGCGACGAGTGGCGGGTCGGGGACCGGGATCGATCTGTGTCTGCACCTGGTGCGCCGCGATCACGGGGCGTCGTACGCCGCCTGGGTCGCCGGGCGGATGGTGATGCCGCCGCATCGCGAGGGTGGTCAGACGCAGTACCGTTCGGCGGAGCCAGTGCCAAAAGAGCCAGTGCCAAAGGAGTCGTTGGGAGGCCTGCTGGACTGGGCTGTTGAACGCCTGGACAAGCCGATCACCGTCGACGACCTCGCTCGGCGGGCGAATGTCTCGCCGCGGACACTCGCACGGCGCTTCGAGCAGCAGCTGGGTGCTGCGCCGGGGCAGTGGTTGCTGGCTCAGCGGATCGCCAGAACACGTGTTCTGCTGGAGGAAACGGACCTTTCCGTCGACGCGATCGCCGCCCGGGTCGGCCTCTCGTCCGCGACCAATCTGCGCAGGAGATTTCGCGCCGCACTCCACACGACCCCGAGCGCCTACCGCCGCGCGTATCAGGGCAAGTAGGCACCGGTGTCGTCGAGCGTGATGTAGTGCTCGATGCGCGGGTCCTCCGGATCCCCGCCGTACAGCTCGACGAAGCGTCGCGCCGCGGGCGGTCCGCCGTACTGCGGGTTGAGGGTGCCGCGCAGGCTCTTGAACATCAATGCGAGATCGACGTACCGGTCGCCGGCGCCGAGTCGGCTGAGATCGAGAACGCCGGCGAAGCGCAGCGTCGTCGGGTCGATGAAGACGTTCGGCGCCGCGTAGTCCCCGTGGGTCACGGCGGTCCCGGCGCCCGGGAACGGCGAGGCGAACGGGCAGTCCGTCAGCTCGTCGAGGGCCCGCAGACCTGACGCGATCGCCGCGAGTACGGCGGGACGGTCGCGCGCCGGCCACGGTTGGGACGCGTCGCGGCCGGGCAGCTCCGTGGTCAACAGCCAGTTGTTGCCCTGGTCAACGATGCGCGGACACGGAAATCCGGTGCCGGAGAGCCACGCCAAACGCTCGGCTTCGACACCGACTCCTTGACCCGCCTTGTAGTACAGGCGTTCCGGGCCGCGGTCGAGCCGGACCACGGTCGCGTCGGAGCAACCCACCGAGATCGGTTCGGCGCGGTCAGCGCCGAACCGATCCTGCAGAAGATTCAGATCCACTCAACGAAGGTTACGGTGCAGCGCCGAGATCAGCTCCCCGTTTTGGGTGTCACCGTCGAGCGACCAGATCATCGCGCCGCCCAGCTCGCGGTGCGAGATGTACTGCGCCTTGCGCTTCATCTCGACCGGGTCGTCCCAGGTCCAGAACGTCGTACCGTCGAACAGCCACGCGAAACCGGCGCGGTTGTCCCGGTAGACCGTGTAGTTCGCCAACTGGGCTTTCAGATAGCGGTAGTCCTCGGTGCCGGCGTCGAACGTCGAGGGCGCCGGACCGGTCGACGGCTGGAAGAGGCCGTGGTTCGCATCAGTCACACCGGTCCAGCCGTGCGAGTAGAACGGCACGCCCATGACCAGCTTGCTCCGCGGGGCGCCACGGGCCAGGTAGGCGTCGATCGTCACCTGCGAGCTGAACTCCGGTGTCGTCGGATCGCCGGCCGGTCCGTCGATCGCGGACTGCTGGTTGGTGAGCGTCTCCCACGGACCGTGGTAGTCGTACCCCTGCGTCGTACCGAACGTCAGGTCCTTGAACAGCTGACGGACCTCGAAGCCGCGGTCGATCATCGCCGGGTTCGCAGGCAGGAACGCAGTCAAGTCGTGCCTGCCCGGCAACCGGTCGAGTTGCTTGCGGTACTCGTGCACCAGCGCGGTGAAGTTCTGCTTGTCCTCCGGCCGGATCACGTTGCCCGGATTGCCTTCACTGGCAGGCCATTCCCAGTCCAGGTCGACGCCGGTGAAGATGCCCTTCGCGGCACCGGCCGGAAGACCGGGCAGGTTGCCCTTCAGCCACAGGTCCAGGCAAGACTTCACGTGCGCGGCCCGCGACGCCGGCGTGAGCGCAGCGTCGGAGAAGTGCGCCGAGCCGGTCCAGCCGCCGAGCGAGATGCTGATCCGGAGCTTCGGGTACTTCTGCTTCAGTTGCTTGAGCTGATTGAGGTTGCCGTTGAGCACCTGTCCAGGCTCGTCGGCCTTGCCGTTGACGCTCTGCTCGGCGGTGAACGGTCGCTGGTAGTCGGCCCACGGGTCGCTGCTGAGGCAGTTCCCCTGGGCGTCGACGAAGCCGAACGCGTAGTTGATCTGGGTCAACCGGGCCGCCGACCCGTTCTTCACCAGATCGCTGACCAGGAAGTTCCGGCCGTACCCGCTCCAGTTGGTGTAGTACCCCACCACTCGTTTGGTGCTGCCGTGCGCTTCAGCAGGTACGGCGGCAGTCGTTGGCACGACCAGCGCAGCCGCCATCAGCAGCCCCACACTCCGACGCCTCATAACACCCCCATCGGACGGTTCCTGCGCACACAGTAGGACCGTCGGCCTATTTACGCAATGTCTCTGCAAAAACTGGATCCGACTAGGGTCGCCGTATGACGACTGTTGCTGGGGATCTTGCGCCGGACGGGGTTCTGCGGGCCTCGATCAATCTTGGGAATCCGGTGCTGGCGCAGGGGACCGCGGAGGCGCCGGGTGGGGTGACTGTCGACATCGCGCGGGAGTTGGCCAAGCGGCTCGAGTTGCCGTTGGAGCTGGTGTGTTTCGATGCGGCGCGGAAGTCGTTCGAGGCGATGACGACCGGGCAGGCGGATCTCTGTTTTCTCGCGATCGACCCGGCGCGGGCGGCCGAGGTCGCGTTCACGGCGCCGTACGTCGTGATCGAGGGCGTGTACGCCGTACCGCGCGATTCCGGGCTGACCGCCGTTGCCGAGGTGGATGCGCCAGGTGTGCGGATCGGGGTGAAGCAGGGGTCGGCGTACGACCTCTACCTGACCAGGACGTTGCAGCAGGCAACGGTGGTCCGCGGGGCGGAGGGCGTCGACGTGTTCCGTGACGAGGGGCTCGAGGTGGCGGCCGGCATCCGGCAGCCGATCGCCCGGTACGTCGCCGAGAACCCGGACCTCCGCCTGATCGACGAGCGGTTCATGCGGATCCAACAGGCCGTCGGCACCGCAAAGTCGAAGCACCCCGACACGGTCGCCTACCTGCACGACCTGATCGAGGACCTGAAGTCCTCGGGCTTCATCGCCGCGTCCCTGGCCGCCTCCGGGCAGGCCGACGCCATGGTGGCCCCGCCTGCCTGAGCTCGGAGGCCTTTACGGGCAGTGACGAGGCAACAACCTGCCGTGGCAGGTGGTTCTGGCAACCATTCGATAGGGTCCGGACATCTATCGGTGAGTGGCCGTATGACTCCGCTCCGTGAGTGGCCTGGTGCGGCCCGCTGTGAGGACAACCGATCGGGAGGGACTCATCGTGGTATCCACACCACGATCGAGGCGCATCGGCGTTGCCGCCGTCGCCTTGATCGCTGCCTTCGGGCTCGTTACCCCGGGCCAAGCAACAGCCGGCCCCCAAGCCCATCCGGCCGCCAAGGATCAGAGCGTCACGCTGATCACCGGCGACCGGGTCACCCTGCGCGGCGGCGACCCCGCCCGTGCCATCATCCGGCCCGGCACCGGCCGGACCGACGTCGCGTTCAACTCGTACCGGCTGAAGGACCACTTGTACGTCGTACCGTCCGACGTCAGCGCGCGCCTGGCAGGCGGGAAGCTCGACAGCCGCCTGTTCGACGTGACCGGCCTGATCAAGGACGGGTACGACGACACGCTGCCGCTGATCGTCACGTACAGCGGCAAGGCCCAGAAGCGAGCCGCCATACCGGGAGCGACCGTCTCGCGACAGCTGCCCGTCATCAACGGCGCCGCGCTGAAGGTCACCAAGGACTCGAAGGTCCTGGACGGGACCGGCATCGACAAGATCTGGCTCGACGGCAAGCGCAAGGTCACGCTGGACCAGTCGGTGCCGCAGATCGGCGCACCGACCGCCTGGCAGGCGGGCTACACCGGCAAGGGCATCCCGGTCGCGGTCCTCGACACCGGGATCGACAAGGCCCATCCCGACCTCGCGACCCAGGTGGTGGGCGGCAAGAACTTCACCGACTCCCCGGACGGCGACCACTTCGGCCACGGTACGCACGTCGCCTCGACGATCGCCGGTACGGCGGCCGCGTCGAGCGGCAAGTACAAGGGCGTGGCCCCGGACTCGAGACTGTACGACGGCAAGGTCTGTGACGACTTCGGCAGCTGCCCGGACTCCGCGATCCTGGCCGGGATGGAGTGGGCTGCGACCGAAATCAAGGCCAAGGTCGTCAACCTGAGCCTCGGCGGCACCGACACCCCGGGCATCGACCCGCTCGAGGAGGCCGTGAACCGGCTGACCGCACAGACCGGCACGCTGTTCGTGATTGCCGCCGGCAACGAAGGCCCGGGGGAGCAGAGCATCGGCTCGCCGGGTAGTGCGGACGCCGCGCTCACGGTCGGCGCGGTCGACAAGCAGAACCAGTTGGCCGACTTCTCCAGCCGTGGTCCGCGCGTCGGCGACGGCGCCGTGAAGCCGGACATCAGCGCGCCGGGGGTGTCGATCGTCGCCGCGAAGGCGAAGGACTCGATCATCGGCGAGCCGGTCGGCGCGGACTACCTGCGTCTCGACGGTACGTCGATGGCGACGCCGCACGTGGTCGGGTCGGCCGCGATCCTCGCGCAGGAACACCCGAACTGGAAGGCGGCCGAGCTCAAGGGCGCGCTGATGGGTTCGGCCAAGCCGGCCGCGGACCAGACCGCGTTCGAGCAGGGCGCCGGCCGGGTGGATGTTGCCAAGGGCATCAAGCAGACCGTGATCGCCGAGCCCGGCAACGTCTCGTTCGGCACGGCGGTCTGGCCGCACGGCGACGACGCCCCGGTCACCAGGACCGTGACGTACCGCAACCTCGGCGACCGGCCCGTCACGCTCAACCTGGCCGCGTCGTTGAACGGCCCGGACGGCAGCCCCGCTCCGGCGGGCGCGCTCAAGCTGAGTGCGACCACGGTCACCGTCCCGGCGGGCGGCACGGCCACTGTCCAGGCGACCTCGAACACCAAGCACGACGGCCCGGACGGCACGTACTCCGGCCGCCTCACCGCGACCGCGGGCGATGTCAGCGTCACGTCGGCGATCGGCGTGGACAAGGAGAAGGAGAGCTACAACCTCACCCTGAAGGCGATCGGTGCGGACGGAAAGCCGGCCCCGTTCGATGGCGTCCTGTCCGCGGTGGACCGGAACTTGTTCCAGTTCCTAGGCGACGGCACCGACACGCTCAAACTGCGGTTGCTGAAGGGCGAGTACCTGGTGCAGAACAGCCAGTACGTCGAGCAGCCGGACGGCGATCTGGTCAGCTACGGGCTCGTACAGCCGTCGATCAAGCTCACCGAGGACACCACGGTGGTGTTCGACGCGCGGACGACGAAGCCGGTGAAGGTGACCGTGCCGCAGGCCGGCGCGGAGGCCGCGCTCGCCGACATCGGATTCGACCGGACATCCGCGGACGGTAAGAACGGAATGAGCTACGCCAACTTGTCCTTCGGATTCGGCGGGATCTACACCGCGCAGGTGGGATCCGATGTGTTGCCGCAGGAGCAGTTCACCGGCCATGTCACGTCGCAGTGGGCGAAGCCGGACGCCAACGGGTCGTTCAGCAACTCGCCGTACTTCGTCGGACAGGTCAACACGTTCCCGGGCGTGTTCCCGACCGGGTTCATCCGGAACGTCAAGGCGAACGACCAGGCCACGCTCCAGCAGACCGTCAACGCCACCAGCGACCGGGAGCACGAGCGGATCGTGTTCGGCAGCGGGCCGGGGATGAGTGGCGGCTGGGCGGTCGGACTGATGTACGGCAAGGCGCCGCTGACCACGACGGCGTACGTCGACGGCAAGCCGGCCACCTGGCAGACCGAGGTCGACGAGATCATCCCGAGTACGGATCCGGAGAACCCGTTCCCGGAGACGATCAGCCGGCTCATGTCGCCGTCGAAGGAGTACCGGGCCGGCAAGTCGTACCGCGAACGGTTCAACGCGGCGGCGTTCACGATCGCGCCGGACAAGGCGGTCCGGCAAGGGAACGGCCTGTTCGTGTCGGCCTACGGCCTCGGTGACGCGGACGGGAACAGTGGGTTCATCGCCACCGACTCGGAGTCCAGCAAGCTGATGCAGGAGGGGAAGGTCGTGGCCGAGTCGCCGTTCTTCGGGTACGTCGAGGCGTCCGAGCTGCCTGCGGCGAAGACGACGTACACGCTGGTGTCGACGCAGACGCAGTCGAAGAGCCCGTTCGCCACCCGGACCGATCTGCGGTGGACGTTCAGCTCGGCGGCCACGTCCGAGGAGACCAGGCTGCCGCTACTGGGCATCCGCTACCAGCCCACGGTGGACGATCACAACGTGGCCGAGCGCAAGCCGGTCACTGTCCTGCCCGTCGTGGTGGACGCGCAGGCTGGGCAGCAGTTGCCGGTGATCCGGAAGCTGACGGTCCAGGTGTCCGGTGACGGCGGTAAGACCTGGAAGAACGCCGCGGTCGCGCCGATCGGTCACGGCCGGTACAAGGCGATCTTCCAGACGCCGGCCGGAAAGAGCGTCTCGCTGCGGTCGCACCTCGTCGACGGCGCCGGCAACGTCACGGACCTGACCGTCATCGGGTCGTACGCGATGCGCTGACGACGCAACCCCGGAGACCGGTTGCCGCGTTCTAGCAGTTGCGCAGACAACCGACTTTTGGGGTGAGGCAGTGAGTTCGAGATCTACGCGCAGAGGAATGCCCGCGATCGCCGTCCTGGCGGTCGCGGGCCTTGCCGTCGGGCTGATGACGCCCGCCGCTGCGGCACCGTCCGCTCAGCCATCCGCCCGGGCGGCCGGCGGCAAGGACGTCAGCGTCACGCTGATCACCGGCGACCGAGTGGTTCTGGCCGGCGGCGACGTGACCAAGACGACGGTCCAGCCCGCGGCCGGACGGGAGCACGTCGGCTTCAACACCTACCGGGTCCGGGACCACGCCTACGTGATCCCGGCCGACGTCTATCAAGCAGTCGGGGACGGCCGGATCGACCGCCGGCTGTTCGATGTCGCCGAGCTGGTCAAGGGCGGGTACGACGACGCGTCGACGAGCACCATCCCGGTGCTGACGACGTACGCCGGCACCGCGAAGCGCGCCGTACCGGCCGGAACGCGGGTCACGCGGCAGTTGCCGTCGATCAGCGGTGCGGCGATGAAGGTCAGCAAGAGCAATGCCAAGGCGTTCATGAGCTCGGCCGGGTTCAGCAAGCTGTGGCTGGACGGCAGGCGGAAGCTGCTGCTGGACCAGTCGGTGCCGCAGATCGGTGGACCGGTCGCGTGGCAGGCCGGGTACACGGGGAAGGGCGTGTCGGTCGCGGTGCTCGACTCCGGCGTCGACGCGACCCATCCGGATCTCGCGACGCAGATCGCGGGGGAGAAGAACCTCACCACGGAGCCGGCGGACGACCTGGTCGGCCACGGTACGCACGTCGCGTCGACGATCGCCGGCACCGGTGCCGCGTCGGACGGGCGCTACAAGGGCGTGGCGCCGGACGCGCGCATCTACGACGGCAAGATCTGCGAGGTCTGGGGTTGCGAGGAGTCCGCGATCCTCGCCGGTATGGAGTGGGCCGCGAACGACGTCAAGGCGAAGATCGTCAACCTCAGCATCGGCGGCCGGGACACGCCCGAGCTCGATCCGATCGAGGAGGCCGTGAACCGGCTGACCGCGCAGTCCGGCACGTTGTTCGTGATTGCCGCTGGCAACGAAGGGCCGGGTGACGGAACGATCAGCTCGCCCGGCAGCGCAGACGCGGCGCTGACGGTCGGCAACGTGACCAAGCAGGACCAGCTCAACGTGACGTCGAGTCGCGGGCCGCGGGTCGGGGACAGCGCGCTGAAGCCGGACGTGACCGCGCCGGGCACGGACATCGTGGCGGCGAAGTCGAAGGACTCCTCGATCGGCGAACCGGTCGGCGACAAGTACCTGCGGCTTTCCGGTACGTCGATGGCGACGCCGCACACCGCCGGCGCTGCCGCGATCCTGCTGCAGGAGCATCCGACCTGGACGCCGGCCGAGGTGAAGGCGGCGTTGATGGGTTCGGCGAAGGTCGCGGCCGGCCAGACGTCGTTCCAGCAGGGCGCCGGACGGATCGACCTGACGACCGCGATCAAGCAGACCGTGGTGAGTGAGCCCGGCAGCGTGTCGTTCGGGAAGGCGGCGTACCCGCACTCCGACGACCAGCCGGTCACGCGCGACGTGACGTTCCGGAACCTGGGCGACGCGGCCGTCACGCTGTCGCTGACGTCGGAGCTGAACGGGCCTGACGGTGCGGCGGCTCCGGCTGGTGCGCTGAAGCTGAGCGCCGACTCGGTGACCGTCCCGGCCGGTGGTACGGCGTCTGTGCAGGCGACGTCGGACACCGCACTCGGCGGTGCGGACGGGCTGTACAGCGGCCGGATCACTGCCACCGTGGGCGGTCAGACGGTCGTCGTACCGGTGGGTGTGGACAAGGAAGGTCCGACGTACAACCTGACCGTCAAGCTGGTCCGGCCCGACGGTGCACCGGACCCGGACTACCCGCTGTCGCTCGTCGGCGTCGACAACGACGCATACGACATGTACTCGCCGGACGAGAACGGGACGGTGAGGCTCAGGCTGCCACAGGGCGAGTATCTGCTCAGTCAGTTCCAGGAATTCGAGCGTGGACCGGAAGACTGGATCTTCTTCTCGCTGACCGCGCCCAGTGTGAAGCTCACCTCGGACCAGACCGTCGTCCTGGACGCGCGGAACGCGAAGCCGATCACGACGTCGGTGCCGAAGGCCGACGCGAAGCAGGCGAACTCGGACATCGGCTTCGACCGGAAGATCAAGGACGGCACGTACATGTACTCCGCGGGCGGTTTCCTGTCCGGGAAGATGTACACGTACAGCGCCGGACCGAAGCTGTCCGCGGCCGAGCTGACCGGGCACGTCACGTCCCAGTGGGGTGTGCCGGGTGCCGACGGATTGTTCACGAACACGCCGTACCTGTACGGGATCGCGAACTACTTCCCGGGCGAGTTCCCCACCGGGTTCGACCGGCAGGTGAAGCAGTCCGACCTCGCGACCGTGGACAGCACGGTCAACGCGACCGCGGATCCACGGGTGTTCAAGATGCTGATGCCGGTGATGCCCGACGGCGGTGGTGGCTGGGCTCGCGTTATCCGCCTCGACGTGCCGCGGACGATCCGGTACTACCTCGACGACACGCAGTACGGCTGGTCCGGCGTGACCGAGGAGGACACGGACGGCGGAGACTTCCCGCTCCCGAAGTGGCGCCTGGAGGGGAAGCCGGTGCTGTACAAGGCCGGCCGGTACTACACCGAACGGTGGAACGCGGCCACGTTCGTGCCGTCGGTGTACGCCGCGACTCGGTCGGGGAGCGAGCTGAACATCTCGCTGTACAGCCTCACCGACGCGGACGGGCACGCCGGGTTCATCTCCATGACGCCGGCGAGCGCGAAGCTGTACCGCGACGGGACCGAGATCGGGTCCTCGACGCGGTTCGGCAGCATCGGCGTCGCGGACCTGCCCGCCGGCAAGGCGTCGTACAAGCTGGTCACGACCGGCACACAGGCGCTGTGGCCGTTCTCGACGCGGGTCGATCTGGAGGCGACGTTCACGTCGTCGGCAGATCAGCCGAGCGTTCCGATCCACACCGTCGCGTTCCGGCCGGAGCTGGACGGGAACAACACGATGGAACGCAAGCCGGTCACCGTCCTGCCGTACGAGGTCAAGGGCGGTGCGGTGGCGAAGGTGAAGATCGAGTACTCCGGTGACGCCGGAGCGACCTGGCGTCAGGCGCCGGTTGCCGGCGGCAAGGCGGTCTTCCCGACGCCGTCCGGCAAGACCGTCTCGCTGCGCTCCACCACGACGGACGCGGCCGGGAACAGCACGACGCAAACTGTGATCGCCGCCTACAGCCTGCGGTGAGAACAGCAGAACGGTCCCCGGGACGCCATCCCGGGGGCCGTTCTGTCAGGTGTTGTCAGCCGATCAGGCCGAGGTCCTTCACGGCGGCGCGCTCCTCGCCGAGCTCGGCGGTCGACGCGTCGATCTTGCCGCGGGAGAACTCGTTGATCTCCAGGCCCTGGACGATCTCCCAGTTGCCGTCCTTGGTGGTCACCGGGAACGACGAGATCAGGCCCTCCGGCACGTCGTACGAACCGTCGGAGACGACCGCCATCGACAGCCAGTCACCCTCGGGCGAGCCCTTCAGCCAGTCGCGGGTGTGGTCGATGGTGGCGGCCGCCGCGGAGGCCGCCGACGACGCGCCGCGGGCCTCGATGATGGCGGCGCCGCGCTTCTGCACGGTCGGCAGGAAGTCGTTCTCCAGCCAGGCCTGGTCGTTGACGACCTCGGCGGCGTTCTTGCCGGCCACCTCGGCGTGGAAGATGTCCGGATACTGCGTCGCGGAGTGGTTGCCCCAGATCGTCAGCTTCTTCAGGTCGGTGACGTGCGTGCCGGTCTTCTTCGCCAGCTGCGCCAGCGCCCGGTTGTGGTCCAGCCGGGTCAGCGCCGAGAACTGCTCGGCCGGGATGTCCGGCGCGTTGCTCTTCGCGATCAGCGCGTTGGTGTTCGCCGGGTTGCCGGTGACGGTGATGCGGATGTCGTCGGCGGCGTGGTCGTTCAGCGCCTTGCCCTGGACGGTGAAGATCGCGCCGTTCGCCTCCAGCAGGTCGCCGCGCTCCATCCCCTTGGTCCGCGGCCGCGCGCCCACCAGCAGCGCGACGTTGACCCCGTCGAACACGACGTTCGGGTCGTCGCCGATCTCGATACCGGCGAGTGTCGGGAAGGCGGAGTCCTCGAGCTCCATCACGACCCCCTCGAGCGCCTTCAGCGCCGGGGTGATCTCCAGCAGCCGCAGCTCCACCGGCGTGTCCGGCCCGAGCAGCGCGCCGCTCGCGATCCGGAACAGCAGGCTGTAACCGATATTCCCTGCGGCCCCGGTAACGGCCACCTTCACCGGTGTAGTGCTCACGACATGCTCCTAGCTCATCCGATTGTGTGCTTCGGACGCTAGCAAGCCAGGTGTCGCAGCCCAACGCTGGGGCACCGCCGACTTGCTCACATCAACTTTGAGAACCCACCAACCGTTTTGCCCGCGGCCAAACGGTTGGTGGGTTCTCAAAGATGGGAGCATGTGCGCGTGGAGCGGCGGACTGGGTCGGGGATGGCTTCTGTTGAGGCACAGGCGGATGGGACGTTTGTGTTGCGGGTCGACGGGTCGCCGCAGTCGCAGGTGGATCTGGCGGATCCGGGGAACCTGTCGTTCGAGTACATGCGGCGGATCGGTGACGTCGTTGATGCGGTTGCGCCGCGGCGGCAGCCGGTTGCGGTGGCGCATGTCGGTGGCGCCGCGCTGAGTTTGCCGCGGTACGTCGCTGTGACGCGGCCTCGGTCACGTCAGATCGTGCTCGAACCGGACGAGGATCTGACCGAGTTCGTTCGCGAGACGTTGCCGTTGCCGAAGCGGTCCGGGATCAAGGTGCGCCCGGTCACGGGGCGGGCGGGAATCACCGAGTTGTACGACGACTCGATGGATCTGGTGATCCTGGATGCCTTCGAGCACGAGTCGGTGCCGGCGAATCTGGTGACGGCGGAGTTCTTCGCGGAGTGTGCTCGGGTGCTGCGGCCGACGGGTGTGCTTGTCGCGAACCTGATCGACGGGAAGGCCGGGCTGCCGTTCATCCGGCGTACGGCGGCGACGGTACGGGACGTGGTTGGCGCGGGCGTCGTGCTCGCGGAGCGGAAGATCCTGCGGGGCAAGGGATTCGGGAACGTCATCATGGTGGCGTCGCCGCAGCCCGTTCCCGATCTGACGGATGCGGGCCGGCGGGCGCAACCGCCGTACGACGTGATGCCTTTGCAGGAGCTTGCCGGGAAAGCGGCGCCGCTGACCGATGCGGAAGGCTTCGTCACGCCGCGGGCGCCGGCCTCAGTCTTCCGGACCTGACCCGCGCAGAGCTGACCGGTGCGCGGCCGACTCGGTCTCGTCCGGTGGCGAGGCGGTCTACGGCGTTGGCGACCGCGGTGCGCTCGGCAGGTGTTGCGCCGACCGAGCGGACGAGGTGGTCGAGGCGGTCCCGGCCCGGGAGCCTGGTGCCCTGGAGCCACGCCTGGATCGTGGCTCGCGGGATCCCGCTCTGCTGCTCGAGCGCTCGCAACGATCGTGGTCGGGTGAGTGCCGCGACCGCTGTGCCCAGGTCTTCGAGGTTCTGCGCGTTCTCCAGCAGGCCGACGATGTCGCGCGGGTCGCGGCTCGCCTGCTGCCAACGCCGGCGCCAGACCGGCAGCAGATCCATCGGAACTCCACAGCCGGTGAGGTAGGCAGCGGCCACATCCCAGGTCGGGAGGTGCTTGCCGCTCGTCGCGCGGATCAGATGCGGATGCGAGTAAAGCGCGCGGTCCGCCAATTGGCGATAGCTCAGACCCGCCTGACGACGTACCCGGTCCAAGGCGGCAGCGAAAGCAGCGACGTCCTCCACGTGTTCAAACATAACTCAACATGTTTCAACAGATCAAGGCCGGTTAGGCTGGTCCTGTGTCCGTTGCAAAGGTTGCCGCCCTGGCCTACTACCCGGTGAAGGGCCTTGCCGGGATCTCCGTCGAATCCGCCGAGGCCGGACCGACCGGTCTGCTGCACGACCGGTTGTTCATGCTGGTCCAGCCGGACGGGTCGTTCCTCAGTCAGCGCAAGCTGCCCGCGATGGCCACGCTGCGCGCCGAACTCGCCGGCGACGCGCTCCGGCTCTCGGCGCCCGGCGCCCCGGACCTCGAGATCGAGATCCGGTACGACGGGAAGCGGCGTGACGTCAGCCTGTTCGAGAAATGGTTCGGGCAGGGCATCGTGCAGGACCCGGCCGCGGACGAGTGGTTCACCGCGCGCCTCGGTGCGCCGGCAGCTCTGGTTCGCGTGACGCCCGAGCACGAGCGGCCCGGATGGGGCGCGCATCGCGGGCTGACCGGATTCGGCGACGCGCACGCCTTGATGATCACGTCGCAGGCGTCACTCGACGGTCTGAACGCGCGCATCGTGGAACACGGCGGAAACGCGATTCCGATGAACCGTTTCCGGCCGAACCTCGTCGTTTCCGGGTGGCCCGAGCCGCACACCGAGGACAAGGTGCTGCGGATGACCGCCGGCGCGGTGGAGATCGGGTACTCCGCGCGCGGGATCCGGTGCGCGGTGCCGACCGTGGATCAGGCCACCGGCGCCAAGTCCGGGCCGGAGCCGACCCGGACGCTGGCGACGTACCGGCGGGAACCCGCCTACGGCGGCGGGGTGAGCTTCGGCGTCAAGGGCGCAGTACTTGCCCCTGGCAACATCCGGGTGGGGGACGAGATCACTGTCCAGGAATGGATCCCGGATGGCACCGACCCCGGGCCGGACCGCCGCTAGTAGTTGCTGTCAGCAGCCGACGCGGTAGCGGCCGGTGACTGCCGTGTAGGTGCAGGTGTCGAAGGTCTTGCCGGCCGGGGTCTGGAAGCGGGCGGTGTCGCCGGTGTTGTTCCAGATGTACCAGCTCTGGTTCCAGTACAGCGTGAGTGCGCGGTTCCGGTTCTTGCCGGTGCGGACGATGACCGTCGACCGGCCCGGGAGCACGTAGCCGCGCGGGAACACGAACAGGTGGTTGGCGGCGTCCAGGACGCGGAAGCCGGACAGGTTGATCGGCCGTGAGCTGATGTTGCGGACGGTGAAGAACTCGTTGTTCAGTTGGGCGTTGGTACGGTCGTCCGCGCCCGGCGGGTCGTACTGGATGCCGCTCAGGACGACAGTGATCGCCGCATCGGCCGGCAGGGGTGCGAGAGCCGCCGTACCGGCCAGCACCAGGGCGGCTGTGGCGGCGGAAAAGAGCGCGCGGAAGCGTCGTACGAACAAAGGAATGTCCCCCTAGGCAGTGGGCCGAATTCCCCCCGGCCCGATGAGTGCAAGCTGCCGGTTCCCCCCGGCGGACGCACGCTATCCGTCACGCTCCGTACTCGTCAAGCCCTCAATCAAGGCTCGTCGCGACGCCGTGCTCGAGTAGCGCGACGCGGTCCTCCAGCCCGGCGTCACGGAACGCAGCGATGAACTGCTCCGGGCCCTCGCTGAAGTGCGCCCAGCCTTCGGTGTGGACCGGGACGATCGTCGCCGCGTCGAGCAGGCGGGCCGCCTCGACCGCGTCCGCCGAGGTCAGGGTGAGGTTGGCGCCGTCCAGGAGCGCGGTGCGCGCGGCGCCCGCGAACAGGACCGCGACGTCGATCGGCGCGAACCGGTCGGCGATCTCCTTGACCAGGCCGAGCGAGGCGTTGTCGCCGGAGACGTAGACGGTCGGGAGTCCGTCGCCCTGCAGGACGAATCCCGTGACCACGCCGAGGACCTCCTCCGCGCCTTCCGGGCCGTGCAGCGCCGGTACGCCGGTCACCGTGATCACGCCGCCGTCCGGCCGGGGCAGATCGATCGACTCCCAGTTCTTCAGCCCGCGGACGCCGGGGATGCGGACGGCCGCACCGGGGGTCGAGACGACGGTCGGGATGGACGGGAGCAGCGCGCGGCCGGCGTCGTCGAGGTTGTCCTTGTGCTCGTCGTGCGAGACCAGGGCCACGTCGATCGGGCCGAGCTCCGCGGCCGGGATCGCCGGGCCGGTCAGCTTGGTCATCACCCGGCCCGGGAGCTGGTAGTCGCGGGGCTCGTCGAACGCCGGGTCGATCAGGAACGTGAGGCCACCGAGGTCCAGAACGGCGGTCGGGCCGCCGATGTGCGTGATCTTCATGACCACGATCCTCCGGCCTGGCGATCCGTCTCACCATTGGCCCGCGAGTCATCGTTCCTGAAGATCGGGCCATACTGTCCCGATGCGTACTGTCGCGGTCCTCGCGTATCCCGGGATGAGCCCGTTCCATCTGTCCGTGCCGTGCTTGGTGCTCGGCGAACGTCGCGGGCTGCCGGCGCGGTACGACGTACTCGTCTGTGCGGAGGAGCCGGGATCGTTCGCCACCAGCGCCGGGTTCGGCATCACGGTGGATCACGGTCTCGAGGTGATGGACCGGGCCGATGTCGTGGTGCTGCCGAGCTGGGAGCCCGGTCTGGTCGCGTCCGACGTACTGCTGGACGCGATCCGGCGGGCACACGCGCGGGGAGCGATGGTGGTCGGGCTGTGTCTCGGGGCGTTCCTCGTGGCGGAGAGCGGGCTCGCCGACGGGCGCGAGGTGGTGACGCATTGGCGCTTCGCCGACGAGCTGCGGTCGCGGTATCCGGACCTGAAGGTGCGCGCCGACGTGCTGTGGTCGGATCAGGGGGACGTCGTCACATCGGCCGGTACGGCGGCCTCGCTGGACTGCTGCCTGCACCTGGTACGCACGCACCATGGGGTCGAGATGGCGGAGAAGGTTGCCCGGGACATCGTGGTGGCGCCACATCGAAGCGGGTCGCAGGCGCAGTACATCCCGGTGCCGGTGCCGCCGGACCCCGCCGACGACGTGATCGAGAAGGCGATGGTGTGGGCGCGGGCACGGCTCGACCAGCCGGTGTCCCTCGACGAGTGGGCGGGAGCGGTGGCGATGTCACGGCGTACGTTCACCCGGCAGTTCCGGGCGCGGACCGGGAGCTCGGGACAGGCATGGTTGTTGCAGCAGCGGCTGGACCGAGCACGGTTGTTGCTGGAGACAACAGACCTGTCGGTCGAGCGGGTGGCGGCGGAGAGCGGGTTCGGGAGCAGCGACGCGCTGCGACACCACTTCCACGGGTTGCTGGGTACGACGCCGCAGCGGCATCGGCAGGAGTTCTACAGCACGAGCAGGATGTAGATCACCGGCGCGGCGAACGTGATCAGCAGGATCCAGGCCATCATCCGGTGCGCGGGCTTGCCACGGTCGAGCGACGACGCGAAGTAGAGCACGGCGCCTTCCTCGGTATGGCGGCTCAGCCCCATCCGCTTGGCCTCCTCGGGCCGCGGATCCGGCCGCTCCTCGGCGAACGCCTCCGGATGAATCCCGAAATGCGCCGGCTCCGCCCGATCCACATCATCCCGCTCGTACATCCAACCTCCCGCAGGCCGGTGGACCAGGGTCCTCACCCCCATGATCCCACTCGCTGAAGCGCCACGCAGACATATCCACTCCACCGGCTCGACCCGTGGACGATCCCCACCGCCCGCCGCCCGACGGCGGGGACTGGAGACAGGCGCTGGTGACCGGGAACAGGCAATACCAAGTCCCCACGCACCACTGCCTATCGCACGATCCCGGATCGGGCTGTGGTCAGACCCACACCTCGGACAGGACAGCCGCAGAACCCACTCGCAGCGGCTCAAGAGAGTCGCCCGAGGGGTTCTGCCTGCGTGCAGCTCCGCCTGCCTACGAGTAGTTCGCCACCCACGCGTAGCGCGTCGCGGAGCCGCAGACGATCGGGCACAGAAGGCCGGTCTTGTGGGTGGCCGACTTCATACCTACTCCGAGCGTTGTGCGATCACAGTCGAGAACCTGGCTCCTGTACTTCTTCATCAGCTGGTTGTAGGCCTGCTGTGCGGTCATGCCGTCACCGCCAGCACCGACCTGGGAGCCGGAACTGCTGTTCAGGTTGTCACCGGACGTGGCCCGGCTCTGGGCAGTCGACCGAGCACCTGAGGTGAGGCTCGGGTCTTCCTTCAGGCGGGCGCAGCCGTTGTTCACGCGGGCGTTGTCGATCAGGTCGAAGAGTTGCTGCTCGTCGGCGTTCATGCCGCCGTCGACCGGTGGTGGCGGGGTCGTGGTGGTGGTCTGGGTCGGCGTGGGGGTGGGGACTGTGCGGCCCGGGGAGGTTGGTGCGGTGGTGGGCTGCGTTGTCGGGGCCGACGTCGGTGCGGTGGTGGGGGTCTTGGAGGACTTGGTGGTGGGCGAGTCGGTCGGGGTGTTGGTCGGACTGCTCGACGGAGTTGCCGAGGGGGTTTCCGACGGGGTGCTGGTGGGGGTGGCCGTGGGGGTCGCCGTTGGCGGGACGGTGACTCGGGCCGAGGGGGTTGCGACGGCTGCCTTGGTGGTGGGCGTGATGTAGGTGTCGTCGGTGCGGGTGACGATCGGGATGGATGCGTCTGCCTCGTCGTTCTGCGGCTGGTGCAGCAGGATCCACGAGATCGGCGTGATCACCAGCAGGACAGAAGCAATGGCAATCACCGTACGGCGGCCACGAGCCGACCGCCCAGCCGCCGCCGACCGTGCCGCGGTCCGCCGTCCCGGCCCAGAACCGCCAGGCCCAGAACCGCCAGGCCTGCCCGGCCCAGAGGCCCCTCGCCCGTCGCTCGAGGCACCAGCGGCAGCAACATGCTCGGTCCCCGAGTCGGTCCCACCGACCTCAGACCCAGCACCCGCGTACGCCGCCGCGCCAACACCGGCCCCAACCGCGCCGCCGTCCACACGATCCGCGCCGAACGCTCTCGCGCCAACGCCAGACGTGCTCGCGCGGTCCGCGTCCACGCCGGATTGCCCGACGCCGAACGCGCCCGCGGCTACGCCGGACGTGCTCTCGCGAACGCCGAACGCGCCCGCGGCTGCGCCGGTACCTGCGGCTGCGGTGCCGAAGGCGCTCTCGCCGACGCCAGACGTGCTCGCGCGGGCCGCGTCCATACCGGATTCGCCGACGTCGGACGCGCTTGCTGCGTCGGCGCCTGCGGCTGCGGGGCCGAATGCGGTTGCGGCTGCTTCGGGGCGGGTGGTTGGGCGGCGGGTGGCCGCTGCGGACAGGTCGTCTGCGGCTGAGCGGGTTGTACTTGCGTCAGCTGCACGTCCCGAGGCGGTGCCTAGGGAGGCCCAGTCGTCGGCGGCTCGGCGGGAGGACCAGGTGCCGGCGGTTTCGCCGAGCGACGCCGGGGCCGGGGTCTCCGTGCGGGCGGCTGCACGGCGTGCCCGCGTGGGTGGTTCGGGGTCGCTGCCTGCGATCGACTGGTCGACCCACGACGGCGTACCACCAGCAGGCCGCCGGCTTCCGAGACCCGGCTCCTCAGAGGGCCGAGTAGGCAGACCGGAGTTGGTGTCGGGTGCGGTGTAGCTGGGCAGCGCGCCGCGCGGGGCGTACTGCGGCGTGGCCGGACGTGACTGGTTGCCGCCGGCCCAGAACGGGGACTCGCTGGACGTGGCGCCCTTCGGCGCGCTCGCCCAGAACGGTGACTCGTCGCTGGTCCGCGGCGCGTAGCGCGGCGGTTCGGGTGGTGCGGGCGGGGTGGTTTCCGCGGGCGGAGTGGGCCGGTTGCCGGACCGCGACGAACGGGAGGCCGCTCGCGTCGCTTTCCTGCGTGGTTTGTACCGGCCGTTGCCGGACTCGGACATTATTTCGTTGTTCCCTTCGAAGTCGCGCCCCCACGACGTGCCTCGTCAGATCGAGACGCCTCACACGTCGTCTCACCGGAGCCCCCCAGGACCGCCCGGCACCATGACAAGGATCGATTGAGGTCCTGTCTGGCGATTCCCCGCCTACTGCACCGCACCGAGCACCTGCTCGCGACGGCGCGGAATCGCCAGACAGGACCTACCCGCCGGGACCGGCGGTGAACCGGCCGGACATTGTGGCCCTGGAACAACGTTCTGGCCACTCTCGGTGTTCTGGACACGATGACAACCACGATGGCTCCCCGGTCTCAGCTTCTGCCGAAGTCCTGGACCCAGCTGCCCGGTCCCCAGTCCGACCGCACCTGGCCTGGGTCGTATCCGACGCCGATCGTGGTGAACCGGCAGTTCAGGATGTTCTTGCGGTGCCCGTCGCTCTGCATCCACGCGGCCACCACCTTCTGTGCGCTGTCGTAGCCGGCCGCGATGTTTTCGCCCCAGCTCGACCCGCGGTACCCGGCGGCCGCCATCCGATCGCCCGGGTCCTGTCCGTCGGGATTCGTGTGGTCCAGGTAGTGCCTGCGGACCATGTCCGACGCGTGCTTGCCGGCGGCTTCGACGAGTGCGCTGTCCAGCCGGAGCGGGCCGCAGCCCTGCTGTTCACGGATCTGGTTGGTGTACTCGAGGACCTGCCGCTCCTGCGTGTTCGTCCCGCCGCCACCGGCCGGCGGCTCCGGGGTGTCGCTCGGCGTCGGGTCGGTGGACCGCGTCTTGGTCGGCGTCCGAGTCGGTGTACGGGTCGGTGTCGTACTCGCGGTCTTCGTCGGCTTGCCGGTCTGGGTCCGGGTGGTGCGTGGCGTCGTCGGCGGCACCGTTACGGTGGTCACGCCGACGGTCGGCGCCGTCGGCGTGGTGAGCACGTTGCTGGGGGTGTCGCTCGACGTACCTGGGCTCGTCGGGGTCGCGGAGGAGGACGCGGCCGCGCCGAAAGCCGGCGTACCGAGGACTGCTGTCGTCGTTCGGCCGTCCGGCAAGGTCTTCGTGAGGGTCATCAGCGGCGTGCCGGCCGCCGTACCCTCGACCGCCGATCGGCCGTCGACGCGGGTGCCGTCGGAGACGTACTGGACCCTGGCGGCGTCGTCGACCCGGTTGGTGTCGCGAGACATCAGCCAGACCACCGGTCCGATCGCGACCAGGACCGAGAGCGCGCTGACGACAGGGCCGACCAGGCCACGGCTCCGCCGGGGAGCTCGTCTACTGCCGCGGTGCCGCCGGGGGGTAGGCGAATCCGTCATGGGATGGGCGAATCCTCTTCGTTTTTCGTACCGAGTTGCGCGTCGTTCCCCGTGGTCCAGCCAGGTCCCCCCTGGTCTCACCGAACAGCGACCTTAACCGACGCGCAAGGTCATCGTTACGGAGCCGAGTGCCCTCTTAACGAATCCTGAAGAAAACGATTGACTGACCGCCGCGAACCTCGCCCCGAGGGCGGTCAGCCGCCGAAGTCCTGCACCCAGCTGCCGTGGCCCCACTCCGGCTTCACCTGGCCGCTGTCGTAGCCGATCCCGATCATCGTGTAGGTGCAGTTGAGGATGTTCGCGCGATGCCCTTCGCTGTTCATCCAGCCCTTTACCACCGCGGCCGCGCTCGTGTAGCCGACGGCAATGTTCTCAGCCATCGCGCCGCCCCGGAACCCGGCCGCCTTCATCCGGTCGAACGGGCTGCGGCCGTCCAGGCTGTCGTGCGCGAAGTAGTGCTCGGCAACCATGTCGGCGGCATGCGCCTCGGCGGCCTGGGTCAGCGACTTGTTGGTCCGCAACGGTCCGCAGCCGGCCTTCGCCCGCTCCTGGTTGGTCAGATCCAGCACCTGCGCCTCGGCCGGGCCCGATCCGCCGACCGGCTCCGAGGTCTTGGTCTTCCTGGCCGGCGTCGGCGTCGCCGAACGAGTCGGCGTCGACGTGGTGGGCTGCGGCGTTCGCGAGCTGCTCCGGCTGGGCGCCGATGTCGTCCGGCTCGGCCGCGGCGTCACCTTCTTCGTCGCAGACGGAGTGGACGGAGTCATGGACGGAGTACGGCGAGGTGTGTACGACGGGCTCGTCGGACGGACCGGCGTGGCCGACGAGGCGTCGTCGCTCGCGGTCGCCATCGTGACCGGAGTGTCCTGGCTCGTCACCGTGCTGCTGTCCGACTGACGCAGTACGAACCACCCGGCACCGGCCACCAGCACCAAAGCCGACAAGGACGCGAGGAGCGGACCGGCCACGTTGTGTCGCGATGGCCGTCGGTGGTTCGTCATGGTGTGCAGCCTTGCCCAGGCCGACGCCTGCCAACTCCTGAACGGCCCGCGCTTAACAACGCTTTGACTATGGCAATCGTTTGAATCTCAGCGGCAACGGGCGATGACGATGTCGGCGATCACCTTCCAGCCCAGGCTCCGGTACAGCCGCAGGCCGTCGATCGACGCGATCAGGATCCCGCGTTTCGCACCCTTCGCGGCGGCCGCCTCGACCAGCGAGGCCATCACCGCGCTGCCGAGTCCGCGCCGGCGGTGCGCCGGGTCGGTCTCGATCCGGTCCGCGACCGCGTCCTCGCCGACGACCGCCATCCGGCCGCTCGACACCACTCCGCCGTGCATCGTGGCGCGGGTGATGATCAGGTCGTCCTCGAGTTCGGTGTGCAACGAATATCGCTCGTGCAGCTTCAGTGCCGGCTGCTCCGAGAGCTGGATCGTCATCAGCCAGTCCTGGTCCTGCTGGACCTCGAGGCCGAGCTCCTCAAGTTGCTCGATCCTGGCTTCCTTGTCATCGGTGGCCAGCGTGATCCAGCCCGAGCCGCGCCCGCCGCCGTCGGCGAGGGCCAGCTGGGCGGCGCGGTCCACCCGTTCCGGTTTGTCGTCGGCATCCAGTACGACGTACTCCGTCGGCCGGCTCTCCTCACCTGCCCGGACGATCAGGATGCCGTCGTTGTCCTCCTCAACCGTGGTCCAGCCCCGCGAGACGGACCACCCGGCCTGCCATCGGCGGACGAGTTCCTCACGATCTCTCACCCGTCGATTCAAGCAGCCCGGCAGCGCGACGGCGAGGGGAACCGGTGTCGTTTGTCACCAACTCGCCGTAAACCACTGCCTTCAGCCCGTTACCGCGTGCCCGAGATGTCAGCCGCCGGGGTGTTCGGTGGCGAGCAGGTCGTAGGTGAGGAGGTTGTTGTAGGTGCCGTCGCGGCGGGGGTCGGCGAGGCGCTCGTTGGCGACCTGGGTGAAGCCGTTGGCCTCGGCAACGTGCGCGGACGCGGTGTTCCCGTCGGCGCACCTCAGCACCAGCCGGCGACGGCCCAGACCGCCTTCCTCGATCGGCCGGAAAGCGTGTGCGATCACCAGCTCGACGGCCGTCGACATCACCTTGCGGCCGCGGGCGTCCGGGTGCATCCAGTACCCGATCTCGCCGACCGTCTTGTCCATCCGGTGGCTCAGACCGAAGACGCTGACGTTGCCGAGCAACTCGTCGGTGACCGCGTCGGCGACCGCCCACGCGACCGCCTCACCACTGGCCGCCGCATCCGGCCGGCTCGCGATGAATCCCTTGGCGTCGTCGAGTCCGTACGGCGACGGCATGCCCGTCAGCCACTGCTGCGTCCGCTCGTCGGCGCAGGCCTCCATCACCCGTTGCGCGTCCGATTCGCGCAGCTCCCGCAGCCGGATCGCACCGCCCTCGAGCACCGGCACCGCCCACCAGTTGCCCTTCGGCTCCAGCTCGTCGTCGCACCCGATCGTCGCGACCCACTCGTCCTTCCGTACGCCGCGCGAGCGGCCGCCGCCCGGAATCGTCACCAGGCCACGGAATCCGGTCTTCCATGCGACCCGGCGGCTGGCGTAGTTGCCGACGTACGCGCGCCAGATGACGCGCTTCCAGTCGAGGCCGTCGAACGCGTACCGCACCACCAGCTTCAGCGCGCGGGTCATCACCCCGTTGCCGCGTACCTCGGCCGACACCGCGAACCCGACCTCGCCGACACCGCCCTCGCCGTCGCGCAGGTCGATGGTGCCGACGTAGTTCCCGTCGTACTCGATCGCCCAGGCCCAGGCGGTGTTGTCGCGCCAGCCGGCCGGGACCACCTCGGTGAGGAAGTTCACCGCGTGCTCGTGCAGGTACGGGACCGGGATCGTGGTCCATTCCTGCATCACCGGGTCCTGGCACATCCGGTACGCCGGCTCTACGTCGGCGGCCGTGTGCGCACGCAGGGTCACCACACCGTCGGTCAGCACCGGGACGTCGTCGGGAAATCGCATGCTTCAGGGTGACGCGCTGCCACTGGCCGGGCAACACATTTCCCTGCCGGCGGGACTATTCTGTGGACGTGAACGCAGCCGGAGCAGAACCGCCACGCGGCCGCGGCGGCCAGCTCGCCGCCCAGCGGCAGGCCACGATCGTTGCCGAGGTCAACAGCCGGGGCGCGATCACGGTCGCCGAACTGGTCGACCGGTTCGGGGTCTCGGACATGACGATCCGGCGCGATCTGGACGCCCTGGACTCCAGCGGCCTGCTGCACAAGGTGCACGGCGGCGCGACGTCCGTCGGCCTGCGCAGCGCGCACGAGCCGGGCTTCGACGCCAAGCTGACCCAGGAGTCCGCGGCCAAGCAGGCAATCGCGGCCGAGGCCGCCACCCGGGTGCAGCCGGACAGCGCGATCGGCATCGGCGCCGGTACGACGACGTACGCGCTGGCTCGTCAGCTGTTGCGGGTGGAAAACTTGACGGTTGTCACGAACTCGGCGCGGATCGCCGATGTGTTCCACGGCAACGGGCGCTCGGACCGCACCGTCGTACTCATCGGCGGTATCCGCACGCCGTCGGACGCGCTGGTCGGCCCGATCGCGACCGCGGCCCTGGCGTCACTGCACCTGGACCTGTTGTTCCTCGGCGCGCACGGTGTCGACGCCGAGCACGGGTTGAGCACGCCGAACCTGATGGAGGCCGAGACCAACCGGTCGTTCATCGCCGCCAGCCGTGAGGTGGTCGTGGTTGCGGACCACACCAAGTGGGGCACCGTCGGGCTCAGTACGTTCGCGACCTGGTCCGACCTGGACGTGATCGTCACCGACAACGGCCTCACGCCCCCTGCCCGTAAGGCCATGCGCGATACAGGATGCGACCTCGTCATCGCCTCCTAGCTGACCCTGGAAGCACCTGCTGACGGGGTCGCGGCCAGCGAGCTCGGGGCCGAGAAACCGTGTTCCGCAAAGGCTTTCTCGATCGCGGACAGTACGGCGTCGGCAGCCGAGGCCTCGACCAACGCGATGATGCAACCGCCGAAACCGCCACCGGTCATCCTTGCACCGAGGGCCCCCGCCTCCAGCGCGGTGTCGACCGCAACATCGAGTTCCGGCACGGTGATCTCGAAGTCGTCGCGCAACGAGGCGTGCGACGCGGTGAACAGGGGACCGACTTCGCGTAGCTTGCCGGCCCGCATCAACGCGACCGCGTCCTCGACCCGGCGGATCTCAGTCACCACATGCCGCACACGCCGCCGTACGACGTCGTCCGACAGCCGCGCGAGCGCGTCGTCGAGG
Source organism: Kribbella pratensis (assembly GCF_004366075.1). Lineage (GTDB taxonomy): Bacteria > Actinomycetota > Actinomycetes > Propionibacteriales > Kribbellaceae > Kribbella > Kribbella pratensis. The sequence goes on along the minus strand of NZ_SODU01000006.1, from coordinate 103,242 downwards.
TCCTCGAACGCGATCGACCGCAGAGCCGGTACGCCGAGCTCGGCCGCCGCCTGCTCGCAGCTCTTCCGGCGCGCGGCGTACTCGCCGTCGACGTGCCGGTGCGGTGCCTTCACGTCGACGACCAGCAGCGCGAGATCGTCGGCCGGCGGGTCGAACGGGATCTGGTCGGTGGACATCGCGCGGATGTCGAAGAACAGCGCATGGCCCTCGGTGCAGCACATCGAGGCCATCTGGTCCATGAGTCCGACCGGCGCGCCGACGTACTGGTTCTCGGCCTTCTGCGCCAGCCGCGCGATCTCAGCCGGGTCGACCTCGAGGTCGCGCAGGCCCAGCAGCGCCACGAACGTCGCGCAGAGCAGGGCGGCCGACGACGACAGGCCGGCGCCGGACGGGAGGTCGGACTCGACCAGCAGGTTCGCGCCGCCGATCGGGTAGCCGGACTCGCGCAGGATCCAGGCCGCACCGGCCGGGTACGCCGCCCAGTCGCCGACCGAGCCCGGGGCCAGGTCGTCGATCGCGAACTCGATGACGCCCCGCTGCCCGCTCGACGCGACCGCGATCCGGCCGTCGTCCCGCTTCGAGGCGGTGACCAGGATGCGGTTCGGCAGCGCGATCGGGAGTACCAGGCCGTCGTTGTAGTCGGTGTGCTCGCCGATCAGGTTGACCCGTCCCGGGGCACGCCAGCTGCCGTCGGGCGACGTACCGAAAACCTTCTGGAAGCTCACTGGCCGGCCTTTCGCAGAGTCTCGGCCACATCCTCGGGCCGGGTGTCGCTGATGAACGCGCCCATGCCGGACTCGGAGCCGGCCAGGTACTTGATCTTGTCCTTGGCCCGCCGGATCGACAACAGCTCCAGGTGCAGGTAGCCGAGCTCGCGATCGATCCGGACCGGGGCCTGGTGCCAGGCGGCGATGTACGGCAGCGGTTCGCCGTACAGGCCGTCGAGGCGGCCGAGGACGTCGAGGTACAGCTCGGCGAAGTCGTCGCGCTCGCCGACCGACAGCTCGTCGATGCCGCCGACCTGGCGGTGCGGGTACAGGTGCACCTCGACCGGCCAGCGGGCGGCCTCCGGGACGAACGCGGTCCAGTTGCCGTTCTCCGCTACGACCCGCGTGCCCTCCTTGCGCTCCGCGGCCAGGACGTCGGCGAACAGATTGCTGCCGGCAACTTCCTGGTGCTTGCGGGCCTGCCGCAGCAGGTTCTGCATCCGCGGCGGGAGGAACGGGTAGGCGTAGATCTGGCCGTGCGGGTGGCTGAGGGTGACGCCGATCTCGCGGCCGCGGTTCTCGAACGGGAACACCAGCTCGACGTCGTCGCGGGCGCCGAGCTCGGCGGTCCGGTCGGCCCAGGTGTCGACGACCAGCCGGGCCTGGCCCTGGGACAGATCGGTGAACGAGCGGTTGTGGTCGCTGGTGAAGCACACCACCTCGGTCCGCCCCGGGCCGGCGAAGGACGGGAACCGGTTCTCGAAGACGGCGACGTTGTAGTCGTGGTCCGGGATCTCCGTCGGGTTGCCGGGCTTGCTCGCGCACAGCGGGCACTGGTCGGCCGGCGGCAGGTACGTCCGGGTGTTGCGGTGGGTGGCGTAGGTGATCACGTCGCCGGTCAGCGGGTCCGTGCGCAGCTCGACCTGCGGCTGCGGGGCGGGCAGGCCGCGGGTGTCCTCGAGCGGCACCCGGGCCGGCGCGTCGGACGGGTCGTAGTAGATCAGCTCGCGGCCGTCCGACAGTCTGGTGTCGGTCCGGCGTACACCGCGCGGTGTGTTCATGGTGTGACCCCTCCCGGCCGTACGACGCGTCCGGCCAGGAATCATCATAAACCGACAAACTCGAACACGCACGAGGGACCGCGTGACCGGTAGGCTTGGTAGATGGACGACTACGCCCAACCCACGCCCTCTCGGCAGCTGACGAGAGGGCGCTAGGAACTCCGACCCATGAACGAAACCCTGCTCAACATCGTCCTGATTCTGGTCTTCGTGCTGATCGGCGGGGTCTTCGCCGCGGCCGAGATGGCCCTCGTCTCGCTCCGGGAGAGTCAGCTCAAGGCGCTCTCGCACCGCGGCCGGCGCGGCGAGATCGTCGCCAAGGTGGCCGCCAACCCGAACCGGTTCCTGTCCGCCGTGCAGATCGGCGTGACCCTGATGGGCTTCCTGTCCGCCGCCTTCGGTGGCGCGACGCTCGCCGACGGCCTCGCGCCGCAGCTGGAGAAGCTCGGGCTGCCCGAGTCGGTGGCCGGCACGGTCGCGCTGGTGCTGATCACGATCCTGATCTCGTACGTCTCGATCGTGCTCGGTGAGCTGGCCGCGAAGCGCCTGGCCCTGCAGCGGGCCGAGGGTTTCGCGCTCGCTCTCGGGCCGTTCGTGGACCGGATCGCGTCCGGCGCGCGGCCGGTGATCTGGCTGCTGTCGAGGTCCACCGACCTGGTGGTGCGCGCGCTCGGCGGCGACCCGAACGCGAACCGCGAGGTGATGACCGACGAGGAGCTGCGCGACGTCATCTCCGCGCACGAGTCGCTCGGTGTGGAAGAGCGCAAGATCGTCGACGACGTCTTCGAGGCGGGTAGCCGGCAGTTGCGCGAGCTGATGCTGCCGCGCACCGAGGTGGATTTCGTCGACGCCGAGATGCCGGCGTACAAGGCGGTCAAGTTCGCCGCCGAGCGGCCGCACTCGCGGTACCCGGTGATGAACGGCTCGGCCGACGACATCGTCGGCTTCGTGCACGTCCGGGACCTGTTCGACCCGGCGGTCGCGACCCGCTCGGTGCGGGTGGGCGACCTGGCGCGCGAGGTCCTGATGCTGCCGGACACCGCGAAGCTGCTGCCGACGCTGACCGAGATGCGCCGCCGCAGCACGCACCTCGCGATCGTTCTCGACGAGTACGGCGGCACCGCCGGCATCGTCACGCTCGAGGACCTGGTCGAGGAGCTGATCGGCGACATCAAGGACGAGTACGACGAGGAGCCGGCCGAGACGACCCGGCTCCGCAGCGGCGACATCGAGGTCGACGGCCTGCTGAACCTGGACGACTTCGCCGACGCGACCACGATCGAGCTTCCCGACGGGCCCTACGAGACCGTCGGCGGGTTCCTCGCCGCCCGCCTCGGGAAGGTCCCGTCGACCGGTGACGAGGTTCCGATCGACGCCCACACCCTGACCGTGACCGAGATGGACGGCCGCCGGGTCGCCCGGGTCCGTCTCCACCTGGTCAAACCGTCAGAAGAGGCTCCGGCCGAGCAACCAGAACCCGCCGCCGACTAAGCACAACCAGCCCGCCCACGACGTACCCGAGGCCCTGGAAGACCAGGATCGGGATGATGCCGACGGCGTCGCCGAGCAGGCCGCCCGCGGCGATGCCGAGCAGGACCGCGACGCTTTCGGCGGCGCCGACCGCGCCGTAGATGCGGCCGCGGGTGCCGTCGACGGTGAGGTTCTGGAACACCGTCATCATCCCTGCGACGGTGAGCGCGCCGGGCAGGCCGACGACGATCATGCAGACGAACGCCGGGATCACGCTGTCCGACGCCAACGGGTAGAGGAACAAGGCGATGTCGATCAGACCGAAGGCGAAGGCGCCGACTCCCCACAGGGTCGCGGCCGGCCAGCGGGAGCCGATCGCGGCCGCGATCAGGCCGCCGACGATCCCGCCGATCGCCTGCGACGACACGATCAGACCGTACACCTTCCCGTCGCCGCCGACCTCGGCGCTGACGAACGGCGCGAACAGCGTGCTCATGATCCCTTCGCCGACGCCGGTGACCAGGCAGAACACGAAGAACAGCCGCATCGCCGGACCCGCGACGCACAGCCGCAGTCCCTCGGTCCACTCCTCCTTCAGCCGCTTGATCGCGCCGCCGGCCGTTTCTTCCTTGGGTTCGGGGCGTTCCTGACGGTGCCGCATCGCGGCGACCAGAACGACCGCGGCCAGGAACGTCACGGCATCGCCGACGGCGAGCAGGGTGAGTCCTCCGGCGGCCGCGAGCACACCGCCGAGCGCGGCGCCGACCAGCCGTGCGAGGTCGCGGATCTGGCTGTTCAGGGCATTCGCGGTCACCAACTGCTCGGAGTTCACGAGGAGCGGGACCAGTGATTGCTCGGCGGGCGTGAAGAACTGCTGTAGACAGCTCTGCGCCAGTACGACGCCGTACACGATCCAGATCGTGCTCGCGTCGTGGACGGCGATCAGCGGGAGCAGTACGACGGCGTTCAGCACGTTCGTCACGATCATCGTGGTGCGTTGGTTCCACCGGTCGACGAAGACGCCGGCCAGCGAGCCGAGCAGTACGGCGGGGAGGAACGACGCGAGGAGCAGTCCACCGGACGCGAGGGTCGAGCCGGTCAGTACGTACACCTGGAACGCGAGCCCGGTGCGCAGCAGCCAGTCGCCGGTGAGCGAGATCAGGCCGGCGCTGAGCATCAGCCGATAGTCACGCTGCCGCGCGAGGACGCCCCACAAGTCCTTCATCTGCTACTCCTCCGGCGAGATCGTGACGATCTGGGTGAACGAGACATGCCGGCTCCCCGCCGGCCGGGTGGACTTGTCGTCGATGGGCCGCTCGTCGACCCAGCGCTGCAGGATCTCGTTGATCTGGCCAACGATCTCCGCCAGCTCCTCGCCGGTCAGGTAGAGGCCGGTCTGTCCGATGCCGGAGTTGTCCCGCCAGGCCGGGTCCGCCTGCGGGCGCTGCTCCTGCCACTTCGCCAGCGCGTCCAGCGCCCGCTCGGCCATCAGCTGCTCGAGTACGTCGGCAGCGGCCGCGCCTTCGGACGTCTTGATCGCGTCCCGCCACGACTGCGACGTGGACACCAGGCGCCACGGCCGCTCCCGGTTGTCCTTGCCCGGTGCGGGCTCGACGAAGTCGTACTTCGCCAACTGCCGCAGGTGGTGCGACGCCAGCGCCTGGCTGATCCCCAGCCGCCGCGCCGCATCGGCCGCGGTCAGCGGCCCTTCCCTGCCCAGCAGCGACTGCAGGTCCAACCGCACCGGGTGCGCCATCGCCCGAATGGCCAGCGGATCGTCGAGCAACCGCGCCCGCCGCGGATCCTTCTCCAAAGACATGCTTGGAATATGCGGCAGCCCGAATCCAATGTCAAGCCGTTGCTTGGAATAAGCGGCGCCGTACCGGCGAACGCCGGAGAACGGCGAAATGTCGAGTGTTGCCGGTTGTGTCCGACCTCTGCTGCGAAGATCCAGTGACTGCCCGAAAGGACACCGACATGAAGTACCTGCTGATGATCCACAGCAACCCGATCACCTGGGGTCACCCGTCGTTCCTGCACACCGAGGAGGGCAAGGCCCTGCCGAAGAAGGCCCGGGAGGCGCTCGCCGCGCAGCTCGACAACCTGCTGAACGAACTCGACGCCAGCGGCGAGCTGATCAACGCCGTCCCGCTCGACCCGCCGTCGAAGACCCGGGTGGTCCGGGTCCGCGAGGGCGTCCGCGCGACCACCGACGGCCCGTACTCCGAGGCGAAGGAGCAGCTCGCCGGCGTCTTCCTCATCGACGTCGCCAGCCAGGAACGCGCCGAAGAGGTCGCCGCCACCATCCCGGAGGCGGGCTTCTACGCCGTCGAAGTCCGCCCGGTCTCAGTGTTCGACTAGGCGTTGGTGGTTCTCGATTGTTGCGAGGGCGGGGTCGAGGGCGCCCAGGGCCAGCCAGGTGGCGCCTCCGACCCCGTCCCGGGCGGTCAGTACGTCGCCCGCGAAGTGCTGCCGGATGAGATGTCCCACAGGAGAAGATTCACCGGCGACACTGCCCGCGAGCACCATCGGGCCCTTGTCCGACGTTGTCTTCAGTCGTGCGGCGGTTTCTGTGAGCAACTCGGCTGCGCGTTTCACCAGGGACCGCGCGGTCTCGTCGTCCTGCGCGTACGCCGCCATCACCGTCGGCGCGAGTTCCGCGAGCAGAACGGGTGGCCGGCTGTTCACCGTTCGCACCAGGTCGTCACGCAGTGCGTCGTATCCTTCACGTTGTGCAGCAGCATGCTCGTCCCGATCGGGCAGGATCGCTTGTACGACGGCCTGCCCGAGCAGCCCGAGCGGCTCGCGGAGATCCAGAGCCTGCAGCACGCTGCGCACGGCCTCCCGGCCGAGCCAGAACCCGGAGCCGTCGTCGCCCAGCAGCCAGCCGTGTCCGCCGGCGGTGCGCAGCAGTTGATGATTGCGCACCAGGCCGGCGTTGCTGCCGGTGCCGGCGATCAGCACGGTCCCGTCGGGTTCCGGCGTACCTGAGGCGAAAGCGACCTCGAGATCGCCGATGTAGTCGGGCGCAACGGTGAGGCCGGCGCCGGTCCACGCCGCCTCGAACTGGGCCGCCACGTCCGGGCGCGCGAGCGCCACCCCGCCGGCCATGCCGACCACCCCGGCCTTGACGGCGGTCGGGTCCAGCCCGGACAGTGCGGCGTGAAGGGCCTGCCCGAAGTTGGCCGCCGCACTCACCGGATGGCTGGTCGGATTCCCTCCCGCTGCGGCGCCGCGACCGATTACGTTGCCCTCAGAGTCCGCGATCACGATCCGGGTGGAAGTGCCGCCGAGGTCGCCGCCGAGGACCAGTGGTCCGGCAGGTATCGGGACCACCTGGTCGACAGGTGCGGCGTCAGCGTCCGGAAGCGGGCCTTCGACCGACATACGCGATGCTCCAAACTGCTCGAAAGAGCCTATAAGTAAGCACAAGCAAACAAGGTTACGCAACGGTCCCGATCTGGGGAGATCACACGAATGAGCCTTGACTTTAGCTACGAGTTGAGAAAAGTTCTGTCCAGCAAACAGCAAACTTGCGCATTTGTCGGCACTTGGAGTGTCGCCGGCGAGCAGATCAGTCGAGGGGTGGGCCGTTGATGGCCAGCAGTAACACGGGGGAATCCACTGGCGTGAGCGCACAGGCGTATGTTCAAACGCTGATGCCCATCCTGGCCGCGGTCACCACCCAGATCGACGGCCCGATCCAGCAGGCCGCCGACCTGATGGTCACGTCGCTGCGCGCGAACGGCGTCATCCAGGCCTTCGGCTCCGGCCACTCCGAGGCCCTCGCGATGGAGATCGCGGGCCGGGCCGGCGGACTGATCGCCTCCAACCGGATCGCCCTGCGCGACCTGGTGCTGCTCGGCGGCGAGCCGAAGGAGCTGCTGCGCAGCGCGGAGCTCGAGCGCGACCCGGCGTACTCCCGGAAGCTCTACGAGCTGTCCGCGGCCCGCGAGGGCGACCTCTTCGTGATCGCCTCCAACTCTGGTGTGAACGGCTCGATCGTCGAGCTCGCGAGTGTGGTCAAGGAGCACGGTCACCCGCTGATCGCGATCACCTCGCTGCAGCACACCGGCGGTATGGACTCGCGGCACCCGTCCGGCAAGAAGCTGATCGACTTCGCGGACGTGGTCCTCGACAACCAGGCGCCGTACGGCGACTCGGTCCTGGACCTGCCCGACGGTGCGGGCAAGGTTTGCGCGGTGTCGTCCATCACGGCTGCGCTGATCGCGCAGCTGCTCGTTGCCGAGGTACTGCGCCGGATGACCGAAGCCGGCGAGACGCCGCCGGTGTACCTGTCCGCGAACATCCCGGGCGGCGACGAACACAACCATGCCCTTGAAGCAAGGTACGCCGGTCGCATCCGGCGTACTGCGTGAAACACTCCTTGGAAGGCGGGACCAATGACCACTCCCAACAACCTGTCGCGGCGCCTGTTCCTGCAGCGCGCAGCGGTCGGCACCTTGATGGCGACCGGCGGCAGCACGCTGCTGGCTGCGTGCGCCGGCAGCGGCAGCGATGACAAGGGTTCCACCGGTGGCGGCGCCGACAAAACCGCGGACAACCCGTTCGGCATGGCGGACAAGGCAACCATTGACGCCGTGATCTTCAACGGCGGGTACGGCTACGACTACGTGACGTTCGCGGCCAACCTCGTGCAGAAGAAGTTCGCGGGCTCGACGGTCAAGGTCGCCCCGTCCACCGAGATCGCCCAGCAGTTGCAGCCGCGCTTCGTCGGCGGCAACCCGCCGGACCTGATCGACAACTCCGGCAAGGCCCAGATCGGCTTCGGCACGATCCTGGACCAGCTCGAGACGCTGGACGACGTCTTCGAGGCCAACAACTACGAGGGCACGAAGATCGCCGACACCCTGTACCCGGGCGCCAAGAACCCGGGGACCTTCGACGGCAAGTTCGTCGCGATGAACTACGTCCTCACCATCTACGGCCTGTGGTACTCCGACAGCCTGTTCAAGGAGAACGGCTGGGAGCCGCCGAAGACCTACGACGCGCTGCTCGACCTCGGCGCCAAGGCCAAGGCCAAGGGCAAGTACCTGTTCGTCTGGGGCAAGGAAGCGGCCACTTACTACCACACGATGGCCGTCGACGGCGCGATCAAGGAGGGTGGCGACGAGGTCCGGCTGGCGCTGGAGAACCTCAAGGAGAACACCTGGTCGATGCCGCAGTTCCAGGGCATCTTCAAGGCCCTGGAGACCATGGTCAAGAACGGCTACTTCGTCCCCGGCGGCGCCGGTACCCAGTTCACCGCCGCGCAGGCGAAGTGGAGCAACGACCAGCAGGCCATCCTCTACCCCTCGGGCTCGTGGATCGAGAACGAGATGAAGAAGGCCACCAAGAGCGGGTTCCAGATGAAGGGCGTCCCGGAGCCCACGCTCACCGACAAGCCGAAGCTGCCGTACGAGGCCCTGCGGAGCGCGGCCGGCGAGCCGTTCATCGTCCCGTCGAAGGGGAAGAACGTTGCTGGCGGCAAGGAGCTGCTGCGGGCCATGCTGTCCAAAGAGGCGGCGACCAACTTCGCCAAGACCCGGCTGGCGCCGACGATCGTCAAGGGCCTCGTGCCAGCCGACGGCTTCGGTTCGACCGCGCTGCAGTCGCAGACCGCGATGCTGGACGCCGCCGGTACCAACGTCTTCGACTACCAGGTCTTCGGCCTGTACGGCATGAACACCGACCAGCTGGTGGTCTGGAACTCGTTCCTGTCCGGACAGCTGGACGCGGCGGGCCTGACCAAGGGCCTGCAGCAGATCATGGACAAGGTGCGCAACGACAGCTCCGTCAAGAAGATCCCGGTCACGAAGTGACCGTGACACCAGAGGCTGTGCCGGGAGGCGGACCGAAGCGGTCCGTCACCCGGCGCCGCCGGCCACTGACCTTCGACCGGGCCAGCTTCATGGTCGTGTTCCTCGGCCTGCCGCTGGCGGTCTTCGTGATCTTCGTGGTCTCGCCGTTCGTGCAGGCGCTGTACTACTCGCTGACCGACTGGTCCGGGTTCAGTTCGGGGCAGAACTTCGTCGGCTTCGACAACTACGTCAAGCTGTTCCACGACGACATCTTCCTGAAGGCCGTGCGCAACAACATCCTGCTCGCGATCGTCGTGCCGATCGTGACGATCTTGCTGGCGCTGGCCCTCGCCACGCTGGTGACGATCGGCGGCTCGGGCACCGGGACCGTCCGCGGACTGCGCAACTCCGGCTTCTACCGGATCGTCTCGTTCTTCCCGTACGTGATCCCCGCGATCGTGATCGGCCTGATCTGGGCCCAGGTGTTCACACCGGGCTCGGGCGTGCTGGACGCGGTGCTGTCGAAGATCGGGCTGCACCAGTTCGAGAACTACGCGTGGCTCGGTGATGCGCGGACCGCCATGCCGGCCTCGATGTTCGTGATGATCTGGGGTTTTGTCGGCTTCTACATGGTGCTGTTCATCGCCGCCATCCGGGGCATCGACCCCGAGGTGTTCGAGGCCGCCCGGATCGACGGCGCCGGCCGGTTCCGTACGGCGGTGTCGCTGACCGTGCCGCTGATCCGGGACAACGTGCAGACGGCGTACATCTATCTCGGCATCGCCGCCCTCGACGCCTTCGTCTACATGCAGGCGCTGAACCCCGGTGGCGGGCCGCAGAACTCGACCCTGGTCATGCCCCAGCAACTGTTCACCACGGCCTTCACCAAGGGGCAGTTCGGCTACTCGACGGCGATGGGCGTGATCCTGGCCGCGGTGACGATGCTGTTCGCGCTCGTGGTCTTCACCGTGAACGCCCTGACCGGCGGCCGGGAGCGGAAAGTGAAGGAACGCCGATGACGACAACCACCGCCGACCGGGCCGAGCCCGTGGCCGCGTCCCGCGCGCCTCGCCAGCGGGCCCCGGAGGGCAGGGGTGTGGCCACGACCGCCCACCTCGCGCTGATCCTGTGGTCGCTGCTGGTGATCCTGCCGCTGGTGTGGACGCTGCTGTCCTCGTTCAAGTCGACGCAGGAGGTCCTGGGCAACCCGCTGTCGCTGCCGGGCAAGCTGCGATTCGAGAACTACGCCAACGCCTGGACGACGGCCGGCATCGGTCGCTACTTCGCGAACACGGTGATCGTCGTCGGCGTCGCGCTGGTGCTGGTGATGATCCTGGGGGCGATGTGCGCGTACGTGCTGGCCAGGTTCACGTTCCCCGGCAACCGGCTGATCTACTACTCCATGCTGGCCGGGCTGACGTTCCCGGTCTTCCTGGCGATCGTGCCGCTGTTCTTCGTGCTGAAGAACCTCTCGTTGCTCAACACGTTGCCCGGGTTGATCGTCACCTATGTCGCGTTCGCGCTGCCGTTCACCGTGTTCTTCCTGCACAGCTTCTTCAAGGCGCTGCCGGGTGAGATCTACGAGGCGGCGCAGATCGACGGCGCCGGTGAGTGGCGCACGTTCTTCTCGGTGATGCTGCCGATGGCGCGGCCGGGGATGGCGTCGGTCGCCATCTTCAACTTCCTGGGGTTGTGGAACCAGTTCCTGCTTCCCGTCGCCCTGAACACCGACTCGAAGAACTACGTGCTCTCGCAGGGCATGGCCTCGTTCGCATCGCAAGCCGGCTATGCGGTGGACTTCGGTGCTCTGTTCGCGGCCGTGGTGATCACGGTGGCGCCGGTTCTGGTGGTCTACATCATCTTCCAGCGTCAGTTGCAGGTCTCCGTGACCGCCGGAGGCGTGAAGTAATAGCCTGCGGTGATGCTGAGACGGCGGACTTTGTTGCAGGGCGCGTTGGCCGGTGCGGTCCTGAGCGGCTGCACCAGCGAGCCGGTCGCGCCGCCTGTGTCGAAGGACAACCCGTTCACCGTGGACGGGAGCGCTCCGGTCGACCTGGTCATCGGTGACGAGTACGGCGGATTCGCGGCGGCGGCGTACCGCAAGAAGTACGCGGCCGCCGCCGTCACGCCGAAGGTGACCACGCAACTGTCCGCCCAGTTGCTGCCCCGGTTCGCCGCGGGCAACCCGCCCGACGTGGTGCTCAGCACCGGGGACGACGCGCTGAAGCTCGGCCGCTTGGTCAAGGAAGGTCAGCTGACCGACCTGCAGCAGTTGCTCGACGCACCGTCCTGGGACAACCAGTCCGCGGCGGTCAAGGACCAACTGCTGCCGGACATGCTGAACTTCGGCCGGTACGACGGGGCGCAGCGCACCGTCAACTACATCGCGAGCGTCTACGGGATCTGGTACTCGGCCAGCCTCTTCCAGCGCAACGGCTGGGAAGTGCCGCGTACCTGGTCCGATCTGCTTGCCCTCGGCACCGATATGAAGGCGGCCGGGCTCGGCCCGTTCATGTACGCCGGCACGCACCCGTACTACCTGCTGGAACTGGTGCTCACGCTGGCCGCAAAGACCGGTGGCCCGGACGTGGTGAAGCGGATCGACAACCTCGACGACGGCGCCTGGACGGACGAGAGCGTCACCAAGGCGATCAAGGCGGTCGGTGAGCTGAGCAAGCGCGGGCTGCTCGCCCCGGGGACCGCGGACTACGACCACATCGGGTCGCAGAAACGCCTTCTCGCCTCCAAGGTCGGGATGCTGCCGTGCGGCAACTGGCTCGAGAACGAGATGAAGGGCCTGGTCCCGCAGGACTTCGCGCTGACGATGTTCGCCGTACCGGCGCTGGACACGTCGCCCGCGCTCGCCAGTGGGCTGCACGTCGCGGCGACCGCGCCGTTCCTGGTGCCGGAGAAGGCGAAGAACAAGGCCGGCGGGCTCGAGTACCTGCGGGCGTTGCTGTCGGCGGACGTCGCGGCGCAGGTCACCTCGGAGTCCAGTCAGCTCACCATCGTCCGCGGGGCGGCCGACGGGCTGGAGATGAGTACGGCGCTCAGCTCGGCCCGCGACCTGCTGGCGTCGGCGGGGGATCAGCTCATCACGTGGTACTTCGACGACTGGTACCCGGAGTTCGCGAACGCGGCCGCGGCGGCGACCGGGCAGTTCATGGCCGGCGGTCTGGCGCAGTCTGAGTGGACCGCGCGGATCCAGGCCGCGGCCGACAAGCTCAAACAGGACAACGCGGTCACGAAGTACCACCGGGACTGAGATCTAGGTTAGGTTAGGGCAACCTAACCTAGTCCTTGTGAGGTCTCCATGCGCCGCCAGCTGGTGTTCCTGGCCATACTCTTGCTCGCCCTGACCGGGTGCGGAAGCGGGAACGACGAAGCGCCGCAGGGAGCGAATGAACAGGGCGGCGCCTTCCCGGTGACGATCAAGAACAAGTACGGCGACACCGTGGTCAAGCAGGCCCCGCAGCGGGTGGTGACGGTCGGCCTGGTCGAGCAGGACGCGCTGCTCGCGCTCGGCGTCGTACCGGTGGCGACGACCGAGTGGTTCGGGGAGAAGCCGGGCGCGTTGTTCCCGTGGGCGAAGGCGAAACTCGGCGAGGGCGCCGTACCGCAGGTGCTGAGCGACAAGGACGGCCTGCAGTTCGAGAAGATCGCGGCGTTGCAGCCGGACCTGATCATCGGGCTGTACGCCGGGATCACGGCGGACGACTACAAGAAGCTGACCGCGATCGCGCCGACGGTCGCGCAGCCGCCCGGAGTACCGGACTGGGGCGTGTCCTGGCAGGTCGTCGCGCGGACGGTCGGGCAGGCGGTCGGGAAGGCGGCGCAGGCCGACGAGCTCGTGAAGGGGATCGAGGCGCGGTTCTCCGAGGTGCGCGCGCAGCATCCCGAGTTCAAGGGCAAGACGGCGTTGATGGCCTCGCCGTACGAGGGCTACTTCATCTACGGCACGCAGGATCCGCGGTCGCGGATGCTGACCGACTTCGGGTTCGTGCTGCCGGCCGGGCTGGACAAGGTGATCGGCGACAAGTTCGGCGGGAACCTCAGCGCGGAGCGGATCTCGCTGCTCGACCAGCAGACGGTGGTCTGGTTCCCGAGCAAGGGCGGTACGGCGAAGCTGAAGGCGGACCCGCTCTACAAGAACTTGAAGGTTCGGAGCGAGGGGCGGGAGGTGTTCATCGAGGAGGACTACGACGACCAGCTGTACGGCGCGACCAGCTTCGTGTCGGTCCTCAGCCTGCCGATCGTGCTCGACCAACTGGTGCCGAAGCTGGCAGCCGCGGTGGACGGGAATCCGGCGACGAACGCGTAAAAACACCGTCGCCTGAGGCGGCTGGTTCGCCGTACGCTCTAAGGGGGTGAGAGCGATGGTATGGCTGGCAGCGGCGGTCCTGTTCTTGCTGCTGTGCGTCCTCCTGAACCTCCTGCTGCCGAATCCGCCGCCGTCAGGGTTGCGGCGCAGCCTCCAGCGGCGTACGGCGCGGTTGGCGGCCCGGCTGCACCGGCATCCGGTCCCGGACCCGGATCCGTTCGACACGCTCTGGCTGCAGACCCGCCTGGGGTACCTGGCCGGCAAGATCCGGCGGATCGAGTCCGCGCCCCAGGTCTACGCCCGCGCGCATCGCCTGATGGCCCTCGAGGCGGCGTACGACGATCTTCTCGACGAGGCCTGCCGGCTGGCCGGCTGCCCGGGGGAGGCCGAGCAGAAACGCTCCGAAGAGAAACGCTGGCAGGAAGAGCAGGAACTGGCCGCCCGCGGCTGGTCCTGGTGACTGGGCGCCTATGCCCGACCGCCGCCGCCCCCGGGGGGTGACGCCGCCCTTCCAACCTCCGCCGAGCGAAGCGAGGCGTACTCATAGTGGTGGGCTTATGACTGGACGGACCCGCCCGGGTGTGAGTTGAACTTCGCACGCTGGCAGAATCGGGTCCATGTCCCAAGCTGCGTCTGACCCCTCCGCAGCCGGTTCCCAGCGGCGCCCTCGGGTGCTTTCCGGGATCCAGCCGACGGCGGACTCCTTCCACTTCGGCAACTACCTCGGCGCGCTGCGGCAGTGGGTGGCCCTGCAGGACGACCACGACGCGTTCTACTGCGTCGTCGACCTGCACGCGATCACCGTGGAGTACGACCCGAAGGCCCTCCGCGACCGCACCCGCCGGTCCGCGGCGCAGTTGCTCGCGGCCGGGATCGACCCGGAGCGGTCCACCCTGTTCGTCCAGTCGCACGTGCCCGAGCACGCGCAGCTCGCCTGGGTGATGTCCTGCATCACCGGGATGGGCGAGGCCGGCCGGATGACGCAGTTCAAGGACAAGACCGCGAAGGGCGGCGCCGACCGCGCCACCGTCGGCCTGTTCACGTACCCGATCCTGCAGGCCGCCGACATCCTCGTCTACCAGGCCGACCGCGTCCCGGTCGGCGAGGACCAGCGCCAGCACGTCGAGCTGACCCGTGACCTGGCGCAGCGCTTCAACCACCGGTTCGGCAAGACGTTCCGGCTGCCCGAGCCGTACATCGTCAAGGAGACCGCGAAGATCTTCGACCTGCAGGACCCGAGCTCGAAGATGAGCAAGTCCGGCTCCTCGCCGGCCGGGATCATCGACCTGCTGGACGACCCGAAGGCGAGCGCGAAGAAGATCCGGTCCGCGGTCACCGACTCCGGCCGCGACGTGATCTTCGACCAGGAGAACAAGCCCGGCGTCGCCAACCTGCTGACCATCTACTCGGCGCTCACCGGCCGCAAGATCAGCGAGCTCGAGGACGAGTACGCCGGCCGCGGGTACGGCGACTTCAAGAAGGACCTCGCCGACGTGGTGGTCGAGTTCGTCACCCCGTTCCGCGAGAAGACGCTGACCTACCTCGACGACAAGGCCCAACTGGACGCGATCCTCGCCCGAGGCGCCGAGCGAGCCCGCGCGGTCACCGAGCCGACACTGGCCCGGGTCTACGACCGCCTCGGCTTCGTCACCGGCCCTGCGCAGGGCCGGTAGCCGCGGATGACCATGACCACGATCGGTGTCGCGATTCCGATCGCGGAGCCGTACGGGACGGAGTTGCAGAAGTACCGGGCCGAGTTCGGTGATCCGATGGCCGCGTCGATCCCGACCCACGTCACGCTGCTGCCGCCGACCGAGATCGAGGCCGGCGACCTGGCGGCGATCGACGAGCACCTGCTCGCGGTCGCGGCCCGGTTCCCGCGGTTCCGGATCCGGCTGCGCGGTACGGCGACCTTCCGGCCGATCTCGCCGGTGGTGTTCGTGCCACTGGCCGAGGGCATCTCGTCGTGCGAGGTGCTGCAGTCACAGGTCCGGTCCGGTCCGCTGAAGATCGACCTGAAGTTCCCGTACCACCCGCACGTCACCGTCGCGCACGACCTGGACAAGGACGCCCTCGACCGCGCGTACGACGCCCTGTCGGAGTACGACTGCGCGTTCGACGTCGAGCACTTCAGCCGTTACGAACACGGCGCGGACGGCGTGTGGCGCCCGCAACGGTTCTTCCCGCTGGCAGGCTGAGTCTCCTTCGTCGGGGTACAGGAGATTCATGAGCAGGATCAAGCGCGCCTGGGCGCGGTTCAAGAAGTCGCAGCTGTGGCGGGCATGGAAGCGGTACGGCGACCGGCGCGGCAACCGGCTGGCCGGGGCAACGAGCTTCTTCGGGTTCCTGTCGCTGTTCCCGTTGATCGTGCTGGCCGCGGCGATCGTCGGGCCGTTGCTCGGCCACGACGCCATCGAGGCGTTGAAGGACGGTTTGCAGAAGAACCTGCCCGGTATCGGCGACAAGATCGACATCGACTCGCTGATCGGGCACGCCGGCACCATCGGCCTGATCTCCGGAGTGTCGCTGCTGTTCACCGGTCTCGGCTGGATCGACTCGCTGCGCGCCTCGATCCGCTCGATGCACGAACTCGACGACGAGCCGGGGAACATCGTCAAGCTGAAGGCCGTCGACTTCGGCGCCCTGATAGGCCTCGGACTGATCGGCATGACCGCCACCGGCGCGTCGTCGGTCCTGACCGCTCTGTCCAAGCGCATCGTCGGCTGGGTCGACCTGGAGGGCACCTGGCTGGCGGATTGGGGACTCGGCCTGACCAGCCTGGTGATCGGGATCGCGGCCGGCGCCGTGCTGTTCCTGTACCTGCAGACGGCCCTGCCGCGGATCCTCCTGCCCCGGAAGGTGGCGCTGATCGCCGCGCTCGCCGGTGGCGTCGTGTTCTACCTCGCGCAGCGGCTCGGCAACCTCTACGTCGACCATGTCCTCGGCGCCAACGCGGCGTACGGCGCTGTGGCGTTGCCGCTGGCGCTGCTGGTGTGGATCTACCTGATGACCCGGGTGATCATGCTGATCGCCGCCTGGACGAAGGAAGCGACGCTCGACGCCAAGGCCGCTGAGCCCGGTGAGCCCGCTGAGCTCCCGTCAGGCCCGGCCGAGATCGAGCCGCTGCTCCTCGGCCCGCCCGGCAAGCGCTACCAGGTCGTCCCGATCCCGGAGCGCAAGGCAGACACCGTCGCTGTCGCCGCGGGCGCGGTCCTGGGCGCAACGCTCACCACCCTGGCCGTGCAGGGCCTCCGAGCGGTGCGCTCGGTCCGTCGTCAGTGACGGCGGCGGCGGAGGGCTCGGGGGCGGCGGAGGAAGAGGCCGAGCAGGAGTACGGGCGGACCGGCGTACGCCCAATCGGGGACGCGGAGGGCGAGTGACTGGACTGCCTGGCCGGGGTTGAGTGCGGTGCGTGCTTGCGGGCGGCCCGCCGTACCTTGATGGGGCTTGCTGGCGGGCTTGCCTTCCGCCTGGGTTTTCGGCGGCGCGCCGGCCGGTTTGACCAGGGTGCCGACCGGCTTGAGCTTGCCGTAGTTGGTGAACGTCCAGGTCAGCAGGTTGCTCGCGTCCTCGGTGATGCCGTGCGGCGCGTTCATCATCGTCACGACCAGCGTGTGCCCGTTGCGGCGGGCGGCGCCGATGAACGTGTTCCGCGCCAGCGTGGTGTAGCCGGTCTTCACGCCGAGCGCGCCGTCGTAGTTGAAGAGCAGCTTGTTCTGGTTCGCGACCTGGTAGGTGCCCTTGTTGCCGGCATTCGGGAAGTTCGTGTACTTCGTCGACGCGTACTTGGCGAAGTCCTGCCGGGTCAGCCCGGCCTGCGCGAACAGGGCCAGGTCGTAGGCGCTGGAGTACTGCCCGTCGGCGTCCAGGCCGGTCGGGTCGGTGACGTGGGTGTCGAGCGCGCCGAGATCCTTCGCCTTCGCGTTCATCCGCTGGATGGTCGCGGGTACGCCGCCCTGGTCGTGCGCGCAAAGTGCGTGTACGGCGTCGTTCCCGGACGCCAGGAACATGCCCTGGAACAGCTGGTCGACCGTGTAGTGCAGACCCGGGTACACGCCGACCTTGCTGCCGATGATACCGGCGTCGGCGTCCGAACCGATCACCGGATCGGTCTTCTTCAGCCGGGGCAGCAGGACCAGCGCGGTCAGCGTCTTGAGCGTGCTGGCGGGGCGCAGTTGCGCGTGCGGCGCCTTGGCCGCCAGTACCTGGCCGGTGTCCACGTCGGCCACGACGTACGCCGACGCCTGGACGGCCGGCGGTGTCGCCCCGTTGGCGACCACCGTCGGCTTCGCGGTCAGCAGGTCGCCGCCGACCGGGCCCTGTGGGACCTGGCCGGCGGCGGTCGCTGTCAGAGGTCCGGCGACCACCAGTGCGGCGGTTGCGCAGCCCGTCAGAAGCAAACGCATCGGCCGCACTCTAGTTGCCGAGCGGTGCAGATGTCACAGGCGGGTCTCATGCCCTGAATCAGGCCCGGTAGGCAGTCCACATGTTGCTGATGCGGGTTGACTGGCCGGGCGTGAACTGGTTGTAGCAGGAGTCGTACGAGTAGTCCATGTAGTTGTGGATGGGGTCCAGACCCGGCAGCGAGCAGGAATCCCGGCCCTCGGGGCAGCCGCTGGACGAGCTGCTCTGGGCGGGCGTGTCGGCCACCGAGTCGTTCGTGCTCGTGCAGCCGCCCTGGAACGTGTGGTAGAGCCCGAACCAGTGCCCGGCCTCGTGGGACGCGGTCTTGCCTTCGTTGTAGTTGGTCGCCGACCCGCCGGGCAGCGAGCTGTACTGCACCCGGATGCCGTCGATCTTCGGGTTGCTCGCGTAGTCCCACGGGAACGTCGCGATGCCGAGGTACGAGAAGTCGACCAGCCAGATGTTCAGGGCGTTCTTGCCGCCCAGACGCGTCTGTGAGCGGTACGACGTGCTCTGGCGGTCCTTGTGCCACTGGTCGTTCTTGTACCGGTCGGTGCCGGCCAGGTAGAACGTGAAGCCGGTGTTCGCCGCCTGCGACGACTCCTGACCTGCGAAGTCCTGGTTCAGCTCGGCAATCTGCTGGTCGATCTGGGCCGCGGTGACGTCACCGGCGCCGGTCTTGCTCAGCATCACGTGGACGTACACCGGTACGCTCGCCGACGCCAGCGTGCCGGCCTGTGGGGCGAGCCCGCGGGCTGCCTTGGCCTTCAGGATCTGTGCTGTCTTGGCCTCGATGGCCTTTTGCTCGGCCGCCGACAGCTCCCGGTGGTCGGCACCGAAGCCACCACGTGCGGCGGGACCTTCCTCCGGCGTGAAGCAGGCCGGGTTGCCGGTCTGGTCGACGGGCAACTGGGCAGTCGCCTGTCCACCGAGCGGACTGAACGCAAGCGCCGTACCGGCCAGCAGAACGGCCAGAGCGCGGGGACGGGTAACGAAAGATCGCATAGCGGTCCTCCAGAATCGGGCCGCTTTGGGCGGTGCGGCCGAATCCGGCGATTTTCCCCACCATCCCGGCACCTGCCAACCAATTCCCTGACCCCCCAGTGCCACGGCACCACCACGCCGAGCTTGCAGTCGCCGTCCTTCGAACGATAGAAGTGTCCCCTGTCTATACCGGTGCCGCGGGGGCCGCACTGGTTCTCCCCCTCTTCTTTCCGATGGAGCCTGGATGCGCCGCGCCCGCCTGCCGCTGACGCCTGCCCACGTACTACGACTCGCGCTTCCCGCCGCCTTGGTCGCCGCAACCCTGGTGACTGTCACCGGCTCGTCCGGAACCGCCGACGTCTCCGCCGCACCACGCCCGTTCAAGGCGAAGACCAACCTCGGGAAGCCAGTCGGCCCCGAGTACGACGCCAAGTCGGTCCTCGTGAAGTTCAAGCCGAAGGCGACCACCTCGGCCCGCAAGGCCGCCCTGGCCAAGGTCAAGGGAAAGCCGGACGTCTCCGTCACCTCAGACGTGGTGACGGTGACCAGTGACGTTCCAGCCTCCGACCTGCTGAAGAAGGTAAAGGCCGACCCGTCGGTCGAGCTCGCGTCGCTCAACTACATGCGGCACAAGTTCGCAACCCCGACCGACCCGTTCTACGTCAACTACCAGAAGTACCTCCCGACCGTCCGGCTCAACCAGGCGTGGGACCTGACCAAGTCGGCCGGATCCCAGACGATCGCCGTACTCGACACCGGCGTCGACGCAGGGCACCCCGACCTGGCAGGCCACTTGCTGCCTGGGTACAACCTCTTCAACACCGCAACCCTGCCGAACGACGGCGACGGTCACGGAACGGCGGTGGCGGGCATCATCGCGGCCGGCACGAGCAACGGCATCGGGATCGCCGGCGTGGCGTGGAACGCCAAGATCCGGCCGGTCAAGGTGCTCGACGACAACGGAAACGGCTCCGACGGCAAGCTGGTCATGGGCATCAACTGGGCGGTCAAGAACGGCGCCCGGGTCATCAACATGTCGCTGGGCGGCGGGTACGCCAACGAGATCGTCCACGACGCGATCAAGAACGCTGTCGCGAATGGTGTGCTGGTGGTAGCGGCCGTCGGCAACGACGGTACGGCGGAGTTCCAGCAGTGGCCGGCCGCGTATCCGGAGGTGCTGTCCGTAGGGGCCACGGACCGGAACGGTGTCTTGACCAGCTTCAGCAGTCCTCGCGACGTCGATGTCGTCGCACCCGGCTTCGGCATCGCCAGTACGGCGCCGCGAGCACTGACCCCGTCAGGTAGTGCGCCCTATTACACCGGCCTGTCGGGTACGTCGTTCTCTGCCGCGGTCGTCTCCGGCGTCGCCGCGCTGGTCCGCAACAAGTGGCCTTCGATGACGCCGGCTCAGGTGATCGCGCGCCTGCAGGCCACCGCCCGCGACGCCGGTCCGCGAGGCGTCGACCAGTACTACGGCTCCGGCGTCCTCGACGCGTACAACGCCCTCGGCGGCACCTGGGCTCCGGACTTCGCTCCCGGAACCCCGGACACCGACGACCAACCGGCCCGCGCGACATCGATCGAGCTGCAGCAGAGGGCCAGTGGAAACATCGGGACCGAGGGCGACGTCGATTGGTACAAAATGACGTCCACTGGCCGGGACCTCTGCATCTCCGTCACCATGCCGGAGTACGACTCAGCGACGTACGCACAGAATCTCGCTCCCGCACTGTCGGTGTACGACGCCTCGCTCAAGCCCAAGGCGTTCGGCGAAGTGCGCCTGCCATTACCAGGCCAGCCGGATCGCCCCGGGGTGACCGGCGTGATTGTTGCGGTCAGCCTGCCCGACGTCGGTCCGACCTATTTCTCCGTCCGCAACCACAACGGGGCGCGCGACACCCGCGCCTACACGGTCGACAGCTACATCTGCGATATCACGCCTACATCGCCCGTACTTGACTCATATCCAGCCCTCGACGCAGCGCCAGGCGATCAGTCGTTCGGAGCGCCGCTGGACACCAAGCCGTCCGTGACTTTCGCGCGTCCGGCCTTGGCGGAGACCGTGAACGCGACGACGGTCCGGTTGACGAACGCCAGGACCAATTCGGCCGTTGCGGCTGTGGTCGAGTACGAGGCGGCCACCAACAGGGTGACCGTTACGCCGACCACGCCGCTGCTCGACAACACCCCGTACCGAATCACCGCCGTTGACGTCAAGGACACGTCCTACAACTGGATGGGGGCGTTCAGCAGCCTGTTCACGACGGTCGATCTGGCCCCGGGGAAGCCGGACTTTGCCGCTGGCGGCGCCTATCTCGCGGCGAACCTGAGCTGGAAGATCGCTCCGATGTCAGACCTGGATCAAGTGATCGTGCGACGCAATTCGAGCAGTGTCGTGCCCGCGTTGACCACCGGCTCGCTCGCGTACGCGGGCACGGGCACCGCGGTGAAGAACACCGGCCTTGCGCAAGGTACGACGTACACGTACGCGGCCTGGGCCAAGGATCGCAGCGGCAAGGTCAGTCCGGTGGCAGTGAAGCAATTGCTCGGGATGAAGTCGGGGATCTCGACGACCTCGACGTTGATCAATTACGGCGGGTCGATCACGCTGCGTGGGAGCACGTTGCGGATCGACAATGTGGCGTATGCCGGGTTGCCGGTGAACGTGTATGTGCGGCCGAAGAACTCGACGAAGTTCACCCTGCTCGCGGCGTTGAAGACGTCGTCGACCGGGACGTTGTCGGTGGTGCACAAGCCGCTCGTGTCGTCGGTGTACATGCTGACGTTCCCGGGTAACGCCAGCCTGATGGGGACTCGTACGGCGGACGTCACCGTGCAGGTGCGGCCGACGATCTCGGCCACGTTGTCTCCGTCGTCGATCCGTCTGGGCGGGACGACCGCGTTCAGCGGGTACGTCGCTCCGGCGCACTACGGGCAGACCGTCTACCTGCAGCAGTACGGCAACAAGGTGTGGAAGTCGATCGCGTCGGTGAAGCTGTCCACGTCGGGCAAGTACGCGTTCGGCATCAGGCCTGCGATCCGGGGCCAGATCGCGTACCGGGTCTACTTCCCGGGTGACGCTGACCATGCGCCGGCGTACACCGTCAACAAGATCCTGACCATCAGCTGAACCGCGCACGACACGCCCCGGCCGCCTTGCGGACCGGGGCGTGTCGTCGTGGCGCGACGCGGTATCCGCGTCGGCGCAGATGTATCGGCGCGCCCCGGCTGGGTACGTGGATGACGATGTGTTGAACGGGCCCGTATGACGTCATGGCCGAGGTGGCCGAGGCGCTAATTGAACTACTTGTCGATGAGGACTTGAGGCTGCACGCCGTCGGTGCACTTGGAAAGCTGGGAGCGACGGCGTCGCGATCCCAAGTCGAGAACCTTCTTCGCGATGAGCGGCCGGCGGTGAGAAGGGCGGCGGCAACTGTGCTCCGGAAGTTCGACCGGCTCGAGTCCGATGCTGCGAAATGACATTCAGCATGACTTCTTCTCGCCAGGAGAAGGAAAATGCGCCTGCGCGGGCGCGGACCTCGGTGAAAGATCGGGGCAGTAGATGGTAGACGGATGAAATCAATTTGAGAACGATCGCGAGGGTTCCTCCGCGAAGGCGTCCACACCACCGTCCCGTCGGCCAGGACGCCGCAACGAACTGATCGTCCAGGCCCTCATCTCCGCCTGACTATTCGAGGAAAGCGCGGAGGAGGGCTTCGGTGCCGGCCAGGTGTTCTTGCATGGATTGGCGGGCGGGGGTGGGGGCGCCGGCCAGGATTGCTTCGATGATGGCCTGGTGCTGGTGGTTGGAGTGGTCGATGTTGCGTTCGAGGAGGGGGATGGCGTCCAGGAGTTCGTTGAGGCGCATGCGGACGTCGGCCATGGCCGACGTCAGGGAGGGGGAGCCGGTGACTTCGGCGATCGCCAGGTGGAGGCGGGAGTCCAGGCGGCGGTAGTCGGCCAGGCGGGCCGTGGACGTTTCGGCCAGGCAGCGTTCGAGGTGGTCGCGTTCGGCCGTGGTCAGGGTGCGGGAGGCTGCGGCTTCCGCGGCGCCGGTTTCCAGGACGAAGCGGAGCGTGAGGGCGTCGTCGAGGCCTCCGGCGAGGTCGCGGGCGAGGCGTTTGGCCGGCGTACGGCGGGGTTTCGGGAGCTGCTCGTTGACGAAGGTACCGCCGTACCGGCCGCGGCGGGACTCGACGTAACCGGCCTCGGTGAGGGCGTGGATCGCCTCGCGGAGCGTGACCCGGCTGACGTTCAGCCGGGTCGCCAGCTCGCGCTCAGGCGGCAAGCGGTCGCCGGGCACGACGACGCCGAGCTTGATTGCCTGCAGCAACCGCTCGACCGTCTCCTCGAACGGGTTCCCGGCCCGCACCGGCCGGAACACCGCGTCATCTGCCTGAACGACCATGGACCAACACTAGATCGGTGTCACATAAGCACCCGAGATTCCCCCGTCGACGAGGAACGTGTTGGCGGTGATGAAGGAGGAGTCGTCGCTGGCCAGGAACGCCACTGCGGCGGCGATCTCCTCCGGCTCGCCGAAGCGGCCCATCGGGACGTGGACCAGCCGGCGCTCGGCCCGCTCGGGGTCCTTCGCGAACAGCTCGGTGAGCAGCGGAGTGTTCACCGGGCCGGGGCAGAGCGCGTTCACCCGGATCCCCTGCCGCGCGAACTCCACGCCGAGCTCGCGGCTCATCGCGAGTACGCCGCCCTTCGACGCGGAGTACGAGATCTGCGAGGTCGCCGCGCCCATCACGGCGACGAAGGATGCGGTGTTGATGATCGACCCGCGACCCTGCCGCTGCATGTAGGGGATCGCGGCCTTGCAGCACAGGTACACCGACGTCAGGTTGACCTCCTGCACCTTGCGCCACGCCTCCAGCCCGGTGTCCAGGATCGATGCGTCGTCGGGCGGGGAGATACCGGCGTTGTTGAACGCGATGTCCACGGCGCCGTACGTGTCGAAGGCCTGCTTGAACAGGTTGTCGACCGCGGCGGGGTCAGTGACATCGGTCGGCACGTACAGCCCGCCGACCTCGTCCGCGGCGTCCTTGCCCGCGGCCGGGTCGAGGTCGCCGATCACGACGTGCGCTCCCTCCGCAGCGAGCCGCCGTACCGTGGCCAGACCGATCCCGCTCGCACCGCCGGTCACCACTGCGACCCGGCCCTCGAGCCGATGAGCCTTGACGTCCATTCAGTCCTCCGTACTGATGAAGATGTTCTTGGTCTCGGTGAACGCGGCCAGCGCGTCCGGGCCGAGCTCCCGGCCGAGGCCGGACTGCTTGTAACCGCCGAACGGCGTCGAGTACCGTACCGACGAGTTCGAGTTCACCGAGAGGTTCCCGGCCTCGACGCCGCGACTCACCCTGAGCGCGCGGCCGACGTCGCGGGTCCAGATCGAGCCGGACAGCCCGTACTCGCTGTCATTCGCGATCCGCAGCGCATCGGCCTCGTCCGCGAACGGGATCACCGCAACCACCGGCCCGAAGATCTCCTCGCGCACCGCCCGCTCGCTCGCCGGTGCCAGCACCGTCGGCGGGAACCAGAACCCTGGCCCGCTCGGCGCAGTCCCCTGGAACGCGGGGTTCTCGACGTACGACGCCACCTGCTCGCGCTGCCCCGCAGAGATCAACGGCCCCATCTCCGTTGCCGGATCCGACGGGTCACCCACCTTGAAGTTCTTCACCGCCGGCTCCAGCAGCTCCAGAAACCGGTCGTACGCCGAACGCTCGACGAGAATCCTGGACCGCGCGCAGCAGTCCTGCCCGGCGTTGTCGAACACGCCGTACGGCGCCTGCGCGGCGGCCTTCTCCAGATCCGCGTCGGCGAAGACGATGTTCGCCGACTTGCCGCCCAGCTCGAGCGTCACCCGTTTCACCTGGTCCGCGCAGCCGGCCATGATCTGCTTGCCGACCGTCGTGGAGCCGGTGAAGACGATTTTCCGGACCGCGGAATGCGTGACGAAACGGTTTCCGACAACGGTTCCCTTACCGGGCACGACCTCGAAGACACCGGGCGGCAGACCGGCCTCCAGCGCCAGCTCGCCGAGGCGCAGAGCGGTCAAGGGGGTCAGCTCGGCGGGCTTCAGGACAACGGTGTTTCCGGCTGCCAGCGCAGGTGCGAAGCCCCAGCCGGCGATCGGCATCGGAAAGTTCCACGGAACGATCACGCCGACCACGCCGAGCGGTTCCTGGAACGTGACATCGATGCCGCCGGCAACGGGAATCTGTTTTCCGAAAAGGCGTTCCGGCGCGGCCGAGTAGTAGGTCAGCACGTCCCGGACGTTGCCCGCCTCCCAGCGCGCGTTGCCGATCGTGTGGCCGGCGTTCTCGACCTCCAGCGCGGCCAGGTGCTCCAGGTCGGCGTCGACCGCGTCGGCGAACCGCCGCAGCAGCCGCCCGCGATCGGCCGGCGTCACGTCCCGCCACGTCTCGAAGGCCTTCGCGGCCCGGGCGATCGCCGCGTCGGCCTCGGCCTCCGATGCGAGCTCGATGCTCCGGATCACCTTCTCGGTGGCCGGGTTCAGTACGTCGTACGTCATTGCGTGCTCCTGATCAGTGCGGTGAACAGCCGCAGGTCCTCGGGGCTCTCCTCCGGGTGCCACTGCACCCCGAGTGCGAAGTCGTGGCCTTCCACCTCCGCCGCCTCGACGGTTCCGTCGTCCGCGCGGGCGGTGACCTTCAACCCTGGTGCGACGACGTCGAGGGCCTGGTGGTGGTAGCAGCTGCCGTCAGCGCGTTCGCCGAGGATGCGCGCAGTGAGGGTGCCGGGCTCGATCTTCACCTCGACGGTGCCGAAGGTTGCCGGCTCCGGGCGGTGCGCGTCGTGGGCGACGACATCCGGCAGGTGCTGGTGCAGGGTGCCGCCGAGCGTCACGTTCAGCATCTGCAGACCGCGGCAGATCGCGAGCAACGGGACATCACTGTCCAGGGCGGCTCGGATGAGGATCGCTTCGTGGTTGTCACGTCCCGGCCGGGTGTCGATGGTCTCCGGATGCGGAATCGCCTGGTAGGAGCCGGGATCGACGTCGCACCCACCGGCGAGCACGAGTCCGTCGAGGATCTCCACGACGGACGGATCCGTACCGACCGGCGGCAGTAGCAGCGGCACCCCTCCGGCCGCCACCACCGCATCCAGGTACACCCGCGGAACCAGAGCGGCCTCCCGCTTCCAGATCCCCCAGGCCGCGGGCTCCAGGTACGTCGTGATGCCTATGCGCGGCCGCCTAGAGGCGTTCGAACCCACGGACCCGCTCCCAGTCGGTGACGGCGGCGTCGTACGCGTCCAGTTCGACGCGTGCGGCGTTGCTGTAGTGGTCGACCATCTCGTCGCCGAACGCCGTACGGGCGACCTTCGACCCGGTGAAGAGTGCGGCGGCTTCGCGGAGCGTGGACGGGACGTGCTCCTTGTCGGACTCGTACGCGTTGCCCTCCAGCAACGGCTCGAGCTCCAGCTCGTTCTCGATGCCGTGCAGGCCGGAGGCGATGATCGCCGCGACCGCGAGGTACGGGTTCACGTCGCCGCCCGGGAGCCGGTTCTCGACGCGGAGCGAGTCGCCGTGGCCGACCACGCGCAGCGAACAGGTGCGGTTGTCGAGTCCCCAGGCGATCGCGGTCGGCGCGAAGCTGCCGCGGACGAAACGCTTGTAGGAGTTGATGTTCGGGGCCAGCAGGTACGTGAACTCGGACAGGCAGGCGAGCTGGCCGGCGATGAACTGTTCCATCAGCCGGGAGAAGCCGTGCTCACCGTCGCCCGCGAGCACCGGATCGCCGTCGTCGGCGCGGAAGCTCAGGTGGATGTGGCACGAGTTGCCCTCACGTTCGTCGTACTTCGCCATGAACGTGAGGCTCTTGCCGTGTTTGGAGGCGATCTCCTTCGCGCCGGTCTTGTAGATCGAGTGGTTGTCGCACGTCGCGAGCGCCTCGTCGAAGCGGAACGCGATCTCGTGCTGCCCGAAGTTGCACTCGCCCTTCGCGGACTCGACGTACAGGCCGGCGCCGGTCATGCCGTTGCGGATGTCGCGCAGCAGCGGCTCGATCCGCGAGGTGCCGAGGAGGGAGTAGTCGACGTTGTACTGGTTCGACGGAGTCAGGCCGAGATACCGCTTGTTCCACGCGGCCTCGTAGGTGTCGTCGAACACGATGAACTCGAGCTCGGTCCCGACGTACGCCTTGAGTCCCAGCTCCGCGAGGCGGTCCAGCTGGGCCCGCAGCACCTGCCGCGGCGACGCGACCACCGGCGTACCGTCCAGCCACTGTACGTCGCACAACACGAGCGCAGTGCCCTCGAGCCACGGCACCAGGCGGAGTGTGTCCAGGTCGGGCGCCATCACCATGTCGCCGTAACCGCGTTCCCAGGAGGACATCGTGTAGCCGTCGACGGTGTTCATGTCGACGTCGACCGCCAGCAGGTAGTTGCAGCCCTCGGTCCCGTGCTTCAGCACCTCCTCCAGGAAATACCGCGCACCGCAACGTTTTCCTTGAAGCCGTCCCTGCATATCGGTGATCGCCACCAGCACCGTGTCGACCTCGCCGGCCTCGACCAGCCTGCGCAACTCCTCAACACCCAGCACGGCCACTCCCGGAGCTCTATTGGTCTGTTTCCAGTCCATTGACTCAAGTCTGGGTCGGGATGTCAACGCGTGCAGTTTCCCTTGACAGTGCCTGACCGGGGTGCCTCAATTGTCCAAAGGTCTGGGGGGAGACCATTGAGGCGCGTGTCTAGGAGGCCCCGCAATGAGCAATGACGAGTCCGCCGCCCCGATGACCGACGACGAGAAACGCCTGCATCAGTTGGGATATGCGCAGGAACTGTCCCGGACGATGTCCGGGTTCTCGAACTTCGCGGTGTCCTTCACGATCATCTCGATCCTGTCAGGCTGCCTGACTTTGTACGGGTTCGGGATGAACACCGGCGGCCCCGTGATGATCATCTGGGGCTGGCCGTTCGTCGGCCTGATGACGTTGTTCGTCGGCCTCGCGATGGCGGAGGTCTGCTCGAGCTTCCCGACCGCGGGCGGGCTGTACTACTGGTCCGCCAAACTCGCGCCGTCCAACGGCGCGGCCTGGTCCTGGTTCACAGGCTGGTTCAACTTCCTCGGCCAGGTCGCGGTCACCGCCGGGATCGACTTCGGCGCCGCGTTCTTCCTGAACGCGTTCCTGGACCTGCAGTTCGGATTCAGTACGACGCCAGGCCACACGATCCTGCTGTTCGGGATCATCCTGCTGGTGCACGGGCTGCTGAACTCCTTCGGCGTGAAGCTGGTCGCCAGGCTCAACGACATCAGCGTGTGGTGGCACATCGTCGGCGTGGTCTTCATCGTCGGCGCGCTCGTGTTCGTGCCGGACAAGCACCAGTCGGCCGGCTTCGTGTTCGGCCATTTCGTCAACAACACCGGCTGGGGCTCCACCTTCTACGTCGCCCTGCTCGGCCTGCTGCTCGCGCAGTACACGTTCACCGGGTACGACGCTTCCGCGCACATGACCGAGGAGACCCACGACGCGGCCCGGTCGGGTCCGCGCGGGATCGTGATGTCGATCCTGGTCTCGCTGGCGGCCGGGTGGGTGCTGCTGATCGGCCTGACCTTCGCGATCCAGAGCTACGACGGCGCCCTCGAGGGCGATATCGGCGTACCGCCGGCCCAGATCTTCATCGACGCGGTCGGTGGCGGGCTGGCCAAGGTCCTGCTGCTGGTCGTGATCGGCGCCCAGCTGTTCTGCGGGATGTCGTCGGTGACCGCGAACTCGCGGATGATCTACGCGTTCTCCCGCGACGGGGCGTTGCCGGGGTCGAAGTTCTGGCACAAGATCAACGGCAAGACCAGGACGCCGACCAACGCGATCTGGCTGGCCGCCGGCGGGGCGTTCCTTCTCGGCCTGCCGTACCTCTGGAACGCGACGGCGTACGCCGCTGTCACGTCGATCGCGGTGATCGGCCTGTACATCGCCTACGTCCTGCCGACCCTGCTGCGGCTGCTGCAGGGCAAGGACTTCCAGCCCGGCCCGTGGCACCTCGGCCGCTGGAGCCGCCCGATCGGGATCATCGCGATCGTCTGGGTCGCGTTCATCACGATCCTGTTCATGCTGCCGCAGGTCAGCCCCGTCACTGGTAGCACCTTCAACTACACGCCGATCGCCGTACTCGTGGTGCTCGGCTTCGCGGCGGCGTACTGGTTCCTGTCCGCCCGCCGCTGGTTCACCGGCCCCAAGGTCCAAGGCACCGAGGAGGAACTGGCCGCCATCGAACGCGACCTCGAGTCCATCTGATCATCTCTTTTTGAGCCCTCCTCGACCGGTTGCGCCGGCGCGAAACGGTCGAGGGGGGCTCAATGTCGTCGAAAGACCATCCGGTGCCCCGGCACGATCGTGCCGCCGCGACTGCTCGGAACTGTGCAGTAATGGGTGTCAGGATGGTGGCCAGCAAATTTCCTCATGTGACACTCGTCGTGTCGAACGGTCAATGACTGTGATGATCGGCGAGGGTAATCCTTCGAGGAGTTGGATGACTGACGACGAGCTGGTCGGACGTGCCGGACTGGTCGAGCGTGCTACCAAGCAGCTCGAGACCAGCGGCAGCGTGCTGCTCTACGGCCCGACCGGCATCGGCAAGTCGGCCCTCGGCCGGGCACTCGTCGCGGAGCGTGGCCGGAAGGGCTGCCGGATCCTCAGCGCCGCCCCGTCCAACTCCGAGGCCGGCCTGCCGTATGTCACGCTCCTCGACCTGCTCTCCCACCAGCTCGAGTTCGCCTGGCAGGTGCTGCCGGACCACCTCCGGCAGCCGCTCGAGGTCGCGCTGCTGAAGGCGAGCGCCCCGGATACGGTGCGTGACGAGCTGGCCGTGCGCCTCGCCGTACTGCATGTCCTCCGCCGGCTCGCCACGACCGGCCCGGTGCTGATCGTGGTCGACGACATCCAATGGGTGGACCCGTCCAGCCTCGAGGTGCTCACGTTCTGTGCTCGCCGGCTCTCCGAGGGCGTGCACCTGCTCGCCACCGAGCAGGTGGCCGACGGCGACCTGCCGGTGATGGCCGACGCCTGCCCCGAGCCCGTCCTGCAGCTCGAGGTCCCGCCGCTCACGGAGCCCGACGTACTCGGCCTGCTCCGGCAGCGGCTGTCCAGCCCGCTCCCGGTCCGGACGGCGCGCCGCATCTTCACCGCGAGCGCCGGCAACCCGTTCATGGCCCTCGAGCTCGGTCGGGCCGTACTGCGGCATCCGAAGAGCGTCTCGCCCAACGACCCGCTCCCGGTCTCCAGCCGCCTCAAGACCCTTCTCGGTGAGCGTCTCGGCGACCTGTCCAGCGAGACCCACGAGCTGCTCCTGCACGCCGCGTCCTCTCCGCGTCCGACCACCACGCAATTGGCCCAGTCCCTGGAACGCCCGATCGAGGTCGACCTCGCCGAGGCGGAAACCCTCGGTCTGATCGATATCTCCGCCGAGCGGCTCCGCTTCACACACCCCCTGCTCAGGGAGTTCGTGTACGCCGAAGCCACGTCGGCCGCGCGTCGTCAGGCCCACGCCAAACTCGCCGCCGTGGTCGACGAACCGGTGGAGAACGCGACCCACCGCGCCCTCGCCACCCAGGAGGCCGATCCGGAGCTGGCCGCGACGATCGAGGAGGCGGCCACTGTCGCCGCCGGTCGGGGAGCCCCCGGTGCCGCCGCGACCCTCTGGCGGCTGAGCGCCGACCGGACACCGTGCACCCAGCCGGACGAACGCGCCCGCCGCCTCACCAGGGCCGCCGACGATGCCGCGGCTGCTGGTCACCTGGCGGAATCGGCCGACATGGCGCAGCTCGCCGTACAGACAGCGACGACACCCGAGACCAGGGTGCCCGCACTGTTGCTGTGTGCCGACGCGGTCTGGCCGGAGCGAGATCGCCGGGTCGAGTTGCTCGCGGAGGCGTTCGCGGCGGCCGAGGGCAACAAGCGGCTCGAGGCACGCGTGCGCATCGAGCGCAGCCACAGCCACTACTTCGATCGCAGCCTGGACGACGCGCAGGAGGATGCGCGGATCGCTGAGGCGCTGGCGCGCGAGGCCGGTGACACCGAGGCGATCGTCGACGCCTTGAGCGCGTCGAGTTCGGTGCTGATGGCCCGCGACGCCGAGGAGACCTCTGACGCCGTGCTGGAGCAGGCGGGTGAGCTGGCCAAGGGCCTGCCGCTCACCAGGACCGTGGTGAACGCCCGCCAGATGGCCGCGATGCGCGAGCTGTTCCGCGGCCGGACCGACGAGGCGATCACCGCGATCACCGCGTTGGCCGACGAGGTCCGCGACCACGGCGCGATGCGCTGGCTGGCGTCCGTACTGATCTCCGCGACGGCGATCTACGAGCGCAGCGGCCGCGGCGCCGACGCGCTGGCCGCCGGGCACGAGTGCTACCAACTGATGCAGGACATCGGTGACGAGGCCGAGGTCGGCATGGTCATCGCCAGTCGTGCGGAGTGGGTCGGCGGTTCGGCGGCCATGGGCCGGCAGCTCGCCGAGGCGGCGCTGGACGCGTGCCGCCTGGTCGGGAACGACGAATGGACCGGTCCGGCGCTGGTCAGCCTCGGGCTGATCAGCGTACTGAACGGCGATCCGCAGCGGGCCGTCGAGGCGTTCGACGCGATCGCGGGGTCGGGCGAGGCCGCGATGCCGTACGACCCGGCGGTGATCCCGTGGCACGCGGACTACGCCGAGGCCCTGGTCGCGGCCGGCCGGCTGGACGACGCGGCCGCCCTGATCGCCGAGATCCGCACCCGCGCCGAGAACCTGGACCGCCGCGTGGTGAAGCTCGGTCTGGATCGCGCCGAGGCGCTGCTGGTCGCCAAACAGGGCGACCCGGCCGCGGCCCTGGAGCTGCTGGAGAAGACGGTCAGTACGGCGGGGGACCGGGTCTACCCGCTCGACCTCGCGCGCTGTGAGCTGACCCGCGGCCGGATCGCCCGGCAGGCCCGTCGCAGGTCGGTCGCCCGGACCGCGTTCCTGGACGCGATCGAGCAGTTCGAGGCGTACGGCGCGCCCGCCTGGCGCGAGGTCGCGGAGATGGAGCTCGCGCGCCTCGACGTACCGAGCCGGAGCCGGCAGCCGTCGGAGCTGACCGACAACGAGCAGCAGATCGTCTCGATGGTCCGCGACGGCTCCACGAACCGCGAGATCGCCGCGGCCCTGTACCTGTCGGTGAAGGCTGTGGAGTCGCAGCTGACCCGCCTGTACCGCCGCTTCGGAGTGGCCAACCGCACCCAGCTGCTCCGCATGGTCGACCGGCCCAATTCTTGAGCCTGGGTCAGAATGGCTGGGTGAAGCTCGAACGGAAGCACGCACTCGTCCTGCTCGCCATCGCCGCCTGGAACGTCATCACCTACCTGCGCTTCATCAAGGCGCTCGTGGACACCGAGGACCGCCCGACCGGGTACTACGTGGCGCACACCGTCCTGATCGTCGTGAACCTGCTGATCGCGGCGCTGCTCGGCACCTGGGGAGTCCGCGCGTACAAGGCAGCTAAGTACAGGGCGGCTAAGACCGCACAAAACTCGCCGGTGTGACTCCGAGCAGTTTCCGGAAGTGCCGGTTGAGGTGCGACTGGTCGTAGAACCCTGCCAGCGTCGCCACCTCCGCGGCCGGATGCCCGTCGAGCAGGTACCGCCGGGCCAGATCGACTCGCCGTCCGGTCAGGTACCGGTGCGGCGGCATCCCGTACTCCCGGCTGAACGCCCGCACCAGATGCGCCGGATGCGCATGCACCAGCTTGGCGGCGTCCTCGAGCTTGATCCCGTCCGGCACATGCGCGTCGAGCAGATCGCGCAACTGCGCGGCCACGCCCGAGTCGGACCGGTCCGGTGGAGCGACCACCTGCCGCCGCAGATGCTGCCCGAGGCGCTCCTCGATCAGCGTGAGCCGGCTCTGCGCCTCCAGGTCCTCAACACCGCTTTCCAGTACGCCGTGCAGCTGGTGGATCCGGTGCCGTAACAGCGGGTCGACGTACTCGGGCTGGTCGACGGCCGCGCCGATCAGGTTCGTGCCGCCGAGCCGGCCGGGATCGAGGTAGAGGACCCGTTTGCGGAAGCCCTGCGGCAGGACCGAGCGGCCGTCGTGGGGGACATGCGGAGGGAGGAGCGAGACCTGCGCCTGTGCCAGACCGTGCTCGTGGCGGTCCAGGTCGTAGCGGACCGCGCCCTCGTCGACGATCAGCACCGTCCACGCGTCGTGCGTGTGGCTCGGGTACGCGTGCGACGGGAAGTGCGCATGCAGCACCTCGACGACCCCGTCCACCCGAGGCCGCCACGCCCGGACCGTGGCGCCGATGCTCATGGTTAGAACATAACCTGCTGCGTGTGAAGGTCTACGTGAGTGCGGACATGGAAGGTATCACCGGGGTCGTCGACGCGGAGGACGTGCAGCCGCCGGGGCGGGACTACGAGCGCGGCCGGGTGCTGATGACCGAGGACGTGAACGCCGCCGTCCGGGGTGCGTACGCCGCCGGCGCGACCGAGGTCCTCGTGAACGACGCCCACGGCCCGATGCGCAACCTGCTGCCCGACCTCCTCGACCCGCGCGCCGGCCTGATCAAGGGCCGTCCGAAGCCGATGGGCATGATGGAGGGCCTGACCCCGGAGTACGACGCCGTACTCTGCATCGGGTACCACGCCCGCGCCGGCGTGCTCGGTGTCCTGAGCCACAGCTTCATGGGCCACGAGATCGAGGACATCTGGCTGGACGAGCAGCTCACCGGCGAGATCGGCCTGTTCCACGCGGCCTCGGCGGCGTACGGCGTACCGCT
The DNA here is from genome assembly GCF_004366075.1 of Kribbella pratensis. Taxonomy (GTDB): domain Bacteria; phylum Actinomycetota; class Actinomycetes; order Propionibacteriales; family Kribbellaceae; genus Kribbella; species Kribbella pratensis. The sequence continues at coordinate 69,736 of NZ_SODU01000006.1, read as the reverse complement.
GGCGCTGCTGACCGGGGACGACGCCGCCTGCGACGAGATGAAGGCCTGGGATCCCGCGGTAGCGACCGTGCCGGTCAAGTTCGCCAAGGACCGCTTCGCCGCGCAACTCGTCCCGGTCGCGGAGGCCCGCGAGTCGATCGAAGCGACAACAGCTGAGGCGCTGCGCACCCTCTCCAAGCCGGACGCCCCAACCGGCCCCCGAACCCTCGCCGTCCGCTGGCAGTCCGCCTCAGTCGCGTCCCACCTCACCGCAATCCCCGGCGTAACCCGCCGCGACGACCGCACCGTCACCCTCGCCGGCGACATGCTCCACCTCTACCGCATGTTCAACCTGTTCCTCCGAGTCTGCACAGCAGTAACCTCCAACCCGCCGTACTGCTGAGCCGTTTTGGAGATTCGACCCGCCGACGGGCAGGATCGGAGGTGTGGGTCGATCAGAAATCCTGTCCGTCGGGTACGAGGGCCGCAGTCAGCAGGACCTCCTGGACGTGCTGAGAAGCCACGGCGCGACCGTGGTTGTCGACATACGTCTGAACCCGATCAGCCGCAAGCCAGGGTTGAGCAAGACCCGTCTCGCCGAAGCGCTGACGGCGGCCGGCATCGAGTATCGACACCTGAAGGCACTCGGCAATCCACGGGACAACCGGAGCCCGTTCCATGAGGGAAGGGTCGCCGAGGGCTGCGAGGAGTTCCGGAAGTTACTCGCCGCGCCGGAGGCGGAGGCCGCGCTCCAGCAAGTCGTGGACGAGAGCCGCAACACGACGCTGGCCGTGCTCTGCTTCGAGAAGAGCCATGAGCACTGCCATCGCCAGGTCGTCGTTGACGAGACCAACAACCGCGAACGGCGTGACATCACCTACGCCTAGAACATCGGCGCCGTGCTCGTGCGCAACGGTGGGTAGAAGCATCCAAGGACACAGAAACTTCGCGGAAACCGGGCGATGTTGCCGACGTAGAAGTGCAGATCCTTGGCCGAGGACGCCATCTCGACGAGCCACCTCTTCCGGATGGCCCGCAGCGCACCCTCCTCGCCGTACTTGGTACGCCAGGATCGGTAGGCTTGGCCGATCTCCCAGTCGAGGACACGCTGCTGGTGAGAATCGTTGCGGGCGCAGTCCTCGCACTGGTACCGGTACCGGAACTTGTACGGAATCTCTTCCAGGCCTTCGACGCTGGGGGAGTCGAACAGCGAGAGCTGATCGAGTTTGGCTTGTTGCCGTGTGCTTCGCGGCTGAGCGTCCTCCCAGACCAGATCGAGCACGCGTCGCGGCCTGAAGACTCCGAGTGAAGTGCCGGACATCGCCTGCGCGGACTGGACGGCGCACATCGACGGTGCGCGTAGGGGTTCGACGTACGACCTTCGTTTGAACCAGTCGCGTCCGGTGTCCAAGTGGCTGAGAACGCGGATCGAATTCGCGTCCGGCAGGTAGCTTTCGGGCCGCGTATCGCTGCTGGTACGTCGTGCTCGCAGGCGAACAATGTCGTACTTCTTGAACCGTTGCGCATAGGGGAGATCGCGGAAAGGGACGGGGAACAGCCTGACCCAGGCGGGAACGCCGGTGTCGGTGCGGATGCCGGCGACACAGACGCATTCGCCGTGCATGTCAGATACGACGGGATAGGCCTTCACGGTCACCAGAAGTTCGAGCGTTTCCCACTCCAGCATGCGCTCCCCTCTCACCCATCACTCATCGTAGATGGGCGATTACGGAACGGCAGATCGAGCGTGTCATGGGGATGCATAGAACGTACAAGACTGGTGCCGGACTCATCGGTGACGATCAGTGGTGTGGATGAGCCGATCAAGTTCGATACGAAGATTGCTGTGTTGTTGCGGGACGACCTGGCTGTTTGGCAGCGGTTGAATGTGACGGCGTTCCTGGTCAGTGGGATTGCCGGGACGCATCCTGAGGTGGTCGGCGAGCCGTACGAGGACGCGGATGAGGTGCGCTATCTGCCGATGTTCCGGCAGCCGGTGATGGTGTTCGAGGGGTCCAAGGAGTTCATGACCACTGCCCACGAGCGGGCTCTCGGACGGGGGATCGAGCACTCGGTGTTCACTCAGGATCTGTTTGCCACGGGCAACGACCGGGACAACCGCGCAGCGGTCCGGGCCGTCCGCACCGCCGAACTCGACCTGGTCGGCATCGCCTTCTACGGCCCGAAGAACGCCGTCGACAAGACCTTGAAGGGCGCCACCAAGCACCACTGAGCCGGCACCGCTCGGCCGCGGACGGTCGCAGTCCGGGCGACGTCCGGGTGGGCCCGATGCGGTCGGTGTGCAGCTGGACAGGTGGTGTCAGCTGTCGGGGTAGTGCACCTGAGTGTGATGGTGTCCGCGCGTACAGCGTCTCGCGGGTGCACTACCTGTCCAGCTGCACACGATCCGTCGTGCCCGCCCTCCGCTGAAATCCACGACTCGAGGACGGCTAGCGGGGGGCGAACTTGGTCCAGGTGGCGCCTTGGTCGGTGCTGAGGACTACCTCGGTGGTGCGGCGTTTGGGGACCTCGGAGCCGTACATGAGTTGGGCGTCACCGGAGAGGTCGGCGAGGTCGCCGGGGTAGCCGCGGTCCAGTTTGGCGGCGCCGTCGCGGACGCGGTAGAGGCGCGGGCGGTCGCCGGGGCGGCCGCCGAGCATCAGGGCGGTGCCGTCGTCGAAGGCGAGCGGCGCGACCGCCAGGCTCTTCGGCGGGTTCTCGACCGTCGTCCAGTTCGCGCCGCGGTCGGTGGAGATCTGCATCTTCGAGACGGTCTGGCCGGTGGCGCCGACGGTGACCGCGGTCGAGAGCAGCGTGCGGCCGTCCGGGCTGATCGCGAGCCGGCCGAGCTGGTTGTGGCTGTCGAGTGAGCGCGAGCCCCACGTGCGGCCGCCGTCGTCGGTCCAGACGACGTCCGTGCGGCCGATCCCGGTCAGGATCCAGCAGCGTCCGGACTCGTCGCAGACCGGTGACCGGGTGCCGCGGGTCCGGAGCATCCGGACCGTCGACTCCTCCGGGTTCACCACGACGATCGACCCCGGCACGATCCGGTCGGTGAGGATCTCGTTCTTCTCGAACGTCGAGGTGGGCAGCCGGTACCGGAGCTTGGTGAGCACGGGGCCGTCGTACGTCAGCCGGAACATCATCGTCGCGCCACCGGTCAGCGTGCCCTCGAGCGGCGGGGCGACCGCGATCGCCTCCTTGCCGGCCTGCAGCGTCGCGTACGGGACCGGCCACTCGGGGGCGGTGGCGCGGGAGCCGTCGCGGTCGATCACCGCGGCGAACTTGCAGTTCGGGCCGCTGGTGCAGTCGGACCAGCCGGCCGCCCAGCGGTTCCTGGTGACCATCGTGATCGCCAGCACCTGGGCGCGCTCGGAGTTCACCACCGCGCTGCCGGACCGCCCCGCGGCGGCCGGTTCGATGGCGATCGGCGGATCGGTCTGCGACGGGTGCGAGGCCAGCTGCACTACCGCGAGCACGATGGACGTCGCGGCCGCGAGCACCCCGAGGACCAGGAGCGGCGGCGTGCTGCGGGGTAGGCCACAGCGCTCCAACAGCTCCACCAGGCGACGGTAGTAGCGGTCGGACAACTCGCGCAGGCGCGGCTCCACAGTCACCCCCCAAGGCGCAGGTGTCCCCGCAAGGGGGGTCAGGTCGGCGGTGGAATCTTATGCGAAAGAGGGCGCAAGCTCACACCCGACGGAAGATGAGTGCGCGCTTCACTTCCTGGATCGCCTTGGTGACCTCGATGCCGCGCGGGCAGGCGTCGGTGCAGTTGAAGGTGGTCCGGCAGCGCCAGACGCCTTCCTTGTCGTTCAGGATCTCCAGCCGCTGCTCGGTGCCCTCGTCGCGGCTGTCGAAGATGAACCGGTGCGCGCCGACGATCGCCTGCGGGCCGAAGTACTGCCCGTCGGACCAGAACACCGGGCAGGACGTCGTACAGGCGGCGCACAGGATGCATTTCGTGGTGTCGTCGAACCGGTCCCGGTCGGCCTGCGACTGGATCCGCTCCCGGGTCGGCTCGTGGCCGCTGGTGACCAGGAACGGCATCACCGAGCGGTACGCGTCGAAGAACGGCTCCATGTCGACGACCAGGTCCTTGAGCACCGGCAGGCCCTTGATGGGCTCGACGGTGATCTCCTTCTCCGGGTTCAGGTCCTTGATCAGGGTCTTGCAGGCCAGCCGGTTGCGGCCGTTGATCCGCATCGCGTCCGAGCCGCAGACACCGTGCGCACAGGACCGCCGGAACGTCAGCGTGCCGTCCTGCTCCCACTTGACCTTGTGCAGCGCGTCCAGCACCCGGTCGGTCGGCTGCAGCGTGACGGAGTACGTCTTCCACTCGGCCTCGTCGACGACCTCGGGGTTGTACCGCAGGATCTTGACCTTCACGTCCATCAGTACTTGCGCTCCATCGGCTTGTAGCGGGTCTGCACGACCGGCTTGTAGTCGAGCCGGATCGTCTCGTTGCCGTCGGCATCGACCTCGCGGTACGCCATCGTGTGCCGCATGAAGTTGACGTCGTCGCGCTTGTCGTAGTCCTCGCGGAAGTGCCCGCCGCGGGACTCCTTGCGCTCCAGCGCGGACACCACCAGTACCTCGGCCAGGTCGAGCAGGAACCCGAGCTCGACGGCCTCCAGCAGGTCGGTGTTGAACCGCTTGCCCTTGTCCTGTACGGCGACGTTCTTGAACCGCTCCTTCAACGCCGCGATGTCGACGAGCGCCTGCTTCAGCGAGCCCTCGGTGCGGTACACCTGCGCGTTCAGGTCCATCGTCGCCTGCAGGTCGGCCCGGATCGCGGCGATCCGCTCCTGGCCGGTCGAGTTGCGCAGGCCCTCGACGAGCTCGACGACGTACGCCTCGGGATTCGCCGGCAGTTCCTCGAAGGACGCCGTGGCGGCGTACTCCGCGGCGGCGATCCCGGCCCGGCGGCCGAACACGTTGATGTCGAGCAGCGAGTTGGTGCCCAGCCGGTTCGCGCCGTGCACGGAGACGCAGGCGACCTCGCCGGCGGCGTACAGGCCCGGAATCACGTCCTCGTTGTTGGCCAGCGCCTCGCCCTTGATGTTGGTCGGGATGCCGCCCATCGCGTAGTGCGCGGTCGGGAAGACCGGGATCTGCTCGGTGTACGGCTCCACGCCCAGGTAGGTCCGGGCGAACTCGGTGATGTCCGGGAGCTTCGCGTCGATGTGCGCCGGCTCCAAATGGGTCAGGTCGAGCATCACGTACGCGCCGTCCGGACCGCAGCCGCGGCCCTCACGGACCTCGTTCGCCATCGCGCGGGCGACCATGTCCCGCGGCGCCAGGTCCTTCACGGTCGGCGCGTACCGCTCCATGAATCGCTCGTTGTCCTTGTTCCGCAGGATGCCGCCCTCACCGCGGGCCGCCTCCGACAGCAGTACGCCGAGACCCGCCAGGCCGGTCGGGTGGAACTGGAAGAACTCCATGTCCTCCAGCGGCAGGCCCTTGCGCCACACGATGCCCATCCCGTCGCCGGTCAGGGTGTGCGCGTTGGACGTCGTACGGAAGACCTTCCCGAAACCGCCGGACGCGAAGATCACCGACTTCGCGGAGAACACGTGCAGCTCGCCGGTGGCCAGCTCGTACGCGACCACGCCGCTCGCCTTGCCGTCGGTCATCAGCAGGTCGAGAACGTAGTACTCGTTGAAGAACTCGACGTTCTGCTTGATGCACTGCTGGTACAGCGTCTGCAGGATCATGTGACCGGTACGGTCGGCCGCGAAGCAGGACCGGCGTACGACGGCCTCACCGTGGTTGCGGGTGTGGCCGCCGAAGAACCGCTGGTCGATCTTGCCCTCGGCGGTCCGGTTGAAGGGGAGGCCCATCTTCTCCAGGTCGAGTACCGCGTCGACGGCCTCGCGGCACATCACCTCGGCCGCGTCCTGGTCGACCAGGAAGTCGCCGCCCTTGACCGTGTCGAAGGTGTGCCACTCCCAGTTGTCCTCCTCGACGTTCGCCAGCGCGGCGCACATACCGCCCTGGGCGGCGCCGGTGTGCGAACGGGTCGGGTAGAGCTTGGTGAGTACGGCGGTACGGGTCCGCTTGCTCGACTCGAGGGCCGCGCGCATCCCCGCGCCGCCCGCGCCGACGATGATGACGTCGTACTGGTGCTGTTGCATGACTTCCTTATTTACAGACCGACAACGTGGAGTTGGGGTCGAGGCAGGGGTCGAACGTGAAGATGACCAGGGTGCCGAGAACGACGATGACGATTGCCGCCGTGATCAGCAGGGCCTTGAGCCAGAACCGGGTCTGGTCCTTCTCGGCGTAGTCGTTGACGATCGTGCGCAGCCCGTTGGTGCCGTGCAGCATCGCCAGCCACAGCATCAGCAGGTCCCAGACCTGCCACAGCGGGTTGGCCCACTTGCCGGCCACGAAGCCGAAGTCCAGCGCGGTGATCCCGCCGCCGAGCATCAGGTTCACGAACAGGTGCCCGAGCACCAGGATGACGAGGGCGAGCCCGGACAGCCGCATGAACAGCCAGCTGTACAGCTCGAAGTTGGTCTGCCCGGAACGGTTCCGGCCGCCGCCCTTCAGCTTACGGGCGCTGGAGCTGGACCGCGGCGCGGCAATGTCGCTCATCTCAGCCTCCGAAGACATGTGAGAGGTGACGGATGACGAACGGCACGAACAGCACCACCCAGAGCACGCCGACGCCGATCATCAGCTGCCGCTGGTAGCGCGGGCCCTTGGCCCAGAAGTCCACCAGGATCAGCCGCACGCCGTTGAACGCGTGGAACAGGATCGCCGCCACCAGACCGACCTCGAGCAGGCCGACGATCGGGTTCTTGTAGGTGCCGATGACCTCGTTGTAGGCCTCCGGCGAGACCCGGACCAGTGCGGTGTCCAGTACGTGCACCAGCAGGAAGAAGAAGATCCCGACACCGGTGATCCGGTGCGCGACCCATGACCACATGCCCTCCCGGCCGCGGTAGAGCGTGCCGGCTGGTTTGCTGGGCAAACCGTCCTCCGATCGAACGTCTCTCGGCCCGGAGAAAACCAAGCCGGTTCGATGCTAGTCCCGCGATCAGCCCCGAAATGTCCTGACAGGTGTGAGATCGGTCGCGTAGTGGCCCATCGGGCAGGCCCCGCACTGGCCCTCGACGGTGAGCCTCCGATGCACTTGACTTCAACTGCGCTTGAACGCTTTGGCTGACGGCACATCAGAATCGAAGGGGAGAACTACAGTGAGTTTCTGGATCTGTGCGACCTGTGCGGTGGAGCACGCGGAGCAGGTCGAGGTGTGCGCGATCTGCGCCGACGAGCGGCAGTGGGTGCCCGCCGACGGGCAGCACTGGACCACGCTCGAGGAGCTGGCCGCGGCCGGCACCGAGGTCACGGTCGACGAGGTCGAGCCGGGTCTGTACGGCGTCCGCTCGAAGCCGCCGGTGGGGATCGGGCAGCAGTCGATGCTGGTGACGACGTCCGAGGGGAACCTGCTCTGGGACCCGATCGGGTACCTGGACGACGACGCCGTACGCCGGATCCGGGAACTCGGCGACGTGGTCGCGATCGTCGCCAGCCACCCGCACATGTACGGCGTCCAGGTCGAGTGGAGCCACCGCCTGGGCGACGTACCGGTGTACGTCTCGGAGGCCGACAAAGAGTGGGTCGCGCGGCCGGACGGGGTGATCAAGACCTGGTCCGGGCAGCTCACGCCGCTACCCGGAGTGACCGTCATCCAGCCCGGCGGGCACTTCCCCGGCAGCGCGGTCGTGCACTGGGCGAACGGTGCCGAGGGCAAGGGAGTGATCCTGTCCGGCGACACCATCTTCGCCAACCCCGACCGCACCTCGGTCAGCTTCATGCGCAGCTACCCGAACCGCATCCCGCTGTCCGGCGCCGTCGTCGACCGGGTTGCGCGCTCCCTCGACCCCTTCGAGTACGACCGCCTCTACAACAACTTCGGCTCAGTCATCCCGGTTGACGCCAAGGCCGTCGTACGCCGCTCCGCCGACCGCCACGCGGCGTGGGTCCGAGGCGACTACGACCACCTGACCTGATGCGTACCGACCAACGGGTAGTACTCGGCCCGCCGGCCGGTGGTCACGCTCGGAGCGAACCACCGGACGACGCGGAGGCCAACCACTACCCGTTGGTCGGTACGGTCAGCTCCGACCGACCGCGAGCCCATCGATCTGAACGAGCTTGCCGCTGGACGCGCTGACGAGCTTGAGCGTGCCGCTGAAGAGCGTGCTCTGGACCGGAAGGCCGAGCAGCACCTGCTTGTGGGTCGTCGGGTAGGCGAGGTTCACCGTGGTCAGGTACCTGTTCCCCGCGTACACCGCGACCGACCCACACGTCGGGCATCGCGTCGCCACCAGGAAGAACCGCTTCCCCTGCACGGTCCGAGTGAGCGCCTTCCCGTACGCCGTTGTCTGCGTCGTCGTCCCGTAGTAGAACGTCGACCCGGTCGCCCGCGTCCACCCGGTCGTTGCCAGTGACATCGACCGGTCGTCGAGAGGCCGCGAGAAGCACCGCTGCGTACTCCACTGGCCGATGTTCCCGAGCTTGTCCTTGGCCCGCACCGAAACGCAGTACTCGTACCCGGCCGCGACGGCGAGATTCATCGACGTCGCGGTCGTGTTCGTCCACGGCTGCACGGGGTCGCCGTACGGACCGGCGGACGTGGCCCGGCGGTACTGCACGTCGTACGACGCGATCCCGTTGGGATCCGTAGCCGACACCGTCAAGGTCGCCGTCGCGGCCACCGAAGACTGGTACGCCGGCGTCACCATCCGCGCCACCGGTCCATCCGCGTCGACGGTGATGTTGCGCCACCCCGCAGCGCCCGATCCGTCCGGTGTGGACGCGCGGACGATGACCTGGTAGTTCCCGGACCGCAGTTCGGTCCCCGTGAACGGCGAGGTACAGGGTTCCTCCGGCTCGAACGATCCCTCCACCTTGCAATAGAACCTGGTGCCGGCCGCGAAGGCAGAACTGTCGAACGGAACCGAGATGTTCGGTCCCATCACCGCCGGTGTGGGCTTGATGGTTACCCCGGGATGCTGCCAGGTGAGGTCGGATCGGTTCGTATTCGTCTCCCTGGCCAGCCCGTTGTACATGTACAGGTCACCGCCGTCCATGCCGAGCTCGTAGACGCGGCCGCCGGCGGTCAGCGTCAGGATCCGGGCGCCGGCCCAGGCGATCGCACGCACCTCCGAATCGAGCGACGGGCTCCTTCGCTCCGTCATCCCGGCCAGTCGCACCGTCGAGCCGTCCCCGAAGGCAACGTACCGGCCGTCGGCCGAGGCTCGAACCGGCCGGCCGGCCGCCACCTCGGCGTCTCCCGGCAGCGTGCTGATCCGGGTGCCGCCGGCCGTTGCCGCGATTGTCGCGAGCCGGCTCGGCGTGAGGCGGTGATCCGACACCACCAAGGTGCGTGCGTCCGGCATCCAGCTCGGGCTGGACACCTGGCAGGCGACCTTCGTCGGCGTACCACCGGTGGCCGCGATCAGATACACGCACGGGGTGGTGTTCTCAGGCGCCTGGAACGCGATGCGGGTGCCGTCGGGCGACCAGGACAGGTGGGTGATCGGGGCCGTGGAACTCCAGAGCTTCACCGGTACGCCGAGAAGGCCAGGCGTAACCGTCTGCGTCCACAGGGCACGCTCCGTGGTGCCGCTCACGTAGGCGAGCGACCGCCCGTCCGGAGAGCTGGTGACGGCCTCCTTCGGCCTGACCGAGTTCGGATCTGCCGGGAACGGTACGACGTTGCCGAACTCGTCCGCGGCGACCAGGTCCCGGCTGTCCGGCTCGCCCTGCGTGATCACGACCTGCTCGACCGCCCGCGGGACGGGCAGGCGCGTGCTGACCGGTCCCTCGCCGACCTCGTTCACGAGCGAGACGGCGTACTCGGTCCCGGGTTCGGTGCTGGACCGGACCACGACGAAGTCGTCCGTCGACGCCTTCACGGGGAACCACTCCACGGTCTCCACGCCGTTCAGGTACTTGTGCAGGTTGTACCCGAGAACCGCCGTACCACCTGCGGTCTGGAGCGATCGCCAGCTCACCGTGTGACCGTTGTACGTCGATCGCACAGCCACGTTCTGCGCAGCGGCCACGTCGACGCCGTAGCCGGTCAGGGTGACGATGTGACGCCCGGAAGCCGTGGTGTCCTGGATCGTCAGCGTCGTCGATTTCGGACCGGGCGTCTGGGGCATGAACCGCACGCTCACCGTGCACGAGGCCGCCGGCGCCAACGTCGATGGGCAGTCGTGCGGAGCCGCCGGGTCCTGCCGCCATTCGATCAGTTCATTGGCGACTGTGATACCGGTGATCTGGACCGGGTCGGTTCCGGTGTTCTTCACGGTGAACGGGGCGGACGAGGCCACGTTGTACCGGACCTTGCCGTAGTCGTACTTCTCCGGCGTGACCGAGAGGGCCTGGTACCCGAACGTGCTGTGGTATCGCAGTTCGACGGTGTTGATTCCGGCCGTCCCCGCACAGCCGGTCACCCGTAGGCTCGCCGAGAGGGTGTCGAGCTCGAGGGCGGCCGTGTACGCGACGGCCCTGACGGACAGGTATCCGTTGGCGGTGCAGCTGTGGTCGCCTTGCGTGAGTTCGAGCTCCGACGGCGTCAACGAGTAGTTGCCAGGCCCGGTGATGAACGCCGGGAGCCGGACTTTCACAGTGCCCGCGGCCAGGGTGCGAGACCCGCCGGCCGGGGCGGACGCCGTGACGGCGTCGGCGGTCTCGTCGTCGAGCCAGGTGGTGCCGGGTTCAGCGTCCAGCGAGAGTACGTCGACGTCGCCGACTGCGGGCGTCTCGGTGGAGCGGGTGGCCGTGACCGCGGAGCTGGTAGCGGCCTCGTCGTCCGTGGTCGCGACCACTCGGTAGGAGGCCGTCTCGCCGATCCCCAGGTAGTCGTCGACCCAGCTGACGGTCGAGGCCCCCAGAGGGCCGCTGACCTGAGCCCAGTCGGCGCCGGCCTGCTGCCGCTCGACGCGGTAACTGGATGCGCCGACGGAGTTCCAGGTGACGCCGATGCCTTGGCGAGTCGGGAAGACCTGAGCGGTCGGGGTTGTGGTCGCTTCGTCGCCGAAGGCGGCGTGGGCGATGAAGGGGAGGGTGATGGCTGCCAGGGCGGCGGCCAAGGCCGGCTTGAGGGCGCGGTGCATCGAATCTCCAGGGCGAGGGGACTCCGGCGCACCCCGAGCGGCACCGGCGAAAGGGAAAGAACTACAGCCTTACCGGACCTGACCGCAACTCCCTTGCCACTTTCTGCAACCTGGATCAGCAGGCTGTTGCGATGCGCTCACGCAGCGAGGCGGGACTGGGTGAGGCGGGTGTGGAGGGCGAGCATGCGGTTGACGCAGGTTTGCCAGTTGTAGAGCTCGGCGCGGTGGCGGGCGGCGGGGCGGCGGTTGGTGAGGTCGGCCAGGGCGAGGGTGGCGTCGGCGAGGGCCGCGGGGTTGGCGGGGGCCCAGCGGCCGCAGGTTTCGTCGACGAGTTCGCGGGCGCCGCCGGTGTTCGCGGTGACCACCGGGGTGCCGGCGGCGAGGGCTTCGAGGACGGCCAGGCCGAAGGTTTCGCCGGGGCAGACGGACAGGGCGATGTCGGCCTCGGCGAGGTGCTTGGCGAGGGTACGGCGGCCGTCGACGTACCCGTGGAACGTGACCGGCGCGTCCCCGGCGATCTCGATCAGCTCGTCGAGGTGCGGGCCGGTGCCGTACACGTCCATCCGCACGTTCACGCCGCGGCGGTGCAGTTCGGCGGCGGTGGCGACCGCGAGATGCGGGCTCTTCTCGCGGGAGAGCCGGCCGGCGTGCACCAGTTTGAGTACGCCGTCATCGGCCGGTGCACCCAGCGACGGGTGGAACGTGTCGAGGTCGACCCCGAGCGGGATCCGGACGAGTGGCGTCGTCACCTCGTCGAACTCGGCCGCCGCGTAGCGCGACGTCACCACGACAGCGTCGTACGTGCGACTGAGCAGCTTGTACAGCGCGGACACGGTCGCGACCACGCCGAGCTGGCTGTACTTCACTCCGTCGGCGCCCCACCGCACCTGACGCTCGCCGAGCATCCGGCCGGGGCGCAGTACGTCGTTGCCGCCGAGCTGACCCGGGCGGGCCGCGCCGAGCGCCAGCATCGCGTCCAGCCGCTCGTGGCTGAACAACACGGTGCCGATGTCGTTCTTGCGGGCCCAGCGTGCCACCGGGAGCAGCGTCGACTTGTCGGAGATCTCCACCGTGGTCGGCCGGAACCTCTTCAGTACGTCGATCACGGTCCACGGCGTCGTGATGAGTCGGTAGCCGCCGCTCACCTTGGGCGCCTTCACCCGGACGATCGTGCCCAGTTCGGTCTCGACGACGGAATCCTTCTCGCCCGGCGTGATCACGATCCGCTCGGCGCCGGCCTCGACGTACCCCCGGCCGATGTGTTCGATCGCGGTCCGCATCCCACCGGACGTCGGCCCGACGAAGTTGGCCAGCTGAGCGATGCGCAGTGAGCTCATCGGCGTCCTCGCTTCGCTCCGGGCGCCGATGAGGCGCGAACCCGATTGTGCTTTCTGATGAGCTCGCTGCGCTCGCTCATGCCACCCGCCGTACGGCCGCGGCCTCTTGGAGTACTTCGGCGTAGTGGCGGTCGACGAGGTCGTCGACGACGGCGCCCCAGGTGCGGGACTGCACGCGGTGCAGGCCGCTCACGGCCATCCGCCCGCGAGCCGTCGGGTGATCCAGCAGGGTCTTCACCGCATCCCGCAGCGACCCGGGTCGGCCGGGCTCGAACAGCAGGCCGTTCTCGCCCGGGTGGATCAGGTCGAGCGGGCCGCCCGCGGCCGGGCCGACGGTCGCGACGCCGGAGGCCTGCGCCTCCTGGATCGTCTGGCAGAACGTCTCGTGCTCGCCGGTGTGCACGAACACGTCCAGCCCGGCGAAGATCGACGCCAGGTCGGGACCCCGGCGCATCCCGAGGAAGGTTGCTGTCGGCAACGCATGCTCCAGGGCAGCGCGGTCGGGGCCGTCGCCGACGATCACGATCCGGCAGTCCAGGTCGGTCAGTTCCGCGAGCCGCCGTACCTTCTTCTCGGCCGCCAGCCGGCCGACGTACCCGACGATCGGCCGTCCGTCCGGGGAGATCTGCCGGCGCCAGTCCTCGTCGCGGTGCTTGGGATCGAACAGGTCAAGGTTCACGCCGCGGCCCCACAGGTGCACCCGCGGAACGCCGCCTTGCACGAGTGCGTCGACGGAAGCGGACGAGGGCGCGAGCGTCCGGTCGGCGCGCGAATGGGTACGCCGTACCCAGCGCCAGATCCCGCGGTCCGCGGCGGCGTACCAGGGGTACTGGCGGGCGAACCCGGCGATGTCGGTCTGGAAGATCGCGACCGTCGGTACGCCGAGCTTGCGGGCCGCACGCAGCCCGTACGCGCCGATGATGAACGGTGAGGCGAGATGCACGAGGTCGGGCCGGAAGTCGGCCATCGCCCGCTCGATCGACGGATCCGGCAGGCCGACCGGGTACTCCTTGTAGCCCGGCGTACGGAAGCTCCGGGCGCGGAGCACCGGGACGTCGCCGTAGCTGTCGGGGCCCGGTCCGGGGGCGATGATCAGCAGTTCGTGCCCGCGGGCACGCAGCCGGTCGGCGACGTGGCGAGCCGTGTTCGCCACGCCATTGATCTGCGGCAGGAAGGTCTCGGCAACCATCACGATTCGCACATCTCGAAGGTTCCTCACCGACCATGAACCCTGGGCGACACTCCCATGACCCGCCGTCGATGCCCTGTCGAACAGGTTGGCGCCGGCCACCCCGGTCGCTGAACCGGGGTGGCCGGCGGTCGGTTACGGGGTGCTGAACAGGTGCAGCATCGACCGGCGGACCAGGTCGTTGCGCATTGCCTGGGTGGTGAGGCCTTCGGCGCCGAATCCGACGTACACGGTGTCGCTGGTCGTGACGCCTGCTCCTTCGAGGAAGGCGGTGGTGGTGCGGATCCAGTCGTTCGGGTTGGCCGCCGACCCAGGTGGCGGACCGGCCACGGTCCAACCGCCGAAGTCCGTCTCGAACGACGTCTGCACGGTCGTGCCGGCCGTGACAGTGGTGTCGTCGACGAAGGCACCGAGGCCCTGGGTACCCCAGTCACTGACGTAGCTGATGGAGAGCTCGACCTGCTTCCCGGCGTACGGCGCCAGGTCGACGCTCCAGTCCTGCCAGCCCGCACTGGAACCGGTTGCCGCGTACCAGTTGCCGGTGGTGCCGCCCGGTGAGCAGCCCGTGCCCTGGTAGTGCCCGAGCTGTGGATGCAGAGTCACCCAACCGGCCGGGCAGCTCTCGCCGGTGTCCTGCGATGTGTGGCCGTTCCTGTCCGGCAGCGTCGTCCAGTCGTCCTGTCCGACGGTGTGGGCCTCGACGAAGACGTAGTCCCAGTCCGCCTCGGTGTCGTAGGAGATCTTGAACCCCAGCGACGGCCCGGAAGCGGCCGTCACGCTGGTCAGATCCACCGTGCGGGTCAGCCGTTTGTAGCTGATGTCGCCTCGCTGGCTGTACACGTACTGCGAACCCGTGACCGGCTCGAAGGGCGCAGAGCCGGGCCGATCCCACTTCAGTGGCGCCGAGCTGGCGAACTGTGGGAACTGTGCCGCCGGCAACACACTCGACGTCAGCACGAACGCCGCTGTGTGGTCCTGGTTGTTCGCCGAGTCGCCGCCGTTGAGGGTTCCGGCGTACCCGTTGAAGGCGCCGGACACTCCGCGGATGGGGAACGGGTCCCCGTTGGCGTCGCTACCGCTGTTGTCGACGTAGCTGTAGGCACCGAGCCAGTACTGCTCGAAGTCGTTCAGCAGTTGGATACACGGATACAGCGTTGGCGTGGTGCACTCGCCCTGCTGCTCCTCGAACGGGTTGTACCAGTACGAGCCGTCCTGACCGCTCGCGTAGCTGGCGTACTTTCCGGTGTGGAGGAGCTTTCCGCCCTCGTTGAGGTAGTCGCGGACGGACAGCTCGAGATCGAGCGCCAGCTCAGCCGCCGTACCTCCGACCTGGCCGACTTCCCGCGGGATGATGTCGTCGCCGGTCTCCCACACGACGGCCTTGTAGTGCGAGAGAACGCCGAGGTGGTGCGGCGCGGTCCGGCTGTGCGCGTCCACGTCGTACACGTCCGAGGTGTACCCGGCCGCGGTGAGCGCGGCGGCGTACTTGTCGGCGTACTTCGCGCTGGTGACACCCTGGACCGGGCTGAGGCCGGTGACATCCTCAGCGGCCAGGATGAGGACCTGCCCGCCGATGTCGGTGGCGACCTTGTAGGTGAAGTGCTCACTGCTGACCGCTCCGGTCCCCACCTTGCTGCCGGTGAACCACACCTCGACCGAGTCACCAGGCTTGGTACGGCGGACGGTCCCGCGGAACTCGGCGTAGTAATGGTCGTCGCTGTTGCCGTACCGCTCGCCGCCCTGCCACTCCGACACCTTGTCGTCGATGGTGTCGCCGCCGTTGATCCGGTAGTTGATCCGCAGGTTCTTCAACGCCCGCTTGGCCGTGACCGCGACCGGCTGGGTGGTGCCGTACGAGACCGTGAACGGGTCGGCGACCAGGTCGGCGGCCTTCTGGCCGACCACGGAGACCGGGTCGTCGGGGTCCTGGGCGGACTTCGCGACCGACAGCGCGAACGGTATGTTCTTGGCGAACTCGGCCTGGATCAGGCGCTCGTCGTCGGGGAACGTGAAGACGCTGACGCAGTCCTCGGGCTTCCACTGGTCGTTGGGGTCGACGGCCGACGCGGTCTGGCAGGTCGACATCTCCGGCGTGACCGCGAGCGTGCCGTACCTGTTGGTCGCGTGCCCGTCGGTCTCGCCGTTGGTGGTGTAGAGCTCGGCGGAGATGTCCGGGTCGTAGCCGGGGACGGCCGGGTTCGCGTCGTCACCGGTCATCGCCGCGGAGATGATGTCGTCGGGCGACGGCGTGCTGACCTGCCAGCCGACGCCGTACAGCAGGAGCTGCGCGGCCGAGTGGTAGTTGATCAGCTCGGTGAAGCGGACCCGGTCGAACAGTCCGTCGAGGGCCTTGGTCTCCGGCTCGGAGTTCGGGCCGGTGCCGCGGTAGGTGTCACTGATCGGATCGGGGGACGAGCCCTCGTTGTCGTAACCCCACTTGGTCGCGAGGTTGCGGTTCAGGTCGACACCGTCGCCGGGGGCGGTGACCCCGTCGCCGTTGTTGTCGCGCAGGTTCTTCCGCCACAGCCGGTCCCCGGTGAACGTGTAGTCGTAGCCGTCGGGGTTGGCCACCGGCATGAACCACAGCTCGGTGGTGTTGACCAGCTTGGTGATGTCGGCGTCGGTGCCGTAGTTGTCGAGGACGTGGTGCAGCAGCCGGCGGACCATCTCGGGGGTGATCCACTCGCGCGCGTGCTGGGCGCCCATGTACAGCGCCGACCGGCGCGCGCCGTCCGTCAACGAGCGGGCGTCCTTGGTCACCTTGACGGCGAGCATCGGCTTGCCCTGCACCGTCGTACCGATCCTGACCAGCTTGGTCAGCGCCGGGTTGGCGGCCGCTGTCGTGCTCAGCTCCTCGGCGAGGCCACCCGCCCCGCTGTACGGGCGGAACACCGTGCCGGCCGCGGCGAGCCGGGCGGCCTCGTCGGAGGCGTCGCGGCCCTTGACCTTCTTGACCTTCAGGTCGACGCCGTCGGAGCGGAGCTTGTCGGCCTGCCGGTCGGTGATGACGACTTCGACCTTGGCCTTGCCGTCGGCCGTCCGGCCGGTGGTCAGGCCTTCGCGATCCACGCCGATGTCCGCCAGCTTCTGCAGCTGTTGCGGATCCAGTTCGCCGACGTAGACCTCCAGGCCGTCACCCCCTGGCCCGGATGCCGCGGTCGCTGCCGGCCCGGCGGCCAAAGCCCCCGCTACGACGGCTAGTACTGCGATGAGAACAGGAGATCTACGCATGTCGCCCCTCCCCGGTCGACGGTGCATACTCTGTCGCAGCCTCCTGTGACCCAGGTCACAAGTCAACAGCCAACGGCCTGCGATCATCTGGCGTGCTCGATCTCACCCGGGCTGTGCATACCAGTGGGAGTGTGGTTCGACCTACCGTGGGGGGATGAGTCATCGGAGCGAGTCGGGGTTCGAGGTCGCGCCGGTGTACGGGCCGCTGGAAGGGTTCGACGCCGGGGCGAAGCTGGGGGAGCCGGGGCAGTTCCCGTACACCCGGGGCGTGTACCCGACGATGTACACCCAGCGGCCGTGGACGATGCGGCAGTACGCCGGGTTCGGCACGGCGGCCGAGTCGAACCAGCGGTACCACCAGCTGATCGACCACGGGACCATGGGCCTGTCGGTCGCGTTCGACCTGCCGACCCAGATGGGGTACGACTCCGACGCGCCGATCGCGCACGGCGAGGTCGGCAAGGTCGGGGTGGCGATCGACTCGATCGACGACATGCGGGTGCTGTTCGACAAGATCCCGCTGGACCAGGTGTCCACCTCGATGACGATCAACGCACCCGGATCGGTGCTGCTCCTGCTCTACCAGTTGGTGGCCGAGGAGCAGGGGGTCTCTGCCGACAAGCTCACCGGCACGATCCAGAACGACGTACTGAAGGAATACATCGCCCGCGGCACCTACATCTACCCGCCGAAGGAGTCGCTGCGGCTGATCAGCGACATCTTCGCGTACTGCCAGACCGAGTTGCCGCGGTGGAACACGATCTCGATCTCCGGCTACCACATGGCCGAGGCCGGTGCGACGCCCGCGCAGGAGATCGCGTTCACCTTGGCGAACGGCATCGAGTACGTCCGAACCGCGGTCGCGTCCGGGCTGGACGTGGACGAGTTCGCGCCGCGGCTGTCGTTCTTCTTCGTCGCCCGTACGACGCTGCTCGAGGAGGTCGCGAAGTTCCGCGCGGCACGGCGGATCTGGGCGCGGGTGATGCGGGATTCCTTCGGCGCTCGCAACCCGAAGTCGCTGATGTTGCGCTTCCATACTCAGACCGCCGGCGTGCAGTTGACCGCGCAGCAGCCCGAGGTGAACCTGGTGCGGGTCGCGATCCAGGGTCTGGCCGCCGTACTCGGTGGAACCCAGTCCCTGCACACCAACTCGTACGACGAAGCGATCGCGCTCCCGACCGAGAAAGCAGCCCGTCTCGCGCTGCGCACGCAGCAGGTTCTCGCGTACGAGACCGACGTCACCGCGACGGTCGACCCGTTCGCCGGCTCGTACGTCGTCGAGTCGCTCACCGACGAGGTCGAGGCCGCGGCGCTCGAGCTCATGGACCGGGTCGAGGAGTACGGCGGTGCCGTCGCAGCGATCGAGAAGGGGTACCAGAAACAGGAGATCGAGCGCTCGGCGTACCAGATCGCCCAGGAGATCGACTCGGCCGAGCGGGTCGTCGTCGGCATGAACAAGTTCAGGATCGCCGAAGAGGATCCGTACGAACCGCTCCGCGTCGACCCCACCATCGAGGCCCAGCAGGTGGCCCGCCTCGCTACCCTCCGCACCACCCGCGACCAGACCGCGGTCGACGAGGCCCTGGCCGCCCTCAAAAAAGCTGCCGAAGGCAACGACAACTGCCTCTACCCGATGAAGGACGCCCTCAAAGCCCGAGCCACCGTAGGCGAAGTCTGCAACACCCTCCGAGACGTCTGGGGCGTCTACATCCCCGCCGACACCTTCTAGGGGACACCACTCCGCGGCGGCTGTCTGTCGGCCGCCTCCGGCGGCATGCGCGTGAGGTGCTGTCGGGCGGGTGTGCCGGCGCCGAGTGCGGTGGGGCAGGGCACGCGGAGCAGGCCGGGTGACACCTTCTGATCAGACGGCCAGCAAGTCCAGATGAGTTCCAGCCTCGGCTGCCAGCGCCGTGAGGTCGACCGGATCGGAGGTAAGGATCGTATCGCCGTCGCACGCCAGCAGGACGACGGACGCGTCGATGACGTCGCGTCCCCCTGTGAGCCT
Source organism: Kribbella pratensis (assembly GCF_004366075.1). Lineage (GTDB taxonomy): Bacteria > Actinomycetota > Actinomycetes > Propionibacteriales > Kribbellaceae > Kribbella > Kribbella pratensis. The sequence goes on along the minus strand of NZ_SODU01000006.1, from coordinate 50,857 downwards.
CAGCAATGCCCCGGCCCGCCGCCCGAGCTCGTCGTCCAACGGCGCGACATCGACGGCGTCGAGTAGCCGGGCGATCGGTGCCTGACGACCGGCGCCTTCGCACCAAACCTGCCCGACAACTCCGCCATGAGTGACCGGTGTCCTCCCGGCCAGCCGTTCTGCCTTCATGAGCGCGATCATCCGACGGTCGCCGCGCTCGGCTGCCACGAAGGCGCCCGCATCCAAGACCAGAGTCATGCGGCGCCGTGGGAACGCTTGCCGCGGACAACAATTGCATCGGCCCGGGCAGAGCGCACGGCCTCCGCCATCTCCTCGTCGGCAATGACGCCGTGCTCGGCTTCGTAGGCCGCCAGGAATCGATCCATCGCCTGGAGCCGGCGTTCATGATCCATCTGCCGGTGCAGTGCTTCGTTGACCCAGGCGCTGACGCTGCCGGACCGCCCGGAGGACACGGCTGCTCGTGCGGCTGCTGCGACGTCCGGGTCGACAGTCACCGAGAGCTTGTCCTTGTCAGTCATACCATCATCCTTCTCGAGTCCTACCGCGCTCCGCTATCCATTGCGGCGACCTCAGCTTGGCTGGGCGGCTGCGGTGCATGCAACCGCAGGTCTCCGTCCCTGTGGATAAATCAGTCGAGGGCGGTGGTGGTGAGGAGAGTGGTGCCCACGGCGATCCTCGTTCCATACCTGGTCGTCAGCGGGCGTCGGTGGTGCGCATTCGCCAGGACATCCCTCTGCTGGGCATGATGCGCACCCGCCGAAGGCGGTAAAGGACAGCCGCCGCGAAGCGGTGCCCTCTTTCCGCGTCACCAGGTGTCATGGCGCCGGAAGGTCAGGTGGCATCACGTGCTGCGCGGACGCCAAGGCGGGAGAAGGCTGTCGCCGCGGAGCGGTGTCCGGTTTTAGTCGAGGAGGGCGGTGGTGGTCAGGAGGGTGGTGCCTACGGTGATGGCTTCTTCGGAGGGGTCGAAGCCGGGGGTGTGGAGGTCGGCGGCGGTTTCTTGGGTGGGTGGGCGGACGCCTAGGCGGGCCATGGCGCCGGGGATGTCTTCGAGGTACCAGGCGAAGTCTTCGCCGCCGAGGCTCTGGTCGGTTTGGGCGACGGCGCTGGAGCCGAGGGTCTGCTGTACGGCGTTCTGCAGGATGCCGATCGCGGTCGGGTCGTTCACGACGGGTGGCACGCCGTGCGTGACCTCCGTGTCGACCGACACGCCGTACGGGCGGACGATCTGCGCGGCCAGCGACGGGATGAGCTCCTCCGCGAGGCGCCATGCGTTGGCGTCGAGGCAGCGGAGGGTGCCTTCGGCCTCGCCGCGGGACGGGATCGCGTTGGCCGCCGAGCCGGCGGTGATGCGGCCCCAGACGAGGGACATGCCCGCGCGGGGGTCGACCCGGCGGGAGAGAGCGGCCGGGAGCTCGGAGACCAGCGTTGCGAGCGCGTACACGAGATCGGCGGTCAGGTGGGGCCGCGAGGTGTGACCACCCGGACCGGTCAGCCGCGCCAGGATCCGGTCCGCGGCCGCCGTCAGCGCGCCCACCCGCAGTCCGACCTGCCCGACCTGCAGTCGCGGATCGCAGTGCACACCATAAATACGCCGTACGCCGTCCAGCCCGCCCGCTGCGATCACCCCGAGCGCACCGCCCGGCATCACCTCCTCGGCCGGCTGGAAGATCACCCGGACCCGCCGGTCCAGCTGCCCGTCGCGTGCCATGCCGGCCAGCACAAGCGCCGCGCCGAGCAGCGCGGCCGTGTGTACGTCGTGACCGCACGCGTGAGCCACCCCGTCGAGGGTCGACCGCCACGGCGCCTCCACGCCGTCCGGCACGGGCAGCGCGTCGATGTCGGCCCGCAGCGCGACGCACGTGTCGCCGGACCCGATGTCGCAGATCAGCCCGGTTCCGGTGGGCAGCACCCGCGGCGACAGCCCGGCCTCGACGAGCCGCTTCTCGAGCAGCTCGGTCGTCCGCACCTCGTGCCACCCGAGCTCGGGGTGCGCGTGCAACTCGCGCCGTACGTCGACCATGTCCTCACGGACGGCCTCGACTCGCGCCAGCACGTCCGCGACCAGTAACTGATGACTCACCCGGAGATTGTGACACCAGCGGTACGCCGGGCCACTTCGAGGTCCCGCCGCGTTCACCGGCCGTGATCGCCACGCTCGGTGAGCGCGGCCACGGAGCGTGCACGCTGTGACGTGGGAAGCGCGGGCGGTCACCGCACCGGAGAAGTTGTCGAAATGTGACGCGGATGCCGGTCACTTTCCGGTATCGAGGCCTGCTTGACGTTCAAAGAAACACTGACCGCGCCCTATAGTCTGCGGATGCGGCACGTGGGGGAAGGCGTGCGGCGTGTCAACGTATCTGGTCGAAGAAGGAGACTTCCGGTGAAGAAGTACGTGCGGGGAACGGCGATCGTGGGCGTGCTGACGCTCGCCGTCGCCGCGTGTGGCAGCAAGCCGACCGATAGCGACGCAGGCGGCGGCGCCAACAAGGACTTCAAGGCCTGCATGGTCTCCGACTCCGGGGGCTTCGACGACAAGTCGTTCAACCAGACCTCGTACAAGGGTCTGCAGGACGCGGTGAAGGACAAGGGCCTGACCGAGGTCAAGGCGGAGTCGAAGTCGGACAACGACTACCCGACCAACATGACCGCGATGGTGAACGCCAAGTGCAACGTGATCGTTGCCGTCGGCTTCAAGCTCGAGGACGCCACCGAGAAGGCGGCCGCGGCGAACACCGGCATCAAGTTCGCGATCGTCGACTCGGCCCCGGCCAAACCGATCGACAACCTGAAGCCGCTGCTGTTCAACACGGCGCAGTCCAGCTTCCAGGCTGGCTACCTGGCCGCGGCGATGTCGAAGTCCGGCAAGGTCGGCACCTTCGGCGGTCTGAAGATCCCGACCGTGACCATCTTCATGGACGGCTTCGCCGAGGGCGTGCGCTACTTCAACGAGAAGAAGGGCAAGAACGTCCAGGTCCTGGGCTGGGACGACGCCAAGCAGGCGGGGCTGTTCACCGGCGACTTCGAGGACAAGGCCAAGGGCCAGAACAACGCGCAGAACCTGATCACCCAGGGCGCCGACGTGATCTTCCCGGTGGCCGGCCCGTCGGGTCTGGGCGGCCTGCAGGCGGCCAAGGCCAGCAACGGCAAGGTGAACGCGATCTGGGTCGACACCGACGGCTGCGTGAGCGCGGCGGAGTACTGCTCGGTGCTGCTCAGCAGCGTCCAGAAGGGCATGGACGTGGCCGTGAAGGACGCGGTCGTGTCGGTCGTCGACAACAAGTTCGACAACAGCCAGTTCACCGGAACGCTGGAGAACGGCGGTACGTCGCTGGCTCCGTTCCACGAGTTCGACAGCAAGGTCCCGGCGGACGTGAAGTCCGAGCTGGACCAGATCAAGGCCGACATCATCAGCGGCAAGATCACCGTGCAGTCGAAGGTTCAGCCGAAGGCATCCTGAACCACTGCTCACTTGCGTAGTACGGTGCGAGCCAGGAAGGCAGACCTACAGGTCGTCGCCTTCCTGGCTCGCCGTCTGAAGGGGAGGCTGCCCGCATGCACCTCGAGCTGTCCGGCCTGACCAAGAGTTTCGGCTCGCTGGTCGCCAACGACCACATCGACCTGGTCATCGAGCCGGGGGAGATCCACTGCCTGCTCGGTGAGAACGGGGCCGGCAAGAGCACCTTGATGAACATGCTCTACGGGTTGCTGCAGCCCGACTCGGGCGAGATCGTGATCGACGGCGAGAAGGTGCAGATCACCTCGCCGAGCGACGCGATCAAGCACGGTATCGGCATGGTCCACCAGCACTTCATGCTGGTCCCGGTGTTCACGGTCGCCGAGAACATCATGCTCGGCCGGGAGAACGTCCGGGCCGGCGGCGTACTGGACCGGAAGAAGGCCGACGCCCTGGTCCTCGAGCTGTCCGACCGGTACGGGTTCGAGGTCGACCCCGAGGCGCTGGTGGAGGACATCCCGGTCGGGGTCCAGCAGCGGGTGGAGATCATCAAGGCGCTCACCAACGACGCCCGGGTGCTGATCCTGGACGAGCCGACCGCGGTGCTGACGCCGGCCGAGATCGACGAGCTGATCGGCGTCATGCGCCAGCTCAAGGAGAACGGCACCTCGATCGTCTTCATCACCCACAAGCTCAAAGAGGTCAAGGCGATCGCGGACAAGATCACCGTGATCCGCCGCGGCAAGGTGGTCGGGCAGGCCGAGCCGTCCGCGTCCGAGGAGGAGCTCGCCGAGCTGATGGTCGGCCGCGCCGTCGACCTGGTCGTGGACAAGGAGCCGGCCGAGCCGAAGGACGCCGTACTGCGGGTCGAGGGCCTGACCGTGATCGACGAGCGTGGGTTCACCGCCGTCGACGGCGTCGACCTCGAGGTCCGGGCCGGTGAGATCCTCGCGGTGGCCGGTGTCCAGGGCAACGGTCAGACGGAGCTCGCCGAGGCGCTGCTCGGGCTGACGCCGATCGCGGCCGGGACCATCTCGCTGGACGGCCGGGACCTGACCGGCAGGTCGACCCGGCAACGTCTCGACGCCGGCATCGGGTACGTCCCGGAGGACCGCGCGCACGACGGTTTCGTCGGGTCGTTCTCGGTCGCCGAGAACCTGGTCCTGGACCTGTTCCGGGAGGCGCCGTTCGGCAACGGGATGATGCTGCGCACCGACGAGATCGAGAAGAACGCGCAGGCCCGGGTGGAGGAGTTCGACATCCGCACCCAGGGCATCGACCAGACGGTGTCGTCGCTGTCCGGCGGCAACCAGCAGAAGGTCGTGCTGGCCCGCGAGCTGTCCCGCCCGCTGAAGCTGCTGGTCGCCTCGCAGCCGACCCGCGGTGTGGACGTCGGCTCGATCGAGTTCCTGCACAGCCGAATCGTGAAGGAGCGCGACAAAGGTACGGCGGTGCTGATCGTGTCCACCGAGCTGGACGAGATCGCCGCGCTGGCGGACCGGGTCGCGGTGATGTACCGCGGGAAGGTCGTCGGCGTCGTACCGGCGGACACCCCGCGCGACGAACTGGGCCTGATGATGGCCGGCGCCTCGAAGTCGGAGGCGCACGAAGTGGCGATCGAGAACCCGACGACCTTGGGAACCATCTGATGAGCACTGAGACAGAGGCCGCTCCGGTGCCGGCGCCGCCGGCCAAGGAGCCGCAGCGGGGGGCGGGCCTGCCGTCGTGGGCGGTCCAGGGCCTGGTCTCGCTGAGCGCGATCGTGCTGGCCCTGCTGGTCGGGGCGATCCTGATCATCATCGGCGACGACCAGGTGCAGAAGGCGGTCGGGTATTTCGGCGCCGCGCCGATGGACACCCTCTCCGCGGCCCTGACCGCGGTCGGCGAGGCGTACAAGTCGCTCGCCGTCGGCGCCCTGGGCGGCTGGACGCCGATCAGCGAGTCGTTGACCCAGGCAACGCCGTTGATCTGCGGCGGTCTGGCAGTCTCGCTGGCGTTCCGCACCGGGCTGTTCAACATCGGCGCGCAGGGGCAGCTGATCGCCGGCGCGATCCTGGCGTCGTACGTCGGATTCGCGTGGCACCTGCCGCCCGTCCTGCACCTGATCGTGGCGATCGTCGCCGGCCTGATCGGCGGCGCGCTCTGGGGTGGCGTGGTCGGCCTGCTGAAGGCCCGGACCGGCGCGCACGAGGTGATCGTGACGATCATGCTGAACTACGTCGCGATCTACCTGCTCGCCTGGCTGCTCACCACGTCGACGTTCCAGCGGCCAGGGCGGACCGACCCGATCTCCCCGATCGTCGACAGCAACGCGCAGTACCCGAAGTTCGGCGACACCCGGTTGCACGTCGGCTTCCTGGTGGCGCTGGTCGCCGCGGTCTTCGTCTGGTGGCTGCTGAACCGCTCGACGATCGGCTTCGAGCTCCGCGCGGTCGGCGCGAACGCGGACGCCTCCCGGACGGCCGGTATGTCGGTCGGCCGCGCGTACGTGATCGCGATGGTCGTGGCCGGTGCTCTCGCCGGTCTGGCCGGGACCCAGCAGGTGCTCGGCACCGACCTGCCGCTGACCGACGGGGTCGCGGCCTCGGTCGGGTTCGACGCGATCACCGTCGCGCTGCTCGGCCGCGGTACGCCGCTCGGCACCGTGCTGGCAGGTCTGCTGTTCGGCGCCCTGAACGCGGGCGGTCTGCAGATGCAGCTGATCACGCAGACGCCGCTGACCCTGACCACTGTCCTGCAGGCCGTGATCGTGCTGTTCGTCGCGGCCCCGGCACTGGTGCGCTCGATCTTCCGCTTCCTGCCGAAGGAACGCGGAGTGGGCGCGGTTCTCGCGAAAGGCTGGAACGGATGACCGAGACAACGCCGGACGCCGTACCGGCAGCGCCCGCGAAACCGCAGGTCATCGAGGCCCCGGCCGACCGCACCCGCCGGCTGCGCGTCGGCGGCGTCATGCTGGTGTTCGCGCTGATCGGCCTCGGGCTGGCGGCCTTCACCAAGAGCGGCAAGGCGACCTTCCAGTTGGTCTCCGGCGACCTCGAGCACAACCTGCTCGGACTGCCTGCCCAGCCGGTCGCCATCGTCCTCGGGATCCTCGGCGTGGGCGCCGCCGTCGCGTACATCCTGCGCCAGGTCCCGCAGCGGTACGCCGGCTGGCTGGCCGCCGTACTGGGGGTCGCGTTCATCGGCGCGTTCCTGTGCTGGGCCTCCGCGGGCAAGACGTTCCCGCTGGCCAACCAGTTCCAGGGCACGCTGAACTTCGCGACGCCGCTGATCCTCGGCGCGCTGGCCGGTGTGCTGTGCGAGCGGGCCGGTGTCATCAACATCGCGATCGAGGGGCAGTTCCTGGTCGGCGCGTTCACCGCCGCGCTGGTGTCGAGCACGACGAACAGCGCCACCGCCGCCCTGATCGCGGCGGCTGCGAGCGGCGTGCTGATGGCCGCGCTGCTGGCGGTGTTCTCGATCAAGTACCTGGTCAACCAGGTCGTCCTCGGTGTCGTCCTGGTGGTGTTCGCGACCGGCATCACCGGCTTCCTCTTCGACCAGTTCATGCAGCCGGAAGCGGAGAAGCTGAACACGCCGAACGTGCTGTCGGCGGTGAAGATCCCGGGCCTGGCCGACATCCCGTTCATCGGGCCGATCCTGTTCAACCAGACGATCCTTGTCTACCTGACCTACCTCGCGGTCGCGGTCGTCACGTTCGTGCTCTTCGAGACCCGCTGGGGCCTGCGGATCCGCGCGGTCGGCGAGCACCCGAAGGCGGCCGACACGGTCGGCATCAAGGTCAAGCGGATCCGGTACTCCGCAGTCCTCGCGGCCGGCGTCCTCGCCGGTCTCGGCGGCGCGTTCTTCACCGTCGGGTACGCCGGTTCGTTCGCCAAGGAGATGACCGCGGGCAACGGGTTCATCGCGCTGGCCGCGCTGATCATGGGCCGCTGGCACCCGATCGGCGCGATGGTCGCGGCCCTGTTCTTCGGTTTCGCGACCCAGCTGCAGTCCCAGCTGCAGATCATCCAGACCCCCATCCCGGGCGAGCTGCTGCTGATGGCGCCGTACCTGGCCACCATCATCGCAGTCGCCGGCCTGGTCGGCCGGGTCAGAGCACCGAAGGCGGACGGTGAGCCCTACGTCACCGAGTGAGGTCGACTGGCCGGCGTTGCGCGCGGTCGCCGTCGAGATGATGCACCGCGCGTACGCGCCGTACTCGCACTTCCCGGTGGGAGCGGCGGCGTACGCCGACGACGGGCGGATCGTTGCCGGATGCAACGTGGAGAACGCGTCGTACGGACTGACGTTGTGCGCCGAGTGCGGGCTGGTGTCGGACCTGCACCGGACCGGAGGCGGACGGCTGGTCGCGTTCACCTGCGTGGATCAGCACGAGCATCTGCTGACGCCGTGCGGACGGTGCCGGCAACTGCTGCACGAGAACGGCGGCCCGGGGCTGCTGATCGAGACCGCGACCGGGGTCCGGCCGCTGCGCGAACTGCTGCCGGACGCGTTCGGGCCCGAGTTTCTGGAGGAATGATGAGTTTCGACGCGGTGGATGTCATCCGGGCCAAGCGCGACAAGGGCGAGCTGAGCGACGGGCAGATCGACTGGGTGATCGACGCCTACACCAAGGGCGACGTCGCCGACGAGCAGATGTCCGCGCTGGCGATGGCGATCCTGCTGAACGGGATGAACCGGCGCGAGATCGCCCGCTGGACCGCGGCGATGATCGCCTCCGGCGAGCGGATGGACTTCGGCAAGCTGTCCCGGCCGACCGCGGACAAGCATTCGACGGGCGGTGTCGGCGACAAGATCACGTTGCCCCTGGCCCCGTTGGTGGCCGCCTGCGGTGTCGCCGTACCGCAGCTGTCCGGCCGCGGGCTCGGACACACCGGCGGCACGCTGGACAAGCTGGAGTCGATCCCGGGCTGGCGGGCGTCGCTGTCGAACGACGAGCTGATGCAGCAGTTGGAGGACGTCGGCGCGGTGATCTGTGCGGCTGGTGACGGTCTGGCGCCGGCGGACAAGAAGCTGTACGCGCTGCGCGACGTGACCGGGACGGTCGAGGCGATCCCGTTGATCGCCAGCTCGATCATGAGCAAGAAGATCGCCGAAGGTACCGGCGCGCTGGTGCTGGACGTGAAGGTCGGGTCCGGCGCGTTCATGAAGGACCTGGCGGATGCCCGCGAGCTCGCCGAGACCATGGTTGCCTTGGGCACCGATGCGGGTGTGAAGACTGTCGCGCTGCTCACCGACATGTCCGTCCCGCTCGGGCTGACCGCCGGAAACGCCTTGGAGGTTCGCGAATCGGTCGAGGTCCTGGCCGGTGGCGGACCCGCCGACGTCGTCGAGCTGACCGTTGCCCTGGCCAACGAGATGCTCGCCGCGGCCGGGGTGACCGGCGTCGACCCGGCCGAGAAGCTTCGCGACGGTACGGCGATGGACGCCTGGCGGACGATGATCTCCGCCCAGGGCGGCGACCCGTCCGCCGAGCTCCCGGTCGCTCCCGAGCAGCACGTCGTACCGGCCCCGTCGTCCGGCGTACTCGCCAAGCTCGACGCCCTCGCGGTCGGCGTCGCAGCCTGGCGCCTCGGCGCGGGCCGGGCGCGCAAGGAGGACCCGGTGTCGCCGGTGGCAGGCGTGGAGATGCACGCCAAGCCGGGCGACCGCATCCAGGAAGGGCAGCCGCTGCTGACCCTCCACACCGACGACCCGGCCCGCATCGACCGCGCCCTGGAGTCCCTCACGGACGCAATCGCCGTCGCCGACTCCTACGAGCCCGGCCCGCTGGTGATCGACCGCATCGGCTGAGGCCTCAGCTGGAGGTTGTGGTCAGGCGGGTGTGCTGCTCTTTGGCGAGGGCAGTGATGAGGGTGGTGTCGGGCGTGAGGTGGGTGCCTAGGGCACTGACCTCGCGGACCGTGAGTTCTACGACGATCGGGCCCACTGCGAGGCTGGCCTCGGCGAGGGCGACCGTCTGGTCGGTGCTGCCGTCGTACTCGACCCGGGCGTCGGAGAGCGCGTTCGGGATCGTGAAGGGGTGGTCGTGGACGTCTTGGTTCCACAGGCCCTTCTGCAGCGCCTTCGCCTTGGCGGCCGAGCCGGTCTTGAACAGTTGCACGGTGTAGCGCTTCTTCTTGTCGGGGCTGAGCCGGGTTGCCCGGTACCCCTCGACGAAGCTCGCGTTCAGCAGCAGGGCGCGGTCCAGCGCCGGGTCGGCGGACCAGGTGTTCAGGTACGACGACGCAGTGAACGGACCGGTGACGTTGCGCGGATCCGCGACGTACCCGCGGGGAAGCGCGACCAGCCCGGCGAGAGTGCTCTTCGCGGACTTGTCCGTCGTCCCGGACAGCGCGGAATGCTTCGTGGCCGGCGTCTGGGCAGCGACGGCCGACGTACCGTCCGCGGTCCCGCAGGCGGTCACGCCCAGCAGTGCCGCGATCACCGCGACGGCAACGGCCGGCCCATTCCGCCTCATGGTCCCGATACCAACAGAGTTGGGTGAACTTCAGGCGAACGAGTCGGGACTACTGAGACGTCGCCTGCGTGAGAAGCGTCTCGATCCGGGCGCGGGCGGCCTTCGGATGCAGCGGTTCGCAGCCCGCGGCGACGCAACGGCGGACCACCTGCGGGTCGTCGCGGAGCAGCAGCAGACCGCGGCGGAGCAGCGTCAGCGGGGGTTTGCGGTGCTCGCGGAGGTCGCGCTGGAACCGCCGGACGAACGTGACGAGGCGGTGGTGGTACACGCAGATCGCGGTCGCCAGCAGGTCGCGGTCGCGGAGCGCGCCGGTGATCTGGTCGGCGAAGATGCCTTCAGCAACGATCAGCGGCGAGTCGCCGGTGGTGACCGGTCGGTGACCGACGGTGCCGTCGGCCGCGATGTCGTAGATCGGGAGATCGGCGGTTCCCGTCGTACACAACTGCTCCAGGGCCGCGACCGCACGATCGCCGTCCCAGGAGCGTGGATCGTCCCAATCGACGATGCCGAGCGGCGATCGGGGCATCGCGTCGTCGTCGCCGTCGCGGTAGAAGTCGTCCAGCCGTACGACGGGTAGCCGGACCTGCTCCGCAAGGCGCGACTTCCCCGCCCCCGAAGGCCCCGCCAGCAACACCACCCGTGAACGCACCGGGACATTCTCTTCCACTTCCTGCAGTAACAGCCAATCCCCACCTGCGATAGTCAGGTATGCCGAAGATGAAGCTGGGGGCTGCGTTCTACGCGGTGATGGCGGTATTGGCGGTTGTGTCCGCGGTGCTCGTCTTTCGCGGGTACGCCGCGTACGCCGAAGCCGACCAGTGGTACCTGATCGCGCGGGGAAGCGTGTTCCTGCTGATCGGGGTCATGTTCGGCATCGGAGCAGTCACGCGGCGCGGGCTGATGTCCGCCGAAGGGCCACGAATCTGCCGGAGCGGCTGGATCGTCGTGATCGCCCTGCTCTGTGCCGAGTTCGTGGTGTACGCGCTGGGCGACGACGGGTGGGGCAACTTTCCGAGCATCGCGTCGATCTTCATCCCGCCGTTCGTCCAGCGGTTGCAGGACAAGTACTACGAGGGCAGGCAGGAGGCGGAGCGGGAGCTCAATCCAGAAGCGCCTGACGGAGTGCGGCCGCCGACTGTTTGAACCAGCGGTTGGTGCGGTCGGTGAGCTCCGCTTCGCCCGTTGTCCAGCGTTGGTGGAACCAGGGGTGGCCGGCTTCGGAGCCTCGGCGGACGTAGTCCATGCACCAGATGTGGTTGTCGGCGGCGGCGTCGACCAGGCGGAGGCGGTCCGCGTCGGTCAGGCCGTACGCGTTCGCGAAGCGGCGCAGACGAGCGAGCGACTGCCCGCGCCGTACGTCATGGATGTCCGCGTCCGGGCGCAGCGGTGCCCACAGTCGAACGGCGGTCGCGACGTCCCACAGGGCCGACCCAGGTCCGGCCAGGTCGAAGTCGATGAGTGCGACCGCGACGCCGTCGCGGAACACCACGTTGTCGAGGTTCGGATCGTTGTGGCTGATCAGCCCGGTCACGTAGCCGGCAGGCACTGGCTCGGCCCACTCGAGCCCGGCGGGCCGGAAGTCCGCAACCGCCTGGTGGTACGACCGCAGGAGCACCGCCACACTGTCGAGCGCCTTGTCCGTCATGGACCAGGAGGGGTACGGCGCTGTAACGGTCTCTCCGGGCAGGTACGAGAGGACCTCCCGCCCCTGCGAGTCCACCCCGAGGAACGCCGGCGCCCCCTTGAATCCGACGCTTTCCAGGTGCTGCAGCAGCGCATGCGTCGCCGTACTACTGGCGCGCAGCGGTCGCCGGACGGTATCCCCGACCCGCACCACCAACCCGCGGTTCGCCGTACCTCCGACCAACACGACCTCAGCAGCAGGCATCGCCGGTCAGTCTGACTGCTCCAGGAGGGCCTTCGCCAGGGGTGCGTGGGTAACGATCGCGTTCACCAGCCCGCTGCGTACGGCGGCCCGCACCGCCGCGACCTTCGCGAGCCCGTACGGGATCGCGATCACCTCGTCGATCTGGTCCATCTGTTCGGCGTTGATCGCGATCACCCGATCTGTGACCCGGCTCTGCACCGGCGCGCCGTCCGCGTCCACGAAAACGCCCGAGATGTCCGCCACGACCCCGCGCTTCTGGAGCTGTTCACAGGCCTTCTCGTCCATCGCGTCGTACAGCGTCGACTGTCCCGCCGCCCACGACCCGAGGCCGACGACGGCCTTCGTCACCGAGTCGAAATGGCTGATCGCCTCCGCGACCTCCGGCTGCTGCCGCAACGCTCGCGCTGTCGCCGCGTCCGGCACGACGAGCGGCGCATAGAACAGGTACGCCGGTCCGCCCGACAGGCGCGCGGTGTGCCGCACGAGCTCGACGGAGTTCGCCTCGACGTCCGGACGGGTCAGCGCGCCCGTCAACTGGACGACCGGAACCGGCGCGAGTGAGGTGAGTTGCTCGGTCATCGCGGTCACCGCCCGCGCCCACGCCAGCCCGAGCACGTCCTCGGGCGTGACGATCTCCGACAGCAGATCCGCCGCGGCCTTCCCGAGTTGCGTCCGAAGGGCGGGCTCGTCGATCTCGGGGGTGTCCACCACGATCGCCCGGCGCAGCCCGAGGGCCTCCTGCAGGCGGGCGGACAGGTCGAGATCGATGGCGCCTGGATGGCTGATCTCGATCCGCACCAGCCCACTGCTGCGTGCCTGGTCGAGCAATCGCGCGACTTTGAACCGGCTGAGCCGGAACTCGTCCGCGATCTCCACCTTCGACCGGCCGTCGACGTAGTAGCGCCGCGCGATCGACGCGGTGAGCACCAGCTGTGCCGGCCCGAACGTCTCCATCAACGCCTCCCCGCTCATATGAGCACACGTGTCCCCAAGTGTTGCACAGACCCTTGACAGGTCAAGTGCCTTCCCGGTCTACTCATGGTGTGAGCAGAGCCGTGCTCAAATGAGCACGCCAAAACCAAAAGCCAACAGCACCGCCTCGCTTCACTCGGCGGGGGGTTGGGTCAAGGGAGTGGCTCGTGGTCAGTAGGCGCAAACGCATCGGCGCGGTCGGAGTCGCAGTCCTGGTGAGTGCGGTCAGCGGCTGCGCCGGCTGGGGTGGTGGCGGTGGCGGCGGTGGTGGCAGCGACAGCATCAACGTCTTGATGGTGAACAACCCGCAGATGGTCGATCTGCAGAAACTCACCGCCGACAACTTCACCAAACAGACCGGCATCAAGGTGAACTTCACCGTGCTGCCGGAGAACGACGTCCGGGACAAGATCAGCCAGGAGTTCTCCAGCCAGGCCGGTCAGTACGACGTGGCGTCGGTGAGCAACTTCGAGATCCCGATCTATGCCAAGAGCAAGTGGATCGCGCCGTTGTCGGACTACATCGACAAGGACCCGTCGTTCGACCAGGACGACGTACTGAAGTCGATGACGCAGTCGATGACCGCGGACGACGGCAAGATCTACGGCGAACCGTTCTACGGCGAGTCGTCGTTCCTGATGTACCGCAAGGACATCCTGGCGGCCAAGGGCGTGACGATGCCGGACAAGCCGACCTGGCAGGAGGTCGCCGACATCGCGGCCAAGGTGGACAACGCGCAGCCGGGGATGCGCGGTATCTGCCTGCGTGGCCAACCCGGCTGGGGCCAGTTGTTCGCGCCGCTCACGACGGTGGTGAACACCTTCGGCGGCACCTGGTTCACCCAGGACTGGCAGGCAAAGGTCGACTCGCCGGAGTTCACCGAGGCGACCAAGTTCTACGTCGACCTGGTCCGCGCGCACGGTGAGGCGGGCGCGCCGCAGGCGGGCTTCACCGAGTGCCTGAACAACACCATCCAGGGCAACGTCGCGATGTGGTACGACGCCACCTCGGCGGCCGGTTCGCTCGAGGCGCCGAACTCGCCGGTCAAGGGCAAGATGGGCTACGCGCCCGCGCCGGTCGTGAAGACCGACAGTTCCGGCTGGCTGTACGCGTGGGCGTGGGGCATCCAGGAAGCCTCGAAGAAGAAGGACAACGCCTGGAAGTTCATCTCCTGGGCGTCCGGCAAGGACTACGAGAAGCTCGTCGGCGAGAAGGTTGGCTGGTCCAACGTTCCGGCCGGCAAGCGCGCGTCGACCTACGAGCTCCCGGCGTACGTCAAGGAGGCGTCGGCGTTCGCGGAGCCGACCAAGAGCGCGATCGAGAACGCGGACCCGAAGGACCCGGGCACCCAGCCGCGGCCCGCGCCGGGGATCCAGTTCATCGACATCCCGGAGTTCCCGGACCTCGGGACCCAGGTCAGTCAGGACGTGAGTTCGGCGATCGCGGGACGGATGAGCGTCGAGGAGGCACTGAAACGCGGGCAGGTGCTCGCCGACGACGTCGCCGAGCGGTACCGCTCGCGGCAAGCGAAGTAAGGGGCCGGGTCATGTCTGTAGAAGCGAAACCTGACACCAAGGCGCCGCGGCGCCGGCACGCGACGCCGCCGCCGGGTTCCGAAAGCACGCTGATGCGCAGGACCGGCGACTGGGCCCGACGAGGTCCGTTGCTGCCCGCGCTGGTGTTCATGATCATCGTGACCCAGCTGCCGTTCGTGGTCACGATCGTCGTGTCCTTCATGGACTGGAACGCGTACTACCCCGACGAGCGCGGCTTCGCCGGGATCGACAACTTCCGCCGGGTGATCACCGACGCGAACACCCGGCACGCGATCTGGGTGACGATCCTGCTGACCGCGGGCGTCGTCCTCATCAGCCTGGTGTTCGGGCTGCTGATCGCCCTGCTGCTGGACCGCAAGTTCCGCGGCCGGGGTGTGGTCCGGACGATGATGATCACGCCGTTCCTCGTCGTACCGGTGGCCGCGGCCCTGTTGTGGAAGCATGCGCTGTACAACCCGACGTACGGCCTGTTCAACGGCGTGCTGAAGTGGTTGTTCGGTGACAACGCGCCGCAGCCGGACTGGATCAGCAACCAGCCGTTGTGGTCGATCATCTTCGCGCTGGTCTGGCAGTGGACGCCGTTCATGATGCTGATCCTGCTGGCCGGTCTGCAGAGCCGTCCGCTGGACGTGATCGAGGCGGCCGGCATCGACGGCGCGAACCAGTGGGAGATCTTCCGCTACATGACACTGCCGCACCTGCGCCAGTACCTGGAGCTGTCCGCGCTGCTCGGGTCGATCTACGTCGTCCAGAACTTCGACGCGGTCTTCACGATCACGTCCGGCGGCCTCGGTACGGCGAACCTCCCGTACACGATCTACCAGACCTTCTACACCGCGCACGACTACGGCCGGGCGTCCGCGGCCGGTGTGATCGTGGTGATCGGCACGATCGCCATCGCCACCTTCGCGCTGCGCTCGGTGTCCACGCTGTTCCGAGAGGAGACCGGACGGTGAATGAGCGAAGCGAATTCACAATCCAACACAGTGCGCTCGGTGCCTCGTCGGCGCCCGGAGCGAAGCGAGGACGACGATGAGCTCCCAGGTGACGATCGTTACCGGGAAGAAGAGCCGTGGTGGTGGGTTCTTCCTGGGCGGGCTGGCGTGGATCGTCGGGATCTTGTTCGTGCTGCCGGTGCTGTGGATGCTGCTGACCTCGTTCCACAGCGAGGAGGACGCGGCGAAGAACCCGCCGGACCTGGGGGCGCCGCTGACGCTGGACGGCTACAAGTCGTTCTTCGACACGGGCCCGTGGCCGTCGATCGCGAACTCGCTGACGGCGAGCATCCTGTCCACGGCGCTGGTCATCCTGCTCGCGTTCCCGGCGGCGTACGCGCTGTCGATCCGGCCGGTGAAGAAGTGGACGGACGTGCTGTTCTTCTTCCTGTCCACCAAGATGCTGCCGGTGGTGGCCGGGCTGCTGCCGATCTACCTGTTCGCGCAGTCGGTCGGGTTCCTGGACAACATCTGGCTGCTGATCATCCTGTACACCTCGATGAACCTGCCGATCGCGGTCTGGATGCTGCGCAGCTTCCTGTCCGAGGTGCCGGTGGAGATCCTCGAGGCGGCCTCGGTCGACGGGGCGAACCTGCCCCGCACGCTGCGCTCCGTGGTGGCGCCGATCGTCACACCGGGGATCGCGTCGGCCGCGCTGATCTGCTTCATCTTCAGCTGGAACGAGCTGCTGTTCGCCCGGGTGCTGACCGGCACAGTGGCGCAGACGGCTCCGGTGTTCTTGACTGGGTTCGTGACCAGTCAAGGGTTGTTCCTCGCCAAAGTTTGTGCCGCGTCCATCGTGGTGTCGCTGCCGGTGCTGATCGCCGGGTTCGCGGCCCAGGACAAGCTCGTCCAGGGCCTGTCGCTGGGGGCGGTCAAGTGACGGTACTGAACACCGCGTCGTTGGGTGCGCTCGGCAACGAGGTCGCCGTCCCGTCGTACGACCGTACGGCGGTGACGCCGGGGATCGTGCACTTCGGGGTCGGTGGCTTCCACCGGGCGCACCAGGCGATGTACCTGGACCGGCTGATGAACGACGGCAAGGCGCTGGACTGGGGGATCGTCGGCGTCGGCGTGCTGCCGCACGACCGGCGGATGGCCGACGTACTGGCCGCCCAGGACTGTCTCTATACGTTGGTGATCAAGCATCCGGACGGGACGCTCGAGCCGCGCGTGATCGGGTCGATCGTCGACTACCTGTTCGCGCCGGACGACCCGTCCGCGGTCCTCGACCGTCTCGTCGACCCGGCCACCCGGATCGTCTCGCTGACGATCACCGAGGGCGGGTACCACGTGAACCAGGTGACGGGGGAGCTCGACGCTTCCGATCCGGCGCTGGCCGCGGACCTCGAGCCGGGCGCGACGCCGGGGAGCGCGTTCGGGTTCATCGTCGAGGCGCTGCGCCGGCGGCGCGAGGCCGGCGTACCGCCGTTCACCGTGATGTCGTGCGACAACATCCCGGGCAACGGGCACGTGGCGCGGAAGATGCTGTCGTCGTTCGCCAGGTTGAAGGATCCGTCGGTGGCGGAGTTCCTCGAGAACGAGGTGCGGTTCCCGAACTGCATGGTCGACCGGATCACGCCGGTCACCGCGGATGCCGACCGGGAGGCGCTGGCCGAGCGGTTCGGGGTCGAGGACGGCTGGCCGGTGGTGTGCGAGCCGTTCACGCAGTGGGTGCTCGAGGACGACTTCGGTGGCGAGCGCCCGCCGTACGAGGAGGTCGGCGTCCAGATCGTCGAGGACGTCGAGCCGTACGAGTTCATGAAGTTGCGGCTGCTGAACGCCTCGCATCAGGCGCTGTGCTACCTCGGGTACCTGGACGGGTACCGGTACGCCCACGAGGTCTGCCAGGACAAGCTGTACGTCGACTTTCTGCTCGGCTACATGGACCACGAAGGTACGCCGACGTTGCCGCCGGTGCCCGGGGTCGATCTGGACCGCTACAAGCACCAGCTGATCGAGCGGTTCGCGAACCCCGAAGTACGGGACACGCTGGCGCGGCTGTGCGCGGAGAGCTCCGACCGGATCCCGAAGTGGCTGCTACCGGTGGTGCGCGAGCAACTCGCGGCCGGGCGGGAGATCAAGCGCTCGGTGCTCGTGGTCGCGTCCTGGGCGCGGTACGCCGAGGGTGTCGACGAGCAGGGTGAGCCGATCGAGGTCGTCGACCGGTTGCGCGACAAGCTGGTCGAGCGGGCGCAGCACAACCGGGACGATCCGCTGGTGTTCATCTCGGACCCCGACCTGTTCGGTGACCTCGCGCAGAACGAGCAGTTCGTCACGCAGTACAGGGCGGCCCTGAAGTCACTCCACGAGATCGGCGCGCGGGCAACGTTGGAAGCCCTCTAGTCTGGACGCCATGACTGAGCTGAGGCTGGTTGCCGGGGTGGACTGCTCCACCCAGGCGACCAAGGTGGTCGTGTGCGACGCGGAGACCGGAGCGGTACTGCGGGAAGGCCGGGCACCGCACCCGGACGGGACGCAGGTCGACCCGGAAGCGTGGTGGCAGGCGTGGCAGATCGCTTCCGACGGTCTGCTCGACGGCGTCGAGGCGGTCGCGATCGGCGGTCAGCAGCACGGGATGGTCCTGCTGGACGACTCCGGTGAGGTCGTCCACCCGGCCGTCCTCTGGAACGACACCAGCTCCGCCGACGCCACCACCGAGCTGATCGCCGAGCTCGGGGGGCCGGAGGCGTGGGCCGAGGCGATCGGCTCAGTTCCGGTCCCGAGCTTCACCGTCACGAAGCTGCGCTGGCTGCGGGACGAGGCCGCGCGAGGTGCGGCCGAGGTACGTCGCGACGCCGCGCGCCGGGCGGCCGCCGTCGTCCTGCCCCACGACTGGATGACGCATCGGCTCGCCGCCGACCGGCACGGCATCGAGGGGATCACCACCGATCGCGGCGACGCGTCCGGGACCGGGTGGTGGTCACCGACCACGAACGACTACCGGACTGATCTGGTCGAGCTCGCGTTCGGTCGTCAGCTCGCGCTACCGCGTGTCGCCGGACCGGCCGAGATCGTCGGCCAGACTTCCTTCGGCGCGGCGATCGCGGCCGGCACCGGTGACAACGCGGCCGCCGCGCTCGGCCTCGACCTCCAGCCCGGCGACGTCGCCGTGTCCCTCGGCACCAGCGGTACGGCGTTCGCGCGGTCGACGCACCCGACCGCTGACCCGACCGGCCTGGTGGCCGGCTTCGCGGACGCCACCGGCGAGTACCTGCCGCTCGTCTGCACGCTGAACGCGGCCCGCGTGATGTCCGCGACCGCGCAGATGCTCGGCCTGGAGCTCTCCGCCTTCGACGAGGCCGCGCTGACCTCACCTGGGAGTGACGGCCTGGTCCTGCTCCCGTTCCTGGACGGCGAACGTACGCCGGACCTCCCGCACTCGACCGGCCTGATCTACGGCCTGACCCGCGCGACGATGCAGCCCGCGACGATGGCCCGCGCCGCGGTCGAGGGTCTGCTCTGCGGCCTCGCCGACGCCGTCGACGCGCTCCGCGACCAGGGCCTGCCGGTCCAGCGCGTCCTGCTTCTCGGCGGCGGCGCCCGCTCCCGCGCCGTACAGGCTCTCGCGCCGGCCCTCCTCGGTGCCGAGGTCGTCCTCCCCGAGCCGGCCGAGTACGTCGCCCTGGGCGCAGCCCGCCAAGCCGCCTGGGCCCTGTCCGGCGCCGCGACCCCGCCCACCTGGCAGATCCCGGTCGGCAAACCCGAGCCCGCCATCACCGTCGACGCCACCACCATCCGCGCCAACTACGAACAGGTCCTCAACAACACCCGCCCCCTCCTCGCCCAGCCCTACAACCAGTAGGTGAGCGGGCCTCGGTCACACCGCGGCAAGCACCGCGGCGACGATCGACTCGAGGCCGCTGTGAGCCTGGTGGCAGCGGCGGTGTTCATCGGGATCGGGTACTTCGAGATCCACGACCTGTACCTGCTGAGGCACCGCGGTGAGGTGGTCAGCGCGACCGTCCTGGACGAGTCCAACGGTAAGTCGTCGTCCATCACGGTCAGGTACCGGACGCTCGCCGGGGAGACGGTCACCGACGACACCTCGAACTACGAGGACGCCGACCCCGGGGACACGATCCAGGTCGTGTACGACCCGAAGAAGCCGAGCCGCATGCAGGCTGCCGACTACGGGTTCGACTACTGGATCCCGGGCGTCATCCTCGGACTCATCGCCGCCGGGTTCCTCGCCTACGGCATCGTCGGGCTCTGGCCGTAACGCCTGCCCGGCGTGGGTTTCCGGAAAGAATTGTGCGTCCGGTGACGAATTTCTTCCGGAAAGATCAGGCGCCGGCGACAAGGAGCGCCTCGGCCGCCGCGGAGCGGGCGTAAAGGACCGTGCGGCCCGACCGGTGCCGCGTGACCAGGCCGGCGACGTGCTGATCGCCACCAAGGTGGGTCACACCCGCCCGTCACCCGCCGCGTGGACGCCGTGCGGGCGGCCGGAGTACCTGCGGCAGGCTGCGGAGCTGTGTCTGCGGCGGCTACAGGTCGAGCGGATCGATCTCCTGCAGCTGCACCGGATCGATCCCGCCGTACCGATCCCGGGGACCAGCTCGATCGGGCATCTCGAGGAGAATGTCGCGGCCGCCGGGCTCGAACTGACTCCGGACCACCTCGCCCGCCTCGCTGCATTGGGTCCGGTCGGCTGAACCGCGCTCTACAGTGGGTAGATGGTGTACTTCGGCGGGTTGCTCGGGCTGATCGGGCTGCTGACGTTGCTGATGCGCGACGATGACGTTGTCGGGCTGCCTGCCGTCGCGGTCGGGATCGGGCTGCTCGTGATCGGCGCCGGGGTCGGGGCGCTGGGTGTGGTGCGCCGACGGGCGATCCGTCGGCGGAAGATCGCCAACGGCGAACCGGTGCCGGTCGGCAACGTGATCGACCGCGCCAAGGCGCTGCCGCGGCTGCTCCGGGACGTCCGTCGAGGCACGTACGCCGACCTTCCGAAGAGCCGGACGTTCCTCTGGCTGCTCGCGCTCGTCTACCTGATCTCGCCGATCGACATCCTCCCGGACCTGCTGCCGATCATTGGCGTCACCGACGACGCGGGAGTCGCGGTCTGGCTGCTCACCAGCGTGTCGACCGCGGCCGGCCTGTACCTGCGCCGCGAGCGCGAGCAGCTCCCACACCAGGACCCGCCCCGCGGCCGCCGCGCCAACCCGTAGCTACGCGCGCCGTCGGATCCAGTCCGCGAGGTCCTCGGCGGCCTCCTCGGGATGCTCGTAGACAAACAGTTGGAGAGCGTCCGTCGGCATTGCAGGACTGGTGAGCCGGGCCGCGGCCGCCACCAGTTGCTGAGCTGCCGCGAGCACGCGAGTCGCCTGGGCTGCGGCGTCGATCGGATCGTCCAAGTCGACCATCGCGGCGGCCAGGTCCGCGACCTCGCAGGCCTGGTAGGCCATCGCCAGCTGAGCGGGCCTCATCCGAACGCCCGCACGAAGAACAGTCCGGTCATCAGGACAGCCGTGGTGAGGACCAGCCCGCGGAGGATTGTCGGCGGCAGTCGCCGGACGAGATGCGCCCCGGCGTACCCGCCGATCACGGCACCGGCCAGCAGCGCGACCAGGTGCAACGGCTGCGAGAGTACGTCGGCCGCGAACACGAAGATCACCGCCGCTGTCAGGTAGACCGCCGCGACCTGCACGACCCGCAGCGGGTTCCCGCGCGCCGGATCGAGGGTGGTCGTCGCGGTCCAGAACGCGAGCATCATCAGCCCGACCGCGCCGCCGAAGTACCCGCCGTAGATCGCCAGCACGAACTGCCCGGCCAGGATCACTGCCGGCCCCGGCCGTCCTAGCCGCAGCGCCGCCGTGAGCCGCTTGCCGAACGCCAGTACGACGGTCGCGAACGCCAGCAACCACGGCACTGCCGCGTCGAACGATGCTGACGGCAACACCAGCAGGAGTCCGGCGCCGAGCGCACCGCCGAGCACACTCGCGAGCGTGAGGCGGGCGGGCGACGGGCGATGGAAGCCCTCGAGCTCGCGGCGGTAGACCCACGCGCTGGTCGCGTTCCCGGGCAGCAGGGCGACGGTCGTGGTCGCGTTCGCGGTGACCGGCGGCATCCCGGCGGCGACCAGTGCTGCGAGTGCCACAAAGCTCCCACCACCGCCGACGGCATTCAGCGCGCCGGCCGCGACACCGGCCAGGAGAATCAGGAGCACCCTTCGAGGATCCGGGTTCGGCGTGCACTCCACAATGCGCGATCCCCGTAGCCAGCCTTAGTCTGAGCCGTAGGCTGGTCCCATGCGGTACGACCTCGACGATCTCCGGCTGTTCACCCATATCGCTGCAGAGGGCTCGATCACCGGCGGCGCGCGCCTGATGCACCTCAGCCTGCCTTCGGCGAGCGCGCGGGTCAGAGCGCTCGAAGCGCAGGCGGGCGTACCTCTGCTCGTGCGTGAGCGCCGTGGTGTCCGCCTGACTCCGGCCGGCGCCACGCTGGCCCGGCACGCCCGCGAGGTCCTAGCCGAGACCACCCGCCTGGACAGCGCGGTCGCGTCGTACGCCGTGTCGCGGTCAGCGCCGATCCGACTCGTCGCGGGCGGGTCCGCGATGCACCAGCTCGTCCCCGCCGCCCTCGCCACGTTCCTCCGCGACCATCCGGAGTACGACGTGAACGTGAGCGAGCGCCGTACGATCCGCAGCGTTCGCCTGCTCGCGGCCGGTGAGGCGGATCTCGGCGTGATCCTCGACGACGAGCCGACCCCGTTGCGGACCGAACCGCTGGCCGACGACTCGCTGGTCGTGATCGGCCAGGCCGGCGGCACCCTCTCCGGCCGCGCCTCGATCGCGTACGCCGAGGTTGCCGAGCATCCCCTCGTCGGTCTCGTCCCGAACTCGCCGCTCAGCCAGTGGATGGACGATCGCCTCGGACCGCACGCGCCGGCGCCGCGCTACCGCACCGTCGTACCCACCCTGCATGCCCTGATCACCTTGGCCACCGCGGGCGCAGGGCTCGCGATTGTGCCCCGTCGAGCCGTCGACGCCAGCACCGCCGTCGAGATCTGCCCGCTCCAGGACTCCTGGTCCACCCGCCGGCACTTGCTCTGCTACGCCGCGAATGCCCCCGAGCCTGCCTACCTTCTCGCGACCCACCTGCACGCAGCCGCCACCCGCTAGGACAGGCTCTGCTCGATGCCGTCCAGCAGGTAGCCCAGGCCCAGCTCGAACCGCTCCGTGGGATCGCGGTGCTCGGCGTCGTGCATCGCCTCGGACATCATCGGATAGTCGCCGGTGGCGAACATCGCGAGCAGGTGCGGCGCCATCGCGTGCTGCCATTCACGCTCGTCGAGACCGGAGGCACGTTCGGCCCGCCGCTCGCCGACCTCGGTCCGAAGCGCCCCGCGCAGATAGGTGGAGACGACCTCGACCGTGCTCATGATCGTGTCGATCTCCCGCAGGCCGGCCGCCCGTAGCGCGGTCAGGGTGGCCTCGGCGTGGATAACGGCCGCCGGGCCGAAGCGCGGCCGTCCGTCGAGCAGATCGGCCAGCCACTCGTGCCGCAAGCCGGCCTCGCGGATCCCGTGCGCGTACGACCGCGCCACTTCGCGCCAGCCGGATCCGGACGGTGGCGGAATCTCGGCGTACACCGCGTCGACCATCAGGTCGAGCAGTTCGTCCTTGGTGCCGATGTAGCGGTACAGCCGCATCGGACCGGCGTCGAGTTCCGCCGCGACCTTGCGCAGCGAGACCGCGTCGAGGCCCTCGGCGTCGGCCAGCGTCACGGCGGCGCGGACGATCCGCTCCCGGCTCAGCGGGCTGGGGGCCCGCCGCTCGGGCGGCTCGGGCCGCTCCCAGATCGACGGAGTGTCTGCCACCTGTCGCACGATACATTGCCTCGTTCGATACAGTGTATATTGCCAATACAGCGTATCGAAGGGAGTTGACCATGATCGCGATCATCG
This sequence comes from Kribbella pratensis, assembly GCF_004366075.1. Taxonomy (GTDB): domain Bacteria; phylum Actinomycetota; class Actinomycetes; order Propionibacteriales; family Kribbellaceae; genus Kribbella; species Kribbella pratensis. The sequence continues at coordinate 27,614 of NZ_SODU01000006.1, read as the reverse complement.
GCGGCGGCCCCGGCGGGCTGACGCTCGCGCGGGTCCTGCACGTCCACGGCATCGACGCCGTCGTCTTCGAGCGGGATGCCTCCCGCCGGGCCCGGACCCAGGGCGGCATGCTCGACCTGCACGCCGACACCGGTCAGCTCGCCCTGCGTACGGCCGGGCTCGAGAGCGAGTTCCTCGCCGCGGCCCGGCGTGAGGGGCAGGACCATCGGATGCTGGATCACACCGGCAAGCTGCTTTTCCAGCAGGACACCCCGGACGATGCGCCGATGGCGCGTCCGGAGATCGACCGCGCCGACCTGCGCGACCTGCTCGTCGACTCGCTCCCGGCCGGCGCGATCAGCTGGGGCCGCGCCTTCAGCCACGCGGAGCCACGGTCGGCCGGCGGGTACGTCGTACATTTCACCGACGGCAGCCTGGTGGAGGCCGACCTGCTGGTCGGCGCCGACGGCGCGAACTCCCGGGTACGGCGGTTGCTGACCGACGCCGAACCCGAGTACGCCGGGACCATCGCGCTGCAGAGCTCCATCCACGACGCGGATCGCACCCACCCCGAACTCGCCGAGATGGTTGGCCGCGGCAACTTCTGGGTCTTCGGTCCGGACCTGCGGCTGTCCGCCCAGCGGCACGGCGACGGCAGTATCGGAGTCAGCCTGTCGCAGCAGGGCCCGGAGGACCTGGTCGACGAACGCACTGATCCTGCCCGGTTGGTCGACGGCTGGGATCCCCGCTTCGGGCGGCTGGTGCAGGCCTGCGACGAACCGTTCGTGGTGCGCAAGATCGCCGTACTGCCGATCGGCCTGACCTGGCCGCGCCGGTCCGGGATCACGCTGCTCGGCGATGCCGCGCATCTGATGCCGCCGGTAGGAGAGGGAGCGAACGCGGCCATGCTGGACGGAGCCGAGCTCGCCCTCGCCAGCGCCGCGCATCCGACTGACCTGGACGCCGCAGTGGCGGCCTACGAGCCGGTCATGCTGGCTCGCAGCACCGAGGCCGCGAAGCTGTCCGCGAGGGCGCTGGAGATGATTTCCGGACCGGACGCGGCCCAGAAGGTGCTGCGGTTCTTCCAGCCGGACCCCGTCGACTAGCGTTTCGGTATGAATCCGGACGAGGCGATTCCCCTGCAGGCGTTCGGTGCGTTGCTGCACAGCCAGAACCTCGGCATGGTGTGCCGAGCGTTGAACATGTACCAGGTGGCCGCGGCGTACACGCAGGTCAGTGGCGGAAACCCGCTCGAACCGATGGCCGATGAGGTGCGGCAGGTCGCCCGGGGGATCGTGGCCCGGCCGCCTGCCGATGCGGGCGCGGACGTCCCGGCCGGATTCGATCATCTGAGTGCGCTGAACGTGCTGACGACGCTGGCCGAACCGGAAGACGCCGAGTTGCTCGCGGAGGTGCTGGAGAGCACGTCGAACGACCAGATCCGCGCCGTCGCTTCGCTGGCAGCAGATACCGCGCGCCGGAAGACGACCGGCTCGTAGAGATAGCGTGCACTCATGCGCGCTTTGACAGTTGAAGAGGCCCGGCAGCGGGCGACGGACCTGGCCCTGCGGTCGTACGAGGTCGCGTTCGACCTGACCGGTGACGGGGACACGTTCGTCACGACGAGCCGGATCCGGTTCGGCGCCACCAGCAGCACGAGCTGGGTGGACGTGAAGCCCGAGCGGCTGATCAGCGTCGAGCTCAACGGGCAGGCGCTCGATCCCGCCGCGCTCGACGGCGGCCGGTTTCCGCTCACCGGGCTGCAGGCGGAGAACGAGGTCGTCGTCACCGCCGAGCTGAAGTACTCCGCGGACGGTGAGGGCCTGGTGCGCTCGGTCGACGCGGCCGACGGTCGTGTCTACACCTACGGCATGTCCTCACTCGAGTCCGCGCCGCGGTACTTCCCGTGCTTCGACCAGCCCGACCTCAAAGCGCCGTACACCGTGACCGTGAAGTGCCCCGAGGACTGGGTGGTCCTGGGGAACGGCGCCGCCACCCGGACCGCGCCGGGGGAGTGGACGCTCGCCGAGACCAAGCCGCTGTCGACGTACTTCGTCACGCTGGTCGCCGGCCCGTACCACCAGCTCCGCGGCGAGTACGACGGAATTCCGCTCGGACTCGCCTGCCGGCAGTCGTTGAAGGAGTACCTCGACCGGGACGCCGAGGATCTGTTCCGGACCACCCGCGAGGCGTTCGACGAGTACCACCGGCTGTTCCGGCAGCGGTACCCGTTCGGCGAATACTGGCAGGTGTTCGTCCCGGACTTCAACATGGGCGCGATGGAGAACCCGGGCTGCGTGACGTTCACCGACAGCCTGGTGTTCCGCGGGCAGGCCACCGAAGCGGAACGCAGTACCCGGGCGCGGATCGTCGTGCACGAGATGGCGCACATGTGGTTCGGCGACCTGGTCACGATGAAGTGGTGGAACGACATGTGGCTGAACGAGTCGTTCGCCGAGTACATGGCGCACCGCGTGGCCGAGGACGCGACCAGCTACCAAGGCAACTGGGTCGATTTCGCGTTCGTCCGCAAGTGGTGGGGGCTGCACACGGATCAGAGCAGCTCGACCCATCCGGTCGCGCCGGACAGCCTGAAGGACGCGCGGCAGTCGCTGGACGACTTCGACGGGATCTCGTACGCGAAGGGCGCGGCGGTCCTCAAGCAGCTGGCGAAGTACCTCGGTGACGACGTGTTTCTCAAGGGCGTGAACGCGCACTTGGAGGCGCACGAGTACGGGAACGCGGATCTGCACGAGTTCATCGCGAAGCTCACCGAGGCGGGGGCGCGGGACCTCGACACTTGGTCCGACCAATGGTTGCGGACTGCCGGGCTGGACACGATCACCGTCGAGCGGACCGGCGCCGCGGTCGTGCTGCACCGGAGCAGCCCGGACGCGTCCCGCCGCCTGCACAAGCTGAGCGTCGGCGCGTACGACGCCGACGGATCAGCCGCATCGGTCGACGCGGTGATCGCTGACGACTCGGTAGAGGTTGTGCTGGGCAACGATGCCGGCGTGCTGGTGCCGGATGCGGGGGATGACACCTGGGCGAAGATCCGGCTGGATGCGACCAGCCTCGCCAACCTTCCCGCGGTGCTGCCCGCGATCGCGGACGGCACGACGCGGGCGGTGATCTGGAACTCGATCCGGGACGCGGTCGCGGACGCCGAGCTCGATCCCCGGCAGGCGCTGGAACTGTTCACGGTCGCCTTGCCGAACGAGGAGAGCGACGTCGCTGTCGGCTCCCTCGTTCAGTGGCTCGACGTTCGTGTCCTCGGTCGTTATCTGGACTACGACCGGTACCACGGTCTCGCGGCCGAGGCGCTGCGCGACAAGCTGGCGAGGACAGCTCCGGGCAGCAGCCTGCAACTGGCGACCGCGCGAGGACTGATCGCGACCACGGACGACGCCGACCTGCTGGCCTCCTGGCTCCAGGATGCCGGCGGTCCGGACGGGCTGGAGATCGACGCAGACCTCCGCTGGGCCTTGGTCCTGCGGCTGGTGCGACTCGGGGCCTACGGCTCAGCGGAGATCGACGCCGAACTCACGCGCGACGGGTCCAGCGAAGGTGTCAACCAGGCCGCTCGCTGCCGCGCCGCCCTGTCCGACGGCAAGGAGGCAGCCTGGACGCGGATCATGACGGACCCGACCGTCGGCGTGAAGGAGCTGCTGGCCGCGGCCGAGGGGTTCTGGCACCCGGCGCAGGCCGCCGTCACCGCGCCGTACGCCCGCCGGTTCTTCACCGACATCCCGCACACCGGCGAGATCCGCTCCGGAATGGTCCTCGGACTCACCGCGCACCGGATGGCACCACGCTTCGTCGTGGATCCGGATCTCATCGCCCCGGCCGAGGCCCTGATCGCGGACGAGACCGTGGTGTCCGGCATCCGGCGCCAGACCGCCGACTTCCTCGACGACCTGCGCCGGGCGCTGGCGGTACGCCGTACGTTCGGCTGAGGGTGACGTCAGCGCACGGTGAGGTGTTCCGCGACGGCCTTGCGGGCCTGATGGATGCGGGCCTTGACGGTGCCGAGCGGGACGTCGAGCTCGTCGGCGATCTCGGCGTACGACAGCGCGCCGAGATCGCGCAGGACCAGCGGCTGGACCAGCTGCGGGTGGTGGGACTCCAGGGCCTCCAGGGCCTCGAGCAGGTCGAGGCGGGAGCCGGCGATGACCGAGGTGGTGCGCGGGTCGACCGACTCCGGCATGACCTCGGCGGACTGCTCGACCGCGCGGCGCTTCAGCGACCGGTAGGTCTGCCGGGCCTGGTTGGTGGCCACGATCGTCACCCAGCCCGCGAAGCTGCCGGTGCCCTTGAAGGTGTGCACCTTGTTCACCACCTGCAGCAGGGTGTCCTGGACCGCCTCCTCGGCGTCCTCCCGGTACGGCAGGAACTTGGCCACCCGCCGCTGCACCTGCGGCCGGATCATCTGCAGGAGTTGTGGCAGGACGGTCTGGTCTCCTGCCGCCGCCCGAGCCGCCAGTTCTTCCAGCTCGTCGTTCATCGTCCCCCAGTGTCACCGTTGAGCTTGGTTGTGACCGACAATAGCCGGGATGGATGTCATCGGGCGTTACCGGTTACGGGACAAGATCGGCGCGGGCGCGTTCGCGACCGTCTGGCGGGGGTACGACGACGACCTGGACGTCGACGTGGCCGTCAAGGTTCTCGCGGACAACTGGGCGTCTCGCGCCGACGTACGCGAACGCTTCCTGTCGGAGGCGCGGTTGATGCGGCGGATCTCCAGCGACCGCGTGGTCCGGGTGTTCGACCTGGGCAAGCTCCCGGACGGGCGTCCGTACTTCGTGATGGACTACGTCGGCGGCGGCACGCTGGGCGACGTACTGCGGCAGGGGCCGCTCGACGCGGTGGACGCGCTCTGGTGGGGCGCGGACCTGGCGCGTGCGGTGGCTGCCCTGCACAGCGAGGGCGTGGTACACCGCGACGTCACCCCGGCGAACCTGCTGCTGCGACCGGGTGACGAGGTCGGCGGCGGAACCCACCGCATCGTGCTCGCCGATCTCGGTCTGGCCAAACGTGCCGCAGAGGCGTCCGGGCTCACACAGGCCGTCGGTACGCCGTCGTACATGGCACCCGAGCAGGGCCGCGGCGACGGAGGATTCGACGAGCGGGCGGACATCTACGCGGTCGGCGCGGTCACGTACGCACTCGTCACCGGGCATCCGCCGTACTCCGCCGGCTCGATCGGCGACGTACTGAACCGGGACCCGGACCTCGCGCCGCCGAGCCTGCGCTCGGTGCTGCACGACTCGGTCGGGCAGCTCGACGACATCTTCGCGCGGGCGCTGGCGTACCGCGTCACCGATCGCTGGGAGCGCGCGGACACGTTGGCCGAACGCCTGGAGGCAGAGGCGTACCGGCTGGAGCAGGAGGCCCCGTTCCGTGCGGCCGAGCGCACCGCGATCACTGACGAGGACCTGGACACGACCGTCGCGACCGATCCACCGGTACGGCGACGCCGTCGGAGGCGCGCGTGGTTCCTGCTCGCCCTGCCCGTGGTGTTCGTGGCCGCGGGTGCCGGCGGATGGTTCCTCTTCGGACAGTGACTGCATAGAGTAGTCATGTGGTTACTTACTGCAGTCTTGCGGTGGTTCTTGCCTTGCTCGCTCCGACCAGTCCGCCGGTTGCCACCTATGCCTGCCGCGCCGACACCAAGTTCGGCCGGCACACCATCTCGGTGCGGCAGGCCGTGGACGCCCAGGCGCCGGCCGCCGTCCCCGCCAACACCCGCTTCACCATCGCCGTCCACCTGCAACCCGGAACGCTCCCGGGCGAGGTCAAGGGCTTCAAGCTCAAGGAGGTCCGCGACCTCACGCTCCGGGTCCCGATCCCGCCGAACTCGTCCTACGTCAGCGCCCACCTCGACGGCGGCTCCGGCCTGAACTCCACCCCGACCGTGCAGCTCGAGGGAAACGCCGCCGTCATCAAGGTCGCCGGCCCGATCCCCGGCGGCGCGAACTTCCAGCTGCCGACCCTCAGCGTCCGCCTGAAGTCCGGCCGCCCCGGCACCACCATCGAAACCAAGCTCAAAGGCACCAGCTACGACGACCCCGGCCTCACCTTCCAGGCCACGATCAAGTGGAAGTTCGTCACCACCACAGCCCCGGTAGCCTGCTACCCCGACCCGAACCCGACCCTGACCCGCACGGTGGTGAGGTGACCCGTGCAACGTGTCAGAAGCGGCCCCTCCCCCAATGGGAACGGATAACCCGTCGCGTGCAGGGGGTCTGTGACTGGGGAATCCTGCTGAACGTTCCAGGTGCATTGCATTCCCCACCCCCGCGGACCAGACCCGGACCGGGGAGTGCCCACCCGAAACGAGCAGCCCGCGCATCGAGCAGGAGAGCCGGTTCACCGGCGCCTTCGCCGGCCCCGCGGCCCGGCGCCGGATCTGGGGTGGATCTTCCCCCCCAAATCGGGACAAGATCCTCCCCAAGTCACATCCACCCGGCCTCACGCCGCTTCCCGGAACGTTTTCGTCACCGGCTGGCGTTTTTGTTCCGCAAACCACCACCCAACGGATCGTCACAAGCGCCGGATAACCGGGTCTGTTGGTCCGCGCGCTACGTCAGTAGGTGACCGTGATCCGTTCCGCGGCTGGGTCGACGTGGATCTGGCCGCCGTACGGGAGGACTTGCTGGGGGTCGGTGTGGCCGATGTCGAGGCCCTTCACGACGACCGCGTTCGGGTTGTACTCCGCGAGCGCGCGGTCGACCGCCAAGTACTGGCCGGTGACGTAGGCGACCGACTCCTCCGGCGTGAGGACCTGATCGAGTGACGTGGACTTCGGACGGCCCCAGAGGACTGCGTCGAAGCGTTCGAGCAGGCCGCGTTCGCCAAAGTTGCGGAGGATGCGGTAGACCGTCTCGGACGACGGCATCTCCTCGCTCGTCTCACCGAACAGCACACCGCCGTACGACTCGGTCGGGAGCATCCAGCGGTTGGCGGACAGTTGCCAGTCGAGGATCTCGATGCAACCGCCCCAGAGCTTTCCGCTGACCGCCCGCGATCTGCTCCAGGTCCAGCCGGTGCCGGGGAACAGTGGCGGTTCGGTCTCCAGGTTCTCCGGGACGTTCCAGTCGTGGTCGTGGTCGGTCCAGGCCTTCGCAGGTGTCAGCTCGAACTCGCCGCCGGTGAACATCGCCGCCCGCAGCGACCGCTCGGTGTCCGGGTGCATCGCGCCGCCGCGCCCGAACTGCACCATCACACTGCCGCCGTGGAAACCCGGCAACCCCAACGAATACAGGAAGTTCAGCAGGTTCGTGTTGTCGCTGTACCCGAAGAACGGCTTCGGGTCCGCCTGGAACACCGCCGGATCCAGATGCTTCAGCACGGTGATCTGGTCCTCGCCGCCGATCGACGCGAACACCGCGCGGATCGACGGGTCGGACCAGGCCGCGTGCAGATCCGCGGCCCGCTCCTCCGGAGTGCTCGCGAGCTTCCGGGTGGTCGGGTACTCGACCGGCTCCAGTCCGAAGTCGTCGCGCAGCCGGCGCAGCCCCAGCTCGTACGGCCCGGGAAAGATCTCCGGCAGTCCCCGGGACGGCGAGACGATCGCGACCCGGTCACCTGGCTTCAGCACTCAGACCCCGATCGGATGCCAGACGGTCTTCAGTTCGAGGTACTGCGTGAGGCGGGACAGGCCCTGGTCCGCGGACCAGTCCTCCTCGGCGGGACGGCGTACCCGCTTGAGGTTTCCGGCGGCGGCGATCTCAAGGTCGCGGGCCTCGTCGTCGGACGTGATGCCGCAAAGGTCGATCGCGTTGACGTCGTCGTGCGACGCCAGCCACGGCCCGATCTCGGACGCCGACCCGGTGAGGAGGTTGACCACACCACCGGGTACGTCGGAGGTCGCCATCACCTCGCCCAGCGTCACGGCCGGCAACGGGCGCTCGTACGACGAGACAGCGACGACCGTGTTGCCGGAGACGATCGCGGGCGCGATCACACTGGTCAGGCCGAGCAGGCTGGAGTCCTGCGGAGCGAGCACCGCGACCACGCCGGTTGCCTCGGGCAACGAGAAGTCGAAGTACGGTCCCGCGACCGGGTTCGAAGAGCCGACCACCTGGGCGAGCTTGTCGGCCCACCCGGCGTACCAGACCCAGCGGTCGATCGACGCGTCGACGACCGCCCGAGCCTTCGAGATCGACAGGCCTTCACCAGCGGCGACCTCCGCGCTGAACTGCTGGTGCCGGCCCTCCATCACCTCGGCGATCCGGTACAGCACCTGACCGCGGTTGTACGCCGTCCGCGCGTGCCAGCCGCCGAACGCCTTGCGGGCCGCGACGACCGCGTCCCGGGCGTCCTTGCGGGAGGCCTGCGACGCGTTCGCCAGGAACTTGCCCTTGGCATTGTTCACGACGTACGACCGGCCGGATTCGCTGCGGGGGAAGGCGCCGCCGATGTAGAGCTTGTAGGTCTTGCGCACCTCGAGCCTTGGCGTGGTGGCGGTGTCCTTAGTGGGCAAGGTAGGCCTCCAGACCGTGGCGACCGCCCTCGCGGCCGTAGCCCGACTCCTTGTAGCCGCCGAACGGCGACGTCGGGTCGAAGCGGTTGAACGTGTTCGCCCAGACCACGCCGGCGCGCAGCTGGTTCGCCATCCAGAGGATCCGGGAACCCTTCTCGGTCCAGATCCCCGCGGACAGCCCGAACGGGGTGTTGTTCGCCTTCTCGACGGCTTCGGCCGGGGTCCGGAAGGTCAGCACCGACAGCACCGGGCCGAAGATCTCCTCGCGGGCGATCCGGTGTGCCTGCGAGACGCCGGTGAACACGGTCGGCGGGAACCAGTAGCCGTTGGCCGGCAGCTCGCACTCCGGCGACCAGCGCTCGGCGCCCTCGTCCTCGCCGATCTGCGACAGCTCACGGATCTTCGCCAGCTGCGCCGCCGAGTTGATCGCGCCGATGTCGGTGTTCTTGTCCAGCGGGTCGCCGACGCGCAGCGTCCCCATCCGGCGCTTCAGCCGCGCGAGCACCTCGTCGTACACGCTCTCCTGGACCAGCAGCCGCGAACCCGCGCAGCAGACGTGGCCCTGGTTGAAGAAGATGCCGTTGACGATGCCCTCGATGGTCTGGTCGATCGGCGCGTCCTCGAAGACGATGTTCGCCGCCTTGCCGCCGAGCTCGAGCGTGACCGCCTTGCGGGTGCCGGCCACCGACTTCGCGGTCGCGCGGCCGACGTCGGTGGAGCCGGTGAACGCGACCTTGTCGACGTCCGGGTGCTCGACCAGCGCCTGACCGGTGCGGCCGGCGCCGGTGACGATGTTCACCACGCCCGGCGGCAGATCGGCCTGCTGGCAGATCTCCGCGAACGCGAGGGCAGTCAGCGGCGTGGTCTCGGCCGGCTTCAGTACGACGGTGTTGCCGGCGGCCAGGGCGGGCGCGATCTTCCACGCCAGCATCAGCATCGGGAAGTTCCACGGGATCACCTGGCCCGCAACACCCCACGGCTGCGGGTCGTCACCGACACCGGCGTACTCGAGCTTGTCGGCCCAGCCCGCGTAGTAGAAGAAGTGCGCGGCCACCAACGGGATGTCGACGTCGCGGGACTCGCGGATCGGCTTGCCGTTGTCCAGCGACTCCAGCACCGCGAGTTCACGTGAGCGCTCCTGGATCAGCCGCGCGATCCGGAACAGGTACTTCGCCCGGTCCTTGCCGCTCATCGGGCCCCAGACCTTGTCGAACGCCTTGCGGGCCGCGCGAACGGCCTTGTCGACATCCGCCGGACCGGCCTCACTGACCTCCGCGAGTACCTCCTCGGACGCCGGGGACACGGTCTTGAACGGCTTCCCGTCCGTCGCCTCGACGAACTGGCCGTTGACGAACAGCCCGTACGACGACTTGATGTCCACGATCGCCCGGGACTCGGGCGCGGGTGCGTACTCGAATCTGCTCATGCCTGTCAGTCCAAGGTGAAGTAGTCGGGGCCCGGGTAGTGCCCGGTGGCCAGCTTGGTGCGTTGCATCAGCAGGTCGTTCAGCAGGCTGGACGCCCCGAAGCGGAACAGCTCCGGGTCCAGCCAGTCCGGGCCGGCCGTCTCGTTGACGGTGACCAGGTACTTGATCGCGTCCTTCGCGGTCCGGATCCCGCCGGCCGGCTTGACGCCGATGTGCAGCCCGGTGGCCTCGTGGTAGTCGCGGACCGCCTCCAGCATCACCAGTGTGACGGGCAGCGTGGCCGCGGGGGACACCTTGCCGGTGGAGGTCTTGATGAAGTCCGCGCCGGCCAGCATCGCCAGCCAGGAGGCCCGCCGGACGTTGTCGTAGGTGACCAGTTCGCCGGTCTCCAGGATCACCTTCAGGTGCGCGTCGCCGGCCGCCTCGCGGATCGCGGCGATCTCGTCGAAGACCATCGCGTACCGCCCGGACAGGAAGGCGCCACGGTCGATCACCATGTCGACCTCGTCGGCGCCGGACGCGACCGCGTCCTTGGTGTCCTGGATCTTGATCGCGAGGCTGGAACGCCCACTGGGGAAGGCGGTTGCGACACTCGCGACGTTGATACCGGTGCCCTGCAGCTCGCGCTTCGCGGTCGCGACCAGGTCCGGGTACACACAGACCGCGGCGACCTGCGGAGCCGTGGGGTCGGCCGGGTCGGGCCGTTTCGCCTTCGCGCACAGGGCCCGCACCTTGCCCGGGGTGTCCTGTCCCTCCAGCGTGGTCAGGTCGATCATCTGGATCGCCAGGTCCAGCGCGTACTGCTTCGCGCTGGTCTTGATCGACCGGGTGCCCAGGGTGGCGGCGCGGGCCTCCGCGCCGACCTGGTCGACGCCCGGCAGCCCGAGCAGGAACCGGCGCAGCCGATCCTCGGACGAGGTCACGTCGGCCAAGCTGTCGACGCCGCTGTCGAGTGTGGTCACCCACGGCAGTCTAGTGCCGTTCCGGACTGCCGGTTACTTTGTGCGGGTGAAGTCGAAATCGCCGGAGAGCGAGCAGTACCTGTCCGCCTCGAACCGGATCACCGGGTCCATCGTGATCGTGATCGGGGCGCTCGGCCTGGTCGACATACTGCTGGAGTGGCGGACCGCGAGCGGGCTGCTGGTCGGCAGCGTCATCGGGATGTTCATCGTGCTGGCGTACGTCGGGCTGATCCGGCCGTCGGTGACCCTCAGCCCCGAGCACCTGCTGCTGCGTAACCACCTGCGCGACCACCAGATCCCGTGGTCGAAGGTGACCGGCGTCGACGTGACCGACATCCTCCGGATCCACACCGACGGCAACCGTTTCCGCGCCCCCGGTGTCCAACTGGTCATGCGCGACCTTCGCAAGCAACGGGTCGGCGGTCGCAAGCTCTCCGCGGACAGTTCGATCTCCAAGGCCGACTTCGTCGTCAACCGGATCGAGCACCACCAGGAGCAGTACGCCGGGAAGTCCCAGGGTGAGGTGGTGAGCGGCTGGGCGGCGCCCGAGCTGATCGTCTTCGGCGTGCTGGCCGTGATCGCGGTCGTCGCCGCCGTGGTCCGCTGACCGGCGCGTGCTGACCCGGCGCGCGTTCGTCCGCACCGGCGCCGCGGCGGCGGTGGCCGGCGTCGCCGCGGTGGCCGCGCTGGAAACGGGCGTCGTCCCCGGCCGCGCCCGGGTGCACGACCTTCTCGGTCTCACCGGCCAGGACGGCGTCGTACCCGACGTACCCGCGGGCCCGGTGGTGTCCGGGAGCTTCGACTCGTTCGGCCGCCGTACGAAGGTCGGCTACAGCATCATCTATCCGGACGGGTACGACGCCTCGGCCGAGCTGCCCGTCGTCCTCGTCCTGCACGGTCGTGGGGGCGACCACACGTCGGCCGTCAACGATCTCGGCATCGACCGCTACCTGACCGCCGCGGTCCGGGCCGGTACGCCGCCGTTCGCGCTGGCAACCGTGGACGGCGGACGGGACAGCTACTGGCATCGCCGGGCGGACGGCAACGATCCCGGGTTCATGCTCGACCAGGAGTTCCTCCCGCTGCTGACCCGTCGGGGGCTGCAGACCAGCCGGTTCGGCGTCCTCGGCTGGTCGATGGGCGGGTACGGCGCCCTGCTGTGGGTCGCCCTGCACTACTGGCAGCGCCGGGTCGGCCCGTCCGCGCGAGCGGTCGCGGTCGGCGCGCTCAGCCCGGCGCTGTGGCACAGGTATGCCGACGTACAGCCGGGAGCGTTCGACGACGCCGCGGATTTCGAACGCAGCCAGGTGTTCGACCGGCCGAGCGGATTCCGCGACGTTGCCGTCCGCATCGACTGCGGCCGCGACGACCCGTTCGCCGACGCCGCCCGGGAGCTCCGCGAGCAGTTGCAGGCGTCCGGCGGGCAGCAGGCCGGCGTACACACTCCTGGCTACTGGCGGCGCATGCTCCCTGACCAGCTGCGATTTCTGGGCGAAAAAGTCGCCCGCTGAGCGGAACTGTGGCGTGAATCGCCGCGTCAGAGCCCGTGTTCAACCCTTGAGTGAACCCCTGTGCACTCAGGATTGGTCCGACAGGTCCCTAGACACATCGAGAGTGGAGCTCATGGTCAACCTCTCCCGCTACACCCTGCGTGGCATGGCCACCGTCGGTGCCCTGGCCGGCTTCGCCGCGCTGGCGCTGCCGAACGCCCAGGCCGCGCAGACCTCCAGCACGACCAAGACGGCTGCGACGGCCGCAACGGCGACGACCGCCGACCCGGCGATTCCGAACGGCCACCAGCCGATCGTCATCGGTAACCCGCCGGCTGGTGACGGCCTGACCACGAAGGCCTCGCTGACGAACGTCGTGCGCTACAACCGCCTGTACAAGACGGGGCCGATCACCCCGTCGAAGTGCAAGGAGGTCAACGTTTCGCTGCGCACCTACACCGGTGTCAACCAGTACCTCTCGCAGCTGTTCCGCTGCACCTACGCCGAGTGGGCGCTGCCGCTGAAGCAGGCCGGTGCTGCGTACAAGGTGGCCCCGACGCTGGTCGTCACCACGGCGCGCACGATCAACTCGTACTGCGGCACGGTGACCGACACCGCGTTCTTCTGCGCGTACAACGGCCGGTCCTGGATCTACATGCCGACCGCACAGATCATCAGCTTCTGGAAGTCGAGCCCGACCCTGGCGCGGGCGTACGCGACCAACACGCTGGCGCACGAGTACGGTCACCACGTCCAGTGGCTGACCGGCATCCTGAACGCGTCCTGGCAGCGTCAGCGCGCCTTCAGCACCTACGCCGCGCAGCTCGAGGAGAGCCGTCGTCGTGAGCTGCAGGCGTCCTGCCTCGGCTCGGCCAGCATCGCCGCGAACAAGCGGTACTACCCGATGAGCGGTGGCCTGTACCAGCAGTGGGTCTACGTCGTGACGAACTCCGGCGACCAGCCGGGTGGCGTCCGTGACCACGGCTCGCTGAAGAACCACCGGTTCTGGTCGTTCGCCGGCTTCAACGCCTCGCGCAGCTACGCCGTCGCGGGCAACTGCAACACCTTCAACGCAACCTCTGCCTACGTCTCCTGACGTCAGCACGTAACTCGGCCGCCCGGTACGCGTTGGCGTACCGGGCGGCTGTTTCTTTTTGGCGACACCTGCACGATCTGCGATCGTGTGGTTACTTGTTTCGGGTGCGGACGCCCTAGAGTTCTTGAGTCGAGCATCGAACGGCAGGAGTCACAGTGAACTACGACGAGTTCAACACCGAGTACGCGAAGGTGCTGGACAAGATCAAGAGCGGCCGGAGCACCTGGTCCGAGCTGTCCGGGCACGTCACCCGGCTGCGCCAGGCGACCGCGGGGATCACCGTGCCGGTGGAGCGCACCCAGGTCGACCACGACCTCGCCGCGCTGAGCCAGATGGTGGACATGTCCCGGCGTACCAACGACAAGGAGGACGTCTGGACGGTCACGTCGGACGCGATCCGCAAGGCCAGCAGCCAGGAGGGTACGGTCGCGGACCGGATCGCCCGGATCGAGGCGAGCATCAACGACATCACCGCCCTGGCCAACCGGAACCCGGACGAGCGGGACGCGCTGATGCAGTCCACCAGCACGCTCCGCATCCTGCACTCGTCGCTGCAGAGCTCCCTGCACGCCGAGGAAGCCGAAGCGGCCGCAGCCGCCCGCTGAGCTCCAGAGCCACCCGCCAGGTGTTCTGAAGCTGAGGCCTAGATACCTGCCGCGGCAGCCAGATCCGACTTGACGGCTGCCAACGCGGTCGCTGCCTGAGCGCGTGCCGCGGTGACGTCCGTCGTGACCGGGACGACCACCTCGAGATAGCACTTCAGCTTGGGCTCCGTACCCGACGGGCGCACGACCACGCGTGCGCCGTCGGACAGCGTGTACCGCAGCCCGTCCGTCGGGGGCAACGACTCCGTCCCCTTGCCCAGGTCGTCGATCCGCTCGACCGCGTACGCCCCGAGAGCCGTGGGCGGCGTCGCGCGCAGCCGGTCCATCGCCTGCGCGATCAGCGACAGGTCCTCGACCCGCGCCGCCAACTGGTCGGTCGCGTGCAGTCCGTGCTTGACCGCGAGGTCGTCCAGCAGGTCGAGCAGCGTGCGTCCCGCCGCCTTCGCCTGCGCGGCCAGCTGCAGCACCCGGACCAGCGTCGACACGCCGTCCTTGTCCTTCACGGCCGCCGGATCCACGCAGTACCCGAGCGCCTCCTCGTAGCCGAAGACCAGCTCCGGCACCCGCCCGATCCACTTGAACCCGGTCAGCGTCTCGACGTACCGGACGCCGTACGACGCCGCGATCTTGCCGAGCAGCGACGACGACACGATCGAGCAGGCCGCCACGCCGTCGGGGCGTGACGACAGCAGGAACTCACCGAGCAGCGCGCCGAGCTCGTCGCCGCGCAGCATCCGCCAGCCTCCCGCGGCCGACGCGTCCGGGACGGCGACCGCGCACCGGTCCGCGTCCGGATCGTTCGCCACCGCGATGTCGGCGCCCATCGAGCGCGCCAGTTCCAGCGCGGCGTCGATCGCGCCCGGCTCCTCCGGGTTCGGGAACGAGACGGTCGGGAAGTCCGGATCCGGGTCGGCCTGCGATGCCACCACCTGCGGTACGGCGAACCCCGCACGGGCGACCGCTGCCTCGACCAGGGTCCGCCCGACGCCGTGCAGCGGCGTGTAGGCCACGTTGAGATCCCGTGGTGCATCCGCCGGCACCAGCTGGGCGATCCGGTCCAGGTAGGCGTTCAGCAGGTCGTCTCCGGTCGTCTGCCAGTCGTCGCCCCGCGGTACGTCGGCCAGCGTTCCGACAGCGGCGATCGCGGCCGCGATCTCGGCGTCGGCCGGCGGCACGATCTGCGAACCGTCGCCCAGGTAGACCTTGTAGCCGTTGTCCTGCGGCGGGTTGTGCGACGCGGTCACGACCACGCCGGCCACCGCGTGCAGATGCCCGATCCCGAAGGCGACGACCGGCGTCGGGGCCGGCCGGTCGAGCAGTACGGCGTCCAGGCCGGCGCCGCGCATCACGGCCGCGGTGTCCTGCGCGAACACGTCCGACTTGTGGCGGGCGTCGTACCCGATCAGGACCGGGCCGTCGGTGAGCCCCTTCGCCTTCAGGTACGCCGCGAGTCCGGCGGCGGCACGGATCACGACGACCCGGTTCATCCGGTTCGGTCCGGCGCCGACGGCACCGCGCAGTCCCGCCGTACCGAACTCCAGGGTGCCGGAGAAGCGGTCGGCCAGCTCCGTGGTGTCTCCGGCGTCCAGCAGCCCCTGGAGCTCGGCGCGGGTGTCGGGGTCGGGGTCCTCGCGCAGCCAAGCTTCGGCGGCGCCCTTCAGATCATCTGTCACATGGGCACTCTAATGACCCGACGACTGACAAGGCCGTGAGCGGATGTCCGCCACGTAGTCGTCGGGTGCCCCGGCCGCCTCGGCGGCCTCGGCCAGGATGCCCAGGTAGCGGGCCGAGGGCAGGCCGCCCTCGTAGGCGTTCAGGACGTACATCCAGGCCAGTTGCTCGCCGTCCAGGGTCTGCACCCGGACCTGGATCTTGCGGTAGATGCCCTGGTCGATCGCTTCCCACTCGTCGAGGCGCTCGACGTCCTTGGGGTGGATGTCGTAGAGCGCCACGAAGACCTGGTTGGTGGGGTCGGCCGGGTCCTCGACCACGGTGGCCATCGCGCCCTCCCAGCCGAGCTCCTCGCCGCCGAAGGTGAGGCGCCAGCCGGTGATCCAGCCGGTCCCGCGCAGGGGCGAGTACGGGCACCGCTCGGACATCAGGTTCGGGTCCAGATTCGACGCAAACGCGGCGTACAGGGTCACGGAATCAGAGGATACGGAAGAATGACCTCCCGTGGCGCGAGTTGTGATCATCGGAGGCGGTCCAGGCGGGTACGAAGCGGCCAGTGCGGCCGCCCAGCTGGGCGGGGAGGTGACGGTCGTCGATTCCGACGGGATCGGCGGTTCCGCCGTGCTCACCGACTGCGTACCGAGCAAAACCCTGATCGCCACCGCGGAGGTGATGACCGAGGTGGAGGAGGCCGGGGAGCTGGGCGTCCGGCTGGACGACGGCGACGACGACCCGGCGAACTCCGTGCGTGTCGATCTCTCCGTCGTCAACAAACGGGTGAAGGCGCTGGCCACCGCCCAGTCCGAGGGCATCGAGCGCCGGCTGGACCGCGACAAGGTCCGGATCGTCAAGGGCCGCGGCCGCCTGGACGGGCCGGAGACCGTGGTCGTCGGCGACGAGCGCCTGGACGCCGACGTGATCCTGATCGCCACTGGAGCAAGGCCTCGCATCCTCCAGGGCTCCGAGCCGGACGGCGAGCGGATCCTGACCTGGGAGCAGGTCTACGAGCTCGACGAACTGCCCGAGCGGCTGATCGTGGTCGGCTCCGGTGTCACCGGTGCGGAGTTCGCCAGCGCGTACGACGCGCTCGGCAGCGACGTCGTCCTGGTGTCGTCGCGGGACCGGGTGCTGCCCGGTGAAGACGCTGACGCGGCAGCAGTCCTCGAGGACGTGTTCAAGCGGCGCGGACTCACGGTCCTGGGCAAGTCCCGGGCCGAGTCGGTCAAGCGGCAGAGCGACGGTGTCGTGGTGACGTTGACCGACGGCCGGAAGGTCGAGGGCTCGCACGCCCTGCTCGCGGTCGGCTCGCTGCCGAACACCGACGACATGAATCTGGTCGAGTCGGGCGTGTCGCTGACCGACGGCGGCTTCGTCCAGGTCGACCGGGTCTCCCGGACCACGGCCCGCGGCGTCTACGCGGCCGGCGACTGCACCGGCGTACTGATGCTGGCCTCGGTGGCCGCCATGCAGGGCCGGATCGCGATGGCGCACGCGCTCGGCGATGCCGTCACCCCGTTGGACCAGTCAACGGTCTCCGCCAACGTCTTCACGGCCCCCGAGATCGCGACGGTCGGCCTGACCCAGGCGGTCGTCGACGCGGGCGGCAGTACGGCGATGGTCGTCAAGGTGCCGCTGGCCGACAACGCCCGCGCCAAGATGCAGGGTGTCCGCGACGGTTTCGTCAAACTCTTCTGCCTCCCCAACACCGGCATCGTCGTCGGCGGTGTGGTGGTGGCCCCGCGAGCCAGCGAACTCATCCACCCCATCTCGCTGGCCGTCGGCGCCCGCCTGACGGTCGACCAGGTGGCACAGGCCTTCACCGTCTACCCCTCGGTCTCCGGCTCGGTCGCCGAAGCCGCCCGCCGCCTGCACCTCCGCAGCTGAGCTCGATCAACTCGCCGCAACTTTGGCGGCGGAGGCTGCATCGTCTGAGGTGTGAAGAGCTACCTGAGACGAGCCTCCACCGCAGCAACGGCCGCCGTACTGCTGGGTGCACTGACCACCATCGCCCCGGGTACGGCGACCGCTGCCGCGTCGGCTGCCTGCAAGATGCAGCTCCAGCCGGTGACGAGCGGCGGTGACGCGCCCAACACGACCATCACTGCCGGGACGCCACCGACCGCGAAGACCGTCGCCGGACCTCATCTGTTCTCGCCAGGAGCAGCGCGGGTCAGCTCGACCTGGCGCTGGGACGCCGGCTCGAACGACGGGTACGTCGTCCTCGGATCACACCTGTACCAGGTGTCCTGGGGCTACGACGAGATGACCGGCGAGCTGTACAACTACCAGAATCCGGTCGGGGGCGGCTGGGACAAGTTCACGATGTTCGAACAGGCCACCTACGGCTCGCCGGCGACCCGGATCGCGCGCTACGGCCTGCGCAACGACGGCGTCCTGTTCCGCTGGACCAGCTGGAAGAACGTCCGCCAGTACGCCGGGTTCTCCGCGGTGAAGGCGATGACGCTGATCAGCGAGACCAAGACGTACGACACGTTCCTCGCCACCACGCGCGGCGGCGCGCTGTACACGATCCACATTCCCGCGGACACCCGGCTGCAGCCGACCGTGAAGAAGATCCGCACCTCGACCTGGCAGGGCTTCGAGACACTCGTGGCCGAGCGCTGCGGCACGCAGAGCACGTTGCTCACGGCAATCGACAAGGACACCGGCAGCGCCTACCTGTACGCCGTCGGGCACGCGAACGGCACGTCGACCGTGATCCAGGGCCTCGGCAAGGTCTCCGGCACCTTCAAGGACCCCCTCGTCTCACTGTGGCGCCTCGACGGCGCACCACCTCGCAACGGCGAATAACCACTCCTGAAAGGCATTTCGATGAAACTGAACCGGGCTTCCGCAGCGGCGGCCTCCGCTCTGCTCCTCGGCGGGTTGGCCGCACTGCCGGCCGGCACCGCGACCGCAGCCGGTACCGCGACCGCCGGCGCGACCGCCGCCTGCTCGATCAACCTCGGCTCGATCACGGCCGCCGGGGACATGGCCAACGCCACGGTCACCGCGACCTCGCCGGCCACCGTCAAGCGGTCCACCGGCCCGCACATGTTCTCCCCGGGACTCGCGAAGCTCGCCTCGACCTGGACCGACTCGCTCGGCGTCGGGGCGGACTACACGGTGTACGGCGACGTGATCGTCAGCGGAACTCTGTACGCCGGCGCGTACGGCGTGGACTCCGCGGGCAAGCCGTTCACCTCGCTGAAGTCCCGCGGCGTCGGGTACATCGGCTACAAGGCGATCGAGTCCTCGTGGTACTGGGGCAAGGTCGACCGGACGGCGGACTACCGGCTGCGCGGCGACGGGGTCCTCTACCGGTACACGGGCCGGGTGGTGACGCGCTGGCCGGGCTACTCGTCGGTGAAGACGATGGCGCTGATCAGCGAGACGCCGACGTACGACACCTTCCTGGCCACGACGAACGGCGGCGCGCTCTACACGATCCACATCCCGGTCACGGGTACGCCGATCGTCAAGAAGGTCCGCACCTCGACCTGGCAGGGCTTCGAGTACCTGGTGGCGGAGAAGTGCGGCACGCAGAGCACGCTGCTTGCCGGCATCGACAAGGACACCGGCTCGGCCTTCCTGTACGCCGTTGGTCACGCCAACGGAGCCTCGACCGTGATCAAGGGCCTGGGCAAGGTGCCCGGTGACTTCAAGGACCCGGTCTACTTCCTGAACACCGCCGAGGGAAACGCCCCGCTGTTCGGCGAGTGAGAAACTCACAAAAGGAACCTCTGATGAGCCTGAAGCGCGCTTCCGCGGTCGCGGCCTCCGCCGTACTGCTGGGGTCCCTGGCAACTCTTCCCGCCACTACGGCGAGCGCATCCGCGTCCGCCGCCTGCACGATGACCGTCGGATCGATCACGAGCGGCGGTGACATCGCCAACACCGACGTCACCGCGACGGCACCGATCACCTCCAAGCGCACGGCCGGCCCTCATCTGTTCACTCCTGGTGTCGCCAAGTTCAGCGCGACCTAGACCACGCGAGTCACACCGCCGTCCGGCAGGTCCACCAGCGGTGAGCTCGTGCTCAACTCGGCGCTGTACTCGGCCTGGTACGGCACCAAGTCCGACGGGACGCCGCAGAACGGGATCAGCAACGGCAGCAAGGGCTGGCAGGGTTACCACGTCGTCCAGACCTCGGTCTACTCCGTCCCGGGCGCGCCCTACTGGAGGGCCACGTACGGCCTGCGGAACGACGGCGTGATGTACCGCTGGAGCGGCGAGTACGGTGACCTGGCCCGCTACACCGGCTTCGCGTCGGTGAAGACGATGACGCTGATCAGCCAGACCAAGACCTACGACACCTTCCTCGCGAACGCCCGCGGCGGTGCCCTGTACACGATCCGGATCGCGCGGGATCCCAAGGTGCTGCCAGTCGTGAAGAAGCTCCGCACGTCCACCTGGCAGACGTTCGAGAACCTGGTCGCCCAGAGGTGCGGCGTGCAGAGCACCCTGCTCACCGCGATCGACAAGGAGACGGGTTCGGCCTACCTGTACGCCGTAGGCCACGCAGGAGGAGCGTCGACTGTGATCAAGGGCCTCGGCAGGGTGCCCGGCACCTTCACCGACCCCGTCGACTACCTCCGGACCGACGAGGCGATCCCGCCGCTGTTCGGCGAGTGAGGACAGCACAAGGCCCCGGTGACCAGCTGGTCACCGGGGCCCTGTCGCGTTCACGCTCTAGAAGTCGCCGCCGAAGTCTCCGCCGCCGAAGTCGAAGCCGCCGCCGTCGCCGCCGTCGCCACCGTCGAACGGGTTGTAGTCGCCCCCACCGTCACCGCCGCCATCGCCTCCGCCGTCGCCGCCGAAGTCTCCGCCGCCGTCATAGCCGGCCGCGTAGTCGCCGTACCCGCCGCCGGCGAACATGCCGCCGAGCATCGTGCCGAGGAACATGCCGGTCATCACACCGCCGAGCGCGCCGAACATGCCCTGCGCGTACGGCGAGTAGGCCGGGCCGGCCTCCCAGTACGGCACCCGCTGCGGGCCGACCATGACCTTGCGGACGTCCGGCTCGGCGCCGGCGCGGACCCGCTCGGCGTCGGCCGCACAGGCCGGCACCTCGCGCTGCGCGCCACCTGGCGGCGCCCACATCACGTCGACCACGGACGGGCCGTGCTGCGGGTTGAAGAAGCACGACGGGCGACGCTGCGGCAGCGGTTCGCCGGCCACACGGGCGCGCACACAGGCAGCGGCGTACCGGCCGTCCTCGAGGATCTCGATCACGTGCTTGATCTGATCTGCCTCGGTGACCTGGCCGACGGCCTGCTTCGCGGATTCGTAGGAGTCCAGCGCGCGCTGGTAGTCCTGCCGCGCACCGTCGCCGAGGTCCTTGCCGACCATCTCCAGGTCGAGGTCCTGCAGCTCCTCGCCGAACCGCGTGATGTCCTCGTCGGCGGTCCGCTTCACCGACTCGAGCTCGGCGGCCGTGATCTCGTGCTGCTGCTTGGTCTGCAGCTGGGTCCGACGGTACGAGCGGTACGCCAGAACCGCGATCACCACCACGGCGATGATCAGGATGAATTCCATGTCGGGCCTCTCTCGGGGGCTTTGGGGAGAGCCTATCCAACCCCTCAAGACGGGCCACGCCACGCAGGGTGACGTAATCCCGGGAAAGCGGTCACCGTCGGCGCATAATCGAGAAGCGCGCCGCCCAGCGACTGTCCGTCCCCGCGCCGGAAGGCCAAATGTGGGCAATACAGCCATGGGCAAGACTGCGCGACTAGTGCCGCTCGTGCTGACGGCGGCTGCCTTGGTCCCGCTACCGCACGAGCCGCCCGATCGCTCCTACCAGGAGATCCCGCTCGACGGCCCGTCCGTCCGAGCCGTGACCACACCGTTCGGCATGGTCGGCATCACCTGGCCCGCAGGCGTCCAGGGAGTGACGGCGAAGGTTCGCGTCCAACGTGACGGGCAATGGACCGATTGGCAGCCGCTGCAGATCGAGGACGATCACGGTCCCGATCCATCGGAGCCCGAAGGAATTGAGCGCGCCGGCACCGAGCCGTTGTGGGTCGGTAACGCCACGGGTGTGCAGGCGAGTGCGGTGACTGCTGCCGGGGCGGTCTCCGACGCCAAGGTGGTGCTGATCCAGCCCGGCGTGCTCGGCTCCGACTCCGAGGAGCCGGGCGGCCCGATCGAGGCGGCGTCGAGCAGGGCGCCGTACCCGATGCCGTTGATGGTGAGCCGGAAACGGTGGGGCGCGGACGAAAGGCTCCGCGCGCTGAACGGTGCCTCGTGCGTGCGGCCGAAGTACACGAAGACTGTGCTGGCGGCGTTCGTCCACCACACCGCCGATCGGAACGACTACACCCGCACGCAGGTTCCGGCGATGGTGCGGGCGATGTACGCGTACCACGTGAAGAGCCGCGGCTGGTGCGACCTCGGGTACAACTTCCTCGTCGACCGCTTCGGCCGGGTCTTCGAGGGCCGGTACGGCGGTGCGCAGCTGCCGGTGCTCGGCGCGCACACGTCGTCGTTCAACGCGAACTCGTTCGGCGTCGCGGTGATCGGAAACTTCGAGCAGACGGCACCGCCGCCGGCGATGCTGGAGTCCACGGCCCGTGTGATCGCGTGGAAACTGGACGCCAACTACCGGTCGCCGCTGGCCACGATCTTGCTCGACGGAAGCCGCCTGCACACGGTTTCCGGACACCGCGACACCAAGGCGACCGCGTGCCCGGGAACCCAGCTCTACAACAAGCTCGGCTGGCTGAAGCAGCGCGTGAACACCTTGATGAGCGGGAGTTTCTCGACCCCGATCTACGAGTACGCACGGAAACTCGGTTTCCGGAGCCTCGGCCAGCCGTTCTGGGGCGAGCACCGGACCCGGACCGGCTGGGCGACGTACTTCGGCACCCGCGACGTCTTCTACTCCGTTGCCACCGGCCCGCATTCCACGTCCGGCGCTTTCCGGACCCGGTACCGGCGGCTCGGGGCCGGCAGCGCGCGGCTCGGGCTGCCGATCACGGATGCCTATCAGGTCGCGGGCGGAGCGCGGCAGAAGTTCCAGCGTGGCTGGCTGGTCTGGGACCGGCGCGACCGTCAGGTCCATCTTGTCTACGGGAGACCATCATGAGGAAACGTGCGATCGCGCTGGTGGTGCTGTCGTCCACGGCGATCAGTGCGACGGCCCAGGCGCGCGAGGTCGTCCCGGACGCGGCGCCGGACACGACGATCAACGGGCGTGGATTCGGGCACGGCCGCGGACTGTCGCAGTACGGCGCGCAGGGTGCGGCGCTGGCGGGGAAGCCGGCGAAGCAGATCCTCGACTTCTACTACCCGGGGACGACGACCGGGAAGGCGACCGGCAGCATCAGGGTCCGGGTCAGCGCCGACACGACCGACGGCGTGCGGGTCGGTGCGGTGAGCGGGCTCGCGGTCCGCTCGCTGGCCACCGGCAAGGTGTACGCGTTGCCCAGGGCATCGACCAGGAATCAGTGGTCGATCGACCCGAACGGCGAGCACGGCGCGAAGGTCAGCTCGTACGACGCGAAGACCCGGAAATGGAAGCTCTACAAGACGTTCACGGGGATGGCGCAGTTCGAGGGCGCGGCCGTGATCGGGCTGGTCCTGCCGAGTGGCGCCGTACGCCGGTATCGCGGTGCGCTGCGGGCGATCGACGTGTCCGGGGCGCATCTGGACACGGTGAACGTGCTGCCGCTCGAGTACTACCTGCGGGGTGTCGTACCCCGGGAGTCGGTGTCGAGCTGGCGGCCGGCCGCGTTGCAGGCGCAGGCCGTTGCCGCCCGCACCTATTCGGTGTTCCACCGGGCCCGCGCGGCGCGGAAAGCGTATGACTTGTGCGACACGACGTCCTGCCAGGTGTACGGCGGATACGACTCGGAGGAGACGTCGACGAACAACGCGATCGCGGCGACCGCGGGACAGGTCCGGCTCTACAAGGGCAATCCGATCATCGCGGAATTCTCCTCGTCGAACGGCGGAGCGACGGCGGCGGGCGATGCGCCGTACCAGCTCACCAAGGTGGACGGCTGGGACGCGTACCCGAAGAACGGGAACCCGAACGTGACGTGGACCGTGACCCGGACGGCCGCCGAGATGCAGGCGGTCTTCGACGTCGGCTCGATCCGCTACGTCCGTGTCCTGAAACGGACCGGTGTCGGCCCGGGCGGCGGGCGGGCACTCACCGTCGAGGCGGCCGGGTCGCGCGGAAAACGTGTGCTGACGGCCGACCAGGTGCGGATCCGGCTCCACCTGCGGTCCGCGTGGATCAGCTTCCCGGCCCGCACGCCTTGATATACCAACCGTTCTGCTCCGAGTGCCTGATGGCTGAGGCATTGACGGGGTGTCTGTGCTCCGGTTAAACATGACATCGCTGTCAACCACCGCCCAGGAGGAGCAGGCCGATGCGCAGAAAGATTGGTATATCAACTCGTCTGGCCGCCGGAGTACTCGCGGTCGCGGTCCTCGGGTCGCTGAACATGACCACGGCCAGTGCCGCCGACGCCGGGACCGACCCGACCGCAGCCGCTCGGGCGCGTGCGTCGTACGACGCGATCAACAAGTACTTCGACGCCGGCAAGGGGCTGCTGCTGGAGGAGTACCCGAACACCCAGAGCAACCCGTACTCGTACGTCTGGCCGTACTCGCAGGCGGCGATCGCGGCCGAGGACCTGGCCGGCGTACCGGGTGCGGGCCGCGCCGGCTCCGCGGAGGCCGATCGGCGGCTCGCGGCGTACGAGTTCTACTGGAACGCCGGGACGACGCCGCCCGGGTACGACTCGTACGTCCGGCCGCCGAACGGTCAGGGCGGCGACAAGTTCTACGACGACAACGAGTGGATCGGGCTGAACCTGATCCAGCGGTTCAAGCGGACTGGTGACCGTGCTGCACTCGCTCGCGCCAAAGACATCTTCGCGCTCGTCGTCCACGGCTGGGACACGGATCCGTCGCACCCGTGCGCCGGTGGCGTGTACTGGACCCAGGCGCCGTGGAGCCAGGACCGCAACACGGTGTCGAACGGCCCGGGTGCCGAGCTCGGGGCGCACCTGTACCTGCTGACGCGGGACAAGTCGTACCTGACCTGGGCCCAGCGGATGTACCAGTGGGCGCAGGACTGCATGCTCGCGCCGAACGGGCTGTACTGGGACCACATCGACCTGGCCGGCAACATCGAGAAGACGCAGTGGAGCTACAACCAGGGCGTGATGCTCGGCGCCGGCGTGTTGTTGTTCAAGGCAACGGGTAACGTCCAGTACCTGCGCGACGCGAAGTCGGTCGCCAACGCCTCGCTGGCGTTCTACAACACGCCCGAGATCCTGGCGAAGAACGGTGCGGCGTTCAACTCGATCTGGTTCAAGAACCTGTTGATCCTGGACTCGGTCGCGCCGGATCCCCGCTACCGCAAGGCGATGCAGTCGTACGCCGACTACAACTGGAACACCACCCGGGACCCCGCGACGAACCTCTACAAGTTCCGTGAGGGATCGGTCGAGCTCCTTCAGCAGTCCGGTATCACCCAGGTCCACGCGCTCCTGGCGTGGCCGCGCTCGCAGTACCACCTGCTGGCCTGACGCCAAGGAAACAGCCAACACCCACCGCGCCTGACAACACCGCGCCGCCCGTCCCCGCAGGGGGCGAGCGGCGCGGTGGTTCTCTCTCAGGCTGCTGCTGATGCTGTCTTGATCTCCACCGGCGTGATCGGCGTACCGTCCTGGGGGCCGTTCTGCGGCGTGACGCCGGCCTCCGCGACCTTGTCGATCAGCTTCACGCTCGGCTCGTCGATCGTCCCGAACGCCGTGTACTGCGGGGTGAGCCCGGAGGCGTCGCCGTACACGATGAAGAACTGGCTGCCGTTCGTGTTCGCGCCGGAGTTCGCCATCGCGAGGGTGCCGCGGCCGTACTTCAGGGTCGGGTACACCTCGTCCGCGAAGCTGTAGCCCGGTCCGCCGGAGCCGCTCCCGCTCGGGTCGCCGCACTGCAGCACCTGCAGGCCTTCACCGACTGTCAGCCGGTGGCACTTCGTGTTGTCGAAGTACTTCTGGCCGACCAGGCTCAGGAAGCTCTTCACCGTGCAGGGCGCGAGTGCGCTGTCCAGGGTGAGCTGCAGGTCGCCGATGGACGTGTTCAGGCTGACCTTCGACGTACCCGACGCCTTGACCTTCCCGTCGGCCGGCGCGTTGACCTTCTTCGCGGCCGGCTCGGCGGACTTCTTGTACGTGCAGTTGACCTCGGACGCGAGCGGCGTCGCGCGCTTCGGGGCCGGTGCCATCGCGGTCGGGATGCTGGCCGGCTTGTTCTCCGGCGCCGCCGACGCGGAGGAGGCGGCCGGCTTGTCGTCGCCACCCACCCCGAACACCACGAAAACCCCCACGAGAACCACGACCACCGCCGCGACCGCAGTCATGGTGATCCCCAGATTCCGCCGCTGTCGCCGCCGCTCGAGCTCCCGCTCAGCCTGCCGCTTCGCCTTCCGCGCCGCCAGCTGCTGCTGATGGGTCTTCTTGGACATGCAGTAACCCTCCTCACCGAGACACCTGCAGGGAACCTACAGCGAAAACCTGAGAACTGTCTGTCAATCCCGACAGACCAATTCCCAGCGGGGGTCACCACAGGCGCTGTCAGGGCGAGCCGGCGCCCCAGACCAGGCAGAACTCGTTGCCCTCGGGATCGCGGAGGACCTGCCAGAGGCCGCCGTCGTAGATGTCGTCGGCTCGGGTGGCGCCGAGGCTCAGGGCGTGGGCGATGGAGCGGTCCTTGGTGTCCGGAGGGACGTAGAGATCCAGGTGGAGGCGGTTCTTGCGGACCCGTTTGCCTTCGGAGACCCGCGCGAAGTCCAGTCGCACCCGTCCGCCGTGAAGCTCGACGACGCCGTCGTGCTCGGGACGCAGTTCGCCGCCGAGCAGTGCCTGCCAGAACTGCCCGAGCCGCTCCGGATCCGTACAGTCGATCGCCACCGCATCGATCACCGGCACCGGCAGGTACGCCGCACCGTCGTCGGCGTCCTGCACGGGCTCGGAGGGCATCAGTCCTTGATCTCGCAGATGGCGGCGCCCGCCGAGACCGTGGCGCCTACCTCCGCACTGAGGCCGGTAACGGTGCCGGCCTTGTGGGCGTTCAGGGGCTGCTCCATCTTCATCGCCTCGAGGACCACGATCAGGTCGCCCTCGGCGACGGTCGCGCCTTCCTCGACGGCGATCTTGACGATCGTGCCCTGCATCGGCGACGTCAGCGCGTCGCCGGACGCGGCCGAGCTCTTCGTCCCGCCCGCCCGCCGCGACGGCTTCTTCTTCGACCCGCCGGCAGCGGGTGCGGCACCGATCGCACCGAGCCCGGCGGGCAGAACGACCTCGAGCCGCTTGCCCCCGACCTCGACGGTGACCTTCTCGCGCTCGGCGTCGGACGGCGCCTCGGCGGTCGGGCCCTCGTACGGCGTGAGCTGGTTGTCGTACTCGGTCTCGATCCAGCGGGTGTGGACCTTGAACCCGTCCGTCCCGACGAAGGCCGGGTCGGAGACGACCGCGGCGTGGAACGGGATGACCGTCGGCATGCCCTCGACGACGAACTCACGCAACGCCCGGCGCGACCGCTCCAGCGCCTGCGTCCGGTCCCGCCCGGTGACGATGAGCTTCGCGACCAGTGAATCGAACGCGCCCGGCACCCTCTCGCCCTGGTCGTACCCGCCGTCCAGACGGACACCCGGACCTGACGGCGCGTGCCAGCGCGTCAACGTCCCCGGAGCGGGCAGGAATCCGCGCCCGCCGTCCTCGGCGTTGATCCGGAACTCGATCGAGTGCCCGGAGATCTCCGGGTCGCCGTATCCGAGCTCCTTGCCGTTGGCGATCCGGAACATCTCCCGGACCAGGTCGAGCCCGGTGACCTCCTCGGAGACCGGGTGCTCGACCTGCAGTCGCGTGTTCACCTCGA
>NZ_SODU01000005.1 GCF_004366075.1 Kribbella pratensis | reverse complement strand
ATGCCCAGCGTCGTGGCGGGCCCACGGGACATGCGCGACCACCACCCCGTGCTCGGGGCAGGCCACCCGCACCGACTCGGCCTCCACAAACAGCCGAACCACACCCACGTCCAGCCCCCGCCACCGGCGCCGCTCCCCACGCCCCAGGTCATAACCCGGGCAACGGCGCCGGCACCGCCCACACCGGCCACGCTCCCGGGCCACCGGCCGCACCGACACCACCACGACCAACCCGACCCGGTCGAACACGACGTCCTCGACGACCGTCTTCTCAACCCCCAAAACCGCACGCCATAAACTGTCCGCACGCACGCCGTTCTCCAGTCCACCAGGTTCCTGTTCCTAGACAGCTCAGAAACCTAGACAGAGAACGGCGTGCGCCACTCCAGGCACGCTCAAATCACCCACACATACAGCAGAAGAGCCGGTTATCCCCTCGTGTGCAGCCGGGCGGTGCGGCGGGCGGTGCGGCGGGCGGTGCGGCGTGCGGTGCGGCGGGCGGGTGGCGGGCGTGGCGCGGTGGGTGTTGGAGGGGGTGGGTGGGTGGGTGGGTGGGTTAGCTCTGGCTGAGTTGTTTTTCGAGGGGGGAGCGGAAGCGGGGGGTTACGCGGACTCCTGCCAGCCAGGTGGTCCAGCGGGCGGCTTCGGACTCGACCAGGGCCGTGGTGTCGGCACCTACGTCTTCCAGTAGCTGGTAGCGGACCTCGCCGGACTCGGGTTGGCCCCAGGCGCCGATGATGCGGCCGTCGGACCAGATGCTGGGGCCGATGTTGCCGGTGGTGTCGAAGAGCTTCGACTTGTGCGGACCCAGGAACCACTCGCGCTCCTTCCAGCCCATGGGCGTCGGGTCGAGACCGGGCAGGAACGCCACCCAAGGGTCGACCGGGGCCTCCGGCGCCTCATCTCCTGGAAGCACGTACCCGACCTGACCGTCCAGCTCCACCTCGACCGCCTCGACAGCCGTCAGCGCCTTCCGCGTCTGGCCCAGGGTCCACCCCGCCCACCACTGCAGATCAGCCGCCGTACCCGGGCCGAACGACGCCAGCCAAGCCCGTGCGAGCGTCACGCGCGCATCCTCCGCCGTGGGCTTGTCGCCGAGCCCACCGGGCAGCCAATCCGCAGCAGGCGACCACTGGTGCTGCCCGCTCAGCCACGTCCCCAGCGGGCGCCCCCGAACGATCCGTCCCTCAGCAGCCAGCTGGAACAACACCCGGCTCGTCACATAGGGCTGCGCGGCGTACGCCTTCCCGACCGCCATGTTGAGCCGCGTCCGCAACCGCGGCTCGTCAGCAGACAGCTCCTGCGCCGTCGCGGACCCCCGCAGCGCCAGGGCGGTCGCCGTCGACTCCTCGACCGCCGCCAGCCATTGCCCGCAGGACTCGATGCCGTCCGCGATCCCCGACTCGGCCAGATGCTTGACGAGCAACTTCCGCTGCTTCACGGCGATGTCGTCCGTGCACGCCGCCTGGACCACAGGCGCGAACGGCGTCGGTACGACGAACACCGTGCGCCGCATGCCCAGCATCCGGATCAGCGAACGATCCTCGTACAGCGCACGCTCCGTGCTCGCGACGTCACTCCCCGGCACCCGAGCCGCGACGCTCAGATGCACAGTGGCCGGATCGGTCGCATGCAGCGCCACCATCGACGCCGCCGCCTCGACCGGATCGGCCGCCTGGCAGCCCGCGCCGAGCCGATGCCGCCGCCCGAGCCGCCTCCGCCGCTCCTCGACCCCGATCCGCACCATCCACGACCCCTAGCCTCGCCCCGAACCACCCGTGCACCCGCTCAGAACCCGCTCAGAACCCGCTCAGAGCCCGCTCGGAACCCACTGTGAACCAGTTGGTGAGTCCCGTCGTACCACCCTGCGGGACACTCGGTTTTACCATCACGTTCCGACACCGTTGTCCGCCGAGACCCACCGCGGGACGTGGGCGCCGGGCCGGAACCGGCTAGGCTCCTGGGTATGTACTGGTTCCTGCTGTTCCTCGCGGTGGTGGCGGTGTGGCTTCTGGTCCTCGCCCTGCTCGCGCTGAAGTTGTGGGGCCAGGTCAAGGCACTGACGCGTGAGTTGGTCGCCGCCCAGTCCAAGCTGGAGGCCGCGCAGTCCGAGGCCGGGTCTGGACAGACCCGTGAGGACGTGCACGCTCCGGCGTAGTATTCGGCCACGAACTCAGGCTCGAGTCCCGAGTTGATGTTGGCAGTGTTTGATGGTGAAAGGGAGATCGACATGGCAGCACCGCTCATCGGTATGCCCCAAGGCGCCGAGTGGCTCGTCATCCTTGCGATCGTCGTGCTGCTGTTCGGATCGGCCAAGCTGCCTGCGCTGGTGAAGCAGCTCGGCAAGTCGAAGAAGATCTGGGAGGAAGAGGTCGGGCCGCGCAAGAAGGACGCGGAGCTGACCGAGGACGCCTCGCAGCCTCCGGCGCAGCAGGCCGTGCAGCAAACGCAGGCCCAGCCGGCTCAGCAGCCGAACCAGGTGAACGGCCAGGCGCCGGGCGACGGCCTGCCGCCGACGCACACGGCCAACTGAGTCGAACGCGCCACCTGTGTCGATGGTGAAGTTCGGGCGGCGGAAGGAGAAGAAGGACCGCCTCCCGAAGGACCCAGAGGGTCGGATGACCCTGCGCGAGCACATTGTCGAGCTCCGTAACCGGCTGCTCATCAGTGTGCTCGCGATCGTGGTCGGAACGGTCGTCGGCTGGATCTTCTACAACCACGCCTTCGACTTCCTGACCAAGCCGTTCGTGACCAGCGTGGCCGAGATGGCCAAGGACGCCGGTCAGACCAAGACGCCGCAGCTGACGTTCCCGGGTGTCGGCAACGCGCTGACGTTCCGGATCAAGATCTCGGCGCTGTTCGGTCTGATCCTGGCCGCGCCGGTCTGGCTGTACCAGTTGTGGGCGTTCGTCGCGCCCGGACTGCACCGCAGCGAGCGCAAGTGGGCCTACATCTTCTCGGCGATCGCGACTCCGCTGTTCGCGGCCGGTATCGCGGTCTCGTACTGGACGCTGCCGAAGGGCATCGAGATCCTGCTGGGCTTCACCCCGCTCGACATCCAGAACCTGGTCGAGCTGCCCGACTACCTGGACTTCGTGCTCCGCACGATGCTGGTCTTCGGTGTCGCCTTCCTGATCCCGCTGGTGGTCGTGCTGCTGAACATGGTCGGCGTGGTGCCGGCCGCCGCGCTCAGCAAGTTCCGGCCGTACATCGTCCTGGTGATCTTCGTGTTCGCCGCCGTCGCGACGCCGTCCGGCGACCCGTTCACGATGTGCCTGCTGGCGATCCCGATGTGCGTGCTGTTCTTTGTCGCCGAGATCATCTCGCGGTTCAACGACCGGCGCCGGGCCCGCCGAACCGACGAACTCCTGGCGGACTGAGTGAGTCGGCGGATCGCGCTGGTGGTCAACCCCACCAGCGGTCGCGGACGTGGTGCGCGGATCGCGCCGGGGGTCCGTGAGCGGCTCGCCGCCGCCGGTCTGAGCGTCGACGTCCACACCACCACCTGTGCCGAGGACGTCGGGAGGATCGCCGCCGAGGTGGTCGCCTCCGGGGCGGACGCGGTCGCGCTGATCGGCGGCGACGGCACGATCCATCTCGGCGCCCAGGTGCTGGCGAACTCCGGGATGTCTTTCGGTGTGATCCCCGCCGGCACCGGTAACGACTTCGCCCGCGGTCTCGGCGTACCCCTGAAGGATCCGGTCGCGGCGGCCGACCTCGTGGTGGCCGGCCGGACGCGGAGGATCGACCTCGCGGTGGCGAAGGACGAGTTCATCACCACGGTCGTGGCGGGTGGGTTCGACTCGCTCGTCAACAAGCGCGCCAACGCGATGAGCTGGCCGAAGGGCAGCTCCCGCTACACGGTCGCGACCCTCGCCGAGTTGCGCACGTTCAAGCCCCTCGAGTACGTCGTGACGGTCGACGACGAGGTGATCGAGACCAAGGCCATGCTGGTCGCCGTCGGTACCGGACCGACGTACGGCGGGGGACTGCAGATCTGTGCCGGCGCCGAGATCGACGACGGCCTGCTGGACGTGACGATCATCGAGCCGGTGTCCCGGATGACGCTGCTGCAGCTGTTCCCGAAGCTCTCCAAGGGCACCCACGTCGGCCATCCGGCGGTGCGGACACTCCGGGGCCGCTCGGTGCGGATCGAGTCGCCGGGCATCACGGCGTACGGCGACGGTGAGGTGCTCGGCCCGCTGCCGGTCGACATCGGGATCGCCCCGGGCGCGCTGACCGTCTTCGCCTGAGACACAACTGACATGAGCTGAGCTGTTCTCACGGCCGTCCTTCGTCTGATAGGAAAGCTTCCTAACAGTTCATTCCTCGGACGCCCCTCGGAGGACCTCATGGAGTACCGCCCCACCCGCCGGACCACACTGCTGCTCGGTCTGTCGCTCGCCGCCGTGCCGGCCACCGGACTCGCCGTCTCCCGCTATGCGCCGCACGCCGACGCCGCTGTGCGCCCCACCGTGCGGGCGACCGGCCTCGACGACCCCGCGAAGAAGGAGATCGCGATGCAGATCGTCTGCAGCGCGGAGAACTCGTCGCTGGACTGGAAGTCGCAGTACAAGTACATCGAGGACATCGACGACGGCCGCGGGTACACCGCGGGCATCATCGGGTTCTGCTCCGGGACCCACGACATGCTCGAGCTGGTCGAGCTGTACGCCGACCGGAAGCCGAACAACGTGCTGCAGAAGTACCTGCCGGCGCTGCGCAAGGTGGACGGCAGCGACTCGCACGCGGGGCTCGATCCGAACTACCCGAGGGACTGGAGGACCGCGGCCAAGGACTCGGTGTTCCAGCAGTGCCAGAACGACGAGCGCGACCGGGTGTACTTCAACCCCGCGGTGAGCCGTGGGAAGTCCGACGGGCTGCGGACCCTCGGGCAGTTCTGCTACTACGACGCGATCGTCATGCACGGCGACGGTGACGATGCGACCAGCTTCGGCGGCATCCGCAAGCGTGCGCTCGCCAAGGCGAAGCCACCGGCGCAGGGCGGCAACGAGACGACGTACCTGAACGCGTTCCTGGACGCGCGGGTCTGGGCGATGAAGCAGGAGGAGGCGCACAGCGACACCAGCCGGGTCGACACCGCGCAGCGGGTCTTCCTCCGCAACGGCAACTTCAACCTGAACACCCCGCTGGACTGGAAGGTGTACGGCGACCCGTACCACATCGGCTAGTCCCCGAAGCGCGCAGCCGGGCTCTCTTCGGACCACCAGGGACGGGAGCCCGGCTGCGTCATGTCCGGACTCCCGCCACTCACCAACCTGCTCGTCGGGCCGGTCGGCGGCCTGTGCTGAGCGTCGGCGCGGTCAGCTGCCGGTGTTTGATGAGTGGTGGCGGTCCGTGCGATGGTCGAGTTCAGCGCGCCGGCGCAGCATAGACAGGCTGGTGGCGAGCTGTTCGAGGGCCGGTGCAGAGCCGACCCAGGCCTGCAGTTCGGCTTCGACAGTCGGGGTGGCAGCGGCGAGGACGTCGGCGCCTGCGGGCGTCAGCTCGACCAGTGAGGACCGGCGGTCGTCAGGATTCGCCGTACGGCGAACGCGCCCGGCGGACTCGAGGCGGTCGACGGCCTTGCTGGTGGCGCCGACCGTGATCGCCATCTCCCGCGCCAGGTCGTAGACCCGCGTCGTCCCGTGCGCCGCGACGAACCGCAGGAACTCGAACTGACCGAGCGGGAGGTCGTGCTCAGCCTTCAGCCGGGCGTCGATCACGTTGTAGAGCCGGGTTTCCAGCCGGACCAGGTCCGTGAACAATGCTGTGAGATCAGTCACGGGAATTAGATTCCTCGGAATGTAGTTGCAGAGAACTATATTCCTCGGAATCTATCATCAGGAGACGGCGATGAGCGCTGAAGACCGCGAAGCAGCACGCAGCATGATGGAGAAGGGCAAGCTCGGCCGGCCGCCGGAGGAGCAGCGCGCCGAGTTCGACGCGCGGTTCGCGAACCTCCCGCTCGGCGACGACGTCACGCTCGTCGAGCGCACGCTGGGCGGCGTGCCGGCGCTCGATGTGCGCGTCGCGGGGGCGGACCAGGACGGGGTCATCCTCTATCTGCACGGGGGCGGGTACGTCATCGGTTCGGCTCGGACCGGCGCGAACCTGGCGGCGCCGTTGTCCCGCCGCAGTGGCGTTCCGGCGGTCTCGCTGGAGTACCGCCTGGCACCTGAGCATCCGTTCCCGGCCGGGGTCCACGACGGGCTGGCGGCGTACCGCGAGCTGGTCGAGGGCGGTCAGAACGTCGTGATTGCTGGTGATTCGGCCGGTGGCGGGCTCGCGCTGGCGGTGCTGCTCGCGGCCCGCGCGGAGGGGTTGCCGCAGCCTGCGGGGACGGTGCTGTTCTCGCCGTGGACCGATACGACGCTGACCGGGCCGAGCATCGACGCCCGAGGTGACTACGACCCGCTGTTCAGCCGCGCGAACATGGTTGAGACGGCCGAGCTCTACCTGGGCGGCGCGGACCCGCACAACGAGCTGGCCAGTCCGGTCTTCGCGGACCTGAAGCGTCTCTCGCCGCTGCTCGTGCAGGTCGGTTCGGCGGAGGTACTCCTCGACGACGCGCTCCGCCTCGTCGCGCGCGCCGCTGAGCAGGAGGTGGATGTCAGCCTCGACGTGGTCGCCGGCGCGCCGCACGTGTACCAGTACTTCGCCGGCCTGATGCCGGAGGCCGACGAGGCGCTCGACCACGCCGCGACGTTCATCAAGAACCGGCTCCGCGACAAAACTGTGGGAGGCGTCGCATAGATTGGGGGCATGAGCACTCCGTCCGAGAAGTACGCGACGTTCCGCTCGGACCAGGAGCATCCCGCCGTGAAGGACTTCCGGGCGCTCTACGACTTCGAGCTGGACGAGTTCCAGCTGCGCGCCTGCGCCGCCCTCGAGGACGGTCACCAGGTGCTGGTCGCGGCGCCCACCGGCTCCGGCAAGACGCTGGTCGGCGAGTTCGCCGTCCACCTGGCGCTGGAGCGCGGCCAGAAGTGCTTCTACACCACCCCGATCAAGGCCCTGAGCAACCAGAAGTACGGCGATCTGGTGAGCCGGTACGGCGCGGACAAGGTCGGCCTGCTCACCGGTGACAACTCGGTCAACTCCGAGGCCCCGATCGTCGTCATGACGACCGAGGTCCTCCGGAACATGCTGTACGCCGGGTCACAGACCCTGCTCGGTCTGTCGTACGTCGTGATGGACGAGGTGCACTACCTGGCCGACCGGGCCCGTGGCGCGGTCTGGGAAGAGGTGCTGATCCACCTGCCGGACTCGGTGTCGGTGGTCTCGCTGTCCGCGACCGTGAGCAACGCGGAGGAGTTCGGCGACTGGCTGGAGACCGTCCGCGGCAACACCGTCGTCGTGCTCGAGGAGAAGCGGCCGGTGCCGCTGTTCCAGCACGTGATGGTGGGTAAGCGGCTGCATGACCTGTTCGCCGGTGAAGCGCCGACCGCGAGGGTCGGCGTTCCCGCGAAGGCGTCCAGGTCGGGGAACCCGGCGAAGGAGGTCAAGGCCGATCTCAGGGATCTGGTGAACCCGCAGCTGGTCCGGATCGCGCGGGACGACAACCGGATCTTCCGCGACGACTCGCGCAAACCACGCCGGCGTCGCGACCTGCCGAAGGGGCGGCCGGCGCGGACCCACTTCACGCCGTACCGCTCGGACGTGGTGGAGGAGTTGGATGCCGGCGCGTTGCTGCCCGCGATCTTCTTCATCTTCTCCCGCAAGGGCTGCGAGGACGCGGTCGTGCAGTGCCTGCGATCCGGTCTGCGGCTGACCAAGCCGTCGGAGCGCGACGAGATCAAGCGGGTGGTCGCCGAGCGTACGGCGGACCTCCCGGACGAGGATCTCGGCGTGCTCGGGTACCACGACTTCGCCGAGGCGCTCAGCCGGGGCATCGCCGCGCACCACGCGGGCATGCTGGCGGCGTTCAAGGAGGTTGTCGAGGAGCTGTTCGCGCGCGGCCTGATCAAGGTCGTGTTCGCCACCGAGACGCTTGCCCTGGGCATCAACATGCCGGCGCGCACCGTCGTGCTGGAGAAGCTGTCGAAGTGGAACGGTGAGGCGCACGTCGACATCACGCCGGGGGAGTACACGCAGCTCACCGGGCGCGCCGGGCGGCGCGGGATCGACGTCGAGGGGCACGCGGTCGTGCTCTGGCAGCCGGGGTTCGATCCTCGGGAGGTCGCAGGCCTCGCGAGCACCCGGACGTATCCGCTCCGGTCGTCGTTCTCCCCGTCGTACAACATGGCCGTCAACCTGGTGCGTCAGGTCGGGCGGATGCGGGCGCGGGACATGCTCGAGCTGTCGTTCGCGCAGTTCCAGTCCGACCAGGCCGTGGTCGGCCTGGCGCGGCAGGTGCAGCGCAACACCGAGGCGCTGGAGGGATACAAGGAGTCGATCGAGTGCCACCTCGGCGACTTCCTGGAGTACGCCGCTCTGCGCCGGCGGATCGGTGATCGCGAGGCGTCCGGTTCGAAGCGGCGCAAGCTCGACCGCCGGGTCGAGGCGCAGGAGTCGATCGAGAAGCTGAAGACCGGTGACATCATCCGGATCCCGGCCGGCCGGAGCGCGGGCTGGGCGCTGGTGCTCGACCCGGGCATGCGGTCGGAGCGGGAAGGGCCGCGGCCGACCGTGCTGACGCTGGACCGGCAGGTGCGGAAGCTGTCGATGGTCGACTTCCCGGCGCCGGTCGAGGCGATCGGTTCGTTGCGGATCCCGCGGAAGTTCAACCCGCGCAACCCGCAGCAGCGCCGCGAGCTGGCCCAGGTGCTGCGGACGCGGACCGACCTGCTCGGTGAGGACGGGCCGCCGTCGCGGTCCCGCGGCAAGGATGCCGTCAGCCACGCGGACGACCCGGAACTGCAGGAGATGCGGGCGGAGCTGCGCGCGCACCCGTGCCACGGCTGCTCGGACCGTGAGGACCACGCCCGCTGGGCGGAACGGTACTTCCGGCTCGATCGGGAGAACCGTGACGTGCAGCGGAAGATCGAGCAGCGGACGAACACCATCGCCCGCCAGTTCGACCGGGTCTGCCAGGTGCTGGACGCGTTGCACTACCTCGACGGCGACAAGACGACCGAGGCCGGCGACCGGCTGGCGCGGATCTACACCGAGCTCGACCTGGTCGCGGCCGAGTGCCTGCGGCAAGGAGTTTTCGACGACCTCACCGTGCCGGAGCTGGCGGCGTGCCTCGCCGCACTGGTCTACGAGTCGCGGTCGAAGGACGAGCCGACGTCACCCCGGTTGCCGCGTGGCGACGTACGGGAAGCGATCGAGCGGATGGGGTCGATCTGGCGGGACCTGTCCGCGCTGGAGCGGGACATGCGGGTGGACTTCCTGCGGTCGATGGACCTGAACTTCTGCTGGCCCGCGTTCCGCTGGGCGTCGGGCGCGTCGCTGGCCGAGGTCCTGTACGAGTCCGACCTGGCAGCCGGCGACTTCGTCCGCTGGGTCAAGCAACTCATCGACCTCACCGAACAGATCGCCGACGCCGCCGGCGACACCCCGCTGCGCAAGACAGCCCGCTCCGTCGTAGACCAGATCCGCCGCGGCGTAATCTCCTACGCCTCGATGGTCGAGTAGACCTCTTCGGGTGGAAGACTTCCTTCTGCGCAGTACGCGGTTGTTGTAAACCCCTGCCTTGAAGGAGAAGACGTTCGTGGAGTTGGCGCGCCGGAGTCTCGGGAAGTTGGCTGTTGCGACTGGGGCTACCGCTGCGGTGGGTACCGGTGCCGGTTATCTGATCGGGCGGCCTGCTGATGCTGCCGCGACCTGGAAGGCGACCGGGACCGCGGTGCCGGCGTTGGCCGGGTTCGACAACCAGATGAAGGCGTTCATGCAGGCGCGTGGCGTCACGGCCGGGCAGGTTGCCGTGACGTACAAGGGGCGCCTGGTGCTTGCCCGCGGCTACAGTACGTCGACCGCGATGACCGTGCAGCCGACGTCGTTGTTCCGGATCGCGAGCCTGTCCAAGTCGTTCACCGCGGCCGCGATCGTGAAGCTCGTGCAGGACGGCAAGCTCAGCCTGTCCACGCCGGTCGCGAACATCCTCGACATCACGCCGGCGAGCGGACTGACCCGGGACTCGCGCTGGTCGACGATCACGTTGTGGAAGCTGCTGCAGCACCTCGGCGGATGGGACCGGGACGTGTCCGGTGACCCGAACTTCAAGGACGCGGTCATCTCGCGCACCCTCGGCGTACCGCTGGAGCTGCAGCACGCGGACGTGATCAAGTACATGGCCGGGCAGAAGCTCGACTTCACCCCGGGCACGAAGTACGCGTACTCGAACTTCGGGTACCTGCTGGCCGGTCGCGTGATCGAGAAGGTCAGCGGCCTGAGCTACGAGAGCTATGTGAAGCAGAAGCTCCTGGCCCCGTTGAAGATCAAGCGGATGTCGCTCGGCTACTCGATCGCGAAGCACAGCGGCGAGACGTCGTACGAGTCGCAGTACTCCGGACCGACCGTGCTCGACATGACCGGCAAGACCGTGGCCGCGCCGTACGGCTCGTTCAGCATGCGGATCCAGGACGCGAACGGCGGCTGGATCGCGAGCGCGCCGGATCTGGTGCGCTGGGCAAGGATGTTCGACGCGCCGTCGAGCGTGCTGAACAGCACGTCACTCGGCCGCGTGTGGGCGAAGCCGTCCACCGGTGTGAACGCCGACGGCTGGTACTACGGTCTCGGCTGGCAGATCCGCCCGGTCACCGGCGGCACCGGTCGCAACACGTGGCACACCGGCAGCATGCCCGGCACGTACACGCTGCTCGTCCGTACGTCCGGCGGGCTGAGCTGGGCGGCGCTCTTCAACCGCCGCGACGACGCCAGCGGCAAGTCGTACGGCGACATCGACGCAGCCATGTGGACGGCAGCCAACGGCGTGAAGTCCTGGCCCACCCACGACCTCTTCCCCCAATACTTCAGCTAGAACATCAGTGCGCGGAAGCGAGGCGTGCTGATCTGGGTTTCGCCGGCCATGTCGGTGAGTACGTCGCGCAGGGTGTCGACTGCTTCGTCGCCGAGGCTCTTGCGGAGTCTGCGCTCGTAGGTCTGGTGGAACCGCCGGGCGGCGGCGAGGGCTCCGTCGCCGCGCTCGGTCAGGTGCAGCAGGCGGGCGCGCGCGTCGGTCGGGTCGGGGCGGCGTTCGACGTACCCGCGGCGCTCCATGTCGTCGACGATCTGGCTGGCGCCCTGCTTGGTGATGTCGAGTCGCTCGGCCAGGCCGGTGATCGTGGTCGGGCCCTCGTGCAGCGTCCTGAAGACGAAGCCGTCCGACCGGCCTTGGTCGTCGTACCCCTGGGCGGCGA
Organism: Kribbella pratensis; assembly: GCF_004366075.1. Classification (GTDB taxonomy): domain Bacteria; phylum Actinomycetota; class Actinomycetes; order Propionibacteriales; family Kribbellaceae; genus Kribbella; species Kribbella pratensis. The sequence goes on along the minus strand of NZ_SODU01000005.1, from coordinate 591,204 downwards.
CGTACTCGCGGAGCTCGCGGACGAACTCCTGTTCCGCGAGGAGCAGGAGGATTCCGATATCAGGCTTGCCCGAACGCGTCATACCGGTCATGATAGTCAAGCTGACTTGGTCAAGTCAGCTTGACTAAATGAGATGGGGGAACACATGCACGTCATTCGCGAGGCCGAGGCGCCGCGGTTCCAGCTGCCGGGCGTCGAGTTCACCGTGTTCGCCGCGCCCAGCCTCGGGTCGGCCGGGCTGTGCGCGTGGCGGCTCACCGTCGACGTGGGGCACGGCGGGGACGCGCCGCACACGCTCGACCGCGACGAGATCTTCACGGTGCTGAGCGGTTCGGTGCAGTTCGGCCCGGACGGCGACAAGCTCGGTCCCGGCGACTCCGTCGTGGTCCCTGCGGGTGAGCCGATCTCGCTGACCAACCTCGGCGAGGACAAGGCAGAGCTGATCGTCGCCATCACGGCCGGCTTCACCGGTTACTTGGCCGACGGCACCGAGGTCCAGCCGCCCTGGTCCAAGTAGGGCACGTCTCCCAATCCGACGGCGTGGGATTGGGAGACGCACCCTGCCGTCAGCAGCGCCGGATCGGTGCGGTGTACGTCGTGTTGCTCGCTGTGGCGACGTAGTAGTCGGTGACCCAACTGCCATCGCTCAGCCGGTCCCAGACCGCCGTAGTACCGACCTTGGAGCCGGGCGCCTGGCAGGTGACCCACGCCAGCGAGCCGATCGGCAGAGTGCTCGGGTACGTCGAGTAGGCCGTACCCGGGCCGTGCCGCCGGGTCAGATTGTTGATCGTGGTCTGGAAGGGGAAGGTGCACCCGGGCAGCGGCGCGCTGTATCCGGTCTTGTTCGGGGTCCGCACGTAGTAGTCGGTCACGTAGGTGCCGTCGATGAGCTTGTCCCACACCGTGGTGGTGCCGATCTTCGGTCCGAAGGTCTGGCAGACGATGCGGAGCGAGGTGTTCGCCGCGATGGTCGAGCGGACCGGGTAGGCGGTCGACGGACCGCTGTACGAGTGCACCGTCGTACGGACGGTGTACCTGTAGGCAACGCTCGCCACCGGTGCGTCGAAACGGTCGCTGTCGATGTTGAGCGTCACGCCGCCGTAGGTCTCGTTGTGGTCGCCCTGGTACTGCTTGCCGCGCTGCCCGACCGCCCAGAACGTGTTGGGGACACCAGCCCATCCTGTGAGCAGGCTGCTGTTGTCCCAGCGTGCGATCCACAGTGCGTCCGGCCGTGCGTACGACGAGGAGTTGTACGCCGCGGCGAGGTCGAGGGCCCCTGAGCTCAGGTTGGCATACACGCCGGACACGTAGCGCTGCAGGTGCAGTTCCTTCGTCCAGGCGGACAGGTAGTGCAGGACGGCGGATCGGCAGACCGCGTCGGCGCGGTTGTAGTTCTCCATGTCGTTGTAGAGCGCACTGCCAGGCAGGAGGCCCAGTGCCTTGGCCTTCGCGACCGCGTCGTCCGCGTCCCGGACGGCGTCGCGGTTCGAGGAGGCTGTCGACATCTTGTACCTCCGCGTGCTGCAGGGGGCCTGGAGACCCAGGTAGATCGGGACGAGCCGCCATCCCATCGCGGTGACGGACGCAACCCACGCCGGGGTCAGCTGTGGCTGGGCGCAGGACCGGTTGACGCCGCCGAAGTAGATCCCGATCGCCTTGTACGGCGAGGCCTTCCACGCGGTCATCTGGGCGAGCGTCGGCGCCGTACAGGTGTCGAACGCGAGACCGGTGAACCGCGTCGCCGTTGTACCGGCGTTGTAGGTGATCGGCGTCGTCGGCTCGGCCACCGCGGGCGCGGCAGGGCCGATCAGCAACACTCCGAGAGCTGCAACGAGAACCTTGACCTTGAACATGCCCGTCACCCCCGCTCTCAGTAGACGCTCAGTAATCCACCGCGGCAAGCTCCGCAGGGGTTAAGTTGAGCGCAACGACGTCCTTGGAGGGAATACGTCATGCCGGAGATCGTGGAGGTTGGGGAGCGGCCGTACGTCGCTCTGCGGGGCAAGGTCGCGATGGACGGGATCGCGGCGTTCGCGGACCGGATGGGCGAAGTGATCGACTGGCTCGCGGCCAAGGAGATCGCGCCGAACGACGCGCCGTTCTTCAAGTACGACGTGGTCGACATGGACGCCGGCCTGGTGATGGAGATCGGGTTCCCGGTCGACGACCTGCGCTCCGGCGAGGGCGAGATCGTCACCGGCGTACTGCCGGCCGGACGCTATGCGACCGCCACCCACCACGGTCACCCCGACGGCCTGCTGGGAGCTACCCGCGACCTGCTCGCCTGGGCCGAGGAGCAGGGCCTCGAATGGGACACCGACGGCACGCACTGGACCGCCCGCCTGGAGATCTACCGCTCCGACCCGCGCGAGGTCCCGGACATGAACGACTGGGACACCGACCTCCAGTTCAAGCTGAAGGACTAAGGGCGTGTCTTCCGCTCCCGCGCCAGACACGCCCTAGTGCCGACCGTTCTCGCCGGCGTGACCCGGCTCGAGCCTGAGCGGATTCGTCACGTCGCCTCGCCGCTGATCGAGCTCGGCTGTGCGCTCCATGTGCTGGCCGAGCCCGCCCACCACGACCGCGTCGACTGGGCTGCTGCGCTCCCGCTGTCCGCTGAGCTCCGTGAAGAGCTGGCGCAGTGGAGCTGGACCGTGCGCGCCGTACGGGCTCGCTTCTTCGCCACCAGCGCCGCCACCGGTCTGCCCACCTGGTCCGACGAGCTCTCCGCCCTCCGCGAACGCCCGCCCGAGGAGGTGGCCGCGGAGCTCGTCAGGCCGTTGCGCGGTCGCCCGCTGAGCAGCCGCTCCATCGACACGGACGCCGTACAGCACTGGGCTCGCAGCCGCGGTCGCTCCGTCTCCGCACTGGTCGAGGCCCTCCTGACAGCACCTGCTGAGCCGGTACGCCGTTTCCTCGACGTACTGGATGCCTGCTGGCACGAGTGGTTCGGTGCGCTCTGGGAGGAGTCCAAGGACTCGCTGGCCGCCCGTGGACGGCACGATCGGGACCTGGCCGTCCGGGACGGTGTTGCGACCATGCTGCGCTCGCTGGACAGTGCGATCGACCTGCGGGACGCAGACAGCGTCGTCGTACAGAAGGTACAGAGCAAGCGCATCGACATCAGCAGCCGCTCACTGTTGCTTGTCCCGAGCAACTACATCGCGCCGCACCTGTTCGTCGGTGAGATCCCCGGTGAGCCGATCACGATCATCTACCCGGCCACCGGCCGTGCGGCCGCCGTACCGACCGCGCAGCAGATCCGTGCCCGCCTGGACGCGCTGGCGTCCGCCGACCGCCTCCAGGTCTGCCGCGCCGTGGCGAGCGAACCACGCACGGCCGGCGAGATCGCCGCCCTCTGGGGCCTGCACCCGACGCAGGTCACCCGCCACCTCCGAGCGCTCACCCGGGCCGGCCTGGTCACCGCCGAACGCCAGGGCCGCTTCGTCGCCTACCGCCTGAACAACGACGCCCTGACCGCTCTCGGCGCCGACCTGCTGACCTTGATCATGCGCTGACGGACTGACGGAAGTCCGCAGTCCAACAGCAACGCCGGGAAACCGCTTGTTGGATGAGCAGCTGTGACCTCATCTCTTTCGCCTGCCGTACGGCGGCTGATCGCCGCGACGCTCGTCAACACTCTGGGGAACGGTGTCTACGCAGCAGTCGGGGCGCTCTACCTGACCCGCGCCGTGGGACTGTCCGTCGGTCACGTCGGTGTGGGTCTGACAATCGCCGCACTGGTCGGACTGGTGGCGAGTACGCCGCTCGGCGTCGTCGCCGACCGGCTGGGACCCAACAGGGCGTACGTCGGGTTCCTGTTGCTCCAGGCCGTCACCATGACCGCGCTGACCCAGGTGCGGTCGTTCGGCTGGTACGTCGCCGTAGCGGCGGTGACCGCCATCGCGGACTCGGGGCAACGCGGCGCGAAGGGAGCGTTGATCGCCGGAGTCGCACCGGCCGACCAGCGGGTGCGGACGCGGGCGATCCTCCGGGTCGTCACGAACATCGGCATGGCCGTCGGCATGGCGGCTGCCGGTGTGGTGCTCGCGGTCGACCGGCGCGAGGTGTACGTCGTGGCGCTGCTGGCGAACGCAGCGACGTACGTGGTGACGGCCGGGCTGGTGCGGTTCGGGATGCCGGCCGTTGCGCGAGTGCCGGCCGCGGCAGGGCCGTCGGGGCTGACGGCGGTGCGGGATCGCCGGTTTCTGGTGTTCGTCGGGCTGGACGGCGTACTGAGCATGCATGGTGCGCTCGCGCAGATCGGCATTCCGCTGTGGGTCGCGACTGCGACGGATGCGCCGCGCTGGATGATCTCCGTGCTGCTGGTGCTGAACTCCGCTGCGGTGATCCTGCTGCAGGTACGCATCTCGCGCGGCACAGAACGTCTGACCGGCGCCGCCCGGGCCGGGCGACGAGCAGGAGTGCTGCTGGCGATCACCTGTCTCGTGCTGGCGCTGAGCGATGCGACGTCCGGTGCAGTGACGATCGGTCTGCTGATCGCGGCGGCGCTGGCGCATGTCCTGGGCGAGATGCTGCAGTCTGCGGGCGGCTGGGGCATCAGCTTCGAGCTGGCGCCACCTGGTGCCCAGGGGCAGTACCAAGGCGCCTACGCGATGGGGCACCAGATCGGTGACCTCGTGGCCCCGCTGCTCATCACGACGGTCGCAGTGTCGTGGGGCTGGCCGGGCTGGTTGCTGACGGCAGGTGTCTTCCTGGTCGCCGGGCTCTTCGTGCCGGTCGTGGTGCAGGAGCCAGAACCCGCTATGCAGCCAGCGGTTTGAGGAGGTCCCGTAGCGCGCGGGCGGCGGTGAAGCCGGCGCGGTTGGCGCCGATGGTGCTGGCCGACGGGCCGTAGCCGACGAGGTGGATGCGCGGGTCGGCGACGGTGGCGGTGCCATTCATGCGGATGCCGCCGGACGCTTCGCGGAGATGCAGTGGTGCGAGGTGGGCGAGGTCGGCGCGGAAGCCGGTCGCCCAGAGGATGGTGTCGACGTGCAGGCTGCTCCCGTTGGCCCACTCGACACCGTCCGGCGTGATGCGCGAGAACATCGGCAGGCGGTTGTAGACACCATGGGCCAACGCTGCCTGCTCCTGCGGTCGCAGGTGCAGGCCAGTGACGCTGACCACGCTGCGAGGCGGCAGACCGGCGCGGACGCGTTCCTCGACGCGCGCGACGACCTGGCGTCCGTACTCGGGAGTGAAGTCCTCATCGGTACGCCACTCCGGCGGCCGACGTGTCACCCACGTGGTGTTCGCGACCTCCGAGATCTCAGCGAGCAACTGCACAGCAGACGCTCCACCACCGACAACCAGGACCTGCTGCCCAGCCAGCTCGGCTGCGCCGCGGTAGTCGGCGGTGTGCAGCTGACGCCCCTGGAACGTCCCGATCCCCGGGTACCAGGGGATGAACGGCCGGTCCCACGTCCCGCTCGCGTTCACGATCGAGGCGGCCCGATAAAGGCCCTTGGACGTGTCCAGTTCGAACCCGTCGTCCACCGAGCGGACGCTCTCGACCGCTACAGGCCGCAGTACCGGGAGGTCGAACTGCTTCTCGTAGTCCGCGAAGTACGCCGGGACGAACTCGTTGGCTCGTTCCGCACCGGCACTGGACGGCACCGGTACGCCGGGCAGGTTCGCGATCCCGTGGACGTCGTGCATGGTCAACGAGTCCCACCGGTGCTGCCAGGCGCCACCGGGTTCCGCGTTGCGGTCCAGGACGACAACCTCGTCGTACGGCGTGAACCCCATCCGCACCAAGTGGTACACCGCCGACAGGCCTGCCTGTCCCGCTCCGATCACTGCTACGTCCAGCACACCAGGAGCAACGCCGGACCAGGTCGGGGTCTTCCCGGCTACCGTGGACGACCATGGATCTCGGCGCGATGTACGGCGTAAAGCTGGACTGGATCGTCAGTTTCGTCGCCGTCGCGCGGTACGGCGGGTTCTCCGCCGCCGCGAAGGCGGTGTACCGAGGCCAGTCCCGGATCAGCGAGCATGTCGCGGAGCTCGAACGCGCGCTCGACGTACAGCTCTTCGACCGCACGGCCCACCCGCCCCGCCTCACTCCCGAGGGCCGCGCGCTGCTCCCGCAGGCCGAGGAGATCCTGCGCCGCGTGCAGAACCTGTCCGCCGGGGGAGCCGTCCGCTTCGGCGCCTACCCGAGTGCTGCGGCGTGGCTGTTCCCGCAGGTCGTACGACGCCTTCCGGACCGCATCCGCCTGCTGCTGGTCGAAGGGCCGAGTGTGGACCTGGAGGCCGCCCCGGTCCGCGGAGACATCGACCTCGCGATCCGCCCGGTGCATCCGCTCGTCGCAGACGAGTCCCTCACCCACGAGATCCTCTGGCGCGAACCGCTCACCGCCGTCTTCCCCGAGAACCACCCGCTGGCTTCCTGCCCGTCGGTCACCCTGGCGCAGTTGGCCGAACTGCCGCTGATCTCGATCGGCGAGAGCGACGGGCCCCGACAGTTCGAGTCCCACCTGGCCTTCGCGCAGAAGGGCCTCAGCCCGGAGTCCGCCTTCCGCACGAACCAGCCGCAGACCCTGCTGTCGCTGGTCCGCCACGGCCTCGGCGTTGGCGTCACCAACGAACTGGCTGTGACGACCGCGAACCTCGACGGGGTCCGTCTGATCCCGATCCACGACGCCGGGGTGGAGCGTCAGGTCGCGCTCTTCACCCGGCGCGACCGACCGCAGTCCCCAGCGCTGCGGAAGGTTGTCGAGGTGCTTCAGCGGATGAACTGGTCCACGTAGTCGGCGCCGAGGCCGTTGGCGCCGTAGTGGTCCCGGCAGAGCTGGATCTTGGTGAACGTGTCCTCGTAGCCGGTCTGGTTGCCGGCCTCGTCGACGTAGATCATCGCCCCGGAGATGTTGAAGAACGTGATCATCTCGGTGCACTCCTCCGGGACGCGGAGCGTGTGGATCTCCCCGGGCGGCTCGTACACGAACGAGCCGGCGTCGGCGACCCAGTCGTGTTCGTCGTACTGCCACTGGCCCTTGATCACGTAGCCGAAGACTGCGCTCGGATGCCGGTGCCGGGAGACGATGCCGGCCCGGGTGACCTTGAGCAGGTTGCACCACTGGCCGGTGACCGTGTTCAGCATCAGCGGCCGGAACCACACGCCGGGAGCCTGCGGCACCCAGAGCCGCTCGTCGTCGGGGACCGCCTGCACGGCGATCTCCGCCGGGACACCTGCGGATACCGGGATCATCGGGTTCTCCTCACATGCTCAGATAGCCGCCGTCGACCGGTACGACGGCGCCGGTGACGAAGCCCGCGTCGGGGCCGGCCAGGAAGGCGATCACGCCCGCGACCTCGTCGGGCGTGCCCCACCGGGCCATCGGCGTACGGGACAGGATCCGGTCGGAGGCGACCGGGTCGGACTGCAGCGCGGCGGTGAGGTCGGTGGCGATCCAGCCGGGCGCGACCGCGTTCACCCGGATCCCATCCGCGGCCCACGCGACCGCCAGCGACTTGGTGAGCTGCACGATCCCGCCCTTGGAGGCGCTGTACGCCGGAACGAGCGGTCCACCGAAGTAGCTGAGCATGGACGCCACGTTGACGATGCAGCCCTCGCTCACGGCGAGCAGGTCGTGCGCAGCCTCGGCTGCCCGCATCGCGCCGGTCAGGTTGATCTCGACCACGTCCCGGAACACGTCCGGCCGGTGCTCGTCACCTCTCCGGATGATTCCGGCAGCATTGACCAGTACGTCGAGACGCTCGAGCGACCCGATCAGCTCCTCCACCGAGCCGTCGATCCGCAGATCCAGCTCGACCTGCTCAGGACCCGCACCGAGGCCCACCGCGACGACGTGCAGTCCGTCCGCGGCGAGCCGCCGTACCGCGGCCGCACCGATCCCGCTCGTTCCTCCGACGACGAGCGCGGTCCGTGACATGCCGCCCAGCTTGACGGTCGCTTGTGCCCGCGGCCAGCGTCACCCGGAAGCCGGATCGGACCGATCCGCGGCGAGACGTGGGTACGGGTGCTCGGGGGAGCGGTGCTGGAAGGAGAGGATGTCCGGATTGCGGATGGTGCCGGCCTCGATCTCGATCGCCCGGCTGATGGTGGGGTCGGCGTGCCAGGCGGCGGGACCTTCGAGCACCGTGCGGATGAACGGCAGCAGGGCCTCGCTGATCTCCCAGGTCGCCGAGTTCCACAGGTACGACGGACTGTGGTCGACGCCGTAGTACGTGATGTTGTCGCCGACCACGAACGTCGGGTCGTCGAACCCGGTCGGCCGGGCCCAGCTGAACCCCATGCCCAGGTCGCAGGAGACGTCGACGATCAGGCTGCCCGGCGCGAAGTGCGCGAGATCCTCCTCGATCAGGAACGTCAGCGGCGCGTTCGGGTCCTGCAGCACACAGTTCACGACCACGTCGTGCTCGGCCAGGAACCCGGCCAGCGGCACCCGGCCCTCGTCGGCCAGCGCGTGACTGCGGCGCGGATCGAGGGCGGCGCCGGGATCGACCTCGTCCTGGTCGTACTGGACCATCCGCGCCGAGTGGATCGGTGAGCCGACGGCGGCCACGTCACGGCCGGTGAGGACGTCGACGTCGTGGATGCCGTGCGCGTTCAGCGCGGTGACGGCTCCTCGGGCGGTCGCGCCGAAGCCGATCACGACCGCTCGCAGCCGACGTCCGTAGTCGCCGGTCGAGCCGATCAGCTCGAGCGCCTGCAGCACGGAGCAGTATCCGGCGAGCTCGTTGTTCTTGTGGAAGACGTGCAGGCTGAACTGGCCGTCGGCGGTCCAGTGGTTCATCGCCTCGAACCCGATCAGCGTGAGCCGCCGGTCGATCGCGAGCTGGGTGATCTCGTCGTCCTGGACGCAGTGCGGCCAGCCCCACAGGGTCTGCCCGACCCGCAGCCCGGCGAGATCCTCGGGCTGCGGTTTGGGCAGCACCACGACGTCGGCGACCGCGATCAGCTCGTCCCGGCCGACGACACCGGCCACCGATTTCGCCAGGTACTCGTCGGAGATCCCGAACCGCTCGCCGTACCCGGTCTCGAGGAGGATGTGCTGGCGCACATCCTCGTCGATCCGCTCGAAATGGTGCGGATGAATCGGTAGCCGATGCTCGTTCTCCTTGCGGGAACGACCGACGACACCGAGCGTTAACTGGTCCACATGGGCCCCTTTGGTTACTGCCCGTTGTAGCACAGCGGGCCGCGGGGCGGCTCAGTCGGCGCTGGTCTCGATGTCGTCGTGGCTCCGGCCGGCCTTTCCGCCCATCACCGCCGCGACCAGCGTGATCAGCGCAGCGGCGCCTACCGCGATCAGACCGCCCAGGGTCAGTGTCTGGTCCGCGATCGGCACCGACGGCAGTTTCATCCGGTCCAGGACGTCGTACTGCGAACCCGCCGTCCCCGCGAGCACGGCGACGATTGCGGTCACGACGATCCCGATCAGCCAGACGCCGAACCCGTGCAGGGCGCCGGCGGAGCCCGCCAGCCGTCCGGCGACGTATCCGCCGTGGTAGTACGCGAACCCCAGGATCAGAAGCAGGAGCACACCGGAGACGATCCCGATGGTGCCGGCCGTGTTCGCGCTGTTCATGGCGTCGTACCAGTCGAAGGTGCCCGAGTAGTCGACCGCTGCCGCGATCGCGCCGGCGATCCCGGTCAGCAGCGCGGTCAGACCGATCGCGACCAGCCAGCCGTAGAACGTCCCGCCGCCTGTGGAGCGCCTGTGGACCCGTTCCCGGGTGGGCGGTGCGCCTCGCTCCTCCTCGTCGTACAGCTCGGACGGGCCGAGCCGGTCGACGCGTGTGTCTTCCTGATGTTGCTGCTGGGTCATGTCAGCTTCTCCTCATCGGACAAGCCCCGTGTGCTTGTCCGGTACCCAGCGCGGAAACTGACAGTCTGTTTACTTAGAGGTCCCGCGACCTCTACAGCAACTCGTCGATGCGGTCGTGGTAGCGCCTGCCGGACTTGCCGCCGACGATCGCGGCCAGGAGCGTCAGGATCAGCAGGGCGGCCGCTGCGGCGATGCCGCCGAGCAGGAGGGTGTTGTCGGCGAGCGCGACGTTCGGCCAGTTGACCTCGTCCACCAGGCCGTACTGGCTGTCCAGCACCCAACCGGCGCCGCCGGCGAGCGCTCCGACGAGCAGAGCGATCATCCAGACGCCGAAGCCCTGGCGTCCGCCGTCGAAGCGGGCCAGCCGTCCGGCGACGTACCCGCCGATGTAGAACGCGAGCGTCACCATGAAGATCGTGACCCCTGCCGCGGTGAGCGAGGCCGCGCCGGGCTGCGCCTTCGCATCGCTGGTGGTGTAGTCCAGGATCTCGGCGGTGCCGAGCGCGGCCGCGGCCACGGCGGCCATCAGCAGCACCGACATCGAGATTGCGATCAGCCACCCGAAGAAGGCCGCACCGAACTTGAACCCGCGGTACGACAGCAGGTCCAGATCGACCTCTGGCTCGGCCTCGGCGGCCGGGGGCGTGCGCAGCGGCTGGTCCGGGTCGATCGCGATCGTGCTCATCGCCCGGCTCGCGGCCGCGCGCGCCTCCTCGTACCGCTGCGTGCTGGCGTCGCCGGCGGGCGTGGTGATCGTGGCGGTGTCGCCGGGGTACTGCTGAGTCATCTCCGCAGGCTCCTCACAGGTCGGTTCGGGGCGGTCCCTACCCGTCCGCACTGCACCTGACACGGCTGGAGCGCTGATTTAACCGACTCCTGGGATGTCCTCACTCACCGTTGCCGGGTATCGGCGCGGAGTGAACACCAGTGAGCCGGCCGGCCGGGGCACAGTACGGGTCTGTGACGAGCCGATCAGGAGCAGGCACCGCATGTCAACCGTTTGAGGATCCAGTTCCGCCAGTGTTGTCACCGTGATCGCCTCCTCCGGCCCGCCAACATCGCGTCCGACCACGACCGGCGTACCGGGGGAGCGGTGGTGCAGCAGCAGGTCACGGGTCGCCTCCACCTGCCAGGTGCGGGACCTGGAGGCGGGGTTGTAGATCGCTATCGCCAGGTCTGCCTGCGCAGCCGCGGTCAGGCGCTGGGCGATCACCTCCCACGGCTTGAGCCGGTCAGAGAGCGACAACACGCAGTAGTCGTGTCCCAACGGCGCACCGACCCGGCTGGCGACCGCCTGCGCGGCCGTCATGCCAGGCAGCACCCGTACGGCGATATCGGCGTACTCCGGCTCTGCTGCGATCTCTGTGACCGCACTGCCCATCGCGAACACACCCGGGTCACCGGACGAGACCACAACCACCGTGGAGCCCTTACGAGCCAGATCGAGTGCGAACGCGGCCCGCTCCGACTCGACGCGGTTGTCCGAGCCGTGCTTACGCTGACGGGCCCGGTCCGGCAGGCGGTCGACGTACGTCGTATAGCCGATCACGTCGTCCGCACCGGCGATCGCGGCGCGTACCTCCGGCGTCATCCACTCCGGGCCGGCCGGTCCGAGGCCGACGACGGTGACGGAGCCTTCGGTGGCGGTCTTGGTGACAGGGGCGGCGAAGGTGTTGTTGACGGGGCTCGGGAGAAGGGCGAGGGAGAAGTACGGGACCTCGTCCGGGTCGACCTCGTTGAGCGGTGCTGTGCGCTGGGCGTCGGTTGTCGCCCGTTCGACGTACCAGGCCTCGTCGGCGCGGCCGGCGAGTTCGAACGCCTCGCGGACCCCGGCGAACGTGCGGCCGAGCTTCATCACCGCGGCCGCGTCGGTGGAGCGGAGGCGGTCCGCCAGTACGTCGGGTGGCAGGGTGCCGGGCAGGACGGTGAGGATCTCGTCGCGCTCGCACAGTGGGCGGCCGAGTACGGCGGCCGCGGCGCTGACCGAGGTGACGCCGGGGACCACCTCGCACGGGTAGCGGTCCGCGAGGCGCTTGTGCATGTGCATGTACGAGCCGTAGAAGAGCGGATCGCCTTCCGCGAGCACGACCACGTCCCGGCCGGCGTCGAGGTGCGCTGCGAGCCGGGCGGCGCAGTCGGCGTAGAAGTCGTCCATCGCGCCCTGGTACCCGCCCGGGTGGTCGGTCGTCTCGGTGGTGAGCGGGTAGACGAGGTGCTCCTCGAGCTGGCCGGGTGTCAGGTACGGCGCGGCGACCGACCGCGCGATGCTCCGCCCGTGCCGCGCACTGTGGAACGCGATCACGTCCGCCGCCCCGATCAACCGAGCCGCTTTCACCGTCACCAGCTCCGAGTCACCAGGGCCCAGCCCGACCCCCCACAGCCGACCAGTCACTCTGCCTCACTCGCAATCGCGTTGATGGCGGCCGCGGTGATCGCGCTGCCACCCCGGCGTCCTCGGACGACGAGGTACTCCAGCCCGAGCTGGTTTGCCGCCAAGGCTTCCTTGGACTCTGCCGCGCCGATGAACCCGACCGGGATGCCCAGCACAGCCGCAGGCCGCGGACCGCCGCCCGCGATGACCTCCAGCAAGCGGAAGAGCGTGGTCGGCGCGTTGCCGATAGCAACAACTGCGCCTTCCAAGTGGTCGAGCCAGAGGTCGACTGCCGCAGCACTCCGGGTGGTCTCGAGCTGCTGCGCCAGCTCGACTGTTCGCGGGTCCTGCAACGTGCAGATCACCTCGTTGTCCGCCGGGAGCCGTCGCCGCGTGATGCCGGCCGCGACCATCTGCGCGTCGCACAGGATCGGTGCGCCGTTCTGGAGCGCGGTCCGGGCGTTCTTCACCACGTTCGGCGACCAAGCCAGGTCGGCGACCAGGTCGGTCATCCCGCACGCGTGAATCATCCGTACGGCGACCTGTGCCACGTCGGCCGGAAGCCCGTCGAGCGCCGCCTCGGCCCGGATCGTCGCGAACGACCGCCGGTAGATCTCCGCGCCGTCCCGCTCGTACTCGTAACTCACACCCGTTCCCCGTCCACCAGATAACCGTTGCCTACCGCAAGAACATCGACGAATCCGGCGCCCGGCTTCCCGCACCGCCGCTCACAACCCGACCAGTGCACCCGCCGCCCCCGCCCAACCACGTGCGCCATCCCACCTTGCATTCTGGCCGCGTCCGCGCGTACATCTGCCAATGCCTTCGCACACCCCGGCTGACCCGCACAGGCCGTGACACCTTCCCAGATGGAATCGGGTGTGGTCACCAGTCCGACCTCTTCCAGCCCGCTGCTATCCGCCGGCACCACAACAGACCGCCACGGCGTGATCCGAACCTCATCCCCAACCCGCACCAACGCGGAAGCCTGCTCCTGCGTCAGACACCCCAGCGGAACCGTGACAACGAGAGCAGTCCCATGCACCCCAGCGACCACCCGCGCCGTCTCAGCCGGCAGCGCCTCAGTCGCCTGCAACCCAAGCCGCTCCAGGACCAACTGCTCACCACGAGCGACTTCCGCGATCCGCCACTCCTGGTCGCGCACCTCCAGAAACGCCTCCGCCGCAGCCAGCATGAGCTCCGGCACCACGTCCCACTCAACCCGCACAGCGCGGGTCCCGAGGCTCAGCAAGGCAGTGCGCTCGTCCAGCGCTCGCACAGCCACATCTGCCGCTTGCTCGGCCAGATCCCCGCGTCCATCGTCCAGCGCGAACAGGAACCGTCCCGGCAGGTCAGCCAGTGCGGGGCGGTCGCACAGTGCCCTGTCCAGGGCAGTGGCTACAGGAAGTACGTCGTACCTCGATTGCTGGTCCAGACCGGAGAGTGGTGACGCCAGGATGTTGCGGACGCGTTCATGTGCGATCGACGGCAGCAGACCGGCTGCGAAGAGCCGGTCCGACAGGTCCTGGGGCCTGTCGGCCTGGAGTCCACGGATTTGTACGTTGCCTCGCGACGTGAGCTCCAGCCGACCGTCACCCAGTTCAGCGGCAGCAAGACGCAGTACGTCGAGCTGCGTCGCCGTGAGCCGTCCACCGGGGACCCGGACGCGTGCGAGACCGCCGTCTGCCGCTTGGTGCACTGCCAGCACACCAGGGCATCGATCGCCTTCAGTCCTCGCCACAGCCGTGATGCTACGTCCCCCGAACCTGGTGTGTTCTGGCCCACAGCAGGAACCCGACTGCCAGCAGCGCACACCCGCCTCCGGCCACCATCGTCACCGGCACCGACCACGCGTCCACCACCAGCCCCCCGAGTAGCGCCCCGGCCGACAACACCGCCTGGAACGAGGAGGTGAACCAGACGGTCGCCGCCTCCCGTGACTCGGGCACGGCCTGGGCGAACATGCTCATCGAGCAGACCGGTACGCCGCCGTACCCGAGTCCCCAGACCACGAGGAGCAGCAACGCTCCCGCCGTACTGCGGCCAACCATTGGCATCAGGAGCGTCGCTGCGGCGATCAGCGCGGCACAGGTGGCGAACGTGGTGAGGAGACTGCGAGCTGCCCACAGGCCGGCGACGACATTGCCGATCAGACCTGCGGCGCCGTAGACGAGCAGGAACAGGCCGATGAGCTCTGGGCGCACGACCTCGCGCAGGAAGGGTGTGACGTAGGTGTAAGTCGCGAAGTGTGCCGTGACGATCAGGCAGGTGACGACGAGAGCGGTCCGACTGCTGTGGAAGGCCTTGCGGAGTGCTGCGGCGTGGGTGACCTGCAACGGCGGCAGTGGCGGCACTGTGGTGCGCAGTGTGAGTAGTGCCAGTAGAGCGAGAACGCCGAGCGCTGCGAACGACGTACGCCAGCCGGCGAGCTCACCGACGAACGTCCCTGCAGGTACGCCGAGCACCGAGCCGAGGGGGACCGCGGAGAAGATGACGGCTGTCGCTCGCGGCGCCCAGCGCTCCGGGACGAGTCGTCCGGCGAGACCGGCGCCTATGGACCAGAAGGCACCGATAGTCAGGCCGACGAGGAAGCGGGCAACCAGCTCGAGCCAGAACACCGGCGCGGCCGCTGCGAGGAAGCCCGCGACCGCCAGCAGGACCATGAGGACGCAGAGCATGAGGCGTCGGTCCAGCCGAGCAGTCGCGAGCGTGACGACTGGTGCGGCGACAGCGGCGACAAAGCCGGGCATTGTCATCAGCCAGCCGGTGCGGCCCGGGGTGAGCGCGAAGTCGGTGCCGATCGGGCTGAGCAGGCCGATCGGGAGGATCTCGGTGGTGACGATTGCGAAGATCCCCAGCGTCACCGCGCCGACCGCGAACCACTGGATCGTCCGTGGTGCGGTCCGAGTTGTCAGAACAGTCATACGTTCCAGGCAACGTGCCGCGACGCGGGACAGCTCGCGGTTTCGCGACAGCGCGCTCGGCACCCGGCAAGGCGTCGCATTTCCGCGCCCGGAGGAATGATCCGGCTCGGGATGATCTCTGGGTAGATGATCCGAGCTAGTCTCGAAGGTATGGCGCAGCTTCCGGAACGTACCGTCCCCGACCTCACCGGCTACCTCACGCACGCCGGCCACGTCCTGGAGACCCAGCTGTCCGCGGCGCTGGCGGAGATCGGCCTGACGCTGCGGATGCAGTGTGTACTGCGGCATGCACTGGAGGCCGAACGTACGCAGATCCAGATCGCCGAGCTGGCCTACATGGACAAGACCACGATGGTCGTCACCGTCGACGCGCTCGAGAAGGCCGGGTACGCCGAACGCCGGCCCTTCGCGACCGACCGCCGCGCCCGCATCATCGCCGTCACCGACGCCGGCGCCGAGATCGCCGCCGCGGGCCAGCAGATCGTCGACCGCGTCCATGCCGAGGCCCTCGAAGCCCTCGCCGCCCCGCACCGCAAGACCTTCGTGGAGTCCATCACCGCCCTGGTGGACGGTCCGCTGGCCACGCCCACCACCGCGCAGCCGGTACGCCGCTCCCGCCAGCGCGCGAGCTGACTCAACCGGGCAGGTACTTCGTCAGGGTCTCCCAGGACTTCAAGCTGTCCTGCGAATCGACGTGCGGCTGCCGGAACAACTCGACGTACTCGGCGATCTCGGCCAATGACCACCACAGGTCGAACAGCTCCAGCGCCGCGGCCCGCGGGCTGACCGCACCGGCCTCCGACTGGTACGCCGGGAGTACGTCGGTCGGACCGCCGAGGATCGCGGCCAGGTCGCGTTCGCGCGGCGCCAGCCGCACGGTGTCCCAGTCGATCAGCCGCATCTCCCCGTGAGCCGTGCGGAGCACGTTGGCACTGTGCGGCTCGCCGTGTGTCACGACCCAGGCGTCGTCCGACGCCTCGATCTCGCGCACCAGTGCGTCATAGTGCTCCAGCCTGCTGGACACGTAGTCCCGCGCACCGGCCAGCCGCAGCCGTGTGGGCTCGGAGTACGGCCCGGCGGACCAGGGGCGGTTGAGGTCCGCGAAGAGGGTCTCCCATCCTGGTACGGCGAAATCCCAGCACTGCAAGGCTTCCGGGGCTGGTGCAGTGTGCAACCGGCCGAGGATCGGTGCGATCTCGGCCCGCTCCGCCGGGTCGTCCCACGCGCCGTCTTCGGTGCTCCATCCTTCCAGGTGGGGCAGGACCATCAGGGTCCATCCCGGCAGCACCTCGCGAACCAGCCGACCGGATGAATCCGGCAACGGCGCCACCACGAACTCGTAGCCACGGTCGGCCAGTTCCTTGGCCGTCTGCATGGCCGCCTCGATCACGCGCCCGCCGTCGGAGCCAACCCGATCCGCGGTGACGAACCAGCGCGGCTCGTCGGCGTCGGAGGCGATCCAGTGGTGACTGCCGAAGCCGACCGGCGCATAGATCACCTGAGCGGCCTGGAAGCCCCAGTGCTCGTCGAGGATCTCGGCTACCAGGTCCCGCGGGATTTCGGTCGGCTCGTCCCTCACCTGGCGACCCTAACCGCGGCCCCGGGCAAGGGGCAGCTCAATTTCAACGATCAATCGGTAAAAGATCGTCTGTTACGGAACTATCTGTTATGGTCTTTTCCACCAACGGACTGAGGAGGGACCTGTGGCTGCGGATGTGGTGGAGCCGGTGGGGTACGGGCGCGGGGAAGGCGCTCGTCGTTCTGTGCGTGATGCAGTTGATGATCATCTTGGACGGGACTGTGGTGACGGTTGCGTTGCCGACTGTTCAGGCGGAGTTGGGGTTTTCGCAGGCGGGGTTGGCTTGGGTGATGAACTCGTACCTGATCGCGTTCGCCGGCCTGCTTCTGCTGGCGGGGCGGATCGGGGATCTGATCGGGAGCAAGCGAGTCTTCGTCGCGGGGCTCGGGTTGTTCACCGCGGCGTCGTTGTTGTGCGGGGTGGCGGGCAGTGCGGAGGTGCTGATCGCCGGCAGGTTCCTGCAGGGTGTCGGCGGGGCGCTGGCCTCGGCGGTGATCCTGGGCATGATCGTGAGCCTCTACCCGGCACCGGGGGAGCAGGCGCGGGCGATGGGCGTCTACAGCTTCACGGCCGCCAGCGGTGCGTCGATCGGGCTCATCTTCGGTGGGGTGATCACTCAGACCATCGGCTGGCACTGGGCGTTCCTGATCAACGTCCCGATCGGTGCGGTCGCACTGGCATTCGCCGTGCGTCTCCTCGCGCACCAGCCGGGACTCGGTCTCGCCAACGGTGCTGACGTACTGGGCGCCGTACTGGTGACCGCAGGGCTCTCGCTGGGGGTCTACACGATCGTCCAGACCGCTGAACCGGAGGCGATGCTGACTCGCACGCTGGTACTGGCCGCTGCCTCGCTCCTGCTGCTGGCCGCGTTCGTCGTACGCCAGTCGCGCATCAAGAACCCGTTGCTTGCCCTGCGCATCTTCAGGCGCCGTCAACTCACGGTCGCCAACGGCGTAGTCGTACTGCTCTTCGCCGCCGGCTTCGGCTTCCAGTTCACCACCGCCCTGTACGTGCAGCGCGTGCTCGGCTACGACTCGCTCACCACCGGCCTGGCCTTCCTGCCTGCGCCGCTCATGAACGGGCTGATGTCCCTCTCCCTCGCACCGCGCCTCACCGTCCGCTTCGGCCCACGGAAGATGCTGATCGCCGGACTGGTCGTCTTCCTGCTGGCGCTGCTCTGGATCAGCCGTGCACCAGTAGACGGCTCGTACGTCGTCAACGTCGGACCAGTGCTTGCAGTGATGGGTGCCGGCATCGGTGTGGCCATCCCGGCCTCGATCATGCTGGCCATGTCCGGTGCGGACGTCAGCGACGCTGGACTGGCCTCAGGACTCAACAACACCGCCCAGCAAGCCGGTGCAGCTGTGGGCACCGCGGTACTGGCCACCCTGGCCGCATCCACCACCTCACACCGCCTCGCCGGAGGTGCCGGCGACCTGCTCGCATTACGTGACGGCTATGGCGCCGCGTGGCTCGCAGCGGCCGGTTTCGTACTGGCAGCCCTCCTGCTGTCGATCAGCCTGCTCCGGACCAGCCCCCGCTGACGGCTACTGTGGCAGGGGTGAGTATGTCGAGAGACCCCGACCGCCTTGTTCTGTTCTCCGACGCGGTCGTGGCGATCGCCATCACCTTGCTGGTGCTGCCGCTGGTCGACCTCGTGCCTGAGGTGAAGGCGGAGGGTGGTGACGCGGTCAGTGTGATCAGTGAGCACCGCCAGGAGATCTTCACGTTCCTGCTGAGCTTCGTGGTGATCGCGAGCTTCTGGCTGGGGCACCACCGGCTGTTCGAGCACATCCGCGCCTACACCCCGGCCATGATGCGGGTGAACCTGCTGTGGTTGCTCACCATCGTCGTACTGCCGTTTCCGACCGAGATCGTCGGTGCCTTCGACAGCGACGAGTTCACGGCCGGTCTCTACATCGGCACGATCCTGGCGCTCAGTGTGTGCCAGTCCGTGCTCACGTGGATGGTCCGTGGTCACAAGGAGTTGGAGAGCCCGGACAACCCGATCGGGCAGCAGGAGCTTGTCGGCTCTCTGCTGCTGACCGGGTTGACCGTGCTTGCCTACCTCCTGGCGTCGCTGGTGCCAGGCGTGCACTTCTACGCGATGTTGCTGCTGCTGTTGTCGCCTGTCTTCATGCGGGTGTGGAAAGGCCGCTCCAGAACCCGCACTGGTGCTCAGCAGTCAGATTGACCCGCTTGATACCGCCCTGGTCCGTCGGCGCGAGTGAGAGCCCGTCGACGGCGTGTACACCGGTCGGCGACCAGTGCGGCCGGTCGGGTCCGTTCGGGTTGCCGGTCCGCGCGAACGCCGTCCAGTAGTCGATCATCTGGTTCGACAGCCTCTGCTGCGTCTGCGACATCGGGAAGTCGTACCCGCCGAGCCGGAACAGATACGGGAGCTCCATAGCGTGCGCGGCTCCCAGCCCGGGCGCAGCGATCGGGGAGTGCTTGTCGGCGAACTCGTACGCGTACACCGGGACCTTGCGCGCCGCCTGCTGATCCGTCGCGACCTGGGTGCACGACCAGATCCGGTCCGTGGTCACAGCACCCCACGCTGCAGCTGGTGACTCGTAGCGCGACTGCGGGTAGTGCCGCAGTACCTCAGCCGCCTTCGACGCGCCGACCATGTTCTTCACCAGCGCCGGGTAGTCCTTGATGTCCCCGAACGCGGCCAGCCACCCGTTCGCCTCGTCGTGGTTGTTCCCGGAGATGATCGGCACCCGGTGGAACAGCCCGGCCTTCATCGCCTTCGCCGGACTGAGCGGTACGACGGGATTCCCGCCGTACCCGATCTGGGTGAACTGGAGCATGTCGTCCACCAGTACGTCGGCCTTCATGCCGCGCAGGCACTCGAGCGTCGTGCAGTGCTTGCCGGCGGCCCACTCCTTGCCGTTCGCCTGCACCCGGCTGACCGGGATCCAGGGGGAGTCCGCGGCCTGACCCGGGTACTGGCTGTTGTCGGCCCAGTTGAAGGCGCACGAGCCGCTCTGCATGATCGCCTTCGCGAACAGGCCGGTGGCGGTCGGCGAGGTCAGCTGTGCGCACACACTCATCCCGCCGGCGGACTCACCCGCGACCGTGACGTTGCGCGGGTCACCGCCGAACGCTCCGGCGTTGCGCTGCACCCAGCGCAGGGCGGCCTGCTGGTCCTGCACACCGAACGTGCCGGAGCCCGGCAGGCCCGGGTACCCGAAGAAGCCGAAGATGCCGAGGCGGTAGTTGACCGTGACAACCACCACGTCACCGCGGGCGGCGAACTTCGACGCCTCGTAGCTGCTGCCGGCCCCGGAGAAGAACCCGCCGCCGGGGATCCACACCACGACCGCCCGTGGTTTCGCGGACGGCTTGGCGGGAGTCGTCACGTTCAGATACAGGCAGTCCTCGGCGGTCGAGCCGTCCGGCGCCTCGGAGTTCGCCTGCTGCGCGCACACGCTGCCCGGCTTGGACGCCCGTACGCCGGTCCAAGCCTGCACGGGCTGCGGCGCCTTCCACCGCAACGCCCCGACGGGCGGAGCAGCGTACGGAATCCCGTCGTACGCCAACGCATCCCCGACGGTCTTACCAGCCACCAGCCCGCTATCAGTCCGTACAACGTTCTGCTGCGCCGCTTCACCAGGTCCGGCCAGGCCCACCAACAGCCCTACCGGCGCCAACGCGGCCGCCACACTCACCAAGAGTCTCTTCATGCCAGGAGCGTCGCCTACAGCACCACGGCCCGACTTCGGTCCTGCGGCCAGAGCTATTAAGACTTTGGTCTACGTCTGAGCAGGTAGGTGTCCATGATCCAGCCCTTGCGGTCGCGGGCCTCGGCGCGGACCTTCTCGATCTCGGGTGCGACCTCCCGGAGCGGACCGGAGATCAGGAGCTCGTCGGGCGTACCAAGGTAGGCGCCCCAGTAGATGTCAGCGTCCTGATCGACATGCTCGGTGAACGCGGTCTGCGCGTCGAGCATCACCACGACGTCGTCCACCCCGTCCGGCCACTCCTTCGCGAGCCGGCGGCCGGTGGTGATCTGGATCGGGCGCCCGACCTGGTTCAGCCCGACCTTGTGCCGCGCGGCGAGTGTCGACACGCTGCTGATCCCGGGAATCACGTCGACCTCGAAGAGGAGTTCACCGCGGGCAAGGATGTCGTCCAGGATCGCCAGTGTGCTGTCGTACAGCGACGGGTCGCCCCACACCAGGAACGCGCCCACCTGGTCCTCGCCGAGCTCGGTCGCGATCAGGTCCGCGCAGACGTCGGCCCGGCGCCGCCGCCAGTCGTCGACCGCCTCGACGTACGCCGACGTCGTACGATCCCGCTCCGGGTCCTGCCCGACCACGACCCGGTAGTCCTTCGACGTCGCGTACCGCCGCAGGATCTCCGACCGCAGATCCACCAGCTCCTGCTTGACCTCGCCCTTGTCCAGCACGAAGAACACGTCGACGCGGTTCAGCGCCGACACGGCCTGCATCGTCACCTGCTCCGGATCACCCGCACCGACCCCGACAACCACAATCTCCCGCATGCGCCGCAGCTTATGTCAGACCGTCAGCAGCAGTCCGGCCGCGATGACACATCCCACAACAGCGCCGCCGTAACACAGCACCACGATCGGTACGGCGTACCGCTTGAGCTGTAAACCGTCGTACAGGGTGTAGCGGAATCTGTGCGCCCAGTGGAACAACGCCAACGCGCACAGGCCGAACAGCACCAGGCGGGTCAGTGGATTGTGCAGTACGGCGTACAGGTGTGCGTGGGAGGGTGCCGACAGCAGACCGACGGGAAATGCGATGCCGAACAGGAACAGCAGGATCGGCACCATCAGTGCGGCCACCATGCCGCCCGAGCTGAACAGCATCCACAGCAGGGGTTCGGGGGAGGAGCGGCGGTGGTTCATCTCAGTACCAGCCACGCGACGGCAGCCGACAACACCAACCAGGCCAGGTAGTGCGCGGCAACGATCTGCTGCGCCGGCACTCGGCGTCCGCGCACCTTGATCGCCATCGCCCGCGGTGCCAGACCGAACCACGTCACCACATGCAGCAGCACGAACAGCATCGCGACCACATTGATCGCCACCACCCACCACTGCCCGCTCCAGTCAAGGAATCGCTGGTACGACGCCGTGCCGTCGCTGACCGCATTCACCAGCAACAGCAGGAACACCACGAACCACGCGACGAAGACGCTGCTGAGCTCACGCAGTACGAACAGCACATACGCACGGCGCTCGAGCCACCAGAGCAGGTGAACCGGCCGCTGGTAGACGCTCACCCCTGGCTCCGGGAATTCAGCCTCCGAGAAATCCGCGGCATCAGCAGTTCCTTGATCGACTGTGTCGCGGCCGTCAGCTTGTAGCGCTGGATCGCGCCGGCCGGATCCACGCCCTTCGGGCACACGGCACTGCATTCACCCACGAACGTGCAGGCCCAGACCCCTTCTGGCGAAGACAGTACGTCGCGACGCTCGTCGGCACCCTCGTCGCGCGAGTCGAGGTTGTAGCGCTGTGCCAGGGCGATCGCCGCCGGGCCGAGGAAGTCCGGCTCCAGGCTGTAGACCGGGCAGGCCGAGTAGCACAGCATGCAGTTGATGCACATGCTGAACTGCTGGTACTCGTCGAGCTCCTCCGGCGTCTGCAGGTACTCGCCCTCCTCGACCGGACTCTGCACCTCCCGGACCACCCACGGCTTGACCTTCGGCAGCTTGGTCATGAAGTCGTCGATGTCCACCACCAGGTCGCGGACGACCGGGAAGTTGTGCAGCGGCTCGACCCGGATCGGGCCGGGAGCGTAGTCGGTGAGGAAGGTCGCGCAACTCAACTGGGGTTCGCCGTTCACCGTCATACCGCAGCTGCCGCAGATCCCCATCCGGCACGACCACCGGAACGACAGGGTGCCGTCCAGGTGGTCCTTCACGTAGGTGAGGCCGTCCAGGATCGCCCAGTGCTCCCGCAGCGGGACCTGGTAGGACTGCATGACCGGCTCGCTGTCGACTCCTGGCCGGTAGCGGGCCACCTCCAGCGTGATCTCGGTTGCCATCGCTATCTCCCGTAGATCCGTTCGCCCGGCGGCCAGCGGGTGATCGTCACCGGGAGGTACCCGACCCGGCTGGATCCGTCCGGTTGGCGTCGTACCAGCGAATGCGCCAGGAACCGTTCGTCGTCGCGGGCCGGGAAGTCCGTCCGCTGGTGCGCGCCACGCGACTCCTCCCGGAGCGCTGCGCTGTCGATGATGCACTCGGCAACATCCAGCATGAACCCGAGTTCGAGCCACGCGATCAGCTCGGTGTTGAAGTTGGTGCTGTGATCGTCGATCCCCGCATGCCGGAATCGCAGTCTCAGTTCCGCGAGCTCGTGCGCGGCCTTGGTCAGCGAGTCGCCGTCCCGGTAGATCCCGGCGCCGTTCTCCATCGTGGCCTGCATCTCGGTCCGGATGTCCGCGATCCGCTGGTGGCCCTCGACCCGCCGGCCCAACTCCGCCGCCAGCCGGCGCGCTTCGTCCCGCCCCTGCGCGACGATCGACGACGGCACCTCGCGGTGATAGCGAGCCGCGAACACCGCGGCGGCGCGGCCGGCCCGGTTGCCGAAGACGAGGCACTCCGGCAACGAGTTCGACCCCAGCCGGTTGGCGCCGTTGATGCTCACGCACGCCACCTCGCCGGCGGCGTACAGGCCTTCGAGCGGGGTCGCGCCGCGAATGTCCGTGTGAACCCCGCCCATCATGTAGTGCACGACCGGGCGCACCGGGACGAGCTCGGTCACCGGATCGATGTTCTGGTACTTCGAGCACAACTCCCGGACGAACGGCAGTTTGAGGTCGATCAGCTTCGCCCCCAGGTGCCGCAGATCCAGGTTGACGATCGGTCCGTACGGCGTATCGATCGTGTTGCCCTTCTCCATTTCGTGGACGAACGCCTGCGACAACCGGTCCCGTGGGCCGAGTTCCATGTTCCGCAGGACCGGTTCGGGCGTCGGCGTACCGAGGTCGTAGTCCTGCAGGTAGCGGTAGCCGTCCTTGTTGAGCAGCCACCCGCCCTCGGCCCGGGCCGCCTCGGTGATCAGGATCCCGGTGAACGGCAGACCGGTCGGGTGGTACTGGACGAACTCCATGTCCTTGAGCGGGGCGCCGGCCCGATAGGCGAGCGCCATCCCGTCGCCGGTCTTGATGTTGGCGTTCGTCGTGAACGGGAAGACGCGTCCGCAGCCGCCGGTGCACAGGATCACCGCGTTCGCCGTGATGGTCTCGATCCGCCCGGTCGCCAGTTCGATCGCGACCACGCCGTACGCGCGTCCGTCGTCGACCAGGATCTTGGTGACGTACCACTCGTCGTACCGGACGATGTCGGAGTAGGAGAGCGCGGTCTGGAAGAGCGTGTGCAGCAGGTGGAACCCGGTCCGGTCGGCCGCGAACCAGGTGCGCTTCTTCTTCATGCCGCCGAACGCGCGAACGGCGATCTTCCCGTCCGGCTGCCGGCTCCAGGGGCAGCCCCAGTGCTCGAGCCGCAGAAGCTCCCGAGGGGCCTCGGCGACGAACGCCTCGACCGCGTCCTGGTCGCACAGCCAGTCGCTGCCGGACACTGTGTCGTACGCGTGCTCGTCGAGCGTGTCGTCGGGTGCGGCCACGGCCGCGGCACCGCCCTCGGCGGACACGGTGTGGCTGCGCATCGGGTAGACCTTCGAGATCACGGCAACGCGCAGTGCCGGGTTGGTCTCGGCCACCGCAATGGCAGCTCTCAACCCGGCACCGCCACCTCCGACCACGACCACATCGTGATAGTCAGCCATGATCAGGCTTCGTGATCGCCGCTGTGCTCGTCCATCAGCACTTTGCCGTCGTGCCGCACCGTCCGGATCCGGACGCTGCCGTCGTGGAACTCGTGCCGCATCTGCCGGCACCCACAGGCGAACAGCTTGTCGTCGAGCCGGAAGCCCTCGAAGTCGTCTTCCTGGCTCCGGTCGGCATCTCCGAGCCGCCCACACGGCGCCCGTTCCCCAGTGAGATGCGTCTTGGTCCCCGTCATTCCCCCACCTCCTGCCCCTCCGAGGTGTTCGTGACCTACATCACACCATCGATAGTGCGCCTCGGCCGACGGGACGGCAATGGGTCAGTGCTTGGCCTGGCGCCACTCGCGTTCGAAGGGCAGCCGCCAGGCGCGCGGGGCGATCAGCTGGTGGATCGCGTTCGGTCCCCAGGTGCCGGGCTGGTAGGGCTTGACCGGCGGCGGGTCCTCGAGCAACGGCGCGGACCGGTCCCACAGCGACTCGATGCCCTCGGCCGTGGTGAACAGCGTGTGGTCCCCGCGCATCGCGTCCAGGATCAGCCGCTCGTACGCCTCCAGTACGTCGCCCGCGCTGCCGGTCTCCTGGGTGGAGAACTGCATCGACAGCTTCTCCAGCCGCATCCCCGGACCGGGCCGCTTGCCGTAGAACGACAGCGACACCCGCGACGAGTCGGCGAGGTCGAAGGTCAGGTGGTCCGGGCCCTCCGAGCCGACGCCGGAGCCGGACGGGAACATCGTCTTCGGCGCCTCCTTGAAGGCGATCGAGATGATCCGCTGGCCCTCGGCCATCTTCTTGCCGGTGCGCAGATAGAAGGGGACGCCGGCCCAGCGCCAGTTGTCGATCTCGACCTTCAGCGCGATGAACGTCTCGGTGTCCGAGTCCGGCGCCACGCCCTCCTCGCCGCGGTAACCGGAGTACTGCCCGCGGACCACGTCGCCGGGGTTGATCGGCAGCATCGACCGGAAGACCTTGTTCTTCTCCTCCGAGATCGCCCGCGGCTCCAGGGCGGTCGGCGGCTCCATCGCGACGAACGACATCACCTGCATCAGGTGTGTGACGACCATGTCCTTGAACGCGCCGGTCGGCTCGTAGAAGGTGGCGCGCTGGTCCAGGCCGAGCGACTCCGGGATGTCGATCTGCACGTGGTCGATGAAGTTCCGGTTCCAGATCGGCTCGAACAGACCGTTCGCGAACCGGAACGCGAGGATGTTCAGCGCGGCTTCCTTGCCGAGGAAGTGGTCGATCCGGAAGATCTGCGACTCGTCGAACGTCTCGTGGACGAAGTCGTTCAGCTCGATCGCGCTGGCCAGGTCGTCGCCGAACGGCTTCTCCATCACCACCCGGGCGCGTTCGACCAGGTCGGCATCGCGCAGCATCGCGATCACCGCCTGCGCCGCCTTCGGGGGCACCGACAGGTAGTGCAGCCGGCAGGCGTCCGGGCCGAGCAACTCCTCGGCGGCCTTCACCGCGGCCGCAAGCGCCTCCGGCCCGGCGGTCACCGGCACGTACTCGAGCCGCTCCGCGAACTGCGCCCACTCCTGGTCGCTCATCTTGTGGGTGCCGAACGTCTCGACCGCCTTCCTCGCGCGGTCACGGAACTCGTCGCAGCTCAGGTCCTCGGTGGCGGTCCCGATCACCCGGACGTCCGGCGCGAACTTGGACTGCTGCAGGTACGCCAGGCCGGGGAGCAGCTTGCGCTTGGCGAGGTCGCCGGTGGCCCCGAACAGCACGATCACATGCGGCGCCAACGGCTCCGGGTCCCGCCGTGAGGGCCGCGACCCGGGTGCCGGATACGCAATGGTCTGAGTACGGTCAGGCATTCAGTCCTCCCGAGGACGCCACCGGAGCCAACACACTCCCTACATCTCTTGGCAGTCTAGGCGGCCCCGGTGACGCCCAGTGGTCAGGCCGATTGCCAGAGACCGAGAATGTTGCCCTCCGGGTCCTTGAAGTACCCCGCGAAGCCCATGTCGCCGACCGGCACCTTCTCGCCGACCTGTTCGCCGCCGAGGCTCTCGATCGTCTTCCAGGCCGCGTCGATGTCCGGTACGTCGACCGTCAGCATCGGCCCCTTCAGATCCTCGGTGCGCTGGAACATCCCGCCGTTGATGAAGCCCGGCTCGGCCGGCATGGACTGCTCGTCCACCGGCCCGGTCGACGCCATCGTGTAGTTCATGTCGGGCATCTCCATCAGGTTCCACCCGAACGCCTCGCGGTAGAACGCCCGCGCCCGGTCGCCGTCGTCGTACGGAACCTCGAAGTGCACGATCCGCCCTGTCATCGCAGCCCCCTCCCATTGGCACGCCACTATGGATCGACGCTAGACCCGGTACGCCGTACCGGCCAGGGCAAGGGGTGAGTCTTCTACGGTAGGGGTGTCTGTTCTCGCTGAAGCCGTTCGTCGGTGGGGTGAAGGCACTCTGGAGGAGGACCGTGAAGTACTTGCTGATGATCTGTGGCGACGAGTCGGCGGCTGCGCATGCCAATGACGGGTGTGGCGGCTGGACGGAGGAGATGGAGTCTCGCGGGGTCGTGGCCGGTGGGGCCGGGCTGCGGCCGCCGGACGAGGCGACCACGGTACGGGTGCGGGAGGGCGAGCTGCTGCTGACGGACGGACCGTTCGCGGAGACGAAGGAGCAGATCGGCGGATTCGTGCTGATCGACTGCGCGGACCTGGACGAGGCGATCGAGATCGCGTCGAAGCACCCTGCGGCGGGCTACGGGACGATCGAGATCCGGCCGGTCTTCGAACCGCCCGTGCTGGAACGGCCGGTGTGACGTTCGAGGAGATCTACCGGCAGGAGTGGGGCCAGGTGGTCGCCACTCTCATCCGGGTCACCGGTGACTGGGAGCTCGCGGAGGAGTGCGCGCAAGAAGCGTTCGCCGCGGCGCTGGAGCGGTGGCCGAAGGACGGCGTACCGGATCGGCCTGGTGCGTGGCTCACCACGACCGCACGCAACCGTGCGATCGACTGGCTGCGTCGCGAGGCAGTGGGTGCACAGAAGCTGCAGGAGGTGGCTGCGATGACGCATGACTCAGAGCCGCCGTACGACGTACCGGACGACCGGCTGCGGTTGATGTTCACCTGCTGCCATCCCGCACTGGCGATGGAGGCACGGGTGGCGTTGACCCTTCGGACACTGGCCGGTCTGAGTACGACGGAGATCGCGCGGGCGTTCCTGGTGCCGGAGACGACCATGTCGAAGCGCCTGACCCGGGCGAAACAGAAGATCCAGCACGCCGGCATCCCGTACCGCGTGCCGCCCGCACACCTCCTCCCGGAGCGGACACCCGCCGTACTGGCTGTCCTGTACCTCCTCTTCAACGAGGGGTACTCCGACGTTGTCCGGAGCAACCTGAGCGGTGAAGCGATCCGACTGGCCAGACTGCTCGTCCAACTCATGCCGGACGAACCTGAGGCCGCTGGACTGCTCGCACTGATGCTGCTGCACGACGCACGCCGGGACACCCGCCTGGCACCGGACGGCGCCTTGGTCACGCTGGACGAACAGGACCGCACCCAGTGGGACAACACGCGCATCACTGAAGGTGTGGACCTCCTTGACTCCGCACTGCGCCGCGGCGAACCCGGCCCGTACCAGGTCCAGGCCGCGATCGCTGCCTGCCACGCCACCGCCCGCACCGCAGCCGACACCGACTGGCCGCAGATCGCCGCCCTCTACGCACAACTCCCACAAACGCCCGTAGTCGCCCTCAACCGTGCCGTAGCAATAGGCATGGCCGACGGCCCAGCCGTCGGCCTCCGCCTGGTGGACGAGCTGGCTGCCGGCGCCTTGGCCGGCTACCGCTTGCTCCCGGCCACCCGTGCCGACCTGTTGCGGCGACTTGGACGCTATGCCGAGGCCGCGGTGGCGTATCGGCAAGCGATCGACCTCGTTGCGACCGATGCGGAGCGGCGGTATCTGACCAAGCGCTTGGCCGAAGTGTCCGACTGAGCAGTACGCACTCCGTCGATGAGCCGGCGTCAGCGACGTCGTCGGTTGTTGCGTGCTGCAGCCCGTTCCTGTCGCCTCCTGTCGCGACGCGACATCGGGACCTGTGTCAACGCGCGCCGCAGGAGCTGCGCCTCTTGCACCATCGGATGCTCGCGGCCCAGCGTCCTCGACGCGAGGTCGATGAAGTCGTTCGCTTCGGAGGCTGCGGCCGCCCTGTCAGCCTGCGCGATCAGGGGCACGAGGTCCAGTCGCGTCCGCAGCGTGCTCGGATGCGCATCGCCGTACATGCGGCGCTCGATCGCCAGCACGTCTCGCAGTTCGGTCCCGGCCGATGCGGTGTCGCCCATCAGCGCGTCCAGCCCGGCGAGATTGGCCCGGCAGGCCAGGATTCGCGGATCCTCGTCACCCCAGAGCGGCCGCGCAAGATCGAGGACGGCTTGATATTCGGCTCTGGCGGCAGCATGTCTGCCCTGGCGTCGCAGCGTGATCGCGAGACCGTGGCGTGCGGCCAGCGTGGCCTCGGATGTGTCCCCTCCCTTCCGCGAGCAGACCTCCACGAGGGAGCGGAACTCCTGTTCCGCGGCGTCGACCGACTCCGGCTGCTGCGCGAGCACCGTCGCGTATCCGTCCAAGGTGATCAGTGTGCTGTCGTGCTCCGGTCCCAGGACCCTGCGATGGGCTGCCAGTGCGGCGCGGAACTCTGTCGTCGCCTCCGCGAGTCTGCCCTGCTTGGACAGCGAGAGGGCGAGTCCGTGCCAGACCGCCAAGGTACCGACGTAGTCCGTTCCGTGATCCTCTCGGAGGATCTTCAGCGCGTGCCGGTAGGTCTGCTCCGCGGCGGACCACTCGCCCCGATCACGACGGCGTCCGGCCAGCGCGTGCAGGGTGCGCAGTGTGTCGACGTGTCGCTCTCCCAGGACGCGCCGTTGAACATCGAGAACCTCCCGCAACTCGTCCTCCGCCTGGGCCGGCGACGTCCGCAACAGGGCCAGGTCCGCGCGGGTGGCGAGTGTCTCCGGGTGCAGTTCGCCCAATGTTCGTTGCTGCGTCTCGAGGATCGCCCGGACGTCCAGTGCTTCCTGCTCGGCTTCATGGACGTACCTGCGAAATGTTGCCGCTCGGCGAACCATGGCGATCGCTCGCTCGACGACCGGCTGCGGGACCTGGTCGAGCTGCGCCCGGCAAAGCTCGAGTGCGGACTCGGCGTGCGCCGCCAGGGCCTGCCAGCGAGGCCACGTCTGCGGCGTCATCGCATACCCGTCGGTCGTGGCCGAGAGCAGTTCGACCACTGTGGAGATGTGCTGGTCTACATCCAGCTCGCTACCGGCCTGGTGACGGCTGGTATCGCGGACGAGAGGGTGCAGGCTCAGCGCCTGCCGGCCGTCGAGCTCGGCGCGATCGACGAGACCGAGGTCGAGCAAGGCCGGGAGCAGCCGCGCGATGGACTCCGGGGTGATCTTCGCCCACATCGGCGCCGCGGCCATCAGCTCCGCATCGAGCATGTCCACCGGAACCGGCGCCTGACCGAAACAGGACAGCAACCGCAGCAACTTGCGTGCCAGCGGGTGACCGCGGCGTTCCAGCAGGTCGAGCGACAACTCCCACGTGCGGGAGATCAGCTCTCGTTCTCGACGCTGGTCGTCGTGATCGCCTGGCAGAGCGTCCAGCACACCGACTCGTTCGTCGAGCGCGGCCAGGTAGTCGGCAAAGGTCTGCGGAGTTTCGGCCCCTGGCACCAGCAGCCGCTCGTCGCTGGATGCCAGGTAGCTGCCTGCGAGCCGCAGTGCCAGAGGCAGGCCACCAAGACGTTTCCCCAGGCGTTCGGCCTCCGTGGGGCTGCCCGCCCGCGATCCGGCCAGGTCCATCAGCACCTGGCCGGCGTCGGCCGGCTCGAGCGACGTCACCGGGCGAAGGATTGTGCCTGGTGGCCAGGTCCGTGGGCTGCCCTGCCGGCTGGTGACGACGACGAGCCCGTGGTCGGATCGAGGCGTTCGGAGCCAGCCGTTGCCCTCCGAGAGCCGACCTGCCCCGGCCAGGACGTCGGGGTCGTCGGCGTTGTCCAGAATCAGCACCCATCGGCCCGTGAAAGCGTTCAACGCTCTCCAGAGCTCGTCGGGCGCGCTGCCGTACCCGGCCCATGCCATGGCGACTTTCTCCGGATTCGCTTTGGCCTGGATCGCCACTTCACGGAGTCCCTCGGACAACGTCTGTGCGTCGTCCGCGGACACCCACCAGACGAGCCTCTGCTGGGCTGCGGCTTTGCTCGCGAGCCACAGCGCGAGGGAGCTCTTTCCGCTACCGCCCGTTCCGTGCAGGACTACTGCGTGGCCCGGCGAATCGACAACCTTCTCCAGAAGCTCGGCCGAGATCTCGTCCCGGCCGCGAAGGTGTTCCGGCAGCCGTCCAGTGGGAGCCGCGACCGACACGAGGCCGGGCCTGTCTTTCGGGGCGATGGTGATGTCGATGATGTCGCCGCCGGCCTGATTGATCTTGGCGTTCGGTGCCGCGTACGCCCACTGCCGGATCGTCGGTCGGTCGTCGTCCACGCTTCACCTCCGGCGGCCAGGCTGTAGCGCCAGATTCAATCACGCAACGGTGTCATCCGGATACGATGGGAGACGCGGCACGAGGAGGGCTTGAGATGCGCGGATGGATTCTGACGTCGGCTGCCACGACGGTGGCGACAGCGATCGCGATCGCGGTGAACCTTGCCACCGACGGACGGCACCACCCTTGGGCCTGGATCGCGACAGTCGTGCTGACGGCGCTCGGTGGCGCGTTGTCCGAGTGGCAGCGCCGCAGGGACGTGCGGAAGGCCGAGGCCCGGACACCGCCGTCGGACCCACGGCCGACTGCACCACACGTGATTCAGACTGTGGTCGCGGGCGAGGGTGCTTCGGTCCAGCAGGCGGCAGGCGATATCAACAACTCCACGTCGCCCTGAGCACTCGCAACGCTCGTGATCAGCGTTTGATTGTGCGGAGGTGTCTGTGCGCGCCTGAGTCGTTCGTCGGTGGGGTATGACGGATATCAGGAGTGCTGTAGCGCACGAGCGGTCCGAGCTGGCGGGGGTGCTGGCCGGGCTGCAACCAGAAGCCTGGGACGAGCCGACGCTGTGTGCCGGCTGGCGGGTGCGCGAGTTGGTCGCGCACATCACCATGCCGTACCGGATCTCGATGCCGCGGTTCCTGGCCGGGATGGTCCGGTCCGGCGGCAACTTCAACCGGTACGCCGACCGGCAGGCCCGGCAGGATGCGGCGGACCTGACGCCGGCGCAGCTGGTCGAGTGTCTGCGCCAGAACATCAACCACCCGTGGAAACCGCCTGGTGGCGGCTATGCGGGTGCGTTGTCGCACGACGTGGTGCACGGTCTCGACGTGACCGTTGCACTGGGCATCGATCGTCAGGTGCCGTCCGAGCGGCTGCGCATCATCTTCGACGCGATGAAACCACGCCAGATCAAGTACTTCGGTGTCGACCTGACCGATGTCCAACTGCAGGCCACCGACCTCAACTGGACCTACGGCGCCGGCGTTCCGCTCGCCGGCACGGCACAGGACCTGCTGCTGGTCCTCAGCGGCCGTAGCCTCCCACCCAACCACCTCTCCGGTCGCGACGCCGACCGCTTCACCACTGGAGTGACCCGATGATCATCTGCCTCCCGATCGAGGACCGGCCGCGCTCGTACGCCTTCTACCAGGAGGCGCTGGGCCTGACACCGGTCGGAGAACCGGACGAGGACGGCATCCCCGAACCGCTGCAGTTCCAGCTGGCCGACGACGTCAGGATGATGCTGATCCCGACCGAAGGCTTCGGCTGGGTACTGGGTGATCAGCCGGCCGCGCCCTATGGCCAGAGCGAGTGCGTCCTCACCATGGAGGTCGATAGTCAAGAGGCTGTCGACGCAGCGGCTGCCAAGGCCGTCGCGGCCGGGGCGGTACAGGTGACGGCACCGGCTCAGAGGCTGTGGGCCTACATGACCACGTTCACCGACCCCGACGGACACCTCTGGATGGTCACGGCTCCTTGAGTTCGAGGGCGTAGTCGCCGTGGGTGGCGGTCCGGAGCAGGATCCGGCCGGAATCGACGGCCAGCTGCGTGATCGGGTCGTCGACGTACAGCCCGGCGACCCGGGTGCCCGCTGCCGGATCCCAGACCGCGACGTTGCCGCCGGTCGACCCGGTGACCAGCACGGTCCGCGTGTTGAGCGATCCGACTGCCACACACTGGACCGCTGACGCGCGGTCCGCCGGACTCTCGATCCGCTTCCCGTCCGTGATCGTGTACACCCGAGCCCGCCCGCCGCAGGCCACGGCGACGACCCCGCCGTACCCGGGAAGGTTGCCCAAGGCCACAGAGGTGGCCTGCTCCAGGTTCGGCTTGGCGTACAGCAGGTTCCAGCCCTGCTCGAGAACGTACGACGGCAGCTCGACGAACGGCCCCGCGATCGCGCGCGGACGCTCGCCTTCCCGATGGTCGGGAGACAGGGTCCGCCGGTCCCAGACCCAGACGGCGCCCTCGACCGATCCCGTCGCGATCACCGGCACGCCGTCCACCTCACCGGTCGCCGCGACCGACTGCGGCCAGCCCTCCGGCCGATCCAGGTCCAGCGGCCGACCGCGGGACTCGTGTCGCCGCGGCTGTTTGCCGAGTTCCTCGGGGACAGCTGTCGGCACGAACCGGTCGTAGCGCCACTGCTCGGCGGTGTCGTTGCGGAGCCGCGAGAGGTTCGCACTGGTGCGGCCCGTGCTGAACCTGAATTGCTGCAACTGCACCAGGGCAGTGTCGTCGTAGTCGGGCGCCGCAGCGACGATCGGATGTCCGCCGACCACGCCGATCGCGATGGCCCGAGCACGCTCGTCGTACGGCGACTCCTCGACGTGCGCGTGCCGTTCGGTGAACCAATGCAGGTGGTTCCCGATCCCCGCGACGACCACGAACGGCGCGCCGATCCGGGCCCCGGCCATGACGTCCAGCAGACTGCCGCCGTCGAACTGGATCGGAGCGGTCCGCCAGACCTCGCGGCTATCGGCGGGATTGATCAGCAGAATGCGATGGGCGCGGTCCGGGACCGGCTCGTCCTGCACGGCCAGCAGCACCAGCGCGCCGTCGTCCTCGATCCCGAAGCCACGAACGTCGAGGGCCTCGAGCGCCGGTGGAACGTCGAACGGCTGCAAGGTCACGGCGTCGACCATCCTCGGCGTGCGGTCGATGTCGACACCGGCGATGACCAGCCGCCCGTCGACCCGGCCGACCCCGATGGCGTGACCGAGGCCGACGTCCGCCGCGGCGATGCGTTCCTTGGTGCGGGCGTCCCATACCTCGAGGATCCGGTCGTACCCGGCCGAGGTGACCACGACCGGGCGACCATCGATGACGGACATCGCCACGGCGGTCGCGCGGTGCTCGAGCGCGATCATCGACATGACATCCGGTACGCCGGTCCGCGGATCCCACAACTCGATCCGGGTGTCGACCGCGATCGCGACCACGGGCCGGTCGTCGACGTGGCCGAAGCCGAGACCACGGACCTTGCCGGTAGTGCTGTAGGTCGACTCGAGATCTGCTCTCCAGTCGAGGCTGCCCTCGACCATCCGCAGCCAAGGCACGGTCGCGAGTCGGCCGACCGCATCGCCCAGCCCGGTCATCGAGGGGCCGGGGAACTCCTTCAGCCGGGCGTGCAACTGACCCGCGAGCTGGGTGGGGTCGCGAGTGAGAGCGGTCCGGCTCCGGCGGAGGGCCCGTTCCATCACGTCAACGGTCTGGAACCTGGTCACCGTCGCGTCGTCGCGCGACGCGTTCTGTTCGATCACGGCCTTGGCCGCGGTGATGACCGCGTCGGTCTGGTCGACGCCCAGCAGGCCGACCGCGCGGGTCAGCCAGCCGGCATCGGTCACCAGGTCGACGACCGCCTCGGAAGCCGGTGCGATCCGGTCCGCGTCAACCACCAGATGCTCGGCGAGGTAGCGAACCGGGTAGAAGTTCGCGTCCGCCCAACCGTCCGTCGCCGACCGCTGCCGCCCGGCCAGCGCTCGCGCGATCCGCCGGTGGCCGGCGGCGTACGACGGTTGCGCGTGGAAGTGCTCCACGAACGTCTGGTGGGCCAGCCGGTACGTGCTTTGACCGTGCTCCCCGTCGAGCATGACGTACGGCGCCGCCGCAACCAGCAGGTTGTCGAGATCGGCCTCGCCGGGCGGGCTTGGCGTGAACGCTCCAGCGGCTGTGGCCCAGATGCCGTCGGCCCGGGGCAGACCCCGGCCGCGGGCATGGGCAAGGGCTTCCAGCAACGGACGGAAGCTGCGGTCGGCAACTGTCAGCCGCTCTACCGCGGTCGCGAACAAACCACGATGGTCCTGCGCCAACAGGTCTGCGAGCTCGGGCCGCGCCTCAGCGGTCAGCAACTCGGGCCGGGCGAGGATCTCGTGCACAGCCAGCCTGGCATGGAGGAAGTGCCTCTTGTGCGCGCCGACGCTGCGCGCGGCCGCGGCCGCGGTGCCCGTGTCGATCGGCAGCGAGTTCAACCGATGCTCGACGTACCTCGTCACCGCGTCGGCATCGAGGTCGACCGTCACGGTGCCCGCCGGCTGGAGATGGTCGAGCAGGTTCGTGTCCACCGGCTCCAACAGGTCAGGGCCTTCGCTGGTCGAACGGCGGGTGCCGACGACGATCCGGCAGCCGGGGACCTCGGACAACTGCCGCAGTACAGCGGCTGCCGCGAGCGGGTCCTGGGCCTCGTCCAGCGCATCGACCATGACCGTGCGGCCCTCGACCGCTGTCAGTAGGCCGTCGAGCGTGGTGGAGGCATCCTGCTCCCCCCGGAGATCGGCGTTCAGCCGGTTGACCATCTCGGTGGTCGTCAGACCGGTGAGCAGGACCGTGGCATCGAAGACGTCGTCCGGCGGCTGCTCCGGTGCGGCCAGCTGCTTGACCTGACTGGCGCGGATCAGCAACTCGCGCAGTGACGGGTTGCTGTGTACGACGAGGTTGCCCAGGACGGCGGACTTGCCCGAGCCGGCCGGCCCGGTGACGGCGAGCAGCCCGGAACCAGTTGTGCGCAGCCACTCGGAAATTTGCCGTTGCTCGCGGCCGCGTCCCTCGAAGTACCAGGTCGGCTCACCGAGCTCTGCCCCCTGCGCCTTGGGCACGAAGAACTTGCGCTGATCCGTCGGCAGACCGGCAAGGAATGCCTCCAGCTCGAGATACACGTCCTGGGTGGCGGTGACGCCGGCGAGGAGCGGCCGCGGTGGCGGGACGAGCGGCCGGGCCGGGCCGAGCCCGATCGGGATCGCGAAGCCGAACGCCAGAAAGCCTTCCGTCCGGCCGACCAGGTCGGCCACCCGGATCACCTCGTCGTTGGCCGTGAAGGACTTCAACGCCAGTTCCAGCGCCTTCGGCACCGCCTTGAGGAAGCCTGATCCGGTGCCGCCGCCACCGAGCAGCGCGAAGCGTTTCGCCGGATTCGTCGTGGACAGGATCTTCGCCGCGAGCAGTTGGACGAACCGCTCCGCGCCGCAGGCCTCGATGACGACCAGCGCCCATGCCCCGGGGTCATCGCTGCGGCCGGCCCATTCGTCCGCCAGGTGGGTCGCCAGTTCCTCCGCGTGGTGGCCGGAGCCCTTCATGTGCTGCGTGCTGTTGTACGACGCCAGCCAGGCATCCTCCGTGTCCGACTCGCCATGGCCCACCCAGAGGAGGACCGAACTCCGCGGCCCGTCACGCCCGGCCCAAGCGCCCAGTTCCTGCTTCACCCACTCGGCGTTCGGCTGGGAGTCGGTCCAGTGGTGTACGACCCCGCCGTACGGCGTGAGCAGGTCAGCGATCGCCTTGGCGTCGTCCTCGGCGGGGATCGACGCGAACGGCCGCCGTACCTCGGTGCTGTAGGCAGCGATCGGGATGGGATAGATGGCGAAAGCCGGCTCGCTCATTGGCCCGCCTCTTCTGGTGGGACCGCAAGTACCTGCTCGGTGACGGCGGATGCGCCGCCGCCCTTCACCTCGACCCGGTAGACGCCCGGCTCCCCGAGAACGACCGATGCGGTCAGCGCCCCGTCGCGACGCTGCAACGGCGGCACGGCGACCTGCCAACGGCTGAAGACGTCGACGACCCGGCACGTCGTACCGGTCGCGTCCGCACCGGTCACTGTGATCGTCAGCGGCTCGGCCACGGAGACGACATCGGGTACGTCGATCCCGATCTCCCCGGGGCCGAGTGGGGGACCGGCGATGTCGTTGGTCAGGACGTCGCGCACGTGGGAGATGGCTTCCTCGGTCGCGGCAACGGCGCCGTGGGACTGCGGGAGCGTGCCGGGGGACAGGCCGAATCCGGCGGCCGACCGGCGGAACACCGTGCCGTCTCCGCGCAGATCCAGCCGCTCCCTGATCACTCCGGCCGGGTCGGTGATGCAGGTGTGCATGAGGGGCGTCAGTACGCCGTCGCGCACCGACATACTCTGCATCGTCGGCTGTTCGACGCCGATGAGCAGCCGCAGACTGCCGGCGTCCCCTTCCATCAGTTTGTCGTGCCGCAGAAGGGATTCGTCGGCAAGTTCCCGGTCTCCATCAAGACTCGCGATGTCATTCGGCTCGAGCCGGCGGGCAGTCGCACCCTCGTCGACACATCGGTAGAAAGGCAGCAGGTCGTACAGCCCGGGCATGTGCCGGACCAGTGCGCGGAGCCGCCTGCGGGGAATCGGCAGGCCGTCTCCCGAGCTCAGGATGTACGCCGACTTCACGGAGCCGTAGTACGGCGTGCCGAGCGTGACCGTCGTACGGACGTCGGACGCACCGCCGAGCACGTGCAGGTAGTACCGGGCGATCAGGCCGCCCATCGAGTGCGCGACCAGGACGACCTTCGCGTCGGCGCTGCCCGACGGATGCGCCTGCC
The DNA here is from genome assembly GCF_004366075.1 of Kribbella pratensis. Taxonomy (GTDB): domain Bacteria; phylum Actinomycetota; class Actinomycetes; order Propionibacteriales; family Kribbellaceae; genus Kribbella; species Kribbella pratensis. The sequence continues at coordinate 553,929 of NZ_SODU01000005.1, read as the reverse complement.
ACTGGGACAGGTGCCGGTCGACCAGTCGCTCGAGTTCGTGCGCGTTGTGTTCCACGGACAGCCGCCAGTCGTAGGGAAACTCGCACAACGCATCCGGATGTGCGAGCACGGGTCCGATCCCCGTCAGCAACTTCGTGTACGGCTCGAAGCCTTTCAGCACCGGTGCGAACGCCGGGAAGCGCAACAGCCCGCCGGCACGGACGCGGCCGGTCCGGCCGGCCCGTTCATCATCCGTGACAGCCAAACGTTTGAGCGCTCTTCCCGTCGTCCACGCGCTGACCCACCAACTCGCGTCGTCGAGGCCCCACAGGACGTCTCCCGACTCGACATCGACCAGCGAACTCCCCATGATTCCCGGGATCACGATGACGGCGTCCCGCGACACGGCCCCCATTACGTCCATCCGAACCCACCCCCGGATTCAGTCTCGATCCGGGTCGGGCGAATTACCAGACCGTGGCGGGGTGGCGGAGCTTGGCCGGACGGAGTGTCTTCTTGGTGGCTGGTTGACGGCGGAACAGGCGGCCGCCGTACCGGAGCCATTCGACCTGTCCGTCGGTGCCGCGGACGAAGTTGGCGCGGACGTGCGTCGGCGTGCCGTCCGGGTTCTGCGCGAGAACGTAATCCTTGCGATAGAAGGCGAATCGGAACAGAGCCTGTCCGCCCACGCCGGCGACCAGTTCGCCGCTGTCGGCGGTGAGGTCGAGGTCGAGCTCCTCCGGCTTGCCGTCGAAACCGATCTGCTGGGAGACGTAGGTGCCTTCGTAGGCGGCCAGCCGGCTCGGCGGCAGCTGCCGCGGTACGGCGGGCAGGTTGGTGACGCCGGCGAGCTCCTGCAGTGCCCAGTCGTCCGCGAACAGCTCTGCCACCAGAGATGGACCGCTCTCGGAGTTGGTGAGCAACGTGATCGCGAAGTCCCGCTGCGGTACGAACAGGAAGCCGGAGTGCTGACCTGACCAGTCCCCGCCGTGCTGCACCACCGTCGGGCCCTGGGCGGTCGGACGCAGCATCCAGGTGACTCCTACGCCGTTCAGCTCGACGAACAGCGTGCCGCCCGGACCCGGGTGCGACTGCATAGCGAGCCTGCTGCGGTCGCTGAGCAGTTGGGGGAGGTCTCGGTGTCCCAGGTGGTACCGCGCGTACCGGAGCTGGTCCCGTGCGCTCGAGATCAGGCCGCCGACCGAGTGCAGCGCCCGCGGCATCGCGTCGAACGACGGCTCGACGACCGGCTTTCCGTCGACGATGTTGTGCGACGCGGCGACGCTGAAGCCGTCGAGCTCACTGCGGAAGAACCGGCTGTGCGCGAGTCCGAGCGGATCCACGACCAACTCGCGGGCGGCGGTCTCGTACGGCTTACCGGTCACCACCTCGATGATCCGCCCGGCCACACCGATCGCCGCGTTGTTGTACGAGAACACCTTCCCGAGCGGCGTGAGCTGCGGGACCTTCGTCATACCGGCGACGTACTGCGCGAGCGCCTCGTCGCCCTGGCCGGTGTCCTCGAAGTAGTCGCCCTGCCAGCCGGCCGTGTGGTTCAGCAACTGCCGGACCGTGACTCGCGCCGCGACCGAGGCGTCCTGCGTCGCGAAGTCCGGCAGGTACGCGCGGACCGGTCGGTCCAGGCTGATCCGGCCGCGTTCGACGAGCCGCATGATCGCGGTCGCGGTGAACGTCTTGGAGGTCGAGCCGATCCGGAACACGGTGTCGCCGGAGACCGGTTCGCCGGTGTCCACGCTGGTGACCCCGAAGCCGCGGACGTACTCCCGGCCGCGGTACCAGACGCCGAGACCGGCTCCGGGGATCGCGTACTTCGCCATCCCGGCCTCGATCTTCTCGGCCAGCCGGCCGATCGCGGCCGGTTCCCTGCTGGTGGTGGCCGATGAGGGCAGTGTGGTCAACGTGGTCAACGCAGCAACCGGTACGGCAGCGGCCGCGGACTTGAGCACGGTACGACGGGTGAGCGACACGTCACGTCTCCTCGGGCGAGTAGGAATGCTTCCGATTCCGCTATTATTACCAGAGTTGGTATCAATGGATACCCTGAAAGATCCCTGATGGAGAGCCGATGGAGGAGTCGCCGACCCCGGTGCTGGACGTTCTGCTGCACCCGATCCGCTGGCGCATCGTGCAGCGGGTGCTAGGCCGTGAGGTCACCACCACGGACCTGAAACGCGACCTGCCCGACGTCCCCGCCACGACGCTCTACCGGCACGTCGCCGCGCTGATCGACGCCGGCTACCTGACGGTGGTGCGCGAGCGGAAGATCCGCGGCACCACGGAGCGCACACTCGGTCTCGACCAGACGAAGGTCGGCCGGATCGACGAGCGCGAGGCGCGGGCGATGACACCGGACCAGCACCGGCAGGCGTTCCTGATGATGCTGACCCGCCTGGCCGCCGACTTCGATCGTGTCGTCGAGAGCGGTGACCTGTACCCGCGGCTCCACCAGCTGGGCTACTCACAACTGGCCCTCTACCTCAGCCCGGACGACATGACCGCGTTCCGGTCAGCCTTCGAGGAGCTGATCGCCCCCTACCTGGCCGAGTCCCCAGGCAAGGACCGCGTAGTCCTGTCGATGTTCTCGCTACCCGACAGCTGATCCCAGTCCGTGCAGGCGATCTGGACTACTGCCGCGGCAGGCATCAGGTGAGGCGCCGGCGCAGGTGAGCGTGCTCGATCGCCGGGGGAGTGGTCGCGTAGTTGTCCGCCGCGTCCAGTTCCGTGCCCGGCGGCACGATCTCGTCGATCCGGTCGAGCAGGTCCGCGGACAGCTCGATCTCGGCGCCGGACAACAGGCTGTCGAGCTGCTCCTGGGTACGAGGGCCGATGATCACCGACGTCACCGCCGGATGCGCGCGGACGAACGCGGTCGCCAGGTGCGGCAACGTCATACCGGCCTCGGCTGCGAGGGCGGCGAGCTTTGCCGCTGCTTCCGCCTTCGCCTGACTGGTCGGACTCGAGGGGTCGTAGCTGGACGGCCGGATCGTCGCCCGGTGGCTCGCTGCCAGGTCTGTGCGTCCTGAGAGCCAGCCTCCGTTCAACGGGCTGAACGTGAGCACTCCCAGCCCGTGCCGCTGCGTGACCGGGAAGACCGATGCCTCCGGTCGCCGGGTGAAGATCGAGTACATGCACTGCTCGATCAGGTAGCGGTGCGTGCCGCGGCGCTCGGCGGCCCACTGCGCCTCGACGATCGTCTCCGCCGGGAACATCGAGGAGCCGAAGGCCAGGATCTTTCCGGCCTGGACGAGATCCGACAACGCGGACAAGGTCTCGTCCTGATCGGTGTCGTGGTCGGGGCGGTGCAGCTGGTACAGGTCGAGGTGGTCGGTGCCGAGCCGCTGCAGGCTGTTCTCGACGGACCGCACGATCCAGCGCCGGGAGGCCCCGCGCTGGTTCGGGTCCGCGCCCATCGGCATGCCGAACTTGGTCGCCAGGATCACCTCGTCGCGCCGGTTCCTGATCGCCGTACCGACGATCTCCTCGGACTCGCCGCCGGAGTAGACGTCGGCGGTGTCGATCAGGTTGATGCCCGCGTCCAGGGCGTTGCCGATGATGCGTACGGCGTCCTCGTGGTCGGGGTTGCCCATGGCGCCGAACATCATCGCGCCGAGTGCGAACTCGCTGACGGACAGGCCGGTCGCGCCGAGAATGCGTCGTTTCACTGCCGTACTCCGTTCCTGCTGGTGGATATCTGCTCTCGATCAGACCAGCCGTCGCGGCGGCAGCGTGAGCGCGATCCTGGCGCGGGCTTGCCCGATCCTGTCAATCTGGAGACGTGGATCTGCTCGACGAACTGCGGGCCCTCATCTGCCGGTACGACGCGGGTCGCCACCAGGAGCACGCCCGGCAGCTGCTGCCGGGTGTCCGGATCAGCCGGCGCGACGCCCCGACCGAGCCGGAGGCCGGCGTCGCGGAACCGTCGGTGGCGATCGTTGCCTCGGGCCTCAAACGGACCCTGCTGAACGGGGTCCCGTACGAGTACGGCGCCGGGCAGTACCTGGTCGCGTCACTGGATCTGCCGGTGATCGGCCAGGCGGCGAAGGCGAGCCGCGACGAGCCGTTCACGGTCGTCAGCCTGCGGCTCGAGCCGGCCGAGATCGCGCCGCTGCTGCTGGAGACACCGGCCCGTCCGGCGCAGTACGGCGGCCTGGTGGTGAGCGATGCGAGCGACGAGTTGCTGGATCCCGTCGTACGGCTGCTGCGGATCGCGGACCGCCCCGACGACGTCCGCGTGCTGGCGCCGGGCATCCGCCGGGAGATCCTTTGGCGGCTGCTCACCGGCGAGCAAGGCGCCCTGCTTCGTCAGATCGGCCTCGCCGACGGCATGCTGGCTCACATCGCCGAGGCGATCCGCTGGATCCGCCGCAACTCGAGCCGGCAGCTCCGCATCGCCGACCTGGCCGACCTGGCCGGCATGAGCCCGTCGACCTTCCACCGCCACTTCCGCGCCGCGACGTCGATGACCCCGATCCAGTTCCAGAAGCAGCTGCGCCTCCAAGAGGCCCGCATCCACCTGAGAACCCGGTCAACCCCCGTCGCCACCATCGCCCACGAACTCGGCTACGCCAGCCCCAGCCACTTCACCCGCGACTACCAAAGAGCCTTCAACACCACCCCCGGCGAAGACAGAACCCCCTAACTCCCTCGGGCACCACATCCCGGCCCCACCACATCCCAAGGGGGGCCGGGGGGCGAAGCCCCGCCGGGCGGGGGCTGAGGGTCGCACCCCCAGAAATCACAAAGACCGATCAATGTGCGCGCTTTCTGCGCACAGAGATCGGCCAGATCGGTCGCGCCCCCGGCAGGATTCGAACCTGCGCACCCGCCTCCGGAGGGCGGTGCTCTATCCCCTGAGCTACGGGGGCTCAGGAACGTGCAGAACAGTAGCAGGAAGTTCGGTGAAATCCCGAATTGGGGGCCGGTGCGGTGCGAGCCCCGTCGATCGTCGTACGGGGGAGCCCTGAGCGGACCCTGGAACACCGCTCGAGGGGGATCAGATCCGCCGTGGGCACCGTCATAGTGGAGGTAAGCCCAACGGTGGAAAGGAAACGGTACTCATCATGGCAAGCTCACTGGTCCGCCCGTCACACGATCGCTGGATCGGCGGTGTCTGCGCCGGTCTGGCTCGCCGGTTCGGTATCTCCTCCAACACGATGCGCCTGATCTTCGTGATCAGCTGCCTCCTGCCCGGCCCGCAGTTCCTGATCTACATCGCGCTCTGGATCATCCTGCCGTCAGAGGACTGACCCCCGCCAGCCGACCGTCACGACGCACCTGGCAACCTGACTTTCCATGAGAGCAGGCAGGTGGCGCCGGGCGGTCGGTACGGCGGCGGCGCTGCTCCTCGCGAGCAGCGTCGTGGATGGTTGTCAGGTCGGACCCGCACCGCCGGCGGCCGCCGACCTCCGGACCGGCGCACCGCCGTGGGACGCTCCCCGCGACGCGGTCTCCTATATCGACAAGGCCGGGTTCGAACGCCTCCCGCTCGATTTCTCCGGCCCCTCGCCGTACACGGTGAACATCGCGGTCACGGTCGACGGCAAACCGGTGCAGGTCCCGGCCGGGATCGGCGTCGACAAGCGTCGCGCCGAGCAGGCCGCCGTCCACACCCACACCACCGACGGCGTGGTCTGGGTCGAGGCGAAGACGGCCGACGAGAAACCGACGCTCGCTCAGTTCTTCACCCTCTGGGGAGTCCGGTACGACGCCGGCTGCCTCGCCGATGCCTGCGCGGACCTGAAGGTCACCGTCGACGGCAAACCGGCCCCGTGGGACACCCCATTGCTCCGCAACGCCCGGGTCACGGTGAGTGCTCAGCACTGACTGCGTACCGGGCTGTGGATGGTGAGTCAAGGGTTTGGGGGTGCGGCCATTAGGCTGAGGCGGTGACTCCGGAACAGCTCGCTGAGAAGATCCTGCAGGCCCTGGCCGCGCTCGCCGCCGACGGCACCATCACCGTCGAGGGCGGGCTGCCGCGCGAGCTGAAGGTCGAGCGACCCAAGAACCCCGAGCACGGGGACTACGCGACGAACGTCGCCATGCAACTGGGCAAGCGGGCAGGGATGAACCCGCGCGCGTTCGCCGAGCTGCTCGCCGCCGAGCTGCAGGGCGACGAGGCCATCACCGCCGTGGAGATCGCCGGCCCCGGTTTCATCAACCTCCGGGTCGCGGCCGACGCCCAGGGCAAGGTCGCGCAGGCGATCCTCGACGCGGGCCCGAAGTACGGCACCAGTGACAGCCTGCAGGGGCGGGCGATCAACCTCGAGTTCATCTCGGCGAACCCGACCGGCCCGCTGCACCTCGGCCACACCCGCTGGGCAGCCGTCGGTGACGCGCTGGCCCGGGTGCTGGCCGCCGCGGGTGCGAGCGTCAGCCGCGAGTTCTACATCAACGACCGCGGCAACCAGATGGACAAGTTCGGCGCCAGCCTGCAGGCCGCCGCGCACGGGCACAAGATCCCGGAGGACGGGTACCACGGCGAGTACATCCTCGACCTGGCGAAGCGGATCGCCGACGAGGTCCCGGACATCCTGACGCTGCCCGAGGACGAGCAGGTGATCGCGTTCCGCGAGGCGGGGTACGAGCGGCAGCTCAAGGAGCAGCAGGACCAGCTCGAGCATTTCCGGACCAAGTTCGACGTCTGGTTCTCCGAGCGCAGTCTGCACGAGCAGGACGGCGTACCGCACGCGATCCAGAAGCTCCGCGACCAGGGGCATCTGTACGAGGCGGACGACGCGCTGTGGATGCGGACCACGGACTTCACCGACGACAAGGACCGCGTCCTGATCCGGTCGAACGGCGAGCCGACGTACTTCGCCTCCGACGCGGCGTACTACGTGAACAAGCGTGAGCGTGGTTTCGAGACGTGCATCTACATGCTCGGCGCCGACCACCACGGGTATGTGAACCGGCTGAAGGCGATCGCGGCCTGCGCCGGCGACGATCCCGAGCACAACATCGAGGTCCTGATCGGCCAGCTGGTGAAGATCCTCAAGGGTGGCGAGGAGATGAAGCTGTCCAAGCGGGCCGGCACCATCGTCACGCTCGCCGAGCTGGTCGAGGAGGGCGGCGTCGACGCGCTGCGCTACACGCTGTGCCGCTACCCGACCGACTCGCCGCTGACCCTGGACATCGAGGAGATGACCCGGCAGGCCAGCGAGAACCCGGTGTACTACGTGCAGTACGCGCACGCCCGCCTGGCCTCGATCGTCCGGAACGCCGACGAGCTCGGCATCAAGCTCGACGAGTTCGATCCCGGCCTGCTCAGCCACGAGCGTGAGGGCGACCTGCTCCGCGCGCTGGCCGAGTTCCCGCGGGTCGTCGCGACTGCCGCGGAGCTCCGCGAGCCGCACCGCGTCGCGCGGTACCTCGAGGACACCGCGTCCGCTTTCCACAAGTTCTACGACAGCTGCCGCGTGCTGCCGCGCGGCGACGAGGAGGTGGAGCCGGTGCACAAGGCTCGTCTCACCCTGGTCTCCGCGACCCGGACCGTGCTCGCCAACGGGCTCGACCTGCTCGGCGTCTCCGCACCGGAGCGGATGTGAGAGCGCACGAGGCGGGCGCGCTGCACGCCGACATCGGCCACCGGGCGCCGCAGTGGCTGCGCGCGCCGCGTGATCCCAACGACCTGGTCACGGCGCTCTGGTCGTACACGGCCAAGAAGAACGGTGAAGGCGCCCTCGAGGTCGGCGGCGTCGACGTCCGGGACCTGGTCGCCGAGCACGGCAGTCCGGCGTACGTGCTGGACGAGGACGACTTCCGTTCCCGGGCCCGCGCGTTCAAGCACGCGTTCAAGGACTTCGACGTCTACTACGCCGGCAAGGCGTTCCTGTGTACGACGGTCGTCCGCTGGGTGATGGAAGAGGGCCTGAACCTCGACATCTGCAGCGGGGGAGAGCTGGCGGTCGCACTCCGGGCCGGCGCCGATCCCAAGCGGTTGGGGTTCCACGGCAACAACAAGTCCGAGTCCGAGCTGGCCCGCGCACTGGACGCCGGCGTCGGGCGGATCATCGTCGACTCGCAGTACGAGATCACCCGGCTGATCGAGCTCGCCGCCGAACGCAACGTGGTCGCCCCGGTGATGATCCGGGTCACCGCGGGCGTCGAGGCGCACACCCACGAGTACATCGCGACCGCGCATGAGGACCAGAAGTTCGGGTTCTCGATCACCTCCGGCGCCGCCTTCGAAGCCGTTGCCCGGGTCAACGAGTCCCCCGAGCTGGAGCTGCTCGGCCTGCACTCGCACATCGGCTCGCAGATCTTCGACTCGTCCGGGTTCGAGGTGGCTGCGAAGCGCGTGATCGCCTTGCACGCAAGGGTTTCCGACGAGCTCGGCGTCGACATGCCGGAGCTCGACCTGGGCGGCGGCTTCGGGATCGCGTACACCACGCAGGACGACCCGTCCGACCCGGCGCAGCTGGCCACCGAGATGGGCAAGATCGTCGAGCACGAGTGCCGTGCGTTCGACGTCGAGATGCCGAAGGTGTCGATCGAGCCCGGCCGCGCGATCGTCGGACCGGCGATGTGCACGGTCTACTCGGTCGGCACGGTCAAGGAGGTCGAGCTGGACGCCGGCGCCGCCCGGACGTACGTGTCCGTGGACGGCGGGATGAGCGACAACATCCGCACCGCGCTGTACGACGCCGACTACTCCTGCACGCTCGCCGGCCGGTACTCCGACACGCCGCCGACGTTGGCTCGTGTGGTCGGCAAGCACTGTGAGTCCGGCGACATCGTCGTGAAGGACGAGTTCCTGCCCTCCGACGTCCGGCCGGGCGACCTGATCGCCGTGCCCGGCACCGGCGCGTACTGCCGGTCGATGGCGAGCAACTACAACCACGTACCGCGGCCACCGGTGATCGCGGTCAAGGACGGCCACATGCGCGTCGTCGTACGCCGTGAGACCGAAGACGACCTGCTTGCACTCGACATGGGGGCCGCCGAATGAACGACACCGTGAACGACGAGAAACCTCTCAAGGTAGGCCTGCTCGGTTGCGGAGTGGTCGGCACCGAAGTGGTGCGGATCCTGACCGAGCAGGCGGACCATCTCGCGGCCCGCGTCGGCGCCCCGCTGGAGATCGCGGGCATCGCCGTACGGCGTCCCGGCCGCGCCCGTGACATCGCCGTCGACCCGGACCTCATCACCACCGATGCCCAGGCCCTGGTGTCCCGCGGCGACCTGGACCTGGTGATCGAGGTGATCGGCGGTCTCGAACCCGCCCGCAGCCTGATCCTGACCGCGCTCGAGCACGGCGCCTCGGTCGTCACGGCGAACAAGGCGCTGCTCGCCGAGGACGGCCCGACGCTGTTCGCCGCCGCGGAGAAGTACCAGCGCGACCTGTACTTCGAGGCCGCCGTCGCCGGCGCGATCCCGATCCTGCGGCCGCTGCGCGAGTCGCTCGCCGGTGACGACGTGACCCGGGTGATGGGGATCGTCAACGGCACCACGAACTTCATCCTCGACAAGATGGACAGCACCGGCGCCGGTTTCGACGAGGCGCTCGAGGAGGCCCAGGCGCTCGGGTACGCCGAGGCGGATCCGACCGCGGACATCGAGGGTTTCGACGCCGCCGCGAAGGCCGCGCTGCTGGCCAGCCTGGCGTTCCACACCCGGGTCTCGATCGCCGACGTGCACCGCGAGGGCATCACCGAGGTGACCGCGACCGACATCGCGTCGGCCCGCGAGATGGGCTGTGTGGTGAAGTCGCTGGCGATCTGCGAGCTGGACGAGGCGACCGACTCGGTGAGCGCCCGGGTGTACCCGGCGATGATCCCGGTCACGCACCCGCTGGCCAGTGTCCGGGACGCGTACAACGCCGTTTTCGTGGAGAGTAAGGCGGCTGGACGGCTGATGTTCTATGGTCGTGGTGCCGGCGGCGCCCCGACGGCCAGTGCAGTCCTCGGGGATCTGGTGTCCGCCGCGCGCAACCGGCTCAAGGGTGTGCCGGGGGTCGGCGAGTCGTCGTACACCCAGCGGGCCGTACGGCCGATGGGCGACGCGATGACCCGCTATCACGTGTCGCTGGACGTGGCCGACAAGGCCGGTGTGCTCGCGGCGGTGGCCCATGCCTTCTCCGAGCACGACGTGTCCATCCAGACCGTCCGCCAGGAGGGCCGGGGCAGTGACGCGCAATTGGTGGTGGTCACCCACACCGCGACCGACGCCGCGTTGTCCGCGACCGTGGAGTCCTTGCGGGACATGGACATCGTCCGTGAAGTCAGCAGTGTGATGCGGGTAGAAGGCGAGTAACCACAATGGTTCACCAGTGGCGTGGCGTGATCGAGGAATATCGTGACCGGTTGCCGGTGTCGGCAGACACCCCGGTCGTCACGCTCGGCGAGGGCGGAACGCCGCTGGTGGCCGCGCAGTGGCTCAGCGAGCAGTCCGGCTGCGAGGTCTGGCTCAAGGTCGAGGGCAACAACCCGACCGGCTCGTTCAAGGACCGCGGGATGACGGTGGCGATCTCGCTGGCCGCGCAGGCCGGTGACAAGGCGGTCGTCTGCGCCTCCACGGGCAACACCTCGGCGTCGGCCGCGGCGTACGCCGTTCGCGCCGGGATGCTGCCGCTGGTGGTGATTCCGGCCGGCCGGATCGCGAAGGGCAAGCTGGCCCAGGCGGTCGTGCACGGCGCGAAGCTGGTGCAGATCGACGGCGGGTTCGACGACTGCCTGCGGATCGTCCGCGAGCTGGGCAAGAACTACCCGGTCGCCCTGGTGAACTCTGTCAACCCGGTCCGCCTGGAAGGGCAGAAGACCGCGTCCTTCGAGGTCTGCGACGCGCTCGGCGACGCTCCGGACCTGCACCTGCTGCCGGTCGGCAACGCGGGCAACATCGCGGCCTACTGGAAGGGCTACCAGGAGTACGCCAAGGACAAGCTCGCCACCCGGACGCCGAAGATGTGGGGTTTCCAGGCCGAGGGGGCGGCGCCGATCGTGCGTGGCTCGATCGTGGAGAAGCCGGAGACCGCCGCGACCGCGATCCGGGTCGGGAACCCGGCGTCGTGGACATTGGCCGAGGCCGCGCGGGACGAGTCCGGCGGCCGGATCGAAATGGTCACCGACGAGCAGATCTTGACCGCGCAGCGTGAACTCGCGTCCCGCGAAGGTGTCTTCGTGGAGCCGGGTTCGGCGGCCGGCGTCGCCGGGCTGTTGCACGCCAAGGCACAGGGCTGGTTGCCGGGCGGGTCGACGGTCGTGATCACCGTCACCGGCCACGGCCTGAAGGACATCGACACCGCGCTCGGCCACGCGACCTTCGAAGAACCTCCCGTCACACCGGCGGACACCGACGCCGTTGCCCGCATCGCCGGCCTCGCCTGATCCCATGGGTGACAAGAGCATGGAGGCGGACGGCGGGCGGCGGTCGTGTGATCAGGTGCGGGTTCGGGTGCCTGCTACCAGCGCGAACCTCGGTCCCGGCTTCGACGCGTTCGGCCTCGCGCTGACCTTGTACGACGACCTTGTCGTCACCCCGTGCGGGTCCGGAGTGACCGTCGAGGTGACCGGGTGCGGCGAAGGCGAAGTACCGCTGGACGAGACACATCTGGTGGTGCGGTCGATCCGGGCCGGGCTCGACGCGCTGGGTGCCTCGGTGCCCGGATTCACCTTGCGGTGCGAGAACCGGATCCCGCACGGACGCGGTCTCGGGTCGTCGTCGGCCGCGATCGTCGGCGGGCTCGCGGCGGCGTACGCGCTGGCCGGCGAACCGGTCGATCGCGAACGTCTCGTCGTACTGGCGAACGAGATCGAAGGACATCCGGACAACGTTGCAGCAGCCGCCTTCGGCGGCTTCACAATCGCTTGGACGGAAGGCACAGCGTCATTTGAAGAGCGTGGCCGAGCGGTTCGTCTGGAACCGGCGGCCTCAACGGCGGTAGTTGCTTACGTACCGGACAATCGCGTGCTGACCAAGGAGGCGCGCGGACTGCTGCCGAGCGTTGTTCCCCACAGTGATGCGGCGGCCAATGCGGGGAAGGCCGCGCTTCTGGTCGCGGCGCTGACCGGGCGGCCCGAATTGCTGCTGACCGCGACCGAGGACCGGCTGCATCAGGAGTACCGCGAGCCGGCGATGCCGGAGAGCCTCGCGCTGGTGCACAAACTGCGGGGCAGTGGACTCGCGGCGATCGTCAGCGGTGCCGGTCCGACGGTCGCCGTACTCGGCGATCAGGACGGGAAGAGCCCAGGTCAGGACCTGTTTTTCCGTGGTACGCCGGATGCACCGGACGGCTGGACGAAGTACGAGCTGGAGATCGATCCAGTCGGCGTACAGGTCTGGTCGATGGAAGCCGGCTGATCCGGGAATGCCGGGCCGCTGACACGCGTTGTACCTGCCGAGTCGGCAGAAGGACCTGTTGTGGTGCTAGTCTCGACTCACCCGATCCCCTCCAGGTGATCGGCGTGCTCTCGTCACGATCCGGGCTGTGCTCCCGGCACCCTGTGTTGTGTGGCGACCCTCCTGTGGATGTGACCTTGCGCCGCCTGCGTCGGAGATGTCCGGGGGGACTCAGATCGAACGAGAGACTCTTGTACACCACGTGCCCGTTGTGCGGCCGTGGGTGAATGAATTGGTCGATGAGCCGTGTCGGACATCGACGATCCGTGTGGGAAGGACCTCACGTGACAGAAACTGTTGAAGCCTCCGGTGGAGCTGACGCCGCGGTGACCACCGCGACGCGTCGCCGGAAAGCCGGAGGCGGCCTCGAGGGCATGCTGCTCCCCGAGCTCAAGCAGCTCGCCGGGACGCTCGGCATCAAGGGCACCGGCGCACTGCGCAAGGGCCAGCTGATCGAGGCGATCAAGGCCGCCCAGACCGGCGGGTCCGCCGGTTCTTCCGCGGGCGGCTCTACCAGCGGCTCGAAGGCGAAGGCGCGCTCGACGCAGCCGACGCTCGACGAGGCCGCCGAGGCGCCGGAGGCGAGGACCGCGGCGCCCGCGAAGCGCGAGGGCGGCAGCCGCCGGACCCGCGCCGCCGCCCAGAAGGACACGCCGCAGGACCCGCAGAACGACGCGACCACCGGCGCCACGCTGAACGGTGCTGCCCCCGAGGTCGCCGTCGAAGCGCCGGCCGCGAAGGTCGCCAAGCCGGAGACGGCTGCCCCGAACGGTGCCTCGAGTGATGCCCAGAGTGGTGCCGTCGAGCGGGTGGAGACCCGCACCGAGGAGGGCGCCGACGACCGTGGTGAGAGCCAGGGCCGCACCCGCGAGCGGAACCGCGACAACGCCCGCGAGCAGAACCGGGACACCAACCGGGACACGAACCGGGACAGCCGCGACGGCAGCCAGAGCCGCGACCGCAACCGCGACGCCGGCCAGACCCGCGAGCAGAACCGCGAGCAGAACCGCGAGCAGAACCGGGACACCAACCGGGACGGCCAGCGCGACGGCAACCGGGACGGCCAGCGTGACAGCAACCGTGATGGCAACCGTGACGGGAGCCGCGACGGCAACCGGGACAACCGCGGTGACAACCAGCGGAACCGTCAGGACCGTCAGGACCGGCAGGACCGGCAGGACGACCGGGGCGAGGAAGGCGAGGGCCGTCGCCGGCGCCGCCGGGGTCGCGACCGGGAACGCAACCGCGACGGCCAGCCCGCCGGCCGTGACGGTGGCCGCGACAGCGGTCGCGACTCCAGCCGCACCCGCGGCCGCGGCGAGCGGTACGACACCGAGCCGACGATCAGCGAGGACGACGTACTCGTCCCGGCCGCCGGCATCCTCGACGTACTCGACAACTACGCCTTCGTCCGGACCAGCGGCTACCTGCCGGGCCCGAACGACGTGTACGTCGCGCTCTCGATGGTCAAGCGCTACGGCCTGCGCAAGGGTGACGCGATCACCGGTGCGGTGAAGCAGCCGCAGGAGGGCGAGCGCAAGGAGAAGTTCAACCCGCTGGTCCGGATCGACACCGTGAACGGCGCCGACCCGGAGATCGCCAAGCAGCGGCAGGACTTCAACAAGCTCACTCCGCTGTACGCGACCGAGCGGCTCCGCCTGGAGACCGAGCCGGGCGTGCTGACCACGCGGATCGTCGACATCGTCAGCCCGATCGGCAAGGGCCAGCGCGGCCTGATCGTCTCGCCGCCGAAGGCCGGTAAGACGATGGTGCTGCAGGCGCTCGCGAACGCGATCACCACGAACAACCCCGAAGTACACCTGATGGTCGTGCTGGTGGACGAGCGGCCCGAAGAGGTCACCGACATGCAGCGCACGGTCAAGGGTGAGGTCATCGCCTCGACCTTCGACCGCCCGGCCGACGACCACACCACGGTCGCGGAGCTGGCGATCGAGCGCGCGAAGCGGCTGGTGGAGCTCGGCCACGACGTCGTCGTCCTGCTGGACTCGATCACCCGGCTCGGCCGCGCGTACAACATCGCGGCACCGGCCAGCGGCCGGATCCTGTCCGGTGGTGTGGACTCGTCCGCGCTGTACCCGCCGAAGCGGTTCTTCGGCGCGGCCCGCAACATCGAGGACGGCGGCTCGCTGACCATCCTCGCCACCGCGCTGATCGAGACCGGCTCGAAGATGGACGAGGTGATCTTCGAGGAGTTCAAGGGCACCGGCAACATGGAGCTGCGGCTGCGCCGCGAGTTCGCCGACCGGCGGATCTTCCCGGCCATCGACGTGGTCGCCTCCGGCACCCGCCGCGAGGAGCTGCTGATGTCCAAGGACGAGACCCAGGTGGTCTGGAAGCTGCGCCGGGTGCTGTCCGCGCTCGACGGGCAGGCCGCGCTGGAACTGCTGATCGGCAAGCTCAAGGAGAGCAAGTCGAACATCGAGTTCCTGCTCCAGGTCAACAAGACCACTCCGTCGACCGGCAGCAACCACAGCACCACCAACGGCGACTGAGCTACCTCGATTACCGGTTTGCCGCCTTCGGGTGGCAAACTGGTACGTCGGTTCCGGTTCACGCTCGCACCGTGCGGGCGACCCGGGGCACCTGAAACCTAGGAGACTGTCTTGAAGAGCGACATCCACCCGACGTACGTCGACACCACGGTGACCTGTACCTGTGGCGCCACGTTCACGACGCGCTCCACCGCGGAGAACGGCGTGATCCACGCCGACGTGTGCTCGCAGTGCCACCCCTTCTACACCGGCAAGCAGAAGATTCTCGACACCGGTGGCCGGGTGGCCCGCTTCGAGAAGCGGTACGCCAAGAAGTAGCTTCCTTACCGCGCGCCGGTTCCGCATCCTTGCGGGACCGGCGCGCGGTTTTTCAGTTCAGTAGCCCGAAAGCAGGTCATGGGGCCTCCCGGTCTGGACTGAGGAGCGCAGGGAGCGAAGCGACTGGAGCGACGAGGGAAGACCGGGAGTCGAGCCCCATGACCACGCCGGTGCCGAAGACCCGGCCGAAAGCAGAGAGTGCGAGATGTTCGAGGCAGTCGAGACGCTGAAGGCGGAGTACGCCGAGCTGGAGCGGCAGATGTCGGAGCCGGAGCTGCACTCCGACCAGGCCAACGCCCGCCGGGTTGGTAAGCGGTACGCCGCGCTGGCCCCGGTGGTCCGTACGTACGACGAGTGGTTGCAGACCGGGGACGACATCGAGGCCGCGCGCGAGCTGGCCCACGAGGACCCGGCGTTCGCCGAGGAGGCGGTCCGGCTGACCGCGCGGCGTGAGGAGCTCGCCGAGCGCCTGCAGACGCTGCTCGTCCCGCGGGACCCCAACGACGACAAGGACGCGATCCTCGAGATCAAGGCGGGTGAGGGCGGCGACGAGTCCGCGCTGTTCGCCGGCGACCTGCTGAAGATGTACCTGAAGTACGCCGAGTCGCAGAACTGGAAGACCGAGGTGCTCGACTCGGCCGAGTCCGACCTCGGCGGGTACAAGTCGATCACGGTCGCGGTGAAGGCGAAAGGTACGCCGGAGCCGGGCGAGGCGCCGTACGCGAAGCTGAAGTTCGAGGGCGGCGTGCACCGGGTCCAGCGGGTGCCGGTCACCGAGTCGCAGGGGCGGATCCACACGTCCGCGGCCGGCGTACTGGTGCTGCCGGAGGCCGAGGACGTCGACGTCGAGATCGACCAGAACGACCTGCGGATCGACGTGTTCCGGTCGTCCGGTCCGGGTGGGCAGAGCGTGAACACGACCGACTCCGCGGTCCGGATCACGCACCTGCCGACCGGCATCGTGGTCTCGATGCAGAACGAGAAGTCGCAGCTGCAGAACCGTGAGCAGGCGATGCGGGTCCTGCGTGCCCGCCTGCTGGCCGCGGCGCAGGAGGCGGCCGACCAGGAGGCGTCGGACGCCCGGCGGTCGCAGATCCGGACCGTCGACCGTTCGGAGCGGGTCCGCACCTACAACTTCCCGGAGAACCGCTTCTCCGACCACCGCGTCGGTTACAAGGCGCACAACCTCGACCAGGTCCTCGGCGGCGACCTGGCGCCGGTGATCCAGGCCTTGACCGAGGCCGATCTGGCCGCGCGGCTCGAGGCCGTCGATTCGCAGTGAGCACCAAGGCTCTGGTCTCCGAGGCGGCGGCGCGGCTGCGGGAGGCGGGGGTTGCCTCGCCCGATTTCGACGCCGCCGATCTGCTGGCCTTCGTCACCGGTTCCAGCCGGCTGAACCTGCGTGAACCGACGCCTGACCAGCAGGTTCAGTACGACGCCTTGATCGCGCGGCGGGCTGCTCGGGAGCCGTTGCAGCATCTGACGGGTACGGCGGCATTCCGGTATCGGGAGTTGGCGATCGGGCCCGGGGCGTTCGTGCCGCGACCGGAGACCGAGGTCATGGTCGGGTGGATCCTGGAGCGGATCGCCGGCGTTCGCGATCCGTTGGTGGTCGACCTGTGCAGCGGGTCCGGGGCGATCGCGGGCGCGATCGCGACCGAGCGTCCGGACAGCACAGTTCACGCGGTCGAGCTGTCGCCGGACGCGGTGGTGTGGGCTCGCCGCAACCTGGAGGGCACAGGGGCGATCCTGCACGAGGGCGATATCGACGGGTGCCTGCCGGAGCTCGACGGTCAGGTGGACGCGGTGATCTCCAACCCGCCGTACATCCCGTTGACCGCGTGGGAATCCGTGACGGCCGAGGTCCGTGACCACGACCCGGCGCTTGCGCTCTGGTCCGGTGACGACGGCCTCGACGAGATCAAGGTGGTCGCCGCGACCGCAGGCCGGCTGCTCAAGCCAGGCGGCTGGTTCGCCTGCGAACACGCCGACGTCCAGGGCGAATCAGCCCCCGCCATCTTCGCCGCCACCGCCCTCTTCACCGAAGTCCGCGACCACCCAGACCTGTCCGCCCGCCCCCGCTTCACCACCGGCCGCCGCATCTGAATCGGCAGCTCGACAGGAGGTGTCGGATACCGACGTCATCCCGCACGCCTGAGCGAGCCGCGTCGAGCCCGCAGTGGACGTATACGTACTGTCGAGCTGCAGAGGTATCACCGGGTGACGCCGTGGCGGCCTGCTCCGCGGGCGGAGCGTGCCGGCGGTCTGGCTAGGTCCTGTTCGCGGATGCGGCCGATCGGCTGTGTCTCGGGGTGTCGGCGTGTGAGTTGGCAGGCGACCGGGAAGTGGTCGGCGCCGGGCAGCTGTGCGACCTTGACGTCGCGCGCGACCAGGTCGGGGGTGGAGAACAGGCGGTCGATCGACCGGCCGTCCGGGGTGGTGACGGGCGGCGGGTCGCCGAACGCGTCGACCAGGCCGAGCGTCTCGCCGAAGAACTCCCGTGGATTCGGCATGTTCAGATCACCCGCCACCACCGCCCGACGAACACCGCGCGCCGCCAGCTCCTGCCGCAGGTACGCCGTCATTTGCGCACCGAACTCCCGCCCAGGGCCCTCGCGATACGTGTACTCGACCCCTGAGGCGCTCCGGAACATGTGGATCGGACACACCTGTCCGCCCACGAGATCGACCTCGCCGAGCGCCCCGAAGTCACCCCGCGCGACCAGGAACCCCTTCGGATGCGGGTCCATCGGCTCACCGGTCCGCCAGTGCAGGAAGTCGATCGACGGGTTCGGCAGGTCGATCCGCTCCAGCTCGGTCAGCGGGTACGTCGACGCGATCCCCACCCCCAGCCGCCCCACGCCAGGGATGTGCGAGTCCGAGAACCCGTGCCGCACGTGGTGCACCTTCCGACCCGGCATGGCTGCCGCGGTCAGCCGTTCGAGCTGATCGCTGTCCGGGTCCAGCTCGGTCACGATCAGCACATCCGGCTGCAGCCCCGCGAGCGCCTGCCCGAAGTCCGCCGTACGGTCGGCAGTGTCGTAACCGTCGGGGCCGACCAACCGGCCGCCGGCGACGTTGGCGAAGGCGATCGAGATCATTCGTAGACCACCAGTTCTGGGCGGGGTTTCAGGGCCAGGACCTGGGCCGGGGTCATCAAGGGTCCGTGGCGGGCGTCCTCGGTGTAGAAGAGTTTGAAGCCGGCGTGGACCGACGGTGGGAGCGCCGTGGTGAGTTTGGTCCAGGTCTTGAGCTTGTCCGTGCGCGCACCGATCCCGTCGACGGACTTGATCGTCACGACTCCGGGATGCGGCTTCAGTGCCTTCTCGTCGGTGACGATCCGCGGCGACAGCTGATGGAACACGAACACCTTCTCCGGCAGGCCGTTCGCCCGCACCAGTCCCGAGAGGTACGCCGCGATGCTGTCGAGCTCCGCGCCCGTCGTGTGCCCGAACACCCGGCCGGGCACCTGAGTCGGTCCGACCGCCCACTCAGGGTCGAACGCCAGCCCGACGTCCGGTTCCTTCAGCCACCGCTCCAGCCGTTTCACCTCGGGCAGGACCTTCGCCCGCCCCGGCTGGATGTCGAGCAGCAACAGCATCTTGTGCTTCCGAGCGACCGCCAGGTACCGCTCGATCTTCGCGTCGTCCAGCCGCCCGCGGTACATCCCGTCCTTGCCGCGCGACCCCTTCGCGACAACGGCGATCAGCTCCATCACCGGCAGCGGTGTCCGCCCTGCTGCGTAAGCACGTGACAGCTTGTCCAGCTTGGCCGCCTTCGCCTCCAGGTCCTTGTCCAGCGGCCCCAGCGCAGGCGAGCCCGGCAGTCCGACGTACGCGACCAGCCGGTACTTCGGGAAGATCACTCGTCCGCCCCGCGGGAGCCCGTTCGGTGCTGGTGGGGGAGTGGGGGTGGAATGCGGCGTCGTCGTTGTCGTCGTCGAGGGAGGAGGCGGCGGCGCGGCCGGTGCGGGCTTGTCGTCGCTGCAGGCCACCAGACCCAGCAGTACGACGGGCAGTACGACGGCCAGCGCCCCACAGACTTTCCGCACCGCACCAGCCAATCACACCTCAAGCGGCAGCGGTGGTCCGCTCGAGTCCACTGGCTGCTCGCTGCACCATCGACTCCGGTCCCTCCTCGAGTGCTAGCTCCAGTGCCCGCGCAAAGTGCGGTCGTGCCTGTGCCGGATCGCCCTTCGCCAGCAGCGTCTCGGCCAGCCGCAGGTACGCGTTCTGCTGCGACTGCTTCGAATCGCTCTCCAACGCCAGCTCCAGCGACCGGCGTCCGACGTCGATCGCCTCGGCCCACTGGTGCTGCCGCGCGTACGCCGTACCCAGGAACGCGTACGTGTAGATGAGGCTGTAGTCCGCACCCCGCTCCACCCCAAGGTCCCTGGCCGTCGTCAGCGCCGCGACAGCATCGTCCACGCGGTCCAGCTCGAGCAGGCATTCACCGATCCCGTTCAGCACCTCTCCCCGTACGGCGGGATCACCCAGCTCCAGTGATTCCTCGTACGCCGACAGTGCCCGAGTGAACTCACCGCGGTCGCCGTACGTCACCCCGAGGTACGCCAGCACCCGCGACGCGATGCCGGCCTCACCAGCCTGCCGGGCGACCTTCAACGCTTCATCGAGTACGCCGAGCGCCTCGTCGTCGGGATGCAGCTTCGCGAGGCTGTAGCCGATCGACGCGAGCAACCGTGCCCGCAACGCCGGGTCCGCGTCCTGCGGCAGCCGGTCGCGTGCGTCCTGCAGTGTCCGCAGACTCGCCTCGGCGCCGCGCCGGTAACGCCCGAGGCTGCCGATCGACAGCAGCACCCGTGCCTCTACCGACGCGTCCGGAGCGGCACGCAGCGCGAGCTCCAGCGCCTCGTCCATCTCGTAGACCCGCCCGCGCTGGAAGAAGCAGGACGCCACGGCCAGACCGAGCCGCCACGCGTGTTCCGACGCACCACTCGACTCGGCGAACCGGATCGTCGCCAGCACGTTCGCACCCTCGGTGTCGATCCACTCCAGGCCGTCGGACGCCGACGTGAACTCAGGCAACCGCACCGGCACCGGCTCCGGCAGTGGCTGCAGTTGGCTGCTGAAGATTGCCGTACTCGCGGCTGCGGTCGCGTAGAGGTAGTAGTCGAGCAGACGGCGTACTGCGTCTGGCTCGGGGTCGAGGGTGCGCGCGTACTGTCGCAGCAGGTCGTGGAACTGGAAACGGCCAGGACGTAGCTGCAGCACCAGGTTGGCGTCTACGAGCTGTTCCAGCAGGTCCTCCGCGTCAACCGCGTCCACATCGGCCAGCGCCGCAGCGGCGTACATGTCGACGTCCTGACCGGTCATCGCACCGAGCAGACGGAACAAGCGCTGCTGCTCAGACGGCAGATGCTCGTAGGACAAGGCAAACGCGGGGGAGACGCCACCACTGTCAGTGCTGAGCTCCGCCAGCCGCCTGTCCTCGGCGGCGAGTCGTTTGCTGAGGTGCTCGATCGTCCAGCTCGGCCGATGCCGCAGCCGCGAACCAGCCACCCTGATCGCCAACGGCAGGTGACCGCACTGGCTGACCACCTGTGCCGCCGCAGCTGTGTCACCGGCACGGTCTGGTCCGACGATCTCCGCCAGCAGTTCCCGTGCGTCCTCAGGCCGCAGCACGTCGAGCGCCACCCGAGCAGTCGCGTCCAGACCGGTCAGCTGCCGCCGACTGGTCACCAGTACGCCACACTGCGGGCTCCCGGCCAGCAACGGCCGTACTGCGGCACTGTCGGGCGCATTGTCAAGTACTACGAGGATGCGTCGGCCTGCCAACTCAGAACGCCACAGTGCGGCCCGCTCTTCGAGGTCAGCGGGGATGCGGTCCGCCGGCACGGACAGCGTGCGCAGCAAGCGATCCAAGGCCTGCAGAGCCGACACCGGCTCGTTGCCGGGCGTGTAGCCGTGCAGGTCGATGAAGAGCCGTCCGTCCGGGTACACGTCCGCCAGTTGACGGGCCGCGCGTACGGCGAGCGCAGTCTTGCCGACACCCGCCATACCGTCGATCGCAACGACCGCAGGTCCTGGGGTGCGCAGTGCGTCGACGACTTGGGTCAGTACGTCGTCACGGCCGACGAACGCCGCACCGTCGTACGGCAGCTCGTCGCGGAGCACCGGACGGGCAATCGGCTCGTCGTTGCGCAGAATGCGTTCATGGATCGCCCGGAGCGCCGGACCGGGCTCTACGCCGAGCTGCTCGACCAGTTCCTCGCGTGTCCGGGTGTAGGTGTCGAGCGCCTCGGAACTCCGGCCGCTGCGCCAGTACGCCAGCATGAGCTGTCCGGCGAACTGCTCACGCAGGCGATCAGCCTCGACCAGCGCGACCAGCTCCGGCACCAGGTCGCCGTACCGGCCGCGCTCCAGGTCCAGATCGATCCGCTCCGCCAGCACCTTCAGCCGGCGTTCCGTCAGGCGGTGCCGCTCGACGGCGACGTAGTGCCCGGGCAGGCCGCTCAACGGCTCACCCTTGAACAACGCAAGGGCTTCCGACAGCTTCGCCGCCGCTTCGTCGAGGTCGTCCGTCGCATGCGCGGCGCTGACGAGACGCTCGAACCTGGTCAGGTCGAGCGCGTCCGGCGCGAGCCGCAGGCTGTACCCGTCCCGCGAGCTGACCAGCACGTCCTTCGGCAGCAACTGCCGCAGCCGATACGCGTACGTCGGAACGATCCGGGTCCCGCTGCTCGGCGGCGCGTCGTTCCACACCAGCTCGACCAACTCGTCGGCCGGCACCACCTGGTTCGGACGGAGCGCCAGCACCGCCAGAAAGGCCTGCTGGCGCAGCGGTCCGAGCTCCAGCCGGCGATCGCCCGACCAGCCGCGCAGAGGACCCAGCAGGTCGAGCCTCAGGTCCTCTGTCACGCAAGACAGTCTGTCAGCTACACCGCGTTCGCACCTAGATAGGTGTCGATCTCGGACAGCAGGGCCGACTTCACCGAGTCCTCGGCGAAGGACACCCGGACAGCGGTCTTGGCCAGCTCGCCGACCCCGGCCTCGTCCAGGTCGAGCAGCCGCGCCGCGACGGCGTACTCGTTCGTGAGGTCGGTGCTGAACATCGGCGGGTCGTCGGAGTTGATCGTGACGACCAGTCCGGCGTCGACCATCGCGCGCAGTGGGTGCACGTCGTACGACGCGACCGCGCGGGTGGCGATGTTGGACGTCGGGCTGACCTCCAGCGGGATCCGGTGCTCGCCGAGGTAGTCGACCAGCGCCGGGTCCTGCATCGTCGACGTACCGTGGCCGATCCGCTCGGCCTTCAGCAGCCGCACCGCGTCCCAGATCGTCTCCGGACCGGTCGTCTCACCCGCGTGCGGGACGCTGCGCAGCCCGGCCGCGACCGCCGCCTCGAAATGCGGCTGGAACTGCGGCCGCGGTACGCCGATCTCCGGCCCGCCGAGCCCGAACCCGACCAGGCCCTCCGGCCGGATCTTGGTCGCGATCCGCA
Source organism: Kribbella pratensis (assembly GCF_004366075.1). Taxonomy (GTDB): domain Bacteria; phylum Actinomycetota; class Actinomycetes; order Propionibacteriales; family Kribbellaceae; genus Kribbella; species Kribbella pratensis. The sequence goes on along the minus strand of NZ_SODU01000005.1, from coordinate 531,304 downwards.
ACGTCTCGTCGGCGGCCGGGATCCCTGCCTCACCGGAGATGTCGAAGATCCACCGCAGCACCAGGCCGAACTCCTTCTCGGCCGCGACCCGCGCGTCCTCGATCGCCTCGCAGAAGGCCTCGGCGGCGATCCCGCGGATCACCGAGGTGTACGGCGTGACGGTCAGCTCGGCGTACCGCAGGTTCTGCCCGGCCATCTCGCGGGCGATCTCGTAGGTCAGCAGCCGGACGTCCTCGGGCGTCTTGATCAGCTCGACGACCGACAGGTAGATGTCGATGAAATGGGCGAAGTCGCTGAACTTGAAGTACTCCGCCAGCAACCCCGGATCGGCCGGCACCGGCGACTCGGGGTGCCGGGCGGCGAGCTCGGCGACGATCCGCGGCGACGCGGACCCGACGTGGTGGACATGCAGCTCGGCCTTCGGCAACCCGGCAAGGAACTCGTGCGACACAGTCATGGTCGGGATCCTAAGGATTGCGGCGGGCGATTGGCGCGGAAGCTGACAATCGTTTGTCAGTAACGACCCGGTTAGGGCCGGGGCGTGCGTGAGTGGCACGATTCACTCCGTGAGTGAGCGCTTCGACTTCACCGGGGACGAACTGGCACCGGCGTACCGCGCAGCGGTGGACGCCATCGAGGCCGGGGACCTGGTCGTGCTGCCGACCGACACCGTGTACGGAATTGCCGCCGACGCCTTCAAGGCCGACGCGGTCCAGCGGCTGCTGGACGCCAAGGGACGCGGCCGGGACATGCCGCCGCCGGTGCTGATCTCGGTGGTGGAGTCGCTCGACGCGCTCGCCACCGATGTGCCGGACAACGGCCGCAAGCTCTGCGAGGAGTTCTGGCCGGGGCCGCTGACCGTGATCTGCCACGCGCAGACGTCGCTGATGTGGGACCTGGGGGAGACCCAGGGCACGGTCGCGCTCCGCGTACCGGATCACGAGAACACCCGCGAGCTGCTGTCGCGGACCGGGCCGCTCGCGGTCAGCTCCGCGAACAAGTCCGGACAGCCGGCGGCGCTGGACGTGTACGACGCCGAGGAGCAACTGGGTGAGTCGGTCGCCGTGTACCTCGACGGCGGCGAGGCGACCGGCGGACAGCCGTCAACCATCGTCGACCTCACCGGCGACACCCCCCGCGTGGTCCGCGTCGGCGCCCTCACCGTCGAACAACTCCGGGCCGTGGTCCCCGAGGTAACCGGCGAATCCGCCGAGCCTTCCGCCGAACCCGACGAGAAGCCGGACGAAACGCCCACCGAAACGCTCGACGAGAAGGCGGACGAAACGCTCGCCGAGAAGGCGGACGAGCCGCTCGAGGAGAAGGCGGACGAGACGCTCGAGGAGAAGGCGGACGAGCCGCTCGAGGAGAAGGCGGACGAGACGCTCGACGAGAAGGCGGACGAGACGCTCGACGAGAAGGCGGACGAGAAGGCCGAGGACAAGGTCGACAAGGTCGAGGACAAGGTCGAGGAGACAGCGGGGCCAACTGAGGAGTCGGTTGTGGCGTCCAAGGAGGACGAGGTCAAGACCGATCCCGATGTGAGGCCTGCCGACTAGTGCGCGAGTACCTGCTGGTCCTGTTCGTGGCGATGGCCACGACCTTCCTGCTGACCGGCGTCGCCCGGCAGATCGCGTTGCGGTACGGCGCGGTCGCCAAGGTCCGGGCCCGGGACGTGCACAAGGTCCCGATCCCGTACTTCGGCGGCCTGTCCATCCTCGGCGGCCTGATCGCCGGCTTCGCGGTCGCCTCGAGCCTGCCGTTCCTCGGCAACAGCCTGCAGGTCGCGCACGACGCCCGGGCGATCCTGGTCGGCGGCGTGGTGATCTGCGCGGTCGGCGTGGTCGACGACCTGTACGAGCTGGACGCGATCACCAAGCTGGCCGGCGAGGTGCTCGCGGTCGGCGTACTCGTTGTCCAAGGCATCCAGTTGTACTGGCTCCCGCTGCCCGGCGGCGTGATCTCGCCGTCGCCCGCGCAGCTCGCCGTCCTGACCGCGGGCATCCTGCTGGTGTCCTGCAACGCGGTGAACTTCGTCGACGGCCTGGACGGTCTCGCGGCCGGCGTCACCGCCATCGGCGCGACCGCGTTCTTCGTCTACTCGTACCTGCTGAACGTCCACGAGAACCTCGACCGCGCCACCACGTCGACCCTGATCACGGTCGCGCTGGCCGGCGCCTGCCTCGGCTTCCTGCCGCACAACTTCTTCCCCGCAAGGGTTTTCATGGGCGACTCCGGCGCCCTGCTGATCGGCCTGATGCTGGCCGCGTCGACGATCAGCCTGACCGGCCAGATGGACCCGAACGCGGTCCCGTACGAGGTCGGCGGCTCCAGCCTGCTGCCCGCGCTGCTGCCGCTGGTGCTGCCGATCGCCATCCTCGCGATTCCCGCGCTGGACCTGACGATGGCCTATGTACGCCGTACCAAGGCCGGCCGCTCGCCGTTCGCCGCGGACAAGCAGCACCTGCACCACCGCCTGATGCAACGCGGCCACTCGCACCGCCGGGCCGTCCTGCTGATGTACCTGTGGACCGCCTTGATCGCGTACGGCGTGGTGGTTCTGGGCCTCGTCCTCACCTGGTGGACGGCCCTCCTCGTCCTGGCTGTCGCGGTCACCGCGGTCCTGCTCACGACCGGTCTGCCGAGACGATCCGGGAAACCGCTCGCCAAAGTCTGAGTCCCCGCTGAGAGGGACCAGACCACTCGTCGGTGTGGCCTACCGATAGGGTGTGGCTGTACAGCGGCAGGGACCTCGTTTTGCTGACCATGCAGACTTTGTGCTAGTTTTCACAAGCACCAGCAAAGAACAGCGACACCCCTGACCCCGCCCACCCGACGAGCTGGCCGCGAGACCAGCACGCCAGCAGGACGGAACCACCAGATGGCTCCTACGGCCCACAGCCCGAAAATCGCCGGACAAGCGACCAAGCACCCGGCGTTGGCGATGCTGCGTGGCGCTCTGGTCGCCGCGTTGGTGGTCGGTGTGAACGCCGCCGCCGTGTCCACCGTCGCCGCCGGAGTTCCCGGCCTCCTGGGTGCGGTGCTGGGACTGCTGACGGTCGTCGTGTTCTCCGGCGCCGGCCTGGTCGCGCTGCACCTTTCCCGCAAGACGTCTCCGACCATGCAGCTCGCCGTCGCGATGGCGTCGTACACCGGCCGGATCGCGATCTTCGGCGGTCTGCTCGCGCTCGCGCTGAACTCGGACGGCCTGGCCAGGCACGTGAATCTGACCGTGCTCGGCCTGGTTGCCATGGTCGTCGTGATGGGCTGGATGGCCGGCGAGATCTGGGCCTGGTCCCGGCTCCGCGTGCCGATCTACGACCTCGACAAGGAGGTGACGGCGTGAGCACGTTGGGTAGCGCTATCCCTGCTGTGGTGGAGATTACCGGGGCCGATGTGACCGTCGATGTCACCAACTGGTACGTTTCGGGTGCCAATGAGCGAGCATCAGGATCCGAAGCCATCACCCCCGAATTCGGGCGACGGCTGGCGGGTCCTGTCCTACTTGATCGGCGGTGTCCTGGTCTACGGGGGCATCGGCTTCGGGCTGGATCGCCTCTTCGGCACCGAATTCTTGCTTCCGGTGGGCATCGTCCTCGGTGCCGGGCTCACCATCTTGTTGTTGCACTTCCGGTACGGGTCGCGGTCCTGACCTCGGATGTGATCCCTATGATCTCGACCGGGTCTGACGTTGTTGACCGCCCCCTGAGCTGCACTGCCCTGAGCCGCCCTGCCCCTGAATTCCAGGCGTCCGACTTGAGCACGACGCGAGAGGAGACCCGGTGACCGCCGGCGTTCCGACCGAGTTCATCCCACCCGGTCCACAGAACTTCGAGACCCCCCCGATCATCCACGGTGTCGACTGGTTCACCAAGCCCGTGCTGGTGGCCGCGCTGTCCGTCGTGGTGATCCTCTGGTTCTTCTGGGGTGCGTCCCGCAAGGCCGCCATCGTGCCGAGCAAGCTGCAGTTCGCCGGCGAGCTCGGCTACAACTTCGTCCGGAACTCGATCGCCCGGGACGCGATCGGCAGCGCGGACTACATGAAGTTCGTGCCGTACCTGACCGGCCTGTTCTTCTTCATCCTGCTGAACAACGTCGCCGCGACGATCCCGCTGATCCAGTTCCCGACGTTCAGCCACATCGGCTGGGCGTACGTGGCCGCGATCATGAGCTGGGTCATCTACAACGCGGTCGGGATCAAGAAGAAGGGCCTGTGGGGCTACTTCAAGCACCAGACCATGCCGGCCGGTGTGCCCGTGTGGCTGATGCCGCTGATGATCCCGATCGAGTTCATCTCGAACATCCTGGTCCGGCCGATCTCGCTGAGCCTGCGGTTGTTCGCGAACATGTTCGCCGGTCACATCCTGCTGCTGGTGTTCGTGCTCGGCGGCGAGTACATGGTCTTCGAGTCCGGCAGCATCGCGATCGGCGGTGTCGGCATCATCACCTTCCTGATGGCGCTGGCGATCGCCGGGCTGGAGCTGTTCGTCCAGGCCATCCAGGCCTACATCTTCGTCGTCCTCACCGCGCAGTACATCGGCAGCGCGATCGCCGACGAGCACTGACCCGCACCACCCAGACCCGTAGTAACGGAAACCCGGATAGTCCTTATCCGTACCGAAAGGAACACACTGCAATGACTGCTCTCGAGATCTCCGGCGACATCGCAGTCCTGGGCTACGGCCTCGCCGCGATCGGCCCGGGCGTGGGCGTCGGTCTGATCTTCGCTGCCGTCATCAACGGCACCGCGCGTCAGCCCGAGGCTCAGAGCAAGCTGCAGTCGATCGCGTGGATCGGCTTCGGCGTCACCGAGGTGCTCGCGATCATCGGTATCGCCCTCGCCTTCGTGTTCAAGGGCTGACCCCTTCCCCCTGACTGACAGGACCCAGACATGCTGACGTTACTTCTGCCGCTGACAGAGGCCGCGGACGAGGCGCCGAGCCCGCTGCTGCCGCACACGGCTGAGATCATCTTCGGTTTCGTCTTCCTGGTCCTCTTGGCCATCGCCTTCGCCAAGGTCGTGGTACCGAAGTTCGAGAAGGCGTACGCCGATCGGACCGCGGCGATCGAAGGCGGGATGAACGAGGCCAAGGCGGCCCAGGCCGAGGCGAAGGCGGCTTTGGACAAGTACAACGCGCAGCTGGCCGAGGCCCGGCAGGAAGCTGCGAAGATCCGCGAGGACGCCCGCGAGCAGGGCGCCCAGATCATCGCGGAGATGCGCGAGCAGGCGAACGCCGAGGCCGAGCGGATCGTCACCCACGCCCGCGCGCAGATCGACGCCGAGCGGACGCAGGCGGTGGCCTCGCTGCGCGGTGAGGTCGGCACGATGGCGACCACGCTGGCCGGCCGGATCGTCGGCGAGTCGCTCGAGGACGAGGCCCGGCAGCGCCGGACCGTCGAGCGGTTCCTGGCCGAGCTGGAATCCTCGGAGTCCGCCCGTCAGGCTGTCGGAACGGACGGCTGATGCGCGGCGCGTCGAACGATTCACTCGCCCGGGCCGAGCAGGCCCTGGCGAGTGCGACCCCGGCCGAAGGCCTGGGTGGCGAGCTGTTCTCGATCGCCAAGCTGCTGGACGGCAGCGGCGCGCTCCGGCGCGCCCTGACCGACCCGGCGCGGCCGGCCCGGACCAAGTCCGCACTGGCCGAGCAGTTGTTCGGCGGCAAGATCTCCCCCCAGGCGTTGGAGATCCTGTCCGTCGCGGTGTCCGGTCGCTGGGTCAGCGGCCGGGACCTGGGTAACGCCCTGGACCAGCTGAGTGTCGAGGCCGAGGTGGCCTACGCCGACACCCGGCGGAAGCTGGACGAGGTCGAGGACGAGCTGTTCCGGCTCGACCGGGTGGTCTCCGCCGAGCGTGCCCTGGCCGAGAAGCTGGGCGACCGGGGCATCCCGGCCGAGCACCGGCAGGAGCTGATCCGCGGCCTGCTGCAGGGCAAGGCCGACGCCACCACGATGCGGCTCGCCGAGCGGGCCGTGGACGGCCGCGGCCGCTCCTTCGCGGCGTCGATGCGGTCCTACCAGGTCGCCGCGGCGGCCCGGCGGAACGCCAGCATCGCGACCGTGCGGGTGGCCACCGACCTGACCGAGGCGGAGCGCACCCGGCTCGCGGCGGCGCTCGGCCGGCAGTACGGCCGGGACATCCAGCTGAACGTGATCGTCGACAGAGGTGTGGTCGGCGGCGTCCGGGTGGACATCGGCGACGAAGTGATCGACGGAACCATCGCGGCCAAGCTCGACGACGCGCAACGGCGCATCGCGGGCTGAACCCCCTTAACGACATACAGCGGCGCTAAGGGTCGGGAAAGCCTCTTAGAGCCACAACAGGCCAGCAAGGGTCAAGGAAGCAGGAAACACAATGGCTGAGCTCACGATCAGGCCGGAGGAGATCCGGGACGCCCTGGATCGGTTCGTCACCGAGTACCAACCGGCCGACACCGCCGCCGAAGAGGTCGGCACCGTGGTCGACGCGGGTGACGGTATCGCGCACGTCGAGGGCCTGCCCTCGGTGATGACCAACGAGCTGCTCGAGTTCGAGGACGGCACCCGGGGTATCGCGCTGAACCTCGACGTCCGCGACATCGGTGTCGTCGTCCTCGGTGAGTTCGACGGGATCGAGGAGGGCCAGCAGGTCCGCCGTACCGGTCAGGTGCTGTCGGTGCCGGTCGGTGAGGGCTATCTCGGCCGGGTCGTCGACCCGCTGGGCAAGCCGATCGACGGCCTCGGCGAGATCCAGGGCATCGAGGGCGACCGCGCGCTCGAGCTCCAGGCCGCCGGCGTGATGCAGCGCCAGGAGGTCCGCGAGCCGCTGCAGACCGGTATCAAGGCGATCGACGGCATGATCCCGATCGGCCGTGGCCAGCGCGAGCTGATCATCGGCGACCGCAAGACCGGTAAGACGGCGATCGCGGTCGACACGATCATCAACCAGAAGGCGAACTGGGAGTCCGGCGACCCGAAGAAGCAGGTCCGCTGCATCTACGTCGCCATCGGCCAGAAGGGCTCGACGATCGCGTCGGTCCGCGGCGCGCTCGAAGAGGCCGGCGCGATGGAGTACACCACCATCATCGCCTCCCCGGCGTCCGACCCGGCCGGCTTCAAGTACGTCGCGCCGTACACCGGCTCGGCGATCGGCCAGCACTGGATGTACCAGGGCAAGCACGTGCTGATCGTCTTCGACGACCTGACCAAGCAGGCCGAGGCCTACCGCTCGATGTCGCTGCTGCTGCGCCGCCCGCCGGGCCGCGAGGCGTACCCGGGTGACGTCTTCTACCTGCACAGCCGCCTGCTCGAGCGCTGCGCGAAGCTGTCCGACGAGCTCGGCGCCGGGTCGATGACCGGTCTGCCGATCATCGAGACCAAGGCCAACGACGTGTCGGCGTTCATCCCGACCAACGTCATCTCGATCACCGACGGCCAGATCTTCCTGCAGTCCGACCTGTTCAACGCCAACATCCGGCCGGCCATCGACGTCGGTATCTCGGTCTCCCGGGTCGGCGGCGCCGCGCAGGTCAAGGGCATGAAGAACGTGTCCGGCTCGCTGAAGATCGACCTGGCGCAGTTCCGCGCGATGGAGGCCTTCGCGATGTTCGCGTCCGACCTGGACGCCACCTCGCGGCGCCAGCTCGACCGCGGTCAGCGCCTGGTGCAGCTGCTCCGTCAGCCGCAGTACTCGCCGTACCCGGTCGAGGACCAGATCGTCTCCATCTGGGCCGGCACCAAGGGCCACTTCGACGAGGTACCGGTGGACGACGTGCTCCGCTTCGAGCGGGACTTCCTGGACTACCTGCGCCGCGAGAGCAAGGTGCTCGACGCGATCCGTGAGTCCGGGCTGTTCGGCGACGACGAGGCACAGGCCGTCACCGAGGCGCTGGCGGCGTTCAAGCCGACGTTCCAGACCTCCGAGGGCACGCTGCTCGGCACCGAGGCGGAAGCCGAGGCGATGGACGAGGGCGACGTGGAGCAGGAGCAGATCGTCAAGCAGAAGCGGGGCTGATCGACCGTGCCAGCCAATCTGCGGGAGCTTCGCGATCGCAAGGCCTCGGTCTCGACGATCAAGAAGCTCACCCGGGCGATGGAGCTCATCGCGGCGTCCCGGATCGTCAAGGCGCAGCAACGCGCCCAGGCGGCCGGTCCGTACGCGCGTGAGCTCACCCGCGCCGTGTCGGCGGTGGCGACGTTCTCGAACGTCGACCACCCGCTGACCACCGAGAAGGAGAACCCGCGCCGTGCCGCGGTGCTGCTGATCACCTCCGACCGCGGTCAGGCCGGTGCGTACTCGGCCAACGTGATCCGCGAAGGGGAGCGGCTGAACCAGCTGCTCCGCGAGGAAGAGAAGCAGATCGTCCCGTACGTCAGCGGCCGCAAGGGCATCGCGTACTACACGTTCCGGCAGCGCGAGATCGCGCAGTCGTGGTCCGGTGACTCCGACAACCCGAGCTTCGCCCGGGCCAGGGAGATCGCCGACGCGCTGATCGAGGCCTTCCTGACCCCGACCGAGGAGGGCGGCGTGGACGAGATCCACATCGTCTTCACCCGGTTCGTGTCGATGCTCACCCAGCGCGCGGACGTGATCCGCCTGCTGCCGCTGGAGGTCGTCGAGGGCGAGGAAGCACCGGCGGCCGACGACGTACTGCCGCTGTACGAGTTCGAGCCGTCGGCCGAAGAGGTGCTCGACGGACTGCTGCCGAAGTACGTCGCCAGCCGCATCCACTACTGCATGCTGCAGGCGGCGGCGTCCGAGCTGGCCAACCGCCAGCGGGCGATGAAGTCGGCGACGGACAACGCGCAGGACCTGATCGAGCAGCTCACGCGGGATCTGAACCAGGCCCGCCAGGCCCAAATTACCCAGGAAATCAGCGAGATCGTCGGCGGCGCGAGCGCGCTGGCCGACGCGAACGCCGGGAGCGAGTGAGAGAGATGACTGCCACGGTTACCGAGAAGAACAACGAGGCGGGTGCCACCGGCATCGGTCGCGTCGCCCGGGTGATCGGCCCGGTCGTCGACGTCGAGTTCCCAGCGGACGCGATGCCGGACATGTACAACGCGCTCGAGGTGGACATCACCCTGGGCGACCTCACCCAGACGATCACCCTCGAGGTGGCGCTGCACGTCGGCGACAACATCGTCCGGGCGATCTCCATGAAGCCGACCGACGGCCTGGTCCGCGGCACCGAGGTGCGTGACACCGGCGCGGCGATCTCCGTGCCGGTCGGTGACGTCACCAAGGGCCGCGTGTGGTCCGTGACCGGCAAGTGCCTGAACCAGGACGAGTCCGAGTTCGAGATCGCCGAGCGCTGGCCGATCCACCGCAAGGCGCCGGCCTTCGACCAGCTCGAGTCCAAGACCGAGATGCTCGAGACCGGTATCAAGGTGCTCGACCTGCTCACGCCGTACGTGCAGGGTGGAAAGATCGGCCTGTTCGGCGGTGCGGGTGTCGGCAAGACCGTTCTGATCCAGGAGATGATCTACCGGATCGCCCACAACTTCGGTGGTACGTCGGTGTTCGCCGGCGTCGGTGAGCGGACCCGTGAGGGCAACGACCTCATCACCGAGATGGAAGAGGCCGGCGTCTTCAAGGACACCGCGCTGGTCTTCGGTCAGATGGACGAGCCGCCGGGCACCCGGCTGCGCGTCGCCCTGTCGGCCCTCACGATGGCGGAGTACTTCCGCGACGTGAAGGAGCAGGACGTGCTGCTCTTCATCGACAACATCTTCCGGTTCACCCAGGCCGGTTCCGAGGTCTCCACGCTGCTCGGCCGGATGCCGAGCGCGGTCGGTTACCAGCCGAACCTGGCCGACGAGATGGGCGTGCTGCAGGAGCGGATCACGTCGACCCGGGGTCACTCGATCACCTCGATGCAGGCGATCTACGTGCCCGCGGACGACTACACCGACCCGGCGCCGGCGACCACGTTCGCGCACCTCGACGCGACCACCGAGCTCTCCCGTGACATCGCGTCGCGTGGTCTGTACCCGGCCGTCGACCCGCTGACCTCGACGTCGCGGATCCTCGACCCGCAGTACATCGGCCAGGAGCACTACGACGTGGCCGTCCGGGTGAAGCAGATCCTGCAGAAGAACAAGGAACTGCAGGACATCATCGCCATCCTCGGTGTCGACGAGCTCTCCGAAGAGGACAAGATCACCGTCGCGCGGGCGCGCCGGATCGAGCAGTTCCTCTCCCAGAACACCTACATGGCGGAGAAGTTCACCAACATCCCGGGCTCCACGGTGCCGCTGAAGGACACCATCGAGTCCTTCAAGAAGATCACCGAAGGCGAGTGCGACCACATCGCCGAGCAGGCGTTCTTCAACGTCGGTTCGCTCGACGACGTCGAGCGCAAGTGGGCCGAGCTGCAGAAGGAAAACTGAGATGGCCGACGATTCCGCGAAGCACCTCGAGGTAGCCCTCGTCGCGGCGGAGCGGACGGTCTGGCAGGGGCAGGCGAAGATCGTCATCGCCCGCACCACTGACGGTGACGTCGGTATCCTGCCCGGCCACGCGCCGTTGCTGGGCCTGTTGCAGGGCGGCACCGTCCAGGTGCGGACCGTCGACGACGAGTACTTCGTCGCGGCCGCGCCGGACGGGTTCATCTCGGTGGCGAACGACCGGGTCTCGATCCTGGCCGAGAACGCCGAGATGGGTCACGACATCGACCTCGAAGAGGCGCGTCGCGAGCTCGATCAGGCGCTGGCGGCCGGCCTGGCCGACGCCGACGCCGACGAGGTGCGACTCGCCGAGGCCAGGGTCCGGGCCGCCGAGCAGACGTCGTAACCCGACCTGCCATAATCGAATATCGTCATTGACAGCACGGTTTCTCCGGGGTGCCCGGGGCAAGTACCGAACACGGGCACCGGAAATGGGGTCGGCAAGGTATGAGGACAGTCCTCGACGTCATCGGGGTCTGTCTGCTTGCCGCCGTACTGTTCATCGTTCTTGTCGCGTTCCGCCGTCGCTGGTTGTCCAGGGACGGCGGAACTTTTGATTGCAGCCTGCAACTCGCGGAGAAGGAACACGGCCGCGGCTGGGCGCTCGGGCTGGCCCGCTACGTCGGCGACGACCTGCAGTGGTTTCGCGTCTTCAGCCTCGCCTGGTGGCCGAAACTCGTCGTCAACCGCCGCCAGCTCGAAGGCGTGACCACCCGCCGCCCGATGGGCAACGAGCCTCTGGTCACGTACGCCGGCCACGTCATCGTCGACGCCGACCTCCGCGACCGCACCGTCCATTTCGCCATGACCGAAGAAGCCCTCACCGGCGTCCTGGCCTGGATGGAATCCGCCCCACCGAGCACCCAGACCTACCTGTAACCCGCTCGTCGTAGGAGTGTCAGGGCCACGATAACGAGCTCGTGGACGAGCACACTGGAGTGGTGGAAGCGTGGGAGTTCGGTCGTGCGGTACGTCGGTGGCGCGACCGGGTCACGCCCGGCGCGGTGGGTCTGCCGCCGGGCAGCCGTCGCCGCGCGACCGGGCTGCGGCGAGAAGAGCTCGCCGGGTTGGCGGGTATTTCGACCGACTACCTGACCCGGTTGGAGCAAGGCCGGGCGACGTCTCCGTCGCCGCAAGTGGTCGAGGCGCTGGGTCGGGCGCTGCGGGTCTCCGATCCAGAGCGTGACCTGCTCTTCGAGCTGGCCGGGCTTTCGGCGCCGGGCCCGGACGTCGTGCCGTCGCGGATCAGTGCCAGCGTCCAGCGACTGCTCGATCGGGTGGCGGACACACCGGTGGCCGTGTACGACGCGACGTGGACGCTCCTCGCCGCGAATACGCCGTACGACGCGTTGATGGGCGAGACGACCGCGTGGCACGGACTCGAGCGGAACGCGCTGTGGCGAAACTTCGTCGGTCCTGGTACTCGGGTCGTCCATTCGCCGGAGGAGAAGGCGGAGCTGCTGGCCGGGCAGGTGGCCGACCTGCGCCGGACCGCGGCGCGCTACCCGGCGGACCGCCAGTTGCGCACGCTGGTCCGCGAGCTCGCCGCGAACAGTCCACATTTCGCCGACCTCTGGGCGCGGGACGAGCCGGAGCCACACTCCGAGCCGTCGAAGCGGAAAGTGGTCGACCATCCGGCCGTCGGGGCGATCGCTCTCGACTGCGACGTGCTGTTCGTCGCCACTGACGATGTGCGGCTCATGATGTACACCGCCGAGCCGGGTACCTAGGACGCGGAGCGCCTGGCCCTTGCCGTCGTCCTCGGCACCCAGCAGTTGGTGGAGTGAGCGCCGGTCCTGGCCCTGGCAGTCCTACGAAAACCGGACGACTGTTCGAGCGCTGACCACCGACCGAGACTCGTCGTATGACAGCGCAGAACGCATCGTGGATCATCACCGGGCCGACGTCCGGGATCGGCCGACGTACCGCCCTCGAACTCGCCGCGTACGGCACCGTCGTGCTCGTCGGACGCGATCCGGTCAAGCTCACCGTGGTCGAGCAACAGATCGAGGCGAGCGGCGGACACGCGGTTCCGGTCGTCGCCGACTTCTCCGACATCGAGAGCGTACGGCGCGCTGCCGAGGAGATCGTTGCCCTCGACCTGCCGATCACCGGCGTGCTCAACAACGCCGGTGTCTTTCCACTCGAGAGCCGCACATCGCCGCAGGGCTGGGACCTGACCTACGCGACCAACCACCTCGGCCCGTTCGCCTTCACCGAGGCGCTGGCGCCGCACCTGCCGGATGGCGCCAACGTCGTGTTCGTCTGCTCCGGCGTCGAGGACCCTGAGCGCCGTCCTGCCGTCATGGCCGGCTTTCGTGGCGCACGTTATCTCTCGGCGGAGGCGAGTGCCCGAGGCGAGTGGAAACCGGGCGGCGCCTCGCGACAGGGTCTTGACGCCTACGCGACCTCCAAGCAGGGCAACCTCGCCACGGTGCTGGCATTCGCACGGGAGATGCCGCGACTGCGCTTCAACGCGGTCGAGCCCGGCTTCAGCCCCGGCAGCGGCCTCGGTCGCGACGCCGGTCGTGTGCTGGTGTTCGTGTCGAGGTACGTCCTCTCACCGCTGGCGCCGATGATCAAGTACTGGAGCACGCCCAAGCGTGCTGCTCGAGTGATCACCGACGTACTGACCGCGGACTCCGACGCGTCGGGCGTCTACTACGACGAGCGCGGCAAGCCCATGCTCGGCTCAACGCAGGTCCGCGATCCCGCGTTCAGCGATCGCGTCGTAGCCGAGACCCGCGCCCTACTCGCCACCATCCCGTCCACTCGGTAGTTGCGGTCGAGGTGTTCCTGCTAGCTGACGTCGAGGGCTTTCAGGAGCATCGGCAGGGAGGCGTGCAGTTCGCGTTGCCAATAGGCCCACGCGTGCGTGCCCGGTCCGTAGAAGTTGGTCGTCAGGTGTTTCGCGCCGAGCTGCTCCAGTTGAGCTGCCAGGGCGTGGTTCTGCCGGTTGAAGTCGGCCTCCAGTGCGTCCGTCTTCCCGGGCGGGTCGAACGGTCCGGCGGTGCCGTCGCCGCAGGAGAGATAGACCGGCAGCGACTTGAGCCGGTGCGCCAGGTAGTACGGGTCGTGCGCTTCCCAGATCCGGCGCTGCGCGACCGGGTCTCCCCAGACCCGGAGCGGGTCGTTGCCCTGCCCGGCGAAGAATCCCATGATCCGCTTGATCGACTCGTCGTTCAGCAGCGGATGGGCCGAGCCGGAGTACGCCGCGGCCGCGCGGAACATGCCGGGATGGCGCGCGGCGTACAGCAGGGCTCCCTGGCCGCCCATCGAGAGGCCGGCCACAACGCGGTTCGAGCTTGCGCCCCAGTCGTGTTCCAGCAGGTGCGCCAGCTCGACGGTGTGGAACGTCTCCCACGCCGGGTCTCCGCCGGCGCCGTAGTTCCACCAGTTGCTGTACCAGCCGTTCCAGCCGGCCTCAGGCATGACGACGAGGACCTTGCGCAGGCTCGGGATCTTCGCGATGTCCGTGCCGGACCACGACGTGTAGTCACCGCAGCAGCCGTGCAGCAGCCAGAACGTCGGCCAGTGCTGACGGCGGTCGGCCGGATTCCAGCCGTCCGGCGTGAGCAGGCGGACGTTGACGGTGCGGTTGCCGAGAGCCCGGGACCGCACGGTCAGGTCGGTCATCCGGTCGGCGACCTGCCGGACCGCGACGACCTCGGCGCCGTGTGGCGCGCTTTGGACAGTCGCTGTGATCTGTTGGGGTGTGGCCTGCGCGGGTGCGAGGGGAGAGACGCCGAGGAACACGGCTGCGACGAGTAGCGCGCGCCGACCGATCCAGGACAGCTTGGTGTGCACGAGAAACCTCCGGGGCGGGGACGGATTTCTGCTCACAGCAGGCCGCCGAGCGACCACCTGAAGTTGAAACCATTCACGGGTGCTTACTCAAGACTGCGTCCGGTCCCATCGATCGGTGGTCCGTGATCTGCGGCGAACGGTAATTCGGTGGGCCGTGGCGTCCGCTGCGTGCCATCATCTCCGTCCATGGAGACATACTTCTTCCGCGTGGGCGTAGGTCCTGTCTGGTAATCCAGGGCCTACTGCGGGGCACTCGGCACGGCACCTCGCCGCACGGGTGCAAAGGCCACGATGCTCCGCATCGAGACCTTCGCCCCCGCACGCCGATGCACCGCACCGAGCACCTCCTCGCTACGGCGCTGGATCACCAGACAGGACCTAGCTTCCGCTGGCCTGTGCGAGGTTTCCCGCGGTCAGCGATGCGGGAGTGACCGGTTGGTTGTTCCCGGGTGCTATCCGGGAGATTCTCCATGCAGTTGGTGCTGGTGCGGACCGTCACGGGGTTGGAGTGGTTGGCGGCCGAGGAACTGGCCGTCGCCGGGCATCGGGTCGTCGAGGTCGGCAAGCGACAGGTTGTCGTCGAGCCGGCCCCCAAATCGATCACGGGGTCGATCACCGGGTCGCCGCCACGGTTGGCGGACGACTTGTTCGTCGTGTACGCCGCGATTGCGGATCCTGGACACACGAAGACCGCGCTTGCTGGGGCGGCCGACACCCTTCGCCGGGCAGTGGAGCCGCCGCGTGATCGCAGCAACTTCGCGGTGTCGGCGTCGTTCCAGGGCCTGCGGAACTTCAATCGCTACGACGTCGAAGACCTGGTAGGGCAGCAGCTGTCGCACCTGACAGGCGGCCGATACCACTCGCGACGACACGGCATCGCCCCACCGGACGAGCGCACCGAGTGGCGCGTCGTACTGGACGGGAAGACGATGTGGGTCGGTCTGCGCCCGTACGCCGTACCGCTCCATCGGCGGCCGTGGCGGGGACGGACCGTGCGGGGGAGCCTGCATCCGCCGGTGGCCGCCGCGATGGCCCGGCTTGCGCAGCTCGAACCCGGGCAGAACGTACTCGATCCGTTCTGTGGAGCCGGGACGTTGCTGCTTGAGGCGCAGCTGCTCGAGCCGCAGGCGGAGTACGTCGGCCTGGACCATGACCCGGCCGCGATCGCCGCAGCCAGGGCGAACGCTGCCGGCAGGCGGATGGAGTGGAGGTGCGCAGACAGCCGCAGGCTCACGACCGGTGCGGACCGCATCATCACGAACCCGCCGTGGAACAGGCGGGTCCGGATCGGCGACCTCGCGCCGTACCTCCGCGCGTGGCGACAGGTGCTCGACGGACGGCTGGTCGCGATCCTCACCCCGGAGCAGGCAGCGGGACTGGGCCGTGGCTGGCGGGTTCGGGCGTGGTACGACGTCACAGTTGCGGGCCGGCACCCTGTCATCGTCGTCGCGGAGGTGTCGGGTGGTTGATATCGGGTTGTATGAAACACATTCACCGAATGTGGGTATAAACAAGCACATGCTTGCCGGTGTCTGCGAGGTTGTTGCCGCCTGAGCCTTGGAGGACCTGTGATTCGTTCGCGGTCGGTTCGTCTGGTTGTCGGTCTGCTTGTCGGTGCACTGGTGCTTCCCGCGGTTCCGGCGCTGGCGTCGCGGGAGGTGACGCTGGAGATCCTGTCGAGCCGGCCGGACAAGGTGACCGCTGGGGATGCGCTCGTCCATGTCGATGCGCCGGATGACCGCGTTCGAGTGACTCTCAACGGCGTCGATGTGTCGTCGGTGTTCACCGCGGACGGGGACGGGCTGACCGGACTGGTCGGGAACCTGCGGCTCGGCTCGAACCTCCTCCGCGCCGAGTCGGACGGACGCAGTACGACGCTGGAGGTGCGGAACTACCCGCGGCAGGGGCCGGTGTTCTCGGGGCCGCACGAGCAGCCGTTCGTGTGTGAGACGGCGACGTTCACGATTCCGGTGATCGGCGGCACGCTCGGCGCTCCGCTGGACGCGGACTGCACGGTCGCGCCGCGGGTCGACTACTTCTACCGGACCACCGCGGGCCCGTTCGTGAAGTGGCCGGCAGGCGCCACGTCGTACCCGGCGGATCTCGCGAAGACGGACTCTGGTGATCCGTTCATCGTGCGCATGGAGACCGGGAGCGCGAACCGGGCGGTCGTCCAGACGAGCATGCTGCACGACCCGTTGCGTTCGGCCGCGCCCACTCCGACACGGCGATCGCACAGCTGGAACGGCCGGGCGATCTTCACGCTCGGCGGTGGATGCGCCGGCGGCTGGTACCGGTCGGGTACAACGACCGGCGGGGTGACGGACGCGTTCCTGCTCGGTCGCGGGTACGCGCTGATGTCGTCGTCTCTGAACGTGTTCGGGCAGAACTGCAACGACCTGACCGCGGCTGAGTCCGCGATGATGACGAAGGAACTGTTCGTCGAGCACTACGGACGGCCGGACTTCACGGTCGGCTTCGGGTGCTCCGGCGGCTCGTACCAGGCGCATCAGATCACCGACAACTACCCGGGCATCTTCGACGGCATCGTCGTCGGCTGCTCGTTCCCGGAGGTCGGGTTCGGCACGGTCTCGTTCATCAGCGACTCGTGGCTGCTGGACTCGTACTTCACCAAGTCCAACCTCCAGTGGACGCAGGAGCAGAAGCGTCAGGTGGCCGGTTTCCAGACGTACGCGACGCTGCCGAGTATGGCGGTGAGCGCGAACCGGATCGATCCGCGGCTCAATTGCTCCCATCTCCCGCCTGCGCAACGCTACGACCCCGCGACGAACCCACGCGGCGCCCGCTGCGACGTCTTCGACCACACGATCAACGCGTACGGCGCGGATCCGTCGACCGGGTTCGCCCGCCGGCCGCTCGACAACGTCGGCGTCCAGTACGGGCTGAAGGTGCTGAAGTCCGGGGTGATCACACCGGCCCAGTTCCTCGACCTGAACGAGCGGGTCGGTGGGTTCGACGCGGACGCGAACCTGGTGCCGTCCCGGACCGTGGCGGATCCGCAGGCTGTGCGTGCGGCGTACCGGACCGGGCGGCTGACGTACGGCGGGGGCGGGCTGAAGGACGTGCCGATCATCGACTACCGGGCGTACTCCGACACCCAGTCGTACGGCGACATCCACGTCCGGTACCACACGTTCTCGATGCGCGCCCGGCTGCAGAAGGCGAACGGCACGGCGGCCAACCAGGTGAGTCTGCTCGAGGACGCGACGTACGGACTGTTCAGCACGTCGAGCCCGCTGCTGCAGCACGCGATCGACGAGATGGATCGTTGGCTGACGCAACTGACCGCGGACACCACGTCCCGTCCCCGGATCGACAAGATCGTGGCGGCGCGGCCGTCCGGTCTGGTCGAAGGGTGCCGTGCTCCCGAGGGCTTCGTCGCGCAACCGTTGAACCGGGACCCGGAGTCGCGCTGCGAGAAGCTGTTCCCGTCCGCCTCCTTCCCGCGCGAGGTGGCCGGAGCAGGTGTAGCGGCAGACGTGATCAAGTGCAAGCTCCGCACACCGGCACGAGCGGACTACCCGGGCTTCACCGACGCACAGTGGCACAAACTGCTGGCGATCTTCCCGAGCGGGGTCTGCGACTGGTCGAAGCCGGGGATCGGGCAGCAGCCGTTGGCCGGGACGTGGATCAGCTTCCCAAACTGAACCTGAAGGTGTGCTTCTGCGGTTGCAGGTCGTGCGGCGGCAGGATCGGTGCGCCGCTGGTGGGGCTGCCGAGGCCGTGGTGGAGGGCGTCGAGGGTGATCCAGACGCGGTCGCCTGGGTGCAGGTCGGCTGGGTGGTCGGCGGCGGCCAGCTCGGCGATCGTCCAGCGGCGTACGGTCAGGCTGAAGTGTGGGTCGCCGGTCAGGCGGAGTTTGCCGGCTGGGCCGGAGAGCTCGGCCCAGCGGACGTCGCCGCGGGCGCCGTTCTCCTGCGGGTACAGGTACGGCACCTGGAAGTCGTCGATCGTGCTTGTGTAGCGGCCGATCCGCGCTGCCGAGCGGGAGTCCGGGTAGGCCTGTCCCGGCCCCAGCCCGAACCACGTCAGGCCGTGAAAGCCCGCCGGCACACCGAACGTCACTCCGAGACGAGCCCAAGGCACCATCCATTCACCCAACGGCTCCACGTCGACCTCCGCCGTCAACCGCCCGTCGTCGGTCCTCCACGTGTACGTCGTCAGCACCCGAGCATCCGTCGCCGCAGCCCCCACCATCGTTGCCACGACCAACTCATCACCTGAGGCCTCGACGGATACGGTCCGGTACCGCAAACGATCCAGCCCGGCATTCGCCCACCGGGTCTTGCGGTCGAGTGTCGTCGCATCCCAGGTCCGAGCATCATGCTGCGTAGGCGCCCGCCACAGCTCGAGCGGAACATGCTCGATCGCCCACCCGCCAAGCCCCACCAACCGCCCGGTCCGCCCGTCGAACCGCCCCGGGCCAAGGGCGACCTCCCCACCCCTGCGATTGGGCGTGAGAGTCGGCTGCCCCGCGGCGGCGGTAGGCAGGGTGGTGAGGTCGGGCGGTGCGAGGCGGGTCTGTGTGAAGGCGACCTCGTGGCCGGCGGGTGCCCAGGGGCTGTCGTTCGTGAGTACGGCGCGGATTGTCAGCCAGCGTTCGCGGTTCTCAAGGGCCGGGAGCTCCGGAAGTTGTACGGTCGCGGACCGGCCGGCCGGGACCACCGGGAAGGGGAGGGGGCTGCGGGCAACTACCTCGCCCTCGTCGGCAGCCTCCCAGTGGAGCGAGAGGTGGGAGGTGTTCAGCACGTCGTACCGGTTGGTGATCGTGAGGACGTCGCCGGCGACGGACAAGCGCACCGGCTCGTAGACCTTGTGGACCTCCGCGAGCACCGGCTGCGGGGTCAGGTCGGGGAAGACCAGCCCGTCGAGGACGTACGTACCGTCGTGCAGTTCCTCACCGAAGTCACCGCCGTACCCGTAGGAACCGTCCGCTCGCAGGATGCCGTGTTCCATCCACTCCCACAGGAACCCGCCCTGGCAGCGTTCGTAGGTGTCGAAGAGCGCTTCGTACTCGGGCAACCCGCCAGGACCGTTGCCTCCGGCATGCGAGTACTCACACAGCACGAAGGGCATCGAACGCCGCCGCGCATCCAGCACCGGATTGTCCAGGGGCTTCTCGGCGCGCTTCCCGATCGCCTCGACCTCGGCGTGCGACGCGTACATCCGGCTGTACACATCCACATCGGCACACGACAGATCGCCCTCGTAGTGCAACGGCCGCGACGGATCCCGATCCCGCGTCCACGCTGCCATCGCGGTCAGGTTCGACCCGACGCCAGCCTCGTTGCCCAGCGACCACATCACCACGCACGGGTGGTTCTTGTCCCGCTCGACGGTCCGCCGCATCCGGTCCAGCGACGCGTCGAGGAACCGCGGATCGTCGGCCGGGTTCCCCTGCCAGTCGAGCAGCATGAACCCGTGCGACTCGTAGTCGCACTCGTCCATCACCCAGAACCCGAGCTCGTCGCACAACTCCAGCAGCCGCGTGTCCGGCGGGTAGTGACTGGTCCGGATCGCGTTGATGTTGTGCCGCTTCATCACCAGCAGCTCCGCACGCAACCGTTCCTCGGGTACGGCGCGACCGAACACGGGATCGTGCTCGTGCCGGTTCACCCCGTGGAACAGGATCCGCCGCCCGTTGACCCGCAGTACGCCGTCGACGATCTCCACCGTCCGGAACCCGATCCGCAGCGCGACCCGCTCGCCCGGCAACTCCACGACCGCGTCGTACAACCGCGGTACCTCGGCCGACCACGGCTCGACACCCGGGATCGTCACCGTCTCGCCGCAGGGCACCACGACGTCCAGCGATGGGATCCGCACCACCGCACCCGGCGCCGACTCGACCATCAACACGCCGGCGCCGTCCCGATAGTCCGCGTGCACGAACACGTCCGCGTCCATGCTGTCGATGGGCCGGGCGATCAGTGTGACGTCCCGGAAGATCCCCGGCAGCCACCACATGTCCTGGTCCTCGAGGTACGAACCGGACGACCACTGATGCACTCGCACCGCCAGGACGTTCCGCCCCGGCCGCAGTACGCCGCCGACCGCGAACTCGGCCGGCAGGCGCGAACCTCGCGTCACCCCGAGCTCGACCCCGTTCAGCCAGACCCGCGCGCACGAGTCCACGCCGTCGAACCGCAGGACCGTCGAACCACTCCACGACTCCGGCAGCTCGAAGACCAGCCGATGATCGCCGATCGGGTTCTCGTCCGGCACGTACGGCGGATCGACCGGAAACGGATACTTCTGATTCGTGTACGCCGGACTCCCGTGCCCGTGCATCGGCCACGACGAAGGCACCGGCAGCACGTCCCAGTCCGAGTCGTCGAAGTCCACCTCCTCGAACCCGGCGTCGCCCACTGAGGGAGACAACCGGAACCGCCACTGGCCGTTCAGACTCAACCGAGGCGCATCCGACCGCACAGCGGCTCGCGGAGGAAGCACGCCGGAGCCAGGACCCGGGTCTTCCCAGTAGTTCACGCGTCCTCCCGGATCCATACGGTCATCGGGCCGACTTCCCGGTTCGCCCAGGCGTAGTAGGGGATCGCGGTCAGCGTGCCGTTCCGCGTCGGTACGTCGACCGTGGTCACGCCGCCGAGCAGGTTCGGCTGCTCGTGCTCGATCAGCTCGCCCGCGACCACGGCCGCCGAGTCGAGTACGACGTCTGCGTCCTGCTGCTCGAAGCAGTACACCAACGGGCCGCGCTCGATCGCGATGCAGCCGCGCACCGAGTCGATCCGCTCGTCAGGCGTCGTACGGCGGGCCGCCACCGGCAACTCCAGCACGACCTCGTCGCCCACCGCCCACACCCGCCGCAGCGGTCCCTCGAACCCGTTGACCGTCAGCCGATGAGTCTCCGCCCACGCCGGGATCCGCAGACCGAGAGTCCAAGGCGTGTCCGGCGTCGACGTGATCCGCACCCGGACAGTCCCGTGCCACGGATACTCGGTCTCAACCTCGAAGCCGATCGGACCGACCCTCACCGCCGCCGGCGCGTACAGCTGTACCTGCACCCCGTCGTCGTCCGAGGTCGCGATCAGCTGATCCAGCGACGACAGCGTGCGCATCACGTTCGGCGGGCAGCACGCCGTACCGAACCACGGCTGCCGCCCACCCACCGCGGACCGCTGATCGTCGGCGAAGGCGTTGTTCCGCACCTTCAACGTGTTCACGTAGAAGAACCGGTCACCGTCGAGCGACACCCCGGAGATCACCGCGTTGTACAGCGTCCGCTCGATCAGGTCGGCGTACTTGCCCTCCCCTGTCGCGAGCAGCAGCCGCCAACTCCACTGCACGCTCGCGATCGCGGCACAGGTCTCGCAGTACGCCGCATCCGGCGGCAGCTCGAACGGGTCGCCGAACGCCTCGCCGTACCACCTCGCCCCGACGCCACCGGTCAGGTACGTCTGGCTCTCGACCATCGTCGACCACGTCGCCTGCAACGCGTCGAGCAGTTCGGCGTCGCCGGTCTCCACCGCGACGTCGGTCGCACCGGACGCGAGATAGAGCGCCCGGACCGCGTGCCCCGCGATCGTGCGAACGTCCCGCACCGGCAGGTGATCCTGGAAGTACGCCGGACCGTGGTGACCCGGGGGAGTGAGCAGCCCGCGCCCACGCGCCTCGACGAAGTACGACGCCAGCTCGAGGTACGCCGCCGTACCGGTCTCGCGGTAGAGCTCGACGAGCGCCATCTCGATCAGCGGATGCCCGTCGATACCTTCCAGCCGCCCCGGGCCGAACGTCTTGCACAGGTGATCGGCGAACCGGCACGCCACGTCGAGCAAGGTGCGATCGCCGGTCCCTCGTACCTGTGCCACGGCCGCCTGCAGCAGGTGTCCCGCGCAGTACAGCTCGTGCCCCTTCTCCAGGTCGCCGTACCGCTGCCCGTCGAGTGCGAGCCGCGTGTAGGTGTTGAGGTACCCGTCGGGGTCTTGCGCTGCGGCGACCAGCGCGCTCGTTGTGGACTGCCGGTCAGCGAGGTCAGTCGACGGCTCCCGGGCCTGCTCCCAGGCGACCGCCTCAAGCCACTTGTAGACATCGGTGTCGGCGAACAACTTCCCGGCGAAGCCACCAGTCTGCTCGTCCGCGGCCCGGCGGAAGTTGCGGAGCGTGCCGACCTCCTCGAGGCGCTGAGCTGCGGCCGGGATGGTCGTCTCCCGGTTGATCCGCTGCCGGTTCAACCAGAACCCGCCGGTGAGTTTCGTGCTGCCGAGGGGGAGGGGGCGCAAAGGCATGGTGGCAAGGTAACCATCGTCGCGGACGTCCAGGCAAGGGTTCGTGCAAACGATTGCGGCCACGAGAATCACCGAGTGCAAACGATTGCGGTTTTTGCGCGTCATGCTCTTGACACGGCTTCGTGACCTCCGTGACCATGAGGGCCGTCGTTCCATTCGGACTTGATTAGATATTCAGACTGCGCATGTCAGCAGCCGCCGCCCCCTGCCGAAAGCGAGGCATGGACGATGACCGAAACTCCCCCTCTCACTCCACCGGGCTGGTCCCGGCGCGGATTCGTCGGGACGACCGCAGCCGCCATCGGTGTGGCGTCGCTGGGCATCACGCCGACGGCCACCGCTGCGAAGACCGCCGCGACGAGCGTGAACGATGACCGGCTGCCGGCCTTCCCCGGCGCCGAGGGCGCCGGCATGTGGGCCAAGGGCGGCCGCGGCGGCTCGGTGTACGAGGTCACCACGCTGGCCGATTCCGGACCCGGCTCGCTCCGTGAAGGTGTCTCCGGCTCCGACCGGACCATCGTGTTCCGGGTCTCCGGCACCATCAAGCTGGAGACCCAGCTGCTGATCTCCGGCAACAACCTGACCATCGCCGGACAGACCGCGCCTGGTGGCGGCATCTGCCTGTCGGGTCACAGCACCGGGATCAAGGGCGGTGCCCACGACATCGTGATCCGCTACCTGCGGTTCCGGCTCGGCGACCTGTACGCGGTCGCGGACGACTCGTTCAACACCAACGTGCCCGGTTCGGTCAGCCCGGAGATCCGCAACCTGATCATCGACCACTGCTCGTTCAGCTGGGCGGTCGACGAGTGCCTGTCGCCGTACGGGAACTACGACGTCACCGTCCAGTGGTGCATCGTCTCCGAGGGCCTGGCGCTGTCCGCGCACCCGAAGAACCGGCACGGGTACGGCGGTATCTGGGGTGGCGAGCGGAACACGTACCACCACAATCTGGTCGCCCACCAGGGCGGACGGCAGCCGCGCTTCGGCTACACCGAGGGCATCAACCTCGAGGTCGACCACTACAACAATGTGATCTACGACCACGGGTACACGTCGGTGTACGGCGGTGAGTGGGCCAACGGCATCAACATCATGAACAACTTCTACAAGCCGGGCCCGACCACGCTGGACGAGGTCGCACCGGTCGTGGTGAGCGCGAACCGCGGCGGCCAGTGGTACGTCGCCGGCAACGAGGTCGAGGGCCACCCGGACGTCACCACGCACAATCGCCGCGGCATCCGCTACCCGATCGGCGGGATCGTCGAGCTGGCCGAGCCGCAGCCGATCCCGGGCCGCGGCGACCTGCAGGCGGCGAGCAAGGCGTACGAGGCGGTGCTGGCCAACGCCGGCGCGATCCTGCCGAAGCGCGACGCCGCCGACGCCCGTGTCGTCGAGGAGGTCCGCAACGGCACCGGCCGGCTGATCAACTCGCAGAAGCAGGTCGGCGGCTACCCGGAGCTCGTCCAGACCGAGGCACCGGTGGACTCCGACCACGACGGCATCCCGGACTGGTGGGAGAAGGCCAACGGCCTCGACCCGAACGACCCGTCGGACGCGCAGAAGATCGCCCCGAACGGCTACACCTACCTGGAGAACTACCTCAACTCGCTGGTCCCGGACCCGATCGGCAACCCGGTCGTGCAGATCACCAGCCCGGCGCAGAACACGACGGTCGCCGGTCGCACCGCGCCGACCGTGACGATCAAGGCCGACGCATCCCCCGCGAAGGGCGGGCAGCTCGCCAAGGTCGAGTTCTTCGTCGGCGACCAGATCGTCGGCGCTGCGACGAGTGCGCCGTACCAGGTCCAATGGAAGAACGTCGCCGACGGCTCCTACTGGATCACTGCGCGGGCCACGGACAAGAACGGTACGGCGACCCAGTCGACCGCTGTCCAGGTGCACGTCAACAAGCAGTTGGGTACGCCGGGCTGGACGTCGGCGTCGATCGGGAAGCCGCCGGTGCCGGGCTCCGGCAGCCTGGACGGCGGAGTGCTGACCATCAAGGGCTCCGGCCGGATCTACGGGCGGACCAGCAACTTCCACTACGTGTACCGCAAGCTCCAGGTCGGCGGTGCGGGTGCGGTCACGCGGATCACCGCGCGGCTGGACCAGCTCGGCAAGATCGCCAACGGACTCACCGCGGGCCTGATGATCCGCGACTCGCTGGACCCGGCCGCGCCGTACATGTACGGCGGTATCGGCTTCGGTGTCGCGGGCGGGTACGGCACCGTCAACGACAACGCGAGCGCCGCGCCGACCGCCACCGACGACGGCGGCATGAAGGCGCAGGCGATCCGGATCCAGACCGACGGCTCGGTGCCGAGTGTCGGCCCGTGGCCGTGGGACGGGAGCTACCTGGACCCCACGAAGGTGTACTGGCTGCGGCTGCTCCGGCGCGAGCGCCCGCAGGCCAGAGAGGTCGAGTTCGAGGCCTTCATCTCCACTGATCAGGTCAAGTGGGACCGCTTCGGCTACGAAAAGATCATGATGCCGAGCCGCTCCTTCTACATCGGGTTCGCGATCGACGGCGGCAGGGTCGACAACGCCCTCGTCGACTACGGGACCGCGCAGTTCAGCAACATCACGCTCGAGCAGCAGTGAGGTAAATGACATGTCAGAACGCATGATCGACCGGCGTCGGCTGCTGCAGGGCGGTCTCGGCCTCCTGGCCGTGGCGACCATCCCTGGGTGCGGCTTCTTCGACACCAAGCCGGCAGGCTCCGGCGCACAGGCCGCAGTGGCCGGCGAGAAGGAATCGCCGATGCTCAAAGCCCTGGTGGACAAGGGCTCCCTGCCCCCGCTGGCGGACCGGTTGCCGAAGAACCCGCCGGTGATCAAGCCCCTCGAGGGCAAGGCGCAGTACGGCGGAACCTGGCGGTCGGCGATGCTGACCCAGGAGGACACCCAGTGGCTGTGGTACGCGATGCGCTACGAACCGCTGCTGCGCTGGAAGCCCGACAAGGTCGGCAAGCCCGGGTACGACGAGATCGAGGCGAACGTCGCCGAGTACACGGTCGATGCCGAGAGCAAGGTGTACACGTTCACGTTGCGCGAGGGCCTGAAGTGGTCCGACGGCAGGCCGTGCACGGCGGACGACCTGATGTTCACGATCCTCGAGGTGCAGTGCGACGAGGGGCTGCACCCGGACGGCCTGTACGACGCCTTCACGTCGCCGGACACCGGCAAGATCGCGAAGGTCGAGAAGGTCGACGAGCGCACGATCAAGATGACCTACAGCTCGCCGCAGCCGTCGCTGCTCGTGCAGATCGCCGACGCGATCTTCGAGCGTGAAGGCGCCTACGGGATGCTGCTGCCGAAGCACTACTTCCAGCAGTTCCACCTGAAGTACAACAAGTTCGCGAACGCACTGGCGAAGAAGGCCGGCGTCGGCAGCTGGACCGACCTGTTCGCGCAGAAGCAGAACCCGTGGACGAACCCGGAGCAGCCGACGCTGGCACCTTGGAAGGTGACCACCCCGCTCGGCAAGGGCTCTGCGGTCACCCTGACCCGGAACCCGTACTACTGGAAGGTCGACGACCAGGGCCGCCAGTTGCCGTACATCGACAACTGCCGCGTCGAGGTCGTCCAGGACGCCCAGGTCGAGCTGCTGAAGGTGATGAACGGCGAGTTCGGCATGCAGTACCGGAACTTCGGGACGCCGCAGAACAAGCCGGTCGTCGCGCAGAACCGTGAGAAGGGCGGCTACAAGATCTTCGAGGTGCCGACCCAGCTGACCAACACGATGGTCATAGGCATCAACCTGACGCACAAGGACCCGGTCAAGCGGGCACTGTTCTCGAACAAGGAGTTCCGGGCCGGCCTCTCGCACGCGATCAACCGCAAGGAGGTCATCGACGCGGTCTACGCCGGTCAGGGCGAGCCTTGGCAGGGCGCTCCGCCGAAGGACTCGCCGTACTACAACGAGCAGCTCGCCACGCAGTTCCTGGAGTTCGACGCCGCCAAGGCGAACCAGCACCTGGACGCGGCCGGGCTGACGAAGAAGTCGCCGGACGGCAAGCGGCTCGGCGCCGACGGGAAGCCGGTTTCGGTCACGGTACTGGTGAGCGAATCGTTCCCGGACCACGTCGAGGCGATCGAGTTCGTCAAGAAGCGCTGGGCCGCGGTCGGGATCGAGCTGCGCACCCAGGCGGTCAGCGAGGATCTCTACAAGGAACGGGTCAAGGCCAACGACCACGACGCCGGGACCTGGACCTGCGGCACGTTCGTACTGCCGACCGGTACCGGTGGTGACCACTACTGGGTGCCGACCAACGACGGCAGCGCGCGGTACGGCATCGGCTGGGCGCAGTGGTACCAGTCGAAGGGCGAGGAGGGCGTGAAGCCGCCGGCGGAGATCCAGAAGCAGATGGAGCTGTTCACCCAGGCGCGGCAGGAGCCGGACCCGACGAAGACGCTCGAACTCGGCAAGCAGATCCTGCAGATCGCGGCTGACCAGTTCTACTACATCGGCGTCAGCTCGGTGCCGAACACGTACGGCGTCGTGAAGAACGACTTCCACAACGTGCCGGAGAAGATGAGCGAGTCGGTTGCCCCGGGCATCGTCCACCCCGAGCAGTTCGCGATCGGGCAGTAATGCTGCGGTTCGTGGCCCGGCGGCTGGTCTGGATGGTCATCACGCTGGCGGCGATCTCGTTCGTCACCTTCGTGGTCATCAAACTGCCGCCGGGCGACTACACCACCACGGTGATCGCGAACGCGGAGGCCCGCGGCCAGGACATCCCGGACTCGCAGATCGCCGAGCTGAAGCGGCACTACGGGCTCGACAAGCCGTTCATCGTGCAGTACCTCACCTGGATCAAGGGAGTGGTGCTGCACGGTGACCTCGGGCAGTCGTTCGCCTGGAACCAGTCGGTCGCCAGCCTGATCGGCAACCGGGTACTGCTCTCGATGGTGCTGTCGATCGCGAGTCTGCTGTTCGTCTGGGCGATCGCGTTCCCGATCGGCATCTACAGCGCGCTGCGGCAGTACTCGGGCGGCGACTACCTGGCGTCCTTCCTCGGCTTCATCGGGATGGCCGTCCCGGAGTTCATGCTCGCGCTGGTGATGATGTACATCGGCTTCCGGTACTTCGGCCAGAGCGTCGGCGGACTGTTCTCACCCGAGTACGCGGACGCGGCCTGGAACCTGGGCAAGCTGCTCGACCTGATCTCCCATCTATGGGTCCCGATCGTGGTGGTCGGGGTCGCCGGTACGGCGGGACTGATCAGGATCACCCGGGCCAACCTGCTCGACGAGCTGCACAAGCCGTACGTCGCGACCGCCCGTGCGAAGGGCCTGCCGGAGTGGAAGCTGCTGCTCAAGTACCCGGTCCGGATGTCGCTCAGCCCGTTCTTCAGCACGGTCGGCTGGCTGCTGCCCGGCCTGATCAGCGGCGAGACCATCGTGTCGGTCGTGATGAGCCTGCCGACCAGCGGCCCGCTGCTGCTCGGCGCGGTGAAGAGCCAGGACATGTACCTGGTCGGCAGTTTCGTGCTGATTCTCAGCACGCTGACGGTGATCGGCACGATGCTCAGCGACCTCGCACTGGCCTGGTGGGATCCGCGGATCCGCACCCGGTTCCAGAAGGGATAGATCTGAATGGTCCAGCAGACCGAGGCGATCGCCCCCGACACTCAGCACGAGACCCCGCAGGAGGTCGTGAAGAGCCTGCGCGACCACGGCGCGCTGCCGCAGTGGCGGCTGATGTGGCGGCAGTTCCGGCGGCACCGGCTGGCGCTGATCGGGTTGATCGTGCTGATCCCGATCTACTTCATGGCGATCTTCGCCGGCTTCTTCGCGCCGTCCAGCGCCGACACCGCGCACACCGCGCTGCCGTATGCCCCGCCGCAGCGAGTGCACGTCTCGGCCGAGCACGGGATGTTCGTGTACGGGTACTCGTCGACGCGCAACCAGGAGACGTTCGAGCAGACCTTCACCGTCGACAAGTCGAAGATCGTCGACGTCGGGTGGTTCGTGCGCGGCGACGAGTACTCGATCCTGGGCCCGATCAAGTCGAACATCCACCTGATCGGCCCGACGAAGGCCGGTGAGGCGTTCTTCCTGGTCGGCTCCGACCAGTCCGGCCGGGACCTGCTGTCCCGGCTGATCCACGGCGCCCGGGTGTCGTTGTCGATCGGTCTCGTCGGCGTGTTCGCGAGCTTCCTGCTCGGCATGCTGATCGGCGGCATCTCCGGCTACGTGGGCGGCCGGGTCGACAACATCATCCAGCGGATCATCGAGTTCATCATGTCGGTCCCGACATTGCCGCTGTGGATGGCACTGTCGGCGGCACTGCCCGGCAGCTGGGGTCCGTTGACGAGGTACTTCGCGATCACCGTGATCCTGTCGCTGATCGGCTGGACCGGACTGGCGCGGGACGTCCGCGGTCGGTTCCTCAGCCTGCGCGAGGAGGACTTCGTGATGGCGGCCCGGCTCGACGGTGTCGGGCGGACCGGGATCATCTTCGGCCACATGGTGCCGTCGTTCGCCAGCCACATCATCGCCTCGATCTCGATGGCGGTGCCGCGGATGATCCTCGCCGAGACCAGCCTGTCGTTCCTGGGCCTCGGTCTGCAGCCGCCCGCGGTCAGTTGGGGTGTGCTGCTCGAGGGCGCGCAGAACATCCGCGCGGTCGCCACCGCCCCGTGGCTGCTCACCCCGGGCCTCGCGGTCGTGGTCGTCGTACTCGCCATGAACTTCGTCGGCGACGGTCTCCGCGACGCCGCGGATCCCTACAAGTAGGAGGCGCCTTCCCATGCAGCCGTTGTTGGAAGTTCGCGAGCTCAGGACCCATTTCGAGCTCGGTGACGGTGTCGTGAAGGCCGTCGACGGTGTCAGCCTGTCCGTACCTCGTGGCCGCACGCTGGCCGTGGTCGGTGAGTCCGGCTGCGGCAAGAGCGTCACCGCGCGGTCGATCCTGCGGCTGGTGGAGAAGCCGGCCCGGATTGTCGGCGGCGAGATCCTGCTGTACGACGACGCGCCGGACACGAAGCCGCTCGACCTGCTGGCCGCGAAGGACAAGCGGCTGCGGCAGGTCCGGTGGGCCGATATCGCGATGGTGTTCCAGGAGCCGATGGCGTCGCTGAGTCTGGTGCACACGATCGGCGACCAGATCATCGAAGCTGTCCGGTTGCACGAGAACGTCGGCAAACAGGAAGCCCGCGACCGCGCGATCGAGATGCTCGACCGGGTCGGTATCCCGGACCCGAAGCGCCGTGTCGACTCGTACCCGTTCCAGCTCAGTGGTGGCATGCGGCAACGCGCCATGATCGCGATGGCGTTGTCCTGCCGCCCGCGGCTGCTGATCGCGGACGAGCCGACGACCGCGCTCGACGTCACCACGCAGGCGCAGATCCTCGACCTGCTGCAGGATCTCCAGCAGGAGTTCGGGATGGCGATCATGCTGATCACCCACGACCTCGGGGTCGCCGCGCAGGTCGCCGACGAGGTCGCGGTGATGTACCTCGGCGAGGTGGTCGAGCAGGGGCCGGCATCCGCCGTACTGAGTCATCCCAAGCACCCGTACACGCAGGCGCTGGTGCGCTCGGTGCCGCGGCTGGGCCAGCGCGGTCAGGACCGGTTGGTCGCCGTACGGGGAACCGTGCCGCCGCCGTACGAGCGTCCGACCGGATGCCGCTTTCACCCGCGGTGCGACTCGTTCATGGCGGGAAAGTGCGACGTGACTGTGCCTGTCCGGGTACGGAGCGACGAGATCGATGTCGCCTGCCTGCTGTACGGCGAGGAGGCGGACCGATGAGCTTGTTGGAGACCAAGGGTCTGACCATGCACTTTCCGTTGCATGGTGGGTTTCTCGGGCGGAACCGCGGCTTCGTGAAGGCGGTCGACGGTGTCGACCTGTCGATCAAGGCCGGCCGGACGCTCGGACTGGTGGGGGAGTCGGGCTGCGGCAAGACCACGCTCGGCCGCTGCATCGTTCGCGCGTACGAGCCGACCTCGGGCAGCATCATGTTCGACGGTGTCGACCTGGCGCCGCTGAGCGAGAAGCAGCTGAAGCCGTACCGTGCGCAGGTCAGGCTGATCTTCCAGGACCCGCACTCCTCGCTCGACCCGCGCAAGACGCTGCGCGACATCATCGCCGAGCCGCTGCGGGTCCAGGACGCGGGTTCACGCGACGAGATCGACGACAAGGTCGCCTCGCTGCTGCGCCGCGTCGGACTGCGGGCGGAGTACGCGCACCGCTACCCGCACGCGTTCAGCGGCGGCGAGCGGCAGCGCGTCGTGATCGCACGGGCCCTCGCCACCAACCCCCGGCTGGTGGTCGCCGACGAGGCGGTCAGCGCACTCGACGTCTCCGTCCGGGCACAGATCCTCAACCTGCTGCGCGATCTGCAGGAGGAGTCCGGCCTCACCTATCTGTTCGTCTCCCACGACCTCGGCATCGTCGAGCATGTCGCCGACGACGTCGCGGTGATGTACGTCGGCAAGCTCGTCGAGAGCGCGTCGACCGAGGAGCTCTACTCCAAGCCCCTGCACCCGTACACCGAGGCGCTGCTCAGCGCCGTACCGGATCCCGATCCCGCCTCCCGCGGGCAACGCGAGCGGATCAAGCTGCTCGGCGAGATCGCGGATCCCTCCAAGGTGCCGGCCGGCTGCCCGTTCCATCCCCGGTGCGGGTACGCCGAAGCCCGGTGTGCCTCCGAAGTCCCGCAGCTGCGCGAGATCGGGGGAGCAAATGGCCGCAAGGTCGCGTGCCACTTCGCCGAGCAGCTCGACCTGAAGGGTGTCCTCACGGCCACCACCGCCCCATAGGAAAGGTCAACCATGTCTGAAGCACACGACGCAGCCGCCAATCGCCCGCAGAACGAAGCTTCGGCTCCCGGCCTGTCGCGCCGCGGACTGCTGCGCGGCAGCGCCGCGATCGGCGGTCTGGCCGCCTTCGGTGCGGCGCTGTCCGCCGGCCCGGCTGCCGCGACCAGTTCCACCTCCGCGGTCCCGCGGGCCGGCGCGCAGGCCGGGGTGTCGGCGGCCGGCACCGTCGACATCCCGAACAAGTACAACGTGCCGTTCTCGGTCGCCGACGACGAACTGTTCGTGTTCGCCGCCAACTTCAAGCCGTTCGAGCTCGGCGGCAACGACGACGGCCGGGAGGCGCACCGGTACTTCGATGCCGTGTTCGGCGACGCGATCCGGGCGAAGTTCCCGAACATCAAGCTGAAGTACGCGACCTGGGACTACCCGATCCGGTACGAGGACATCGCGAAGGCCGGCCGGGTGCCGGACCTGATCCTGGAGGACCCGCGGCTGCGGATCGACCGGGACCTCGAGCCGCTCGGCTGGACCCAGGACATCACGTCGCTGGTGCAGGGCGCCGGCATCGACCTGACCAAGCTGAACGTCGGCTCGGTCGAGCAGATCAAGTCCCGCTCCGACGGCGGCCTGTACGGCGTCCCGCTGTGGATCGACGAGAGCCTGCTGTTCTACAACAAGCTGATCTTCGACAAGTTCGGCGTGAAGTACCCGACGGTCGGCTCGACGTACGACGACGTCTACAAGCTGGCCGTCAAGCTCACCCGGCAGGACGGGATCCACCACTACAAGGGCTACATGCAGCACCCGGACAACTACCTCGCGATGAACCAGCTCGGGCTCTACCCGTTCGTGCCCGGTTCGAGCGAGCAGCCGGCGCCGCAGGACGTCAAGGTCAACCTGACGAGCGCGGAGTGGAAGTCGGTCGCGAACAACCTGCACCGGTTCCTGATGATCCCGCGGAACAACTTCACCACGGTGGACGACTTCTTCAAGGGCGACATGAGCTTCCCCGGCCACCTCGCGATGGCGGTGAACAACCTGTCGAAGCTGAACGCCTACGCGCTCAGCTCGTACTACATCGAGGAGGACGACGCGGCCCAGTTCGCCGAGTGGGCGAAGAGCGTGAAGATCGGCGTCACCTCGATGCCGGTGCTGTCCCGCGGCGCGAACACGATCTACCAGCCGGACACCCGCGCGGCCTTCATCCCGCCGCAGTCGCAGCACCAGGCCCAGGCGCTCGACGTGGTCAAGTACCTGGTGTCGGAGGAGATGCAGACCCGCATCTCGTCGTACGGCATGAAGGGAGTGCTGAAGACCGACGCTGTCGTGAACGCGTTCGGTACGGCGATCCCGGAGCTGGCGGCCATCGACACGTCGGCCGTGTACTGGGGCGAGAACGCGGTGATCAAGAACTACCAGAACACCGAGTACTGGGACATCCCGCTGTACAAGGTGTTCCGGCAGCACGTACTCAAGGACGGTATGGACGTCGACTCGTCGCTGCTGGTCACCGAGACGCAGGACATCCCCGACTACATCAAGGCGCAGGTCGCCCGCGGGCTCACATGGTGAACGACGCGAGGTTCGACGGCCGCATCCGTGAGGGTGCGGCCCTCCTGCCCACCATCCATCCCGGCGACAGCCACGCCGCGACGCTGGTCGAGACGGCGAACGGCGACCTGCTGTGCGCCTGGTTCAACGGCCCGGGGGAGGGCGAGCCGGACACCAACATCGTCCTGTCCCGCCTCCCCGCCGGAACGGACACCTGGCTGCCGCCCGAGCGGCTCTCGTCGGATCCGCGCCGCTCCGAACAGAACCCACTGTTGTTCGTGACTCCGGACGATGACGTCTGGTTGCTGCACACCTCCAACGAGCCGCATGACCAGTCGACCTCGCGCGTGATCCGGCGGGTGTCACACGACGGCGGGCTCACCTGGGAGCGGAGCGAGGTGCTGTTCGATCACCTCGGTTCGTTCATCCGGAACCCGATTGTTGTATTGAGCAACGGTGACTGGTTGCTGCCGGCGTACGACTGCGACAAGACCGCCGAGCGGAGCGTTCTTCAACTCAGCACCGACCAGGGCGAGACCTGGTCGGCGGTGGACTTGCCGGACGCGATCGGGCAGGTGCAGATGAGCGTCGTCGAGCTGTCGCCCGGCGAGCTCGTCGGGTACTTCCGCAGCCGTGCCGCCGACCGCATCCACCGGTCGGTCTCGAAGGACAACGGCCGGACCTGGACCTCGCCGGAGCGCACCACCCTGCCGAACAACAACTCGGCGGTCCAGGTACTGCGGCTGTCCGACGGCCGGCTCGTCATGGTGTTCAACGACTCGTCGGCCGAGCGTGACCAGTTCCGCTGGGTCGACGACGGCAAGGGCGGCGTACGCCGGAAGACCCTGCGGACCCCGCTCACGCTGGCACTGTCCGAGGACGACGGCGCTACCTGGCCGTACTGGCGGAACCTGCAGGTGCAGGACGAGGAGTACCGGGAGAACGAGTTCGGCTACTCGTACCCGACGCTGCTGCAGACCCGCGACGGGCAGTTGCACGTCGCGTACTCGTACCTGCGCAAGACCATCAAGCACGTGATCCTGGCGCCCGAGTGGATCCAGGCAGGAGACCGATTGCCATGAGCGGCATTGGATTTACCCACCCCACCACCCCGGAGAAGTGGGGCCTGCACGAGCTCACCCTGACCGGCCCGTCCGGCGGCAATCCGTTCGCCGAGGTGGAGTTCCAGGTCACGTACCAGTTCCGGAACCGGATGGTGACCGTCGACGGCTTCTACGACGGCGACGGGACGTACCGGGCGCGGTTCTCGCCGGACCGGGAGGGGGAGTGGTCGTACATCACGTCGAGCTCCGCACCCGAGCTCGACGGCCGGCGTGGGAGCTTCGTGTGCTCCCCGCCGGGGCCCGGGAACCACGGGCCGGTCGACGTCCTCGGCAGGCACCACTTCTCGTACGCCGACGGCACGCGGTACGACTGCATCGGGACGACGTGTTACCACTGGACGTACGAGTCGAAAGAGCTCCAGGAACTGACGCTGGAGTCGTTGCGCTCAGCACCTTTCGACAAGGTCCGGATGTGTCTGCTGCCCACGGACGGAATGCGACCCGAGCGCACGCCGTTCGCCGGGGCGACACCAGGTTCGGTCGACGTGGACCGGTACGACCCGGTGTTCTTCCGGGAGTTCGAGGCGCGGGTGGCGGACCTGCTGGCGCTGGGCGTCCAGGCGGACCTGATCCTGTTCCACCCGTACGACCGCGGCGTGTGGGGTTTCGACCGGATGACCCCGGCGCAGGACGCGGCCTATCTGCGGTACGTCGTCGCGCGGCTGGCGGCGTACCGGAACGTCTGGTGGTCGCTGTCGAACGAGTACGACTTCAACCACGAGAAGACGATCGCGGACTGGGACCGGCTGCTGCAGCTGGTGCAGCGGTACGACCCGTACCAGCGACTGCGGTCGATCCACAACGGGACCAAGATGTACGAGGTCTTCACGCCGTACGACTTCACCAAGCCGTGGATCACGCATCAGAGCGTGCAGCACTGGGACGGCGCCGAGGTCGCTGCCTGGCGGGACTGCCGGAAGCCGGTCGTGATCGACGAGATCGGTTACGAGGGCAATGCCGGCCGGCGCTGGGGGAACCTGACCGCGGACGAGATGGTGCACCGGTTCTGGCAGGGCATGTCGCTCGGCGGATACGTCGGGCACGGCGAGTCGTTCGTCGACCGGGAGACCCGCGCGTGGATCTCGATCGGCGGCCGGCTGTACGGCGAGAGCCCGGAGCGGATCGACTTCCTCCGGGCCGTGTTCGCGGGGCTGCCGCGGCAGTCGGACGGTGAGGTCGACGCGGACCGCTGTGTCCTGCACTACCTCGGCGACCGTCAGCCGTCCGCTGTCGAGCTGGACCTGCCGGACGGTTCGCCCTTCCACTTCGACCTGATCGACACGCGGGCGATGACCATCACCCCGCTGGCCGAGTACTCCGGCCCGAGCCGCATCCCACTGCCCGCCACCCCGTACCTCGCCCTGAGAGGGACCCGATGACGTCAGTAGCACGCTG
The DNA here is from genome assembly GCF_004366075.1 of Kribbella pratensis. Lineage (GTDB taxonomy): Bacteria > Actinomycetota > Actinomycetes > Propionibacteriales > Kribbellaceae > Kribbella > Kribbella pratensis. Next base: position 495,969 of record NZ_SODU01000005.1, on the reverse strand, counting down.
GGACGTGCTCGAACTACCTGTGCCCGCGCCGGCAGGCGTGCTGTTCCGCCACACGTCCGGCGCCACCGCGTACGTCGAACCGTTCCAGTCGGACGACGGGTGGGTGGTCCGTTACAGCCCTGATCTGGAAGGCGTTTGGTCGTACGACGGCGGGACTGTGGAGTGCACGCCCGCGACCTCGCATGGTCCTGTCCGTCGTGCTGGCACCACATTGCGCTGGGCGGACGGTACGCCGTACCACCCGCTCACGACCACGTGGTTCGGTGATCCGGCGCAGTGGGCTGCCGCACGCCCGGCGCTCGCGGCCTCGCCGTTCAACCGCGTCCGGCTGCGGGTGTCCGACGGCATCGAGGACCAGGTCCGTGACCTGCTGGCGGCCGACATCGTGGCTGACATCGTCCTGCCGACGGACTCGTCTGTTGTTCGCGCTGCGGTGAATCGGCTGGCCGCTTATCGGAATGTCACCTGGTGCCTGGAGTCCGCTGACAGGTCGCGAGAGTTGGCCGAGCTGATCGCGGAACTCGACTCCAGTCGCCACCTGATCTCGATGCACGAGGCAACCGACCCGGGACCGCCCTGGCTGACTCACCTGAGCGTCCGGCTGGAGAACCTCCGTGGAGTGTCCGCGTTGCGTGTGGCCCACGCCAAGCCCGTCTTCGTTGACGCATGTGGCCACGAAGGCAACGGCACTACCCCCGACACCAGCCTCCGGCCTGAGGAGATGCTGACCCGCATCTGGGAGGGGATAGTTCGCGGGGCCTACGTGACGCACGGCGAGTGGTACGTCGACCCGTCGTCCGTGAGCGTCGTGCCGTGGTCGGACGGCGGCAGTCGGCCCACTGGTGTTGTCGCGCGACGGCTGCGGCTGTTGCGGGAGGTGCTGGACGAACTGCCCGCCGGTGTGGAGCCGATCGACGACTACCGCGACGCCCCGACGCTCGCGGTGCCTGGCTCGTACTACCTCCAGTACCTCGGCGAGCACCAGTTCCCGGACCGGACGTTCTCACTGCCCGAGGGCGAGTACGACGTCGACGTACTGGACGTGTGGAACCACTCGGTACGCCGTACTCGCGAGAGTGTCGCTGATGCCGGCACGTTGACGGTCCGGCTGCCCGGCACGCAGTACCAGGCCATTCAGATCCGCCGGGCGTCCTGATGCCCGCGCTGACGTCTGGTCCGCGCCAGGCTTCGTTGCGTCGCACACCGGACGGTGTGGTGCTCGAGTTCGGCCAGGTCGACGGGCCGGTCTACTTGGAACGCCCGCTGGGCGACCTCCTCACCTGCTCGGCCGGTCGCCCCTGGCAGCCCAGCCCGCTGACGTGTCCCGACGGGTGGTGGATCTCGCGGCGGCCGGGCGAACACCGGGCGGGCTGCCGGACCGGACCGCTCGCGGTCGAGGTGCGGCTGGCGTTCGACGACGGCGACCGGTTGAACCTCGAGCTCTGCTGGCGTAACACGAGCAAGCGCCGCGTCGCCGACCTCGCCGTCGGACTGTTGCTCGACCTCGGCAGGGTGAAGGACAGCCAGCTCACCATCCCCGGCGTGATCTACAACGACAACCCGTCCGCCGACCCGGCCCGCGCCGTGCCGCGGATCGGCCCGACACCCGGCGGCGGCTTCGTCGCCGAGGAGGACCGGCTCCCGATCCCCGGCGCCAACCTCGAATGGCGCGAGGGGCGCGAACGCCGTTGGCTGTCCGTCATCTCGCGCCCGCAGGCACGCCGCTCGGGCGACGGCCAGGTCCGGTACGGCTCGCTCGGCGCGATCCGGCAGGACGGTCCGGTGATCGCGGCGCTCAGCGGCGTACTGATGTTCGACGGCAAGCAGGACGTCCGGTACGTCAGCAAGGCGGAGACCGAGGCGACCGACGACGGCTACCTCACGCTGCGTCCCGGTGAGGTATACACCCAGCACCTGGTCCTCGACTGGGGACGGCAGGAGCTCCGCGGTCACGCGTTTCGGCACCTTGTCGAGAGTGCGCGCACCCTCTTCACGGCCGCTGGTTCACCCGGATTGGCTCTCGTCGAGCTCATCACGTTGAAGACTGTTGCCCTGGACAACCGGTGGTACCAGTCCGGGACCGTCGCCGGGTACACCAAGTTCAGCGACATTCCCGGCAACGGGCCGCGTAAGTCTCGGCACTTCATGTACGGCTGGACAGGCCAGGCGCTGAAGCTCGCCTGGTGCGACGCCCAGGTCGGCTTCAACACCCGGGACCGGCTGCGCATCGACCGCTGCCGTGCGGCCGTCGAGTTCTACCTGGCCGGCAGCCCGACACCGACCCCCGGCCTGCGCCACAACGCGTACCAGGTCAGCACCCGCCGCTGGACCAGCTTCCGTGCCGGTAACCGCCCCATGGTCTCCAGCCGAGCGTACGGCGAGACAATCAGCGACCTGACCGACATCATCACCCTCTTCCGCGACCACGACGAACCCGTCCCGCCGTCGTGGCTCAACGCCCTCGAAGAAGCCATGACCTTCCTCCGCGGTACCGCTCAGTTGGCCGACGGGACCTTTCCGGTCGGATGGCGACTCGACGGCCTGCCAGCTGCGACGACGGTCTCCTCGGCGGGCATCCCGTGCGTACTGGCCGCTCTGAAGGCCTCGTCGGTCCTCGACTCTCACGAACTGTTGTCCGAAGCAACCGTCTGGCTGTCCCGGTACCACGACCAGCACGCGCGGACCTTCGACCGGCCGTTCTCCCGCTCCACCCTGGACGCGGCCTGCGAGGACAAAGAAGCCGGCATGTACTACTTCATGGCCGCCTACGAACTCCTCCGCCGCACCGGCGACCCGCTGTACGCCACCTGGTGCGAAGTCTCCGCCGACTGGCTCCTCACCTGGGTGTACGTCTGGTCCCCGGAACAGGACGAGGACTCGCCTCTTCACGCCGCCGGCTTCAACGCGATCGGCTGGCCGACCGTCAGCGTGCAGAACCACCACCTCGACGCCTTCCTCCCGACGTACGAACTCCTCTCCTTCGGCCTGACCACCGACCGCCCCGCGTACGTCGCCGCCGCGCGAACCACCCTGCACGCGTTGAGTCAAACCGTCGCCGCTGCCCCGAACGACTGGAACTTCCCCCTTCCCGGCGAACAAGGCGAAGCCGTCTTCCAAACCCACTGGCAACGCCGAGGCCACACCAACACCTGGAACCCGAGCTGGGTCATAGCCGTCCCCCTGGCCAACGCCCTCCGCATCCAAGCTCTCCGATGACCGACTACCTGATCACCAACTTCGGGGCTCGCGCCGGGTCGGACTGCACTGGGGCGATTGCGGAGGCGATCGACGCGTGTGCGCTCACCGGCGGGCGTGTCGTCGTACCCGACGGTGAATTCGTCACCGGGCCGATCCGGCTTCGCAGCAACGTCGAACTGCATCTGCCCGCCGGCGCGACACTCCGGTTCCACACCGACCCGACGACGTACCCGATCGTCCGCACCCGCTGGCAAGGAATCGAGTGCTTCAGCCACTCACCTCTCATCTACGCGTACGACGAAACCGACATCGCGATCACCGGCACCGGCACCCTCGACGGCGGTGCGAGCACTGCCACCTGGTGGAGCAACACCCGCCCGCGCACCGACTGGGAACGCCTGCTCCGCATGGTCGAAGCCGACGTACCCGTCGAGGACCGCATCTTCGAACCCGGTCACGGCTTCCGCCCGAGCTTCATCCAGCCGCACACCTCCCGTCGCGTGCGCATCGAAGACGTACGCATCGTGAACGCCCCGATGTGGGTGGTCCACCCGGTCTTCTGCACCGACGTACTCGTCCGCGGGATCACGGTCGACTCCCTCGGCCCGAACAACGACGGCTGCAACCCCGACTCCTGCGAGAACGTCGTCATCACCGGCTGCTCGTTCACCACCGGCGACGACTGCATCGCCGTCAAGTCCGGCCGCGACGCCGACGGCCGCCGCGCAGGCCGCCCGTCCCGCAACATCCTCATCGAATCCTGCCGCTTCACCGCCGGCCACGGAGCCCTGACCATCGGCAGCGAAGCCTCCGCCGGAGCATCGAACATCCAAGCCCGAGACCTCCACGTCACCACCCCCGCGGGTGGGCCGGTTGCCGGTGCGGGCGTGGACCACGCGCTGCGCATCAAGACGAACTCCTTGCGCGGCGGCGTGATCGAGCACGTCACGGTCGAGAACCTGATCGTCGACGCGGTCACCACCTCCGCGATCCTCATCACCACCCGGCACGCGGAACCGGAACAGTTCGGCGGCCACGCCCCCGTCGTACGCGACATCACCGTCACCAACCTCGCCGTACGCTCAGCCCCCCGAACCGTCGAGATCCTCGACACCCCACACTCCCCGGTCGAGAACTTCAGCCTGACCTCCGCAGCGACGGACCGGCAACCCACCGAGAACTGCGAATACTTCTGAACCCGCACCTTCGCAGGGTTGGCGGCGCGGCTGTTCGGTTAAGGGAGTGGGTCGACTGTCGATCCCGTCAGTGACCAGGCCGGGCAACCCCAAGCACGCCTCAATCCGAAGGTTGCCCCCTGAACTGCAGGGTTGCCCACCGAAAATCCGAGGGGGCAACCCACCACATCAGGGGGCAACCCGCCACTGCAGGAATCAGTTGCCCGCTGTCGACCTCGTCGAGTCGTGAGGCGGAGTGTGTGGCGGCTTGTTGGGAAACAAATGTGTATATGCCGACGATTTCTTTCCCACCAAGGGATCGACGGCCGGCCATTCGGTCAGGGCGACCTGGTTGTTCTCGATTGTGTAGGCCTGGAAGCACAGCGAATTCGAGTGGTTGGCCGATTCGCTCGTGGAGGCTGTCCACCACGTGTGCGAGATGGCGCGGATGTGCGCAACTGCTCGGCCGTCCGGGCAACATACCCGCGCCGAAACCCTAGGGACGCTTGGGTCAGCGACGAATCACCGGCATGCCCAGGTCGGAAGTGTCAGCAGGTGGTTTGCAGGGGCCGCTCTGCGAAGCGGTCGGCCAGCCAGGAGACCGCGCCGGGCAGGCCGGTGGTTTCGCCGGTGATGTGGTCTCCGGGGACGACGGAGAAGACCATGGGCGTGCCTTTGGCGCACCAGGCTTGGTTGAGCGCGCGTGCCTGGCCGATGGGAACGATTTCGTCCAGGGCTGCGTGGTACTGAAAGACCGGCACGGCGGGAGCGGGCCGGGTGCTCAGGTTGTTCTCCGCGTACACAGAGGCGACGTCGGGCCGGGCGTTGAACTGCTGGATTGTCTGGCCGGTGGAGTAGTCGCTGAACCTCTTCAACGGGAAGCTGGCCAGCGTCTGCACGACGCACTGGGCCTTCACCGACGCCACGGTGGCCCTGCCCTCAACGCTGAGAGCCTCGTCCAGTGGGAACCGACCGGGATAGGCCTGCTGCAGGCCGATCAGCGCGTACAGCTGCAGACCTTCGCCGATGAGGCTGCCGTCCAGAGACTCGGCGACGTTTCGGACGTCGGCCGGCACGCCACCCGATACGTCGGTGACGAGGTTGAGCTCGGGCGCGTAGGAAGGGGCCAGCGACGCCGCCCAGCTCGACGCGCCGCCGCCTTGCGAGTAGCCCATCGTGGCCCAGCGGGTCGCCGCCGAGATGCCCGTTCCCGGGACGGAGGCAGCCGCACGGGCCATGTCGAGCACCGTGTGTGCCTCGGAGACTCCCGCGACATAGGTCGGAGTGGAGCCGGCGGTGTAGCCCTCGTAGTCGCTGACCACGACACCCCAACCGTTCGCCAACAGGAGCTCGACCGGTTCGAGTTCCTGCTCGGTCGTGGCGACGAACTGCTTCGACGGCGCGCACTGCTGACCCAGGCCCTGGGTACCGACCGCGAGGTTCACCCAGGGCCGCGAGCCACGTCCCAGCCACGGCAGCGTTGGTGTGAAGACCGTGCCGGTCACCGCGATATCCGCGTTCTGCGCGTCGCGCGAGTGGTACATGATCGTCGTGGCCTTCGCCGTGAGCGCGGTCGCGAGGACTGTCGCGGGCCGAGTACGGATCAGCGTGCCGGGGCGACCAGCGGGTAGCGGCGACGGCGCCTGGTAGAAATCACCAGGGGCTGAAGTCGCTGCGGGCGCGGCCGACGCCGTCATCGGCCCGGCCACCGCCAGGAGGGCCAGGCCGAGCAGGCTGGCGAAAACAGGACGACGCACCACAGGACCTCATCTCATCTGGCGTGCCGATGATTCGGCGCCGCCCCCGTGCAGACCCGATCGAGTCAACACGCAGCATTATGCACTCGTCACCGACCGTTGCTGGAATTCCGTGAAGAGCGTGACGGGGCCGAGCTGGCCGGGTTTCAGGAGGACTTCGTCGAAGTACGGCGAGGTTGCGTGGCAGAGGTGCACGCCGGGGCAGAGGGATCGCGCCAGCTCCAACGCGGTGACGTCCAGCTGGTGCAGTACCTGACCTGACGTGTCGCCGCCGGCTACTACGACGCGGCGTACGGCGGCCTTCCGGACCACGTCGGCAAGGCCGGCTGGTACCAGCGAGAGCTTGTCCGGTGACAGCTCGTTCGTATGCACGACAACGCCATCGGCTCCTGCTGCGATGGCGGCGACTGCCTTCCGCGGTACGTCGTCGGCGAACGGCAGCACGATCCACCCAGCCGATCGTGCGTGCTCGATCTGCTCGGCGGTACGGCGCGACTGACTGCCCGACACCACCAACACCGGCCCACCCGCACCAGACGTACCCGAGCCAACAGCCCCACCGCCGGGCCGAAGCGCCAACCCCAACGCCCGAGACATCCCACCCGACCCGATCACAAACCTGACCTCACCCGCGGTCCCGTCCCGCAGAATCACCCTCCCGAGCCTGTGTAGATCCTCGTCAGTCAACGCATCCAGCACCACCGCCCCAACTCCACCGGGCACAACAGGAGACTGGGCGGTGGGGTGGAGAGCGGGGCCGGTGGAGGACTGGGGCGTGGAGGACTGGGGCGTGGAGGACTGGGAGGTGGATCGGGTGGACTGTCTCGGGCGTCGGGGGTTGGTGAGGTTTGTGTAGGTGGTGGGGAGGTTGGTGTAGGTGGTCAGGTGGAGGGCGGTTAGGGGGAGGGTGGTTTGGTGGGACAGGTGGTGGCGGAGGTCGGATTCGTGCATGGGGGTGGCGGGATGGGTGGACATGGTGGGTTGGCGGTCGAGGCGGTAGATGGTGCCGGCTTCGGCGGCGAAGTGGTGGCTGAAGACGGTGTAGCGACCCAGCTCCGGTTGAGCGATGAGGATGGGGACGACAGCAGGGCCGCAGACCTCGCGCCCGATCTCCAGCGCGCGTCCGATACTGCCGCGGGTGGGGGAGGAGTCCGCGGTCGAGCACACCTTGTACTGCAGCACGCGCGGCCCAAGATCCCGCAACGCCTCCAGCACCGGCCGCAGCTCGGCCTCCTGCTCATCGGGCGGCAGCGATCGCGCGATCCCGGCAACGCCGATCACGTCGTACCGCTCAGCCAGCTCCCGCAACTCAGATGCCGACGGCAACCTCACGAGGAGCACCGCCCGCAACCCGACCCGCGCGAACTGCACCATCGCATCCGTCGACCCAGTGAAGTCGTCCCCGTAGAACGCCGCCTCAACCATGCCTACTCCCGCTCATGCCTACTCTCACTCGCATAGTCCCCCTCATGCCTACTCCCGTTCATGCCTACTCCCGTTCATGCCTACTCCCGCTCATGCGTACTCCCGCTCATGCCGACGCCCCACCCCCGTGATCTGCGCCTGGCCATGTCTAGGCCGGCCCATGACCGCTGCCGGTGTACGGCGAGCCGAACTTGTTTAGTGCTTCTTGTAGTTCGGGGACCTGTTTGGCGGCTGTGGTCAGGTCGGTGCCGGAGGTTGCTGCGGACCAGGCGGCGCGCATTGCGGTGACGCCTGCGCTTGGGCCGCTCGGGTGGCCGTGGATGCCGCCGCCGGCCAGTACCAGGAGATCAGTTGTGTTGGTGCGACGGTACGTCTCCGAAGCCAGCCCAGGCGTCTGACCGGAGGAGAGGACGGGCAGGGTTTCATACCCTCCCAGGAGTGGTGTGCGGACGGCGGTGATGGAGCGCAGGACCTCCTCGTCGGTTTCGTAGAACTTGTTGGACAGGCCGTTGGTGTGCAGGTGATCCGCGCCCGCCAGGCGAGCGAGTTTGGACCAGGCGACGTAGTCGATGCCGAGCTGCGGCGCTCGGGTGTAGACACCGGTCATCGCGCGATGTCCGTGGATGGGCAGGGCGCAGCGTTCGCGCAGCCAGGCGAGGCCGCTGAAGCCGACGAGGTTCACGCACACCATCACGCAGGTGCCGCCGGCCGCGTGAACCAGGTCGTGGTTGGCGGCCATGCGGTCGAGATCGTCGGTGATGTTGAACGCGTACATGGGACGCCGGCCGGTACGGGCGGCGACCTTGTCGAGCTCCTCGGTGACGACCGCGATCCGGTCGGCGAGCGGTGAATGGGGCGGGTTGCCCATGAGTTCGTCGTCCTTGATGAAGTCGATGCCCGCCTCGGCGAGCTCGCGGACGACGAGCCGCAGTTCTTCGGGTGGCAGCCCGATACTCGGTTTCACGATCGTGCCCAGCAGGACGCCGTCCGGCCGGTCGAGCAGTTCGCGAGTCCCGCGGAGGCCGTACTGCGGGCCGGGATAGCGCTCGGCGAACGGCGCCGGCAGGTCGAGGTCGAGAAGCCGGATGCCGGCGAGTTGCCTGAGCTCGAACAGGTTGCCGGCCACCGCGGCGAGCAGATTGGGCAACGACGGCCCGAAGTTGTCCAGTCCGAACGCGATCCGCACCCGAGCGCTCCGCTTCCCGTCATCCCGCGAGGCGTCGTGGGTGTTGGTGCCCGGCAAGTCCGGGCTGCCGGTGGGCACCCGCGGCCGGGTTGTGCCCGGCAGGTCCGGGTTGCCGGTCGGCACCCGCGAGCGGGTGGTGCCTGGCAGGTCCGGGTTGCCGGTGGGCGGGAGTTCGTCGACGGACAGGACGCGGGCGGCGAAACGTTCGCGGAGCTCGGGTGTCTCCCTGGCGACAGCCGTGAACGTGCCCGTCGACTGTTCGCCGGCGATGGCTTCGGCGGCCTGTTCCAGCGGTAGGTAGGTCTCGACCAGATACGTGGCAACGACCTCTCCGGCGCTCATCGGGTCGGATCGATCTGTGTCTTGAGGTGCGCTGCCCCACCGTCGATCGCCAACAGGGTCTGCGGGGTTCGGTCGAGTGGAACCACGTCGGAGATGTACGGACGTACGTCGAGACTCCGCGTGTTGACGAGCCGCGCCGCCGCCGCGAAATCGGAAGGTGTGTAGATCGTCGACCCCTGCACTGTGACCTCCTTGAGAACCACCGGATTCAGATCGACCGTCAACGCGCCGCCGAACATCGGCAGCAGCACCACCTGCCCGCGCGGTCGGCACAACGCCAGAGCCTCCGCGAGACAGCTCGGATGCCCGGACGCCACCACGACCACATCGAACCCGTCCCCGCCGCTCACCTCGATCCCGAGCGGCACAAGGTCCGACGAGCGCGGATCAACCACGGTCTCAACGCCTTGTGACACGAGGAACTCACGGTTGTGCCGCTGGATGTCGCTCACCAACACGGTCCGCGCGCCACGGTGCCGACTCAGCGCCGCCGCGAGGCTTCCGATCGCCCCACCACCGAGGACGGCGACGGCATCTCCGGCGCGCACCGCCGACGTGGAACGCCAGGCCACCGCGACCGGCTCGATCATCGCGCCCTCGCCGTACCCGATCTCGTCGTTCAACGACACGAGCACCCGGCCGGGCGCAACGAAGTACTCGCTCAGCATCCCCGGCCAGCCCAGCCCGGGGACCCGTTTGTGTTTGCAGAGATGCGGATGACCTGCCTCGCACCGCGTGCACTCCCAGCAGGACAACGCCGGCAGCACGGCGACCCGATCGCCTGCACGGAAGCGTGGATCGCCCGACGACACGACCTCGCCGGCGCCCTCGTGCCCCAGCACCACAGGCGGTTTGCGGAACGGATGGTGTCCGCTCCAGGTATGCAGATCGGAGCCGCACAGCCCGACCGCACGCATCCTGAGCAGCACGTCGTCACCCATCTCCGGATCCGGGACGTCGGTCACCGAAACCTGCCGTGGCGCCTCCAGAACGGCTGCTCGCATCAGGCCTCTCCTTTGCTCGAGGTCCGACCAGTCTCCGCCAGTAAACCTCAAGAAAACAAGGCGGATCGGCCAGCCTGTGGATAGCCGGTTGACTTCGCGGGCGGAGGAGGCAAAGGTTTACCTCATGGCGACGATCCCTGCGACTCTGCTGCTCGAGGACCGGGCCGCGCTGGCGATGAACGCGGTGACCGGCCTGGCCGACGACGACCTGGACGGCATCCCGTTCTTCAGCGCGAACCTGCTCGCCCGTCCTGCCCGCATGGACCACGGCGACTGGGACTACGGCTCCAGTCACGGACGGCTCACCGACGCGATCCTGCTGACCCGCCAGATGACCGGCGGCAAGGGCTGGGACCCGCGCTGGGACACGATCGCCGACCGCTACCGGCAGCGGCTGTTCGCACTGCTCGCCGACGACGGTCTCACCTACCGCCAGGCGCACCCCAAAGGCCATTGGCTGCCGAATGCGAACCTGATCGACCAGCGCGCCACTCTGCTCGCCATGACGACCGCAGTGGTCGCTGCCGACGATCCACAGGCGCAGCGGGCCGCGGACCGCCAGGTGGCGGCGCTGAAGCGGATCGCGATCAAGGAGCGCGACGTCTGGTTCTACCCGGCGTCGGAGTACACGAAGGACGGCTGGCCGTCGTCGAACGCGATCGACCTGCATCTCGCGCCCGACCCGGCCTCGTTCTCCGGCCGCCTGATCATGCCGCTGCTGCGCTACCACCAGGCGACCGGCAACACCGACGCGCTGGAGCTGTGCGAGTGGTTCGCCCGGCTGATCGTCGAGAAGAGCGGTGTCTTCAACGCGGACGGGAGCTTCAACCCGGCCCGTGCGTACCGCAGTGGCCACTTCCACACGCGGGTCGGGACCCTGGAAGGCCTTGCTCGACTGGCCAGGCACACCGGTGACCACGGGCTGACCGAGTTCGTGCGCCGCAGTTACGACTGGGTGCTGGGCGAGGCCACCCGGTTCGGCTGGACGCCAGGTGACCTTGCCGACCAGCAGTACGAGCATGAGACCTGTTCGCTCGTCGACCTCATCGGTCTGGGTACGACGCTGGCCGGCAACGGCCTCACGGAGTACTGGGCGGTCGTCGAGCGCTTCGTCCGCAACCACCTGGCCGCGTCGCAGCTGCAGGACGTCAGCTGGGTGGAGTCCGCGCCGGACCGCTCGCAGGACGAGCCCGGCTGGCGGACGCACGTCGACGTGGGCGAGCGCGTCCTCGGCGCCTTCTGTGGGTACGGCGCTCCGAACGACTACGTGTCCGACGTACCGCTGGGGCGTGGCCACACCAACGACGTCCAGGCATGCTGTGTCGGCTCAGGCGTCCGAGGACTGTTCTGGGCGTGGAACAGCATCGTCACCGGTGACCACCGGCTGACCCGAGTCAACCTGCTGCTCACGCGCGGCCATCATGCGGTCGACGTGATCAGCCACCTGCCGGTCGAGGGCAAGGTCGAGCTGCACGTCAACGAGCCCATGGACGAGCTCCGGGTGCGCATCCCCGACTGGGCCGGGTACGCGCGGCTGAGGCTGCAGCGCGGAGACGAAGAGCGGACCGGCGCCGAGCGGATCTGGGCGCCCGACGGATACCTGTCGATTCCGAAGCCGCAGCCGGGGGAGCGCATCACCGTGACGTTCCCGATGGTCGAGCAGACCACCACAGAGTTTGCGGCCGGCAACGAGTTCCGGACCACCTGGCGCGGCGACGACGTGATCGCGATCGACCCGCCGGGCACGTCCCGACCGATGTACGGCGACCGCCCGGAACACGCCGGCGGCCTCCGTGAGTACGAGCTCCACCGACCCGAGACGGAGTGGTCCTGGTGACAACGACCTGGGTGCTGTCCGAGGTGCCGAGTGCGACCGGCCTGACTGGGCTGACGGCGTACGACCTGCGCTGTGAGCACCGTGTCGATCCGCTCGGGATCGGTACGGCGCGGCCGCGGCTGAGCTGGCGGTTGACGTCGCCGACCCGTGGCGATCGGCAGGACGCGTTCCGCGTGCAGGTGCTGCGCGATGGCGTACAGGTGTGGGACAGCGGATGGCGGAGCGAGCGGGAGACGTACGTCGACCACGGTGGTGCTCCGTTGACATCGCAGACCGACTACGTCTGGCGGCTCTCGGTGCGGGATGCGGCCGGACAGGTTTCGTCTGCGGAGTCGACCTTTGCGACGGGTCTCTTCCACGAGGACGAGTGGGAAGCACACTGGATCGAGCACGACTACGAGACCGATCCGTACTTCGAGCCGCCCGTCGACCGCGCGGAGCCGCGGACGGTGCGGCAGGCAACCATCGCGCCGCCACGTTACTACCGGCGCTCGTTCGAGCTGACCCAACCAGTCACCAGGGCACGGGTCTATGCGACTGCCCACGGTCTCTACCAGTTCAGCGCCAACGGTCAGAGGGTCGGGAACGACGAGCTGACACCGGGCTGGACCGACTACCGCAAGCGCGTGGCCTACCAGACGTACGACGCGACCGAGCTGCTGCACGAGGGCGAGAACGTCATCGGCGCCGTCCTCGGCGAGGGCTGGTGGTCCGGGTACGTCGGGTGGGATACACGAAGCCACGCGCACCACTACGGCAAGAAGCCGCAGCTACTCGCGCAACTCGTCGTCGACCACCCGGACGGTTCGCGGACCGTGGTCGCGACCGACGGCCGCTGGGTCGAACGCGTCGGGCCGATCAGGTTCGCCGATCTGCTGATGGGCGAGTCGTACGACGCCAGGCTCGAGCTCGGTGACTGGAGCAGCCCGGGGTACGACGCGAGCGAGTGGGCGCCGGCGGGCGATCTCGGTGGTGACGTGTCGACGCTGATCGCGGTGACGACCGACCCGGTGCGGGTGACCGAGGACGTCGCGGCGACCGCGGTGACCGCGCTCGAACCCGGACGCTTCATCGTCGACCTCGGGCAGAACCTCGCCGGTCGCGTCCGGTTGCGGGTGCGTGGCGCCCAGGCCGGGGACCGGATCCGGCTGCGGCACGGCGAGATGCTGCAGGCGGACGGCGAGTTGTACACCGCCAACCTGCGCACGGCCGACGCCACGGACTACTTCGTCAGCGCCGGCGGGGACGAGGAGTTCTTCGAGCCGATCTTCACCGTGCACGGCTTCCGGTACGTCGAGGTCGACGGCTATCCGGGTGAGCTGACCGCGGAGGACGTGACCGGGCGGGTGCTGCATTCGGACACGCCGGTCGCGGGACGGTTCGAGTGTTCGGATCCGGGCGTCAACCAGTTGCTCAGCAACATCCGGTGGGGGCAGCGAGGCAACTTCGTCAGCGTTCCGACGGACTGCCCGCAGCGCGACGAACGGCTCGGGTGGACGGCGGACGCACAGATCTTCCTGCCCACAGCGGCGTACCAGGCCGACGTACTGACGTTCTTCGAGAACTGGTTCGCGGATCTCGCGGTCGCACAGACCGATGAGGGCGCGATCCCGGACGTGATCCCACACGTGATCACCGGTCGGCACGGTACGCCGGCGTGGGCCGACGCGGCGACGATCGTGCCGTGGACGTTGTACCGGATCTATGGCGACGAGCGCGTACTGCGGACCGCGTGGCCGGTGATGCGGCGCTGGGTCGACTACGTGCACCGCGCCAACCCCGACCTGATCTGGCGGAACCGGACGAGCGGTCACTACGGCGACTGGCTCCAGTTCGGCGTACAGACCGATCGAGATGTCCTCGCGACCGCGTACTTCGCGCGGAGCGTGGAGTTCACGGCGGCGGCCGCTCGGGTGCTCGAATTGGCGGACGAGGCAGCGGCGTACGGCGAATTGCGGGACAAGATCGCGGCGGCGTTCGTGGCGGAGTTCGTCGATGCCGAGGGCAAGGTTCGCGGGGAGACCCAGACCGGGTACCTGTTGCCGTTGGCGTTCGGGTTGCTGCCCGAGCAGGCGGAGCAGGCGGTGGTGAAGCATCTGGTCGCGGATCTCGAGTCGCGCGGGCGATCGCTGACGACCGGGTTCGCCGGGGTCGCGTTGCTGTGCCCGATCCTGACGAAGTACGGGTACGCCGAGTTGGCGTACGACCTGCTGCACGACGACCGGTATCCGTCCTGGGGGTACTCGATCAAGCACGGCGCGACGACGATCTGGGAGCGCTGGGACGGGTGGACGGAGGAGAACGGATTCGGGCCGGTCGCGATGAACTCGTTCAACCACTACTCGCTCGGCTCGGTCGGTGAATGGCTGTACGGCGATGTCGCCGGTATCAGCCAGTCGCCCGAGTCCATCGGCTTCCGCGACCTCGTCATCAAACCCCGCCCCGGCGGCCGCCTGAACTGGGCCGAAGCGTCGTACGACACCCCCACCGGCCGAGTCACCACCCGCTGGCAACAGTCCGACGGCACCCTCACCCTCGACGTAACCGTCCCACCCGGCGCCGACGCCACCATCCACATCCCCACCACAAACCCGGAAGCCACCAAGGAGTCCGGCCACCCCCTGACCCAGGCGAAGGACGTCACCGTCCTCGACTCCACCCCCGACACCACCATCTGCCGCACAGGATCAGGCACCTACCACTTCACCACCCCCGCCTAACCCCGCCCACCCCGCCCACCCCGCCCACCCCGCCTAACCTCGCCCACCCCGCCTAACCTCGCCCACCCCCGCCCCCCAACACTCACCACCCCCCGGCCGCCGCACTCCCCGCCCCCGGTCGCAGGATGGTGCCGTCGACTGCGCCGCCACACCCCACCCGCCCCCACCCGCGCACCCGCCCCACCCGCGCATCCGCCCCCACTCGCGGTCGGCGCCCGCGTCAGCGGCTGCCGTTGCCGCTAGCCGTGTTGCGCCGGTTCGTGCGGATAGCGGGTTGTTTCACCGATGCCGCCATACAACCCGCCAGCGGTGAAACAACCTGGCACCCGGCAGCACAACGCGCCCGACAACTCCCGCGGGGATGTCCCCGGGTGTTGGGGGTTCTCCCCTCGCATACCAACGGGAGAAGGCACAACACCGACGGATATCCACCCATATGCGGGTCTCAAGCCGTGCTCGAGCGGGGCGTGCGGTGGTGCGTGCGTGCGGTGGGGTGGGCGGCGGGTGGTGGTGTGTGTGGTGGTGGTGCGTGCGTCCGGTGGGGCGTGCGGAGGTGGTGCGTGCGGTGGTGCGTGCATGCGGTGGGTGGGGCGTCCTGTGGTGCGTGCGGTGGGGTTGGGGCGTGCGGAGGTGGTGCGTGCGGTGGTGCGTGCGTCCGTCCGGTGGGGTGGGGCGGGTGCCGGTGCGTGCATGCGGTGGGTGGGGCGGGTGCTGGTGCGTGCGATGGGGTGGGGCGTGCTGTGGTGCGTGCGGTGGGGTGGGCGTGCGGAGGTGGTACGTGCGGTGGTGCGTGCATGCGGTGGGTGGGGCGGGTGCTGGTGCGTGCGATGGGGTGGGGCGTGCTGTGGTGCGTGCGGAGGTGGTACGTGCGGTCGTACGTGCGGTGGTACGTGCGGTGGTGCGTGGGGTGGGGCGGGTGGGTTGTATGTGCGGTGGGGTTGGGGCGGGTGCGGTTAGCGGTGGGGGCGGTGGGGTGGGGGTGCGGTGGAGGAGCGGATCACCAGTTCGCCTTGGAGGTGGGTGGTGGCGGTGGTTACTCGGGGGGTGAAGCGTTCCCAGGCTTGGCGGCCCAGTTCGATGGTGGAGACGGCGTACGTCGTGAGGCCGGGGTCGGTGTGGGCGCTCATTGGGGCGTTGTCGATACCGGCGACGGAGATGTCGCCGGGGACGGAGAGACCGAGTTCGCGCAGGCGGCTGAGGACGCCGACGGCGACGTGGTCGTTGAAGCAGATCATCGCGGTCGGCTTGTACGTGAGCGCCTCGTCCACCGCGGCCTGTCCGTCGACGAGCGTCGAGCCGCACGGCACCCGGAAGATCGTGAGACCGGACGCCTCCGGTGAGCGGAAACCGCGTTGGCGTTGCTGATCGGACCACGCGGCAGTCGGGCCCTGCAGGTACGCGATCCGCTTGTGCCCGAGTGACGCCAGATGTTCGCAGAGCGCGCGGACGCCGAGGTGGTAGTCGACCACGACCGATCCGACCGCTGAATGCCGCAGTACCCGGTTGATCAGGACGAGCCGGCGTGCAGCCTCGGCGACCTCGCGCAGGCGGGGCGTACTCATCCGGGGCGCGCACAGCAGCAGCCCGTCGACCCAGCGGGCGAGCTCGATCGCGGAGCGGTACTCCTGCTCAGGGTCCTCGTCGGTGCCGGCGACCAGCGTGTGGTGTTCGGTGGCGGCCGCCTCGGAGGCGACACCCTTGAGGATCTCGGCGAAGTACGGGTTTCCGAGGTCCGGTACGACGACGCCGACCGTCCGGCTGCTGCCGCGCAACAGCGTCTGGGCCGCCGGGTTCGGCCGGTAGCCGACGTCCTGGGCGGCGACGCGAACGCGGTCGGCGACCTCCGGCGACACCGGCTTGCCGCCGCTCAGCACCCGCGACACGGTCGCCGTCGAGACCTCGGCCAGCCGCGCCACGTCATGGATCGTGGGGCGGGCCGCGCGGTCCGCAGCGGGCTCAGAGGATCGATACCGTCTCACCGGCCCATTGGACCATGATCCCAGCGCGGATCGCTGCCGGTAGCGTGATGTAAACCTTTTCCCGATTTCCCCGGACAAGCCCTTGACGTCAATGCGCGACACTGCGACGGTAGCCAGGAAAAGGATTACCCGCCCACCGCCCCGGGCTCTGTTGTGGCGGTCCGCGCGAGGAGAACGCCGTGCGAAATCGCCTCTTGAGTCTGTGTCTGGTGATCCTGGCCGGAGCCGGCCTCCTGACAGCGTCAGCCAGTACGGCGGCAAGTACAGCAACAGCCGCGAACCCGGCGACGTACGGACCGTTCGACCCGCGGATCGAGCTCGACGGGCACTGGGGCCGGGACGACGACGTCGCGATCACCGTGAACTCCGGGTCCTCGGTCCGCTTCCGGTTCACCGGCTCGCACCTCGGCGCACTGCTCGACACCGCGTCGATCACCGTCCCGGCCCAGTTGTACGTCGCAATCGACGGCCAGGCGCCCGTACTGCACAAGGCCGACGCGGACCACAAGGTGTTCGCCGACAACCTCGACCCGACGGTCGCGCACACCGCGGAGATCGTGGTCAAGGACGTCGACGAGTACGAGAACCGCTGGAACGTGCCGCTGCAGACCGGCGTCGTCCTGGAGAAGATCGAGCTCGCCCCCGACGCCAAGCTGATCCCGCTGCAGACGACCGCCGAGCACCGCATGGAGTTCTACGGCGACTCGATCACCCAAGGCGTGATGGCGCTCTGCGCCGAGCTCGGGACGGACTGCGCGGACGGCACCAAGGCGTACCCGCACCTGGTCGGCCAGGCGTTCGGCGCGGACACCAACCAGGTCGGCTTCGGCAAGCAGGGCATCATCCAGCAAGGTCACGGCAACGTCGGTACGGCGTCGGAGTCCTTCGGCTGGAACCTTGCGGGCTTCCCGGCTGCACCCTTCGACCCCGGCGCGGTCGTCGTCAACTTCGGCACGAACGACGCGGCGTCGACGAGCGCCGAGTTCACCCCGGCGTACCTGGCCTATCTGCGCAAGATCCGCGCGGCGGACCCACAGGCGCTGATCGTTGCCCTGCGCCCCTTCAACGGCACGCACGCCGACGACATCAAGGCGGCGGTCGCGGCGACGAACGACAGTCGCATCGTGTACGTCGACACGACGGGCTGGCTCGGGCCGGACGACTTCAACGGCAGCACGCACCCGAACGTCCAAGGCCACCAGGTCGCCGCGACCAAACTCACCGCGGTGCTCAAACGTCTGACCGGCTGGTCCACCGGCCCCAGCGGTACGCCGAAACTCGCGCCGCAGGGTCTCGAGGACGCGACGTGCTCGGACACCCCGCTCAGCCTGACGTACCAGGGACCGGTCCGCCTCGGTGTGACCGGCAAGCTGAACATCCACGCGGCGGACGGCGAGGTCGTCGACACGATCAGCCTCGCGGACCTCACGTCGTACCACCGGACGGTCGGCGACGCTCGCACGGACTACGGCGAGCTGCACACGTGGACGTACCAGGCGGTCGTGGTCGACGGGCGGACTGTAAAGGTCTACCCGCACCAGCGGCTCAAAGCCGGCCAGGTGTACTACGTGACAGTCGATCCCGGATTCGTGCAAGGCGACCCAGGGATCACGAAGGCGGACGGCTGGCGGATCCGCACCCGCCTGGATCCGAAATCAGATGCCCAGCTGACCGTCGGACGTGGCAAGGACTTCTGCACGGTGCAGGCAGCGATCGACTTCGTCGGCGAGGGGCACCAGGCGACGATCGACGTCGCCCCCGGTCTCTACCGTGAGCTCGTCTGGGTGCCGCCGACCAAACCCGGTCTCACGATCCGCGGTGCGGGCGCCGGCCGGACCGTGATCGGCTACCCGAACAACAACCTGCTCAACGGCGACTCCGCGATGGGGAACGTCCCGGTCGAGCAGTCGTACTGCCAGCGCCGCTTCATCCCGCAGTCGGATCGCTTCAACTGCTGGCGGTCCGCGATGGGCGTGTTCGCCGACGACTTCACGATGACGGACGTGACCGTGCAGAACCTCACGCCGTACCGCGGGTCGCAGGCCGAGGCGTTCTTCGGGAACGGGAGCCGGATCGTGCTGGCGCGGGTTCGCATCCTCGGGTACCAGGACAGTCTCCGCCTGCAAGGACAGGCGTTCGTGACGAACAGCTACGTCGAGGGTGACGTGGACTTCGTCTGGGGGACCGGCGGCGTGTTCATGCAGGACTCGGAGCTGAGGGCGCTGCACGAGGGTTACTACAACCAGGTCCGCAACATCGACAACGGGCCCGGCAACATCTTCGTGCGGGTGCGGCTGACCCGCGCGCCGGAGGTGGCCGACGACAGCGTGTTCCTGGCGCGGGCCGAGCTCAGCCGGTTCCCGACCAGCCAGGCCGTCTTCATCGACTCCGCGATGGACAGCCACGTGAAGAAGACCGGCTGGCAGATCACCAGCCCCAACGACTGCGCGGCCGCCGGTCAGATCCGGTTCTGGGAGTACCACAGCACCGACCTGACCGGTCAGCCGCTCGACACCAGCACACGACTGGCCTGCTCCCGGCAGCTCGGCGACGAGGAGGCAGCGCAGCTGCGCGACCCGTCGTTCGTGTTCGGCGGATGGCACCCGGTTGTTCCCCGCCTCGAAAGGTGATCCATCATGAAGAACGTCAACCGTCGGGCCATTCTCGGAGGTGCTCTCGCCGTGACAGCCGGCAGTGCGACCGGATGGCCGCTCAACGCTGCCGGCGCGGTCGCGACGGAAGTCCCCGCGGGCGGTGTGCAGCCGCATCCGGCGCCACGGCCGGTCGCGCCGGTGAACGCCGAGATCGCGGCTGCCCACGCGGCGACGTACAAGACGCTGCCGCAGGTCGTCGTCGGGGTGGACGTCGAGGAGCTGATGAAGATCCACACCGCCGCCGACGCGGACGCGCTGCGGCCGCAGCTGGTCGCGCAGGTGTGGAAGGACACCGGCGCGTTGCCGACCGGGTTGCCGACGGTACGGCGGGATGTCGGAGTGCCACCGGAGCTGCCCGAGTTCACCGGCGTACGGCGCTACGACAAGCTCGACGTGGCGATGCCGTTCGGGTACGTCGCCACGGTCTTCGTACTCGAGCCGACGCAGAGCACGCACCGGAGGGTCGCGTTCTACCACAACGGGCACGGTGAGGGCCTGGACACGATGCAGCGCGTCGCACAGGGCCTGCTCGACCACGGGTACACCGTGCTCCTGTTCGCCATGCCGTTCTACCACTGGAACCCGAAGACGCTGCAGGACCCGGCCGACCCCACCAAGCAGCTGCAGCCGTCGCACAACGACCTGCCGCTGTGGGAGTCGGAGACGTACTCGCCGCTCGCGCTGTTCATGGAGCCGCTGGCCGTCGCGATGAACTACGTCCAGGCGACGTACCGCCCGTCCTCCGTGCAGATGATCGGACTGTCCGGCGGCGGCTGGGCGACGAGCGTGTACCCGGCACTCGACACCCGGATCACGCGGTCGTACCCGACGGCCGGCTCGCTGCCGTTCTTCGTCCGGCCGGGGTCGCCGAAGCCGAGCCCGACGCGCGGCGACTGGGAGCAGCGGCTGGACAAGCAACCCGGGTTCTACGGGCTGGCCGACTTCCCGGACTTCTACGCGCTCGCCTCGGTCGGGCCGAACCGGCGGCAGATCCAGATCCTCAACCGCTTCGACGAGTGCTGCTTCAACGGCGTCGGGCACCGGTCGTACGAGGCCGCGGTGCGGCAGCGGATCGCCGTGATCGGGACCGATGCGGTGAGCAACGAATCGAACGGCCACTGGGAGTTGCTGGAGGACGCGACCCACGGCGACCACACGATCAGCCCGTACGCGCTGTCGGTGATCCTGTGGGACCTGGACGTCCACTGCGCCCACCTGCCCTGACGGCGAGGGCGGCCCGGGCCGAGGCGGGCCGCCCTCATTTCACCTGATCTGGTGAACGTCCTTGACCGGGTGCCCGTTGACGGTCACGGTCTCGAACGTGAGCCCGGCATGTTGCACCGTGCTCGGCTGGTCGACGGTGAAGGTGCAGTCGACCAGCCGGAAGTCCTCGATCCGGGAGTTCCGGTAGCCGCGGAGCAGCAGCGCATTACGCGCGCGCTCGACCTTCACCCCGCGCAGTTCGACGTTCCGGACGTACGGCGTGAGCGGGCCGGCTTCACCTTCACCGCGGTGGAAGTTGCACTGGACAACTTCCTTCACGACCTCGGACACCGTGATGTCGCGCAGGTAGACGTTCTCCACGAAGCCGCCGCGGACCGCATTCGTCTTGATGTACAAGGCGAAGTACGGCCCGCCGATCCGGCAGTTGCGGACGTACACGTTGCGGATGCCGCCGGTGAGGTCCGAGCCGAGCGTGATCGCGCCGTACTTGACCCGCAGCTCGCAGTTCTCGATCAGCACGTCCTCGGTCGGTACGTCGACCCGTAGTCCGTCCGCCTCGCGACCGGACTTGAGCGCGATGCAGTCGTCGCCGGCGTCGATGACACAGCCGGAGACGACGACCGAGCGGCACGACTCGAGGTCGATGCCGTCGTTGTTCGGCCCCTGCGAGTCGATGACCAGGTCGCGGATCGTCACGTTGCGGCAGAGCACCGGGTGGATCTGCCAGAACGGTGAACGAACGACGGTCACGCCCTCGATGAGCACGTTGGTGCAGTTGTACGGCTGCACGAAGGACGACCGCAGCCGGTCGCCGGCATCACGGTCCGCGAGCGGTACGCCGTACCAGCTCTGCTCGCGTAGCCGCTTGAAGTCCTCGTCGCACTCGTGGAACCACTGCCACCACGTGTCCCACGATCCCTGCCCGTCGAGCGTCCCGGTGCCGGTGATCGCGATGTCGGTGCAGCCGTTCGCGTAGATCATGGGGGAGTGGTTGAGCACCTCGAGTCCCTCGTACCGGGTCTCCACGACCGGCAGGTAGTCGGCCGGATCGGTGCTGAACAGCAGCGTGGCGCCCTCACTGACGTGCAGCTCGACGTACGACAGCAGGTGGATCTTTTTGGTATGCCATTCGCCGGGCGGTACGACGACGCGCCCGCCACCGGACTCGTGACAGGCCAGGATGGCGGCCGCGATCCCGGGACCGGCGTCGCTTTCGACCGCGCCGTACGACGTGATCGGGAAGTCGACTGCGGGAAAGACGGGCGGCCGGACATCGGCCAGGATACGGTCGGCGTCAGCCCAGCCGGGGGTCACGTGAGCTGCGCCGGATCCGTGATGAGCTGACCGTTCACGTGGAAGTTCTGGAACGTCAGCTCGGTGTCCTGGATCGAGCTCGCGGCGTCGATGCTGGTGTACGTGCAGTCGATCACCCGGAAGTCCTGGATCGGCGACCGGGGGTACCCGAAGATCGAGAACGCGTTCCGCGCATGGCCGACGTTCACGTTGCGCAGCTCGACGTTCCGCACCCGCGGCGTCAGCGGTCCGACGTCGCCCTCGCTGCGGTAGAAGTTGCAGGACACGACTTCCTTGGTCAGGTTCGAGATCTCGAGGTCGCGCAGGTAGATGTTCTCGGCGAAACCGCCGCGGACCGAGTTCGTCTTGATGTACAGGCCGAAGTACAGGTTCGGGCTGCCGACCGTGCAGTTGCGGACGAACACGTTCCGGACGCCGCCGGTCATCTCGCTGCCGATCGTGATCGCGCCGTACCGGATGTTCAGCGTGCAGTCCTCGATGAGGATGTTCTCCGACGGCACGTTCACGCGCAGACCGTCGGCGCCGCGGCCGGACTTGATCGCGATGCAGTCGTCACCGCAGTTGAACGTGCAGTCCTGGATGTGGACGTACTGCGAGCTCTCCGGGTTGACGCCGTCGTTGTTCGGGCCGCGGCTGTCGATGTGGAGGCCGCGCACCGTGATGTTGCGCGACAGCACCGGGTGCACCTCCCAGAACGGCGAACGCAGGATCGTGACGCCCTCGATCAGCACGTTGCGGCAGGACTGGGTCTCGATGAACGCGGCGCGCAGGTGGTGGCCGTCGCCGAACACCCGATCCGCGACCGGTACGCCGTCCGCCGCCATCTGCTGCAGCGCCTGGGCGTCGGGGCCGGACGGGGTGACCCAGGACCACCAGTTGTCCCAGGTCGCACCGCCGTCGAGCGTTCCGTTGCCGGTGACGGCGATGTTCTCGCAGTTGCGCGCGTAGATGAGCGGCGAGTAGTTCATGCACTCGGCGCCTTCGAAGCGGGTCAGCACGACCGGGAGGTACTGCGCCGGGTCGGTGCTGAAGAGCAATGTGGCGCCGTCGGAGACGTGCAGGTTGACGTTGGACTTGAGGTGAATCGCGCCGGTCAGGAAGGTGCCGGCCGGTACGACGACGCGCCCGCCGCCGGCCTGATGACAGGCGTCGATCGCCTTTGCGATCGCGCCGGTCGCGAGGGTGGTGCCGTCGGGAACAGCGCCGAAGGTGGTGATCGAGAAGTCGCGGGCGCGGAATCGCGGCGGCCGGACGGTGGACAGGATGTGGCCGACATGACCCCACCCGGGCCCCGGGTCGATCCCGGCCGAGGAGCCGAGCTGCGCCGCCGCAGTACCGCTTCCCGCACTGCCGCTTCCGGTGCCTGCGCCCGCGCCTCCCGCGGCGGCAGGGCCGGCGCCGAGGCTCGCGGCCGTGCCCGCGAGGGCCGCGGCACCGCCCAGGCGGAGGAAGTTCTTCCGAGTCAGGTCGTCCATGTGAGGCTCCTTCAGTTGTCGACGCGGGCGCCGTTGATCCAGACCTGATCCAGGCGCAGTCCCTCGACGTTCTCGATCACGTTGTCCTCGGTGATCGCGTCGAAGCGGCACTGGTGCAGGTGGATGTCGCGCAGCGGGTCGTCGGTGAGGCCGAGCAGGTTGAGGGCGCGCGGCGCGGACGCGACGGTGAGCTGGCTGATCGTGATGCCGTGCACGTCCGGCGGGTACGCCCCGGTGGTCACGTTCGCGTAGTTGAGCACGATCTCGATCGCCGAGTCGGCGGCCTGCCCGACCGTCACCCGGCGTACGTCGATGTTGCTGATGGTCCCGCCGCGGGCCGGATTGCTCTTGATCCGGATCGCGCGCTCGAGGTGCGGGCTGCTCATCCGGCAGTCGCGGACGAAGATGTCCATCACGCCGCCGCTGGTCTCGCTGCCGGCCGTCACGCCGCCGTTCCCGTCGGCCATCTCGCAGTTCCGCACGACGGCGTACCGGGCCGGCACGTTCACCCGCCGGCCGTCGGCGTCCTTGCCGGACTTGAACGCGATGCAGTCGTCGCCGGTGGAGATCGTGCAGTCCTCGATAAGTACGTCGGTGCAGGACTCCGGGTCGATCCCGTCGTTGTTCGGGCCGTCCGGGCTGTCGACGGTGACGCCGCGGATCGTGACGTTGCGGCAGAGCACCGGGTGGATGTTCCACATCGGCGAGTCCTTGACCGTGATGCCGTCGAGCAGCACGTTCTCGCAGCGGTTGAACTGCAGCAGGTTCGGCCGGAGATTGTGACCCGCGCCGAACACCCGCTCCTCGACCGGAACGCCTGCCGTCGCCATCTGGATCAGCAGCGTCTTGTCCGGTCCCTCGTTCGGCGGCGGCCCGCCGGTCCAGTCCCACCAGTGCGTCGCGTCGGCGCGTCCGTCGAGCACACCCTGCCCGGTGACCGCGATGTCGCGCTGACCGTACGCATAGACGAAGGCGGAGTAGTTGTAGCACTCCGTGCCCTCGTAGCGCGTCGCGACAACCGGGAGGTACGCCGCCGGGTCCTGGCTGAACGCCAGTCGCGCACCGGCCTTTAGGTGCAGGTCGACGCGGCTGAGCAGGTGTACGGCGCCGGTCCGGTAGTCACCCGCTGGTACGACGACGTGTCCGCCGCCGTGCCGGTGACAGGTCTCGATCGCCGCGCGGAGTGCCGCCGTACAGTCGGTCGCGTCGTCGCCGACCGCGCCGAAGTCGGTCACGTCGTACCAGCGGTCCGGGAAGCGCGGCGGGCAGATCCTTCGCAGGATCGCGGCCACTTGCGCGTCCGGTGCGGTTTCGGCGGCGGCCGGGGCGGTACCGCCGCCGAGCAGGGATCCACCGGTGAGAGCAGCTCCACCGGCGAGCAGGACAGTACGGCGACTAACGGGGGCGGTCATCCGCGGCTCCTAGCGTGCAAACGATTGCAACCGATCGTGCCTTTCATGCGGTGGGCTGTCAACGCCTGGCTGTGGACGAAGGCTTGACCGGCCCCGAATCTCTTGGATACTTGCGGGCAAAGCTTTACCTCACCCGCCCTGAGGAAGGTTGTCCTATGCGTCCCACTCGTCGTCAGCTGCTCGGTGTCTCACTCGGAGGGGTGGTTGCTGCCGGCATCGGACTGCCCGCGGTCGCCGCCGATCAGGAGGCTCTCGTCAGAGCGCGGATCCGGCCGCCGCGCTTCCGGGACGCCTGGTTCCCGATCACGGCGTACGGCGCGACGCCCGACGACGCGA
This sequence comes from Kribbella pratensis, assembly GCF_004366075.1. Classification (GTDB taxonomy): domain Bacteria; phylum Actinomycetota; class Actinomycetes; order Propionibacteriales; family Kribbellaceae; genus Kribbella; species Kribbella pratensis. The sequence goes on along the minus strand of NZ_SODU01000005.1, from coordinate 470,931 downwards.
CCGCTGGGATCGCCGCGGCCATCTCCGCCTGCCATCACGCCGGTGGCGGGCATGTCGTCGTACCGCCGGGGGTGTGGCAGACCGGTGCGATCAACCTGTTGAGTCACGTCGACCTGCACCTGGAGGAAGGCGCGACGCTGCGGTTCAGCACCGACCCGGCGGCGTACCTGCCCGTCGTGCGGACGCGGTGGCAGAGCGTCGAGGTGTACAACCACTCGTCGCTGATCCGCGCCGAGGGGCAGACCGACATCGGCATCACCGGCAAGGGCACGCTCGACGGTGCCGGCGACAACGAGCACTGGTGGTACCTGATCGGCAGCGGCCAGTACGGCTGGCACACCGGCCTGCCGAACCAGCGCGCCGACTGGGGCGAGCTGGAGCGGATGAACAACGAGCAGGTCCCGGTCGAGCAGCGTGTCTTCGGTGCGGGGCACTACCTCCGTCCGAGCTTCGTCCAGCCGTTCCGGTGTACGAACGTGCTGATCGAGGGCGTGACCGTGAAGGACTCGCCGATGTGGACGATCCATCCGCTCGAGTGCCGCAACGTCACCGTCCGGGACGTCACCGTCAGCAACCTGGGCCCGAACGGCGACGGCTGCAATCCGGAGTCCTGCACCGACGTACTGATCCGCGACTGCACGTTCGCGACCCACGACGACTGCATCGCGATCAAGTCCGGCCGGGACGCCGACGGACGCCGGCTCGGGCTGCCGTCGCGCGGGATCATCGTGGAGGACTGCACGTTCCTCAGCGGTGGCGCCGCGGTCGCTGTCGGAAGCGAGATGAGCGGCGGAGTCGAGGACGTCTTCGTACGCCGTCTGTACGCGCCGGCCGATCCGGCGGCCGACGAGGCCTACCTGCAATGGCTGCTCTGCGTGAAGTCGACCTCCACCCGCGGTGGCTATGTGCACAATGTCGATGTCCGCGACGTGGATTCGCGGGCCTGGATGTATCGTCCTTTGGAGGTTACTTTCAGCTACCAGGGAGGTGGCGACCAGTCGCTGTTCCCGGACGTGCGCGGCATCCGCTTCGACCGGGTCCGGGTGGCCCGCGCCGAGCGGGCGTACCGCATCGTGGGAGCGGAGACCAAGCACATCACCTCGGTGGCGATCACCGACAGCCGGTTCGACGAAGTCGCGGCGGAAGCTGTCGTACAGTACGCCGACGACGTGACGATCCGGAACGTGCGGATCGGCCAGACTTAAGGAACATGGGCTGAGAGGAAGACAGTGGCGGAACGGGTTCGGTTGATCGACGTGGCACGCGAGGCCGGTACCTCGGTCTCGACGGTGTCGCGGGCGCTGAACGGTTCGGACCTGATCTCGCCCGAGGTGGTCGCGCATGTGCGCGCGGTCGCCGGCCAGCTGGGGTACCGCGCCGACAAGCGAGCGCAGGAGTTCAAGCTCGGTCGCCCGCTGACCGTCGGCGTGACGGTGCCGGACCTGACGAACCCGTTCTTCTCCGAGGTTCTGAAGGGCCTCAACGCCGCCGCGCGGGCCGGTGGGTACCGGTTGCTGATCGGCGAGAGCAGTGAGGACCCGGCCGAGGAGTTGCGACTCGTCGACGAGCTCGTCGACTACTCCGGCGCGCTGGTGCTCTGCAGCTCGCGACTGACCCGCGCCGGCCTGGAGAAGGCGCTGGCGCAGCCGGTGCCCGTGGTCTGCATCAACCGCACCGTGAAGAACGCCGGCGTGGTGGCGATCGACTACCGCGCCGCCTCGCGACTCCTGCTCGAGCATCTCACCGGTCTCGGCCATCGCCGGGTGCTGTACGTCGGCGGTCCGGCCACGTCCTGGTCCGATGGGGAGCGCCGACGGACGTTGCGTCGTACGGCGCGGGCGCTCGATGTGACTCTGGACGAGATCGACGGGGGCTGGTCCGGCAACCACGGGTACGACGCCGGCCCGACGGTGCTGCACAGCCGGGCGACCGCGGTGATCACCTTCAACGACCTGGTCGGGATCGGCCTGCTGAGCTGGATGTACGACAACGGCGTCGAGGTGCCGTCCGAGCTGTCGGTCGCGTCGTACGACGACATTCCGATCGCGGCGTACTCGCGGCCGCCGTTGACCTCGTTGCGCAACGAGCGGGCCAAGCTGGGCGAACTCGCCTGGGAACAGCTGACCAAGCGGCTCGCCGGCGCCGACTGGCCGGCGCCGGACCTGCTCACCCCGGAGCTCGTGGTGCGCGCCAGCACCGGCCCGGCCCGGCGACGAGCGAGGATCCGCGCAAGCTGAGCCCGGCACGCCACTCCGGCGCGCACTCCCCGCGCGCACTCCCGTGCGCCGCTCCACCTGCGCCACTCCACGCGCGCGCTCCACGCGCGCACTCCACGCGCGCGCTCCACGGGCGCCACTCCACGCGCGCACTCCACGCGCGCACTCCCCGTGCGCGCTCCACGGGCGCACTCCTCGAGCTCCACTCCTCGGGCGTAGCTCCCTGTGCCCGACTCCTCTGTGCGATTCTCCTGTGTGCAAACGATTGCATGGGTGGCGTGGTGTCGGTTAGCGTTGGCGCATGCTGCCGCCACATGTCGTGCTGGGGACGGCCTACTACCCGGAGTACCTGCCGCGCTCACTCGGTGATCGGGTCCCGACCGACCTGGACCTGATGGTTGCGGCGGGCATCACCGCCATCCGTGTCGGTGAGTCGGTCTGGTCGACCTGGGAACCAAGGGACGGCGTCTTCGACCTCGAATGGATCCGCCCGGTACTCGACGGTGCTCGTGACCGCGGGATCGGCGTGATCCTCGGGACGCCGACGTACGCCGTGCCGCCGTGGCTGCAACGCGCACACCCGGAGATCGCTGCCGAGCGACAGACCGGCGTACCGGTGCCGTGGGGGATCCGGCAGGAGATCGACTACGGGCAGCCCGCGTTCCTGTTCCACGCGGAGCGGGTCGTACGGCGGATCGTGGAGCGCTATCGCGATCATCCGGCGGTCATCGGGTACCAGGTCGACAACGAGCCCGGTGTGCTGCTGGCTCACAACTCGTCCGCGTTCGAGGACTTCGTGGCTCGATTGCGTCGGACGTACGGCGACGTCGAGGCGCTGAACGAGGCGTGGGGATTGACGTATTGGTCGCATCGGTTGAGCGACTGGTCCGAGCTGTGGCGGCCGGACGGGAACAGCACGCCGTCGTACGACCTGGCCTGGCGGCGGTTCCAGGCGGCGCGGACTTCTGAGTTCATCGGCTGGCAGGCCTCGTTGCTGCAGGGGTTGCGGCGGCCGGGGCAGTTCGTCACGACGTGCCTCGCGTACGACCGGCCGGCGGTCGCCGACGTACCGCTGACGTCACAGCTGGACGTTGCGGCAGGCAACATTTACGTCGACGTCCAGGGCGGGTTGACTCGGCCGGCGGATCCATCGCGGCTCGAGCCGGGATGGATCGGGCGGAGTGTCGCCGAGTTGTTCCTGGCCGCGGATCGGGTCCACGGGTCGCGCGGTGAGCCGTTCCTGGTGACCGAGACGAACGCGACGTCGATCGGCGGCGCGCACCAGAACCGGCCGCCGTACGACGGGCAGCTCCGGCAGCTCGCGTGGGCGATGGTGTCGCGTGGTGCGCGGATGGTCGAGTACTGGCACTGGCACTCGATCCATCACGGGGCAGAAACGTTCTGGGGCGGGATTCTCGGGCACGATTTGGAGCCGGGACGGGTATACCGCGAGATCGCTGCGATCGGGGCCGAGTTGGCGGCGGCCGGGTCGTCCGTGGTCGATCTGACGCCTGATGTGGACGTCGCGGTGCTGTGGTCGAACGAGAGCGACTGGGCGATGCAGTGCCAGCCGCCGTTGGCGACGCACGGTGGTATACCGGACAAGGCGTCGTACCGGACGATCGTGGAGGCCTTCTATTCGGGGACTCTGGACGCCGGGTTGCGGCCCGGTGTGGTGCCGGTCGAGCGGCTCGAGGCTGCGTTGTCGGCTCCGGTGGTCGTCGCGGCCGGGCTTTACGTCGCGTCGGACGCGGTGCTGAATCGGTTGGTCTCCTATGCGCGGGACGGCGGGCATCTGATCGTCGGACCGCGGACCGGGTATGCGGATCTGGAGGCCCGGCCGCGTCCTGAGACCGCGCCGCCGCGGTTGCGGGAGGCGGCCGGAATGGCATACCAGGAGTTCGAGAACTTGGAGTCGGCGATGCCGGTGAGCGGGTTGGACGGGCATGTCACGCGGTGGGCGGAGACGTTGCTCGTGGACGATGCCAACGTACTGGCGACGTACGAGCATCCGACTGGACGCCGACCGATCGTCACCAGCAAGCAGTTCGGTGCCGGGCGGGTGACGTACGTCGGGACAGTGCCGGATCGTGCTTTGGCCGCGGCATTGCACGGCGAGTCGCGGCTGTGGGCTCCGTCGGTGACTGCGCTGTCGGCGGTCAACGCGGCGGGGGAGCGCCTGTGGTTCGTCCACAACTGGTCGGGAACGGCAGTGGTCGTCGAGCCGCCGATGGCTGTCGTGCCGCTGGTGCCGGTGGAGTCGGGGCAGGGTGCGTTGGCGCGGGTTGAGTTGGGGCCGTGGGATGTTCGGGTGCTCAAGGAGGCGCAGTGAGGTACTTCGAGGATCTGACGCCGAGCACCGGGGCGCGGGAACCGCGGGCGTGGCTGCGCTCGTCCCGACCGCGGATCAGCCTGAACGGGCAGTGGAACTTCAAGCTCTGGGACAGCGCGCCGGATGGTATGCCAAAGGTCGAGGCGGACTGGGGCGAGCTGACCGTTCCCGGGCACTGGGTACTCCAGGGACACGACCGACCGCGGTATACCAACACCGCGTTTCCCTTCCCGATCGATCCGCCGTACGCACCGGACGCGAACCCGACGGGCGACCACGTCCGGACGTTCGAGCTGCCGGACGACTGGCCGATCGACGGTGCGGTCCTGCGGTTCGAGGGCGTCGACTCGTGCTTCAAGGTGTGGGTGAACGGCGTCGAGGCCGGGACCGCGAAGGGGAGCCGGCTGCCGAGTGAATTCACGGTCGGGCAGCTGTTGAGGCCGGGGCGGAACACGCTGGCTGTGCGGGTCCACCAGTGGTCGTCAGGTTCGTACCTCGAGGACCAGGACATGTGGTGGCTGCCGGGCATCTTCCGGGACGTGACCCTGCTCGCGCGCCCGTTGATCGACGACGTCTTCGTGCACGCGTCGTACGACCACCTGACCGGCGCCGGGACGCTGCGAGTCGACGTCACGTCGTTGGGCTCATCCTCGGTGTCGGACTCGGTGCCGGGTGCGGTTGTGCGGGTGCCCGAGCTCGGGGTGGTCGTCGAGCCTGGTGTGCCGGTGACGATCAGTGGGGTCGAACCGTGGTCGGCTGAGCTGCCGCGGCTGTACGACGCGACGGTCGAGGTGCCGGGGGAGACGGTCGAGCTGCGGATCGGGTTCCGGACCGTGGCGATGGTCGACGGGCTGTTCACCGCGAACGGGAAGCCGTTGTTCTTCCGCGGCGTGAACCGGCACGAACACGACGAGCGGCGCGGCCGGGCGATGACGATCGAGGCGATGCGGCAGGACCTGGTGCTGATGAAGCAGCACAACATCAACGCCGTACGGACCGCGCACTACCCACCACATCCCGCGTTCCTCGACCTGTGCGACGAACTCGGGCTCTGGGTCATCGACGAGTGCGACATCGAGACGCACGGCTTCATCTACACCGACTGGCGCGGCAACCCGGCCGACGACCCGGACTGGGCGCCGATGATGCTCGACCGGATGCGCCGGATGGTCGAGCGCGACAAGAACCATCCGAGCGTGGTGATCTGGTCGCTGGCCAACGAGAGCCACCGCGGCCGGAACTTCGGCGAGCTCGCCGCGTGGACGCGGCGGCGGGATCCGGAGCGGGCAGTGTTCTACGAGCGGGACCGGACGTACGAGTTCTCGGACTTCTACAGCCTGATGTACCCGCCGCTGGAGGACCTCGAGGCGATCGGGACGCGAACGGAGGACGTGCCGGAGGAGACCGCGGAACATCCTTCGCTGGAGGCCAGGCGGCGTGCGCTGCCGTTCATCCTCGCCGAGTACGCCCATGCGATGGGTAACGGTCCTGGCGGGTTGGCCGACTACCAGCGGATCCTGGAGCACTACCCGCGGCTGCAGGGCGGCTTCGTCTGGGAGTGGATCGACCATGGCTTGTTGTTGCCCGGCGCAACAGACCACGTGTACGGCGGCGACTTCGGCGAGCGCCTCCACGGCACCAACTTCTGCATCGACGGTCTGCTGTTTCCTGACCGAACCCCGTCTCCGGGCCTCACCGAATACAAGAAGGTCCTGGAACCAGTACGCATCACCGGCCCCGACCCTCTAACCATCCACAACCACCGAACCTACACAGACACCACCGACCTCCAATTCCACTGGACCCTCATCCAAGACGGCCAACAACTAGCCACCGGCCACCTGCCCCTCCCGCCCATCCCCCCAGGCCAATCCACCACCATCCCCCTCCCGCCCGCCACCCCCGCGGCCGCGACCCCCACGGCCGCCACCCCCGAGGCCGCCACCCCCGAGGCCGCCACCCCCGAGGCCGCCACCGGCGCCACCGCCACCTGCGCCACCGCGACCGCCACCGGCGCCACCGCCACCTGCGCCACCGCGACCGCCACCGGCGCCACCGCCACCTGCGCCACCGCCACCTGCGCCACCGCCACCTGCGCCACCACTCCCGCCCGCCCCGCCGCGCCCGCGTCGACTGCCCCAGCCTGCGCTCTACCTGAGGCTGGTCTCGCCTCTTCATCTTCTGATGGAGAGCGGGTGCTGACCGTGTATGCGGTGCTGGCGAAGGACGAAGCGTGGGCTACTGCCGGGCATGAGGTTGCCTGGGCCCAGTTCGTGCTGGATCAACCCACCGAGACACCTGCCACCTCGGCGACTCCCGTGGTGGACAACGGAGAAGTGCTAACACTCGGTGGAGGAGAGTTCGACCGTCGTACCGGCAAGCTGACCCGTCTGTTCGGACAGGTGGTCGACGGACCAGAGCTGGACCTCTGGCGTGCCCCCACCGACAACGACAACGGCCAAGGCGGCCGGAACGGCGTCACCCAGGAATGGCGAGCCGCCGGCCTCGACCGACTGCTACACCGAGTCGACGCCGTAGAACTGCAGGACAACGAGCTAATCGTGCGCACGAGAGTAGCCCCCGAAGGCCTCGGCGTCAGCGTGCGCACGACGTACAGCTGGACCGCCAACGAGCACGGCCTCCAACTGACAGTCGACGTACAGCCGGAGGGTGAGTGGGCCGGCACAGCTGTCACACCACGCTGCGGCAGTTGGCCGCGCGTCGGCGTACGGCTGACGCTCCCCAAGGAGCTGGAGAACGTGCAGTGGTACGGCGGTGGCCCGGGCGAGGCGTACGCCGACAGCCGCGAGGCAGCCCGAGTGGGACGGTACGCATGCACCGTAGACGAGCTGCAGACGCCGTACGTCGTACCGCAGGAGAACGGCTCCCGCATCGACGTACGCTGGGCTTCGCTGACCGATGCCAACGGCAACGGTTTTCGAGTCGCCGGTACGCCGCACTTCCAGCTCACCGCCCGCCGCTGGACCACCGAAGACCTGGAACGCGCCCGTCACCGCTCGGACCTCACGCCCCACGACCACATCTACTTGAACCTCGACCTGGCCCAGAACGGCCTAGGCTCAGCCTCCTGCGGCCCACCTGCCACCCAGCAACACACCCTCGAAGTAGCGCCCTACACCTTTACTCTCAGATTCCACCCATACAGTTGAGAGCTGCACCGAATCTCCTTGAAAATAAGGGGATCTGGCTTTGAAAACTGTCGGTGGCGGTGTCTAGGCTTTGCTACATGGACAAGCCGGCCGACTTGATGAGCGACGCGGAACTGGCGCGTGCTCTCGATATGGACAAGCCGGTGGAGTTGATGAGCGATGCGGAGCTGGCGCGTGCTCTCGACCAGGCCGATGCCGAGTTGGCGCTGCTCGAGACGCGCCGGTTGCGGCTGGTCGCGGCGATGGACACTTCCGGGTATGCCGAACGGGTCGGTGCGCGTGACATGGTGCAGTACCTGGAGTTCCGCTACCGCCTGGACCACTCCCGCGCCTTCCGCGACGTCCGGCTGGCCCGCGCACTCCCCAAATACCCGGCCGTCACCGCCGCCCTCCCCGATGTGGCCGATGTGGCAGACGACCGGGACGGGGAGATTCCTGAGGTGGTGTTGCGGCCGGCACAAGCCGAAGCAATCATCACCGCCCTCGAAAAAGTCCCGACAACCGTCCCGGTGGCCGATCTGGAGTTCGCCGAACAAGAACTGGTCCGCCTCGCCCGGCACCTGTGTCCGACCGACCTGCGCAAGGCCGCCGAACAATCCCGCGACATCCTCGACACCGACGGCCCCGAACCCGAAGAACACAAGGCCGCCGCCCGCGAAACCTTGACCTTGACGACCGCTGACCGCGGCGTGAAGTTCAAGGGCTACCTTGCCAACGAGAACGCCGAACTGTTCCGCACCCTGATCGTCACCGGCGCCCGCGCCCACAAAACCGTCGATGGCGAGCGAGACCCCCGCTCCCGCGAAAAACGCCAAGCCGACGCCCTCACCACCACCCTCACCCTCGCCGCCACCGCCCTCGACGCCGGCATCCCCTCACCCACCATGCCCCGCCCCACCAGCAAACCAGCCAGCTCCACAGACGCTGGTTCTACGGCGGAGGCAACGGCCGATGCGGCAGGCGGCTCAGTTGGTGGCTCGGACGGTGGAGCCGGTCGGTGCGGCGGTGTGGGTGGTGACGTGGTACCTGGGTTCGGGGCGAAGGCGAACCTGACCGTCACGATCGACCTGGAAGACCTGAAGGCAGCCACCGCGGACGCGATCGGGCACACCGTCTACAGCAACGGACTGTCCGCGGCCACCATCCGCCGCCTTGCCTGCGACGCCAACGTCATCCCGATCGTGCTCGGCTCCAACTCCGAACCCCTCGACGTCGGCCGCCGCGAACGCCTCGTCACCAAAGCCCTCCGCCGCGCCCTCAACACCCGCGACCGCGGCTGCGTCATCTGCAACGCGCCACCGGTCATGTGCGACGCACATCATCTGATCTCCTGGATCGACGGCGGCCACACCAAGCTCGACAACCTCGCCCTGGTCTGCCGCCGCGACCACACCGACCTCCACCACGGCCACTGGACCATCACCATCACCAACGGCCAAGTCCACGTCACCAGACCCACCTGGGCCGACCCACCACCCCGCCACCCACACAAACCACCAGCCGACGCATCCGGAGCACCCAAGCCACCGGGTGAACACCCCAGGCCCTCGGCTCCATCGAACGACCCATCCCGGGCAAACGAGTCGCCGGGTGATCACCCCACGCCCTCGGGCCCACCCGATGACCCATCCCGGGCACACGAACCAACGGGCGAACACCCCACGCCCTCAGGCCCATCGGACGACGCCTCCCGGGCACACCAACCACCGGCTGACGCACCCCGGTTGCCCGGGCCGCCGCGCGAGCACCGCACGCCCTCGGGCCCATCGGAGGCCGCCTTCCGAGCGCACGAGCCGCCGGGTGATCGCCCCACGCCCGCGGGCCCACTCGATGACCCATCCCGGGCGCACAAACCAACGGGTGACGCACCCCGGCCACCCCAGCCACCGCGCGAGCACCCCTCGCCCTCGGCGCCATCGGACGGCGAGCCGACGCCCGCCGGCAACTCAAAGCCTCGAATCTCAAGCCCACAAGACGATCCCTGGGGTGACACCGCCGCGCCCGCGGCCACCGGGTCGGGTGTGAGACCGAGCCGCTGGCACGCCGACGAGTCGACCCGCGCGGAAGCGGCCCGGTTCGCGGTGTGGGGTGAGCGCGCCACCGACGACGCCGACACCGGCCCGCCCTCCTTCGCCACGATCTGAACGGGACCAGGACGAGGCCGGCCTGCAAGGAGTTGCCATCGGGTCTGCACGGTCCGCGGGCAGACTGGCAACCCCGCCGGGCATGCCTCTGTCCGCACAGCAGCCGGACGGCGAACCCGCGCCCACCGGCAACCCAAGGCTCCAAGTCTCAACCCCACAAGACGATCCGTGGGGGCGGGAAACCGCCGCGCCCGCAGCCGCCGGATGGGGTGTGAGGCCAAGTCAGTGGCGCGCAGTCGGCCGACGCGATGGCGCGTACGGCGATCCAGCTGACAGGTCGATGAGGTGACGCGGGCGGAGGCGGCCCGGTTCGCGGTCCGGGGTGAGCGCGCCACCGATGAGCCCGGCTCCGGCCCGACCTCCTTCGACATGATCTGATCCCAGCGGATCTCCGCGATCCTTCGCCTGCCGCGCTAGCGGCGCACACCTGCGTCATCAACTCGTGCGCAGCATGCGGCCGGGTGCGGCTGGTCGCCGGTCTTGGACCGGAGGAAGGGTTTGCGATCGGCGATCCACACGCTGATTCAGCCGCGGACGTCAGCTCGAGTTGGGTGATGCTTCGTTAGGCGCAGCGGCGGGCCAGCGTTGACCGGGTTGAGTCGGGCGGCCAGCCTGGCTCGTGCATTCACACTGTGTCGGCGTACGTCTGGTGCTCGTGGCGGGCTCGGGCGGCTTCGATGTCGGGGACGTGTTGTTCGGCCCAGACTCGTACGGCGCGGAGTGGGACGAGGAGGGATCGTCCTAGGGGTGTCAGGGCGTATTCGACACGTGGCGGGTTCTCGGCATGCTCGTGCCGGCTGATCAGGCCGTCGGCTTCGAGGGAGCGCAGCGTCTCGGTCAGGACCTTCGGGGTGATGCCCTGGATGTGTGCCTTCAGGTCGGTGAAGCGGCGCGGGCCGTCAGCGAGGGCGTTGACGACGAACACGGTCCAACGGGCGCCGATGCGGTGGAGCACGGTTCGGCTCGGACAGGTTGCCGCCATCACGTTGTACGCCTTGCCCATGGGTGCTCCCAGTTCCGTTGAAGATACCGGTATCAAATCCATACCGTGGGTCCGATCCTACGAGAGGGAGTGACGAAAAGTGGAGCGGATCCTGGTCATCGGCGGTGCACGGGCGCTGGGAGCGGCCATCGCGCGGCGTGCGGTGAAGGACGGGTACGAAGTGGTGATCGGTGCGCGTGATCTGGCTGCCGCCGAGGCGCAGGCGGCGGAGATCGGCGCGACCACGGTGCGCATCGATCTGCAGGACGAGGCGACGATCGCGGCAGCGGCCGGGCGGTTTGCGGAGGGGATCGACCACATCGTGTCGACCGGTTCGGCGCCGCACGATGTTCGGGCTGTTGAGTTGGATCATGACAAGCTGGTCGCTGCGTTCACGGCGAAGGTGATCGGGCCGATGCTGGTCGCCAAGCACTTCGCGCCGGTACTGCGGCCGAGCGGGTCGATCGTGTTGTTCTCCGGGGTCGTCGGGTGGCGGCCGGGATGGGGCTCGCTGGTCAAGGGAGTGACCAATGGTGCGGTCGAGTACGTCGCTCGCCACCTCGCGGCGGACCTCGCCCCGGTACGGGTCAATGCCATCTCGCCCGGGGTCGTCGACTCGGGTGCCTGGGATCGGTTGGGCGACAGCAAGGTCGGCTTGCTGAGCAAGAGTGCCGCTGGAACGCTGGTTGGACGGTACGGCGAGTCCGACGACGTCGTCGACACGGTGATGTGGCTGCTCCGTGCGGGGTTCATCTCCGGCGAGACAATCCACCTCGAGGGCGGTGCCCGCCACAAGACCTCCTGACGACACGCGAGCCCGTCAGTTGCCGAGGAACGCGCGGAGGCGGTGGATGTAGGGGGCTCGTTGGGCGGGGGTGGCGGGGGTTTCCAGGTGGCGTGTGTTGTAGAGGTTGTCGTCGGGGTAACGGGGGAAGACGTGGACGTGGTAGTGCCAGGCGTCCTGGTAGCCGGCGGGTTCGTTGTGTTGGCGGGTGGAGATCCCTTCGCAGTCGTTGTAGGTGGTGCGGATCGCGATGGCGATTTCGCGGACTACGTCGTGGACGGCGTGCCCGGATTCCGGGGGCAGGTCGTACAGGTTCTCGTGGTGGGCGGTCGGGACCACGAGGACGTGGCCCTTGTTGTTGGGCCACCAGCGGGAGGCTACGAAGGCGAGGGCGTGCTCACGGCGCAGCACTATGTCGTGCTGCGCCGTGAGGTGGTCTTTGCGGCCGGCGGCTAGTCGGCAGAAGGGGCAGTCGTAGCCGTCGGGTGCGTGGTTGAACATGCTCAGCGTGGTACCACAAACGTGACGTAGGTGGAGTTCCCCTTGCCGGACACGCCGGAGTTCGGGCCTAGGGACAGCTGCCCGGCGGGTACGTCGCGTTTGAAGAGGACCAGACGCTGATCCGTCGTGCCGACCGTCTCACCAGTGCGAGTGAACGAGGACAGCCACGACGGCCACCACACGTTCTCGCCACGGGGATCGAAGGCGACGTACACGGTCGCCGGCCGAGTCAAATTCAGCGTCAGGTAGTCAGGTGGTGTCGTCGCCTTGGAGTCGTCGTTGGAGCCCTGTACCAAGGCCTGACCGTTCAACGCCCCAGGCAGCTCAGTGACCGTGTAGCTGCGATCCACATAGATCGGTGCACCGACCTGAGCCTTGACGAGGTTGGTCAGCTTCTCCGGCGACTGCACCGACACCAGGTCGCTCAGCAGCGGCGGCTCGCTCCGCGTGATGCCCAGCACCCGGTTGCCGACCGTCTTGACTGCAGACGCAGGCTGACCGGCCAGCGGGGCGAACGTCAAGGACGACAGCGGTACGGCGACGCGCTCAAGCGTGTACGACGTACCAGGAGCCGTCTGCAGGGTCACGAGGTCGGCAGGAGTCCCACCGACGACAACGCGTCCATGAGAGTCGACCACGCGGACCTGCTGACCCGGCCACGGGTTGCGCAGCTTCAACGTGTCGCGGCTGCCGGCCTGGATGCCGACCACGGTCGGTACGCCGTCATGCACCTCGGTGCTGATCCGGTGCCCGCCCTCGATCTGGACTGACCCAGCGACGTCCCAATCACGTGGCCATGCGGGCGCGACGTGCACAATCCCGTCGTACGACTGGACCAGGGCTTCCTGCAGGCCGGTGGTGAGTACGCCGCCCCACTCGTTGTAGAAGCTGCGGTTCCGGACCGCTTCCTGGCCGGTGCGGTGCACGGTGAAGCCGTTCGGGTAGATCTGGAAGTCCGCGATCCCCTTCAGCAGCAGGCGTTTCACCTCGTCCGAGAGCCCGAGCCGGGCCGCCCAGGTGGAGTCCATGCCCCAGTCCTTGTCCTGCGGATACACCCGTTGCCGGTACGTCGCCTGCATCAGCTCGGACGTCTCGTCGAACACGCCCCACGGCCAGAGCGCCTCCATCTCCGGGTTCTGCGTGTTGTGCGACTCCTCGTCGGTGCCGGACCACGCCAGCACCTCCTCGCCGCCACGCTGCACGGTCCGGAACGGCGGCAGCTTGCCCACAGCGTCCCGCAACTGCTTGGCCAATGCTGTGTCGCCACGCGACGTCGCAAGGTCGGCGACGAGCGGGAAGATGACCCGCATCGCGGCCAGGTCCGGCACTGGGTCGCTGGTGTCCCACTGCACCTCAAGAGCATTCACGTGCTCCAGGTGCAGGTAGCCGTCCGCACCAGTGGTCATGGCGGACAGGTAGAACCGCGCCACGTCCCGCATCAGCGGATAGCTCCGATTCAGCAGGGCCGTGTCACCGGTGTACCGGTGCTGCTGCCAGATGTTGTTCACCAGCTCCGGCCCACTGGTCAGGATGCGCCGTGTCCAGCTGGGCTCCTGCATGTTGTCGCAGCCGTCGCCTGTGCCGTCGTACCGCATGAACTCCGGCAGGCAGAGGCCCTCGCCGCCTTTCCAGTGTGTGCGCGTCCACTCGCGCATCAGCTCGGCACGGTCCAGGTAGAACTTGAAGTACGGCGAGTTGAGCTCGCCGATGCCCGCGCCGAGGTTCGCGGACACCAGCATCCGTAGGTTGAAGTGCCAGTACGAGTCCTGGGCCCAGTCCGCCTGGTCTCCCGAGGACGAGAACATCCGCACCACCGCACCATGCGTGCTCGGTACGTCGCCGCGCATCGACGCGGCCATCGTGTACAGCTGCAACGTCCGCAGGTTCTCGACGTACTCACCGGACCCGTCCGCCGACGTGATCCGCATCGGCGCCGCCTTGTCCCAGAACGCGTGCCACCAGTCGAGGTGATGACTGGGCGACTCGACAACGGCACGTCGCGCGGCTGTCCGTAGTTCTCCGCCGCGGTACGACGGTACGCCGACCACGAGCCGGAAACTGCCGTCCGCACGCGGCCGGAACGTCAGCCGCACCGTCAGCGGGTCCACCACCGACGCGGTGACGCCCTGGGCCTGTGCGGTCAGTGCGGCAACTGCACCGGTGATGCTGCCGGACGCCTCGTCGTGGAACGTCTCCGCGAGCGCAGCAACCCCACCATTTGCGCTGACGGCCGGGGTACGGCCGGCCCATAGCTTCAGATCAGCGGTCTGCACCTGCGATGGGTCCGCACCAGTCACCTCCAGAACGAACTGGTCCGCGTCAGCACGCACGTAGGAGCGTGCAGTGAGACCGCCACCGCTCTGTACGACCTGACCGTCGTACAGCGCCAGCCGTCCGCTGTAGTCGTCAGCACGCATCAGAGAGCCCAGACCGGGTACGACGAGACGCCCGGCGGACTTGAGGTCCGGGAACGTGTCCACGCGGTTGAGCTGTGCGCTGTAGCCCTTCTCGGCCCAGACCGAAGCACCGAGCACACCGTTTCCCAGCGGCATCGCCTGATACGAACGCCACGCAGGGCCCTCCTGGACGAGGTCGGACCGTGACACCAGCCCTGCCGTGTCGCCCTGCAGCGCACCGTCGCGCCAGGCGGTCGTCCCCTGCTCAGGAGGCGTACTACTGGCAGGCGGCACAGCGGTGGCGCCCACAGTGAGCAGCGCGGCCAGCAACGGCAGCGTCAATCGAAGAGCCGTCACGGGCGCACCTCGATGAAGTAGTCGACACCCGGGCGAGTGCGGAACTCCACGACGCCGTCCTCCGGGCGGGCGAACGCCACCGGGCCGATGGACGACTTGACATCCACCGAAGCGCCGGTCCGCAGCCGTAGCCGGTTGCCGAGCAGCGACCGAACCGTTGCCTTGGTCAACTTCCCGCCGGACCACGAGAACTCGAGGTCGAAGCCGCCGCGGGCGCGCATACCCCGGACGGTCCCGGTCGGGAACGCCGTCGGCAGGCAGGGGAGTAGCGCGACTTCGCCGGAGTGGCTCTGCATGATCATCTCGGTGATCCCGGAGACACCGCCGAAGTTTCCGTCGATCTGGAACGGCGGGTGCAGGTCGAACATGTTCGGCGCGGTACGTCCGGGGCCCAGCAGCTGCGTCAGGTGCTTGTACGCGTTGTCCGGCTCGAGCAGCCGGGCCCGGAGGTTGAGCTTCCACGCCAGCGACCACCCTGCGGTCACAGCCGGGCCGCGCAGCTCCAGCGACTTGCGGGCAGCGTCGGCGAGTTCCGGCGTACTGCGTGGGGTCACCTGGTCGCTGGGGAAGACTGCCCACAGGTGTGAGACATGTCGACTCGTCTCCAGAGCGGCCTCCTCCCAGTCGATCAGCCACTCCTGGATCTGGCCGAGGTACCCGATCTGGATCGGTGCCAGCTTCGACCGCGCGTCCGCGGCGGCAGCGGCCATCGCGCTGTCGACACCAAGCACTGCGGTCGCCTGCCCGAACACCTTGAACAGGTCGTGCAGAATCTCGGTGTCCATCGTCGGCCCCGCGCACATGCTCACGCCGACGTTGTCGTAGTCGTGGTGCTTGACCTCGGGGGAGTGCGACGGGCTGGTCACCAGCCAGCCCGTCTTGGCGTCGGTCTGCAGCTGGTCGAGGAAGAACTCCACGGAGCCGCGCAGGACCGGGTAGTACTTCCGCAGCATGTCGAGGTCGCCGGTGTACTCGTACCGCTCCCAGAACAGCAGCGACAGCCACGCACCGCCGGTCGGCCAGACCCCGTAGTACGCGAAGTCGACCGGTGCGGTCCCGCGCCATCCGTCCGTGTTGTGGTGCGCCACCCAGCCAGGTGCGTCGTACATGGTGGCCGCAGTACGGGCGCCGGACTCGGACAGCTCGCTGATCATCTGGAACATCGGGTCCCAGCACTCCGCCAGGTTGGCCGGTCCGGCCGGCCAGTAGTTCATCTCGGCGTTGATGTTCAGCGTGAACTTGGACTGCCACTCGGGCAGCATCTTGTAGCTCCAGATGCCCTGCAGGTTCGCAGGCTGGCCCGGGGTGCGGGAGCTGGAGATCAGCAGGTACCGGCCGAACTGGTAGTACAGCGCGGCCAGTTGCGGATCGCCGCCGTTGCGGAACGCCATGATCCGCTGGTCGGTCGGCAGCGCGATCGAGTCCGACGTACCGAGGTCGATATCGAGGCGCCCGAAGAGCCGCTGGTAGTCCTCGACGTGCTGGTGCCGCAGGGCGCCGTACGCCGGGCGTCCGACCGCGGCCAGTGGCGCTACGGCGCGAGCGATCTGGTCCGCGCTGACGTCGAGGTAGTTGCGGTAGCTGGTGCCGACCGAGAACAGCAGCGTGACCTCGTCAGCGCCGGCGACCGAGAGTTTGCCGTCAGCAACCGTCGTACTGCCGCCCTCGGTGAAAGCGCGGAGCAGCGCGCAGAACTTGACCGAACCGGTCAGGCCCTCGGCGTCGCCGCTGATCCCGTTGAGCGCGAGCGTCTGCTTGTCGTACGCCGATGGTGTCGCGGCCTGCTCCGTGCTGTACGTCGCGTCGAACGTGAGCGCCCCGCGCTGGCTGGCAGTCAGCCGCATCACCAGCACCTGTGCGGGATGGCTGACGAACACCTCCCGCGTGTAGCGCACGCCCGCGTGCTCGTAGCTGACCGACGTGATCGCCGTGGTCAGGTCCAGCTCTCGCCGGTACGCCGTGACCGCGGTGGCGTCGATGCCCGGAAAGGCCAGCGAAAGGTAGCCGACCGGCTGGTACTGCATCTGCTCGTGCGGGAGACCCATGAAGTGCGCATCGGCGAGGTTCTGCGCGTCGAGGTACTTCTCCTCGGCGATCAGCCGACGGATCTCCGGGAGGACGTCCTTGCCGACCGGGTCATCGTACTGGTGTGGACCACCGGCCCAGATCGAGTCCTCGTTCAGTTGCAGCTGCTCGGTCGCGGTGCCGCCGTACACCATGGCGCCGAGGCGCCCGTTGCCGATGGCAAGTGCCTGCAGCCACTCGGTGGCGGGCTGGGTGTACCAGAGTTTGAGCGGGTTGGTGTCACTGCCGGGCGGTGAGCTGACGGCTCCGGCAGTCAGGGGGTTGGTGAGCGAGCCGGCGACAACTGCGGTGCCGGCCGCGGCGCCGGCGGTCCGCAGGACCTGGCGGCGGGTGTACTGGGTCATGGGGCGGTCTCCCTGGAGCGGTAGATGCGCTGGGCGGTGCCACGGAACACGTCGTTGTGCGTGGCAGGTGGCAGCAGTGCGGTGGTACGGCGGATCACCTCGGCGCGGGTGGCGGCCAGCGTGCACACGGGCCAGTCCGAGCCGAACAGCAACCGTTCACTGCCGAAGAGTTCGAGGGCGACGTCGACCAGCGTGCGGAGGTCGTCGGTCGCGAGGTGGGCGGTGCCGGAGAGCTTGACGGTCACGTTCGGGCACTCGGCGAGTGCCTGCATTCCGGACCGCCACTCGGCGGTGGCAGCTGTCGGGTTGCCGAGGTGGTCGAGCACGAGACGGGCGTCCGGTACGGCGGAAGCCAGCCGGGCGGCGCCGATCAGGGCGGAGGGGCGGAGCAGGAGGTCGATGGCGAGGCCGGCGTCGGCGGCGGCCCGCACGCCGCGCAGGTGCGCGGGAGCTGTCAGCAGGTCAGGGTCGGTCTGGTCGATGGGTGGACTGCGCACGCCGACAAGAAGCGGGTCGTCCGGCAGCCGGTCCGGGAAGTCGAGCAGGTCGAACCAGCCGACCACACCAACCACAGCCGCGTTCTCCTGAGCCAGAGCCAGCAGGTCATCCACCTCAGCTGGGTCGGCATCGGCCTGCACCAGCACAAGGTCGGAGCGATCGGACGGGCCGGGGAGGTCGGAGAGGTGGGGCAGGTCGGGGAGGGTGAAGTTGCGGCGGAGGGGGTGGTCGGGAGCCAGCCAGGGAAGCCGGCGGCGGGTCAGGTCCCAGACGTGGACGTGGGCGTCAATCATGGTGGCCGGCTGGTCTGGTGATCGAGCTCTCGCCGCGGGCGTGGGCGGCGAAGAGACGGGCGGAGTCCTCGGGGTCGGTGCCGGCGAGTACCTCGATCAGGTCCAGGTGGCGGCGCGCCATCAGGCCCCAGTCGCCGGCGTACATCGCGTTCGACACCACCTGCAGGCTCCACAGCGCCGGCTCCAGGGTCCGCCACACGCGCAGCAGCATCGAGTTGCCGCTGGTCGCCAGCACCTGCCGGTGGAACCGCAGGTCAGCCTCGCGGAACGCGCCGATGTCGTGATGGCCGGCCGCCTCGATCATCCGCTGCACCTCGATCCGGAGCAGGTCGAGTTCCTCCGGTGGCGCGTGGCCGGTCGCCCGGCGCGCTGCCGCGGACTCGAGCAGTACGCGGACCTCCCGCGCCTCGCGGGCCTCGACCTGCGAGATCTCGGTGACGAAGTTCCCCAGCCGCGGGCGGTACGTGACGAGTCCCTCGTGCGCCAACCGGCGTACCGCTTCCCGGGCCGGGGTCTGGCTGGTGCCGAGCACCCGGGCGATCTCGGACTCGACCACGCGCATCCCGGGCGCCAGCTCGCCGGACAGTATCCAGCCGCGGATCGCCTCGTACACCCGGTCGGACAGCAACTCTGTGTCACTTGGCGGCGGTGGGGCGGGATGGCTGGTCGCCACAACAGTTCCAGCACCGGAGCGGTAGTGCTGGATCTCCTCCCGGCGCCGCCGCGAGACCGTCGACTGCGAGACGCCGTACGCCGCGGCCAGCTCGCGGGTCGAGGGGCGATGTCCGGAATCGGCCATCGATGTTGGCGCACCTGTTATCGACGCCGCGCCCAATTGCACCCGGTCGACCATCCGCGGCCGTCCGCTGCGCATCCCGTCGTCGAGGCCGGCCATGCCCATCCGGAGGAACCTCCGGCGCCACTTGCCGACCGTGCCCGGGGTGACCTCGAGCAGGTCCGCGACCGCCTTGTTCGAGCGTCCCTCGGCGCTGGCCAGCACGATCCGCGCCCGCAGCCGCATCGCGGCACTGGTCCGCGGGGCGGCCGCGAGCTGGCTGAGCGCAGTCCGCTCGGGCACCGACAGGGTCAGCGGCGACTTCGGTCTTCCGGCATCGGGCATGGCTGCATGGTGACCCGGTTCACAGCGTTCTGCCAACCCTATATGGCACGGACTTCTGACTCAGAACGTCCACTTTGCCGTTTAAACGTTGACACTTCAGCGCTGCGCTCTGCATCGTCACTCGATAACGACGCCCGGCCGCCCCCGACGCCGGGACGATCCGAGGAGGACCCGGAAATGGCTCGTTCGGCACGCAAACCAGGGCGCACGCTCGGCCTGCTGACATCCGTTGTGATCCTGGTGGGCGCGGCGGGCTGCGGTGGCGGCTTCAGTGACGACAAGGGTGCTGCTGGTGACAGCACCGGCGAAGTGCGGATGCTGGTCAACATCACCCCCAACCTGACCAAGAGTTACTGGGAGGGCCTGGTCAAGCCCTTCGAGGACGCCAACCCTGGCGTCGACGTGAAGATCGAGGCGCCGACGGGTTCGGGCGTCAAGGACACGCTGCCGCAGCTGCTGGCGGCCGGCAACGCGCCGGATGTCGTCGAGACGCTGATGGCCGACAAGGTGCTGGCGCCGCAGATGCTCGACCTGACCGACCAGGCGTGGACCAAGGACACCCCGCTGGTGGAGCAGGCCTCGCTGGACGGAAAGGTGTACACGGTCGGTGTCGGCCAGCAGGCGCAGTCGCTGGTGTTCTACAACAAGGACGCCTTCGCGAAGGCCGGCATCAGCGCTCCGCCGAAGGACCTGGACGAGCTGACCGCGGCCATGGGCAAGCTCAAGGCGGCCGGATACCTGCCGCTGCAGACCGCCGGCGACTACGTGACCGGTCTGCAGCTGCTGCAGCTCAGCGACCCGTCGATCGCCACCAAGTACCCGGACTGGTACCAGCAGATCAGCTCCAAGCAGGCCAAGGTCGGCGAGACGATGCTGCCGCTGCTGGAGCGCTACGAGTCCTGGATCAAGAACGGCTACGTCGACAAGAACGCGCTCGGCCTGAAGGACGTCGGCGCGCAGACCAACTTCCTGTCCGGCAAGGCCGGCATGTACATCATGGGCAGCTGGTTCGTCCGCACGGCCGACGACGCCAAGCCGAAGTTCGACCTCGGTGTGTTCGCCGCACCGACCGACAAGGGGCAGCCGTCGCCGGGTCCGCAGGGTGTCACGATGGCCGCGCCGTACATGGTCCTGAAGTCGACCAAGCAGCGTGACCTCTCGGTGAAGCTGGTGCAGTGGCTGGTCACGGACAAGACCGCCGTCCAGAGCCAGCTCGCGCAGGACGGCAACTTCCGCAAGGGCTACACCGACAAGCTGTCGCCGCTCGGCAAGCAGGTGCAGGAGATCCTCGACCAGGCGCCGAAGCACGTCGCCCAGGGTGAGGGGTACGGCGCCAACACGCTGCCGCAGGGCTTCAACGGCGAATGGAACAAGGCAGTCCAGAGCCTCTACACGGGGAAGAGTGCGAAGGACGTCGCTACCCGCATCGACAGCTGGATGGGCTCGAAGTCGTGAGGGCCCGCCTGACGACAAATCTGACGACCCTCAGTATGGTCGGCCCGGCGCTGGTGCTGTTCGTCGTCATGCTGGTCGTCCCGGTCGGTCTGTCGCTCTACCTCAGCCTGACCGACTGGGACGGCTACAGCGCGAACCCGGCGTTCGTCGGCCTGAAGAACTACGTCAGCCTGACCCACAGCGCCGAGGCGATCCGGGCGGGCTGGGTGACGCTGCTGATCGCGGCTATCGGCACGGTCTTGCTCAGCGTGCTCGGACTCGGGTTCGCCCTGCTGGTGAACGGTGCGTCCCGGCTGAACGCGTTCTTCCGCATCGTGCTGTTCTACCCGCACGTGCTGAGCGCACTGGTCGTCGGCTTCCTGTGGAGCGCAGTGCTCGGTACGTCGGGTGTCGTCAACGGCTGGCTGACGTCGAAGGGCACCGAGGTACTGCCGTTCCTCTCCGACCCGAAATGGGCTCTCGCGAGTCTGATCGCCGTACTGGTGTGGGCCGGGTTCGGTGTGAACGTAGTGCTCTACCTGGCCGGGCTGCAGACGGTGTCGAAGGACCTGCTCGAGGCGGCGCGCATCGACGGTGCGTCGAAGCAGCAGACGTTCTTCAACGTCACACTGCCCGCCCTGGCACCTGTCGTGACGGTGAACCTCGTGCTGTCGCTGGTGACGTTGCTGAAGACGTACGACCTCGTGGTGTCGCTGACAGGAGGTGGCCCGGCTGGGTCCACGCAGACCGCGGCGTACCTGATCCTGTGGGACTCGTTCCACAACAACGCGCTCGGCTTCGGCTCGGCGCAGAGCGTCGTACTGATGGTCATCACCGCAGGTCTCGCTCTGACCGTCGCACGGCTGCGAGCACGCGCTGACCGAGGAGTGCAGGCATGAGCGCGCTCCGGATGCCACGGGTGGCCACTGTGCAGTTCAAACCCTTCAGAGCAAAGGGCTGGGGACGGGTCGCGTTCCTGGTCGTGACCAGTGTGCTGATGCTGGTGCCGATGTACCTGCTGATTGTCAGCGCGTTCAAGTCGCAGCAGGACATCCTGCAGCACCCGTTCTCGCTGTCGCCCGACCAACTCACCACGGAGTACCTGCGGAAGGCCGCGACGAACCCCGACTTCAACATCGGAAAGGGATACGCCGTCACGATCCTGTTCGTGGTGTCGGTGAACGTGCTGTCCGTCGCACTGGCCGGTCCGGTGTCGTACGTGATCGCGCGGCGCAGCGAACGCCGGTACCGGATGCTCCTGCTGCTGTTCGTCGCCGGGACCTTCATCCCCAGCCAGGTGCTGGTGATCCCGGTCGTCTACACGCTGAAGTTCCTTGGGCTGATGGGGACGATCCCCGGGTTCGTCCTGTTCGAGACCACGCTGACGCTGCCGTTCTCGATCTTCCTGTACGCCGGATACATCATGACGATCCCGGCCAGCCTGGACGAGGCGGCCGCGGTCGACGGGGCCGGCAAGCACCGGGTGTTCTGGTCGATCGTGTTCCCGCTGATGAAGCCGGCCGTGGTGACGATGGTCATCCTGAACACCTTCTCGGTGTGGAACGACTTCGTGAACCCACAGATCATCCTCGGCCCGGGCAGCGGTCTCTACACCGTGACGACCGGCGTGTACGCCGCGGTGAGCCAGTACTCCACCGACTACACGGTGGTGTTCCCGACGCTGCTGCTCGCAGTGGCTCCGTTGCTGGTGGTCTTCGTGCTGCTCCAGCGGCACGTGATCAGCGGCCTGACCGCGGGAGCGACCAAGGGATGAACGAACCAGTTGTCGCGGAGATACCGATCGGCTCGCCCCCCGCCTGGGCGATCATGCAGCGGCGCCTGTTCGACGTGATGGACGAAGGCTGGTGGCTGTTCCGCGAACGCTACTGCCTGCCCGACGGCAGCCTGCGGTACGCCGGCCCGGTGCAGAGCCGAGACGGTGCGGACGACTTCTACGAGGCGTTCGTGAACTGGCCGGTGCTGTACCAGCTCGGCGGCGCTGACGACCTGATCGACGTGTCGAAGTGGCACTGGGAAGGCGTCACCCGGCAGCTTACCGACCTGGGGTTCCTGGTCGACGAGTTCGAGCGCGGGTACGACTGGTTCCACCTCGGCGAGTCGATGATCTTCTTCTACTCGCTGTGCGCGGCCGACCCGACGGACGAGGTGTTCCGCGAGCGCGCGTACCGGTTCGCCGAGCTGTACCTCCCGGGATCGCCGGCGGCCAACTACGACCCGGTGACCCGGACGATCCGCGCCCCGCACAACGGCGCCGGCGGTCCGCGGTGGGGCATCAACGACGAGTGGCGGACATTCGGCGCCAACCAGGAGCGGATGCGGATCTTCGGGCTGCCGCTGTCCGGCGTACCCGGGATCAGCAGTTGGGACGATCTGAAGGACCCGGCGAACGCGGACCTCATGGGTGCGGAGATGATCCGCCGACTCGGTGCTGGTGACACCGCAGTCAACCTGGCCGCGACGACGCTGACCGCGAACGCCTGGCTGTACGACCACAGCGACCGGTTCGCCGCGTGGACGCTGGAGTACCTGGACGCGTGGGAGGAGCGCGCCAAGGCGAACGGCGGCCTGCTGCCCGACAACGTCGGCCCGAACGGCATCGTCGGCGAGCTTCACGACGGCCGCTGGTACGGCGGCAAGTACGGCTGGAACTGGCCGCACGGGGTTTACAGCGTCGGATCGGCCGCCTGCGTCGCGGCGTTGAACGGCGTCGTACTCACGGGTGACTCGAAGCGGCTGGACTTCGCACGGCAGCTACTGGACCACCTGTACGAACGGGGCATCAGCGGTGCGGTCGACGAGACCGACATGAGCATCCGGGACCGGTGGGAGGCCGAGCTGGGGGACGACTGCGCCAACCCGACCTTGCTGATCCCGAACCGGCACAGCGACGACGGGTGGTTCGACTACCAGCCGCCGCAGCTGGGACTGCCGATGTGGTTGTGGCAGGCATCTTTCGAGTCGAGTGACCGCGACCGGTTGAGCAAGCTGCGCGAGCGCAGCGGTTATGACTGGCGTACGGTCCGCGACTTCCGCAACAAGGAGGACGCCGGTCACGAGGCGCCCTGGCTCGCCTACTTGGCCGGAGACAACCCCGGCTACCCGGAGGCGATGCTGGGCGTCGCACTGTCCCAGGTGCAGCGCCGGATGGACCTGATGGCCGTCGACACCGTCGACCCGGCCGACATGAACATCCACCACTGGCAACGGCACAACCCGGTCGCCACCGAGGCGCTGCTGCAGCTGACCACAGGTACGCCGCAGCTGCTCTACAACGGCGGTCTGCTGCCACTGCGCGTCCTTTACCTGGACGCGGACCGCGGCCGTCCCGGTCTGCCACCTGATGTCGCCGCACTGGTCGACACAGTGGAGCCGGACCGGACAGGTCTGCAACTGGTCAACCTGTCCGCGACCCAGACCCGCAGGGTGATCGTTCAGGCCGGGAGCTTCGGCACCGACCGGATCGACGAGGCCACGGTGTCCACGGCCACAGGCGAGTACCCGGGGCCGTCACCGGCGTACACCTCGACCCCACCGACGCCCGGCAGCCGGACGGTCGTTGTCGACGGCAACAGACTCGAAGTGACGATGCCGCCGGGCCGGACCATCCGGCTGGATCTGCGGCTGACCAGAAACACCTATCGCGCCGCCCACCTGGCGCTTGCCTAATTCAGTACTGAGGAGACATATGAGCAGCACGGAACAAGCTCCGGTGACGCCTGTCTGGGACCTGCCGGTACGCGGCGACACCCCGCCGGCGCCGGATCCGGACCTGGTGTCGCGGTTGTCCGAGATCGGGTCGGCCACCGCCTGCGCCCGGTTGCACAACCAGGGCATCCGCCGGACCTTCGTCGACGGTCCGACCAGCATGTTCCCCGGCAAGAAGGTGGTCGGCCGCGCGCTGACCCTGCAGTTCATGCCACAGCGTGAGGACATCGCCGACGGCCAGACCCAGGAGTACATCGAGCGCAGTACGGCGCTGTGGGCCGTGCTCGACGAGATCCAGCCGGGTGACGTCCTGGTGGTCCAGGCGTACGGCAGCCACACCACCGGCTGCTTCGGCGACATGCTGGTCCGCTACTTCAAGCTCCGCGGCGGCGCCGGCATCGTCGTCGACGGCCGGATCCGCGACGTACCGCGGGTGTCGGAGCTCGACGTCCCGATCTGGTCCACCGGAGCCACCCCGCACTACGCGTCCCAGTCCGAGCTGTTCCCGTGGGCGTACAACGTCCCGGTGGCGGTCGGCGGCGTCCTCACGCTGCCGGGGGACCTGGTGCTCGCCGACGACGACGGTGCCGTCGTCGTACCCCGCCGGCGTGCCGAGTCCGTCGTCCAGGCGGCCGCCGAGCACGACGAGTGGGAGAAGTTCAGCCGGCGCCGGATCGACGAAGGCGCCCCGTTGCGTGACTACTACCCCCTGACCGAGAAGACCCGTCTCGAGTACGAGCGCTGGCGCAGCCGGAACGGCAACGCCGGCGACTGACCCTCCCTGAGAGAGGACCCCGCCCAACATGTCCAGAAGAACCAGGCGTACGACGCTCAGCGTCGGCGCCGGGGTGGTCGCGGCTGCCCTGGTGACCGTCGCGGCCCTCCAATTCAACGCCCAGCCCGCCGGTGCGGTCGACTGCAACAACTTCTGGGTCGCACCCGATGGCAACGACTCCGCGAAGGGCACCGAGAAGGAGCCCTGGAAGACCGTCACCCGGGCCCGCGACGAGATCCGGAACAAGGATCTCAACGACCGGATGAACTGCGACATCACCGTCAACCTGAAGGCCGGCAACTACCCGGTCGCGTCCACGATCGACCTGAACGAGCAGGACTCCGGCAAGAACGGTCACCGGGTCGTGTACCGCAGTGTCGACGGCCCCGGTAAGGCGCAGCTCCAGGGCGCCGAGGAGCTCACCGGCTGGACCCCGACCCAGAACGGCATCTACAAGACCAAGTTCGACGCGTCCAAGCCCTTCTACACGCTCTTCGAGGACGGCAAGCGCGCCACGAACGCCCGCTACCCGAACCGCGCCGCCGAGGACACGTGGGCGCCGTACATGACATCGATCCTCTACGAAGAGGACAAGATGGACGTCCACAACTGGCTGTGGGGCAAGGCCGGTGACTGGGATCCGACGTGGGACCTGAGCCAGGCGTCGGTGACGATCTGGTCCGGTGGCTCCTGGTCGTGGTTCACGGACACGATCCCGCTGCTGGACACCAACTTCAAGAAGACGCAGACCACCCTGAAGTACTTCACCCGGTTCGCCATGGTGAACAGCCGCGGCGGCTCGCGATACTACTTCCAGAACTCGCTGAGCTTCCTTGACCAGCCAGGGGAGTACTACGTCGACTTCAAGGCCGGTGAGGTCTACTACAAGCCGCGCGCCGGCACGATGGACGGCGTCAAGGTCCTGCGGCCCACGGTGAAGACCGTGCTCAACCTGGCCGGTAAGTCACCGCAGGACCGGCTGCACGACGTGACGTTCGACGGTCTGGGCGTGCAGTACTCCGACTTCGTCAGCTGGTACCGGGTCGGCTGGAACGCCCCTGGTGACTCCGGCTTCGAGCACAAGTACCCCGAGTACGACCGGCAGATCGAGCTACCGCGGGACCAGTTCGGTGCGATCACCCTGACCAACACCAGCAACATCGACCTGAGCCGGATGCACATCTCCGACACGGGCTACACCGGCATCTTCATGCTGTACGCCAACGATCACACCAGGGTCACCGACAGCCTGCTGGAGAACATCGGCAACGACGGGATCAAGGTCGAGGGCGGCTGGCCCGGCGAAGGTGACCTGACCAACCACCACACGTTCTCGAACCTGTTCATCGACCACGTCGGTGAACTGGTCCCGGGTGACGCGGCCGGCATCGAACTGATGACCACCGGGAACAACACGGTGACGAATGTCGAGGTGAAGCACAGCGCCCGCTACGGCATCAGCCTGGAGTCGCGGCCGGAGGTGAAGGACCCGGACCAGTACTCGTCCGGTAACACCTTCAAGTACATCAAGCTGGAGGAGATGGGTCTGGACAGCGGCGACATGGGCGCCTTCTACACGTACGGCGTGGACAACCAGGAGCCGCACCCGATCCAGAACACGGTCGACCAGATGGTGATCGGGGACGTGATTCCGGACCCGTCGATGCCCGACGCGGGCGGCACCCGCGGCGTGCACATGGACGCCGGTGGTTGCGGGTTCGCGATCAGCAACGTGCAGGTCGGGAAGGTGACCGACCAGAAGTACCAGGCGTACCAGTGCAACCAGGTGACCAATGCCGACTGGGAGGCGGGCTTCGACGCGTCGAAGATGGAGTACGACAAGATCGGCGTACTGCCCACCTTCCCGTACGACGTCGCGGGCCGGTGACTCCGATGCCACGTTTCGCAGCGGGAGTGCTGGCCGGTCTGGCCCTTCCTGCTCTTGTCCTCGGAGGCGGGGTGGCGGCGCGAGCCGCCGCCCCGGCCGGGCAGGACACGTGCAGCTCGTTCTGGGTCGCACCGGACGGCGACGACAAGGCGCCGGGGACCGAGTCGAAGCCCTGGAAGACGATCGAACACGCACGAGACACCTTGCGGATCAGGGCGCATGCGGGTTGCACGCCCGTGGTGAACCTGCGGGCGGGCACCTACCAGGTCGACAAGACGATCACCTTCGACGACCGCGACTCCGGGGTCACGTACCGGAGCGTGGACGGGCCGGGCAAGGCGGTCTTCGAAGCGGGGCGGGAGGTGAGCGGCTGGACGCCGTACAAGGACGGCATCTTCAAGGCGCCGGTCGATATCAGCCAGCCGTTCTACAGCCTGTACGCCGACGGGAAGCGTGCCACCACGGCCCGATACCCGAACCGCGAGTCCGACGACAAGTGGGCGCCGTACCTGCGATCGGTCCTGTTCGACCCGACCAAGGAAGCGGTGCGCGACCAGCTCGGGTTCAACGCCGGTGACATCGACCCGTCCTGGGATCTTCGGCTCGGTACGTCGTGGCCCGCGCAGGTGACGGTGTGGTCGGGCGGCTCGTGGTCGTGGTTCACCGACACGATCCCGATGCTCGACATCAACTTCACGAAGAAGCGGACCACCCTGGTGTACCCGGCGCGGTACGGCTTCATCAACTCGGGCGGCGGCTCGCGGTACTTCGTGCAGAACTCGCTGAGCCTGCTCGACCAGGCCGGCGAGTACTACCTGGACTACCCGGCGAAAACGCTGTACTACAAGCCGGCCGGCGGCACCATGGACGGTGTCAAGGTGTACCGGCCGACGCAGACGCAGGTGTTCTCGATCGAGGGCGCGTCTCCGAACCGGCGGGTGGAGAACCTGACACTCGACGGCCTGACCATCCAGCACACCGACTTCATGGACTGGTACCGGTACGGCTGGAACGGGACGGGTGACTCGGGCAACAAGCACAAGTACCCGAAGTACGACACCCAGATCGAGCTGCCGCGGAACCGCTGGGGTGCGATCACGCTCACGAACACGCGCGGGGTGAAGCTGACCGGGCTGCACATCCGGCAGACCGGGTTCACCGCGATCGAGTTGCTGTTCGCGAACGAGAAGACCACCGTGTCCGACAGTCTGCTCGAGCACCTCGGCAACGACGGCATCAAGGTCGAGGGCGGCTGGCCGGGTGAGGGCGACGTTGCCCATGGCAACACCTTCACCAACAACTACATCCACCACATCGGCGAGCTGGTGCCCGGCGACTCGGCCGGCGTCGAGATCATGAACAGCGGCGGCAACGAGGTCAGCCACACCGTCGTCGAGCACGGCGCCCGGTACGGCATCAGCATCGAGTCGCGGCCGGAGATCCCGAACGCGGACAACTACGCCGGCGGCAACACCGTCAAGTTCGTCCGGCTGTCGCACTTGGCGCAGGACAGCGGCGACACCGGTCCCTTCTACGCGTACGGCGTCCGCAACCAGCCGCCGTACACGCCGGACGCCTCCGTGTCGCAGATGATCATCGACGACGCCAACGCCGATCCGTCGATGCCGGACGCCAAGCCGTACGGCGTGCACATGGACTTCGGCGGGTGCGGGTTCGCGTTCTCGGACATCAAGGTGACGAACACCGAGAGCGACCCGTACCACGGGCCGTCGGCCGGGCCGTGCGACACATTCGCGAACGTGAGCTGGGAGGCCGGGTTCGACGAGTCCAAGATGCAGTACGACCAGATCGGCGTACTGCCGTCCTTCCCCTACGAGAAGCCCTGAGGGTTCTGAGAGTTCAATGGATATCGAGAGGTTCAAGGGCAAGGTCGCGCTGATCACCGGAGGTGCCTCCGGGATCGGCGCGGCCACCGCCCGCCGGATCGCCGACGAGGGCGGCACGGTCGTCATCTGTGACCGCTACGGCTCAGCAGCTGCTGAGCTTGCCGATGAGCTGGGTGGTACGGCGTTTCAGCTCGACGTGACTGATCTCGAGCGGACGGTGGAGGTTGTCTCGGGGCTGGAGCGGGTTGATGTGTTGGTGAGTGCTGCTGGTGTGGACGTCTGCGACACCGTGCCGAACACGACGCCGGACGAATGGCGGACGATCCTCGACGTCGACCTGACCGGTGTCTACAACTCGTGCCGGGCCGTCCTGCCGCGCTTCGTTGCGCAGGGCGGCGGTGCGATCGTCACGATCTCGTCCGCGATCGGGACGGTCGGGGAGCGGAACAGGTCGGCGTACTGCGCGGCGAAGGCCGGTGTGGAGAACCTGACCCGCGCGATGGCACTCGACCACGGCCCGGACGGCGTCCGCGCGAACTGCGTGGCGCCCGGGCTGATCGACACACCGCTGATCCGCAACGGCAAGGTCAGCGGTGCGGACGATCCGGGTGCGATGCAGGCGATGGTCGACCGGCATCACGCGCTCGGCCGGATCGGTCAGCCGTCGGAAGTGGCGGCGGCGATCGCGTTCCTGGCCAGCGACGACGCCTCGTTCATCACCGGTGCGATCCTGCCGGTCGACGCGGGCTGGACGGCGCAATGAACATCCTGGGCGGTTACCGAGTACTCGACGTGTCGGTGGCGATGGCCGGCCCGCTGGCGGCGATGCGGCTCGGCGACCTCGGCGCGGACGTCGTCAAGGTCGAGCCGGTCACCGGTGAATGGCAACGGCACACGGCCGCCGGTGGCGCGACCGGCAACCAGGTCAACGCGTCCTTCCTGTCGCTGAACCGCAACAAGCGCAGTCTGGCCGTAGACCTCAAGTCCAACGCCGGCCGCGAGCTCTTGTACGAGCTGGTGCGCACAGCGGACGTGTTCCTGCAGAACTACCGGCCTGGTGTGGCTGCCCGTCTCGGCGTCGACTACGACACCCTCCGCGCACTGAAGCCCTCGCTGGTCTACGTGTCGATTTCTGGGTACGGCGAGAGCGGTCCGTACGCCGAGTGGCCCGGACAGGACCTGCTGGTGCAGGCGATGAGCGGTGCTCTGTTCAGCGCCGGCCGACCGGACGAGCCGCCCGTGGCTGCGCCGTACTTCCTGGCCGACGCGGTCACGGCGTACAGCGCGTTCGAAGGTGTACTGGCCGCTCTGCTGCATCGGGAGCGGACCGGTGAGGGACAGCTGGTTCAGGTGAACATGCTGGACGCGGTGATCGCGCTACAGATGCAGGAGCTGTCGGTGCACACCGTTGGCGGCGTACCGCAGACACGGTCGGAGGAGGTGCATGCGCACAGCTACATCCGTGCGCCGTACGGCATCTTCACCACTGCGGACGGGTACATCTCACTGGCGTTTGCGAACCTGCCTGTACTGGCGGAGGTGCTGGACGCGCCACAGCTCGCCGGACTGGACGCCGAGCGAGACGGGTTTGCGCGGCGGGACGAGATCGCCGCCGCGGTGTCCACTGCGCTACGACGAGAGACGACAGAGCACTGGATGCTCAAGCTGCGTGAGCGCGGCGTGTGGTGCGGTCCAGTGCTCTCGTACGACGACGTACGCACGGACCCACAGGTGCTGCACAACGAGTCGTTCGTGACCTACGAGCACCCGACCGAGGGCACTGTGACGACACCTGGCTTCCCGTACCGCTTCAGTCGCACGCCTCCCGACGTACATCGTCCTGCTCCGCTGGTCGGCGAGCACACCGATGAGCTGCTGGCCGAGCTCGGTGTGTCACCGGCGAGACGACAGGCGTTGCTCGAGCAGGGTGCGGTGGTAGCGCTGTGATGGCGGACGGGAAGGTCCGCTTCGAGCAGGACGGGTACGTCGGCATACTCACGCTGGACCGTCCCGCGAAGCTGAACGCGGCCACCCGGTCGATGAGCGCCGAGCTGCTCGAGCTCATCCCGCGTATCGACGACGACCCGTCGATCCGCGCGGTCGTGGTGACCGGAGCGGGCGAGCGCGCCTTCTCGGTCGGTAGCGACATCGGCGAGCTCGACCGGTACGACGGCCCGTGGCACTTCCGGAACCGGCGGGACTACTGCGACGCGCTGCGCTCGTTGCGAACGCCGGTGATCGCGGCGGTCAACGGGTACGCGTACGGCGGCGGACTGGAGCTGGCGCTGTCGTGCGACATCCGGCTGGCCTCGGGAACGGCGAGCTTCGCGGCGGCGGAGATCAAGCTCGGGTGGATCGGCGGCGGGGGAGTGACGGCACTCCTCGCGGCGTCGGTGCCGGCGAGCGATGCGGCGATGATGCTGCTCACCGGTGATCCCATCGACGCTGTCGAGGCGCTCCGCATCGGGCTGGTCAGCGAGATCGTGGACCCCGAAGACCTGTTGCCGACCGCAACCGAGTTGGCGCACCGGATCGCCGCACGCCCACCGGTCGCGGCTGCCGCGGCCAAGGCGAACCTGCGCGCGGCCTGGTCCATGGGTCTGGAGGCCGCCATTCAGTACGAGCGCGAGCTGCAGGCCGTTGCCCTCGGCACGCAGGACGCCGCCGAAGGACGGGCGGCCTTCGCGGAACGTCGTACCGGAACCTTCGAAGGACGGTGAGGTTGTGGCTGAAGAGATCGCGCCGGGTATCCATCGGCTGGCGACCGACTATCCGCACGTGGGTGGACTGCCGCTCTGGTTGCACGTGATCGACGCCGGCTCCGAACTGGTGCTGCTCGACGCGGGGATCGCGTCCACGCCCGAGTCGTCGACAGCACCCGAGCTCGCCGGCCTGGGGCTCGGGCTGTCCGATCTCACCCTGGTCGTCAACAGCCACGCCCATCCCGATCACATGGGCGGCAACGCCGTACTGCGCAAGCACAGCGGGGCACGGTTCGCGGCGCCCGCGCTGGAGGCCGGGTGGCTGGAGGACAACGAGCGGCTGCTGACCGAGCTGTGGGGCTCGGATCCGGACGCGCTGGACCTGTCGGACACCGAGCGGACCGACCTGCTGGAGATGCTGGACGAGCGGGTCCGGATCGACGTCCTGTTGCGCGACGGGGACCGGCTCCCCGGTGAACGCCCCTTGCAGGTGATCACGACCAGCGGCCACAGTCCCGGGCACATCGCCGTACTCGACGAGGCCTCGCGGACGCTGTTCACCTTCGACGACGTGCAGGGCCGCGGGCGCCCGTACCTCGACAGCGCGCTCTGGCTGGCGCCGCTCTACACCGACGTCACCCGGTACACGAACGGGCTGAGCCGGCTCCTCGAGCTGGACTTCGACGCGCTCGTCCCGTCGCACGGCGACGCGATGGACGCGACCGCCGGCCGGAAGCTGATCGAGGAGAGCCTCGAATGGGTCGCCGCCGTCGACGAGCTCACCAGCAGCCTGCTACGTAGCAAGGGTTCGCTGACTGTCCGTGACCTGGCCTACGCCATCGGCACCGAGCTGGGAGCGTACGGCGCGATCAACCTGCAGACCGTCCGGATGGCCCGGGCGCACCTCGAACACCTGGCCCGTCGCGGCGGCGCCGAGACCCGCTGGCACCACTCCGGCTGACCGGATTCCGCAAGACACTCCGAACAAAGCTGCGTGACTCCCCAAGACACGACACAGTCGGACAAGGAGATCGGAAAGCGCTCTCCAATCGTGGGGGGCTACGACCTGGGAGTGTCGCGTGGCTCAAACAGAACGAATCCCCAGCCGACAGACCACGGCCGGAAAACCGACGGGGTCCGGACCGCCGGGCACCGTTACGGACAGTAGATCCTCGGAGCGCTCGGCGGGTAAGCCGCCGTCCTGGTGGGCGCGCGCCCGGCGGGACAAGATCCTGCTGCTGATGGCCCTGCCCGGGCTGGCGCTGCTGCTGGTGTTCCACTACCTGCCGCTGCTCGGGAACCTGATCGCGTTCCAGGAGTACCTGCCGTTCGTGCCGCTCGGCCGCAGCGCGTGGGTCGGGTGGGACAACTTCGCGGTGATCTTCAACGGCGACGCGGAATTCCTGAACGCACTCAAGAACACGCTGCTGATCACGCTGGTCCAGGTGATCTTCGTGTTCCCGGCGCCGATCGCGTTGGCGCTGCTGCTGAACAGCCTGCTGTCCGAGCGGATCAAGCGGGTCGTGCAGTCGGTGCTGTACCTGCCGCACTTCCTGTCCTGGGTGATCGTGATCGCGATCTTCCAGCAGATCCTCGGCGGCAGCGGACTGATCAACAACTTCCTCCGCGAGCACGGGATGGGCACGATCGACTTCCTCGGTAACCCGGACGGCTTCATCGCGCTGCTCACCAGCCAGGTGATCTGGAAGGACACCGGCTGGGGGACGATCCTGTTCCTCGCCGCGCTGACCCAGATCGATCCCGGGCTGTACGAAGCCGCGCGCGTCGACGGCGCCTCGCGCTGGCGGCAGCTGTGGCACGTCACGGTGCCCGGGATCCGCGGGCTGATCATCCTGCTGCTGATCCTGCGGCTGGGTGACTCGCTGACCGTCGGGTTCGAGCAGATCATCCTGCAGCAGAACCTGGTCGGGAGACCGGCGAGCGAAGTGCTCGACACCTACGTCTACAACAACGGCGTACTGGCCGGCCAATGGGGTGTGTCGGCCGCGGTCGGCTTGGTGAAGGGTCTTGTTGCCGTCGTCCTGGTGCTCGGCGCCAACAAGATCGCCCACATCTTCGGCGAGGCAGGGGTGTACAAACGATGAGCGCTGTTCAGACAGGGATCGACGACGGTCCCGGGATGCCGTCGCGGGCGGTGAAGGGCGTCGTACTGCTGATCTGCTGCGCGGTCGTCATCATCCCGTTCATCGGCGTGATCGCGACCAGCATCGCCAGTCAGGAACATGTTACGAACTCCGGTGGGTTCGTGCTCTGGCCGGACGGGCTGAACCTGGACGCGTACAAGGCGATCTTCAACGGCGGCGTGGTGCAGCGGGCGCTGCTGATCAGCGTCGTGATCGCCACCTTCGGCACGCTGATCAGCCTGGCCGGATCCACGATGCTCGCGTACTCGCTCAGCCGGCCGGGGTCGTTCGGGCAGCGCCCGATCCTGATGATCGTGCTGTTCAGCCTGTTGTTCAGCCCGGGCCTGATCCCGAACTACCTGGTGGTGAAGGAGTTCGGGCTGCTCGACTCGTTGCTGGCGCTGATCCTGCCGACGGCGATCAGCGGGTTCAACGTGATCGTGCTGCGCTCGTTCTTCATGGGCATCCCGGACTCGGTACTCGACTCGGCCCGGATCGACGGCGCCGGCGACTTCCGGATCTTCTGGTCGATCGTGCTGCCGCTGTCGAAGGCGGTGCTGGCGGTCGTCGGGTTGTTCTACGCGGTCGGGTACTGGAATGCGTTCTTCAACGCGATGCTCTACATCAACGACACCGCGAAATGGCCGTTGCAGCTGGTACTGCGGACCTACGTGATCAACAACACCGAGCTGAGCAGCGGTGATCTCGGCGGCGCGTCGGCCGACCAACTGCCGCCGCAGGAGTCGATCCAGATGGCGATCCTGGTGGTGTCGCTGGTGCCGATCCTGATCGTGTACCCGTTCCTGCAACGGCACTTCGCCAAGGGCATGCTGACCGGGGCGGTGAAGGGATGACGGAAATCAGCAGGATCAGCAGGCGAACGCTCCTCGGTGGATCGCTGGCGGCCGCGGCCGTCGGCCTGAGCGGCTGCTCCACCGTCACCAGGTCGACGGACATCGCGGCGTTGAACAAGCCGGTCGCGCTCCCGACGTACAAACGCTTCGACGGCCCGAAGCCGGACCTGCCACGCAGCCACCCCTTGATGCCGGACTGCTTCTACCGCTTCCCGGAACATCCGGCGAAGGTCACCGACGGCGTACCGGCCGATGGCAGCGACCTGTCCGGGTCGGTGCCGACGTCGAACCCGATTCCGCCGACCGCGGACCGCAACCTGTACTGGCAGGAGCTGAACCGGAGAATCGGTTCGCCGCTGTCGCTGACGATCACCTCGGCCACCGGCTCCGATTTCACCAACAAGTTCGCGACCTCGGTGGCCGGAGACACGCTGGGAGATCTGTTCAACGTCGACGGCAAATTCTCCTATCTGCCACAGTTCCTCGAGGCCCGGGCCCAGGACCTGACCGAGTACCTGTCCGGCGACGCGATCCTGGAGTACCCGTTCCTGGCCAACCTGTCACCCGACTCCTGGCGCGGCTGCGTGTTCGCCGGCGGCATCCGGGCGGTCCCGATCCAGCGCGGCGTCATGTCGTCCACCCTGCTGCTGGCCCGGCAGGACCTCCTCGACCAGTTCGGCGTCGAGCTCGGCTCACCCGGCGTGGACGAGCTGAACGCGGTGGCGAAGGCGGTCACGGACCAGAAGAAGAACCGCTGGGCGTTCGCGGTCCCACCCGCGTCGGCGCTGAGCGCGATGCTGCGGCTGCCCAACGGCTGGGAGGTTCGCGACGGCCGGCTGGTGCACGGCCGCGAGCTCCCGGAGTACAAGGAGATGCTCGCGATCACGGCGAAGATGCAGGCCGACGGGCTGATCCATCCCGACGGGGTGGCGAAGAACAACCAGAAGGTCTGGTTCAGCCAGGGGTCCGCGGTGATGACGCAGGACACCTACTCGTCGATCCAGAGCTTCTACCGGCGCGCCGTGACGCCGAACTTCGCCATCGCGCTGCCGGTCGTCCGGGACAGCGCCGGGGAGATCGGCCGGTTCCTGCTGGGTTCGCCGAACAACTCGATCTCGGCGATCAGACCCAGCTCGCCGGAGCGGACCAAGATGCTGCTGCGGGTGCTGAACTGGATGGCAGCGCCGTTCGGCACCGAGGAGTACCTGTTCCGTAAGTTCGGCCTGCCCGGGCGGCACTACACCCTGAAGGGTACCGATCCGGTGCTGACCAAGGACGGCAGTAGTGAGGTCTGCCTGGGCGAGTTCCCGATCCAGTACCTCGCCGACGGTGGCTATCCGGTCTACTTCCCGGGTCATCCCGAGGCGGTCGATGTCGCGTACAACCACCTCAAGACGATCCTGCCGACCGCGATCCTGCAGCCGACGTACGGGCTCTACTCGTCGACAGACTCGACGAAGGGCAAAGTCGCCGACAAGGACTTCGATTCGCTCACCAAGGAGATCCAGCTCGGCCGCTCCAGTCTGTCGGACTGGGACAAGGCGGTGGCCAACTGGCGTAAGTCGAGCGGCGACGCGATCCGCCACGAGTACGAAGAAGCAATGGCCGCGCAGGGCCGGAAGTAGCCGGAGGCAACAACCGCCGTACGCACCGCCCGCAAGGCGATGCGTACGGCGGTTGGCTGTCAGTCGCAGCGCAGGCTGTCGAGG
Source organism: Kribbella pratensis (assembly GCF_004366075.1). Taxonomy (GTDB): domain Bacteria; phylum Actinomycetota; class Actinomycetes; order Propionibacteriales; family Kribbellaceae; genus Kribbella; species Kribbella pratensis. The sequence continues at coordinate 434,630 of NZ_SODU01000005.1, read as the reverse complement.
TTCGGTGCGTCGCCCATCGCCTGGTTGCCGGCGTCGTTGGGGTGCAGGCCGTCGCCGCCGTCGTACGCCGCTGCGAGCCGGGTCGGATCCGCCGGGTCGCGCGTTGCCGCGTCGAAGTCCGCCACGTCGTCGAACTCACCGCTCGTGCGGATGAACGTGTTCACCGCCTGCCGGATCGCTTCCTTCTCCGGCGTGTACACGAACGAGCTCCCCATCGGCGTCAACGTCCCGCCGACGATGCAGCGTCCGGACGCGTGCACCCGGGCGATCAGCTGCCGGTATCCGGCGAGCAACTGCTCCGTCGTCGCGCCGGCGTAGATGTCGTTGATCCCTTCCAGTACCAGCACCGTCCGTACGCCGGGCTTGGTGAGCACATCCTTGTCCAGCCGGGCCAGTGCACTCGCCCCCGCACTACCAGCCTTCGCGACCCCGCCGAGCACCCGGTTCCCCGAGATGCCCTCGTTGGAGATCGCCAGCCGCGCCGGCTCCGGCAGTCGCGCGTAGCGGGCAGCGAGGATGTCCGGCCAGCGCCGGTTCGTGTCGATCGTCGTCCCGACCGACGAGGTGATCGAGTCGCCCAGCGTCGCGACCGTCGCCACGTCCCGCGTCGCCTCGACGATCGCTGCGTTCAGGAAGTACCACGCCGAGGACTCGGTCTGATACGCCGTACTCGACTCGTCGGCCGCGTGATCACCGGATGTCGACTTGTAGCTGTGCTGCATCGCCCGGTTGTGCGCGGTGATCACGCCCGTCGTCCCGACCACGTGCAGGCTGACCGTCAGACTCGTCAGGGCCGGCACCACACCGGGCAGCGGGTCGCTGATCGCCATCGCACCCGGCGGGATCGTCACCGTAGTGCTGCCGCTGAACGTCAACCGCCGGCTCGACCCCGGTACCACGGTCGCGCCGCTGGCCTGCCGCCCGACGTACACCGAGTCAGACACCAACGGCTGATCCCCGTTCGCGTTGGAGATCCGGACGCGCAGCTCCTTGCCGCCCACCGACGTCCGCAGCACGTTCCGCACCGTCACATCACTCAACGACCCGCCGGCGATGTCGTCCGCCGCACCCCAGGTCGTCACGAGCCCACCTCCACGTCCTCCTTCACCGGTCGTCGCCACCTTGTCCGGTGCGGCCGCCACCAGACCCGCCGCACCCACCGCCGTCACCAGCAAACTCGCGCCCACCCGGCGCCACGCAGTAAAAGTCATGCCCATCAAGTCACCCCCGAATAGACATGCTTGCAATCGTTTGCACAGGTTCCGTCGCCGAACGGTCGGCCTGGCGAGCCGAACGGTAGATATCCCGGCAGCCGGTGGATTGGCCGGTCGGGGACAATGGGTAGTGATGACGCTGACCGAGATGTTGCCGGAGACGACCGAGCCTGACGACCTGTACGACGCGTTCGCGCGGTGGGTGGGGGAGCAGGGGATCTCGTTGTACCCGGCTCAGGAAGAGGCGTTGATCGAGGTGATGACGGGGTCGAACGTGATCCTGTCGACGCCGACCGGCTCCGGGAAGAGTCTGGTGGCGACCGGCGCGCACTTCGCGGCGCTGGCGAACGGGCAGCGGACGTTCTACACGGCGCCGATCAAGGCGCTGGTGTCGGAGAAGTTCTTCGCGTTGTGCGACGTGTTCGGCGCGGAGAAGGTCGGCATGCTGACCGGCGACGCCTCCGTCAACGCGGGGGCGCCGATCATCTGCTGTACGGCGGAGGTCCTGGCGAACATCGCCCTGCGCGAAGGGGCGGACGCGGACGTCGGCCAGGTGGTGATGGACGAGTTCCACTTCTACTCCGAGCCGGATCGCGGCTGGGCGTGGCAGGTGCCGCTGCTCGAGCTGCCGAAGGCGCAGTTCGTGCTGATGTCCGCGACCCTCGGTGACGTCGAGCGGTTCAAGATCGACCTGTCCCGACGTACCGGCCGTCCGACCGCGATCGTCGCGTCCGGCGAGCGCCCGGTCCCGCTCATCTACAAGTACGTCACCACGCCGCTGCACGAGACGCTCGCCGAGCTCCTGGTGACGCATCAGGCTCCCGTGTACGTCGTGCACTTCACGCAGGCCGCTGCCCTGGAACGCGCCCAGGCGCTGACCAGCATCAACGTCTGCACGAAGGAAGAGAAGGACAAGATCAAGGAGCTGATCGGGCACTTCCGCTTCAGCGCGGGCTTCGGCAGGACCCTGCAGCGCCTGATCATGCACGGGATCGGGGTGCACCACGCCGGCATGCTGCCGAAGTACCGGCGGCTGGTCGAGCAGTTGGCGCAGGCGGGATTGCTGAAGGTCATCTGCGGCACCGACACCCTCGGCGTCGGCATCAACGTGCCGATCCGCACCGTCCTGCTGACCGCGCTGAGCAAGTACGACGGACGCCGGCAGCGGATCCTGAAAGCACGCGAGTTCCACCAGATCGCCGGCCGCGCAGGGCGGGCCGGATACGACACGTCCGGCACGGTCGTCGTCCAGGCCCCGGACCATGTCGTGGAGAACGTCCGGTTGCTCGCGAAGGCAGGCGACGACCCGAAGAAGCAGCGCCGGGTGCAGCGCAAGAAGCCGCCAGAGGGCTTCGTCACCTGGGGTGAGGACACCTTCGACCGGCTGGTCGCGGCCGACCCCGAGCCGCTGCAGTCGCGGATGCGGGTCAGCCACGCGATGCTGCTGAACGTGATCGCCCGCGACGGTGACGCGTTCGCGAGCATGCGGCACCTGCTGCAGGACAACCACGAGGACTCCCGGGCGCAGATCCGGCTGATCCGCCGCGCGATCCAGATCTACCGGACGCTGCTCACCGCCGGTGTGGTCGAACGCCTCGACGAGCCGGACGAGAACGGCCGATCGTTGCGGCTGACCGTGGACCTGCAGAAGGACTTCAGCCTGAACCAGCCGCTGTCCACCTTCGCACTGGCCGCGCTGGACCTGCTCGACCCCGAGGACCCGCTGTACGCGCTCGACGTGGTGTCGGTGGTCGAGGCGACGCTGGAGGATCCGCGCGCGATCCTGCTGGCGCAGCTGCACCACGCCAAGGGCGAGGCCGTGCAGGGGATGAAGGCCGACGGCATCGAGTACGAGGAGCGGATGGAGCTGCTCGACGAGATCAGCTGGCCGAAACCGCTCGAAGAGTTGCTCGAGGCAACCTTGGAGATGTACCGGCAGACGCATCCGTGGATCGCGGAGGCCGGGTTGTCGCCGAAGTCCGTCGTACGGGACATGTTCGAGCGGGCGATGACCTTCGGCGAGTTCATCCAGTACTACGGTCTCGCGCGCTCGGAGGGCATCGTCCTTCGCTACCTGAGCGACGCGTACAAGGCGCTGCGGCAGACCGTGCCGCCGGACAAGGTGAACGAGGATCTCACCGACCTGATCGAGTGGCTCGGTGAGGTAGTCCGCCAGACCGACTCCAGCCTGCTCGACGAGTGGGAGGAGCTCACCAACCCGACCGAGGAGGAGGTTGTCGCGCCGGCTCCGACTGGTCCGCGCCGGATCACCTTGAACACCAGAGCCTTCCGCGTCCTCGTCCGCAACGCCATGTTCCGCCGCGTCGAGCTACTCGCCCTGCACCGCTGGGCCGAGCTCGGACAGCTCGACAACGCAGCCGGCTGGGACGCGGGCCGCTGGGCCGAAGCCGGTACGGCGTACTACGCCGAACACGACGTCGTAGGCACCGGGCCCGCCGCCCGCGGCCCCGCGCTCTTCATGGTCGAGGAACACCCCGGCTACTGGGAAGTCCAACAGATCATCGACGACCCCGAAGGCAACCACGACTGGCGCATCACCGCGAGCGTAGACCTGAACGCCTCGGACGAAGCCGGCGAACTCGCCCTGGAAATGGTCTCGTTCAAGCCGTTGTAGCGGATATCTAGATGGCCGCGCCTCGGCCGATGACCGAGGATGAGAGGTATGAGCCGCCACGAGTACCTGGTCAGCCACAGCTACGGTATGGGGGGCTTCGTGTGGTGGATCGAGGCTGATTCACCGGCACAGATCCTCGACACGCTGTCTGAAGTCAGCGTCGTCACCGATCCGGACGAGATCGCGCGAGCGGCGGCCGACATCGGCGAAATCCCTCGACTCCGCCTCGACGACCTGGGGAACGACGGCGTACTCCTGAACCTCCGGGATCGCCGGGCCAGGGACAAGAAGCACCCCGCGTACGGCGTACTCGCGCGGCGGATGCCCGTGTTCCTGCGCGACTCCGCCGAGGACGGTGCAGAGTTCCTGATGGAGGTCGTTGCCGAGGACGAGGCGCACGGCGTGCCGACAGGGCGTCGGCGGCGGATTGTCCGGCGTCGGCCGGACGGACGAGCCGAACGGGTGATCGACTGGCCGATCGAGCCGACCTTCGACGTGTACAACCCCGTCCTCGCGGCGATGGAGATCACCCCCGCCGAGTTCGAGCGGGCCTGGCTGCTGACCGGCTCGGTCGACGAGCCGCGGAGCGCCACTGATCTCTTGGACGGACACGAGCAGGGTCGCCGCTATCGCTTCCTCCGCTTCTGGGGTCACACGCCGCGTCGCGAGGGCCTGGTCGACGCCAGCTGCCTCAGCCAGTGGTATCCGGCGCCATTCACGGTTGAAGACGTCACCTATCTGACCGCCGAGCACTGGATGATGGCGGGGAAGGCCAGGCTCTTCGGCGACCAGGCCGCGCTCCGTGCTGTGCTCGACGCACGCCACCCAGGCGCCGCCAAAGCCGCCGGCCGCACTGTGCGCGACTTCGACGAGGACGTCTGGCGCCGCCATCGCTTCGAGTTGGTGGTGGACGGCTCGATCCACAAGTTCACCGCGCATCCGGGCCTGCAGGAGTTCCTGCTCGCAACGGGATCACGGGTGCTGGTCGAGGCCAGTCCTGTCGACCCCGTCTGGGGCATCGGCCTCAGCGCCAATGACGACGCCGCCACCGAGCCGGCCCAGTGGAAGGGCTCCAACCTGCTCGGGTTCGCGTTGATGGCCGCCCGCGAACACCTGACTCAGCTGGTGGCTGGCCAGTTCACGTCGACCTCGGTTTCGGCGTCGTAGTTCACGCCCGGTACGTCGAAGCCGTACAGGCGGCGTACTTCGGTGAGGAACCAGGCGGCGTCGGCGACCTCGGCGATGTTGGCCTGGGTCACTGACTCCCACTGGGCGCGGACGGCGGACTGTACGTCGTCGTTGAGTTCCCAGCGGTCGAGGCGGATGCGGCCCTCGTCGTCCAGGTCGAACGGGGACGCGCCGGTGAGCTGGTCCCACAGGGCGATCGACTGCTCCACCGGTGTCTGCAGGCCGGTCACCTTGTGGAGGAGGCTGACGTACAGGCCGATGCCCGGGATCGCGGACGATGCCTGCGTGACCGCGGCGCCGTTGACGGACGTCATCGCGGTCACCCCGTCCGCGGCCAGCTTCAGCGCGGTCTGCTCCAGGTCCGCCTTGGACGCGCCGATCGAGCCCTGGCGGTAGAGCGGACCGGTCAGCTCGGAGCCGATGTAGGTCAGGGCGACGGTGTTGAAGCCGGGCTTGAGCAGGTCGCGGTCCTGGAGCGCGGTGATCCACCGAGTCCAGTCCTCGCCGCCCATCACCTTCACGGTCTGCGCGATCTCGTCGTCGGTCGCGACCTCGATCCCGACCTCCTGCAGCACCGGCGCACCGTCGTCGAACGCGAGGCTCTTCGTGGTGTGCTCGGCGCCGATCGCCTTCAGCACCGACTGGTACGTCTCGCCGGTGCGCGGGTCGGTCCGCCGCGGCGCGGCGACACTGTAGACGAGGTGGTCGATCCCGCCGAGCTGCTCGGCGACCAGGTCGAGTACTTCGTCCTTCGTGGTGTCCGCGAACGCGTCCGCGTTCACGAAGGTCCACGAGCGACCGAGCTCGGCGGCGAGCGCGGCGGTCTCCGCGGTGCGGTACCAGCCGGCGGTGGCTGTACGTCGTGCCGTCGGAGCCTTCTCGAAGCAGATGCCGATGCCGTCGATGCCGTACCGCGCGAGCCCGGCGATCGTGGTCGCGAGCCCGTAGCCCGAACTCGACCCGATCACGAGCGCCGTACGGCGTGCCGGCGTACGACGCTCGACCTCCGCCGCCATCTCCCGCACCACCCGCGCACACCCCGCCGGATGCGAATCGAGAAACAGAAATCCCCGCCCAACCGGCTTCACCACACGCTCAGTCATGAGGGAGACCCTATTAGCTCCAGTACATCTCCGCATCGTCCGGCTCGACTACGACGTCGGCGCCGAGGCGGCGGAGGTTGCCGGCGAAGTCGGTGTAGCCGCGGTGCACGTGGTGGGCGGCCGATACGAGCGTCTCGCCCTCGGCGGCGAGACCGGCCAGCACCAGCGCCGCGCCGGCGCGGATGTCGGAGGCCACCACCGGAGCACCGGACAGCCGCGGTACGCCGCGAACCACCGCGTGATGCCCGTCGGTCTGGATCTGCGCACCGAGCCGGGTCAGCTCCTGCGCGAACGTGAACCGGCCCTCGAACAGGTTCTCGGTGACCATCGCCGCGCCGTCGCTGATCGCGTTCAGCGCGATCACGAACGCCTGCAGGTCGGTGGCGAACCCGGGGTAGGGGAGCGTGACCACGTCCACGGGCTTCGGCCGGTCGTGCATCCGGACCCGGAAACCGGGGTTCAGCACCGTGATCTCCGCGCCGGCCTTGTGGAGCTTGTCGAGCGGCAGCTCGAGGTGCTCCGCGTGCCCGTTGGTGACTGTCACGTCACCCTTGGTGATGGCCGCCGCGAACGCCCAGCTGCCGGACACGATCCGGTCCGGGACCACGACGTGGTCGACGGGCTTGAGCAGCCCGCTCACCCCGGTGATCTCGATCCGCGGCGAGCCGGCGCCGTCGATCTGCGCGCCCATCTCGACCAGCATCGCCGCGATGTCCTGGATCTCCGGCTCGCGGGCGGCGTTCTCGATGATCGTCGTACCGCGCGCGAGCACGGCCGCCATCATGATCGTCTCGGTGGCGCCGACGCTCGGGAAGTCCAGCCAGACCTCGGCGCCGTGCAGCCCCTGCGGAGCCTCGGCGATCACGAAACCGTGCTCGATGTGCACCTTGGCGCCCATCGACTCCAGGCCCGCGACGTGCATGTTCAGGCCGCGGGAACCGATGTTGTCGCCGCCCGGCAGCGCGACCTCCGCCTGGCCGCAGCGGGCCAGCAGCGGACCGAGCACCGAGATCGACGCGCGCAGCTTGCGGACCAGGTCGTAGTCACACTGGTGCCCGATCGTGCCCGGTACGGCGATCGTCGCGAGCCGCTGCTCCGCGTCAACCTTCACCTCGCAACCGAGAGTGTCCAGCAGTTGCGCCATGAACGTGACGTCGAGAATGCCCGGCACCTGCCGCAGCGTCGTCGTACCCTCTGCCAGCAGCGCTGCCGCCATCAGCTTGAGCACACTGTTCTTCGCTCCGGCCACCTCGACAGTGCCGTCGAGCCGTGCCTCACCCGCGATCCGAAACCGTTCCACCGGTCGACTGTAGCGTTTGACCCGCCGAGGCTTTGCGTAGAGTCCTGGCATGGCTGTGAACTTGACGCGGATCTACACCCGCACCGGAGACGCCGGCGAGACCCGCCTCGGCGACAACTCCGTCACCTCGAAGACGGATCCGCGGCTGGCGGCGTACGGCGAGGTCGACGAGGCGAACTCCGCGATCGGCGTGGCCATCGCGGCCGGGCACCTGAACACTGCGCTCGTGGTCCTGCTGACCCACGTCCAGAACGACCTGTTCGACGTCGGCGCGGACCTGTGCAACCCGATCACGCCCGACCCGGAATACCCGCCGCTGCGCATCACCCAGGACTACATCGACCGCCTCGAGGGCTGGTGCGACGACTACAACAGTCGTTTGACCAAGCTCCGGTCGTTCATTCTGCCCGGTGGCACCGAGGGCGCGGCGTACCTGAACGTCGCCCGCACGGTTGTCCGCCGCGCCGAGAGGGCCGGCTGGGCCGCCGTCGAGGCGCACGGGCCGTCCGTCAACCTGCTTGCGCTCACCTATCTGAACCGGCTGTCCGACCTGCTCTTCATCCTCGGCCGCGTCGCGAACCTGTCTTCCGGAGGCGACGTCCTCTGGGTCCCGGGCGGAGAGCGGGGTTAGCTGATCTCCCAGCTGAAGGGCATCCGCAGTACGCCGGCCGGCGGCAACCCCAGCGCACTGTAGAGACCAGTGGTCAGGCCGTCGAGGGTCAACGGCGCCGCACTGACAGCCAGATCATCGGTCGTCGTGGGCGCCTTCAGCTGACTGAGCAGGTTGCGGTGCGGTACGGAGGTCACGGCGATCTCGTCGCGGTCCAGACCGGCCCGGTTGCACGCGAGCGTCAGTGCGTGCTGGAAGCCGCCCAGCTCGTCGATCAGCTTGTGGCTGTGCGCGTCGGCGCCGGTCCAGACCCGTCCGCGGGCCAGCGACTCCAGCTGGTCCTCGGGCAGGCCGCGATCCTGTGCGGCCTTGGCGACGAAGTCCTTGTAGATGCGGTCGAGTGTCTCCTCCAACTGCGCCCACTGCTCGTCGGTGAACTCCTCCTGCGCCGAGTACATCTGTGCGTTCGCGCCCTCCGACACGGCCTCGCGTGAGATGCCGATCCGCCCGAGCGCATCGCGTATGACGCCCTTGCCGGTGAGGACCCCGATCGACCCGGTGATCGTGCCGGGCTGCGCCACGATCACGTCGGCCGGCATCGCCACGAAGTACCCACCGGATGCGGCCACACCACCCATCGACGCGATCACGGGCCGTCCGGTCGAGCGCAGCCGCAGTACTTCGTTGCGGATCGCGTCCGAGGCGACGTACGAACCACCTGGGCTGTCGACGCGCAGCACTACCGCCTTCACGCGTTCGTTGTCCGCTACAGCACGCAGTGCGGCGCCGACGGTGTCGGAGCCAGAGCCAGGACCCCCCATCGGGCTGTTGGAGTTGCGGCCGACCGAGATGCCACCTGTCACACGGACAACCGCCACCAGCGGCTTCTGCGGCCACGGGAGGTTCTTGCGTACCTCGTGGAGCGTCCGCGGACCACGCCGGATGTACCGCTCGGCCAGCAGCCTGTCGTCGTACCGCAGCTCTTTCTCGAGCTCGTCGTACACGTCCGACCGGTAGCCGAGTCGATCGACCAGTCCGGCGTCCAGACCGACCTGTGCGGGCAGCGGCGCACCGTCGACGAGCTCTCGGACCCGTGCACTGTCCAGACGCCGTCGTACGGCGATGCCCTCGACGATCTGTTCGTACGCCGATTCCGCCAGCCGCGACGCCATCTCGCGAGCAGGCGCGGTCATCTCCCGCTCGGTGAACGTGTCGGCAGCGGTCTTGTACTCACGCCGCTTGCCGAACTGGGGGATCACACCGGCCTTGTCGAGCGCCCCGCGGACGAAGACCGCCTGCACGGACACACCGGTGATCGCCAGGTCGCCGGACGGCTGGAGCCAGATCTCGTCGAACGCCGTCGCCAGGTAGTACGGCACCGTGCCCTGTCCGGTCTCGCCGAACGACTCGGTCCACGCTACGGCCGCCTTGCCCGACGTACGGAAGTCCGCCACCGCCTCACGCAGCTCCTGCACCTGCGCGAGTGAGAGCCGGCTGCCGCCGATGTGGGCCACTACGCCGACCACACCGTCGTCCCGCGCCCCCTTCCGCAGCGCGCCTACCAACTCGCGCAGAGTCGGCAGGTGGCGCGCACGGAACGCCGCCACCGGTGAAGCGGGCGGCGTCTCGAGTACGCCGCGGGTCAGGTCCAGCTCGAGCAGAGTCCCCATACTCCGACCCTAGACCCACACAAAAGGCCGATCAGCTCGACCAGTTCGCTCAAGGAGTTTCGAGCAGGCCGCGGGCGGCGGCTTCGTCCTTCGGCCAGACGTAGACCGTCCAGCCGTCGGTGGTGCGGGCCGCGGTGGCCTTGATGCCGAAGTCCCGCAGGCGGCTGACCAGGACGCGGGCCTCGTTGTAGTTCGGCACGGTGCGGATGTCGATGAGCAGGCCGAAGGCGTCCCGGTCGGCCGGGCGGTGGTCCACCCGGCGTACGAGCGACCCGCCCTTCGCCTTCGAGAAGGCCCAGCGGCACAGCAGCACCATCACGCCGGCCAGGGCGATGGCCACCACCGGGAACAGGAAGTAATCCTCGGCGAACACGGACACCATTGTCTCGCGAAACAAAAGATCCTGACCCCTTGGCAACCTTCCGTGTCTCCAGGGAGTCTTTACCAACACAGACGCTGCCATACAAATTTTCTGGGCCGGCCGATCAACTCGGGGGCCGCCGGAAGAGCGGGAGGGCACGGACATGCTCGCACCGACCCACAGCAAGCCCAACAGGGCCTCTGACAACGTCGTACACCTGACCGGCATCCTGGACGTGCGCTCCGTCGGCGACGTCCGTCAAACTCTCAACGACCTGATCGACGCCTCCGACGGCGACGTGATCGTGGACCTGGAAGAGGTCGATGCGGTCGACGCGACCGGTCTCGGCCTGCTGGTCGCGACCCACCGCCGCACCCAGTTGCTCGGCCGCCAACTCGTGCTCTGGCACCCGATGCCGTCGGTCGTCCGCATCCTCGCGGTCACCCGTCTGCACCGCGTGCTGAACGTGGAGCGGACCCCGCTCCCGATCAGCGCCTGACTGTGATCTAAGCCCCTGGTGACGCCAGTCACGAGAGGCAGACTCACAAGGGCACAGAGTCCTACTCTCGGGTACATGGCGACCGACAAGGATCGACCCTGGGTGATGCGGACGTACGCGGGCCACTCGTCCGCGGCGGAGTCCAACGCGCTGTTCCGCCGGAACCTCGCGAAGGGCCAGACCGGGCTGTCCGTTGCGTTCGACCTGCCGACCCAGACCGGGTACGACGCGGACCACCCGCTCGCGAAGGGTGAGGTCGGAAAGGTCGGCGTACCGGTCGCGCACCTGGGCGACGTACGGGCGTTGTTCGACCAGATCCCGCTCGCGCAGATGAACACGTCGATGACGATCAACGCGACCGCGATGTGGCTGCTCGCGCTCTACCAGGTCGCCGCGCAGGAGCAGGGCGCGCTGCCGGACGAGCTGACCGGGACCACGCAGAACGACATCGTCAAGGAGTACCTGTCGCGCGGGACGTACGCGTTCCCGCCGGACGCGTCGCTGCGGCTGACGACCGACCTGATCGCGTACACGGTCGCCACGATGCCGAAGTGGAATCCGATCAACATCTGCAGCTACCACCTGCAGGAGGCCGGCGCGACGCCCGTCCAGGAGTTGGCGTTCGCGCTGTCGACGGCGATCGCCGTACTCGACCGGATACGGGACGGCGGGCAGGTGCCACCGGAGCGGTTCGGGGACGTCGTGCAGCGGATCTCGTTCTTCGTGAACGCCGGCGTGCGGTTCATCGAGGAGACGTGCAAGATGCGTGCCTTCGTCCGGCTCTGGGACGAGCTGACGCTGCAGCGGTACGGCGTGACGGACGCGAAGGCCAGGCGGCTGCGGTACGGCGTACAGGTGAACTCGCTCGGCTTGACGGAGGCGCAGCCGGAGAACAACGTGCAGCGGATCGTCCTCGAGATGCTCGGGGTGACGCTGTCGAAGAACGCGCGCGCGCGGGCGGTCCAGCTGCCGGCCTGGAACGAGGCGCTCGGGTTGCCGCGACCGTGGGACCAGCAGTGGTCGTTACGGATGCAGCAGGTGCTGGCGTACGAGTCCGACCTGCTCGAGTACGACGACATCTTCGACGGGTCGCACGTGATCGAGGCGAAGGTCGACGAGCTGGTCGCCGGGGCGCAGGAGGAGATCGACCGCGTGCAGGCGATGGGCGGCGCGGTCGCCGCCGTCGAGAGCGGGTACCTGAAGCAGGCGCTCGTCGGATCGCATGCCGAGCGGCGGCAGCGGATCGAGTCCGGCGAACAGATCGTCGTCGGGGTGAACAAGTTCGAGAACACCGAGCCGTCGCCGCTGACCGCCGACCTCGACACCGCGATCCAGACTGTCGACCCGGCGGCCGAATCGGCTGCGCTGGAGTCACTGCGGAAGTGGCGCGGCCTTCGCGACGCGTCGGCGGTGGAGGCGGCGCTCGGGAGGCTGCGCGCCGCCGCGAAGACCACCGACAACCTGATGCCCGTGACGCTCGAGTGCGCTCGCGCCGGCGTGACGACCGGCGAATGGGCCGGCGTACTGCGGGAGATGTACGGCGAGTACCGCGCACCGACCGGTGTCGCCGGATCCGTCGGGGTTTCCGGTGGTGGCGCCGAGATCGCCGCGGTCCGTGAGAAGGTCGCCGCCACGTCGTCCGAGCTCGGCGGCCGCCTCCGCCTCCTGGTCGGCAAGCCCGGTCTGGACGGCCACTCGAACGGCGCCGAGCAGGTCGCGGTCCGCGCGCGCGACGTCGGCTTCGAGGTCATCTACCAAGGCATCCGCCTGACTCCCGAGCAGATCGTCGCCGCGGCCGTCGCCGAGGACGTCCACTGCGTCGGCCTCTCGATCCTGTCCGGCTCGCACATGGAACTGGTCCCGCAGGTCGTCGAAGGTCTCCGCGAGGCCGGTCTCGAGGACGTCCCCGTCGTCGTCGGCGGCATCGTCCCCGAAGCCGACGCCAACTCCCTGCGGTCCGCCGGCGTAGCGGCCGTCTACACCCCCAAGGACTACGACCTCACCGGCATGATGTCCGACGTCGTCGACGTCATCCGCCACGCGAACAAGTTGTAGGCCGTGGTAGAAGGAAGGCATGACCGCTAATACTCGGCAGCTGTCCAACGGAACTGAGATCCCGGTGCTCGGGCTGGGGGTCTGGCAGGTGGATGACGGGGCGGAGTGCGAGCGCGCCGTCACCTGGGCGCTCGAGGCCGGTTACCGGCTGATCGACACCGCGCAGGCCTACCGGAACGAGGCCAGCGTCGGGAAGGCGATCAGGGAGAGCGGGATCCCGCGCGAAGAGATCTTCCTGACGACCAAGTTCTACCCGGGCGGCAAGGACGCGCGGGTCGAGGCGGAGAAGAGCCTCGAGCGGCTCGGGACCGACTACCTCGACCTCTACCTGATCCACTGGCCGCAGGGCGGGCCGACCTGGGCGTGGCCGGCGATGGAAGCGGCCGTCGACGCGGGCCTCACCAAAGGCATCGGCATCTCCAACTTCAGCTCCACCGAGCTGCAGGAACTGAACAAGATCGCCCGCATCCAGCCGGCCGCGAACCAGATCCAGTTCAGCCCGTTCGAGTACCGCAAGGGCCTCGTCGAGGCCTGCGAGGAGGCGAACGTCGTCGCGCAGGCGTACAGCCCGCTCGGCACCGGCCGCCACCTCGGCGACCCGGTCATCGCCCGGATCGCCGAGGCCACCGGCCACACGCCGGCGCAGGTCCTGATCCGCTGGGCGATCCAGAAGGGCCTCTCGGTGATCCCGAAGTCCATCCACCAGGACCGCATCGTCGAGAACTTCAACGTCTTCGACTTCGAGCTGGACGACGCGGCGATCGCGGACCTCGACGCCCTCGACACCACGAACCTGACCGCGGACGCCCTGTCCCAGAGTGGCAAGTGGTGGTCCTGACCCCGCGACTCAGACCAGCAAGCTCGTACTCTTCGCCATCTTCTCCCTGAAGGCCCGCCACTTCGTCTCCGGCAGTTCGGGCGGGCCGGGGAGAAGTTTGCGGACGACCGTGGCGCCGGGAGCCCAGGCGGCGTCGGGCAAGGTCCCCATCACGTCGGCGTACACCGACCGGAGGACCTCGGCCTGCGCGGCCCAGGAGAACCGGTGCTGCAGTTCGGGGTCGTCGGCGATGCGCTGGGCGATGCGGTCGCGGTCGGCGAGCACCGTCCGGACTGCCAGCACGAGGCCCTCCACGTCGCCCGCGGGGTAGACCGCGCCGAGGTCGAGCTCCTTCACCAGGTCGGCCTGCGCCGGGGTGTCGCTGGTGATGATGGGCAGCCCCGCACCGATGTACTCGCAGAACTTGTTCGTCACCGCGATGTCGTGGTTCGGCGCGTGCAGCAGCGGACTGAGGCCGATGGTGGCCGAGCGCAGGTACAGCGGCACGACCTCGGCAGCGACGAACGGCGCCAGGTGCACGCGGTCCGCCACGCCCAGTTCGGCGGCACGGGCCTCCAACTCCGCGGTGACGGAGTTGGCCCGCGCGACGATCGCGAGGTGTACGCCGGGCAGCTTCGTGAGCGCCTCGACCGCCGTCCCGACGCCGCGGGCACGGTTGACGCCGCCGCCGTACACCAGCAGCGGCACGTCCTCGGGCAACCGCAGCTGCTCGCGCAGACCCTTGAAGTCGGCGTCCTCGGCGTCCTCCGGCGGCTCGACCGGCGCGTTGAGGACGACGTCGGGTAGCTCGGCCAGCTTGTGGTCGCGCTTGAGCCAGTGGGCCAGCGGCTCGGACACCGTGATCACGCGGTCGGCGTCGCGGATGAACTCGCGCTCGAGATCGCTGTACGCCGCGACTCGCCGCGGAGCCACCACCGGCACACCCGGGATGTACTCGTGGGCGTCGTAGATGATCTTGATCGTCCGCCCGTCCAGTGCCGCCCGGTGCGCCGCGCGCGCCGCGATGCCGAGCATGAACACGTCGTGCACGTGGATGACCTCGATCAGGAGGCGGTCCAGCAGCGGGCCCAGCGTCAGCTCCTGGTCGACCAGCTCGGGCATCACCCGCCGCCAGCGCCCCGCCGGCAAGTAGCGGTAGAGCCTCAGCAGCCGCTCGCGCCGCTTGCCGATGCCCAGGTCGGTGATGTCGGCCTGCGGCTTGGTACGCCGGAACGAGTAGGCGCGGGCCTGGAGGATCGCGCGGTGCAGTCGCAACGTCCGCCAGCGCACCGCCCGCTGCAGCCGGTCGCGGACGGACCGCTGGGCGCGCACCGCCGAGCCGGGCTCGCCGCCGGCGCGCTCGTGGTCACGGCGGTCGCGGCCGCGGTCGCCGCGTAGCTCGCGACTCGCGTACTGCCAGCGGCCGTAGGCCAGCATGTACTCGGCCTCGGTCCTGAACCACGGCCTCAGGTTGGTCTTGAGGTTGGCCAGCCGCTTGCGCCACCCGGTCAACAGCACCTTCGACGGGATGACCGGGCACAGCACCTGCACCTTGCCGAAGTAGCGGACGCCCCTGAACCGGCGTCCGGGAAGGCCGATGCAGGTGACGTCGAGGTCCCAGTTGGCCACCGTCTGCGCGTACTTGAGCACGCGGGCGTCGACGACGATGTCGTTGCCGGCCATCATCACGACCTTGGGCCGGATCCAGGACGGTTTCCAGTCGACCGGCACCGGACTTGATCGGCTCGACTGCTCGACGAACGTGGCCAGCGCGTTGGCCGACCAGCTGCCGTCGTGCACCGTCGCGACGAAGTCCGGTCCGCGGGCGGCGACCTCGCGGCCCCGCTCCGGGTGCGCGATCAGGTCGAGCACGACCTGCTCGACGGTCTCGGGGGTCGCGTCGACGATGGGCAGGTCGAGCCCGGTGTCCGCGGCCACGCGATCCCGGACGTGCTGGGCGATGTGACCCACCACGATCCGGCCTGCCGCCATGGCCTCGCACGCGGCGACGCCGTAGCTGCCGATGCGGAACTGGTCGAGGACGATGTCGGCGTCGCGGTAGACGGCCGGCATGTCCGCCGGGTCGACACCCTCGACGCGGCGATAGGTGATCAGGCCCCGCTGCGCCAGGTTCTCCATGATCGGGTCGATGAGCTCGGAACCCTTCATGGCCGACTTGCTCGGCGCGTGCGCCACCACCGGCACCTTGCGCCCGAGCACCGGGGCGTCACTGCGCCAGGCATCGACATCGACGACCACCGGGCACCAGACCGCGTTGGGCACGTAGTCGAGGAGATCGGGGGTGGAGACGTACACGCGGCCCGGGTACGACGTGAACAGCTCGACGGCACGGGTCGAATTGCGTTCGAGCAGCTCGACGGTCTCGTCGTCGAGGTCGGGGAACGGCGACCAGGGCTCGGTCTCCGCGTGCCGGCTGGGGATCCGGACGTCGGAGCCGTGGGCGATGAGCCCCACCTGCAGACCCTTGGTGAGCAGATGCGGGATCTCGAAGGACCCGTCCGGTCCGTGCAAAGGACCGAAGATCGGCCGGGCCGCCTCGAGCAGTACATGCGTGTAGTTGCCCACGACATGGTTGTAGAAGTTCAGCCGCCAGCGAGGATTGCGCCGGTACGTGCGGGCGGGCACGCCGTAGTCGACCTGGTAGTCGAGCACGCCCTTGAAGAAGGCGAACGAGGTCGCCTTCGTGCCGGGCACCCGCTCCTCGATCGCGCGCGCCCACCGAGTGCCCTGCCCCGCGAAGTTGGCCGGACCAACGAGCAGCCGGACGGATGCGTCGAGCCGTGCCGGCATACCGTCGCGCGGGTCCGAGTTCCGATCCACAGTTGTTCTTCCCCCACGGTTTGACATTTAAGGACTAGACCGGTATCAGGTCAGACTTGCCCCTTGGTTTTGTGTCTTGAGTCCCCCCGGACTCAACCTATAGATGCAGCGAGACTCTCGATTGGTTGCTAAGAATCGTCATTTGTTATCGAAGAAGGCCGCTGTAGCGGAGCAACTTGGGCGTCCAGAGACCGAGGGCAGCGACGGCGGCGACCAGAAGTACGGCGCTCACGAACGTGGTGATGCCGACGCCGTAGTGCTCGGCGAAGGCACCCAGAGCCAGGGATGCCAGGGGCATGATGCCGATCGCCAGCTCCTGGACGCCCAGGGCGCGGCCGTGCAGTGACTCGTCGGTGGTCATCAGGAGCAGCGTCGTCTGCAGTACGCCGAACGCCGCGCTCATCACTCCGATCGCGCTCATCAGCACGAACGACACCATCGTGTCGTGGGACAGCGCGAACAGCGACCACAGCGTGCCCCAGATCGCCGTACCCACCACGAACATGCCGCCCTTGAACCGGAAGTCGCCCAGCCAGGCGATCACCAGCGAACCGGTCAGCCCGCCGACGCCGGCGCAGGTCAGGAGCCAGCCCAGTCCGGCCGCGTCGAGCCCGAGCGACTCCTGCGCGAACACCGGCATGAAGGACTGCGCGATCGGCCACAGCAAGGTGTTCGCTGCCAGCGTGATCAGGAGGACGGTCGAGGCCAGCCGGTTCCGGGCGAGGTCGCGGAGGCCGCTGGTGACCATCCGGAGCGCCGATCCGGTGTGCCCGCCGACCACCCGGCCGTACTCGCGCAGCGGCAGCAACGCGGCCAAGGAAATGGCATACCAAAAGTTCGAGACCCACAATGCGGCCGGCGCGCCCAGGCCGGTGATCATCAATCCGCCGATCGCAGGCCCGATCACCTGCGTCATGTTCAGCGCCAACGAGTTCAGCGCGTTGGCGTTGCTGAGGTTCCTGCGGCCGACCAGGTCCATCACGAGCGAGGCGCGGGCCGGCTGTGACGGCGACTGCGCGAGTCCGATCGCCAGGCCGCCGACCACGAGCACCCAGTACGGCGCCTTACCGAGCGAGGCCAGCGTGGCAACGGCACTGACCGCCACCAGCGCCCACGAGGCCGCGACGATCAGCAGCCGCACCCGGTTGTGCCGGTCCGCGAACGCCCCGGCGAACGGCCCGAGCAGCAACGGCGCCAACCGCACCGCCGTGTAGACGGCGACCAGGAAGTCCGAATGCGTGGTCTCCCAGGCGAGCCACCCGAGCACGAGCGTCTGCGTCCAGACGCCGCCGAAGAAGAACAGGTTCGAGAACCAGAACAGCCGGAACGCGCGGTTGTCCCTCAGTGAGCCCAGTGTGCGTCCGACGGCAGTGCCGGTGCTCACACCTGGAGTTCGCCGTCGCGCACGACGACCTGCCCGCCGGCGATCACGTACTCGCGACGCGGTGCGCGGACCAGCACGTCCGGCGCGTTCTCGGCGTCGAGCAGCACGATGTCCGCGCGAGCGCCCACGGTGAGGCCGTGGTTCTCGCGGTGTACGAAGGAGGCGCCGTACGTCGTCGCGAGCTCGACCGCGTACGTCAGGTCCTCGTCGGTGCGGAGCCCGTGCAGCCGCGCGAACCCGCGGGCGATCTGCAGCAGATCACCATCGCCGTACGGCGACCAGAGGTCACGGATGCCGTCGGTGCCGAGGCCGATCGGGACGCCCGCCGCGCGCATCTCGCGGAACGGTAGCGGTGCCGAGGTGGCCGGGGCGACCGTGGTCCAGGAGATCCCGGCCGCGCCGAGCTGGTCTACCATTTCGCTCCGCCGCGCCGGGGCCAGCTCGCCGAGGGCGAACCCGTGCGACACGTTCACCTTGCCCTGCAGACCGGCCTGCACGGTGCGCTCGGCGATCAGCTCGTACTGGAACCCGCCGAGGTCACCGTGGTCGTGCAGGTGCACGTCGATCCCGACCCCGCGCCGGACCGCGATCTCGAACAGCGCGTCCAGTTGGCCGACCGGGTCGCGGTCGATCGTCGCCGGGTCGAGCCCGCCGATGCTCGTCGCCCCTTCGGCCGCGGCCTTGTCGAGCAGATCGAGTACGCCGGGCCGCCGGAGTACGCCGTCCTGCGGGAACGCGACGATCTCCACCTCGACGGCGCCGTCCAGCGCGGCCGCGGCCTCGCGGACGTTGGCGATGCCACGCAACTCGACGCCGAGGTCGACGTCGACGTGCGTGCGCGTCGCCGTCGTACCGTGCCGGAGGAACTCACGCAGCACGGCCTTCGCGCCGCCGACGCTCGGGATGCCGTACTTGTCCCGCTCGGCGCGCTCGTGCGCGATCCGGCCTTGAGTGGTCGGCTCACCGCCGTACGACACCCACGGCTGGCCCCACCAGCTCTTGTCGACGTGCGCGTGCGCATTGACGAAGCCCGGCAGCGCCAGCAGCCCGTGCCCGTCGATCCGCTGGTCTGTCTCCGCACTGCTCTCGGTGCTGCTCTCGGTGCTGCTCCCGGTGCTGCTCCCGGCGGGGGAGAGGTCCGAGATCACGCCGTCGACGATTGTCACGTCGACCGCGTCGCCGCCCCACGGGCGCACGTCAGCAAGCAGCAGAGAGGTCATGCCGAGAATGGTATACCAAACTGCGCGGTGCCTTCACTCCATGCCGCGGCTGCTCCGGAACAGGATGTGCGACTGGGCCAGGTGCTCGGCGGCGAGGCGTTCGGCGGCCGCGACGTCCCGGTTGGCGATCGCGGTGAACAGCTCCAGATGCTGGCCGGCGACCGCGATCAGGTCGTCGTGCTGGGTCAGCAGCCAACGCATCCGGCTGCGCAACGGGCGCTCGATCTCGACCAGCAGTTCGTTGGACGCCAGCTCGGTCACGAGCTCGTGGAAGTCGGCCGCCTTCCGCCGCGCGACGACGGCGTCCTTCGCCCGTGCCGCGGCCAGTTGCTCGTCCAGAACCGCCCGTAGCCGGTCGAGTCCTTCCCTGGTACGCCGTTCCGCCGCGAGCCGGAACGTCAGCGGCTCGAACGCCTCCCGGACCTCGGTCAGATCGGCGATGTCAGAGTCGGTGAACGTCCGCACGACCGCCCACGAGCGCGGCCGCAACGTCACCAGGCCCTCGCTGACCAGCGCCTTCAGCGCCTCCCGCACCGGCACCCGGCTGACATCCAGTGCGGCGGCCAGTTCCCGCTCGACGAGTCGCTCTCCAGGCCGCCGTACGCCGTCGAGGATCTCGCCCCGTAGCTGTCGCGTGACCCGCTCGGTCTCGGACTCCCGACTGTCGCTCATCGACCCTCTCCAGCTTTTGGTATGCCATTCACGGCCATTCACAGCATGGCGTACCGGCGGCTGCCGGGCGAATCAGCTCGCGGACTTCTCCTTGATCAGGTCCTCGACGGCCTTCGGGATCGTGGTCTCGAAGTCGAGCAGCTTGGCCCACGTGAGCGTGATCGTGATGAGCACCATCTCGTCGTACAGGGCCTTCACGCCTTCGACCCAGCCCGGGTACTGCTCGTCGGTCATGACCTTGTGGCCGGCGACGAGGTAGCCCTCGGGGACGCCCGGGACGGTGGTGAGCTCGGCGGTGCCGCGGAGCAGCAGCACCTTGGGCGGGAACGCGCCGGTGTCGATCGTGAGCGCGACCTTGGGGTTCTTGCGGAGCGCGGCGACCTTCGCGGACTTCGGCACGGTGGCGATCACGATCTGCTCGCCCTCGACCCAGAACCCGATCGGGATACACCGCGGGTCGCCGTCCAGGCCGTCGTAGGCGAAGCGGGCCGGCTCGGAGCCGTTCAGGAGCTGCTGCGCGTACGGCTTGGCGAGGATCTCGGCGATCTGCTGCTGGTTCATCTCGGTTTCCAATCTGAGGAGGCTGGTTCTCATCAGGGGGACGGAGCTGCCGCGGGGTTCTCGACATCGATAGGTTGGCGAATCGTGGAAAGTTTTGACTTCGGTCGCGGAACGGTCCGGCTCGCCGACGACGGGGCGGTCGCGCAGGTGCTGCACCCGGACGGGCGGTGCGTGCTGCTCGACTCGGGCGCCGATGATGCAGTGCACGACAGCCTGCATGCCTGGGGCAAGGGCTTCGTGATCACCGACCGCGGTGCGTACCGGTTCGATGCCCCGGGGTTCACCCGGTGGCGGAGCAGCGGCATCGACCTGATGTACCGGTTCGGCGACCTCGAGCTCCGCGTCGGGCGCCGCTTCGGGGAGCAGTGGACCGAGACGTACGAGCTGCGCAACACGAGCGAAGCCACCATCGAGATCGGGTCCCTCGCGATCAGTACGCCGTACCGCGATGTCTACACGTCGAGCCGGGAGAGTCTCACCGGCGCGGTGCATGCGCACGTCTGGACCGGTGGCGCGGACGCATGGGTCTGGGCGGTCCCGATGGACGGCAGTGGACCCGGACTCGGGCTGCAGCTCAAGGAGGGCGAGCTCTGGGCGTACTCGGTCGAGTCCCGCGAGCCCGGCACGAGCAGCAACATCCGCGGCCACATCTACCTCCACGTCACCGACCACGCACGGGTACCCGGCGCGATGGGCGGCCAGCCGGCGATCACGCTCGCACGGGGAGCGTCGTACCGCTGGACCTGGCAGCTGGCCTGGTACGACGATCTGCCCGCGTTCCACGCGGACCGCGCACCGCTCATCGACGCAGACCGCCTCGCCGTCGAGGTCAACGAGACGATCGAGCTCGACGACGGGCGCGAGATCACCAGCGCCGAGCCCGGCCTCAGGTACGTCGAAGCGCCCGACGGCAGGTCCCGGATCGCGGTCCTTTTCCACGAGCCGCTGCGAACGATCGCCGAACGCCGCGTCCGCTTCGTCCTCGACCGTCAGCGACGACCGGAGCTTCCCGACAGCCGCAAGTACGCGTTTGTGCCGTACGACAACGAGAGCGGGCTCACCGTCCTGTCCAGCGCCTGGCGCGACTGGTCCGATGCCCGCGAACGCGTCGGCATGGCCCTTCTCCTGCAGGAGGTCCGCGACCGCGGCTGGGGCGACCGCGCCGAGCTGGACGAGGCGCTGGCCGGCTACGAGCAGTTCGTCCGCGAGCATCTGCTCGACGAGCAAGGCACGATCCAGGACGACAGCATCCACCAGAACGCCGTACGTCTCTACAACTTCCCGTGGTTCGCCCGCTTCCTGCTCGGCCAGGGCGATCGCGCCGCCGCGACCCGCATCCTCAACCGGTACTACGAACTCGGCGGCGACCACTTCCTCGCCTTCGACCTCGGGCCGCTGCTCAGCGAACTCGGCCTGCACGAGCACCTCGTCCGGCACGCGAAGACCTTCATCGGGTACGGCGACGAGCTGCCGCCGCACGAGGTCAACTACGAGCAGTCGATGGTCGCCCCGCTCCTCGAGCTGCTCGTTTCGGCATACCGAATCGCACCGGACCAGATCGACGGCGCCGAGCTGACCCGCCGTCTCCCGTGGCTGACCGCGTTCGCCGCCGACCAGCCCGACGTACGGCTGCGGCACGTGGCGGTCCGGCACTGGGACGGCTACTGGTTCGGCCGGCTGCGCCTGTGGGGCGATGTCTTCCCGCATTACTGGTCCGCGTTGAGCGCGGTCGTGTACGCCGCTTGGCCGCGGGAACTCGTGACACCCGAGCAGGCCGCGTGGCTGGATCGCGCGGAGGACGCGATCCTCCGCGCGAACCTGGTCAGCTTCGCCCCGGACGGATCGGCGACCTGCGCGTTCGTGTACCCGAGCTGCGTCAACGGGCAGCCCGCCCACGTCGCCGACCCGCTCGCCAACGACCAGGACTGGGCCCTCGTCTACGCGCTACGACAGGTCAGCTGAGCAGCGCGGCGTTCTGACGTTCGAGCACCTTGACCGAACCGCCTTCCCAGCTCGGAGCCAGTGCCGCGGACTGGGGATCCGGGAAGATCTCCTCCTCGCCGGCTGCGACGCCGTCGAAGATCGCCCGCGCGACCGACGCCGGTGCTGCCTTCGGCACGTCGAGGTCGCGCGACATCTCGGTGTCGGTCGGGCCGGTGAGGACGGCGTGGACCCGCACGCCCCGAGGGGCGAGCAGCGCACGCTGCGACTGGGTGAGCGAGAACGCGGCCGCCTTGGAGATCGAGTACGCCGGGATGATCGGGACGGATGCGATCGCCGCCACGGACAGCACGTTGACGATCGATCCCCGCGCCGCGACGAGGTGAGGCAGGAACGCTGTGGTGACGGCATGTGGCCCGAAGAGGTTGACGGCCAGATGCTGTTCGAGCAGTGCACGGTCTCCGAGGTCGTCGTACGCCGCGATGCCCGCGTTGTTGATCAGGACGTCGAGGGAGTCGACGGTCTTCGCCGCTGCCTCGATCTGGGCCTCGTCGGTCACGTCCAGGCTCAGGTACGTCACTCGTGGGTCGGCGTGGGTGAGGGGGACCCGCGTACCGGCGTACACGTGCTCGACGCCTCGGCGCAGGGCTTCCTCGACCAGAGCACGCCCGATGCCGCGGTTGGTTCCGGTGATCAGGACGCTGCGGTCCGCGAAGGGGTTCGGCATGGTGATCTTCTCCGTTCAGTTCTCACGGTGCTTGCACAGGAGACAGACGGCGGTGAAGACGCGAACTGGTCGTTGGGGAATCGATCAGTTCGGGGGAGCCGCGGTGTCAGAACCAGTGCGAGGAGAATGACGACGGAGGTGACGAATGCCTGACGAGCTGCTCCACCGGGCGCGCGAAGGTGACCGCGAAGCGTTCGCGGCGCTGGTCGAGCCGCATCGCGGTGAGTTGCAGGTGCACTGCTACCGAATGCTCGGGTCGCTGCAGGACGCGGAGGACGCGCTGCAGGAAACGTTGCTCTCGGCATGGATCGGGCTGAGCGGCTTCGAGGAGCGGTCCTCGGTCCGCACCTGGCTCTACCGCATCGCGACCAACCGGTGCCTGAACGCACTGCGGTCGACGTCGCGCCGACCGGTGCCGGCGGTCCCGCTTCCGGTTCCGGCGCCCGAACCGTCACGGTCAGGGGAGGTGCTGTGGCTGCAGCCGTATCCGGATGTCCTGCTGGAGGGCCTTCCGGATCAGTTACCGGGACCTGAGGCGCGGTACGAGTCCCGTGAGGCGATCTCGCTTGCTTTCATCACCGCGGTACAGCTGCTCCCTCCGAATCAGCGCGCCGTACTGCTGCTGCGCGACGTACTGGGCTATCGGGCGAGTGAGACGGCGGAACTGCTCGGTCTCACCGAGGCCGCGGTGAACAGCGCGCTTGCTCGCGCCCGGGCGACGATGGACGCGAAGGCGACCGACCGATCGCCTGTGCACGGCGTGCACGGCGGCACGGACGAGCGGGCGTTGACCGACCGGTTCGTCGAGGCGTTCACGGCGCAGGACGTCGATGCGCTGGTCGCGCTGATGACCAGTGACGCGTGGGTGCGGATGCCGCCGCTGCCGTTCGAGTACCAGGGCACCGAGGCCGCGCACCGGTTCTTCACCGCGCTGGCCGGCCACCGGCGGCAGATCGCCGCCATGGTCCCGGTCGGCGCGAACCGCCAACCGGCCTGGGGCGAGTATCTGCGTGACCCGGTCACCGGCGGCCTGCACCTGATCGGGGTGCTGGTGATCGGCATCGCCGGGGACCGGATCGACGAGATCACCCACTTCGAGACCTCGGTTGCGCCGTACTTCGGTCTACCGCGGACCCTCGCCGAGAGTTAGGAGCAGCTCCCGGAGCTGGGTCATCACGTACTCGTGCACGCTCGTCCCGTACGAGATCCGGGTCGCACCGGCCGTCGCGAGCTCGGCCGGCGTCGGTCCACCGGTCTTCGCATGCCCGTTGATCGGCCCGCCCACAGCCTCGGCCACCTGGGCCAGCTGGTCGAGCGGCGCGAGGATCGGATACACACAGTCCGCCCCGGCGCGGCGGTACTCGCGTCCCCGCCGTACCGCCTCGTCGACCGGGTCGTCCACCGGGCGAATGAAGGTGTCGACGCGCGCGTTGATCACCAGCTCGGCCCCCGCGGCGGCCCGTACCTCGGCCAGATAGTCTGCCTGCCGGGCGATGTCGACCAACGCGCCGTCGACCGAGTCCTCGAGGTTGCAGCCGACCGCGCCGGTCTCCAGCAACCGCTCCGCGAACTCCTTCGGCGGCAGACCGTACCCGGCCTCCATGTCGGCCGTCACCGGTACGTCGACGGCGCGGGCGATCCGCGCCACCGCGGCGAACATCTTCTCCGGCGGGGTCAGCTGCCCGTCGTCGTACCCGAGCACGCGCGCGACCGCGCCGCTGCTGGTGGCCACCGCGGAGAAGCCGGCCTCGGCAACCAGACGTGCGCTCACCGGGTCCCACGCGTTCGGGAGAACCAGGGGAGTGCCGCCGTGGTGAAGTGCTCTGAACAGTTCGGCTGTCATCGCTGCGACCTCACGGCTTGTAGTGGCCGGGCTCCATCCGACCGGTGACCCCGACGCGGGTCCACATGTTGATGGTGATGATCAGCGCGATCAGCTGCGCCAGGTCCTTCTCGTCGAACGCCTGCGCGGCGACCTCGTAGACGTCGTCCGGGACGTGGTCGACGCTGATCAGCGTGATCGCCTCGGTCAGCTGCAGCGCGGCCTTCTCCTGCTCGGTGTAGAACTTCGACGCCTCGCGCCACACCGGGAGCAGGGTGATCCGCTGCTGCTGGTCCTCGCCGAACTGCAGCAGGTCGAGCGAGTGCATGTCGGTGCAGTACGCGCACCCGTTGATCTGCGAGGCCCGGATCCGCACCAGATGCGCCAGCTTCGGGTCGAGGCCGTGGTCCGACACCCGGTCCAGCTCGATCATCGCCTGGTAGAAGTCCGGCACCAGATTGGCGAGCTTGACCCGCCGCGTCGTCGTTGTCGTTGTGCTCATGCCTTCAACCTAGGCGTGAACCGGCCCAGCGGCATGGTCCAATCCTCGCAGAGATCGGGGGGCCAATCGTCAGGCCTTGGGGCGACGCACCAGACGACGCCAGGAGCGGCTCATCGGGTTCCCCGGTGCTCGCTTCTGGATCGGTTTGAGGAGCTCGTCCACGGCCGACCCCATCGGTGCCAGGTCGTCGGTCGGCGTCGGCGCGGGCTTTGTCGCCACGGGCTCGGGTGTGGTCGGGGTACGACGGAATACAGACATGACATCCCCTGGGGGGAGAGGGCCGGTGCGGCCGGCACCTCAAGCGGATGTCAACGATTCCGGAACTACCTCGACACTACTCCTGTCTGGTCCGGAAAGCGCTAGCCAAGACCCAGCATTCACGCGGTGGTGGTTACGTGCCACCGTCGGCGGTGATCTCTTCTGCGCGTAGCCATCTGGTGGTCTCGGGCTGGTTCTCGTCGTCGTCCTGGTACTGGACGAGGCCGTGCCAGCCGGACAGCTGGCGGTCGCAGCCGATGAGCCATCCCGATCGCCAGTCGCCGCGGATCCGGACGTGGACGTGAGCGGGCAACTGCAGGCGGTCCAGCCGGTAGGCGTCGTGGTCGACGGGTTCGGTCATGAGGTTTGCACCGCCGAGGTCGGCAGAGCTGCCGCCTGGCGAAGCTGCTCGCCGACGGAGTGCATGTGACGCAGGCCTTGGGCGTACGAGTCGATGACGCCGGTGGACAGGTACGGAACCCCGACGCGTTGACAGTAGGCACGGACGGCGCCCTGTGCGTGCCGCAGGTTGGCCCGCGGCATGTTCGGGAACAGATGATGCTCGATCTGGTAGTTCAGGCCGCCCATCAGCCAGTCGGTGACCGGGTTGCCGTTGACGTTCCGCGACGTACGCACCTGCTTCTCCAGATGCCCCCAGTTGGTCCCGCTGTCCGGCATCTCCATGCCCTTGTGGTTCGGGGCGAACACGCTGCCGAGATGCAGCCCGAAGAGGGCGTGGTGGAGCACGGCGAAGACGATCGCCTTCTGCGGCGACACGACCAGCAGCAACCCGCCGAAGTACACGGTCAGGTGGGCGGCGATCAGGCCGAGCTCGATCGCGGCGGTGCGACGCGGCCGGCGGCCGAGCAGGTAGGTGATGCTGGAGACCTTCAGTGCGATGCCTTCAAGGGTCAGCAGCGGGAAGAAGATCCGGGCCTGGTTACGGCTCAGCCAGCCGTACAGGCCGGTGCGGCCTTCGGCTTGGTCGAGCGTCCAGACGAGTACGCCGGCGCCGACGTCGGGATCCTTGTCCGTGTGGTTCGGGTTCGCGTGGTGCCGGTTGTGCTTGTCGTTCCACCAGCCGTAGCTCATCCCGAGCAGCAGGTTGGCGTGCAGCCGGCCGACGGCGTCATGGAGACGGCGCGAGCGCCCGATCTGCTGATGTCCCGCGTCATGGCCGAAGAACGCCGCGCGTGTGGTGAAGAGCGCGGCGGGTACGGCGAGCAGCAGCACCAGCCACGAGTTGCCGAGCAGGATCAGCCCTGCGACGACAGCGGCCAGGCAGAGCAGGTTCACAGCGATCGAGACCAGATACCGGCCGGTACGCCGTTCCAGCAGGCCGGAGGTCTTGATCTCGCGGAGCAGGGGCGCGAAGTCGCTGCCTTTGGATCGTTCGGGGCGGTTCAGGAGGGTAGCGGCCGAAGCCATAGGAATCCTCGTATCGTGCGGGCCGGGTCGGGCCGATGGTGTTCCACGGCGGCATTCCTGCGCGGGTCCGGGCGCCGGTCACGAAGACGAGAAACTCTGGTCTGAAAGGTTCAACGATCTACGGCGGACAGAAATTCCGGTGCCGTCACCAGCGGACGAGTTTCCAGAGTTCTGGGTGGGGGTCTTGGTCCGTGTCGTGTGAGGCGCCTACCTCGGCGAAGATCGTTACGGCTGACTTCAGGTGGCGCATCGACTTGTCGGGGTGGCCCAGGGCGTGGTGCAGGTCGGCGAGATTGTTGTGCAGCGCGGCCTCCCGGTGCCGGTCGCCTTGCTCGGTACACAAGGCGAGCCCGGTGGTGGCGAGTTCGAGTGCGGGTTCGAGGTCGCCGCGGGCGCGGTGAGCGAGGGCGAGGTTGTTCAGGGCCGCGACGCGACCGGGCAGATCCCCGATCTGCTCGGCGAGGTCACGGCCGGCCTCCAGATGCCGGAAAGCTTCGTCGAACCGGCCGGAAGTGGTCGCGAGCATGCCGAGCATGTTGTGGGCCTGGCCGAGAGCTCGCTGGTCACCCGACTCGATTGCATACGCGAGGGCCTGCTCGGCGAGGTCTGTCGCTCCTGCCGCATCGCCTGCTTCCTGGCGGGTCAGGCTCAGATCGGCCGTGACACCGGCGAACGCGGCGGGCTGGTCGGGTGGCAGGACGTCCAAGGCCGCACGGAAGTGTGCCTCGGCGAGGGCCCAGTCGCCCCGCCGGTGACACAGACGTCCGAGCCGATGTTCGATCCCCGGCAGGTCACCCGGAGCTGCCTCTGCGGCTGCCAGTTCGTAGCTACGCATCGCGGCCGTGTAATCCCCGGCGAGTGTCTCGAGGTCGCCGATCGAAGCGTGCAGCGCCGACGGCTGCTCGTGTCCGAGCGCCAGCGCGGCGTGGAAGTGTTCGAGAGCTTCGGCGTTGGCATAGACCTGCCTGGCCTGCTCGGCGGCGCCGGCGTAGACGCGGGCGGCCTCCTGGTCCTGGCCGGCGAGCTCGAGGTGCCGGGCAATGGCCGCGTCAGGACCGCGTACGGCGCGCGCCGCTCGGGCATGGAGCAGCCGGCGCCGCGCGAGACCGGTGTCGGCGGAGACCAGTCTGCGGAGCTGGTCGTGGACGAAGTCGTACTCGAGCGGGCCCTCGTGGATCAGCCCACGACGTACCAGCTCCTCCAGCGCGGCGACGGTCTCCTCGTCGGAGCGCCCGCTGACGGTACGGACGGTGTCGACGTCGAACGATCGTCCTAGCACCGCGGCGGCGGTCAGAACCTGCCGGCCGGTTTCGCCGACAGTGTCGATCCTCGCGCGCAGCAGGTCGTTGACGCCGGACGGGACCGGCCAGTTCTCGTCCGAACCGGTCTTCAGAGCGTCGAGATACTCGACCACCAACAACGGCACGCCTTCGGTTTCGGCGTACAAACGGCGTGACAACTCACGGTCCAGCTCAGGATGTGCGGCAGCAAGCAGGTCTTCGATCGCGTCGACCCCTAGCCGATCGAGCCGTCGTACGGAGGCAACGCCCCGTGCGGCCGCCGCGACGATGCTGCCGGGCGGACGGTCCGCGGGGGTTCGCCAGGTGAGCACGATGAGCAGCCGGCGGCCGGCGAGACGCCGTACGCCGTACCTCAGCAGCACCAGGGACGCCTCGTCGAGCCATTGCGCGTTGTCGATGTGGATCACGCCCGGGACCGTCCCCGCGACAGCGCCCGCGAGGGTGTCCCACGCACCGGCCAGGAACCTGGTTTCGGCGCCCGGACTCTGTGCGTCGACCCTCGATCGGGTCTCGGTGAGCTCGGGCAACAACCGCGACGCCTCGGCGAGTGCCTGAGCCGGTACGTCGGCGATCCATCGGCTGTCCTCGTGCAGGCGGGCGCGCAGTGCGTCGAGCAGCGGCGCGTAGGCCAGCGTCGCCTCGTCCTCGTACGCGCGCCCGGCCAGGACGGCCGCACCGTTCTTGCGCAGGTCGAGGACCAGTTCCTCGACCAAGCGGGTCTTGCCGATGCCGGCCTCGCCCTCGACGACGACCAGCCGGCCGTCGTGATCGATCGCGTCGTAGAGCGCACGCAGCGCGCGCAGATCCTGATCACGTCCGACGAACGGCGTCCGTGCTGTCTCAGGCTCCTCCGGCGTCGAGGCAGAGGTCGCGGTGGGCGGCGGACCGACGAAGGCGCCGGCGTTGATTGCCTCGTAGAGCTCGGTGGTCTCTGGGAGCGGCGAGACACCGAGCTCGCGCGAGAGGGTGCGAAGGCACTGGCGGTACTGGAGGATTGCGGCGGCGCGATCCCCGGTGCGGGCGTACAGCCGGATGACCTCGCGGTGTGCCGGCTCGTGCAACGGGTCGAGCGACACCCAGCGGCGAGCGTGATCGAGGGCGGCCGGCAGGTGGCCGCCCTGTTCCTCGTCGGCGGCCAGCCGGGCGAGCGCGGCCGTCAGCTCGCGGCGCAGCTCGTCGGCCTGGTTCCGGGACCAGTCCTCGAAGTCGGGTGCGTCCCGCAGACCGAAGCCCTCGAGGAAATCGCCCCGGAACACGTTGACGGCCGCAGCGAGATCGTCATCGGCCAGCAGGGCCCGGAACCGGTCGACATCGACGGTCAACCCAGCCGATTTCACCAGGCGTACGTGGTCGCGGGTGGTCTCCAAGAGCTCAGGACCGATCGCGGCCCGCAGCGTGGACAGGGTCCGCCGCAGCGCACCGCGGGCCCGTTCGACGTCGCTGTCCGGCCACAGCAGGTCGACCAGTGCGTCACGGGGCCGCGGCCGGTCCGCCATCGCCAGATGGGCGAGCAGAGCCATCGCCTTGCGGGTGTCGAACCCGACGAGCGTGCCCGCCCGCTCGACCCGCGGCGGCCCCAACAGACTGACCTCGATCACCGCATCCCACCCCCGGCGCCGGCTGCGCAGGCACCGCGCACCGAAACCGTAACGATTCTTGCACGGTCGAGCGCGAACCTGTCGTCACCTGACGGATCAGGAGTTCCATGCCTGCAGGGGGAGGGGGACACGTGACGGACCGAGTGCGTGCAGCTGCCCGGTTGGCCTGGCCGGCATGGGCGGCATGGGCGTTGTGGGGTCTGTGCGTCATGCTCACCGCAGTCGCGCTTGTACTCTTCGTCATCAACGGCGATACCAGACCGGCGGACTCCTACGGCTCTCTGGATGCCGTCATCGATATCGGCGTCCTGGGGTTCCCAACGGTCGGCGCGGCGATTGTCGCCAGGCAAGGGGACAACGCGATCGGTTGGCTGCTCCTGGCAACCGGTCTGGGGAACGCGGTCTCGCAGGCCCTGCTCGAGTACGGCGCGTACTCCCTGCTTCGCGCACCGGGCACAGGGCCCGGCGGAGCCTGGGCAGGCCTCGTGGCCGATGCCGTCATCTGGCCCTCCGTCGCGGGCACTTCGATCCTGATGTTCGCGCTCTTCCCGACCGGACACGTGCCGTCGCGGAGATGGCGGTGGCTCGTGTGGGCGGTGGCGGTCGACGTAGCTGCCTACGTTGCCGGGACCCTCCTCGATCCGAGGGAACTGCACTACTTCCCAACGGTCCCGAATCCGTTTCCTGCAACGAGCCCTGTGATGGCGGCGGTCGGGCGAGTCGCCGCACCTGCCCTCGGTTTCGGGCTCCTTCTCGGGATGGCTGCACTGGCGCTTCGCTTCCGGCGAGCACGAGGGGTGGAGCGGCTGCAGATCTCCTGGATGTTCTACATCGCGGCCATGCTGTTCGTCTCCATTCCGATCACGACCGCGTTGTCGTCCGTCAACTTCCAGATCGGTGACATCCCGGTGGACGAGCTCTTCTACGCGGGCTTGCTGATGACCGTCCCGCTGGCCATTGGCATGGCGATCCTGCGGTACCACCTGTACGACATCGACGTGGTGATCAACCGGACGCTGGTGTACGGCGCTCTGTCCGTGACCCTGGCCGCGGCGTACGTCGGTAGCGTCTTGTTGCTGCAGTTGGTCTTGAGCCCTGTGACGCGGGGGTCGGGCGTCGCGGTCGCGGTCTCGACACTCCTGGTGGCCGGGCTGTTCCGCCCGGTGCGGTCGCGGATCCAGGCCGTGGTGGACAGGCGGTTCTTCCGGCGCCGGTACGACGCCGCTCGCACCCTGGAGGCGTTCGGCACGCGGCTGCGCGACCAACTGGATGTCGACGCGCTCGGCAACGACCTGCAAGCTGTGATCGCCGACGCCATGCAACCGACCCACGTGTCGTTGTGGGTGCGGGGGTCCGGCCGATGAGCGCCCGCGCCGCCCGCCTGCTCGCGTGGAGCCTGTTCGGGCTCTTCGTGGTGTTGGCCGCGGCGACTCCGGTGCTTGTTGCGATTCGCAACGGCCATGCATCGGATTCGCTGGTCGCGCTGGGGATCGGTTTCGCGTTCGTCGGTGCGTTGGTCGCGTCGCGGCAACCCGCGAACGCGGTCGGCTGGCTGCTTCTCACCGCTGCTGTTGCCCTCGGCCTCGATACGTGCACGACCGTCTACGCGAGTCGGTCGTCATCGCCCGGCGCGCAATGGGCGGGGTGGCTCAACAGTTGGTTGCTGTTCGTGTGGCTCTATGTCCCGGCCCTGTTCCTCGTCCTGGTGTTCCCGGCCGGACGGCTGCTGTCCCGCCGGTGGCGGACTGTCGTCTGGCTCGGCATGGGTGCTGTCACGGCCGACATCGTCGGAACCGCCTTCGCGCCGGGCGTCCTCGAGATCCCCGCGGACCAGCCGATCCGAAATCCGCTCGGCATCGCAGGACCCGTTGGCGACGCGCTCTCCTGGCTGTCCGGCGCCGGCGAGCTGCTGGCGGCCGGCACGTTGGTGCTCGGTGGGTTGTCCGTCTTCCTGCGCCTGCGCCGAGCGCACGGCCGGGAGCGTCAGCAGGTCACCTGGTTCGCCTACATCTGCATCATGGCGCTCGTCCCGTTCGTCGTACTCGCGCTCGTCAGCCTGGTCGTGGGCGATGACGTCGCGCCCTGGCTGAACGTGGTGCAGGTGATCGCCTGGTGGTCGCTGGTCGCCCTCCTGCTCATCGGCCTGCCGGCCGCGATCGGCATCGCGATCCTGCGGCACAGGTTGTACGACATCGACATCGTCATCAACCGGACGCTCGTGTACGCCACGCTCACGCTGACCCTCGGTACGGCGTACCTCGGCAGCGTCCTGCTCCTGCAACTGGCGCTGGACCCGCTGACCCAAGGGTCGGATCTCGCCGTGGCGATGTCGACACTCGCGGTGGCGGCGTTGTTCCGCCCGGCCCGGCGCCGGATCCAGCTGCTCGTGGACCGGCGCTTCTTCCGGCGCAAGTACGACGCCGCGCGCACCCTGCAGGCGTTCGGTTCCAGGCTGCGCGACCAACTGGATGTCGATGCGCTGGGCAACGACCTTTCGGACGTGGTGCGGGAGACCGTACAGCCCACCCACGTGACGCTGTGGTTGCGAGGCTCGCGATGAAACGGTGGATTCCGATCGGTCTGATCTGGTTGCTCGCGGTCGGTGTCCCGGTGGTCGGCGTCGTGAACGAGATCACCACCAGCGGTGGATTTCCGACGTCCGCCGGTTGGTTGGTGTTCGTCCTGGCGTTCGTGTCGGTCGGTGCGCTGATCGTCTCGCAGCGTCCCCGCCATCCGATCGGCTGGTTCCTGCTCCTGGCCGGGGTCAGCTCGGTGCTGGTGGGAGCCGCCGGCTTCGTGGCCGGGCAACTCGACAGGTTAGGACTGGACCGGTTGGTCCCCGTGGTCGGTTGGTTCTCGACCTGGGGCTGGATGCCGGTCTGGCTGCCACCCACCTTCGGGCTGCTGCTCTTTCCGACCGGCCGACTGCCGTCCAGGCGCTGGCGTCCGGTCGCCTGGCTCGCCATCGGCGGCTTCGTGGTACTGCTGGTCAGAGCCGCGTTTGCGCCGGGGCCGATGGAGGACACCGGACGGGACAACCCGCTCGGGATCGACGTCGGCATCGATGTGTGGGCTCCGTTGACCGCGGTGGGAACGATCGCGCTGCTGACAGCGGTCGCACTGTCGGTCCTTTCGCTCGTGGTCCGTTATCGGGGCGCACGCACGGTCGAGCGGCAGCAGATCAAGTGGCTCCTGTACGCCGCCCTGCTGCTCGTCACCGGTCTCTGCGCACTGGTCGGGTTGGACATCGTGGTCGGTGACGACGGTGCCTACTCGGCCCTGATCCCGTCGGTCGCGCTCGCCACCGTCCCAGTCGCAACCGGGATCGCGATCTTGCGGCACCGGCTGTTCGACATCGACGTCGTGGTCAACCGGACCCTGGTCTACGGCGGGCTGACAGTCTCATTGGGTACGGCGTACGTCGGCATCGTCTTGCTGTTGCAGCTGGTACTGCGCCCGCTGACCGAGGAATCCGGCCTGGCGGTGGCTGTGTCGACCCTTGCGGTCGCGGCGTTGTTCCGGCCGGTCCGGTCGCGGATCCAGGCCGTCGTGGATCGGCGCTTCTTCCGGCGCAGGTACGACGCGGCCCGGACGCTGGCGGCGTTCGGCGTCCGGCTGCGCGACGAACTGGACGTCGATGCCTTGGGCCACGACTTGCAAGCCGTGGTGCGCGACACCATGCAGCCGGCCCACCTGTCGCTGTGGCTGCGGAGTCCCCGATGAGTGCCCGTGCCGTACCTGTCATGGCCTGGTTGCTGGCCGGTGCGGCAGTGGCTCTGACTGCGACCTCCGCCGGCCTGGCTGCGGCCGCCGGAACGCTCGACGTCGGCTGGGGAAGCCTGGGCATCGTGATGGTGCTGGTCTTCTGCACGGTCGGAGTGATGATCGCGACCCGTCACCGGCGCAACCCGATCGGCTGGATCTTCTGCGCCTCCGCTGTGGCGAACGGCCTGGGTGGACTGGCCAGCGGGTACGCCGACTACCGGCAGGTCGGATCGAGTTCCGCCGGATCCCTCGCCGAGGCAGCGGCCTCGTACGCGACCGTGTCATGGATCCCGGTGGTCCTCGTGCCCGTGGCGTATCTGCCGCTGCTCTTCCCTGACGGCCGGCTCCCGTCCCGTCGCTGGCGACCCGTGGCCTGGTCCGCCGCGCTCGGAATCACGGCCGCGTTCCTGACGTCGGCTACACAGCCGGGCGCGCTCGAGGACTATCCCGGCTTGGCGAACCCGTACGCGATCGACAACGTCGTACGGACGACAGGCGAGGGCCTGTCCGCGCTGGTGGTGCTGTGCGCCCTCGTCGCCTCGCCGCTGGCGCTGATCCTGCGATTTCGCAGAGCGGGTTACGAGCAACGCCAGCAGATCAAGTGGTTGGTCTGGGCTGGGGCACTCGCGGCCGCCGCGATCGCGATCGGCACCGCCGGCTACGACCTGCTGACACCCGCGGTCGCGAACGTCGCGATCATGCTCAGCGTTCTCGGCCTGCCTGTTGCCACGGGCATCGGTATCCTGCGCCATCGCCTGTACGACATCGACGTGGTGATCAACCGCACCATCGTGTACGGCGTCCTCACCGTCACGTTGGCCGCGGGCTATCTGGGCAGTGTGCTCGTGTTGCAGCTCGTGCTGCGTCCGGTGACGCACGGCTCGGGACCCGCTGTCGCGGTGTCGACCCTGGCGGTGGCGGGGTTGTTCCGGCCGGTGCGGTCGCGGATCCAGGCCGTGGTCGACCGGCGGTTCTTCCGGCGCCGGTACGACGCCGTACGCACGCTCGAGGAATTCGGCGTACGGCTCCGGGAGCAACTGGACCTGGATGCGCTGGGCGTCGACCTGCGCGACGTGGTGAACGACACCATGCAACCCGCTCACGTGACGTTGTGGCTGCGTGACCGTAACGATTCCCGGACGCCGGGTCCGTAGAAAGGGCTTGTGATGGTCGTATTGAGCAGCACTCTCCGCCGCTTCCGCAGGCGAACCGCCGCGGACGCCGGTCAGGCCGCGCCCGAGCAGCGCCCGCAACCCGCCGCGGTGGACGAGGCGACGCCGGTCGACATCGCACCCAATGATCCGCTGCTGGCCTACCTGCAGAGCGCGAGCGGCGCAGTCGACGTAGAGACCCTCGAACTCGACTCACCGGCCTTGGCGGAGCTCAAGGCGGCAGGCGTGAAGCTCGCCGTACCGCTGGTGAGTCAGGGCGAGCTGATCGGCGTACTGAACCTCGGGCCGCGCCGCTCCGAGCAGGAGTACTCCAGTGACGACCGTCGGCTGCTCGACAATCTCGCCGCGCAGGCCGCGCCTGCCCTGCGGGTCGGCCAACTGGTCCGCCAGCAACAGGCCGAGGCCCGGACCCGCCAGCGCTTCGAGCAGGAACTCGAGGTCGCCCGGCTGATCCAGCAGAACTTCCTGCCCAAGCAGTTGCCCGAGCTGCCCGGCTGGCAGGTCGCGGCCTGCTACCAGCCGGCCCGGGAAGTGGGCGGTGACTTCTACGACGTGATCCCGCTGGCCGATGAGCAGGTCGGCTTCGTGATCGGTGACGTCACCGACAAGGGCGTACCGGCCGCGCTGGTGATGGCTGCCACCCGGAGCGTGCTGCGCGCCTCCGCGCAGCGACTGATCGAGCCCGGCCAGGTGCTCGAGCGGGTCAACGAGCACCTCTGCCCGGACATGCCGGCGAAGATGTTCGTCACCTGCCTGTACGGCGTTCTCGATCCGGCGACCGGCCGTTTCCGGTTCGCGAACGCCGGTCACGATCTGCCGTACGTCAAGACCGCCGAAGGCTCGGTCGAGTTGCGCGCCCGCGGCATGCCACTGGGGCTGATGACCGGGATGTCCTACGAGGAGCACGAAACGCTGCTCGCCCCCGGCGACTCGCTGCTGCTGCACTCCGACGGCATCGTGGAAGCGCACGATCCGCAGGGACAGATGTTCGGATTCCCGCGCCTCAAGGAGTTGGTGGCGCGCTACCCGGGTGGGGGCGAGCTGATCGACCTCGTACTGGCCGATCTGCACGCGCACACCGGACCCGGTGCCGAGCAGGAGGACGACATCACGATGGTCGTCCTGCAACGGGAGCCGGCTCAGCGCTCCAACGGCCGGGTCACTCCGAAGATGCTCGCCGAGTTCGATGTGCCGAGCGTCGAGGGCAACGAGCGGCTGGCACTCGAACGGGTTTCCGGCCTCGTCGCTCCGCTCGGCCTCCCCGCCGCCCGGCTGCGCCGCCTCGAGACCGCGGTCGCCGAGGCCACGATGAACGCGATGGAGCACGGCAACTCCTACCGCGCCGACTGCCCGGTGACCGTTCGCGTGTACGGCGAGCCGAGTCAGGTCCGCGTCGAGGTCGCCGACCGCGGGGGCGCCCGGCCCGCCCCCGGTGAGACCGAGGTACCGGACCTGGAGGCCAAGCTCGCGGGGCTGCAGCGGCCGCGTGGGTGGGGGCTGTTCCTGATCAAGAACATGGTCGACGAAGCGCGGGAGACCACCGTCGGAGAACGCCACATCGTCGAGCTCGTCATGCACCTGGAACCGGTGCGGGAGGAAGGAGACGACGATGGCGACTCGTGAAGCGCTCGCCCACGTCCGGCTGCGGGACGGCGTGGCGGTCATCGAACTGGTCGGTGACCTGAACGCCGCGGCCGAGCCGGCCCTGGACGAAGCCTGGACCGCCGCGACGCGCGAGCGACCCGATGCCGTGGTGCTCAGCTTCGAGAACAGCGGCTACATCAACTCGACAGGTATCGCGCTCGTGGTCGGCCTGCTCGCGAGCGCACGGGCCCACCGGATCCCGATCCGGGCGTACGGGCTCAGCGACCACTACCGGGAGATCTTCGAGATCACCCGGCTGGCCGACTTCATGGCGATCGAGGACGACGAGGACCAAGCGATACACGGGGCGATACACGGGGCGATACACGGGGACGCACAGGGCGCGGGAGGGGACGGAAATGGCTGAGGCAACAGCGACATTCGACGTAAGGCGGCACGGGTCCGCCGGGGTTCTCGACATCCGGGGAGATGTCACAGCGGGTTCGGAGGACGTCCTGATGAAGGCGTACGAGAGCGCCGGGGAGGTGACGGCGGTGGTCCTCAACTTCGCCGGGCTCTCGTACATGAACAGCGGCGGCATCGGTCTGCTGGTCACCTTGCTGGTGCGCGCCAAGCGGCGTTCGCAACGGCTCCTGGCGTACGGGCTGTCCGAGCACTACCGCCAGATCTTCGAGCTGACCCGCCTCGACGAGGCGATCGGCATTCACGACACCGAGCAGGACGCGTTGGCCGCGGCCGGCGTGGCCCGGAGGGGTGAACACCATGAGTAGCAACGACGAGCGGCCCACCGCGGCGAACCGCGACGCGGCCAACTGGGCCAAGATGGTCTCGCGGCTGAAGGTCGCACAGGTACCGGACGGTGCCGTGAACCTCAACGTCGACGGCCGGCAGCTCGCGAGCCCGATCCAGGGGTTCGGGAAGATGTGGCAGAAGACGTACCTGGTGCGGCTGCCGGGGGAGCGGATCGCACCGGCCGAAGTGATCGCCACCTGGCGTCGGCAGTTCGGTGATTTCTGGCCGTCGGGGAATCACTTCTACGGACCGCTCACCGGCATCGAGCCTGGTGACGTCGCGCTCCTCAACCTGCGGATGCCCGGCGGCAGCAAGCTGTCGACCGGTGTGATGGTGCTGTACGCCGACGAGGAGTCGTTCACGCTGATGACGCCGCAGGGGCACATGTTCGCGGGCTGGATCACGTTCAGCGCGGCGCAGCAGGGCGACGAGACCGTCGTACAGACACAAGTTCTGATGCGTGCTTCGGATCCCGTCTTCGAGCTGGCGCTGACGATGGGAGGCCACGGTCAGGAAGACCGGTTCTGGGGCGAGACGCTCGGGAACGTCGCGGCGCACTTCGGCTGTCCGGAGGCGGTCGTCGACACAAAGGTCGTCTGCGTGGACAAGCGGCGCCAATGGTCGAGATGGCGCAACGTGTGGCACTCGTCGGCGATCCGCTCCGCGATCTACATGGCCGAAGCCCCCATCCGCGGCGCCCAGAACCTCACCCACCGCAGACACCCCGCTTCCTGACCGCTTCGGAACTTTCTGGCGGCGGCTACTCTCCGAAGAGCCAGTCGTCGTAGCGGGGGATCCAGCGGAAGTTCACCGGATCGTCGAAGGTGATCGGGACCTTGCCGCGGCCTTGGATGACAGTGGCCGGCCCGTTGGCGTGACCAACGGCGTACAGGTAGCCGGCCTTGGTGTCCTTGTCGATGCCGAGCAGGAGCGTGCCGTTCTGACCACACGGCTGGACGAGCATCGTTTCGAATCCTTGCCAGGTCGATCCGCGGACGAGCTTCACGACCGGCTTCATCGGCGAGGTCGTCGGGATGTGGATGGTGTAGAGCGCTCCGCTGCGGGTGTTGGCGAGGAACGTGTCGTAGGTCCGGGTCTTGCTGATCAGGGCCATCGACTTCACCGCGGCGAATCCCGGGTACGACGTCTTGGTGCGCCAGGCACCGGTGCGGTCGAAGGTCCAGCGGAAGAGCGTGCCGTCGTTGCGGAGTCCGTAAGCGTTCATCCGCCAGAAGTCACCGGTCGGCGACCGGTACTCGGCCCGTTCGAACCCGGTGAAGCTGCTCCAGCCGCCACCGACCCGCGAGAGGCCGGCGTTGACGATCTCGCCGTTCGCGGCCTTGTAGCCGCTGCCGTACAGCGCATCGCCCATGACGACGAAGCCGCTGACGTCGAGGCCGTCGTAGCCGTCGTCGGTGCCGATCATCGAGCTGCTCAGCCGGACCAGTCCGTCGGGGTACACATCGTGTGCCACGAGCTCGCCGGCGCCCGCTGTGGGCGGCACGGTCGCGCTGACGTGACGTGCCAGGTGGTCACCGCCGGCCGTCAGTGAACCGAGTGAGACCAGGCAGGACGCAGACGCCGTGGTAGAAGTCGCTCGCGCATGTGAG
Source organism: Kribbella pratensis (assembly GCF_004366075.1). Classification (GTDB taxonomy): domain Bacteria; phylum Actinomycetota; class Actinomycetes; order Propionibacteriales; family Kribbellaceae; genus Kribbella; species Kribbella pratensis. The sequence goes on along the minus strand of NZ_SODU01000005.1, from coordinate 395,979 downwards.
CCGGCCGTTGAGGCGGTCGCCGGGACAGCGACCGCTCCCGCCGGTACTGCGGCGACCGCGAGGACTGCGAGTGCTGTGCGAAGTCGGAACGTGCGAAGTGTTCTCATGGCGTCGCCCCTCACCAGCTGTGGGCGACGTCGACGACGACCCGGCTCGTCGTACCTGGACCGGTGAGTGTGAAGACGCGGAACGGGAGTCGGGCGCGGACGCCGAGTCCGATCGTTGTCTCACCCTCGAAGCTGCCTGCGCTGACGACCTGCCGGAACGTCCGGTAGCCGGCCACGTCGGTGAGCTCGTCGTAGTTCGCCGGGTTGTAGGTGTAGTGGTTGGTTTCGTCGTAGGACTGTGCCAGCAGGACGATCGCGAGCTTGGCGCCACCGCGGACCGGAACGAGCTTGCCCTCGCCGACGGTGAAGATGTCCTTCACGTACTCCACCCGGAACCAGGACGGCTTGCCGTCGATGTCGAACACGATCCGGTCGAAACACGCGTGCTGTCCGGTCCGGACGTCGGTCAGGTGACCCAAGCCCTGGAACGTACTTGCCTCAGGCAACGAGCCCCAGCCGGTCGCGCAGGCGGCAGCGGTGGTGACGGCTGAGGCCTTGGACGGGCCGGCGAACGCCGGTACAGCGACCGCTCCCGCCGGTACTGCGGCGATTGCGAGCACCGCGAGTGCGGTGCGGATCGGTCTGCGGATGTCGATGGTCGGAATACATTTCACGATGCCCCCCTAAGGACACTCTGTTAGATGCACCCGGCAGACCGGAAGTTGCACATCGGCCCACCGGCCCTCGTATACAAGCGTTGGATTCATGTCGCGGGCCAGGATCGGGTCCTCCGCCCGCCGGCCGGGATAAGGTCCAGTTCTATGGAGGACGGAGGCGCGGACCTGCATCTCGAGTTGACGGCGGCCCGGGGGCGGGGAGACCTGGTGCGGGCGTTGCACGAGTCGATCCGGAGCGGACGGCTGGCGGCGGGGACCCGGTTGCCGTCGTCGCGGTCCCTGGCTCGCGATCTCGGCATCGCGCGGAACACGGTGGCCGATGCCTACGGGCAGCTCGTGGCCGAGGGGTGGCTGACGGCGCGGCAAGGGTCCGGGACAGTGGTTGCGAGCAGGGCCGCCGTACCGCCGTCGCCGGTCGTTTCGTTGCCCGAGGCCCGGAGTTTTCGGTACGACCTGACGCCGGGATCGCCGGATGTGGCGACGTTCCCGCGGACCGAGTGGCTGGCCGCGGCGCGGAAGGCGCTGACCGCGGCGCCGAACGAGGCGTTCGGCCTGGGGGATCCGCGCGGCCGGATCGAGTTGCGGCGAGTGCTGGCGGACTACCTGGCCAGGGCGCGCGGGGTGCGGGCCGATCCGGAGCGGATCCTGATCTGCTCGGGGTACGTGCAGGCGCTGAGTCTGCTGAGCGAGGCGATCAAGGCGCTCGGCGGTACGACGATCGCGGTCGAGGAGTTCGGGTACGGGCTGCATCGGGACGTGATCCGGGCGCGCGGGCTGGACGTGGCCGCCGTACCGGTCGACGAGTTGGGTGCGCAGACGGCCGGGCTGACCGGGCAGGGCGTGCTGCTCACGCCGGCGCACCAGATGCCGACCGGCGTGCCGCTCGCACCGGAGCGCCGTACCGCTGCCGTCGAGTGGGCGCGGGAGTCGGGGGCAGTGCTGCTCGAGGACGACTACGACGGCGAGTTCCGGTACGACCGGCAGGCGGTCGGGGCGTTGCAGGCGCTTGATCCGGAGCGGGTCGTCTACACGGGTACGGCGAGCAAGAGTCTCGCGCCGGGGCTGCGGCTCGCATGGATGGTGCTGCCGCAGCGGTTGATCGAGCCGGTGGTCGCGGCGAAGCGGACGGCGGACTTCCAGACCGCGACCCTCGAACAGCTCGTCCTCGCGGAATTCATTGCCTCCGGCCACTACGACCGTCATGTACGGCGGTCTCGCCTGCACTACCGTCGTCGCCGCGACCGCCTGGTGGAGCTGCTCGCGGTCCGCGCACCCACGGTCGAGGTCGCCGGCATCTCAGCCGGCCTGCACGTCCTCCTCGACGTTCCTGGCGACGCCGAAGACATGGTCACCCGAGCCGCCCGCCAGGGCCTCGGCCTCGCGACCCTCACGACGTACCACTTCAACCCCACCCCAGCCACCCGCCAGGCAGTGATCGTCGGCTACGGCACCCCGCCCGACCACGCCTACCCCGGAGCCCTGGACCTCCTCTGCCAGGTCCTAGGCGTCTAGGTCCTCGCTGGATCACCAGACAGGACCTAACCGGCCGACGAGCGCCCGGATGTCGTCCGGGCCTACTCGGCAGCAGCCTCCGACGTACGTCGCTCCCGCCTCGACCCAGCCGGATGCGAAGGTTGCCGGTCCCTCGCCGTTGCCGACCCACTTGCGAGCGATCGCGTCCCAGGACTCGCCGTGGTTGGGGTAGGCGATCGCGGGCTTGCCAGATACCGCGACTGCTGTCTGCACCGCGGCCCGGACGTCGGTGGGCCGGCAGCAGTTGATGCCTACCGCAACAATTTGAGGGATGGCGGGGATCGCGAAGGCTTCCGTGAGTCGTTGGCCGGCGCGGGTGTGGTCGCCCTCGATCGAGTACGAGAACCACGCGGGGAAGTCGAGTTCGCGCAGTAACTCGACCAGGACCTCGGCCTCGTCCGTGTCGGGGATCGTTTCGACGGCGAGCAGGTCAGGCCCCGCGTTGGCGAGGAGTTCGAGGCGCGGACCGTGGAAGTCGCGGAGAACTTGTGAGCTCACGCCGTACCGGCCGCGGTACTCCGAGCCGTCGGCGAGCATCGCGCCGTACGGACCGACGGACGCGGCCACCAGCCGTCCGGGGAACTCGTCGCGGACCTCAAGCGCGACGCGGACGCTGCTTGTGATCAGGTGCTCGGCCTCGGCGCGTTCGACACCGGCGCGTTCGAAGCCGACCACGCTGGCCTGGTAGCTCGCCGTGGTGGCGACCATCGCGCCGGCCTCGTAGTACGCGCGGTGTACGGCGGCGATCTCCGACGGAGCGTCGCGCAGCAAGCGGGCGGACCAGAGTGCGTCGGACAGGTCGTGGCCGCGGTCCTCCAGGGCGTTCGACAGGCCGCCGTCCAGGATGACCGGATGGTCAGACACTTCGGACCAGTTCGAAGACCTCGTCCGCGCAGCCCCAGGAGAGCGTGACACCGGAGCCGCCGTGGCCGTAGCAGTGGATGATCGGCTCGCCGGAGCGGGTACGCACGAGCTCGCACCGGATCGCGGGTCGCGCAGGCCGCAGCCCGACGCGCTGACGGATGATTTTCGCCTTGCGTAGTTGGGGAACCAGTTCAGCCGCCCGCTCCATGATCTCCGCGGTGGTCTTGGGATCGACGGCCAGGTTCCAGTCGCCCGGCTGGCTGGTGCCGCCGACGACCACGTCGTTCTGCCGCGGGATCACGTAGGTCAGCTCGTCCGGTGAACGGTCCGCGACCAGCCAATCGGTCAGTCCGCACGGTTCAACCGTCAGCACCTGTCCACGAACCGGCGTGACGGTCGGATCGCTCGCGGTCAGCCGCGCGCCCAGCCCGGTGCAGTTCACCACGAGATCGGCCTCGGTCGGCAGCGCGGACAACGCCGCGCGCGTCAGCGTCCCGCCCGCGGCCTCGAGGCGTTTCACCAACGCAGGCAGGTACGCCGGCATGTCGATCACCGGCGACGTGAAGGCCCACCCGTCCACGAACCCGGCCGGCGGCGACGCGACCCGCGTGAGATCAGGGAGTACGTCGGCCCACCGCGGATCCGGTTTCCGCTCCACGAGGAACTCGCGCCCGTGCCGCAGTTGCACCGACGGCTCGATCTCCGCCAGCTTCGCGAACTCTTCGTACGTCGCCCGCGACCAGCCGGCCACCCGGTCCTCCGGCGCCGACAGATACGGGTACCAGATCGCGGCCGCCACGGACGAGGTCGTCTCCAACGGCAGATCGCGGGCGAACACCGCCACGTCGTACCCGCCCTCGGCGAGCCGGATGGCACAGCTCAGCCCGATCACGCCCGCACCCACCACGATCACGCGCATTCCCACAGTCTTACCTACACACGGTGATCACGCCAGGCGCGCTAGTGCAGGTCGACGGCCAGCGAGTAGAAGCGGGTGATCTGGGTGGCGCCGTTGTTGTCGTCCGACATCAGGTACAGCTGCCGCCGTCCGCCCGGCAGGTATCCGCCGAGCGCGAGCGCCTCGACGTTGTCCAGCAACGGGTTCGGCTGCGGCTGCTTCGCGACCGCACCCGACGGCGGGCAGTCCACGAGGTCGAACAGCAGCTTCTTCTGCAGAAACACCGACTCGGGCGCATCCGCCAGCGAGGCCTGAGCAGTTACGTCGGCCGCGTGCCGCAGCGACACCGTGAACACGCGGATCGTGTTCCCGACGCCCGGCGTGTACGTCCGCTCCATCGACACCAGTTCGGTCGGGCTCGCCGACGCGAGCTCGACGAGCGCAAGTCCCGGATCCGGCTTGTAGGCGTACTGCGCGACCGGCCGGTACTCGTGTCCAGGCAGGCCGAAGTACCGGATGATGCGGTTCCGCGTGCGGTTGTCGGCGTCGGTCCCGTCCGAGGCGAGCGGGCCCTCCATCCCGGCGTACAGTGACAGACCGTCACGGCTGACCGCCAGCGACTCGAACGTCGCGTTGCTGGTCGCCTCACCGGCCGGCGCGACCTGGAAGCGGGCCGGCACCGGCAGCTGACCGATCTGCTTGCCGTCCGACAGCCGGAAGCGCCGGATCGACGGCTCCCGCTCCGACGTCGCCAGAATGGTCTGGTTGCCCCGCTCGACAACGAGCCCTTCGCCGTCGAAGTCGCCGCCGTTGTACGGCGTACCGTCCGGACGCCGGAGGATCGTCATCCCGTCGACCTGCACCGAGGTCGGCTCGCTGTTCACCTTCAGGTCGAACACGCGGGCCGGCGTGGTCGCGACGTTGTCGACGAGCGCGACCGCGCTGTGCGGCCCGGTCACGTTGAGTGCCGACAGCCCGGCCACCGGCTGTCCGCCGTACGTCGTCTTGTCGAGCGCATCGCTGAAGCCGAGGAGCGTTGCGTCCGGCGAACACGCACCGCCCCGCTGGACAGAAGTCGCGGACGCGGTGAGCGTCGTGGTGAGGGCGGTCAGGACGACTGCTGCGGCCAGCGGCTGGTGCCAACGCATTCCGGACTCCTTAGGGGTGTCGACAGCTGCGATCAAAACCTATCCTGCGCAACGGCAGTTGAACCCACGGTTACTCGCTGACGCCGCGACTCAGCAGGACGGTCGCGATGAAGGTTCGGTACAACTGCAGCGGGTCATCATTGTGCAAGGCAACGACCTTCTCCTCGCGCCGCTGGACGCCGCGCAGTTCACAGGCCAGCTCGGCGAACGCGCCGTTGTGGAAGCGAACGGTCAGCTCGGCGGGCAGCGGGATGCTCGGCAACCGGATGTCGCTCAGCCGGGCGAGTGCGCGGCGGGCACCGTCGTGGATCAGCTCCCGGGCCCGTTCCGGATGCACCGACAGGGCAGCGTTGTGCGACACCGAGTCCTTCACGACGACCGATTCGATCTCCGGACAGAACGCCTGTGCCTCGTCGATCGTCACCCGGTCACCCGAGATCAGTACGACGGGAACGCCGTACGCCAGCGCTACTAGGGCGTTGATCCCGGCCTCACCGGTGATCGCGCCGTTCAGCCGGACCTCGGCGATCGCCCGCGGGTTGTACGTGTGATGCAGCACCGACGACGTCGACCCTGCCGAACCGTGGTACGAGACGAAGAACGCGGCGTCGAACGAGTCGTCGAGGCCCTGCATCATGTACAGCGGCTTGTGCTTCCCGGACAGGTAGCTCGCGCGCCCGTGCAGTTCGTCCGGGCGCAGGTTCTGCATCGTCGAGTGCGAGTCGTTCACCAGGAACTCGGTCCCGCCCGCAGCCAGTGCGCCGTCGATCGCGGCGTTCACCTCGGCCTGCAGTTGGCCCCGGTAGTACTCGTACTCCGGTCCCGGTCCGCGACACTGGCTCCAGTCGACGACCCCCGCCGTACCCTCCATGTCTGTCGACAAGAAGATCTTCATCTACCGCACCATACAAGGCCGTTTCGGGTCGAACTCCCAGTCCTCGATCAGGTACTGCATCGCGATGGCGTCGTTGCGCGCCCCGAGGCCGTGCTTCAGGTACAGCTCGTGCGCGGCCGCCAGCGCGTCGCGGTCGAGTTCGACCCCGAGCCCCGGTCGCGTCGGTACGGCGATCTCGCCGCCGGCGATCTGCAGCGGCTCCTTGGTCAGGGCCTGCCCGTCCTGCCAGATCCAGTGCGTGTCGAGCGCGGTGATGTCACCCGGCGCGGCCGCGCCCACGTGCGTGAACATCGCCAGCGAGATGTCGAAGTGGTTGTTGGAGTGCGAACCCCAGGTCAGCCCGAAGTCGTGACACAGCTGCGCGACCCGCACCGATCCGGCCATCGTCCAGAAGTGCGGATCCGCCAACGGGATGTCGACCGCGTCCGTCCGGATCGCGTGCGCGAGCTCGCGCCAGTCGGTCGCGATCATGTTGGTCGCCGTCCGCAGACCGGTCTGCCGCTTGAACTCGGCCATCGTCTCGCGCCCGGAGAACCCGGACTCGGCGCCGCACGGATCCTCGACATACGCCAGTACGTCGTCCAGACCCGAGCAGACCGCGACCGCCTCGCGGACCAGCCACGCGCCGTTCGGGTCGACCGTGATGCGCGCCGCGGGGAACCGCTCGTGCAGCGCCCGGACCGTGTCCACCTCGACATGCGGATCGAACACGCCACCTTTGAGCTTGAAGTCCGCAAACCCGTACCGCTCCTGCGCCGCCACAGCCAGCTCGACCACCGCCTCAGCCGTCAGAGCCGGCCTCCGCCTGAGCTCGAGCCACCCATCCGCACCACCCTCGTCTATCCGGTAGGGCAGGTCTGTTAGCGCAACATCTCCTACATAGAACAGGTATCCCAGCACCGGGACCGCGGCACGCTGCTGCCCGTCACCAAGCAATTCAGCGACAGGTACGCCGAGATGCTGTCCAAGGAGATCGAGCAGCGCCGACTCGAGCCCGGTCACGGCATGCACCGTCGTCCGGAGGTCGTAGGTCTGCAGCCCGCGCCCACCACTGTCACGACCTGCGAAGGTGGTGGAGATGGTCTGAAGGAGGTGACGGTATCGACCGAGCGACTGGTCGACGAGGAGCGGCGCAGCGTCCCGGATCGTGCTGGCGATCCGCTCGCCGCCGGGGACCTCGCCGAGGCCGGTGTTGCCCGAGCTGTCGGTGACGATCACGACGTTCCGGGTGAAGAATGGCCCGTGCGCCCCGCTCAGATTCAGCAGCATGCTGTCGTACCCGGCAACCGGCACGACCTCCACCGAGGTGACGGTAGGCGTCATTTCACCTTTCCGATCAACTCCGCGAGCTGTGCGAGTTCCTCGTCGCTGAGATCCTGCAACGGCGGCCGGACCGGCCCAGCGCTGCGCCCGATCACGTTGACACCGGCCTTCACGATCGAAACGGCGTACCCCTTGGTCCGATCGCGGATGTCCAGGTAGGGAATCACGAACTCCCGGAGCTTCTGGTAGACCGAATCGCGGTCCTGGGCGATCACGTCGGCGTAGAAGCCGAGGGCGAACTCCGGCACGAAGTTGAAGATCGCCGACGAGTACGTGCTGTACCCGAGCTGCAGCAACGGCAGCGCGAACGTCTCCGCCGTCGGCAGCCCGCCGACGTACGTGAGCCGCTCGCCGACCCGTGCGTACGTCCGCGTCATCTGCTCGACGTTCCCGACGCCGTCCTTGAGGCACACGAAATTCGGGTTCTTGTCCGCGAGCTCCGCGACCGTCACGTCATCGAGGATCGCGTTCGCCCGGCTGTAGACCGTCACCCCGAGGCCCGTACTGCGGCACACCGCCGACACATGCTCGATCAAACCACGCTGACCCGCCTCGGTCAGGTACGGCGGGAACAGCAGCACCCCGTCCGCACCGGCCGCCTCCGCCGCCTGGGCGCCCGCCACCGCGGACGCGGTTCCACCGGTCGCCGGCGCGATCACCGGGACCCGCCCGTTCACCTCGGAAACAGCGGTCCGTACGACGGTGTCGATCTCCACCGGCGTCAGCGAGAAGCCCTCGCCGGTCCCGCCCGCGGCGAACAGGCCTGCGACGTCGAACTGGCTCAGCCAGGACAAGTGCTCGCGGTACCCGGCCTCGTTGAAGCTGAGGTCCGCGTGGAAGTGCGTCACGGGAAACGAGAGCAGGCCGGTTTTGAGCTGCGCGGCGAGTTCAGTGGGGGAGTAGTGGGTCACGCCGTCAGCGTAGGAACGTCGGTGGATACCTGTCCAAGATCGATTTTGGATCTAATGATGCTCTGGGAGCATCGTGAGCACGCGCTGCAGGACCGGGCTGGTCGCGTCCCGCCGCCAGATCGCGTGCAACTCGACCGCCTCGACAGGTCCGCCCGGTCCGTCCAGGTCGCAGTACGTCACGCCCTCGACGCCGAGGTGCCGGGCCGACGCCGGTACGAGCGCGACCCCGCGACCGGCGGCGACCAGCAGGATCACCGTGAGGATCTGTTGCACCCGCTGCTCGATCCGCGGATGCGACTCGGCGAGGAACCGGACGGTCAACTCGTGGAAGTACCGCGCCTGGGTCGGCGAGTAGCTGATCACCTGCTCCCCGCTGAAGTCCGCCGACGTCAACGGCCGGCCGAGCGCGGCGAGCCGATGGTTGCCGGGGACAACAGCGCACAACGGCTCGCGGACCACGATCCGGGAGTCCAGTACGCCGGAGTCGAACGGCGGCCGCCCGAGCCCGAGATCCAGCTCGCCGCGCAGCAGCCCGTCGATCTGCGCGGGCGTGACCCGCTCGTGCAGGATCACGTCGACGTCCGGCAGTTCCTCGGACAGCCGGCGCAGCAGCGGCCCGAGCGTCCGGATCGCCGACGTGGCCGTGAACCCGAGCCGCAGCGTTCCCGCGGCGCCCTGGTCCACCCGGCGCGCGAGATCGCCCGCGGTCTCGACCAGCGCGAGCAGCCGGCGTGCCTCGGTGAGGAACGCCTGCCCGGCCTCGGTCAGCTCGACCTTGCGGTTGTCGCGCTCGAGCAGCCGCGCGCCGACGGCCCGCTCGAGCTTCTGCACCTGGCGGCTCAACGGCGGCTGAGTCATGTTCAGCCGCTCGGCGGCGCGACCGAAGTGCAGCTCCTCGGCGACGGCGACGAACGCGCTCAGCTGGTCGAGCGAAAACATGATGCAGGAAAGGTATCACTCGATGCCACATCGGCCTTGGACACGCATGATCCACCCTTCTTACGCTCACGCAATCGAGCCGGAGGACCACTCTCCGCAGAGGAGGATTCCGATGCTGTTCAGCAAGCTCAACCGCCGCGTCCTGGTGACGGCGGTGAGTGCTGTGTCAATGGCTTCAGTCGTGTTGGCAGGCTGCGGTGGGGTCAAGACGACCTCCACCGGCGGCAAGGGTGACTATCCGACCGGCAACATCCAGATGAGCGTCGGTGCTTCTCCGGGCGGCAGCACCGACCTGATCACGCGAGCAATCGCGGAGGGGCTCGGCAAAGAGCTCGGTGTCTCGGTGCCGGTGGTCAACAAGCCTGGTGCGAACGGCGCGCTGAACGCCAAGGAACTGCAGGCCGCCAAGCCGGACGGCTACAAGATCGCGGTCCAGAACGCGTCCCTGTTCACCATCACCCCGCTCGCGGTGTCGGCCAAGGAGGTGGTGAAGCTCGACGACTTCGACCTGCTCGGCGGAATCTCGCAGGACGACTACGTGCTGATCGCGCCGGTCGGCTCCGGGTACAAGACGATCGCCGACCTGAAGAAGGCCGGCAAGAACGTCAAGTACGGCACCACCGGTGTCGGCACCGGCGCGCAACTCGCGTCCGCCTTGACGTTCAAACAGGCCGGCATCCCCGCAACCGACGTACCGTTCGACGGTGGTGCTCCGGCGCTGACCGCTTTGCTCGGCAGCCAGGTCGACGTGGCAACGATCCAGGTCGGCGACAGCATCGAGCAGATCAAGGCGAAGAAGGTCGTCCCGCTCGCGGTCTTCTCGGCCGAGCGGATCAAGTTCCTGCCCGACGTGCCGACCGCCAAGGAGCAGGGGTACGACGTCGTGGTGTCGCAGTACCGCTTCCTCACGGCGCCGAAGGGTACGCCGGACGACGTCAGGACGAAGCTGGCCGACGCGGCGAAGAAGACCTACGCGACCGACGCGTACAAGAAGTTCAACGACGCGCACTGCCTGACGCCGATCGAGGTGTCGCCGGACGAGGTGCGGAAGATCCTCGACGGGTACGCGACGAAGTACAAGGCACAGCTCGACCAGTTCGGGATCTCGCTGGCGGCCAAGAAGTGAGTGAGGCCGCGCTGCGGGAGGAGCTCGCCGAGGATCGCCCGCCGCACGCGGGGCCGTGGTCCCAGCTCGGGGCCGCGGTCGTCGCCGCTGTCGTCGGTATCGCTGGAGTGATCGGGTCGCTCGCGCTCGGGTTGGGTCGGCTGACCCAGCCCGGGCCGGGCCTGTGGCCGTTCGTGGTCTGCGTCGTCGTGACCGTGTTGTCGATCATCCTTGCACTGGTCGGCCGGCACGGGACGGACACCGAGCAGTTCTCGCGGTCGAGTGTCCAGACCGCGGTCGCCGTACTGACGCTGGTGGTCTTTGCGTCCGTGCTGCCGTTGATCGGGTTCGAGATTCCGTCGTTGCTGCTGACGTTCGTGTGGCTGCGGTTCCTCGGCAAGGAGTCCTGGGTGTCGTCGGTCGCGATCAGCGTGGGCACGGTCGTCGCGTTCTACGTCCTCTTCGTGCTGCTGCTGCAGATTCCGCTGCCCAGGTTGATCTGATGGGCGGCCTGATCGATGGCTTCGGCGTCGTCCTGGAGCCCGCGAATCTCCTCTACTGCCTGATCGGCGTCGTCATCGGCATGCTGATCGGCGTCCTCCCCGGGCTCGGCCCGGCCGCGACGATCGCGATCCTGCTGCCGATCACGTACGGCGTGGAGCCGGTGTCCGCGATCATCATGCTGGCCGGCATCTTCTACGGTGCGCAGTACGGCGGCACGATCACGTCCGTCCTGTTGCGGCTACCGGGCGAGGCGTCCTCCGTGGTCACCGTGTTCGACGGATACGCGCTGGCCAAACAAGGACGAGCCGGTACGGCACTCGGCATCGCGGCGATCGGGTCGTTCATCGGCGGCACGGTGTCGATCATCGGGCTGACACTGCTCGCTCCGGTGGTCGCGGGCGTGGCGCTGGACTTCGGTCCGCCGGAGTACGCCGCCTTGTCGTTGTTCGGCGTACTGCTGGTGGCGACCGTCGGGAACGGCAGCCGGCTGAAGGCGGTGATCGCCGCGGGGCTCGGGTTGCTGCTGGCAACGGTCGGGCGGGACACGTTCACCGGGGCGAGCCGGTTCACGTTCGACAGCCTGAACCTTGCCGACGGCATCGACTTCGTGCCGATCGCGATGGGCCTGTTCGGGCTCGGCGAGATCCTCTACAACCTCGAGGAACGCCATCACAAGGTGCAGGCGCCGGTCGCGGTGGCGAACGCCTGGCCGTCCCGGGCCGACCTGCGGCAGTCGCGCGGGGCGATCGCCCGCGGATCGGTGATCGGCTTCGTGCTCGGCGTACTGCCCGGTGGTGGCGCGACGCTGTCGTCGCTGGTCGCGTACGCGGTGGAGAAACGGCGGGCGAAGGAACCCGAGCGGTTCGGTCGCGGCGCGGTCGAGGGGGTCGCGGCACCGGAGACGGCGAACAACGCGGCCGCCACCTCGTCGTTCATCCCGCTGCTGACGTTGGGAATCCCCGCGAACGCGACGATGGCGTTGATGTTCGGCGCGCTGCTGATCCAGGGGATCGCGCCCGGTCCGCAACTGGTGTCCGAGCACCCGGACCTGTTCTGGGGCGTGATCAACTCGATGTACCTCGGCAACATCCTGCTGCTGATCATGAGCATCCCGCTGGTCGGGGTGTTCGTGAAGATCCTCAAGGTGCGACCCGCCGTCCTCGCGCCGATCACGGTGCTGATCACGCTGCTCGGCGTCTACACGGTGGCGAACCAGGTGTTCGACATGTTCCTGGTGATCGTGTTCGGCGTCCTCGGGTACCTGATGAAGAAGTTCGGGTTCGAGCCGGGGCCGCTGGTGCTCGCGTTCGTCCTCGGGAGCGTGATGGAGACCGCGGTCCGGCAGTCGCTGCTGATCTTCGGCGGCAACCCGATGGGCTTCTTCACCCGGCCGATCTCCGGCACGGTCCTCGTGGCGCTGATCGTCGTCCTCGCACTGCCCGGTGTCCGGCTGCTGGTACGTCGACGCAAGGAGAAGGAACGCGTATGAGCAAGATCGCCCGCGTCGAACTCACCCCGGTCGCGTTCGCGGACCCACCGCTGCTCAACGTGGTCGGCGTCCACGAACCGTTCGCGCTGCGGACGATCGTCCAGGTGTGGACGGACGACGGGCTGGTCGGGTTGGGGGAGACGTACGCCGCCGACGACCATCTGGCACGGTTGCGCGCCGTCGCCGACGTACTGCCCGGGCTGGACATCTTCGACGTGAACGGCCTGCGTCAGCGGGTGAACGACGTACTGACCAGTGGTGGCGGGGCTCAGGTCGGCGGGATGCTCAACCTGCAGGACCCGGTCGACGTGGTGTTGTCGCCGTACGAGGTTGCGCTGCTCGACCTGCAGGGCAAGCAGTTGGGGCTGCCGGTGGTGGACCTGCTCGGCGGGGTGGTCCGGGACGAGGTGCCGTTCAGTGCGTATCTGTTCTACAAGTGGGCCGCGCATCCAGGTGGTGAAGCGGACGCGTGGGGCGAGGCGCTCGATCCGGACGGGATCGTGCGGCAGGCCGCGAAGATGATCGGCGAGTACGGGTTCACGGCGATCAAGTTGAAGGGCGGCGTGTTCCCGCCGGCGCAGGAGGCCGAGGCGGTGCGGGCGCTCGCCGAGGCGTTCCCGGAGCACAAGCTGCGGATCGATCCGAACTGTGCGTGGACCGTGGACACGTCGGTGCAGGTCGCTCGGGAGCTCAGCGGCGTACTGGAGTATCTGGAGGATCCGACACCCGGGATCGACGGTATGGCTGGCGTTGCGCGGCAGAGTGAGATTCCTCTGGCGACCAACATGTGCGTGATCGCCTTCGCACACCTGAGGCCGGCGGTGCTCGCGGACGCAGTACAGGTGGTGCTGTCGGATCATCACTACTGGGGTGGGCTGCGGCGGTCGCAGTTGCTGGCGGGGATCTGCGACACGTTCGGGATGGGGTTGTCGATGCACTCCAACTCACACCTCGGGATCAGTCTCGCCGCGATGACGCATCTTGCCGCGGCGACGCCGAATCTGACGTATGCCTGCGACACGCACTACCCATGGAAGACCGAGGACGTGATCAAGCCGGGTGTGTTGGCGTTCGAGTCCGGGAGTGTTCGGGTGCCTCGTGGGCCGGGGCTCGGTGTCGAGCTGGATGTCGAGGCGCTGGGGGCCTTGCACGAGCAGTACCTGGCGTGCGGGATTCGGAGGCGCGATGACACGACGTACATGCGGACGGTCGATCCGGGGTTCAGCCCTAACACAGCACGCTGGTAGTCAGGGGTTGTGCGTCAGCAACCGGTGTCGCGTGCTCGACAGATGCACCCGCATCGCCGCCCGCGCCGCCTCCGGCTCGGACCGCGCGATCGCCGCGCTGATGTTCTCGTGTTCGTGCACCACGCGGGTCAGGTGCTCCGGGTCCGACATCTCGTACGCCGGGTCGAGCCGGGTCCGCGGCAGCATGATCATCATCGGCCCGAGCTCCCCGATCAGGTCCCCGTAGAACCGGTTGCCCGAGGCAACGGCGACCTTGAGGTGGAACGCGAAGTCCGCCTCCACCGACCGCCCCGGATCGTCGCCGACCCGCCGGAAATCGTCCAGCGCCCGTTCGATCCCCTTCAGCTGATGGTCGGTACGCCGTAGCGCCGCCAGCCCGGCCGCCTCGCTCTCGACGCCGATCCGGAAATCCATCAAGTCGAGGACGTCGCGGTGCGACCGCACCTCGCGCAATCCCGGCGTACGCTCCGGGACCTCCAGCACGAACGAGCCACGCCCCTGGAACGTCTCTACCAGCCCGGCGGCCTGCAACCGCGAGACCGCCTCGCGTACGACGGTCCGGCTGACCCCGAACTCCTCGACCAGACTGTTCTCACCCGGCAGCTTCTCGCCCGGCGCGATCCCGCCGCTGAGAATCCGCCGCTTCAGATCCTCGACAATCTGATCCGCCAGTCCGCTCACCGGAACTCACAACTGTCCACGGTCCAGCGCGCGCACTGCTCGGTGGTCGTGAAGCCGAGGCCCGGCCGGTCGGGGACGAGCATGCGTCCGTCGACCGTCTCCAGACGCTCGTTGAACAAGGGATTCAGCCACTCGAAGTGCTCGACCCAGGGTTCGCGCGGGTACGCCGCCGCGAGGTGCAGATGGATCTCCATCGCGAAGTGCGGCGCGAGCTGCAGACCGTTGTGGTCGGCCAGCGTCGCGAGCTTGAGGAACGGTGTGATGCCGCCGATCCGGGGCGCGTCGGGCTGGATGATGTCCGCCGCGCGGGCCTCGATCAGCCGCACGTGCTCGCCGACGCTGGACAGCATCTCGCCGGTCGCGATCGGGGTGTCGAGCGCCGCCGCGAGCTCGGCGTGGCCTTCCGCGTCGTACGCGTCCAGCGGCTCCTCGATCCAGACCAGACCGAACTGCTCGAGCACCCGGCCGATCCGCAGCGCGGTCGGGCGGTCCCACTGCTGGTTCGCGTCCACCATCAGCGGTACGTCGTCGCCGAGGTGTTCCCGGACGGCGCGGACGCGGTCGAGATCGATCCGGCTGTCGGGCTGGCCGACCTTGATCTTGATCCCGCCGATCCCGTCGGCGAGCGACTTCGACGCGCGCTCCATCACCTCCTCGATCGGGGCGTGCAGGAACCCGCCGGAGGTGTTGTACGCGCGCACCGAGTCGCGGTGTGCGCCGAGCAGCTTGGCGAGCGGCAGGCCGGCGCGCTTCGCCTTCAGGTCCCACAGGGCGATGTCGATCGCGGCGATCGCCTGCGTCGCGACGCCGGACCGGCCGACCGAGGCACCGGCCCACAGCAGCTTGTCGTACACCTTCGCGATGTCGGACGGGTCCTCGCCGATCAGGTTGGCCGCGATCTCCTTCGCATGCGCGAACTGCGCCGGTCCGCCGGCCCGCTTCGAGTAGCTGAACCCGATGCCGTGCTGGTCCTGCTCGGTCGCGATCTCCGCGAACAGGAACACCACCTCGGTCATCGGCCGCTGCCGCCCGGTCAGCACCTTGGCGTCACTGATCGGCTGCTCGAGCGGGAGGACGACGGACGAGAGCTTCACCTGGCGGATGCGGTCCATAGGCAGTGATCATACAAGCAGCCAACTTGTCCTACAACAGATTCGTTTGACGTCGCCGTAACACCAGGCGACTGCTCTGGAAACACAAGTTGGACAAGCTGCTGCGCGCCGACAGTGCCGACAGTGTGGTCGTGCGCGCCCGCCTGCCGCCAGCTGGGGAAGGAAGCAGCCAATGGACGTTGCGGAGAAGCTGCTCCGGTCGTACGTGGAGATCGACGAGGACGGCGACGGCCGGATCTGGTCCTGGGAATTGCTCAACACGCTCGGCCGGGCCGGCATCATGCCGGACGATCCGCGGGTACGGGTGGCGCTGGACGGCGTCCGTGACGCCGCCGGCCGGCCGGCGATCACGCCGTACGCCCAACCGGTGCAGCTCGACTTCGACACGTTCGCCGAGGTCGCGCAGCACGGGGTGATCCAGCGAACGCTGACCGGTGACCTCGCGGTCCCCGCAGACGAGTTCGCGGAGTTCGCGCACGCGGTGGAGCGGATCCATACCGACCTGCTGGACGAGCGGTCCGGCGAGGTCGCGGACTACATCCCGACCTTGCGGGACGCGGATCCGGAGAAGTTCGGGATCGCGATCTGCACCGCCGACGGTCAGGTGTTCTCGATCGGCGACACCGCGGAAGAGTTCAGCGTGCAGTCGACCTCGAAGCCGTTCAGCTACGCGATCGCGCTGGAGCAGCTCGGCCCGGAGGAGGTGCACCGCTGGATCGGCCAGGAGCAGAGCGGTGGTCCCTTCAACGATCCCTTGCTGTCGCTCAGCCGGGACGGCAGGCCGCACAATCCGATGATCAACGCCGGAGCGATCGGGACGCTCGCGCTGGTCGAGTCCGGCAAGGATCAGTCCGGCCGGCTGGCCACCGTCCAGGACACGTGGAGGGCGATGACGGGCGAGCGGCCGCAGGTGCACGGTGCGACGTTCCTGGCCGAGCGCGACACCGGGTTCGGCAACGTCGCGTTCGCCAACGCGCTGGCGAAGGTGGGGAAGCTGTACGGCGCCGGTCCGACCGACCGGCGTGCCCCGGAGGACGCCACCGAGTTCTACACGATGGTCTGTTCGCTCACCATGAACGCCGAGCGCTTGGCCAAGGCCGGCGCGACGCTCGCGAACAATGGAGTCGCACCGTTGAGCGGCAAGCAGGTGTTCTCCGCGGACACCGCTGCGCGGGTGCTGTCCGTGATGGGCCACAGCGGGATGTACAACGACTCCGGACAGTTCTCGAACCAGGTCGGGCTGCCGGCCAAGAGCGGGGTGTCCGGCAACGTCATGATGGTGGTGCCGTCGAAGCGCATGGCCGTCGTGGTGTTCTCACCGCGGCTGGACGCGGTCGGCAACTCGGTGCGCGGGGTCGAGGTGTGCAAGCGGCTGGTCAACGAGTTCGGCCTGCACCCGTACCGCGGCATGACCGCCGGCCGCGTCGCCGCACACCAGATCGGCGGCCAGATGAACGAGGCCGACAAGCGCGCCGAAGCAGCGAGCGCCGCCGACCGCGCACTCGGCGGCGTAGCCCGGGCCGGGTCGGGCGGTGTGACGGTGAACGCCGCCGACGCGGCGAAGGCCGGGGCGGCCGGGCGCCGCATGGGACAGCCCGGCCAGCACCTGTGACCTCTACTCGACGGTGACCGACTTCGCCAGGTTGCGCGGCTTGTCCACGTCGTGGCCGAGTGCGACCGCGGCGTAGTACGCGATGATCTGCAGCGGGATCGTCAGCAGGATCGGGTCCAGCTCGGGCTCGTTCTTCGGTACGACGATCTTCGCCGCGACCCCGTCCGGAATCTCGACGCCCGGGTGCGTGACGACGTACAGCGGGCCGGACCGGGCGCCGATCTCGTGCAGTGCGCCGATGTTGCGGTCGAGCAGCTCGTCGTCGGGGACGATCGCGACGCTCGGCACGTCCGGCGAGATCAGCGCCAGCGGGCCGTGCTTCAGCTCGGAGGTCTGGTACGCCTCGGCGTGCCGGTACGAGATCTCCTTCAGCTTCTGCGCACCCTCACGCGCGACCGGGTACCCGCGGGTCCGGCCGACGAAGAACAGGCTCTCGTGCTTGGCGAGGCGGCCGGCGATCTTGGCCAGCTCCTCCTCCTGGGCGACGATCGCGGCGATGTCCGCCGGCAGCTTCTTCAGGCCCTCGATCAGCCGGCGGCCGTCGGCGGGGGACACGTCCCGGATCCGGCCGAGGTGGATGCCGAGCATCGCGAACCCGACCGCCATGTTGGTCAGTGCCTTCGTCGACGCCACCGAGACCTCCGGGCCGGCGTGCAGGTACACGCCGCCGTCGACCTCACGGGCGATGCTCGAACCGACCGCGTTGACCAGGCCGATCACCCGGCCGCCCTTGCGCTTCAGTTCCTGCACCGCGACCAGGGTGTCGAGGGTTTCACCGGACTGCGACACCGCGACGTACAGGGTGTCCCGCTCGACCACCGGGTTGCGGTACCGGAACTCGGACGCCGGCTCCGCGTCGGCGGGGATCCGCGCGACCTCTTCGATGAACTGCGCGCCCATCTGACCTGCGTAGTACGCCGAACCGCAGCCGAGGATCTTGACCCGCTTGATCTCCCGCGCCTCGCGGGCGTCCATGTTCAGGCCGCCGAGGTGCACGGTGTGGAAGCGCTCGTCCAGACGGCCCCGGATGACCCGGCCGACCGCGTCCGGCTGCTCGTGGATCTCCTTCATCATGAAGTGCTCGTGCAGACCGCGCTCGAACTCCTCGGCCTCCCACTCGACCGTCTTGGCGGTCTTGGTGGTCGGGGACGCGTCCTGGGTGAACGTGCGGTAGCCGTCGGCGCGGACGGTGGCCAGCTCGCCGTCGTCCAAGTAGACGACCTGGCGGGTGTAGCGGATCAGCGCGGCCGCGTCGGAGGCGATGTGCATCTCGCCGTCGCCGATGCCGAGGATCAGCGGGCTGCCGTTGCGGGCGACCACGATCCGGTCCGGGAAGTCGAGGTCGATCACCGCGATGCCGTAGGTGCCCTCGATCCGGCGCAGGGCGGCCATCACCTTCTCCTCGAGGGTGGCGCCGTCGGACTGCTCGATCAGGTGCGCGAGCACCTCGGTGTCGGTCTCGGAGCGCAGCTTGACGCCGGCGTCCTCGAGCTGCGCGCGAATCGCACCGGCGTTGTCGAAGATGCCGTTGTGCACGACCGCGATCCGCTCGTTGCCGCTGGTGTGGGGGTGCGCGTTGTCCTTGCTCGGGCCGCCGTGGGTGGCCCACCGGGTGTGGCCGATGCCGAGCTTGCCGCCGAAGCGCTTCGGCAGCGACGCCTCCAGCTCACGGACCCGGCCGGCGTCCTTGTGCACCTTCAGCTCGCTGGACCCGAGGACGGCGACGCCCGCCGAGTCGTAGCCCCGGTACTCGAGCCGGGCCAGTCCGTCCACCAGGATGGGCGCGGCCGGCTTGGTGCCGACGTACCCGACGATTCCGCACATGTAGTGGTGCCCCTTCGTAGGTCTTCTCGGTCGTGCCAGAGTGGCCCGTCAGCCGTAGACGATCCGTCGTAGCTGGCGGGCGGAGAGTTCGGGTGAGCGGACCGGCCAGTGCCGGAGCTCGGTGCCGAGACGGGCGAAGATCTCGTCGTTGCGGGCGCCGTAGGTCTGCAGCTCACGGTGCCGGCGCCGGACGTACTCCTCGGTCGTCTCGGTGAAATAGGCCAGTACGTCGGCGACCACGCGCCGCGCGACATCCGCCGACAGTCCGGTCGTGCGGCTGACCTGATCGGCCAGCTCGTCGACCGGCTCCACGGCCGCCGCCTCACTGATCACTGGTCCACCATGCAGTCTTTCCGGGGCCAACGCCAAGCATCTGCCCGAAATCGGGCAAATTACCTGCTTTGTCAGGAGCTAGAACAGCCGGAGGACGTCGGACTCCATGCCGCGGAGGGCGTCGTAGTCGACGGTGAGGCAGTCGAGGCCGCGGTCGGTGGCGAGGAACTGTGCCTGCGGCTTGATCAGCTGGGCGGCGAAGATCCCACGGACCGGGGCCAGCAGGGGGTCGCGGTTGAGGAGTTCGACGTACCGGGTCAGCTGTTCGACGCCGTCGATCTCGCCGCGGCGCTTGATCTCGACCGCGACGTGCTTGCCGTCGGCGTCACGGAGCAGCAGGTCGACCGGGCCGATCGCGGTCGGGTACTCCCGGCGTACCAGCGTCCAGCCCTCACCGAACGTGTGGACGTGCTCGGCGAGCAGCTCCTGGAGATGCGCCTCGACACCGTCCTTGATCAGGCCGGGATCCGTCCCGAGCTCGTACGCCGTGTCGCTGTGCACCTCCTCGATGGTGATCCGCAGCTCCTCACCAGCCTTGTTGGTGACGCTCCAGACCCCCTCGTCCTCCGTCAGCTTGCACGGCGGCGACATCCAGTTCAGCGGTTTGTACGACCCGCCGTCGGCGTGGATCAGCACGGACCCGTCCGCCTTCACCATCAGCAGCCGCGGCGCCATCGGCAGATGAGCCGTCAGCCGCCCCGAGTAGTCAACAGAACACGTAGCAATCACCAAGCGCACGAGAAAGCACGGTAGTGCACCGGGGCTACGGAGTGGGAAGGTGGTGAGCATGATGCCGAAGGTGAGCGACGAGGCGGTCGCGGCGTACGACGCGGTTGCGGCCGGGCTCGAAGGGGCCGGAGTGGTCCGCGGCAGCATGTTCGGGATGCCGTGCCTGAAGATCGGCAAGAAGGTGCTCGCCGGGATGTACGGCGACGCGATGACCTTCAAGCTCCCGCCCGAGCCGCGGGAGAAGGCACTGGCGGTCCCCGGTGCGGAGCAGTTCGATCCGGGAATGGGTCGGCCGATGAAGGAGTGGGTAAGGATCCCGCTCGACCAGTCCGGTGTCTGGCCGGACTACGCCGCCGAGGCCCTGGAGTACGTCGATCGATGAACCTCATGTGTCCCGCCCGGATCCTGCTGCTGCCCGGTGACGTCCAGGACGCGGTGGTGGGTGAGCGGGTCGTGCACGTGTACGCCGGGTCGTTCGAGGCGGCCGCCGGCGCTCGGTTGGCCGAGGCGCTCGCGGTGCGGCTGACCGTCGTACCCGATTTGACCCAGCAGCCGGACGAGGAGCTGCAGTCGATCGCGGACCTGCATCGCGGCGAGACCGTCGTCGTCCTCGGGCTGGATCTCGGCCTCAAACTGCCCGCCGTCGTCGAGCACACCGGCGACGGCTGGACCCGGGTCGCCTCGGACAACGAGCTCACGCTCGCGGCGTACGAGCAGGCCGCCGGCAAGTTCCGCGACTCGATCCCCAAGGACCCCAACCACCTGTTGATCGACCTGCTCGCCGAACACCTCGCACCGGGCGGACGGGTGCTCGAGCTCGGCAGCGGCACCGGCAAGGACGCGATCGAGCTGGAGAGCCGCGGGTACGTCGTACGCCGTACCGACGCGACGCAGGCGTTCGTCGGCATGATGCGATCCGACGGGTACGCCGCCGACCGGTTGAACGCGATCACCGACGACTTCGGCGGTCCGTACGACGCCGTGTACGCGAGCGCGGTGTTCCTGCACTTCGATCGCGCGCAACTGGTCGACGTACTACGGAAGGCGGCCCGTTCCGCGCCGATCCTCGCGTTCGCGACCCGGGAGGGCAAAGGCGAGGAGTGGTCGAACCGGCACCTGGACCTGCCGCGGCATTTCGTTCTCTGGCAGGAAGATCCGCTCCGTGAGTTGCTGACCGCGACCGGGTGGACGGTCGCGCGGCTGGAACGCGGTGACTCGAAGATCGGCACCTGGTTCCAGATCCTGGCGACGCGCTCGTGATCCGCGCCGGTGTCGTACTGCTCGGCGAGCACGGGATCGCCGCGATCGAGCGGGTTCGCGACGGGCGGACGTACCACGTGCTGCCCGGCGGTCAGGTCGAGGACGGCGAGAGCCCGGCGGAGGCCGCGCACCGGGAGGTTCACGAGGAACTCGGCCTGCTGGTGAAGATCCGCTCTGCCGTCGCGGTCGTGCATTTCGGCGACAGCACGCAGCACTACTTCGTCGCCGACGTGATCGGCGGCGAGTTCGGCACCGGCGACGGCCCGGAGCTGGACAGCCCGGCCGACTCGGAGCGGGGGAGCTATCGCGCCGTCTGGCTCCCGGTGGCAGACCTCGCCGCCTGCGACCTCCGGCCGCGACCGATCGCCGCCGCACTCCAGGGCGCACCTGACCCGTGGTGGCTGCTCGACGGCTGGATGGCGACTCCGGTCGTCATCGACGAGACAGTGTGAGCTGTGTGAGGTTGACCTCGCCGGTGACGCAGCTCATGGGCTTACCAGTGCCTGGACTGGCATAGTGCACAGCATGGCTCGGGAATTGACGACGGTGGGTGTGGTGGGTCTCGGCACGATGGGCGCCGGGATTGCCGAGGTGTTCGCGCGCAACGGCCTGACGGTCGTCGGTGTCGAGCGTGACGAGGAAGCCGTCGAGCGCGGCCGCGGGCACATCCAGCACTCGACCGACCGTGCCGTGAAGCGCGGCAAACTGTCGGTCGAGGACCAGCAGGCGCTGTTCGACCGGGTCACGTTCGCCACCTCGCTGGAGGCGCTCGCGGACTGCGACCTGGTGATCGAGGCCGTGGTCGAGCGGCTCGAGCTGAAGCGCGAGATCTTCGCCGCACTGGACAAGGTCGTCCGCGAGGACGCGATTCTGGCGACCAACACGTCGTCGTTGTCGGTCACCGAGATCTCCGTCGCCACCCAGCGCCCGCGGCGCGTGGTCGGGATACACTTCTTCAACCCGGCGCCGGTGCAGGAGTTCGTCGAGGTGATCAAGACTGTGGTCACCGAGCCGGACGTGGTCGAGGACGTGCAGGCGCTGGCCCGCCGGCTCGACAAGGTCCCGGTCGTCGCGGCGGACCGGGCCGGGTTCATCGCCAACGCGCTGTTGTTCGGGTACCTGAACCACGCGGTCTCCATGGTCGAGTCGCGCTATGCGACCCGCGAGGACGTCGACGCGGCGATGCGGCTCGGTTGCGGGTACCCGATGGGTCCGCTGGCGTTGCTCGACCTGATCGGCCTCGACACGGCGTACGAGATTCTCGACACGATGTACAAGCAGGGCCGGAACCGGCTGCACGCGCCGGCCCCGATCCTCAAGCAGATGGTGACCGCGGGCCTCCTCGGCCGGAAGACCGGGCGCGGCTTCTACACCTACGAGTCGCCGGACTCGCCGGTCGTGGTCGACGACGAGAACACCCCGGTCGTGTCGGCGGACGGTGTGCCGATCCGCCCGGTCAAGCAGGTCGGCGTCGTCGGCTCCGGCACGATGGCGGTCGGCATCGTCGAGGTCCTCGCCAAGGCCGGGTACGACGTGCTGTACGTCGCTCGCGGTACCGAGAAGGTCGACCGGGTCCGCGGCGTGCTGGAGCGCTCGCTGGAGAAGGGCGTTCAGCGCGGCAAGCTGTCCACGGAGGAGCGGGACGCCGCGCTGCGCCGGGTGACCGGTACGGCGAAGCTCGACGACCTCGCGCATGCCGACCTGGTGATCGAGGCCGTCGTCGAGGAGCTCAGCGTCAAGCAGGCGCTGTTCGAGACGTTCGACGAGATCTGCAAGCCGGGCGCGATCCTGGCGACCACCACGTCGAGTCTGCCGGTGATCGACCTGGCGATGGCGACCAAGCGGCCGAGTGACGTGGTCGGGCTGCACTTCTTCAACCCGGCGCCGGTGATGCAGCTCGTCGAGGTCGTCAGTACCGTCAGCACCGCCCCCGAGGTCGCCGACACGGTGGCCGCCGTGGCCGTTGCCGCAGGCAAGCACCCGGTGCGGTGCGGCGACCGGGCCGGCTTCATCGTGAACGCGCTGCTGTTCCCGTACCTCAACGACGCGG
The DNA here is from genome assembly GCF_004366075.1 of Kribbella pratensis. Lineage (GTDB taxonomy): Bacteria > Actinomycetota > Actinomycetes > Propionibacteriales > Kribbellaceae > Kribbella > Kribbella pratensis. Next base: position 372,798 of record NZ_SODU01000005.1, on the reverse strand, counting down.
TCCGGATGCTCGAGGCGCACTACGCCGGCGTCGACGACATCGACGCCGCGATGAAGCTCGGCTGCCGCCTGCCGATGGGCCCGTTCGCCCTGCTCGACGTGGTCGGGCTGGACGTCTCGCTCGCTATTCAACGCACCTTGTACCTGGAGTTCCGCGAGCCCGGCTTCGCCCCTGCTCCGCTGCTGGAGCACCTGGTGACGGCCGGCTACCTCGGCCGCAAAACCGGCCGAGGCTTCCGCGACTACTCCAACTGACTTACGGCTCGGCCTGGGCGTAGTCGCCGCAGGGGCCGCCGCCGATGGCTTCGGGGAGGACCGTCTCGCGGCGGTCGGGGCGGACCAGAGGGTTGTAGAAGGCCGCGATCTCCACGCTGTCCTCGGGGATGTAGTGGAAGATCAGCGACCGCCGGAAGCGGTCGTCGGTGGAGTTCGGGCGGGAGCCGTGGACGACACTGCCGTGGAAGAAGAGGACGTCGCCGGCCTTCATCTTCGTCTGTACCTTGCTGAGGCCGTCCGGCACCGGGACCTCGACGCTGGTGAAGGATTCGGTCAGGTCAGCCGGCTCGGGGCAGACCAGCTCGGTCTTGTGCGAGCCCGGGACGACTGCCAGTCCGCCGTTGTCCGCGTCCACGTCGTCGACCGCGATCCAGGCCGCGAGACAGGTCTCCGGGTCGGCGCGCAGGAACGTGTTGTCCTGGTGCAGCGCCTGCCCGCGGGCGCCCGGCGGCTTGAAGTAGAACATCGACTGGGCGCCGAGCGCGGGACCGATCAGCGCCTGGACGACATCGAGGATCCGGTCGTCGAGCATCAGCTCCATCGCGAGCCTGCCGGCCTCGGTGTCGCTTGCCCGGTGCGGGTGCACGAACCGCGGGTACTTCGCCAGCGGATCGTCGTCCGGTACGCCGTCGTCGATGGCGAGCGAGTGGTCGACGGCGACCTGCTCCATGAAGACTGTCTTGATCCGCTCGACCTCGGCGGGTTCGAGCAGTTGGGGGACCTGGACGATGCCGTCCCGCTGGTAGATGTCAACCACTGTCATGTCTCCAGGATGCGGCGGCCGGGCCGCGGGCAGCGATACGCTATCGAGCTGTGAACCTTCGATATCCTGCTGAGTCCCCGCATCCGGTGGTACGCCGGCTGGTGACCGGTGAGTTCGACGAAGGCCCTGAGTACGCGACGTATCGGCGGCGCGGAACGACCGACTGGCTGCTGGTCCAGACCCTCGACGGCCAGGGACGATTCGGTCAGGTCGCGGCCGCGCCGGGCAGCGTCACGCTGGTCCGCCCGCGCACCCTGCACGACTACGCCACGGTCGGTGACCGCTGGCATTTCCGATACGCGCACATGCACCCGAAGCCGGACTGGCTGCCGCTGCTGGACTGGCCGGAGGTTGCTCCCGGCATCGTTCAGCTCCATCCCGCCGCACCGACCTTCGAGCGGATCGCCGACCACCTGCGCGACGCCGTACGGCATCAACACAGCGTCCTGCCGCAGGCCGAGCAGCTCAGCGCCAACTCGCTGGAGGCGGCGCTGCTGTGGTGCGACACCCAGAACCCGAAGGCGGTGCAGATCGACGACCGCCTGTTGCGTGCGATCGAGCTGATCGACCAGGACCTGACCGCGAGCCTCGACGTACCGCGGCTGGCTCGTGCCGTGAATCTCTCGGTGTCACGGTTTGCGCACCTGTTCCGCGAGCAGTTGGGCGTCAGCCCGCAACAGTTCGTCGAGCGCCGCCGGCTGGACGCCGCGGCGCGGCTCCTGGAGCTCACCAGCCGGTCGGTCGCGTCGGTCGCGGCCCAGGTCGGGTACGCCGACCCGCTCTACTTCGCGACCCGCTTCCGTCTGCACACCGGATCAAGCCCCACGGCGTACCGCAAGAGGTCTTAGAGTTCTCCGCATGAGAACGCGTGCTGTGGTGGGGCTGGCGGTGCTGGCGATCGTGGGGCTGGGGGCGTGTGCGCCGGAGGAGAGCTCGTCCGGGTCCTCGACGCCGTCGGGCGCGGATGCCTGTGCGAAGGACAAGCTGGCGGTAAAGACGGCCGGCACGCTGACGGTCGGCACCGACAAGCCGGCGTACGAACCGTGGTTCAGCGGCAACGACCCGAGCAACGGCAAGGGGTACGAGTCCGCGGTCACCTACGCGGTGGCGAAGAAGCTCGGGTTCGAGCAGGCCGAGGTGACGTGGCGGACCGTGCAGTTCAACACCGCGTTCGCGCCCGGCCCGAAGGCGTTCGACCTGGACGTCAACCAGGTGTCGATCTCGGAGGACCGCCGCAAGGCCGTCGACTTCTCCTCCGGGTACTACGACGTACGCCAGACCGTGATCACCACCGCGGGCAGCAAGATCGCGAACGCCAAGTCCGTCGCCGACCTCGCTGATGCGAAGCTCGGGGCCCAGGTCGGTACGACGAGTTACACCGCGCTGCGCGACCAGGTGAAGCCCAAGCAGAAGCCGGCCGTGTTCGACACCAACGACCTGGCCGTCCAAGCGCTCAAGAACAAGCAGATCGACGGCATCGTCGTGGACCTGCCGACGGCGTTCTACATGACCGCGGCGCAGCTCGACAACGGCAAGATCGTCGGGCAGTTGCCGGCCGGCGGGCAGGCGGAGCAGTTCGGGTTCGTGCTCGAGAAGAACTCGAAGCTGACCGGCTGCGTCACGCAGGCGGTCGACGCGCTCAAGTCCGACGGCACCCTGGCGAACCTGCAGAAGCAGTACTTGACCGAGTCCGGCGCGCCCGAACTCTCGTGACGACCTGGCAACCGTCGGAGCTGCAGCGCGAGCGGATCGCGTACCGGCGTCGGCAAGCGCGGCGATCGACCGTGATCGCGCTGGTCAGCTCGGTGATCCTGCTCGCGCTGGTTGTCGTGGGCATCGGTTCCACGCCGGGCTGGCCGCGGGTCCGGGCGACGTTCTTCGACGTCCATCGTGGCTGGGAGGCATTGCCGGTCGTTGCCGAGGGCCTCTGGCTGAACGTGCGCGTGATGCTGGTCTGTGCGGTGCTGATCGTGGTGTTCGGGCTGACGCTGGCGATCATGCGGACGTCGCGGGGCCCGATCTTCTTCCCGCTGCGCGTGTTCGCGGCCGCCTACACGGACGTGTTCCGCGGCCTGCCCTTGCTGCTGGTGATCTTCCTGCTCGGCTTCGGCGTACCGGCCCTGCAGTTGCGCGGGTTGCCGAACCAGGCGGTGATCTGGGGCGGAGCGGCCCTCGTCCTGACCTACTCGTCGTACGTCGCCGAGGTGTTCCGGGCCGGGATCGAGTCGGTGCATCCGTCGCAGCGGGCGGCGGCGCGATCACTCGGGCTCAGCTATCGACAGACGTTGCGCTTCGTCGTCCTTCCGCAGGCGGTACGGCGGGTGCTGCCGCCGCTGCTGAACGACTTCGTGAGCCTGCAGAAGGACTCCGGGCTGATCGCGGTACTCGGCGTCATCGACGCGATCAGGGCCGCGCAACTGGAGACGGCCGAGGACTTCAACTTCACGCCGTACGTCGTCGCCGGGCTGCTGTTCGTCGCGCTGACGATCCCGTTGACCCGGCTGACCGATTACGTCGCCCGACGGCAGGGCTGGTACGGCGGGGGAGGCGGACCGGTATGAGTTTGCCCAAGAATCTGCTCAGTCTCCGCGGTGTGCGGAAGGCGTACGGCGACAACGTCGTACTGGACGGGATGGATCTGGAGGTCGCGGCGGGAGAGTGCGTCGTACTGATCGGAGCCTCGGGGTCCGGGAAGTCGACGCTGCTGCGCTGCGTGAACCTCCTGGAGACGGTCGACGACGGCGTGATCGAGCTGGCCGGGGCGGACATCACGGATCCGCGGGTCGACGCGGACAAGGTGCGGTCCGGGATCGGGATCGTGTTCCAGGCGTACAACCTGTTCCCGCACCTGACCGTGCTCGACAACATCACGCTGGCGCCGATCCGGGTGCACCGGGTGCCGCGTGATGCGGCGCGGGCCCGGGCGATGGAGATGCTGGAGCGCGTCGGCCTGGCGGACAAGGCGGCGGCCAAGCCGGACGAGCTGTCCGGCGGTCAGCAGCAGCGCGCCGCGATCGCCCGCGCGATGGTGAACTCGCCGCAGCTGATGCTGCTCGACGAGGTCACATCGGCGCTCGACCCCGAACTCGTCGGCGAGGTCCTCGACCTGCTCCGCGAACTGAAGTCCGAGGGGATGACGATGCTCGTCTGCACCCACGAAATGGCCTTCGCCCGCGACGTCGCCGACCAGGTCTGCTTCCTGCACCACGGCCGGCCGCTCGAGATCGGCCCACCCGCCCAGGTCCTGGACGCTCCCCGCGAGGCCCGCACCCAGGAGTTCCTGCGCCGGGTCAGCGGGACGACAGGTAGGTGAGGACTGCCATCACGCGGCGGTTGTCGTCCTCGGACGGGGGCAGGTCGAGCTTCGAGAAGATGTTGTTCGTGTGCTTGCTGACGGCCTTCTCGGTGACGAACAGGGCGGCGGCGATCGCGGCGTTCGAGCGGCCTTCGGCCATCAGTCCGAGGACCTCGGACTCGCGCGGCGTGAGCCGGCCGATCGGCTCGTCGCGGGTGTTCCGGGCCAGCAGCTGACCGATCACGTCCGGATCCATCGCGGTTCCGCCGGCTGCGACCCGGCGTACCGCATCGAGGAAGTCGGCGACGTTAGACACCCGGTCCTTGAGCAGGTACCCGACACCGCCTCCGCCGCCGGTCAGCAGCTCCCGCGCGTACAGCTGCTCGACGTACTGCGAGAGCACCAGGATCGGCAGCCCAGGCACCTGGCTGCGGGCCTCGATCGCGGCCCGCAGGCCCTCGTCGGTGAAGGTCGGCGGCAGCCGTACGTCGACCACTGCGACGTCGGGCCGGTGCTCCACGAGCGCGGGCACCAGACGAGGCCCGTTGTCGACCGCCTCGACGACCTCGAAGTCGTGCGCCTCCAGCAGGCGGATCAGGCCGTCCCGGAGGAGGGCGTGGTCTTCAGCGATGAGGACTCGCAAGGCAGCTCCATGATCACGGTGGTCGGCCCGGCGCTCGGGCTCACCACGGTCAACGTACCGTCGAAGGCGGCCAGCCGCCGCTCGATACCGTACAGACCGCCGCCGGGCCTGATCACGGCACCTCCGACACCGTCGTCGCCGACGATCATGTGCAGCTTCTCGACCTCGTGGGTGATCTGGATCCAGGCGGTGGTCGCCGCCGAGTACTTCACCGCGTTCGCGAGGCATTCGGCGATCGCGAAGTACGCCGCGGACTCGACCGGCGCCGGCGGACGACCGGGTACGTCGAAGGTGACGTCGACCTTGAACGGGCAGGACATCGCGAGTGCCTTGACCGCGCCGTCCAGACCGCGGTCGGCGAGCACCGGCGGGTGGATCCCGCGGACCAGGTCGCGCAGCTCGGACAGCGCCGTACTTGCGGACTCGCGGGCCTCGGTCAGCAGGGCAGCCGCCTGGGCCGGGTCGCGGGCCACCATCTCCTCGGCCATGCCGAGGTTCATGCTCAGCGCCGCCAGCCGGGCCTGGGCGCCGTCGTGCAGGTCGCGCTCGATCCGGCGCAGCTCGGCCGCCTGGGTGTCGACGGTCTCCGCCCGGGACTCGGCCAGCTCGCGGACCCGCATCGCCAGCTTGGCGCTCTCGGTCGGGCCGAGCAGTGAGCGGGCCACGAATGCGTTCGCCTTCAGCAGCCGCTCGCCGGCGGCGTTCCAGATCATGAACGCCAGCAGCGCGACCGGCATCAGCAGGAAGCTGGTCCAGAAGTTCACCGTGAACAACCCGCCGAACGGCTCGGTGAACACTCCCTCCGGCGTGACGCCGACGAGCAGCGGGTAGACCAGGTAGAAGAGTGTGGCCAGGAACAGAACGGCGCTCAGCAGGCACAGTGTGAATCCGATCACCGCGTTCACCAGCAGCCAGACGATGTCCCGCCAGGTCTGCGGATCGGTCAGGATCGTCCGCAGCCGCATCAGCATGCCGGGCATCGGAGGCTTCTTGTACGGGCGCGGGATCCGCTCACCGAGGAAGCCGGCCAGTAGCGTGCGGTGGCAGTTCGCGAACCACCGCGCGGCCGGTACGACGACGAGCAGCAGCGGGATGCCGACCCACACGGCGATCAGCGGAACGGACACCACGCTGAGCACGAACAGGGCGATGCCCAGCTCGGCCAGGATCGCGAGGAACAGCGCGATCCACGGCTGCGCAAGCTTGGGATAGCGCATCGGCGGCGCCTCAGTCGTGGCAACGGTGCTCATGCCTCCATCATGACCGAGCGTGAGATCTCCTGCAGTGGTGTTATCCCCACTGTCTCCTGGGGCCTGACTCCACAGCCGATTCGGGTAGTAACTCTCATGCTTTCGGAGGTTAGGGCGATGAGGCTTGATGCACTACGCTGGCCGCGGCTGTACGCCTAGGCCTTCCCCCGCTACCGAGACGAGGACCTGATGGCACAGCCTGTCGCGTCACCTGCTGCTACCCGCCGTTCCGATTTCTCCCCACTGTTACGGGAGATCAAGGCTGCCGGCCTGCTGGAGCGCCGTACGGCGGCGTACGCGATGGCGATCGGGATCAACGCGGTTCTGCTCGGTCTGACGTGGGCGGCCGTCGCCGTGATCGGCAGCTCGTGGTGGGCACTGCTGCTGGCGCTCCCGATGGGAATCCTGACCACCCGCGCGGCCTTCTTCGGGCACGACGCAGGGCACCAGCAGATCGCCAGCTCGCGCAAGCTGCACGACTGGATCGGGATGCTGCACGGGAACCTCCTGCTCGGCATGAGCTACGGCTGGTGGAACGACAAGCACAACCGGCACCACGCCAACCCGAACCACACCGACAAGGACCCGGACGTCGGCGAGGGCGTACTGGTCTGGACCCTCGAGCAGGCCTCCGGCCGCAAGGGACTCGAAGGCTGGCTGAGCCGTAACCAGGCGCGGATCTTCTTCCCGCTGCTCACCCTGGAGGGCTTCAACCTCAAGGTGTCGAGCATCCGCTTCCTGCTCGCTCGCCGCCGTACGGAGAAGGTCGAGCTCGGCCTGATGGCCGCGCACCTGGTGCTGTACTTCACCGCGCTGTTCCTGATCCTGTCGCCGGGCCAGGCGGTCGTCTTCGCGCTCGTCCACCACATGATCTTCGGGCTGCACCTCGGCAGCGTGTTCGCGCCGAACCACAAGGGCATGGAGATGCCCGACGACGACAGCAACTGGGGCCACCTGGAGAAGCAGGTGCTCACCTCACGCAACGTGAACGGCGGTCTGGTCACCGACTGGATGATGGGCGGGCTCAACTACCAGATCGAGCACCACCTCTTCCCGAGCATGCCGCGCGCCAACCTCCGCTTCGCCCAGCCGATCGTGCGCAAGTACTGCGAGAGCATCGAAATGCCCTACGTCTCGACGAGCCTGATCGAGTCGTACCGCTTGGGGTTGCGTCACATGCACGACGTCGGCGAGGAACTCCGCGCCACTGCGTAGCAGTCCTCAGATCGTGATGACTGCCTTGCCGCGGACCTGTCCGGACGCGAGGTGGCGCATGGCTTCCGGCACGCGGTCGAGCGGGTACGTGCGGTCGATGCTCGGCGTCACCTGACCGGAATCGACGAACTCGTTGAGCCGCTCGAGGTCGCCGGCCCGCACCTGGGCGACGAACCAGGCCAGCCGCTGGCCGACGAACGGTGACAGCATCAGCGCCCGGAGGGACCGGTTCATGCCGCCGGTCAGATCGCCGCCGTCCTCACCACCGACAAGCACCGCTGTCCCCTTGGGTGTGAGCGCGCGGAGCAGCCGGGCCAGCTTGGGGTTCCCGGCGATGTCGAGGACCAGGTCGTAGTGGTGGGTACCGTCGGCGTAGTCGTCGCGGGTGTAGTCGAGGACCTGGTCGGCGCCCAGGGAGCGCACGAGGTCCAGCTTCGCGGTGCTCGCCACGCCGGTGACCTCCGCGCCGAAGGCCTTGGCCAGTTGTACGGCGTAGCTGCCGACACCCCCGGACGCGCCGATGACCAGCACCCGCTGCCCTGCCTCGATCCGGCCGTGGTCGGTCAACGCCTGGAGTGCGGTCCCTGCTGAGATCGGCACCACAGCTGCCTGCTCGAACGACAGGCTCTTCGGCTTGTGGGCCAGCTTGTCCTCGACAGCCACGGCGTACTCCGCGAACGCGCCGCGGCCGACGCCGTACACCTCGTCGCCGACGGCGAACCTGGTCACCGCGGGACCGACGGCCTCGACCGTTCCGGCGAGGTCACGTCCCGGCACCCGGGCCTTCGGGCCGCGGAAGCCGAGGCCCACGATCCGCATCAGGTACGGCTTGCCGGCCATCAGGTGCCAGGTCCCGCGATCCAGCCCCGCGGCGTGCACCCGGACCAGGACCTCGTTGCCGGTGATCTGCGGACGGGCGATGCGTTCGTGACGCAGTACGCCGGCGTCGCCGTACGAGTCCTGCACGATCGCGCGCATCGAAGCGGCAGTTGCCGGCGTCCCGCCGGGGGTGGTGGCGTCTGACGCCTGGCTTCCTGCCGCTGTGCTTGTCATGGCTGTCCTCGTGTCGGGTCGTCGTACTTAGTACGAGAAGCTACAGTACAAAGTACGAAAGCACTACGGCTCGGCTGGAGTGAGATGACTGAACGGACGGACGACAGCCCCGGCGAACGACCCCGGCTCAGCCGGGAACGCGTCCTGTGGGCTGCCGTCGCGGTGGCCGACGCCGGTGGGATCGACTCCCTGACGATCCGCTCGCTGTCGCAGAGCCTGGGTACGAAGCCGATGTCGGTCTATTACTACGTCGCCAACAAGGACGAGATCCTCGACGGCATCGTCGACCTCGTGTTCGGCGAGATCGAGCTGCCCGAACCCGGCGGTGACTGGCGTACGGAGATCCGCCGGCGAGCCGACTCGGCGCGCCGGGTGCTGCGGGCCCATCCCTGGGCGATCGGGCTGATGGAGTCGCGCACCAGTCCTGGGCCGGCGACTCTGCGGCACCACGACGCGGTCATCGCCACCCTGCGGGCCGCCAGCTTCTCCCAGGAGTTGACGGCTCACGCCTACGCGATGCTCGACAGCTACACGTACGGCTTCGCGCTGCAGGAGGCCGGTCTGCCCTTCGAGGGCTCGGACACCGTCGCCGACGTCGCCGAGCCGATCATGGAACGATTCTCGACCGGCGAGTACCCCCACCTCGTCGAGATGGCCACCGACTACTACCTACGCCCCGGCTACGATTTCGGAGACGAGTTCACCTGGGGCCTCGACCTCATCCTCGACGCCCTAGCGACCCGAGCAACCGCAACCACCTAACCGAGCCCGAGCTGTCGCCGCGGTCCACGGTCCGTGCGACTCCGGGCGATGTGCCAGAGGCGTGCCGGTCCGGGCGTGCTGGCGAAGGCGTGCCGGTGAGGGGCGTGCTGGTGTGGGGCGTGCCGGTCAGGAGTGTGCTGGTGAAGGCGTGTCGGTGAGGGGCGTGCCGGTGTGGGGCGTGCCGGTGTGGGGCGTGCCGGTGTGGGGCGTGCCGGCCCGGGGCTTTCGGTCAGGGGCTGCTGGTCAGGGGTGCGGCTCGTCAGCAGCCTGTTGGGCCGTTGGCAGCTGTGTGTGGTTGCGCGGGCTAGTTGTGGCGGCAACCGTGAAATCCGAGTTCGCCGATAGCGGTGCCAGCGACGGCGTTTGCCGGTGATGGCTCCGGTGATGGCGTGCCTTCAGAGTGAAGGCGTGTCTCCAGAACGGTGGCGGATCGTGAGCTGCCTGCCCGGGGCCGGCAATGGTATTGGCCAGCCCCGGCGTCGCCCGTGATGGCGCCGGTGATGCCGTCAGAGTGATCGCGTGCGCCCGGCCCAGCCATGCGACCCATCCATGCCGCCGGGTCATGCGGCCCAGCCATGCGGCCCAGCCATGCGCCCGTTCATGCGGCCGGTCATGCGGCCGGGCGGTCGGGTCGGGTGAACGGGCCGTGGCGGTTGGTGAGTTCTGGCCGGCGTGGTGGCTTCAGAACGGTGGCGGGTCATGAGCTGCCTGCCGGGGGCCGCCAACGGTATTTGCGGGCGACGGCGTTGGCGCGTGAGAGGGAGTCGTCGGCCTCGTCCTCGTCTTGGAGCACGAGCAGCGTCGCGGCGCGGCGGACGTGGTTCTGGGTCTGCTGGCGCCGGTGATGGCGTGCCTTCAGAGTGATGGCGTGCGATGCGGCCCAGCGATGCTGCCCAGCGATGCGGCCCAGCCATGCCGCGGGGTCATGCGGCCGGGCCGATGGGGGATGGTGAGTTCCGACTGGCGTGCTGGCTTCAGAACGGTGGCGGGTCGTGAGCTGCCTGCCGGGGGCCGGCGATGGTATTTGCCGGCGACGGCGTTGCCCGTGAGAGGGCGTCGTCGGCCTCGTCCTCGTCTTGGAGCACGAGCAGCGTCGCGGGGCGGCCGGTGTGGTTCTGGGTCTGCTGGCGCCGGTGATGGCGTGCCTTCAGAGTGATGGCGTGCGCCCGGCCCAGCCATGCGGCCCAGCTATGCCGCCGGGTCATGCCGCCGGGTCATGCGGACGGGTCATGCGGCCGGGTCATGCGGCCGGGTCATGCGGCCGGGTCATGCGGCCGGGTCACGCGGCTAGGCACGCGGCCGGGCCGGGCGAACGGGCCGACGGCGGATGGTGAGTTCCGACTGGCGTGCTGGCTTCAGAACGGTGGCGGGTCGTGAGCTGCCTGCCGAGGGCCGGTGGTGGGATTTGGGTCGAGTTGTTGGGTGATGGGGCCGCGGGCGGGCGGGACGGTGGTGTAGCGGTGACCGGTGGGCGTGGTCAGTGTGATCGTCCCGTCGGGGTGGGCGGTGGTGGTCCAGCCCCAGGCGGGGGTGTCTTTGATGACGTGGTGATATTCGCAGTACGGCGCCATCCCGGACAGACTCGTGCGCCCGGACTGGGTGAAGGGGGTGAGGTGGTCGCGGTCGCAGTCGCGGGAGGTGCGGTTGCAGCCGGGCCAGGCGCAGACGGGGTGGCGGGCGAGCAAAGTTTCGGTCACCAACGCACCGGGGTCGTGGCGGGTGGTGGAGGCCTCGAGGACGGTGCCGTTGGTGGGGTCGGTGAGGAGTCGTCGCCAGGTGCCGTCGGTGGCGATGCGGCGGGCCATTTCGGCGGGGATGGGTCCGTAGCCGGTGAGTTCGGCGGGGTTGTTGTCGAGGCCGAGCAGGGTTGAGGCGGGGACGACGACCTCGATGTGGGGGCGGCGGCGGTGCTGGTCGGGCAGCCGTCGGCCGAGCCAGTCCAGCCCGTTGCGCAGGATGTGCTCGAACAGATCCGCAGCCACATCCGCACGCCGCTGCTCGGCGGTGCGGGTGTCCTTCCCCGCACCGGCATCAGCACCCGCACCAACGCCGGCACCCGTATCAGCACCCGCGCCAATATCCGTACCACCGCCGGCACTCACCTCAGCACCCGCATTGGAACCCGCACTGGCGGTGGTGCCGGTGGCGGTGATGTCGTCGGGGGTGGCCGAATCGGGATCGGGTCTGGCGTGCGGGGATGGGCCGGCGTCCGCGGGGGCCGGCGGTCCGGGATCCACGGACGCGCCGAGCGGCGCCGTTGCGGCGTTGCCTGTGGGCGCTGAGTCGTTGGCTTGAACCGCCGCGGTGGCGCTGACAGTGCCGCCGCCTGCGACATCGGCGATGCCGTCGGAGACCGCGTTCCCAGCGTTGCCAGCGTTGACCGTCGTGCCAGCGTGGCCGGTCGTGCCTGTGTCGGCCGCGGGGCTGCCGTCGGCGTCCGCAGTGGCGGCGGCCGTGGCGTGCGTGTTCGCGTCGGTGGTGGTGTCGGCCGTGGCGTGGACGTTGGCGTCGGTGGTTGGAGTGGTGGTGGGGTCCGCGGTGGGGTTGGTGGTGGGGGTGCTGCGTTTGGCGAGGGTGGTCATGGCTTGGAGGGTGACCCACATCTGCTGGATCTTGTCGGCGGTGTGCACGATCCACAGCCCGGCCATGCCGTTGGCCAGCGGGACGATCTTGCAGGTGCGCTCGGCCACCGCGGCGCGGTGATCGTCGGCCGCTTGCGCGGTGGTGTGTTTGGCGACCTGGCGGCGCAGCGACTCCAGCAGGTTGCGGTGGGTCTGGCGGGCGGCACGCTTCAGCACATGGGCCTGCACCGCCCGGGCCGCGTCATCGGGCAGGTCGCTGGTGGCCTCGGAGATCGCGAGCGCCTTGCCCCAGGTCAGGGCGCCGCAGCGCAGGCCCGAATAGGTGGCCGACAGGGTCGAGGTGAGCCGCAGCGCGGTGTCGACCCGTCGCCCCACGGTGCTCGGCGACAGGCCGAGTGCCAGGGCGATCTCGCCATGCCAGGACCGCTCCGGGTCGATCGGGCGGCCCTTGGAATCGAGCTGCGTCGGGCGGGGCGATTCGCGGTGTTCGGCGCGGCGTTGCCGGACGAACGACGCCGTCGCACTGGTCTTGATCGCTTCTCCCCAGCTGATCAGCCGGTCCGCGGCCTTCATCAACTCGATCAGCGCCATCGGCGACATCGCCTCCGGCCGGGTCACCTCCAACGCGGCAGCCAGCGCACCGCCGGGTGGCAGGAACGCCCAGGCCGGCGCCTCCCGGCGCAGCATCTCCCGCTCGGCGGCGTCCTGCTCGACCCCGTCCCACTCCTGCCACTCGAACTCATCGACACGGGAGTAGCGGTTCCGGCCCAGCAGTTCGTCGAGTTCGGCGTCCAACTGGTCCTGCTCAGTGATGACCGCCGGGCCGCCGGGGAGCTCGGGATCGGTTGGGTAGACAAGGTCGTCCGGCACGTAGTCATCGGCGAGCGGCTCGTCATCCCAACCGCTCCATGGAGACCGCCTGACGGCCCCGCCGGGGGTGGAGTCGATCATGGCCGCCTGGTCAGGAGCCGGAGCCGTTGAGGCGCGGACAGGGGAGGCAGCCCGGCAGCCGTTCGCTGGTGCAATCCGGTCCGGCCGGCTAGCCGGCCCACCGAGTCGGTGGTGGAGATCGTCGGCGAACCGGTCTACCCGTTCTGCCCGTTCTGCTGGGGCGGTCGCCGCCTGAGGGAGGTCGTGCGCGACCAGGGTCCCGGCCGCCCCGGATGGGGAGAGGGCGACGGTCGCGGTGGGCGCTCCCGGTTCGGCGGGGACCTGGTGGTCGCCGCCGAGGTGTGTGCCCGGGATTCCGCTCATGCACCTACATTAGAACATTCGTTCGATTACTCCAAATCATCGGAACCCTTCACCGGATCCCAGGCCGTCGGAGCGGTCGTGGCCGCTGTGAGGGTTGGGGCTCTCCAGGCAACGAATGCAGGAGTGCGAGTCGGGTCGTCGATACCGTCGTCCGTGGACCGGACACGAGCCATGCGAGCCACCGCAATGTCGCGCCGCCCGCGGGATCAGGACTTGGGGTCGGGGGTTCGGATGTTCATTCGTTCGCCGGGTCTTGCGAAGATGCTGAGGATCTCCGAGGGGCCCTGGCCGGTACTGCCGAACCAATGCGGCACGTGGGTGTCGAACTCGGCGACCTCGCCGGGGCCGAGGACCCAGTCCCGTTCGCCGAGGACGAATCGCATGTGCCCGGACAGGACGTAGATCCACTCGTGACCGTCGTGGGCCCGCGGCTCCGGGATGATCTTGCTGGTCGGGATGACGATCTTCCAGACCTGCATGCCGTCGGGCTGCCGGGTGAGCGGGATGACCGTTCGGCCCTTGACGCGGCCGGGCTTGAGGCGAATGCGTGGGTCACCGACGTCGGGCGCGCCGACCAGATCGTCCAGGGGCACCCGGTAGGCCTGCGACAGCGCAAGCAGCAGTTCCAGGGTCGGTCGCCGCTGTCCGGTCTCGAGTCGCGAGAGCGTGCTCTTCGAGATGCCGGTCGTGGCCGCCAGAGCGGTCAGGGTGATGCGGCGCTGGGTGCGAACCCGCTTCAGCCTGGGCCCAACCTGCTCGAGCACCGCGGCGATCTCCGATGACGTGTCTTCCACGACCTCATCACACTGCGCATTCCCGGAAACAGCAACGTCCGTAGGTGAGAGATCGACGGTGCTTCAGCCTGATGGACATGAGTCAGTACGACGTGGTGGTCATCGGCGGAGGCGCCGCCGGACTGTCCGCTGCCCTCGTCCTGTCACGCGCTCGCCGCAAGGTTCTCGTGGTCGATGCTGGCATGCCGCTCAACGGCCAGGCCGTCCACCTGCGCGGGTACCTGTCGCGTGACGGCCTCACGCCGAGCGAACTGTTGGATCTAGGACGGGACGAACTCGGGAGGTACGTCGGTGGCGTCCTCACCGGCACCACCACCGAACTGGTGGCCGACGGCAACAACGGCTTCTGGGGCCGCCTCGTCGACGGGCAGCGAATCTTGGCGGGTCGGATGGTGGTGGTTGCTGGGGTGTGTGTCGGGCTGCGCGTTGTTGGCGGGTGGCGTGTCTTGGCGGGTCGGGTGGTGGTGGTTGCTGGGGTGTGTGTCGGACTGCGCGTTGTTGGCGGGTGGCGGGTCTTGGCGGGTCGGATGCTGGTGGCTGCTGGGGTGTGTGTCGGGCTGCCTGTTGTCGGTGGGTGGCGAGTTTTGGCGGGTCGGGTGCTGGTGGCTGCTGGGGTGTGTGTCGGTCTGCCTGGTGTTGGCGGGCGGCGGGTCTTGGCGGGTCGGGTGCTGGTGACTGCCGGCCTGTGTGACGAACTGTTGGACGTCCCAGGACTGCGCGACCGGTGGGCACGCGACGTCCTGCATTGTCCGTGCTGCCATGGCTACGAGGTCTGCGACCGTCGGCTCGGCGTCATTGGAGGTAGTTCGGGTGCGGTCCGGTATGCGCAGATCGTGGGCCAATGGACCCACGGCCTCGTCTACTTCACCCCGCCCGACGGGCTCACCGCGACCGGACGATCCGCGTTGTCGGCCCGCGGGATCGGTGTGGTCGCGGGAACGGTCAGCCTCAACCACGACGGCGCGGAGGTCACGTCGCGCCGCGGTACGGGCGTGCGGCTGATCGTCGAAGGTGGCCGCTTGCGGGCATGCAGTTGGTCGACGGCAGCGTGGTGGCGCGGGATGTGCTCGTACCGAACAACCATCTTCTCCGCAGCCTCGGTTGGGCGGTTGACGACGGCGGCTGGGGCGCAGTCGAGGCCACTGGACGCACCGGCGTTCCCGGCGTCTGGGGCGCGGGCGATGTCGTCGCCACCCGCCCAGGTCGCCACCGCCACCGCCACCGTCACCGCCGACGGCGCCGGCCGCGATCGCGCTCGACGCCGACGTGGTCGAGGACGACGTACGCAAAGCCGTTCACGACCTCGTGCACTGACCTCTCGCGCACACATCACCATCACAACACCAAGGAGCGATATGACCACCCCGAACCCCCGCACCAGTGCCGACCCCAGCCGGCGTGTGGCCGGCCCGCCGACCAAGCATCAGTTGGCGTTGATGATCTGGCTGGCCGTCTTTCCGACCCTCACCGTCCTCAACCTGACCCTCGCCGACTGGCTGGGCACGCTCGCGCCCGTACTGCGCACATTCGTGCTGGCCACCATCGCCGTACCGATCGTGATCTACGGCGTGATGCCGCAACTCCACCGGCTCCGCACCCGCATCCTGTCTCGATCCGCGGACCGCTGAGCCATCCCCACGAAGGAGCTCCGATGTCGACTCTGATCACCTACCCAAAACCTACGACCACCACCGATCTGCCGCTCTACCGTCTGCACCTCATGCGCGCCGGGTACCTCCTCATGGGCGTCGGTCTTGCCGTCGTCAAGTGGCCGATCCTCATCAGCCACGGCAGCTCCTGGCCGCTGTTCGAAGGAGTCGTCACCTGCATCCTCACCGCCATGTCGCTGCTCGCGTTCCTCGGGCTGCGCTACCCGGTCCGGCTGCTGCCGCTCCTTCTTTTCGAGTCCGCCTGGAAGCTCATCTGGCTCTCCGTCGTGGCACTACCCAAGGCAGTCGCCGGAGACATGGACTCGGCTACGCAAGCCATTGCGGTCAACTGCGCTGTGGTCCTGGTCATCCTCGCGGTCACGCCGTGGCGGTACGTCTGGCAGCAGTACGTGCGTGCTCCTGGAGACAGGTGGCGATGACGTCAAACCTCTGGTTGGGGCATGGCCTAGCCTTGAGGGGCTATGTCGCGTAGAAGGCCTTCGAAGTGGCAGCGGCCGGTCAGTGACCGGCCGCTCCTTGGTGGTACCCAGTCTCGCGAGGTGAAGGCGGGCGCCGAGTGGAACGTCCGCCGGGTGTCCGGGTCCGCGTCCGCGAAGTCGTACCGCTGCCCGGGCTGCGACCAGCAGATCCTGCCGGCCACCCCGCACGTCGTGGTGTGGCCGGAGAACCCGAGCCTGCTCGGTGCGATCGGTGGCAGCCAGTCGTTGGACGAGCGGCGCCACTGGCACACGGCCTGCTGGCAGCGCAGTCGGTGAGCAGTCGGTGAGCAGTCGGTGAGCTCGGTGAAAGGGTGGAGGGCATGAAGCTTCCGGTCACGGCGTACGGCGACACTGGTACGCCGGTCGTGGTGATGCACGGGTTGTTCGGCTCGGGGCGGAACTGGATGACCGCTGCGCGCCGTCTCGCGGACCGGCACCGGGTGTTCGCGTTCGACCTGCGCAACCACGGGACCTCGCCGCACGTCGAGACGATGAGCTACCCGGAGATGGCCGACGACGTCCGCGAGACGATCGAGTCGCTCGGGCTCGGGCCGGTCGCGCTCGTCGGGCACTCGATGGGCGGCAAGACCGCGATGCTCACCGCGCTGCAGTACCCCGCGGCGGTCGAGCGGCTCGTCGTCGTGGACGCGGCACCGGTCGCGTATCCGCCGGCGTTCGTCGAGTACGCCCGGGCGATGCGGAACGCCGACTTGTCGTCGATCACCCGCCGGGGGGAGGTCGACGCCCAGCTCGCCGACGCCGTACCGACACCCGGGACACGCGCCTTCCTGCTGCAGAACCTGATCCTCGACGCCGACGGTGCGCGGTGGCGGCCCAACCTGCCGGTGATCGAGGCCGCGCTGCCGGCGATCTCCGGCTGGCCCGCGGTCGAGGGACGGCGGTACGACGGGCCGACGCTGTTCATCTACGGCGGCAAGTCCGACTACGTCCAGCAGGACCACCGCGCGACGATCGCGGCGTACTTCCCGCACGTCCAGTACGCCGAAGTCCCGGAGGCCGGGCACTGGGTCCACGCCGAACGCCTCGACGACTTCCTCGCCGCGCTCACACCGTTCCTTCCCTGACGCCGCGGAGTTACGTTCGCGAGCAGGGGAAGGGGGCCACCATGCCGGCCTTTGCGGGAATCGATGATCTCGCGCTGACGGTCACCGACCTGGATCGCAGCGAGCGCTTCTACACCGAGGTCCTCGGGCTGAAGCCGCTGATGGACTTCGGGACCGTGCGCACGCTCGTCGACCGGGCGAGCGGGTTCGTACTGTCGCTGTGCAGGCACGAGCTCGGGACAGCCGCGCCGTTCACCGAGCTGACAACGGGTCTCGACCACGTCGGGATGGCGGCGGCGAGTCGGGACGAGCTCGTCGAGTGGGAGCGACGCTTCGAGGCGCTCGGGGTCACGTACACGCCGATCCGGGACGAGGCGTTCGGGTCGCACCTGAACTTCCGGGATCCGGACGGCATCGCGCTCGAGCTGAGTGCCTCCAACGAGGTGTACGACGGCTGGATGGCGGAACTGCGGGCCCGCGACAACCCGGCGGACGAGATCCGCGCGCGTGTGATGGACTACCTGGGCTCGCTCGGAACCTGACACCGGCAAACGTTTGTCCGTAATCCATTGACCTTCACCTGAAAACATCGGTAAGTTTTCAACCCAGTTCCTGCAGGATCCACGATCTGGGGTGGTGGCGATGGTGGTCCGGACCGGCGCGCAGCGTCTGGCCGAGGACCCGGGGTTGGTGCCGGACGGGCGCCTGGGACTGATCACGAACTTCACCGGCGTGCTGCCGGACCTCACGCCGACCTCGGTCGCGTTGCGGGCCGCCGGGTTGCCGTTGACGGCGTTGTTCGGTCCCGAGCACGGCCTCCGCGGTACGGCGCAAGCGGGTGAAAGCGAAGGCGAGGGCGTCGACCCCGACACCGGACTCCCGGTATTCGACACGTACCGGCGGAAGGGTCGCGAGCTCGACGACCTGTTCTCCGGTGTCGACGTACTGCTGTTCGACATCCAGGACATCGGGACGCGGTTCTACACCTACATCTGGACGATGTACGACTGCCAGCAGTCGGCCGCCCGGCTTGGTATGCCATTTGTGGTGCTGGACCGGCCGAACCCGCTCGGCGGCCTACGGGTCGAGGGCCCGCTGCTGCAGCCCGGGTTCGAGAGCTTCGTCGGGCGGGCGCCGATCCCACTCCGGCACGGGCTGACGGTCGGCGAGCTCGCCCTTCAGTTGGGTACGGCAACGGTCGTCGAGGCGGAGGGCTGGAGCCGTACCTCGACCGGGACCGGTCTGCCGTGGGTGCCGCCGTCGCCGAACATGCCGACACCGGAGACGGCTTTGGTGTACCCCGGCACCGGCCTGTTCGAGGGCACGAACCTGAGCGAGGGCCGCGGTACGACGCGACCGTTCGAGACGATCGGAGCGCCGTACGTCGATGACCGGCTTGTGCCGGCCTTGCGCGCGTGTGAGCTGCCCGGGGTGATCTTCCGGCGGACGTGGTTCGAGCCGGTGTTCCACAAGTACGCGGGCCAGCCGCTGTCCGGCGTACAGCTGCACGTCGTGGACCGCGATGCGTTCGAGCCGGTGCGGACCGCGCTGACGATGTTGCGGGTGCTGAAGGAGCTGTATCCCGACGACTTCGGGCTGCTGCCGTCGCTCGACAAGCTGTGGGGTTCGGACTCGCTGCGGAGAGCGCTGGAGGCCGGCGACGACCCGGTCGAGCTCTTGCCCGCGGCAACCACACCGGCCGACTGGGTACGCGACGGAGTACTGCTCTACGAAGGGACTGCCCGATGATCCGTTCGTTCCAGGTCGGCGACGGGCCGGCGCTGGCTGCGGCCTGGACCGCCGCGGCGCCGGCCGACCCGATCAGCTACCAGCGGTTCCGTGACCTGTTCCTGCTCGACCGCAACTTCGACGCGGCCGGTCTGCAGGTGGCCGTGATCAATGATCAGGTCGTCGGCGCCGCGTACGCCGTCCGCCGGCTGATCGCCGTCGACGCCGACGACCTGGAGCCGGCTTCCGGCTGGATCCCGTTCTTCTTCGT
Organism: Kribbella pratensis; assembly: GCF_004366075.1. Taxonomy (GTDB): domain Bacteria; phylum Actinomycetota; class Actinomycetes; order Propionibacteriales; family Kribbellaceae; genus Kribbella; species Kribbella pratensis. The sequence continues at coordinate 353,700 of NZ_SODU01000005.1, read as the reverse complement.
GCATCCGGAGTACCGCGGCCGTGGGCTCGGGCGCGAGTTGTTGTCCGCGGCAATGGACTGGCTCCGGTCCCACGGGCGGTCCGAGGTCTACTTCTCGTCGTACACGCCGAACTACTTCCTCCCCGGTCTCGACGCGGCGCGCTATCCCACCGCGGCTCGACTGCTCGCCGAGCTCGGCTTCGAGCGCGGGTACGACGCGGTCGCGATGGACCGCAGCCTCGTCGGATATGCCATCCCGGACGAGGTCCGTAAGCGGATCGACGCACTGACGGCCGAGGGCTACAGCTTTGGTACACCATCCGGTGACGAGCTGACCGCGCTGATCGCGATCGCCGGCGCCGAGTTCAACCCGGACTGGGCGCGCGCGATCCGCGAAGGCGTCGTGTCCGGTCTGCCACTCGACCGCATCGTGGTAGCACGCGACCCCAGCGGAGCGATCCTCGGCTGGGCGATGCACGGGACGTACGAGGCGGTGATCGACCGCTTCGGGCCGTTCGGCGTACTGCCGGCCTCCCGCGGCACCGGGCTCGGGAAGGTGTTGCTGCACCTGACGCTCGAGCGGATGGTCGCCGCCGGCGCGCACAGCGCCTGGTTCCTGTGGACCGGCGAGAAGTCCGCCGCCGGGCAGCTGTACCTGAAGACAGGTTTCGACATCACCCGCACGTTCACCATCCTCCGGGCGCCCCTGGTCCCGGATGGCGGGAAGGAATGACATGAGGATTTCCAGAGGTCTGCGGCTTGCCGTTGCGCTCGGACTGTTCGCCACGGCCGCGGCCTGCGGCGGCGGTGGCGGCGCGGCGGGCGGCAGCGGCGACAAGGTCGAGCTGACGCTGCTGAGCCACTACAGCGACGGCCCGTCCAAGGAAGGGCTGGACAAGATGATCCAGCAGTGGAACAAGGAGAACCCGAAGGTCCAGGTGAAGGCGCAGGTGGTCAAGTTCGACGACCTGCTCACCACGATGACGGTCCGGCAGACCGGCGGCCGCGGCGCCGACATCGTCAGCGCGTACGGCCTGTGGGGCGGCCAGCTGATGAAGGCGAACGTCGTGGCCAAGGTGCCGGACGACATCGCGACCAAGATCAAGGCGGAGTACAGCCCGGCCGCGCTCGGCGCGGTGACCACCGGCGACACGCTGCTCGGGTACCCGACCGAGCTGAACACCTACGTGCTCTTCTACAACAAGAAGATCCTGGCCGCGGCCGGCATCAGCAAGCCGCCGGCCACCTGGGCCGAGCTCGCCGACGCGGCCAAGAAGACGGTGCAGCGCGATGCCAAGGGCAACATCCAGGTCGAGGGCCTGAGCCTGATCCAGGACGGCGACAACAAGTCCGTGCACCCGTTCCTGTCGCTGCTCGACGCGGCCGGCGGGAAGTTCCTCGGCCCGGACGGTACGGCGCAGTTCGACAACGCCGAGGGCAAGGCGGCGCTGAAGTTCGAGGCCGACCTCGCGGCCGCGAAGGCGACCAACCCCTCGATCATGCCGACCAAGCAGTTCCGCAGCGGCGGTGTCGCGATGGCGATCCAGGCCGGCTGGTGGATCGGCAGCCTGAAGACCCAGATGAAGGACAAGTACTCCTCCGACGTCGGCGTGACCGCGATCCCCGGGCCGACGGCGGGCAGCAAGGGCTCGCTGGCGTACGGGTTCTTCATGGGCGTGAACCAGCGCAGCAAGCACGCCGACGAAGCGTGGAAGTTCCTCACTTGGATGAACGAACACAAGGCGGCCGACGGTCAGGTGACCGAGACCGGCAAGTGGCTGGCCGACCAGGGCCTGATCCCGCCGCGGACCGCTGACCAGGCGGCGTACAAGAAGTCGTTGTCCGACCCGAACCTGGCGCCGATCTACGACGCGGCGACGTACGCGATGGCCGAACCCAACCAGCCGGGTGCGTACGAGGCGAAGACCGCGCTGCACAACGCGCTCATGGGTGTGCTTGCCGACGGCAAGAACCCGGACGACGCGCTGGCGCAGGCCGCCAAGGCGGTCAAGCCGCAATGACATCCGCGGTCGGCAGGGTCGGCACGTTGGCGGTGCCGGCCCAGCGGGTCGGAAAGCTGCAGCGCGAGGGACGGGCGGCGTACCTGTTCCTCGCGCCGGCATTGCTGTTCTTCTGCGTGTTCCTGATCCTGCCGTTCATCTTCGCGATCGTGCTCGCCTTCTCGGACTGGGGCGGCTTCGACCTCGGGACCCTGAAGTGGGCCGGTACGGCGAACTTCGGCGACGTCCTGAGCTTCGACGGGACATTCGTCAAGCCGATCCTGGTGAACACGCTGCTGTTCGCCTTCGGGTCGGTGTTCCTGGCCACGTTCGGGTCGGTGCTGGTGGCCTACTGCATCGATCGGCTGGCGTTCCAGGGGTTCTGGCGGGTGCTGTACTTCCTGCCCGTGGTCGCCACGGTCGTGGCCATCGGCAACGTGTGGAAGATGATGTACCAACCGGCCGGGCTGATCAACGGTGTGCTGAACAAGCTCGGTGTGAACAGCATCGGGTTCCTGTCCGACGCGTCGTACGCGCTGCCGTCGGTGACCGTCGTACAGGCCTGGGCCTCGATCGGCGGAGCCGTCCTGATCCTGACGGCCGGGCTGAAGGCGATCCCGGAGATGTACTACGAGGCGGCCGAGGTGGACGGGGCGAACTCGTGGCACATGTTCTGGTCGATCACGTTGCCGTTGCTGCGGCCGGCCTTGCTGTTCGTGCTGATCACGCAGTTCATCGGCGGGTTGCAGTCGTTCGCGCTGATCATCGTGATGACGGGTGACGGCGGGCCGGTGAACGCGACCAACGTGGCGGCCTTCGAGATGTACCAGCGGGCGTTCAAGTACGGCGCCTGGGGTACGGCGAGCGCGATGGCGATGGTGCTGTTCGTGATCATCCTGGCGATCACCCTGCTGCAGTTGTGGGTCGCCCGGCGGCGCGGGGAGGAGACCTCGTGAGGCGGCACGGCAAGTTCCCGTGGTTCGCGTACCTGGTCGTGATCCTCGGCGGGGTCGCGATGGTGATGCCGTTCCTCGACATGGTGATGAGCTCGTTCAAGGGCGCGGGCGAGTACGGCGTGATCCCGTACAAGCTGTTCCCTGAGTCGTTCGATCTGAACAACTACCGCGAGGCGTTCTCGCAGCTGGAGCTGCCACGGCTGTTCCGCAACAGCGTGATCGTCACGGTCAGCGTGACGGTGTCGGTGCTGATCACCTCGGCGCTGGCCGGGTACGCGCTGGCCAAGCTGAGGTTCCGCGGGCGGGCGGTGATCTTCCGGTTCATCCTCGCGACGATGATGCTGCCGCCGTTCCTGCTGCTGATCCCGACGTTCCTGATCATGCTCAACTGGCCGCTGGCCGGCGGCAACGACTTCCTCGGACGCGGCGGCGACGGCGGGCTGACGACCAGCCTGCTGGCGCTGATCCTGCCGTTCACGGTCTCCGGGTTCGGGATCTTCCTGATGCGGCAGTTCATGATCTCGCTGCCGGACGAGATGCTCGAGGCGGCCAAGATCGACGGCGCGAACCAGTGGCAGATCTGGCGGCTGATCGTGCTGCCGCAGACCAAGCCGGTGGCGATCACGCTCGGGCTGATCACGTTCATCGGCACCTGGAACGAGTACATCTGGACGCTGCTGATCTCGTCGTCCGACCCGTCGTTGCAGACGCTTCCGGTCGGCATCCAGCTGCTGCAGAGCTTCCTCGATCCGGACCGCACCATGCCGATCGTGATGGCCGGCCTGGTGATCAGCACGTTGCCGGTGCTGGTCGTGTTCCTGGTGTTCCAGAAGTACTACGTGCGTGGCGTCGTACTCAGTGGCCTGAAGTGAGGAGATTGTTGTGACCAGATCAGTGCTCGCCATCGGGGCGCACATCGGCGACATGGACCTGACCGCCGGGCCGACGCTGGCCAAGCTCGTCCTGGAGGGCGCGTCGGCGACGATCGTCGCGCTGACGCCGGGGGAGCGCGGTCACCCGCGGCTGACGCCGGCCGACTACAAGAAGCAGAAGATCGCGGAGGGTACGGCGTTCGCGGAGGCGATCGGCGCGGACTTCCTGGTCCTCGACCACAGCGACGGCTTCCTCCCGGACACCGACGACGTGGCCCTGCAGCTCGCCCAGATCATCCGCGAGAAGCAGCCCGACACGATCATCACGCACTGGAAGCACTCGATCCACCGCGATCACGAACACACCGCTGTGCTGGCCGAGCGCGCCCGCTTCCTCGCCGGCCTGCCCATCGATCCCGCGGACGACTTCGCCGCCATCACGCCGTACGCCGAACTGGCCGAGAAGCTCGCCGCACTGCCGCGACACGGCGTGCGCTCGTTCCTGCACGCGGAGAACTGGGAGGACATGGAGGGCTTCACGCCTTCGCTGTACGTCCCGATCTCCGACGAGGCGTTCTACCGCTGGGTGTCCGCCACCCGGCACCAGGCCTTCGCCCGCGGCGAGACGTACGGCTTCCGGTACATCGACTACTACACCGCGCTGATGACGACTCGCGGCTGTCTGGCGTCGTACCCCCGGGCGTGCGCCTTCCACACCGATCAGTCCCCAGAGGTCACCAAACTCGCCGGACCATAGGGGATCTGTCGGCGTTTGGTCGTACGGTCAGTGGTGGCTCTGTCGGCGGATGGTGGGAGTAGGCGTGAGTGAAGTCCGGCTGGTTGTTCAGGGTGACGACTTCGGGATGTGTCATGCGGTCAACGTGGGGACGGTGCAGGCCTTTCGCGAGGGGATCGTGACGCAGGCGTCGACGATGGCGGCCTGCCCGTGGTTCACGGAGGCGGCCGCGTTGGCGCGCGAGTTCGCGATCCCGGTGGGTGTGCATCAGACGCTGACGTGTGAGTGGGACTTCCTCCGGTGGCGGCCGTTGACGGACGGTACGTCGTTGGTGGGGGAGGACGGCACGTTCCGGCGTACGGTCGAGGAGTCCAAGGCTGCGGTCAGTCACGCGGACGCGGTACGGGAGTTGTCGGCGCAGGCGGCGAAGTTCGCGGCGGAAGGGCTGACGCTCGAGTATCTCGACGTACACATGGGTCAGGCAGCGCCGGCGGCGTACGACGAGGTCTCGGCGGCGCTCGGGAAGCCGTTCATCTACGGGCCGGAGGAGTCGAAACGGTTTGCGTCGATCGAGACGTTGAGCGACCGCGACGCCGCCGACAAGAAGCCCTGGCTGCTCGAGTACCTGGACAAGCTGACGCCCGGCGTCCACCTGCTCGTCACGCACTGCGCAGCCGCCGAACCGGAGCTAGCAGCAATCCACCGGCCCGGCTCATACACCTACCGCTGGGCCGAGGAGTACCGCCTCTCCGACCAGGCGATGGTCACCGACCCGGAGATCCGCCAAGCCATCGAGGCCCACGACATCGAACTCACCACGGTCCAGGCTGCCTTCTGATTCACATGCCCTTGATGCGCAGGGCGCCCGGCGGTGAGCCGGTGGCGGCTTTGATGTGGCGGGTGAGGTGGCTGACCGAGTGGTAGCCGGTCAGGTCGGCGATGGCCTGGAGAGGGAGGGTCGAGTTGCGGATGTGGGCCAGGGCGTGGCGTAGGCGTACTGCCTGAAGGGCGGCCTGCGGGCTGGTGTTGCGGAGGCGGGTGAACGCGGCCCGCAGGCCGGACTGCGAGACGCCGAGGTCGGCTGCGACCTGCGCGATGCGGAGACCGGCCGCGAAGCGTTCCTCGAAGAGCTGCTCGGCTTGGGCGACGAGTTGTTCGGCGAGCGTTGTGGGTGGGGTGGCTGCGGCACGGCGGAGGCGCAGATCCAGCTCGGCCAGGAGCAGGGAGCGGAGGTCCTCGCTCTCGGTTTCGCGGACCAGGGCGTCGAAGACCCGGCGCAGGGTGTGGTCGGTGTCGTCGTAGCACAGGCGCGGCCAGGGGTGGGTGGTTGCGGCGTCGACCTGGAGGAAGCGGTTCGCGTACCCGGTGCGGCTCTGCTCGGCGTGCCAGGTGTGCGGCGGGGTGAGGAGCACGGTGCCCGGAGTGGCGTCGTACGTCTCGTCGCCGACGGGGCAGGTGATCCGGCCGCGAACGTAGTACACGAGCTCCCACGACGTGTGCGCGTGGGGCGGATAGTCCTTGCCGGGCGCCGCCATGTGTACGCCGGCGCCGAGCAGCCGTGGCGATTTGTGCATAAGCCCTGTCGCCTCCTGCATTGTTTCTCACGTACGTCGCAACGATGCTGGCATCGATTCGTGCATCTTGTGAAGGAGCACTCCGATGGATATGGCGACCGCATTACGCGATCTCGGCGTCACTGACGACGTACTCACGCAGGACGAGAAGGACCAGCTCGACCGCGACGGGTTCCTTCCACTGGAGGGGATTCTCACGGCGGAGGAGGTGGCCGCGATCAACGAACGGCTGGCCGAACTGACCGCGGCCGAGGGGGATCGGGCCGGCCTCGAGGTGCATCAGGAGCGGGGTACGGACCGGTTGGCGGATCTGGTGAACAAGGATCCGAGGTTCGAGGTGTGCTTCAGTCACCCGCGGGTGCTGGCGGCCATGCGGCACGTGCTGGGCGAGTTCAAACTCTCGTCCCTCAACAGCCGCGCGGCCCTACCCGGTGAAGGGCGCCAGGGCCTGCATGTGGACTTCGGGCATCCCGTCCAACCGGGCGAGTACGAGGTCTGCAACTCGATCTGGCTCCTCGACGACTTCACCCCCGAGAACGGCGCCACCCGCGTGGTCCCCGGTTCCCACCGCCGCGGCACCATGCCCGGCGACGAGATGCCCGACCCGGGCGCCGACCACACCGACCAGATCCAACTGACCGGCCAAGCCGGCACGGTCGTCATCTTCAACAGCCACCTCTGGCACGGCGGCACCCAGAACCGCACCGACAACCCCCGCCGAGCCCTGCACTCCTACTTCGCCCGACGCCACCTACCCCAGCAGCTCGACCAGCAGACCTACATCCGCCTCAACACCTACAACCGCCTGACCCCCGCCCAGCACTTCATCCTCGACGTCACGTGTTCCTAGCTAGGAGGCGTCGGCTTTGCGGACCCAGACTTCTCGGATGATGAGGAGGATGGCGGCGGCTGACGGGATGGCCAGGAGGGCGCCGACGACGCCGAGGAGGGCGCCGCCGAGGAGGGCGGCGATGACCGTGACGGCGCCGGGGATGTCGACGGCCCGGCGCATGATGCGCGGTGCGACGAAGTAGTTCTCGACCTGCTGGTAGATGACGCCGTAGATCAGGCAGGCGATGCCGATCCCGAGGCCGCCGGTGAAGCCGATCAGCGCGACCACGACGACGCCGATCAGGCCGCCGACCATCGGGATGAAGTCACAGAACATCACCACGATCGCCAGCGCCACGGCGTACTCCCGCAGCCCGATGATCTCGAGAAAGATGAACATCATGACACCGGCGGTCAGCGCCACCAGGAACTGGCCGCTGACGTAGCCGCCGACCCGGCCGAGGACCTCGTCGCCGAGGATCGAGACGCGGGTACGGCGGGTGCTGGGGACCAGGCTGTACGCCGCCCGCTTCACCGAGGGGAGCGAGGCGAGGAAGTACAGCGTCAGCACCAGGATCGTGAACGTGTTGAACAGCGCGCCCGCGACCACCTTGCCGACGCCGAGGATCCCGCCGAACGCACGTTGCGCCAGCGCCGGGTCCTGGACGTATTCCTGGGCCTTCTGGATGAAGTGGTACTTGTCGTCCAGCTCGTTGAGAGTCTTCGACTTGTTCAGCAGGTCGAGCCACTCGGGCGCGTTCTTGATCAGGCTGTTGATCTGGTCCGAGACGACCGGGACGATCGCGACGGCGACGCCGGCGACCGCGAGGATCATCAGCAGGAACACCACGCCGACGGACAGACCGCGCTTCAGTCCGCGGCGCATGAACCACTCGACCAGCGGGTTCAGGCCGACCGCAATGAACATCGAGACCAGCAGCAGGATCAGGACCGAGCGGGCCTGGCCGGCTGCGTTCCACAGACCCAGGGCGACGAGTACGCCGAGTGCCGCGAAGAAGCCGAACGTGAACGGGTTCCCCCGGCGCAGCGGCGGACCCGGCGTACCCATACCGACGGACGGGTGCCGCTCTTCGATCAGCAGTTCGTCCGCGAAGTTCGTGTCGTCGTCGTCCGCATGCGCGGCGGCAGCAGCCTCATCGGCTGCGTCGGTTGCGGATTGTTCGCTCTTGTCGGCGGCGGCCTGGGCTTCCGCGGCGGCGGACTTGGCTTCGCGCGTGGCGTCGGCCAGATCCTTGTCGGGGGTCGCTGTGGAGGTGTCGTCGCCGGATGGCGTCACATCTTGTCCTTCGGGGATCGCGCGCGCGAGGTGGCCGCATCGGTCTTCTCGTCGTCCGCGGGCGACTCGTCGTCGGAGGACTTCGCCGAGCTGGAGCGCCGCTTCTGGACCCGAGTCTCCTCGCTCGCGAGGTCACCCAGCCGGAACTCGTCCACCATCGTCGAGTCCTTCGGCTTCTCGTCGTCGTCCGAGTCCCCGGAACCGGCCGACTCGACCAGGTCGGCAGAATTGGCGATGTCGGCAAGCTCGGCGAGGTCCGCGGCGTCGGCAGCGGGGTCGGCCGGGCCGCCGGCGGTCTTGCTGGTCTGGCCGGCGAGGTTGCCGGCGTCCTTCGGGTCGATGCGCAGGCCGGTGTCGATCCGGGTCTCGTCGACGCGGGCATCCCCGGCGCCGATGCCGACGAACGGGCTGGAACCGGTGAACGGTCCCTCGGTGTCGTACGACGACTCGCGCGAGGATCCCGCGGCAGGGGTCGCCCCCGGGAACGGGTTGTCGGCCGGCGTCGTCGCCGGGAACGGGCTGTCGTCATCCCCGAAGTCCGCGGCAGCGCCCGAGTCAGCCGCCGTACCTGCCTCGGCCCGAGCCGAACCCGAGCCAGCCGAACCCGAGCCAGCCGGAGCCGAGCCAGCAGGACCCGAGCCAGCAGGACCCGAGCCAGCAGGAGCTGAGTCGGACGGAGCTGAGGGGGCGGAGGGGTACGGGGTCGAGGGCTCTGAGGCGAAGGGGCTGCCGACACCCTGCCCCAGCGCACCGGCCGGGGGCCGGGGGGACTCGGCGGGCCGGGCGAACGGGTTCACGTACGGCCCCGCGGCGGTCTCCGAGTCGAGCTCGGCGGCCTGGCGGGCGATGTTGCTGGCGATCTCGTTCAGGCCGGCGATCTGGGTGAGGATGCCGTCGCGGCGCTTCGCCAGGCGCTCGGTCTCGCGGGCGACGACGGTCCGGGACCGCTCCGCCTCGTCGGCCGCGTTCGCCAGCTCGGCCTCGGCGCGGGTGCGCGCGGTGGTCAGCAGCTGCTCGGCCTCCCGGCGGGCACGCGCGAGCGTCCGCTCGGCCGACTCCTCCGCCTCGGCGCGGATCTTGCGGGCCTGCTCGGTCGCCTCGGCCACCCGGCGCTCGGACGCCTCGGCGGCCTCCTTCATCTGGGTGGTCAGGCTGTCGGTGTCGGCCGCGATCTGCTGGTGCTTGTCGGCCAGCTCCTTGGCCTGCTGCTCGCGCTCGTCCGCCAGCCGCGCGCGCAGGGCTGCCGACTCGCGCTGGATCGCGGTCCGGATCTTCTCGGCCTCGTGCAGCGCCCCGTTCTTCAGCGTGCTCGCCTGCGACTCGGCGGTCAGCTGCAGCTGCTCCGCCTTCCGCCGGGCCGCCTGCAGCACCTCGGCGGCCTCGGTTTCCGCCGTACGCCGCAGCTCGGCCGCGTCACCCTCGGCGGTACGGCGCATGCTGTCCGCCTCGTTCAGCGCGACGGTCCGGATGTCCTCGGCCTCACGCTCACCGGTCGCCCGCGCCGCGGCAGCCTCCTTGGCCGCGTTCGCGCGGAGCTCCTCCGCCTCACGCTTGGCTTCGTCGAGCGCCTCGGACGCCTGGTCCTGGGCGAGCCGGAGGATCTGCGCGGCCCGGTCGCCGAGCCCGGCGTACGAAGGGTTGGCGCTGGCCTCGAGCTGGCGCCGCGTCTCCGCGAGCTCGTGCTGCATCGGCGCGACGCTCTGCTGCAGCTCGTCGGCGCGGTTGCGTGCCTCGACGAGTTGCATCTCCAGCGCGCGGACATAGTCGTCCACGGCCTGCTTGTCGTACCCTCGGCGACTGACCGGGAAGCCCCCGGCCGCAGTCGCCGTGCGGTCGAAGAACGGCAGGCTCGACTCGTCAGGCATTCTCCCGAGGTTCCCTTCTGGCGGCTCAGTGTGAATCCCCCACCTTAAGCCTGTCAGAACCGACTCGAAACCAGCCAATCGGGAGTCGGTGGCAACTACCTGTTGCGGAAGCGGTTGATGGCGGCCAGGTGCTGCTCGCGCAGCGCGGGGTCGCGGACGCCGAGGCCTTCGGTGGGGGCCAGGGTGAGGACGCCGACCTTGCCCTGGTGGAGGTTGCGATGGACGTCGTACGCGGCCTGCGCGGTGTCCTCGAGTGGGTAGACCTTGCTGACCGTCGGGTGCACCATGCCTTTGGCGATCAGCCGGTTGGCTTCCCAGGCCTCGCGGTAGTTCGCGAAGTGAGAGCCGATGATCCGTTTCAGGTTCATCCACAGGTACCGGTTGTCGTACTCGTGCATGAACCCGGACGTCGACGCGCACGTCACGATCGTGCCGCCCTTGCGGGCGACGTACACCGACGCCCCGAACGTCTCCCGGCCCGGGTGCTCGAACACGATGTCCGGGTCGTCGCCGCCGGTCAGCTCCCGGATCCGCGCCCCGAACCGCTTCCACTCCTTCTGGTCCTGGGTCGTCTCGTCCTTCCAGAACCGGTACCCCTCCGCCGTCCGGTCGATGATCAGCTCGGCGCCCATCGCCCGGCAGAGCTCCGCCTTCTCCGGCGACGACACCACGCACACCGGGATCGCCCCGCCGTTCAGCGCGAACTGCGTCGCGTACGACCCCAGACCGCCGGACGCGCCCCAGACCAGCACCACGTCGCCCTGCTTCATGTTGGCGCCGTTCGCGGACACCAGCTGCCGGTACGCCGTACTGTTCACCAGCCCCGGCGACGCAGCTTCCTCCCACGTCAGGTGGGCCGGCTTCGGCATCAGCTGGTTCGACTTCACCAGCGCGATCTCGGCGAGACCGCCGAAGTTCGTCTCGAATCCCCAGATCCGCTGCTCGGAGTCGAGCATCGTGTCGTTGTGCCCGTCCGGCGACTCCAGCTCGACCGACAGGCAGTGCGCGACCACCTCGTCGCCCGGCTTCCAGGCGTTGACGCCCGGTCCGGTCCGCAGTACGACGCCTGCCAGGTCGGAGCCGACCACGTGGTACGGCAGGTCGTGCCGGGCCGTCAGCGGCGACAGCTTCCCGTACCGCTTCAGGAACGAGAAGGTCGACACCGGCTCGAAGATCGACGTCCAGACGGTGTTGTAGTTGATCGCGCTGGCCATCACCGCGACCAGCGCCTCACCCGGCCCGAGCTCGGGCGTCGGTACGTCGTCGAGGTGCAGACTCTTGCGCGGATCCTTCTCCTTGCTGTCCAGCCCGTCGAACATCGCGGCCTCGTCGGCATGGACGGTGATTCCGCGGTAATGCTCCGGTACGTCGAGCTCTCCGACGGCGGCGTTGTCGCCGGAGAGGATCGCCTCAAGGATCTGCTTCACGAAAGTACCTCCTGCAGCGGCGGTCCCGTAACAAATCGGTGAGCGGAACTTACCGTTGAGTATGCGCCTGTGGCTGTGCGCTGTAACACAGCGAGCGACGGTTGAGACGACCGTCACTTTTCCAGTCCACCGTTGTCAGTGGTCTTATCGCCTCGAGGTCACCGCAGTCGCGTGTGGAGCCGTACCTGGGTGAAGTCGTCCCCCGACCGCAACTGCGCCAGGTCGCACAGCTGGTTGGCGAGCCAGACGCCTCGCCCGCCGAGCCCGTCCAGCGGCGGCAGCACGCGTCCGACGAGCAGGTCGTCGATCCGCCCGCAGTCCCGTACGTCGCAGATCAGCGTGCCGTCGGCGATCCACACCGCCAGCCGCCCGCGTCCGCCGCCGAACCGGATGCTGTTCGTGCAGATCTCGTGCAACGCCAGCGACAGGTCCTCGAGCCTGTCCCTCGACACGCCGTGCGACGCCGCCTGCCCACTGAGCCACTGCCGGACCTGCCCGAGCTCGCCCGGCCCGAACTCCCACCGCTCGGCCCGGTCCGGTACGTCGTCGAGCGCGGTCCGGAACTCCTTCTCCGCAAGAGCTTCCGCGCCGGAATGCGTCACGGTCGGGTCGATGCCGACGGACGCCTGGTACGCGCAGTACAGCCGGAACGCCCGGTCCTGCGCGAACGCGATGTCGGACAGCGCCTCGTGCAGCAGCACCTCGTCGTACGCCGCCGCGCTTCGGCCCGGGTACGCCGGCTCGGAGAGCCCGCGCACCGGGCCGGGGTGCTGCTCGATGACGCTGCGCCAGTACGGGATCAGCCGCGCCGGGTTGCCCCCGGCAACGGTCATGTCGGTGAAACAGACCTCATGGTGGATCGGTCCGAGAGCGTCGCGCAGTACGGCGATGCGCTCCGGAGGCAGCACGGCCACGATGGTTTCCCCCGCCGCCAGACCATCCTGCATGAACGCAGCCGAGCGCTGCACGAACTCCTCGTCCGACACGTGGACAAAGGCGTCGTGCAGGAATCCGGCCGGCGCACCGTGCAAGGAGTCGGTGGCGCTGTCCTTCAGCACCCGAACAGCGTAGTCCGCCAACGACGCCGAGGAGACTCGAACAGCGCGCCGTCACAGCTAGTGCGAGGTTGATGGCTCCACGAGTTCGACCAGGACTCCGCCGGCCGACTTCGGGTGGATGAAGTTGACGCGGGAGCCGGCGGTGCCGCGTTTCGGCTCGTCGTACAGGAGGCGGGCGCCGCGGTCGCGGAGGACCGTCGAGACCGCGTCGAGATCGCGGACCCGGTACGCGAGCTGCTGGATGCCGGGGCCGCGCTGGTCGAGGAACTTCGCGATCGGCGAGGCGTCCGACAGCGGCGCCAGCAACTGGATCGAGGAACCCGAGTCGCCGACCGAGAGCATCGCCTCCCGGACGCCCTGCTCCTCGTTGATCTCCTCGTGCGCCACGGTCATGCCGAACACGTCGGCGTAGTACCGGACGGCCTCGTCGAAGTCGGGCACCGCGATGCCGACGTGGTCGATCGCGTCGAACAGCTGGTCCATCCCGTCAGCCTGGCGCAGCTCGCGGCGGTAGACCATCGAAAGTGGCTCACCTGACACCATCCGTGTGACCCGTCTGACGTGCGCGAGCAGCGGCGTACCAGTGCGGTCGCAGGTATCGTGACGGCATGTCTGACACGCGGAACCACAGCGTCATCGTCGCCGGTGCACGGACCCCGATCGGGCGGTTGCTGGGTGGCCTCAAGGGCTTCACCGGAGCAGAGCTCGGCGGGTTCGCGATCAAGGGCGCACTCGAGAAGGCCGGCGTCGCGCCGGACCAGGTCGAGTACGTGATCATGGGCCAGGTCCTGCAGGCCGGCGGCGGTCAGATCACCGCCCGCCAGGCTGCGGTCAAGGGCGGCATTCCGATGGATGTGCCGGCCATCACGATCAACAAGGTCTGCCTGTCCGGGCTGAACGCGATCGCGCTCGCCGACCAGCTGATCCGCGCCGGCGAGTACGACGTCGTCGTCGCCGGCGGCATGGAGTCGATGACGAACGCGCCGCACCTGCTCCCGAAGTCCCGCGAGGGCTTCAAGTACGGCGACACCGCGCTGGTCGACTCCATGGCGTACGACGGGTTGTGGGACGCGTTCACCGACCAGGCCATGGGCGCGCTCACCGACCAGGCGAACAACGAGCGCCAGAAACTGCGCCGCGAGGAGCAGGACGAGTTCAGCGCCCGTTCGCACCAGCGCGCCGCCGAGGCCTGGAAGAACGGCCTCTTCGCCGACGAGGTCGTGCCGGTCGAGGTGCCGCAGCGCAAGGGCGACCCGATCGTGGTGGACAGCGACGAAGGTGTTCGCGGTGACACGTCGGTCGAGGTGCTGGCCAAGCTGCGGCCCGCGTTCGGCAAGGACGGCACGATCACGGCCGGTTCGGCGTCGCAGATCTCCGACGGCGGTTGTGCGGTCGTCGTGATGAGCAAGGCGAAGGCCGAGGAGCTCGGGCTCAGCTGGATCGCCGAGATCGGCGCGCACGGTTCGGTCGCCGGACCGGACTCGTCGCTGCAGAGCCAGCCGGCCAACGCGATCGTCAAGGCCTGCGCGAAGGAAGGCATCCAGCCCGCGGACCTCGACCTGATCGAGATCAACGAGGCGTTCGCGGCGGTCGGGATCGCGTCCGCTCGTGAGCTGCAGGTCAGCGACGACAAGGTGAACGTGAACGGCGGCGCGATCGCGCTCGGCCACCCGATCGGGATGTCCGGCGCGCGCCTCGTGCTGCACCTGGCCCTCGAGCTCGGCCGGCGCGGCGGTGGCGTCGGCGCGGCGGCCCTGTGCGGCGGCGGCGGTCAGGGCGACGCACTGATCGTCCGCGTTCCCCAGAAGTGATCTAGAGCTGATCGAGAGCTGATGCCACGACGTACGGCGCCGGTCGGTGAGCTGGTCGAGCGGGCCCGGGAGGGCGACTCCCGGGCCGTCGCTCGGCTGATCTCGCTGGTCGAGGACGAATCCCCGCTGTTGCGCGAGGTGATGGCGGAGCTGGCGCCGCACGCCGGTCACGCGCACATCGTCGGCATCACGGGCTCGCCCGGCGTCGGCAAGTCCACATCGACGTCGGCCCTGGTGTCGGCGTACCGCGAGACCGGGAAGCGGGTCGGCGTACTCGCCGTGGACCCGTCGTCGCCGTTCTCCGGCGGCGCATTGCTCGGGGACCGGGTGCGGATGCAGGACCATGCGACCGACCGAGGGGTGTTCATCCGGTCGATGGCGTCGCGCGGGCATCTCGGCGGGCTGTCGTGGTCGACGCCGCAGGCGCTGCGGGTGCTGGACGCGGCCGGGTTCGACGTGGTGCTGGTGGAGACGGTCGGAGTCGGGCAGTCCGAGGTCGAGATCGCCGGGATGGCCGACACGACGCTGGTCCTGCTGGCGCCGGGAATGGGTGACGGCATCCAGGCGGCCAAGGCCGGGATCCTCGAGGTCGGCGACATCTACGTGGTGAACAAGGCGGACCGGGACGGCGTCCAGTCGGTCACCCGGGACCTGCGGTCGATGCTGGCGCTGGCCGAGCGCCCCGAGGGCGCCTGGTCGCCGCCGATCCTGAAGACGGTCGCTTCCCGCAACGAAGGGATCGCCGAGGTGGTGCAGGCGATCGAGGACCGGCTGGAATGGATGCGTGGGAACGGGGTACTGACCGAGCGTCGTCGCAGTCGCGCGCGGGACGAGATCGAGGCGATCGCGACGACGGCGTTGCGGGCCCGGTTCGCGCACCTGCACGGGGACGCGCGACTCGACGTACTCGCCGCGAAGGTCGCGGACGGCGGCACCGACCCCTATTCAGCGGCCGACGAGTTGATCTCTGCTTTGTGACACTTGTCTCGCCGTGGAACAATCGACCACGTTGTGTCACATCGTGTCTTTTGCTTTCGTTCACTGGAAGTTGTACCGATTTCGGGCAAATGCCGCAGGATTTCCGCCGGGTACGGCGATCTGCGTCTCAGGGCGGCGCGCCGATGGCTGCCGTGCCCCCGGATCCGTTACAGAATGGACCTTGTAGCTGGTGAGGATTGTGCGGTGGGCTGTGTTCAGTCAGTGACAATTGGTCACGGTCCGTGATACAAACTCAAAACACAGTCGACCGAGTGGTTAGGAACAAGGAGTGGCGACATGCCGAAGAAGCTGTTGATCTGGTCGCTCATCGCCTTTGCCGGCTTCTATCTGTTCACTCAGCCGGCCAACGCCGCGGGAGCGGTAGGGGGTGCGTTCTCGGCCGTTGGTGACGCGTTCGGAAGCGTCATCACCTTCCTGACGGCGCTGTTCAGCTGATCTGCCGTCTCTCGTGTCCCGTTGCGCGTCGTCGTGCGGGACACTTGAGTCGTACGGGGTCACACAACAGCGTGACAGGGGAGTGAGCGGATGGCCGGAATAGGCCTGTTCCGGATCTTCGACCCGAAGGTCCGGCGCCATCTGATCTCGGACGAGGGCGAAGTCGTCATCGACGAGGTGCGGCACCACTGGGTGGTGTTCACGGTGCCGATGCTCGAGGTCGTGCTCGCGGCGGCCCTGCTGCTCACGATGGCCACCACATCGATCGGCGGGCAGCCGGTGCTGCTGGCGATCGTCCTGGTGCTGCTCAGTCATGCCTTCTGGCAATTCCTCACCCAGCATCGCGACCGCTTCGTGGTCACGAACATGCGGGTCATGCGAATCCGCGGCGTCTTCTCCCAGACCGTCGCGACCACCCCGATCGCCCGGGTGCTCGACATCACGCTGCAGAAGCCGATCATCGGGCGGATGCTCGGCTACGGCCACTTCGTCTTCGAATCCGCCGCGCAGGACCAGGGCTTCCGCGAGATCAAGTGGGTCAGCCGGCCCGACGACCGCGACCTCACCATTCAGCGCGTGATCCAGCGCACCGGGCTGCGAGCCTCCGCGAGCGTCGACGTACTCCAGGGCGACGAGGACTCCGACGACGACGGCACCGGTCCGATCGGGATGGACTCGGCGCAGGAGGTCGCCGGTGCGTACGCGCCGGTCACGACGACGAGCAGCCAGCCTTCCCGGCCGGCACCGCCACCCTCCTCCGGCGCGAAGTCGATCTTCAACAGCGAACGTGGTAACTGGACCGACGAGGACTGACCCGGCTGCGGACAGCTGGTCAGGCGTTCATGGTGGCCTTCGCGTCGAACAGGGCTCGGCGGCGTTCCCGATGTGCGCGCTCGGGATGATCGAGCGGCGCGCCGGCCAGCGCTTGGTCCAGCTCTGCGACGGCTTCGGCGTACCGCGAGGTGCGGGCGAGAAGTTCGGCGCGTACGGCGTGTTTGCGTGAGCTGGGCGGGATCTCGTCGAGCAGCTTGAGGGCCGTGTCGACGTCGCCGGTTTCGGCGATCGCGACGACGCGGGCGAGTTCGGCCGCGGGACTGGGGGAGACCTCGACCAGCAGGTCGTACAGCCGGACGATCTCGCGCCAGTCGGTCGCGGTGTAGCTGGGTACACGCGCATGCTCGGCCGCGATCGCGGCCTGCAACTGGTACGCGTCGGCTTGCCGCTCGGACCGCTCCAGCGAGTCGTTGAGGAGCGCGACGCCGCGGTCGATGAGGTCCTGATCCCACAGCGAACGGTCCTGTAGATCGAGCGTCACCACTTCGCCGGAGTCATCGACACGGGCCGGTCGACGCGCCTCGGTCAGGAGCAGGAGCGCCAGCACCGCGGTCGGTGTCGGCTGGTCTGGGAGGAGCGAGTGCAGGAGCTCAGCCAGGCGGATGGCCTCAGCACACAGGTCGACGTCGTACGCCGCTTCGCCCTCGGCCGGCGCGTGACCCGCGGTGTAGAGGCTGTGGATGACGGCGCAGACCGCGGGCAGCCGTTCGGGCAGCTCGGCCTCGGCCGGCACGCGGTACGGGATGCGCGCGGCGGCGATCTTCTGCCGCGCGCGGACCAGCCGCTTCGTCGTGGCGACCTCGGTCGTCAGCAGTACGCCGGCGATCTGTGCGGGTGACAGGCCGCAGAGCGTGCGGAGTGCGAGAGCCACGCGAGTCGGCGGCGACAGCGACGGGTGGCAGCAGGTGAAGATCAGCCGCAGCAGGTCGTCCTGAACGACGGCTTCGGTCTCGACCTCGCGCTTGGTCAGCTCGATCAGGTCGGCGCCGTCGCGTTCCTTGGCGCCGCGGGATTGTTCTCGGCGGATGATGTCGATCGCCTTCCGGCGGGCGGTCACGGTGAGCCAGGCGCGCGGCTCGGGCGGTACGCCGGTCACCGGCCACGCACCCAGCGCCGCCAACGCCGCCTCCTGAACCGCGTCCTCGGCGAGCTGGACGTTGCCGACGGTCCGGATCAGGGTCGCGAGAATCCGCGTCCCCTCGATCCGGATCGTCTCGGCGACCGCGTCGTACCGCTCGTTCACGGGACCTGTGCTACTTCGCCACGATCACCGGGCGGACCTCGACCGCGCCGCCCCAGGCCGCCGGGATCTCGGCCGCGACCCGCACCGCCTCCTCGAGGTCCTCGGCCTCGATCAGGTAGTAGCCGGTCAGCGCTTCCTTGGTCTCGGCGTACGGCCCGTCGGTGGTGACCACCGGACCGCCGCGGGCACCCTCGACCCGGACGACGGTCGCCGTCGAGGTCGGATGCAGTACGGCGCTCGCCTTCACCTGTTCGGCGAACTCGACGCCGAACCTCCGGTACTCGGCCAGCTCCTCGGCCTGCTCGGGCGCCCACCAGTCGACGTCGGCGGTGTAGGTCAGTGCAAGGTACTGCGCCATCGGACTCCTCCTTCTCGCTGAGACCACGGTGGTCTCTCAGGCTGTGCTCTCTCAATGGGAGAACGAACAGCCCACGCTCGAGAGGACATCGTCATTGCGACGCCTCCGAAAGTCTCCCGCGAAACGCCCGCACGACGTTCGGATCGCCGGCCGTCTGGATCGCGTCCTCGCCGGCCCGCCCCCACAACCACAGGTAGACCTGCGCCGGATCCCCGGAAACCTCCGCTGTCGCATCCCCCTCAGCCCCTCGCCGTACGTCGACACTCGTCGCGTCGGCGTGCACGGTCCAGGACCGGCCTCCCGCGGTCAGCCGAACGGTCGCGTCGATCGGGTAGGCGGTGTCGCCCTCCTCCCACCACGGCCCGCCGAGCGTCGGGTAGAGGACCTCGTCGATGCCGTCGAGGGCGAGCTCGGCGTCGATCGGTGTGACGACGCCATGCGCCTGCTCGACATCGATCCGGTGAATGACGGTCTCGTGTGTCATCCGCCGGTACCAGAACGCGGACGTGCGGTCGCGGGGGCTGAACGTCCACGTCTGCGTCGCGGTCCCGGCCGCCTCCAGGGCGTCGACGATCGCTGCGCGCGCATCGTCGTACCACTCCAGCGAAGTGAGGCCGGAGAAGTCCGGCGGCCACGGGTCGGGGAGGGCGCCGAGTTTCAGCACCTCGACCTTGTGGACGTACACCATCGCGACGTGCCGCACCACGTCGTCCACCGTCCACCTCGGACAACTGGGCACGGCCGCGTCGAGCCCGACCCGCGCAACCTCACCGAGCCGGGCGCTCTCCGTCCGCACGTGCTCCAGGAATCTCATGCCGGCACCCTCGCAGGCTCCATCGACAGTTTCTGATGCCGCGCGCCGTGAGCGCCGCCTGCCAGTTCTCGGTCCGTGGCCAGATCGATGGGGGACTAAGGTTCCGGTCATGGCCAGGAAGAGGGCGTTGCCGTTCGATCCGATCGACGAGGCGTCGCGGCAGTGGGGGCGGCGTTGGGGCGCCGTCGAGCAGATGCGGGCCGTGACGTCGCTGATGCGCGCGCAGCAGATCGTGATCAACGAGCTGGACGAGATCCTCCGCAAGCACGGGCTGACGTTCGCCCGGTTCGAGGCCCTCGTGCTGCTCACCTTCTCCCGGCGCGGATCGCTGCCGCTCGGGAAGATGGGAGAGCGGCTGCAGGTGCACCCGACGTCGGTCACCTCGATCGTCCGCCGGCTCGAGGCGGCCGGGCTTGTGACCCGGACGCCGCACCCGGACGACGGCCGCGCGGTCCTCTGCGAGATCACCCCCGAGGGCCGCGACCTGGTCGAACGCGCCACCGCCGACCTGGTCGCCGCCGACTTCGCCCTGTCCGGCCTCACCGACGAGCAACTGAAGATGCTCTGGTCCGTCCTGGAACCGCTCCGCCACAACGCCGGCGACTTCAACTGACCCGAACCCCGGACGTTCGTAGCGGTTGGAAATAGTTGGACGTCCTAGTATTTTGGGACCAGTTCCCTAGGAGGTCTGACTGATGGATGCCGAGCAGATTGCGGCCGGCCGGAGCCGGTGGCAGCAGCGGTACGACGCCGCGCGCAAGCGGGAGGCGGACTTCACCACGCTGTCCGGCACCGAGGTCGAGCCGGTGTACGGGCCGCCCGAGGGTGTCGACGACTCGCGGATGGAGCGGATCGGCTGGCCGGGGGAGTTCCCGTTCACCCGCGGTCTGTACGCGACCGGGTACCGCGGCCGGACGTGGACGATCCGCCAGTTCGCCGGCTTCGGGAACGCGGAGCAGACCAACGAGCGCTACCGGATGATCCTGAACGGCGGTGGCGGCGGTCTGTCCGTCGCGTTCGACATGCCGACGCTGATGGGCCGCGACTCCGACGACCCGAAGGCGCTCGGCGAGGTCGGGCACTGCGGCGTCGCGATCGACTCGGCCGTCGACATGGACCGGCTGTTCAAGGACATCCCACTCCAGGACGTCACGACGTCGATGACGATCTCCGGCCCGGCCGTGCCGGCGTTCTGCATGTACCTCGTCGCGGCCGAGCGCCAGGGCGCGGACATCTCCAAGCTGAACGGGACTCTGCAGACCGACATATTCAAGGAGTACATCGCGCAGAAAGAGTGGCTGTTTCCGCCGGAGCCGCACCTACGCCTGATCGGCGACCTGATGGAGTACTGCGCGACCACCATCCCGGCGTACAAGCCGCTCAGCGTCTCCGGGTACCACATCCGTGAAGCCGGCTCGACCGCCGCGCAGGAGCTCGCCTACACGCTCGCCGACGGTTTCGGGTACGTCGAACTCGGGCTCTCCCGCGGGCTCGACGTCGACGTGTTCGCACCGGGCCTGTCGTTCTTCTTCGACAGCCACCTCGACTTCTTCGAGGAGATCGCGAAGTTCCGGGCCGCCCGCCGGATCTGGGCCCGCTGGCTGCGGGACGTGTACGGCGCCATGACCGAGAAGGCGCAGTGGCTCCGCTTCCACACGCAGACGGCCGGGGTGTCGCTCACGGCGCAGCAGCCGTACAACAACGTCGTACGGACGGCTGTCGAGGCTCTCGCCGCCGTACTGGGCGGGACGAACTCGCTGCACACCAACGCGCTCGACGAGACGCTGGCGCTGCCGAGTGAGGAGTCGGCCGAGATCGCGCTGCGGACCCAGTCGGTGCTGATGGAGGAGATCGGCATCACGAACGTCGCCGACCCGCTCGGCGGGTCCTGGTACGTCGAGGCGCTGACCGACGCGATCGAGGCCGAGGCCGAGGCGATCTTCGCGCGGATCAAGGAGATGAGCCCGGACGAGACGATGACCGGCGGCATCCTGCGCGGGATCGAGGACGGCTGGTTCATGGCCGAGATCGCCGACGCCGCGTTCGAGTACCAGCAGAAGCTCGAGAAGAGCGAGAAGAAGATCGTCGGCGTCAACACGCTCACCGACACCGTGTCCGGCGAGCTGGAGATCCTCCGGGTCTCGCACGAGGTCGAGGTCGAGCAGTGCCGCGTCCTCGCGGAACGCAAGGCGCACCGCGACGAGGACCGGGTACGGCGTACGCTGTCGGCTCTGGTGGAGGCGGCCAGCGGCACTGGCAACCTGATCGAGCCCATGCTGGAGGCAGTGCGTGCGGAGGCCACGATGGGGGAAATCTGTCACGTTCTTCGGGAACAGTGGGGAGAGTACCGAGAGCCCGCCCGATTCTGAGGAGCCGCCACCGTCCGGGCGAGAGGCCCCTGGTGCGGCCGATTCCCCGGACGGTCGGCGCGTGGTGGTCTGCGGTTCGGACCGCACGATGCTGCGGGTGGTCACCGAACTGGTGAGCTCGGGCGAACGCGTGACCGCGATCGTCAACCCCGCCTCCCGGCACTACGACCGGATCGGTGAGCTGGGCGCGACCGTGATGGGCGCCCGGGTGATCAGCGAGGCGTTGCTGCGGCGGGCCGGGATCGACGCCGACGACGACGGTACGCCGTCCACCGCGCGCGCACTGGTCCTGCTGGACACCGACGACGTACACAACGTGCACACCGCGCTGACTGCGCGGGACATGGATCCGGAGCTGCGGATCGTCGTACAGATGGTCAATCCGCGGCTCAGTAAGCAGCTGAACAGCCTGCTCGGCGACTGCGTGGTGATCAACGGGCCGTCGCTCGCCGCCCCCGCGTTCGTGTCGGACGCGCTGGAGGACGACGAGCTGACCTGGATGGAGCTCGGCGGTCAGCGGGTGGTCGTGGGACAGGCCGATCTGATCCGCGAGCCGCATCTGACGGTGCTCGCGGACACGACCTCGTCCGCGACGCCGCAGCTGTTGCCGATGGCCAGCGCCGACCCGGACGGTGACATCGTGCTCGGCACCGGCGTACGGGCGATCTGGCGCAGCCGCGACGTACGTCCGGCCGGCTGGTTCATGGGGCTCCGCGACATCCTGGACAGCCGGGTCCGGAAGATCGCCGCGGTGATGGCGTTCCTGGTCGCGGCGGGTACGGCGGTCGTCCATTTCGTCGGCGGGATCGACTGGTGGCGCGCGATCTACCTGGCGGCCGGTGCGGTGACCTCGGCGGGCATCGAGGACAACGCGTTCTCCGACGCGGACCCGTGGGTGAAGGTCGCGGCGGTCGTCGTGCAACTGACCGGGATCGTGCTGATGGCGCTGCTGACCGCGGTCGTGGTCGACTCGCTGATCGGCGCGCGGCTGTCGCGGATCATCGGCGGTGTCCGCGGGCGGCCTCGCAATCATGTGGTGGTGTGCGGCCTCGGTACGGTCGGCGCTCGGGTGCTCGAGATCCTCACCGAGCGGGGCGTCGCGGTCGTCGGCGTCGATCAGGACGAGGACGCGCCGGGCATCCAGGTCGCGCATCGGCTGAAGATCCCGGTCGTGATCGGGGACAGCAGCAACGAGGAGACGCTGCGGTCGGCCGGCGTCCAGCGGTGCCAGTCGGTGCTTGCGATCACCGACGGCGACATCACGAACCTGGAGTCGGCGATGGTGGCCCGGGACCTGAACCCGGACGCCCGGATCACGATGCGGATGTTCGACCACGACCTGGCGCAGCGGGTCGAGCGGCGGCTGGGCCTCGGCCACAGCCGCTCGGTGTCGATGCTGGTGGCGCCGGCGATCGCTGCCGCGGTCGCGAACCGGCGCAAGCAGGTGACGATCCCGGCCGGGCGCCGCGTGCTGCTGCTGACCGAGGTGACCGTCGAGCCTGGGTCGGTCGCCGACGGTCGGCGGCTCGGCGAACTGAACGAGGCCGAGGGCCTGCGGGTGCTCGCACGGCAGGATCGGGACGGTCCCTGGGAGTGGAGTCCGGCGTCCGAGCGGCAGGTCAAGGTAGGGGACCGGCTGGCGGTCGCGGGGACCCGGGCGGGCCTCGCCCGGCTGCTGATGGTGACCCGGGCGCAGCGCAAGTCGGCCGCGTCGTAGAGGATGGACCTGTGAACGTACGGAGTGTGCACGGAATGCGAGGACAGTGGTGAGCCAGTCCAACTTCTCCCGTCCAGGGGCGGTCGACCTGTCGTCCCTCCGTAAACCGGCCGGTGCGCCCGGCGCTCCTGGTGCTCCAGCGGGTGGTGCTGGGGGTGGCGCCGCGGGTGGCGGGCCTGCAGGTGCGTACGTGCTGGAGGTCGGCGAGGCCAACTTCCAGTCCGACGTCATCGAGCGCTCGCTCCAGGCACCGGTTGTCGTCGAGCTGTATTCGCCGCGGTCGCAGGGCTCGAACGCGCTCGGTGCGGTGCTGGCCCAGTTGTCGACCGAGTACGCCGGCAAGTTCCTGCTGGCCCGCATCGACGTCGACGCGAACCCACAGGTCGCCCAGGCGTTCGGCGTACAGGCGGTGCCGGTCGTGATCGCCATCCTGCGGGGTCAGCCGGTGCCGCTGTTCCAGGGCGTCCTCGGTGAGCCCGAGGTCCGGCAGTACCTCGACCAGCTGCTGACGGTCGCCGTCGCGAACGGGATCACCGGGCGCGCCGAGCCGGTCGGCCCGGCGGCCGAGGCCGCCGAGGAGGAAGCGGCCCCGAACCCGCGGTACGAGCAGGCCGAGAACGCGGTCGCCGCGGGCGATCTCGACGGCGCGATTGCGGCGTACGAAGAGCTCCTGAAGGAGACGCCGAACGACGCCGAGGCGAAGTCGGGGCTGGCCCGGGTTCAGCTGGTGAAGCGTACGCAGAACGTGCCGGCCGACGTGCGGACGCGGGCGGCCGACGACCCGACCGACGTCGAGGCGCAGCTGCTGGTGGCCGACGTGGACCTGATGGGCGGGCATGTGGACGACGCGTTCGCACGCCTGATCTCCACGGTCCAGGCGACCTCGGGCGATGAGCGGAACGCCGTACGGCTGCACCTGCTCGAGCTCTTCGAGGTCGTCGGCGCGGACGACGAGCGCGTCGTCAAGGCGCGCCGCCGGTTGATGGCCGCGCTGTTCTAACTCTTCGCGAGTGTGCGCCCGCCGGCTCTCGTCGGGCGAGCGTACTGGTCTGACCAGTGCACTGGTCGGCGGATGTCACTTTCCTGGCCGGAACCGGTCAGTGTGAATTCTTGTAATTGTGGTTGGCGTGCTCTGAGAATTCTTTACATGAGTGCTGTCGAGTCACCGCCGCCGAGTGTCGAGGCGCGGATCCACGGCCTGTTGCCGGCGCTCAGCCCGGCGCAGGCGCGGATCGCCGCCGAGGTGCTCCGCGACCCGGCGGCGGTCGCCTCGTCGACGATCGGCCAGTTGGCGGCCCGGTGCAGTACGTCGTTGCCGAGCGTCACCCGGTTCTGCCTCGCGCTCGGTCTGTCCGGGTACGCCGAGTTGCGGCTGACGCTGGCGGCCGAGAGTGGTCGGACCAGTCCGAGCTGGGAGCGGGGGACCGGCTCGGAGGTGGGACCGGACGACTCGCTGGACGACGTACTCCGGACTCTGCTGCGCGCCGACACCCGCGCGCTCGAAGACACGGTCGCGGCACTCGACGTCGAAGCGCTCGGGCGGGCCGTCCGGGCGATCTCGGACGCGCGGCGGATCGATCTGTACGCCGTGGCGGGGTCGGCGTCCGTCGCCGAGGACCTGCGGTTGCGGCTGCACCGGATCGGGCGCGCCGCGAGCACCTGGAGCGACGTACACACCGCGCTGGCCAGCTCCGCGCTGCTCGGTACCGGCGACGTCGCGATCGGGATCTCGCACAGCGGCGAGACGATCGAGGTCCTGGAGCCGATGGCACGGTCCGGCCGGCAGGGCGCGACGACTGTTGCCATCACCAACTATCCCCGCTCGCCGCTGGCCCAGGCGGCGGACATCGTACTGGTCACCGCGGCCCGCGACGTCACGTTCCGCACCGGGGGACTGTCCGGACGGCACGCCCAGATGATCGTCCTGGACGCGCTCTACCTCGGCGTTGCCCAACGCGACTACCCCCTGGCAGAACAGGCCTTCGACGCGACTGCCGACGCAGTGTCCACGCACCGGCAACCCACCTGAACAACCCTCGCCACGCCATTCGACCGCCCCTGATCATCTCCTCGCCTTTCCGTTCGACCGCACCTGAACAACCCTCGCCACTCCGTTCGACCGCCTTTCGAAGGAGAGACATGCAGAGTCCACACCAGACCCTCGGCATGAGCCGTCGCGCCCTGCTTCTCGGCGCCGGCGCCACCGCCCTCACCGCAGGAGCCGTCTCCGCGGCATCCGCTACGACCGCGTCCGCTTCCACCGCGTCTGCTTCCACCACTTCCGCTTCGGCGGGATCAGCTTCCGCAGGATCCGCGTCGGGTGCAGCCGCTGGCGGTTCGATCGGCTCGGCTGCGGTCGCCGTACCGTCGCCTGACACGTTGCCGTTGACGGGCGGGGCCGACTTCCCGATCGGGTTGTTCTGGCCGCCGCATCCGTACGCGAGTACGGCGGAACGGTTCGGCGAGATCAAGAACGCCGGGTTCGACTTCGTGATCTCCGGCAACTACGCCGGCGACGGCAACATCTTCCAGTACCAGCTCGGGCTCGCCCGCGACGCCGGCCTGAAGATGCTGATCTCGGACGACATCCAGATCCGCAACATGTCCCGCTGGTTCTCGATCTCCGACACTCCGTCGGATTTCCTCAGCGTCACCCCGGCCGAGGCCAGCGCGCTCTACATCCGGGCCCGCGACGCGTACGGGCCGTTCTCCTCGCTCGCTGGCTTCAACTTCTACGACGAACCCGGCGCGGGCTGGTTCGCGACGCTCGCGAAGGCACTGTCGATCTCCCGCGAGCTCGCGCCGCAACTGCTGCCGTACATCAACCTGTTCCCGTCCGACGACGCGTCGTACTACCGCAGCTTCGTCGACGTGGTGAAGCCGTCGCTGATCTCGTTCGACCGGTACCCGCTGCTCTCCGAGGGGCGCGAGGACGCGAACTACTTCCACAACTGGGCGATCGTCCGGGACGCGGCGTTGCACGGCGACATCCCGTCCTGGGTGTTCATCCAGACGCTTGCCTACAACAACCATCGCGAACCGACCGCGGCCGAACTGCTCTGGCAGGTGAACATCAGCCTCGCGTACGGCGCCAAAGGCATCCAGTACTTCACCTACTGGACGCCCGAGGCGGCCCGCGGTGAAGGGTTCGGGCCGGCGCTGATCACCGTCGACGGGGAACGGACGTCGCGGTACTACGCGGCGAAGCAGATCAACACCACTTGGCTGCACCAGGTCGGCCGTGAACTCAAGCCGCTCGTGTCCGAGACCGTGGAGCACGCCAACGAAACACCGCTGCCGAACGGGACCGTCGGCTTCACCCCGACCAACCTGGTGTCGGGTATCACGGGCGACGCGGTCGTGGTCGGCACCTTCCGATCCCGCGACGCCGCGTCGAGCGATCGCTGGCTGCTGGTCGCCAACCGCTCACACAGCGCCCGGGCGCGGGCGGTCGTGTCGGTCAACGAGCAAACGGTCGGCTCGATCGGAACCTTCCAGCCGGCGCGCCAGAAGTACACCCCACAACGCGTCGCACCAGTCCCGATCTCCCTGGCCCCCGGCGCCGCAACCCTCCTCAAACTAACCACCAAGTAGCCCCAGGCCAGTAGTCGCCAGCCACCCACCGGTTAGGTGGTTTGGCCTGTGTAGATGCCTAGGGTTCGGAAGCGGAGGGCGGGGGCTGCGTACTCTTCCAGGGCGTGGGCGGTCCATCCGATCATCCGGGCCAGGGCGAAGAGGGCGTCGCCGGCGTCGGGGCGGAAGTTGTAGGCGTGCATGACGGCGGCGATCGCGAGGTCGCTGTTGGGGAATGTCGGCGTACGTTCGGCGATCGCGTGGATCGTGCTGACGATCGGGTGGTCGCCGAGGAGTTCGAGCAGTACGTCGGCCCGCGGGTCGCGGTGCTGGTAGATGCGGTGGCCGAAGCCGGGGATCGGTTCGCCGGAACGCAACTGGTCCGACAACGCCTTCAGCGGATCGTGTTTCGCTCGGTCCAGGAACTCGTAGGCGAGGGTCGGCGCGGCGCCGTGGTACTGGCCGTCGAGTGCGCCGAGTCCTGCCGAGATGACGGCGTACAGGTTCGCTCGTGCGCTGGCCGCGACTCTGGCCGCGACGGTGGAGACTGCGAGGCCGTGGTCGGCGAGGAGGATGAGTGCGGCGTCGAGCACTTCTGGTCGCGGCTCTGCGTCCGTGAGCTTGGGCCAGAGCTTCCCGCCCAGGGTCGTACGCGTGACGATCGGCCCCGGGAGTGCCGCGACCAACGTCCCGATCAACCTCCCGGCCGCAGCGGTCACCGACGCCGCCGAAAGGTCGAATCGCAACGGATCCGCAGCCCCCAACACAGCCACCGCCACCCGCAACCGATCCGTCAACCGAGCCCCCGCCGGCACCACCTCCATCGCCGACCGAGCCAGCTCCACCCCTGCCCGCTCCACCCCGAACAAGTCAGCCTCCACCCCAGCCGGATCTGCTGGGAGTTGACCTGTCCAGAGCAGGGTGGCTACCTGGTCGAGGGTGGCGGTGGTGGCCAGGGACTGGGCGGAGTGGCCTCGGTAGTAGAGGTTGTCGTCCTGGAGGAGGGTCAGTTCGGACTCGATGCGTTCGACGACGCCCGAGTGTTCTACCGAGCGGGCGGCCAGGCGTTCGACGTCGGCGGCGGGGAAGAGGCTGCCGCGGCGGCCTCGGGCCCGGACGCTGGTGAGGAGGCCGCGGCTGACGTAGGCGTAGACCGTCGCCGGCTTCACCTGCAGACGGCGCGCGACCTCGGCGGTGGTCAGGTAATTCTCGTCACCTTCGGACGGCATCCCCGCTCCTCGGACCATTCATGTTGACTGGATCAATATTGACAATCATTGATCGCCTGTCAACTCTGAAGATATGTCAACAACAATCAATGTTCCGCCCGGCCTGCGCAACGTCGTCGTCACCGAGACGACCCTCGGTGACGTCCGTGGCGACGAGGGTTTCTACCACTACCGCGAGTACTCGGCGATCGATCTCGCCAAGTCCAAGACCCTCGAGGACGTCTGGTACCTGATGTTCGAGGGCCACCTCCCGACCGCCGCCGAGCGCGACCGGTTCGTCGCCGAGCTAACCCCGCTGCGTGTCCTGCCCGACGAGGTCAGTGCCGTCCTCCCGGCGATCGCGACCGCCGGTACGACGTTCAACCCGCTCGCCGGTCTCCGCACCGCCTTGTCGCTCCTGGCGGCTGTCCGTGGTCTGCCGCCGCTCTGGGACGCGGACCCGGCCCGCCGCAAGGCGGACGCGATGCTGGTCTGCGCCGTGACGCCGACCATCCTCGCGGCCTTGTATCGGCTTCGCGAAGGACAGCAGCCGCTCGAGCCGCGCGCCGATCTGTCGGCGGCCGAGAACTGGCTCTACCTGGTGACCGGCACCGAACCCACCGCTGTCCACGCGACCGCGATCGAGCACTACCTGGTCTCGACCGTCGACCACGGCTTCAACGCGTCCACCTTCACCGCCCGCGTCATCGCGTCCACCGGTGCGGACGTGGTCTCGGCCGTCGCGGGTGCGATCGGTGCGTTCTCCGGTCCGTTGCACGGCGGCGCGCCGGATCGCGCTCTCGCCAGCCTCGACGAGATCGGTACGCCGGACCGCATCGACGACTGGGTCCGCGCGAAGGTGTCCGCCGGCGACCGGATCATGGGGTTCGGGCATGCGGTGTACCGCACCGAGGACCCGCGTTCGCTGATGCTGCGCGACATCGCCCGCGGGATCGGCGGCGAGCTCGTCGACTTCGCGACGACCGTCGAGCAGCGCATCGTCGACGTACTCGCCGAGCTGAAGCCGGGGCGCAACCTGTACGCCAACGTCGAGTTCTACGCCGGTGTCGTGATGGAGCTGTGTGGGATCCCGCGCGCCATGTTCACACCGACGTTCGCCGTCAGCCGCATCATCGGCTGGTCCGCCAACATCCTCGAACAGTCCACCGACCCGAAGATCATCCGCCCGATCGCAACGTACGTCGGCCCGCAACCGCCCGTACCCGTCCCCTGACCCGCACTGGTCGAACGCCGCGCCCGCACCACCAGACCGGACGACGCCGGACTTGCCCGCTCGACTGGAGGGTTGCCCACTGAGAATTCGAGGGGGCAACCCTCCATCTGCGGGGGTCACCCGCGGGCGGGGGGTAGCGGGGTGGGGCTGGCGTCACGCGTGGGGTGGGGGTTGGCGTCACGGGTGGGGTGGGGTGGGTGGGCGTCACACGTGGGGTGGGTCGGCGTTGGCCGCGGGAGGTGGTGGTCGGGTGGGGCGCTGCGGCAATCTGAGTCAGGGGGTGAATTGCATGATGCCGTCGTCGACTCGGTTGTAGCGGAGGGTGATGAGGTCGCGGGGGTAGTTCTGGCGGAGGCGCCAGGGGCCTTGGGTGCCTTGGCGGGGGAGGATCTGGGCGGCTCGGCGGATGTAGCCGGAGCTCAGGTCCACGACGGGGCGGGGCGGGGCGTCGTACTCGGCCGGGTCGACCTCGGGAACGCAGATGCGGGTGCCGGTGGCCGTGAGGTGGTTGAGGAGCCGGCAGACGTACTGCGAGGTGAGGTCGGAGCGCAGCGTCCACGAGTTGTTGGTGTACCCGATGCACCAGGCGAGATTCGGTACGCCGCTCAGCATCATGCCCTTGTAGACGAACGTGTCGTGCGGCGCGATCGCCCGTCCGTCGACCGTCACCTGGATGTTGCCGAGCGCAACCATGCGGAGGCCGGTCGCGGTGACGATGAGATCGGCCTCCAGTTCACGCCCGGACCGCAACCTCAGTCCGCGAGGGGTGAACCGGTCGATCTCGTCGGTCACCATCGAGGCCGATCCGTTGCGCAGCGCCTTGAACAGGTCCGCGTCCGGGACCAGGCACAGTCGTTGATTCCACGGCTTGTACCGCGGCGTGAAGTGCGGATCGACGGGGATCGACTCGGGCAGTTGCTTCGCAACGGTGCTGTTCAGCAACCACGCCGCATGCGCCGGCCACTTCCGGAACGCGTTGTAGATCGCGGTGCTGAGGACAACGTTCTTCCCGCGGATCAACCGGTGCGCGAGATTCTCGGGCAGTACGGCGCGGATGCGGTCCGACATCGCGTCGTGGGCCGGGCGAGAGGCGACGTAGCTCGGCGACCGCTGCAGCATCGTCACGTGTTCCGCCGTACCCGCCATCGCGGGCACCAGAGTCACCGCGGTCGCGCCACTGCCGATCACGACGACGCGCTGGCCCGTGTAGTCCAACTGGTCCGGCCAGTGCTGCGGATGCACGATCTGTCCCTGGAAATCATTCTTTCCGTCGAAGTCGACGACGTACCCCGAGTCGTAGTCGTAGTACCCGCTGCACACGTAGAGGAAGGAGCAGGTGTACGACGTGTCCGCCGTCTCCACGGTCCACAGCGCGTCCGCCGACGACCACGAGGCCCGTACGACGCGTTGACCGAAGCGGATGTGCTTGTCGATCCCGTACGTCGTCGCGGTCTCGTGCAGGTAGTCGAGGATCGACGGGCCGTCCGCGATCGCCTTCGCCGCCTTCCACGGGTGGAACGGGAACCCGAGCGTGAACATGTCCGAGTCCGACCGCACCCCCGGGTACCGGAACAGGTCCCAAGTGCCGCCGATCGCGTCGCGGCCCTCCAGTACGGCGTACGTGCGGTCCGGGCACCGGGTCTGGATCCGGTACGCCGCACCGATCCCGGACAGCCCTGCGCCGACGATCAGGACGTCGAGATGCTCCATGTACCCCACGGTAATAAAAATTCTTTCCGGGTGTTGTCGATTCCGTGTCGCGACGATCGTCAGCAAGATGTCCAAGTACAAGACCTCAACGAGGGAGCCTGAGATGGCGCAGTACATGTTCCTCCTGTTCGACAGCGAGGAGTGGTACGACAACCTGACGCGCGACGAGTGGCAGCAGGCGATGAAGTTGCACGGCGAGTTCGCGGCGGCGGTGGAGAAGGCCGGGGCGCGGATCCTCGGCGGGGAGGCGCTGGAGCGGTCCAGTACGGCGAGCACGGTCAAGAACCGTGAGGGTGCCGAGCCGCTGGTCACCGACGGGCCGTTCATCGAGACGCGGGAGGCGCTCGGCGGGTTCTACGTGATCGAGGCGCGTGACCTCGACCAGGCGCTGGAACTGGCCAAGCTCTGCCCGTCCGGCAACATCGAGGTCCGCCCGGTGATGCCGACGTCCGAGGACGCGGCGCCGCCGGCCTGACCGGCGATCGCGATCGGCCTGATCATGCCGTTCGACCCGGGTACGCCGACGCTCCGTCCCGTCGGCGTACCCACGGGCAGGGGGACAGGGGAGATGGTGACGGAGGCAGTAGAGGTGACCCGGGTGGTGGACCGGGCGCACCGGGAGAGCTGGTCGACGGTGCTCTCGTCCGTGGTCCGGCTGACTCGGGACCTGGATCTCGCGGAGGACTGCACACAGGACGCGTTCGTCCAGGCGCTGCGTACCTGGCCGGACGGGATTCCGGACAATCCGGCCGGCTGGCTGACGACCGTCGCTCGACGGCTGGCGCTGGACCGGTTGCGGCGGGAGACGAATCTGCGGCGGAAGTTGCCGCTTCTGGTGGAGCAGCCCGACGCCGAGCAGCCTGACGACGCCGAGCAGCCGACAGACCCGTTGCGGCTGGTGTTCACCTGCTGCCACCCGGCGTTGGCACGCGAATCGCAGGTGGCGTTGACGTTGCGGCTGATCTGCGGGTTGACCACGCGGGAGGTGGCCGCGGTGCTGCTGATCGGCGAGGCGACGGCGGCGGCGCGGATCACCCGCGCGAAGAAGAAGATCGCGGCGGCCGGGATTCCGTATCGCATCCCGGCGGATCACGAGTTGCCGGCGCGGATGGACGTGGTGCTGACCGTCGTACATCTGGTTTACACGGCGGGGTACGTCGCCACGGGGGTGGAGCTGACGCGGACCGATCTGACCGGGCGGGCGATCGAGCTGGCGCGGATGCTGGAGCGTTTGATGCCGGACGAGCCGGAACCGCTAGCACTGCTAGGGCTGCTGCTGATGACCGAGGCGCGCGGTGATGCGCGGGTCAGTGCGGACGGTGAACTGGTGCTACTGGCGGATCAGGACCGCTCGCGGTGGGACGTGAAGCTGTTGGCGGAGGGCGTCTCCCGGGCGACGGCGGCGTTGCAGCGCGGGCATGGTCGGTTCGCTTTGCAGGCGGCGGTTGCCGGGCTGCATGTGACGGCGCCGTCGTGGGAGAAGACGGACTGGAGGCAGGTGGTCCGGATGTACGACGCGATGATGGTGAGCTGGCCTACCCCGATCGTGGCGCTCAATCGGGTGGCTGCGCGCAGTCTGGTTCCGGGGGCCGATCTTGAGGCGGTCCTGGTCGAACTGGATGCCTTGAGCAAGGAGCCGGCCCTCGCGACGTACGCCTACCTCCCCGCGACGCGAGCCGATGTCCTCACCCGGCTCGGCCGTCCCGGGGAAGCGGCAGAGGCCTACGAGCAAGCGATCCACCTGACGGCGAACGAAACCGAGCGCCGCTTCCTCACCACCCGCCAAACCAACCTGGGCCGCTAACGCCCGTCTGAGGCCATGCCGGTGGTTACTCGCGGGGCGCCCAGAGTTGGTCGGCGTCGCCGGCTTGCATGCGGCCGCGGTAGACGTCGATCTTGTGGTCGATGAGTTCGAGGCTTTCGGTGAGGTCGGCCAGTTGGGTGAGGATCTCGGCGCGGTGGGTCTCGAGGAGTTCGAGGCGGTCCTTCTCGTTGCCGCGACCGGCGGTGACGAGTTCGGCGTACCGGCGGATGGTGCGGATCGGCATGCCGGTGGCGCGGAACTTGGTGCAGATCTTGATCCAGTCCAGGTCGATCTGGCGGTAGCGACGGCGCCCGCCGGCGGTGCGGTCGACGGTGGTGACGACCAGGCCGGCGCGCTCGTAGTACCGCAGCGTGTGGACGCTGACGCCGGTGCGTTCGGCGGCTTCGGCGATGCTGATCCCGCGTTCATTGACTTCGAGCACGCTCTAAATCCTAGCGTGGTGATATGACCCTTCCAACACTCCAGGAAACGGCCAGTGCCCGCCGGTACGTCGTCCTCGTGATCTGCTGCGCGAGCCTGCTGATCTCGGTGATGGACATCTCGATCGTGAACATGGCGCTGCCCGCGATCCGGGACGATCTCGGCGCATCGACGGCCGGTCTGCAGTGGACCGTCGACGCCTACACGCTGGTGCTGGCGAGCTTCCTGCTGCTGGCCGGCTCCACCGCGGACCGGTACGGACGCAAGCGCATGTTCCGCCTCGGTCTGACCGTGTTCGGCCTCGGCTCGCTCCTCTGCAGCCTCGCCCCGAGCATCGAGGCGTTGATCGCCGCCCGCGCCGTCCAGGCCGTCGGCGGCACGCTGCTGAACCCGGTCGCGATGGCGATCGTGGTGACCGTGTTCCCGGAGCGCGCCGAGCGGGCTCGCGCGATCGGGATCTTCGGCGCGACCGCCGGCCTGTCGCTCGTCCTCGGCCCGATCCTCGGCGGCGCGCTCGTCGACGGTCTCGGCTGGCGGTCAATATTCTGGGTGAACCTGCCGATCGTCGTCCTGGCGGTGGTCTTCACCAGCTTGTACGTGCCCGAGTCCCGGGCCGCGCTTGGCCGCCGCTTCGACCCGATCGGCCAGCTCCTGGTCGTCGTACTCCTCGGCAGCGTGGTGTCCGCGATCATCGAGGACAACGGGTGGCGTACGCCGTTGATCGTCGCGGCTGCCGTCGCCGCGGTCCTCCTGATCGCGTACGAACGCCGCCGCGCGGAGCCGTTGCTCGAACTCCGCCTGTTCCGCAGCGTCCCGTTCAGCTCGGCCGTCGTGATCGCGATGTTCGCCTACACCGGGTTCGGCGCGTTCCTGTTCGTCACCACGCTCTACCTGCAGAGCGTTCGCCACCTGTCCGCCCTGGACGCGGGCCTGTGCCTGTTGCCGGTCGGTCTCCTCATCTGCGTCCTCTCACCGCTGACGGGCCGGGTCGTCGGCGCGCGCGGCCCACGCCTGCCGCTCGTCGTCGCCGGTACGGCGCTGACGCTCGGAGCGCTCGCATCGCTCACGATCCAAGCGTCCACACCGCTGCCGAACGTGCTTGCGGTCTTCCTGTTCTTCGGCGTCTTCCTCGGCACCATCAACCCGCCGATCGCGAACTCGGCGGTGTCCGGGATGCCGGGGTCGATGGCCGGTCTGGCCGGTTCGCTCGCCTCGGTCGGCCGGCAGACCGGTACGTCGCTCGGCGTCGCGATCGCCGGATCGATCGTCGGTGCCACCGCGACGACCGATCCGCGACGGTTCGTCCGCGCCGAGCACATCGTCTGGTGGCCGACGCTCGCCATGGGTCTCGTCGTACTGGCGCTGGCTCTCGTCAGCACGAGCCGCCGCGCGCGCCTTACCGTGCAGGAGCTGTAGGCGGCAGACCGAAGTACGTGACGAGGCTCGGGGTGCTGAAGACGTGGATGTGGGTGATTCCGGTCGGAGTGGGCGTGAGTACGGCGACGCCGTACGGATCGCCCTTGAAATAGCTGCCGACCGCGGGCTGGCCGTTCGCGATGATCGGGATCATCCGCCAGTCACCCGGTGCGCCGACCGCGGAAGCCAGCAAGCGCATGCACATCACGCGACCGTTGAACCAGGCCGTCGTACCGACCATCTCGATCGCGGCGTCCGCGCGGAGAGCGCGTTCGAGGGCTGCGGTGTCGGCGTTCTCGAAACCGGCGATGTAGTCGTCCAGCAGTGCTAGCGATTCAGGATCGGTCGGCGCCGAGACGTCACCCTGTGACGGCGCCTTCTCGTCCAAGCGGGCACGGGCGCGTTGAAGCGTGCTCTTCACGGCCGCGACCGACGTGTCGAGCATCGTGGCGACCTCGGCGGCCGGAAACGCGAGGACCTCTCGCAGGATCAGTACGGCGCGCTGCTTCGGCGGCAGGTACTGCAGGGCGGCGATCAGCGCCAGCCGCAGGCTCTCCCGGACGGCGACGATCGACGCGGGATCGGACACGACCAAGGTCTCGGCGATCGGCTCCACGAAGCGCACCGTTGGATCGTCCGGCGGCACGCCGGGACTGAGGTCGGTGGCAGGTGCTCCCAGACCGGAGGGCAGCGCGCGGCGGCCGCGCTGCTCGAGCGCGGTGAGGCTCACGTTGGTCGCGATGCGGTACAGCCAGACCCGCACCGACGAGCGGCCCTCGAAGTCGTCCCACGACCGCCAGGCCCGCAGGTATGTCTCCTGTACGGCGTCCTCGGCCTCGTGCACGGACGCGAGCATCCGATAGCAATGCGCCAGCAACTCCTTGCGGAAGGGCTCGGTCCGGTCAGCGAACTCAGCGTCCTCCGTCATCACAGCTCCCTGAGTCATGACAGCCCCAGCACCCGACGAGCAAAGCTTCCCATCCGCTGGATCGCATCGTCCGCCTCCGGCGCGCGTCCGGCCGCCATTTGGAACGTGTGCTGCATCTCCGGGAACACATCCAGCCGCACCTCGACCCCGGCCTTCTCGGCGGCGGCCGCGAGTTGTTGCGCGTCGTCCAGCAGTACTTCGTCCCCGCCGACCTGGATGTAGATCGGTCCGAGCCCGGTCAGGTCGCCGTACAGAGGATTCACGAACGGGTCGCGCGGCGAGCCGTCCGGTCCGAGGAACATCCACGCGAGCCCACGGACCAGGTCCCGGTGGAAGAACGCGTCGCGGTCGCGGTTGGTGTCGTACGACGCTCCGGTCGCCTCGAAGTCCACCGCCGGTGAGAACGGCATCGTGCCGGCGGGAAGTGGCAGGCCGGCCGATCGGGCGCGTAACTGGGTGGTGATGGCGAGGCCACCGCCGACCGAGTCACCCGTGAACACGATGTGTTCGGGCGCGATTCCCTGGTCGAGCAGCCAGCGGTACGTGTCGACCGCGTCGTCGACCTGGGCCGGATGCGTGTGAGCCGGCGCCAGCGGATAGTCGAAGACGAGCGCCCGCGCCCCGACCGCACGGGCGAGGTGCGCGAACAGCTTCCGGTGCGAGTACTGCGATCCGCCGATGAAACCGCCGCCGTGCAGACACAGCAGCACCCGGTCCGCTGCGGCGCCGTGCGGCACGATCCACATCGCCCGCCGTCCGGGCACCGCCAGGTAGTCCACCTCCGGCGGCTCGGTCGTCAGCCCGGCCCAGCGGTGATCGGCCAGCTCCTGATCGCCGTCCTGGACGTTCTCCTCAGCCGCCTTCCGGTTCGCGGCCCAGTGCCGCAGAACCGCTTCCGACTCCTTGCTCGCCATCGTGCATCCCTTTCGTTGCAGGTCTGTCACCGGTATTGACCGAGGACACCGCGAAAAGGAATCGGTGTGCTTGACTGGACTATGAGCACGCCGCTGTCCGGCTCTGAAGAACGCACGTGGGCGATGGTCGCGCACATCGGCGTGCTGATCGCGGCCTGGCTGGCGATGGGGTTCCTGTGCCCGCTGATCATCTGGCTGGTCTTCCGGGACCGCTCGGAC
Organism: Kribbella pratensis; assembly: GCF_004366075.1. Classification (GTDB taxonomy): domain Bacteria; phylum Actinomycetota; class Actinomycetes; order Propionibacteriales; family Kribbellaceae; genus Kribbella; species Kribbella pratensis. The sequence goes on along the minus strand of NZ_SODU01000005.1, from coordinate 317,078 downwards.
TTCGTACGGCGGCATGCGGTGGAGTCGCTGAACTTCCAGATCTCGCTGCTGATCTACTCGGCGCTCGCGGCGGTGCTGATCTTCATCACGTTCGGGCTCGGCGTGCTGATCGTCGTACCGCTGGTCGTGATCGGCGCGATCGCGGCGCTCGTGGTGATCATCCTCGCGACGGTCGCCGCGTCCGGTGGGAACGACTACAGCTATCCGCTGACGATCCGCTTCATCCGCTAGACGGATCTCGCTGGACGGGGCCGATAGGGTCGGTCCGGTGGAGCTCATCGGGCAGGGGATGGAAGGCGCCGTCTACGATCTCGGCGACGGGACCGTGCGGAAGGTCTGGTTCGATCGGCGGCCGGAGGACGTGCGCCCGTTGAAGGCGTTCCTCGACGAGTTGCCGGAATTGCCCTTCCGGACGCCGCGGATCCGGGAGATCACGGCGGGGGAGGACGGGCTCGCGGTCAGCGTCGAGGACAAGTTGACCGGGGTGCCGCTGCACGAGGCCGGGCTGCCGGAAGACGTTGCGCTGGACGCGTTCGTCGCAGTCGTGGAGGCGTTGCGGGAGGTGCGACCTGGGCCGGCGAGCAAGGCGATGCCGGTAGTGGGGCAGCCGTTCTGGGGGCGGTCCTGGGGTGAGAGTCTGGCGGGCTTGGTACGACGTCGCGCCGAAGCGTCCCGTGCTCACCTGGAGCGTGATGTCTCCGGTTTCCCAGCATTGCTGGACGACGTGCTGCACGGCCTGACCCAGCTGGAGGACGCGTCGAGCGTTGTGCACGGGGATATCTGTCCGCCCAACCTGCTGATGGATGGGCAGCGGGTGGCGGCAGTGCTGGACTGGGGATTCCTGTCGACCGCGGGGGACAGCACATTCGAGGCGTCGCTGGCGGCGGGGTTCTTCGACATGTACTCACCCGACGCGCGCCGGCTCGACGACCTGCTCACCGCCCGGTTCGAGGAGCTCGGGCACGATCGAGAGCGGATGCGGCTGTACCGCCGGGCGTACGCGATCATCACCGCCACGATCTACGACGAGAACGCCGGCGACGGCCACTACACCTGGTGCGTCAGTCAGCTCACGAGGTGATGGGTGAGCCGTTTCTGAGGTTGTGGAGCTGGTCCGGCGCGTCCAGGAGCATCGGGAGCCGGCGGGCATTGAGCGGCGAGACCAGGCCGGCCAGTTTCTCCGGTGCGTGCCACGAGATGCCCCGGATCTCGAACCCGTCCGGCTGCAGCCTGTCGATCAACGACGGGTCGTGCACGCCGCCGTCGTACAGGATCTCGACGGCGTCGCCCCAGCCCTCCCAGCGCGGCAGCCAGTCGATCGCAAGTACGCCGAGCAGCGGGAGCGCCGTACCGAGCTCTTCCTCCATCTCGCGGGACGCACCCGTCGCGGGGTCCTCGTCCGGCTCGACCACCCCGCCCGGCAGCTCCAGGTCCTTCTTGTAGCTGACCTGGCACAGCAACACCCGTCCACCGGTGTCGCGTACGACGACGTGCGCGATCACCCGCTTCTTCGGCAGCGTCGAGTCCATCAACGCGGTCCAGCCCGTCACCGTGTCCGGACGCGGATCGTCGACGCGCATCCCGTACACGGCGACATCGCGGCGTTCGCCCTCCACGACCGCGGCCCCGCGCAGGACTCCCTCCCGCCGGAAACCGGACCGGACCGCGACCCGGGCGGAGGAGTGCAGCTCGGGGTCCACCTCGACCTGCAGCCGCTCCAGACCGAGCTCACCGAACGCGTACTCGCTCACCAGCCGGAGCGCGCGCTGCGCCGCGTCGGAGTTCTCCACCGCCCAGACCACCAGGCCGACGCCGGGCGTGGTCCGGCGTACCTCGACCGTGCCGACCGGTGCGCCGTTCTCGACGTCGAAGGCGATCACCTTCGGATCGTGGCGCAACAGTCGCAGGGTCAGGTCACCATCGGTCAGCGGCGGTACGGCGGTCACGCCGTGAACGCTACCCGGTGAACCGCAGGTACACCGTCGCCAGGGGTGGCACGGACAGCTCGGCGCTACTCTCCAACCCGTGCCACGGCGTGCCGTTTGCTTCGACCGCGCCGAAGTTGCCGACACCGGATCCGCCGTACGAGGTGGCGTCGGTGTTGACGACCTCCTCCCAGCGGCCGGCGTACGGCAGGCCGAGGCGGTAACCGTGGTGCGGGATCGCGGAGAAGTTCGCGATACACGCCACGGTCGGCTCGCCTTCCGCGCCGTACCGGAGGAACGAGAACACGTTGTTGCCGGCGTCGTTCGCGTCGATCCAGCTGAACTTCTCCGCGTCGTGATCGGTCCGCCAGAACGCCGGGTTGTCCTTGTAGACCCGGTTCAGGTCGCGGACCAGGTCCTGCAGGCCCTTGTGGTCGCTGTGCTCCAGCAGCCACCAGTCCAGCTCGCCCTTCTCCGACCACTCCGACTCCTGGCCGAACTCACATCCCATGAACAGCAACTGCTTGCCCGGATGCGCCCACATCATCGCCAGGTACGCGCGGAGGTTCGCCAGCTGCTGCCAGCGGTCGCCGGGCATCTTCCGCAGCAGCGACCCCTTGCCGTGCACGACCTCGTCGTGGGACAGCGGGAGGACGAAGTTCTCGGAGTACGCGTACATCATCGAGAACGTCAGCTCGTGGTGGTGGTACTGCCGGTGCACCGGCTCGTGCTCCAGGTAGCGGAGCGAGTCGTTCATCCAGCCCATGTTCCACTTGAAGCCGAATCCGAGCCCGCCGAGATGCGTCGCGCGGGTGACACCCGGCCAGGACGTCGACTCCTCCGCGACCGTGATCACGCCCGGGACCCGCTTGTAGAGCGTCGCGTTCATCTCCTGGAGGAACGACACAGCCTCCAGGTTCTCGCGGCCGCCGAACTGGTTCGGCACCCACTGCCCGTCCTGCCGCGAGTAGTCCAGGTAGAGCATCGAGGCGACCGCGTCCACCCGCAGGCCGTCGATGTGGAACTCCTCGGCCCAGTAGAGCGCGTTCGCGACCAGGAAGTTGCGCACCTGCGGCCGGCCGAAGTCGAACACCAGCGTGCCCCAGTCGGGCTGCTCGCCGCGGCGCGGATCCGGGTGCTCGTAGAGCGGCGTACCGTCGAACCGGGCCAGCGCCCAGGCGTCCTTCGGGAAGTGCGCCGGCACCCAGTCGACGAGGACGCCGATGCCCGCCTGGTGCAGCCTGTCGACCAGGAACCGGAAGTCGTCCGGGTCGCCGAACCGCGAGGTCGGCGCGAAGTACGACGTGACCTGGTAGCCCCACGAACCGCCGAACGGGTGCTCCATCACCGGCATGAACTCGACATGGGTGAAACCCATCTCGTTGACATAGGCAACGAGCTCGTCGGCCAGCTCGCGGTACGACCTGCCCTTGCGCCACGAGCCGAGATGCACCTCGTACACGCTCATCGGCTCGGCGTACGCCTGCGCGCCGGCGCGCTTGGTCAGCCAGTCGGAGTCGCTCCACTCGTACGTCGACTCGTGCACGACGGACGCGTTCGCCGGGGGAGTCTCGGCCAGGTTCGCCATCGGGTCGGCCTTCTGCCGCCAGACGCCGTCCCGGCCGCAGATGTCGAACTTGTACCGCGTACCCGGGCCGACGCCGGGCACGAACAGCTCCCACACGCCGGAGCCGCCGAGCGAGCGCATCGGGTGCGCGCGACCGTCCCAGAAGTTGAAGTCGGCGGTCAGCCGGATGCCCTGCGCGTTCGGGGCCCAGACCGCGAACGACGTACCCGTGATCTGCCCGGCCGGGCCGTCGTACCGGCGGACGTGGGCGCCGAGCACGGTCCACAGCTGCTCGTGCCGGCCCTCGCCGATCAGGTGCAGGTCGACCTCGCCGAGCGACGGCAGGTACCGGTACGGGTCGTCGACCTCGGTCGCGGGACCGTCGGTGTAGGTGACCTCGAGCCGGTAGTCCGGGACCTTGTCGATATCGAGTACGCCGACCCAGACCCCGTCGTGCTCGTGCCGCAGGTCGAGCCGCTGGCCGTCGTACAGCACTGTCACGCTGTTCGCGTACGGGCGCAGCGCGCGGACGGTGACGCCGTGCTCGCCGAGATGCGGGCCGAGCACCTGATGAGGATCGTGGAACGTGCCGGCGACCAGTCGTTCGAGATCGGTCCGAGCGACCGGAACCGCTGTCACCACAGGCTCGTCGGCCGCCACCACCGGCACCTCAAAAGCTTCACGCTCTCCCATGAACCCCATCCTGCCCGATCCGGACCCTGTACACCGCACCCCGTACCCGACGAGTCCCGAAGTACACAAACGGTCAAAGATTTCGGGGTATTACCGTTCGGCCAGCTGCGCGGCGGCCGACAGCGGGATCGGCAGCCAGCTCGGGCGGTTACGGGCCTCGTAGAGGGTCTCGTAGATGACCTTGTCCGCGAGGAACGCGTTCAGCAGCACGCTGTGCTCGCGCGGATCGCTGCCCGCCGTCTCGGCGTACCCGTCGCAGAAGGCCTGCTGGTTGCGGGTCACCCACTCCGCCGCGCGGTACGCGATCTGCTGGTCGCCCTGGTGATCGGCCAGCAGCGACCGGGCCGCGTAGTCGAACGACCGCAGCATACCGGCGATGTCCTTCACCTCGGTGTCCAGCGCCCGCCGCTCGACCAGCGACTTGGCAGGCTCGCCCTCGAAGTCGATCAGCTTCCAGCCGTCGATCGTCCGCAGCACCTGCCCGAGATGGAAGTCGCCGTGGATCCGCTGCACCGTCACCGGCTGGTCGTACGCCGCCAGCGCGTCGAACGCCCGCGCCAGTCCGTCGGCGTACGGTGCGAGCTCCGGGATCGCCGCAGCGGCCTTGTCGAGCCGGCGACGCATCGCGGCCGCGTGCTCGACCAGCTTGGCCGGCTCCCAGATGTCGGTGCCGAGCGCCTTCGCGAGCTCGGAATGCACCTGCGCCGTGCTCGCGCCGAGCCGGTGCGACTCGGCGGCGAAGTCACCGCCGACCTCCTCGGCGTGCAGGTCCGCCTCGGCGTACAGGTCGCGCACCGACGACGTCGCGAACGTCCAGCCGTCGGTCGCGCTCTTCTGGAACGCCGTCATCATCGCCAGTTCGCCGCTGTCGGTGCCGCCGCCCGCCCGCGGCCACCGACCACGCGCGGACCCCAGCACCGCCGGGACCAGTTCGGACCCGGCCTCGGTGAGCGCCGACTCGATCTCGACCCCGGGGTTGCTCCCGGGCTCGAGGCGCCGGAACACCTTCAGCAGCGCGACATCGCCGAACACGAGCGAGGTGTTGCTCTGCTCGACCGTGAGGACCAGCGACTGCGCGTCCTCCGGCACCTTGATCGACCCTTCCGGCGCCTGGACGGGATGGAACTCCAGCCCGTCCAGCTGCCGTCCGTGCGTGAGCCCGTCCAGCCAGTACGGCGTCGCTTCCTTGTCGTGCAACGCGTCGTACACCCAGACCTCGGTGTCGTCGAGGTCCGGCTCGGTCCACTCACCGACCAGCGCGTGGCCGAGGTTCTCGACCGGCTCGCGGTGGTAGCTGAGCGGCAGCTGGTACACCCGGATCGGGGTTTCCGCCCCGGGTGGACCCGCACAGTAGACGAACCCGATCCGGACCGCGGGCCAGGCGTCCGCGTCCGAGAGCCACGCCGAGGTGGCCATCGCTTCGACGTGAACGTCGTGTCCCTTCTCGCCGAACCACCTCTGGCCCGAGCAGAAGGACTGGACCTGGTCCAGATGGGAAGTCACTTAAATGCTCTCCTCATGCTTTTCCGACTGTGCTTCCGGCTTCGCCACCGGCAGCCGGAACCAGTAGAAACCGTGGGCGCCGAGGGTCAGAAGGTAGGGCAACTCGCCGATTGTCGGGAAGTGCACGCCGCCGAGAAGCTCGATCGGCTCGACGCCCTGCCACTGCCGCAGATCCAGCTCGATCGGCTGCGGGAACCTCGACAGGTTGTTCACGCACAGCACCACGTCGTCGCCGAACTCCCGGACGTACGACAGCACGCTCGGGTTGGAGCCGCCCAGGTCGGTGAAGGTGCCCATACCGAACGACGGGTGCTGCTTGCGGGTCTGGATCATCCGCCGGGTCCAGTGCAGCAGCGACGAGGCGTTCTCCATCTCGGCCTCGACGTTCACCGCCTGGAAACCGTAGACCGGATCCATGATCACCGGCAGGCTGAGCTTGCCCGGCGTCGCGGTCGAGAACGAGGCGTTGCGGTCCGGGGACCACTGCATCGGGGTGCGGACGCCGTCCCGGTCGCCCAGCCAGATGTTGTCGCCCATGCCGATCTCGTCGCCGTAGTACAGGATCGGGGAGCCCGGCAGGCTGAGCAGGAGTGCGGTGAACAACTCCATCTTGTTGGTGTCGTTGTCCAGCAGCGGAGCGAGCCGGCGGCGGATGCCGATGTTCGCCTTCATCCGCGGGTCCTGCGCGTACTCCGACCACATGTAGTCGCGGTCCTCGTCGGTGACCATCTCGAGCGTCAGCTCGTCGTGGTTGCGCAGGAAGATGCCCCACTGGCAGGTGTCCGGGATCTCCGGCGTCTGGGCCAGGATCTCGGAGATCGGGAACCGCGACTCCCGCCGTACGCCCATGAAGATGCGCGGCATCACCGGGAAGTGGAACGCCATCTGGCACTCGTCACCGCCGGAGTCCCGGTCGCCGAAGTACTCGACCACGTCGGCCGGCCACTGGTTCGCCTCGCAGAGCAGGACGCGGTCCTCGTAGTTCGCGTCCACCTCCTTGCGGACCCGCTTCAGGAACTCGTGGGTACGCGGGAGGTTCTCGCAGTTCGTGCCGTCGACCTCGAACAGGTACGGCACGGCGTCCAGCCGGAAACCGTCGACGCCCAGGTCGAGCCAGAACTTCAGCGCCTCGATCATCGCGTCGCCGACGGCCGGGTTCTCGAAGTTCAGGTCCGGCTGGTTGGAGTAGAACCGGTGCCAGAAGTACTGGCCGCGCACCGGGTCCCAGGTCCAGTTCGACTGCTCGGTGTCGACGAAGATGATGCGTGCGTCGGCGTACTTGTCGTCGGTGTCGGACCACACGTAGAAATCGCCGTACGGACCCTCGGGGTCCTCCCGCGACGCCTGGAACCAGGGGTGCTGGTCCGAGGTGTGGTTCATGACGAAGTCGACGATCACCCGGATGCCGCGGGCGTGTGCCTGCTGCAGGAACTCCGCGAAGTCGGCGACCGTCCCGACCTCCGGCATCACGTCGGTGTAGTCCGAGATGTCGTAGCCGCCGTCGCGCAACGGCGAGGGATAGAACGGAGGTAACCAAAGGCAGTCCACACCGAGCCACTCGAGATAGTCGAGTTTCTCGGTCAGGCCTTGCAGGTCGCCGATGCCGTCGGCGTTCGAGTCCTTGAAGGACCGCACGAGGACCTCGTAAAAGACGGCCCGCTTGAACCACAGCGGGTCACTCTTCGTCAGTCCGTGGTGCTGCTCCGGCAGCATGTCGGTCACGCTCACCTCCATCGGGTGTCATCAAACCTAAGGTCCCGTACCCCGTTCGGGCGCACCTAAAAGGGGAGGGCAGTGCGTTGCGCCCGGACAACTCCCGGGGGTACAGCGATGATGTGGTGACGCCGTCGGCCGGACGGGTCCGCAAGGCGTTCCGCACAGTCTGGCGGCCCTTTGCCAGTACAAGCAAATAGGGCTCGCAATCCGGCTGTACTGCGATTCGATGACGGCAGTTGCGAACGGGCTTCGGGGCGGTCGGTCCAGCGCGGCGGGATCACCGCCGCGGCGACCGCTCCTCACGCTGTTTCGCGGTCTGCTGGGCCGCACTACCGCGACCACCACCACGCCGGTACCGTCGCAACAGCCCCCTGACGTTCACCGACCGCAGCCCCGGATACGCCTCGTCCGCATTGACGCTCCGCCCCTCCTGCCCTTCCCCCGGCAGAATGACGGCGTCCGGCGTCAGCACCTCATCCGGCCCCTGCGTGCCACGACCAGGTTCGCTCCGGGACAGCTCCTCGCTCATCAGCCGGCCTCCTTCTCTCAGTCGGTCTCAACCGTGACGGTCAGCTGATCGGGCACGCCGATCTCCGCGACGAGGAGCACGATCGCTTCCCGGAGGTCCGCGATCGCGGCGTCACGGGTAGCGCCTTCGCCGTTCGCGAACGCTTCCGCGCTCAGCGCCGCCGCGGCGCACCAGGCGCCGTTCTCGTCCTGTACGACGGTGAAGGGCACGGTGATGTCGCGCTGCACTCCGCCTCCTGGTGATTCGGTGTTGGCGGAATCGTAGGACTGTTGGCGGGTCAGTTGTCCGGGACGTCGATCTCGATGACCAGTTGTTCGGGGGCGCCGGAATCGGCTACTGCGCGGGCGATCTGGACGCGGAGGTCGTCGAGGGAGGATTCGCGGGTGTCGCCCTCGCCGGAGACGAAGATGTCCGGCGTGAGCGCGGCCTCGGCGACCCAGGTGCCGTCCTCGTCCTGGCCGACGATGAAGGGAAGGTGGAGCTGGCGTCGCACGGTCTCTCCCGGGGTCAGTCGCGCGGGTCCGCGGCCTTACGCGGACGGCGGGTGTACTTGGTGAAGCCGGCCCGCTCGGCGTCGGCCTCGGTGCGGAACCAGACCTCCGGCTTGGTGCGGCCGTAGTACGGCGAATCGGGTGTGTGGAAGAGCATCGACTGCGCATTGCCCTTGATCGTGAACCCGTCGGGCGGGCCTTGATGCGGCACGGCATCCGCCGATCCGTCGCCGTACCGTCCAGCTGGTACGCCGGTTGGCGCGTCCGGAGTCGTGCCAGCAGCCGGCTGGATGTGGTCGAACAGCGTCTCCTCCTCACCCATCAACTGCGAAAACACCGGCCGCTCAACCTCACCACGCGAAGCCGCGGGCGCTGCCGGAGTTGTCGAAGCTGCAGGAACCGGGTCAGCCTCGGGTCCCGGCGTCGCCGTCGGTTGCTCGGCAGGCGGTTCCGGAGTGGCTCGCTCGGCTGCTGGTGGGGTTGGTGCGGGTGTCGGGGGAGAGGGGGCGGTGGCGGCAGCCGGCTTGGTGCCGGTCGGCTGCTGGGGCGGAGCGGGGATTGCGGGGGCGGGGCGGCGGCGGTCGAGGAGGACCCAGGTGATGCCCGCGCCGACGACGAACGCGAGGAGCGAGCCCAGCCAGTTGTCTCGGAGTAGCCAGCCCATCAGCGTGCTCCTCCGGCCGAATGGCGGACGAGTCTGTGTACCAGCCAGGCGGCGGCGCTGCCCAGTACGAACGCGACCAGCAGCAGAATCCAGGTCTCGGCGATCAGCCAGCTCATCAATTCCCCTGTACTACTCGGATCTCGGCGCGGCGGTTCGCGACCCGCCCGGCGCCCGTGGCGTTGGATGCGATCGGGAACGCCTCGCCGTACCCGTGCGCGAGGATCCGGTCGGCGCCGACCCCGAGCCGCACCAGTTCGGCCTTCAGCGCGGCGGCCCGGCGCTCGGACAGCGGCAGGCTGGTCGCGGGTGAGCCGAGGTCGTCGGTGTGACCGGCCACCTCGACGCGCACCGTCGTACACGACTTGAGGACGGCGGCGGCCTTCACCACGGACGGCTTCGACGCGTCGTTCACGATCGACGTACCGGACAGGAAGTTGATCGGGTGCTGCCGGCTGAACTCGGCCAGCCGGCTCGGGAAGGTACGGCACGGCTCGCTGACCGCGCTCTTCGGCGGCGCCGGGAGCGCCAGTTCGTCCGCGATCACCGCACCCGGAACGGCAGTCGCCGCGGCCCGGCCGATCGTCGCCTTCGTCGCCTGGTCCGGCACCTGACCGGACAACGTCACGGTCTCCCCGTCGTACCGTACCGAGGCGTCACCGCCACCGATCGCCAGCGCCCGCAGCAGCGCGGACACCGTCGACGCGTCGGCGAGCCCGGTCGCGGCGTCGATCGTCGTGCGGTCGTCGTACTCACGGTCCTCGCCGAGCACCTGGTCGACCTCGGCCGCGATCGCGTCCTTGACCGCCTGGCTCCGCACCGGCGCCTGCACCCGGATCGACCGATCCGTCCGCCCGAGCTCGAACGCCGGTACGTCGGATTGCGGCGGCGTACTGCTGCTGGTCGGAGCAGGTGTCGGCGTTGCGCCGGCCGCTTGCCCGTTGACGAGCTCGACCGACCGCACGCCGTCGACGCCGGAGACGACCTCGCGGACGACCGCCGGATCCACGCCGGACGGCACGGTGATGCGTGCGTTCCGGCCGTCGAAGTCGACGCCGCCGGTCTCGATACCGCGCGCCTTCAGGGCGGCCGTGGTGCGTTCGCGGAGGTCGTCCTCGGTGGTGCCGGCCCTCGCGGGAATCAGCACAGCCGTCAGCAGTACAGGGACTGCGAGGGCCGCGAGCAACCAGATGACGAGCGGCCGTCGAACGAGACCGGGCACTGTTCCTCCGTGGATGCGGTCAGAGTGACCGTGCGCGAGGAGACTACTCCGCTTGGCGGGCCGATCGCACACCTGTCCGGGGAGCGGCGCGAGGTTTTGCCAAGGTTTGCCTGTCCTGTCTCGGACAGGACGCATATGTGCCAGCCCACGGAGCGGCGAATCCCTTGACTTGGTTCGCGCCGTGAACCGTACTTGTGGCGGGCCGGTTCGACTGGGAGGGGCGAGCTTGTGATGCCGATCGAGAGGCCGTCCGATTCGTCATTGATCATCGGCGTGGCCGCGTCCACGGCCGAACGAGTACACCTGGCGCGTCTGCTCGGCGGAGCCGACGCGCTGCTGCTGGTCTCGAACGCCGACCAGGCCCGCGCATTCCTGGAGCTGACCGGCGTCACGGTCGCCCCGAGCGCGGCAATCAGTGCGGCAGGCGGCGTACCGGATGTGGCGGCGCCTGTTGAGCGTCGGATGCAGGCGGTGCGTGAACCCGAGCCGGTCGCCGAGCTGCGGCTGGACGTCCACCGCCGGGTGGTCCGCTGGAAGGACCGCGAGCTGCCGCTGACCCGGCTGGAGCACGACTTCCTGCACTGCCTGGTAGCAGAACCCGGCCGGGTCTGGACGTACCAGCGCCTGCACCACGCCGTCTGGGGCAACGAGCACCTCGGCCACGGCTCGCACATCCACTCGGTGGTCAAACGCCTCCGGCAAAAACTCACCAACCTCGGCGCCACCGTCTCCATCCACGCCGTCCGAGGCGTCGGCTTCCACCTCCTCCCCACCACCTGACCCTCACGAACTGGGGAATCCAGCAGGTCAGTTCAGGTTCGCTGCGTTCCCCAACCCAATCGGACACTTGGGGCCGCACGCGGTAGCTGGACCGGGCCAGCCGCGGGTGCGGAGGACCGTGGCGACCTGGACTGCAGCACCGCACGGATCACTCACGATCTGGTAGCCGAACCGAAGGGTCGCCTTCGCCGCCACGCGCCGGGGCAGTTGCTGCATCCGGGCCAACTCGGCGAGCAGACGTTGTGGCGTCGTACGGACGTTGACGACATACGTCGAGCACGAGCGCCGCCGCGTCGTCCGGCCGGGACCGTCGACTCGCGACCGTCAGGACAGCGACTTCGAGCCGGACCATCGGCGGCTCGCGTGATCCGAGCACCCGGTCAGCGAAGTCGCGAGTTCGAGTGATGACAACTCCGGCCTCGCCGCGCAGCCTGCACATGCACCGATCCCCACCCCAGACTGCCGCCCAACTTCCCTCCTGTGCACAAGTCTCTGGAGTGGGGAGTCCTACTGGTCGTCTCAGGTGCGTTGGATTCCCCACTCCCTCTGCAAAGGGCTCGGCCCCCGGACCGTGTGTGGTCCGGGGGCCGAGCTTTTACTGCCTGCTTACTTGATCGACTTCAGGGCGAAGTCTTCGGTGACGGGGGTGCCGGCGACCAGCTTGGTGGTGCGGGTCTGAGGCTTGTAGCCGTCCTTCGCGGCGATCAGGGTGAGCGGGTTGTTGCGACGGTCGAGCCAGTAGGCGTACTTACCGTCCTTGTCGGTGATGAAGGTGTAGGACTGGGCCCACGAGTCCACCTGCACGATTGCGCCCGGGAGGGCGGCGGAGGCGCCGGACGAGCTGACGCCCGTGACGGTGCCCTGCAGCTTGCTCCACGTGGTGGGCGGGGTGACGGTCATCGTCACGCCGACCGGAGCGACCGTGTAGGGGGTGTTCTCGCCGATCGTCACGGCACCGCTGTAGGTGCCGGGCTGGTCGACGCTCGCGGAGAGCGTGACCTTGACGGTCGCCGACTGTCCCGGGGCCAGGGTGACCTCGGTCTGGTCGATGGACATCCAGCTCACGTCCGCCGACGACTCGGAGCAGTCCTCGAGACCCGGCAGGGCCTCACTGTCCGCCGTCGCGTTGAAGCTGCCGGACGAGCCGCCGATCTTGTAGAAGCCACACGCCGCACCACCGCGGTACCGCGGCAGGTTGGCGTTCGGCAGCGCGGTCCAGCTCTCCGACGACGGGTCGTACGAGAACCCGGCGTTGGTGACCGCACCGGCCTGGACACCGCCGACGATCAGCAGCTTGCCGCCCGCGACGGCGTACGACGCCGCCCAGTGGTCGGCCGGAGCGTCCGCGATCGCGGTCCAGGAATCGGCTCCCGGGTCGTAGACGTACGCCGCCTTCAGCGAGTTCGTGCCGTCGTTACCGCCGGCGCAGTACAGCTTGCCGTCGATGGCACCGCAGGACGCGAACGCGACCGACTGCGGGTAGTTCGCCAGCGTCTCCCAGGCGTTCGCCGCCGCGTCGTACCGGACGACCGTGTTGCTCATCGGCAGACAGCTGGAGGTGGTGCACCCGCCGACGGCGTACAACTTGCCGTCGAGCACGGCCTGACCGGCCGCGGCCCGCGGGGCCGGGTTGGCGGCCAGTGCGGTCCAGGCGTTGGCGGCCGGGTCGTAGGACCAGGTCTCCGGCGCCGGGCCGGACGATCCCCAGCCGGAGCTGGCGATGATCTTGCCGCCGATCACACCGACGCTGATGGCGTTGCGAGCACCCGGCAGCGGGGCGATCGCGGTCCAGGCGAGGGTCGCCGGGTCGTACACGTAGCTGTTCCCGGTCGACGCACTACCGTTGCCACCGGCAATCGAGTACGTCTTGCCCTCGAGGCTGACCACCCGGTTGTCCATCACGGACGCCGGGTAGTCGGCGATGTCGGTCCACGGAGCCGCCATCGGCTTCGCGGCGGCCGGCCCTGGTGACACCGGGCCGGTCTTGCCGATCAGCATCCGGGCGAACGAGGTGTCCACGGCGAGCCGCTGCAGCGGTGCGCCGGGCCCGTTCTCCACCTGGGCCTTGGTGGTCGTGCTGCCGTTCGCGTTCTGCAGGACGAAACCGCTGTCCTTCTCGCCGAACTTCACGTCGACATCGGCACCGCCGGTGTTCTTGACGGTGAACGACTTGGTCACCTTGCCGGTCGGCAGCTTCAGGCTGCCGCTGACGGCACCCGGCGTCACGGACAGTTGGCCGGCCTTCAAGCTGTAGTCGGCCGTGGTCGTCCAGTCGGCCTCGACCCCGACGGTCGCGGTCGAGCTGACGTAGTTGCCGGCCTTGGCGGTGAAGCCCTGGTCGCCGTCAGCGGACGAGTACAGCCAGTAGAAACCGTCGTTCAGACCGGTGTCCTCGGGCGTCGCCACGGTGGTCGCGGACTCGGTGCTGCCGTCACGGGTGACGACCGCGCCGTTGACGAAGCCGCTCGTGTTGGCGTCCTTGACGTTGCCGACGACAATGCCGCCGCCGGTCGGCACACAGCTGACCTGGCTGCCGACGAGGACGTTGTCGACCTCCCACCACCATTCGTACGACGCGTTGTAGTAGTGGAACCGCACCTGGACCGCGGACTTGCCGGCCGCCTGCGGGATCGCGATCTCCTTGACGCCGCGGGCGTCGACGGACTGCGTGAGCACGTTGCTCCAGGTGGCGCCGCCGTCGATCGACAGGTCGACGTCGCCCTTCTCACCGCCGAGGTAGTTCAGGTCCTGGTTGAACCGGATCACCGGAGCGGTGACCGAGGTCAGGTCCACGACCGGGCTGACCAGCGACGTGTCCTGGGACCCGCCACCGCCGTACTTGTCGCTGTCGATGATGGCGAACTTGCCGCTGCCGCCGGCCAGGTTGCCCCGGTTGCCCGGGTCGTCGAACTTCCAGACCTGACCGTTGCCCTTGTTGTCGACGACGGTCCAGCCGCTCGGCGCGGCACCGGAGTCGAAGGTCTCGTACACGCCGTCCGAGCCCCACTTGTAACCGGGCGCGGTGCTGCACGAGTTGCTGTCGGCGGGTACGGCGATGTTCTTCGTCAGGTTGCCGGTTCCGACGGTGATCGGCTGGCTGACGGTCTGGTAACCCGGGTACTTCGACTCGACCTTGAGCGAGTACGCCGCACCGGACGGGACCTTGAGGCTGTACCGGCCGTTGCTCGGGGTCGTGTAGTCGAACACGCCACCCGGACCCTCGACCGACACCTTCGCGTACAACGGCCAGCCGTGGCCGGAGCCGTCCGTGACGGTGCCGCCGACGCTCACCTGCGGCGTGCTCACCAGAGCGAAGTTCTTGGTGGTGGTCTGACCCGTGGTGATGGTGGCGGTGGCGGTCTGCGTCGCGTAACCGAACGATGCGACCGTCAGGTTGTAGTCGCCGGCCGGCAGCACGGTCGAGTACGTGCCGTTGCTGCTGGTGGTCAGCGTCTTGTCCGGCTGGCCCGCTGCCTTGACCGTCACGCTGGCGCCGGCGAGAGCGGCACCACCGGTGGCGGCGGTGACAGTGCCGGAGAGCGTGCCGGTGTCGCCGATCGGCGCCGCGTTCAGGAGCGCCAGCGCGTCCAGACGGCCCTGACCGAAGACGTTGTTGTTCGCGTCGGTGCCGCCGCACTGGCTGTTCGGCGTGTCGATCGCGGTCGAGTTCAGGAGCGCCCGCGTCGCCGCGACGTCACCCTTGAGGGCCGGCGAGGCCGACCACAGCAGGGCCACAGCGGCGGTCAGGTGCGGTGTCGCCATCGACGTACCGTTGAAGGCGCCGTACGTGTTGCCCGGCAGGCTGGAGCGGACGTTGACACCGGGGGCCGAGATGTTCGGCTTGATGGTGCCGTTCTGGCCCACACCGCGGCCGGAGAACGACGCGATGTTGTTGTTGATGTCGTAGGCGCCGGCCGAGTAGTTGCTCGTCAGGCTGCCCGGTGAGCCGGACGTGTTGCAGCCGCCCTCACCGCTGTTGCCGTTGGCGAAAGTCCCGAAGATCCCGGACGCGGTCCAGGCCAGGGTGATGTCCTCCATGAACGGGTCGTTCGACGGCAGCGTGGAGCCCCACGAGTTGTTGATGACGTTCGGCCGCTTGCTCGCGTCCGGGTTCTGCCCGGCGAGGTCGGTCGGCTCGAGCATCCACTGGCCGGACGTGATCAGCGCGGCGTCGCTCGGGCAGCAGCCGTTCGCGGCGATCCACTTCACGCCCGGGGCGACACCGATCTGGTTGCCCGCGCCGTCGTCACCGACCATGGTGCCCATCGTGTGGGTGCCGTGGCCGTTGCCGTCGGCCGGCGCGTTCGGCGAGGTGCCGGCCGCGTCGAACCAGTTGTAGTTGTGGTTGAAGGTGCCGTCACCGTTGTTGCCGCGGTACTGGTTCACCAGCGCCGGGTGGTCGTACTGCACACCGGTGTCGATGCTGGCGACGACGATCCCCTCGCCCTTGTCGCCGTACTGCGACCAGACCTGGTTCGCCTTGATGTTGGCGACGCCCCACTCGACGGCCTGGATCGCCTTCTCCTGCTGGCCGGGGGTGACCTTCGGTACCTCGATCTGGACGGGCGCGTACAGGCCCTCGACCTCGGTGTGACCGGCCAGGTTCTGGGCGAGTTCGAGCGAGCCGCTCTCGATGCGGATCGCGTTCGTGCCCCAGAAGGACTGGTACTTCACCTGCTGCGCGTCCAGCTCGGCGCGGATCTTCGCCTGGCTGTCCGCGGCGGCCTTCTTCAGCGCGGCGGCCACCGCGGTGCCGCGCTCGTTCCAGTTGGTGATCTTGCTCGCGGCGGTCAGGTCGGCCTTCGCGGCGAAGCGGACCCAGTAGTCCGTCGCGGACTTGGCGTCCTTGCCGTCGAGCTTCTCCAGAAGTTCTGGCTTGATCTTGGAGGCCGGCGTGGCCTCCGGCTTGGTGGGTGATGAAGCCTGGGCCTGGCCGGCGGCGGCCAGGCTGGTTGCGACGACTGCCACCGTCGCGAGGGCGCCCGCCAGTGATCTGGCGAGTCCCTTTCGTTGATGTGACATCTCTGCAGCCCCTCACTTGAAACGACCCCGAGTCGACTCCCCCGAGTCATTGCTGCAGGAGGGCGTGCGAACGCTCAGTGCCCCCCAGGTCGCGGCATGTGACACCGCAAGCTTGACGTGGACCTTATGTGTCAGAACAACGTGGTAACAAGCACACTTGGTGAGCAACTTGTGACTAGCTGTCGCACTGATCGAGGCAAGCTGGGCAATCGTTGGCATTCCGTTGACGATCGCAGGCAGATGTTGACATCGTGATCAGATGGTCACCGCCCGTGAACCCGCCCCTACGGACGCCGATCTGACCACTACCGGATCAGGGGCGTTCCCGTTGCTCATCGCGGTCGCGGCCTCACCCGAGCAGCGCGTCCGGCTGGCCGAACTCGTCGACGACGTCGCGCCGCTGCTCCTGGTCTCCAGCCTCGACGAGCTGCGCAGACTGCTGGTTCCCGCGCAGCAACCACCGCCCGCCGCACCTGGGCAGCCCGAGCCGCCGGACCCCGATGCGGTCGATGCCACCGCCGTCCGTGCAACCGGCGACGACCCCGAGGCCGACGTCCTCACCATCGATCGGGCTCGTTCGGTGGCTTGCTGGGGTGGTGACGAGATCCAGTTGACCGATCTCGAGCAGGAGTTGCTCAGCCGTCTGATGTCCGCGCCGCTGCGGGTCTGGTCGTACGACGCTCTGCACCACACCGTGTGGCGGGACCGGAACATCCGCGGCACCGCGGACGTGCACTCGGTGGTGAAGCGTCTGCGCCGCAAGCTCGACGACCTCGGTACGACGGTCACCATCGACGCCGTCCGCGGTATCGGGTTCCGGCTCACCGATCATCAGCGCCCGATGATCACCGATCTGCGCGCGGGGTAGTTTCTGTTGTCGTGACCTTCTCCGCGCTGAGTCATCTCGAGTGTCCTCGCTGTGGCGCCACCCATGACGCCGATCAGATCATCGGCCTGTGCCCGTGCGGATCGCCGCTCCTCGCGAGGTACGACGTACCAGCGCTTCGCAAGGAGGACCTGGCCTCGCGGGCGCCGGACCTGTGGCGGTATCACGAGCTGTTGCCGGTGCGCTCGCCCGAGAACGTGGTGACGCTGGGGGAGGGGATGACGCCGCTCCTGCCGTTGCCGCGGTACGGCGCCGAGCTCGGGGTGGATCGCCTGCTGATGAAGGACGAGGGGCTGATCCCGACCGGGACGTTCAAGGCGCGGGGCGCCGCCGTCGGGGTGTCGCGCGCGTACGAGGTCGGCGTCCGGAAGATCGCGATGCCGACGAACGGGAACGCCGGGTCCGCCTGGGCCGCGTACGCCGCGCGCGCCGGGATGGAGGCGTTGATCGCGATGCCGATCGCCGCGCCGGAGATCTGCCGGCGCGAGGTGACCGCGGTCGGCGCGCGGCTGCAGCTGATCGACGGGCTGATCGGCGACGCGGCGGCGTACATCCGGTCGTTGATCCAGGAACAGCCCGGGTACTTCGACGCGTCGACGCTGAAGGAGCCGTACCGGATCGAGGGCAAGAAGACGATGGGCCTGGAGATCGCCGAGCAGCTGAACTGGCAGCTGCCCGACGTGATCGTCTACCCGACCGGGGGCGGCGTCGGCATCATCGGCATCTGGAAGGCACTGAACGAACTCCGCGACCTCGGCTGGATCGAGGGACCGTTGCCGCGCCTGGTCGCGGTCCAGTCGACCGGCTGCGCCCCGATCGTCCGCGCCTGGGAGAAGGGCCTCCCCGAGAGCGAGCCCTGGCCGGACGCCAAGACCGTTGCCTTCGGCATCACCGTCCCGAAGGCCCTCGGCGATTTCCTCGTCCTCCAGGCGATCGCGGAGACCAACGGCTGCGCGGTAGCCGTCGACGACGAGGACCTGCTGGCCGAGCTGCACCAGGTCGCTCAGCTGGAGGGCTCGTTCATCTGTCCGGAAGGTGCCGCGAACTTCGCGGCGATCCGTCAGTTGCGAGAGTCCGGGTGGATCCGCGCCGGTGAACAGGTCGTCGCCCTGAACACCGGCGCGGGCCTGAAGTACCCGGAGACCGTTCCGCCACTTCCGGATCTGCGATGACTCACGCATCTAGGGCTCCATCGGGCGCGGCAACGTTCGCCTCGCGGTCCGGCAGCAGCGAAGCGATCATGAAGTCGGCGATGAATCGGGCGAACCGGCGGGGCGACCAGCCGCGCTGCAGGACGAGGAGTTCGTAGATCTCGACGGAGCTGCAGGTCCACAGTATGTCGGTGGCCTCGGTGACCGTGACGCCGGCGCGGAGATAGCCGCGCTCGGCCAGGAACCGGGCGTGGTGCCGCATCCGGGTGAGGCGCTCGGCGTCGCTGTCGCTGAGCACGGTGGACATGTCGGGGTCGATGGCGGCGGCCGAGCGCATGAGCAACCGGATCGGCGTAACCGTCGAGGCGACTTCGGTGGTGAGCAGGCCCCACTTGCGCATGATGGATTCGGGGTCGGTTTCGTGTGCCCGCATTTCGTCGGAGCGTTGGTATGCCGGGACCGGTCCCCGCCCGGTCAGGCCGCGCTCGTAGATGGCGCGCACCAGCCCCGACTTGCCGCCGAACGCCTTGTAAATGGTTTCCACGGATACCCCGGCCTCGGCGGCAACGGCGGCGATGGTGGTGGCGGCGTACCCGTTGGCCAGGAACTGCCGCTCGGCGGCGTCGAGGACTTCCTCGCGGGCGCGCCGTGCTTGCGCCTGGCGGCCGGTGGAGTCGTACTGACGCTTGCCCTTGACTCGGCTCATAATTCGTTCCATGCTTCTGTATTAGTTACAGATAACTGTAACAGAGCTAGGAGGTCCTCATGGACCGACCGAACCAAGGCCAGTTGCCGGTGTTGCAACGACTGCTCGAGGCGATGAACGCCCACGACCTCGACGCGATGGTGGCCTGCTTCGCCGACGACTACGTCAACGAGACCCCCGCGCACCCACAGCGAGGATTTCGCGGCAGCGCGCAGGTCCGCACCAATTGGACTCAGATCCTCGCCGGCGTCCCGGATCTGCGAGCCCGGGTGCCTCGCAGCGCGGTGGACGGCGGCACGCTGTGGACCGAGTGGGACATCACCGGGAGCCGGCCCGACGGGACCGCGTTTCTCATGCGCGGCGTTGTCATCTTCGGCATCACGGACCAAGCGATCACCTCGGCCCGGTTCTACCTGGAACCGGTCGAGGAGACCAGCGGCGACGTCGACGCCCACACCCGCCGCGTTGTCGGCACCGCGGCGAACCCGAAGGAAATCTCATGATCCTCGTTGTCGGAGCCACAGGTCGGCTCGGAGGGCTGATCGCCCGGACACTGTTGGCGCAAGGAAAGCCCGTGCGCATCCTGGTGCGCAGCGGCTCGTCGTACGAGAGTCTCGTGGCCGCCGGCGCCCAGCCCGTGACCGGTGACCTCAAGGACCCGCCCTCTCTCCGCGCCGCATGCGCAGGCGCCACCGCGATTCTCACCACGGCAAACTCCATGGGGCGCGGCGGCGACGACACCGTCGAGTCAGTGGACCGGGTCGGCAATCGCAATCTCGTCGAAGCGGCGTCGGCCGAGGGCGTGCGTCGCTTCGTCTTCACGTCGGTGCTCGGCGCCAGTCCCGAGAGCGCCATGCCGTTCGTGCGGGCGAAGGGTGAGACCGAGCAGCGGCTTCGTGACAGCGGCATGGCCTGGACGGTGCTGCAGCCGGACGCCGTCATGGACACCTGGGTCCCGGCCGTGGTCGGCAGCCCAGCCCTCGCGGGCCAGCCAGTCACGGTTGTCGGCGACGGGCGGCGACGTCACTCCTTCGTGGCCATGCGCGACGTCGCGGCGTACGCCGTAGCAGCGCTCGACCACCGAGACGCAGAGGGGCAAACACTGTTGATCGGCGGGCCTCAGGCTCTGACGTGGCGTGACATCGTCGAGGTGTTCGAGCAAGAACTCGGCCATCCAGTGGCACTACGGAGCGTGCCGCCCGGGCAGCCGGTGCCCGGCCTCCCGGACTTCGTCGCCCAGCTACTCGCAGTGCTTGACAGCTACGACTCGCACATCGACATCAGCCGCTTGGCGAGCTCCTACGGCGTGACACCGACCTCGATCGCCGACTTCGCCCGCGACTCCGTCGCAGCAACTCCTCAGCAGGTTGGCTGAGAACGAAGACGTCACAGCCATAACCAGGCTGCAGGTCACAGACCCCGAACAGGGGCGGCGGCAGCCCGGCGATGAGACTCCATTCGGTCGGAGCAATCCCTCAAGAGCGTCGACACGGGGACTGTTCAGGCTTGGCCGCGGCGGACGGCGAGGATGTGGGCTGGTTCGCCGTTGGGGTCTAGTTTGACGTAGTTGCTCTGGCCCCAGCGCCAGGTGGCGCCGGTGATTTCGTCGTAGACGGTGAAGGTGTCTTCGGGCCGCATGCCGAGGGCGGTCATGTCGAGGTGGACCATCGACTCGCGGACCGAGTGCGGGTCGGTGTTCACGACGACGATGACGGTGTCGCTGTGGCCGTCGGGTGCCGTCGAGCGCTTCGAGAAGCACATGATGGCTTCGTCATCGACCGTGTGCAGCGTCAGGTTGCGCAGTTGCTGCAGGGACGGGTGCCGGCGGCGGATGTTGTTCAGCAGCGTCAGGTACGGCGCCAGCGAGCGGCCCTCGGCCTCCGCGGCCTCCCAGTCCCGCGGGCGGAGCTGGAACTTCTCGGTGTCCAGGTACTCCTCCGAGCCGGGCCGCAGTGCGACGTGCTCGAACAGCTCGAACCCGGCGTACACACCCCAGGCCGGTGACGACGTCGACGCGATCGCCGCGCGGATCTTGAACGCGCCGGGACCGCCGTACTGCAGGTACGCCGTGAGGATGTCCGGCGTGTTCACGAAGAAGTTCGGCCGCAGGAAGTGACCGGTCTCCTTGGTGAGCTCCTCCAGGTACTCCTCCAGCTCCCACTTCTCGTTGCGCCAGGTGAAGTACGTGTACGACTGGTGGAACCCGACCTTCGCCAGCTCCTGCATCATCGGTCGCCGGGTGAACGCCTCGGACAGGAACACCACGTCCGGGTCGGTCTTGCGGATCTCGCCGAGCAGGTACTCCCAGAAGTTGACCGGCTTCGTGTGCGGGTTGTCGACCCGGAACACCGTGACGCCCTTGGAGATCCACAGCCGGACGATCCGCAGGACTTCGGCGTAGATGCCTTCGGGGTCGTTGTCGAAGTTGATCGGGTAGATGTCCTGGTACTTCTTCGGCGGGTTCTCGGCGTACGCGATCGAGCCGTCGGCGCGGACCGAGAACCACTTCGGGTGTTCCTTCACCCACGGGTGGTCCGGCGACGCCTGCAGCGCCAGGTCGATCGCGACCTCGAGGCCGACCTCGCGGGCCTGGCCGACGAAGTACTCGAAGTCCTCGAAGGTGCCGAGCTCGGGGTGGATCGCGTCGTGACCGCCGTCCTCGGAGCCGATCGCCCACGGCGAACCCGGGTCGCCCGGCTTCGGGTCGAGGGTGTTGTTCGGGCCCTTGCGGAACGAGTGCCCGATCGGGTGGATCGGCGGCACGTAGAGGATGTCGAAGCCCATCTTCGCGACCGCTTCGAGCCGCCGCGCCGCGGTCCGGAAGGTTCCGGACTTCCACTGACCGGCTTCTTCGTCGTACGTCGCACCCTCGGAGCGCGGGAAGAACTCGTACCAGCTGCCGTACAGCGCGCGGGTCCGGTCGACCCACACCGGGTACGTCTCGGAGGAGGTGATCAGCTCGCGCACCGGATAGCGACCGAGGGCCGCCCGTACCTGCGGGGAGATGCCCGCGGCCAGCCGCGCTTCCGGCGGCAGCGCACCGTTCGCCAACGCATGCGCCGCGTCGCTCAACGTTCCGCGATCCGCGCGTACGGCGGGTGGCACGCCGGCGGCCGCGCGGTCGAAGAACGCGGCACCCTCGGCGAACATCAGGTCGACGTCCAGGCCGGCCGGGATCTTGATCTCGGCGTTGTGCCGCCAGGTCCCGTACGGGTCGCTCCAGCCCTCGACCGCGAACGTCCACGCGCCCTGCTCCTGCAGCGTCACATCGACGGTCCAGCGGTCGGTGCCCTGACCGACGGGGGTCATCAGCATCCGTCTGGTCTGCCCCGACGGCGAGGTCAGTACGACGTTCGCGTTCACCGCGTCATGGCCTTCCCGGAAGACCGTGGCCGCGATGGTGAACGTCTCGCCGACCGCGGCCTTCGCCGGATAAGCTCCGGCGTCGACGGTCGGGGTGACGTCGGTGATCGGGATGCGCCCAGTCATGGCGTAGACGAACCTTCACTCTCCGAATAGAGGAACCGTCGGATCGTGGATCCGGCGGTTGGGCAAGTACGTCGGGAACTGCACTGCTGACGTTATCGGTTCCCAGTACCGGTCTGTGGCATGCAGAGCTGCAAATTCTTGCTCGCGTTGCAAGATCGATGCATCCCGAGGGTGTCTTGCTCGCCCCGGGCTTGTACGGTGTCCCGGTGCGAGCGATACGACGATTCTCCGTCCGCCCTGTCCTGCCCGAGCCGCTGACCGGCCTGGGCACCCTGGTGAACAACCTCCGCTGGGCCTGGCACCCGGAGACGCAGGACGTCTTCGAGGCTGTCGACCCGCAGCTGTGGCGGAGCACCGGTGGTGACCCGGTCAAGCTGCTCGGCGAGGTCCCGGCGGCCCGGCTCGACGAGCTGGCCAACGACCACGCTTTCCTGCGCCGGCTGGAACTGGCTGTAGCCGACCTGGACAGCTATGTGACCGAAGACCGGTGGTTCCAGACCGCGGGCGGTTCGCCGCTCGACGCGGTCGCGTACTTCTCCCCGGAGTTCGGCATCACCCACGTGCTGCCGCAGTACTCCGGCGGTCTGGGCATCCTTGCCGGTGACCACCTGAAGGCGGCCAGCGACCTCGCCGTACCGCTGATCGGCGTCGGTCTGTTGTACCGGCACGGCTACTTCGCGCAGTCGCTGAACCGTGAGGGCTGGCAGCAGGAGCGTTACCCCCTGGTGGACCCGGACGGGCTGCCGATCAGCCTGCTCCGGGATGGTGACGCCCCCGCGACCGTGACGCTGACGCTGCCCGGCAACCGCGAGCTGCACGCGCAGATCTGGGTCGCCCAGGTCGGCCGGGTGCCGCTGCTGATGCTCGACTCCGACATCGAGGAGAACGAGCCGTCGGAGCGCGAGGTGACCGACCGGCTGTACGGCGGTTCGACCGAGCACCGCCTGCTCCAGGAGCTGCTGCTCGGCGTCGGCGGTGTCCGCGCGGTCCGCACGTACTGCCGGATCACCGGCCACGCGGCGCCCGAGGTGTTCCACACCAACGAGGGCCACGCCGGCTTCCTCGGTATCGAGCGGATCCGTGAGCTCGCCGCCGAGAAGGATCTCGACTTCGACACCGCGCTCGAGGTCAACCGCGGTGGCACCGTGTTCACCACGCACACCCCGGTCCCGGCCGGTATCGACCGGTTCCCGGTCGAGCTGATCCAGCAGCACTTCTCGCCGGACGTGTTCGGCCCGGAGGTCCCGGTCGACCGGATCCTCGAGCTCGGCGCCGAGGACTTCGAGGGCGGCGACCCGGCGCTGTTCAACATGGCGATCATGGGGCTGCGGCTGGCGCAGCGCGCGAACGGCGTGTCGAAGCTGCACGGTGTGGTCAGCCGCGGGATGTTCGCGGGGCTCTGGCCGAGTTTCGACTCGATCGACGTGCCGATCACCTCGATCACGAACGGCGTCCACGCGCCGACGTGGGTGGCGCGTGAGGTGCACGACCTGACCTACGCGAACTACACCGCCGACGGCGACTCGGTGTTCGAGGGTCTGGACAAGACCACCGACGCGCAGATCTGGGAGACCAAGCGGCTGCTCCGGCAGCGGTTCATCGACGACACCCGTTCGCGGGTGCGGCAGTCCTGGCTGAACCGTGGCGCCAGCGAGGCCGAGCTCGGCTGGGTCGACTCGATCCTCGACCCGGACGTCCTGACGATCGGGTTCGCCCGGCGGGTTCCGTCGTACAAGCGGCTGACGCTGATGCTGCGCGACCCGGCGCGGCTGAAGGCGCTGCTGCTGCACCCGGAGCGTCCGGTGCAGATCGTCATCGCCGGCAAGGCGCACCCGCACGACGAGGGCGGCAAGAAGCTGATCCAGGAGATGGTCCGCTTCGCCGACGACCCGGAGGTGCGGCACCGGATCGTGTTCGTGCCGGACTACGACATCGCGCTCGCGCAGCCGATGTACCCCGGCACCGACGTCTGGCTGAACAACCCGCTGCGTCCGTACGAGGCGTGTGGCACGTCCGGCATGAAGGCCGCGCTCAACGGCGGTCTCAACCTGTCCATCCGCGACGGGTGGTGGGACGAGTGGTACGACGACGAGTTCGGCTGGGCGATCCCGTCCGCCGAGGGGATCGAGGACACCGACCGCCGCGACGACCTCGAGGCGCACGCGCTGTACGACCTGATCGAGAAGCAGGTCGCGCCGCGGTTCTACGACGGTGACGTGCCGACCCGCTGGATCGAGATGCTGCGGCACACGATCAAGGAGCTCGGCCCGAAGGTGCTCGCCACCCGGATGGTCAAGGACTACGTCGAGCAGCTGTACGTGCCGGCGGCGCAGTCGTCGCGGGCCCTCAATTCGACGTACGACGGTGCTCGTGAGCTGGCCGCGTGGAAGCAGAAGGTCCGGGCGGCGTGGCCGCAGATCCGGGTCGACCACGTGGAGCTCCAGGGCCTCGGCGACGTACCGCAGCTGGGCACGACCGTCGGGATCCGCGCGTTCGCGGCGCTCGGCGACCTCGCCCCGTCGGACATCTGCGTCGAGGTGCTGCACGGTCGCGTCGACACCAACGACGAGATCACGGACCCGGTCCGCGCCACGCTCTCGCTGGCCGAGACGTACGAGGGCAACCGGCACCGGTACGAGGGCGAGCTGAAGCTGGACCGCACCGGCCCGTTCGGCTACACGGTGCGCGTCGTCCCGAACCACGTCGGCCTGGCGAGCGTCGCCGAACTCGGCCTCGCCGCAGGTCCGTCCGACCCGGACGACCCCTCCATCCCGGACCTCCCGGCCGGCTCGGAGTTCTGGTCCAACACCATCTGAGACACGCCCCCGCCTGCCTCACCAGGCGGGGGTGCTTTGTGTCTGTGAACAAGCGCCGGGACCGCGGCACAGGCAATAACCTGTCTCGCGGCCCCGGCGGGTGTGCTCAGCCCCGACCGCTAGCCGAGGTCCTTCCAAGCGAACGGTCCGCCGGCGGGAGAGGTGACGAAGGCGCGGCCCGCGTACGTCAGTCCGGGGTCGGTGCGGTACAGCTCGTTGACCTCCTTCGTCGCCGCGTCGTCGCCGTTGTCGGAGGCAACCATCAGGTCGGCGATCCGATCGGTCAGCTCGACGTCGGCGCCTTCCAGCGTGTCCGACATGGACCCCCAGTTGTCCCAGAGCAGAAGCTCGTCGCCGTTCAGATGCGCGAGCTGATAGTGCACATAAGTGCGAATGAACCAACCACCATGCAGCTTCAGCGGGGCGTCCGGATTCGGGTCCGCGCCGAACAGATCACCGTTCAGCTCGCCGGACCGATATCCCCGCCACACCTCGGCCGCCGACAGGAACGGGCCGGCCGGCATGTCCGCCACGTCGAACGTGAAGCGCGGATCGGCCGGATCCATCTCGGCGTCGATCATCACCCATCGGTCGCCGTTCCAGTACTCGGCGACCACGTGGTCGTGGCTGAAGCCCTCGGTGAAGTAGTTCCCGAACCCGACCCGGCTGCGCGCGGGGATCCCCTTGTGCCGCAGCATCGAGACGAACAGGAGCGTGTAGTCGCGGCAACAGCCAACTACCCGGTCCACCGGTTCCCGCGGCACCGCGAGCGCCGTACCGTTGCGTTTCTGGTCCGTGGCGAGGATCGCCGACACCCAGCGGTTGTCGATCTCGGCCAGTCGTTCGCCGGTGAACTCGATGCCGCCGGCGCGGTAGTGGATCAGCAGGTTGCGGACCACCGCGGCGATCTCGCTGACGTCGTCCGGCAGCGCGTCGAACAGGCCGGCATGTACGCCGGGATCGCTGAAGCGCGTCTGAATCGCGTAGTCCATCAAAGGTTCCTCTCGAGAATGGGCAGTGCGATGTCGACGGCAGGTTCGTCGCGGGGGAGGAGGTGGCAGTCCGGGCGGTAGATTTCCCGCGGCGGACCCGCTTCGGGGTTGCCGGACGACCGGACCCAGTCGTAGACGAGGTCGTACGCGAGCATGATCCGCGGGTACGCGCACTCGTCCATCGTGATCGTGCAGTACGCCTCCCGATGGGCCGGCTCGACCCGGATGCCGATCCGGCCGGACGGGTCCACGAGGCCGTCGAACGGCACGCAGATCTCGACGGTCGCCTCAGCCTCCGGCGTCACCGCGCCGTGGAAGATCACCCACGAGCCCACGGTCGCGGTCGCCCCGGCAGCACGCAGGTACGACGTGATCTCGTCGGTGCACGTCACGATCATCCCGACCAGCATCTGCTGATCGGTGTCGACCCGGATGGTGGCGATCTTCGTCGCCGGCACGTCCCGGGTGTGCACCGGTCGCGGTGCGAGCCCCGTCGTACCCGAACGCGACAGGCGGTCGCGCAGGTACTGCAACGTCGCCCGCCGGGCCGCCGTGGTCGCCTCCTCGGCGGCCCACCACCGGTCGAGCCGGATCAACGCGTCCTCGTCCGTCCCGGTGAGTACTTCAGCAATCGTGGTCAGCGGCATGTCCAACTGCCGCAGCACACTGATCCGTCGCGCCCGCTCCAGTTGCGCCTCGTCGTACAAGCGGTACCCGTTCGCCGGGTCGACCTGCGCCGGTGCAAGCAGCCCCGACACGTCGTACAACCGCAGCGCCTTGTGCGAAAGCCCGGCCCTCCGCCCGAACTCACTGATCGTCAACACCGGACCATCACACCCCCTGCCCTTGGGGCAGAGTAAAGGGGAACGCGTTCACGTCCGGCTCCACCCATCCGGTCCGCGCAGCCGAAGACGCCAACGCGCGTGAACTGTAGAAGCGCGTCAGCAGCCGCTTGTCCAGCAGTCCCGGGTTCCGGCGTACCAGCTCTTCGAAGTCCTCGCCCGGCGCCTCGGCCATGTGGTACGCCGTCAACTCGACCCACGCCCTACTGACCGTGGCGTTGTACTTCTGCGGCACCCCGGCGTACCGGGCCGTCTTCTGGATCCCGTTACTGATCAGCTCCACCGCGCCGGCTGTCCCACACCGCCGTACGGCGAGCCAGGTCAAGCGGACGTGCTCCCGATGCCCGAACCGCTCGGCGGTCGACATCACGTCACCCATCAGCTCGTCGAAGTCGTTCATGATTCCGTCAACGCCTTCAGCACCCGCCGGGTCTGTTTGACCGCTGGCTCGGGTACGCCGTCCAACGCTCGCATCTCCACCCCCTTGAACGCCTGCGCCACCCGTGCCGCACTCCGGGCACCGGCTGCAGTCAGTGAGATCTCCACAGCGCGCCGGTCGCCGGTTCGGGTGGCGCGAGTCAGCAGCCCCTTGTCGGCAAGCCGATCGAGTACGCCGGTCAGCGTCGTCGGCCGCACACCCGCCGCGACCCCGATCTCGGAGGCCGTCCGCGGCCGGCCGTCCGCGAGGTTCGCCAGCACGTTCACCTCGGAAGCCAGATTATCCGAATCCGTAGTATTTGCGCTGACTGAGATCTGCGTCACGCAGGGGAACGTCTCGGTCGAACGGCTCCTCTTCTCAGCTGTCACGCACATCTGAGAAGGAGTCGAGATGGATTCTCGAAAGGTCTCCGCGAGCGCACACTTCCTGCTTGCGGCAGTGCACGTCTACTGGGCAACGGGCGCCAGCTGGCCCGCGAGTGATGAGCGCAGCCTCTCGCTGACTGTCCTCAACACGCAGGTGAGCTTCGGCCCCAGGGTCGTGCTGCCGCTGGCTGCACTGCACCTCCTGCTGGCAGGCGCCGTCCTCACCAGTGCGAGGTGGAGACTCAGCAGGCTCGTGGTCGTCGGGCTGGTGGCCGGGCTGGCCGCGCGGGCGGCTGTTGGGCTGGTCTGGATCACGGGCGCGATTGACACGAGTACGGCGTTCTACTGGCTCAACCTGTTCCTCTACACCCCGGCCTGTGTTGCGTTGTGCGTAGCTGATCTGAAGCTCCTCCGAGCGCGCCGGCCAGCAGCAGTGGACAGGCCGCTGCTGTCAGACTTCCTCAGGTGATCGAGGAACATCTGGTGCGCGCGGCGCAACGTGGTGACACGGTCGCGATGAACGAGGTGCTCGACGCGTTGACGCCGTACGTCGGGAGGATCTGCGGGCCGATCGCGCTGCACGACGGAGCCGACGCGGCGCAGGAAGCACTGATCGCGATCTTCCGCGGGCTCCACAGCCTGCAGGAGCCGGCGGCGCTGTTCGGCTGGGCGCGGGCGATCGCCGTCCGCGAGGCGGTCCGGGTCGCGCGCCGCGGGCAGCGGCAACGGCCCGCCGAGCTCGCGGACCTGCCGGCCGCAGACGATCCGCAGCTCGCGATCGACGTACAGGACGTGCTCAGGAGGCTGTCGCCCGAGCATCGGGCGGTCCTGGTACTGCGGGATCTCGAAGGAATGGACGAACACGCAGCGGCCGCCGTACTCGACGTGCCAACGGGTACGGCGAAGTCGCGGCTGCACCGGGCCCGGGCAAGCTTTCGGAAGGCATGGAGCTCATGAACTGGCCACAAGTTGAACTGACCGACGTCGAGCGGTTCCGCGCGCTCGCCGCGGGCGTGCCGGGTGCAGCCGTCACCGAACGCGTGCTGCCACAGGATCCCGATCGGGTGCAGGCAATGCTCGCCGACCTCGACGTGTTCGCCACCATTCAGGCGGACCTGGTCTCGGCCACGCTCGAGGAGCGCGACGGCGATCGCGTCGTCGTACGGGCGAAAGGCGCCAGAGGACAACGCGCGCGCTTGGAAGGTCAGCTCCGCCCGGGGTGGTGCTGGTTGCAGAGCCGCTTCCTGATCACCGGCATGGCAGTCGCCGCCGAACCAGGTGGTGGCACGCGGGTGGCTCTGACCGGCGGCATTCGCGTACCGGGCCGTGCCGCGATCATCCCGATCAGAGTGCGACACGAGAGCAACAAGACGCTGGACCGGCTACAAGAGCTTCTCAGGGAGCGCGGCCAGTAGGGCGTCGGCGTGGCGGCGGTAGCCGAGGTTGTTGGGGTGGAAGGCGTCTGGCGCGAGCATGCCCCGCCACGGTGGGCGGGCGTAGCGGGACACCTCGGCAACCGGGAGGCCACGGGAGGTGGCTGTGCTGCTGATCAGCTGGTTGATACCGGAGACGTACGGGCTCACAGCTCCACCGATGCGCCAGAAACGGTCTGGGACGGTCAGGTCCATCACGACGGACGAGGAGGGGAGTCGGTCGATCACCTGGCGGAGGTGGTCACGGAAACGCTTTGGCGGCGTCGCGAGGATGTCGTTGTTGCCGATGCCACAGGTGACCAGTGCCGGCGTCAGACCGTCCAGCAGCGGGAGCTGGTCCTCCAGTACGTGTCGCGTCTGCGCACCGGAGCGGGACAGGTTGAGTACTCGCCACGGCGTTCCCTTACGGCGCAGGGCGTTCAGCACTTGACCGACGTACCCGTGCAGCGGCGACGAAGCGCCCAGCCCTTGCGCGGTCGAGTCGCCGAGGACGACCCAGAGCGGTCCCTCGGCCGACAGCGTCAAAGAGTTCTGCGCAGTCCAGTACTCCGCATACGTCCGCGCCTGTACGTCGACGTACGCCACGCCGTCCACCCAGCGCTGGATCGCCAGCCGCGAGCTGGTCCGCTCTGCCTCACCCCAGCGCATGATCGCGCGATGCATCGCCCCGATCGGGGTCGTCCGTTCCCGCAACATCGGTCCCCCCAGGGGTGAACACCAGGTGACCGACGAATGTACAGGCGGAAGGTTAACAACCTCAGAGCGCGCGCAGCAGCACCAAACAGCGTGGACCGAGCGGCACGGTCGCACCGGCCTCCACCTCGGTCACCATGCTGTTGCTGGTGTCCAGCACCACCTCGTACGCCGGCGCCCACGACGCATCCGGTACGACGACATTCCGCGTCTCGGCCGTAGCGTTGAGCGCGAGCAGGAACGAGCTGTCGGTCAGGGCGTTGCCCTCCGCATCAGTCGCCCGCAACGCGTCACCGCGCAGGAACATGCCGATCGTCCGCAGGCTCCCGTCGAACCAGTCCGCGTCGGTCATCTCCCCGCCGTGCGGAGCGATCCACGACAGGTCCTTGCGGCCACCGGACACGACGGGCTGCCCGGAGAAGTAGTGCCACTGCCGCAGGGCGGGATGCGCGGCGCGGAGGGCCAACAGTTTCTTGGTCAGCTCGAGGTGGTCGGACCAGGTGCTCGGCAGCGACCAGTCGAACCAGGAGATCTCGCTGTCCTGGCAGTACGCGTTGTTGTTGCCGTGCTGCGTCCGCCCGCACTCGTCTCCGGCGGTGATCATCGGTACGCCGGTGGACAGGATCAGCGTGGACATCAGGTTCGCCATCTGCTGCTTGCGCAACGCGATCACGCCGGCGTCGTCGGTCTCGCCCTCGAACCCGCAGTTCCAGGACCGGTTGTCGTCGGTCCCGTCCCGGTTGTCCTCGTGGTTCGCCTCGTTGTGCTTGTGGTCGTAGCTGACCAGGTCCCGCAGCGTGAACCCGTCGTGCGCGGTGAGGAAGTTGATCGACGCGTACGGGTAGCGGCCGTCGTCGCCGTACAGGTCACTGGACCCGGAGAGCCGGTAGGCGAGGTCCTTCACTCCGTCGGAGGTGTTGCGCCAGACGTCGCGGACGCTGTCGCGGAACTTGCCGTTCCACTCCGACCACGGCGGCCCGAAGTTGCCCACCTGGTAGCCGAACGGGCCGACGTCCCACGGCTCGGCGATCAGCTTCACCCGGCCGAGCACCGGATCGGCCGCGACCTCGGCCAGGAACGGGTGGTCGGGGATGTCGACCTCGTGCCGCTCGTTGCGCACCAGCGTGACGGCGAGGTCGAACCGGAACCCGTCGACGCCCATCTCCTCGACCCAGTACCGCAGCGAGTCCATCACCAGTTGCCGGACGTGCGGGTGCGAGGTGTCGACCGAGTTGCCGGTGCCGGTCACGTCGTACATCGCGGCGCCATGACCGTCACCGTGGGTCAGCCGGTAGTACGCGCGGTTGTCGATCCCGCGGAAGCTCAGCGTCGGTCCGTCGAAGCCGCCCTCGGCGGTGTGGTTGTAGACCACGTCGAGGATCACTTCGATGCCCGCCGCATGGAACGCGGCGACCATCGCCTTGAACTCGGCCACCTGCTCACCGCGCGAACCGGACGACGAGTACGGCGCGTGCGGCGCGAAGAAACCGAGCGTGTTGTAGCCCCAGTAGTTCGGCAGGCCGCGTGCTGCGATCGCCGGCTCGGTGAGGAAGTGGTGGATCGGCAACAGTTCGACCGACGTCACGCCGAGCTCGGTCAGATACTTGATCACCGACGGATGCGCGAGACCGGCGTACGTGCCGCGCTGGTGCTCGGGTACGTCGGGATGCAGCTTCGTGAACCCCTTCGTGTGCAGCTCGTAGATGACCGTCTCGCCCCAGTGCACCGGCTTGCTGATCGGTGGCGGCGGCGCGGAGTCGGCAACCACGACGCCGACCGGCACATGTCCGGCCGAGTCACCGTCGGAGGAGTCGTAGACGAGCGGACTGTCGAAGTCGAGCGAATCGTCCACGGCCCGTGCGTACGGGTCGAGCAGCAGCTTCGACGGGTTGAAGCGCAGACCGTGCGACGGGTCGAACGGACCGTGCACGCGGTACCCGTACCGCTGGCCGGCGCCGACACCCGGGACGAACCCCGTCCAGAACTCGCCGGTGTGCGTGAGGTCCAGGTTCCGCTGGCTGCCGTCGTCGGCGATCAGGGCCAGCTCGACCCGTTCCGCGGCCGGAGCCCAGAGCGTAAAAGTGGTCCCATCGGTCTGGACCACTGCGCCTGGACGCGGACCGGTCTCGGGGGACTGGCCTGGAGCGCTCGGGGCGGCGGTCGCTTCTTTCACCGGGTCATTCTGCACAGTACGGCGTCAGTTCACGATAGTGAGGTGGTTGTGTTCGTGAGACGGTAGTTGCGAACGCCTGTGCGCAGTGATACGCAAGGACCGTTACTAATTTACCCACCCCCAGGGGAACACATGTCGGAAGAGTTGGCCGGTCTGACCGTCGGTCTGATCGGCGCGGGCAACATCTCGCGCATCCACGCCGCGTCCTGGAAGGCCGTCGGCGCCCGGGTCCTGGTCTATTCACTCGAAGGCGCGGAGGAACTGGCACAGAAGTACGGGCTGGAGGTCGTCGCGTCGCGGGAGGAGCTGCTGGCCGCGGTCGAGTTCGTCGACATCGTCACGCCGTCGGCGACGCACAAGGAGATCACGCTGGCCGCGATCGAGGCGGGCAGGAACGTGATCTGCGAGAAGCCGCTGACGCTCACGGCGTCCGACTCGCACGAGGTGATCGACGCGGCCGCGGCGGCCGGCGTCCGGCTGTACCCGGCGCATGTGGTGCGGTGGTTCCCGGCGTACAAGGCGGCGTACGACGCGATCCAGGCCGGGCGGATCGGTGAGGTCGCGGTGGCGCGGTTCTACCGCCAGGCGTCCTCGCCGGCCGGTGCGGGCTGGTACCGCGACGTGGCCCGGTCCGGTGGCGTGATCATGGACCTGATGGTGCACGACCTCGACCAGGCGCGCTGGCTGTGCGGCGAGGTCACCACGGTGTACGCCGTACAGAACCCGCCGACCGTGGACGGTGTCAGTCCCGTCAACGTGGCTGCTCACGTCACGCTGACGCACGAGTCCGGTGCGATCAGCCACTGCCGCGCGACCTGGGGAGCGACCGGTACGACGTTCCAGACCGGCTTCTCGGTCGCGGGTTCGAGCGGCGTACTGAAGTTCAAGTCCGACGCCGACACCGGCTACAAGGAAGAGCTGCAGAACGGCGCTACTGCCGGCGACCTGCTGATTCCCGAGTCGGCTCTGGGCGAGAGCCCGTACCTGACGCAGCTGCGGGAGCTGGCGATCGGCCTGCGGGGCGGACCGGAGCCGCGCGTTGTCGCGTCGGACGGTGCGACCGCGGTCTACCTGGCCGAAGCGGCGCGCGCGTCGATGGAGTCCGGTCAGCCGATCGACATGAAGACCTTCGTCTCGACGGGAGCAGTGGCATGAGCTTGAAGGTTGCGATCGCTTCGTTCGCACACGTCCACGCGGGTTCGTACGCGCACCTGCTCGCGTCGCTGCCGGACATCGACGTACTGTCCGCCGATCCAGATGGTGCCGGGGCGCCGGACCCCGGTCCGCGTGGGGCCGAGTTCGCCGCACAGTTCGGCATCCCGTACGTCGATTCGTACGACGAACTGTTCGCGTGGGGACCCGACGCGGTCGTGGTGACGTCCGAGAACTCGGGCCACCGCGAACTGGTCGAGCGCGCCGCTGCGGTCGGTGCGCATGTGCTGTGCGAGAAGCCGCTGGCGACCGAGGTCGCGGACGGCGAGGCCATGCTCGCGGCGTGCGAGGCGGCCGGGACGATCCTGATGATCGCGTACCCGGTCCGGTTCGCGCCGGCGTACGCACAACTACGGGCGAACGTCGAGGCCGGCCGGCTCGGTGACGTGTTCGCGATTCTCGGCACCAACAACGGGAAGATCCCCTACGCCGCCCGCCAGTGGTTCACCGACGCGAAACTCGCCGGTGGGGGAGCGCTGGTCGACCACACCGTGCACTGCGCGGACCTGATCGACGGTCTCACCGGTGGCGCGTCGGCCACCCGCGTGTACGCCGCTGCGAACCGGATCCTGCACCAGGACAAGGGTGTGGAGGTGGAGACGGGCGGTCTGGTGACGATCAACTACGACAACGGGCTGCTGGCAACCATTGACTGCTCGTGGAGCGTCCCGGACAACGGTCCGACCTGGGGCGGCGTATCGCTGCAGGTCACCGGAACCAACGGGTCCGTGGAGATCGAGCCGTTCGTCGCGCACATCGGCGGCACGGATGCCGCGGGCGAGGTCTTCCTCCCGATCGGCGGCAACCTGGACGCGTCACTGCTCGACACGTTCCTCGACGCCGTCCGCACGTCCGGCCCGGCACAGCCCGGCCAGGCGCCGGCCGTCGTACCGCAGCCGGACGGCGCTGTCGGCCTCCGCACGCTGAAGATCGTCGACGCGGCCCGCCGCTCGGCGGCCTCCGGCCAGGCGGTGGATGTTTAAGGTCCTGCTCCTGTCAGGTACGGTTCCCGGGGATGTGACCGACCGGTAAGCCCCGGGAACCGTAAGGAGTGGACGCCATGGGCGAGTTCGTCAACCTCACCGTGAGTGAGGGTGTTGGCACGATCCGGCTGGATCGGCCGAAGATGAACGCGCTGAACGTCCAGGTCCAGGAGGAGATCCGGGCCGCGGCGCTCGAGGCTGCGGCCAATGACGACGTACGCGCCGTGGTCATCTACGGCGGCGAGCGGGTGTTCGCGGCCGGCGCGGACATCAAGGAGATGGCGGACATGTCGTACGCCGACATGGCCAAGCGCTCCGGTCCGCTGCAGTCCTCGCTGACCGCGGTCGCCGCGATACCGAAGCCGACCGTTGCCGCGATCACCGGGTACGCCCTCGGCGGCGGCTGCGAGCTCGCGCTCTGCGCCGACTACCGGATCGCCGCCGAGGACGCCAAGCTCGGCCAGCCGGAGATCCTGCTCGGCATCATCCCCGGCGCCGGCGGCACCCAGCGGCTGTCCCGCCTGGTCGGCCCGTCGAAGGCCAAGGACCTGATCTACACGGGCCGGTTCGTCGACGCCTACGAGGCGCTCGGGATCGGTCTGGTCAACAAGGTGGTCCGGGCCGCCGAGGTGTACGACGCGGCCGTTGCCTGGGCGTCCCAGTTCTCCCGCGGCGCGGCGATGGCGCTGCGCGCGGCCAAGGAGTCGATCGACTCCGGTCTGGGCGTCGACCTGACCACCGGGCTGGAGATCGAGCGTCAGCAGTTCGCGGCGCTGTTCGCCACCGAGGACCGCGCGATCGGGATGAAGTCCTTTGTCGAGAACGGTCCTGGCAAAGCTGAGTTCAAGGGAATCTGATGTCTGCTACTTCTAAGCCCGCTGCTTCTGCCGAAGACATCGAGGCGGCCTGGAACGACAACAAGCTCGCCCAGGTGCTGTACCACGACTGGGAAGCGTCGACGTACGACGAGAAGTGGTCGATCTCGTACGACGAACGCTGTGTCGACTACGCCCGGGACCGCTTCGTCGCGGTCGCCGGAACTCGCGGCTGGCCCTACGGCAAGACGCTCGAGATCGGCGCCGGCACCGGCTTCTTCACGCTGAACCTCAAGCTGGCCGGCGTTCTCGACGAGGCGCACGTCACCGACCTCTCGCCGGGCATGGTCGAGGCCGCGAAGAAGAACGCGAAGACCCTCGGGTTCGCGATCGAGGGCAAGGTCGCGGACGCCGAGAAACTGCCGTACGACGACGACACGTTCGACCTCGTCATCGGGCACGCGGTCATCCACCACATCCCGGACGTCGAGCTGGCGTTCCGCGAGATGCTCCGGGTCCTCAAGCCGGGCGGACGTTTCGTGATCTGCGGTGAGCCGACACGGTACGGCGACTTCGTGGCCCGGCGACTGTCCCGCTTCACCTGGTGGGCGACCACCAACGTGACCAAGCTGCCCGCGCTCGCGCACTGGCGGCGGCCGCAGGCGGAACTCGACGAGTCCTCCCGGGCCGCGGCGTTGGAGGCAGTCGTCGACCTGCACACGTTCGACCCGGACACACTGGCCCGGATGGCGTCGCGTGCCGGCGCGGTGGACGTGAAGACCGTCACGGAGGAGTTGCTGGCGGCGTGGGTCGGGTGGCCGATCCGTACGTTCGAGGCCGCCGTACCGGAGCAGAAGCTCGGGTTCGGGTGGCGGATGTTCGCGTACAAGTCGTGGCTGCAGCTGTCCAAGGTGGACAAGGCGCTGTCGGCCGTCGTACCGGACGAGCTGTACTACAACGTCTCGATCACCGGAGTAGCGCAGTAGGGTGTGCTGATGCGGTTGCTGTCCGTGGCGAATCTGCGCTGGGTGGTGCGCCATCGGGCGTGGACGCCGTACTACCTCAAGCGCTACTGGCGGTTCGCCTGGTTCAAGCTGCGCCACCCGCAGGTGATCACCGAGGGGTTCGTGTTCCTCGGCAAGCACCTGGAGATCGTGGCGCGGCCCGGTCACGGGCGGATCGTGCTCGGCAGATGGGTGCATCTCGGTGACGAGACCCGGCTGCGCGCGCACGAGGGCACGCTGCGGATCGGCGACAAGGTGGTGTTCGCCCGCGACGTCACGGTGAACTGCTACCTGGACGTGGAGATCGGCGCATCGACGCTGATCGCCGATTGGACCTACATCTGCGACTTCGACCACAAGACCGAGGACCTGGACCTGCCGATCAAGGACCAGGGCCTGGTGAAGTCGCCGGTCCGGATCGGCCCGGACTGCTGGCTGGCCACCAAGGTCACGGTCACCCGGGGCGCCGACATCGGCCGCGGCGCGGTGATCGGCGCCAACAGTGTTGCCCGTGGCAACATTCCGGCGTACGCGATCGCGGCCGGCGTACCGGCCAAGGTCCTCGGTGACCGCACCGCCCGGTACGCCGCCAATGCCGAACGCCGCAAGTACCTGGCCGGTCTGGCCGCGGCGAACGCCCGGACCGCCGGCCTGCTCAGGTCCGGTGAGGCCCCGACTGTGCCTTCCTCTGGGCCGACCCAGAGCGTGGCGCCGGGGGATGCGGGTGGTGATGAGGTAGAAGCAGATGGTGAAAAAGAGAGCGTGAGGGGTTCTCAAGTTACTCACCAGTCGGGCACTATGGCCCCCACATCCGGTCGGACGCCCACGACCGGATGAGCATCGGAGAGGAGAAGTAGCGTGGCTGACCCAGCCGCGATTGGCCCGGCCGATCCGGCCGCCCGGTCGCCGCTCGACCAGGCCGCGGCCGACAACTCGATCACGCAGGCGAGGACCCGCGCGGTCGACCCGGTGCCGATCGTGGCCGAGCCAGTGGTCGCCGGCAGCGCTACGTTGGAACCAGTGCTTGAAACGAACGAGTCAGACATGGGCGTGAACAGCAGCGTGAACCCGGAAGCAGTAGACGGCAGTACGGCGGCGGCACCGGTTGCGGGCGCGCGCCGCCGGTTGTCGCCACGCCCGGTCCCGGTCAGCCGGCGTAGGAGACCGCCGGCCACAGTGACCACAGTGACCGACGTGACCGCAGCGGCCACGGACGAGGAACGGACCCCGGCTGAGGAGATGGACGACGTGGGTACGCAGGACGAGAAGGCTGAGTTGAAAGCCGAGAAGGCAGACACCACTCCTGCCGCCGAGGCCGGCACGGGCGCTTCGGGTGCGGCGACCGCGACGAAGACTGCCCGGCCGAAGACGGCGGCGGAGATCGTGGCGGAGCAGCGGGCCCGGGAGAAGGCGGCGGCCGAGGCCCCTGCAGCGGATGCGGCCGCCTCGGAGGAGGCCGCGCCCGGTCGGCCGGACGATGCTTCGAAGGAACCCTCGAAGGATGCCGGGACGGGTGCCACTGACAAGGTGCCGGCTGCGGCGGCCACTGGTGCGGGCACTGGTACAGGCGCTGGGGCGGGCAAGCCTGCCGCGAAACCGACCGGTGCCTCGGGCAACAAACCGGCTTCGAAGGGCGGCGCGTCCGGGGTGGGCAAGCAGGCGCTGACCTCGGTCGGTTCCGGTGTCCGGAAGCTGCGCAACCTGATCGCGTCGCTGATCTGGCTGGCCGCGGTGCTCGCGGCCGCGGTGCTGGCGCTCGGTGCGCTGTTCACCGCGCTCGACCAGACCAACCAGAGCAACGAGATCGTGCGCTGGATCCTGGAGCGCGGTCACGATCTGGTCGGCCCGTTCAAGGATCTGTTCCGGCTGGAGACCGCGAAGAACACCCTGCTGGTCAACTGGGGGATCGCGGCGCTCGTCTACCTGATCGCCGGCAAGATCCTCGAACGCATCATCCGGCCGTAGCAACCAGGACGAGATCGAGAGATTCGTCCAGATTTCCTGGGCGGATCTCGAAGTCGGCGTACGTCGTACTGCGCACGAGCGCGGCCAGGTTGTCGTCCCACTGGTCGTGCCCGGCGGCGAGCTGCGCGTCGACACAGGATCCGTACTGCGTCTCCCAGGACGTCAGCCGTTCGCCGTGGTGGAGCCCGAGTGCCTGCGTGATCTCGAAGTGCGGCTCGAGGAGTTCGATGAACTCGGCGGCGGTGAGTTCGCGCGTGTGGTACCAGTTCCCGGTCGGGAAGGTCAGGCGGTTCGGCGTACTCAGGACCAACGTTCCGCCGGGGGCGAGAATGCGCGCGCACTCGGCGACGAACCGCGGCTGTTCCCAGAGGTGCTCGATCGTCTGCAGTGAGGTCACCGTCTCGAAAGCGTCGTCCGCGAAGGGCGTCTGCACGAGATTGCCGCGCACGACATCGACCTGTGGATAAACGCGGCGGACGTGCCGCAACGTCGTATCTTCATAGTCGAGACCGGTGACCGGGCTCGCCCCGGCGAGTCGGAGCAGTTCCGCGCCGTAGCCCTCGCCGCAGCCGGCGTCGAGGACGCGACCGGTCCCGATCGGCAGGTGGGCCGTGATCCAGCGATAGGCGGCATCATGGCGCGCGAACCAATAGTTCTCGTGCCAGATCCCGGGCGCGGTCCTCTCACCGGTCAGCGGTAACGTCTCGGTCACTGACTCAGACTAGTCGTCCACGAGACTGTGATGGGACTCGCATCGCAGTTATGTTTCTCGCGAGTAACATCCGTGGCAGGCTTGGCAGAGACCGTTAACCAGAAGGGGTCCCACACGCTATGAAGATCGTCGTCTGCGCGAAGTTCGTGCCGGATGCCACCGCGGACCGCCGCTTCCGCCCGGAGGACAACACGGTGGACCGTGCGGGTGTCGACGGGCTGCTGTCCGAGCTGGACGAGTACGCCGTCGAGACCGCCCTGACCGTGAAGGAGGCCGGGGACGCCGAGGTGACCGTTCTCACGGTCGGCCCCGAGCAGGCGGCCGACGCGGTGAAGAAGGGCCTGCAGATGGGCGCCGACGCCGGTGTCCACGTTCTCGACGACGCGATCCACGGTTCGGACGCGGTCGCCACCTCGCTGATCCTGTCCAAGGCGCTGGCCAAGCTGGAAGCGGACCTGGTCGTGTTCGGCATGGGGTCGACCGACGGCGGCATGGGTGTCGTTCCGGCGATGGTGTCGGAGCGGCTCGGACTGCCGGCCGTCACGCTGGGCTCGGAGGTGACCGTCGACGGGCAGACCGTGCGGATCCGCCGTGACGGCGACACCGCGAGCGAGACCATCGAGGGCACGCTGCCGCTGGTGCTGTCGGTGTCGGACCAGGCGAACGAGCCGCGGTACCCGTCGTTCAAGGGGATCATGGCCGCGAAGAAGAAGCCGGTCGAGACCTGGTCGCTGGCCGACCTCGAGCTGACGCCGGAGCAGGTGGGCGGCTCGTCGGCGTGGACCGAGGTGGTCGAGGTGACCGCCCGTCCGCCGCGGACCGCCGGCACGATCGTCACCGACGAGGACGGTAGCGGCGCCGCCGGCCTGGTCGAGTTCCTGTCCACGAACAAGTTCCTCTGAGGGGTGCGGGTCTAGTTATGTCGAACGTTCTGGTTCTCGTTGACCACACCGCGGGCGCGGTCCGCAAGACGACCGCCGAGCTCCTCACGATCGCCCGCCGGCTCGGCGAGCCGGTCGCGGTGTTCGTCGGTGAGGGTGTCACTGATGTGCAGGCGGCGCTGCCGGCTCTGGGGCAGTACGGCGCGACGAAGGTGATCGCGTTGTCGAACCCGGAGCTCACGCAGTTCCTGGTCGCTCCCAAGGCCGAGGCGCTGGCGCAGGTCGCGGCGAAGATCGAGCCGTCGGCGATCCTGATCTCGTCGAACGCCGAGGGCAAGGAGATCGCGGCCCGGCTCGCGGTCAAGCTTGACTCTGGCCTGATCACCGACGCCGTCGACGTCGTCGCGGCCGACGGTGGCGCGGTGACGACGCAGTCGGTGTTCGCGGGCAACTTCACCGTGCGGGCGAAGGTCACGCACGGCACGCCGATCATCACGGTCAAGCCGAACGCCGCCACTCCCGAGGCCGCCGAGACGTCGCCGGAGGTGGAGGAGTTCGACGTCACGATCTCCGACGCCGCGAAGACGGCGCGGATCGTGGAGTCGAAGCCGCGGGAGGCGACGGGTCGTCCGGAGCTGACCGAGGCCGCGATCATCGTGTCCGGTGGCCGCGGTACGGGCGGTGACTTCGGCCCGATCGAGGCCTTCGCCGACTCGCTCGGCGCCGCTGTCGGTGCGTCGCGTGCGGCGGTGGACTCAGGCTGGTACCCGCACGCCTACCAGGTCGGCCAGACCGGCAAGACCGTGTCGCCGCAGCTGTACGTCGCGGCCGGTATCTCCGGCGCGATCCAGCACCGGGCCGGCATGCAGACCTCGAAGACGATCGTCGCGGTCAACAAGGACCCCGAGGCCCCGATCTTCGAGCTGGTCGACTTCGGCGTGGTCGGCGACCTCCACAAGGTCCTCCCCACCGCCACCGAAGAAGTCACCAAGCGCAAGTCCTGAGCCACACCCCGCCAACAGCCCGGCCCGGCACCCGCCCGAGCCGGGCTGTCCCATCTGCGCCTGGTGTGGGCGGATCTGTTGGCTCAGGTGGTTAGTTGGTGGCGGATGGTGGCTAGGTCTTCCGCGATGGCGGCTTTTCGGGCGTCGGTGTTGTTGAGGTAGGTCGCGAGTGCTGTGGCGGTTGTTGCGCAGCGTTCGTTGAGGGTGGTTACCTCTCCGGCGGCTCGGGTCTTGTCGGCGTTGACGGCGCCCCGCAGCTTGACGTAGCTGTTGAGGCCGAAGGCCATCACGACCAGGCCGACCACGATCCAGAACCAGTGCAGGAGCAACCCGAGCCCGATCGCCACCACCGCGCCGCCGACCAGGAGCGCGATCGGAGTGGCGCGCTGTCCGGTGGTCGTGACGCCGGCGGACGCGGTGAGCGATGACGTCGCCTTGCCGAGCTCGAGCTGGTCGGGTCCGTCGGCGCGGACGGTGATCGTGTGTACGCCGCTCTCGATGGAGACCTCCGACGGGGCCGGTAGCTCGGCGGTCCGCGCCACGGTCTCGACCGCGGGCAGGACCAACGGGCCGACGACGCGCAGGGCGGCGGTCGACAGGTGCGGATCGGAGGACAGGCCGAGGTCCTCGGTGAGTAGCGCGTCGACCGTGCCGGCCGAGTCGTCGAGCGTCTGCGCTTCCGACTCGGCCGCTCCGCTCACGCGTGCACGCAGTACGGCGATGCGAGCCAGCGTCTCGCGCTCCGGCTCGCTGCCTTCGGAGATCAGCAGCCGCAGCATGGCGGCGGCACTGTCCTCGGGCTCCTTCTCGGCCTCGGCGGACGCCTTGGCACCGCGACGGGACGACTTGGTGTCGTCCGGGGTGCTGTCGGTCTTTCGGGTCTCCGGGTAGTTCAGGTCGGGGTCGGGCTCGCGGGCCTCGGTGTTGCCGAGGATCGTCTCGACGGCGTTGCGGATCCGGCTCAAGCGGTACGCCGCCTCGTCCTGCTCCTCGGTCGCCTTGAGACGCGGGCCGTTCGAGCGGCTCGAGCTGCCGCGGATCTCGAGCCGCGACAGCCACCCGCCGTCGGGCGACGCCGCCGACTGCAGCCGCTTCACCACGAGCTCCAGACCGTCGGCCCCGAAGCCCCCACGCGCAGCTGTAGTCCACAGCACCCGCTGCACCCGGGTCAGCGTCCCGTCCGCGGCCGGTACGCCGAACGCGACGTCCAGCCACTCGTTCTGCACCTGGTGCCGCTGACCGAGCACTGCCAACGCCAGCGACAGGTAGATCGACGTACGGCGCTGGTCGAGCTCCATCGCCGCACTGATCGCCTGCTCGTCCGGCGTGGCGGCGTGCAGGGAGATCAGCGCTTGGGTGGCGGGGCTCAACCAGTACCGGGCGACGGGCGCAACGGGCTCCGGTAGCTCGGTGCCCGACGCCATTGCGGAGAGGACCCGGGTGGCGTAGCGGCGGAGTTCCGCGGCGGCAACGAAACCGGCCGTCTCGTGGCGGAGATCGGAAAGCTCGACGAAGGCGTCGAAAGCGCGAGACATGCTGTCCACGCGGCTCTGCAGGCTGCCCTGGATCCGGGACAGCTGGGACCGGAGACTGGAGGCCTCCTGGCGCGCATACGACATCTCGCTCTCCAAGTTGGAGAGCTGCTGGTTCTGCTTGCGTTCAGTCCACCAGTCGCTCATGCTTCCGCCTTCCGCTCCACCAGAACATTGCTCTCCGGAAGGATTGCGTGTCAGCGGGTCATCAGGGCCACACGGGTCGCCGCGAGTCGCGTCCGGTGCCGAACTCCGGGTCGCCGCCGGTGACCAGGATCCAGTGCTCGGTGGCGCGGGCACGGTACAGGCGGAGGTCGTCGCGCAGTTGGTCGGCGGTGTACGCGCGCAGTTCGGTGTAGCGCGACGAGAAGAGCGTCGCGCTCGCTTCGAGCTCGTCGTCCGGGACGAGAG
Organism: Kribbella pratensis; assembly: GCF_004366075.1. Lineage (GTDB taxonomy): Bacteria > Actinomycetota > Actinomycetes > Propionibacteriales > Kribbellaceae > Kribbella > Kribbella pratensis. The sequence goes on along the minus strand of NZ_SODU01000005.1, from coordinate 274,465 downwards.
CGGCCTGCGCGCGGAAGTACACCGCCGACGCTCCGCCGATCGGAACGGTCGAGTCGAAGATCGCGATGCTCACGTCCGGCCGCTCGGCCAGGTTGCGCGAGTGCAGCGAGTTCGGCGACGACGCCCAGTAGAACGTGTCGTGCCCGTCCGGCGTGAAGTACACCGGCGTCACCCACGGCAGCCCGTCCCCTCCGACCGTCCCGAGCGCCATGTACTTGTTCGCTTCGATGACCGCCGCAGCCCGCCGGTCGAGGATCTCTTGTGTCATCACTGCTCCTGATGAGGTACGTCGTACGTCAGATGGGTCGCGTTCGCTGTGCTCGTAGTGCCTCGTGGCACCAGCCGGATCGGTGTCAGTGTGGTCCGCTCGAACAGCGGGGTGCCGTCGCCGAGCACGATCGGCGCGACGTGGACCCGCAGCTCGTCCACCAGCCCGGCGTACAGGTACTGCCGGCACAGGTGCCCGCCACCCATGATCATCACGTCCCGCGCACCCGCGGCGGCCTGTGCGAGCTTGAGCGCGGCACCGATCCCGTCCGGCACGAACTCGAACCAGCCGTCCAGCCGGACCCGGCTCGGCGGATTCGACGTCACCACGTAGATCGCCGGCCGCTCGCCGCCGAACCCGTCGGCGCTCCACCCCTGCGGCCCGTCGATGAGGTCGAACGTCCGCCGTCCCATCAGTACGGCGCCGATGCCCGTGCTGGTGCGATCGAACGCCTCGCGGTCGGCGTCCGCCTCGCCGGCGATCCAGTCGTGGAGCGGATCACCGCCGATCCCGAGACCGTGCGTGAGGTCCGCTCCCGGTCCGGTGACGAATCCGTCGAGCGACATCGTGATGTCCAGCAGTACGCGTCCCATGGTCTTCTCCTGGTTCCGAGGTTGTGCCTCCACAGTCGGCGCGGGCGCCACGGAAAGTCGTCCGTACCGGCCACGGAAGGACCACGGATCCCGCATGATGGGCCAATGGCTGGTCCGAAGGACGTGTCGGCACGGGAGGCCGAGGTACTCGCGGCGCTCGCGGGCGACCGCTCGAACGCCCAGATCGCCCGGCGGCTGCACATCAGCATCCGGACCGTCGAGAGCCACATCTCGTCGCTGCTGCGCAAGTACGGCGTCGCGGACCGGCACGAGCTCGCCGCACTCGCGGACGTGGCCGACTCACAACCGCCGGGCTTCAGTACGCCGGCCGGACCGGGTACGACGTTCGTCGGCCGCGAGCAGGACCGCGCAGAGCTGACCAGAGCACTCGGCAGCAACCGCCTCGTCAGCCTGCTGGGACCTGGTGGCGTGGGCAAGACCCGCCTCGCGCTGCGCGTCGCAGCCGACATCGCCGACAACTACCCGTACGGCGGTGCAGTTGTCGATCTCGTCCCGGTACGTCCTGGTTTTGTGGTCGCTGCGGTCGCCGAAGCGCTCCAGGCCACCGAGCAACCACCACAGACGCTTGCGGACGCCGTACTCGAACGACTCAAGCGCGGCCGCACTCTGCTTGTGCTGGACAACTGCGAGCACCTGCTGGACGAGGTGGCCGGTCTGGTCGCCCGCATCCTCACTGAGGCGACTGAGACGGCAGTGCTAGTGACGAGCCGCGAGCGTCTTGGTGTGGCGGGGGAGCGGCCGGTGCAGCTGGGCCCGCTGACGCTAGGAGCTGAGGCAGAGCAGCTGTTCCGCGACAGGGCCGCTCTGGTCGCGCCTGAGCTGGCGGATGACAGTGAGCTTGCGCAGAAGGTGTGTGCCGAGCTGGACGGCGTACCGCTGGCTATTGAGTTGGCGGCGGCTCGCGCCGGGTCGCTGGGGCCGGACGGTCTTCTGGCGGCGTTGGACGATCGGCTGCGGCTCCTGTCCGGAGGCCGTGGTCCTAATGAGCGGCACAACTCGCTGGCGCAGGTGATCGGCTGGAGCTACGACCTGCTTGGTGAGGACGAGCGTCGGTTGTTCCGGCGGCTGGGCGTGTTCGTTGGTGGGTTCGACCTTGCTGCGGTCGCTGGTGTGGCGCCGGGCCGTACCAGGGGCGAGTTGAGCGACCTCCTCGGCCGGCTGACCGACAAGAGCCTCCTGCACCGCAGTCAACACGCGGGGACCAGTCGCTGGCGGATGCTGGAGACCGTGCGGGTCTTCGCGCTCGAAGAGCTCAAGGACGAGTACGACGAGGTTGCTGCGCTCCATGTGGGGTGGGCTGACCAGTTGGCCACCAAGCTGGAGCAGCGGCTGGAGGCGGGGGAGGAGTGGCAGCAGGAGTTCGACCTGCTTGCTCCGGACCTGCGCGTGGCGAGTGGCGGCGTACGGTCTGTCGCTCGCAAGCTTGCTCATCTGACGTTTGCCAGGCGGCGCTTCCTGGAGGCGCGCGAGCACTACCTGGTTGCTGCTGCGAACGCTGCAGACGCGGCCGAGCGGTACGACGACCTGCGTGATGCTGCCGATGCTGCGTTGGTCGTTGCGGACGGTGCACACGCCTACCAGTTGATGATGCGATCGGCCGCGGACGGGATCCCTGACGCTTCTGGGTACGCGGTCACGATCCTGAACCGCTACGAGATGACCCGCCCGGCCGACCTGCCCGACGACCGCGGCGCGAGCCTCCTCCCAGGCAAACCGGGCGACCCGGGAGCCAGCGTGCTGGTTCGGGTGGCGTGGGCTTGGGCGGATCGGTTCGGGGTCGCGTCGGCGGAGGATGCCGTGGCCGCTGCTCGGCGGGCGAACCAGCCGTTGGATCTGATGAGTGCGCTCGACGCGTACAGCACTGCGGTCGCCGCTGCCGGGCGCATGCGCGAGGCCGACGCGGCGTCCAAGGAGCGGATGTCGCTGGCTGCAACCCTTCCCGCACACGATCCGCGGGCCGCGGCCGAGATCGTCGACGCGTTCCACGTCGCCTCGACCACGGCGATCGCGGTCGGCGACATCGTGGAGGCCGTCCGGCTCGCGCAGCTGATCGACGACCCGGTGCATGGTCATCCGTACATCACCGCCCCGCGCAAGGTGCGGGCCTACGCGCTCGCCGGGCGGTTCGAGGACGCCGTACACGCCGCCGACGTGATGTGGAACGGCTGGCGGGCGGCGGGATGCCCGCCGCGGGTCTGGATGGCCTCGGCCGCCGCGATGGCAGCGCTCGCCCACGGACTGCTCGGCAGTGGACAGGAGGCGGTCTGGCAGGCCCGCGCCCTGGAGATCGCCCGCGTGACCGACGCAACCGACGACCCGGGCCTCGCGGCCCCCGCCGCGTTCGTAGAAGCCCGCCTCACCCTCCACCGCCACGACACCGCGCCGATCGGGATGGGCGAGGTGGTGGAGCGGGCGTTCGCGTCCTTTCCGGAGCCGTGGTGGATTCCGTATGCTCACGCGGCCGGGGCGGAGCTTGCCGTGGTGTCGGGGCACGCCCATGCGGCGCAGTACCTGGAGCGGGCGGTGAGCGAGAACGCTTGGGCGGAGGCGGTCCTCCGAAGGGCCCAGGCCTGCCTGACGGGGGACCGTGACGCACTCCTGGAGGCAGCCGGAATGTTCCGCCGGATCGGGGCCCGGTTCGAGGAGCAGTACACGATCGGTCTCGCGCGCTGACTCCCGGGGAGCGGGAACATCCGGACCGGACATACCCTTGAAACCGATATGACTGCTTCCGACCGTCGCACGGTGTACCTGGACCACGCGGCGACGACCCCGATGCTCCCGGCCGCGATCGAGGCGATGACCTATCACCTCTCCCGGACCGGTAACGCGTCGTCACTGCACGGCTCCGGCCGGTGCGCGCGGCGTACAGTCGAGGAAGCTCGCGAGTCGATCGCCGCGGCGCTCGGAGCGCAGCCGAGCGAGGTCGTGTTCACGTCGGGCGGCACCGAGGCGGACAACCTCGCGCTGAAGGGCCTGTGGTGGTCCCGCCTGGCGGCCGATCCACGCCGGCGCCGGATCCTGCTGAGCGGCATCGAGCACCACGCGGTGCTCGACCCGGCCGTGTGGCTCGGCCAGCACGAGCATGCCGAGATCGAGTGGCTCCCCGTCGACGAGCTGGGTCGTGTGCGTCCGGAGGACGTACGGCGGGCCGTCGAGCGCGACCCGGAGTCCGTGTCGTTCATCACGCTGATGATGGCGAACAACGAGGTCGGCACGCTGCAGCCGGTTGCCGACGTCGCGGCGATCGCTCAGGAGTACGGCGTACCCGTGCACACCGATGCCGTACAGGCGATCGGGCAGGTGTCGGTGGACTTCGGTGAGCTGGGTGTGGACGCGATGACGGTGTCCGCGCACAAGCTCGGTGGTCCTTACGGGATCGGGGCGCTCGTCGTCCACAAGGAGACGCAACTGACGCCGATCCTGCACGGCGGAGGACAGGAACGCGACGTACGGTCCGGCACTCTCGACGCGCCTGCGACGGCCGGGTTCGCCGTGGCCGCTGAGCACGCGGTGAAGCACCAGGCGGACGAGGCCAGTCGGCTGACCGAGCTACGGGACACCCTGATCCGCGGCATCACCGGCACCGTCGAGGGAGCGCTGCTGTCGGGGGACCCGACGGACCGCTTGCCCGGTAACGCACACTTGTCCTTCAGCGACTGTGAGGGTGACTCGTTGTTGCTGCTGCTCGACGCCCGCGGGATCGAGGTCTCGACCGGGTCCGCGTGCAACGCCGGGGTCGCCGAGCCGAGTCACGTGCTGCTGGCGATGGGGTACGACGACCAGCGGGCCCGCGGCTCGCTCCGGTTCACCCTCGGGCACACGAGTACGCGCGCCGACATCGACGCCGTACTGGAGAACATCGGACCGGTCGTGGAGCGGGCCAAGTCCGCCGGTCTGCAGAACGTGGGAAGGAACACCTGATGCGGGTACTCGCAGCCATGTCCGGCGGAGTGGACTCCGCGGTCGCGGCCGCGCGGATGGCCGAGGCCGGGCACGACGTGACCGGCGTGCACCTGGCGCTCAGCCGCAACCCGCAGTCGTATCGCAGCGGCGCACGGGGCTGTTGCACGATCGAGGACTCGCGCGACGCCCGCCGGGCCGCGGACGTGATCGGCATCCCGTTCTACGTCTGGGACCTGGCCGAGCGCTTCCACGCCGACGTGGTCGAGGACTTCGTCAGCGAGTACGCCGCCGGCCGTACGCCGAACCCGTGCCTGCGGTGCAACGAGAAGGTCAAGTTCAGCGCCGTACTGGAGCGGGCCCTCGCACTCGGCTTCGACGCGGTCGCGACGGGCCACTACGCGCGGATCGTGGACACGGCTGATGGGCGTGAGCTGCACCGAGCCGTGGATCCGGCCAAGGACCAGTCCTACGTGCTCGGCGTGCTGACGCAGCAGCAGCTCGCGCACGCGTTCTTCCCACTCGGCGACACGGTCAAGACCGAGGTGCGCGAGGAGGCCGAGCGGCGTGGCCTGTCGGTCGCGGCCAAGCCGGACAGCCACGACATCTGCTTCATCGCCGATGGCAACACCCCGGGCTTCCTCAGCGCACAGCTCGGCGAGGCGCCCGGCGACATCATCGATGCACACGGCAACAAGCTCGGCGAGCACCAGGGCACGCACGGCTTCACCATCGGCCAGCGCAAGGGCCTGCGGATCGGTACGCCGGCCGCGGACGGCAAACCGCGCTTCGTCCTCGACATCAGCCCGGTCGACCGCACCGTGACCGTCGGATCCCGCGAGGAGCTGGCTGTCGAGCGCCTGACCGCCTCCAAGCCCCGGTGGTGCGGCCCAGCTCCGGCCGATCGCATGACCGTCAAGGCACAGCTCCGCGCCCATGGTGACGAGGTGGCAGTTACCGCTTGGCTGGACGGTGACCAGGTTCAGGTCGAGTTCGCCGAGCCGACCTCTGCCGTTGCACCTGGGCAGGCGGTCGTGCTGTACGACGGCACGCGGGTGATCGGCTCCGCGACCATCGACACCGTCGAGCGAGTCACTGCTGCGGTATGACAACCACTGGCCTGGGCTCGCTCCCCGGCGACGACATCCGCGAGTGGATGCGCGCCGTACTCGAGCTGGTCGACCTCCCGTTCCTGCCGGAGCTCCCAGCGCGTCCGTACGGCGACATGATCAGCCGGACCGTCGCCGTACTGACGGGGTTGGCTGCGGACCTGCAGCCGGTCGGGTGGCGGCTGACCGGTGGTGGGGACTCACGGGCGAGCCTGGACCAGCGGCGGGCGCGTGCGGTGCTGCACGAGGACCTGGACGTGCTGGAGGAGTACGCGGACGGGTACCAGGGGCTGCTGAAGGTACAGGTCACAGGGCCGTGGACATTGGCTGCTGCGGTGGAGCGGCCGCGTGGGGACAAGATGCTGGCGGACCACGGTGCGCGGCGGGACCTGGCGCAGGCTCTGGCGGATGGTGTGCAGCAACACGTGGCCGACGTACGGAAGCGGGTTCCAGGGGCAGAGGTCGTGCTGCAGGTGGATGAGCCCGGCCTGCCCGCCGTACTCGCGGGAGCTGTGCCGACTGCGTCCGGCTGGAGCAAGCACAGGTCTGTCGACGGGCCTGGTGCTGTTGAGCTCCTCAGCCTGTTCACCACGAGTGCACCCACCGTCGTCCACTGCTGCGCCGCCCGGCCTCCGATCGAGGTCTTCACCAAGTCGGGAGCCAGCGGGGTGGCCGTCGACACGGCCCTGCTGAACACCGCGGCCTGGGACCAGATCGCGATCGCCGCCGAGGCGGGCACCACGATCTACGCGGGCGTCGTACCCACCACCGGGGCGCTGCCGTCCGCCGAGCAGGCAGCGGACCCGCTCGTCCGCCGCTGGCGCGAACTCGGCCTCGACCCTGAACTGCTGAAGAAGGTCGTCATCACGCCCGCCTGCGGGCTTGCGGCCGCTCCGTCACCGGCCGATGCCGGAGCGCGGTTGAAGCTCCTCCGCGACATCGTCGACGTCGTCGGCGAAGCTGCCGACGCTTGAGCGGAAATGTCGGTAACCCCCTGTAAATTCACCTCATGAGCACGGAGGAGAACGGGGCGGCGCCCGCTGAGGTCAGGACGCGGCACGCTGAGCTGAGCCAGGAGATCGAGGACCACCGGGCGCGGTACTACCTGGCCAGCCCGATCATCTCGGACGCGGACTTCGACGCGCTGATGCACGAGCTAGAGGGTCTCGAGGAGCAGTACCCGGAGCTCCGGACGCCGGACTCGCCCACCCAGAAGGTCGGCGCGCCGATCTCCACGCTGTTCACGCCGGTCCAGCACCCGACGCGGATGGAGAGCCTCGGCAACGCGTTCTCCGCCGAGCAGATGGAGGCCTGGGCGAAGCGGCTGGAGCGCGAGGTCACGGTCCAGCAGATCCACGACAGCGGCTTCCTCTGCGAGCTCAAGGTGGACGGCCTCGCCCTCGACCTGGTGTACGAGAACGGCAAGCTGGTCAGCGGCGCGACCCGCGGGGACGGCCGCACCGGTGAGGACGTCACGCCGAACGTCCGGACGATCAAGAGCATCCCGGAGCAGCTGCGCGGCGACGACCTCCCGACGTTCCTGGAGGTCCGCGGCGAGGTCTACTTCCGGGTCGAGGACTTCGAGGAGCTCAACGCCCAGCTCGTCGAGGCCGGCAAGGACGTGTTCTCCAACCCGCGGAACAGCGCGGCCGGATCGCTGCGTCAGAAGGACCCGCGAGTCTCGGCCGGCCGGCCGCTGCGGTTCGTCGTACACGGCCTCGGCAAGGTCGACGGCTACCACGTCGGACGGCTCTCGGAGGCGTACGACCAGCTGAAGGCGTGGGGCCTGCCCGTCAGCGACCGCGCCCGCCGGGTCGGCACGCTCGACGAGGTCAACGAGTTCATCGCGTACTACGGCGAGAACCGGCACTCGGTGGACCACGAGATCGACGGTGTCGTGGTAAAGGTCGACGAGGTCGATCTGCAGCGTGCGCTCGGGTCGACCTCGAGCGCCCCGCGCTGGGCGATCGCGTACAAGTACCCGCCGGAAGAGGTCAACACCAAGCTGATCGAGATCGAGGTGAACGTCGGCCGCACCGGCCGGGTCACCCCGTTCGCGCACATGGAGCCCGTCCGCGTGGCCGGTTCCACGGTCGAGTACGCGACCCTCCACAACGCCAAGGAGGTCGCCCGCAAGGACGTCCGCCCGGGTGACACCGTCGTACTGCGGAAAGCGGGTGACGTGATCCCCGAGGTCCTCGGACCGGTGGTGGACCTGCGTCCGAAGGGCCTGCCGGCGTGGGAGATGCCGACCCGGTGCCCGTGGTGCGACACGGTGCTGGCCCCGGCGAAGGAGTCGGACGTTGACATCCGCTGCCCGAACTCGCAGTACTGCCAGGGCCAGCTGCGGGAGCGGCTGTTCTACCTGGCCGGGCGGTCCGCGTTCGACATCGAAGGACTCGGGTTCAAGGCGGCCGACGCACTCATCCGCGGCGGGCTGATCGCCGACGAGGGCGACCTGTTCGCGCTCACCGAGGAGAAGCTGGCCGAGAGCGAGTTCTTCACCACGAAGGCCGGCGCCCTGTCGGCCAACGCCCGCAAGCTGCTGGCGAACCTCGAGGAAGCGAAGACCAAGCCGCTGTCCCGGGTCTTGGTCGGGCTGTCGATCCGCCACGTCGGACCGACGGCGGCGGTGGCGCTGACCGAGGTGTTCCGGACCATCGACGACGTCCGGGCAGCCAGCGAGGAGCAGCTGGCCGAGACCGAGGGCGTCGGACCGACCATCGCGCAGGCGATGATCGAGTGGTTCCAGGTGCCGTGGCACCAGGCGATCGTGGACAAGTGGCAAGCCTCCGGCGTGGTCATGCGCGAGGAGCGCAGCGGCCCGACCCTGCCGCAGACGCTGACCGGGCTGTCGGTCGTGGTGACCGGGACCGTCGAGGGGTTCAGCCGGGACGAGGCGACCGAGGCGATCGTCGGGCGCGGCGGGAAGGTCGCGAGCTCGGTGTCGAAGAAGACGTCGTTCGTGGTCGTCGGCGATTCGCCGGGATCGAAGTACGACAAGGCCGTCCAGCTCGGCGTACGGATCCTGGACGCCGCCGGTTTCCGGGTGCTGCTCGACGACGGCGCCGAGGCGGCCGCAGCCGTGGCGACCACGCCGGCGGCCGACCAGTCGTAACGATTTCGGCAGTCCGCGAACCGGATGGATCCAACGGCAGCGCTGAGCCGTCCGACTGTTAACTTTGCACGTCGACACTGGGTCAGAAGGAGCACATATGACGACGCCGCCGCAGGGACCATGGGGTCCTGGGCAGCCGGGGGGCCAGCCAGGCGGGCAGCACGGGGGACAAGGCGGCCAGCCGCCACAGCAGGGTGGCTGGGGACAGCAACCCCCGGGCCAAGGCCAGGGTGGCGGCTGGGGACAGCCCCCGCAGCAGCCGCAAGGCCAGCCCCCGCACGGTCAGCCGCCGCGGCAGGACCAGCCCCCGCAGCAGGGCGGCTGGGGACAGCAGCCTGGACAACCGGGTCAGCCTGGACACCCGGGTCAGCCGCAGCAGGGACAGCCGCCTGCGGGTGGCTGGGGTCAGCCGCCGCAGCAGGGTGGCGCGTACCAGCAGCAGTCGTGGGGTCAGCGCCCGCAGCAGCCAGGCGCCTGGCACCAGCAGCAGGGCGGTCCGGGCCAGCAGTGGCAGCCGGGCGGTCCGGGTTCCAAGGGCCCGGGCGGCATCAGCAAGGAGAAGCTGCCGCTGGTGATCGGTGGCGGCGTGATCGGTCTCATTGTGATCGGCCTGCTGGTGTTCCTCGGCATCCGCGCGTTCGGCGGTGACGACGAGCCGACGACCCAGCCGACGACGACGGAGCAGCCGACCGGGCAGCCGACCGGTGAGCCGACCGGCAACCCGACGACCTCCACCTCCGGCGGTCCGGGCCAGAACGGCGAGCTCGGCAACGCGACCGGCCAGGCCAAGACCGCGACCGACAAGTTGCAGGGCCTCGGCTTCGGCTGCAGCGACCTGTTCAACACCGGTCAGGGCGCGCACCGCGGCTGCTTCAAGACCGACGGCCGCAAGGGCGCCGAGGCGATCTTCCAGTTCCAGTCCGACGGCACCATCATCGCGGTGCGGCTGCAGGCCGAGGACGACGACAACTTCAACAACGCCCAGGTCGCCTTCGACCAGCTGCTGCAGGCGCTCGGCAACGACACGTTCGGCGCGGACCAGGTGAAGAAGGTCCAGGACGCGGTGAAGACCGGTCAGCGTTCCGACGAGGTCGGCACCACCTGGGGCGAGTTCCAGCTGAGCAACCAGGGCCAGAGCGTCCGGCTGTCCGGTCACAAGTCCGGCGAGGACTCGCTGGATCTGCCGGACCAGTCCTTCGACACCACCCAGGCGCAGCTGGTGACGGCGCTGAAGGCCAAGGGTTACGTCTGCACGACCTCCTGCAAGAAGGACGTCGGCAAGTACGGCTACCAGCGGGTCTTCTTCTACGCCAGCAGCGGCAAGGGCATCAAGGACATCGAGATCAGCGCCTCAGGTGAGGCCGGGGACGCCAAGAAGGCCCTGCCGGCCGCGCTCGGCGACGCGTTCGGTGCCCTCAAGGGCGGCAACGTCGAAGCCGTGAAGGCGTACGTCGAGGCGCACAACGACGGGAAGCCGTACTCTGCTTATGTAGGCGGCTGGAAGGTCGAGATCAGCGGGAACAGCTCCGCCAGCTACACGTCGCAGCAGGTCTCGATCGAGTACGAGTCGTTCTACGCCTGACCAGCAGCACGGAGCAGTAGATAGCAGCACGGAGGACGGTTTGAAGTTCCCCCGGGAGAAGCGGGAGTCCCGGACGATGGCCCAGCCACCGCCCGAGGCGGTCCAGCGGGTCGACGGCGGTGGGGCCTGGGGTCCCACCCAGTTCGACCTCCCGGACCGGAACGGCAGCAACAGCCAGGCGATCCTGATCGTCAGCCTGATCGGCATCGTCGTCCTGCTGATCATCGCGGGCCTCTGGGCCCTCGCCTACTTCCAGTTCACCTGAGCCACACTTCACCTGAGACACAGCAAACCCCCGCTCGCACCGATTCAGCGAGCGGGGGTTCTCGCGCTCTCCTCCGGGCCGAACCCCAAGAGCGGGGAAACAAAATTGCATATCGCGACGGTTTGTTTCCCACCACGTGAGCTCACGCGGGCCGACGCGACAGCTCACCCTCCGGGCACCGGCGAAAACCCGCGACTCGAACGGTTATCCCCTCGGAGGGAGGGTTCTCTGCTGATATGCGAGGGGAGAACCCCACACACGACGAGATATCCCCGGCTGTGGTCGATCCGGCGACGGTCGTAGCGTCGCGTGGCCGTTGACGCGGCTGCTCTTGACGCTTTTCGCGGTGGATCAGGCGGTGGCGCGGATGGTTACGGCGAGGGAGGCCAGGTAGGAGAGGCGGGCCACTTCGGAGCCGAGGAACTCGGGGCCGCCGCGGCGGCCGATGACGAGGACCCGGCGGTCCGAATCCAGGGGCGCGGCGACCAGCACGGACTCCGACAGACCCTTGTGGTCCGGGGCTTGCAGCGTCGTCGCCTTCTCCAGCGGGAGCCAGGCGCCGGCCATGTCACCGAACTCCGGCGTCGCGCTGGTCTCGAGCGCGACCTTCACCTCGCTGCCGGTGCCGTCGAGCAGCGCCGCCCAGTCCGCGTGCAGCACGGCCGGTGACTGCTCGACCAGGATGTCGATCGCGTCCGCGGGCGCCGAGGTCATCTGCTCGACCGCTTCGAGGTCCATGTGCAGTCCGCCGCCGGCGCCGTACCGCGAGAACCAGATGACCTCGACGTCGGGTACGCCGTTGCAGGCGGAGACCAGGCGGTCCGGGAGCACGCCCGGTGGCAGGTCGACCACGATGTCGTCGACGGCGGTGCCGTTCTCCCGCCGGTGCTCGACGATCTCGATCGCGTGGATGTCGGCGTCCACCTCACCGAGGGCCGTCGCCACCACGCCCAGCGAACCGGGCCGGTCGGGGATGATCAAGCGCAGCAGGAACACCGAACGATCATCTCCCAGCCGATCACCATGCGCGTAACGCCTTGTCGCGGCCTATGTTACAGAGCGGTAGGCACAGACACGCCGACCCATCTCATCCCACCGTCGTCCCCAGCCCGGGGGGCGACGCAACGTGCCTGTCACAGCGGCCCACTAGGATGGCTCGGGTCGCGGCGGAACACGCTGCGGAAGTCCTGCGAACCATTGGATCAGTTCATGCCATCGATTACCCGCGAAGAGGTCGCCCACCTGGCGCGACTGGCGCGGATCGAGCTCTCCGACGACGAGCTCGACCACCTTGCGCCGCAGCTCGACCAGATCATCACCTTGGTCGGGCAGGTCAGCCAGGTGGCGGCGGACGACATCCCGCCGACCTCGCACGCCCTGCCGCTGACCAACGTGATGCGCCCGGACGAGAACGTCCCGTGCCTCACCCCCGAGCAGGCGCTGTCCGGCGCGCCCGCCGCGGAAGAGCAGCGTTTCCGGGTGCCGCGGATCCTGGAGGAGGACTGACGATGAGCGACCTCACCAGGAAAACTGCGGCGGAGCTCGCGGAGTTGATGACGTCCGGGCAGGCCAGCTCGGTGGAGATCACGCAGGCCCACCTGGACCGGATCGCCGCTGTCGACGGTGCTGTGCACGCGTTCCTGCATGTCGACACCGAAGGCGCGCTGGCGCAGGCGAAGGCGGTCGACGACAAGCGGACGGCGGCCAAGAAGAGTGGCGAGCAGCTGTCCCCGCTGGCCGGTGTACCGCTGGCGCTGAAGGACGTGCTCACCCAGGAGGGCGTGCCGACCACGGCCGGCTCGAAGATCCTCGAGGGCTGGAAGCCGCCGTACGACTCGACGGTCGTGAAGCGGCTGAAGGCGGCCGGGATCGTGATCCTCGGCAAGACCAACATGGACGAGTTCGCGATGGGCTCCTCCACCGAGAACTCGGCGTACGGCACCACCCACAACCCGTGGGACCTGGCCCGGATCCCGGGCGGTTCCGGCGGCGGTTCGTCGGCCGCGATCTCGGCGTACGAGGCGCCGCTGGCGATCGGCACCGACACCGGCGGCTCGATCCGGCAGCCCGGCGCGTTCACCGGCACGGTCGGTGTGAAGCCGACGTACGGCGGGACCTCGCGGTACGGACTGATCGCGCTGGCGTCATCGCTGGACACGCCCGGTCCGTGTGCGCGGACGACGCTGGACGCGGCGCTGCTGCACGAGGCGATCGCCGGTTACGACCCGATGGACTCGACCTCGATCAACCAGCCGGTCCCGGCTGTCGTCGAGGCGGCCCGCAACGGCGATGTCGCCGGTCTGCGGATCGGTGTCGTGAAGGAGCTCGGCGGTGAGGGGTACCAGTCGGGGGTCGAGGCCCGCTTCCACGAGGCGGTCGAGCTGCTCACCAAGCTCGGCGCCGAGGTGGTCGAGGTCTCCTGCCCGCACTTCGAGTACGCGCTCCCGGCCTACTACCTGATCCTGCCGAGCGAGGCCTCGTCCAACCTGGCCAAGTTCGACGCGATGCGGTACGGGCTGCGCGTCGGCGATGACGGCACCAACAGCGCGGAGACGGTGACGAGCCTGACCCGTGAGGCCGGTTTCGGCGCCGAGGTGAAGCGCCGCATCATCCTCGGCACGCACGCGCTCTCGAGCGGGTACTACGACGCGTACTACGGTCAGGCGCAGAAGGTGCGGACGCTGATCGCCCGCGACTTCGCCAAGGCCTACGAGCAGGTCGACGTCCTGGTCTCGCCGGCCACTCCGACGACCGCGTTCGCGATCGGTGACCGGATCGACGACCCGATCGCGATGTACAAGAACGACCTGTGCACGATCCCGTCCAACCTGGCCGGTAACGCGGCCGCGTCGTTCCCGTGCGGCCTCGCCGACGAGGACGGCTTGCCGGTCGGCTTCCACGTGATGGCGCCGGTGATGCGCGACGACCTGCTCTACAAGGTCGGCGCCGCGCTGGAGTCCGCGCTGGCCGAGCAGTGGGGCGGCGTACTGATGACCAAGGCTCCGGAGCTGGAGGTGACCCGATGACTGCTGATGTCCTTGAGATCAACGACGCGCTGACGCAGTACGACCCGGTGCTGGGCCTCGAGGTCCACGTCGAGCTGAACACGAAGTCGAAGATGTTCTGCGGCTGCCCGACCGAGTTCGGCGCGCCGCCGAACACCCAGACCTGCCCGGTCTGCCTCGGTCTGCCGGGCGCGCTGCCGGTGGTGAACGCGAAGGCCGTCGAGTCCGCGATCAAGATCGGCCTGGCGCTGAACTGCGAGATCGCCGAGTGGTGCCGGTTCGCCCGGAAGAACTACTTCTACCCGGACATGCCGAAGAACTTCCAGACCTCGCAGTACGACGAGCCGATCGCGTTCAACGGCTGGACCGAGGTCGTCGTCGACGGCGAGACGTACCGGATCGAGATCGAGCGCGCGCACATGGAGGAGGACACCGGCAAGTCCACCCACGTCGGTGGCGCGACCGGCCGGATCCACGGCGCCTCGCACTCGCTGGTCGACTACAACCGGGCCGGTATTCCGCTGATCGAGATCGTCACCAAGACGATCGAGGTGCCGCCGGCGAAGGCCGCGGCGGTAGCGCGTGCGTACGTGAGCATGCTGCGTGACCTGCTGTTCGCGCTGGGCGTCTCCGACGTCCGGATGGACCAGGGCTCGCTGCGGTGCGACGCGAACGTCTCGCTGAAGCCGCACGGCTCGACTGTTCTGGGTACGCGGACCGAGACCAAGAACGTGAACTCGTTCCGTTCGGTCGAGCGTGCGGTGACGTACGAGATCACCCGGCAGGCGGCCGTCCTGTCGTCCGGCGGCAAGGTCCTGCAGGAGACCCGGCACTGGCACGAGGACACCGGTATCACCACGTCCGGCCGGGAGAAGTCCGACGCCGACGACTACCGGTACTTCCCGGAGCCCGACCTGGTCCCGGTCGCGCCGTCGCGCGAGTGGGTCGAGGAGCTGCGCGCGACCCTGCCCGAGGCACCTTCGCTACGTCGTGTGCGGCTGCAGGAGGACTGGGGTTTCACCGACCTCGAGATGCGCGACGTCATCAACGGCAACGCGCTGGAGCCGATCGTGGCGACCATCGAACTCGGCGTCACGCCGGCCGCCGCGAAGAAGTGGTGGCTGGGTGAGCTGGCCCGCTCGGCGAACGAGTCCGGTCAGGATCTGGACGCGCTGGGTGTCGGTCCGGCCGAGGTCGCCGAGGTGCAGAAGCTCGTCGACGACGGCACGCTGAACGACAAGCTCGCGCGGCAGGTGTTCGAGGGTCTGCTCGCCGGTGAGGGTACGCCGGCGGAGATCATCGAGAAGCGCGGTCTGGCGCTGGTGTCGGACGACTCGGCGCTGCTCGAGGCGATCGACCGCGCGATCGCGGCGAACCCGGACGTGGTCGAGAAGGTCAACTCCGGCAAGCCGGCCGCGGCCGGTGCGCTGATCGGCGCCGTGATGAAGGACATGCGCGGCCAGGCCGACGCCGCCAAGGTCCGCCAACTCCTGAACGAGAAGCTGGGTATCTGAATGCGGCCGAGGTGCCGGACCCAGGTCCGGCACCTCGGTTCTCACGCCGCGTCTCTGTGCGCTTCCTCGGACTGTGGCGCGTCGGCGATCACTCCACGCTCGACCCGGCCGTCGTCCACGTCGGCCGCATCCGCGAGCAACGTTCGGGCGACCGACAGCTCATCGGCCGGACAGCGGACCTCGTAGCGAGTCGGCAGCACTTCTGTGTCGAACGCGTCCGGGCGGTTGCGGACGAGACCCCGGAACAGGCCCCAGAGCGCTCCGATCAGGACGCCGTACACAAAGCCCCAGACCACGACGGCGAGGCCGTTGAGCGTGGTCTCGGCGACCAGGGTGATGAAGATCGCCGCGAGTACGCCGAGCAGCGCGCCCTGCGACGCGCTGACCGCTGTGAGCCGCGCGACCGGCACCGCCCGCTGTCTCCTCGCCTGCCGGAGTCCGGCGCCGACAACCTCCAGCCTCGCCGCGTCCATCCCGTAACTTCGCAGGTACTCGACTGTCCGCTGAGCATCACCGAAGTTGCTCACCGATGCGATCACACTGCTGGGGACGCCAGACGCCTGGCCGGTCGGCATACCGATCTCCTCCTCGAGTCGTGCGGTTCTTTCCTCAACAAGTACCAGACGACCGAAGAGCGCAAACGGTTGACTGGTCAGGAGGTGCTGATGGTCACTCGGAGGATGCGGTCGTCCCCGTCGCGGGTGCCGCCGCGGCCGTCGGTGTTCGACGTGGTGACCCACAACGAGCCGTCCGGAGCGAGTTCGACCGTGCGCAGACGCCCGTACTTGTTGGTGAAGAACGCCTGCGGCTCGCCAACTCGTTTGCCTCCGG
The DNA here is from genome assembly GCF_004366075.1 of Kribbella pratensis. Taxonomy (GTDB): domain Bacteria; phylum Actinomycetota; class Actinomycetes; order Propionibacteriales; family Kribbellaceae; genus Kribbella; species Kribbella pratensis. The sequence goes on along the minus strand of NZ_SODU01000005.1, from coordinate 258,256 downwards.
CAACAGGAATTGCCCAGAGTCGCTGGCCGCGTAGCGACGCCATGAAGACGTATCCCTTGGCGAACGCGATCCCGGACGGCGACGCATCGGCCGTGTGCCACTGCGCGATCGGGTCGGTCATCCCGTCCAGCTGGCTGATTCCTTCGGCGGCCGGCCAGCCGTAGTTCGAGCCGGGGGTGATGGCGTTGAGTTCGTCCCAGGTGTTCTGCCCGAACTCGGCGGCGTACAACTGGTTCCCGTCGAACGCGAGGCCTTGGACGTTGCGGTGGCCCTTCGTGATCCAGACCCGGCCGTCGGGATTGCCCGGCGCGGCCTTGCCCTCGGTGGTGATCCGCAGGATCTTCCCGCCGAGCGAGTCGTCGTCCTGCGAGTTCGGCCGGTCCGACCCGTCGCCGGTCCCGGCGTACAGGAACCCGTCCGGCCCGAACCGCAGCCGCCCGCCGTTGTGGATCGCCGCCGCCGGAATCCCGTCCAGGATCACCTGCTGGTCCGACAACTTCCCGTCCTGGTAGGTGATCCGCGCGATCCGGTTGTCGTCCCCACCCGAGTAGTAGGCGTAGATGTACGGTTTGCCCGGATATCCCGGATCCACCGCCAGCCCGAGCAGCCCACCCTCCGACGAGTTCTTCACCCCGTCGACCGACCCGACCTCGGACACCTGCCCGTCGGCGATCCGCTTGATCTTCCCCGAGTCCCGCTCGGCCACCAACGCGCTCTTGTCCGGCAGGAACGCAAGCCCCCACGGCACCTCGATCCCCGTCGCCACGGTCGAGGCCACCGTCAGGCTCACCGCGGCAGCCCCACGCGGCCCGGACGCCGTACCCGAGCTGGCCGGCGCCGGCGCCGGACCCGCGCCCGACGGCGAGTCGTCCGAGCACCCCGACACCAACGCCAACGCCAACGCCGCAACCACTACCGCAGCCCGACCGTGCACGCCCGTCTCCTCCGCTAGCCCTGCCCCCAAGCTACTGCGAGGTCCAACCTGAGCTCAGCTTCCCCAGGTGGGGCGGAGGGGGAAGTGGGCGTTGGCGTCGTCGTCGAGTTTTACGGCGAGGACCTGGTGGAGTTGGGTGGTGTTGCGTTCGAAGCCGACGCGGCAGGCGGCCAGGTAGAGGCCCCAGATCTTGGCGGTCGGGTAGCCGACCTCGGCCACGGCCTTGTCCCAGTTCGCGAGCAGGTTGGCCGACCAGCCGGCCAGGGTGAGGGCATAGTGCTCGCGGAGATTCTCCTCGTGGCGGACCTCGAAGCCGGCGTCCTGGGCCTCGGCGATGATCCGGCCGGACCCGATCAGTTCGCCGTCCGGGAAGATGTAGCGGTCGATGAACGCGCCGGTCGAGCGGAACCGGTTGTCGGGCCGCGTGATGCTGTGGTTGAGCAGCCGGCCGCCCGGCTTCAGCCGGTCGAGCAGGAAACCGAAGTACGACGGGTAGTTGCGGACGCCGATGTGTTCGGTCAGGCCGATCGAGCTGATCGCGTCGAAGTCGCGCTCGGCGACGTCGCGGTAGTCGAGGAACCGCACCTCGGCGCGATCCTCCAGGCCGTCCCGCTTGATCGCCTGGGTCGCCCACTCCGCCTGGGCCGCGGACAGCGTGACGCCGAGCGCCTGGACTCCGTACTCGCGGGCCGCGTGCCGGACCATGCCGCCCCACCCGCAGCCGACGTCGAGGAGCCGCTGCCCCGGTCGCAGGTCGAGTTTGCGCGCGACCAGGTCGTACTTCTCCGCCTGCGCCTCCTCGAGCGTGGCATCGGCCGACGGGTAGACCGCACACGTGTAGGTCATCGACGGTCCGAGGATCAACTCGTAGAACCGGTTCGACACGTCGTAGTGGTGGTGGATCGCCGCCTTGTCCCGCGCTTTCGAGTGCCGCAGTCCCTCGAAGGTACGACGCCATTTCGGCAGGTGCTCCTGCGGCGGAGGGGGCGGCGGCTTCAGGTGACTCCAGCCGAGCCCGCGGACGATGCGCAGCGCCTCGCTGGGGCTCGGACGGTGGAAGTGGACGTGGTTCAGCATCATCCGCATCAGGTCGTACGGGTTGCCCGGATGCACACCTGTGATCTCCAGATCACCCATCACGTAGGCCCGCACCAGACCGAGGTCGCCAGGCGCGGTCAGCACGTACGACAGTCCCCGCTCGGAGGCGAGGTGCATGTGCACAGGTGAATCTTCGGGTCCGGTCGCGCTGCCGTCGTACGCCGTGAACCTGAACGGCAGCCCGTCCGGAGTCACCGCCGTGAGGGCTTCGGCGATCGATACGTGGGTCGCAAGCGTCGTCATCGGCGCGTCACCGCCTTTTCGTAGAGCCCGGTGAGCCGGGCGTCCGGGTCATAGCGTTTCTTCACCTTGTCCAGCGCCGCGACGTTGTAGAGCTGGTTGAAGGTGTCACGGTCGTAGTAGGCGTCGGAGTACAGGGACTTGTGGCCGCCGAAGTCGGTGACGGCCTGCTCGATCCGCCGATTGACGTCGCCGTCGGCGGCACCGGGGGCGATCGGGACGGTGCCCCAGAAGCCGACGTTCACGTACGTCTCGCCGGGCTGCAGCGGATAGAGCGGCCAGGACGTGTCTCCACGAAGCCGCAGCGGGCAGAGCCATACCGGACGCATGCCGACTTCTCCGTCGAACCAGCGCAGGAAGTCCGCCAGCCGGGCGACCGGGATCTCCACGTCCTGCACCACGCGTTCGCGGTCCGGCTGGCCGCGGCGACGGTTCAGCCGGGCGGCGACGTGGTGCCGGTTCTCGAAGCCGACGATCTTGTGGAACACGTCGCTGCGGCGCCAGCGCTTCGGCCACAACCGGCGTACGACGGGATGCTGTGCACCGAACGCCGCGGAACACCAGAACCAGTCGGTGTCCCAGCGCCAGAGGTAGTCGTGCGCGGTGAGGAAGTCCTTCGGGCGCTGCTGGATCGAGCGGTAGTAGATCTGCTGACCGGTGTAGTCGCTGGTCGGCACCGCGGCGTCGCTGTTCCGGCCGAGGGTCAGGTACGCCTCGGAGGGGCTGAACGCGACACCGTCGACGAAGTGCACCGGCTCACCGTCGTACGTGCCAGTGGCAACGATCTCGTCGACGGCCGGGGCCAGCGCGTCGAGGCCGAGCCGGACGTGCCGGAGGGCGACGTACGGCGAGATGCGGTCGAGCTCGATGCGCAACCGGGTCGCGTACCCGAGCGTTCCGTACGAGTTCGGGAACATCCGGAACAGGTCGGCGTGCTCGCCCTCGGGACGCGCCGTGACCAACGAGCCGGCGCCGGTGAGGATGTCCAGTTCGAGCACGGACTCGTGCGGGAGGCCGGCGCGGAACGACGACGACTCGATGCCGAGCCCTGTCACCGCGCCGCCGAGCGTGATCGTCTTGAGCTGCGGCACGACCATCGGCGTCAGCCCGAGCGGGAGGGTCGCCGCGACCAGGTCCTCGTACGTGCACATGCCCTGCACGTCGGCCGTCCGCGCGACCGGGTCCACGCTGATCACGCCGGTCAGCTTCGACACGTCCAGGCCGGGGCGCTGGATCTCCGTACGCGGCCGGAAGAGGTTCGAGCTGCGCTTCGCCAGCCGGACGGGCTCGCCCGGCGGGATCTGCTCGTACGACTCCCGCAGCCGCCCGACGGCCTGATCGTGCGCGACCCCCACCGCCATGTCCGATGTCGAAGGCACCAAACCAGAGTACGACGGCGCCGCCTCCTCAGGCGCGGGAGTTCAAAGTGTCCACGACCCCGAGTAGGTTCTGGTGCATGGCTGACGTGGTGAAGGCATGGCTCCCGTGGGAGGATCCGGACGCGTTCCTCGGCGGGGTGCCCAAGGGGTACGACGTGGATTTCTACTCCGGCGCCGAGCGGCCGCGGTCGCTCGACGAGGTGGAGTTCTACGTGCCCAGCTACATGGGCGGTGGCGACGTGTTCGACGTCATCCGGGAGATGCCGGCACTGAAGGTCGTGCAGCTGCAGACGGCCGGGTTCGAGCACGCGCAGTCGCGGATCGCCGACGGCGTCACCTTGTGCAACGCGCGCGGGGTGCACGACGCGTCCACGGCCGAGCTGGCGGTCGGGCTGATCCTGGCGTCGTACCGGAATCTTCCGCGGGCCGTCCGTGACCAGGAGCAGCAGATCTGGCCGGACTCGTACGACGAGGTCGACGACTCGCTCGCCGACCGGACGGTGCTGATCCTCGGGTACGGCGCGATCGGTGAGGCGCTCGAGCGCCGGCTGACCGGGTTCGAGTGCGACGTGATCCGGGTCGCCCGGCGGGCCCGCGACGGTGTGCATCCTACGAGTGAGCTGCCGGAGCTGTTGCCGCGCGCGGACGTCGTCGTACTGCTGACGCCGGCGACGCCGGAGACCGAGCGGATGGTCGACGCGAAGTTCCTGGCGAGCATGAAGGACGGCGCCCTGCTGGTGAACGTCGCGCGCGGTGTCGTCGTGGACACCGACGCGTTGCTGGCCGAGCTCGGGACACGGCGGATCCGGGCCGCGCTGGACGTCACGGATCCCGAGCCGTTGCCCGCCGGACATCCGCTGTGGTCTGCTCCGAACGTACTGATCAATCCGCATCGCGGCGGCGCCTCGACGGCGTTCGCGCCGCGGGTGGCCAGGCTGGTGCGCGCGCAACTCGAGCGCTACGCGTCCGGGGAACCGTTGATCAATGTGGTGGCGGGTCCGCCACGCTGACAGTGCCTTAAGAGGTTGAAAGGGGAGGACGACGATGTCCGAGGCCGTACTGCTGATCGGGACCAAGAAAGGTCTCTGGATCGGCCGGAGTGACGCTGCCCGCGAGGAGTGGCAGCTCGACGGACCGGTGCCGGAGTTCGAGATGCAGGGCGTGTACGCCGTGGGCATCGACACCCGCGGCGACAGTGCCCGCGGTGCCCACGGGGCCCGGCTGTTCGTCGGCGGCACCAGCGAGCACTGGGGCCCGGCGGTCTTCCACTCCGACGACCTCGGCGCGTCCTGGGCCGAGCCGCCGGAGGGTTCGATCGGGTTCCCGGCCGGCGCCGACGCCTCCCTCGAGCGGGTCTGGCAGATCCAGCCGGCACCCGCCGGCCAACCGGGCGTCGTGTACGCCGGGACGCAGCCGTCGGCGCTGTGGAAGTCGACCGACGGCGGCGTGACGTTCGAGCTGGTCACCGGCCTGTGGGACCACCCGCACCGCAAGGAGTGGGGCGCCGGATTCGGCGGCCAGGCGGTGCACACCGTGCTGCCGCATCCGACCGACGCCGACCGCGTGAGTGTCGCGATGTCGACCGGCGGGGTGTACCAGACCGCCGACGGCGGGAAGACCTGGTCGCCGCGGAACCAGGGCATCCAGGCGAAGTTCTTCCCGGACCCGTATCCGGAGTTCGGTCAGTGTGTCCACAAGCTGGCCGCGCACCCCGACGTCCCGGAGCGGATGTTCGCCCAGAACCACCACGGCGTGTACCGGTCGGACGACAGCGGCGCGGTCTGGAAGTCGATCGCCGACGGCCTCCCCTCGGACTTCGGGTTCCCGATCGTGGTGCACCCGCACGAGCCCGAGACCGTGTACGTCTTCCCGCTGGTCGCGGACGCGAACCGGATCCCGACCGAGGCGCAGTGCCGGGTCTACCGCTCCCGCGACGCCGGCTCGACCTGGGAGCCGCTGGCCGCCGGGTTGCCGGACGTGTCCTACGCCCCGGTGCTGCGGGACGCGATGACCGTCGACACCGCCGACCCTGCCGGTGTGTACGTCGGCACGCGGGACGGCTGCGTCTACGCGAGCGCCGACGCCGGCGACAGCTGGACCGAGGTCGCGCGCCACCTTCCGGATGTCCTCACCGTGCGAGCAGCGGTGCTGGGATAAGGGGGTCGGATGATCGCGGTCTGCCTACCCACGGTGCTGCGCCCGTTCGCGGGCGGCGCCGAACGCGTGGAGGTCGAGGTGGACGGTTCGCCGACCGTCGCCTCGGTCTTCGCGGCGCTCGAAGCCGACCACCCGGCGCTGCGCCGCCGCCTCACCGACGAGCAAGGCGCGGTCCGCCGGCACGTGAACATCTACCTCGGCAACGACAACATCCGTGATCTCTCCGGGCTCGAGACCAAGCTCACCGACGGCGACGAGCTCCTCGTCCTCCCGAGCGTCGCCGGCGGCTGACGTCCGGCGCCGGCGAAAACAAAAGACTGCCGTTCGGCGGCGGGCTTGGTTAGCGTCGGGCGGCATGAGCAACGTCCTCCTGCTGACCGGCCCGTCGGGCTCCGGTAAGACGACCGTGGCCCGGATGGTCGCGACCGGCGCGCCGCGGCCGACGATGCACCTGACGACCGATGAGTTCTACCGCGGCATCCGCACCGGCTTCATCGCGCCGTACCTGCCAGGAGCGCACCGCCAGAACGAGGTGGTCGTCGAGGCGATCGTCGCGACGGTGAGCGTGTACGCGCGCGGTGGGTACGACGTGGTCGTCGACGGCATCATCGGGCCCTGGTTCCTCGCCCCGTTCCGCGAGGCCGCGAAGGCGGGGGAGTGGACGATGTCGTACGTCGTACTGCGTCCAGACCTCGGTACGACGTTGCGGCGCGGGCAAGACCGGCCCCACCCCGAGCTGACGGACGCCGACGCGCTCACCGGTCTGCACGGTGCGTTCGCGGACCTCGGCCCCCTCGAGCCGCACGCGATCGACACCAGTCGGCTCGATGCGGAGCAGACGGCGGCCGAGGTCCGCGGAGCCGTTGCCTCAGGTAACTATCTGCTCAGTGCCTGAACAGGCGGATCCCGGTTTCCGACCACGTGATCCGGGCTGCCGCGCAGGCGGCCGCCACCTCGGGCGAGCGGATCGAACCGCCCGGTTCGGCAATGTGCGAAACGCCGTACCGCTGGGCCTCCACGACGTTGTCGGTGAACGGCAGCGCACCGTCGGAGACCATCGAGACACCGGTGAGCGGATCGGCCGAACGGCGGGCCCACCAGAGTGCGGCCTTCTCACCGGCGAGCCTCGTACAGTCCACCCGCGACTGCTGCCCGGCGCCGATGCCGATGGTCATCCCGTCCTTCACCATCACGACCGTGTTCGACTGGGTGTAGCGGGCGACGATCATGCCCAGCACCACGTCGTCCGGAAGGCCGCGGGGCACCGGCAGCGCATCACGTTCCTGCGTCAGCCGCACTCCGTAGAGCTCACGCACCTCCTCGGCCGGCGGCTCGAAGTCCGGGTCGACCTCCAGCACCAGGTAGGTCCCGCGCTTCTTCGCGGCGAGGATTTCCACCACGCCCTCGTCGTACCCGGGCGCGATGATCCCGTCCGACACCACCCGCTTCAGCACCATGGCCAACTCGAGATCCACCGGATGCGAGACCGCCACGAAGTCGCCGTACGACGACTTCGGATCAGCGTCCCGCGCACGGGTGTACGCGGCCGCCACCGTCTCGCCGAGCGCGGCACCCGCCGGTGACACATGCTTGTACGACGCCGCAGCCGGTACGCCGAACCGCTCCGCAGCCTCCCGCACCAACTGCCATCCGGTCAGCGCATCGAGAACATTGATGTACGACGGCTCACCCGCGACCACCGTGAACGGCGCAGAGTCGAGGCTCGCCGCTTGATGAGGATTCATGCCGTACCGCAAACGCATCAGGACCTCCGATCGGATCGGAGGCGCCCAGGCGGACGACGCCCTGTACGAACAGTGTACGAACACCCGCTCCCCGGTGGTACTCCACCCTCGCCAGTCGCGGTGCGCCCAGCCTACTTCGTCGCGCGCACCACCAGCAGACGTGATGCCTCGGTCAACGGTTCTCCGTGCCAACCGCCCTCGATGACGACGTCCGAGAAGCCTGCCGCCACCAGATCAGCCGTGATCTCGTCGGCAGAGCGGAAGTACAGGACGTTGCGGTAGACCGCGTCGCGCCCGTCCTCGAAGACGTTGTGCGCGTCGAAGGTCACGCGCCCGTTCGCGATCTCGATCAGCTCGAGCCACTCCTTCAGGTGCCCGGCCACCGTGTCCCGTTCGCCGTACGTCGCTTCGCTCGTCCACTGCTCCCACGCCCGCGCCGCCGGATTGCGCGACTCGAAAGCGAGCACGCCACCGGGACGCAGCGCGGCCGCCAGCGCAGCGACCGCGGCTGCGTGCTCCGCGACGTGCATCATCGTGTTGCCGCTGCTGACCGCGAGATCCACATCGCCGGTCGGCTCCACGACCAGGTGGTCGCCGTCGATCCAGGTGACCGCGTCGGCGCCGGGCTGCCGGCGCGCGTACCCGAGCATGGTGGGACTCGGATCGACGCCGATCACCACCCGTCCCGGTGCGACCAGAGACCGGGTGAGCAGACCGGTTCCACAACCGAAGTCCAGGACCTTCGCAGTGCCCTCGGCCAAAGCGCGGTAATAGTCGTGATCCTCCCCGGCCGGGTTGTCCAGGTCGTAGAGCTCCACCAACTGCTGGTCGCCGTACGGGTCATCGATCACCCACCGCACCTTACTGGGCGGCGACCCAGGAATAGGGTGGCGGCATGGTCGATGTGAAGCCCCGCAGCCGGACAGTCACCGACGGATTGGAAGCGACCGCCAGCAGAGGCATGCTGCGCGCGGTCGGGATGGGGGACGACGACTGGGTCAAGCCACAGATCGGCGTCGCGTCGAGCTGGAACGAGATCACCCCGTGCAACCTGTCGCTGGACCGGCTCGCCAAGGCGGTCAAGGACGGCGTGCACGCGGCCGCTGGATACCCGCTCGAGTTCGGCACGATCAGCGTGTCCGACGGCATCTCGATGGGCCACGTCGGCATGCACTACTCGCTCGTCAGCCGCGAGATCATCGCGGACTCGGTCGAGACCGTGATGGAGGCCGAGCGGCTGGACGGTTCGGTCCTGCTGGCCGGCTGCGACAAGTCGCTGCCGGGCATGCTGATGGCCGCGGCCCGGCTCGATCTGGCGTCGGTGTTCCTGTACGCCGGTTCGATCATGCCGGGCAAGCTCGGCGACAAGGACGTCACGATCATCGACGCCTTCGAGGCGGTCGGCGCCTGTGTCCGCGGCCTGATCACCCAGGACGAGGTCGACGCGGTCGAGCGCGCGATCTGCCCCGGCGAAGGTGCCTGCGGCGGCATGTACACCGCCAACACCATGGCGGCGTCCGCCGAAGCCCTCGGCATGTCGCTCCCGGGCTCGGCCGCCCCGCCGGCGGTGGACCGCCGCCGCGACGGGTACGCCCGCAGGTCCGGCGAGGCCGTCGTCGGGCTGCTGCGGAAAGGCATCACGGCCCGCCAGATCCTCACCAAGGAAGCGTTCGAGAACGCGATCGCCGTGGTGATGGCACTCGGCGGCTCGACGAACGCCGTACTCCATCTCCTCGCGATCGCCCGTGAGGCCGAGGTCGATCTGAGCCTCGACGACTTCAACCGGATCGGCGACCGGGTCCCGCATCTCGGTGATCTCAAGCCGTTCGGCCGCTATGTGATGACCGACGTCGACCGCGTCGGCGGCATCCCGGTGATCATGCGCGCGCTGCTCGACGCCGGCCTGCTGCACGGCGACTGCCTGACGGTGACCGGCAAGACGATGGCCGAGAACCTCGCCGACATCGCGCCACCGGATGTCGACGGCACCATCATCCGCGCGCTGGACAAGCCGATCCACGGCACCGGCGGCATCACGATCCTGCACGGCTCGCTCGCGCCCGAGGGCGCGGTGGTGAAGAGCGCCGGCTTCGACTCGGACGTCTTCGAAGGTACGGCGCGGGTGTTCGACGGCGAGCGTGGTGCGATGGACGCGGTCGGCTCGCTGAATCCCGGCGACGTGGTGGTGATCCGGTACGAAGGCCCGAAGGGCGGCCCCGGCATGCGCGAGATGCTCGCGGTCACCGGCGCGATCAAGGGTGCGGGCCTCGGCAAGGACGTCCTGCTGCTCACCGACGGCCGTTTCTCCGGCGGTACGACGGGACTCTGCGTGGGGCACGTGGCGCCGGAAGCCGTCGACGGCGGCCCGATCGCCTTCGTCCGGGACGGCGACCGGATCACCCTCGACGTCAAGAACCGCACCCTCGAACTCCACGTCGACCCCGAGGAACTCGAACGCCGCCGCGTGGGCTGGACCCCGAAGACCCCGGCCATCACCAAGGGCGTCCTCGGCAAGTACACCCGCCTGGTCCGCTCCGCCTCCGAAGGCGCTGTCTGCATCTAGGGACGGTCGTACCAAATGATGAGACACGGCGGCGTCCAACTTGACCGGGTCGCGGTCCGCGGGCGAATAATGCCTACATGCGATCGATTCTCCTCGTACTTGTGCGGCGCGCCGACTGACGCGACCACAGAGTCGAGCGCGCCCCCTTCAGCCCACCCGGCGGAGGGGGTTTTTTGTTGCCAGGGCGACTATCTGCGACCCAGTAGTGCCCGGACGACAGCCACAAGCGAGGATGGATCGGTCGCGAAAAGCCATCAAGGCCACATCGTGACAGGACTGAGGGAAGGCACCCATGAGTGAGCTGCTGACCGGGGCACAGGCTCTGATCCGCGCACTGGAACATGCCGGAGTCGACACCGTCTTCGGCATCCCGGGCGGCGCGATCCTCCCGGCGTACGACCCGATGCTCGACTCGACCCAGATCCGCCACATCCTGGTACGTCACGAGCAGGGCGCCGGCCACGCCGCCCAGGGGTACGCCGCCGCGTCCGGGAAGACCGGCGTGTGTATGGCGACCTCCGGGCCGGGCGCGACCAACCTGGTGACGCCGATCGCCGACGCGTACATGGACTCGGTGCCGATGGTCGCGATCACCGGTCAGGTGGCCGGGGCCGCGATCGGTACGGACGCCTTCCAGGAGGCGGACATCCGCGGCATCACGATGCCGATCACCAAGCACAACTTCCTGGTGACCGACCCCAACGACATCGCCAGCACGATCGCCGAGGCGTTCCACATCGCCTCCACCGGCCGACCCGGACCGGTGCTCGTCGACGTGACCAAGGACGCGATGCAGACCACCGGCGTCGACTTCCAGTGGCCCACCGAGCTGTCGCTGCCCGGCTACCGGCCGGTGACCCGCCCGCACCCCAAGCAGGTGCGCGAGGCGGCCCGCCTGATCGTCGCCGCCGAGAAGCCGGTCCTGTACGTCGGCGGCGGTGTGATCCGCGCTCGGGCCAGCGCCGAGTTGAAGGAGCTCGCCGAGCTCCTCGGCATCCCGGTGGTCACCACGCTGATGGCCCGCGGCGCGCTCCCCGACACCCATGAGCTGCACTTCGGCATGCCCGGGATGCACGGCTCCGTCTCGGCCGTCGGCGCCCTGCAGCGCTCCGACCTGCTGATCACCCTGGGCGCCCGCTTCGACGACCGCGTGACCGGTCGGCTCGACTCGTTCGCGCCGGAGGCGAAGGTCATCCACGCCGACATCGACCCGGCCGAGATCGGCAAGAACCGGGCCGCCGACGTGCCGATCGTGGGTGACTGCAAGGAGGTCATCACCGACCTGATCGCGGCGCTCAAGACCGAGATCGCGAGCGCCGGCCGCACCCCGTCGTACGACGCGTGGCGCGGGCTGCTCGAATCGGTCCGCGCGAAGTACCCGGTAGCGTACGACGAACCCGAGGACGGCACGCTGTCCCCGCAGTACGTGATCGAGCGGATCGGCAAGATCGCCGGCCCGGACGCCGTCTACACCGCGGGCGTCGGTCAGCACCAGATGTGGTCCGCGCACTACCTGCCGTTCGAGAAGCCCGGCCACTGGCTGAACTCCGGCGGCCTCGGCACGATGGGGTACGCCGTGCCGGCCGCGATGGGCGCCAAGGTCGCGCGGCCGGACAAGACCGTGTGGGCGATCGACGGCGACGGCTGCTTCCAGATGACCAACCAGGAGCTCGTCACCTGCGCGCTCGAGGGCATCCCGATCAAGGTCGCCGTGATCAACAACCAGTCGCTGGGCATGGTCCGCCAGTGGCAGACGCTGTTCTACGACAAGCGCTACTCCAACACCGATCTGCACTCCGCCCGGATCCCGGACTTCGCGAAGCTCGCCGAGGCGATGGGCGGCGTCGGGCTGCGCTGCTCCGACAAGGACTCGGTCGACGCCACCATCGACAAGGCGATGTCGGTCACCGACCAGCCGGTCGTGGTCGACTTCGTCGTGCACCGTGACGCGATGGTGTGGCCGATGGTCGCCGCCGGCACCAGCAACGACGACATCCAGATCGCCCGCGACATGGCGCCGAAGTGGGACGGGGAGGAACTCTGATGAGTAAGCACACGCTGAGCATCCTGGTGGAGAACAAGCACGGTGTGCTGGCCCGGGTGGCCGCGTTGATCTCGCGGCGGGGCTTCAACATCGACTCGCTCGCGGTCGGTCCGACCGAGCACCCCGAGGTTTCCCGGATGACCATCGCGGTCAGCGTGGACGAGCAGCCCTTGGAGCAGATCACCAAGCAGCTGAACAAGCTGGTGAACGTGATCAAGATCGTCGAGCTGGAGCCCAGCCAGACGGTTCAGCGTGAACTGCTGCTGGTGAAGGTCAAGGCGGACACCCTGACCCGCGGACAGGTGCTGGAGACCGTCCAGCTGTTCCGTGCGAAGGTGGTGGACGTGGCACCGGACGCGATCACGATCGAGGCGACCGGCAATCCCGAGAAACTCGAGGCCATGCTCCGGGTGCTGGAACCCTTCGGCGTCCGCGAGCTGGTGCAGTCCGGCATGGTGGCGATCGGCCGGGGCGGCCGCTCCATCTCCGACCGCACCCTGCGACCGGTCCCGGTGCCGCCGCCGCACGTGCAGACCGGACCCCCGAACGTGCAGGCGCGACCCGCCAACACCAGTGCCAGTACCAGCGCCCAGGCCAGTACCCAGGCCAGTGCCGGCTCCTCGCACCACCCGGTGCCGGCCCCGCCGCCGGGCCGGACCGCCGCCGCCGTACCGAATCAACACTAAGGAGAAGTGCCCGAAGTGGCTGCTGAAATGTTCTACGACGACAACGCCGACCTGTCGGTGATCCAGGGCCGGCACGTAGCAGTGCTCGGCTACGGCTCCCAGGGCCACGCCCACGCGCTCTCGCTGCGCGACTCCGGCGTCGACGTCCGGGTCGGTCTGCCGGAGGGCTCGAAGAGCCGGGCCAAGGCCGAGGCACAGGGCCTGCGGGTCGTCACGCCGGCCGAGGCGGTCGAGGAAGCCGACGTGATCGTCGTACTCGCCCCGGACCCCGCGCAGCGCAAGCTCTACAAGGAGGCCATCGAGCCGAACCTGGTCGACGGCGACGCGCTGGTCTTCGGTCACGGCTTCAACATCCGGTTCGGCTACATCAAGCCGCCGGCGGGTGTCGACGTGTTCATGGTCGCCCCGAAGGGCCCGGGTCACCTGGTCCGTCGCGAGTACTCCGAGGGTCGCGGCGTACCCGTGCTGGTAGCGGTCGAGCAGGACGCCACCGGCAAGGCGTGGGACCTGGCGCTCTCGTACGCCAAGGGCATCGGCGGTCTGCGGGCCGGCGGCATCAAGACCACCTTCACCGAGGAGACCGAGACCGACCTGTTCGGTGAGCAGGCCGTCCTCTGCGGTGGCGTGTCGGCGCTGATCACGGCCGGCTACGAGACGCTGACCGAGGCCGGCTACCAGCCCGAGGTCGCGTACTTCGAGTGCCTGCACGAGCTCAAGCTGATCGTCGACCTGATCTACGAAGGCGGCATCGCCAAGCAGCGCTGGTCGGTGTCCGACACCGCCGAGTACGGCGACTACGTGTCCGGCCCGCGGATCATCGACGCGTCCGTTAAGGCCCGGATGAAGGAGGTCCTCGGCGACATCACCGACGGCACCTTCGCGGCCCGCTTCATCGCCGACCAGGACGCCGGCGCGCCGGAGTTCGCGGAGTTCCGCAAGAAGAGCCAGGAGCACCCGATCGAGGCCGTCGGCAAGGAGCTGCGCGGTCTGATGGCGTGGGTCAAGTCGCACGACGACGACTACGTCGAGGGCAGCGCCGCCCGCTGACGAACGACCTCGCCGGTGACTCGAGGGCCCGGACCATCCAGGTGGGTGGTCCGGGCCCTTTTGTTTGACACAATGTGTGACGGTTGTGGTCTGTACTGGTGATCTGGGGGAGGGCGAGCGGTGGAGGACGGCAGGAGCGGACTTCCGCGGCCGCCGCGGCGGGTTCCGGCGGGGGTCGGCACGCTGACCCAGCTGGAGGCTCCGAGCCGGCCGGCCGGAGCCACGCCGCCGCCTCGGGGTCCGTGGATCTTCGGCCGGATCCTGGCCGGCCTCCTCGTGCTGATCGTGATCGTCGCGGCCGGTGCCGGTGCGGGCTGGTTCATCCGGCAGGAGAGCCTGCGGATCAACACCGACGAGGTGCTCGAGTCGGTCGGACCGTCGGTCGTCCGGGTGCTCGCGACGACCTGCGGCTCGTCCGGCGAGGCATCCGGCGTGCTGATCGACAACGGGCGGATCCTGACCGCGACATCGGCGGTCGAGAATCCGAGGTCGATCGTGGTGGTGGCGCCGGACGGCCGGATCCGGCGGGCCAACCTGCTCAGCACCAGCGCCGACGGGGTCGCGGTCCTGCAGTCGATCGGGTTGGACGGCGCGCCGCTGCACCTGCCGGCCACGGATCCCGAGCCGAAGGCCGAGCGCGCGTTGGTCGGGTACACCGCCGCGGGCAAGGAGGTCATCAACGCGATCGGCTCGGCGGCCGACCCTACGGCGCTGGGCGAGGTGATGAACGCGGCCAAGCTGGGCGGCCCGGTCGTCGACAAGTCCGGCGGACTCATCGGTCTCGTCGTCGGCAGAACCGTCCAGGCCGGCACGGTCGTCGGTCTCGACAAGCTCCGAGGGTACGTCGCTCCCGCGCCGACGGGCCTCACCGTCGCAGCGGTTGGAACGTGTGCCCAATCGAAGGGCCCGCAGGCCGCGATCGCGCCGGTGCTGCAGGTTGCCAACACGCCGCTGGCGGTAGAAGTCCAGAGGCTGCTCGGCAGCTACCTGACGCTGGAGAATCGCCAGGACTTCGCGGCGCTGCGGCCGTTGTACTCACCACGGTTCGCGCGGAACCTGAGCGAGGAACAAGACAGGGCCAAGCACCTGACGTCGTACTTCTTCGGCCCGAAGCTCACCGACCTGGCCGCGGACGGGTCCTACGCGCGGATGTCGTACAACGTGCTGTTCGCCCCCACCGCGACGGGCGCAGCCGGGCAGAACTGCAGCCGGCTGGACACGAAGTTCGAACTGGTCCGCTCGAAGGGCAAGCTGGTCATCGACCGCACCTCGCCGATGACCGCAGCGGTCCCCTGCGACAGCTAGACACCCCCTGTGACCGGCATCCGGGTCCCCGCACACGGCGTGCAGCGGACGGGGTACCATCGAGGCAGCGGGCACAGCGCGGTGCTCTGTTCTTGATGAGCCCCTACCGCTTCTGCAGGAGATTCCTCCATGACTGACGTAACCCGGCCCGTCGTCCTGATCGCCGAAGAGCTCAGCCCGGCCACCGTCGAGGCGCTCGGCCCCGACTTCGAGATCCGCCAGACCAACGGCGCCGACCGCGCCGAACTGCTCCCGGCCATCGCCGACGTCGACGCCATCCTGATCCGCAGCGCCACCAAGGTGGACGCCGAGGCCCTGGCCGCCGCGAAGAAGCTGAAGGTCGTCGCCCGGGCCGGGGTCGGCCTGGACAACGTGGACGTGAAGGCCGCCACCCAGGCCGGTGTGATGGTCGTGAACGCCCCGACCTCCAACATCACCAGCGCCGCCGAGCTGGCCGTCGCGCTGCTGCTCGCGTCCGCGCGCCGGGTCCCGGCCGCGAACGAGGCGCTCAAGAAGGGCGAGTGGAAGCGCAGCAAGTACTCGGGTGTCGAGCTGTTCGAGAAGACCGTCGGGATCGTCGGCCTCGGCAAGATCGGCGTCCTGGTCGCACAGCGGCTGGCCGCCTTCGGCATGAACGTGATCGCCTACGACCCGTACGTGCAGGCCGGCCGGGCCGCGCAGATGGGCGTCCGGCTCGCCACCCTGGACGAGCTGCTGGCGACCAGTGACTTCATCTCCGTGCACCTCCCGAAGACCCCGGAGACCATCGGCCTGATCGGCGACGAGCAGCTGCACAAGGTCAAGCCCGAGGTCATCATCGTGAACGCGGCCCGCGGCGGCATCGTCGACGAGCAGGCGCTGTACAGCGCGCTCAAGGAAGGCCGGGTGGCCGGCGCCGGTCTGGACGTGTTCGCGTCCGAGCCGTGCACCGACTCGCCGCTGTTCGAGTTCGAGAACGTCGTCGTCACGCCGCACCTCGGCGCGTCCACCGACGAGGCGCAGGAGAAGGCCGGTATCGCGGTCGCCAAATCGGTCCGGCTGGCGCTGTCGGGTGAGCTGGTCCCGGACGCGGTCAACGTCCAGGGCGGCGTGATCGCCGAGGACGTCCGCCCGGGCATCGGGCTGACCGAGAAGCTCGGCCGGATCTTCACCGCGCTGGCCGGCGGCGTCGCGCAGCAGCTCGACGTCGAGGTCCGCGGCGAGATCACGCAGTACGACGTGAAGGTGCTCGAGCTCGCCGCGCTGAAGGGCGTCTTCGCGGATGTCGTCGAGGACAACGTCTCGTACGTGAACGCGCCGCTGCTGGCGGCCGAGCGGGGCCTCGAGGTCCGGCTGGTCACCGACCACGACAGCCCCGAGCACCGCAACCTGATCACGCTCCGCGGCACGCTCGCCGACGGCGCGCAGGTGTCGGTGTCCGGCACGCTGGTCGGCGTCCGGCAGTCGGAGCGGCTGGTCGAGATCGACGGGTACGACCCCGAGATCGAGCTCGCCGCGCACCTGGCGTTCCTCACCTACGAGGACCGGCCGGGCGCGGTCGGCCAGATCGGCCGGATCCTCGGCGATGCCGACGTCAACATCGCCGGCATGCAGGTCAGCCGGGACCGCAAGGGCGGCAAGGCGCTCGTCGCGCTGTCGGTCGACTCGAAGATCGTGCCGACGGTCCTGGACGACATCGCGGTCGCGGTTCAGGCGGACACAGCCCGCACCGTGGACCTCGAGGCCTGATTCACCCCAACGACTGATTTACTGGAGGCGGTCAGCCGCCCGCAGGCGCATGGCGGCTGACAAGGGCCCGAGCTCCATAGCTCGGGCCCGCTTCACGTTTGCACCCCACCACCCACCCAGCCGCACCCCACCCAGCCGCACCCCACCCAGCCGCACCGCCCGCCACCGTCCTGCCGGTCGTCCCGTGGCCCGATTTGCTGGATAAGCCAGCCAGTTTGCTGGGTAAGCCAGCCAGCTAAGGGGTTCTACACCCTGAACCAGGGTCCGTAACCCCGCATTTGATGGGTCACCCAGCCAAATGGCGAGGAGGAGGGGCGCTGGGGCGGCGGTACGAGTGGTCGGGTCGGGTGGTGGTACGGGTGGTGGAGCTTCAGTGGCGCGTGGCGAGCAGGACGGCGGCGTCCGGGGCGACCATCACCTCGACGGTGGTGAAGCGCCTGTCCATCAGCCATTCCTGGCGGAGCGTGTCGACGCGCCCCTCGTACATCGGCGGCCAGACGGCCGACGGCGTGAAGTCGTCCAGTACGACGAAGCCGCCCGGCTCGACCACGTCCGCGATGATGTCGCGGGCGGACAGCTTCGCCTCGCGGGCGTCCACGAACAGCAGCGCGAACGGGCCGCGCTCGATCAGCGCGGTCCAGTCGGCGGAGACGACCTCGATCCGCTCGTCGTCGGCGAACAGTTCCGCGACCACCTGCGCGAGCTGCGGATCGCTCTCCGCGGTGACGATCGACGTGCTCTCGCCGGCGCCGCTGCGCAGCCACGCCGAGCCGACGCCGCAGCCGGTCCCGAGCTCACCGAGCAGGCCGGTCTTCGACGCCGCGAGGGTGGCGAGCAAACGGCCGGTCTCGTTCCTGGTGGAACTGACGAATCCGCGCCGGCCGGACAGGCTGAGGGCCGCTGAAACCAGCGGCGGCAGTTCTGGAGGAGCACTCACCGGCTGAGAGTCGCACAGGTCCGGTCCAGTGACCGCACTCGGATCTCATATTCCGGGACAAGCTGCCCGCATGGTGGAGAAATAGTCGGATGTGCGAGTAAATTCGTGCGCATCCTGCCGCCCACGACATATTTGGGAGCAGCTGCATGTATGACATGTATCCAGCCAACTGGCCCTCGATCGACGCACGCGAGCGGAAGGCGACCCGGCGTCGCCGCACCGCGCGCCCGGCGAGCGACGAGGTCAAGGCTGTCCAAGAGGCCATGAACCGCCGTGACAATGGGGGAGAACCCAAGAAGTGAGCGAGACGAAGAACTTCACGCTGGCCGTCGTCCCCGGTGACGGGATCGGACCCGAGGTGACCACCGAGGCGCTCAAGGTCCTCGACGCGGTCGCCGCACAGCACGGCGTGACGTTCGAGCGGACCGAGTACGACCTCGGCGCGAAGCGCTGGCACGCCACCGGCGAGACGCTGCCGGACGCCGAGCTGGAGGAGATCCGCAAGCACGACGCGATCCTGCTCGGCGCGGTCGGGGACCCGAGTGTCCCGTCCGGCGTCCTCGAGCGCGGTCTGCTGCTCAAGCTCCGGTTCACCCTCGACCACTACGTGAACCTGCGGCCGTCGAAGATCTACCCGTCCGTCGGATCCCCGCTGGCGAACCCGGGCGAGGTCGACTTCGTCGTCGTCCGCGAAGGCACCGAGGGCCCGTACGTCGGCAACGGCGGCGCGCTCCGGGTCGGTACGCCGGCCGAGATCGCCACCGAGGTGTCGGTGAACACGGCGTACGGCGTCGAGCGGGTCGTGCGGGACGCCTTCGCCCGCGCGCAGGCCCGCCCGCGCAAGAAGCTGACGCTCGTGCACAAGAACAACGTGCTCGTGCACGCCGGCCACCTGTGGAAGCGGACCGTCGACAAGGTCGCCGAGGAGTTCCCGGAGATCACCGTCGACTACCTGCACGTGGACGCCGCGACGATCTTCCTGGTCACCGACCCGGCCCGGTTCGACGTGATCGTCACCGACAACCTGTTCGGCGACATCATCACCGACCTGGCGGCCGCGATCAGCGGCGGGATCGGGCTGGCCGCGAGCGGCAACATCAACCCGGACCGGACCGCGCCGAGCATGTTCGAGCCGGTGCACGGCTCCGCGCCGGACATCGCGGGCCAGCAGAAGGCCGACCCGACCGCGGCGATCCTGTCCGCGGCGCTGCTGCTCGAGCACCTCGGTCTGACCGAGGCCGCGCGCGCGATCGAGGACGCCGTCACGGCGGACATCGAGGAGCGCACGGGCGTTGCCCGCAGTACCGCGGAGATCGGTGACGCGATCGCCAAGCGCGCGGCCGGCTGAGAAAGGCTGATGCTCGCATGACCAGTCAGCCGAGAGGTACGGTTTCGGCATGAGCGCCGATCTGCAGTTCTCAGTTGAGCCGAACACCCAACCGGCCAGCGACGACCAGCGCGCCCAGATCCTGGCGAACCCGGGATTCGGGCAGTACTTCTCCGACCACATGGCGATCGCCACCTGGACGGCCGAGAAGGGCTGGCACGACGCACGGATCACCGCCTTCGGGCCGCTGGAGCTGTCTCCCGCGACCTCGGTGTTCCACTACGCCCAGACGATTTTCGAGGGGATGAAGGCCTACCGGCATCCCGACGACTCGATCCATCTGTTCCGCCCCGAGGCGAACGCGATCCGGTTCCAGCGGTCCGCGCACCGGCTCGCGCTGCCGGAGCTGCCGGTCGCGGCGTTCCTCGACTCGCTGCACAAGCTGGTCGAGATCGACCGGGCCTGGGTTCCGGGTGGCGGCGAGACGTCGCTGTACCTGCGGCCGTTCATGTTCGGCTCGGACCCGTTCCTCGGTGTCCGCCCGTCCGCCCGGGTCACGTACTGCGCGATCGCGTCGCCGGCCGGGTCGTACTTCGCGAACGGCGTGAAGCCGGTCCGGATCTGGCTGAGCGAGGAGTACACCCGCGCGGCCCCCGGCGGCACCGGCGCGGCGAAGACCGGCGGTAACTACGCCTCCTCGCTGCTCGCCCAGGCCGAGGCGATCGAGCAGGGCTGCGACCAGGTCGCGTTCCTGGACGCGGTGGAGAAGAAGTGGGTCGAGGAGCTCGGCGGGATGAACCTGTACTTCGTCCTCGACGACAACTCGGTGGTCACACCGGAGCTGTCCGGCACGATCCTGGAGGGCGTCACCCGGGACTCGATCCTGAAGCTGGTCACCGACCTCGGCTACACGGTCACCGAGCGCAAGGTCTCGGTCGACGAGTGGCGTGAGGGCGCGGCCTCCGGGAAGGTGCGCGAGGTGTTCGCCTGCGGGACCGCCGCGGTCGTCACCCCGGTCGCCTCGCTGAAGTGGAGGGGCGGCGAGACCCAGATCGGCGACGGCAACGGCGGCCCGGTCACCGCAGCCGTCCGCACCGCCCTCCTCGACGTCCAGTACGGCCGAGCGGCTGACCCCCACGGCTGGATGACCCGCATTTCCTGAAGCAGGTGACGAAGGCCCGGCGATTTGTCGCCGGGCCTTTGTCATGACCGGCGCCTGGTCTCGAACCAGCCGATGTGGTTGATGACGGCCAGCAGCAACCACAGTCCGAGCGCGAGGATCGGCGCCCCGGTCCAGCCGATCTCGGTGTGTCGACTCCCGTCCGGCTTCAGCAGCATGATCACGATCGTGTCCACGAGCCCGGCGTACGCACAGACGAAGCCGGCGAGCCTCGTCGGCGTCGCCAGTGCGACCAGCACTAGGACGACGTACGCGATGAACAAGAGGTTGGCGGCGCTGCCGAGGATCGTGGCGTCGCGGGCCATGCCGAATCCGGTGTACAGGTGAGGGCTGCTGCGGCTGTACTCCCGGGTCAGCCAGGTCGGCGTGAGCGTGACCAGCACCGCAAGCGCGGTGGCGTAACCCAGCAGCTGGAACCGCAGCCGTTGCAGGGGATCCCTTTCGCCCTGCGGTGGCAACGGAGCCTTCAGGACGTTCAGGTCGACCTGGTCGTCGGGCTCACTCACTTGATGGTTCCCATCTCTCCAGCGGATGTTTCACAGGATCTTTTCAGGTCTGGGGGCTGGACCGGTGGTCGCTGTGCACAGGTTCGGTTCGATAGGGTCGGGCGCCATGAGCAGCTTCCCGGACGACGTCGAGGGCTACTACGCCGAGCTGGCCGAGCGCCGGGGATGGTCCGCCGAGACGTCCGCCGCGATTCGGGCGACGGTCGAGCTGATTCGGGATCTGGACCGTGGGACGGCGTCGCGGACGTACGGCGCTGTTGTCGACGACTACGGCACCGACTGGCTCTACGAGGCGGTCTGGCACGAGCGGGAGTGGGTCGTCGTCCGCCAGCTCGGGATGGGTGAGGACGGCGAGGTACGGCGGTACTGGTGGCAGCGCCTCGAGGACGACGAGGGGATGCTCACCGACCAGTCCCTGGACCGCGAGGAGTGGGGCCTGCGTCCGCTCACCCGCGAAGACTTCTACACCGCCTGGGACGATCCCGGCTGGTCCCTCAGTGCGTAATCTTGGGGCCTGAACTCCAGTACGCCTCCGCGTACTGAATGTTCGTGATGCGAGACAGCCGCGTCATGGTCCGGACATTGTGTGGCAGACTGCAAAACGTCATGAAGCACTATCGGGTGATTATTTCCTAGGCGCGCTCAGCAAGCTGTACCTGAGCGCGCAGACCTCTCGCACCTTGCGGGAGGTTTTTTGTTTGCCCGTATCGACGCCGCACACCCCTCCGGAAGGCCGACCCCCATGACTATCTCGGACGATTTCCACGTGTACGACACCACTCTGCGCGACGGTGCGCAGCAGGAGGGTCTGGCGCTGTCCGTGGCCGACAAGATCGCCATCGCGCAGTACCTGGACGAGCTCGGGGTCGGCTTCATCGAGGGCGGCTGGCCGGGCGCCGTACCCAAGGACACCGAGTTCTTCGAGCGGGCGAAGACCGAGCTGCACCTGCGGCACGCGACGTTCGCGGCCTTCGGTGCGACCTGTAAGCCGGAGGCCGTGGCCGCCGACGACCCGCAGGTCGCCGCGCTGCGGGAGTCCGGCGCCGGCGTCGTCACACTCGTTGCCAAGAGCCACGACGCGCACGTCGAACGGGCCTTGCGGACGACGCTCGACGAGAACCTCCGGATGGTCGCCGACACCGTCCGGCACCTGCGGGAGAACGGCCAGCGGGTCTTCCTCGACACCGAACACTTCTTCGACGGGTACCGCGCGAACCGCGCCTACGCGCTCGAGGTCGTACGGGTAGCCACCGAGGCCGGCGCCGACGTCGTCGCCTTGTGCGACACCAACGGCGGGACGTTGCCCCGGGAGCTCCAGGACGTCGTCCGCGACGTACTCGAATCGACCGGGGCCAGGCTCGGCATCCACTGTCACAACGACGCCGGCTGCGCGGTGGCGAACACGATCGCCGCCGTCGAGGCCGGCGTCACGCACGTCCAGGGCACGATCAACGGGTACGGCGAACGCACCGGTAACGCCGATCTGCTGGCGATCGTCGCCAACCTCGAGCTCAAGCGTGACCTGAAGCTGCTCCCGGAGGGCAATCTCGCCGAGTCGTTCCGGCTCGCGCACGCGATCGCCGAGGTGACGAACGTGCCGCCGTCGACCCGGCAGCCGTACGTCGGTGTGTCCGCGTTCGCCCACAAGGCGGGCCTGCACGCCAGCGCGATCAAGGTGGACCCGGATCTCTACCAGCACACGGATCCGGCGAAGGTCGGCAACGACATGCGGATGCTGGTGTCCGAGATGGCGGGCCGGGCGAGCGTCGAGCTGAAGGGCCGGGAGCTCGGGTTCGACCTCGGCAGCGACCGCGAGCTGGTCAGCCGGGTGACCGATCGGGTGAAGGAGATGGAGTCGCGCGGATACACGTTCGAGGCCGCGGACGCGTCGTTCTCGCTGCTGCTGACCGAAGAGGTGACCGGCGAGCGGGCGTCCTTCTTCGACGTCGAGTCCTGGCGCGTGATCACCGAGTCGCGCGCCGACGGCGAGGCGGTGTCGGAGTCGACGGTGAAGCTGGTCGCGGGCGGCGAGCGGGAGATCGTCACGGGCGAGGGCAACGGCCCGGTCAATGCGCTCGACCACGCGCTGCGGACCGCGATCGAGCGCGCGTACCCGGTGGTGAACAAGTTCGAGTTGGTCGACTACAAGGTCCGCATCCTCGACCAGGGACACGGGACGGACGCGGTGATCAGAGTGCTGATCGAGACCGCGGACGGCGAGGGCTCGTGGGTGACGGTCGGGGTCGGCCACAACATCGTCGAGGCGTCCTGGGAGGCGCTGGTCGACGGCTTCACGTTCGGTCTCCTGCGCCACAAGGAGGTCGTGCGATGAGTCTCCTCGCGGTCGAACGCACCGTCACCGAGTTCACCGCCCAGGTCGTCGAGACCACGGGGATCCTCGCGCGGATCGCCGTACTTCTGAACCCGTACGACGTTCGCGAGCTCTCGCTCTCACTGGACCGCGGCGAGTTGCGGGTCGTCGTCGAAGGCGACGGTTTCGACGCCGGCCGCGTCGCCGCCCGGCTCGCCAAGGTGATCGGCGTCCTCGAGGTCTCCGTCAGCTGAGCCCCGCGTGGTGGGCGAGGATCGCGGCCTGCACGCGGTTCGTGAGTTGCAGCTTGGCGAGGATCCGGCTGACGTGAGTCTTCACCGTCGCCTCGCTGAGATACAGCTGCTCGGCGATATCGCTGTTGGCGATGCAGCGCGCTTCCTCGACCGCCTGGCGTCCGTCCTCGGCCTCGCCGACGACCTCGAGGTCGTCGTACCCGTCGAGAATCCGGAACAGCATCGCGCGCACCATCCACTCGTCGTCCACGACCAGCACCCGGATCATCCGCCACCCGGCACCGACGCCGACACCGCCAGATCAGCCGCGACAACGCCCTCGGGCTCCTCCCGACCCTCCGCCGACGCCTGACCTCCTAGCTGGGATGTCCGGGGGCCGCCTCGGTTGGCGAGTGCATCCAGCAGGTCAAGCGCGAGTGGTCGAAGGTCATGGGCGGGTGGGAGGGAGGCCCGGGCTAGAGGGGCGGAGGTCAGGGGCGAGAGGGGCGGAGGTCAAGGGCGAGAGGGGCGGAGGTCAGGGGCGAGAGGGGCGGAGGTCAAGGGCGAGAGGGGCGGAGCAGGTCGAGGGCGAGGGCTGCGGTCCAGGAGAAGTCGCGGGCGCCGCGGGCCTCGCCGGTGAAGGGCTCGACGTACTCGGCGAAGCCGGTCGATCCCGCAAGCTCGAGTACGTCGGCCCGCAACGCGTCGGCCAGCTCTTCCGCCTGGTGCTCGCCTCGCTGAACCAGGCCGCGATGCAACAGCCACGCGGTGTTGAACCAGCTCGGGCCGCGCCAGTAGCGTCCGGGCTCGAACGCCGGCCCGGTCAGGTCGTAGCTCGGCACCATCCGCACCTCGCCCAACCGGAACTTCGGTCCCCGCGCAGTCGCCAGCAACTCCTTCGCCTGCGGCAACTCCGGCACGATCAACGGCACCAGCCCCGCCACCGTGTCGACCTCGACAAGCCGCCCCGCTGCCTGCTCACCCGCCGTTGTCTGCTCATCTTCCGCTCTCGGCTGGCCTGCGCGCAGGTCGCGGGGGCGGAAGATGCCGTCGTGGAACAGGGTGGTCAGGGCGGATGTCAACTCGGCGGCCGCGGTGACATGGCGGCTGGGGTCGAGAGACAGAGCCTCCGCGATGGAGGCCAGCGCATGCTCGGAGGCGATGAGCAGGGCGTTGAAACAGGGGTCCTCGAGGGCGAAGGTGAACGGTGTCCGCGCGTCGTCGTACCCGTGGTCCCGGTACGTCGCCGCGAGCTGGACGTAGCGTCCGTAGTCGAGGTCCGTCGGCCGGTCGTCGTCGCTGGCATGGTCGGTGTCCCTGCGGGTGAACGAATGCAACGGCGCCGGCTCGACCCGCGCGAGCGCCTCGTCCCAGGCCGGACTGTTGTCCATGCCCGATTCCCACGGATGCACCACTGCGACCAGTCCGCGCCCACCGAGATCGCGGCGCTCGCGCAGATAGGTGTGCCAGGCAACGAGCTTCGGATACATCCTGGCCAGGAAGCCCCGGCGGATCGACTCGGCCTCGTCGGCCTGATGGGTCAGCCAGACCGCGAGCGCATGAACCGGCGGCTGGACGATCCCGGAGCTCTCCACCCCGCCTCGCGTCGTCGCCTGCCAGAAGTCGGGCCCGGGAAAGTACGCGTCCCGCGGGACGCTGGGGGAGAAGCTGATGTGCGGGATCCGCCCGTCCTGCCACTGCGCGCCGAACAGGGACTCCAGCTCGACCTGGGCACGGCGGGGCGAGAGGTGCCGTAGGCCGATCGCGATGAACGCCGAGTCCCAGCTCCAGTGATGCGGATACAGGGAGTGCGACGGCACGGTCGACCGGCCGGTCCAGTTCCCCAACAGCACGCGCTCCGCCGCGCGCCGCAGCTCGCTCACACGTACCGCCTGACGACAGCGGGGATCGAGCGGACCGCCTCGACCGGGTCACCACTCAACCGGCACTCGACGGCCAGGTACCGGTCGTAGCCCACCGCATCCAGCGCGCCGAGGAACGCGGCCCAGTCGAGATGCCCCGCGCCCGGCTGCAGCCGGTTCGAGTCGCTCAGCTGCACATGGCCGACGTACGCCGCGAACTCGGTGATCGCGGCGGACGGGTCGGCTTCCTCGATGTTCATGTGATAGCTGTCGATGCCGATCCGCACCGCGTCCAGCCCGACCTCCTGGATCAGTCCAGCGGCCTGCTCGAGCCGGTTGACCATGTGGTCCTCGTACCGATTGAGCGGCTCCAGGAACAGCTCGACGCCCTCGGACGCCGCGTGCTCACCCAGCTGACGGAGTCCGTCGAGCAGCACCTCACGGTCGCCGGCCTCGTCCCGCGGCGGCTCGAACGGCGGTAGCCGCCGGGAGAACATCCCGTAGGACGCCGGG
This sequence comes from Kribbella pratensis, assembly GCF_004366075.1. GTDB lineage: Bacteria > Actinomycetota > Actinomycetes > Propionibacteriales > Kribbellaceae > Kribbella > Kribbella pratensis. The sequence continues at coordinate 232,461 of NZ_SODU01000005.1, read as the reverse complement.
GTCTGTGCGCCGATCCCGCCGAGCTCCGCGATCACCGACAACTGCGACTTCATCTGCGCCACCGCGTCGGCCCGCTGATCGGCGTCGAACGCGCCGAAGAAGTGCAGCATGTCGACGCAGACCGTCGGCATCACGACACCGTCCGCCTTGGCCTGCCGGAGCTCCGGCAAGCGGTCGCGGAACGACAGGTCACCCTTGCCGCGCAGCTCGATACCCTCGTAGCCGGCGGCAACCGCGAAGTCCCACTTCTCCTGCAGGCTCTCGCCCGGCAGCAGTTGCTCTTGGCAAATGATCTTCATCAGAACTCCAGCAGCACTTGCAGGGCGTCGCCGGGACGCGTGTCGAGCAGGGTGTAGGCGTCCGCGGCGTCGTCGACCGGGACGCGGTGACTGATCAGCGGCCGCACGTCGACCTGACCGCTGCCGATCAGACCGAGGAACGTCGTCTGCAGCCGATCGACCGACCAGCGTCCGGTCAGCTCCGGCGGCACCCCGCCGATCTGCGAGCTGACCAGTTGCACGCGGTTGTGGTGGAACTCCTCGCCGAGCCGTAGCGCGTCGCCGCCACCTTGGTAGAAGCCCGAGGCAACCACCCGCCCGCCGACCGTCACGGACCGGATCGCTTCGTGCAGCGCGGCGTACACGCCGGACAGCTCGATCGCCGTGTCCGCGCCGGCCGGACTCAGCTCGCGGATCCGCTCGGCCGCCGCCCCGGGCGCCAGCGACTCGACCGCTCCGAAGCGCACCGACTCCTCGCGTCGCGCGGGAACCGCATCGACGGTGACGACGCGCGCACCGCTCAGCACCGCGAGCCGGGTGGCCAGCAAGCCGATCACGCCTTGACCGTAGATCGCGACAAGTTCGCCGAGCGAGATCCCGGCGGCCAGGATCGCGTTGAAGGCGATCGCTCCGACCCGCGCGAACGCGGCCGCGGCCAGGTCGACGCCGTCGGGCAGTTGGTGCCCGGCCAGCTTCTCGGCCGGCAGCACGGCCTCGCTGCGGTGACCCCAGATGCCCCACACCTGGTCGCCCAGCGCGAGGCCGGTCACGTCGTCCGCGACCTCGGTGACCTCGCCGGACTCGGAGTACCCCCAGCCGACGACCGGGAACGCGATCCCCGCGGTCGATTCGCGGAACAGCCGGGCGTCCGGGTCCCAGCTGCGCGTCAGGTACGGATTCGTGCCGCGGTACGCCGTCAGCTCGGTGCCGGCGGAGATACCGGAGAACGCCGTCCGCACACGGACGTGGCCCGGCGGCAGCGGTGGCGGATCGAAGTCGACGACCTCGGCGACGCGGGGAGCGGAGAACTGGACGACACGGGCCACAGGGCACCTCCGGCACTGGCGAACGGAACGAGACCAACAAATCATCCGGACTTAGGTCTTGTCAAAACGCATAAGTCCTGATGTTATGCCTCGTGATCGTCCATCGAGGAGGACGCATGGCACGTCTGACCAAGGTGCTCGGCACCTTGTGCGCGCTGGTGCTCGCCGCAGGGTTGCTGACGTCGTGCGGCGACGAGTCCGCCGGCGGCAACCCGCGCAGCATCACCGTGTGGTCGCTGGAGAACGTCTCCGACCGGCTCGAGACCACACGACAGATCCTGAAGAAGTTCACCGCCGAGACCGGCATCGAGGTGAAGCTCGTCGGGGTCGACGAGCCGCAGCTCAGCCAGCTGGTGATGTCGGCGGCCGCGGCCGGCAAGCTGCCCGACGTGATCGGCGCGGTCCCGCTGGCCGCGATGCAGCAGCTGTCGAGCAACGGCCTGCTCAACCCCGACGTCGCGAACCAGGCGGTCGAGGATCTCGGCAGTTCCACGTTCAACCCGCGGGCGCTCGAGCTCACCAGGGACGGTGGCCGGCAACTCGCCGTACCGTCGGACGGCTGGACTCAGCTGCTCTACTACCGCAAGGACCTGTTCGCGGCCGCCGGGCTGCCCGCGCCGACGACGTACGCTGCCATCGAGCAGGCGGCCCGGACGCTGAACAAGGGCGGTGTCGAGGGCATCTCGCTGGCCACCGACCCCGCGGACCCGTTCACGCAGCAGAGTTTCGAGCACCTCGCGCTGGCGAACGGCTGCCAGCTCGTGGACCCGCAGGGCAAGGTGACGCTCGACAGCCGGCCGTGCAAGGACGCGTTCCGCTTCTACGGTGACCTGGCGACCAAGTACTCCGCCTCAGGGACGCAGACGGTCGACTCGACGCGTGCGACGTACTTCGCGGGGCAGTCCGCCATGGTGGTCTGGTCGTCGTTCCTGCTCGACGAGCTCGCCGGCCTGCGCGACGACGCACTGCCCAGTTGCGAGCAGTGCAAGGCGGACAAGCAGTGGCTCTCGCGCAACACCGGTGTCGTCACCGCCGTACAGGGGCCGGACGGCAAGCAGCCGGCGCAGTTCGGTGAACTCACTGGCTGGACCGTCACGAAGACCGCGAAGGCGGACGCTTCGCGACAGTTCGTCGAGTACATGCTGAACGAGGGCTACAACCAGTGGATCGGGATGGCTGCCGAAGGCAAGTTCCCGGTCCGGCACGGGACCGCCGCCGAGCCGGAAGCGTTCGACCAGGCGTGGGACAAGGCCGACATCGGCGTCGACGCGCGCAAGCCGCTGGCCGCGCTGTACCCTGCGCCGCTCATCACCGACCTGCGCGAGGGGGTCGGCAAGATGCAGCGCTGGGGGATCACCGAAGGACAGGGAGCCCTGGTCGGCGCGACGCTCGGCGAGCTGCCGGTGCCGAAGGCGATCAGCGCCCTGGCGAGCGGGCAGGTGACGGCCGACGAGGCCGCGAAACAGGCGACCGACGACATCGTCGCGATCCAGGACACGTTGGGATGAGGGCCTGATGACAACACTGACCGAGCGGCCGCCGGCGACCGAGCCGGAACGCCGTACCAGGCCTCGCACCGCCCGCCGCGAAGAGAACCGGACAGGGCTCGCGCTGGTCTCGCCGACCTTCGTCATCGTGCTGGTCGTCGTGGTGCTGCCGATCCTCTGGACCATCGTGCTGGCGTTCCAGAGCGTCCGGCTCGTCGACATCCAGAGCCAGGGCCTGTGGGGCCACTGGACCCTGCGCAACCTCGAACGTGTTTTCAGCTCGCCGGGCTTCTGGTCGTCACTGTGGACCACGGTCGTCTACACGATCGGCTCCACCCTCGGCTCGATCCTGGTCGGCCTGGTCGCAGCGCTCGCACTGCGCCGGCCGTTCCGCGGCCGTGCCCTGATCCGCGGCGCCATGCTGCTGCCGTACGTCGCACCGGTCGTGGCCGTCGCGTTCGTCTGGCAGGTCCTGCTCAGCCCGGACCTCGGCGTGGTCAACCACTGGGGCATGAACATCTTCGGCTGGGACCGCCCGATCGCCTTCCTGACGCAACGCTCGTACGACGTTCTCGGCGTACCGGTGCCGATGGCGCTGTTCACCGTGATCGCCTTCGAGACCTGGCGGTACTTCCCGTTCGCCTTCCTGTTCCTGCTGGCCCGGCTGCAGGCGGTCCCAGTGGTGCTCGAGGAGGCGGCCGTCGTGGACGGGACCACGCCGTGGCAGCGGTTCCGGTTCGTCCTGCTGCCGCAGCTGATGCCGGTGATCGCGCTGCTGTCGGTGCTGCGGTTCATCATGACGTTCAACAAGTTCGACGACGTGTACCTGCTGACCGGCGGCGGCGCCGGGACCGACGTGGTCGCGGTCCGGGTCTACCGGTTCCTGACCGCGCGGTTCGATGTCGGACTGGCGTCCGCGCAGGCCGTCGTACTCGCGGCAGTGCTGATCGTGCTGCTCGGTCTGTACTTCCGGTTCTGGGGCCGGCGCGCACAGGAGGAGGAGTCGTGAGGGCGGCGTTCCAGGAGAAGTTCTTCGGCGTGATGCGCTGGGTGGTGATCGCTGTCCTGGTGGTGGCGACGCTCTTCCCCTTCTACTACATGCTGTTGCTGTCGGTGAAGCCGATCGACAACCTGCTGCTGGACCCGGGCCGGATCTGGGTGTCGGTCAGCGAGTTCACCGTGGACTCGTACCGGCAGGTGCTCACCTCGGTCGAGGACGGCGGCCAGGGCTTCCTCACCATGCTGCGGAACTCCGCCCTGGTGTCGATCGGAGCCGTCGTCCTGACGCTGCTGGTCGCCATCCCGGGCGCGTACGCCGTGAGCCGCCTGAGGTTCACCGGGCGGCGCGAGGTGAGCGCGCTCTTCCTCGGCGTGTACCTGTTCCCGGCGACGCTGCTCGCCGTACCGCTGTTCGTGATGTTCGCCAAGGCCGGGCTGCAGGGCAGCCTCGTCGGACTGGTGATCGTGTACATCGCGCAGACCGTGCCGGTCGCGATCTACATGCTCCGCAACTACTTCGCGACCGTGCCGGTGAGTGTCGAGGAGGCCGCCGCGCTGGACGGGTGCTCGCGGCTGTCGATCATCCGGCGGATCGTGCTGCCGCTGGCCGCTCCGTCGGTGATGGCCACCGGGCTGTACGTTTTCATGATCGCGTGGAACGAGTTCCTGTTCGCACTGCTGTTCCTGGCGGCCGAGCCGACACACTGGACGGTCTCGCTCGGGCTGCAGCAACTGTCGAACGGGGTCGAGGTGCCGAAGACCGTGCTGATGGCAGGCTCGGTCGTGTTGACTCTGCCGGTGGTGCTCATGTTCTACGCGGCGGAGCGCATGCTGACGGAGGGATTGACCAGTGGGGCCGATAAGAGCTGATCTCACGACGTCGGGGTACCTGCTGGAGCTCGTTCGCACCGGCCGGGCGCTGACCCGTGGCGAGTTGCAGGAGCTCACCGGCCTCTCCCGGTCGACGCTGGGCCAGCGTCTCGACGGCCTGCTGAAGAACGGCTGGCTGGTGGAAGCGGGGTCGACCGCTTCCACCGGCGGGCGGCCGCCGGTGGTCCTGCGGTTCGACGAGCAGCATGCCTGCGTGCTGACCGCCGACCTGGACACCCGGCACGCGCGGGCCGCGCTGATGGATCTCGGCGGCGCCGTGCTGGCCGAGCAGTCCGGCGACCTCGTCATCGCGGACGGTCCGGGAGTCGTCCTCGACACGCTGGCGGACTGGTTCGACGCGTTGCTCGCCGCGGCTGGGCGGTCGGCGGCGGAGCTGGCGGGAATCGGGGTGTCGGTGCCCGGTCCGGTCGAGTTCGACACCGGGCTGGTGATCCGGCCGCCGATCATGCCGGGCTGGGACGAGTACCCGATCCGCGATCACCTCCGCCGCCGGTTCGACGTACCGGTGCTGGTCGACAACGACGCGAACGCGATGGCGCTCGGGGAGCAGACCGCCGAGTACCCGGACTGCCCGGCGTTCGTGCTGGTCAAGGTGTCGACCGGGATCGGGTCCGGGGTCGTGATCGACGGGCAGGTGTTCCGTGGGATCGACGGCGGGGCCGGCGACATCGGGCACATCCGGGTCCGGGACGCCGGTGACGCGAAGTGCCAGTGCGGCTCGATCGGCTGCCTGGCGGCGGTCGCGAGCGGCGGCGCGATCGCCGCGGCGCTCACCGAGCTGGGCGTGGCCGCGCGCTCGGGCGCCGACGTCCGGGCGTTGCTGCAGGCCGGGCAGCCGGACGCGTTGCGGCTCGCCCGCGAGGCCGGCCGCCGGGTGGGGGAGGTGCTCGCGACCGTGGTGAGCGTCCTCAATCCGGGGGTGCTGATGATCGCGGGCGACCTGGCCCACACGGACTTCGTGGCCGGCGTCAACGAGGTCCTCTATCAGGTGACGCTGCCCCGGGCCACCCGTCATCTGGGCGTCACGACCGGCCGGCTCGCCGACCGCGCCGCCCTCGACGGCATGGCACGCCTGGTCGTCAACGAGGTCTTCTCGTCGACCGCCGTCGACGCCCGGTTGGCGACCCTCCAGAGATAGTCAGTCTGGACTGAACAGTTTATACTGTTCATATGGCTGGTGTATCAGAGTCTGCCGTCCAGGCCGCGAGTCAGGTGCGGGTGGTGTTCGGCCGTGTGAAACGGCGGTTGAAGGCGCTTGCGGACACCGACGACCTGACGCCGTCGCAGTCGTCCGTGCTGAGTCGGTTGGACAAGGAGGGACCGGCGTCGGCCAGCGAGCTCGCGGCGGCCGAGCGGGTGCGGCCGCAGTCGATGGCCGCGATTCTCGCCGGACTGCGCGAGGCGGAGTTGATCGAGCGCAACCCGGATCCGGAGGACGGTCGCCGCCAGGTGGTCTCACTGACCACAGTCGGCCGGAATCGTCTGCAGGGCGATCGCAAGGTCCGGCAGGAGTGGCTGGCGGAGACGCTCCAGGAGCACTGCACCGAGTCCGAGCGACAGACGATCATCAAGGCGCTCGCCTTGCTGGACCACGCGATCGAGGCGGCGACCGACCGTTGACCGGTTCTCATCGCACGTCCACGGCGGCCTCGAGGTGACGCCGCCGGAACGCTTCGATCGGCGGCTGATCGCACCGATGCTCGTCGGGTCGATCCTGAACCCGATCAACTCGTCGATGCTCGCGGTCGCGCTGATCCCGATCGGCGCCGCATTCGGCGTACCGCCGTCGCAGACCGCATGGCTGGTCACCGGCCTGTACCTGGCCACCGCGGTCGGTCAGCCCGTGATGGGCCGGCTCGTCGACCTGTTCGGGCCGCGACCGCTCTACCTGATCGCCACCTCGCTCGTCGGCGTGGCCGGTCTGCTCGGTGCGCTGGCCCCCAACCTCGGCGTACTCGTCGCATCGCGTGTCCTCCTCGGCCTCGGTACGTCGGCGGCGTACCCGGCGTCGATGTCCTTGATCCGCAGCGAGGCCGACCGGACCGGGATGGACACGCCCGCCGCCATCCTCAGCAGTCTGTCGATCGCGAACCAGGTGATCGCGGTGATCGGCCCGACGCTGGGCGGCCTCCTGATCGGCCTCGGCGGCTGGCATCTGATCTTCACGATCAACGTCCCGCTGTCCGTGATCTGCGTGGTCCTCGGCTCGCTCTGGCTGCCGCGCCGCGCACGTTCGCGGGGTGCCGGCGGACTGGACTACGTGGGCATCGTGCTGTTCACCGGCACTTTGGTCTCACTGATGTTCTTCCTCATGCAGCCGCGGGTCTCGCACTGGTACCTGGTGGTGCTCGCGGTCGCCCTTGGCGTGGCGTTCGTGATCGCGCAGTTGCGGGTGGTGGAGCCATTCATCGATCTGCGTGTACTGGGTGGCAACCGGCCGCTGATCATGACCTACACCCGCCAGGTGCTCGCGTATGTCGGCGCCTACTCGTTCCTCTACGGCTTCACCCAGTGGCTGGAGGAGGCCCGCGGGCTCGGTGCGTCCGCGGCCGGTCTGCTCCTGTTGCCGCTGTCGCTCGCGGCGGTTGTGATCACCGCGCTGACCGGCCGGCGGGCAGCGATCCGCGGCAAACTCGTTGCCGGAGGCCTCTTTTTGCTGCTGGCCGCGGCCGCGCAGTTGTTCGTCGGCACGAGCACGCCGATCTGGGTCCTCGCCCTCGTCGGCGTGATCGCCGGCGTACCACAAGGCCTCAACAACCTCGCCAACCAGACCGCCCTGTACCAGCAGGCCGATCCGGCCCGCATCGGCTCATCCGCGGGCCTGCTACGAACCTGCGTGTACGTCGGCGCTCTCATCTCGGCCGCGGCGAACGCCCACTTCTTCCAGTACGGCGCAACTACGGCCGGACTGCACGACCTGGCGATCTTCCTGCTCGTCGTCGCTGGCCTGCTCCTCCTGGTCACCTTCCTCGACCTACCCGAATAGAGAGGTTCAACTGTGCCTGTCACCACCCTTGACCCGAAGACCGCCCTCGTCGTCATCGACCTGCAGAACGCCGTCGCCCTACTGCCCGGTGCGCCGCATTCCACCGCGGACGTGATCGGCAAGACCGTCGAGCTCGCCGACGCCTTCCGTAAGCACGACCTGCCGGTTGTCCTCGTCCGCGTCAGCTTCGCCGCCGACGGTGGCGATCGGCTGCCCGGCCGGACTGAGCAGCCGGCCCGCTCAGGTGGAGGGACGCCGCCGGCCGGGGCGGACCAGATCGTCGACCAGCTGGCCGGTAACGCCGAGGACATCGTCGTGACGAAACGCAACTGGGGTGCGTTCCACGGCACCGACCTCGATGTGCAGTTGCGCCGTCGCGGCATCACGCAGATTGTGCTGACCGGCGTGGCCACCAGTATCGGCGTGGAGTCGACCGCGCGAGCGGCGTACGAGCACGGCTACCACGTCACCCTCGCCACCGACGCGATGACCGACCTGTCCGCCTCCGCGCACGAGAACTCACTGAACTGGATCTTCCCGCGACTGGGAGAGACCGGCTCGACGGCGGAGATCCTCGCACTGCTCGGATGAGCCCGGTTAGATTTCGGCGGCCAATCGCAACCCCGATCCACGACTCGCGGTCCCGGGGCCGAGCCAAACGACACGCCTCGGCGCGATCGTCCGGACAAGGCTTGGCGTTCCACGCAACCGGCGCAATATCCTCCCCGAGTCAGCTGCTCGGCGGGCGGTGCGTTGGCGGGAGGCCCGCGGGGCGGCGAGTTGCGCCGCGGGCCTCCCGGATCGGGTCAGTCCCAGCTGAGGCCGCTGGAGGACTGGTACTCGATGACGCGGGTTTCGAAGAAGTTCTTCTCCTTCTTCAGGTCCATCACCTCTGACATCCATCCGAAGGGGTTCCGCGTTTCACCGAAAATCGGTTCGATACCAATTTGTTCTGCTCTGCGGTCCGTGACGAAGTGCATGTACTGCTCGCAGAGGTCCGCGGTCAGGCCGAGCATGCCGTTGGGCATCGTGGCGCGGCCGTAGGCGACTTCGAGCTCGCACGCCTCGGTCAGCATCTGCCGGACCTCGGCCTGGAACGCCGTCGTCCACAGGTGCGGGTTCTCCTGCTTGATCTGGTTGATGCAGTCGATCCCGAAGTTCAGGTGGATCGACTCGTCGCGCAGGATGTACTGGTACTGCTCGGCGATCCCGACCATCTTGTTCCGCCGGCCGAGCGACAGGATCTGCGCGAACCCGGTGTAGAACCACATCCCCTCGAACACCACGTAGAACGCGATCAGGTCGCGCAGGAATGCGGTGTCCGCTTCCGGCGTACCAGTGCGGAAATCCGGGTCCTCCAAGTGTTGCGTGTACTTCAGGGCCCACGCGTCCTTGTCGGAGATCGACGGCACCTCGCGGTACATGTTGAACAGCTCGCCCTCGTCGAGACCGAGCGACGTGCAGATGTACTGGAAGGTGTGCGTGTGCACCGCCTCCTCGAACGCCTGGCGGAGCAGGTACTGCCTGCACTCGGGGTTGCTCAGCTGGCGGTAGACGGCCAGCACGATGTTGTTCGCGACCAGGGACTCCGCGGTGGCGAAGAACCCGAGGTTCCGCTTCAGCATCAAGCGCTCGTCGTCGGTCAGACCATCACGTGACTTCCACAGCGAGATATCGGCTTGCATCGAGACCTCGGTGGGCATCCAGTGGTTGTTGCACGCGGCAAGGTATTTCTCCCAAGCCCACGTGTACTTCAAGGGCAGCAGCTGGTTCACGTCCGCGCGCGAGTTGATCATCGCCTTGTCGGCGACCTCGACGCGGGCGGCCCCGATCGAAATGGCGCTCACTGGCAGGCCTCGCAGTCAGGGTCGTCGATCGAGCAGACCGCTCCGGTAGGTTCAGGGACGGATACGGGTACGGCGTTGAGCCGGCCGTCGGTGCCCTTCAGCGTGGATTTCTCGACATGGGTCGCTGACTGGGAACGCAGGTAATAAGTCGTTTTGAGGCCATAACGCCAAGCTGACCGGTAAAGCTCGTCGAGCGCCCGGCCGGACGGCTTCGCCATGTAGAGGTTCAGCGACTGCGCCTGGTCGATCCACTTCTGCCGCCGCGACGCCGCCTTCACCAGCCAGAGCGGGTCGATCTCGAACGCCGTCGCGTACAGCTCGCGCAGATCGGCCGGGATCCGCTCGATCCCCGCGACGACGCCGTCGTGATACTTCAGGTCCGACACCATCACCTGGTCCCACAGCCCGCGTGCCTTCAGATCGGCGACGAGGTACGGGTTGGCGACGGTGAACTCGCCTGACATGTTCGACTTCACGAACAGGTTGCTGTACGTCGGCTCGATCGACTGACTCACGCCGCAGATGTTGGAGATCGTCGCGGTCGGCGCGATCGCCATCACGTTGGAGTTCCGCATGCCGTCACGCAGGACCTTCGCGCGCAGACCGTCCCAGTCGAGCCGGGTGTCGCGGTCGATGATCACGTCACCGTCGCGCGCCGTGTGCAGCAGGTCGAGCGAGTCGATCGGCAGGATCCCGAGGCTCCACAGCGATCCGTCGTACGACGAGTACCGGCCGCGCTCGGCCGCGAGCTCACTGGACGCCTCGATCGCGTGGTAGCTGATCTGCTCCATCGAGCGGTCCGCGAACTCGACCGCGGCGTCGGACGCGTACGGGATCCGCAATGTGAACAACGCGTCGGCGAATCCCATCAGGCCGAGGCCGACCGGGCGGTGCCGCTGGTTGGCGCGCTCCGATTCCGGGGTGGTGTAGAAGTTCACGTCGATCACGTTGTCGAGCATCCGCACCGCGGTCTTCACGGTGTCGCGGAGCAGGTCGGCATCCAGACCGTCCTCGGTCAGATGGGCGACCAGGTTGACCGAGCCGAGGTTGCAGACCGCGGTCTCGTCGACGGTCGTGTTCAGCGTGATCTCGGTGCACAGGTTCGACGAGTGGACGACGCCGTCGTGCTGCTGCGGCGAGCGCAGGTTGCAGGCGTCCTTGAACGTGATCCACGGGTGCCCGGTCTCGAACAATACGGTCAGCATCCGCCGCCACAGGTCAACGGCCTTGACCCGCTTGAACACCCGGATCTCCCCGCGATCCGCAGCCACCTCGTACCGCGCGTACGCCTCGGCGAACGCAGCGCCGTACAGATCGTGCAGATCCGGCACCTCGTCGGGGGAGAACAAGGTCCACTCCCCACCGGCCTCGACCCGCTGCAGAAACAGATCCGGCACCCAGTTCGCGGTGTTCATGTCATGCGTACGCCGCCGCTCGTCGCCGGTGTTCTTCCGCAGATCAAGAAACTCCTCGACGTCAATGTGCCACGTCTCGAGATACGCACAGACTGCGCCCTTCCTTTTTCCACCCTGATTCACAGCTACGGCGGTGTCGTTGGCGATTTTGAGGAAGGGGACTACGCCCTGGGACTCGCCGTTGGTGCCGCGGATGTGGGCGCCGATGCCGCGGACCGGGGTCCAGTCGTTGCCGAGGCCGCCGGAGTACTTCGCGAGCAGGGCGTTGTTGCGGATGCCGGTGAAGATGCCGGACAGGTCGTCCTCGACCGTGGTCAGGAAGCACGACGACAGCTGCGGCCGGGTGGTGCCGGAGTTGAACAGCGTCGGCGTCGACGACATGAAGCGGAACGAGCTGAGCAGTTCGTAGAACTCGATCGCCCGCGCCTCGCGGTCGTCCTCGCGCAGGGCCATTCCCATCGCGACCCGGAGGAAGAACGCCTGCGGCAACTCGTACCGCACCTTGGCGAGGTGCAGCAGGTACCGGTCGTAGAGCGTCTGCAGGCTGAGGAACGTGAAGTTCAGATCGGCCTCGGGCTTGATCGCCGCGGCGAGCCGGTCGAGATCGAAGCGGCCGAGCTCGGGGTCGAGCTGCCCGGCCTCGATGCCGAGCTGGATGTAGCGCGGGAAGTAGTCGACGTACGCCGTGGTCATGTCGGCCTGACTCGCCTGACGCGGCTCGCCGTGGACGCGACCCAGCGTCTCGCGACGGATCTGGTCCAGCAGCAGGCGGGACGCGGCGAAGCTGTACTGCGGCTCGGTCTCGACGTACGACCGCGCGGCCATCGCCATCGCGAGCTCGACCTCGTGCTGCGCGATGCCGTCGTAGCAGGCGCCGAGGGTCTCGTTCAGGATCAGCTCGGGGTCGACTGCGTCGAGTCCGGAGGCGGCTTCGGCGACGATCACCCGGAGCCGGTCGACGTCGAGCGGGGACCGGCTGCCGTCGGCGGCGCGGACGGTCAGCGCCGGCTTCTCGGTGACGCCGGCCGGATCGGCGGGCGTGCGGGCCTTGGTCCGCTCCTCGCGGTACAGCACGTAGGCGCGGGCGACCTGGTGCTCGCCGGCGCGCATCAGCGCCAGCTCGACCTGGTCCTGGATGTCCTCGACCTGCACGCTGCGACGAGTGTCGCCGCGGCTGGTCAACGCGGCGACGACCCGGCCGGTCAGGTCGGCGACCAGGTCGCGGACCCGGTGCGTGGCGCCGGCCTCGGAGCCCTCGACAGCGAGGAAGGCCTTGGTCATGGCGACGGAGATCTTGGTGGCGTCGAACGGCGTACTGGTGCCGTCCCTGCGGATGACGGTGAGCTCCGTTCGGAGATCTGCCGTTGCCACAGATGATGAGGAAGCAATGGTCACAGGTGTGCGCTCCAGAAGAGTTCGGAGATCCGGGACCGCGCGAGCAGGCGTACGACGGGACCGGCGGCACCGGCCGGGAACACTGCCGTCACGCCCTGCGACCCACCCGCGAGATCTCGGACCGCGTGCACCGGCGGTACACGCACCGGTGGCAGGCGCCCACAACATGTTGTGGTGCTGATCGCTCCAACCCACCAGTGGTAGTGATGCTAGGCGGATCGATCTAGATCTTGTGGTAGCGCCACGCCGCGTGTCGCACATCTTGTGGTCCTCGCCCTCGAATCATGCGGCGACCGCGTAGAGATCCTGGAGCGTCATGATCTCCGAGCCGTGATGGATCAGCTCGCGATTCAGCCGCAGGACGACGTGGCCGAACGGCTCGGCGGCATCCAGTTCGTTGGCCTGGCTCAGGCCGATCGTCATCGCGGCGTCCTCGTCCAGGCCGGCGATCGCGTCCTGCCAGGCCTCGACCCAGTAGGTCAGCCAGGCGACCGCGTCCCGGGCGTTGCCGTGCAGCGTGATGTCGGCCCGTCCCTGCCGGCTCTCGCCGAACGTCCACTCCCAGCGCTCGAAGAACATCTCGGTCAGATGCGCGATCAGCCAGGCGATCGTCCGCGGTCCGCGATGGTCCGGTTCGTCCGGCCACTGCGCGACCCACTCGCCGGATCCGAGTGGCCGGAATCGCCCGGTGTAGTGCCGCCGTACGACGGTGAGCGCCTCACTGCTGGGCCGCCAGAAGTACTGCTCGTCGGTCAACTGGGCGAGCCGCCCGGACAGCACCATCCAGCTGAAGCCGAGCTGGCCGCGGACCATCGCCATCGCCGACGGCCGGTGCAGGATGTCCCAGTCGAACGCCTCCGGCATCACAACTCCCCTGTACGATCGAACATGTGTTCGAATTCTTGCTCGATCGCGACCGGAAAGTCAAACCCCCTAGCGTGTCGGTTCTGGCCTCGCGGGGACCGGTCTGCTAGGCGCCTGGATCCGCGTGTCGGCGGCCGGACTCGCGAAGCGACGCTCCAGCAAGGTGAAGGCGTCGATCAGTTCGGGCGCCTCGTAGACGCGGTTCCGGCGCCCGTCGGTGATCTCGCGAAGGATGCCTGTCTCGACCAGCCGGGCGAGACCCTGGTTCGCGGCCTGCTGGGATCGGTCGATGAGCTGGGCCGCGGCCGCGAGGGTCAGGACCGGTGCGGCGGGCAGTGCCTCGATCAGGAGTTCGGCCGCGGAGCCGGCGCGGACCGGCGCCGCGCGTTCGCGCCATTCGGCCTTGAGGTCTGCGGCACTTCGCTCGAAGCGCGCGGCTTCGGCGGTCGCGTGCGTGCAGGCCTTCGCGAACATCCGCAGCCACGGGTTCGCGGCCGCGCGGGCCTTTGCGGTCGTCGCGCGCCCGACGTACCGGAAGGCGGTCAGTGTCTCGACGTACTCCGCGGCGTGGGTCGCGAGTGCGAGCGAGACCGGTGGCACGGTGCGCGTGATCAGACCGTCGGCGCGCAGGATCAAGTGGATCAGCGCGCGCCCGGTCCGGCCGTTGCCGTCCGCGAACGGGTGGATGGTCTCGAACTGCGCGTGCGCGATCGCCGTCTTCGCCAGCACCGGCAGCCCGGACTCGCGGACGAATGTCATCAGGTCCGCGAGCAGTTCGGGGATCAGTTGCGCCGGCGGCGGCACGTAGTACGCCTCGGCGGGGGAGCGGCCGCCGATCCAGTTCTGCAGGTAGCGGATCTCGCCGCCGTACTCCGGATGCGGCGACTGCGCCATCAACCGGCGATGCGCCTCGAGCAGATGGTCGACCTCGAGCTTCTCCCCGGCCTGGACGGACTCGGTCACCCACGTCATCGCGTCGACCGCGCCGAGCACTTCCTCGGCGGTCACGTCGCTGGTGCGATCCCGCAGTACGTCGGCCTTCAGCAACCTGCGTGCGCCGACGACGAGTCCCTCGATGTGCGACGACCCGACCGCTTCGGCGCGCAGCAGCAATCGCGCCAGTGCCTCGCTGTTCGTCAGGACGGCGGCTGTCGCGTCCAGACGGGCCAGATCGCCGGCGGCGTCCTCGAGCACTGCGAGCACGTCGTCGGACAGGTCGAACTCACGCCCGACCAGCGGGTCGGGGAAATACAGCTCGTACGACCCGCCCAGGCGCTCCGCCCGGGTGAACCCGTCGGGGTGCCCGGGCCAGCGGTGCAACTCAACCCTCGCCATACCCTTATTCAAGCTTATCCACAAACCTTGAACAAGGTCTGTGGAGAAACAACCTGCATTGAACCCGGCGATGGGGAGACTGCTGGTTGTGACTCTGGACGCTGAGACGCAGCAGATGGTGGCCGCAAACCAGGCCGACTGGAACGCACGGGCGCCGCTGCACGCGGCGAGCGAGTTCTACGACCGGCCCGCGGAGTTCTGGTTCGCCGACTACGAGTGGAAGGATCTCGGTCCGCTCGACGGTCGCGACGTACTGCATCTGCAGTGTCACCTGGGGACCGAGACGATCGAGTTCGCGCGGCGGGGTGCGCGGACCAGCGGACTCGACCTGTCCGAGAAGTCGCTGGCGGCCGCACGGTGGATCGCAGCCGAGGCGGGCGTCGAGGTCGACTACGTGCACGCCAATGTGTACGACGCCTTGGACGCGGTCGACGGACGGCGGTTCGACATCGTCTACACCGGCAAGGGCGCGCTCTGTTACCTGCCCGAGCTGAAGCAGTGGGCTGACGTCGTTCGCGACCTGCTCAAGCCAGGCGGCGTCCTTTACATCGTCGAGTTCCACCCGCTGCTCAACGCGCTCCGTGAGGTCTCCCTGCCCGGCGAGTCCGACGACCTGGTTCTTCGCGCCGACTACCTAGAGGGCCGCGGGCCCATCGCTCGCGACTCCACCGTCACCTACACGGGCGACGAAGTCCCCGGCCGCCAGACCAGCTACGAGTGGCGCCACGGCCTCGGCGAGATCGTCACCACCCTCGCGGGCGCCGGCTTCCAGATCACTACACTGCGCGAATCCGAAGTACTCCCGTGGCCTCGCTGGCCATCGATGCAGCAGACCCCCGAGGGCTGGTGGCGTCTCCCGGACACCGCGCCTCGTATCCCACTTCTCTTCGCCCTGAAGGTCACGAAGCCATGAGCCGCGCAGAACGCGAGCAGGACCTCATCACCTACTACTCCAACGAGATCCAGGCTCGCGTCGAGCGTGACCTCCCCGAGCCGCGTATCGCCCGGCGTACGGCGTACCTCGAACAACTTCGCGCCGAAGGCCGCGACACGGTCCTCGAACTCGGCTGCGGTCCCGGTCGCGACGGAGAAGCGATCGCGGCGGCCGGATTCAGCTACACCGGCGTGGATCTGTCGCCGGCCGGCGTCGACGCCTGCCGCGAGCTCGGCCTGCGCGCGGAGGTCGCCTCGGTCGTCGACCTGCCGTTCGACGACGCGACGTTCGATGCCGGCTGGACGATGAGCACGTTGCTGCACGTCGCCGACGAAGATCTCGACCAAGCGCTGCAGGAGATCATCCGGGTACTGCGCCCAGGAGCACCGCTGGCCGTCGGACTCTGGGGTGACGTCAGCGCACACGAACACGTCTGGGAGGACGGCAAGGGCTACGGTCCCGGCCGGTTCTTCAGCATCCGCAGCGACGAGGGACTGCGCGAGGTCCTCGGCCGGTACGGCGCGGTGGAGGAGTGGATGACCTGGGACGACGACCGCGTCTTGCACTACCAGTGGGCAGTGCTGCGAGTCAGCGCTTCCTAGGCCCGCGGATCGCGACGTACAGCAGGGAGACGCCGAAGGCTGCGGTGATTGGGCCGATGGTGGCCCAGAGGGTGCTGCCGGTCATGGAGCTGCCTTTGAGGTAGCCGAGGCCCTGCAGTGTCCAGACGCCGCCGGTCGCGATGAGGAGCGCGGCGAAGGCAATGGCGACGATCTTTCCCATGCAGGGAGGTTAGCGGAGCAGCTCGTCGCAGAGGGCGATCAGCTTCGCGCGGAGTGGGCGGGCGCGGTCGGCGAAGGCGCGTTGGGCGGCGGTGTACTCCGCTTTGCCTTCAGGGGTTTCGATCCGCACGGGGGAGTAGCCGAGGGGAGCCAGGTCGTACGGCGATGCGCGCATGTCGAGGGTGCGGATGTCACGGGCGAGCTCGAAGCACTCCAGGAGCAGTGAGCTGGGCGTGAACGGCATCAGCTTGGTCGCCCATTTGTAGAGGTCCATGTTCGCGTGCAGGCAGCCGCCTTGTTCCAACGCAGGCTGGGATTCGCGGTCGGGCTGGAGTGTGTTCAGGGGCCGAGCAGGAGTGGTGAAGAAGCGGAACGCGTCGAAGTGCGAACAGCTGATCTTGTGCGACTCCACGACCTGATCGGTGCCCTCGGCACCTAGCCGGAGCGGCCAAGCGGCATGCCGTACGTCGGGAGTCCGGTAGGCCATCGCCCACTCGTGCAGGCCGAAGCACCCGAACTGGGGCTGTCGATCGAGTGTCGACACGAGCAGCCGGCGGATCCACGTGATGCTGTCCGCGCGGCGTGCGATCTCGGCCGGATCGAGTGCGGCAGTCCCGTCGACGACGACGTACCCGCGCCGATCGCCGTACGAAGCAGCGTCTTCCAGGCGGATCCCAGGGCCCGGGTGCCAGACGCGGAGCTGGTTCGGCCGCGTCGGGTAGTAGGTGAAGAGGAAGTCCTCGACCGGATGCGCTTCCCGGCGGCGCCGCCGTTCCAGGTGGTCCGCCAGCAGTACGTCGACGCGCGCGGCGTGATCCTCGGCGTACGACGACCACTCCGCAAAGGGCAGCGTGACGCTCATAGGTCCAGGGCGAACGCGTACAGATCGACGCCCGGGATGGGGGACCAGTCACGTTCAGGCAGGCGGACGAACCCGAGGCGCTCGTAGATGCGGTGCGCTGTGGTCATGTAGACGGCGCTGCTCATGACGATTCGCCGCTGACCGAGCTCACGCGTTCGCGAGATGCAGCGCTCGGTCAGCGCGGTCCCGATCCCCAGGCCCCGCGCGCGGCCCGCGACGCCGAGCATCCGGAACTCGCCCTCGTCGTCCCGCCCGATCTCGCGGTAGACCGAGCCGACAGGACAGTAGGTAACAGTGCCAAGCAGACCGGAAGCGTCCGCCGCGACCCACAGCTCCGCCTTCGCGGCGCGATCGGCGGCTGCACGGAGCGTCATCGCGTACTCACCACGAACGAAACCGTCGTGCGAGTACGCCTCCACGGTCAGCTCGCCCACAGCGTCGTACTCCGCCGGAACGGCCGGCCGGATCTCAACAGTCACCGCATAACTGTCTCATCCCACGCCCCGGTAGGCTCGGCCCGTGCGTATCGCCAGATTCTCCGTGGACGACGAGCCGAAGTACGGCGTCGTCGAGACCGACGACCCCGAAGGCCTCGCCGGTACTGTCAACGTCCTCGACTCCGACCCCCTCTACCGGTCGGCGCAGTTCACCGGGGAAAAGCTGCAGCTCGCGGACGTCCGCCTGCTCGCGCCGGTCATCCCGCGCAGCAAGGTGGTCTGTGTCGGCCGCAACTACGCGGCGCATGCCGCGGAGCTCGGCAACGACGTACCGGAACAACCGCTGATCTTCCTGAAGCCGAACACCAGCGTGATCGGCCCGCGGGACGGCATCGTCTACCCGGAGCAGACAGGAGACCTGCACTTCGAGGGCGAGCTCGCGATCGTGATCGGCCGGATCTGCCGGGATCTGCCCAAGGAGCGGGTCAACGAGGTGATCTTCGGCTACACGATCGCGAACGACGTGACCGCGCGCGACCTGCAGAAGAGCGACGGGCAGTGGGCGCGGGCCAAGGGCTTCGACACGTTCTGCCCGCTCGGTCCGTGGATCAGCACCGAGCTCGACGTGTCCGACCTGCGGGTCAGCACCGAGCTGAACGGTGAGCCCAAGCAGGACGGGCGCACCTCCCAGTTCATCTTCGACATCCCCGAGGTGCTGGCCTACATCACCTCCTTCACCACGCTGCTGCCCGGTGACGTGGTGCTGACCGGCACCCCGGCCGGCGTCGGCCCGATGCTGCCCGGTGACGAGGTCTCGGTCAGCATCGAAGGAATCGGAACCCTGACGAACAAGGTGATCGTGCGTGACTGACGCCGTACTGGGCGATCTGGAACCGAGTGCCGTCAGGGTCCGATTCCCACCGTCCCCGACCGGCATGCTGACCGTCGGCAACATCCGCAGTGCGCTGTTCAACTGGGCCTTCGCCCGGCACTTCGGCGGCACGCTGGTGCTCCGCATCGAGGACACCGACACCTCCCGGAACACCGAGGAGGGCTACCGGTACACGTACGACGCGCTGCGCTGGCTCGGCCTGAACTGGGACGAGGGCCCCGAGGCCGGCGGCGACTTCGGTCCGTACCTGCAGTCCGAGCGGATGGACATCTACGCCGACGTCGTCGCGAAGCTGATGGCCGCCGGCAAGGCGTACCACTGCTACTGCTCGCAGGAGGAGCTCGACCAGCGCCGCGAAGAGGCCCGCACGGCCGGCCAGCACAGCGGGTACGACGGTCACTGCCGCAACCTCTCGCCCGAGCAGGTCCAGGCGTACGTCGACGAAGGCCGGCGGCCCGTGGTGCGACTGCGGATGCCGGACCGCCCGATCGTGTTCGACGACCTGGTCCGCGGCGAGATCACGTTCCTTCCGGAGAACCTCGGCGACTACGTCCTGGTCCGGGCGAACGGCTACCCGCTCTACCCGCTGGTGAATCCGGTCGACGACGCGCTGATGGAGATCACCCACATCCTCCGCGGTGAGGACCTGCTGCCGTCGACGCCGCGGCAGATCGCGCTGTACGAGGCGCTGGCGGAGATCGGCGTCGGCAGCGGCCGGACGCCGCGCTTCGGGCATCTGCCGATGGTGATGGGCGAGGGCAACAAGCGGCTGTCCAAGCGGGACAAGGGATCCGGGCTGACGGAGTACGTCGAGCGCGGGTTCCTGCCCGAGGGGCTGCTGAACTACCTGGCGCTGCTGGGCTGGTCGATCGCCGAAGACCGTGACGTGTTCACGATGGCGGAGATGGTCGAGGCGTTCGACATCCGCAAGGTGAACTCGAACGCGGCCCGCTTCGACCCGAAGAAGTGCGAGGCGATCAACGCCGCGCACATGCGGCTGCTCCCGCAGGAGGAGTTCGCGCAGCGGATGATCCCGTTCCTGGCCACGGCCGGCGTGCTTGCGGAGCAGCCGTCCGAGGAGCAGCTCGCGGTATTGCGGGCCGCCGTACCGCTCGTGCAGGAGCGGATGAACACGCTGTCGGAGTCCGACGAGATGCTCGGGTTCCTGTTCGTCGACGAGGACGCGTTCAGGGTCGATCCGGACGCCGCCGCGAAGGTGCTGACCGGTGACGCGCACGCAGTACTGGACGCGGCCGCGAAGGCGCTGGCCGACCTGGGCGACACCGAGTGGGCCACCGAGGCGATCGAGGCCGCGCTGCGGGCGTCGTTGATCGACGGGCTCGGGCTGAAGCCGAAGAACGCGTTCGGCCCGGTCCGGGTGGCGATTTCCGGTCGCCGGATCTCGCCGCCGCTGTTCGAGTCACTGGAACTGCTCGGGCGGGAGAAGTCCCTGCACCGGCTCGAGCGCGCTCGCCGTACGACGTGATGAGCAAGCAGACCACGCCGTACCAGCGGCTGCTCGACAACGACATCACGCCACGCGCGTTCGTCGTACTGGGTTCGCTCACGATCCTGGTCGGCTGGATGATCGCCGGGGTCGTGATCCAGGGTGTGCAACTCGCGATCCACAAGGACGCCGAGGGGACGCTGTCCTGGTTCGGGTTGCTGGGCGTCAACCTGACCCTGATCTCCTTGATCCCGCTGTCGGTGCTGGTCGCCCGGGGCCTGAACAAGCAGACTCCGGGCCTGCTGTCGTCGGTGGTCGGCCGGCTGCGGTGGCGGCCGCTGGCCTGGTTCGCGCTGGTCTCGGTCGGGCTCGAGCTGGTCGCGTTCACGATCATCCAGGTCGGCAACGTCCCGCTCGCCACCGGTGAACGCCACGGTGGCGGTGTGGCGCCGGACGCGATCGCGGTCATCGCGATCACGCTGCTGACCTCGCCGATCCAGGCCGCGGGGGAGGAGTACTTCTTCCGCGGGTACCTGCTGCAGGCCGTCGGGTCGTTCGTGCGGAGCTCGCTGGTGGTCGTGATCGTCACCGGAGTGCTGTTCACCGCGGCGCACGGGATCTGGCCGTGGCAGAGCCCGGCGCTCTTCGTCGACCGGCTCGCGTTCGGTCTGGTCGCCGGGCTGCTCGTCATCCGGACCGGCGGTCTGGAGGCCGGCATCGCGTCGCATGCGGCGAACAACGTGGTGACGTTCGTGTTCGCGGCGCTGACCGACACCGTCGGGGCGAGCTTCGGCGTGAAGGACGCGCCCTGGCCGCTGGTGACGATCGACGTGGTGAAGTTCGTGGCGTTCGGCGCGATCGCGTGGTGGATGTCCGGGCGGATGAAGCTGGCCGACAGCTCCGAGTTGCCGTTGACCGCGCTGCCGGTCGCCGGCCCGGGACGGGTGTGACGGGAGTGACAACCCGCTGCGAGGGGCCCGTTTTGCTGTCCGGTCCCTGCCTCGGGTAAGCTCTCCGAGCCGGGTTGATGAGGGCGGAAACAAACTCTCGACCCAGTGAAATGCCTTTGGGGTATGGGGTAATTGGCAGCCCGTCTGATTCTGGTTCAGTTAGTCTAGGTTCGAGTCCTAGTACCCCAGCGGATTGGACCGCACCGGTGAAAATCGGTACAGTTCAACCTCGTTGCCCGGGCCATCAGGTCCGGATGACACACCTCTGGCCCCGTTGTGTAGCGGCCTAGCACGCCGCCCTCTCAAGGCGGTAGCGCGGGTTCGAATCCCGTCGGGGCTACCAGAGAAACAGCCTCCCATCCAGTCGGACGGGAGGCTGTTGTCATTCCGGACGGTCGTCAACGGCTGTCATTGTCGACGGTCATTGACGACTGTCATTCAGGACGGCGGACGACCGGTACCGGCTGGTGTCTGCGAGCGGCCTCGTGAGCAAGTCGGGGCGTCAACTTCCGGCCGCTGGACACGAATCTCCGCAGCTGGCTGAAGCGGCCGGTCGGAAGGCTGAAGTCTGCCAGCGCACGGTCGACCCGGACATGGACGCCGCCAGCAGCCGGGGTCGCAGTGCCGACGAATGCGGCGTTCTCCTGGCCGGTGAAGACTTCCGGATGGTCGTGGAACGTCAGACAGGCCCGACCGGCGGCCGCAGTGCCGAGCGCACCGGTCCGGACCACGAAGCCGTCGTCCACCCGCTCGACTCCCAGCGATCGCAGCGGCAGTGGCCAGCCTTCCGCGTCGCGGACGGTCAGTACCGGGTGGCCGAGTCGCATCGCGCGATCGGCCCCCGGCCGCCAGTCGGCCGGTGGTGCGGCCCACGGCGGCGGTGCGGCACCCTCGGGCGCCGGATCCGACGGCGGTGCGGTTACGTCTGCGGGGGCGTCCCAGCGGAGCGGCTCGGCGTCGAGCTGACCGGCAGGCCACCACAGGATCTTCAGCGGCGTGATCTCGATCCACAGCCGGCCCCAGTACCACTGCTGCCGCCGTACCAAGAACCACGGCTGCCCGGTCACTGTCTGCGGCAGCTTCTCCAGCACGCGACGCACGTACAGATCCGTGTTGGCCTGCAGGTCGGCGTCTCGAACCGTCGCCAACCCCCGGACCAGAACAACCGGTGTATCACTCAGGCCGGAACCGGTCGGATCGGAGAACAGCAGAGCGACGCGCGGGTCACGCCGGGCACGCTCCGCCTTGGCCGGATACGTGAGCCCGGTGCTGACGTCGACGGTCGTCGCGCCCGGGTCGTAGTACGGCGTGAGCGGCCAGGTGATCGGTGCGCCCGAACGGGTGAGCGACGCGTACTCGCAGGTGATGGCACGTTCGAAGAGCGGCAGCACCTCCGCGGGCCAGCGCGAGACCGACGGTGCGGACACGGTGTTCATCGACAATTCCTCCCCTTGGGTCCTTGGAAGGATCATCCGCGCGGTCGCTTGGGTTCGGCTTGGGGTCCGCTTCAGGTTCGGCCCCAAGCGCCTTCCAAGCGAGCTGGGAGACGGTAGGCGCAGCTCGAGAGGAAGGAACCGCTGATGAGCACAGCGACCGTCGATCAGTTGATGCTGCCGGGACAGGCGGCCGCACCGCCCGGACCGGTGGACCTGACCGCCATGTACGTCATGCACCACGGGTTCCGTCGCGACCTCGCCGCCTTCAAGACCGCCGTCATCCGCACGCCGGTGGAGGACCGCGGCACCTGGCGGGCACTCGCCACGCGATGGGGCAGGTTCTGCGAGATCCTGCACAAGCACCACACCGGCGAGGACGCCGGCTTGTGGCCGCTCCTGATGGCCAAGGCGGACGCCGACAGCCGGGCGACGCTGGAGGCGATGGAGGATGAGCATGCCGAGATCGACCCCCTCCTGACGTCGTGTACGGCGGGATTCGAGCGACTGGCGGCGTACGCCGACGTCGACGCGCGGGATGCGTTGGAGGTGCGTGTGGTCGCCTTGGGGGAACTCCTGGCGCGACACCTGGCGCACGAGGAGCGCGACGCCATGGTCCTGGTCCAGCGCTATCTGGTCGACGCCGACTGGCATCGGCTGGAGACGGAGCAGTTCAAGCCCGCCTACGGCCCGCGCGACCTGCCGTTCATCGCCTCGTGGGCCCTGTACGGGTTGCCGGCCGAACACTTCGGGCGGGTTCGCGACTCCATGGCGGGGCGTCCGATGGAACTGGTGTGGCGGCTCTTCTGGCGGCGCCCGTTCGAGCGCCGGGAACGCGCGGCGTTCCGCTACGCCTGACTCAGAAGCCGCCGCGATCCCGCTGCTCGCGCAACCACTGTGCGGCCAGCGGGATCTCCCATTCGGCGCACAACTCCAGCGCCGTGTCGGCGTGCCGGCTCGCGATCTCGCGTTCGCCCGACGCCATCGCCGCGAAGGCCAGGAAGGCGTCCACCGGACCTATTGCCACCGAGAATCCGGCGCTGCAGACGCGTCCCGCGTACGGACTCAGCCAGTGGTACACCGAACGCGCCGCCGCGGGCCGCTCCAGGGCGAAGGCGACCTCGGCCGCGATGCAGTAGTGGTGCACCGAGACCCAGTCGTCGGTGGACGGAACCGGTTCGGCCCGGACCGTGCGCGCCTCCTCCAGCCGGCCGGCCCGCACGAGCAGCCATTGGACGGTCAGGTCGAACGGCATCGGACTGACCGACGCGAGCGCCCGGAACGCGGGCACGATCCCGGCTGCGCCGGTGCGCCACAGCTCGATGCACGCCGGGGCGGCGACCATCGACTCGTCCCGCTGCGGGAGCGAGGCACCGGCGACGAGTTCGCGCCGCTGCTCGATGAGCCGGTCCGCCTCGTCGAACCGCCCTTGCATCGCCAGCCACGGTGGCTCGAGCTCGGTCAGCACGATGAGGACGTACACCAGCCGCCGTGGCTCAGCGATCTGCCGGAGCCGGCTGATCTCGTCCCGCATCTCCGCGACCAGGCCCAGCTCACAGGTGACGATCACCCGGAGGGTGCGCGCCAGCGCCTCGCGTACCGGGTCGGCCTGCTCGACCGCGCTGGCCAGGGCCTCGTCCGCCAGCCGCAGACGGTCCGGCGCAGTGGCCGGACGCCAGATGGCGATGAACGCGGCCTGACAGGCCCACACCAGCAAGGCGGGGTCGCCGAGCCTGCGCGCCATCGCCAGGCCTTGCTCGACCAACGCCTCCCGGTAGGCGGGCGCGTCGGTGTGGTAGAGCTCGGTCGCCAGGACGAGAAGGACCCGGCAGCGCAGCTCCTGGTCCTCTGCGGGCAGCTCCCGCAGCGCCCGTCGCAGGGTCGCGATCATGTGCCGATCTGCCCGCCCGTAGGCGCGGGTCTGCCACAAGGCGCCCTCTGCGGTACTGACCGCCGCCTGCGCCATGCGTACGACGTCGCCGAGCTGCTCGGCCTCCTGCACGGCGGCGGTCAGGGCTGCGTCCAGGCCGTCGCGATCGACCGACCAGCGGCACGCGTCGGCTCGTGCCATCAAGAGGCCGTACCGGTCGAGTGGGGTGGCCGCGCCGTCGGTGCGCTGTACGTCGAGTGCGGCCGCGAGCAGCCCGGCCGCTTCGTCGTACCCGTACAGCCGGGTCGCGTGCTCGGCCGCGACGGCAGCCGACCGCCAGGCTCGTGCCGCATGCGCCGGCCCGGCGGCCAGCCAGTGCCGCGCAGTCTCGGATGGTGCCGCGTCGGTGTCCTCGAGCACCCGCGCGATCACCGCGTGCCGGCGAGCCCGCCGCGCCGCCGGCAGACCGGCGTACACCACGTCGCGCACCAGCGCGTGGGCGAACCGGAACCGCTCCAGCCGGTCTCCCTCGGCGAGCACACCGGCGGCCAGCGCGGGATCGAGCGCGTCGAGAAGCTCGTCCTCGTCGCACCCGGTCGCCGCGGCGAGGACCGCGAGGTCGAACTCCCGGCCGATGACAGCTGCGGTGCGCAACAGTTCACCGGTTGCCTCGGGCAACCTCGCGACCCGGCGGGCGACGATGTCGGTCACCGCCGCCGGCACGTCCCCGCGGCCGTCGCGGAGGAGTTCGACCAGGAAGAAGGGGTTTCCGTCCGTCCGCGCACGCAACGCCTCCGCTTCCCGGCCGCCGGGTTGGCGATGGGTCGCGACCTCGACCAGTGCGGCCGCCTCGGACGTCGTCAGCCCCGGCAGGTCCAGGCGCAGTGCGTGCCGCCGGGCGAGGCTCTCGGCTACGGCCGCGAGCTGACCCGCGAGCGCGGGAGCCGCTCGCCGAGTGGCGACGACGAGCAGGCGTCCGGTGTCGATCATGTCGGCGAGATGTCTGAGCAGCTTGAGTGACGACGGGTCGGCCCAATGCAGGTCGTCGAGGATCACGAGCAGCGGCCGGATCCGCGACGCGGAGACCAGGACATCGGAGGTCATGGTCCACAGCCGGAACCGCGCGGCATCCACGTCCTCCGCGGGCGCTGACGGTCCCGCGACACCGGGCTCCAGTAGGCCGGTCAGCTCGGCGAGCTGCCGCCGTACCGCGTCCGGGAGATCGACTGTGTCGGCGAGGGCCCGGAGGACACCGATCCACGGCCACAGTGGCGGTGCGCCCTCGTCCTCCGAACACCGCCCGGTGAGTACGGCGAATCCGCGCGACCGCGCTCGCGCCGCGATCTCCGATGCCAGCCTGGTCTTGCCGATTCCCGGCTCCCCGGTGAGTACGGCGAACTGCGGTGCCGCACCCGCTTCGTCGAGCAGCCGTTCGAGCGCCGCGAGCTCCGCGACCCGTCCGACGAGCGGCCACTGCGACGCGCCACCGGCACCAGCACCAGTAGCAGCACCAGTAGCAGCATCAGGAACAGGACCGGTGGCGACTGGAAGGACGTGGGATCCGTTGCCGGGCTTCGGCCGCCAGACCAGTTGCGGGTCTTGGCGAAGGACGGCGAGTTCCAGTTCACGCAGCGGTGTGCCCGGATCCAGCCCGAGTTCGTCCGCCAGGACCCTGCGCACCCGGCGCAGCGCGTCGAGCGCGTCGGCCTGCCGGCCGGCACCCGCAAGCGCCAGGACGCGCAGTGCCCACAGCCGTTCCCGCAGGGGGTGCTCGGCTGTGAGCGCCTCCAGTTCGGCGGCGAGCGTCGCATGCAGGCCGAGCGCCAGCCGGGCGACCGCGCGGTCCTCGAGAGCCACGAGCCGAAGTTCCTCGAGTCGTCCGCGCTCGGCGATCGCTGCGGGGGCATCGTCCAGATCGAGGTATGGCGTGCCTCGCCACAAGGCCAGCGCGTCGTCGAGCGCGGTGATGACCGGGCCCAGTTCGTCTGGCTCGAGTTCCGGCGCCGCGATTGCCCCCGAAACCTCGTCGGACCACGAGCCGAGGCGACGATGTGCCGCGTCGACGACGGCGGCGAACCGCGCTGCGTCGAGGCAGTCCCCGGGCAGGCGCAGGGCGTAGCCCGGAGCCACCGTCACCACCGTTCTCGGCAAGGTGCGAGCCGGCCGGTCCGGCTCCAGTGCCTTGCGCACGCCGGCGAGATACACCTGCAGGGTCGACAGAGCGCTCGGCGGCGGGCTGTCCCGCCACAGCATGTCGATCAGGCTGTCCACCGGCACCGGTTGCCCGGCGTACAGCGCCAGGGCCGAAAGCAGCATGCGTTGCTTCCGGCCACCGAGTTCCACCGGCTCCCCGTCCCGCAGGACCTCCGCCGCCCCGAGAATCCCCACCCTCATCAGCTGAGAGTACGTCGGTGAGCCCGGGATCGGACAGCACCGGAGTCGCTGGACAGGCGAGGTCTAAGCGCTTAGTCTAACCGCTTAGATCAGACCGTCGGGGGCCGTTCGAGGAAAGGGACTCCTGTGCAGCGACTACTTCCCGCCGCGATCGTTGCCGTCGCGGCACTCGTCGCCGGATGCGGTGGCTCGCCGGATACCGGCGCTCCGGCCACCGCGGACCAAGGTCCGCAGACCGGCACGATCACGTTCACCGGCACCGACAACGCCGAGACCTACCAGCCCGTGATCAAGGCGTTCGAGGCGAAGAACCCCGGGATCAAGGTGACCTACACCCAGATCCCGTTCGACCAGTTCAACGCGACCATGCAGCAGCGGCTGAGCGCGAAGGACGCCGCGATCGATGTCTACACCGTCGACGAACCGCGGGTCTCGCAGCTCGCCGCGAAGGGTTTCCTCACCGATCTCAGCGACCTCGACGCCAAGGTGAAGACGTCCTTCAGCGCGACGGCGTACAAGACCAACCACTTCCGCGACAAGCTGTGGTCGTTGCCGATGTGGAACTCGACGCAGTTCCTCTTCTACAACAAGACCGCGCTCGCCAAGGCCAAGGTGACGCCGCCGACCGCGGACCCGGAGCAGCGCTGGACCTGGGAGCAGGTCGAGGCCGCCGGCCGGAAGGCGATGCAGTCGGGCGGCACGAAGTACGGGCTGTTCATGGAACAGCCCGAGGCGTACTACCAGCTCCAGCCGCTGGCCGAGTCGCTCGGCGGCGGATCCGGGATCGAAGGCGACGACGCACTCACCCCGGCGGTCGAGACCGACGGCTGGAAGAAGGCGATGCAGTGGTACGGCGCTACGTTCGCGAGCGGACTGTCGCCGCGCGGCATCGGCGGGTTCCAGACCGGTCCGGTGTTCGCGGCCGGTGACGTCGCGTTCTTCGTCGGCGGCCCGTGGGACCTGAAGATCTTCGGCAGCTCGAAGGTCGATTGGGGCGTCGCCCCGATGCCGTACTTCCAGGGCGGCAAGCCGGTCACGCCGACCGGTTCGTGGTCGGTCGGCATCAACCCGGCGTCGAAGCAGCAGGGGATGGCGCGCAAGTTCGTCGAGTTCGCGACGCTGGACCCGGCCGGCAACCTGGCCACCACGAGTACGACGACGATCATCCCGGCGAACCTCGAGGCGCAGAAGCAGTACACACCGCAGATGGACAAGTTCTCCGGCGCGAAGACGGCCGGTGCTGCCGCGATCACGACGTACGAGAGTGAGCACACCGCGGTGTCGCGGCCGGTGAGTGTCGGGTACATCCAGTTCGAGGAAGTCATGGGCAAGGCGTTCGCCGACATCCGCAACGGGACCAACTCGGACGCGCGGTTGCAGGAGGCGACCCGGCAGCTCACCGACGCCTGGAAGTCGATCAAGTGAAACAAAGGCAGGGGCTGATCGCCCTCGCCTTCCTGGCCCCCGCGCTGGTGTGTCTCGCCGTACTGCGGATCGTCCCGGCGATCTCGGCCGTGGTCGAGAGCTTCTACACCGAGAGCCTCCTGCGCGGCGGGCGGGTGTTCGCGGGCCTGGGCAACTACACGGATCTGCTGTCGAACAAGGACTTCCGGCAGTCGATCGGCGTGACGCTGCTGTTCACCGTGCTGGTGAACCCGATCCAGGTCGCGGTCTCGTTCCTGCTCGCGGTCCTCTTCACCCAGCGGGCCGCGGGTGCGAAGCTCTGGCGCACGCTCGTGATCCTGCCGATAGCCACCCCGCCTGCGGTGTCGGCAGTGATCTGGAGCGTCATCTACCGGCCGGACGGTCTCGCGAACGGCGTCCTCGAACGACTCGGCCTGCCTGCGCAGCCGTTCCTCACCTCGCCGAGCCAGGTGCTGCCGTCGCTGATCGTCCTGCTGTCGTGGATCGGCGTCGGGTACTGGATGCTGTTCCTGATCGCGGGCATCCAGGAGGTCCCGGAAGAGGTCCGTGAAGCCGCGCTGCTCGACGGCGCGGGCCCGTGGCGCCGGATGGTGTCCGTGGTCCTTCCACTGGTACGTCGTCCGCTGGCGTTCGTCCTGGTCGCCGACACGGTGTCGAACCTGCTCGTGTTCGCGCCGGTGCAGATCCTCACCAAGGGCGGCCCGAACGGCAACAGCAACCTGCTGATGTACGACGTCTACAGCCGCGCGTACGCGATCGGCGACATCCACGTCGCCCAGGCCGAGGTCGTCATCCTGGTCGCGCTCACGCTGGCGATCGTGGCCGGGCAGTTCCGGCTGCTGCGAGGTGACCAGTGAAGCGCGCCAGCCTCTCGGTGCTCGGCGGTGTCGTCGGCATCCTGTTCTTCCTGCCCTTGCTCTGGGTCGTGACGAACTCGCTGCGCCCCGGCTCGGAGACGTTCGCCAACCTCAATCCGCTGTCCTGGCAGACGTTCCTCGAGCTGCGTCCCACCCTCACCAACTACTCCGCCCTGCTGAACAGCGCGATCGGCCGCGCGACGCTCAACTCGATCGTGGTCAGCGCGGCCACGGTCGTCATCGGGCTGGCGATCTGCGCGACCGCGGCGTTCGGGCTGGCGGCGTTCCAGTTCCGCGGCCGCGGGCTGGTCTTCGGCATCGTCGTCCTGAGCTTCCTGGTGCCGTTCGACGCGATCGCGATCCCGCTGTCGACGATGTTCCGGGACTGGCACCTGACCAACACGTTCGCGGGTCTGGTGCTGCCGGGGATCGGCAACGGGATGGCGATCTTCCTGCTGCGGCAGTTCTTCCTCGGTATCCCGGCCGAACTGGTCGAGGCCGCCCGGCTCGACGGGCTGGGCTGGTTCGGCGTGTTCCGGTGGATCTACCTGCCGCTGTCGAAGCCAGCGCTGATCGGCGCCGGCCTGATGCTGTTCCTCTTCCAGTGGCAGGCGTACGTCTGGCCGCTGCTGATCGGCACCGACGCCAAGCACATCCTCGGCCCGGTCGCGCTGTCCAACCTGCAGGGCCAGAACTTCACCGACTACGGTCTCGTGTTCGCGGGCGCCGTCGTCCTCACCGTCATCCCGCTGGTCGTCATCGCCGGCTTCCAGCGGTACTTCGTCCAGTCCGTGTCGAGTACCGGACTCAAGTAAGGGAGATCTGTGCGATCCATCATTCTCGATACCGATATCGGCTCCGACGTCGACGACGCGATGGCGCTCGCCCAGCTCCTGGGCAGCCCGGAGCTCGACCTCGTCGAGGTGCACACCGTGTACGGCGACACCCGGCTGCGGGCCCAGCTCGCCAGGCGGTACGGCGTACTCGCGGGCCGCGAACTGAACGTCGTACCCGGTGAGGCCGAGGCGTTGTCGGGGCGAAAGGTCTGGTGGGCCGGGCACGAAGGCACGCTGCACGACCACCTCGAGCAGGAGACGATCAGCGCGGACAGCGCACCCGAACGGCTGGTCGCCCGGCTTCGCGAGCAACCTGGTGAGCTCGACGTAGCCGCGATCGGCCCGCTGACGAACGTGGCGGCCGCGCTGGCTCTCGAACCGCAGGCGGCCTACTGGATCCGGCATCTGTGGGTGATGGGTGGATCGTTCGGCGACGACGTGTGCGAGCACAACTTCAAGTCCGACGACGTGGCTGCGCAGGCCGTGCTGAGCGCGGGGATTCCGACCACGATCACCGGGCTGGAGATCACCCAGCAGGTCACGATCGAGGCGGCCCGCCTGGAGCGGATCCGCACCGCCGGACCACTCGGCGCCGCGCTCGGGGCGGACATCGAGCAATGGTGGGCGTACTGGAACGAGACGTGGAACGTGCCGCACGATCCGGTGGCGGTGCTCGCGATGAGTCGCCCGGAACTGTTCACGTTCTCCAAGCTCGGACGGGTGTCGATCGAGGTCGGGGGAGAGCGGGCGGGGCACAGCACGTTCGCGCCCCATGCGGACGGCACCGTGCGGATCGTCACCGCGCTGGAGGCCGAGCAGGTGGCCGAGGAGATCACGGCGCGGATCGTGGCAGCCGGGACGGCATACCCTGTGGCTCGTGGGGAGATCGATGGCGACCGCACGTGACGTCGCGGAACGCGCCGGCACGTCCACGGCGGTCGTCAGCTACGTCTTCAACAACGGCCCCCGGCCCGTGTCGGCGGAGACCCGCCGGCGCGTGCTGGAGGCCGCGGCGGAGCTGGAGTACCGGCCGAACATCCTCGCCCGGGCGCTGAGCGCGGGCCGCACGTACTCGCTCGGGTTGCTCATTCCGCAGATCCGCAACCCGTACTTCGCCACGCTCGCCGAACACCTGGAGAACTACGCGCGGCAGCACGACCACCTGCTCCTTATCGGCGACTCGGCCGGCGACCCGGAACAGGAGTCGGCCCACATCGGCTCGTTCATCGAACGCAAGGTCGACGGCGTCGTCCTCGTCTCGCTGCTCGTCGCGCCGGCGATCCAGCGCTTCGCGACCGCCGGCGTACCGGTCGTCGCTCTGCATCCCGTCCCCGACGGCGTGACGGTCTCCACGCTCTCGATCGATTACGTCGCGGGCGCCGAGGCGTCGGCGGACCATCTGCTGTCACACGGCTACCGGACCCTCGGTGTCGTCACCGGCCCCGAGGATTCACCCGGTACGGCGGAACACCGCAGGGGCATCGAACGTGCGCTGAAGGCGCATCCGCAAGCCTCGGCCCGGTATGTCGCCGCGCCCGTGTCGCGGTTCGCCGCGCGGGACGCCGTACGGCCGTGGTTCGCGCAGAAGCGGCCGCCGCGGGCGATCTACTGCTCGACGGACGAGCAGGCGTTCGGCGTATTGTTCGCGGCCTGGGAAGCCGGGCTGCAGGTGCCGGACGACGTGGCTGTGATGGGGTTCGACGGCACCAGTGAGTGCACAGTGACGATCCCGCCACTGGCCAGCGTCCGCCAGCCGATCGAGAAAACCGCCCGCCAGGCCGTCGAACTGTTGCTGGACCGCACCAATCCACCGGCAGCCCGCCACGTGCTCGACTACGAGTTGGTTCCCAGCACCTCCTGCGGCTGCACCGAATCCGAGTAGCCTGAAGGAATGGCTGTCGAGTTCAACCACACCATCGTGAACTGCACCGACAAAGATGCCTCGGCCCGGTTCCTGGCCTACATCCTCGGGGTCGGCGAACCGAGCAGTTACGGGCCGTTCGCCGTCGTGCAGCTCGCGAACGGCACGACGCTCGACTTCGCCGAGGGCCAGGGGCAGCCGCACCGGCAGCACTACGCCTTCCTCGTGAGCGAGGAGGAGTTCGACCAGATCCACGCCCGGATCGTCGACCGCGGGCTGACCTACTGGGCCGACCCCTTCCACCGCAGCGAAGGCGAGATCAACACCAACGACGGCGGCCGCGGCCTGTACTGGGACGACCCCGACGGCCACAACCTCGAGATCCTCACGGTGCCGTACGGCGGCTGGAACCAGGGCAACGCACTCGGTTAGTTGCTCGTCAGGCCGGCGACGGACTCGACCGGGTCGGTCCGGGTGGGGCCGAGAGCGCGCGCCGCATCGACCATCCGACGCCGATCAGGACCACGCCCCAGATCAGTGCCGTGATCCCCAGCAGTACGGCGATGCTGACCGCGCCCGCACCGGGATTGGCGGCGAACAGTACGCCGATCAGGAGCGACAACAGCCCGTTGAGCACGAGCAGCCAGCGCGGCATCACCTGGTGGCTGCTGAAGGCGCCCGCGAGCTCGAAGATGCCGCGGATGATCAGCCAGATCCCGAGGATCCAGGTCAGCGTCTTGGCGGTCATGCCGGGACTGGTGATCGCGAAGAACGCCGCGAGCAACGCGATCACGCCGAGCACGACCAACCACAGCCGACTACCCCGGGACTCGGGCTGGAAGGCCTGAACGATCGATCCGATCCCGTCGGTGAGGGCCCAGAACCCCCAGAGCAGCGCCAGCGCGATCGCCGTGGAGATCGGCCACGCGATCGCGAGAATCCCGAACACGATGCCGATCGCACCGCGGACGAGCAGCATCTTCCACCCCAGAGTCAACCAGTCCCGCTCCATGTCGGACCTCCTTGAGGGCTCGCTCTCCTCATGGTGATCCGATTGCTCACTCACGGCAATCACCGACCTACTGTGGTCGTGTGGCACTTGCCGTCTGCCTACTCTTCGATCGCCGCACCGACCGGCTCCTGCGAGCGCTGTGGGACCGCTTGGAGAATCTCGGCGTACCGACGCTGAAATCCCACACCCATGGCCGGCACGTGCCGCACCTGTCGCTTGCAGTACTGCGCGAGTGGGACCACGACAGAGTGCAGACAGCCGTCCAACCCCTGCTGAACGAACACTCTGCCGAGCTGTACTTCGATGCGCTCGGCACGTTCCGCCGCGGCCGAGCCTGGCTGGTGCCGGCTGTGGGAGTGGAGGTGCTGCAACTGCAGGCGACCGTGGTGTCCGCGCTGCGGGCGACGGATGCCGAACTGCATCGGCACTATCAGCCGGGGCGGTGGGTGCCGCATTGCACTCTTGCACCGCGGGTCCCGCTGGCCGCGCTGCCGGTGCTGGCGGCAGCGGTGTACGACGTACTCCCACTCGAAGCCACCGCCGACCACGCCGCCCTCATCGACAGCAGCACAGGACAACTCTGGCCCCTCAAGCGTTGACGGCTGCATGTGAAGGGTTCTTGGGCGTCCAGGAACCCTTTGGCCTTCTTGGGACTACTCCGACGCGCTACTCCGACGCGCGGCGGAGGGCTTCGGAGAGGCGTTCGGCGGCGGCCATGACGGCAGGCGCGTGCATGCGGCCGGGCTGGCGGGACAGGCGCTCGATCGGGCCGGACACCGACACGGCCGCGATCACCTTGCCGCTGGGGGAGCGGACGGGGGCGGAGACGGACGCGACGCCCTGCTCCCTTTCGCCGACCGAGTGCGCCCAGCCGCGACGCCGTACGCCGGCCAGCGCGGCAGCGTTGAACGATGCGTTGTGCAGACCGCGGTGCATCCGCTCCGGGTCTTCCCACGCAAGCAGTATTTGAGCGGCCGACCCGGCCGCCATGGTCAGCTGGCTGCCCACGGGGACGGTGTCACGCAGACCGGACGGACGCTCGGCAGCGGCGACGCACACCCGGTACTCACCCTGGCGGCGGAACAGCTGCGCCGACTCACCGGTGATGTCCCGCAGTCGCGCCAGCACCGGACCGGCGGTCGCGAGCAACCGGTCCTCACCGGCCGCCGAGGCCAACTCGCTGAGTCGCGGCCCGAGCACGAAGCGTCCCTGCATGTCGCGGCCGACCAGGCGGTGGTGCTCGAGCGCGACCGCCAGCCGGTGGGCCGTCGGACGAGCCAGGCCCGTGGCCGCCACCAGACCGGCCAGGGTCGCCGGCCCGGACTCCAGGGCGGACAGTACGAGGGCTGCTTTGTCGAGAACACCGACTCCGCTAGAGTTGTCCATGAGACGATATTGCCGTCTCGAATCGTGGAACGCAAGTCGCTTCAGCTGCCCAATCGAGAGCACTGTGAGCGAGAGCACTTCACCACACACATCCTCGAAGGAGAGTCTGATGGGTAGGACGTTGTCGGAAAAGGTCTGGGATGCGCATGTCGTGCGCCATGCCGACGGAGAACCCGACCTCCTGTACATCGACCTCCACCTGGTGCACGAGGTGACCAGTCCGCAGGCGTTCGACGGCCTCCGGCTGGCGAACCGCCAGGTCCGGCGGCCGGATCTGACGATCGCGACCGAGGACCACAACGTCCCGACGTTCGACGTGGACAAGCCGATCGCCGACCCGGTGTCGCGGACGCAGGTGGACACGCTGCGCAAGAACGCCGAGGAGTTCGGCATCCGGATCCACACCCTCGGCGACCCGGACCAGGGCGTCGTGCACGTGATCGGCCCGCAGCTCGGCCTGACCCAGCCCGGGATGACCGTGGTCTGCGGTGACAGCCACACGTCCACGCACGGCGCGTTCGGGGCGATTGCCTTCGGCATCGGTACCAGCGAGGTCGAGCACGTGCTCGCCACCCAGACGCTGATGCAGGCCCGCCCGAAGACGATGGCCGTCACGGTCGACGGCGTACTGCCGGACGGTGTCTCGGCGAAGGATCTGGTGCTCTCGCTGATCGCGAAGGTCGGCACCGGCGGCGGCCAGGGCTACATCGTCGAGTACCGCGGCGAGGCGATCCGGGCGCTGAGCATGGAAGCCCGGATGACGATCTGCAACATGTCGATCGAGTGGGGCGCGAAGGCCGGCATGATCGCGCCGGACGAGACCACGTTCGCGTACCTGAAGGACAAGCCGCACGCGCCGCAGGGTGTCGACTGGGAGGCCGCGGTCGAGTACTGGAAGAGCCTGGCCACCGACGAGGACGCCGGCTTCGACCGTGAGGTCGTGCTGCGCGCCGAGGACATCGCGCCGTTCGTCACCTGGGGCACGAACCCCGGCCAGGGCGTTCCACTGTCCGCGACCGTGCCGTCGCCGGACGACTTCGACAACGAGAACGACAAGGTCGCCGCCGAGCGCGCCCTGGAGTACATGGGCCTCACCGCCGGTACGCCGTTGCGCGAGATCCACGTGGACACGGTGTTCCTGGGGTCCTGCACCAACGGCCGGATCGAGGACCTCCGCGCCGCGGCCGGCGTACTGGCCGGGCGGAAGGTTGCCGAGGGCACCCGGATGCTGGTGGTCCCGGGCTCCGGCCGGGTCCGGCTGCAGGCCGAGGCCGAGGGCCTGGACACCATCTTCAAGGACGCCGGCGCCGAGTGGCGGGGTGCCGGATGCTCGATGTGCCTGGGGATGAACCCGGACCAGCTGGCCCCGGGGGAGCGCAGCGCCTCCACCTCGAACCGCAACTTCGAAGGCCGCCAGGGCAAGGGCGGCCGCACCCACCTGGTGTCGCCGCTGGTCGCGGCCGCGACCGCCGTCACCGGCACCCTGGCCGCACCGGCCGACCTGCCGCCCGTCGCCGCACCTGCGAACGCCTGAGGAGCAACGGAATCATGGATGCCTTCACCCAGCACATCGGTACGGCGGCCCCGCTGCGCCGCAGCAACGTCGACACCGACCAGATCATTCCGGCCGTCTACCTGAAGCGGGTCACTCGGACCGGCTTCGAGGACGGACTGTTCGCGGCCTGGCGCAACGATCCTTCGTTCGTCCTCAACCAGCCCGAGTACGACGGTGTCTCGGTCCTCGTGGCGGGACCGGACTTCGGCACCGGATCGTCCCGGGAGCACGCGGTCTGGGCCCTGCTCGACTACGGGTTCCGGGTCGTCGTGTCGTCGCGGTTCGGCGACATCTTCCGCGGCAACTCGGGCAAGGCCGGTCTGCTCGCGGCCCTGGTGACGCAGGACGTCGTGGAGCAGCTGTGGAATGCGATCGAGGCCGACCCGGGGACCAAGGTCACGGTCGACCTGGAGAACAAGACGATCTCGGCCGGTGACGTCTCGGCACCCTTCGAGATCGACGACTACACGCGCTACCGGCTGCTGAACGGTCTGGACGACGTCGGCATCACCTTGTCGCACGCGGACGAAATCGCTGCGTACGAAGCGACCCGCCCGTCCTTCAAGCCGGCCACCCTGCCCGCGAAGGCCTGAAACTCAACCGGAGTTATCGTCCCCGTAACGTTGGAGGGGGCGGGGGCGATAACTCTGGTGTTACCCTTGCGTGGTTGTCAGAACAAGGCTTGCGAGACCGAGGAGGTGAGGCGCTGATGAACAGCGATCCCTCCAGACATACCGGTCTCGCTCGACCTTCGGGGGCCGCCTTCTTCTAGAAGTCGCAGAGTCGCCAGCAGTTGTGGGGTCGAGCAGACGTGCGCGCTCATCACTCACCCGCACCACACTGCTCCTGGAGGACTCATGTCCGACCTGCGCCTGCGTTCGCTCCGCGCGTTCAGCCGCACCCCGTCACTGCGCGCCGCCGCCCGTAAGCACGCCGCGTCCGTTGCCGCGACCGCGATCGAGCCGGCCGAGAAGCCGTCCCGCGATCCGCAGAAGCCCAAGGGGCACAGCGTCGTCGACAGCGCGATCTACTGCGGCGGCAACCGGATCGCGTCCCCGCACTCGCTCGCGGAGACCTACGCGGCGCTGCACACATCGCCGCAGAGCCTGGCCTGGATCGGCCTGTACCGGCCGGACCGCCGCGAGCTCGCCTCGCTGGCGCAGGAGTTCGACCTGCACGAGCTCGCGATCGAGGACGCGAACGAGGCGCATCAGCGGCCGAAGCTGGAGCGGTACGGCGACACGTTGTTCGTCGTACTGAAGGCCGCGCGGTACCGGGACGCGACCGAGGAGGTCGAGTTCGGTGAGGTGCACGTCTTCGTCGGCCCGGACTTCGTGGTGACGGTCCGGCACGCCGAAGCGCCCAATCTGGCCGCGGTACGGCGTCGTGTCGAGCGCGACCCCGAACTCCTCGGCCGGGGCGCCGAAGCGGTGCTGTACGCGATCATGGACAAGGTCGTCGACGGGTACGCGCCGGTGGTCGCCGGTCTGGAGAACGACATCGACGAGATCGAGACCGAGGTGTTCCGCGGTGACCCGAAGGTGTCGCGGCGCATCTACGAACTGTCCCGTGAGGTGATCGAGTTCCAGCGCGCGACCCGGCCGCTGGTCGGCATGCTCGAGCAGCTCCGCGGCGGATTCCAGAAGTACGGCGTCGACGAGGAACTGCAACGTTCACTGCGGGACGTGGCCGACCACGTCACCGAAGTGGTGGAGAAGGTCGACGGCTTCCGGGAGTTGCTGCGCGACATCCTGACCGTGAACGCGACCCTGGTGGCCCAGCAGCAGAACGAGGAGATGAAGAGCCTCGCGATCGCCAGCAGCGAGCAGAACGAAGAGGTGAAGCGGATCTCTGCCTGGGCGGCGATCCTGTTCGCCCCGACGCTGATCGGCACCGTCTACGGCATGAACTTCGACAAGATGCCGGAGTTGCACTGGGAGTACGGATACCCCTTCGCGATCGGCCTGATGGCCTTGGTGTGTGGAGGTCTGCACCAGATCTTCAAGCGCCGCGGCTGGCTCTGAAACCCTGCTAACGGCACCGTATCGGGCCGAATCGGGCCAAATTGTGGCACGAATCGCCTAAAACAAGGCCGAATTGCCGCGTTGGTGTTTGTGAACGGCGTGTTGAGTCCATAACGTTCCTGTGAGATCGAGCGCTGTGCTCGACGCCTACGTTCACGGAGGGAAGCAGTGAACAAGAGCCAGTTGGTCGAAGCGCTCGCAGTGCACTTCGACGGAAACCGCCGCCAGGCCCAGCACGCGTTGGAGTCGGTGATCGACACCGTCCAGCGTGAGCTGACCAAGAAGGGCGGCAAGGTCGCCATCACCGGTTTCGGTGCCTTCGAGGCCATCGAGCGTGGTGCGCGCATCGTGCGCAACCCGCGGACCGGTGAGACCAAGCGCGCCAAGAAGACCACGGTTCCGAAGTTCCGCGCGGGTGCGGAGCTGAAGGCCGTTGTCTCCGGTGCCAAGAAGCTGCCGAAGCTGGTAGCCCCGAAGCCGGCCGCGACCGCCACCAAGGCGGCTGCCCCGGCGAAGAAGGCCGCTCCGGCCAAGGCCGCTGCGACCAAGACCGCCGCTGCGAAGAAGACGGTCGCGAAGAAGGCCCCGGCCAAGACGGTCGCCAAGAAGGCTCCGGCGAAGTCCGTTGCCAAGAAGGCCCCGGCGAAGAAGGCCCCGGCCAAGAAGACCGTTGCGAAGAAGGCGCCGGCCAAGAAGGCCCCCGCCAAGAAGACCGCGGCGAAGCGCACCGCCCGCTGATCTTCACGCACTGCGGCATACCGCACAACAGCGAAGGCCGGTCATCCCACTCCAGGGTTGACCGGCCTTCGCCGTGTCCCGAGAAGTGTCCGGAGAAAGTATCCGGAGATGCTTGTGGCAACTACAGAGCGGTGCCGAACTCCAGCTTGGTGATCGCCAGTCCCGCACCCGAACCAGTGGTCTCGATCCGCACCCGCTGGCCCACCCGCAGGTGGCGGACCGGTGTGTCCGAGACGGCGTGCACGGTGAACGGGAGCTCGATCCCGGTGTCCGTCAGCACTGCACCGGAGAACGTCTCGCCGTCGTAGCGGCTCACGGTTGCCTGCATGTCAGCAGGCTAGACCTTCGGTCCCGGTCGCGGCACCGAGCACCAGCGACATCACGTCCGCGGTCGCCGGACCGACTCCCAGTTGTACGGCGTGCGCGAGATCGGCGGCCGTGTCGACGTCACGGCGTACCGACTCGATCGCGGTCAGCTCGATCGGCATCGCCCCGGACGCCTGGTGCGCCAGGGCGGAACCCACGCCGAAGCGGGGATCCAGCGCCACCCCGGGCGCCGCGGCGAGCAACGTCGTACCGGTGCCGGGCTGGTCGATCACGAACGAGCGCGGCGCCGTACAGGCTGCGAGGACGGCGGTCAGTTCGGCCGGGCGCAGGGCGGGAAGATCAGCCGAGAGGGCTGCGATTGCGTTGCCTCCGAACTCGGCAGCGGCCACAGTGGCTCCATGCAGCAAGGCTTCGTTGAGACCGGCGGCGGGCAGGTCCGGGACCACGTGCGCTCCGGCGGCGGTCACGTCCGCGGCGACCAGCGGGTCGTCGGTGACCACCAGGACGGCCTGCACCAGGGGAGAGCCGAGAGCGGCCGCAGTAGTGTCGACAGCGAACGCGCGGGCCAGTTCGGGACGGTGCTGAGGGTAGGCCGCAGCGAGCCGGCTCTTCGCGATCGCCGTACGCTTCACCGGGATCACCAGGGTCCAGGGAGCGACCTGTAGGTCTGCCATCAGGCAGGATTCTCCCATGACCGACGGCCATCATGAGCACCAGGAGGCAGCTGTGGACGCGAGGCAGGCGGACCCACGGCCGCCGCGTGGATTCTGGTTCGGGGTGATCGTCGCGATCGTCAAGCCGTTCATGATCGTGTTCACCAAGTGCCGGTTCACCGGACGGGAGAACATGCCCCGCACCGGCGGCGTGGTGTACGTGCCGAACCACGTCTCGCACTTCGACCCGGTGCTGCTCGGGTACTTCATCTGGGAGTGCCGGCGGATCCCGCGCTTCCTCGGAAAAGCGTCGGTGTTCAAGATCCCGGTGCTCGGGAAGATCATCAGCGGTGCCGGGCAGATCCCGGTGTATCGGGATTCCGCGCAGGCCGTGGACGCCTTCCGGGACGCGGTGGCCGCGGTCGAACGCGGTGAGTGTGTGGGCGTTTACCCGGAGGGAACGATCACCCGCGATCCCGAGATGTGGCCGATGACCGGCAAGACCGGCGCCGCGCGGATCGCGCTGATGACCGGCTGCCCGGTGATTCCGGTCGCGAACTGGGGCGCGCAGGAGATCCTGCAGTCGTACACCGGCAAGATCCGGATCCGGTTGCTGCCGCGCAAGACCCTGCAGGTGCGGGCCGGTGCGCCCGTCGACCTGAGCGCCTTCGAAGGCAAGCCGCTGACCAACCAGCTGTTGCACGAGGCAACCGAGGTGATCATGGCCCGGGTGGCCGAGACCCTCGGCGAACTGCGCGGCGAGACCCCGCCCAAGGAGCTCTACGACCTGCGCAAGGCCAGGAAAGCCGCCGACGGTGAGGAAAAGGAATGACGAAAGTAGCGGTGTTCGGCGCGGGGTCCTGGGGTACGGCGTTCGCCGTGGTGCTGGCGAACGCGGGGAACCACGTGTCCCTGTGGGCCCGGCGGGAGACGTTGTGCACGGACATCAACACCGCGCACGAGAACCCCGACTACCTCCCGGGACTGCGGTTGCCGGACGCGATCACCGCGACGCACGATCCCGCCGCGGCGGCCGACGGGGCGGAGGCCGTGGTTCTCGCGGTGCCGTCGCAGTCGCTGCGCGAGAACCTCGCGGACTGGGCCGGCGTGCTGCCGAACGCCGTACCGCTGGTCAGCCTGATGAAGGGCGTCGAGCTCGGTACGACGAAGCGGATGAGCGAGGTGATCGCCGAGCTCACCGGCGCCGGCCCCGAGCGAATCGCGGTGGTGTCGGGGCCGAACCTGGCGCGCGAGATCGCCGAGGGACAACCGGCCGCGTCGGTCGTCGCCTGTGCTGACGAGGGGACGGCGGCGCGGTTGCAGAAGCTGTGCCATTCCCCGACGTTCCGCCCGTACACGAACAACGACGTCGTCGGCTGCGAGCTCGGCGGCGCCTGCAAGAACGTGATCGCACTCGCGGTCGGGATGGCGGTCGGTCTCGGGTTCGGCGACAACGCCCGGGCGTCGGTGATCACCCGCGGGCTGGCCGAGATCGCTCGTCTGGGTACGGCGTTGGGTGCGGACGAGCACACGTTCTCCGGGCTGGCCGGCCTGGGCGACCTGGTGGCCACGTGTTCGTCGCCGTTGTCGCGGAACCGGACCTTCGGCGAGAAGCTCGGTCAGGGCATGACGGTCGCCGAGATCGCGAGCGGGACCCGTCAGGTCGCCGAGGGCGTGAAGTCCTGCGCGTCGATCAGCGAACTCGCGCACCATCACGACGTGGAGATGCCGATCGTCGAGCACGTCACCAAGGTGGTCGCCGGCGAGATGACGCCGAAGGACATGCTGTTCAGTCTCGTGTCGCGCTCTGCGAAGTCGGAGCGCTGGGGTTGATCCCGGAAGCGTTCGCGCAGAGCACAGTCGCGCGCGAAGGTGACGCCGGGGCGGCGTGGCTCGCCGAGTTGCCGGAGATCATCGAGGATCTGCTGGCGCGTTGGGACTGCACGGTCGACGGCGAGGTCGCGTACGGCCAGGTCGGCGTCGTCGTGCCGGTGCGCGGTGCTGCTTTGAAGGTGTCGTTCCCGCACCCCGGCAACGATCACGAGCCGGATGCGTTCGAGGTGTGGGACGGTCGCGGGGCGGTCAAGCTGTACGAACGCGACGACGCCCGCTACGCCATGCTTCTTGAGCGAGCCCATCCGTCGACGCTGTTCGAGTACGACGAGGACGTCGTCACCATCGCCGGCGTACTGCATCGCCAGTTGACCATCCCGGCTCCTGACGGCCTGCCGCGGTTGTCGGCGCAGGCCGACGGGTGGGCGGAGGCGCTCCGCAAGGACGCCGCCGAGCTGGATCACCCGTTGCCCGCGGCGGTGGTGGACGCAGCCCTCGCGGTCGTCGACGACCTCGGTCGCAATCAGCCGGAGATCCTGATCCACGGCGACTTCCACCCCCGCAACATCCTCAGCGCGGACCGCGAGCCATGGCTGGCCATCGACCCGAAAGGCTACGTCGGCGACCCGGCGTACGACGCCGCGATCTTTCTCCGCACCCGGGCCTACCACCTGTTCGTCGGGGAGGGTCTTCTCGCGGCCGACCTGCTGCGGCAGTTGCGCGCCGAGCTCGGGCAGTTCGCCGAGGCATCAGGCATCGACCCCGAACGCATCAACCGCTGGCTCCAGCTGATCGCCGTACAGTCGTCGTTCTGGGGCCGCCGCCACGGCTTCGGCCGGGCCCGCGGCGGCAGCCACCTCGACCAGATCCTCCGCCTGATCGACGAGCTCGCCATCAGCTGGACCGACTAGGCCTGCAGGACCTGGTTGAGGACCAGGGTGACGGCGCCCAGGAGGGCGGCGTCGCGGCCGGTTCGGGAGCGGACGACGTGGAGGTGGGTTGTGGCCAGGGGCAACGATCTCGCGTAGACAGCTTCGCGGAGGCCGGCCAGGAGGCTGTCGCCGGCCTGGGACAGGGAGCCGCCGACGACGATCACGGACGGGTTGAGCAGGCTGACCGCGGCGGCGAGGACCGTGCCGATCTCGCGGCCCGCTTGGCGTACGGCGGTGGTCGCGGGCGTGTTGCCCGCTCGGACAAGGTCGACGATGTCCTGACTGGTCTCGACGCCCAGCGTGCGGGCGAGTGCGGCCGCGGACGCGATCGCTTCCAGGCAGCCGGTGTTGCCGCAGCGGCAGAGTTCGGTGTGTCCGGGCGCCTGGATGTGGCCGATGTCGCCGGCCGCCCCTTGCGCGCCACGGTGCAACCGGCCGCCGCTGATCACGCCCGCTCCGATGCCGGTGGCAACCTTCACGAACAGCAGGTGCTCGACGTCCGGGTACGTCGTCGCGTGCTCGCCGAGCGCCATGATGTTCACGTCGTTGTCGACCAGGACGGGTCCGGGGAGCTCACGGCTCAGTCGACCCACCACGTCGTACGAGTCCCAGCCCGGCATGATCGGCGGATGGTTCGGCCGCCCGGTGTTGTGCTCGACCGGCCCGGGCAGCCCGACGCCGGTGCCCGCCAGATCGTCCGGTGGCCTTCGGGCCTCGCGCAGCAGCGCATGTCCGGCCCGGGCGACCGCATCGAGGACGACTTCGGGTCCTTCGGCGATCTCGAGCGGCGTGGTCGACCGGTGCAGGATTTCGCCGGCCAGGTCCGTGAGGGCGACGGACAGGTGCGTCGCGCCGACGTCCGCGGCGAGCACGAGCCGCGCGGTCGGATTGAACCGGAACCGCGCCGGCGGCCGGCCGCCTGTCGACGCCGCCTCACCCGACGGCACCACCAGCCCTTCCGCGAGCAACGCCTCGATCCGCCCGGTCACCGTGGACCGCGCAAGACCACTGCGCTCGATCAGCTCGGCGCGCGTCCGCGGTTGCCCGTCGAGGAGCAGCCGCAGCACCGTGTCCGCCGTACCGAGATCGCTCATCACCGGACTTTCGTCGTACTGGGCCTGGACTTTTGCTTGACAGGGTTCAAAAGGGTCCCATAGCGTCCTACGACGTGTCCACCAAACGGCTCAGGGTAGGAATCGTCGGCGGCGGCTTCATGGGCCAGGTCCATGGCAGGTCCGCGTTGGTCTCCGGGGCGACGGTGGTCGGCGCGGTCGGCTCGTCGCCTGCCAGAGCTGAGGCCGCGGCCGAGGCGACCGGTGCCGAGCGCGGCTTCGCGACCCTCGACGAGCTGCTGGCCGCCGACATCGACGTCGTCCACATCTGTACGCCGAACAACACGCATCGCGACGTCGCGCTGAAGGCTCTCGAAGCGGGCAAGCACGTGGTCTGCGAGAAGCCGCTCGCCACCTCGGTGCAGGACGCGACCGGTCTGCACGCCGCCGCGGTCGAGGCAGGTTTGGTGGGCGCGGTGCCGTTCGTGTACCGCTATCACCCGATGGTCCGCGAGTTGAGCACCCGGATCGCCGCGGGCGACGCCGGCGTGATCACCAGCCTGCACGGCTCGTACCTGCAGGACTGGCTCGCCGGCGCGGACGACCAGAACTGGCGGGTGGACGACACCACCGGTGGGCCGTCGCGCACGTTCGCCGACATCGGGTCGCACTGGTGCGACCTGACCGAGTTCGTCACCGGTGACCGGATCGCCGCGATCAGCGCCCAGTTGCGGACGGTACGAGCGCAGCGTGGCGGCGTCGACGTACGGACCGAGGACCTGGCCACGGCGCAGTTCCGGACCGAGGCCGGTGTGGTCGGGACGATCGTGGTCAGTCAGGTCGCGGCCGGCCGCAAGAACCGGCTGTACCTGGAGGTCTCGGGCACTGAGTCGAGCTTCGGCTTCG
Source organism: Kribbella pratensis (assembly GCF_004366075.1). Classification (GTDB taxonomy): domain Bacteria; phylum Actinomycetota; class Actinomycetes; order Propionibacteriales; family Kribbellaceae; genus Kribbella; species Kribbella pratensis. Next base: position 188,520 of record NZ_SODU01000005.1, on the reverse strand, counting down.
ACCAGGAGGACCCGGATCGCCTCTGGGTCGGTCGCCGTACCGCTTCGCAACTGCTGACCCGCGACCCCGAGACCTTGAGCCCGCCCGCGGCCCGGGTGAACCGGCTGCCGGCCGGGCACGCGCAGGGGTACCAGGACGCGTTCGATTCGTTCGTCGCCGACAGCTATGCCGCCGTACTGGGTGACCGCCCGGACGGCCTGCCCGATTTCGCCGCCGGAGCGCGGTCCGCTCGCGTGGTCGACGCCGTACTGCGGTCTGCGGCGGACGACAGCGCCTGGATCCCAGTCGAGAACTCTTAGGAGCCTGTGAGATGCCACGCCCGATCACACTGTTCACCGGTCAGTGGGCCGATCTGCCGTTCGAGGAGGTCTGTCAGTTCGCGTCCGAGGCCGGGTACGACGGCGTCGAGATCGCCTGCTCGGGGGACCACTTCGACGTCCAGCAGGCCGTTGACGACGACTCGTACGTCCAGACCCGCAAGGACATCCTGGAGAAGTACAACCTGCAGGTCTTCGCGATCTCCAACCACCTGGTGGGGCAGGCGGTCTGCGACAACCCGATCGACTTCCGGCACCAGGCGATCGTGCCGTCCCGGATCTGGGGCGACGGCGACGCCGAAGGTGTCCGGCAGCGCGCCGCGGAGGACCTGAAGAACACCGCCCGCGCGGCCAAGAAGCTGGGCGTGAACACCGTCATCGGCTTCACCGGCTCCTCGATCTGGCAGTACGTCGCGATGTTCCCACCGGTGCCGGCGGAGCGCATCGAGGCCGGGTACAAGGACTTCGCCGACCGCTGGAACCCGATTCTCGACGTGTTCGACGAGGAGGGCGTGCGGTTCGCGCACGAGGTGCACCCGTCGGAGATCGCGTACGACTACTGGACCACCACGCTCACCCTCGAGGCGATCGGCCACCGCGAGGCGTTCGGCCTGAACTGGGACCCGTCGCACATGGTGTGGCAGGACATCGACCCGGTCGCGTTCCTCTGGGACTTCAAGGACCGGATCTACCACGTGGACTGCAAGGACACCCGGATGCGGGTCGGCGGCGGACGCAACGGCCGGCTCGGCTCGCACCTGCCGTGGGGCGACCCGCGCCGCGGCTGGGACTTCTACTCCACCGGCCACGGAGACGTGCAGTGGGAGGACTGCTTCCGGGTGCTGAACTCGATCGGCTACGACGGCCCGATCTCGGTCGAGTGGGAGGACGCCGGTATGGAGCGCAAGGTCGGCGCGGCGGAGGCGGTCAACGTCATCCGTGCACTCGCCTTCGACAAGCCCGAAGCCGCCTTCGACGCCGCCTTCGCCACCGACAAGTAGCCGAACTTGGGGAGGGTTTTCTACCCGAAACGGGCCAAAACCCTCCCCAAGTCGCTCAAACAGGGCGAGAGTCGCGGCCGACCACGAAGCCGAGCGTGACTTGTACGGCGGCCAGGGTCGCGAACACGGTCAGCGTCGTGGTCCAGCCGCCGGTCACCTGGGTCAAGTAGCCCGCGACGACCGGACCGGCAGCGGCGAGCGTGTACCCGACTGCCTGCGCCATCCCGGACAGCTGTGTGGTCTCGTGGTGGCCGCGGCCGCGGAGGCTGATCAACGACAGCGCGGCGACCAGTCCGGCGCCCTGGCCCAGCCCACCGACGACCGCCCAGACGATCGCCAGGTGCGGCGCCAGCAGCAGACCTAGCAGTGCTAGCAGAATCGGCGCGCTCGCGGTCATCAACCCGGCCCGCTGGTTGGTCGGGTGCTTGAGCAGCAACGGGATGCTCAGCCCGCCGATCAGGCCGAACACCTGGAAGACGAACAGATGCACTCCGGTGGACCGCTCCGAGACGCCGCCGGTCGCGATCTCGATGGTGGGAAGCCAGTTCACGAACAGGTAGAAACTCGTGGACTGCAGGCCCATGAACCCGGTTACCAGCCAGGCCATCGGCTGCCGCCAGACGCTCACCGGCGGAGCGCCGTCGTCCGTTGTTGCCGACGGCATCGGCTCCGGCGACAACGTCCGCGGCAACCAGATCACTGCGACCAGTACGGCGAGCCCGCCCCAGACGGCGAGTGACAGCCGCCAGTCGACCGCGTCGGCGATCGGTACGGCGAGGATCGAGGCGATCGCGGCGCCGCCGGTGATGAATGCGGTGTAGATGCCGGTCGCACGGGAAACGTGTGCGGCGTAGTCGCGTTTGATGATGACCGGCACCAGCACGTTGCCGACCGCGATCGCGCCGCCGACCACCGCCGTACCGATCCACAGACCGGCCTGGCCCGTGTACGGGCGGAGCGCGCTGCTCGCCGCGAGCACCAGGAGTGAGACGAACACCGCCCGCTCCATCCCGAACCGCCGCGACGCGAGGTGGACCAGGGGAGAGGCGACCGCGAACGCGAGCAGCGGCAGCGTGCCCAGCAGACCCTGCGCGGCCTCACCGAGGTGCAGATCGAGCCCGATCCGCGGCAGCACCGGACCGACCGCGGTCAGTGCCGGGCGCAGGCTCAGCGCGACCACGAAGGCGGTCGCGGTGATCAGCGCCGACCGCTCTCGAGCCATTGGTTCGGACACTACCGCCACAACACGCCTCTCTCTCTGTGCAGATGTCCTACATTTACACAGTACGCTACGCGTGAAGAGGTGATGTCGTTGAAGGGGTCACTCGAAGGGCCGGTGCGGCAGGTGCCGCTCGTGCTGCAGGTCTCGGAGCGGTTCCGGGCGCAGATCGAGTCCGGGGCGTGGCCGCGCGGGTCGCGGATCCCCGGGGAGAACCAGCTCGCAAGCGAGCTCGGGGTGAGTCGTGGCACGGTGCGGGAGGCGTTGCGTTCGCTGAGCCTGACCGGTCTGCTGGAGCCGCGCGTGGGCGACGGCACGTACGTGCGGGCGACCAACGAGATCAGCGGCGTACTGGCCCGGGACGAGCTCTCAGCGTCGCTCACGCATGTGCTCGACGCCCGCGCCGGCATCGAGGCGGCCGCGGCTCGGTTGGCCGCTCAGCACGCGGATCCGGCGAACCTGAGGCCGCTGTCCGATGCGCTGGAGGCTCGCGCCGCCGCCCTGGCGGCGGGGGACCTGGACGCGTTCGTGGCGGTCGACGCGGACTTCCACCGCGGCGTCGTCGTCGTGAGCGGGAACCCGTTGTTGCTGCGGTTGTACGACGCCCTCGCCGAGGTCCTCGCCGAGTCGATCCGGGAAACCGCGACGATCCCCGAGGACCACCGGATCCTCGACGCGCACGTCGACGTACTGGAGGCGATCCGGGCCGGTGATCCCGAGGCGGCGAGTCAGGCGTCGTACGCGCTGATCGAGTCCGTCAAGGTGGCGGGATCCGGCCAGTAGTACCGGAAGCAGGCGGGCCGGCCGTTGAGGCGACGCGGCTCACCACCCGGCGGTGGGACCTCCTTGCGCTCGCCCCGGATACCACCGCGCGCTGCGTAGAAGCCTTGCGCGGCGGTGTTCTGCTCGAGCACCCACAGATAGATCCCGGTGTCCCGCACCGTCTCGGCTGTGAGTGCGAGCAGCCGCGTGCCAATCCCTTGCCGCTTGCGCGGTGCCCGGACGTGCAGATTGTCGACGAGTGCGCCGAACTTCGGATCCGCGTCGTACACCACGTGCGAGAGCCCGATCAGTTGCCCGTCGTACTCCGCCACCGTCGTCCACGTACCGTCACGCGCCGCGAGCCGCTCGGCCCACATAGTTCCGAGATATTCGGGCGACTCGTCGTCGAGGAACTCATCCGCGTAAGCACCCCGGTAATGCCGCCGCCAACTGTCACCGTGCAACTCCGCAACCGCCGCCGCGTCATCTGGTCCAGCTACTCGAAAAGTCGTCACCTGATGATTCGTATCACCGCGGGAGGACGTCGCCGGGTGCTGTCCGCTGGGTGGGTGCGAGGACCCGGGCGAAGACAGCCAGGCCGGCGGCGAGGGCGGTGACGACGATGAAGGACATGGTCAGGTTGCTGGCCTGGGCTATGCCGCCGATGATCGACGGCGCTACCAGGCCGGAGGCGTAGGTGATGGTGGCGACGCCGGCGATGGCCTGGCTCGGGTTGGGGCCGGTGCGGCCGGCGGCGGCGAAGGCGAGCGGTACGGCGACCGCGATGCCGATGCCGATCAGGCCGAAGCCGACCATCGCGAGGATCGCGTTCGGTGCGAGGACGACCAGCAGGCCACCGAGGGTCGCGATCACGCCGCTCCAGCGCACTGTGCGTACGGCGCCGAACCGGTCGACGACCGCATCGCCGGTGATCCGGGCGATCGCCATCGTCAACGCGAACCCGGTCGTCGCGCCGGCCGCGACACCGGCCGAGCTGTCCAGGATGTCGCGCAGGTACACGGCCGACCAGTCCAGGCTCGCGCCCTCCGCGAACACCGCACAGAACCCGACCGCCCCGATCAGCAACGCCGACTTCGGCGGCAGCGCGAACCGTGCGGGAGGCTCCTCGTCGTCCTCGGGATGGATGTTCAGCACGAACTGACACACCACCGCGCCGACGACGGTCAGTACGACGGCAGCGATCGTGTGATGGATCTGCGCACTGAGGTCCGCATGCGCCGCGACCGTCCCGACCGCGGATCCGAGCAGCGCGCCCACACTCCACAGGCCGTGCAACCCGGACATGATCGACTTCTTCAGCCGATGCTCGACCTCGACGCCGAGCGCGTTCATCGCGACGTCGGCCATCCCCGCCGTACCGCCGTAGATCAGCAGCGCGGCGCACAACGTCAGCAGGCCGGGAGCGAACGACGGCAGGATCAGGGAGAGCGTCCAGAGCGCGAGCAGCCCGCGCAGTGCGGTGCGGGTCCCGAACCGGTGACTGACCCGGGCGGCGAGCGGCATCATCAATGCCGCTCCGAGCGCCGGGAACGCGAGCGCCAGGCCGAGCTGGCCCGCGGACACCCCTGCATGGTCCTGGATCCAGGGCACCCGGGTCGCGAACGACCCGGTCACCGATCCGTGCACGCAGAAGACGGCGGCCACGGCGTACCGCGATCGCTTGACGAGCGTGGTGTCTTCAGTCACAAGCAAACACACTATCTGTTTGAACGATCAGGCGGATGGTAGTTTTTTGCGCATGAGAAGCGCGGAACGGCACCAAGTGATCGTAGAACGACTACGAGTCGTTGACCGAGTGTCGGTCCAGGAGCTGGTCGAGGCGACCGCGGCCTCGGACATGACGGTCCGCCGCGACCTCGACTTCTTGGCGGCGCAGGGCGTGCTGAAGCGCGTCCACGGCGGCGCGGTGTCTTCGATGCCGTCCGGCCTGGAGCCGCCGCACTCGTTGCGCGCCCAGGCCGCCGTCGCCGCCAAGCAGGCGATCGCCCGCGCTGCCGTCGAGCATCTTCGCGACGGCGAGACGATCGTGCTCGACAGCGGTACGACGGCGCTCGAGACCGCGAAGCTCCTGCGCGACCGCACGATGACGGTGATGCCGCTCTCGCTGCACGTCGCGCACGAACTCGCCGACGCGCCGCGGATCCGGCTGCTGATGCCGGGCGGCGAGGCGCGCAAGGGGGAGCTGTCGCTGGTCGGTCCGCTGACCGTTGCCTCGCTGCGTGCACTTCGCTTCGACGCCGCCGTACTGAGCCCCTGCGCGTTCAGTCTCGACGCGGGACTGACGGCCTTCGACCTGGGCGACGCCGAGGTCAAGCAGGAGGCGATGAACGTTGCCACCCGCACCATCGTGCTCGCCGACGGCGCCAAGTGGGACCGCGCCGCCCTCGCCTACGTCTGCCCGGCGGATCGCCCCGACCTGATCATCACCGACGACTCCGCACCCGAGGACCAACGAACCATGCTGACCCAACGCGGCGTACTGGTAGAGGTGGCAGGTTGAGCACCCTACAACTGCAGAGCGCGCCGCCCCGAGCCGCTCGGGTCGCGACCTGGTTGTACTTCGGTCTGAACGGGTTCGCCGTCGGGATGTGGGTCGTGCACATCCCGAGCATCGAGCAGAAGACCGGGATCACCCACAGCACCCTCGGACTGCTCCTGCTGGTCCTCGGCGGCGCCGCGTTCATCGGCATGCAGGTCGCCGGGCCGCTCGTCGACAGACTCGGCCAGCGCCGGCTCGTCCCGGCGGCGGGCATCCTGCTCGGTATCGCGCTCGCCGGCCCCGGTCTGGCCACGAACTGGTGGACGCTGGGGCTCACGCTGATCCTCGTCGGCTTCGGCAACGGTTCGATCGACGTCGGGATGAACGCGCAGGCCGTCGTGGTCGAGCGCGGCTACCCGCGACCGATCATGGCCGCCTTCCACGCGATGTGGTCGATCGGCGGGGCGATCGCCGCCGTCATCGGCGCGGCCACCCTGAGGGCCGGCGTACCGACCGAGGTCACGCTCGGCCTGTCCGGCCTGGTCTGCATCGCGATCGCAGTGGCCGCCAGCCGGTTCTTGCTGGAGGCAACCATCGAGGAGGACCACGCGGACGACGCGGCACCGCGGGCGAAGCCGCCGGCCAAGCTGGTCTGGGCGCTCGGCGGGCTCGCGTTCGGCCTGATGCTGTCCGAGGGGGTGGCCAACGACTGGGCCGCGCTGCACTTCCGCGACATCCTCGGCACCTCGGTCAGTACGGCGGCCTTCGCGTACGGCGCGTTCGCGGTCGCGATGACCGTCGGCCGGTTCCTGACCGACCGGGTGGCGGCCGTCGTCGGTCCGGCGGCGATCGTGCGCTGGGGCGCCGCGATGGCCGCGGTCGGTCTGACGCTGGTGATCGTCGTACCGTGGGTGCCGGTCGCGCTCGTCGGCTGGGCGATCTTCGGCCTCGGCCTCGCAGGCGGCGTACCGCAACTGTTCACCGCCGCCGGCAACCTCGACCCGCGCTCGTCCGGCGCGCTGATGGCCCGTGTCGTCGGCCTCGGGTACGTCGGCCTGCTCGCGGGTCCCGCACTGATCGGCGGCCTCGCGCACTGGATGCCGCTGAACATCGCGTTCATCCTGCCGGTCGTCCTGTGCATCCTGACGTTCTTCGGCGGACCGGTCCTCAAGTCACGGCGTTGAGCGCCTGCTCCAGGTCGGCCCAGAGGTCGTTGGGGTGTTCGATGCCGACGGACAGGCGGATCAGGTCCTCGGGGATCGTCGGGACCTCGATCGGCCAGCGGCGGCGGCGTTCCAGCATCGACTCGACGCCGCCGAGGCTGGTCGCGTGCACCCAGAGTTCGGTGCTCTCGCAAACCTTCTGGGCGCCGGCCGCGTCGCCGCCGAGCTCGAACGCGAGGATCGCGCCGAAGCCGGACATCTGCGCCGCGGCCCGGTCGTGTCCCGGATCGTCCGGTAGTCCGGGGTAGCGCACCCGGCTGACGCGTGGGTGCTCGCGCAGTCGCTCGGCGAGGAAGGCGGCGTTCGACTGTGCCCGCTCGAGGCGGAGTGCGAGCGTGCGCAGGCCGCGGAGCGCGAGCCAGGCCTCCATCGGGCCCGGGATCGCGCCGAGGCTGCGGCGACGCAGGTCGATGGCCGACCACAGGTCGTCGTCCGCGGTGACGATCGCGCCGAGAAGAACGTCCGAATGGCCGGCGATGAACTTGGTTGCCGAGTGCATCACGACGTCCGCGCCGAGCCGCAACGGCTGCTGGAGCAGGGGAGTGGCGAACGTGTTGTCGACGACGACGGTCGCGCCGGCGGCACGGCCTGCCACGGCGAGGGCCGGGATCTCGGCGACCTCCATCGCGGGATTCGTCGGCGACTCGATCCACAGCATGTCGGCGCCGTCGACCGCTTGGACAGCTGCGTCTGTGTCGGCGATGTCGACTCGGTCAACCTTCAGCCGGCCGGTTGCCGCCTGCTGATCGAGGAGCGAGAGTACGCCGGAGTACGCGTGCTGCGGTGCGACCACGCGGCCACCGACCGGGATCAGATCGATGAGGGCTGCTGCGGCCGCCATCCCGGAAGCGAACGTCAGCGCGCGACCGCCCTCCAACTCGCCGAGGGTCTCCTCGAGCGCGGTCCAGGCGTCGTTCCCGAACCGCCCGTAGCCACGATCGCCGCCGGCGACGTACGTCGAGCTGAAGACCGGGGACTCGCCGACGGGCGCATTCGGCACCCGCTCCGGCCGGCCTGCGTGGACGACAACGGTGGACGGATCGAGGTCAGGACTCATACCCCGAATTGTCCCTGCCTACGGACCGTTCGCATCGGGCGGGTCAAGCGTCGGGCGCTCCGGGGAGTGGGACGCCGCCGGTGGACAGCAGTCGCATCGCGCGCCGGGCCAGCGCCTTCGCCTCGACGGTGTCCGGGGTGTCCACCCAGACGCGGACCACGGTCTCGATGATGTTCATCGCGATCCCCGCGGACAGGGCGGCGACGAACTCCGAGCGGCGCGGGTCGTCCGTGGGCAGCCGGCGTACCAGCTCGTCGGCGAGATCGGTGCGGAAGCGCCAGATCAGCTCGTTCAGGTGGGCGCTCACCGAACCGGTCTGCTCGGCCAGGTCGAACACCGCGCGGATCCGTTCCGGGTTCCTCTCGAGCTGTTCGAGGACCCGCTCGATCACCGCGCGCAGACCGTCCGGCAGGTCCATCGCGGGCTGCTGGTGGAACCAGTCGACCGCGTCGGCCAGGCAGTCGTCGACGAACTCGAGGACCAGGCCCTCCTTGGTCGGGAAGTACCGGTACAGCGTGCTCGGCCCGACCTCGGCCGCCGCCGCGATCTGCTCGACCGTCGTCCGGCCGAACCCGTTGTCGCTGAACAGCTCGAACGCCTTGTCCGCGATCAGCCGGCGGGTCCGCTCCCGCTTCACCTCGCGCAGTCCCATCAGCACCTCCGCGGGCAGGGTACCGCCTCCGACGCGCCGCAGCCTGTTCCTGATCGGAAGCGTCAGCCATATGGTAGTCACTACCAAATTCCCAGGAGAGGGCGCGCGATGACCGAGAGCTTCCCCGTCCGCAGGCCGTCCGGTTGCCCCTTCGATCCGGCGCCGGAGTACGCCGCGTTCCGCCGTACCGAGGCGCCCGCGAAGGTGTCGACGCCGGCCGGTGTCGACGCGTACGTGATCAGCCGGTACGACGAGGTCCGCACGCTGCTCCGGGACAGCCGGCTGAGTTCGCGGCTGGCGCCGTCCGATCACGTCGTACCGGATGCGGATCTGGACCGGGAGGTGGAGTCGGGGTCGATCCTGCAGGTGGACGGGGCGGCGCACAAACGCCTTCGCAGGATGCTGGCGACCGAGTTCGCGGCCAAGCGGATGGAGGCGATGCGGCCGCGGATCGCGTCGATGATCGAGGAACGGCTCGACGCGATGCTGGCTGGTGGTGGGCCGGTCGACCTGGTGCAGGAGTTCGCGTTGCCGATTCCGTCGCTGGTGATCTGCGAGCTGCTGGGCGTTCCGTACTCGGACCGCGACGAGTTCCAGGAGCGGAGCGCCCTGCTCGTCCGGGTCGACGGGTGGACCGAGGAGATCGGGCGGGCCAGCGACGAGCTTAACCAGTACATCGTCGGCCTGGTGCTCGCGAAACAGGCACATCGCGAGGACGACCTGCTGTCCCGGCTGATCACCCGCGGCGAGGAGCTCGGTACGCCGCTGAGCCTGGAGGAGCTGGTGACGGTCGGGGTCACGCTGCTGATCGCCGGCCACGAGACGACCGCGAACATGATCGCGCTCAGCACGCTGGCGCTGCTGGCGAATCCGGCGCAGCTCGATGCACTGCGGGCCGATCCATCGCTCGCACCGGCCGCGGTCGAAGAGCTGCTGCGGTACCTGTCCGTGGTGCACTTCGGACTGTTCCGCTACGTCACCGACGATCTGCCCGTCGGCCCGTTGACGATCGACGCCGGCGGTTACCTGATCGCGGCGCTGTCCTCGGCCAACCGCGACGAGAGCGTGTTCCCGGACCCTGACCGACTGGACCTGGAGCGGAACGCGGCGGCGCACGTGGCCTTCGGGTTCGGGCCGCACCAGTGCATCGGCCAGCAGCTCGCCCGGGTTGAACTGCAGGAGGTGTTCACGCGGCTGTTCGCCCGCATTCCGACGCTGCGACTCGCCGTACCGTTCGAGGAAATCGACTACCGAGACAACACGCTCGTGTACGGAGTGACAGCGTTGCCAGTCACCTGGGACCCGCCGCTACCTACTGCGATCTGAAGGGTTCTTAACCGAACCCCGGTCGGAACCTGATCTCCGGGCCGCTACAGTCGAGCCGGTGAGTGAGTACTCGGAAAGTCAGCGAAAGCCCCGTGTCGCCGTCGTGTTCGGCGGCCGGTCGAGCGAGCACGCCATCTCGTGCGTGACCGCCGCGAACGTCCTGCAGGTCATCGATCGGGACAAGTACGACGTGGTCCCGGTCGGCATCAGCACCAGCGGGCACTGGGTGCTCGAGAGCGGTGACCCCGAGCGGCTGTCGATCACCGACGGCAAGCTCCCGGAGGTCGACGTGACCGCGATGCCGGTGCTGTTCGGCGCCAACCGCGAGCTGGTGGTCAGCGAACCCGACCAGGTGCCGAGCACGCTCGGCGAGGTCGACGTGGTCTTCCCGCTGCTGCACGGTCCGTGGGGCGAGGACGGCACCATCCAGGGCCTGCTCGAGATGTCCGACATCCGGTACGTCGGTTCCGGCGTACTCGCGAGCGCCGTCGGCATGGACAAGCACTACATGAAGGTCGTCTTCCAGGCCGCCGGACTCGAGGTCACGCCGTACGTCGTGATCCGCGACCGCGACTGGACCCGGGACCCGGCCGCCTGCCGGGAGGCCGTGGACGCGCTCGGCTACCCGGTGTTCGTGAAGCCGTGCCGGGGCGGGTCGAGCCTCGGGATCAGCAAGGTGAACAGCCTCGAAGAGCTCGACGAGGCCATCGTGGTGGCGCGGGCGCACGACCCGAAGGTGATCGTCGAGGCGTCGGCGAAGAGCCCGCGCGAGATCGAGGTCGGGGTCCTCGGCGGCCTGAACGGCGGCAACCCGGAGGTCAGCGTCTGCGGCGAGATCGCGATCTCGGGCGGCGGGCACGACTTCTACGACTTCGAGACCAAGTACCTGCCGGAGGGCGAGGAGTACACGGCGCTCTCGGTGCCGGCCGACCTGCCTTCGGAGATCGCCGACGAGGTCCGCGGGAAGGCGCTGATCGCCTTCGACGCGATCGAGGCCGAGGGGTTGGCACGCGTCGACTTCTTCCTGGACGCCGACAACCGCGTGGTTATCAACGAGATCAACACGATGCCCGGGTTCACGCCGACCAGCATGTTCCCGCGGCTGTGGGCCGCCTCCGGCAAGGACTACGCAGGCCTCGTCGAGCATCTCCTGCAACTGGCCATGACCCGCCCCACCGGCCTCCGCTGACCCACCGGATGCCGCTCGTCAGCACGCAGTACGGCCCCGTCCGGGGAACCGACGCCGGCGTGCTGTCCTTCAAGGGCATCCCGTACGCCGCGCCGCCCGTCGGCCCGAACCGCTTCCTGCCGCCGCGACCGCCGGAGCCGTGGACTTCGCCCCGTGACGCGCGTAGTTACGGGGCGACTGCGCCGCAGACCCGCACCGAGGGCATTTTGGGTGAACTCATCCCGCGGACGATCATCCCGGGCGACGACTACCTGAACCTGAACGTCTGGACGCCGGGGTTGAGCGGGCGGGCGCCGGTGATGGTCTTCATCCACGGCGGCTCGTTCACGAGCGGCTCCGGAGCGTTATCCGTGTACGACGGCACGCGGTTCGCCCGCGACGGCGTCGTACTCGTGACGATCAACTACCGGCTCGGCGCCGACGGGTTCCTGTGGTTCGGTGACGGTACGCCGAACCTCGGGCTGCTCGATCAGATCGCGGCCCTGACCTGGGTCCGCGACAACATCGACGGGTTCGGCGGCGACCCGGGAAACGTGACGATCTTCGGCGAGTCGGCCGGTGCGATGAGCGTCTGCACGTTGCTCGCAATGCCCGCTGCCGAAGGCCTGTTCCACCGGGCGATCGCCGAGTCGGGCGCCGCTCACAACACGATCGGGCCGTCGTCCGCGCGCCAAGTCGGCGCTCGTTTGGCCGCGGCCCTCGGTACGGCGCCGACGCGTGCGGCAATCGCTCGGGTGCCTGTCGCGCGGTTGCTTGCCGCGCAGGACAGCCTCAGCCAGCAGGTGGCGGCGAAACCGCGCGCCAAACCGTGGGGTGACGTTGCCCGCACGCTGCTGCCGTTCAGTCCCGTGGTCGACGGCGACCTTCTGCCCGCTGCGCCGCTCGACCGTATCCGGGCCGGGGCCGGCGCTGACGTCGACCTCCTCATCGGCACGAACAGCGAGGAGGCGCGGCTCTTCCTCGTTCCGACCGGCGTCGGCGCCAGGATGAACACACCCTTCCTGTACGCCGCGGCCGCGCTCCGCTTCGGGTTGCCTGTAGGCGGCGTACGTCGTTATCGCGCCGGCCTCCCCGGTGCCACGCCAGGTGATGTGCTGGCGGCGGTCATGACGGACTCGTACTACCGCATCCCCGCGATCCGGCTCGCCGAGGCCCACCAGGGCACGTACGTCTACGAGTTCGGCTGGCGATCGCCCGCCTGCGATGGTGCTCTCGGTGCCTGTCACGGCCTTGAGTTGGCGTTCGTGTTCGACAACCTGGACGACCCGTCGGCGGCACCGATGCTGGGTCCCGCGCCACCGCAGCACCTGGCCGATCTCGTCCACAAGTCCTGGGTGGACTTCGCGGTAACCGGCGACCCCGGCTGGCCGCCGTACACCCCCCAACAACGCATCAGCCGCCACTTCAACACCGCCTCCGGCACCACCACCGACGACCGCCCCACCGAACGCCACACCTGGCAAAACCTCCGCTGACCCGCCGAGCCAGCTTGGCCGACCGCCGCTGCACAGGAACCGGCGCGACCTGCACGCGACGGGATAACCCATGTGGTGCGGGGAGCACGTGTGCGGGGCGGGGTGTGGTGCGGGGGTCAGGTGGTGGGGAGGGCGGCGGCTCGGGCGTGTAGGTAGCGTTGTTGGGGGAGGCTGGTTGTGCGGCTTGCTGCTTCCTCGTATGCCGCTCGCGCGCCCGACATGTCACCCGACATCTCCAGCAGATGTGCCCGCACCGCTGACAGCCGGTGGTCCTTGGCGATCCGGTCGTCGTGCTCGATCGACCGCAGCAACACGAGCCCCTCGTCCGGACCGCGCGCCATCGCGACCGCAACTACGTGGTTGAGGGCAACCATCGGGTTGTCGGTGAGTTGCAGCAGCACCTCGTACAGCGCGACGATCTGCCGCCAGTCCGTCTCCTCGGCCGTCGGCGACTCGTCGTGCACCGCCGCGATCGCCGCCTGCAACTGGTACGGCCCGACCGGCCCACGCGGCAGCGTCTTCGTGATCAGCTCGACGCCCTCCCGGATCAGCTCCGGAATCCACAACGACCGGTCCTGCTCCGCCATCGGCACCAGCTCACCGAGCGGCCCGGTCCGCGCCGGGCGCCGCGCATCCGTCAGCAACAGCAACGCCAGCAAGCCGGCGACCTCGGCATCATCCGGGAGGAGCCGGTGCAGCATCCGCGCCAACCGGATCCCTTCGGCCGCCAACTCGACCCGTTGAAGACTCGGCCCCGTCGTACTCGCGTAACCCTCGTTGAAGATCAGGTACACGACTTTCAGCACCGCGCCCAGCCGCTCCTCGCGATCGGCCGGCATCGTGAACCGCGCGCCGCTGTCCTGCACACTCGTCTTCGCCCGGGTGATCCGCCGCGTCATGGTTGCCTCCGGCACCAGGAACGCCCGCGCGATCTCCACCGTCGTCAGACCTCCGACCGCCCGCAACGTCAACGCGATCTGCGACGCCGGCGACAACGACGGATGGCAACACAGGAACAACAACACCAAGGTGTCGTCGGCGTCCCCGACCGGGTCGCCCTGCAGTGCCCAGGACGCGACCCGGTCCTCCCGCCGCTGACGGGCCTGCTCCCGCCGGAGCAGATCCGTCAGCCGACGAGAAGCGACCGTGATCAACCACGCGCGCGGACTGTCCGGCACACCGTCCACCGGCCACTGCTGCGCCGCCGCGAGCAGCGCCTCCTGCACCGCGTCCTCAGCCGTGTCGAAGTGCCCGTACCGCCGGACCAGCGCCCCGAGAACCTGCGGTGCCAGCTCCCGCATCAGCTCCTCGACAGCACCAGTCATGACACGTCACTCCACCAGGTCGTCGCGATCCTCGACAAGCGGCCGGATGTCCGCGTACGCCGTCGCGCGGACGAACTCCGGCGCCGGCGTGTCGGCGAGCCGCGACGCGATCTCTGTGGCCCGGTCGAACGACTCGCACTCGACGATCCAGTACCCCGCGAGCACCTCCTGTGTCTCGGCGTACGGCCCGTCGGTCACCACCGACTCCCCGTCCTTCGACCCCAGCCGCCGGGTCAGCACCGGCGCCGCCAGCGCGCGCGTCTCGACCAGCTCACCCGACTCGACCAGCTCGTTGTTGAACTTGTCCATGAACTGCGCCATCGCCGCGAAGTCCTCCGGCTTCCAGGCAGGCTTCCCCGTGTCCTTCCCCGCCATCCCGTCGTAGTCCTGCTGCGACGCGTACGTCAGGATCATGTACTTCATCGATCACTCCCGTCCTCCGGGCGCCCACTGCGGGCGCCTCCACCCGAGACGTCGCGCCCGACATCCCCAACCGGACACCACCAGCAGACGAATCCGACCCCATCAGCGAGTATGCCGGTGTCCACCGTGGGACCGCGATCGCAGCAGCGGTGGATCGCGGCACGGTACTAGTTGAATGAAGCAACAACTAGGTTTGATTGCCGAGCGCCCGCATCAAACTGTTGACAGAAAGTCAGCATGGACCTAGCGTCTGCTATCAGTAACGAATTGTGATCGGCGTGAGACGGCCCGTGAGGCCGCCGCTGATCGAACGGGACGCCAGCACGATGGCGGGACAGCGACGGTTCTGCTTCCCGTGGCGATCTCCCGATGTCCTGTTACCGGGCCTGGACCTGTCCCGGATCGCTCGATGTCATTTCTTGCGACCGCGCATCTCCAACGACGAACTGCCCGAACAACAAGTCGTCCTGTCACCGATCAGGCGGCTTATCGACGGACTGAGGGTGAAACCGATCATGAAGTTGCCCACCTATGCGCCCACACTCGGCCGGTTCCGGCTGAGCGTACTGGCGGTCGCCGCGGCGCTCGTCGTATCCGCGGGCGGTCTGCTCGTCACCGGAGGCAATGCGCAGGCCGCAGCCGTGGCGGTGCCACTCGGTACCGCCGAGAGTTTCGTGGTCCTGGCTGGAGCCGGAATCACCAACACCGGACCGACCGTGCTCACGGGGGACATCGGCAGCTTCCCGAACCCGGCGATCACCGGCACCGGAACGATGACGATCACCGGAACGAACCACGCCGGCGACAACGTGACCCAGGAGGCGAAGAAGGATCTGGTCACGGCGTACAACGTCGCCGCCGGGGAGTCGCCGCCGACGCCGGTGACGGACGACCTGGGCGGCAAGACGCTGACCCAGGGCGTCTACAACTCGGCCTCCTCGATGGGGCTGACCGGGGCATTGACTCTGAATGCCGAAGGCGACGCGGGGGCGGTGTTCGTGTTCCAGGCGGGCTCCACGCTCACCACCGCGTCCAGCAGCAGCGTGGTGCTGACCAACGGTGCTCAGGCGTGCAATGTGTTCTGGCAGGTGGGTAGCTCGGCGACGATCGGTACGGCGACCCAGTTCCGCGGGACGATCATGGCGCTGACATCGATCACGATGAACACCGGTGCCACCGCGGTCGGCCGGATGTTGGCTCGTAACGGCTCGGTGACCCTGGACACCAACACCCTCACCAAACCAACCTGCAGCACCACCCCACCGACCACGCCGCCGACCACGCCGCCGACGACACCGCCGACCACGCCGCCGACCACGCCGCCGACGACACCGCCGACGACACCGCCGACGACACCGCCGACGACACCGCCGACCACGCCGCCGACGACACCGCCGACCACGCCGCCGACCACGCCGCCGACCACGCCGCCGACCACGCCGCCGACGACACCGCCGACGACACCGCCGACCACGCCCAGGCCGCCGCAGGTCACCAGGACGCCGGGAGGTTCTGTCGGAACGGGTGACGCGTCCGGCCCGTCGATACTCCTCGTGGAGCCGCCGACCTTCCCCTGGTTCTGGTGGACACTGGCCGGCACCCCATGAGGACCGGCGCGGCGGTTCTGTTCCTCGCGACCACCCTCACTGTGGCCGGATGCACCACTGAGTCAGGCACGGGGCAGACTCAAGGCGCACCCACGGCCGAGGTCCCGAGCGGAGCCGCCGCGCCAACCACCACCGTCATCACACCCACGCCCAGCATCCCCACCCCGAGCACACGGAACACGGGCGCACCGACCGGAAGACGCACCCTTGCGGTAGGCAAGAACACCCCAGCACCCCGCACGGAGCCATCCGCCGAACCGTCCCGACGACCACCCCACGGTCACGGGCGCGGAAAGCCGGCCTCGCTGCGGACGTCCACCCCGATCCGGGTGCGGATCCCCGCGATCGGGGTGGATTCACGTCTGATGCGTCTCGGCCTGACCAGCAGCGGCAGTTTGCAGGTGCCGCCGAACGGCTTCCCGGCCGGCTGGTTCACCGGTGCCCCCACACCCGGCGAGACAGGCCCAGCCGTTATCGCCGGCCACGTCCGCTGGTCCGGCCGGCCCGGTGTCTTCGCCAGGCTCGCCTCGCTGAAGCCCGGCGACAAGATCATGGTGGCCCGGCAGGACCGCTCAACCGCGACGTTCCGGGTGAGCCGGGTCCAGGAGTACCCGAAGGCCACCTTCCCGAGCGCCGCGGTCTACGGCGATATCGACCACGCCGGACTGCGACTGATCACGTGCGGTGGGCTCGATGCCGTGAAGAAGAAGTACGAGGCCAATCTGGTGGTCTTCGCCGATCTGATCGGCTGAAGGGCAGCTCTGCACGGCCGCGCCCAGTACGCCGACGCGAGACGTCTCGAGCTCGTCATCGACTATGCAGTCGTCAGGTGCAGGGGGTGACGAGCTTGTTGTGCTTCTGGACAGCGTCGGAGACGTCGGTGAGGGCGTTGGCTTCGGGAGTGTACTTGGCGGGGACGGCGACCTCGAAGTAGAGGCTGCGGCCGATAGTGGTGAAGATGAAGCCGTTCTCGACCTGTTTGGCGAACCAGCCGACGCCGTTCACCTCGAAGCACTGGGACTGGGCCTCGGCCATGCCGGCCGGGGGCGTGACGCCGCAGGTCATCTCGATCGGCGGGTCGCCGTACGCCGCGGTCAGCGGGCTCTTCGGGGAGGTCTCGCGGCGTTCGGCGTCAAGGACCTTGGCGGGGAGCGCCTTGACGAGCTCGGCGCAGGCGGCCGCGACCTCAGGCGCGGGGGAGGGCACAGGCACCGGCGTCGGCCCGGGGCTGCACCCGGCAATCAGCAACAGCCCAATCAGACCGACCAAGCTGCGCAGACCGAGCCGGCTGCGCAGAGCAAACCGGCCGCGCAGACCAACCAGGCTGCGCAGGCCGAGCCGGCCGCGCGGAGCGAGCTGGCCGCGGTGGGTCGGGGGCCGGTGCGTGGTCCGGGGGCGGGACCAGGGCGGTGCTGCGAGCAGGAGCTTGGGCATACCGATGAAGTGGCGGGTCCCCGTGTCGACGATCAGGTCTGGTTCAGATGTGGACGACGGGGCAGGTCAGGGTGCGGGTGATGCCGGGAACGTTCTGGACCCGGGCAACCACCAGTTTGCCCAGCTCGTCGACGTTGCGAGCTTCCGCGCGGACGATCACGTCGTACGGACCGGTGACGTCCTCGGCCAGGGTGACGCCCTGGACCTCGGCGATCTGCGCCGCGACGTCGGCAGCACGGCCGACCTCGGTCTGGATCAGGATGTAGGCCTGGACCACCACGTCGTTCTCCACTCAGTCGTCCTCAGCTGGCTCCAGCCACAGTACTGCCAGGTGGCCGGGCGTACTCGTTGCCCGGTCACGGTACCGCCTAGACTCCGGTCAGCGATATGGGAGGTCTGCTGACGTGACAGAGACGTTGGGGAGCACGGGTGAGTTCGGCCTGATCGCGGCCGTCACCAAGGGGCTGTCCACAGGTGAGGACGTCCTGGTCGGTCCCGGTGACGACGCGGCGGTGATGGCGGTGCCGGACGGCCGCATGGTGATCACGACGGACCTGCTGGTCGAGGGTCGGCACTTCCGCCAGGACTGGTCGTCGGCGTACGACGTGGGCCGCAAGGCCGCCGCACAGAATCTGGCCGACGTAGTGGCGATGGGTGCCCGCCCGACCGCGCTCGTGGTCGGTTTCGGCGGGCCTGCCGACCTGCCGACCGCGTGGGCGCTGGAGCTGAACCAAGGCCTCGTCGACGAATGCGAGCTGGTCGAGGCGAGCATCATCGGCGGCGACACGGTCCAGTCCGACAAGATCGTCGTCTCGGTGACCGCCTTCGGTTCGCTCGACGGCCGTCCACCGGTGCTGCGCTCGGGCGCTCGCCCGGGGGACGAGGTCGCGTACATCGGCCGGCTCGGCTGGGCCGAGGCGGGCTGGGCGGTGCTCGCTCGCGGGTTCCGCTCGCCACGGGCCGTCGTCGAGGCGCACCGTCGCCCGCAACCGCCGTACGCCGAAGGTCCGCGGGCCGCGCTCGCCGGCGCCTCCTCGTTGTGTGACGTGAGCGACGGCCTGCTGTCCGATCTCGGCCACATCGCGGCGGCGAGCCAGGTGATCATCGATGTGCACACGAAGGCCCTGACCGTGCCCGAGCCGCTGCAGGCGGTGGCTGCGGCGACCGGTGTGGACGCGCTGAAGTTCGTGCTGACCGGCGGCGAGGACCACGCGCTGGTCGGCACCTTCGAGCCGGCCGACGTCCCCGAGGGCTGGACAGTGATCGGCTCAGTTGCTGAGGGCAACGAGGAACGACCGGCCGGGACGGTGACCGTCGACGGCGCGCCGTATGCTGCGGACACCGGACACGCCCATTTCAGGAGTTGAGATGCCTCTCCCCAGAGTGCTGACGATCGCCGGTTCCGACTCCGGCGGCGGGGCCGGGATCCAGGCGGACCTGAAGGCGATGCTCGCGAACGGCGTGCATGGTATGAGCGTCCTGACCGCGATCACCGCGCAGAACAGCGTCGGCGTCCAGGGCGCCTGGGAGCTGCCGGAGGAGCAGGTCCGCGCCCAGTTCCGCAGCGTGGTGGACGACATCGGGGTCGACGCGGTCAAGACGGGCATGCTGGCGTCCGAGTCGATGGTGCGCGTCGTCGCGTCCCTGCTGCGGACCCTGCCGCCGGACGTGCCGGTCGTGGTCGATCCGGTGTCGGTGTCCAAGCACGGCGACGCACTGCTCGCGGCCGACGCGATGGAGGCCGTGCGCTCGGAGATCGTCCCGCTGGCCACAGTCCTCACTCCGAACCTCACTGAGCTCGGACCGGTCTCCGGCATCGACCTGGAGACGGTGGAGGACCGGGAGCTCGCCGCGAAGGCTCTGCTCGAGGCGGGTGCGTCGTGGGTGCTGGTGAAGGGCGGCCACGACGTCGGTACGGCGTCGGTCGACGTACTGCACGGTCCTGGGGTACGGCGTTCTTACAGCGCGGTCCGGGCCGACAACAGGCACACGCACGGCACAGGATGCACGCTCGCCAGCACCATCGCGTCGTACCTTGCGCGTGGGTACGACGTACCGGGTGCTGTCGGTGCTGCGAAGGAGTATGTGACCGGGGCGATCGCGGCCGGGTTCGCGCTCGGCGACGGCATCGGTCCGGTCGATCATGCGTGGAGATTCAGAGGGAGTAGCAGTTGATAAAGAGGGCATCTGGGACCCCTGCGCCTACTGCGCGGCACTCGGCGGGCACCTCGCCGCGCTGGAGCGAAGGGCACGATGAAACCACATCGAACCCTCCGCTCCAGCACGCCGAGGCACTCCGCCGAGCACCTGCTCGCGACGGCGCAGGGGTCCCAGATGCCCTCTAAGCAGCAGCCCCCGGTCGACGGGTACTGCGAGCAGTGCGGTTTCAACTACGACACCGGGACCTTGCAGGGCACGGTGACGCTGCTCGTCCGGCAGTCGGCGGACTGCAGCATGGCGCTGACGAAGGCCGCGGCCGGTCCGGACCCGAACGTGGTGCGCCTGCGACCGGAGCCGGACGTGTGGTCGGCGATCGAGTACGCGTGCCACGTGCGCGACGTACTGGAGGTGCAGCGGCACCGGATCGCGCAGTGCCTGGCCGAGGACCGGCCGGTGTACGCGCCGATGGACCGGACCGGGCGGGTGAAGCAGGAGAAGTACGAGAACCAGGACCCGATGGAGGTCGCGGCCGCGCTGGTGCGGTTCGCGCGTGAGTTCGGCGCGGCGGCGCGGGTGCTGCAGCCGCAGGAGCTGGGGAAGCTGGGGCTGTACAACTATCCGGTCCGGGCGCCGCGCACGCTGGGCTGGATCATCCGGCACACGGCCCACGAGATCCAGCACCACCGGCACGACATCCTCGAGATCCTGGCCAAGGTGGAACCCCCGATCGTCCCCAAGCCCCGCGTCGAAGAGACTGAGGAAGAGGCTGCAGAAGAAGTAGAGGTGACCGACTAGCGCTGGGCGACCCAGGCTGCGATGGCCTGCTCGCTGGTGAGCTGGTCGAGTGCCAGCGCGGCTGCGCCACGTAGCGGCCCGTCCAGCTGGTGCGTGGCAGGCAGCACCGGCGGGGGAGCACTGCGGTGGGACGTCATTAGTCCGCTCTCGTACGCCTCAGCAAAGTTGTCCTTCGCCGCTGCCCGCAGGGGGATCGCCAAACCACCGATCGTCACCACATCCGGGTCATGCGCGTTCACGAGACCTGCGATGCCGTAGCCCAGGGAAGCAACCACCCTGATCACCGCAGCGCGGGCAGCCCGGTCACTGCGCCGCAGTACCTCTTCTGTGTAGGCAACCGGATCGTCCGGCGTCGGCTGCTTCAGATAACGCGCCAGCGCCCGTCCGTCGATCTCCAGGTCCCAGCAGCCACGTGCACCACACGGACAGGCACGAGACCGGTCGCCAAAGGGCATGTGGCCGTACTCGCCACCTGCTCCCGACGCGCCCTGTACCGGCACCCCGTCGATCAGCAGCGTCCCGCCGATCCCCACCTCGATGATCAGGTGCACCGCCGTACCAGCTCCTGCAGCAGCGCCAGTACGCGCCTCTGCCACCCCACTCAGTGTCGCGTCGTTGCCGGCAAGCAGCGGTACGCCGGTGTCGCCAGTGACCTGTGCAAGATCCAGCTCGACCCACTCCAGCGTCGGTGCCTGCATCAGGTGGTTGTCACGAACAGTGCCCGGTACGGCGAGGCTCACCATCTGGAGCCGAGCGCCGTACCGCTGCTGCGCCTGCTCCACCTCACGCCGCAGGTTGTTCAGCACGACCTGTGCGCGCCGACTGCGGTGCCGCTTGTACTGCGGCTCCTGCAGCGCCCCGTCGAGCGCTACAACCGCACTCCGCCAACTGCTCTGCCTCAGGTCGAGTACGAGCACCACAGGTCCCAGCGGATGCGGCTGCAGCACCGTGGTCGGCCGACCGCGGCCCTGACTGGGAGCAGGTACCTCGGTCAGCAGGTGTACGTCGCGTAGCCGAGCGGTCACCTCTGTCGCCGAACTCGTGCTCAATCGCAGCGCCCGTGCGACCGCCGCCCGCGTGATCCCGGGCTGCCGGGTGAGCTGGGTCAGTACGTCGGCAGCCGTCTGCCACTGTCCACGGCGTACTGGAGTCATCGCTGTCCTTCCCGTTATGCTCGGAGGACGAGTTTAATAGGAGGGCTCATGGAGATCCGGGACATCCGCGCGGTCCTGTTCGACATGGACGGCACTCTGGTCGATTCCGACGCGATCGTCGACCGGAGCTGGAGCCGCTGGGCGACGGAGTACGGCATCTCGCCGGCGGAGGTGCTCGCCGTCGCGCACGGGAACCCCGCGGTCGCGACTGTTGCGCAGATGCTGCCCGACGCGACGCCGGACGAGCGTGCCGCGGCGGGGGCGCGGGTGCTCGATCTCGAGGTCAACGACGTCGACGGCGTGGTGGCGAAGCCGGGTGCGCTGGATCTGCTCGCCACGCTCGACCGGATCGGTGTGCCGTGGGCGGTCTACACCAGTGCGCCGGCCCAGCTCGCGAAGGTGCGACTCACCGCGGCCGGGATCGCGCCGTCGGTCCTCGTCACGGTCGACGACGTCAGCCGTGGCAAGCCGGACCCGGAGGGGTACCTCAGGGCGGCGGAGCTTCTCGGCGTACCCGCGACGCAGTGCCTGGTGGTCGAGGACACCGTGGTCGGATTGTCGGCCGGTCAGGCGTCTGGTGCGCTCACGGCCGGCCTGAAGGGCATTTCGGCGGACATCGAGCTGGCTGATCTGCAGCGGCTCGACGCGCTGTTCAAAGGTCTGGAATGACCGCGGGCGCGCAGGCCCCGCCGCGGAGCGGTGCTCGCGGCGACGAGATACGCATCGGCATCGCGCTGTCCGCGATGGGGTTCGTGCTGGCCGGGCTCGGCGCGTGTGTGGCGATCCTCGCTCGGGACCTCGACGAGCCGATCGGCCGGCTGGCGCTGATGTCCTCGGGGTTCGCGGTCGGCTTGTTGCTGGTCGCGGTGATCGGTCCGCGGATGCTCAAGATCTGGCCGATGCCGACGGTGCTTGGACTCGGTTCAGTCGTCTGCGCGGTTGGCGCAGTGCTCATCGCGGTTGCCCCGGCGTACTCGGTGGCTATCGCCGGTGGGCTGCTGGTCGGCCTCGGCGGCGCGCTCCTTGTCCTGGTCGCCCCGCTGATGCTCAACGGTCCGACAGCCGCCGCCCGGCTGAGCCGGGTCAACGCGGTCGCCAGCGGAACCGGAATCCTGGCGCCGCTGGCAATCGGCACCCTGGACGGTCTGGGCCCCAGCGGCCGCTACGCCATGCTCGCCGCCGCGCCACCACTCCTCCTCCTAGCGGTGCTGACTCGGCGCACTCGACCACCCCAGACAACGGCGGCGCGCGGCGCGGGGGATGTGCCGGTGCTGATTGATTCGGCGCCGGCTGTCGGGCTCGGGGGGAAGTGGCGGCGAGTGGGGCGGCGGGTTGTCATGGACGTCGGCGCGGGTTGGCTCCGGGTCGTGCTCGCCGTGTCGGTCGAGTTCTGTTTCGTGGTGTGGGCCGTGGCGCGGTTGGTGGCCAGCGGGTTGCCCACGGCAGCAGCCGCGCTGCTCGGCAGCGCGTTCCCGATCGGTATGGCGGTCGGCCGCGCGATCGGACCGATCCGGTACCGAGGCTGGTCGCCGGTCTTTCCGTCCGGCGCACTCGCCGCCTGCGGCACGATGCTGGTGAGCCTGTTCGACGCGCCGGCCGTGGTCGCGCTCGGCCTGGTCGTGGCCGGTCTCGGAGTCGCCCCGCTGTATCCGGTGACGCTCGCAGCCCTCGTCGCGACCCCCGGCCTCAGCTCGGCCCGCCTCGCCGCGGTTGGTGCGATGGCCTCGGGTACGGCGATCCTCGTCGCGCCGGCGCTCCTCGCCGTACTCGCACGGCTCGTCGATCTGCGGACGGCGTACCTCGTGACCTTGCCGCTGATCGCCGTACTTCTTCTGCTGAGCCGTCGATCTGACCGGGCCGCGTTCGTGTAGAAGGTGAACGAGCCCGAAACGACGAACGAGGTGACGTGATGAAGCTTCTGCTGGATGGCCTGGCCTTTCCCGAAGGTGCGCGCCGGCACGACGGCCGGTTGTGGTTCTGCCACTGGATCGCGCAGCAGATCGTCGCTGTCGACGCCGACGGTACGACGGAGACCTTCGAGGCACCGGTCGAACGCCTGATGGGCTGGTCCGTCGACTGGTTGCCGGACGGCCGGATGCTGACCACCGGTGACAAGCTGCGCCGGTACGAGCCCGACGGCTCGATCACCGTGCTCGCCGAGCAGGCCGCGAACGAGATCGTGGTGGATGCCCAGGGCAACATCTATCTGGACGGCGCGGACTTCGACTTCTCCGGTGGCGAGGAGCCGGTACCCGGCTGGATCAAGCTCGTCACCCCCGACGGCCGGGTGCGGCAGGTCGCCGACGACATCCAGTTCCCGAACGGGATGGTGCTGACGCCGGACGGCCGGACGCTGGTGATCGCGGAGTCGTTCGCCGGGCGGCTGAGCGCGTTCGACGTCGAGCCGGACGGCGGGTTGTCGAACCGTCGCGTGTACGCCGAGAACCTCGGCCCGGACGGTATCTGCCTCGACGCCGAGGGCGCGATCTGGTCCCAGACCTGGGGAGAAGGCGTGGTCCGCGTCGCGGCGGGCGGCGAGATCTTCGAGCGGATCGACGTACCCGAGAACCGGGCGCCGTTCGCACTCGGCCTGGTCGACTTCGACGGCCCGACGCTGTGCATCCTGACCGCGGAATGGCGGATGGCCGACAGCATCGCCGACAACCTCGGCCGCCTCACCAACGGCCCCCGAACCGGCCAGATCCACACCGTCCCGGTCGCCGTACCGCCGCCGGCTCGCTAGCATCGCGGACATGGAGTGCTTCGCCGCCGGGCGTACCCGGCGCTGATCCCGGCCCACCGCCGCCGCCTGCGCGCGTGCGGTGAGCCGGTCGCGCCTGCCCGGATTTCTCCTTCACTCGCGAGAGGCACGCTCCATGCACATCCGTTCGTACGTCGACGCTGACCTGGCCCGGCTCATCGACCTCACCATCGAGACCTTCGGGCCGTTCTATGAGGAATCGTTCCGGCCGCTGGTCGGCGACCTCATCTTCACCCGCCAGCACGGCGACTGGCGCGGCGACTATCGCCGGCAGATCGCCGGGCTGCACGAGCCGGCCGCACACAAGTACGTCGCCGTTGCCGTCGCTGACGACGTACCTGCCGGGTACGTCGCCTGGCATCTCGACACCGCCCGCCATCAGGCCACTGTCGAGCTCCTGGCGGTCGCGCGCGAGTACCGCCGCTCCAACATCGCCACCGCGCTCTGCGAGCACGCGTTCGCCGCGATGCGAGCCGAGGGCGCGGAGTACGTCGAGATCGGCACCGGAGGCGACGACTTCCATGCGCCGGCGCGCGCGTTCTACGAGTCGCTCGGATGTGTGCAGCTGCCGGTGGCCGTGTACTTCCGTGAGCTCTAGTCGAACCTCACGGGCCGGAGCATGATGATGGGATCAGGGCTGGGGGCATTCATCGTGGTGAGGGGGAGGCATTGTCATGACCGACAACGCGCGGCCGTCGCTGGACGAGTTGGACCAGATGCCGGACGACATGTCGCAGGAAGAGCAGGCCGAGTTGCTCGTCGAACCGAGCTTCGACCATGACATCGAGAACGAGGCGGAGGAACTGGAGGCCGAGTTCGGGCCCGCCGAGGACGGTGAGTTCGGCCGCAAGCCGCCGGCTGATGACCAGGAACCGTCGTTGACCGGTGGCGGTGGTGAATCATGAGCGGCGTCGAGGACATGATCAGCATCGCCGAGGAGGACATCGGCCTCGGCGAGCCGAACCACATCCAGAAGTGGTACCGCGAGCGCAACGGCTCGGCGTTCAACGGCAACTTCGCCTGGTGCGACGCGTCCATCACCTTCTGGGCGTTCCACTCGGGCAACGAGAACGCGGTCACGTTCGGGAAGGACTTCGCGCTGACGACCGCGCACGCCCACGCGTTCAAGACGCACAACCAGTGGCACGTGGACGTCGCGGGGATCCAGCGTGGCGACATCGTCTTCTTCGACTGGGACGGCACCGATCTCAAGTCGAGGATCGATCACGTGGGCCTCGTCACCGGGGTCAGCGGCTCGAAGGTCTACACGATCGAGGGCAACTACAGCGACAAGTGCGGCCGGCACACGCGGATGTCCAGCACGATCGCCGGCTACGGGCGGCCGAAGTACGTGCACTCGGCCGGGGCGCGCACCGGGTTCGTCACGTTCCCGGGCAAGTCGTTCTTCGTGATGGGTCGCAAGAGCCCGATCGTCGCGGCGATGCACGCGCGGCTCGTGGCCGTCGGGTGCGACAGGTACGAGACCCAGACCAACAAGGACACCTGGGGCACCGGCGACCTCAAATCCTACTCGGCCTGGCAGCAGAAGCTCGGCTTCCACGGCTCGGTCGCCCAGCCCGGCTCCGATGCCGACGGCATCCCCGGCAAGGAAACCTGGGACAAACTCAAGGTCCCCCGCACCTGACCCTGGGAACTACGGTTTGGCGTGCTTTGCGAGCATCCGGACCAGCGTGTCGGGTGGGATGACCTTGACGTGCGGGGCGAGGCCGTCGACGACCGTGAGGACGTCGTCGACGGACTTGCTCCACGCGTGCCAGACGACGATCGAGTAGCCGGCCGTGGAGAAGGGGTTGCGGGTCGCGGCGTTCAGTTCCGCGGTGACGGAGGCCTCGTCGGCGCCGTCGAGGCCCTCCCAGAGCATCGTCCGGGCCGAGATCACCGGCTTCCCCTCGGACCAGACCACCTTGCCCTTGAGACCGTCGTACCTGGAGTACTCGAGGTAGATGAGGCCGTCGATCTCGGGGCGTTTGAGGTACGACGACCACAGCCGGGTGTTCTCGAACGCGTCGAAGTCGATGATCTGCGCGACCGAGAGATCGGCCCGCCCCATGGCCCGGGCGAGGGACGCGGTGTGCTTGTCCAGCGCAGCAGCGGGGTAGCGGCTCGGGTACATGTACCCGCCGCCCGACGGGCCGACGACCCAGCGATCCTTCCGCGACTGGTCGTAGAACCAGCGCATCACCGACGGCGCGAGATCGATCAGCGACGGGGAGATGCCCCACCCGAGGTCGACCTCACCGCGGCGCGGACTCCCGAACCACCGCGGATCGGTGGGAAAGTCGCCCAGAGCCCACTGAATGTTGTCGCCATCGGTGATCAGGAAGGTGACGTAATGCGCGCCGGGGTCCGGAGTCGGAGGTTGCGCCGGGACGTGCTGCGTCAGGCGGTCTTCGGAGATGCCTGACAGCACCGACAGGTTGCGGGCGTGGTCGGCGGGCAGTGCTTTGACACCGGTGGCCGAGTTCACGCCGATGAAGGCGTCCTCGCCAGCCGAGGCGTCACCCCAGCCGATCACCGTGCCGTCGTCGTCGAGCGCGTCGACGACGTCGGCGCGGAACTCCGAGTTCCCGTCGAAGAAGGCGAACGTCCCCGCCATCGTGACGTAGTCCCGGAGCCGCTCCGGGATGTCGGCGCGCTGCTCGACCACGACGTCGTGCCGCAGCCGGGGCCAGTACGTCTCGAACACCCAGCGGTCGTCCTTGTCCCGCACGTCCAGGACCTTGCGCAATCCGTTCCGGATCGCGAGTGCCTCCAAGCTCTCCTCAATTGCCACGGCACCCGTCACGCCGGCGAGCGTGGTCGCGACGTTGACCGACGGGGTGCCCGTACGAAAGAGAACGTATCCGCGGACGCCGGATCGCTTGACGGTTTTCCACAGGTCTCCGGGACGCGCCTGGACGCCGTACCGCGAAACCAGGTCGTCGAGCCAGTGCTGGTAGCCGAGCGTCGGCAGGTTCAGGTACAGCGACTCACCGCTGCGTCGGGCCATCAGGCCTTGCAGCGTGGTCGCCAGTGTCCGCTCGGGCAGGCTCAGCGCGTTCTCGTCGAATACGTTCAGCAGCCTCGGCCGCTGCCCTTTCGGGTACGCCGACGGAGCAGACGCAGCTGCCGAAGGCGACTGACGCGAGACGGTAGCGGCGAGGCCCAGGCCCGCGGTGAGACCCAGTGCACTGCGGCGGGAGAGCGTGCGGCGGCGATCGGACATGTGATGCCTCCAGGGAGCGGCTGGTCGACTGTCCTACGTTGTCATCTGCCCGGCGACGATGTCACAGCCCTCACGCCATCACAAGACCTCAGGCAGATTATGACGCCGAAGCAGCTCCACCAGGGCCGGTACGCCGGACGACAGGTCGTACACCTCCGCCCGCAGCCCGACGCTCGCAGCACCCGCCACGTTGTCCACGTTGTCGTCGATGAACAGCACCGACGAGGCGGGCAATCCGAGCGAGCCGAGGATCGCTCGGAAGTACGCCGGGTCCGGCTTGGCCAGCCCGACGTCGCACGAGTAGAACGTCTGGTCGAACCATTCGCCGTACCCGCGCTCGTCCTGCATGATCGCCCGCCGGTACGCGTGCTGGTTGGTCGCGAGATGGCACCCGATGCCGGCCGATCGCAGCGACTGGATGAGCGCGATCACCTCGGGCTCCGCGACGAACCAGCTCCACGGCTCGAGCGCCTCGTCGACGGACGCCGGCGAGTTCCAGCGCCGCAGCACGTCGGCCAGCGCGTCCCGGAAATCGACTTTCCCGATCAGCGCCGGCTTCTCGGCCACCATCAGGTCCGCGACGAACGCCTCGCCGTCCGAGCCGACGAATGAGGTCAGCTGCGACCACCAGTCGCGGTCAGGACGCTGCACAACGCCATCGGCATCGAAGAGGACTGCGCTGGGACTCATGGAACCCAATCTTGTCATCCGAGGCTTGACCGGTTCAGTCGGTATGCGCTTACCTTGATGGCTACGTAAACATATGTGGACACCTTCCGGCGAAATCCAACAGAAAGCGCCAGGTGAGGCTATGACCCTGAGCAGAAGGCACTTCCTCGCGGCCGGCTCCGCCATAGCCGCCGCGGGGCTCACCGGCTGCGGTTCGCGCAGCTCGCTGGGCGGCTCGCACGAGCTCAGCATGTGGACCTGGGTCGGGTCCGTCAACGACGACCTGATCGGCCAGGCGGAGAAGGCGATTCCGGGATACGACGGCATGAAGCTGGCGATGACCCGGATCGGCTCCAACTACAAGACCAAGGTGCTGACCGCCCTGGCCGGCAAGTCGCTCGTCCCGGACATCGTCGCGATCAACGACGACGTCGCGACGTACTTCCCGAACGCCGACCAGTTCTACGACCTGAACGAGCTCGGCGCGAAGGACCTGGAGAAGGACTTCCTGCCCTGGAAGTGGAAGTGGGGCGTCACGCCGGAAGGCAAGATGATGGCCTACCCGATGGACACCGGGCCGACGGCGCTGTTCTACCGGACCGACATCTTCCAGAAGGCCGGCGTCGACATAGATCCGGCGGCGGTCGCGGGGGTGGCGCCGGACTGGGACGCCTACATCGCGCTCGGCAAGAAGCTCAAGCAGGCCGTGCCCGGCTCCGCGATCACCGACAACATCACCAGCATCTACGGGTACCGGATGGCGCAGCAGTCCAAGCGCTACATGACGCCCGACGGGCAGTACCTCGGCGATCAGGACCACGTCCGGCAGGCCTTCGACCTGGCTGTCCGCGTGGTGAAGGAGGGCCTGTCGGCCAACGCCCAGAACTCCAGCGACAAGAACGCGGTCGTGACCAACGGCAAGCTCGTCGCGTTCATGGGTGCCGTCTGGTGGGCGCAGCTCGGGCCGAAGAACGCGGCGCCGAAGACGAAGGGGCTCTGGCGGGTGACGGCGGCTCCTGGTGGCGCGGGCAACAAGGGTGGGTCCTTCCTGGCGATCACGAAGTACTGCAAGAACCCCAAGGCGGCGTTCGCGTTCATCAGCTGGCTGGAGTCGGCGAAGAACCAGGCGCAGGCGTTCCTCGACCCGGTGCTGTTCCCGTCGACGCCGGCCAGCTACACCGATCCGAAGCTGTCGGCGCCGGACCCGTTCTTCGGCGGCCAGAAGATCGTCGACGTGTTCGCGGAGTCCGCGAAGAAGTACCCGGGCGCCTACTTCTCGCCGTACGACACCATCATCGACACGCCGATCAGCGCCGAACTCGTGAACATCGAGGCGTCCGGCAAGGACCCGGATCAGGCTTGGGCCGACGCCCAGCGCCAGGTCGAGCGCGAACTCACCCGAGCGGGGGCGATCTGACATGGCTGTCACCAGCAAGACTGCCCCGGTGGTAACGACCACGACCGCGAGCACCGCGGAGAAGCCGCCGAACAAGTACAAGCAGGCGTTCCCGCAGTACGCCGCTGTCTCGCCCTTCTTCATCCTGTTCGCGATCTTCGGCGCGTTCCCGGTGCTGTTCTCGATCTGGATCTCGTTCCACTCCTGGGACGGCATCGGGCAGATGAAGTGGGTCGGCCTGGAGCAGTACAACTATCTGCTCAGCGACGTCACGTTCTGGAAGACCATCGGCAACACGATGATCATCTGGGTGCTCTCGACGGTCCCGATGCTGCTGCTGGCGCTGGTGATCGCCAACGCCCTGCACAACGCGACCCGGCTGCGCACCTTCTACCGGATCGCGTACTTCATCCCGAACGTCACCTCGGTGGTCGCGATCACCCTGGTGTTCGGCTCGATCTTCAGCAACAACTTCGGCCTGCTGAACGCGTTCCTGCGCTCGATCGGCGTCGGCGAGGTCCAATGGCTGACCTCCCCGTGGGGCATCAAGATCGCGATCGCCACCATCGTCACCTGGCGCTGGGTCGGCTACAACGCGATCATCTACCTGGCCGGCCTGCAGGCGATCTCGGCCGACGTGTACGAGGCCGCCAAGGTCGACGGCGCGAGCCCGCGACAGACGTTCTGGCGGATCACCGTCCCGATGATGCGGCCGGTCATCCTGTTCACCGCGGTCACCTCGACGATCGGCGGACTGCAGATCTTCACCGAGTCCCGGGTGCTGTTCGGCGACACGAACAACATCGGCGGCCCCGGCGACGCCGGCCTGACCATCGTCTCGTACCTGTACCAGAGCGCGTTCATCAAGAACCAGTTCGGGTACGGCGCCGCGATCGGCTGGGCGCTGTTCATCCTGATCGTGCTGTTCAGCATCATCAACTGGCGGCTGATCGGCGGAAACGACGACGAACGGCTGACCCGACGCGCCGCACGACGGGTGGAACGCAGGATCGCAGCCCAGAATGCCAAGAGGGAGGCCGCAGATGTCCGTTGAGCGCATTCGCACCGCCGTCGGTCACATCGTGCTGATGTTCGGCGTGCTGGTCTCGCTGTTCCCGTTCTACTGGATGGTGGTGATGGCCTCCAACACCACCCCGGACATCTTCAGCTACCCGCCGAAGCTGCTGATCGGCTCGCACCTGTTCGAGAACATGGGCAAGGTGCTCGACAACATCGACTTCTTCGGCTCGATGCTGCTCACGCTGATCGCGTCCCTCGGCGTCACGGTCCTGGTGCTGTTCTTCGACTCGCTCGCCGCGTTCGCGTTCGCGAAGTACGAGTTCCCGGGCCGGAACCTGCTGTTCGGCCTGCTGCTGGCGACCTTCATGATCCCGGCCCAGCTGTCGCTGGTGCCGCAGTTCGTGACGCTGGCCGAGTTCGGCTGGATCGGGTCGCTGAAGGCCCTCATCATCCCGGGCGCGGCGAACGCGTTCGGGATCTTCTGGATGCGCCAGTACGCCAAGGGCGCCATCCCCGACGAACTCATCTCGGCCGCCAAGGTCGACGGCGCCGGATTCTTCCGGCAGTACCTCACCGTCGGCCTGCCGGTGCTCCGGCCCGGTCTGGCCTTCCTCGGCATCTTCACCTTCATCAACGTCTGGAACGACTACCTCTGGCCGTTGATCGTGATGACCGACCCGAACCGCCTCACCCTCCAGGTCGCTCTCGACCAGCTGAACGGCATCTACGGCACCGACTACTCGATGGTGATGGCCGGTGCGCTGATGAGCGTCATCCCGCTGATCGGCGTCTTCCTGATCGGCGCCCGCTCCTTCATCGCCGACCTGGCCGCGGGGGCGATGAAATTCTGACCCTGGAATTCTGACCTGCAACCACAATCACAACGGGATTTCTTTTGACTGACCACACGCTCCGCTGGGGCATCATCGGCACCGGCAACATCGCTTCCCGGTTCGCCAGTCAGGTGCCGACCTCGAAGACCAACGAGGTCGTCGCCGTCGGCAGCCGGTCCCTCGAGTCGGCGAACACCTTCGCCGACAAGTGGGACATCGCCAACCGGCACGGTTCGTACGACGACCTGCTCGCCGACGCAACCGTCGACGCCGTCTACATCGCCACGCCGCACCCGATGCACGTCGAGTGGGCGATCAAGGCGGCCGAGGCCGGCAAGCACGTGCTGTGCGAGAAGCCGCTCGCGATCAACCGCGCGTGGGCCGAGGCGATGATCGAGGCCGCCGTACGCAACGACGTCTTCCTGATGGAGGCGTACATGTACCGGTGCCTGCCGCAGACCAAGCTGATCGCCCAGCTGGTCCGCGACGGCGAGATCGGCACCGTCCACCAGATCCAGGCCACGTTCGCGTTCGCCGCCGGGTACCGGCCGGAGAGCCGGATCTTCGCCGACGACCTGGCCGGCGGCGGCATCCTCGACGTCGGTGGGTACCCGGTGTCGATGGCCCGCCTGATCGCCGGCGCGGCCACCGGGCAGCCGTACGCCGACCCGGCCGCCGTCAGCGCGGTCGGGCACGTCGGTGAGACCGGCGCCGACGAATGGACCGTGGCGACACTGTTCTTCGACGGCGGCGTCACCGCCCAGGTGAGCACCGGCGTACGGCTCGCCGACCAGAACCAGGTCCGGATCTTCGGCAGCGAGGGATACCTCGTCGTCGAGGACCCGTGGTTCGGCGGCGACGGCAAGCCGACCCACGTCACCCTGCACCGGGTGGGGGAGGAGCCGCGGGACATCTCCGCGGAGCCGGCGCTGATCTACACCGCGGAGGCCGAGGCCGTGCAGGCCGCGATCCAGTCCGGGGCCAAGCAGGCGCCGGAGATGACCTGGGCCGACACCCTCGGGAACCTCACGGTCCAGGACCAGTGGCGGGCCGCGATCGGACAGCAGTACGCGAGCGAGCGGGACGACGCGATCATCCCGACCGCGACCGGACGGCCGCTGACCCGGCGCGACGACGCCCCGATGACGTACGGCAAGGTGCCGGGCGTCGACAAGCAGGTCTCCCGGCTCGTCATGGGCGTCGACAACCAGCAGACGCTGCCGCACGCCGCGGTGATCTTCGACGACTTCGTCGAGCGTGGCGGTACGACGTTCGACACGGCGTACATCTACGGCGGCGGCCGCGGCGAGAAGCTGCTCGGGCAGTGGATGAAGTCGCGGGGCAACCGGGACGACCTGGTCGTGATCGGCAAGGGCGCGCACACGCCGTACTGCGACCCCGAGTCGATCACCCGGCAACTGCACGAGAGCCTCGAACGGCTGCAGACCGACCACGTCGACCTGTACTTCATGCACCGCGACAACGAGGACATCCCGGTCTCGGAGTTCGTCGACGTCCTCGACGAGCACTTCAAGGCCGGCCGGATCAAGGCGTTCGGCGGCTCCAACTGGTCGACCGCGCGCTTCGACGAGGCCAACGCGTACGCCGAGGCGAACAGCAAGCAGCCGTTCACGCTGCTGAGCAACCACCTCAGCCTCGCGCGGGCCTACGACGTACCGTGGGCCGGCTGCCGGCACGTGGCCGACGACGAGTCGCAGAAGTGGCTGCGCGAGCGGCAGGTCGCACTGTTCCCGTGGTCGAGCCAGGCGCGCGGGTTCTTCACCGGACGGGCCAAGCCGGAGGACACCTCGGACCAGGAGCTCGTGCGCTGTTTCTACTCCGACGAGAACTTCCGTAGGCTCGACCGGGCACGGGAGCTGGCGGCCGCCAAGGGAGTCGAGCCGACAGCGATCGCGCTGGCCTGGTTGCTGCACCAGCCGTACCCGGTGTTCCCGCTGATCGGGCCGCGGCACGTCAGCGAGACCAGGACCTCAACACCTGGTCTTTCGGTCACGTTGACGGACGACGAAGTGGCCTACCTCACTGCCTGACAGCCGAATTGGCGGGGCGCTGACACACATGTAACATGGTCTGTCGGTGTCACGACCCTGAACACGGAGAATCATGTCTAAGAAGTGCGATGTCTGCGGCAAGCAGCCGACGTTCGGCAACAGCGTTGCCCGTCTGGGTAAGGGCGCGATGATCCGGCGGGTCAAGGCTCGTACGCCCCGCCGGTTCAACCCCAACATCCAGCCGGTCCGCGCCATCATCAAGGGCACGCCCACCAAGATGAAGGTGTGCACCTCCTGCATCAAGGCCGGCAAGGTCCAGCGCGTCGTCGGCTGATCCCTCAGCTTTCACTCCGTGTAGGGCCTTCCGATAGGCGCCCGGGTCTCACCCCGGGCGCCTATTCGTGTTGAGAGGTCCCGCGAGTAGGTGGCGCCTGCTGCGCGCCGCCCCGCGGGCACTGGGCGGCGTTGTCGTCGGTCGACAGGACTCCGTCCTGCCTCCCTCCTCCGCCTTGCCCAGCACTCCGCGGGACGACGCTCGCGACGGCGCCACCTACTCGCGGGACCTCTGCCTCGCGACCACGGTTATCTCGTTGCGGTTGTGGTGGAGTTGCCGGGCGTGGAGTACGTCGTACTGCTCGCGGAGGATGTCGATGCCGCGGCGGGCGCCGTCCAGCGGGTTCTTGCCGCCGCCCTTCAGGGTCACGATCGCGAGACCGCCGCGCCGTAGGTGCGCCGCCGCGTCCAGCATCATCCGGGCGCTCGTCACCTGGTCCATCCGCATGTCGTTCACGGCCACGTCGAAGCGGACCCGGTTCGCGGCGAAGAACCGGCCCGCCGTCGTGGGCTCGTGATGGATCCGGCGATCACCGCGCAGGCGCGGATCCAGCGAACCGGGGTCGACCGACCACACCTCCTGCCCGTGCTGCCGCAGGATCCGCGTCCATCCGCCCGGTGAGGCGCCGAGGTCGACTGCTTTCCCGCCCCGCGGCAGCTCCAGCCCGAAGGTCGCGATCGCCTCTTCCAGCTTGAACTCCGACCGCGATACCCGCTCGTCACCACGAGCCAGCCGCATCCGCCCGCCGGGCCAGTCCGATAGGCTGTCCGCGAGCCGGTTCAGCCCCAGCAACACCGCCTTCCGCCCCGCGAAGCACGAGACGACGTACTCCTGCCCGGAACGCGTGACGGCGACCCCGCGGCCGGTCAGGGCCTCCTCCAGGCGGTGGTAGTACGACCCGCCGGTGCCGGCCGCATCGGTCCAGGCCTGTACGGCGAGTGCCTTCGGGTACTCGGGCAGCTCGCCCAGCACCACCTCGGCCAGCTCGTACTCCGGCGGCAGCTCCTCGAAGCTGGCGATCTCCACCGTCAGATGCCGGACGAACATGATCCGTCCCGCATCACACGCCGCCGCGAATGCCTCCACTGTGAGCCCTGGGGGCCCGTCGACCCGTCCCAGCTCCGCGCCGACCCGCTGGACCCGCACGTCCCGCCCGAACTCGCCCCGGATCTCCCGCACAGCCAACTCGTAACTGTCGGCCGCGGCCGAGAACAACACACTCCTGCCGCCGCTCACCCGGGAACCGTACCGAACAACAGGACGTAGTCGGGTACGTATAGGCCGGTCCACGCCTGGCGAACCGCGCAACACGAGCACCGGAGGGGACCACCTCCTGTCCTTCGGTACGCGTTAGCCTTCCGGGCGTGGAGGAATTGACCGTTGACGTGCTGCGGGCCTGGGCCCGGACGGCACTGGCCGATCTGGCCCGCGCCCGGACCGAGATCGACGAGCTGAACGTGTACCCGGTGCCGGACGGCGACACCGGCACCAACCTCTACCTGACCTGGGAAGCTGCCTGCGAGGCGCTGCCCAAGGGCGAACTGACCTTCACCGAGGCGATCCAGGCCTTCGGCCGCGGTGCCCTGCTCGGCGCTCGCGGCAACTCCGGCGTGATCACCTCCCAGCTGATCCGTGCCTGCGGCCTCCGCCTCGACGAGAACCTCCCGCACCACCAGACGGACGGCGTCCTGGCCGATCCACAGATGAGCGAGGCCGCCGCCTTCGCCGACGCGCTCAAGTTCGCCGCCGACGCCGCGTACGGGGCCGTCGCGCAACCCGTCGAAGGCACGATGCTCACCGTCGCCCGCGCCGCCGCCACCGGCGCGATGACCGCCGCCAACGACGGCAAGACCCTCGCCGACGTCTGCCTCGCCGCGGTCGCCTCCGCCCGCCAGGCCCTCACCAAGACGACGGAACAGCTCGACGTACTGCGGCATGCGGGGGTCGTCGACGCCGGAGGAGCAGGCCTCGTCGTGATCCTGGGCGCGATGGAATCGGTACTCACTGGGCAGCACGTGCGCGTCGACGTACCGGCCAGGGTCGAACCGCAGGGCGAGAGCGCCGAGAGCCAGGACGGGCCCGCGTACGAGGTGATGTACCTGCTCGACGCGCTCGACGACAAGATCGGCGACTTCCGGCAGACCCTGGCCGCGCTCGGCGACTCCGTGGTCGTGGTCGGCGGTGACGGGCTCTGGAACGTCCACGTCCACACCGACGACGTCGGCGCCGCGATCGAGCAGGGCATCGACATCGGCCGCCCGCACCGGATCCGCGTCACCCACTTCGACGACCAGGCGCACCACCACGAGCCCGCCCCCGGACGCGCGGTGATCGCGGTCGTCGCCGGCGAAGGCCTCGCCGAGCTGTTCGCCGAGGCGGGCGCCCGGATCATCCGCGGCGCTCCCGGCCGCCGCTGCTCCACCGGCGAGCTGCTCCAGGCGATCGAGCAGTCCCAGGCGCCGGAGATCGTGATCCTGCCCAACGACCAGGACTCGATCGCGGTCGCCGAGGCCGCCGCCACCGCCGCCCGCCAGGACGGGATCCGGGTCGCCGTGATCCCGACCCGCGCCCAGGTCCAGGGCCTCGCGGCGATCGCCGTCCACGACCCGGACCGCAGCTTCGACGACGACGTCGTACACCTCTCGGCGGCTGCGGGGCAGACCCGGCACGGCGCCGTCACGATCGCGGTCAAGGATGCCTGGACGATGGCCGGCCGGTGCCGGATCGGCGACGCGCTCGGCGTCGTCGACGGCGACTTCGCGCTGATCACCGCCGACCTGGAGGAGGCGGCGCTGGCGGTCGTCGACCGGTTGCTCGGCGGCGGTGGCGAGCTGCTCACGATCGTCACCGGCCGCGACGCCGACCCCGCCCTGGCCGAGGCTGTGGAGCGGCACGTACGTCGGCAACGCAAAGATGTCGATGTCGTGGTGTACGACGGAGGACAGGACAGGTACCCGTTGCTGATCGGGGTGGAATAGCGGTGTTGAACAGTACGGGCGACATGGACCGCAAGCTCCGGGACTTCCTCGGGGCGAAGACGGCCAAGACCTTCGCGGACGTGCTCGAGATCGAGACCGTCGGCGAGCTGCTGCGGCACTACCCGCGGCGGTACCTGAAGAAGGGCGAGCTGACCCCGTTCGACGAACTGGAGGTCGGCGACCAGGCGACTGTCAACGGCCGGGTCAAGAAGGTCACGGCTCGCGCGCTGGACAGCAAGATCGAGATCAAGCCCGACCAGGTCCAGAGGTTCCGCAAGCAGCGGACGATCACCAAGGTCGTGGTCACCGACGGCCGCAACGACATCGAGCTGGCGTTCTTCAACCAGCCCTGGCTGCTGACGAAGCTGACGCCCGGCACCGCTGCCCTGTTCTGGGGCGAGGTGACGATGTTCCGCACCACCATGCAGCTGAAGAATCCCGGCACCGAGGTGCTGGACGAGGAAGACCTCACCGAGGCCGAGATCGAACGCCGGGCCCGGCCGTTCCGCCCGATCTACCCGGCCACGTCGAAGTTGCCCACCGCAACGATCGAGCGGTCCGTCAAGATCGTCCTGGACAGCCTCGACGACCGCGTCGACGACCCGGTCCCGGACCTGGTCCTGCGCAACGAGAAGCTGCTCGGCCTCCGGGAAGCCCTGCAGAAGGTGCATCTTCCGGACACCGAGAAGGACATCCACGACGCGCAGCAGCGGTTCCGGTTCGAGGAAGCGCTGGTGATGCAGACGATCCTCGCCCAGCGCCGCGCGGTGATGGACGCGCAGAGCGCCGTACCGCGGCCGCGGCAGGCCGGTGGGCTCCTCGACGACTTCGACCAGCGGCTGCCGTTCGAGCTGACCGAGGGCCAGGCCGAGGTGGGGGAGGAGATCTTCGCCGACCTAGCCCGGCCACACCCGATGCACCGGCTGCTGCAAGGCGAGGTCGGCTCCGGCAAGACCGTGGTCGCGCTGCGGGCGATGTTGTCCGTGGTCGACAACGGCGGTCAGGCCGCGCTGCTCGCGCCGACCGAGGTGCTGGCCGTCCAGCACCACAAGACGCTCACCAAGATGCTCGGCGACCTGGCCGAGCAGGGCATGCTCGGCGGCGCGGAACATGCCACCAAGATCGGTCTGCTGACCGGTTCGCTGAACGCCGCATCCCGCCGTACGGCGATGCTCGACGCGGCCAGTGGTGCCGCCGGGATCGTCGTCGGAACGCATGCGCTGCTCGAGGACAAGGTCCAGTTCGCGGATCTCGGGCTCGTGGTGGTCGACGAGCAGCACCGGTTCGGGGTCGAGCAGCGGGCCGCGCTGAGCGCGAAGTCCGGCGAGAACACGCCGCACGTGCTGGTGATGACCGCGACACCGATCCCACGGACCGTGGCGATGACGGTGTTCGGCGACCTCGCGGTGTCGACGCTCACCCAGCTGCCGGCCGGGCGATCGCCGATCCAGTCGTCCGTGGTGCCCGCCAAGGAGCGGCCGGACTGGCTGCAGCGGGCCTGGGCGCGCGTCCGCGAGGAGGTCGGCAAGGGCCACCAGGCGTACGTCGTCTGCCCGCGGATCGGGGACGACGTCAAGAACGCGAAGGACGAGGAAGGCGAGCTCCTCGACACCGACGAAGGCGGCAAGAAGCAGGCCCGCCCGCCGATCTCGGTGATGCAGGTCTCCGAGGCGCTCGCGGAGATCTTGCACGACCTGCGCGTCGAGATCCTGCACGGGCGGCTGCCGGCCGAGGAGAAGGACGCGGTGATGTCCCGGTTCGCGGCCGGGGACATCGACGTACTGATCGCGACCACGGTCATCGAGGTCGGGGTCGACGTACCGAACGCCTCGACGATGGTGATCATGGACGCCGACCGGTTCGGCATCTCGCAGCTGCACCAGCTGCGCGGCCGGGTCGGGCGGGGCAAGGTCCCGGGGCTGTGCCTGCTGGTCACGGACCTGTGGGCGGGATCGAAGTCGTACGGGCGACTGGACGCGGTCGCGTCGACGACCGACGGGTTCGAGCTGTCGCGGATCGACCTGGAGACCCGCCGCGAGGGCGACGTGCTCGGTGTCGCGCAGTCCGGGCGGCGCAGCAGCCTCAAACTGCTCAGCGTGCTGCGGGACGAGGACATCATCCTCGCGGCCCGGCACGAGGCCACCAGGATCGTCGGCGTGGACCCCGCCCTGTCCGAGTTCCCGGAACTCCTCGCAATCGTCCGAAACGCCTTGCAGTCCGAGACCACCGAGTACCTGGAGAAAACGTGACTGTGTCGAATGCCGCGCCTCCGGCGCGGGGGTCACGGGGCTTCTCCTCCCGTTCTTCCCTCGTCGCTCCGGTCGCTTCGCTCCCTCCGCTCCTCAGTCCAGAACGGGAGGCCCCGTGACCCGAATCATCGGGGGAGCGGCTGGTGGGCGGCGGATCGGGGTGCCGGCGGGGAGTGGGACGCGGCCGACGGCGGATCGGGTGCGCGAGGCGCTGTTCTCGTCGCTGGAGTCCGAGTTCGGGAGCTTCCACGGGCTCGCGGTCCTCGATCTGTACGCCGGATCCGGTGCGATCGGGCTGGAGGCGCTGTCCCGGGGTGCCGCGACGGTCGTGCTGGTCGAATCGGACCGGAAGGCGGCCGAGGTGATCGCGGCCAATATCAAGGTCGTGGGGCTGCCGGGTGCGACGCTGCTGACCCGGCCGGTGGAGAAGGTGACAGCCGGGGACGCTCCCCCTGGATTCGACTCGGTGTTCGACCTCGTTTTCGCGGACCCGCCGTACAAGCTAGAGACGGCCGAGCTGCAGGACGTGCTGACCGACCTGGTGACGCACGGCTGGCTCGCCGACGACGCGGTCGTGGTCGTCGAACGCGGGAAACGGGAGCCGTGGGACTGGCCCGAGGGGTTCGCCGCGCTGCGGGACCGTAAGTACGGCGAGGCACGCCTTTGGTACGGTCACCGCCATGGTCAAGGCGACGGCGAGGTGCCGGGATGAGTAGGGCCGTTTTCCCAGGGACCTTCGACCCGCCCACGGTCGGGCACCTCGACATCGTCACCCGGGCGGCGGCCGCCTTCGACGAGCTGATCGTCGCGACCGGGGTGAACCAGTCGAAGAACCGGCTGTTCGGCCCGCAGGAGCGGATCGAGATGCTCACCGAGCTGGTAGAGCCGTTCCCGAACGTCCGCATCGGCTCCTTCGAGGGGCTGCTGGTCGACTACTGCCGGGCCGAGGGCGCCGGCGTGATCGTGAAAGGCCTGCGCTCGGCGGCCGACTACGACTACGAGCTGCAGATGGCGCAGCTGAACCGGCGGATGACCGGCGTCGACACGGTCTTCCTGCCGACCGCGCCGGAACACGCCTTCATCTCGTCCAGCTGGGTCAAGGAGATCGCCCGGCTCGGCGGCGACGTCAGCACGTTCGTGACGCCGGCCGTTCACACACGGTTACTGAACACGCTGTGAGTGTCCCCGGATTGGGCGCAACGCCGGGGAGTTGGTAGTGTTGATCACCGGTCTCGACGAGACCGAGTTCTTGCCTGCCCACGCCTGAAAGGGATGTTCTGAGCGTCTTGGACCCGCGGTCCCCACTCGTGATCGACACGCACGAGCTGACCCGCCGCGCAGGGTCCCAACGCGAAGTCACCTTCACGGCGCCGGCGCCGGCGGATCTCGGAATCGACGTGATCGGCGTCCCCGAGGGCGATCCGATCCAGTTCGATCTACGGCTGGAATCGGTGGTCGAAGGGGTGCTCGTCACCGGAACGGCTCGCGGCCGTCTGGTCGGGGAGTGCGCGCGGTGCCTGGTCGACATCGAGGACGAGTTCCTCGCTGACATCCAGGAGCTGTACGTCTACCCGGAGAGCGAAGCCGAGCCGGACGAGGCCAGCCGGATGGAGGGCGATCTGATCGACCTCGAGCCGGTGCTGAGGGACCAGGTGGTGCTCGCACTGCCGTTCCAGCCGCTGTGTACGGACGACTGTCCGGGTCTGTGCCCCGACTGCGGGGTACGCCTGGCGGACGAGCCCGGCCACAAGCACGAGGACGGGACCGACCCGCGCTGGGCCGCCCTCGGCAACCTGCTCCAGCAGGACCAGCAGGACAACTGAAACAGCTCCATCGCAACACCGCAGTACCGCTCCACCCGAAAACGTCAGACTGAGCCGGCCGGGTCCACCAGCCCCCGGCCGAACCGAGGAGTCATAACCGTGGCCGTTCCGAAGCGGAAGATGTCGCGCAGCAACACCCGGAGCCGCCGGGCGCAGTGGAAGACGACTGCCCCGTCGCTGGTCACCTGCGTGAACCCCGCCTGCCGCGCGAAGCACCTGCAGCACACCGTCTGCCCGAACTGCGGCCAGTACGGCGCGAAGGGCGAGCGTCGCCAGGTCGTCGAGAGCTAAACGGCCACCTTCACAGTGAACTCTGCCAACGAAACGGGGCTCTACGCCGAGCTGAACCAGCGGCTCGGCGTATCGCTGGCTGACGAACTGCTGGAGCACGCCTTCACCCACCGCTCGTACGCGTACGAGAACGGCGGGCTGCCGACGAACGAGCGGCTGGAGTTCCTCGGGGACTCCGTGCTCGGCGTCATCGTCACGGAGTCGT
The DNA here is from genome assembly GCF_004366075.1 of Kribbella pratensis. GTDB lineage: Bacteria > Actinomycetota > Actinomycetes > Propionibacteriales > Kribbellaceae > Kribbella > Kribbella pratensis. The sequence continues at coordinate 147,104 of NZ_SODU01000005.1, read as the reverse complement.
TGTTCCGGAACCATCCCGACCTGTCCGAGGGCCGACTGGCCAAGCTACGGGCCGCGGTGGTCAACATGCGTGCGCTCGCGGGTGTCGCCCGCGAGCTCAAGCTGGGCAAGTACCTGCGGCTCGGCCGCGGCGAAGAAGCCACCGGCGGCCGGGACAAGTCGTCGATCCTTGCCGACTGCGTCGAGGCGCTGATCGGCGCCGTGTACCTGGACCGCGGCTTCGAGGTCGCGGGCGGGGTCGTGCACCGGCTGTTCGACGACCTGATGGAGTCGTCGGCCCGGCTCGGCGCCGGCCTGGACTGGAAGACGTCGCTGCAGGAGCTGGTCGCCCAGCTCGGCGTCGGCGTCCCCGAGTACGTGATCGCGGAGTCCGGACCGGACCACGCGAAGACGTTCGAGGCGCGGGTCCGGATCGGTTCCGACACCTACGGCCACGGCATCGGCCGGAGCAAGAAGGAAGCCGAGCAGCAGGCCGCCGAGACCGCCTGGAAGGCCCTGCGCGCCGCGCATCCCGACAGCGTGGACCCCTCGCAGTCCTGAAGTGCCGGAGCTTCCTGAGGTAGAAGTCGTACGGCGGGGTCTGGTGGAGTTTCTCGCCGGGCGGACCATCGAGACCGTCGAGGTGCTGCACCCCCGCCCGGTACGGCGTCATGCCGCCGGGCCGGAGGACTTCGTCTCGCGGCTCAAGGGGCAGGTTTTCGCCGAGCCGGCCCGGCGCGGCAAGTACCTGTGGCTGCCGTTGACGTCCGGTGACGCGGTATTGACCCACCTCGGAATGAGCGGTCAGTTCCGGGTCCAGCCGGTCGGCGCGCCCGACGAGCCGCATCTGCGGGTGCGGTTCCGGTTCGCCGACGGCGGCGGAGAGGTCCGTTTTGTGGACCAGCGGATGTTCGGTGGTCTGTCCTACTCCGAGGGCGGTGCCGAACTGCCCGCCGAGATCGCCCACATCGCCCGCGACCCGTTCGATCCTCTGTTCGATCCGGAGCTGGCGACCGCGAAGATCCGCCGCCGCCGGACCGGCCTGAAACGAGCACTGCTGGACCAGACCGCGATCAGCGGGATCGGCAACATCTACGCCGACGAAGCGTTGTGGCGGGCCAAGCTGCACTACGCCCGGGCGACAGAAACGCTGAAACCCTCACAAATAAAGGGCATTCTCGAGCAGGCGCACGCCGTGATGGCCGAGGCGCTGACCGTTGGTGGCACCAGCTTCGACGCCCTGTACGTCAACGTGAACGGGGAATCCGGGTACTTCGAGCGTGGCCTGAACGTCTACGGGCAGGAGGGATCGCCCTGCCCGCGGGACGGCCGGCCGATCCGTCGCGAGCCGTTCATGAACCGTTCGTCGTACCGCTGCCCGAAATGTCAACCGGTCCCGCGCCATGTCCGCTGGTGAACGAGGTATCGTTAATAAACGTGGTCCAGGTTGACCCGTCGCCCTCGCCGGTGTCACCCTGAAAGACGGCACACATTTTCGGCGCTCCTTCATGACCTCGATACGGAGCGCGACCGGCCAGAACCCTTCCGGAGGACAGCACAATGGCCAAGGCTCTTCTAGGGCATCTTGGAGGCACTGACCCGCGCATGCTCGAGCAGGTTCGTCTGCTCAACCGGCGCGTCGCAGATCTGGAGGCGCACGTGATGCGGCTCCAGGCAGAGAACGACCACCTGGTGGCACAGATCCACGAGGGTCGGCTGCTGACCGTCGACGAGGCCCTGCGTACTCCCGCTTCGGTCTGACGCAGGCAGAGATTCGATCTCGACCGTCCGCACTACGCTGCTACGTTCGCGGGACGGCGGTGGCCCCCGTCCGGGCCTCCGCCGCCGTGGTGTGTAACAGCGCCGTAGGTTCAACGATTGGTTGTGCACCCATCCTCGCCGGCCATCTCTCAACGGCCTGGCCTCCGCTGGATTCCGCGGATCTCTTTGTAGACTGCGAAGCGGAACACCTTCCCCCGGGTAGCGGCAGCGCGACGTACAGCTACGGCGGTTCCTCCGGTACCGTCTGTCCTTTCACGGGTTGGAGAGCTTCGCCTTGTACCTGAAGAGCATGACGCTCCGAGGCTTCAAGTCGTTCGCGTCCGCGACGACGATGAACTTCGAACCAGGCATCACCTGCATCGTCGGGCCGAACGGCTCCGGCAAGTCCAACGTCGTCGACGCGCTGGCCTGGGTGATGGGTGAGCAGGGCGCCAAGTCGCTGCGCGGCGGCAAGATGGAGGACGTCATCTTCGCCGGCACCTCCGGCCGCGCCCCGCTGGGCCGCGCCGAGGTGGTGCTCACCATCGACAACACCGACGGCGCCCTGCCGATCGAGTACGCCGAGGTGACGATCAGCCGGACGATGTTCCGCAACGGCGGGTCCGACTACCAGATCAACGGCCAGAACTGCCGCCTGCTCGACGTCCAGGAGCTGCTCAGCGACTCCGGGATCGGCCGCGAGATGCACGTCATCGTCGGTCAGGGCCAGCTGGACTCGATCCTGCGCGCCACGCCGGAAGGCCGCCGCGGATTCGTCGAGGAGGCCGCCGGTGTCCTGAAGCACCGCAAGCGCAAGGAAAAGGCGATCCGGAAGCTGGAGGCCACCGAGGGCAACCTGCACCGGCTCGGCGACCTGATCCAGGAGATCCGCCGCCAGTTGAAGCCGCTCGGGCGCCAGGCGGAGGTGGCGCGCCGGGCGGTGACCATCCAGGCGGAGGTCCGCGACGGCCGCGCCCGGCTGCTCGCCGACGACATCGTCCAGGCGCAGTCCGCGCTCGAGGCGGAGCTGCGGGACGAGGCCGCGCTCACGCAGCGGCGTACCGAGACCGAGGCGAAGCTGCGCGAGGCCCGCGAGCTCGAGGCGGAGCTGGAGGACGCGCTCCGCGAGGACGCGCCGGCCCTGCAGGCCGCGCAGGACACCTGGTACCAGCTGTCCGGCTTCGGCGAGAAGATCAAAGGTACGGCGCGGATCGCGGCGGACCGGATCCGGTCGCTGAACGACGAGGCCGAGGAGCCGCGGGCCGGCCGCGACCCCGAGGAACTCGAACTGGAAGCCGCCCGGGTCCGCGAGACCGAGGCGCAGATCGAGGCCGAGGTCGAGGCGCATTCGGAGCTGCTCGCCGAGTGCGTCGAGCGCCGCCAGCAGCTGGAGGCCCAGGAGGCCGAGGAGGAGCGCCGGATCTCGGCGCTGATCCGGGCCGCCGCCGACCGCCGCGAAGGACTGGCCCGGCTGACCGGCCAGGTGAACGCGCTGAAGAGCCGCGCGGCCGCCGCCGAGTCCGAGATCGGCCGGCTCGCCGCCAACCGGCGCGAGGCCGAGGAGCGCGCCGCGAAGGCCCAGCACGACTTCACCGCGCTGGAGACCCAGGTCGCCGGGCTGGATGCCGGGGAGAAGGGCCTCGACGACCAGTACGAGGCTGCCCAGGCCGTTCTCGACGAGCTGGACGAGCGGCTGGCGAAGCTGCGAGCCGAGGAGCGCGACGCCGAGCGCGAGCGCACCGGTCTGGCCGCCCGCAAGGAAGCGCTGGAGCTCGGTCTGAACCGCAAGGACGGGGCCGGCGCGCTGCTGGCCGCGTCGGAGCAGATCAACGGGCTGATGGGGTCGGTCGCCGCCCTGCTGAGCGTGCGGTCCGGGTACGAGACCGCGATCGCCGCGGCGCTCGGTGAGGCCGCGGACGCGGTCGCCGTCACCCACACCGACGCGGCGCTGCACGCCGTCGGTCACCTCAAGGAGCACGACCTCGGCCGCGCCGGGATGCTCCTGGGCGACGCCCCGGCCGACGACTACGCCACGTGGCCGGCGCTGCCGTACGGCGCGTCGTACGCCGTGGATGTCGTGGAATGCCCGGAGACCCTGCGGCCCGCCCTACGGCGGCTGCTGCGCAAGGTCGCGGTCGTCGACGACGTGGACGCGGCACGGTCCCTGCTGCGGAACCTGCCAGACGTCACGTGTACGACGCGTGTGGGCGACGTACTGGGCGCTCATTTCGCGTATGGCGGGTCGGACGCGGCACCCAGCCTGATTGAGGTGCAGTCCGCGGTCGACGAGGCGACGGAGAAGCTGACCGAGGCGACTGCCCGGAGCGAGCGGCTGCGCTTCGAGCTGCAGGGCCTCGAGGACGAGCGGAGCCGGCAGAAGGAGTCCGTCGAGATCACGCTGGCCCGGCTGCACGAGTCGGACGCGTCGATGGCGGCGGTGGCCGAGCAGCTCGGGCACTTCGGATCGCTGGCGAAGGCGTCCCGCGGCGAGGCGGAGCGGATGGCCGAGGCGATCGCGGCCGCCGAGGAGGAGCGCGACCGGAACCTGTCCGGTCTGGCCGAGCTCGAAGAGCGGTTGATGGACGCCGAGGCGTTCGACGAGGAGGGCGACGAGCCCGACACGTCGCAGCGCGACCGGCTGGCCGAGGAGGCCAAGGCGGGGCGTGCGGCCGAGATGGAGGCGCGGCTGGCGCTGCGGACCACCGAAGAGCGGGCCCGGGCGCTGTCCGGTCGCGCGGACTCGCTGGAGCGCGCGGCCCGGCAGGAGCGCGAGGCGCGGGCCAGGTCGATCGCGCGGGCGGCACGCCGTGCGCGGCAGGCCGAGGCGGCGAACGCCGTACACCTGGCTGCCGGTCACGTGCTGGCGCGGCTGGAGTCGTCGTTGCAGCTGGCCGCGGCCGAGCGGGCGGCGATCCAGGCGCAGCGGGCCGACCGGGAACAGGCGCTCGCACAGGCTCGGTCCGCGACGCGGAACCTCAGCTCCGAGCTGGAGCAGCTCACGAACACCGTGCACCGGGACGCACTGGCCCGGGCCGAGCAGAAGATGCGCCTGGAGCAGCTGTACGAGAAGGCGCTCGGCGAGCTCGGTATCGAGGTCGACGCTTTGGTCACCGAGTACGGACCGGACCAGCTGGTGCCGCCGCTGCCCAAGGCCGGTGACGACGACACGCTCGAGCTCGAGGCCGAGCCGTTCAACCGGACCAAGGTCGAGAAGCGGCTCAAGCAGGCCGAGCGTGCGCTCAACCAGCTCGGCAAGATCAACCCGCTCGCGCTCGAGGAGTTCGAGGCGATGGAGGAGCGGCACCGGTTCCTCTCCGAGCAGCTGGAGGATTTGAAGAAGTCGCGGCGCGACCTGATGGACATCGTCAAGGAGGTCGACGACAGGGTCGAGCAGGTCTTCACCGAGGCGTACCGGGACGTCGAGATCGCGTTCGAGCACGTCTTCAGCCGGCTGTTCCCGGGTGGTGAGGGCCGGCTCGTGCTGACCGATCCCGACGACATGCTCTCCACCGGTATCGACGTCGAGGCGCGCCCGCCGGGCAAGAAGGTCAAGCGGCTGTCGCTGCTGTCCGGCGGCGAGCGTTCGCTGGTCGCGGTCGCGTTCCTGGTCGCCCTGTTCAAGGCCCGCCCGTCGCCGTTCTACATCCTCGACGAGGTCGAGGCCGCCCTGGACGACACCAACCTCGGCCGCCTCCTGGAGATCTACGAGGAACTCCGGGAGAACAGCCAGCTCCTGGTCATCACCCACCAGAAACGCACCATGGAGGTCGCCGACGCCCTGTACGGCGTCACCATGCGCGGCGACGGCGTCTCCGCCGTCATCTCCCAACGGATCCGCGAACCCGAACCCGTCTAGGACCTCACGCGGTGATGGTCATGGAGGCCAGTTCGTCGCCTTGGGTTTCGAAGGTGAAGTGGGACGGGCCGTTGAAGCCGTCTCCGCCTACCTGGGTGAGGATCGTCAGGGGGTTGCCGGGGGTGGAGACCTGGGTGTCGGTGAAGGTGACGTTCTTGCCGATCAGTTCGTTGTCGCTCCAGGAGCGGATCCGGTCGTGGCCGCGGAACTCGCGGCCCCAGTCGTTCACGTAGCCGTCCGCGGCGAACGCCGCCACGAACGCGTCGTTGTCCAGGGCGTCGATCGCGTCGAGCGCGCGCTGAACCGCTGCGGGAATCTCTTGGCTCATGCCGACGACGATATCGCTCCAGCCTGAACCGATCGGCGGATCGGCACGTATGACAGGTGACGTTCGGACCCGATCGGGGGAGCCTGTGATGCAGCGTGTGATGAGTGGATAGGCCGTCGGTGGTGTCTGGCTGGTGCTGTCGTGGTGTGGGCGCCCGCTGATCCCGGTATCGTGCGGTCGGTGGCTGACAACCCAGGGCCGCACGACACCGAGATCCTGATCCGGGCGCTGTACGCCGAACACGGCCGCAGCTTGCTGGCGTACGCCACCCGCCTCACCGGAGATCGAGCCGCGGCCGAGGACGTCGTACAGGAGACGCTGCTGCGGGCCTGGAAGCACGCGGACGACCTGACCAGCGGCAGCGGGTCGGTGCGGGGCTGGCTGCTGACGGTGGCGCGCAATCTGGTCACTGACCGGGCACGCGCTCGGGCAGTGCGCCCGACCGAGGTGGCGGACGTGGTGGACACGCCGCCGGTCACAGGGGATCACTCCGAGTCCGTGGTGAACACCATGGTCGTGATGGACGCGCTGGACAAGGTGTCGCCCGAGCACCGCGAAGTACTCGTGCAGCTGTACTACCGCGGCCGGTCCGTCGCAGAGGCTGCCAAAGAGCTGGGTGTTCCGCCCGGTACCGTGAAATCGCGTTCGTACTACGCCCTCCGAGCTCTGCGCGCGGTGATGGCAGAGAAAGCAACGGAGGTGTCCCATGAGTGAGCATGACCGTACGCAACTGGGCGCCTACGCTCTCGGTGCACTGGAGCCGGCCGAGGTAGCGGCCGTCGACGAGCACCTGGCCACCTGTGCTGAGTGCCGTGCGGAGCTGGCTGAGCTCACCGAGATGAAGGAACTCCTGGGAGAGGTACCACCGGAGGCGTTCCTGGAGGGACCACCTGAGGGTGGCGACCTGTTGCTGCAGCGCACGCTGCGCGAGGTCCGGGAGCCGCAGGCACAGGAGCCGCAGCTACTGGAGCCCCAAACGAAGCCCAAGCGACGCTCGCGTTGGTTGCTGATCGCGGCCGCGGTGGTCGTGGTGGCTGGTGCGCTCGGCGGGGGTGTCGTACTCGGCCGGTCTACCGCACCGGACTCCAATGAGCCTGTCGCCGGCTCCAAACAGGTCACAACGTCCGACACGACGACCGGTGCCACCATGGCCGCCACAGTGGAACCACGGGCGGGCTGGAGCTGGGTGAGGGTGCAGGTGAGCGGTCTGAAAGCCGGCGACCAGTGCGAGATGGTCGTCACCGACAAGTCAGGCAGGACCTGGGTAGCGGGCAGTTGGCTGGTGTCCGACAAGGCTGCGAAGAACGGGAGCACGTTCGGGGGCGGTGTGCTGACTCCGATCGACCAGGTGCGTTCGGTGGAGATCAGGACCGTGCAGGGAAAGCACGTGGTGACGGCCACGATCTAACCCCGTTGCGGGACGCGAGAGGATGGAGCTGTGGCTACTACCTCCGAGGACCTGCGAGAGCGCCGGAAGAACGCGGCGGACAACTGTGAGCGTTGGCTTGGCCAGCGGCGGGTGCCCGTAGCGGACCGGCTGCGTCACCTTGCAGATGTCGCAACCGACGATCTGGTCGATGTCTACGGCAACGGTGGTGAGGTAGCCGCGCTGGAGCAGGAGGTGGCCGAGCTGTTGGGCAAACCGGCCGCCGTGTTCCTTCCGACCGGCATCCTCGCTCAGCAGGGCGTACTGCGGGTGTACGCCGACCGCGCGGGCACCAGCCGAGTAGCGGTCCACGGGCTCGCCCACCTGCTGGTGCACGAACTCAACGCGCTGGAAGAGGTGCATCACCTGCGGATCGAGCGGCTGACGTCAGAACCGCGTCAGCCGCGACCAGACGAGTTGACCGCGATCCCGGGCAAGCTGGCCGCGGTGACGCTCGAGCTGCCGCTACGCGATGCAGGGTTCGTGCTGCCGAGCTGGGACGAGCTGGTCGTGTTCTCCGAGTCCTGTGCGGAGCGCGGCGTACCGCTCCACCTGGACGGCGCACGGCTGTGGGAGAGCACGCCGTACCTGGAGCACAGCCTGGCTGAGATCGCAGCGCTGGCGTCGACGGTGTACGTGTCGTTCTACAAGGTGCTGGGCGGCATCAGTGGTGCAGCGCTGGCCGGCCCCGAGGACGTGATCGCAGAGGTACGGCGGTGGCAGCGGCGCCTCGGCGGCAACCTGTACTCGCTCTTCCCGTACGCCGTGTCCGCGCGCAACGGACTTCGCACGGTGCTGCCGTTGATGAACGACCTGCACCAGCGGGCCGTCGAGGTCGCAATGGCCTTGCAGAGCGAAGGTTTCCGCGTCTTCCCGGAGCCGCCGCACACCAACTCGTTCCGGGTCTACGCGCCGCGTTCCGCGGAGTCGATCGAGCATGCTGCCGTCGAGCGGATGGAGCGGACACACGAGTCGCTGTGCGGGCCGTGGCAGCCTGCCGACGTACCAGGGTGGTCGTGGGTCGAGCTGGTGATGACGCCGGCGTCGCTGGAATGGCAGATCGACGAGATCGCCAAGGCGTTCGGGGAACTTCTGGCACGCTGAGAACGTCAAGCACTGTGTTGGGTGTGGGGATCTGGGGAGAGAAGTGCTGACATTCGTCGTCACGATGGTGGTTCTGCTGGTTCTGTCGGGGCTGGTGCTCCTGGCGGTAGCACGGGGTGAGGGAAAACATTTCGGGTAGCCTCGCTGGATGAGGCGGCTGATTTTCCAGGAATATGTGACGCTCGACGGGTACGCCGCGGGGCCGGACGGCGGACTGGAGTTCTTCGACGCGATCAGCTCGCAGCCGGACGACGACAACCTCGAGCTGCTCGAGAGTGTCGACACGATGCTGCTGGGCGCCGAGACGTACCGGTTGTTCGCAGGGTTCTGGCCGACCGAGGCGTCGGCCGGCGAGCCGATCGCCGAGAAGCTCAACGCTCTGCGACTGGTCGTCGTGTCGACGACGCTGCGCAGTGCGCCGTGGGGTCCGTACGAGCCTGGTCTGGTGGTCCGTGACCTGGACGCGGTGCGGGCGCTGAAGGCGGAGCAGACCGGCAAGGACATCATCCTGTGGGGCAGCATCACGCTGTTCCAGTCGTTGCTGCGGGCCAGGCTGGTCGACGAGGTGCAGCTGCGGATCTGCCCGGTGTTGCTGGGGGTAGGCAAGAGCGCCTTCCCTTCCGGTGGTTCGCCGGTGGGTCTGGAGCTGATCGAGGCGCGTCCCTGGGGTGCGGGCGGGGTACTGGTGCGGTACCGGCCGGCTAACTGAGCGCGTCGACCATCGCGCGCACGATCGGAGCGGCGATGGTGATCGTCGGCAGGATCAGGAGTGCGGCTGCTGCGGCGTACGTGACAGCGGAGAGCCTGGCCTCGTTGGGGGCCGGACCGGCCAGGCGTTGAACCCTCAGGACCGTGGCGGACTTGGCTGCTGCCATTGCGGCCTCTGGTGCAGGTGAACCGGCGAGTGCGACCAGGGCGCGCGCCAGTGGGCCTGCACCGTTGCGGCGGCGAGCGTCGTCGTCTGCGAGCAGTTCGACCAGTGTGCGTGCCTGCTCCAGCGCGACATCGCTACGCACCCAGCGCGGGAAGGCATGGTGCAGCGCGGTGAACTCCTCGAGCACGAGGTCGTGCCGAGCCCGCAGGTGCGCCTGCTCGTGGGCGAGGACAGCCTTCAGCTCACTGTCGTCCAGCCGCTCCAACGCGCCAACGGAGACGACAACCCGCGCGCCACGCAGCGCCGGCAGGCAGTAGGCCAGCGGTGTCTCCTCGGCCAGCACCCGCAGCCCTGGGATCAGTCCGTCCGGTGTGGCCAGTACGTCGACGAGATCGCGGTGCCGCTTGCGCCGTGCCCGAGTCCCGACCGCTACCCGCCCGATCGCCCACAGCAGCCGCACTACGACCAGCGCGACCATGGCGAGGATCGCTGCGGCCACCAGATCCCGTGCCGACGACGGATCGAACCGTGGCTCGCCAGGGCGGCCGGCAATCGAGTAGGACAACGCGACACCAGCACCTAGGGCGGCCAGTACTGCGGCCAGTGCGATCGCCTGCCACAGGATGACGGCGGCTCGGGGGACCCGGTAGGGCCAGTCGGAACGAGCCAGCAGGGCCGGTGCCGGGCCGGTGAGGACCAGCGCCAGAATGGCCAGCAGGACCGGGGTGATCACCCCGTCGGCTCCTGTTCGTTCAACCTCGACAGGGCTTCGCGGAGCAGTGCCGCTTCCTCGTCGGACACCTGACCCACGAAACGGACCAGGGCCTCGCGCCGGTCGCCCGCACGGTCGAGTGCGTCCCGCATCAGGTCGGCGGCCAGTTCCTCGCGTGGTGCGGCGGCGCGGTAGCGCCAGGCCTTGCCGTCGCGCTCGCGTTCGGTCAGCTTCTTCTTCGCCAGCCGGTCCAGAACGGTCATCACGGTCGTGTAGGCGAGCTCACGGGTACCTGCCAGCCGCTCGTGCACCTCACGCACGGTCAGCGCGGCAGGAGCCGCCCAGAGCTGCTCCATCACCAGGCGTTCCAGGTCGCCCAGGGGGCGTGGTCCTTTCTCCTCACTCGCCACGTGACCAGTATAACTACACGTCGTAGTAGATCCGCGCTAACATCTACTACGACACGTCGTAGATGGCTGGGGAGGCCTTCCGATGGACACCCTGGATCTGGCGCGGTGGCAGTTCGCGATCACCACCGTGTACCACTTCTTCTTCGTGCCGGTGACGATCTCGCTGGTCGCGATCACCGCCGGCCTGCAGACCGCCTGGTACCGGACCGGGAAGGAGAAGTACCTCCGGCTGACGAAGTTCTACGGGAAGCTGTTCTTGATCAACATTGCGATGGGTGTGGTCACCGGCCTGGTGCAGGAGTTCCAGTTCGGGATGAACTGGAGTGACTATTCGCGGTTCGTCGGCGACGTGTTCGGGGCCCCGTTGGCGCTGGAGGGGCTGCTGGCGTTCTTTCTGGAGTCGACGTTCATCGGTTTGTGGATCTTCGGCTGGGACCGGCTCCCGAAGTTGGTGCATCTGGGGTGCATCTGGATGGTGGTGCTGGGCACGCAGTTGTCGGCGTACTTCATCCTTGCGGCCAATTCGTGGATGCAGAACCCGGTGGGTTTTCGTTACAACGCGGCTCGTGGTCGTGCGGAGTTGACGGATCTGTGGGCGGTGTTGACCAACAAGGTCGTGCTGGTGACGTTTCCGCACACGATCTTCGCGGCGTTCATGGTCGGTGGTGCGTTCGTGGCCGGTGTCGCGTTGTGGCATCTGGTCCGTCGGCCGGGCACGGACCGGGATGTGTTCCGGTCGGCGTTGAAGATCGGGGCGTCGGTCGTGCTGGTGGCCGGTGTGGGTGTCGCGATCAGCGGTGACCTGCAGGGCAAGGTGATGACTGAGGTGCAGCCGATGAAGATGGCGGCGGCCGAGGCGTTGTACGAGACCGAGAAGCCGGCGTCGTTCTCGGTGTTCACGGTCGGCACGTTGGACGGTTCGAAGGAGATTTTCTCGATCAAGTTGCCGTACCTGCTGTCGTTCCTGGCGACCGGGCGTTTCGATGGTGAGGTGCAGGGGATCAACTCGCTGCAGGAGGCGTACGAGCAGTTGTACGGGCCGGGGTCGTACAAGCCGAACATCCCGCTGACGTATTGGACGTTCCGGTTGATGATCGGGGTCGGGATGGCGTCGGCGGCGGTCGCGCTGTGGTTGTTGTGGACCACGCGTCGCGGGCGGGCTCCTGCTCGCTGGCTGGTGTGGCTGGCGGCGCCGTTGCCGTTGCTGCCGCTGGTGGCGAACACGTTCGGCTGGATCTTCACCGAGACCGGCCGGCAGCCGTGGCTGGTGTTCGGTCTGTTGCCGACGGCGTCGGGTGTCTCACCCGGGACGACCAGCGGCGAGGTGATCACCTCGCTGGTCGGGTTCACCGCGCTGTACGGCGTACTCGCGGTGGTCGAGACCAAGCTGCTGCTGCGGACGATCCGGACCGGCCTGGCCGGGACAGATGCGCCACCGGACACGGCTCCGGATCAGCCCGACAAACCGCTCTCGTTCGCGTACTGAGGGGCCTGTGATGGAACTGACGACTGTGTGGTTCGTTGCGATCGCGACGCTGTGGACCGGGTATTTCGTGCTGGAGGGTTTCGACTTCGGAGTCGGGATGCTGTACCGCGTGCTGGGCCGGAACGAGCCCGAACGGCGGGCCGCGATCAGCACGATCGGCCCGGTCTGGGACGGTAACGAGGTCTGGCTGATCATGGCCGGCGCGGCCACGTTCGCGGCGTTCCCGGAGTGGTACGCAACGCTGTTCAGCGGGTTCTACCTGCCGCTGTTCGCGATCCTGGTGGGACTGATCGTGCGCGGCGTCGCACTCGAGTACCGCGGCAAGCGGGACGAACCGGAGTGGCGCGCGCGGATGGACGCGATGATCGTCGTCGGTTCGGTGCTGCCCGCGCTGCTCTGGGGCGTTGCCTTCGGCAACATCGTGCGCGGGGTGCCGCTGGACGCCGGCCACGAGTACGTCGGCGGCTTCGGGACGCTGCTCAACCCGTTCGCGCTGCTCGGCGGCCTGACCTTCGTCGCGGTGTTCGTCACCCACGGCGCGATCTTCCTCGCCCTGCGCACCACCGACGACCTACGCGTTCGCGCCAACCGGCTCGCCACCCGCACCGGTGCCGTCGCCGCGGTGCTGACGATCGCCTTCCTCGCCTGGGCGCAGGCGTTGCGCGGCGACACCGTCTCCGTCATCGTGACGATCGCGGCGATCGTTGCATTCGCGGGCGGTCTGGTCGCGAACCTCCTGCGCCGCGAGGGCTGGGCCTTCGTCGGTACGACGCTCGCGATCGGACTGGCCGTGGTGTCGCTGTTCGTCGCGCTGTTCCCCGACGTCATGCCGTCAACACTTGACCCCGGATCAACATTGACAATTGTTGATGCCGCGTCAACGCCGTACACGTTGAAGGCTATGACGATCATCACGGCGATCTTCATGCCGCTGGTGCTGCTCTATCAGGGGTGGACGTACTGGGTCTTCCGTAAGCGGGTCGTGGTCGCATGAAGCCGCTCGACCCGCGGCTCCTGAGGCGCGCCCGTGGTGCCCGAGTCTTCCTGGCGGCGTCAGTACTGATCGGCGTCGCCAGCGGCGTGCTGATCATCGTGCAGGCCGTGCTGCTCGCTCACGGCATTGCAGGCGTCGTACTGCGGGGCAGCAGGGTGACTGCTGTCGCCTGGGGTCTGGCTGCAGTCGTTGCAGGCCGCGCGTTGCTGGTGTGGGCGCAGGAGGTGGTCGCACAACGCGCAGCCGCCGCGGTGAAGTCCACGCTGCGGCGGCAGGTGCTGGAGCACTCTCTGAAGCTCGGACCGGTCTGGCTGAGCGGTGAACGCAGCAGCGCGCTGACAACCCTGCTGACCAAGGGCCTGGACGATATGGACCCGTACTTCGCCCGCTACCTGCCGCAGCTCGTCCTGGCCGCCACTGTGCCCGCAGGCGTGATCGGCTGGATGGCGACCGGTGACCTGATTGCCGCTGGGACAGTGCTGATCACGCTACCGCTGATCCCGATCTTCATGGCACTGATCGGCTGGGTGACACAGGCGCGCAGCCGGCAACGTCAGCACGCGCTGGCTGTGCTAGCGCATCATTTCGCTGATGTGGTCGGCGGACTGACCACACTGAAGCTGTTCGGCCGCGCGAAGTCGCAGGAGTCCGCGGTACGGCGGGTTACCGACCAGCACCGCGCTGCGTCGATGGGGAGCCTGCGGCTGGCGTTCCTCTCGTCGTTCGCGTTGGAGCTGTTGGCGAGTCTGTCGGTCGCACTGGTTGCTGTCGGCGTCGGGCTTCGGCTGGTTGACGGGAAACTAGGGCTCGAGACCGCGCTGATGGTGTTGATCCTGGCGCCGGAGGCGTACCTGCCGCTGCGGCAGGTCGGCATGCAGTTCCACGCGAGCGCGGACGGGGTTGCGGCGAGCGAAGAGGTGTTCCGCGTGCTGGAGACGCCACTGCCCGCACGTGGCGAGCGCACCGACGTACCCGATCTTCGAGTGAGTCCGCTGTACCTGTACGACGTGACGGTGACTTACCCGGGGCGGGACGTGCCGGCATTGGAGGGGTTCGATCTGGAGTTGCGGCCGGGTGAGGTGGTGGCGCTCACCGGGCCGAGTGGTGCTGGGAAGTCGACCGCTCTGGCTGTACTGCTCGGGTTCGTGGCGCCGGAGCGTGGGATGGTCGTCGCTGCCGGCAGTGCAGCGGACGAGTTCGATCCGGTGGAGTGGCGGCGGCAGTTCGCGTGGGTGCCGCAGCGTCCCGGTCTGAGGCTGGGGACCGTGGCCGACAACGTGCGCCTGGGCCGGCCGGACGCGTCGGACGACGAGGTCCGCTTGGCGCTTCTGGCTGCTGGTGCTCCCGACCTACTGTTGGACAAGCCTGTAGGGGAGCAGGGACAGCAGCTTTCAGGCGGTCAGCAACGCCGGGTAGCGCTCGCCCGCGCGCTCATCACCGACGCCCCGGTGCTGCTGCTCGACGAACCAACAGCCGGCCTCGACGCCGACACGGAGGCCACCGTCATCACCGGCCTGCGCTCCAGCGGCCGCACAGTCCTCATGGTCGCCCACCGGCCCGCCCTGATCGCCGCCGCCGACCGCACAGTCACAGTCGGCGCCCGAGAGTTGGTGAACGCATGAAGAGCCTGCAGCTAGCTCGGCCGCAGCGCGGAGTGATGTGGCGGCTCTGGTTGGCGCTGCTGCTGGGCGTCGCCGCTGCCGGGTCGGCTGTCGCGTTGCTCGCCACGTCGGCCTGGCTGATCACAGCAGCCTCGGCACAACCACCGGTGCTGTTGATGATGGTCCCGATCGTCGCAGTGCGCGCCTTCGGTGTCGGGCGTGGCGTCTTCCGGTACGTCGAGCGGCTCGTCGGACACGATGCGGCGTACCGGGTGCTGGGGGAGACCCGCGCTCGTATCACCGGGCGTCTGGAGAAGCTCGCACCACTCGGTTCGCAGCGGAAGGGCGATCTGCTCGCCCGACTGGTGCTGGACGTGGACGCGGTCCTCGACCTCTGGCTACGAGTCCTCCTGCCCGTTGCGGTCGCAACTGTCACAGCAGCCGCCACGGTGGGCCTCCTCGCGGTGCTGCTTCCCACAGCCGGCGCCGCCGTCGCGTTGGCGGTCCTGATCGCGTGCACCGTCGTACCGTGGCTGACTGCCCGGACTGCCGAGCGAGCCGAGCGCAACGTCGCTGGTGCCCGTGGGGACGTCGCAGCCACCACCACCGAGTCCCTGCTCACTGCAGCGGATGTGGTCGCCTACAACGCGATCGACTCGGTGCTGGACGACTTCAGCCGCCGCGATGCCCACCTGGCCGCCGCTGAACGCCGGTCCGCCTGGAGCGCAGGCCTCGGCAGTGCCCTGCTCGTCCTGTGCGTCGGCGGCGCCAGCGTGGCCGCCCTGATCCTCGGCAGTACGGCGCACATCACTGGTGCTGTCTTCGCTGTACTTGTCCTCACCCCGCTCGCACTGGCCGACGTACTCGGCGGAATTCCCGCAGCCGCCCAACTGGCCATCCGGGTACGGGCGTCCCTCGACAGAGTGCAGGAACTCGTAGACACCCCCGCGCCGGTCACCGAGCCGGCCAAGCCACTGCCCCTCCCGACGGGACGCGATCTGCAGGTGAACCTGCTGCGAGCCGGGTACGACGGCCCTGACGTACTGGATGGACTCAGCCTGGACATGCCGGCCGGGAGTCGTGTGGTGATCACCGGCCCGAGTGGCTCGGGCAAGAGCACGCTGGCCGCTGTACTGCTCCGGTTCCTCGAGCCACGTGGGGGCGAGGTGCTGCTGGACGGAGTGGACCTGGCCAGGCTCGAAGGCGACCAGGTGCGGTCTGTCGTCGGGCTGCTGACCCAGGAGAGCCACGTGTTCGACACGAGCATCCGGGAGAACCTGCTGCTTGCGAAGCCGGGGGTCAGCGACTTGCAGGTGTGGAAGGCGCTCTACCGGGCGCGGCTCGGGATGCTCGTCGAGAAGCTGCCGCAGGGCCTCGACACCATGGTCGGGGAGCACGGTGCGCGGCTGTCGGGTGGTGAGCGCCAGCGGCTCGCCTTCGCGCGGCTCTTACTGGCCGATCGCGACGTACTGGTGCTCGACGAGCCGACCGAGCACCTGGACGAGGAGACCGGACGGGCGCTGCTGGCCGACCTGTTCGCGGCGGCAGGCAACCGAACGGTGGTTCTGCTCACTCACCGCCCCGAGTTGGTGCCTCCTCACGTACCGCAACAATTCGTTTGCCTGACGTGACAAATGCCAGCGGCGGGCCAGGTGTCTGTCAAGATGGGGAACCGTGTTGACCCCACTGCTCGTTTCTCTGCTCACCGACCAGGCTCTCATCACGATGGTCGTGGTCATCGCGGTCGTTCTGGTCGTCGGAACCACCGGCCTGGTCGTCGCGCGGCGCCGCCGTGCCGAGCTGCCGCCGGACGCTCAGAAGCCCGCCGTCGAGTCCGCGGAGGTCGCCGAGCCGAAGGTCGGTGACGACGCGGAGGAACCGCGGGACACCCCGACCCGCACGCTCGAGGACACCGAGCTGCCGGAGCCCGCGGCCACCGAGACGATCGAGAAGCCCGAGTCCGCGCAGGGCCGGCTGGTCCGGCTCCGGGCCCGCCTGGCGCGTTCGCAGGGCTCCCTCGGCAAGGGGCTGCTCGCGCTGCTCTCCCGCGACAAGCTCGACGAGGAGGCGTGGGAGGACATCGAGACCACGCTGATCACCGCCGATGTCGGTGTGGCGCCCACGCAGGAGCTGGTCGAGAAGCTGCGCACCCGCATGCGCGTCGAGGGCGTCGGCGCCGCACAGGCCCGGGAGATCCTCCGCGAGGAGCTGATCGACCTTGTCAACCCGTCCCTGGACCGGGCGCTGAACGTGAGCCGCAAGGAGACGCAGCCGGCGGTCGTACTCGTCGTCGGTGTGAACGGCACTGGCAAGACCACCACGGTCGGCAAGCTGGCCCGGGTGCTGGTTGCCGAGGACAAGCACGTCGTACTGGGGGCTGCGGACACGTTCCGCGCTGCCGCGGCCGACCAGCTGCAGACCTGGGGTGAGCGGGTCGGTGTCCGGACCGTGCGCGGCCCGGAGGGCGGCGACCCCGCCAGCATCGCGTTCGACTCGGTCAAGCAGGGCATCGAGGAAGAGGCCGACGTCGTCCTGGTCGACACAGCCGGCCGTCTGCACACCAAGACCGGCCTGATGGACGAGCTCGGCAAGGTGAAGCGGGTCATCGAGAAGTCCGCCGAGGTGGACGAGGTCCTGCTCGTCATCGACGCCACCACCGGCCAGAACGGACTCACGCAGGCCCGGGTGTTCGCAGAGGTCATCAACGTCACCGGCCTCGTCCTGACCAAGCTGGACGGTACGGCGAAGGGCGGCATCGTGATCGCGGTACAGCGCGAACTCGGCGTACCGGTCAAGCTCGTCGGCCTCGGCGAGGGTCCGGACGACCTGGCGCCGTTCGACCCTGAAGAATTCGTCGACGCGCTGCTGGACTGATGTAGAGAACGCAGCCCCGGCTCCGTCTCCGGGTAAAGGCTCTACGAAGAGGAGAAGGACATGACCAAGTTCATGCTGCTGATGAACATGGACGGCGGCAACTGCGAGACCCCGATGCTGGAGTGGGACCAGGCCGACATGAAGGCCCACATGGACCACCTCGGCGAGGGCATCGAGCGACTGCGGAAGAGCGGCGAGCTGGTCGAGGTCCAGGGGCTGACCTGGCCGTCACACGCCAAGGTGGTGCGGGCGACGAGCGTGACCGCTCCGGTGCTGACCGACGGCCCGTACGCCGAGTCGAAGGAGGTCCTGGCCGGCTACACGATGATCGACGTGGAGTCGGAGGAGCGGGCCTACGAGATCGCGGCGTGGCAGTCCGCCGCACCCGGACCCGGCGGCGTACCGCTCGAGCAACCGATCGAGGTACGCCGCGTGATGGAGTCGGATGCCGATCTCCACGACTTCTGAACCGGACGGCGAGCTCGAGGACCTGCTGCGGGAGTTGACGCCGCGGGTCCTCGGCGCCGTCGTGCGCTGGTCCGGCGACTTCGCCGCGGCCGAGGACGCGGTCCAGGAGGCACTGCTCGCTGCAGCGACCACCTGGCCGCGGGACGGCCGGCCGGACAATCCGAAGAGCTGGCTGATCCAGACGGCCTCACGGCGGCTGATCGACGAGGTTCGCCAGCAACAGGCCCGGCGACGCCGCGAGGAGCGGGCGGCGCTACGGGAGGTACCGGCCGGTGAGGTCGAAGAGCACGACGACACGCTCCGGCTGCTGTTCCTGTGCTGCCACCCGACGCTCACACCGGCCTCGGCGATCGCACTGACCCTGCGGGCGGTCGGTGGGCTCACCACGGCCGAGATCGCCACGGCGTACCTGGTGCCTGAGGCGACGATGGCGCAGCGCATCAGCAGGGCGAAGTCGAAGCTCAAGGGCTCCAGCTTCGAGCTGGACGCCGACCCGGACCGGCTGCGCAACGTGCTCCACGTGCTGTACCTGATGTTCAACGAGGGCTACACGAGCACCAGTGGTCCGGAGCTGCACCGCAGCGACCTGTCCAGTGAGGCGATCCGCCTGACTCGCGCAGTACGGACTCAGCTGCCGGACGACGGACAGGTCACCGGACTGCTCGCTCTGATGCTGCTGACCGACGCACGTCGCGCAGCGCGGACCGGTAAGGGCGGGGAGATCATCCCGCTGGCTGAGCAGGACAGGTCCCTGTGGGACCACGAAGCCATCACAGAAGGCGTGGCACTCGCGGTCGAGGCGTTCAGCACGCCTCCCCTGGGTGAGTACCAGATCCAGGCGGCGATCGCCGCACTGCACGACGAGGTGGACCGCGCCGAGGACACCGACTGGCCGCAGATCCTAGGGCTGTACGGCCTCCTCGAAGACCTGTCCGGCAACCCGATGGTGAAGCTCAACCGGGCGATCGCCGCCGCCATGGTGGACGGACCGGACGCCGGCCTGAAGCTCCTCGCACCGTTGGACGACGAGCTGGCCGGCCACTACCGCCTCGCCGCCACTCGCGGTCACCTCTACGAGATGCGTGGCGACCGCGAGACCGCCGCCGAGCACTTCCGGGCGGCGGCCCGCGGTACGACGAGCTTGCCGGAACGCGACTACCTGATGACGAAGGCCGCGTCGCTGAGTTAGCAGTACTGTGCGAAACCCGCGGCGAGGTCGTCGTCCGTTGCCAGGAGCAACCGGAGCAGGATGCGCGCCTTGTAGGGATCGAGGAACCCGCCGTCGATCAGACCGCGCTGCAACAGGTCGGTCTCCGAGCCGGGGGAGTGGTACGTGTTACGGACGATCGAGCCGGCGCCGGTCCGTGACGTGAGGACGACCGGCATCCGGGCCGCCAACTGGCCGAGAACCGGTGCGAGCGCGGCCGGCACGTGTCCGACGCCGTACCCGGCGACGACGAGCCCCTGGTGTGTCTCGGCCAGGCCCTGCAGCAGCAGGCCGTCGTCGTCCAGCGTGACGGTGTAGAGCGCGACGTGGATGTTGTCGAGCTCGGCCGGTTCAGGACTGCCCTGTACGCCGTCCAGCCGCAGCGGGCGGGTGAGTACGCGGGCCTGGTCCTCGACGACGTGACCGATCGGACCGGTGTTCGGTGACACGAACGTCGCCGTACTCGTGCTGTGCGTCTTGCGCACCCAGCGGGCCGCGTGGATCTCCTCCTTGAAGACGACCAGTGCACCCAGGTCACGTGCCGCGGGAGAGCAGGCGACGCGCAGCGCGGCCAGCAAGTTCGCAGGGCCGTCGGGACCGGCCAGCGTCGGATTGCGCATCGCCCCGGTGAACACAAGCGGCTGCGGATGCGGCCAGACCAGATCGGCGAGGAACGAGCTCTCTTCCAGCGTGTCCGTTCCCTGGGTGACGACGACTCCCGCGGCTCCGGCGGCGACGGCCTTGGAGGCGGCGTCGACGACCTCGAGCAGCTTGGCGGCTGTGAGGTTGGCGCTGGGAACCTTCTCGATGTCCTGGATCTCGACCGCATGGCCAAGCTCAAGGAGCCCGGGCATCGCGGCGGTGAGGTCGTCACCGGTAAGGCGATGGGTGCCGGCCATCGAGATGGTCCCGCCCAGCGTGAACAACGCGACGCTCACTTGGTCTCTCCTCAGGTAGTGCGAGCTCTGACGTGCATCCGCTCCCCTTGCGGGCCGTAAAGACATAGCACCTCGGTCGGTCCAGGTCCCGGATTGGAGAACCAGTGCGGCACCCGGCAGTCGAACTCGACCGCCTCACCCTCCTTGACGATGAAGTCCTGGTCGCCGAGCTTCAGCCGGATGCGGCCCGACAGCACGTAGAACCAGTCGTAGCCCTCGTGGGTCTTCTGCACCACGTCATTGCCCGGATAACCGGCCGGCAGGATCTGCTTGAACGCCTGCAGTCCGCCCGGCCGCCGGCTCAGCGGAACGTGAATGGTGCCGTGGCGCTTGATCGGTTTCTGGTAGATCCGCGGGTCTCCGGTCGGTGGTGCGTCCACCAGCTCGTCCAGCTGCACCTGGTGCGCGCGGGCCAACGGCAGCAGCAGTTCCAGCGTCGGGCGGCGCTGCCCGGACTCCAGCCGGGACAGTGTGCTGACCGAGATGCCGGTCGTCTCGGACAGCTGGGCCAGCGTCGTGCCACGCTCGGTCCGGAGCGCCCGCAGCCGCGGTCCGACCGACTCGAGTACGTCCTCGTCGTTTGCCATACCGGCAACAATACTTGTCGAAAATGAAAACCACGACGCATCCTCGGTTCAGACCTTGAACAACAGAGGAGTCCAGAGATGACGAAGTACGACGTGATCGTGATCGGCGGCGGCGCGGCCGGCCTGAGCGGAGCGCTGGCGCTGTCCCGGTTCCGCCGGGCGGTGCTGGTGATCGACGACGGTACGCCGCGCAACGCGCCCGCCGACGGTGTGCACAACTTCCTGACGCGTGACGGCGTACCGCCCCGGGAGATCTACGCGATCGGCCGCCAGGAGGTGCAGGGGTACGGCGGCGAGTTCGTCGACGGCACAGTGACGACGGCCCGGCGAGACGAGGACGGGTTCACGGTCGAGCTGGCCGACGGTACGACGTACCGGAGCAGGCGACTGCTGGTTACGACAGGGTTGACTGATGTGCTGCCCGACGTACCTGGGCTGGCGGAGCGGTGGGGGAAGGACGTGGTGCACTGCCCGTACTGCCACGGGTGGGAGGTGCGAGACCAGGCCATCGGAGTGCTGGCGACCAGCTCCATGGCAATGCACCAGGTGCAGCTGTTCCGGCAGTTGAGTGATGACGTGACCCTGTTCCTGCACACTGCGCCGGAGCCGACCGAGGAGCAGTGGGAGGAACTGGCTGCGCGTGGAATCGCTGTAGTGCAGGGCAAGGTCGAGCAGGTCGAGATCACGGACGACCGGATCACCGGTGTGCGGCTGGAGGGTGGCAAGGTCGTTCCGCGGCAAGCACTGGCGATTCAGACGACCATGCGGGCACGCGCCGGCTTCCTGGCCGACCTGGGCCTGGAGACCACTCTGGTGGAGTCGAACGGGGTAGAGGTCGGTACTGCGGTCCAGGTCGACGGCATGGGTGCCACGCAGGTCCCTGGTGTCTTCGCGGCCGGCAACGTCAGCAACCCGATGGCGCAGGTCATGCCGTCCGCAGCAGCCGGGTTGGCAGCCGCAGGGGGTATCAACTTCGACCTGATCACCGAAGAGACGCGTCTGGCTGTAGCAGCGCGCAGTAGTTGAGGAGTTGAATGGAGGCCGGGAGGGTGGATGCACGACACGGTCGACCCGGACTTCGCCTCGTTCGTCGATGCGCGGCAGGGCAGATGGCTCCGTACGGCGTACCTCGTGTACGGCGACCTGCACCGAGCCGAGGAGCTACTGCTGCGCGCCTTCACGCAGCTGTCCGTGCGCTGGACCAGGGTGGACGACCCGGACGCCTTCGTCCAGCGCCAGCTCTACCAGCCGGCCCTGCGGCCGTGGAACCGGGCGAAACCGTTTCCGGACGAGGAAGACCCGGTGAAGCTGGCACTGGCCGAGCTGACGCCCGCACAACGCACGGTGTTCGTGCTGCTGCACCTGGAGGAGCTGACCGAGTTCGAGGTGTCCGAGCTGCTCGGTCTGTCGCACACCGCAGTACACGCCCATGGCATGAGCGCGTTCGGCCGCTTCCGTACGGCGATGGGCGCGGGGGACTGGCGTGATGCCCGATGAGACGGGAGGACGTGCAGCCCCTGCTGCTGCAGGCGGCCGACCAGCTGCCGGAGCCTGAGCTGGCCGACGCGGCATGGACAGCCGGTGTGAGGGTCAGTCGCCGTCGGCGCCGTACCGTCGTGATCAGCGTGATCGCCTTCATCGCGCTGGCGATCCTCGCCTCGATCCTGATCGGGGTGGGTACGTCGGGCAACGCCGACATCACACCCCCGACGACGCCGCCCGGGTACATCGAAGCGTCCGGCAAGATCAGCGGGATCGACTACTGGGTCGCGCCGCCGCCCGGCAGCGAGCGCTTCCTCGACCGGCTCGAGACACCGCTCGGTGATCGGCTGGAGTTGCCGCACAAAGTCCGTCCGCTGGCGAAGCACACCCTGGACGACATTGCGGCGGTCGTCCTCGTGAAGCAGGACGACCGCTACCGGCCGCTGCTGCTCGGCGCGGACGGCTCCTGGGCCCAGGCGGACGTCAGCCTCGGCGCGGTCGGCGGCGAGGAACCGCTCAGCTCGGGAGCGATCTCTCCGGACGGCCGGGTGGCGGCCTTCCCACAGCCGGCCGAACTGGTCACGGTGAACGCATCGACCGCGGAGATCGCTCACTTCCCGCTGCCCGAAGGTGCGTTCCGCAGTGTGTCCTGGGTCGCCGATGGGCAGCGTGTCCTGATCAGCGGCCCCAGTTCGGCATATCAGGTGGTCGTCGGAGAAATCGCGAACGGAGAGCGGGCTGTGCTCCCGATCCCGGCGACGAAGGACCCGGACGAGGTCACCGCGCCGTACCGGATCCAGACCGGGGCGGTGCTGCGCTACGTGGTCGACGGCCAGTGGTCGGACGACAGTCCTCTCACCCTGCCTGTCCGGTCCTGGCAGGGGCAGACCATGTCGTCGAACTCAGCCGCAGCACGCGTCTTCATCGCGGAGGACCTCCCAGAGGTCCCGACGCGGGTGTCGCAGCCGCAGGTGGTGGCCGCGATCTCCACGCTGCGGACGCTGCCCAGCCGACTGCTGGTGCTCGGGGAACCACAGGACAGTCCCCCGACGTACGAGGGGGCGGGGGATCGTCCGTTCGTGCGGGAGGCAGGCTGCTGCGTCGTGCTCGGCTGGTACGACGACAACAACGTGCTGTTCCGGGTCCACGGCTGGGTCTTGGCCTGGAACCTCGACAGCGGACGGGTCCGACGCGTTACCGAAATGGGCGTGGACCAGGTGGCTCTGGGCCCCGGACTACGGCTCTGAGACAGGCAGGTCGAGTACTGCGCGCAGCGTGATGTCGGCCAGGCGATCGGCATCTTCGGGCGGCGGCATCGGCTGTCCGGTCAGGGCTCGGATCACGAACACCCCGGCCATCCACTCGACCATCAGCACCGGGTCCGCGGTGCTCTTGATCGGTTCGCCACGCGCCCGTGCGCGCTCGAGTGCTTGCCGGGTGAGTTCGATCCGGCGCTCCAGTACACCTCGGTAGATCGCGGCGGACCGCGCGTCGCGGTTCGCCTCCGAGACCGCCAGGCGAATCATCGCCCGGCCGTACTCGCTGTTCGCGAACGCCAGTGCGACGCGGTAGACCTGGCGCAGGTCACCCACGATCGAACCGGTGTCCGCGTCCGGGATCTCCAGGTCGAACAAATCGGCCATCGCATCATTGGCGAGCAGCTCCTTGCTGGCCCACCGCCGGTAGATCGTCGCCTTGCCCACCCCCGCGGCCTCGGCGACGTCGTCCACCGTCATTCCCTCGAATCCCCGCTCCAGCAGCAGCTGCACCGCGTACCTGCGGATCCTCGGCTCCGCGTCCGGGTCCCGTGGTCGGCCGCGGCGCGGCCTCACCCCGTGGTTCTGCTCCATTTCGTCGTTCCCCAGCTCGGACGGGTGCAGTGGCGCGGCTGCGGCCCGTGTGGTCCAGGCCAGAGTGCCACATGTCGGCCTTCGGTGAGCGATGTCACCTCGATGTCACCTGGGAGCCCGCTTTGTCACATGCCTGAAACAAATGGACCGATCGGCTGAAACGGCACGCCGACACCGTGTGCGTTGTGGCCGAGCGGCGGGCTCCCCGGCGTTGTGGAGACCTCCCGACTGAGGACGCCGGCCACCCCCAG
This sequence comes from Kribbella pratensis, assembly GCF_004366075.1. Taxonomy (GTDB): domain Bacteria; phylum Actinomycetota; class Actinomycetes; order Propionibacteriales; family Kribbellaceae; genus Kribbella; species Kribbella pratensis. The sequence continues at coordinate 122,917 of NZ_SODU01000005.1, read as the reverse complement.
TTCGATGGAAGGGATGACGTTGATGGAGATCAACGCCGGCGATACCGCCTGGGTCTTGGCAAGTGCCGCCCTGGTGATGCTGATGACCCCGGGCCTGGCTTTCTTCTACGGCGGCATGGTGCGCGTGAAGAGCGTGCTGAACATGATGATGATGAGTTTCGTCACCATCGCCGTCGTCACCATCCTCTGGGTGGTGGTCGGCTACTCGCTGACATTCGCCGGTGACACCGGGCACGTGATCGGAGACTTCTCCGAAGTCGGGCTGAAGGGCCTGCTCGCACCCGAGGCGGTGAGCGGGACGACGCCCACGCTCGCTTTCGTCGCCTTCCAGTTGATGTTCGCGATCATCACCCCCGCGCTGATCTCGGGCGCGATCGCCGACCGGGCCACGTTCCGCGGCTGGATCGCGTTCGTCGTCGGCTGGACGCTGCTCGTGTACTTCCCGGTCGCGCACTCGGTCTGGTTCCTCGACGACGGCAACGGCGGCTGGATCGGCGACAAGCTGAAGGCGGTCGACTTCGCCGGCGGTACGGCGGTGCACGTGAACGCCGGTGCTGCCGCGCTCGCGCTGGCGATCGTGCTCGGCAAGCGGATCGGCTGGAAGAAGGACCCGATGCGGCCGCACAGCCTGCCGCTCGTGCTGCTCGGCGCCGGCCTGCTGTGGTTCGGCTGGTTCGGGTTCAACGCCGGCTCCGCGCTGAGCGCCGGAACCACCGCGGCCGTCACCTTCGTGAACACCCAGGTCGCCACCGCTGCCGCGGTGATCGGCTGGCTGATCGTCGAGCGGCTGACGCACGGCAAGGCCACCACGCTGGGTCTGGCGTCCGGTGCGGTCGCCGGTCTGGTCGCGATCACCCCGTCCTGTGGGGCTGTCACCCCGGTCGGTGCGATCATCCTCGGCCTGTTCGCCGGTGCCATCTGCGCCTTCGCGGTGTCGCTGAAGTACAAGCTCGGCTTCGACGACTCGCTCGACGTGGTCGGCGTCCACCTGGTCGGCGGTCTGTTCGGCTCGCTGGCGATCGGTCTGCTCGGCTCGGCGGCGGCGCCGTCCGCGGTCGACGGCCTCTTCTACGGCGGTGGAGCGTCCCAGCTCGGTAAGCAGGCGGTGGCCAACCTGGCGGTCGGTGTCTACTCCTTCGCGGTCGCGTTCATCCTCGGCAAGGTGATCGACAAGACGATCGGCTTCCGGCTCAAGGAGGACGACGAGGTCACCGGTGTCGACCAGACCGAGCACGCGGAGACGGCGTACGACTACCTCAGCGCCGGCGGTCTGCGCGGCGCGCTGGGGACGGCCCGCCCGGCACCGGCCCCCGCCGAGACCGAGAATGGAACCACTGAGGCCTCGGAGAAGGAAGGTGTCAAGGCATGAAGCTGATCACCGCGGTGGTCAAGCCGCACAAGCTGGAGGACGTCCGGGCCGCGCTGGAGACGTTCGGCGTCACCGGCATGACGGTCACCGAGGCGAGCGGCTACGGCCGGCAGAAGGGCCACACCGAGGTCTATCGTGGCGCGGAGTACGAGGTGGACCTGGTGCCGAAGGTGCGGCTCGAGGTGGTCGTCGAGGACGGTGACAGCACCGACGTGGTCGATGTGATCGTGAAGGCCGCGCAGACCGGCAAGATCGGCGACGGCAAGGTCTGGGTCACCCCGGTGGAGTCGATCGTCCGGGTCCGCACCGGCGAACTGGATGGAGACGCACTCTAGATGACCGATCGAGCAGAGCAGCGGCGCGGGCGTGCCGAAGAGGCCGACGCGCTGCTGCAGCTGCTGCTCGCAAAGGCATGCGACGCCCTCGGTGTACCTACCGAGGGCGTCGCCCTGGTTGCGGTGGGCGGCTACGGGCGTGAGGAGCTGTCGCCGTACAGCGACCTCGACGTGATGCTCGTGCACGCCGAGGGGTACCCGCGGCTCGACGAGCTGGCCGCGCAGATCTGGTACCCGCTGTGGGACTCGAGGACCAAGCTGGACCACAGCGTCCGCACACTGGCCGAGGCACGGGAGGCCGCGGCGGCTGATGACCGCGTGGCCCTGGGACTGCTCGACGCACGACATGTCGCGGGGGACACGCACCTGACGCTCCAGCTGCGTTCGGTGCTGATGGCGGACTGGCGACGTACTGCGAAGTCCAGGCTGCCCGGGCTGGCTCAGGCGTGCCGTGACCGGGCGTCCACGGTCGGAGAGCTCGCACACCTCGCGGAGCCCGACCTGAAGGAGGCGTACGGCGGTCTGCGCGATGCCGTCGTACTGCGTGCGTTGGTGGCGTCGTGGTTGGTCGACGTACCGCACCCCGTGCTGGAGCGTGCGCGGCGCGACCTGCTCGAGGTCCGCGACGTACTGCACGAGGTTGCCGGTCGCGCGACGGACCGGCTTGTTGCCGACCTGGCCGGTGAAGTGGCGGCTGGGCTCGGGATGTCGGGGCGGGACGAGCTGCTGCGGCATGTGTACGCGACGGGCCGGACGCTGGCACACGTGTGTGACGTGTCCTGGCGGCGCGTCGAGAGCTTGATGACCAAGCCGCCGCGGTCCCGGCGTCGTCAGCGGAGCGGTGGGCCGTTGCTGCTCGCACTGGACGAGGGTGTGGCCCAGCACGAGGGCGAGGTCGTGTTGATGCCGGACGCGCGTCCGGAGCGGGACCCGGTGCTCGGACTGCGCGCTGCTGCAGTTGCTGCGGACCGCGAGCTCGTGTTGTCGCCTGCTGTCTGTGCGCGGCTGGCGGCGTCAGCTGCGGACCTGCCCGAGCCGTGGCCGGGGGAGGCGCGGCGGTTGCTGTGCGCCCTGCTCGGCGCGGGCAACGGTTTGCTTGAAGTGTGGGAGGCGTTGGATCAGGCCGGGTACATCTCCCGGATCCTGCCCGAGTGGGACGCCGTACGGTTCCGGCCGCCGCAGTCGGCGATCCACCGGTTCACCGTCGACCGGCACCTGCTGGAGACCTGTGTCGAGGCGTCGGCGATGGTGCGCGACGTACGGCGACCGGACCTGTTGCTGGTGGCTGCTCTGGTGCACGACCTGGGAAAGGCGCTCGACGGCGACCACAGCGTCACCGGTGCGGGCATCGCGGCTCGGGTGGCCCGTCGCATCGGCTTCAGCGAGGCCGACGCAGACACCATCACGCTGCTGGTTCGTCAGCACCTCATGCTCGCGCAGGTCGCCACCCGGCGAGACCTGGAAGACCCGATGACCGTGGACATGGTCGTCGGCATCGTGCGCAGCACCGAGACGCTGGACCTGCTGGAGGCCCTGACCTACGCCGACGCACGGGCAGCCGGTCCGGCCGCGTCGTCGCCCTGGCGGATGCGCCTGGTTGGTGAGCTCTGCCGGCGCGTGCGTGGTGAGCTGGCTGGTGGTGGCGAGGGGATGTGGACCGAGGCACCGCCCGTTGCGGTGCCCGTGCTGCACCAGGTGGTTGGTGTGGGGCGGCTCGGCGTCACGGTGTCCGACCATCACGGCGACCTGCGAGTGAACGTCGCCGTACCCGACCAAGTAGGCACGCTGTCGACCGTTGCCGCCGTACTCGCGGTGGAGCGGCTGGCGGTCCGGTCTGCGGTCATAACGTCCGTTGATGGGCTGGGCATCTCGCAGTGGACCGTCGCCGGATCACCTCCCGATCCGGTGCGTCTGAGGGACCGGCTGGCGGTGGCGCTGCGTGACTCGACCGACGTCGTACGGCGATTGGCCGCACGGGACTCGTCGCGCGCTCGTGTCGCGAGTCGCGTGGACCTGTTGCCGGAAGCGTCAGAGACAGCCACGGTGCTGCAGGTGCGCGCCCACGACCGTCCGGGCCTGCTGTACGACGTCACAGCGGCGATCGCCTCCACTGGTGCGGACATCCGCTCCGCACACGTCAGCACCCTCGGCGCGGAGTGTGTGGACGTCTTCTACCTCACCGACAGCCATGGCGCGCCACTCGAATCCGAGGACGCGCGGACGACCGCAAAGTCAGTTCTGGATCGACTGACCTTCTAGTCTCGGCACGTGGATCTTGTAGAGGCTCTCCAGCGACAAGCGACCGCCTGCGAGGACCTTGGGTCCCCGATGTACGCCGAGCTGCTCCGGCTGCTCGTGGACGACTACGAGGTCGGCGGGGTGTCGGTCGAAGTACTGGCCGGGTATGAGGGTCGTTCGTTCGGTGAGGCGATCGGTTTGCGCTTGCTGGCAGCTGTGCACGGCATGGTGCTGTCCGGTACGGCTCCTGAGCTGGCGGAGTTCTACCCGAGTGTCGGCGGGACGTGGGACCCAGTGCTCGGCTGGGAGGCGTTCGAGCAGGTACTGCAGTCGCGGATGGGAGAGGTGCGGTCGCTACTGGCACAGCCGCCGCAGACGAACGAGGTGGGACGGTCCGCCGCGCTGTACGGCGGCCTGCTGCAGTTGGTCGAGGCGGTGCCGCTGCCGGTGCGGCTGTTCGAGATCGGTGCGAGCGGCGGTCTGAACCTGCGGGCCGATCGGTACCGGTATGTGACGGACGAGGCGTCGTACGGGCCTGCTGACAGTCCGGTGGTGTTTGACTCGGCCTGGTCCGGACAGGTGCCGTCAGTGGACTTGCGGATCGCTGAGCGAGTGGGATGCGACATCGCCCCGCTGAACCCGCTGACGGCCGACGGTGCGCTCACACTCACGTCGTACGTGTGGCCGGACATGGCTGATCGCCTCGAGCGACTCCGTGGTGCCCTGAAGGTCGCGCGAGAGGTGCCGGCCGACGTACGACGGGAGGACGCGGTCTCGTTCCTGCGCGGGCTGGAGCTGTCGTCGGAGCACGTGACTGTCGTGTGGCACTCGATCATGTGGCAGTACCTGCGCCGCCCCGACCGAGCTGCGATCGAGGCGCGACTGGACGAGCTCGGCGCATCGGCCACCGCGTCGACGCCACTAGCCCATCTGCGGCTCGAGCCGCACCAGGTGATCGCCCATGGTCGCGGCGCGACCGGCTGGGAGTACCGCGTCGACCTGCAGACCTGGCCAGGCGGACAGCGCCGGGTCCTCGGCCGTGCCGAACCACACGGACAGGGCCTGGTGTGGGGATCGGGCGAGAAATGAGCTCGCCGAGGGCGACGTCTACATCCCCGTTCAGCTGAGAGCAGCGACGAGGGTGTCGGTGAGTTCGGTGGCGTAAGTGCCGTCGGGGTCGAGGTCGGGGTCGAAGATGCCGATGTCGACCCCGACGCACTGCGGGGACGCGAGCAGTGGACGGAGGAGTGCCCGCAGTTGGTCGTGGTCGATGCCGCCCGGGTCCGGGCTGTCGACGGCCGGCATGATCGCCGCGTCGAGGATGTCCGCGTCCAGATGCACCCAGAACCCGTCGAGGTCGGCCAGGTGCTTGAGCGTTCCTTGGGCGGCTGTGGTCGGGTCGTCGGCGATCTTCGACGCCGGCCAGACCGGAATCCCGGCCTTCTCGACATCGCCGGCGTACTCGTCGTCCGCCCGGATCCCGAGCAGCACCGCATCGGTGTCCCGCGTGTACGGCCCCAGTCCTTCGAGATCCGTCAGGTCCGCCTGGCCCCGGCCGGTGATCAACGCCAGCGCCTCACCGCCCGCTGCTCCGACGTACGGAGAGTTGTCGACGGTCCGGAAGTCCGAATGCCCGTCGAGGTACACCACGCCGTACCGCCCGAGCCGCTTCAACGCCAACGCCGGCCCGAGCAGGTTGCTGCACTCACCGCCCAGCAACACCACGAACTTCCCCTGCTCGACGAACCCGGCGACCCGATCCGCGAGCTGCACCGTGTACGACACCATGCCCGCCGCGTTGAACACGCCGTCTCCGGGTTTCCAGTCGTGCACGTCGTACCGCGGCGGCGTCACACACCCACCGTCCTCCGCCCCGATCCGCCCCAGGAACCCCCGGTCCCGCACCGCCCCCGCCAACTTGTAACACCCCGGCACCACCCCCGCCTTCGGCGCCCGCAACCCCAAGTTAGAAGGCCCGTCCACCACAACCCGCACCCGAGTCTCCTAACCTGTAAATGCCATTGAATTGGTTAGATCCTCGATCCTTGATCCCCACCTGTCAACCAGCCGCCACCCCCGCCTGCCTCCCGTCCCGTGCGGGCGTCACCTCCGACTGTTTGCTGCTTCGTACGGGCGTCTGCTCCGCAGCCCGCTGCCGTACGCCGTCGGCCGCGGAGGCCGAGAAAGAGGACTGTGCCGGTGGAGTTATCCACAGGTTGGGGGGCCGGTAGACTCGGGGAGTTCATCGCTTCGAGGAAACGGACTGTTTCTCGTGTTCGACACGCTTTCCGATCGGCTCTCCACCGCGTTCAAGAACCTGCGGGGCAAGGGCAAGCTGACCGACGCCGACATCGACGCGACCGCCCGGGAGATCCGGGTCGCGTTGCTGGAGGCCGATGTCGCGCTGCCCGTCGTGCGGGAGTTCATCGCGGCGGTGAAGGAACGCGCCTCCGGGGCAGAGGTCCGTGGCGGGCTGAACCCGGCGCAGCAGGTCATCAAGATCGTCAACGAGGAACTGGTCAACATCCTCGGCGGCGAGACCCGCGAGCTGCGGATGGCGAAGCGGCCGCCGACGGTGATCATGCTCGCCGGTCTGCAGGGTGCCGGTAAGACCACCCTGGCCGGAAAGCTCGCCAAGTGGCTGAAGGAGACCAAGCACCAGACCCCGATGCTGGTCGCCGCCGACCTCCAGCGGCCGAACGCGGTGACCCAGCTGCAGGTGGTCGGCGAGCGCGCCGGCGTACCGGTGTTCGCGCCCGAGCCCGGCAACGGCGTCGGCGACCCGGTCGAGGTGGCCCGCAAGGCGATGGACGAGGCGCGCTCCAAGCAGCACAGCGTGGTCATCGTCGACACCGCCGGCCGGTTGGGTGTCGACGAGGAGCTGATGAAGCAGGCCGCGGACATCCGCGACGCGGTCAGCCCGGACGAGATCCTGTTCGTCGTCGACGCGATGATCGGTCAGGACGCGGTCGTCACCGCGCAGGCCTTCCTGGACGGCGTCGGGTTCGACGGTGTCGTGCTGTCGAAGCTCGACGGTGACGCCCGGGGTGGTGCCGCGCTGTCGATCGCGCAGGTCACCGGCCGCCAGGTGATGTTCGCCAGCAACGGCGAGAAGCTCGAGGACTTCGACGTCTTCCACCCCGACCGGATGGCGTCGCGCATCCTCGGCATGGGCGACGTGCTGAGCCTGATCGAGCAGGCCGAGCGCTCCTTCGACGCGGAGGAGGCCGCCAAGACCGCGGCCAAGCTGCAGAAGAAGGGCGGCAAGGACTTCACGCTGGACGACTTCCTCGCCCAGATGCAGTCGGTCCGCAAGATGGGCCCGCTGACCAAGATCTTCGGCATGCTGCCGGGCGCGAACCAGTTCAAGGACCAGCTGGAGAACTTCGACGAGCGCGAGATCGACCGGATCGAGGCGGTCATCCACTCGATGACGCCGGCCGAGCGGAACGACCCGACCATCATCAACGGCTCCCGCCGGGCCCGGATCGCGAAGGGTTCCGGGACCGAGGTGGCGACCGTCAGCGGCCTGGTCGAGCGGTTCTTCGAGGCCCGCAAGATGATGTCCGCGATGGCCTCCGGCAAGGGGATGCCGGGAATGCCCGGGATGCCGGGCATGCCGGGGATGGGCTCCGGCGGCCGGAAGGCCAAGCAGCAGCAGAAGAAGGGCAAGAAGCGCGGCTCCGGCAACCCTGCCAAGCGGGCCAACCAGGGCAACCAGCAGCCGCAGGCTCCGCAGCCGGGTCAGCTGCCGGCTGCGTTCGGCGGGCAGGACGGCGGCGACTTCGAGCTGCCGGACGACCTGAAGAAGATGCTCGGCGGCAACTGAGCCCTTCCCGAAAGGGCAGACCCGCGTCGGCCGAACGGATGGCGAACTTTGTCATCCGTTCACCCGGCGCGCCCGGTGCTGCCCGCGGTCTACTGTGGAGAGGCGTGGGGGAGTGAACGCCCGGGGACGAATACCTGAACTTGCGTGTTCGGTACTCGATCACGGCGCACCGGCTCCGGTTGTGGCCGACCTTCGGGCGGCTAAGATCATCCCTACGCCCGAGAGACACACCACTGCGGAACGCGTCGAGGACGGTTCGGATGAGGCAGCAGTTCAAGAACCTGGACACGTGGCGGGGAAAGCTGACCGCCACCTGGGTCTGCCTGGCTCCGCCCACCGCCATGATCGCCGTGTTCGTGGTCGGCGGAGTCACCTCGAACACGTTCGTCGTCGACGCGCACGCGTTGGCCGCCCCGCGGCAGGACGCGGTGTTCGACGAGCTGGCCCAGGACGTGCCGAACCAGCCGGGTGTCGACGGCAGTCTGCCGACCCAGGAGAAGTCCACGGTCCAGGTCCCGATCACGGGGACGACGGACGGTACCGGGAAGCCGATCCCCGGCGTGTTCGGGGACGCTTCGGGGATCCCGGGCACCGTGCTGGCGGCGTACCAGAAGGCGGCGCGCGACCTCGCGATGTCGATGCCGGGCTGTCACATCACGTGGCCGCTGCTGGCCGGGATCGGCAAGGTCGAGTCCGGGCACGCGAGCGGCGGCAAGGTGGACGCGAACGGCAACACCCGCGGCAAGATCCTCGGGCCGGTCCTCGACGGCGGCCCCGGGATGGCAGCGATCGCCGACACCGACCAGGGCGTGTACGACGGGAACCCGACGTGGGACCGTGCCGTCGGGCCGATGCAGTTCATCCCGGGGACCTGGAACGCGTTCGGTGCCGACGGCAACGGTGACGGCGTCAAGGACCCGCACAACGTGTTCGATGCGTCGCGGGCGGCGGGGGAGTACCTCTGCTCCGGCGGGGCGAACCTGTCCGACCCGCAGGGCCTGGTCCAGGCGGTGCTGCGTTACAACCACTCGATGGACTACGTGTCGACCGTCCTGCGGTGGATGCAGACCTACAGCAAGGACACCGTGACGATCCCGGACGAGCCGGGGACCATCGACACCCCGGACGACGACGGCAACAACGACGAGCGGGACTCGACCCGTACGACGACCTCGCCGTCGACCACTGCTCCGACGTCCGCGCCCACGACGGCCCCGACCACCGTGCCGACCACTGTGCCCACCACGGTGCCCACCAGCGTGCCGGCGACCACGCGGCCGACGACGCCTCGTCCGACCGCGAGCGTGACCACGTCGAAGCCCACCCCGTCGCCGACGTCGACCAGGACGCCGACCCCTACGCCGACCAAGACGCAGAACACCCCGACCACCACGCCGACGACGCCCACTACGACGCCGACGACGCCAACCACGACGCCGACGACGCCAACCCCGACTCCGAGCGACCCGACCTGCACCCCGACGTCGACTCCGACCGGGACGCCGACGACCACGCCGACGGTGACGCCTACGCCGACCCCGAGCCCGTGCAGCTCCACCGACCCGGAGTCGAACCCGAGCGAGCCGGCAGGTAGCCCGAGCGCCGCTCCGCAGACGACCAACTGAACCGCTAGCTGTGGTCTGCCGCGCCTGCTCCGCCGGCTGAAACTCGGCCGGGTGGCTGTCGGCTGCCTACCGTGGGTAAGGTGACGTAGCGGCGGTCGTTACCTCGGTGCCGGTTTTCCGAGGGGATTCTGGACGGCGTAACTTTGCGTCGTCTTGATGTAACTTTCTGGCGCATGGTTCGTTGAAGGGGCTATGCGCCTAACCCGTAGTGGTAACCGTCGGGTCAAAATCATCATCGCTTCATTGTGTACGGCCCCGCTCCTGGTCGGGGCCATCGTGACCGTCGCCTCGGGCGGAGCCGGTGCCTCCGGACCGCTCACGGCAGGCAACCCGGTCGCCCCATCGCCTGGGGCCGGGCTGAACAGCGGTGAGTTCGACGAACTGACGATGATCGTGCCGCAACGTCCCGGAGTGGACGGCCGGCTCGGTTCGGACAAACCTGCTCGCGACGACGTCCCCGTGCAGGGGGCCACCGACGGCCGGTCGGTCGTCCGTCCCGGGCGTCCGGGTGCCGTGAACGGCATCCCGCGCGGGGTCTTCCCCGCCTACCGCCGCGCCACCGCCAACCTCGCGGTCGTGCGGCCGAACTGTGGGCTGACCTGGCCGCTGCTGGCCGGTGTCGGCAAGGTCGAGTCCGACCACGCGAGCGGCGGCCGCGTCGACGTGGCCGGCACCACCCGCGGCCGGATCCTCGGCCCGGTGCTGAACGGCCGGCACGGCAACGGCCGGATCACCGACTCCGACAAGGGCAAGTACGACGCGGATTCGACCTGGGACCGCGCGGTCGGCCCGATGCAGATCATCCCGCAGGTCTGGGACGAGTACGGGGCCGACGGCAACGGTGACGGCTACCGCAACCCGAACAACGTGTACGACGCGGTCACCACGGTCGCCGTGGTGCTGTGCGCCGAGGGCGACGACCTGCGCAGCCCGCGCGACCTGGTCGCCGCCCTGCTGCGCTACCAGCACTCCAAGGACTTCGTCGCCACCGTGCTGAAGTGGATGCGCGTCTACAGCAAGAACGCGGTCCTGGTGCCGAACGCGAAGGGAAACATCGCGAGCGCCAAGGCGAACGGCAACGCCGACCGCCGGGTCGACCCGCGGGACGTCCCGGACGTACCGGACGACACCAAGACGCCGACGCCGACCCCGACCGCGGACCCGACGACGCTGCCGACCGAGGTGCCGCCGTCCACGCCGTGGGCGACGCCGACGCTGCCGAAGCCGGTGGACACGCCGACCAGGATTCCTACCAGGACGCCGACGCCGACGAAGACCCCCACCAGGACGCCGACGAAGACGCCGACCAGGACGCCGACGCCGACCCCGACTCCGACGCCCACACCGACTCCGACCCCGACGCCCACACCGACCCCGACGGGCACCCCGTCCGGATCGCCGTGCGCCGGCAACGAGACCACCACCCCGACCTGCACCCCGGGCACTGGCTCGCACGGATAACACGCCGCCCGATACGGTCGCTCCATGACGGTATTGATGCCACGCCTCCGGCGCGGCGGGTCATCGGGCTGTGACTCCCGGCCTTCCCTCGTCGCTCCGGTCGCTTCGCTTCCTGCGCTCCTCAGTCCAGGCCGGGAGGCCCGATGACCGGTTCCGGCGTACTCAGGCTGGTCGGCACGGTTCTGCCGGCCGGTGAGCAGCAGGAGCTTCATCTCAGCGGTGGGCTGGTCGTCGACCGGCCCACCGCTGCTGATGTGAGCACCGTGCACACCGGCGGCTGGATCGTGCCGGGCCTGGTCGACGCGCACTGCCACATCGGCCTCGACCAGCACGGCGGTGTCGACGAGGAGGTCCAGGAGCAGCAGGCGATCGCCGACCGCGAGGCCGGTGCGCTGCTCGTCCGCGACGCCGGTTCGCCGGTCGACACCCGCTGGATCGACGAGCGCGCGGACCTGCCGAAGATCATCCGCGCCGGCCGGCACATCGCCCGCTCGAAGCGGTACATCCGGAACTACGGCTGGGAGATCGAGCCCGACGAGCTGGTCGCGTACGTCGAGCAGGAGGCCCGCCGTGGTGACGGCTGGGTGAAGCTCGTCGGCGACTGGATCGACCGCGACGCCGGCGATCTGACCCCGTGCTGGCCGGCCGAGGCGCTGAACGCCGCGATCGCCCGCGCCCACGAGCTCGGCGCCCGCGTGACCGCGCACGTGTTCGGCGAGCACGCCCTCCCGGATCTGCTGGCCGCGGGCATCGACTGCCTCGAACACGGCACCGGCATCGAGCCCGGCCTGCTCAGCGAGATGGCCGAGCGTCAGGTGGCCGTCGTACCGACCATGATCCAGCTCGAGAACTTCCCGCAGTACGCCGATCAGGCCGCGGCCAAGTTCCCGGTCTACTCGGCCCACATGCGCGACCTGTACGAGCGCCGCCTGCACCGGCTGCGGGACGCGTTCGAGGCAGGCGTCCCCGTGTACGCCGGGACCGACGCGGGCGGTGTCCTCGGACACGGACTCGTCGCGCAGGAGGTCCAGGCGCTCACCGAGATCGGCATGTCGGGGGAGCAGGCCCTCGCCGCCGGGTCGTGGGCGGCCCGCGCCTGGCTCGGTGCGCCCAGCGAGCTGCGCCCCGGCGATCCGGCCGATCTGGTCGTCTACGACGAGGATCCGCGCGCGAATCCCGCCGTACTGACGCATCCGCGGCTGATCGCACTGCGTGGAAACGTGGTCTTCTCCCGGTGACGGGAAGAAATTCACTCAAACACTGGATTGGACGGAAGATCTTCCCTTAGCGTGGCTCTCGGGACCGCCGACGCCCCTCGGCGGACCAGACACGGGAAGGAACCGCCCCAATGTCCCGAGTACCCAAACTGTCCGCACTCCTGGCCGTCGGCGCACTCGCGCTGACCGCCCTGCCCAGCAACGCGGCACCACCGCCCTCCGAGTCCGAACTCGCGGCCGCGTTCACGACGGCGTCCGCGAAGTACGACGTACCGCGGGAAGTCCTGGTCGGTGTCGGCTTCGCCGAGACGCATCTCGACGGCCACAACGGCACGCCGAGCCAGGCGAACGGCTACGGCGTGATGCACCTGGCCGGCAACAACGTGAACAAGACGATGTCCGAGGCAAGCAAACTGACCGGGATGCCGGTCGCCGAGCTGTCCAAGGACGACACGTCGAACATCCTCGGCGCCGCCGCCGTGCTCGACTCCTACGCCGACCAGGCCGGTCTGACGGATCGATCGGATGTCGGCAAGTGGTACGGCGTGATCGCGAAGTACTCGCACTCCGCCGACGCCCCGACCGCGCGGCTGTACACCGACGAGGTCTACCGCGTGATCGCCCGCGGCGTCCGCACGGCAGGCGTTTCGACGGACCCGAAGACGGTCACGCCGGACCGCGGCGCGTACGCGAAGGCCGCGCCGCTCGGGACTGCCGCGGTCGACTATCCGGGCGCGATCTGGAACCCGGCCACCACCAGCAACTACCGCGTCGGCCGGACGGCGGCGATCACCACGATCGTGATCCACGTGACCCAGGGCTCGTACGCCGGCACCATCAGCTGGTTCAAGAACCCGTCCGCACAGGTCAGCGCGCACTACGTGGTCCGCTCCAGCGACGGTGAGGTGACCCAGATGGTGGCCGAGAAGGACACCGCCTGGCACGTCCGGACCGAGAACCCGTACACGATCGGCATCGAGCACGAGGGGTACGTCGACCAGCCGTCCTGGTTCACCGACGCCATGTACCGCTCGTCCGCGGCGTTGACCCGCAACATCGCCGACCGGCGGGGCATCCCGAAGGACCGGGCCCACATCAAGGGCCACAGCGAGATGCCGAACAACGACCACACCGACCCGGGACCGAACTGGAACTGGGACTACTACATGCAGCTGGTGAACGGCGGCGACCCGAACCCGCCGGTGTACAACTTCACCACCTGGGGCAGCGGCGTGAATGTCCGCTCCGCGCCGAAGCTGTCCGCGTCGGTCGTGACCACGCTGCCCGGCCCGACCCGGGTGTTCGTCGAGTGCCAGGTCCAGGGCGACACGGTGACCGCCGGCGGCTACACCAACAACTGGTGGGCCAAGCTGCGCGACCAGAAGGGCTACATGACCAACATCTACATCGACGACCCCAACGCGAAGCTGCCCGGCGTACCTGACTGCTAGAAGACGAAAGGTAGAGCCTGCTGTACCGACTGCGGTGCCGGTGTACCGCAGGATGGGTCCATGCTCACGAAGATCGTGTCCCGGGGTGGTCCGGCCGCTGGTTACCTGGTCATCCGCTTCCTCAAGTCGGTCACATTGCTGGCCGCGCTTCCGGTCAGCCTGATCTGGGGCTGGCTCATCCCGGGCGCCACCGCAGGGCTGGTGCGGCTCGCCAACAGCGAGCGGTATCGCGCGGCGAAGTACCTCGGTCTCCCGCAGGCCGAGGAGCTGCCGCCCGCGCTGCCGCGCGGCCCGGGCGACGTGGTGACGCTGTTCCGGGACGCGTCGTTCAAGCGGAGTCTGCGCTGCCTGCTGATGCCGGTCGTGATGATCCCGGAGCTGTTCGTCGCGGTGGTCTCGGTGATCGGTGCGCCGGCTGGGGTCGCGGGCATGCTGCTGTGGAAGCTTGACCCGGGCAACTTCAGCTTGATGGGTGTAGGCGTCAGCAACTGGTTCGAGGCGCTCACCCTCGGCCCGCTGCAGATCGGCGCCAGTCTGTGGTTCCTGGGACGGGTTGCCCCTGCTCTGGCTCGGGGCCATGCCAGGACGGTGCTGACGGCGCTCGCCCCGACTCAGGAGCAGTTGGCGACAGCCAAACTCGAGCAACGCGTCGAAGAGCTCACCAAGAGCAGGGCAGGTGCTGTCGACTCACACGGCGCTGAACTGCGCCGTATCGAGCGAGACCTGCACGACGGTACCCAGGCGCAGCTGGTGTCGTTGGCGATGCGGATCGGCATCGCCAAGCAGACGATGGCTAACGACCCGGAGAAGGCCGCCAAACTGCTGGACGACGCGCGTGACGGCGCGGAGCAAGCCATGACCGAGCTACGCGGCGTACTGCGGACCATGTACCCACCGATCCTTGCGGATCGCGGTCTGGCCGGAGCGGTCTCCGCACTGGCAGCCCGATGCCCGCTACCCGTTGAGCTCCGCATCGGTGAGCTGGGCGAGGTCCCCGCGGCAGTAGAGGCCGCTGCGTACTTCGTAGTCGCAGAGTCCCTCACCAACATCACCAAACACAGTGCTGCGGGACATGTCGACATACAGCTCGAGCGACGCGGCCTTGAGCTCTACCTGGCGGTCACAGACGACGGGATCGGTGGAGCACGAGTCAGTGAGCAGTACGACCTACTGGGTCGGGGGAGCGGTCTGCATGGCATGCTCCATCGCGTGCAGGCGATCGACGGTCACCTGGAGCTGAACAGTCCGATCGGCGGGCCGACCACCGTCGAGGTGATCCTTCCGTGCAGGTGATCATCCTCGAGGACAACCCGATCCTCGCCGAGGGCCTGAGCCTGCTGCTCGACAACTCCGGCTTCCAGGTCGCCGCCGTAGCCACCGACGCGGAAGAGTTCGCCAAGGCGATCGACGAGCACCACGTGGATATCGCGATCGTCGACGTACGACTGCCACCGACCTTCACCGACGAGGGCCTGCGCGCCGCGATCGAGGCCCGCCGCGTCCGGCCGGGGCTGCCGGTGCTGGTGTTCTCGCAGTACGTCGAGGAGGTGTACGCCGCCGAGTTACTGGCGGCCGGCAGCGAAGGAGTCGGCTACCTCCTGAAGGACCGGGTGTCCCGCGTCGACGAGTTCCTGGAAGCAGTACGCCGGGTTGCGGCCGGAGGGACTGTGCTGGATCCGGAGGTGGTCAGCCAGCTCATGGTGAAGCGGAGCAGCCCGCTGGACCGGCTCACGCCGCGTGAACGCGAAGTACTCGCACTGATGGCCGAAGGCCTCGGCAACACGGCGATCGGGGAGAAGCTGGTCATCTCTGACGGCGCGGTGCACAAGCATGTCGGCAACGTGTTCCTGAAGCTCGACCTGCCGCCGACCGACTCCGGCCACCGCCGGGTGCTGGCCGTTCTCGCCTACCTCGGACTCTGAGCCCTTGACGAGCCTGACAACGTAGGCCACTCTCGACCTGAGAGCGCTCTCATCCACCGAACCGCCCCTAGGTGAGGAGAGTTCCCATGAAGGTCCTACTGGCTGCCGTACTCACGGCGGCTGTCCTGACTGTGCCCGCGCAGGCGTTGGCAGCACCCGAGCCGCTGGCTGTGCCCGGCCAGTCTGCCGCCATGCAACGTGACTTCGGGCTGACCGAGCAGCAGATGCAGCAGCGCCTGGCAGCCGAGACCTCGGCGGCCAAGCTGTTGCCTGCGGCCCAGAAAGCGGCCGGCGTCGCGTTCGGCGGAGCCTGGTACGACCCGGCCACGCAGAAGCTGGTCGTCGGCGTAGTTGGCTCTGAGCGTGCAGCCGCTGTACGCGCGACTGGTGCGCAAGTGGCCGCCGTACCGGTGCCGGCAAAGGCGTTGGATCAGCAGAAGGCTGCAGTCGACAAGCTGGCCGGCAAAGCGGTGCCTGCTGCAGTCAGCGGCTGGTCTGCCGATCCGCGGAGCGGCAGCGTGGTGATCAACGTCCAAGCAGGCAAGCGTTCCCAGGCCGTCGACGCGTTCGTCGCCAAGGTCGCGAAGGCCGGAGCAGTTACGGTCAAGGAGGTCGCGGCGCAGGCGCCCCGCACCTTCGCGGCCGGCACCGTCGGCGGTGACCCGTACTACGTCAGCAACATCCGCTGCTCGATCGGCTTCTCGGTGTACGGCGGGTACGTGACCGCCGGCCACTGCGGCCGCAGCGGCATCGTGCGCGGCTGGGACGGTTCGAACCAGGGTGAGTTCCGTGGCTGGTCGTTCCCCGGCAACGACTACGCCTGGGTCGCCACGGGCTATGGCTGGTGGACCGTACCAGTCGTGCTCGGCTGGGGACAGGTGAGCGACCAGCTCGTCCGCGGGTCGTGGGAGGCACCGATCGGCTCGTCGGTGTGCCGGAGCGGTTCGACGACGCACTGGCACTGCGGCTCGATCCTGGCCAAGAACGAGACCGTGAACTACGGCAACGGCCAGCTGTTCTACGGCGCGACCAAGACCAGCGTCTGCGCCGAGGGCGGGGACTCCGGGGGGTCGTTCATCACGGGTGACCAGGCGCAGGGCGTCACGTCCGGTGGCTGGGGCAACTGCAGCAGCGGCGGCGAGACGTGGTTCCAGCCGGTCAACGAGATCCTGCAGGCCTACGGCCTGACGTTGCACACGGCATAACGCGTGTGGGATCCCCTTGCGGTGCAAGGGGATCCCATGGGATCAGCAGAGTGGTACGCCGGGGAGCTGGGCGTTCGGATCGTCGATGTAGATGTTGCTGATGAAGCCGTTCTGGTCACGCAGCTTCGACCACCAGTTGTTCGTGTAGCCCTCGGCGTTCACGGTGTCGCCCTGCTTCTGGCAGAGCACCCACACCGAGGTCGGTCCGGCCAGCGTGGTCACGACCGGCGAGCTCAGGTGCGCGTCGGAGCGGACGTTCACGCCGGAGCCCCAGGTCATGTAGTTCTTGCCCGGGCCGGAGCAGCCGTTGTCGCTGGTGAGGAAGTAGGAGCCGTACGAGCCCGGGTAGGCCAGTCCGGACCCGTTGATCACGATGTTCTGACCGACACCGTTGAGCAGTTGCTCGTAGTGGATGTGCGGACCGGTGGAGTTGCCGGTGCTGCCGGTGACACCGATCTGCTGGCCCTGCGAGACCTGCTGGCCGTTGGCGACGGAGTAGGCGGACAGGTGGAAGTAGTACGTCTTCCAGCCGCCGCCGTGCTCGATGGCGATGTAGTTTCCGGCGCCGCTCGGTTGCGAGAAGCGGTACGCCGTACCACCGGCGGACGCGAGTACCGGCGTACCGTTCGTCGTCCCGCCGTCGGCGCGGATGAAGTCGAGTGCGCGGCGGACCTCACCGGAGTGGTGACTGTAGGTCCAGCGTTGGCCACACGGGAACGGGGCCTTGAAGTTCGGCGCGGCCTGCGCCTGCGTCGGCACCGCCACCAGGGTGGCGGCGCCGAGCAGGAGCGCGGCGAGTGCTGCGAGAATCCTTCTGGGCGGCATGCTGCTCAGTGTCAGACGTCAAGCAGCAACCTTCAACGGTTTCCGCCTGTAGTTAATTGTCAGGCGGATTCGTCCGGAACCGGCTCCAGTTTCGGGGCCTCGTCCTTCTTGGTGGCCAGCGAGTCGATCAGCTGCTTGGCCAGCGCGAAGCCGGAGCCGCCCATCGTGATCGTCTTCACCAGGGTGTCCTCGATGCCCTGGGCACCGTTCAGCACGACCATGTTGCCGACCTTGTCGAACGAGCTCGCCGCGGCGGTCACGATCGCCGGGTAGGCCTCGGCCAGCTGCTGCGCGACGACCGCCTCGGTGTTGGTGGCCAGCGCCTCGGCGCGCGCCTTGATACCGGCCGCTTCCGCCATCGCCTTGGCCTGTACGGCGGACGCCTCGGCCTTACCGGTCAGCTCGGTGGCCTTCGCCTGCGCCTCACCGCGCAGCTGGACCTCCCGGGCGTTCGCCTCGGCGGCCGCGATCTGCGCGTCACGGGCGGCCTGCGCCAGCGTGCGCTGCCGGTACGCCTCGGCGTCGGCCGGCTTCAGCACCGTCGACTCCAGCTGCTTCTCGGCCAGCGACGCGTTCAGCTTGGCGGTCTCCGTCTCGGCGACGACGACCTCCTGGCGGGCCAGCGCCTCGGCCAGCGGACCGGACTGCGACGCCTTCGACTTCGCCTGGTCGACCTCGGCCTGGTAACCGGCCTGGGCGATCGAGCTCTCCCGGACGGCTGCGGCCTTCTGGGCGGCGGCGGCCTGCTCGCGCTCGGTCGCCTCCCGGTCCCGCTCGGCCTGCGCGATCCGGGCCGCGGCCTCGACCGCGGCGGCCTGCGGACGGCCGAGGTTCTTGATGTAGCCGGACTCGTCGTCGATCTCCTGGATCTGCAGCGAGTCCACGACCAGGCCGAGCTTCTCCATGTCCCCGGCCAGCGAGCCGCGGATGTTGGTGGTCAGCGTCTCCCGGTCGTGCAGCATCTCCTCGACCGTGGTGGAGCCGACGATCGCCCGCAGGTGACCCGCGAACAGCTCGTGGATGGTGCCCATCACCTGCTCGTCGCTCTGCTCCAGGAACCGCCGGGCCGCGTTCGCGATCGAGCCGTAGTCGTCACCGACCTTGTACGCCGTGACGCCCTTGATGTGCAGCGGGATGCCCTGGCTGGACACGCACGTCACGGTCAGCGGCGTCGCGCGGATGTCCAGCGGCAACCGCCGTACCGTCTGGAACCCCGGGAGCACCGCGGTGCCGCGGCCGACGACGATCTTGAAACCGAGGGTCTCGTTGACCTGGTCGGTGCTCGAGTGCGCGCCGAGGCCGGAGATGATCAGCGCCTCGTTCGGCTCCGCCACCCGCCAGACCATCCGGAACAGGATCAGAAGGACGACCACCGCGACCGCCGCGATGATCAGGTACGTCCAGAGCATTTCCCCTCCAAGGGAACGAAATTAGATGGCGCGAGCGACGTACACGGTGCGGGGTGGGTCGAAGTCGACGACGACAACCTGCGTCCCCACCTCGAGCACCTCGTCGGTCGCCGGGTAAGCGTAGAAGGCCTCGGTGGCACCCCGGACCGGCAGCATCACTTCGCCGACGATCCCGGGTGCGATCCGGCCGATCACCCGCCCCCGCTTGCCTACCATGTTGCCCCTCCGACGTACCGCTGCTGCTCTGGGTTCCGCAGCTTACATCGGAGGGTCAGCCGCGTACTGCGCCTTCCGTCGCGCCCTTGATGAACTGGCGGGCGAAGATCGCGAACACGATCACCAGCGGGATCATCGCCATCAACGCTCCGGTCATCACCATGCTGTAGTCCACGCCGTGCGAGCGGTTCAATGTCGACAGGGCGACCTGCAGCGTCACGTGGTCGGGGTTGGTCAGCACGATCAGCGGCCACATGTAGTCGTTCCAGGAACCGACGAACGTGAAGATGCCGAGGAACGCCAGTGCCGGCCGCGCCGACGGCAGCGCGACGTGCCAGTACGTCCCGAAGAAGCCGCAGCCGTCCAGCGTCGCGGCCTCGATCAGCTCGTCGTGGATCGAGTTCTGGAAGTACTGCCGCATCCAGAAGATGCCGAACGCGTTCGCAGCACCCGGGATGATCAGCGCCTTCAGCGAGCCGACCCAGCCCAGGATCGCCATCGTCTGGAACTGCGGTACGGCGGCAAGTTGCGCCGGCAGCAGCATGGTCGCCAGCAGGATCACGAACAACGCGTTACGCCCCGGGAACCGGAACTTGGCGAATGTGAACGCCGCGAGCGAGTCGAAGAACAGCACCAGCAACGTGGTCGAGATCGCCACCGTCGCGGTGTTCGCCATCGACGGGAAGAACGCGACGTTCTCCAGCACGTGCCGGACGTTGTCGCCGAAGTGCCCGCCGAACGTGAACTTCGGCGGGAAACGATAGATGTCCGCGGTCGTGTTCGACGCCATGATGATCGTCCACGCGAACGGGAACATGAACACCAGCAGGGCCAGCACGAGGGCGGCGTGCAGCGCGAGCCCGCGCAGCCGGTACCGCGTCATCGGTCCTCACTCCGTCCACGGAAGATCCGCCAGTTGATTGCCGTGAACAACAGCACGAGCGCGAAGATGCTCAGCGCGATCGCGGCGGCGTACCCGTAGTCGTTGTCCAGGAACGCGGCCCGGTAGAAGAACAGCACCACGGTCATCCCGCTCTGCCCGGTGCCACCGCTGTTGCCGACCATCACCTGCGGCTCGGTGAACGTCTGCAGCCCGCCGATCGTCGACATGACGACGGTGAACAGTACGACGGGACGCAGCTGCGGCAGCGTGATCGAGAAGAACGTCCGGACCGCTCCCGCCCCGTCCACCTTGGCGGCCTCGTACTGGTCCTTCGGGATCGCCTGCAGACCGGCCAGGTAGATCAGCGTGTTGTACCCGACCCACTGCCACACGATCATCGTGGAGATCGCGATCTTGATCCCCCACGGCTGCCCGAGCCAGTCCTGCTGCGGGATGCCGAGGGAGCGCAGCGCGGCGTTCACCAGACCGAAGTTCGTGCTGAAGATCGAGCTGAAGAAGATCGCCATCGCGACCAGCGACGTGACGTTCGGGATGAAGTACGCGATCCGGTAGACGTTGGTGAACCGGACCGCGGACTGCAGCATCACCGCCAGCAACAGCGCCAGTACCAGCGTCGGCACCGTCGACATCAGGAACAGTACGACGGTGTTCTCCAGCGACTGCCAGAACGTCGGGTCCTTCACCAGGAACGCGAAGTTGTCCAGGCCGGTGAACCTGCGGGCGCTCAGGCCGTCCCAGCGCTGGAACGCCAGCACGATCGTGGACAGCATCGGGTACAGCCCGAACACCGCGAACAGAACGTAGAACGGTGACAGCGCCAGGTAGAACCGCCAGTACGACCAGATCCGGCGTCGCTGACCGGTCGATGATCTGGTCAGCGGCGCGGTCCGCATCGTTGTAGCCGTCACTGCACTCCCTGGCGTTTGGCGATCGCCTTCGCCTTCGAGACGGCGGCGGACCATGCCGCGTCCGAGGTCTTGGCGCCGGTCTGCACGGTCTTGAGCTCGTCGTGGAAGGGTGCCGCGACCGAGTCGTCGTACGGGCTCTGGTACGCGACCGGGATTGCCTTCGCGGCCGGGCCGAAGATGTCGATCGGGACCTGGCCGCCGAAGAACTTGTCGGCCGCCTTGAGCTGCGGCTTGTCGTACGCCGCCGGCGTCGACGGGAAGATCTGCGCGTCGGCGAACGCCTTGGCCTCGTTGTCGGCGCTGAGCATGTACTTGATCACGTCGAACGCCTTCTGCGGGTCGGCGGCGTTCTTGGTGATCGCGAGGAACGAGCCGCCGAAGTTCGCCGCGCCGCCCGGGGTCGGCGCGAGCCGCCACTTGCCCGCGGTCTTCTTCACCGCGGACTTGATGTCGAGCGCGACCCAGGCCGCCCCGATGTGCGCGGGCACCGTGCCCTGATCGAGGCCGGCGTTCCAGTCCGGCGAACCGCTCGGCGTCTTGCCGTCGATCTTCATCGTCATCGCCTTGACCGAGGTGTCCCAGGCCTTGCGGATGTGGTCCTGGTCGCCGATGAACTTGTTGTCCTTGGAGATGTACCGCTCGGTGCCCTGGCCGACGACCATGTCGTAGAGGTCGGTGGCGTCCCAGACCAGCAGCGCCTTCGGGTTCTTCGCCTTCAACTGGACACCGGCGGCGAAGAAGTCGTCCCAGGTCTTCAGCTGCTCGGCCACCTTCGCGGGGTCGCTCGGCAGCCCGGCCGCGGCGAAGACGTCCTCGCGGTAGAACAGCGCGGTCGGGCCGACGTCGATCGGCAGACCGATGACCTTGCCGTCCAGGGTGGTGGCCTGCTTGACCTTCCACTCCAGGTAGTCGCCGAGGATCGAGTCCGCGCCGACGGTCTTCAGGTCCACGAACCGCTCGGCCTGGGGCAGCAGCGACGCGATGTCCTCGCCCTTCAGGCCCGTGATGTCGGGGATCGACGTACCGCCGTTGAAGGTGGTGATCAGCTTCTGCTTGAAGTCGCCGCCGATCTCGGAGTACTTGATCTTCGGGTCCGGGAAGTGCGCGATCGTGTCGTCCAGCACCGACTTGCCGAGACCGCCCGGCCAGCACCACATGGTCAGCGTGGTGGCAGTGTTCTTCTTGGCCGTCGTCCCGGTGTTGTTCATTCCTGACGAGCAGCCGACCAGCGACCCGCCCGCTACGGCTGCGAAGCCCCCGAGCAATGTCCGACGTGAGAGCTCCATGGTTCTACCTTCCTGAGTGTGCCCATGAGTGTGCGCTGATCAGCGCCTGGAGGTGGTGGTCTTCGGGATGCCCGGTATCGAGCAGGGCCTGCCAGGCCACCAGGTCGGCCCAGCGCGGTGCGGCGTCAGCACCGCCCAGCCGGGTGACGGAGAGCGCGGCGGTGAGTGCCGCGAACCGCACCCGCTGCGCCAGCGGCAGGTCCCAGAGCGTGGCGGCGATGAAGCCGGCGGCGAACACATCACCCGCCCCGGTGGTGTCCGCCGCCGGGACCGCATACGCAGGTACGGCGACCTGCTCGCCAGTACTCGCGTCGAGTGCGGTGGCGCCCGCAGCGCCGTTGGACACGACCACCAGCGGCACCTGCTCCGCCAAGCGGCGCATGGCCTGCTCTGGTGAGTCCGTCCGCGTGTAGTGCATGGCCTCGTCGGCGTTCGGCAGGAACACGTCGCAGTGCTGGAGCTGGTCGAGCACTGCCGGGTCCCACTGCTCGGTCGGGTCCCAGCCCACGTCTGCGAACACCACACTGCCGGCCGCCTTCGCCTTCGCCAGCCACTCGTTCGGCCAGGATCCGATGTGGGCGGCGACGGCTCGAGCAGCCGGCGGCGTGGTGATCAGCTCGTCGGCCGACAGCAGGGGAGGGGTACCCCGGGTGACCAGTGCCCTGTCGTTGTCGTAGGCAAGGGCCACGGTGAGGGGCGTCTGCCAGCCGGCGAGTTTTCGGGAGAGTGTCAGATCGATGCCCTCGGCGCTCAGGTACGTCCAGACGCGGTCACCGGCGGCGTCCGCCCCGAAGGCCGCGGCCATGCCGGTCCGCAGGCCGAGCCGGGCGAGCGCGACCGCGAAGTTCGCGATACCTCCCGGGCTCTCGTGCGACTCGGTGGCCCAGACCTCGGTGCCCGGACGTGGCGCCATGGGCAGGCCGAGCACCAGGTCCTCAAATACCAGACCGGACACGACGACATCTAGGACGGGAACGTCCAGCTCGTGCATGCTCAGCACACTCCTGCAGGGTCGATCAAACTCGTGCATGAATCTTGAAACTCTTGCTCAGGATCCGCAAGAGCTGATCACAAATTTGACTGATAATGACGGAGTTTGCGTGATACGGTCTCTCTGTGTTGCCGAAGCAGCGTCAGGATCAGATCGTCCGCGCGCTCCGGGCCGACGGGGCCGGGGGCGTCAAGGTGCTGGCCGGGAAGCTCGGCGTCAGCGAGGCCACCATCCGGCGCGACCTCGAGCAGTTGCACGCAGAGGGTCGTCTGACCCGCGTGTACGGCGGTGCGCTCGCGGTCGACGGCGGTGACGAGCCGTTCGCGGACGTCAACGCCGTCCATGCCGAGGAGAAGGACCGCATCGCGCGGCGTGCGGCCGAGCTGGTCGCCGACGGCGAGTCGGTGCTGCTGGACATCGGTACGACGGCACTCCGGGTCGCGCAGCACCTGCACGGCCGCTCGTTGACCGTGGTGACCAGCAACCTCGCCGTACTGGAGGAGTTGCAGAACGACGAGCAGATCGAGCTGATCGTGCTGGGCGGGTTCGTCCGGCGAAGCTACCGGTCGCTGGTCGGCTACCTGACCGAGGAAAGCCTGCGGCAGATCCACGTCGACTGGCTGTTCCTGGGGACCAGCGGGGTCCGGCCGGACGGCCGGGTCATGGACAGCACGATGATCGAGGTGCCGGTCAAGCGGGCGATGATCAACGCCGCCGACCGGGTGGTCCTGCTCGCCGATCGGACGAAGTTCCCGGGGCACGGCGTCGCCCGGGTGTGCGAGCCGGGAGAGCTCTCCATGGTCGTCACCGAACCCGACTCCGACGCGGCAACGCGTGCCCAACTGACCGAAGCAGGAGTAGAGGTGGTGCTGGCGTGAAGCTGACGATCCTGGGTGGGGGCGGCTTTCGGGTTCCGCTCGTGTACCACGCGTTGCTCGGCGACCGTGGAGCCGGACGGATCACGTCCGTCGTTCTCTATGACACCGATCCGTCGCGCCTGTCCGCCATCGCCGCAGTGCTGCGTCAGCAGGCGGCAGGCCTCGGCCACTCCGATGTCGACGCGGCCCCGCTCGACCCGCCGGTCGTGACCGCGACCACGGACCTCGACGAGGCGTTGCGTGGTGCCGACTTCATCTTCTCCGCGATCCGCGTGGGCGGCCTCGAGGGACGGACCGTCGACGAACGGGTCGCCCTCGACCTCGGCGTACTGGGGCAGGAGACGGTTGGCGCCGGCGGGATCGCCTACGGGCTGCGGACACTCCCGGTCGCCGTACAGATCGCCCAGCGGATCGCGGCGGTCGCTCCGGAAGCGTGGACCATCAACTTCACCAACCCGGCCGGCATGGTGACGGAGGCGATGATTCCGTACCTGGGCGACCGGGTGATCGGCATCTGCGACTCCCCGTCCGGTCTGGGTCGCCGGGCGGCGCTGGCGCTCGGCGTCGACCCGTCTACTGCGTTCTACGACTACGCCGGTCTCAACCACCTCGGCTGGCTTCGGGGCCTGCGGTCCGGTGGAGCGGACCGCTTGCCGGAGCTGCTGCAGTCGACTGACGCGTTGGCCTCCTTCGAGGAGGGCCGGCTGTTCGGTGTGGACTGGCTGCGGTCGCTGGGGTCCATTCCGAACGAGTACCTGCACTACTACTACTTCGCCCGCGAGACGCTGGCCGCCGTACAGGGGGTGCGGCAGACGCGTGGCACGTTCCTCCTGGAGCAGCAGTCCGCGTTCTACGCCGAGACTGGGCAGCACCCCGAGCAGGCGTTCGAGCTCTGGCAGAAGACCCGGGCCGAGCGCGAGTCGACGTACATGGTGGAAAGCCGTGAGGTCGCCGACGCGGGGGAGCGGGACGAGCGGGACATGGCGGCCGGTGGGTACGAGCAGGTCGCGCTCTCGCTGATGCGGGCGATCGCACACAACGAGCGGGCCTCGCTGATCCTCAACGTTCGCAACCGCGGCGTACTGCGCCACCTCGATGACGACGCCGTCGTGGAGATCCCCTGCACCGTTGACGCCAACGGGGCACTCCCGGTGACCGTGTCGCAACTGAGCGACCACCAGGCCGGTCTGGTCAGTGCTGTGAAGGCCGTCGAGCGCGCGACGATCGAGGCCGCCACCACTGCCTCCCGGGCCACCGCTGTGAAGGCCTTCGCCTACCACCCGCTCGTAGACTCTGTGACGGTCGCCCGCAGCCTCCTGGACACGTACGTCGAGCAGCTCCCCAACTTGGCCTACCTGCGCCCCTGAGGCGAATTGGTTGGGCAGCGTGGTTTCTGGCACAATGGCCTGCTGAGTCCGTCCAGGTTTCGTGCAGCCCTCTAACTCCACTGCCCGGCCGGCCCATCGAGCTTGTCACTGCGTTGTCCCCACGACGCGTCGTGCAGTTCATCAAGACAGTAATTCCAAGGGAGACCCCACAAACGTGGCAGTCAAGATCCGTTTGAAGCGCATCGGCAAGAAGCGCACCCCGCACTACCGCATCGTCGTGATGGACGCCCGCGCCAAGCGGGACGGCCGCGCGATCGAGGAGATCGGGATCTACAACCCGAAGACCGAGCCCTCGTTCATCCGCGTCGAGTCGGAGCGGGCGCAGTACTGGCTGGGCGTCGGCGCGCAGCCGAGCGAGGCCGTCGAGGCGCTCTTCAAGGCCACCGGCGACTGGCAGAAGTTCAAGGGCCTGGACGCCCCGGCGCCGCTGCGGGTGGCCGAGCCGAAGCGGGACAAGCAGGAGATCTTCAACGAGGCGCTGGCCGAGGCCCACGGCTCGCTGAAGACCGAGGCGGTCACCGCCAAGAAGACCGCGAAGAAGGCTGAGAAGAAGGACGACGCCGCCGAGGCGCCCAAGGCCGACGAGGCTCCGAAGGCTGACAAGGCGGAGGACGCGAAGGCTGAGGCCAAGGCCGACGAGCCGAAGGCCGACGAGGCTGCGGCCGAGACCACCGAGGCCTGACGATGATGGAGACCGAGGCGCTCGAGCACCTGGTCCGAGGCATCGTGGACAACCCCGACGACGTCAGCGTCCGGGCCCGGAACCTGCGGCGTGGCCGCACCCTCGAGGTGCACGTCCACCCCGACGACATCGGCAAGGTGATCGGCCGTAACGGCCGCACCGCCACCGCGATCCGCACCGTCGTCGGCGCCCTCAGCACCGAGTCCTCGCTACGCATCGACTTCGTCGACGAGTTCAACCGGCGCCCGCGCCGCTGACTCGGTAGTCCACAGCAGTCCTGTGAGGGGCCGCACCCGGTCTGGGGTGCGGCCCTTCATTTCGTACAAGAGGTCCTACAAAGGAGTAATGCAGGTGTTGGTGACTGTCGGGCGGATCGGCCGGGCGCATGGGATCAAGGGCGAGGTCGGTATCGACGTGCGCACCGACGAGCCGGACCGCCGGTTCGCCGACGGAGCGACCGTCGTGACCGATGCCAAGGTGTCCCGGACCCTGACCATCGCTTCGAGCCGCTGGCACAGCGGGAAGCTGCTGGTGAAGTTCGCGGAGGTGCCGGACCGGACCGCGGCGGAGCAGCTGCGCAACCTGGTCATCCAGTCCGAGATCGACGAGGCCGAGCGCCCCGAGGACCCCGAGGAGTACTACGACCGCGACCTGATCGGCCTCGCGGTCCGCACCACCGACGGCGCCGAGGTCGGCGAAGTGACCGACATCGTGCACCTGCCGGCGCAGGACCTCCTGGAGATTCGGCGTACCGCGGGGAACCTCGTGCTGGTCCCGATGGTCGAGGAACTCGTCCCGGAGATCGACATCGACAAGCGGTACGTCGTGGTGGCAGACCGCCCCGGTTTGCTCGACCCCGAGGGCGCAGAGGTGGTAGAGACCGAGCCGGGGGACTGACATGCGGCTGGACGTCGTCACGATCTTTCCGGAGTATCTGGCCGCCCTTGACGTCTCCCTGGTCGGGAAGGCGGCCAAGAGCGGTCTGCTGGACATCCACCTGCACGACCTGCGCGAGTGGACCCACGACCGCCACCGGACCGTCGACGACACCCCGTACGGCGGGGGAGCGGGCATGGTGATGAAGCCGGAGCCCTGGGGACAGGCGCTGGACGCGGTCGCCCCCGTCGACAGCCCCTCGCAGCCGCGGCTGATCGTGCCGACCCCGGCCGGGCGGCCCTTCACCCAGGAGCTCGCGTACGAGCTCGCTGCTGAGCCCTGGCTCGCGTTCGCGTGCGGGCGGTACGAGGGCATCGACGCGCGCGTGGCGTCGTACGCCGGCGAGCGGATGCGCGTCGACGAGGTGTCCATCGGCGACTACGTGCTGAACGGCGGTGAGGTTGCCGTACTCGTGATGGTCGAGGCGGTGGCGCGCCTCCTGCCCGGTGTGATCGGCAACCCGGAGTCGCTGGCGGAGGAGTCCCACTCGGGCGACGGCCTGCTCGAGTACCCGGTCTACACGAAACCGCCGAGCTGGCGCGGGTACGACGTACCTGAGGTGCTGCTGTCCGGGAACCACGCTCTGATCGCCGACTGGCGCCACGACGAGTCCGTACGGCGTACTGCGGAACGTCGGCCGGACCTCCTGGCAGCGTGGGGCGACGTGGTCGCTCAGAAGGAGGACGCCACCTCAGGGGTCCGCCTGCTGCCCGCCACGGCTGCTGACGCGGGTGAGATCCACGTACTGCAGCTGGCCGCCTTCCTGTCCGAGGCGCGGTTGTACGACGATTACACGATCCCGCCGCTGACAGACGACCCTGCCGCGACTGCCGCCCGCCTGGAGCGGGGGACCGTCCTGAAGGCTGTCGCCGGCACCCGCATCGTCGGATCGGTCCAGCTCCTGGTGGACGACACGGTCGGACAGATCGAACGCCTCATCGTTGCCCCCGACTGGCAGGGCCGGGGGCTCGGTACCCGCCTACTGCGTGCCGCCGAGCAGGTGGCGCCCGCCGAAGTCACGTCGTACACCCTGAACACGGGCGCGCAGAGTGACCGGAATCTCGCCCTGTACCGGAAAGCGGGCTACCGGGAGCTCAGCCGCGAGCCCCAGACGCCCAAGGTCGACCTGGTCCGGCTCGGCAAACGCCGCCGCCGTAAGTGATCACCCTGCGCGGTCGACGCACCGGATTTCGTCGCCGTGTGGGGCGTGTGGCAAGATTGTCTGTTGCTGCCCTTCGGTGCTCCTGCCACAGGGGGTGACCACCGACCGGCAGCCTTTTGATGACTTCATCACCACCGACATTCGTGGGTGACCTGTGGCACGCGCGAGGAAGAGACACCTGATGAGCAACGTCCTGAACGAGCTCGACAACGCGAGCAAGCGCGACGACATCCCCGCCTTCCGCCCCGGTGACACCGTCAAGGTGCACGTCAAGGTCGTCGAGGGCAACCGGTCCCGCGTCCAGGTCTTCCAGGGTGTCGTGATCCGTCGCCAGGGTGGCGGCCTGCAGGAGACCTTCACGGTCCGCAAGGTCAGCTTCGGCGTCGGTGTCGAGCGGACCTTCCCGCTGCACACCCCGATCGTCGAGAAGATCGAGGTCGTGACCCGCGGCGACGTCCGCCGCGCCAAGCTGTACTACCTGCGCGAGCTGCGCGGTAAGGCAGCGAAGATCAAGGAGAAGCGCGAAGTCCCGGCCTCCTGACGCCCGTAACGACGACGGTCACCTATGGCGCCGAGCACTGCGACTCGCGCTCGCCCTCGACCGGTATCCAAGAGGGCACGTCGCAGCAAGGGACGTCACCGCAGGCTGAAGCAGCGGAATCCGCTGCTCAGCCTGCTCGTCGAGATGAGCACCGTGACGGTGCTCGCCCTCGTCATCACGGTGGTCCTGCGGCTGTTCGTCGCGGAGGCGTTCTACGTCCCGTCGGAGTCGATGTACGACACGCTGACGAAGGACGACCGGATCCTCGCCGAGAAGATCAGCTACCTGCACCGCGACGTCGACCGCGGTGACATCATCGTCTTCAAGGACCCGGACAACTGGCTGAACGAGGAAGAGGTCAAGCCGGGCACGGTGCGCCGGATCGGTGAGTTCGTCGGCATCCTGCCGCGCAGCGGCGAGGGTCACCTGGTGAAGCGGGTGATCGGCATCGGCGGCGACCGGGTGGTGTGCTGCAACAAGCAGGGCCAGATCACCGTCAACGGCATCCCGCTGGACGAGCGGGAGTACCTCCTGAAGGACGCCAAGCCGTCCGAGCTGCCCTTCAACGTGCTGGTTCCGGCCGGTCACCTGTGGGTGATGGGCGACAACCGGGCCGAGTCCGCCGATTCCCGCGCCCACATGGGCGGCCCCGGCGGCGGATTCGTGCCGGTCGAGAACGTGGTTGGCCGGGCCTGTTGCGTAATCTGGCCGTCTGACCGGATGACGATGCTGCGTCCTCCGGAAACCTTCAAGAAGCCGGGGCTGAAGAAGTGACCGATACACCGACCAAGACGGACGCCAAACCTGCCCACCGCTCGGGCTTCGCGGCGGCCGCCCGCGAGTTCGTGCTGATCGTGGTCGGTGCCCTGATCGTCTCCTCGATCCTGCGGGCGTTCGTCGGGCAGATGTTCATCATCCCGAGCGAGTCGATGGAGAACACCCTGCTGGTCGGCGACCGGGTCGTGGTGGAGAAGCTCACCGACGTCAAGCGCGGCGACGTGGTCGTGTTCGAGGACCCGGGCGGCTGGCTCGGTGCCGAGGAGAGCGGCCAGAAGCGCGGCTCGATCGGCCGGTTCTTCGAGATCGTCGGTCTGCTCCCGGACTCCAGCCACGGTCACCTGATCAAGCGCCTGATCGGCATGCCCGGTGACAAGGTCGCGTGCTGCGACGCGAAGGGCCGGCTGCTCGTGAACGGCCAGCCGCTCGACGAGACCAGCTACCTGTATCCGGGCGACGCCCCGTCCCAGATGGACTTCCAGGTCACCGTCCCGGCCGGCCGGATCTTCGTGATGGGCGACCACCGCTCCGCCTCCGGGGACTCCCGCGTGCACCTGCAGGACCTCGACGCGAACGGCGGCAACCAGGGCGACGCGGCGTTCGTCCCGCTCGACAAGGTCACCGGGCGGGCGATCATGATCGTCTGGCCGGCGGGCCGCTGGGGCAAACTCGGCGTACCGGACACGTTCAAGGCCGTCCCGACGGCCGGTCCGGCCCCTGACAAACCCTCGATATCGCTGACGCCACCACCCAAGTAACCGTTCTGTCGCCTCGGACGCCTAGGGTGAGTTGTGTGATGCGGAGGGCTGGATGAGCGCGTTGCCGCGCGGGAGCACGGTACGGCGGGACGCCGGGCTGTACGGGTACGAGCGAGCCCTGCGGCGCGTCGGCCTGGATCCGATCGCCGGTGTCGACGAGGCCGGTCGTGGACCGTGTGCGGGCCCGCTGGTGGCTGCGGCGGTGATCCTGCCGGAGGGCAAGCGCGGTCAGATCCCGGGTCTGGCCGACTCGAAGCTGCTCACCGCGAAGGCGCGGGAGCGCTGCTACGAAGAGGTCCGCAAGCGTGCTCTCGCCTGGTCGGTGGTGTCCATCGAGGCGGACGAGTGCGACCGGCTCGGTATGCACGTCGCGAACGTGCAGGCGCTCCGCCGGGCGTTGTTCCGGCTCGACGTGCGGCCGTCGTACGTGCTGACCGACGGCTTCGGCGTCGACGGTCTCGGCGTACCGGGCCTGGCGATGTGGAAGGGCGACCGGGTGGCCGCCTGCATCTCTGCCGCGTCAGTGATCGCCAAGGTGACGCGGGATCGCGTGATGGAGCACTGGGACAAGGTGTACCCGCAGTACGGGTTCGGGATCCACAAGGGGTACTGCACCCCTGAACACCAGGCGGCACTGGACGAATACGGCCCGTGCCCACAACATCGACGGCGGTTTGAGAATGTCCGCCGCAGTCTGCGGCCCGATATGGGACAGAATGTCACCAGTCCCACCGGAGTGGAGAGCCAGGCATGAGCGCTGACGACCTCGAGAAGTACGAGACCGATATGGAGCTTCAGCTCTATCGGGAGTACAAGGACGTCGTCGGGATCTTCAAGTACGTCGTGGAGACCGAACGGCGCTTCTACCTGTGCAACGCGGTCGACCTGAAGGTCCGCACCGAGGGCGGCGACGTGTACTTCGAGGTGACGATGGCCGACGCGTGGGTCTGGGACGTGTACCGTTCCGCCCGCTTCGTCAAGAACGCCAAGGTCGTCACCTTCCGCGACGTCAACATCGAAGAGCTCGCCAAGTCCGACCTGGAAGTCCCGAAGGACTCCGACTTCGGCCGCTGACCTCGTCCACCGGCAGGCGGTTGTCCACAGTTCGAAGGTGAGGTCCGTTTCCGAGGCCTGATCCCGGCATCTTCTCTGCCGGAGGTGGTCATCGATGCGGACCAGGAACACCGTCGGACGGTACGGCGAGGATCTCGCCGCGAGGTATCTCAGCACCCACGGTTTCGCGGTGCTCGAGCGCAACTGGCGCTGCGAGTTCGGCGAGATCGACATCGTCGCGCGCGAAGGCGACACACTCGTCGTCTGTGAGGTGAAGACCCGGCGCGGGCTGAACTACGGCTCCCCGCTGGAGTCGATCACCTATCGGAAGCTGGCCACACTCCGGAGGCTGGCCGGCCGCTGGCTGCAGACCCATCAGCTCAGACCGGCCGAGATCAGGATCGACGTCATCTCGGTCCTGTTCGACCACAACACGCCACCGACCGTGGACCACGTGCGAGGTGCGATCTGATGGCCCTCGCACACACCTGGTCCGTCGCCCTGGTCGGTCTGGAGGGCCACCTGGTCGAGGTCGAGGCCGACATCGCCCAGGGCCTGCCGAAGACGACCTTGATCGGTCTTCCCGACACGTCGCTGTCCGAAGCCCGCGACCGCGTCCGCGCCGCCGTGGTGAACAGCGGGGAGCGGTTCCCCGACCGCAAGGTCACGATCGGCCTGTCACCCGCCACCCTCCCCAAAACCGGCTCGCACTACGACGTCGCGATCGCTTTGTCGCTCCTCACGGCAGCCGGCGCAGTCGATCCCGGCGCGCTCCGCCGTACGGCGATCATCGGCGAACTGGGCCTCGACGGCCGCATCCGCGAGGTCCGCGGCGCACTCGCGATGACCCTGGCCGCGTCCCGGGCCGGCTTCGACCGCATCGTCGTCCCCGACCTCAACGTCGGCGAGGCCCGCCTGGTCCCCGGAATCGAGGTGTACGGCGCTCGCTCGCTGCGCCAGGTCCTCGCCCTGCTCCGCGGCACCGAGATCCCCGACGAAGCACCACCCCGCGCCGAGCCGCGCCTGGTGTCGGAGTCGCTGATCCGGCTGCCGGAGGTCGATCTCGAAGACATCATCGGCCAACGCGAGGGTCGGCGCGCCATCGAGGCCGCAGCCGCCGGCGGTCACCACCTGTTCCTGCACGGCCCACCGGGCTCAGGCAAAACCATGCTCGCCGAGCGCCTGGCCGGACTGATGCCTGACCTCAGCACGGACGACTCCCTCGAGGTCTCGGCCGTGCACTCACTCGCCGGCCTGCTCACCAACGACGCCGAGCTGGTCCACCGGCCGCCGTTCATCGCGCCGCACCACACAGCGTCCCTGGCCAGCCTGGTCGGCGGCGGCACCGGCGTGCCGAGACCGGGCGCCATCAGCTGCGCGCACCGCGGCATCCTCTTCATCGACGAGGCGCCCGAAATGCATCCCCTGACCCTCGACACCCTTCGTCAGCCACTCGAATCCGGTTTCGTCGAGGTCCACCGGGCCGCAGCCGTTGCGAAGTTCCCCGCCCGCTTCATGCTCGTCCTCGCCGCCAACCCTTGTCCCTGCGGCCTGTCCGGCACCAACCAAGGCATCTGCAGCTGCACCCCACAGCATCTGGCGCGGTACCGCCAGCGGATCAGCGGCCCGATCAAGGACCGCCTCGACATCCAGCGCCAGATCCTGCCGGCCGCCCGCACCGTCACCGACGGCCAACCCGTGGAGTCGACCGCCGTCGTCGCCGCCCGCGTCCAGGCCGCCCGCGATCGCCAGGCGCACCGCTACCGCGATAGCGCCTGGACCCTCAACAGCGAGATCCCCGGCCCGGTCCTGCGTCGCGAGCACCCGCTGGACGACGCCAGCCAAAAACTCCTCGAAGAGCACTACTCCGCCGGCCGCCTTACTGCCCGAGGCTTCGACCGCGTGGTCCGCCTCGCCTGGACCTTGACCGACCTAGCCGGCGCCGCCATCCCCACCGTCGACCAAACCCACGAAGCCTTCCAACTCCGCTCAGGCGAGCCCTTGACCCAGCTAGCCGACCTCCGCCCCCTCAAAGGACCCACCCAATGACCACCCACCAAGCACTCCGACCCACGGTCCTCGCCTCCGCATCCCCCATCCCCGCAGCGCCCATCCCCGCAGCGCCCATCCCCGCAGCGCCCATCCCCGCAGCGCCCATCCCCGCAGCGCCCATCCCCGCAGCGCCCATCCCCGCAGCGCCCGTCCTCGCGCCAGCCGCTGTCGCACCAGCTGTCCCCACAGCAGCCGTCCGTGCAGCAACCGTTCGCGCCGCGGTTGGCCTCGGGGGAGGAGAGCCTGGGCGACCCGGGGCTGGGACTTCCGGAGCCGGGGGAGTCGGAGCCGAGGGTTCTGGCTCCGGGAGAGGAGCGGATGGCTTCGAGTCGGTTGCTGGTGGCAACGGAGATGAGGAGCGTCTGGCCCGCGCCGGTCTGTCCCGGGTGGTCGAGCCGGGCGATCTCGCCGCTCTCGAGGCATTCGAAGGCCTTCCACCGTTGGAGATCTGGGACCGCCTCCAGCACAACGCCTCCGGCTTGGAGCGCTGGTCCACGCGACTCGCCACAGCCGATCCACACCGAGATCTCGAGCGAGCCGCGGCCGCGGGTGCCCGGTTCGTGATCCCCGGCGACGACGAATGGCCGGCTGAGGTCGAAGTCCTCGACGAAGCAGGTCAGTTGACCCGCCGAGCAGGCGTACCGTTCGGCCTCTGGATCCGTGGCCGCGCGAACCTCCGCCACGCCCTCACCCGAGCCGTCGCCATCGTCGGCGCCCGCGCCTGCTCGTCGTACGGCGAACACGTATCCGCCGAACTGTCCTCCGGCCTCGCCGACAACGGCCTCACGGTCGTCTCCGGAGGCGCCTACGGCATCGACGCGGCCGCACACCGCGGAGCCCTCGCAGCGGCCGGCACGACAATCGCAGTCCTCGCCTGCGGCGTCGACGTCAGCTACCCGAAACGCAACTCCGCCCTGCTCAGCCGCATCGCCGAGGACGGCCTGGTCGTCACCGAACTCCCACCCGGCTGTGCCCCGACCAAGCTCCGCTTCCTCGCCCGCAACCGACTCATCGCCGCCATCACCCAAGGCACCGTCGTCATCGAAGCCGCAGTACGCAGCGGCGCCCTCAACACCGCCGGCTGGGCCGAGCAATGCGGCCGCCCCGTCCTGGCCGTCCCCGGCCCGATCACCTCGCGCATGTCCGCCGGCAGCCACCTACTCGTCCGCGAACGCAACGCCGTCCTGGCCACCAACGTCGCCGACATCATCGAGGCAATCTCCCCCTTCGGCACGAACCTCACCCAACCCCCGAGAGTCGCCCCAACGCTCACCGACACCCTCGACCCCGACCTCCAACGAACCCTGGACGCCGTCCCGGTCCACAACCCCGCCCCCACCGACCGCATAGCCAGCACCGCGGGCCTCGACGTCCCCACCACCCAGCAATGCCTACAAACCCTCGCCGCCCTGACCCTCATAACCCAAACCCCCACCGGCTGGCGCCTACCCACCCCACCTCCGCCGTCCCCGTGACAACCACGGGCCCAACACAACGAACCACCTTCAGCCGTCCGGAGTTGGTCAGGAATCGAGAAGCAAGCCGCAGCCTGGCTACCTAGGTTGGAGACATGACAACTCTTCACAGTGTGGTTCTGGAAGTGGCTGACCGTTCGTCGGCAGAGCGGTTTCTCACGGATGCCTTCGGGCTGAGTGGGCAGGTAAGGGTGCGTGAGTCGAGCGCGGAAACGACTGGTTTTCGTGACTTCACGTTGTCGTTGACGGTGGCCCAGCCGAGTACGGTGAGCAGCCTCTTCGAGACGGCGGTGGCTGCCGGTGCGACGGTGGTGAAGCCGGTGACCAAGTTGCTCTGGGGGTACGGCGGCGTCGTCGAGTCGCCCGACGGCACGATCTGGAAGGTGGCCACCTCGGCGAAGAAGGACACCGGTCCGGCGACACGAGCGATCGACTCCGTCGTACTGCTGCTCGGCTGCGCCGATGTTGCCGTGAGCAAGAAATTCTACGTGGACCACGGGTTGGCCGTGGCGAGGAGCTTCGGGCGCAAGTACGTCGAGTTCGCCACCACGGGGCCCATCAAGCTGGGACTGTACGGGCGGAGGGCCCTGGCGAAGGACGCCGGCGTACCGGTCGACGGCAACGGGTCGCACCGGATCGCACTGAGCGGGGACGCGGGCAACTTCGTCGACCCGGACGGATTCGTCTGGGAGCCCATGCCGGCAACGGTCGATGGCGATCTGACGAGCCGATGAGGTGGCGGGGCCGGCGGTGCGGCTACGGGCGCAGGATTTTTTCCATTGGCTTGCCCTTGGCCAGTTCGTCGACCAGTTTGTCGAGATAGCGGATCTTCTGCATCAGGGGATCTTCGATGTGTTCGACGCGTACGCCGCAGATGACTCCGGTGATCGACGATGCGCGTGGATTGAGTTCTGCGTCGGCGAAGAAGTCCTCGAAGGTCGTGCCCGCCTCCAGGTGATCCTTCAACGCTGCCGGGCCGAAACCGGTCAGCCACTCGATGACCTGATCGAGTTCGGCCTTGGTGCGTCCCTTCTTTTCGACCTTGGTCACATACAGCGGATACACAGACGCGAAAGTGGCGGTGAAGATTCGGCTCATCTGACAAACGTAAAAGGTCAGCGGCCGGCAGGGCCTGGTCGGCTCGCCGAACGACGGCCGTTCGGGGCCCGGCTGACTCCTACCAGTGGCCTTTCCTGGTCCAGGGCGCTATCCCCGCCCCAGGCGCAGACAGCCGGCGGGTGCGAGCAAACGCACCTAGCGCCGCCGCGAACGTGCCCGCGAGCGCAACCTTGCCGAGCCACGCGAGGCGGCCCAGGGAGAACGAAGTCCTGCTAGCTGCGCATGTGTTTGCCGCGGGTGGGTTTTTGGGGTTGTTGTGGGGGTGGGGTGCGGATGGCGCGGAGTTCGGTGGGGCGGTCGTGGTCGGGACGGATGGCTTGGAGGCCGCCGGTGCCCGGGTCGGTGTCGCCGAGGTCGAAGTCCCAGCTGTCCTCGTTGGCGAGGCGGCTGTGCCAGCGGCCGTAAAGGCCGTAGATCGCGATACCGATGACCATCCAGATGCCGAACTTGGTCCAGGTGCTCGTCTTCAGGTTGAGCATCAGCCAGACCGTGGCGGCCAGTGACAGCAGCGGGATCAGCGGGACCATCGGCACCCGGAAGCCGCGCTCCAGGTTGGGCTCGGAGCGGCGCAGGGTGAGGACGCCGATCGCGCAGAACGCGAAGCAGAACAGGGCTCCGATGACGAGCAGTTCCTCGAGCTCCAGGACCTTCGGGTAGAGCGTGAGGGCCAGGGCGGCGACGCCCGCGGCGGCTGCGGCGCGGGCGGGGGAGGAGTACACGCGGCTGACGCGGCCGAGGCTCTTCGGGAGCAGGCCGTCTCGGCCCATGTTGAACAGCACCCGGCTCTGCGCGATGAGGACCACCATGATCACCGTCATCAACGCGAGCAGAGCACCGAGGTTGACCACCTTCGCGGCCCACCCGACCCCGACCGCGGCCAGCGCTTCGGAGACCGGTGCCCCGCCGCCCAGTTGGCCGTACGGGCGCATGCCGACCAGCACGACTGCCATCGCGATGTAGAGAATCGTCACCGCGCCGACGCCGAGCAGCATGCCCTGCGGGACGGTCTTGCGCGGGCTGCGGGCGTCCTCGGACGCGGTCGCGATCAGGTCGAAGCCGATGTAGGCGAACACGATCGTGCTCGCGGCCGTGAAGATGCCCATCGTCCCGAACGAGCCGAACGACGAGTCCAGGATCCAGCCCAGCAACGTCGGGCTCGCGGTCGCGGGCGCGGCCCGGGCCGGCGGGACGAACGGGTGGTAGTTGTCCATGTTGATGTGCGCGGCGCCGACGATCACCACCAGCAGGATCACCGCGACCTTCGCGATCACGACGACGGTCAGCACGCGGGAGGAGAGCTTGGTGCCGGTCACGATCAGCGCGGTCAGGATCAGCAGCAGCAGCGGGGCCACCAGGTTCAACTTGGCCTCGGGGCCGAAGAACTGGGCCACTCCGGCGGGCAGCGTCACTCCGAAGCCGTCCAGCGTGGCCAGGAAGTACGCCGACCAGACCCGGGCGACGATCGCCGCCGCGGTGACGAGTTCGAGCACGAGCGCCCAGCCGACCAGCCACGCCCACGCTTCGCCGAAGGTGACGTAACTGAACGTGTACGCGCTACCGGAAACCGGGATGGTGGACGACAGTTCGGCGTAACAGGCCGCGGCCAGCAGACAGACGATCGCGGCGATGACGAACGACAGGATCACTGCCGGTCCGGCGACATTTGCCGCCTGAACGCCGCTGATGCTGAAAATGCCGGAGCCGATCATCACGCCCAGGCCGAGTACAACCAGGTCGCGACGACCGAACAAACGCGGCAGACGGTGCCGCGCGTCCTCGACTCGAGTGAACGCCGACTCGACCGGCAGGCGCCGGCCTACGGTCTGTCCGTTCGCTGAGGGGGCCATGGTCAGGGGTGCCTCCGTTGCTACTAGGGCAATCGGGCCGAACAGTAGTCGACCGTCGGGATATCGACCAGCCCTCCTCTCGTCGGTCTCCGCGCGGTGGCTTGCGATGCCGGGCCACCTCACGCATCGTCGAGGTATGACGCCGGACGAAGTCACCGGAAACCGTTCCTGGCCGGAGGGTTTCGCTGTGTTACTGGCTGACTACGAAAGGCATCTGACGGCGGAAAGAGACCTCAGCACTCACTCGGTCAGAGCCTACATCGGAGATGTCGCGGATTTACTCGAACATTTGATTCGGCTTGGTCACGATGATCTCGGGCAGTTGGATATCCGGAGCCTGCGCTCGTGGTTGGCGAAACAGCAAAGTCTCGGGAAATCCCGCAGCACGATGGCTCGCCGGGCGACGGCCGCAAGGGTGTTCACGGCCTGGGCGCAGCGGACCGGGCGGATCGGTACCGATCCTGGAGCGTTGCTGGCCAGTCCCAAGGCGCACAAGACTCTTCCTGGGGTGCTCGGTCAGGCTGATACCCGCGCGGTGCTCGACGCTGCAGCGGTTGCCGCGGACGACGGCAGTCCCGTCGGGCTGCGCGATCTCGCGATCATGGAGTTGCTCTATGCAACGGGTATCCGCGTCGGCGAGCTGTGTGCCCTCGACGTAGACGACGTGGACGACTCGCGCCGCGTCGTGCGGGTCTTCGGCAAAGGGCGGAAGGAGCGGTCGGTCCCGTACGGCGTGCCGGCCGGGCAGGCGCTCGAACGGTGGCTGGTCGAGGCCCGGCCGAAGCTGGCGCGTGAGGGGAGCGGGCCGGCGGCCTTTCTCGGGGCGCGGGGCGGCCGGATCGATCAGCGGACGGTACGGCGGATGGTGCACGAGCGGATCGCGGTCGTCGACGCACCGGATCTCGCGCCACACGGTCTGCGCCACACGGCGGCCACGCATTTGCTGGAGGGCGGCGCGGACCTCCGCAGCGTGCAGGAGCTCCTCGGGCACGCGTCGCTCGCGACCACCCAGATCTACACGCACGTCTCCACGGATCGTCTCCGCCAGGCCTATCAGCAGGCGCACCCCAGGGCGTGACCCAGGCATGACATGGCCCGGGGATGCGGCGCGTGGGCGCCGGGATGCGGCAGACTGCGGGACATGCGGGTTTCGGCGAAGTCTGACTATGCGTTGCGAGCTCTGATCGAGATCACCCAGCGGTGGGTGGCCGGCGATGCGGCGGTGGTGTCGGCCGAGGAGCTGAGTCGGGCGCAGGGCATCCCGCACGGGTTCTTGCAGGGCATCCTGGCCGATCTGCGGCGAGCCGGCGTCCTGTCCAGCCAGCGCGGGCAGTCGGGCGGCTGGCGGCTGGCCGTCGACCCCAACGAGATCTCCGTCGCCGACGTGATGCGCGCGGTCGACGGCCCGATCGTGAGCATCTCGGGCGTCCGGCCGGAGAGCGTCACGTACAACGAGCACGCGGTCGTCCTGCAGCGGGTCTGGATCGCCGCTCGGGCGAGCCTGCGGGACGTGCTCGAGAACACCACGCTGATCGATCTCGCCAAGAACAAGCTCCCGGCCGGCGTCGAGCGCCGCTCGAAGGACGAGGACGCCTGGCAGGCCCGGGTCCCCGGCAGCTGACCGCATGTTACAGTCGTGGCTTATATAAGCCGCGACTGTAGGAGATGGGCGATGCAGCAGATCAAGACGTTCCTCATGTTCGAGGGCGGCGCGGAGAAGGCGATGACCTTCTACCTGTCGCTGTTCGAGGACGCGGAGATCGTGTCGATGGTCAAGTACGGCGCCGAAGGGCCGGGGCCCGAAGGGTCTGTGATGGTGGCCGTCTTCCGGTTGGCCGGGCAGCAGTTCATGTGCAGCGACAGCTATCAGCATCATGGCTTCACCTTCACTCCTTCGATGTCGTTGTTCGTGGACTGTGCGGACGAGGCGGAATTGGACCGGCTGTACGGCGCGCTGGTCGAGGGCGGGGGAGCGCTGATGCCGCTGGGTGACTACGGGTTCAGCAAGAAGTTCGGGTGGGTCAACGACCGGTACGGGGTGTCCTGGCAGCTGAACCTGCCGCACGCGTGAGGTTCATCCGCGCCTGATCAGCACGCCGGCGGTGAGTGCCAGGGCGGCGGCCGCGGCGATGACGAGCTTGGCCGCGCGCTGGTTGTGGTTCGGTGGGCTTTCAGGTGCAGGCGAGACGGCGCGGGGCGCTGCCGCGGCCGGTTGGGCCGGTCTCTCGGCGAGCGGGAGTAGGCGGACGGGGCGGTTGGGGAGCAGGGTCAGGGGATTGACGTACTGCTTGCCCTGGAGCAGGCCCCAGTGCAGGCAGGATCTGGGCACGCAGTGCGAGCCCGCGGCGGACAGGCGGCCGATGACGGTGCCGGTCTTGACGGTGACTCCGACCGACACCGCGGGGACGACGGGTTCGTACGTCGTACGGCGAGGACCGATGGCGATCGTGACGACGCCGCGCCCGGCTAGTGCACCGGCGTACGTGATCGTGCCGGCGGTGGCTGCGAGGACGGGTTGGCCGGGGCGGCCGGCGAGGTCGACCCCGCGATGGCCGGGGAGCCAGGGTTTCGCGGGTAGCTCGAAGCCGCGCACGATCTCCGGGCGGGGTTGGAGCGGCCAGGCCGCGACGGCGTGCGGAGGTGGGCTGGGTGTGGGTGGCGGGGGCGGGGCGGCGAGGGGGAGCAGGGCGAGGTTCATGCCAGGGAAGATGCCGGTTTCGGGGTGGCTGCGGACCGGCGATCCGGGATTTGTGGACAACCTGACCCGGTTCGCGTTGGGCGTGGGTGGTCCCGTACACTTCCGGTGGCGCCACACCTAGGTGGGGCGACTACGCATGCCCGCACAAGAGCGTCGAATCCGACGGTCCCGGAGCGATCCGGGTGGATTCGCGCGACGGGCATCAGGAGCCACGGATCATCCGGTCAGTGGCGAGACAACCGAGTAGACCCGGAGCAATCCGGGTCGCAATAAGGAGACCTCGTGGCCGTCGTGACCATGAAGCAGCTGCTCGAGAGCGGCGTGCACTTCGGGCACCAGACCCGGCGCTGGAACCCCAAGATGAAGCGCTACATCCTCACCGAGCGCAACGGCATCTACATCATCGACCTGCAGCAGTCGCTGTCCTACATCGACCGCGCGTACGAGTTCGTGCGCAGCACCGTGGCGTCGGGCGGGGCGATCCTGTTCGTCGGCACCAAGAAGCAGGCCCAGGAAGCGATCGCCGAGCAGGCGACCCGCGTCGGGATGCCGTACGTGAACCAGCGCTGGCTGGGCGGCATGCTGACCAACTTCCAGACGGTGAACAAGCGGCTGCAGCGGCTCAAGGAGCTCGAGCTCATCGACTTCGACGACGTCGCCGCCTCCGGTGTCACCAAGAAGGAGCTGCTGCAGAAGCGTCGCGAGCACGACAAGCTGCTCAAGACCCTCGGCGGTATCCGCGACATGGCCCGGGTTCCGGCCGCCGTGTGGATCGTGGACACCAAGAAGGAGCACCTCGCCGTCGACGAGGCGCGCAAGCTGAAGCTGCCGATCATCGGCATCCTGGACACCAACTGCGACCCGGACGAGGTCGACTACCCGATTCCGGGGAACGACGACGCGATCCGCTCGGTCGGCCTGCTCACGCGGGTCGTCGCCGACGCTGTCGCCGACGGCCTGATGGGCCGCTCCGGCCAGGGCTCCGCCGCCGCCGGCGAGGAGCTGGGCCAGGAAGAGCCGATGGCCGCCTGGGAGCGCGAGCTGCTGGAGAGCCAGAACGGCACTGCCAAGACGGAAGCTGCCAAGACGGAGGCTGCCAAGACGGAGGCTGCCACGACGGAGACCGCCGAGGCCGTTGCCGCTGCGGAGGCCACGGACGCTGTGGCCGAGCAGCCGCCGGTCGCCGAGTCCGGTGCGGTCGCGGAGACCGTCGCCAAGGCCGACGACACCCCGGTTGTCCCGGTCGACCCGGCCGAGGCTTCCGAGAAGTCCGACGAGGCCTGAGTTGCCTGCGGGGCCGCTCGGTTCACGCCGAGCGGCCGTCGCCGGACCGCATTCGCCGGTCCGTCACCGGGTACCGCCCGGTCAAGGGCC
The DNA here is from genome assembly GCF_004366075.1 of Kribbella pratensis. GTDB lineage: Bacteria > Actinomycetota > Actinomycetes > Propionibacteriales > Kribbellaceae > Kribbella > Kribbella pratensis. The sequence continues at coordinate 80,986 of NZ_SODU01000005.1, read as the reverse complement.
GGCGGACCGCCCGAGTCCCACTAGCTGACGCATCGACAAGACGAGAGATCGAGGAATGGCGAACTACACCGCCGCTGACGTGAAGAAGCTCCGCGACGCCACCGGCGCGGGCATGATGGACGCGAAGAAGGCGCTCGAGACCACCGACGGCGACTTCGAGAAGGCGATCGAGGAGCTGCGCATCCACGGCGCGGCCAAGGCAGCCAAGCGCGGCGCCGAGCGGTCCGCCACCAACGGCCTCGTGGCCGCGGCGGAGAACGCTCTGGTCCAGCTGAACTGCGAGACCGACTTCGTCGCCAAGAACGAGCAGTTCCAGCAGTTGGCCGCCGACATCGTCGCGCACGCCTCGGCGAGCAAGGTCGGCGACGTCGAGGGCCTGCTCAACGAGAAGCTGACCGACGGCAAGTCGGTCGCCGAGAACATCGAGGCGCTGGCCGCGGTCATCGGCGAGAAGCTGGAGCTCGGCCGGGTCGCCGTCTTCGACGGCAAGGTCACGGCGTACATGCACAAGCGCGCCGCGGATCTGCCGGCCCAGGTCGGCGTACTGGTCGAGTTCGAGGGCGACGACGTGGAGGCTGCCCGTGGCGCCGCCATGCAGGCCGCCGCGATGCGCCCGCTGTACACCACCCGCGACGAGGTCCCGGCCGAGACGGTCGAGAACGAGAAGCGGATCGCCGAGGCCACCGCGCGCGAGGAGGGCAAGCCGGAAGGCGCCCTGCCGAAGATCGTCGAGGGCCGGGTCAACGGCTTCTTCAAGGACGTCGTGCTGCTCGAGCAGCCGTCGGTCACGGAGAACAAGAAGACCGTGAAGGCCGTGCTCGACGCCGCCGGTGTCACCGTGAAGCGGTTCGCCCGCTTCGAGGTCGGCGCCTGATCCCGCGAAGGATCTGAGCGCACAGGCAACGAAGCACAAGGCAACGAACGAGGAGGCCGGAATCGTGACGGAAACCCTGGGTACCGAGACGAGTCCGGCCTCTTCGCCGTCCTCGCCCGCCTACCACCGCGTGCTGCTGAAACTGTCCGGGGAGGTGTTCGGCGGCGGCAAGCTCGGCGTCGACCCCGACGTGGTGAACTCGATCGCCAAGCAGATCGCGGACGTGGCGCGGGTGGGCGTGCAGGTCGCCGTCGTGGTCGGCGGCGGGAACTTCTTCCGTGGCGCCGAGCTCCAGCAGCGCGGCATGGAGCGGAACCGGGCCGACTACATGGGCATGCTCGGCACCGTCATGAACTGCCTGGCACTGCAGGACTTCCTGGAGAAGCTCGGCATCGAGACGCGGGTGCAGACCGCGATCACGATGGGCCAGGTCGCCGAGCCGTACATCCCGCGCAAGGCCGAGCGGCACCTGGAGAAGGGCCGCGTGGTCATCTTCGGCGCCGGCTCCGGTATGCCGTACTTCTCCACCGACACGGTCGCAGCCCAGCGCGCGCTGGAGGTCGGCGCCGAGGCGCTGCTGATGGGCAAGCAGGGTGTTGACGGCGTCTACGACTCCGACCCGAAGAAGAACCCGGACGCGGTGAAGTTCGACCAGCTGTCGTACGACGACTTCCTGGCCCGCGGACTCCGGGTCGCCGACGCGACCGCGATCAGCCTGGCCCGCGACAACGCGCTGCCGATCGTGATCTTCGGTCTCGAGGAAGGCAACATCGCCCGGGTGATCCACGGCGAGAAGATCGGCACGGTCGTCTCCCGGGGGCAGTAACCCGGCGTACCCGGCGTTCTCGGTACCCCGCCCGTACGACTAGGATCGTCGGACACGGGTGGATGTCCGTTATCTGGTAGACCTGCGTTCGTAGGGTAGAAGTTGTGGCCGCGCCGAGGTGGCCCAGAGGAAGCGAGGAATGTCGTGATCGACGAAGCTCTCCGCGATGCCGAGCAGAAGATGTCGAAGGCCGTGGAGGTTGCGAAGGACGACTTCGCCGCGATCCGCACCGGCCGGGCGCACCCGCAGATGTTCGCCGGCATTCTGGCCGACTACTACGGCAGCCCGACCCCGCTGCAGCAGCTGGCCGGGTTCCAGGTGCCGGAGCCCCGGACCGTGCTGATCTCGCCGTACGACAAGGGTGCGATGGCGGCGATCGAGAAGGCGATCCGCGACTCGGACCTGGGTGTGAACCCGGGCAACGACGGCTCGATCATCCGGGTCGTGATGCCGGCGTTGACCGAGGAGCGCCGCAAGGAGTACATCAAGGTCGCGAAGACCAAGGCCGAGGAGGCCAAGGTCTCGGTCCGCAACATCCGCCGGCACGCCATGGACCAGGTGCACAAGACCGTCAAGGACGGGGACGCCGGCGAGGACGAGGGCAAGAGTGCTGAGAAGCGGCTCGACGGGTTGACGAAGAAGTTCGTCGACTCCATCGACGACCTGCTCAAGCACAAGGAAGCCGAACTGCTCGAGGTGTGATGGGCGTCGACAGCACGCCTGCGCCGAGTCCCAGCCCGAGCCGTGCCGGGCGCAATCTGCCCGCGGCGATCGCGGTGGGGGTCGGGCTCGGCGCGCTGATCCTCGGATCGCTGTACTGGCAGAAAGTCCTGTTCACCGTCCTGGTGCTGGCCGTCGTGCTGGTTGCCGTCGACGAGATGATCAAGGCGCTACGCACCGGCGGGGCGGTCATCCCGCGGATCCCGCTGTTCGCCGGTACGACGGCGATGCTGGTGGCGGCGTACTTCGGTGGACCGATGGCGCTGCTCGTCGCGCTCGGGATCACGGTGCTCGGGACGATCTTCTGGCGGATGCCGGGTGGGTCGGTCGGGTTCGTCCGGGACGTGACCGCCGGGGTGTTCCTGATCGGCTACGTACCGTTGCTGGCCGGGTTCGCGATCCTGCTGGTCCAGCCGGAGGCGGACGGACCCGGACGGGTGGTCACGTTCTTCGTGGTCGTCGTCGCCAGTGACGTCGGCGGTTACGCGGCCGGTGTGCTGTTCGGCAAGCACCCGATGGCGCCGACGATCAGCCCGAAGAAGTCCTGGGAGGGTTTCACCGGCTCGGTGCTCGCGTGCATCGGCGGCGGCATCGCCGCGGTTGTTTTCCTGCTGGACGGTCACTGGTGGGTCGGTGCGATCGTCGGCGCGGTCGCAGTGCTGACCGCGACGGTCGGTGACCTCGGAGAATCGATGATCAAGCGCGACCTGGGGATCAAGGACATGTCGAATCTGCTGCCCGGCCACGGCGGCGTCATGGACCGGCTGGACTCGCTGCTCGCGACCGCGCCGGTCGTCTGGCTCCTCCTGCACCTGCTGGTGAAGGCATGACGGTCGCACCGGACGGACGCTCCCTGGTCGGCGACGTCGTACGCCTGGACCGGATGCAGGAGTCCGACATCGACGAGCTGTACGCCGCGATCGCCAACGAGCAGGTGTACGCGGGCGGCTTCGGCGGCGGCCCCGCCGCGATGCCCACCAGTGCGGAGGACATGCGCGCGCAGTGGATCCCGGCCGCGGCCAAGCGGTTCGCGTACGTCGTCCGCCTGGTTGCCGACGGCACCGTCGTCGGTACGTCGAGCCTCGGCGACGTCGACGTCGTCAACGAGCGGATCCACCTCGGGTGGACCGGCTACGCGCCGGCAGTCTGGGGGACGGCCGTCAATCCGGCGACGAAGCTCCTGCTGCTCGAGCATGCCTTCGAGACGTGTGGATTCGGGCGCGTGAAGATCCAGACCGGCTCGAAGAACACCCGGTCGCAGGCGGCGATCGCGAAGCTCGGGGCGACCCGCGAGGGCGTGCTGCGGCGGCACATGCTGTTGGCCGACGGCTCGTTCCGGGACACGGTGGTGTTCTCGATCCTGGCAGACGAGTGGCCGGACGTGCGCAAGCGGCTCGAGGACCGGATCAGCCGGTGAGCTTCGCCAGCGCCGCGTAGGTGGCCAGGAGTGCGGCGCGGTCGTAGGTGTTCGTGGTGATCAGCAGTTCGTCGGCAGCGGTCCGGCGTACCAGGTCGTCGAGCGCCTCGTCTACGTCGGCGGGCGTGCCGTAGATCTGACCGCGGAGCGCGTTCTCGAAGAACTCCTGCTCGCGCGCGGTCATTTCCTCCGGTACGTCGGGCTGCAGCGGAGGGAACACGCCCCGCGTACGTGAGTACGCACTGGCCCATGCCTCCGGCAACAAGAGCTCTCGTGCTGCATCAGAGGAGTCAGCTACCGCAGCGGTGACAGCGAGGATGACGTACGGCTCCGACGCCCACGCGGACGGCCGGAATGTGCTCCGATATTCCTTGAGCAGGTCGGCCGAGTCCGAGCGCGCAGCCAGCACCACGGGCAGCCCCAGCGACGCCGCGATCGTCGCGCCTTCGCCGACAGCCAGAACGAACGGCGGGATGCGCAGTCCCTCACCCGGTCGCGCATGAACTTGGTCGGTCGACGTACCGGCCAGATACCCGAGGAGCTCCTGGACCTGCGCGGTGAAGTCGTCCGCTGCGTCCTTCTCGACACCGAGCGCCCGCCGTACGCCGTTGGTGAAGCCGACCGAGCGGCCCAGGCCCATGTCGATCCGGCCCGGGTACAGCGACTCCAGTACGCCGAACTGCTCCGCCACGACCAGTGGCTTGTGGTTCGGCAGCATCACACCGCCCGTGCCGACGCGGATCTGATCAGTGCGAGCCGCAACAGCCGCAGCCAGTACCGTCGGCGCAGAGCCGACCACTCCTGGCACGCTGTGGTGCTCCGACACCCAGAAACGCTTGTAGCCAAGCTCTTCCACCCGCTGCGCCAGCTCCACGGTCGCGCGCAGCGTCTCCGCCTCGGTCTCGCCTACACGCGTCCGGGAGCGGTCTAGAACTGACAGCGGGACGGAAAGCATGCAGAGTCCAACCTGCCCACCAGAGCACTCATTCCCCGAGCAGCAGCCGCAGGTCGTCGCGGAAACGATCAGCGGAGGAGAGGGGAGCGAGGAACTCCTCTTCCACCTCCAAGCGGATTCGCTCCGCGGTCTCGAATGTGGACTCGCCCAGTGGCGTCAGGACGACGACGTTCCGGCGCCGATCCTCCGGGCTGCGCCGGCGTTCGACGAAGCCACGTTCCTCGAGACCGTCCAGCAGATCGCCGATGGACGTCCGGTCCACCCGCAGTCGCGCGGCGACCTCGAGCTGCGAGAGCGGTTCACCGGACACGATCGCCGCCAGCACCGCCAGATCACGCCCGTTCAGGCCGTGCGGCGCCAACGCTGACGTCTGCGCTTCGGTGAGCTGCGCGAGGACGTGTTTGAGCAGGTACCCCAGCCGGTCGGACGCCATACCGTCAAATCTACCGGGTAACTGATCGTCAGGATTGCTGATCATCAGCTATCCTGACGATTATGGAACCGACCTTCGGTCTGAAGACCACCCCGATGCATGTCCCGTACGCCGAGATCCGCCGCGTCTGGCTCGAGGCCGACGAGGTGCCGCAGATCCGCGACGCCTGGCTCTGGGACCACTTCCTCCCGCTCGCCGGCCCGAAGGACGGCGACGTACTCGAGGGCTGGACCCTGCTGACCGCGCTCGCCGCGCAAACCACGCGACTCCGCCTCGGCCTCCTCGTCACCAGCAACCGGATCCGCCCGCCGGCCGTCCTCGGCAAGATCGCCAGCACGCTGGACGTGATCTCCGGCGGCCGGCTGATCATGGGCCTCGGCGCCGGAGGCACCCACCAACCAGCCGGCCAGAGCGGCATCCCCGGCCCGAATCCCGCGATCGAGGAGTACGCCGCCTACGGGTTGACGCTCGTCCCTCCGGGGGAGGGCATCGACCGGCTGCGCGAGACGATCGAGATCCTGCGCCGGATGTGGACCGAGGACGAGTTCGACTTCCACGGCCGGTATTACATGCTGGAGCGGACCCGCAACGCGCCGAAGCCGGTCCAACAAGGTGGCCCGCCGCTGCTGATCGGCGGTTGGGGCAACCGCATGCTGCGCCTCGTCGCGGAGTACGCCGACACCTGGAACATCAGCGGCCCGCCGCATGTCGACTTCGGCACCATTGCCGATCGCGTGCGCCGTTTGGACGCGGAATGCGAGCGGATCGGACGGGACCCGTCGACGATCAGCCGCTCGCTGCAGCAGATCGTCTCGTACGACGACCCGGCCGAGACCCGGGCGATCGTACGAAAAGCCGTTGAACTCGGCTTCGATCACATCGTGCTCTCGCTGCCCCGCCCGTACCCGGAACGCGCCGTGCGCTGGCTGGTTCGCGAAATCATCGACCCTTTCCACTGAACTGGAAACCAGTGGTGATTTTTTCACCACGACTCAACGCGCCGTGTCAGTATCAAACAAGGATGACCCGCCCCGGTCGTCCAGTGAGGAGCTGACATGATTCCCACCACGAAGTTCAAGGCCGCTCTGAGCGGTCTCGCCCTGATTGCGGCCGCGGTGCTTCCGCTGAACGCGGCCAGCGCCGTACCGCAGACTGTCTCGGCCGAAGCGGTCGCGGCGAGCAAGCCGGTCCCGAAGCTCGGCTACTCGACGCAGACCGTCAAGACGCTGAACATCGACTTCCAGTACCAGCAGACCGGCTACTGGTGCGGCCCGGCCGCAACCCGGATCGCGCTTTCGGCGCGGATCTCGCCGCCGAGCCAGCAGCAACTGGCCAACGAGTTGCCGACCACAACCAACGGCACCGACTGGATCGGCCAGGTCACCAGGGTGCTCAACAACCACCTCGGCACCGGCTGGTACGAGACCAAGGAGATGCCGAACGACCCGCCCACCCAGGCGCAGCGCGATCTGCTCTGGCGGGACGTCGTACTGGACATCGACAACAACTACCCGATCGTCGCCAACATCGTCGCCCCGGCCGGCAACCACCCGCCGGGCTACCCGAACTACACGATCTACCACTACTTCACGGTGATCGGGTACGACGACAGCGACCAGACCGTCCTCATCGCCGACCCGGCCGGCTTCGCCCCCACGGCGACGTACTGGCTCACCTTCAACCAACTGGCCACCCTCATCCCGCCCAAGGGCTACTCGGCCTGAGCAACTTTGAGAAGCCACCGATCATTTCGCCGCCCCGAGAATGGTCGGTGGCTTCTCAAAGTTGGGAGAGGCGGGTCAGCGATACTGGTGCGTGTGAGTCGAGCGCCGCGGTTGGAGATCGAGTACTGCACGCAGTGCCGGTGGTTGATGCGCGCGGCGTGGACCGCTCAGGAGCTGCTGACCACGTTCCCGAAGGAACTGGGGGAGGTGGCGCTCGTCCCGGGGACAGGGGGAGTGTTCGACGTCAGCCTCGACGGGGAGCTGTTGTGGTCGCGGAAGGCGGAGGGTGGATTCGCCGAGATCCCGCTGCTGAAGCAGATGGTCCGTGACCGGATCGCGCCGGACCGCAAGCTCGGCCACTCGGACCGCAAGGAGAGTGATCCGCAGCACGCCGGGGATGTGAATTTGTGAAGCGCCGTACCGGCGGGCGACAATAGGTCGGTTATGTCTACCTCCCTTCCCCTTGTGTTCGATGAGCCGCGCCGTGCCAAGAAGCCGCCGCGGCACCTGGCCGATCTCACCGGGGAGGAACGGCGTACGGCGGTCGAGGCGCTGGGCGAGCCCGCGTTCCGGGCCAAGCAGCTGTCCAACCACTACTTCTCCCGGCTGGTGTCCGACCCGGCCGAGATGACCGACCTGCCGGCGGCGACCCGCGACAAGCTCGTCGCCGACCTGATGCCGCCGCTGCTCACCCGGGTTCGCGACCTGGAGTGCGACAACGGCGAGACCCGCAAGACGCTGTGGAAGCTGCTCGACGGTTCGCTCGTCGAGTCGGTCCTGATGCGGTACCCGGGCCGCGTGACGATGTGCGTGTCGTCCCAGGCCGGCTGCGGGATGGCGTGCCCGTTCTGCGCCACCGGTCAGGGCGGCCTGACGCGCAACATGACGACCGCGGAGATCGTCGAGCAGGTCGTCGACGGTGCGCGGGCGCTCGCGCGCGGCGAGGTCGCCGGCGGGCCGGGACGCGTCTCGAACATCGTGTTCATGGGCATGGGCGAGCCGATGGCGAACTACAAGGCCGTGATGGGCGCCGTACGGCGGTTCACGGATCCGTCGCCGGAAGGTCTCGGGATCTCGGCGCGCGGTGTGACCGTGTCGACGGTCGGGCTGGTGCCGCGGATCAACCAGCTGGCGACCGAGGGGATCCCGGTCACGCTCGCGCTGTCGCTGCACGCGCCGGACGACGAGCTGCGCGACGAGCTGGTGCCGATCAACAACCGCTGGAAGGTCGACGAGGTGCTGGACGCGGCCTGGGGGTACGCGCGGCAGACGAAGCGGCGGGTCTCGATCGAGTACGCGATGATCCGCGACATCAACGACCACGCCTGGCGGGCCGATCTGCTCGCCGAGAAGCTGAACGCGCGCGGCGACTGGGGCTGGGTGCACGTCAACCTGATCCCGCTGAACCCGACGCCGGGCTCGAAGTGGACCGCGTCCGACCCGGCCGACGAGCGCGAGTTCGTCCGCCGTCTCGAGGCCGGCGGGATCCCGGTCACGGTCCGCGACACCCGCGGTCAGGAGATCGACGGCGCCTGCGGCCAGCTCGCCGCCAGCGAGTCCTGATGCTGAAGCCCGCGTTCAGCGTGCGCCTGCTCGGTGACCGCTACGACCGCGGGGAGGTCGACGCGTTCGTCGACCGCGTCGTCGCCACGGTCGAACGCCGGTCGGTCGGTCCGAACGTCACCGTGGACGACCTTCGCAACGCTGCCTTCCGTACGCCGTTGCTCGGCCCGGGTTATCGGGCCGACGAGGTCGACGACTTCCTGACCGAGGCCGAGCGCTGGCTGCCCGATCGCCCGGCGGCTCGTCCGTCGGGGTCGGTCAACGGCGAGCGGACGGCCCCGCTGTTCACGCCGGTGCGGTTGCGCGAAGGCTACGCGCCGTACGAGGTCGACGAATTCATCGACCGGTTGATGGCAACCGTCAACGGGCTACCGGTCAAGCGGCCGGTGACGGTACGCGAGATCCGGCATGTCCAGTTCACGCCGGTCCGGCTGACCGAGGGGTACGACGTGGCGGAGGTCGACGCATTCCTCGACACCGCCGAGGGATGGCTCAGCTAAGCGTTCACCTCGGTGAGGGTCTTTGCGAGCGCCGCGGGCTGGGAGAACATCGGCCAGTGGCCGGTGTTCAGTTCCACCAGCTCCCAGGACGGGGAAGTGAGCTGCTCGGCCACCGAGGACGAGGGCGTCGCGCCGTCCATCAGGCACTTGATGTACGTCGTGGGCAGCTCGCCGATCGGCCTGGTCAGCTGAGCCGGCTCGGTGATCGAGCGGCCGGGATGCGGCGTACCGCGCTCCAGGATCAACGCGACGGACTCGTCGGAGAGGTCCTGGCCGACGTAGTCCTCCGCGGTCAAGGGTGGCCAGTAACCGCCGGACTGCTCCAACTGGTCCCGAACCCAGGCCTGGCCCTCCTCGGACCAGCCGTCCACGAAGGACTTCCCGTGGGTCGGGATGTTCGAGTCGACGTACACCACCCGCCGCAACCGGTCCCCGATCCGTCCCGCCGCCTGTCCCACCGGGACACCGGCGTAGCTGTGCCCCGCAAGCACAACCTCCCGCAGATCGTTCTCCTCGATCACGGCCACGATGTCCTCGACGTGCTGCAGCTGCCCAGCGTCCTGTCCTCGCCGCTCGGCCAGCCCACTCAGAGTCACTGGGTAGACGTCATGCCCCTCGTCCCGCAGCACACCCGCGACGTCATCCCAAGCCCAGGCCCCCAACCAAGCCCCCGGCACCAACACAAAATTCGCCATGCAGCGCACCGTAAACCACGCCACCGACAGACTGTGCAGCATGCGTCTACGGCGGTCCTGAGGGGCAGACGAGCTGGGGTGGCGGCGGTCGGCGAAGGCGCGGTGGGGCATGATCGAGCGGTGAAGATTCTCTCGATTCAGTCGGCGGTTGCCTTCGGGCATGTGGGTAACTCGGCAGCTGTGTTTCCGCTTCAGCGCATCGGTGTGGAGGTGCTGCCGGTGTACACGGTGAACTTCTCGAACCACACCGGCTACGGGGCGTGGCGTGGTCCCATGATCAGTCCGGACGATGTGCGAGAGGTTCTGCTGGGGATCGAGGACCGCGGGGTCCTGCCGCAGATCGACGTGGTGCTCTCGGGCTATCAGGGTGGCGAGGGAATCGCCGACGTGATCCTCGAGACGGTCGAACGGGTGAAGGCGGCCAATCCCGCGGCGGTGTACTCCTGCGACCCGGTGATGGGGAACGCGAAGTCCGGGTGCTTCGTCGCTCCCGCCATCCCGGTGCTGCTGCGCGATCGGGTGGTTCCGGCAGCCGACATCATCACGCCCAACCAGTTCGAGCTGGGTTTCCTGACCGGCACCGAGCCGGACACGCTCGAGTCCACGCTGGCCTCGGTGGAGCTGGTCCGCGCGACCGGGCCGCGCACGGTGCTCGTCACCAGCGTCGAGCGTCCCGATCGCGAGGACGGCACGATCGAGATGCTGGCCGTCGACGACAGCGGCGCGTGGCTCGTGCAGACGCCGTACATCCCGATGAAGGCGAACGGCTCGGGTGACGTGACGGCCGCGCTCTTCACGGCGCACTACCGCCGTGCGGGTGATCTCGCGGAGGCGCTCGCGCGCACGACCTCGAGCGTGTTCGACCTGCTCACGCGCACCCACGAGTCGGGAGAGCGCGAGTTGCAGCTCGTCGAATCACAGGACGCGTACGCCAACCCGCAGATGCAGTTCAAGCCATACCGGGTCGCCTGACGAAACTAAGGGCATGCACATTCGCCGGTACGAAGAGGCAGACCGCTCAGCCGTCCTCGCCCTTGCCCCACGCCTGACCGAAGGTGTCGCGCCCTGGCGCTCACCCGAGGGTGTGCTTGCAGCCGTCATCGGATGGGTAGTGGAAGCCCTGCACCGTGCCGGGGAACCCGGACGCTTCGTGTTCGTTGCCGAGGACGGCGACGACATCACAGGCTTCGTCGCCGGCGAGCAACGCGCCCACTGGTCCGGCGACCGCGAGCTGTACGTCGGTGAGTTGGTGGTCGCTCAACCCTACGAGGGCCGTGGAATCGGTCGTGCGCTGATGGAAGCAGTCACCGACCACGCGAGGCAGCAGGGCCTGAGGTCGATCACCTTGGACACCGGCGCTGCCAACACCAACGCCCGTACGTTCTACAACCAGCTCGGCTTCGAGGAGGAGGACGTCAAGCTGACGAAGAGGCTCAGCTGACCAACGAGGCTGCCTCGTCGATGGTGTCGACCAGGTGGATCGAGTGGGTCATGGGGCGGTTGGTGGCCAGGGACTGAAGGAGGGGCCACACCGGCAGCTTCACGGTCCAGTGCTCCACGTCTACGAGGACGAGGGGGATCTGGGTGGCTGCGTCGCCGTAGTAGTTGGGGGTTACCGCTTGGAAGACCTCCTGGACGGTGCCGGCGGCGCCGGGGAGGTAGATGATGCCGCCTCGGGCGCGGCCGAGGAGGACGTCTTCGCGTTGGGCGTTCGAGAAGTACTTTGCGATCGAGGCGGCGAACACGTTGGGCGGCTCGTGGCCGTAGAACCACGTCGGGATCGACACCCCGCCGTTCCCGGGGAACCGAGCCCGCACGCCCAGCCCTGCCGCTGCCCACGCGCCGATCGACGGGCGGAACGACGGTACGGCGGCCAGCTCGGTCAGCGCGACGTCGACGTCGGCATCGTCGTACGACGCCAGTGACGCACCGAGGTTGGCGGCCTCCATCGCGCCCGGCCCGCCGCCGGTGACGACCAGGTGGTTGCGCCGGGCAAGCGTACGGCCGAGCAGTACGGCGGCGCGGTAGTTGCCGTCGCCCCGCAGTACGCCGTGACCTCCCATCACCCCGACCCACGGCTTGTCGTCGGGCAGTTCTGTCAACGCATCCGCGATCGCGTGGTCGTGGAGCGCGGTGGCGAGCGTACGGCTCGTATCGCCCTTCTCGTCGTGCTGACGGGACCACGCGTAAATCCGGGCGTCCGGAGTCGCGTCGTACCCGTTCTCGAGACCGGCGTACAGCTCGTCGGCGTCGTACAGCCGCCCGCGGTACGCGTCGAACGGCAACTCGGGGATCGCCGGGAACACCAGCCCGCCGCCGTCCCGGACCCACGCGTCGGCCTTGTCCTCCAGCACGCAGCCGAGGAACACCGAGCCGGTCGGCTGCAGCCCGAGGAGTTCCGCCGTACGGCCAGTCAGATCCACCGACTGCACCCGCCACCCGGCCATCGCGGTGGCCCCCGCTGCCAGCAGCCGGTCGAACTGCTCCAACGACTCGATGTCCACGTGCGGAATGCTCGGCATTGTCACGGAGAGCACACTAATAGACGCCTGCTATCGGCTGAGGTAATGCTTAGGGCATGACACATGCGGAGCTCTGGGAGCGTCACAAGGCCGTTATGCCGGCTTGGCTCGCGTTGTACTACGAGGAGCCGATCGAGATCGTGCAGGGGTCCGGCCGCCGGGTCACCGACGGTGAGGGGAACACGTACCTCGACTTCTTCGCCGGCATCCTGACCAACGCGATCGGGTACGACATCGCGGAGATCTCCGATGCGGTGCGGGAGCAGTTGGCGTCGGGGATCGCGCACACCTCGACGGTGTACCTGATCCGCCAGCAGATCGAGCTGGCCGAGCAGATCGCCGAGCTGTCCGGGATCCCGGACGCGAAGGTGTTCTTCGCGAACTCGGGCACCGAGGCGAACGAGACGGCCCTCCTGCTCGCCACCCAGAACCGCCGCTCCAACCAGGTGCTGGCGATGCGCAACTCGTACCACGGCCGCGCGTTCGGCACCGTTGCGATCACCGGCAACCGCGGTTGGTCCGCGAGCAGCCTGTCGCCGGTGAACGTGCAGTACGTGCAGGGCGCGTACCGCTACCGCAGCCCGTTCCGCGACCTGCCCGACGCGGAGTACATCAAGGTCTGCACCGATGACCTGCGCAACGTCATCGAGACCACGACAGCCGGCGACGTCGCCTGCATGATCGCGGAGCCGATCCAGGGCGTCGGCGGGTTCTCGTCACCGCCGGACGGTCTGTACGCCGCGTTCAAGGAGGTCCTGGACGAGTACGGGATCCTGTTCATCTCGGACGAGGTGCAGACCGGATGGGGCCGCACCGGCGACCACTTCTGGGGCATCCAGGCGCACGGCGTCGTACCGGACGCGATGACGTTCGCGAAGGGTCTCGGCAACGGATTCGCGATCGGCGGCGTGGTCGCGCGCGGCGACCTGATGGACAGCGTCAAGGCGAACTCCCTGTCGACGTTCGGCGGCAACCCGATCTCGACCAGCGCGGCGAAGGCCACGATCGACTACCTGCTCGACAAGGACCTGCAGGCGAACGCGGCCAAGCGCGGAGCGCAACTCGTCGACGGCCTGCGCGGCATCTCCGACGAGTTCCCCGAACTCGGCGATGTCCGCGGCAAGGGTCTGATGCTCGCCGCCGAGCTGGTCAAACCGGACGACAACAGCCCGGACGCCGCGGTGACGGCCAAGCTCCAGCAGGAAACCAAGAACCGCGGCCTCCTGGTCGGCAAGGGCGGCCTCTACGGCAACGTCCTCCGCATGGCGCCCCCGATGACCCTGACCGAGGAAGAAGCCGCCGAAGCCCTCGACATCATCCGCGACTCCTTCAACACCCTGCGCTGAACAAGAATCGAGGGCCCCTCCACGCGGAGGGGCCCTCGATTGTCAGACCGGAGCTCCTTCGCTCGGGTCATTGGCCAGCGGCAGTGGTGGCGGGGCGCCGGTGATCTTGCGGCGCCGCCTCGAGCGGCCCTCCAGGTAGCGGGCCAGCAGCGACAGCAGCGAACACAGGCCGATGTAGATGACCGCGGTCACGATGTACGTCGGGATGTACGGGAACCCGTAGGTGAGCCGGCCGCCCATCTGCTTCGCGACGTACAGCAACTCGCCGTACGTGATGATGAAGCCGAGCGCGGTGTCCTTCAGCAGGACGACCAACTGGCTGACGATCGCCGGCAGCATCGCGCTGATGGCCTGCGGCAGCAGCACCATTCGGACGACCTGGTTCTTCCGCAGACCGAGCGCGTACGCCGCCTCGCGCTGACCCTTCGGTACGGCGGCGATGCCGGCCCGGAAGATCTCCGCGAGGACCGACCCGTTGTACAGGGTCAGACCGAAGACGACCGCCCAGAACGGGCTCAGCCCGAGGCCGAACTGGATGTTGCCGAAGTAGAAGTAGAACATCAGGATCAGCAGCGGGACCGCGCGGAACAGTTCCACGATCAGGGTCGCCGGCGTCCGCACCCACTTGTGGTCACTGATCCGGGCCGCGGCGAACACCGCGCCGAACAGCATCGCCAGCACGGCTGCGAGACCGGCCGCCTTGAGTGTGTTCAGCAGGCCTTCCAGCATCTGCCGCTGGATCGACGAGTACTGGAACTGCCGCCAGAGCCGTCCCTCGAACTGACCGAACGCGTACATCCGGTGGATCAGCCAGGCGATCGCGCCGAGCAGCACCAGCAGGACCACGACGTTGGAGATCCGGTTCCGCAGCTTCGCGCGCGGCCCGGGCGTCTCGTACAGAACTGCGCTCATCAGGCTACCGCCGTCCGTCGTTCGGCCCACCGTTGCAGGAAGATCAGCGGCACGATGAGGATCAGGAATCCGATCGTGATCCACAGCAGCGTGACCAGCTGGTTCTCACCGCGCTCGGACATCGCTGCCGGGATCGAGCCGGCCTCCACCACCGAGAAGCCGGCCGCGATCGTGGTGTTCTTCAGCAAGGCGATCAGGACACTCATCAACGGCGGGATGATCGCCCGGAAGGCCTGCGGCAGCACCACGATCGTGAGCACCTGGAAGAACGACATGCCGACCGCGCGGGCCGCCTCGGACTGGCCCGGAGCGATGGTGTTGACGCCCGACCGGACCACCTCGCAGACGAACGCCGACGTGTAGATCGTCAGCGCGCCGACCGCGGTCCAGAACGGGTTGGGCAGGGCGAGGTCCATCTTGGCGGCGCCGAAGAACAGGAACGCGAAAACCAGCGTGAGCGGGGTGTTCCGCAGGATGTTGACGTAGCCGGTGCCGAAGCCGCGCAGCGCGGGCACCGGGGAGACGCGGAACGCGCCGAGCACGGTGCCGATGATCAGGCTGAGTACGCCGGACACCAGGAACAGCCTGATGGTCAGCCAGAAGCCGTCCCGGAACAACGGCCAGTTGTCGGTGAGGACCGAGAACATCGCGACCTTCCTCTTACCTGCCTGTGCCTACAGGAACAAAGTCCGGCCGCGGAGCCCAGTCGAGGACACCGCGGCCGGCTGCTGGATCAGTACTTCTCGAGCGGCGGCGGGGTCGAGTCCGAACCCGACTTGCCGAGCGTCTCGCCGTAGATCGCCTTCCAGGTGCCGTCGGAGGCCGACGTCTCCAGGATGGAGTTCACCTTCTCGCGCAGCGCCTTGTCGGCCAGCGGCAGGCCGATACCGTACTTCTCGGTGCTGAACGGCTTGCCGACCACGCGCAGCTCGTCGGGCGCCGTCGCGGCGTACCCCTTGAGGATCGCGTCGTCGGTGGTGACCGTGTCGACCTTCTTGTCCAGCAGCTGCGAGACGCACTCCGAGTAGGTCTTGAACTCGGAGATGTTGCTCGCCTCGGTCAGCTGCTCGTCCTTGACCCGCTGGATCGGGGTCGAGCCGGTCGCCGAGCAGACCTTCTTGCCCTTCAGGGCGGTCTTGCCGGCGTCCATCGAGGGGTCGTTCTTGCGGACCAGCAGGTCCTGACCGGCGATGAAGTACGGGCCGGCGAACGAGACCTGCTTCTTGCGCTTGTCGGTGATCGAGTAGGTGCCGACGTAGTAGTCGATCTCACCACCGGCGATCGCGGTCTCGCGGTTCGCGGACGGGATCTCCTTGTACTCGATCTTGTCCGGGTCGACGCCGAGGCCGGCCGCCACCATCCGGGCCACCTCGATGTCGAAGCCGCAGCGCTTGCCGTCGGCATCCTTGTAGCCGAGGTTCGGCTGGTCGGCCTTGACGCCGACGGTCACCTTGCCGGCGGACTTGATCTTGGTGAACGCCGTGCTGCCGGGCACGTCCACGCCGGTCGCGGCGGTGAACTTGTGCAGCTCGCCACAGGAGTCGGTCGCGTTGCCGCCGCTGTTGCCGCCGCCGGCGCTCGGCTCGTCCTTGCCACAGGCGGCGGCGGTCAGCGCGAGCGCTGCGACGCCGCAGGTGGCGACGAGGGTGCGCATTCTCATGATCAGGTTCCCCTTCGTTTCGTTGCTGGGTACGGCTGCGGGCGGAGGTCAGTGCTTGAGGATCTTGCCGAGGAAGTCCTGGGCACGCCTCGAGGTCGGGTTGGTGAAGAAGGTCTCCGGGCTGGCTTCTTCGACGATCTCGCCCTCGGCCATGAACACCACCCGGTTCGCCGCGGTCCGGGCGAAGCCCATCTCGTGGGTGACCACCACCATCGTCATGCCCTGTTTGGCCAGGTCCACCATCACCTCGAGGACCTCCTGGATCATCTCCGGGTCGAGCGCCGACGTCGGCTCGTCGAAGAGGATGACCTTGGGGTCCATGGCCAGCGCCCGCGCGATCGCGACGCGCTGCTGCTGGCCACCGGACAGCTGAGCCGGGTACTTCGAGGCCTGGTTGGCCACCCCCACCCGTTCCAGCAGCTCCATCGCCCGCTTCTCGGCCTGCTTGGGGTCGGTCTTGCGGACCTTCAAGGGGCCGAGGGTGACGTTCTGCAGGATCGTCTTGTGCGCGAACAGGTTGAACGACTGGAAGACCATGCCGACGTCGGCCCGCAGCTTGGCCAGCGCCTTGCCCTCGCTGGGCAGCGCTTGGCCGTCCAGCAGGATGTCGCCCGAGTCGATCGGTTCCAGCCGGTTGATCGCGCG
The DNA here is from genome assembly GCF_004366075.1 of Kribbella pratensis. GTDB lineage: Bacteria > Actinomycetota > Actinomycetes > Propionibacteriales > Kribbellaceae > Kribbella > Kribbella pratensis. The sequence goes on along the minus strand of NZ_SODU01000005.1, from coordinate 64,194 downwards.
GCAGAGCGTCGACTTCCCGGACCCCGACGGACCGATCACCACGACCACTTCGCCCTTGGCGATGGACAAGTTGATGTCCTTCAGGACGTGCAGCTCGCCGAAATGTTTGTTGACACCGGTCAGCGTCACCAAACCCGTTTTCGTCAAGGTGTCGGAATCGCTCATGGCCAGAACCTACTGGAGCCGGGGGTGCGCCCGCAGGCCCGGGTGGTTCCCCCTTGGTAACGATCTGCAATAAACCTGGGCTGACCGTAGCCGGACGGTCACGGATTGCGTAGGACTGTTCGTTTGTGAGCGGCCCGCCCGGTCAGGTGACGATTCCGTACTCGCGGATCTTGCGGTAGATGGTTGCCCGGGACATCCCGAGCGCGGTGGCCGAGGCCTTCTTGTCCCCGTCGTACGTCGACAACGCGTCGACGATGGCGTCCCGCTCGAGCGCTTCGATCGGCGTCAGCTGCCGCCGGGTCGTGGCCCTGCACTCGGGCGGCAGGTCGGCCAGCTCGACCACGCCGGACCGGCGTCGTCTGGCGACGGCTGCGAGGACCGAGCGCAGATGAGTGATGTTGCCCGCCCACGGCAGCCGCATCAGCTGGTTCATCGTGGCGGTGGAGAAGGTCAGGCCGTGGATGCCGGCCGTCGCGAGCAGCGACCGGACCAGTGCCGGAACGTCCTCGACGTGATGCCGCAGCGGCGGCACCTCGACGGTCCGCGGGAAGAAGGCCAGCAGTTGGTCGGCGATCTCGGTGCGGTCCGACGGCAGCGTGAGCGCGACCCAGGCGTCCCCGGCCATCGCGCCGTCGCGGACGCTCTGCAAGAGCTCGGTGAAGCCGTCGAGGGCCTCTCCGGTCAGCAGATGCGCCCGCCGGATGATCAGGTCGGCGCCGGACTCCAGCTCCGCGCGGGCCTCGGCCACCAGTTCTTCGCCCGTTACCGCCGGATCGAGGACCGCAAGCCGCCGCTCAGGTGCCACGTGCCTGCGAACAGCGCGCAGCAATGACAGCTTGCCCGCACCCGGCTCGCCGTCGGCGATCAGCCACTCGGACCGGCTGCACGCCTCCAGCATCTCCTGGATGACGTGCTGCCAGACCGCGCTGGTTCCGGTCGTCCCGGGGACCACCGGGAGCCGGGCGGCCTGGTGGCTGCGGGCGGGCAGACGTTGCTCCTTGATCTGGATCACCCCACCGGCCAGGGTGTCGCCGACGAAGGTCGGCCGATAGGCCATCCGGGCGGTGGTCCCGCTGGGTAGATCGGTGACGAAGACCTGTGGCTTCGTGCCGCCGCGCGCGTCGCGGGTCCGGTCGATCAGGGCCGCCTGGTCGATGGCGTCGAATCGCGCCTGTGCGTAGGAGTTCATCATGAACACCTCGTCGCCCAGCGCGAGCACCGGTCCACCGCTGTGCCGGCAGGCCGCGTAGTAGTCACTCAGCAAGGCGTGGTCGAGCGCGTTCGCCTCCTCGACGACCCGCTCGTGGATCCGCCGGGCCGCGAGTTTGGCGAACGACAGCAGGATCGAGTTCGAGTTCCTCGCCTGGGTGGTGATGTCCAGTACGCCGAGCAGGCCGCCGGTGACCGGATGGGTGATCGGTGCGCCCGCGCAGGAGAACATCCGCAGCTTCCCGTTGTAATGCTCGGCGCCGTCGACCAGGATCGGTCCGCACACCTCGAGCGCCGTACCGATCCCGTTGGTCCCGACCGCGGACTCGGCGTACTGGAAGCCGGGCGCGAGGTCGACCGAGTCCAGTCGTCGGAGCAGGGCCGGGTCGCCGCCCCGGCGGTCGAGGACCACACCCTTCGCGTCGGTCAGGATGATGCAGACCGGCTCGTTGTGGAGCTCGGCCGACAGTGCGTCGATGACAGGCCGGGCCGCCCGCATCAGCGTGGTCTCGCGGTCGATCCGGTCGAAGTACGCCGGTGCCGGGCGGTCTACATCCACCTGGGAGGCGTGTGAACGCTCCCACGACACTCGGATCGGATCGCGGACCGGCTGTGCAGCGCCCATGGCCGTCTCCTTCACGTCCGTCACCAGCGGAACTGCTCCCACGGTAGCCCCCTGCCGCGGGACCGCCATCTCACATTGAGACACAGAGACCTCCGATCCGCGGCTTTCATCACTGTTCAACCCCGATGATGGAGGCCCACATTGAGCAGGCAGAGTCTTACCAAGGCCCACGCCAAGATCACCGAGTTGTCCTGGGAACCGACCTTCGCGACCCCGGCGACCCGCTTCGGCACCGACTACACGTTCGAGAAGGCGCCGAAGAAGGATCCGCTGAAGCAGATCATGCGGTCCTACTTCCCGATGGAGGAGGAGAAGGACAACCGCGTGTACGGCGCCATGGACGGCGCCATCCGCGGGAACATGTTCCGCCAGGTGCAGCAACGCTGGCTGGAGTGGCAGAAGCTGTTCCTGTCGATCATCCCGTTCCCGGAGATCTCCGCGGCGCGGGCGATGCCGATGGCGATCGACGCCGTACCGAACCCCGAGATCCACAACGGGCTCGCCGTACAGATGATCGACGAGGTCAGGCACTCGACGATCCAGATGAACCTCAAGCGCCTGTACATGAACAACTACATCGACCCGGCCGGGTTCGACATGACCGAGAAGGCGTTCGCGAACAACTACGCGGGCACCATCGGCCGGCAGTTCGGCGAGGGGTTCATCACCGGTGACGCGATCACCGCCGCGAACATCTACCTGACCGTGGTCGCCGAGACCGCGTTCACCAACACGCTGTTCGTCGCGATGCCGGACGAGGCGGCCGCGAACGGCGACTACCTGCTGCCGACCGTGTTCCACTCGGTGCAGTCCGACGAGTCGCGCCACATCAGCAACGGCTACTCGATCCTGCTGATGGCCCTGGCCGACGAGCGCAACCGGCCGCTGCTGGAGCGCGACCTGCGGTACGCGTGGTGGAACAACCACTGTGTCGTCGACGCCGCCATCGGAACGTTCATCGAGTACGGCACCAAGGACCGGCGCAGGGACCGGGAGTCGTACGCCGAGATGTGGCGTCGGTGGATCTACGACGACTACTACCGCAGCTACCTGCTGCCGCTGGAGAAGTACGGTCTCACGATTCCGCACGACCTGGTCGAGGAAGCGTGGAACCGGATCACCAACAAGGGCTACGTGCACGAGGTGGCCCGGTTCTTCGCGACCGGCTGGCCGGTGAACTACTGGCGGATCGACGCGATGACCGACAAGGACTTCGAGTGGTTCGAGCACAAGTACCCGGGCTGGTACTCGAAGTACGGCAAGTGGTGGGAGAACTACAACCGGCTCGCGTACCCGGGCCGGAACAAGCCGATCGCCTTCGAGGAGGTCGGGTACCAGTACCCGCACCGCTGCTGGACCTGCATGGTGCCTGCCCTCATCCGCGAGGACATGGTGGTCGAGAAGGTCGACGACCAGTGGCGCACGTACTGCTCGGAGACGTGCTACTGGACCGACGCGGTCGCGTTCCGGGGCGAGTACGACGGCCGGCCGACGCCGAACATGGGCCGCCTGACCGGCTTCCGCGAGTGGGAGACCCTGCACCACAACAAGGACCTGGCCGACATCGTGCAGGACCTCGGGTACGTGCGTGACGACGGCAAGACGCTGATCGGCCAGCCGCACCTCGACCTGGACGACCCGAAGAAGCTGTGGACCCTCGACGACGTCCGCGGCAACACGTTCATGAGCCCGAACGTGCTGCTGAACGAGATGTCCGACGCCGAGCGCGCGGCCCACGTGGCGGCGTACCGCGCGAACGGCACGACGGCCGCCTGAATCCCGCCCGAATTCGACTCAGTATCAGGAGGAGGCCGCCATGGCCGACACCCACCGGATCCGCTTCGAACCGGTCGACATCGAGATGGACGTCACGGAGGACGACAAGATCCTCGACGCGGCGTTCCGGCAGGGCATCCACCTGATGCACGGGTGCCGGGAGGGGCAGTGCTCCGCCTGCAAGTCGTACGTCCTGGACGGTGACCTGCAGATGGAGCGCTACTCCACCTTCGCCTGCAACGACGCCGAGGTCGCCGAGGGGTACGTGCTGCTCTGCCGGGCGCACGCCTTCAGCGACTGCACGATCGAGCTGCTCAACTTCGACGAGGACGAGCTGCTCGGCGGCATCCCGATCCAGACCGTCGGCGCCCGCGTCGAGGCGATCGATCCCGTCACCCGGGACATCGTCTCGCTCCGGCTGCGAACCGAGCGACCCTTCGAGTTCCGGCCGGGGCAGTACGCCGACATCACGATCCCCGGCACCGACGAGCACCGATCGTTCTCCATGGCGACCACCCAGTCGACGCCGGACGAGATCGAGTTCCTGATCAAGAAGTACCCGGGCGGCCGGTTCTCCGCCCTGCTCGACGGCGAGCTCGTGGTCGGCGACGAGTTGTCGCTGACCGGGCCGTACGGCTCGTCGACGCTGAAGGACGGCCATGTGCTGCCGGTGATCTGCGTCGCGGGTGGGGCCGGGATGGCCCCGATCCTGTCGATCCTGCGACATCTGCGGGAGACCGGCAGTACCCGTCCGGTCCGGTTCTACTACGGCGCTCGTACGGCGGCCGACCTCTTCTACCTGGATGCGATCGAGGAGCTCGGTGCCGATCTCACCGGCTTCGAATTCATCGCCTGCCTGTCCGAGTCGGCTCAGGGCTCGGACGGGCTGCGGGCCGAGGAAGGCAACGTCACCGACATCGTCGAACGGCGGGAGCCCGAGCTGCACCGCAGCGAGGTGTATCTGTGCGGCCCGCCGCCGATGGTCGACGCCGCCTTGACGTTGCTGGAGGCAAGCAACGTGCCGAAGGACCAGGTCTTCTACGACAAGTTCACCAGTCCAGCGACTACCGATGGAGCCTGAGATGACAGAAACCAAGCAGCGCAGCTTTCCGACGATCGAGTTCACCGACTCCGAGGCCGGTGCGCTGGAGTTCCCGAGCTCGACGAGCCGCGCGTACAACTACTACAAGCCGGCGAAGCTGCGCGCGACGATGTACGAGGATGTCACCGTTGACGTGCAGCCGGACCCGGAGCGGCACCTGAGCCAGGGCTGGATCTACGGCTTCGGCGACGGTCCCGGCGGCTACCCGAAGGAGTGGACGGCCGCGAAGTCGTCCAACTGGCACGCCTTCCTCGACCCGAACGAGGAGTGGGACCAGACGATCTACCGCAACAACTCGGCCGTGGTCCACCAGGTCGACCTGTGCCTGCAGAACGCGAAGCGGGCCCGCGCGTACGACAGCTGGAACCCCGCCTGGCTGAAGTTCATCGAGCGCAACCTCGGCGCCTGGATGCACGCCGAGAACGGTCTCGCACTGCACGTCTTCACCAGCATCCAGCGGTCCGGGCCGACGAACATGATCAACACCGCGGTCGCGGTCAACGCCGCCCACAAGATGCGCTTCGCCCAGGACCTCGCGTTGTTCAACCTGGACCTGTCGGAAGCCGACGTACCGTTCGACGGCGGTGCCCACAAGGAGGTCTGGAAGAGCGCGCCGGAGTGGCAGCCGACCCGCGAGGTGGTGGAGCGGCTGACCGCGGTGGGGGACTGGTGCGAGTTGTTGTTCGCGGCCAACATCGTCTTCGAGCAGCTGGTCGGGTCGCTGTTCCGGACCGAGCTGGTGATGCAGATCGCCGCCCGTAACGGCGACTACATCACGCCGACCATCGTCGGCACCGGCGAGCACGACTACGACCGCGACCTCGGCTACACCCGCAACCTGTTCCGGTTGCTGACCCGGGACGCCGAGTACGGCGAGACCAACAAGGTGCTGTTCGGCGAGTGGCTCGCGATCTGGGTTCCGCGCTGCCTCGATGCCGCGCACGCCCTGCAGCCGATCTGGTCGCAGCCGGCCGAGAAGTCCGTGACGTTCGCGTCCAGCCTGGACGCGGCCAAGCAGAAGTTCCGTTCGCTGCTCGAGGATCTCGGGCTCGACTCTCCGAAGGAGCTGGACCAGTGAGCATGCAGTTCGGATCGGCCACCGAGTTCTCCAACAAGTGCGGCGTGACCCTGATGAACACGCCGATCGGCCGGGTCGTCGCGGAGGTGATGGGCGCCAAGGAGGGCGTCGAGCTCACCGAGTACCCCTCGATGATCCGGGTCGACGGAGTAGGGCTGCTCGACTTCGACTACGCCGAGCTGACCGACGCGCTCGGTTCGGAGTTCGACGGCTCGGTCTTCGAGGAGATCAGCTCGACCCACTACGGCCGGATGGTCCACCTGGACGACAAGACCATCCTGTTCGCCAGCCCCGAGGACGCCGCCGAGTACATCGGCTTCGACCTCACCACGAAATGAGGCCGGGATGTACGAGAAGAACGGCGAGAAGTACTTCATCGTCGACGCGCACATCGCCCTGTGGGACGGTCGCGCCTCGAACCAGAAGAACATCCACGGCAAGCAGTTCATCGACTGCTTCTACGACTACCACAAGAACCTCAGCCCCGAAGAGGTCGTCTGGGACTACGACACCTACACCTACTACGGCGGGCAGCGGTTGCTGAAGGACCTCTTCGAGGACGGGTACGTCGACCACGCGATCTTCCAGCCCGCGATCCTGAGCGACTTCTACGTCAACGGGTTCGGGCAGACCGAGGACGCACTCGCGCTGACCCGGGCGAACCCCGGCAAGCTCACGTACAACCACGCCTGGGACCCGAGGCACGCGGAGGCGGGACTTGAGCAGCTTCGCAAAGACGCTGCGCGGATGAACCTGCAGGGCGTCAAGCTCTACACCGCCGAGTGGTACGGCGACTCGCGCGGCTGGAAGCTGGACGACCCGTGGTCGCGGCGCTACCTCGAGGAGTGCCTCGAGCTCGGGATCAAGAACATCCACGTGCACAAGGGCCCCACGATCCGGCCGCTGGACCGGGACTCGTTCGACGTCGCCGACATCGACAAGGTGGCGACCGACTACACCGAGCTCAACTTCATCGTCGAGCACGTCGGCCTGCCGCGGCTCGAGGACTTCTGCTGGATCGCGACCCAGGAACCCAACGTGTACGGCGGTCTCGCGGTGGCGATGCCGTTCATCCACACCCGGCCGGGGTACTTCGCACAGATCATCGGCGAACTGCTCTACTGGATCGGCGAGGACCGGATCCTGTTCTCCAGCGACTACGCGCTCTGGACGCCGAAGTGGCTGGTGGAGGCGTTCGTCGACTTCCAGATCCCGGCGGAACTGACCGAGTACGCGCCGATCACGGTCGAGCAGAAGAAGAAGATCCTCGGCCTGAACGCGGCGGCGCTGTACGGCCTCGACGTACCGGAAGAGCTCAGGCTTCCCGCCGGTACCGTGTCGAGGGAAGAAGCCGTGGCGTCATGATCGCGGTCGCCACTTCGCTGCAGTCCGCAGTCGTCGCGGCGCTGGCGACCGTTGTCGACCCGGAGTTGGACCAGCCCATCACCGACCTCGGCTTCGTCCGGTCGATCCGGATCGACCCGACGGGCGTGACGGTCCACCTCCGGTTGCCGACGTCCTTCTGCGCACCCAACTTCGCTTACCTGATGGCATCCGACGCGGTCGACGCGCTGCGCCGGGTGCCCGAGGTGGGGAAGGTGACCGTCCTGCTCGACGATCACCACGACTCGGACAAGATCAACGCCGGCCTGGCCGCGGACGCGGGGTACGTCGGCACCTTCGGATCCGAGGCCGAGCAGGACCTGGACGAGCTGCGCAGGATCTTCCAGCGCAAGGCGCACACCGCCGCGATGGAGCGCAGCGTGATGGCACTGCTCAGATCCACCGGTACGACCGTCGAGCAGTTGCCCGGGCTCACGCTCGGGCAACTGCCCGGCGGCTCCCACAAGGAAGCCCTGCTGCGTCGCCGGACTGCCATCGGACTGGGCATCCGGCCGGACGACCTGGTGCTGGTCGGCGACGACGGCGTACCGGTGCCGGCCGAGGCGATCCCGATGCGCCTGCGGTTCGCGAAGGCGGTCCGGATCTCCGTCGAGGGCAACGCGCATTTCTGCCGCGGCCTGCTGGCCACCCGCTACGACAACGAGCCGGGCGGCCTCATCACCGATACGAGGAGGACCACATGAGAGCCGTGCAGGTGATCGGCTACCACACCAAGCTTCAGCTCACCGAGATCCCGGAACCGAAGATCACCGGACCGCTGGACGTCGTCGTGCGGATCGGCGGCGCGGGCGTCTGCCGGACCGATCTGCACATCCTCGAAGGCCAGTGGGCCGAGAAGAGCGGCGTACGGCTCCCGTACACGATCGGGCACGAGAACGCGGGCTGGGTGCACGCGGTCGGCGACGCCGTCACGCACGTCTCGGTCGGCGACAAGGTCATCCTGCACCCACTGATCACCTGTGGTCTGTGCCGGGCCTGCCGCTCGGGCGACGACGTGCACTGTGAGGCGAGCAGCTTCCCAGGCATCGACACCGACGGCGGGTACGCCGAGTATCTGCGGACGACTGCCCGCAGCGTCGTCGCGATCGACGATCGCCTGGAGCCGGCCGACGTGGCGGCGCTGGCCGATGCCGGGCTCACGGCGTACCACGCGGCAGCGAAGGCGGCGCGAGCGCTGCGCCCCGGCGCCGTCTGTGTGCTGATCGGCGCCGGTGGGCTCGGGCACATCGGGATCCAGGTGATGAAGGCGATCTCGGCGGCGACGCTGGTTGTGGTCGATCGCAACCAGGCGGCAGTGGATCTGGCGGTGGAGATCGGCGCCGATCACGGAATCGTTGCCGATGGCACGCACGTCGAAAAGGTCCGGGAACTGACCGGCGGCGCCGGCGCGGAGGCGGTGATCGACTTCGTCGGTGAGGGCGGCGCGACCGCGGACGGGGTGGCGATGCTCCGGCGGGCGGGCAACTACTACGTCGTCGGGTACGGCGAGAACCTCGACGTACCGACCATCGACGTCATCTCGACCGAGATCAACTTCATCGGGAACCTGGTCGGCTCCTACAACGACCTGCAGGACCTGATGGAGCTCGCGGCGCAGGGCAAGGTCGCGCTGCACACCACGAAGTACCCGCTGGAGGACTTCCAGCAGGCTCTCGACGATCTCGACCACGGCCGGGTCCGCGGCCGGGCGATCCTCATCCCGTGACAGCGAAGGCGGTCTGACCATGGCGAAGGAACTGCGATTCAACACGGACGCGCGACGGTTGCTCGAATCGGGGGTGAACGCGCTCGCGGACGCGATCAAGGTGACGCTCGGGCCGAAAGGCCGCAACGCGGTGCTGGAGAAGCTCACCGGCCCGCCGACCATCACGAACGACGGTGTCACGATCGCTCGGGAGATCCAGCTGCGCGAGCCGTTCGCCAACATGGGCGCGCAGTTGGTAAAGGAAGTCGCGATGAAGACGAACGGTGTGGTCGGCGACGGCACCACCACCGCGACCGTGCTCGCCCAGGCGATGGTCCGCGAAGGGCTGCGCGAGGTCGATGCGGGCGCGAATCCGATGCGGGTACGGCGCGGCATCGAGCAGACCGTGCCGGTGGTGATCGAGACGCTGCGGAGCTGGGCCGTCGAGGTCGGCGGCCGGGACGAGCTGCGGCACATCGCGACCCTGGCGGCCAGCGACGACGAGACCATCGGCGCGGTGATCGCGGACGCGGTCGACTGGGTCGGGCGCAACGGCGTCGTCACCACCGAGGAGTCCGACACGCTCGGGATGTCGGTGGAGGTTGTCGACGGCATCGAGTTCGACCACGGGTACGTGTCGGCGTACATGGTCACCGACCGGGAGCGGATGGAGACCGTCTACGACAACCCGGTGATCCTGCTGACGAACAAGAAGATCACCCAGGTGCAGGACATCATGCCGACCATCGAGGTCGCCAAGCGCATGGACCGTCCGCTCGTCGTACTGGCCGAGGACGTCGACGGCCCGGCGCTGCAGTTGCTGGTCGGCGGCAACATGCACAACACGATGCGGTCCGTCGTCGTGCACGCTCCCGGCTTCGGGCACCGCAGGATCGCGGAGCTGGAGGATCTCGCCACCGCGCTGGGCGGCACCGTGATCGCGAAGGACACCGGCCTCGACCTGCACGAGGTCAGCCGGGAGCACCTGGGTTCCTGCGACCGGATCACGATCACCGAGAACAGCACCACGATCGTCGGCGGTCACGGCGACGCGTCCCTGGTGGAGGCGCGGATCGCCCAGCTGGAGAAGCAGTTCGAACGGGCCAAGATCGACGCCGACCAGGACAGCCTGCAACTGCGGATGGCGCGGCTGGCCGGCAAGGTCGCGGTGATCCGGGTCGGCGGCGCGACGAGCGTCGAGCTGAAGGAACGGATGCTGCGGGTCGACGACTCACTCGCCGCGACCCGTGCCGCGCTCGAGGAGGGTGTCCTCGCCGGGGGTGGCACCGCCCTGGTGCAGGCGCAGGCGGTGCTGTCGAAGCTGGAGCTGACCGGGGACGAGGCGATCGGTCGCGAGGTCGTCCGGCGGGCGCTGCCGGAACCGCTGCGGTGGATCGCGATCAACGCCGGGTACGACGGCGACGAGGTGGTCGCCCAGGTCGCCGGACTGCCGCGCGGTCACGGCTTCAACGCGCTCACCGGCCAGTACGGCGACATGGTCGCCGAAGCGGTCATCGATCCGCTGAAGGTCACCCGGGCCGCGCTGGAGAGCGCGGCCTCGATCGCGGCGCTGCTGATCACCACCGAGACCGCGGTCGTCGAGGAGATCATCGGCAACCCCGGCGCGATCATGGCGCCCGGCTTCGGCGACCTCGCCGAGGGCATGGTCCGGCCGTCCAACATCTACTGAGTGGAGGGCGTCATGCCGGATCGACGTCATCAGTTGCTGGAGACCTTCCTGCACCGAGTCCTCGGCGTACCCCTCGATGAGGTACACGGCGAGGCCCTGGTACTCGCACACGGGTTGAGTGATCGGCTCGAGGACCTGATCGACGCGGCTCTCGGGTACCCGACCCGGGATCCGCACGGGACGCCGATCCAACCCAGGGTGCACGCGGACGCATGATCGAGCCGACCTCGCCTCAGCTCGCCACCGCGGCCAGGACGTTCGGCCTGTTGCTGGCGCCGGTCCGACTGCACCTGGTCGCGTTGGCGAGTTGTGGCGAGTACGACGTCGGCACGCTGGCCGCCCGGGTGGGAGTCAGCGTGCCGACGGCGAGCCAGCACCTGGCCAAACTCCGCCTCGCCGGCCTGGTCAGCGCCCGGCGCGAGGGCCGCCGGCAGTTCTACACCGTCCAGGACCCCCACGTGATCGCACTGGTCGAGCAGATCTTTGCCCACGTGGCTCCCGACGGCTCCCTCGCGCCGGACCCGCCCAGGCTGGGAGCCGCAGGTTTTCCCTTGCCTGTCGCGGAGCGCGACCAATTACTTCCATGGCCGATACAACGGACGTATGGTCTCCGCGGCTCTGTGCGTTGACCCAGGGCTACGGGAGCGCCGCCTCGGGACGGCGACCCGTCAAGAAACATCCGGAGTACGTCATGCGAATCTCGCTGGCCACACGCACCCGCAAAGTCATAGCCGGCGGCCTGGGGGCCGCCCTGATCGCCGCCGGAATCGGCGGCTACGCCGGCCGCTACGAGCTGAAGGAAGAGTGGCTCAAGCACCAGTGGGCCGGCCGGCACTACAACGCCGCCGTGATGGAGAAGGCTCTGATGATCGCCGGCGGCAACCCGTCGGAGATGCAGAGCGAGTCCAAGGAAGCCTTCACGATCGCCGACGAGTTCGAGCAGGCCAGGACCGCGCCGGGCGGCATCGTCGCCCCGGGCGCATACTCGGCCGCGTTCGCCCAGCTCACGGCGCTCCCGCACACCTCGGGGACCTGGCACGACGTCACGAGAGTCCCGTACGACGCGGACGACTCCCGCTACCGTGACTGGTACTCCAACTCCAGTGGCGGCGCCGGCTACGTCACCGGCCGCGTCACCGGCCTGGCGGCTGACAACGCCAACCACGTGTACGCCGCCGGCGCGAACGGAGGCGTATGGCGTTCCACGTCGGGCGGTGGCAACTGGACACCGCTCAGCGACTCGCTACCTTCCCTCAGCGGCGGCGACCTGCAGCTCGCCGGTGACGGCTCGCTCTGGTACGCGACGGGCGAGGCGAACACCGGCGGTACGTCGTACGTCGGATCCGGTGTCTACCGTCTCGCGAACCCGGTGACCGGCACCTATGCGCCGTCCGACCGGGTCGGCGGCAAGGAACTGGAATCGACCACCGTCGGCCGGTTGCGGTGGGGCGGCGGGCAGGTCTTCGCCGCGACGAACCGCGGCGTCTGGTACCACGACGCGTCGACCAGCGCGGGCGCCTGGAAGGTCGCGTTCTACCCGAACCCGGACTTCATGCCGGAGATCAAGGACGACGCCGGCAACGTGCTGGTGCCGGCCGGTACTCAGACCGGCGGCGCGACGAACGCGGCGTACAAGAACATCGTCAACGACATCGCGATCGACCCGAAGAACCCCAAGCACATCATCGCCGCGATCGGATGGCGTTCGGGCGACACCTACAACGGGTTCTACGAGACCAACGACTACACCGCCGGACCGTCGAGCTGGAAGCGGCTGAGCGTGGTGCTGGGCGGCATCAAGAACAGCACCGACGTCGGTTACACGACGTTCGCGTTCAGCAAGACCGGCGACCGTCTGTACGCGCTCGTGCAGCAGCCGAGCAAGATCAACGGCAGCACGAGCCTCGCCGGGATCTTCGTCTCCAAGACCGGTAGCCCGTCCGGTCCGTGGAACAAGATCGCCGATCCGCAGATCCTGCACAACAGCGGCTCCGCTCTGGACCGCAAGGGGTACGCCGTCGGTGTGCAGGCCTGGTACAACCAGTTCCTGACCGTTGACCCGGCCAACGCCGACCACGTGTGGGCGGGCCTGGAGGAAGTGTTCGAGACGACCGACGCAGGGTCGCACTGGGCCACCGTCGGGCCGTACTGGAACTTCGGCTTCTCGTGCTGGAACATCGACGACTCCAAGAACACCTGTCCGATGGCGCCGCACTCCGACCAGCACTCGGTCGCCGTGGGTACGTCGGGCGGCAAGCCGGTCGTCTTCGTCGGCAACGACGGCGGCATCTACAAGCGTCCGGTGAACGGGCAGGTCAACGCCAACAAGAACGCCACAGACTGGCAGTCGCTGACCACCGACGGGACGATGGACGCTCTTCAGTACTACTCGGTCTCGGTCGGCAAGGACACCAAGAACGGCGGCGTGGTGGTGTCCGGCGGCCTGCAGGACAACGGCGTCTCGAACCTGTTCGGAGTGAAGCCGAGCGGCGGCAACTCCGACACCAAGATGGGCTCGAACTTCGGCGGTGACGGCGGCGACGGTGCAGCCGATCCGCAGAACGGCTGCAACCAGCTGCAGGAGTACGTCGCCCTGGCCGTCAAGATCACCAACAACTGCGCGCTGAACAAGGGCGCGTTGAGCGAGGCCGAGGCGAGCTCGTGGAGCCTGGACCCGGGTGACCCGAGCCCGCGGTTCATCGCCCCGATCGCGATCGACTCCGCGAACTCGAGCGGCTTCATCGCGGGCGGGCAGTACGTCTACACCTCCGCCAAGGGCTGGGGCATGCGGAGCGCGTCCGAGTGGACCAAGGCGTTCGATCTCGGCGCCGGACACTCGGCAACGGCGGTCGCGATGCGCGGCGGCGTCGGGTGGGTCAGCTGGTGCGGGCCGTGCAACAACGAGGGCTTCGCTCGCGGTCTGGCCACCAACTCGGGCGGCACCTGGCACCAGGTGACCTTGCCGTCGAGCTTCCCGAACCGCTACCTCGCCGGCGTCGGCATCGATCCGGCCAACGGGCAGCACGCGTACGTCGCCGTGAACGGCTTCTCGCGCCGCTTCACGGAGGGCCCGGGTGCGGGTGTCGGCCACGTGTACGAGACCAAGGACGGCGGCACGACCTGGTCGGACATCTCGGCGAACCTGCCGGACATCCCGACCAGCGCCGTCAAGCAGCTGGCCAACGGAGCGCTGGTGGTCGGGTCCGACCTCGCCACCTTCTACCGCGCACCGGGTGCCACGAACTGGCAGGTCCTGGGCACCGGCCTGCCGACGACAACGGTCATGGACATCGAGTCCGGTCCCGACGGCAACATCTACGCGGCAACCCACGGCCGCGGCATCTGGAGCATCACCCCACCCGCCTGACCTGCGGACTGTCGACGGCCCACCCCCAAGCAGGGGTGGGCCGTCTCACGTACTCTTGGTGGCTGTTATGCGTACTTATGAGGTCCGCACCTACGGGTGTCAGATGAATGTCCACGACTCCGAGCGGCTGCGTGGTCTGCTGGAGGAGGCGGGCTATGTCCGCGCGCCCGAGGGTGACGAGGCCGATGTGGTCGTGTTCAACACGTGCGCGGTCCGGGAGAACGCCGACAACAAGCTGTACGGCAACCTCGGTCACCTGGCGCCGGTGAAGGCGCGCAAGCCCGGTATGCAGATCGCCGTCGGCGGCTGCCTGGCGCAGAAGGACAAGGCGTCGATCACGAAGAAGGCGCCGTGGGTCGACGTCGTCTTCGGCACCCACAACATCGGCGCGCTGCCGGTGCTGCTGGAGCGGTCCCGGATCGAGCAGGAGTCGCAGGTCGAGATCCTCGAGTCGCTCGACGTGTTCCCGTCGACGCTCCCGACCCGCCGCGAATCGCCGTACTCCGCCTGGGTGTCGGTCAGCGTCGGCTGCAACAACACCTGCACGTTCTGCATCGTGCCGGCGCTGCGCGGCCGCGAGAAGGACCGCCGGCCGGGCGAGATCCTCGCCGAGGTCGAGGCGCTGGTCGGCGAGGGCGTGCTCGAGGTGACCCTGCTCGGGCAGAACGTGAACTCGTACGGCGTGGAGTTCGGCGACCGGTACGCGTTCTCGAAGCTGCTCCGCGCGTGCGGGGAGATCGACGGACTGGAGCGGGTCCGCTTCACCTCGCCGCATCCGCGGGACTTCACCGCGGACGTGATCGAGGCGATGGCCGAGACGCCGAACGTGATGCCCTCGCTGCACATGCCGTTGCAGTCGGGTTCGGACACCGTTCTGAAGGCGATGCGGCGGTCCTACCGGCGGGATCGTTATCTGAAGATCATCGAAGACGTGCGGGCGGCGATGCCGGACGCGGCGATCACGACCGACATCATCGTCGGCTTCCCGGGGGAGACCGAGGAGGACTTCCAGGGCACGCTCGACGTGGTTCGGCAGGCACGGTTCGCGGGTGCGTTCACGTTCCAGTACTCGAAGCGTCCCGGGACGCCGGCCGAGTCGATGGCGGACCAGGTCCCGCGCGACGTCGTCCAGGACCGGTACGAGCGACTGGTCGCCCTGCAGGACGACATGGCCTGGGCCGAGAACAAGCGGATCGTCGGCCGGTCCGTCGAGGTGCTCGTCGCCGAGGGGGAGGGGCGGAAGGACGCCGCCACCCACCGGCTCAGCGGTCGCGCCGCGGACAACCGGCTCGTCCACTTCGCCGTACCGGATGGTGTCGAGGCGCCGCGACCGGGTGACCTGGCAACGGTCGAGGTCACGTACGCCGCTCCGCATCACCTGGTCGCGGACGTGTTCGGCGCCGTACGGCGGACGCGCGCCGGCGACGCGTGGCAGCGCTCGGTGGACGCACCTGCAGCTACGCCCGGCGTGATGCTCGGCATGCCGACCATCGGCGCCACGCCCCTCGAGCCGGCCACCGGCGGCTGCCAGGTCGGATGACCGACGAGTCCGCAGGATCGGATCGCGCGGCGGCGCTCCTGCCGCCGGACGCCGAGCCGATCGCGTTCGGACGGGACGCGGACATCTACTCGATCGATGACGAGTGGGTGCTGCGGCGGTACCGCAACGGCCATCCGGTGCGTGACGAGGCCGACTTCATGCGGCACGTCGCACGGTACGGCTACCCGGTGCCCGCGGTGCGTGACGTCGACGGTGCGGACATGGTCATTCAGCGGCTCGACGGGCCGACGCTCGGCGACGCCGCGATCGCGGGCGACCTCAGCGCGACCGAGATCGGCCTGATCCACGCCGACCTGCACCGCCGGCTGCAGGCGATCCCGGCCCCGAGCGGTACGCCGGGCCGCGTCGTCGTCCACGGTGACCTGCATCCGCTGAACGTGATGGCCACCGCCGACGGCCCGGTCGTCATCGACTGGCGCAACGCGGAGGAGGGCTCCGCGGAGTTCGACGTCGCGATGACCGCGATCATCTTCGCCCAGGTCGCCCTCGACCCCGCATACGAGAACCTCACGGACCTGTTGCGCGACGCGCTCGCGACGTACCTGGCCAACTCGATCGACCCCACACCAGGGCTACCCGACGCACTGGAGCGGCGCGGCAACAACCGGACGCTGACGCCCGCCGAGCTCGCCCTCCTCCCCGCTCAAGAAGCACTGATCCGCTCCCACCTCTAGGCCCTGTCTGGTAATCCCAGGAAGGGTGAACTCAGGCGAAACCCTGGGCGATCACCGCAGGAAGCGCATCGCCGTCGGCGACCGCTGCGAGCACTCGCGCCTCGTGCGGGACCAGCGGCTCGGGCAGCTTGTCCAGCGGGTACCAGTCGAGGCCGGCCGCCTTCTCCGGCTCCATCAGGTGCGGTTCGCCGGTCCACTTCGACACCATGAAGAAGAAGTCGACCCGCTCGTCGATCGGATCGCCGTTCCCACCCGTCCGATGCATCGCGGTCACCGGCACGAGATCCGCCGCGTCCACGTCGAGCCCGACCTCCTCCTTGAGCTCCCGCACCGCGGCCGCCACCGCCGACTCACCACGCTCCACATGCCCGGCCGGAACCGCCCAATACCCGTCCATGTAACCGGTGTTGGCCCGCAGCAACAACAACACCTCGTCCCCACGCCGAACAATCACATAAGCCGCCGGCACCACCCGAAACCGATCCATACAAGCACCCTAAACACCTCCACCGACACCATTCCGCGCCAGCAGCCATGTCCACCGTGTCCGGCGAACTGGGGATAGGCGCTGGGGACTGGGCACCGGCAATTGCCTGTTCCCAGTCCCCGCCGCCTATCCCGAGTCCGCCGCCTATCCCGAGTCCGCCAGGGGCACCGCCAGCGGGTGGGTATGGCGAAGGGCCGCAAGCGGGGTGCTTGCGGCCCTTCGGGGTACGTACGTCAGGCGGGCTTGGGTCCGTCGGGGATGTCGTCGTTCTGGCCGTCCAGGTTGTCCAACCCGTCCTTGGCCTTGTCGACGCCCGTGTCGATCTTGTCGCCGTACTTGCCGCCCGTCTTCTCGTCGACGAAGTCGCCGGCCTTGTCCAGGCCGTCACCGACCTTGTCGCCGTGGCTGTCGACCAGGTCGGCGGCCTTGTCCTTCAGGTCCTCGGCCTTGCCCTTGAACTTGTCGAAGATGCCCATCTCGGGGCTCCCATTCCTGCGTAGTTGAGTGCTTACAGACAGCTAGCGCGATCTTCGCACCTGTGACGCCGGAACTGTGGGATCTCCGCGAGCGCCGTACCCAGAACGATGCCGGACGGCACTTACTCCACGTCGCCGCCGCTGTCCGTCGTGCCGCCGCCGGACTCGACGTCGCCGCCCGACTCCACATCGCCACCCGACTCGACATCGCCGCCGGACTCGACGTCGCCGCCGGATTCCACGTCACCGCCGGACTGGGCCTCCGCCTCGTCCCCCAGGCCGAGCGCGTCCTTGGTCGCGTCCTTGGCCGCGTCCGCCTCTTCATCGAACGGATTCGTCACTTGCGTTCCTCCCGTAGAAATGTCGCCAACTCCAGAGTTCCTACCGCTCTTCGCGGGTCATCCACAAGGCCGGTCCAGACCTCTTGGCCAAGTCTTGAGTGCGGAGCTGCCAGACTGGAGCGATGCCTGCTGCACTCGTCGTCGCGGTCGTCGGTCCCACCGCGGCCGGGAAGTCCGACCTTGCCGTCGCCCTCTCTCGACATCTCGGTGGCGAAGTGGTGAACGCGGACGCCATGCAGGTGTACCGCGGCATGGACATCGGTACGGCGAAGATCAGTACGACGGAGCGCGCCGGCGTACCGCATCACCTGCTGGACATCCTGGACGTCACCGAGACCGCGACCGTGGCCGAGTTCCAGGAGCTCGCCCGGCAGGCGATCGACGACTGCATCGACCGGACCAAGGTGCCGGTGCTCGCCGGCGGCTCGGCGCTCTACGTGCGCGCGATCCTCGACGACTTCGTCTTCCCCGGCACCGACCCGGACGTCCGCGCCCGGCTGGAGGCCGAGCTCGAGGCGAAGGGACCCGGAGCACTCCATCAGGAGCTGGCCGCGCGGGACCCGAAGGCGGCCGAACAGATCCTCCCGAGCAACGGCCGGCGGATCGTCCGCGCGCTCGAGGTCATCGAGATCACCGGCGGCCCGTACTTCGCCACGCTGCCGGAGCACCGCTACGTCTATCCGGGCGCGATCCAGCTCGGTCTCGACGTACCGCGGCCGGTTCTCGACGAGCGGATCGACCGCCGGGTGGACCGGATGTTCGACGCCGGATTCGTCGCCGAGGTGCGAGGTCTGCTGAACAAGGGTTTGATTGAAGGAAGGACCGCCAACCGCGCACTCGGGTACTCGCAGGTGATCGCGTTGCTGAACGGTGAGATCGACGAAGAGCAGGCCCGGGAGCGGACCGCCCAGGCCACGCGCAGGTTCGCGCGCCGGCAGGACTCGTGGTTCCGTAAGGACCAACGCATCACCTGGCTCCCGTACGACGCCCCCGATCTCGTGGAGAAGGCACTTCAAGTGATAGCCCAAGGCAACCGCGAAGGCGCCTCCGGCGTAGTCGAGGTGAACAACGGCCCGGACACCCAAGCAGGGGCCGTCGATGCGAGGGGGTGACCGTGAGGCCGAGTTCCGTGAGTACCTGCTCGCGGACCGCACGCGGCTGATGCGCACGGCGTTGCTGCTCACCGCGGGGGATGTGCACACCGCCGAGGATCTGGTCCAGACCGCCTGTACCCGGGTGTACGTGCACTGGCACCGGATCAAGCACGAAGGCGCCGGACCGTACGCGCACCGCATCCTGGTCAACGCCTTCCTCGACGAACGCCGCCGGGCCGGCCGCCATCCGGAGGTGATGACCGCGGATGCGGTCGAGCCGCGGTTGACCGACGTACCGGACCAGACGGACACGCTAGCCATCCGGGACGCACTGCTGGATCTCGCGCCGCGGCAGCGGGCGGTCCTGGTACTGCGGTATTTCCAGGATCTCGATGTCGCCAGCTGCGCACGGATCCTGGAGTGCACCGAAGGCACGGTGAAGAGCCAGACAGCCAAGGCGCTCAAGCGCCTGAAGGAACTGATGACGGAAGAGACGGGGAGTAGCTGAGACCGCCGATGGACGAGGTCAAGAGGTTGTTGGAGGGGTTCGCGGACCGCGCCGCCGAAGGGTTGCCGGACGCGGACATCGACGCGGACGTGACCCGCGGCCGGCTCGCGCTACGCCGGATCAAGCGCCGGCGCCGGGTCGCCGGGGTGCTGTGCGTCGCCGCCGCGTCGGCACTCGTGCTCTCGATCGGCAACCAGGTGAAGTGGTGGGGGAACGGCAACGAGGTGGCCGGCCGCCCTCCCGAGCAGGAGACGGCCGCCACGTCCGCGACTCCCGCGACTCCTGCGACTCCTGCGACGCAGCCGCGGACCACGCCGTCGAGCAGCCAGACGATGTCGATGTTCGGCGCGTCCGTCGTCGAGCTGGTCGCGAACAAGCAGGCGTGGAGCGCGTTCGACTGCACGCTGGCGCCGAAGGGGTGGAGCCCCGAGACCCCGATGACGGCCACCCGCGTCGTGCTGTCCCAGCCCGAGATGCGGACCGCGGACAGTGCCGCCAAGGTGGTGCTGCAAGCCGCGCCGCAGGCCCGCAGCCTGTCGAAGGTCCGCGTCACCGACGCCAGCGGCAAGACCTTCCACATCGGCACCCTCGACGGCCGCCTGACCGGTCAGGTGAAGCTGTCCGACCAGTGGTTGCTGGTCGAGCTCCCGACCGGCACGGTCGAGTGGCCGGACGACGTATTCCGCCGCTTCCTCGACTCCTGCACAGTCAAGTAGACGCGCTGCGACTGGCGCACAACCTCCAGGTGAGATAGGCAGGGCTTGTCCCTGTCCCCGAGCCCGTGTGGGGGAACTCGTGAAGAAGCTGGTCGCATCTCTGTCTGCAGGCACCCTCGTTCTCACTGCCTTCACCGCCTCAACCACCGCGGAAGCGCAAGCTCCGACGCGGCAGCCGACCTCTGTCGGGTACGGCGGCGCGGTGTCCTCGGTCGACCCCGACGCGACGAACATCGGTCTCGACGTACTGCGTCGTGGTGGTAACGCCGTCGACGCCGCGGTCGCCACGGCCGCCGCTCTCGGTGTCACCGAGCCGTACTCGGCCGGCATCGGCGGCGGCGGGTACTTCGTGTACTACAACGCCAAGACGCACAAGGTGTCCACGCTCGACGGCCGCGAGACCGCGCCCGCGACGATGCCACCGAACGCGTTCGTGGATCCGGCCACCGGGGCGGCGTACCCGTTCGCGCAGCTCGTGACGTCGGGGGTGTCGATCGGCGTACCGGGAACGCTGGCGACCTGGGACAAGGCCCTGAAACAGTGGGGCTCGCTGTCACTCGGCAACGCGCTGAAACCGGCCGCGGAGCTCGCCGATCGCGGGTTCGTGGTGGACCCGACGTTCCGCCTGCAGACGTTGGAGAACAAGGACCGGTTCGCGCAGGTCGTGCCGACCGCGAAGCTGTTCCTGCCGAACGGCGACGCGCCGCAGGTCGGTTCGCTGTTCAAGAACCCCGAGCTCGCCGCCACCTACAAGCTGATCGGTCAGCAGGGTCCGTCGGTGTTCTACCGCGGTCCGCTCGCCGGCGAGATGGCGGCCGTCGCCAAGAACCCGCCGAAGACGCCCGGCGCGACGCTGCCGTTCTTCCCCGGCTATTTGGAGACCGGCGATCTCGCGTCGTACCAGGTGATCGACCGCAAGCCGACCAAGGTCCGGTACGACGGCTTGGACGTGTACGGCATGCCGCCGTCGTCCTCGGGTGGCAGCACCGTCGGCGAGGCCTTGAACATCCTCCAGCCGCAGCACCTTCGGCAGCAGTCGACGACGCAGGCGCTGCACACGTACCTCGAGGCGTCCGCACTGGCGTTCGCGGATCGCAACGCGTACGTCGGCGACCCGGCGTACGTCGACGTACCGCTGAAGGAACTGTTGTCGCGCGGGTTCGGCGTCGAGCGGTCCTGCCTGATCGACCCGCAGCACGCGGCGACCAAGCCGGTGCCGGCGGGCTCGCCGGACGGCCAGTACTCGCGGTGTGCGCAGGGCAGCTCCGTCGAGAAGCGCCCGGATACCGAGGGACGTTCGACGACGCACATGGTCGCGGCCGACAAATGGGGCAACGTCGTCTCGTACACGCTGACGATCGAGCAGACCGGCGGCAGCGGGATCACCGTGCCGGGGCGTGGCTTCCTGCTGAACAACGAGCTGACGGACTTCTCCGCCGTACCGAACCCGACGGACCCGAACCGGGTCGAGGCCGGGAAGCGGCCGCGGTCGTCGATGTCGCCGACGATCGTGCTGCGTGGCGGCAAGCCGTACATCGCGCTCGGTTCGCCGGGCGGGTCGACGATCATCACGACCGTCCTGCAGACGTTGACCAACCGTCTCGATCGCGGCATGACGCTGCCGGAGGCGATCGCGGCGCCGCGGGCGTCGCAGCGAAACACCGCGTCGGTGACGGCCGAACAGGCGTTCATCGATCGGTACGGCGCTTCGCTGGCGCCCTACGGTCACACGTTCACGCCGGCCGGTGCGCCGGGGAGCTCGGCCTCCGAGATCGGTGCGGTCGCGGCGCTCGAATTCCTGCCCGGCGGTGCGATCCTCGCGGCGGCAGAACCGAGCCGACGTGGCGGGGGAGCAGCTGGAACGGCGTGGCCCCTAAAGTGACGAAATACTAGATTGTCTTGATGATGGCGGCGACCAGGTCCGCTCGTTCGGTCAGGGTCGCCGCGATCACCTGTTCGTGGACGGCGTGGGCGCCCTTGCCGAGCGGGCCCAGGCCGTCCAGTGTCGGTATCCCCAACCATCCGGTCAGATTGGTGTCGGCCGCGCCGGTCGCGGCCGCACCGCCGACCTCCTGGCCGACGGACCGCCCCGCCGCAATCACCTTCGCCAGCAACTCGTCAGTCGCTGCCGACGGCTGCCAGGCCGGCCGGTTGGACAGCACGCGCACCGCCAGCTGTGCATCCCGTACCGGCTGCAGTTCGCCAACCGCCCGCAGCACGGACTCTTCGGTCGCCGGGTCGACGAAGCGGAACCCGATGTCGGCCGCCGCCGATCCCGGTACGACGTTCGTGCGTCCGCCACCCGTGATCGTGCCGACGTTGCACAACACCTCGTCGTGGTCGGCCACGATCCGCCGTACGGCGATCAACTGGTCGACGAGTTCGTCGATCGCGGACACGCCGCTCGCCGGATCGAGAGCGGCATGCGCCTCGCGGCCGGTGACCTCGATGCGGACCCTGGTGCTGCCCCAGCGCGACGTCTTGAGATCGCCGTTCGGATGCGGCGGTTCGAACCCGAACGCGGCGTACACACCCTTCGCCTCGGCCGTCACCAGCGAACGCGCGGACGGAGAACCGATCTCCTCGTCGGCGACCACGACGATCCGCAGCGGCCGGTGATCGCGGCCGGCGATCTGCTCCAGGGCGGTCTCGAAGACGACGAGGCCACCCTTCATGTCGAAGACGCCGGGTCCGTGGATGGCGCCGTCCTGCTCGCGCCACGGCATCGCGCCCTGCAGTTGCCCGATCGGCCAGACGGTGTCGTGGTGCGCGAGGAAGAGCAGCGGCGCCTCCGTCGCGCGTGGACCCCGGCCGGGGAAGTCCGCCACCAGGTGGTCGCCGGTCGGCGTCGGCATCCGGCGGACGGTGCCGCCGAGCTCGGCGTACCGCGTCCCGAGCCGGTCGGCGAACGCGTTCAGCGCAGCCGCGTCACCGGTCGGGGTCTCCGCGCCGACGTACTCCCTGAGTCGCTCGATCATCATAGATAGTCAACGTATCATCATCCGATCAGCGATTGACCAGCAATGATTGCGCGGGGATAGGATCAAGATATGAATCGTATCTCTGAGGTGAGCTTTCGCGCGGTCTCGCTCACCACGGCATCCCGGTTCGCCGAGGCCTCGGCGCTGTACCGGGAGGTCTTCGGCTACCTCGACCCGGCGTACGGGCTGAACCCGCGGCTGCTCGGCGCGCTGGCGAGCAACGGCGGCTCGGTGGTCGGCATCCTCGACGAGAGCGACCGGCTGGTCGCGTTCGCGTACGGCTTCTGCGGTACCGACCGGCGCGGGTTCTACCACTACTCGCAGTCGGCCGTGGTGGCTGCCGGGCAGCAGGGCCGCGGTCTCGGCCGGATGCTCAAGCACGCCCAGCGCGAAGTTGCCCTCAGCCACGGTATGTCGCGGATGCGCTGGACCTACGACCCGGCGCAGATCCGCAACGCGCACTTCAACCTCGACGTGCTCGGCGCTCGCGGCCGCTGGTTCGCGCCCGACATGTACGGTCCGGGGACCGATCGTGTGGTCGTCGAGTGGGACCTGACCCGCGACGAGCCCGCCACCCCGGACTCTTTGACCGAGTTGGTCGTGCCGGCCGACCCGGGCGAACTGCGCAGGTCGTTCGAGGAACTGCTCGGCAAGGGACTCGTCGCCGTCTGGTGCCGCCGCCTTCCGGACGGCAACGGCGCCTACTACTTCGGGCCGGCCGACCATGCCTGACGATCCCCACAACCGCGAGCTCGCGAGCCCTCACGAGCGGTACGACGCTCGACTGCAACGCCGATCGTCGACGCTGCTGCAGCGTCGCGTGGTCGAGCAGGAACGCGCCTCGATCGACGAGGCCCTGGACCAGATCCTCACCGACGAGTCGATCGCGCAGGCGGCGGCCCGGATCGTCGCCGCCCGCCGGCGCTTCATCATCGGCTCGGCGAAGTCGTACTCGTACGCGTCGTTGCTGGCGTTCGACCTCGGTGTCGGCCTCTCGCAGGTGACGCTGATCGACGGCACCGTCGTCCGCGGTGTCGACGTCCTGTCCGACGTCCGGTCCAACGACCTGATGGTCGCGTTCTCGTTCCGCCGATACCGCCGCGACACCGTCGAGATCGCCCGGCGGTTCGTCGAGGCCGGTGGTGAGCTCGTCGCCGTCACGGACTTCGAGGACGCGCCGCTGGCGAAACTCGCCGACCAGTGCATCTACGTCGCGACCGGGAGTGCGTCGTACGTCGACTCGCCGACCGTCGTCGCATCGGTGCTGCACGTGCTCGCGACGTTGACCACGGCGAGCTCGAAGGGCGCGCGCCGACGGCTGATGGAGCGGGATCGGTTGAACACGGAGCTGGGGCTGTATGTCAACTGAGCTGAAGATCGTCGCCGCTCGGCTGCATCGGGTGCGGATGCCCTTGGTGCACGAGTTCCAGACCAGCTCGCACCGCAAGACCTACCTCGATCACGTGCTGGTCGAGCTGGAGGACGCGTCGGGCGCGACCGGGTGGGGCGAGATCGCGTCGTCCTCGGATCCGTACTACGCGCCGGAAACGGTCGAATCCTGCTGGCACATCGCCTCGCAGTACCTGCTGCCCGCAGTGCTGGGGCGGCCGTGGACGCACCCTGACCAGCTGGCCAAACTGTGGTCGAAGGTCCGCGGCAACAACTTCGCCAAGGCCGGTGTCGACATGGCCGCCTGGGTTCTGTGGTCCGAGACGCAATCGGTGCCGCTGGCAACCGTCCTGGGTGGTACGCGGACCGAGGTGGTCGCGGGTGTCTCGCTGGGTATCGAGCCGACGATCGACGACCTGCTGACCGAGGTCGAGCGTCAGGTCACTGCCGGGTATCCGCGGGTGAAGTTGAAGATCGCTCCGGGCTGGGACATAGAGCCGGTCCGTGCTGTGCGTACGGCGTACCCCGAGCTTGATCTGCATGTGGACGCGAACGGGATCTACACGGCCGACGACCTGACTGCCGTCCGGAAGCTGGACGAGTTCGGGCTGACGATGATCGAGCAGCCGTTCGCGCCCCGGGATCTGCTCACGCACGCTGCGCTGCAACGCACGATCAGTACGCCGGTTTGTCTCGACGAGAGTGTTGAGACCGTCGACGATCTGGAGACCGCGCTGGCGTTAGAAGCGCTGCAGGTCCTCAATATCAAGGTGTCGCGGATGGGCGGCCTCGGCGCGGCGCGTGCGGCGCACGATCGGGCGCAGCAGGCCGGGATCGCCGTCTGGTGCGGCGGCATGCACGAGTTCGGCATCGGGCGGCTCGCGAACGTCGCCCTGTCCAGTCTCCCCGGATTCACCCTCCCATCGGATGTGTCCGCCTCGGAGAAGTACTACGCCCGGGACCTCGTCGTACCCGCCGTGGTCGCGGTCCAAGGCGTCGTACAGGTGCCCGAGGCGACCGGGCTCGGTCACGCCGTGGACCGCGAACTGATCGCCGCCAACACGGTCGCTCAGCAATCCTTCGGACAAGAACAGGAGTGATTTGATGCGCGTGGCAGTGACCGGCGGCCTGATCGCGGACGGCACCGGTTCCGAACTGGTGCCCGGGACCGTGCTGGTCGAGGGCGAGCGCATCACCGCGGTGCTGCCGCCCGGTGAGCCGGTCGCCGAAGCCGAGGTCATCGATGCCACGGGCAACATTGTGGCACCAGGGTTCGTCGACCTGCACTCCCACGCGGATTTCAGTCTCGGCGCGAGCCCGGCCGCCGAATCGCAGCTCGCCCAGGGCGTCACCACGCTGGTCGGGGGGAACTGCGGCTGGTCGCCGTTCCCGATCACCGACCTCGAGACACTGCGTGCGGGTACGGCGTTCCTCGATCCGAAGCACGACTGGTCCTGGAACGATCTCGCCGGGTTCGCTGCAACCTTGCAACCGGCGGTGAACCTGGCGCTGCAGGTCGGCCACTGCACGCTGCGGATCGCCGCGATGGGGAGCGCGGAACGGCCGCCGTCACCCGAGGAACTCCGGACGATGCAGGACCTGCTGCGCGCGGCCGCCGACCAGGGTGCGGTCGGGTTCTCGACCGGACTGATCTACGCGCCGGGTGCGTACGCATCATCCGAAGAGGTGGCCGCGTTGGTCGCCACCGCTGCCGAATGCGGCCTCATGTACTCGACTCACATCCGCAACGAGGGTGCGGGTTTGCCGGCCGCGTTGGACGAGGCGATCGCGACGGCGCGGGCGGGCGGCGCGCGGCTGGAGATCTCGCACCTGAAGGCCGTTGGCAGATCCAACTACGGTCTGGTCGACATCGCGCTCGAACACCTGGACCAGGTTGACGACGTCGACCTCGGCTGGGACGCCTACCCGTACACCGCCACCAGCACGACACTCACCACCAGGCTCCCGACCTGGGCCCTCGCAGGTGGCGCTCTGCTCGACCGACTCGCCGACCCGGCCGAACGCGCTCGGATCGCCGAAGCCCTCCGCGCCGATGACCTGCTCTCGCCGGACTCCGTCGTGATCGCGTCCCTTCCACCCGGCCGCTACGAGGACAGCCGTGGACTCAGCCTCACCGCCGTCGCGCAGCGCGACGGGGTGGACGCCGCCGAGATCGTGCTTCGCATCCTCGAGTCCCACCAGGCCGCGGTCAGCGTTGTGAACCACGCGATGAGCGAGGACGACGTGACGACCGTCCTCGAACATCCCCGGACGGCGATCGCCAGCGACGGCTGGATCATGGACGCGACCGGCCCGGGACACCCGCATCCCCGCAACTTCGGCACGTTCCCCCGCGTCCTCGGCCACTACACCCGGGACCGCCGCACCCTCACCCTGCCCGAAGCCATCCGTCGAATGACCGCCCTCCCCGCGACCCGCCTCGGCCTCTGCGACCGAGGCATCATCAAACCAGGCGCAATCGCCGACCTGACCGTCCTGGACGCCGACAAGATCGCCGACAAGTCGACGTACGACAACCCTTGGCAACTCTCCGTGGGCATCAACCACGTCCTACTAGCCGGCCAACCAGCCCTCACCAACGCCAAACCAACCGGCCACCGCCCCGGGCGCATCATCGGCCTCTAACGCACGGCGGCTACTTCTTGAAGCGCTTGGGGGCGGTGGGGAGTGGGGGAGGGGCCGTGGGGGTGTCGTCGGCCTCGGTCTCCAGCCAGCCGTCGTACTCGGTCAGCAGGGCGTCCAGGGCGGCGCGGTCAACTTCTTCCAGTACGACGAGCCACGGGTGGTCCTCGTCGTCGTCCTCGCCGTGGAAGCGCCCGCGCCGTACCTCCCCGCCGAGCCGTTCCGCGACCGCGACGGCGTCATCCTGCTCCCAGAAGTACGCGATCATGCCCAAACCGTACGACCATTGATCTCACCGCGGGCCGTAGGCTTTGCGCATGAGTACGTTTCCCTGGTTGAAGGGGCATGGGACCGAGAACGACTTCGTGATCCTGCCCGATCCCGATGGTTCCGTGCACGGCGAGCTGGACGCGTCGGTGGTGCGGTTCCTCTGCGACCGGCACGCGGGCCTCGGCGCCGACGGGGTGCTGCGGGTGATCCAGGGCGACAGGCAGTCGTACGTCGAGGACGGCGGCGACTGGTTCATGGACTACCGGAACGCGGACGGTTCGATCGCGGAGATGTGCGGGAACGGCATCCGGGTCTTCGTGAAGTACCTGGCGGAGGCGGGCCTGATCGACGGCAAGCCGGTCCGGGTCGGCACCCGCGCGGGCGTCAAGGAGGTCGCGCAGAACGACGACGGCACGCTGACCGCCGACATGGGCGAGCCGAAGCTCCCCGACGCGGCCGGGATCGTGGTCGAGGCAAACGGTCACCAGTGGCCCGCTGTTCACGTCGACATGGGCAACCCGCACGCGGTGGCCTTCGTCGACAGCCTGAACGAGCCGGGCAACCTGTGCGATCAGCCCACCTGGTCGCCGGCCGACGCGTTCCCGCACGGGGTGAACGTGGAGTTCGTCGTACGGCGTGGTCCGCGCGACGTCCAGATGCGGGTGCACGAGCGCGGGTCGGGGGAGACGCGGTCGTGCGGTACGGGGACCTGCGCCGTGACCGTGGCGGCCGCGCGGGCAGCCCGTGACGAGCGCCCGGTGACGTACCGCGTCGGCGTACCGGGCGGTGAAGTGAGCGTGACGTGGCGTGCGGACAACCACCTGGAACTGACCGGACCGGCCGTTCTGCACGCTCGCGGCGAGTTCGACCGGGCCTGGTTGCCGGCCTGAACGGGAATCCCAGATCTGCGTGGGACGTTGACTCCTGGTAAACGGGTCGCTTGTACTTGAGGCCCGTGCCACCATGGAAGGTATATGACGACCCATTCACACGCATACGAAGAGACCACCGACGTCGAAACCGACCTGACTCAGGGCGATGACTCCGGCGATTCGTTGACGGGTCACGATGAGTATGACAACGAACTGACCACCGAGGGCCTCGAGCTCGAGGAGCGCCAGGCGCTCCGGCGCGTGGTCGGTATGTCGACCGAGCTGACCGACATCAGCGAGGTCGAGTACCGGAAGCTGCTGCTGGAACGGGTGCTGCTGGTCGGCGTCTGGACCGAGGGCAGCGCCGAAGACGCGGAGAACTCGCTGGCCGAGCTGAAGCTGCTCGCCGAGACCGCCGGTTCCGAGGTACTGGACGGCGTGATCCAGCGGCGGAAGAAGCCCGACCCGGCGACCTTCATCGGTTCCGGCAAGGTGGCCGACCTGCGCAACCTGGTCGCGTCGCTCGGCGCGGACACCGTGATCGCCGACGGCGAGCTGGCGCCCGCGCAGCTGCGCAACCTGGAAGACCGGCTCAAGGTCAAGGTGGTCGACCGGACCGCGCTGATCCTGGACATCTTCGCGCAGCACGCGAAGAGCAAGGAAGGCAAGGCCCAGGTCGAGCTGGCCCAGCTGCAGTACATGAAGCAGCGCCTGCGTGGTTGGGGTGGCAACCTGTCCCGCCAGGCCGGTGGACGCGTCGGCGCGGCCGGCGGCGGTATCGGCGGCCGTGGTCCCGGTGAGACCAAGATCGAGACCGACCGGCGCCGGATCAACACCAAGATCGCGAAGCTCCGCCGGATGCTCAAGAACATGAAGAGCACCCGGTCGACGATGCGCCAGGAGCGTCGCCGCAACCTGGTCCCGTCGGTCGCGATCGCGGGCTACACCAACGCCGGCAAGTCATCGCTGCTCAATCGGATCACGGGCGCGGGTGTGCTGGTCGAGGACGCGCTGTTCGCGACCCTGGACCCGACGACCCGGCGTACGACGACTGCTGACGGCCGCGTGTACACGCTGACCGACACGGTCGGGTTCGTCCGGCACCTGCCGCACGACATCGTCGAGGCGTTCCGTTCGACGCTGGAGGAGGTCGCGGACGCGGACCTGCTGCTGCACGTGGTCGACGGGTCGCACCCCGACCCGCTGGCGCAGATCCAGGCGGTCCGTGAGGTGCTGGCCGAGATCGACGCGAGCGACGTGCCGGAGATCATCGTGATCAACAAGGCCGACGCCGCCGACCCGCTCGCGCTGGCGCCGATCCTGCACCGCGAGCCGGGCGCGATCGTCGTGTCCGCCCGCACCGGCGAAGGCATCGACAAGCTCCGCGAACTGCTCGAGGGCGCCCTGCCGCAGCCGCTCGTGGCGCTCGAGGTCCTGCTGC
This sequence comes from Kribbella pratensis, assembly GCF_004366075.1. Taxonomy (GTDB): domain Bacteria; phylum Actinomycetota; class Actinomycetes; order Propionibacteriales; family Kribbellaceae; genus Kribbella; species Kribbella pratensis. The sequence continues at coordinate 34,641 of NZ_SODU01000005.1, read as the reverse complement.
CGTACGACCGTGGCGACCTGGTCTCCCGGATCCACTCCGAAGGCTCGGTCGAGCAACTCGAACACACCGCCGAAGGCACCCACCTGACCGCCAGGGTCCACCCGGGCCTGGCCGGCGACCTCACGCCGTACGCCATCGCCTGAGTCGCCTGAGTCGCCTGAGCAACGAAACAGCCCCCGAAGTCCGAGGACTTCGGGGGCTGTCTCATGCGGTCACTTGCGCTTCGAGATCTCGATCTTCATCGTGGTGCCGGTCTTGGAAACGACCTTGATGTTGACGCCGTTGTTCGGGACCTTGACGCTGCTCGTCGGCTGGTCCGCGGTCCAGTACGACTTGCTGTCGTTGAAGGTCGGTACGGCGTTCTGCCCGCGGATGTAGCTCGCCTGCCCGTTGATGTGCAGGGTGAACGAGTCCGCCTTCTCGAGGCCGAACGGTGCGTCGTAGCCGCCGACGCGCGGACGCCACAGCTGGCCGTCGATCCGGTTGATCGGGACCGGGTGGCTGTCGACCGGCAGGACCAGGCCCGCACCGGGGTGGGTGTTGGTGTTGTTGTCGCGCTGCGAGGTGTCCCAGTACCAGACCAGCAGACCGTCCTGGTACGGGAAGTGCTCCACCTTGTCGCCCAAGGTGCTCGCCCAGCCGAAGTTGTACGGCCCGGTCTTCAGGTACTGGTCGTGCGACACGTAGTTGATGTTCGAGGCGAGGTAGTAGTTGTCGTACGCCGTCGTGATGGTCGCACCGACCGAGCTGAAGCCGTTCAAGGTCCAGCCTTCCGGCGTGGCCTCGGCACCGGAGTCGACCAGCGTGGTCGAGCCCGACTTCACCTTGATGTCGTCGGCGAAGAACCCGTAGCCACCGGTGTTCGCGTCGGTCGTGTAGCGCAGCTGCAGGCCGATCGTCTTGCCCTGGTACGCGGACAGGTCGAACGTCGCCGGGACCCAGCCGTTGCTCTTGCCGTCGATGCCGTTGCCCTCGGCCGCCTTGGTGATCGAGCCGGCGATCGGCTTGTAGCCGGTGCCGTCGTCGACCTCGACGTACGCGTAGTCGCACGCGTCGGGGCCACAGTCCTCGATGTCCCAGTTCGCCTGGAACGTCAGGGTCGTGGTGCCGGCCGGTACGGCGACCTGCCGGTTCATGGTGTGGGTGAACTCGTCGCCCTCACCGCTCCACCAGGACTTGCTGCCGACCGGAGGCGTCTGCAGCGGCGTGGTCACCAGCTTCTTCGGCAAGGTGACGACCGCGGCCTGCGCCTTGGCCGAGTTGTACTCGTGCGGTCCGAGCTCGAGCGTCCTGTTCTGGCCCGCGTTCACGATCTCGTAGTCGAGCCAGCCGAGCTGCAGCTTGTCCCAGACGCCGAAGTCGGCCGCCTGCTCGCCGATACCGCCGTCAGTCGGCTTGCCGACCCGGCTCTGCGCCATGATCGTCCACCAGTTCACGCCGTTCTCGACCGCGGCACCCGAGGTGTCGTAGTGGTCCGGCAGGCCCAGGTCGTGCCCGTACTCGTGGGCGAAGACGCTGATGCCGCCGTTCTCCGGCTGGATGGTGTAGTCGCCGACGTAGAGGCCGGTGTCGCCGACCTGAGCACCGCCGGCCGGGTTGTTGGACGGGCCGCCCGGGAAGCCGGCGTACCAACGGTGCGACCAGATCGCGTCCTCACCCTGCTGCGGGTCGCCGTCGGCCTGGTCGCCACCGGCGTGCACGATCTGGAAGTGGTCGATGTAGCCGTCCGGCTCGTTGAAGTTGCCGTCACCGTCGAAGTCGTAACGGTCCCACTGGTCGAACGTCTTCAGGTCCGCGGTGATCTGCGCCGTGGTCCGCCCGGCCGCCTTCTGGTCGGCGACCCACTGGTTGACCGCGTCCTGGATCAGGTTCCAGGTGTTGCTGCAGACGTTGCCGGTGCACGGGTAGCCGTTCGAGCGGCCGTACCGGGCCTCGTTGTACTTGACCTTCACCCAGTCGGTGACCTCGCCGGACACCGAGTACCGGCCCGACGACTGCTTCTCGTAGTACTTCTTCACCGAGTTGCCGTTGCCGAAGTACAGGTCCTGGAAGTGCTGCCGGTTGTAGTCGGCCTGCCAGACGGTGGAGTTGTCGACCGAGCGGTCCGGCTCCGGGATCGCGTTGTGCAACGGTCCCTCGAAGGTGGCCGGGCCGGGGATGTTCGGTGCCTGGTCCTTGTCCGGGTAGTTCGGGTGCCGCTCGTTGCCGAACTCGGCCAGTACGACGAAGATCCGGTCGGTCTTCTCCCGGGAGAGCTCGACGTACTGGTCGACGCGGCCCGTGGCGGTCTTCACAGCCTTGGCGCCGAGGACGCCCTTCGTACCGGCCGCCTTGGTGCCGAGCTTGACGACCGTGCTGCCGTTGCGCTTTTCAGGCTTGGCCTGGCCGTTGATGACCTTGGTGAGCGCCTCCTGCCGCAGCTCGCGGCGCTTGTCCTCGAGCGGGCTGGGCAGCTCGTCGGATGCTGGTGCGGCCTCACTTGCGATCGGCGCCGACCCTTGCTTGGACGGTGTGGCGGCGTTCCCGGCCGTGGCTGCGGCGATGCCGAGCCCGGTCGTCGCCGCCAAAGCCAGGCTGAACAGCCCAGCGGGTAGCTTGCGCACGATTCCCCTCCGTGTCTGATAACGCAGTGTGTTCGTAGCTCCCCCGAGCGTGTTTTGCGCGAGAGTACGGGGAAATGAGCGTCAGCTGAAGTGGAACTGAGGAATTCCTGTGAACGAGCGGGGAAACCTGCACTCTGAGTAGAAGGGCTCACGCATTCCACCCCTGGCGCTTGGCAGACTGTTCCGCGTGGAGCGCGAGACAGTCGACCTGCTGCAGCCGCTGTGGCGTGCGCTGGTCGTGTTCCGCCTGCTGACCTGGGCGTTCGCGTGCTTCGGCGTGTGGACGCGTTGGGACGGTATCGTCCGCCCGTACGGCGCGGTGCTCCAGCTGGCCGTGATGGGGGTCTGGACGCTGATCTCGTCGTACGGCTACAGCCGCCGCTGGGGCCGCCGCAACACGCGGCTCGCGTTCGCGGACCTGATCGTCACCGTCGGCTGCATGTTCGCGACCTTGTGGGCGCAACCGCTGCTCGACATCCGCGCCGGCGCCTCTGTCCTGACCTCGGTGTGGGCGGCCGGGCCGGTCCTCGCGCTCGCCATCTCGCGCGGCCGCGACGGCGGCCTGCTCGGCGCCGCCACGATCAGCCTGGCACTGCTGTCGCTGCGGGGCGTCGAGCACGCCTCGAAGATCCTCAGCAACGTCCAACTGCTGCTGGTGGCTGGTCTGGTCGTCGGGTACGCCGCCTCGACCCTGCGGCAGGCGGGCGTTCGGCTGCGCGAGGCGATCGCCGCGGAGAGCGCGACCGCCGAGCGGCTGCGGCTCAGTCGCTCGATTCACGACGGCGTACTGCAGGTCCTGGCCCAGGTGCAGCGGCGCGGTACGGCGATCGGCGGCGAAGCGACCGAACTGGCGCAGCTGGCCGCCGAACAGGAAGTTGCCCTCCGCACCTTGATGTCCACCCGCCTGACCGTTGCGTCGGGCGATCGCGTTGATCTGTGTGGACTGTTGTTGCCGCTGGCCACGACCCGGATCGACGTCGTCGTACCGGCCACGCAGGTCCCGCTGCCTGCCGCCACGGCCGAGGAACTGGTTGCCGCGGTCAAAGAAGCGCTGAGCAACGTCGCGAAGCACGCCGGCCCCGACGCCCGGTCCTGGGTGGTGGTCGAGGACCTCGGCGAGGAAGTCGGGGTGTCGATCCGCGACGACGGAGTCGGTACGACGCCCGCGCGCCTCGAGCAGGCCCGCGTGAACGGGCACCTGGGCGTCAGCCAGTCCATCCGCGGCCGGATCGCCGACCTGGGCGGCACCGTCACCGTCCGGACCGCCCCCGGCGAAGGAACCGAGTGGGAGCTGAAGGTGGAGGTTTCGTGACGCGAATCATGATCGTCGACGATCATCCGATGTGGCGGGAGGGTGTGGCGCGCGACCTCGGGAGCCGTGGGTACGACGTCTGCGCGACTGCCTCGGACGTCGCGAGCGCGGTGAAGATCGCACTCGCGACCCGCCCGGACGTGGTGGTGATGGACCTGCAACTCGGCGACGGCTCGGGGGTGGACGCGACCCGCGAGATCACCACGGCCCTCCCCGACGCGCGCGTCCTGGTGCTGTCGGCCAGCGCCGAGCAGGACGACGTACTCGCAGCGGTCAAGAACGGCGCATCCGGGTATCTGGTGAAGTCGGCGTCCCTGGACGAGTTCGACGAGGCAGTACGCCGTACCGCCGAGGGCGACGCGATCTTCAGCGCCGGCCTGGCCGGACTGCTGCTGGGGGAGTACCGCCGCCTGGGCGAGACCGGCCCCGAGGTCCCGCACCTCACCGACCGCGAAACCGAGGTACTGCGCCTGGTCGCCCGCGGCCTCACCGCCAAACAGATCGCCACCCGCCTCGTCCTCTCGCACCGCACAGTCGAGAACCACGTCCAGAACACCCTCCGCAAACTCCAACTCCACAACCGAGCCGAACTCGTCCGCTACGCCATAGAAAACGGCCTCGACGCGCCCGAGTGATTCGATCGGCAGCTCGACAGGAGGTGTCCCGAAGTAAGGGCCGATCGTCGCCCCAGCCAAGCGTGAAGATGCTCCGGCCGCGCCGACACCTCCTGTCGAGCTGCAGATCCGTCGCTTGATGGCGTTCGTACACTGGGCGTTCCACATCTGCGTGGATGCTCTCTGTCATGACACCTGTACTGCGGGTGCCTATCTCCGGAGGATTCGGTGAACCGGTCGTCCCTTGTCCGTGCACTTCTCGCCTTCCTGATCCTGGCGGCGTCGACGTACGTCACGCTGACGGCGAAACCACAGCTCGGTCTCGACCTGCGCGGCGGAACGCAGATCGTCCTCCAGGCGAAGGACTCGCCGACGGTCAAGGCGACCAAGGAGACCACTGACAAGGCCACCCAGGTTTTGCACCGGCGGATCGACGCGCTCGGCGTCAGCGAGCCGAACGTCACCCGCCAGGGCGAGAACCGGATCATCGTCGAGCTGCCCGGCGTCCAGGACCCGCGCGAGGCCGCCAAGGTGATCGGCAAGACCGCACAGCTCACGTTCCACGAGGTGCTCGACCAGGTCGCGGCCAAGCCGGCCAAGCCCGCGGCGGGGGAGACCTACCTGCCGCCCGAGGGCGGCCAGGGCCTCCTGCGGCTCGCCAAACCCGCGATGACCGGCGAACTGGTCAGCGGCGCCGAGGGCCGGCTCGACCCGCAGCAGGTCGCGCAGGGCTGGTTCGTCGAGATGAACTTCAAGGGCGACGGCGGCAAGATCTGGGCGAACATCACCGGCAAGGCCGCCTGCAACCCGGTCGGCACCCCGCAGCGGCTGATCGCGATCGTCCTCGACAACGAGGTCATCAGCTCGCCGCAGGTGGACCCGAACGGCGGCAACCAGCTCTGCAAGATCGGCATCGCCGGCGGCAGCACCACGATCTCCGGCTCCTTCACCGAGGCGGGCGCGAAGGACCTGGCCGCGCTGATCTCCGGTGGCGCTCTGCCCGTGCCGGTCGAGGTGATCGACCAGCGCACGGTCGGGCCGTCGCTCGGCCAGGACGCGATCCAGGCCAGCGCGCTCGCCGCAATCATCGGCCTCGCGCTGACAGCGCTCTTCATCATCGTGGTCTACCGCCTCGTCGGCCTGATGGCGGTCATCGGTCTGGTCGGGTACGCCGCGATGTCGTACGCCGCACTCACCGCGCTCGGAGCCACCCTCACCCTGCCCGGCCTGGCCGGATTCGTGCTCGCGATCGGGATGGCGGTCGACGCGAACGTCCTGGTGTTCGAGCGCGCCCGCGAGGACTTCATCGCCGGCCGCACCGACGGCCTGCGCAGATCGCTGCGCAGTGGCTTCCAGAACGCGCTGTCCGCGATCGCCGACTCCAACATCACCACGCTCCTGGCGGCCGGCCTGCTGTTCGTCCTGGCCGCGGGTCCCGTCCGCGGGTTCGGCGTCACGCTCTCGATCGGTGTGATCGCGTCGATGCTGTCGGCCCTCGTGGTGACCCGCGTTCTCGCCGAGTTCGTCGTGTCGCGTGGATTCGTCCTGCGCCGCCCGGGCCTGAGCGGGATCGCCGGCCACGGCCGGGTCCGGACCTGGCTGGAAGCCCGGCAGCCGGCACTGATGAAGCACAGCCGCCGTTGGCTCGTCATCACCGCCGTCGCGATCATCGTGAGCGTCGCGGGCGTCGCCGTCCGCGGCCTGAACCTCGGCATCGAGTTCACCGGCGGCCGGCTGATCGAGGTCAGTACGGCGCAACGCATCACGCCGGACCAGGCGCGCGCCGCCGTCGCCGAGGCCGGGTACCCGACCGCGGTCGTGCAGGCGTCCGGGACCGACGACATCACCGTGCGGACCGGCACGATCAGCGACGACGAAGCAGTGAAGATCAAGGAGTCGCTGGCCCGGATCGGCGGCGACGCCGAGGTGATCCGCAACGAGAGCATCGGGCCGTCGCTCGGTGAGGAGCTGCGGAACAAGGGCCTGATCGCCCTCGGCATCGCCCTGCTCGCCCAGTTGGCGTACCTGGCCGCGCGGTTCCGCTGGACGTTCGGCGCCGGCGCTGTTCTCGCGCTGCTGCAGAACGTCGCGGTCGTGGTCGGTGTGTTCGCCTGGACCGGGAGGCCGATCGACGGCATCTTCCTGGCCGCGATCCTGACCGTCATCGGCTACACGGTGAACGACTCGGTGGTCGTCTTCGACCGGATCCGCGAGACCCGCAGCGCCCGGGCCACCGACAACCTCGGCACGACGATCGACACCGCGATCGTGAACGTCCTGCCACGAACCATCAACACCGGTATCTCGACCCTGTTCATCCTCGCCGCGCTGCTGTTCCTCGGCGGCGACTCCCTCGCCGACTTCTCCCTGGCACTGCTCCTGGGCATCGTCGTCGGCACCTACTCCTCTAACCTCACCGCAGCACCTTTACTCCTGGAACTCGAACGCCGCTACCCGGCCCCTCCACCCCGACCCAAGCGCACCCAGGTAGACCGCGACGCCCAGCCCGACCGAGGCGCCGTCGTCTAGCTTGCGCGGCTGGCAGGTTGTTGTGCCGCCGGCGGGTTGCAGCAGGCGCAAGGTCGGTTATCCACAGCGGTGCCTGTTGGAGCGGAATCTGTCCGGGGTGCGGGCTAGGGTATGGCGGTGGGTGTTGATGTGCGGGATCTGCTGGAAGCTGCCGTGGCCGGGATCGCCGGTCAGACACGGCCGGGGCAGGTGGAGATGGCGCAGGCCGTCGACACCGCGATGCACGACGGATCGCATCTGCTCGTCCAAGCAGGAACCGGCACCGGCAAGTCCCTCGGGTACCTCGTGCCCGCACTGCTGCACGCCATCGAGGACCGTCGCGTCGTCGTGTCGACGGCGACCCTCGCGCTGCAGTCCCAGCTCGTCGACCGCGACGTGCCGGCGTTGCTCGACGCGACCGAGAAGCTCCTGCCGCGCAGACCGGCGTACGCGATCCAGAAGGGGCGGAACAACTACGCCTGCCTGCACCGGATCCGGGAGGGCGCGCCGGACGACGACGGCATGCTCGTCGACGTGCCGCCGTCGGGGGAGATCGGCCGTCAGGTCGTCGAGCTCCGCGACTGGGCCGAGCAGCAGCTCGCCGACGGCGAGGCCGGCGATCGGGACCATGCCCCGTCACACCAGTACCAGGCCTGGCAGCAGGTCGCGATCAGCGCGCGCGAGTGCCTCGGCGCGCAGAAGTGCCCGTACGGCGAGGAGTGCTTCGCCGAGAAGGCCAAGGAGCACGCCCGTAAGGCCGATATCGTCATCACCAACCACGCCCTGCTCTCGATCGACGCCTTCGAGAACCGGACCGTCCTGCCCGAGCACGACGTCGTCATCGTGGACGAGGCGCACGAACTGCCCGCCCGGGTCACCGGTGCGGCCGGCGACGAGCTGTCCCCGCAGATGGTCGAGCGCGCCGCCAAACGCGGCCGCCGGTTCGTCGACGACGACAAGGCCGACGACCTGATCGACGCCTCCGACGCGCTCCGGGCCGCGCTCGACGGCACCCGCGAGGGCCGGATCGAGGCCTCCAACGCGCCGGTCCTGGAGGCCGCCGCCCTGGTCCGCGACGCGGCCCGCGCCATGTACTCCGACCTGAACAAGAAGTCGGACGACAAGGACGACGACCCGGACGGCGCCAAGCGGCAGTCCAAGGGCGCGGTCAAGGAGATCTTCGACGTCGCCGAGCGGGTCGCCGCGCTGAGCGACGCCGACGTGGTCTGGATGATCGACCGCGACCGCTTCGGCCGCGAGCTCCGGATCGCCCCGCTCACCGTCGCCGGCCTGCTCCGCGAACTGGTTCTCCGCGACCGTACGGCGGTGCTCACCTCCGCGACGCTGACACTCGGCGGTGACTTCGACGCGATCGCCCGCCAGGTCGGCCTGCGGCCGTCCGACAAGCTCGCGGACGACGAAGAGATGCCCGAGCTGGACGACTCCTCCGAGACCGCTCCACTGCCGTGGCGCGGTCTCGACGTCGGCTCCCCGTTCGAGTACGAGAAGCAGGCGATCCTGTACGTCGCCAAGCACCTCCCGCCGCCGCACCGCGACGGACTGGGCAAGAAGCAGTTCGAGGAGATCATCGACCTGGTCACCGCGGCCGGCGGACGGACCCTCGGCCTGTTCTCGTCCCGCCGTGCGGCCGAGGCGGCGACCGCCGCGGTCCGCGAGGCCACCGACCTCAAGGTGCTCTGCCAGGGCGACGCGCAACTCGGCGAGCTGGCCCGTGAGTTCGTCGAGGATCCCGAGACGTCACTGTTCGGCACACTGTCGCTGTGGCAGGGAATCGACGTGCCGGGGTCGACCTGCAACCTGGTGATCATCGACCGGATCCCGTTCCCGCGCCCGGACGAGCCGCTGATGGCGGCGCGCCAGCGTGCTGTCGACGAGGCGGGCGGCAACGGGTTCATGTCCGTGGCCGCGACGCACGCCGGACTGCTGCTCGCGCAGGGCACCGGCCGGCTGATCCGCCGCAGCTCGGACCGCGGCGTCGTCGCGATCCTCGACCCCCGCATCGTCACCCAGCGGTACGGCGCGTTCCTGCGCGCCTCCTTGCCCCCGATGTGGCCGACCGCCGATCGTGAGAAGGTGCTCGGCGCGCTGAAGCGGTTGCAGACCACATGAGCCAGTCATGAGTCCGGTGACCGGTCCGCCGGTGCTGCCGATGATGGCGGCGCTGGGGCAGATGCCGTCCGGAGCGGGCTGGTCGTACGAGATGAAGTGGGACGGTATCCGCGTCATCGCCGAGGTCGACGACGGGGTCTGCCGGCTGTGGTCGCGGAACAGCCACGACGTGTCCGGCGGTTACCCCGAGCTGATCGGCCTGGCGGAGGCGCCGGGGTTGCGGCTGCCCGCCGTACTGGACGGTGAGATCGTCACGCTGGACGAGAACGGGGCACCGTCCTTCGGCCTGCTGCAGCGGCGGATGCATGTCCGCGACCCTCGCCAGCTCCGGCACCTGATCACCGAGGTGCCGGTGTCCGTGCGGCTGTTCGACCTGCTCCGCTTCGACGGCGAGTGGTTGCTAGAGGCAACGTACGACGATCGTCGCGGGCTGCTCGAGTCGCTGGACATCGGCGACCCGTTCTGGGAGGTGCCGCCGGCACTGCTGGACAGCGAACAGGCCCTCGAACAGTCTGCTGCGCAAGGGCTCGAAGGCGTGGTGGCGAAGCGGCGCAAGTCGCGGTACCTGCCGGGCCGGCGCAGCGCCGACTGGATCAAGATCAAGCCGGTGCAGACCAGAGACGTCGTGCTGTGCGGCTGGCATCCGGGGGAGGGGAACCGGGAGGGGAAGATCGGCTCCTTCTACTGTGGCGCGTACGCCGGAGACGAGCTGGTGCTGATCGGCAAGGTCGGCTCCGGACTCGACTTCGCGACACTGGACCTGCTGAGCGCCGAGTTGACCGGTCTGGAGATCGACCGGCCGGCGTTCGACGCGTCGGGCATCCCGATGACGGACCGGCGCCGCGCGCACTGGCTCGACCCGGCGCTGGTCGCCGAAGTCACCTACTCCGGCTGGGGCGGCGACGGCCGGCTGCGGCATCCGGTATGGCGCGGTTTACGCCTCGACATCAACCCGGAATCGGTCCTCGTGGAGCGCCCCTGAATGTATTGGAGACCTGCGGCCGCGGACCGAATTGTTCGAAATGCGGAGAATGGTTCTGCGGCGCTGAGACATTCTCTGTTCAACTGTCGCAGAAAATGACCGAATTTCAGTCGTTCGTTTCCCGGGACGGCGCCGGCACCGCCAGTGCGGCCTCGATCTTGTCGACCAGCTTCTCGGGTGAGTGAGTCGGCGCGTAGCGCGCGATCACCCCGCCGTCGCGACCGAGCAGGAACTTGGTGAAGTTCCACTTGATCCGGCCGCCGAGCAGGCCGCCCTGCTCGCGTTTCAGCCAGTTGTACAACGGGATCGTCCGCGACCCGTTGACGTCGACCTTGGCGAACATCGGGAACGTGACGTGGTAGATCGTCGAGCAGAAGTTCGCGATCTCGTTCTCGTCGCCAGGCTCCTGGTGGCCGAACTGGTCGCAGGGAAAACCGAGCACCGAGAAGCCCTGCCGACGGTACGTCTTGTAGAGCTTCTGCAGACCCGTGTACTGCGGGGTCTGGGCACACTGCGAGGCCGTGTTCACCACCAGGAGCACCTGGTCGCGGAAATCGGCAAGAGACTGTTCATTGCCTTCGATCCGCGTGGCGCTGAAGTCATAGACAGTCGTCATAGCTCAATGCTGACACGACACGCCCGACTTCGCTCGCCGTCCGATATGTCAGACTCGGCGCAGAACTGTTACGACCTTTCCGAGAATGACCGCGTCCTTGCCGTCGATCGGCTCGAAAGCGGGGTTGTGTGGTAGCAGCAGGATCTCGGTCTTGGTCTTCTTGAACCGCTTCACGGTGGCCTCGCCGTCGATCATCGCGGCCACGATGTCGCCGTTCTCCGCGGTCTGCTCCTGCCGCACGACCACCCAGTCGCCGTCGCAGATGGCCGCGTCGATCATCGACTCGCCCTTGACCTTCAGCATGAACAGCGTGCCCTCGCCGACCATTGCCTTGGGCAACGGGAAGACCTCTTCGATGTCCTGCTCGGCGAGGATCGGGTTACCGGCGGCGATCTGGCCGACCACCGGCACGTACACCGCGTCCGGATGCGCGTCGCCGGCCCCGGTCTCGTCGTACGTCGTCTGCCGCACCGAGCCGACCGCCGACCGCCGGGCCGCCGCGTCCAGCTCGCCGGGGTAGCGGACCTCGATCGCCCGCGGCCGGTTCGGGTCGCGGCGGAGGAGGCCCTTCTGCTCGAGCACTCGCAGCTGGTGCGACACCGAGGAGGAGCTGGTCAGGCCGACCCGCTCACCGATCTCGCGCATCGACGGCGGGTAGCCGCGGCTGTCCACCGAGTCGCGGATCACGTCCAGCACGCGGCGCTGGCGCGGCGTCAGCCCGGTGGCGTCCGCCGGTCCGTCCGGCAGCTCCGCGACGGTCCGGTCCGCCTTGCCCGCACCCTTGTCCGCGCCAGTGCGCGCGGGCCCTTGCTGTCCCGCCCCACCGCCCCGGTCATCTTTGCTGGAACCGCTCGGCGTCCTGGCCATCGGTGGTAGCTCCTCGGGTCGGGCCGGCGATCGTCCCACCGGCCGAAACTTGCTCGACTGAGATGACCGTAGACCGAATCCTGAGATTCTTCAAACATCTGTTCGAAGGCGTGTCGGTTCGCATGTTTGTTCGGGTGTCAGGTTATAAGGCGCACGCGGGGTGCTGCCGCGGCAGGGAATTTCCTGGGCGTGTCCTGGTTGGAAGTGGTTGCGTGAGGGGCGGCTGTCGGTTAATCATTCGTACAGACGTTCGATCGAACAGGTGTTCGGGCGGTCGGACGGGGTTGGTCCTCCGGAAACTGTCGGAGGCGGCCGGTAGACAGGACTCGACACCGCAGGACGCGCACCGAACAGAGGTCTGGAGGACCCGATGAGCACAGCAGCCGTAGCGGCCGACGCACTGGGCCGACACCGCTCGCCGGAGGCCACCCCGCCACGCCGGCGGCCAGCACCCGCTCACCGCAACCCCGTCCCGGCCGCCCGCACCGACGCGCGGATCACCCCGGCCGCCCGCACCGAGGCGCCTGTGACCCCGGCCGCACGTGCTGGATCGCCGGTGAGTCCCGCCCCGACGGTGGCGCCGCGCCGGCGTCCGCAGATCGAGGGTGCGACCACCGACCGGATGCCGGTTCGCGGGTGCTCGGGCGACGACCTCGGCCGCCGTGCGGCTGTGCAGCCCGAGCCGGCCACTCTCCGGCTGACCCGACGCGGCCGGATGCTGCTGACCGCCGTGTCCGTCCTCGTCTTCGGTGCCGCGATCCTCGTCCTCGGCCTCCGGGTCGCCGGCGTCCTCGAGCCCGGCCCGCACTTCACCCACACCGTTCCGGTGCAGGTCGCCCCGGGGCAGACCTTGTGGTCCATCGCCCAGGACACCAACCCCGGCCAGGACCCCGCCGCGGTCGTGGAGAAGATCGCCGACGTCAACAACCTCGCCACGCCCGCGGACATCATCCCCGGCCAGACCCTGCAGATCCCCGTCGCCGGCTGATCAACCTCGCCCGGCGCGCCATTCGTCCTCGAGCAACGCGTACACGTACTCGTTGCCCCACTCGCCCTTGAACTGCAAGGCGTGCAGGTGATGCGCCTCGCGCCGCATCCCCAACCGCTCGAGCAGCCGCGCCGAGGCAGTGTTCCGGTCGTCGAGAATCGCAACGATCCGATGCAGCCCGAGCTCCTCGAAGCCGACCCGCAGCATCTCCCGCGCAGCCTCCGCCGCGAGCCCCTTGCCCTGGTAGTCGGTGTGCAGCGCGAACCCGATCTCGCCCTGGCGATCGGCCTCGCTCGCCCACTTCAACAGCACCTCACCGATGACGGTCCCGGTCTCGCGTAGTTCGATCGCCAGCACCAGCCACTGACCGTCCGCGGTCAACTCACCCTGCGGCAGCTTCCGCTCCAGCGCGGCCCGCGTCTCCTCCCGGTTCCGCGCCGGCCACGGCGTGTACCGCACGACCTCCGGCCGTGAGTGGAACGCGAACAGGTCGTCCAGGTCGTCCATCCGATGCGGCCGCAGCTCCAGCCGCTCGGTCAGCAGCGGGTACGCGGGTCGGAATCCAGTCACGGCACCATCCTCGGCTAAGCTGTCTAATGACGTTAGACAGTACCCACCATCCACGACAGCGGACAACAGATTTCGTGACCAGACGCGATCCTTCGTCGCATGCGGCGGCCGGCATCACCGTCGCCGCGATCGCCGACGCCGCCCTGGCGATCATCCACGCCGACGGTGTGGACGGCCTCACCATGCGCGCCGTCGCGGAGCGCCTGAACGTCCGCGCCCCGTCGCTCTACCACCACGTCCACAACAAGTCCGAGCTCCTCGACCTGGTCGCCCGGAACGCGTTCGACCAGTTCACGGCCGACAAGACGGCGTACGAGGAACTCACGACTGTCGACGAGTGGATCGAGCTCACCCGGTCCGGCTCGCTAGAGCTTCGCGCCTTCTATGCGGACCATCCAGGCCTGGCCGGGCTGATGCAGTCGAAGGCGACGCCGGACCGCGACCAGGGTGCGGGCTCGCGAGCCGAACTCATCCGCGCCCAGATCGACGCCCTCGTGCGCATCGGCGTACCGGAGCCCGAGGCGCGTCACCTTTTCGAGGTCACCGCCCGATGGAGCCTGGCCGCGGTCGTCGCGGACCACGCCGACGACACGGACCTGTTCGCCGACGGCCTCGACCTGTTCCTGTACGGCGTACGCGCCCGCCTTCTCGAGGTAGGCGGGTGTCTGATCAGCTGACGGTCGCCAGCCACAGCTCGGCGTACCGTTTGCCGTCCACTGCCGTCGCGACCCGGATCGTCGCCGCCGGTCCGTGAGGATCGTTCGCGACGTCCGACGCGCCCCGCGTGTCGACGATGGTCCGCCCGCGCGACCAACTCCCGGACAGCTCGATGCGCACCGGGTACTCCTGCGTCGTCAGGCCCGACGGATCGATCACCGCGCACACCGCGCCGCCGTCGCCGATGCTGCCGCCGTCCGACTGGTACCGCTCGCTGCGCTTCTCGATCAGCTTGCACGCCAGCTCAGCCGAGGGCGACCCGCTCAAGGCGCGCGCCTGCTCGAGCGTGACCACGACGTCGTAGAAAACATCCAGCCCGTACATGGTCACCGCGATGCCGAGGTCCCTCGCGGCGGCCAAGACGATCGCGGCCGCCTCCGGATCGGTCCAGATGTTGAACTCCGCCGCGGCTGTCGCGTTCCCGATCCCGGCCGCACCACCCATGAACACGATCTCGCGCAGACCGCGCGCCGCCTCCGGATAGGTTCGCAGCAACAGCGCGATGTTCGTCAACGGCGCCAACGGGATCCACGTGATGAGCTCACCGGTCGCCGCCGCGTCCAGCAGTACGTCGCGGAGGAGTTCTACGGCATGCCGCGGGTCCGTCGACCGCGTCGACCGCGGCCAGTCCAGATCCCCGAGCCCGTCTTCACCGTGGACATGCCGCGCTGACCGCACCGGCTGGATCAGAGGTACGGCAGCCCCGCGGGCAACCGGGACATCGGGCCGGCCTGCGGCGTCGAGGACCGTGAGCGTGTTGCGTACGACGTCGTCGATGCCGACGTTGCCGCCGACGCAGGTCACTGCCTTCAGATCGAGCTCGGGGTGCCGTGCCGCCAGCAGTAGCGCGCACGCATCGTCCAGGCCTGTGTCGACATCGAGAATCACCGGCTTCATGCGCACATCCTCAGGCACGCCGGTCAGGAGCGCACCAGCCGTGCGATCGCGGCGGACGCTTCCTTGATCTTCGCGTCGGCCTCCGGCCCGCCGGCCGCGGCGGCGTCGACCACGCAATGCGTGAGGTGGTCGTCGAGCAGACCGAGCGCGACGGATTCGAGGGCCTTCGTCATCGCCGAGATCTGGGTGAGGATGTCGATGCAGTACTTCTCGTCCTCGACCATGCGCTGCAATCCGCGGGCCTGGCCCTCGATCCGCTTCAGCCGCGCCAGGTACGCCTTCTTGTCGCCGATGTAACCGTGCTGCGCATGCTCGTCGACCGGTTCGGTCACGCTCACCACATCCTCCCTGGGTCCCGCCGAACCCTATCGCCCGCCGGGTCGCCCTTGTGTTTCCAATGATACCCCCCTAGGGTATCGGTCATCCTTCAGTTCTCGACTGAACCCACTGCGGTCTGGGGTCATACCCCATACCGGTAAGGAGTTACATATGAGTGAGACGAAGTCGTCGCGACGGTGGTGGGCGCTCGCCGTCATCGCCGCGGCGCAGTTCATGGTGATCATGGACACCTCGATCGTCGGCGTCGCGCTGCCGAAGATGCAGGCCGAGCTCGGGTTCGGCCCGGGCAACCTGTCTTGGGTGTTCAACGCGTACGTCGTGGCGTTCGGCGGGCTGTTGCTGCTCGGCGGCCGGTTGTCGGACCTGCTCGGCGCGCGTCGCGTCTTCGCGGCCGGCTGGGGCGTCCTGCTGGTCGGATCGCTGGTGGCGGGCCTGGCGACCGGCGTCGGTTCGGAGCTCGCCGGCCGGGCCGTCCAAGGCATCGGGGCCGCGCTGATCGCACCGTCCGCCCTGACCCTGCTGATGATGTTGTTCGGCGCGAACCCGCGTGAGTTGAACAAGGCGATCGCTTTGTACGGCGCGGCGGCGCCCGCGGGCGGTACGGCGGGTGTGTTCCTCGGCGGCGTGATCACCGAGTACCTGTCGTGGCCTTGGGTGTTCTACCTGAACGTTCCGATCGCGCTGGCTGCCCTGCTCGCCACGCCTGCCCTGATGCCGCGGGCCGCGGGCCGTACCGGATCGGTCGACGTGTTCGGCGCGCTGACCGTGACCGGCGGACTCGCCGCGGGCGTCTACGCCATCGTCCGCGCGCCGGAGGTCGGCTGGGCATCGGCTTCGACGGTGCTCGTCGGTGCGCTGGCCGTCGTACTGCTCGGAGTGTTCGTCGCAGTGCAGGCGAAGCGGCGGGAGCCGTTGATGCGGCTCGGGATCCTCGCGACGCCGAACCTGGCCGCCGCCAACATCGCGCAGTTCCTGCTCGGCGCGGCTTGGGTGCCGATGTGGTTCTTCCTGAACCTGTATCTGCAGCAGGTCCTCGGGCTGAGCGCGTTCCCGAGCGGCTCGGCGTTGTTGCCGATGACCACGCTGACCATGGTCGGGATGATCGTCGTCGCGCCGCGCGTGATCGCCAAGGTCGGTCCGAAGAGGACCTTGGTGGGCGGTATGGCGGTCCTCGCCGCGGGCCTGGTCGGACTGTCCCTGATCCGCCCCACCGGCTCGTTCTGGGTCGACGTACTGCCGGGCTCGCTGGTCGCGGCTGCCGGGATGTCGCTGGCGTTCATTCCCAGTCTCGGTATCGCTCTGTCGTCCGCGCGTCCTGAGGAGGGCGGTCTGGCGTCCGGCATCGTGAACACCAGCTACCAGATCGGGTCAGCCCTCGGGCTGGCGGCGATGACCGCGGTGGCTGCTGCGAACGGGGCCGACCTGCTGGACGACGTCGTGGCGTTGACCGAGGGGTACTCGGCGGCCGTCGTCGGCGCGGCGGTGATCGCGGCGGTCGGCGCCGTACTGGCGGCCGTGTCGCTGCGGACTCCGCGTGCCCCGGCCGAACCCGAACGGCAGTCCGTTTCGACCACCCGATGATCTGTGGACAAGCTCCCCAGGGCGGCTTCGGCCGGTCCTGGGGAGTGGTCTGTGCGGGCCGTAGTTTGCGCCTCGAAAGGGTCGTCGCGGTGGCGCCACGCGGGAGTACACGGGGCCGCGTGAGTGTTGGAACCTGTGACACGCGCGGGCAATCGGGGCGTGCTTGCAAACTGTCGGAGCAGCGATCTAGGATCCCTAGATGTAGTGGTTACACGGGTGTAATTTTCCACAGGTAGTGGTTGGTTGCACACAGGTTCTACACAAGTTGTCCCCAGGCTGATCCACAACGCACCCCCTCGGGGTGGGTACGGGAGGAGTGATTCGTCGTGCACTGTCCGTATTGCCGACACGCCGACTCCCGGGTCGTCGACAGCCGGGTGGCCGAGGACGGCGGAGCGATCCGCCGCCGCCGGCAGTGCCCGGTCTGCGAGAAGCGGTTCACCACCGTCGAGCAGATGCAGCTCACGGTCGTGAAGCGCTCCGGCGCGACCGAGCCGTTCAGCCGGGAGAAGGTCATCAACGGGGTCGGAAAGGCGTGCAAGGGCCGGCCGGTGAACGCCGACCAGCTCGCGCGCCTGGGTCAGAAGGTCGAGGACGCGCTGAAGGGCAGCGGCTCGCCGGAGGTGCCCGCGCACGAGGTCGGACTGGCGATCCTCGGGCCGCTGCGGGAGCTCGACGAGGTCGCGTACCTGCGCTTCGCGAGCGTGTACCGGCAGTTCGAGTCCGCCGACGACTTCGAGACGGAGATCGCGCTGCTGCGGGCCGAGAAGGAGCCGCAGGGCACCGAGCCGGACCCGCTGAAGCCGACCCAGCAGACATAAACCGGGGGAACGGCAGTTCCAGGTAGTCGCAGTAGTGGCGTTACGCAGTACTCCAACGGGGCGGTCCCGACAGACCGCGGCAGTAGACACAGGGCGAGGAGCAACCATGACAGAGACGGTGACCGGCCACTCGGGGTCGACCAAGAGGTCGGCGGCCGGGTTCCGAGGGCGCAAGAACGCGCCCACGGGACTCACCATCGAGCGCGTCTTCAGCACCGAAGGCGTCCACCCGTACGACGAGGTGACGTGGGAGCGTCGCGACGTCGTGCAGCAGAACTGGAAGACGGGTGAGACGGTCTTCGAGCAGCGCGGAGTCGAGTTCCCCGACTTCTGGAGCGTGAACGCGTCCACCATCGTCACCACGAAGTACTTCCGGGGCGCCATCGGCCACGACAACCGCGAGTGGAGCCTCAAGCAGCTGCTCGACCGGGTCGTGAAGACCTACCGCAAGGCCGGCGAGGAGCACGGGTACTTCACCTCGCCGAAGGACGCGGAGGTGTTCGAGCACGAGCTCACCTGGATGCTCCTGCACCAGTACTTCAGCTTCAACTCGCCCGTCTGGTTCAACGTCGGCACGTCCTCGCCGCAGCAGGTGTCGGCCTGCTTCATCCTTGCCGTGGACGACTCGATGGACTCGATCCTGAACTGGTACAAGGAAGAGGGCCTGATCTTCAAGGGCGGCTCCGGCGCCGGCCTGAACCTGTCCCGGATCCGCTCCTCGAAGGAACTGCTCCAGTCCTCCGGCGGTACGGCGTCCGGCCCGGTGAGCTTCATGCGCGGCGCGGACGCGTCGGCCGGCACCATCAAGTCCGGCGGCGCCACCCGGCGCGCGGCGAAGATGGTCGTGCTGGACGTCGACCACCCCGACATCGAGGAGTTCGTCGACACCAAGATGCGCGAGGAGGAGAAGATCCGGGTCCTGCGGGACGCGGGCTTCGACATGGATCTCGGCGGTCGCGACATCACCTCCGTGCAGTACCAGAACGCGAACAACTCGGTCCGGGTCTCGGACGAGTTCATGCGGGCGGTCGAGGCGAAGGGTGAGTTCGGGCTGCGCGCGCGGCTGGACAACTCGGTGATCGAGACCGTCGACGCGCGGACGCTGTTCGACAAGATCGCGCAGGCCGCGTGGGCGTGCGCCGACCCGGGCCTGCAGTACGACGACACCATCAACGACTGGCACACGACGCCGGAGACGGGCCGGATCACCGCGTCCAACCCGTGCTCCGAGTACATGCACCTGGACAACTCGTCCTGCAACCTCGCGTCGCTGAACCTGATGAAGTTCCTCCGCGACGACGACCTGTTCGACTCGGAGAAGTTCGTCAAGGCCGTCGAACTGATCATCACCGCGATGGACATCTCGATCTGCTTCGCGGACTTCCCGACCGAGGCGATCGGCGAGACGACCCGCGCGTACCGGCAGCTCGGCATCGGCTACGCGAACCTCGGTGCGTTGCTGATGGCAACGGGTCACGCGTACGACTCCGACGGTGGTCGCGCGCTGGCGGGCGCTATCACCTCGCTGATGACCGGTACGTCGTACAAGCGCTCCGCCGAGCTGGCCGGCATCGTCGGCGCGTACGACGGCTTCGAGCGGAACAAGGACGCGCACACCCGGGTGATGCGCAAGCACGCCGCGGCCAACGACGCGATCCGGACCCTGCACGAGATCGACAAGGACGTCCAGAAGCACGCCACCGCGGCGTGGGAGGGCGTGCTGAAGATCGGCGCCAAGAACGGCTGGCGGAACGCGCAGGCCTCGGTGCTCGCGCCGACCGGCACCATCGGCTTCATGATGGACTGCGACACCACCGGTATCGAGCCGGACTTCTCGCTGGTCAAGTTCAAGAAGCTGGTCGGCGGCGGCTCGATGCAGATCGTCAACCAGACCGTCCCGCGGGCGCTGCGCCAGTACAACTACACCGAAGAGACCATCGAGGCGATCATCGAGTACATCGCCGAGAACGGTCACGTCGTCGACGCCCCGGGCCTGAAGCCGGAGCACTACGAGATCTTCGACACCGCGATGGGTGAGCGGGCCATCAAGCCGATGGGCCACGTGCGGATGATGGCGGCGGCGCAGCCGTTCCTGTCCGGCGCGATCTCGAAGACGGTGAACCTGCCGGAGACCGCGACGGTCGAGGAGATCGCCGACGTCTACTTCCAGGGCTGGAAGCTCGGCCTGAAGGCGCTCGCGGTCTACCGCGACAACTGCAAGGTCGGTCAGCCGCTGGCGGACGGGAAGTCTGCGAAGAAGGCTGCCGCGGATTCGGTCGAGCCCGCTGTCGCCGAGAAGATCATCGAGAAGGTCATCGAGTACCGGCCGACCCGGAAGCGCCTGCCGAAGTCGCGGCCGTCGCGGACCACGTCCTTCACGGTCGGTGGCGCCGAGGGGTACATGACCGCCGGCTCCTACCCGGACGACGGTCTGGGCGAGGTCTTCCTGAAGATGGGCAAGCAGGGTTCGACGCTCGCCGGGGTGATGGACGCCTTCTCGATTGCGATCTCGATCGCGCTGCAGCACGGCGTACCGCTGGAGACCTACGTCCAGAAGTTCACCAACCTGAAGTTCGAGCCGGCCGGTCTGACCGACGACCCGGACGTCCGGATGGCGCAGTCGATCATGGACTACATCTTCCGCCGCCTGGCGCTGGACTACCTGCCGTTCGACGAGCGGGCCGCGCTCGGTATCTACTCGGCGGACGAGCGGTCGCGGCAGCTCGACACCGGTTCCTACGAGCCGGCCCCGGTCGAGGTGTCCGAGGCCGAGTCCCTGAAGACGGTCGAGCCGGTCGCCGAGATCGCGGATGCTCCGGCGAAGCCGGCCGACGCGGCAGCAGCCAAGCCGATCAAGGGCGAGGCCCACACCACGGCCGAGATGCTGGAGCTCATCACCGGCACCTCGGTGGACGCCCCGCTCTGCTTCACCTGCGGCACGAAGATGCGCCCCAGCGGTTCCTGCTACGTCTGCGAAGGCTGCGGCAGCACCTCCGGCTGCAGCTGACCTGCCGCTGACCATCAGCTGACAGCGCCACGGCCCCCGGGAACTTCCCACTTCCCCCGGGGGCCGCAGCGCGTCTACCGTCGAGTCGTGGAGGGGATCGACGGTCTCCTCGCAGCCGGGGAGAAGGCGCTCGGCGCCGGGGACTGGGTTGCGGCTCGGGCCGCGTTCGGTGACTCGGTCGGGATCTCGGCAACGGCACGGGGCCTGGCCGGGCTGGGTGACGCCCAGTGGTGGCTCGGCGACGTTCGTACGGCGTTCTCCTGCTGGGAGCGGGCCTACGCCGAGTTCCAACGTACCGACCCCGGTCAGGCTGTGTTCACAGCCTTGGGCCTGAGCCTTCTGTACGACGCCAACTTCGGCGACCGCGCCGCGGCGCGAGGCTGGGCCGCGCGGGCCGTCCGGATCGCGTCGCAACTCGGCGATCCCGTCGTGAGTGCCTGGGCGTCGCTCGCCAGGGCAGGTTGTTCGGACGACCCGCCACAGGTCGCTGCCTGGTCCGAGGCGGCGTACGAGATCGCGGCCGAGGCCGGCGATCGCGACCTGGAGCTGTGCGCGTTGAGCCTGTGGGGAGCGGCCCTGATCAACCAAGGACAGGTGCTCGAGGGTACGGCGCTGCTCGACGAGGCGCTCGCGGGCGCGCTGGGCGGTGAGGGCACCCGGCCAGACACGGTGGTTTTCACGAGTTGCTTGCTGATGAGGTCCTGCGTACGCGGCGCCGACTTCACGCGCGTCGTGCAGTGGACCCGGTCGCTCGACGGCTTCATCGCCCGCTACGGCTGCCCGTACCTGCACGCGACGTGCAGGGCGTCGTACGGCGCTGTTCTCGCCTGCACCGGCGATTGGCCACGGGCCGAGATCGAACTGACCGCGGCCGCCGAACTCGCGCAGGAGTCACTGCCCGCCGTGCAAGCGGAGGCCGCCGCGTTCCTCGCCGACCTTCGGCTGGCGCAAGGGCGGTTGGCTGAGGCCCGTCGACTCCTCACCGGGTTCGAAGACCGCACCATCGTGCAGCCGGTCTTGGCAGCCGTCTACTTGGCCGGTGGCGAGGCGGCGTTGGCGACCTCGCTGATCCAGCGCCAACTCGGTCAGACCACGCCGCTGGAGGAGGCTCGGTTCCGCGAGGTGCTGGGGCAGGCGTGTCTGATCACCGGTGACACCACCGGTGCTGCCGCGGAAGCTGCGCGTCTGACCGCGCTCGGTTCGGCGACAGACAGCGGGCTGATCGCGGCGCGCGGTGCACGGCTGTGCGGACAGACCCTTGCGGCCGAAGGCAGGTCGCGTGAAGCGGTACTGCGGCTTTCCGCGGCGCAGACCTGGTTCGGCCTGCTGGAGATGCCACTCGAGGTCGCGCGGACCCGGATGATGCTGGCCGACGCCATGTCGTCCGGCGACCCGGCGCCCGCGGTTGCCGAGGCGCGGATGGCACTGGCGGTGTTCGAGGATCTCGGCGCCGCGGCGGACGCCGACGGGGCGGCCGCCTGGCTCCGAGCAGCAGGCGCGAGCGCGGCCCGTCTCGGACCTCGTGGTGCCGGATTGCTCACGAAGCGCGAACTCGACGTACTGAAGATCCTTGCGGAAGGCCTGCCGAATCCGGAGATCGCGGCCCGTCTGTACATCAGCCGACGTACCGTCGAGCACCACGTGGCGAGCATCCTGTCCAAACTCGGCGTACGGAACCGGACCGAAGCCGCCGCCTACCTCACCCGGGTCAGCGAATAGGCGAATTCACCGATGCCAGGTGCTGTCCCTCGCAGACATGCTGCTCTGGGAGGTAACCATCATGACCGAGGCATTGCTGGACACCACCCGCATCGAGACTTTCGGTGCGCGGATGGGAGACGTACTGAACGACGGGATGCTCGCGCTGCTGATGAGCATCGGACATCAGACCGGCCTCTTCGACGCGCTGGGGGAGTTGCCCCCGGCAACCAGTCACGAGGTCGCCGGCGCGACGGGACTGAACGAGCGGTACGTGCGTGAGTGGCTGGGCGCGATGACCGCCGCCCGAGTGGTCGAGTACGACGCCGGTCGGACGACGTACTGGTTGCCGCGCGAACACGCCGCGTTCCTGACGCGGTCGGCGGGACCGGACAACCTCGCGGGCGCGACCCAGTTCATCGCTCTACTGGCCGGGGTCGAGTCGCGGCTTGTCGAATGCTTCCGTCACGGTGGCGGGGTTCCGTACGCCGAGTTCACGGAGTTCCATCGATTGATGGCCGAGGACAGTGGCGCGGTCTTCGACGCCGCGTTGCTGGATTCGATCCTGCCGCTGGTGCCTGGGCTTCCCGACCGGTTGGCGGCCGGCATCGACGTCGCCGACATCGGATGCGGGAGTGGCCATGCGATCAACCTGATCGCGTCGGCGTACCCGCGCAGCCGGTGCGTCGGCTACGACTTCTCGACCGAAGCCGTCGCCGCGGGTCAGGCGGAGGCGTCCGCGCTGGGGCTCGCGAACGCGGAGTTCGTCGTCCGGGACGCCGCGACGCTGGGGGAGTTCGAGCGATTCGACCTGATCACCGCCTTCGACGCGATCCACGATCAGGCTCGCCCGGCCGATGTCCTGGCCGGCATCGCGGCAGCACTCCGGCCGGGCGGCGTCTTCCTGATGGTCGACATCGAGGCGTCGAGCAAACTCGAGGACAACGTCGACCACCCGTTCGCCACCTTCCTGTACGGCATCTCGACCATGCATTGCATGACGGTGTCGCTCTCCCTCGGCGGCGACGGCCTCGGCACCGTCTGGGGCAGGCAGAAAGCACTCGAGATGCTGGCCGACGCCGGCTTCGCGTCCACCGCCGTGACCCACATCGAGGCCGACGCGTTCAACGCGTACTACATCGCACGCAAGGGCTGAGGAGCTTGCTAGTGGCCGGCGTGGTCCGAGTCGGCCGCGGGCCGGCCGGTGCCGTCGAGGGCTGCCAGCGACGCGAGCTCGCCGTCGGTGAGGTCGAAGTCGAACACCGCCAGATTCTGCGCAAGCCGCTCCCGATCGGCTGACTTCGGAATCGGTACGACGTCCTGCTGCGTCTCCCACCGCAAGACAACTTGTCCCGCGGATCGGCCGTGGGCCTTCGCGATCTCCTGAACCGTCGGGTGGCTCAGGAGATCCGTGCCTTTCCCCAGCGGGCTCCATGCCTCGGTCACGATGCCGTGCCGCTGGTGGAACGCACGTTCGGATGTCTTCGTCCACACCGGGCTGAGCTGGACCTGGTTCACCTCGGGCGCGACGCCGGTTTCGTCGATCAGGCGTTGGAGGTGCGTGGGCTTGAAGTTCGACGTACCGATCGCGCGGACCAGGCCAGCCTCCCGGAGCGCGATGAGACCTTGCCATGCCTCGACGTACCGGTCCTGCTCGGGATTCGGCCAATGGATGAGCAGGAGGTCGAGGTACTCGACGCCGAGCTTCTCCGCGCTCGCCTCGAACGCCTGGCGTGCGCCGTCGACGCTGTGCCAGCGTTTGTTGAACTTCGACGTCACGAACACCTCGTCGCGCGGGGCATGCTTCAGCGCCCGTCCGACGCCGACCTCGTTCCGGTAGTTCTCCGCGGTGTCGATCAGTCGGTACCCGAGCTCGAGCGCCGTACTCACCGCCCGCTCGGCATCCGCGTCGTTCATCGGCGATGTCCCGAGCCCGACCCGCGGCATCGCGGTTCCGTGACTCAACGTGACCATTGGAACCTGACTCATCCGGTCTCCTCCTTCGGCGTACGCGCCCAGCCACGATAGGCCGATCACGGTCCGCACCCGCCGCCGCGGTCACCCGATTCCGCCGTACGGCGTACGGCTGGGACGGGCTGTCTCAGGGCCGGGATATCCGTACGCGAACTGTCGGATCCGTGGGTCATCATGGTGCGACGGGCGACGAAAAGCGTTGGAGGGGTGGGCGTATGAAGAATCGGCTGGTCACTCTCGTGGATCTCGGTCTGGACAGTTCGTTCGACGCGTCGATGTCGTTCGTGCAGGGGATCACCGGCAACATCAACGCCGGCTGGGACCAGCCCTTCATCGACGTGAACTTCGTCCGCACCCGCGACCACGAGACCGCGTTCTCAGCCCTCACCACCCCGTCGACCGTCCTGCACGTGATGGCACACGGTGATCACAGCGAGGAGCCGTCCTTCCTGTCCACCGACGGCGAGACCCAGGTTTCGCTGAAGTCCCTCGCCGACTGGTTCCTCGATCACCAGTGGGGTATCGCCAGCGGCGTCGTCATCGCCGACGGCTGCAAGACCGGTATCGGCAAGTGGCAACGCGCCATCCGTGACTGCATCCAGGGCGACGTCACCTACATCGGCACCAGCACCGTCATCGGCTGGTACGAGGCCACCGTTTTCTGCTCCGCATTCTACGGCGCTCTGGTCCGCAACCGAGGCCTCGGCCGCACCCCCGCCGAACAAGGCTGGGACGCCGCCAACCGAGCCATCCGAGCCTACGAAACCCTCACCGACAAACCCTGCCCCTACAAACCAGTCCTCCTAACCCCCTCCCGCCAAGCCCTCCGCTCCCTAACCGGCTAACCGACACGCAGAGCGATCGCCACGGTCTGTGCCGCATGCGAAACTTTCTGTGGTCCCAGCGGGTGAGGCACGGGGTGTGATCGGTTTGGGTTCGCTGCAGACGTTCCAGGACCTCATCGGCGCAACATTGTGGAGAGAACTCCTCCGTCGCGGCTCGCTGCGCAGCTTCCATCCAGGCCGCACGATCCTCCGGCAGGGCGATCCTGGTGGCTTCGTCTTCGCTCTTGAACATGGTCGGGTCAAGCTCTTGGCCCGCGCCGAGGACGGTGCAGAGCTCATGCTCACCGTCCGCGGCAGCGGTCACCTGATCGGCGAGCTCGCCGGCGACGCGTCCGGCCGTCGTACCGCCAGCGTCGAGACGATCGACCGCTGTACTGCGCACTACCTGGGGCGATCTGATTTCGACCGCTTCGTCGACGAGCACCACCTGCGCGATGTCCTGCACCAGTACCAGCGGATCAAGTTCGACCAGGCGGTGAACCGTCAGGTCGAGCTCGCTCACCGACCGGCCGTACGGCGCATCGCGAGGCTCCTGCACGACGTTGTACTAGCCGCACCACCGGGCCTGCCGAATCCGGAACGGATTCCTTTCACCCAAGAGGAGCTGTCGAGTTCTCTAGGG
Organism: Kribbella pratensis; assembly: GCF_004366075.1. Lineage (GTDB taxonomy): Bacteria > Actinomycetota > Actinomycetes > Propionibacteriales > Kribbellaceae > Kribbella > Kribbella pratensis. The sequence goes on along the minus strand of NZ_SODU01000005.1, from coordinate 8,950 downwards.
ATGGCCCGGAGCACTGTGGCCGATCAACTCGGGAAACTCCGTGCCGCGGGTGCCCTCGCACCGGGACCGCAGCTCGTGGTGGCCGACCTCGCACGCCTCGGCGAGTGGGCCGCTCGTTGACAGCAGTCGTGGTCCAGCTCACGCCCGCGCTGTCCGATTCCGGACAACCAGACTGACTCGTTCTCGGAACTCTGGTCTCACCGGATCACGCCAACGAACTTGGAGGTTGCTCCCATGACCACTCCTCAAGACTCAGGATTCGGAGTCGGCCCGCTGCCGCCGTACCGCTCGATGCTGGTAGTCGACATGAAGGACTACAGCGGCGCGCCGGGCCGGCAGCACGCCCACCTGAACGCCGTCATCCCGGAGATCCTGCAGAGCGCCTTCGCGCGCTGTGCCCTGGAGGGATTGTGGAACGAGATCTCGTTCGCAGACTCGACCGGGGACGGTTATGCCATCGGACTGCCTGCCGAACGTCTGCCCTTCCTCCTGAACCCCTTCCTCGGCTCCCTCCAAGACGAACTGACCGATCGTAGCCGGATGCTGACCGCAGCCGGATTCGCTGACATCCGGATGCGGGTCAGCGTCACGGTCGGCCCGGTCAGCGATTCCGGAGCAGACGGCGTGTCCGACGGGGCCGGGAACGCGCGGGTCGAGCTCCATCGGCTGCTCGACAGTGAGCCAGTGCGCGATCTGCTGACCCGCTCGGGTGACGCGACCCGGGTGGCCGCGATCGTATCGGCGCGTGCCTTCGAGGACGCCGTCGCGGCCCGCTACACGGACGAGGACCCGGATCTCTATGTCGCAGTGCCTGTGAAGGTCAAGCGCTACGAAGGACAGGCGTATTTGCGTGTGCCGCTGCCCTCGGGCGACCTGCTGACCAGTGGATTCCGTTCTGCAGAGGATCCGGCTGGGGAGCGGTCGAGGGCCGAGCAGCTGGGTGAGGTTGTTCCGGAGCCGAGGCAGACCGCACGCGTCGAGGACAACACGAGATATCGCCGTGGTGGGGTCGGCAGTATCGCCGGCAATGTCGGCTCGATCGTCAGCGATCCGACCGGACCGACGAACAGCGGATCCGGCACCCAACACAACCACGCAGCGCATGAGCCGCGATGACAGCCGATGAGCTCTCCATCGGCACCCGGCAGGGCGGTGCCGGGGATATCGGAGGCAATGTCGGTGGCGTCGTCACGGACCCGTCGGCTCCGGTCAACACCGGCGCAGGGCAGCAGATCAACTACCTGGGGAGCTACTACGCGATCCATACCCTCGCGGCGGATGATGAGCTGAGTTCTCGACGGCGTCCGTACGGCGTTGCGGGGACGGTCGAGCAGATCGTGAGGCTCAGGGACATTTTCGTCGAGCCGCCCGGCTTCGCAGAACTGGCCGAACGGGTTCGTAAACCCGGCGCAGCGATCGTCCTGAGCGGTATGCCTGGAACGGGACGGCGGTCTGCCGCCAGGATCCTGCTGTGCGGTTCGGAAGGGACGCCGACGCCGCTCCGCGAACTCTCGCCCGACGACTTGCTGGACTCCGGCCACTTGTCGGCCGAGGCCGTGGCCGAGGGCGAGGCACTGGTCGTCGACGTGGCGGATGTCGACGACGAGACTTTTGCGCGGCTCGAGGTCGAGTTGCGGCGCTGTCGCGCTCTTGCCGAGAGCCGGCACGCACATCTCGTGGTGATCGCGCACGCGCGGCAGGCGGAGCTCGTCCTCGAAGACTGGCACGGAATGGTCGTAGATCTGCTTCGACCTGATCCGTGGAGGGTGCTTACGGCGCATCTCAGGTCCGGATCGATGATCTTGGACCGTCGCAAGGTCCGCGAAGAGGATCGTGCTGTCTTCGAGCACCTTCCGCTGCGAGAGGTCGCACGGGTCGCAGGCAACCTCCTGCGTGATCGTCAGCGGGACGACATCGCCGATCGCTTCACCAGAGCCGTTGCCGCATTCGTTGACCACAGCGATGCAGTCTCTGCACTCGTCGCGCAGCGGGCGGGCGTCGAGGATCGGACTCTGCTGTTGGCGGCGGCCCTGCTTGAGGGAGGCTCGGTCGATGCGACGTTCTTCGCCGAGGAGCAGTTGAAGGAGTCGCTGCGGTACAGGGCGGAGGATCCGGATCACCGGCTCGCGCAGACAGGCATCGTCGACAGGATCGCCAGGCTCACCCTCGAGGGCACGACCGGCAGCCGGTTGCGGATCTCGGACGAAGGCCGGGTTGCCTTCAATCAGCCGGCTTTCGGCGCGGCCGTCCTCTCACATTTCTGGGACGCCTATCCGGATCTTCGAGCGGAGTTCGCTGACTGGGTCGGTCGATTTGTCGAGAGCCGACGGTTGTCGGCTGGCGAGGGAGGATTGATCGCAGCACGATTCGCGGAGCAGGTTGCGAGGACCGGGAGCATTCATGATCTGAGCAAGGTGGTGCAGGCGTGGGCGCTGCACGGTCGTGACGATCTCCGCGAGCTCGCGGTGCGCACACTGGAAACGGTTCTGCTCGACGAGCGCAGTGGGAACTCGATCCGAAGCTATCTCTACAAGAATTCTCGGAACCGCAAGCTGCCAACCCGGCTCGGGGGCGTGATGGTCCGAGTATGCGCTACTGCGCTTCTGGAGATTCAGCCCAGACAGGCCTTGATCCGGTTGCGCTGGCTCAGTGACCACCCGTCGTCGACCGGCCTGGAGGCGCGCCGGGCGATCGTCGATGTGTGTGCGGACAACGCGATGCTGGAACTCTTCCTTACCGTCTTGACCGACCGCGAACGCTTTGACGGCACACTGTTCCGGGCCGTTGTGTCTCCGGTGCGGCTGACCGGCGGAGCGCCTGCGCCGCTTGAGAATCCGCGATTCGCCGACCTGGTCATCGGCGAATGGCAGGCGCTGCTGGCTGATGCCTCCGACGCCGACTGGGAATCTGCGGTCGCGCCATGGCTGGATCGACACGCAACGCTGGTTTCGACAGACGATTCGATTGCCGAGTTGATGCTCGGAGCAATCGTCGCGCTGTGCGCGAACGACGTACGGCGACTCGCGCAGCTCTATCGGATGACCGGCGCCCGCCTCCGTGATCCTGCTGGCAACGCAACCACAGACCGACGCGCGGCGGCTGCAGCGGTCATCCAGGCGGTACGCACCGCCGTCAACTGTCCGGCGAGCGCACCGAGCGCTGAAGGAGAACACTCATGAAGTTGCATCGAACGTCACTGTTCGTCGCGCTGACGATCGTCGTCCTGGCCTCCGTCGCCGCGCTGATCACCGGCTGGCCTGGCTGGCTGTTCGGGCTGTTGACCGCGCTCGTCCTGGTGGCACTCGGCTTGCGGGCTTCTTCGCTCGGAGTTCCACAGGTCGTTGCGAAGGAACATCTATCCGCCGAGGTCCCGAGCTCGGAGGAGGAGCCCCCTATTCCGTGGTACGACGTCGCGGGGGTGCGCTTGTCCTCGGCCACGAAGGGATGCCGGTTCGAGTTCGCAGCTCGCGTGCTCTGGTCGCCGGTCCGCCCGGACTTGTCGGAGAGCGAGGCGCGGAGTGTCGCGGTGGATGCACTGCTCCGCCGTGCCGAGGCGATGGCGGAATCTCGAGCGGCTGACGAGACGGAACTCGCGCACCACAGCGTCGCAGCGCGCCTGGCCTCACCGGAGTACGACAACCAGCGGCGTGTGCGTGTCTGGGCTCAACAAGTAGAGCTCCGGCTTCCGGCCTCCGACTCCGAGTACCTGCGGCGGATAACCGAGCTCCGTCGACGTGAGGTCGCCTCGGAGATCAACCGCAAGATCGAGCAGGAGCAGCGTGCCTATCTCCGTGACGATGTGTTGGCGTCGCCTGGATCAACAACGGTCTGGTGGCTCAACCAGAACCTTGATCAGGTCGACCGAGCCGTGGAGCTCTTCGGTACGTTCGCCAACCTGTCCGCAGCGGCTCACGACCGCCACGAGACCACGTCCATCGGTAGCGAAGCCGGGTTTGGAGCTCGCCGGGACGAAGCCGCTCTTGCCGGGCTCTCGTCCATCCGAGACGAAGACCCGACCACAGCTCCGCGGATGGGCGGGAACGCATCGAACGGCTGGTCAACTGCGGAAGATGCTTCGGCAGGAACCATTCAGGTCCGAATGGACTTCGACGCAGCTGTCGAACGGCTCCTCGACGATCACCCCGAACCCGAACGGTCGCTGAAGGCCGACTCCCTGGCCATGCTGGAGACCCGCTTCGGCCGCCCCGATCGCGCCGATCGCATCCGCGAGCTCTTCGACACACCTGGAGAGCCGTCGTCCTCATCCGCATTGGGCGACTCAAGCAGCGGGCCGACGTCGGCGCTCCCGTCGACTGTCTCGACCACATCCGCGAACCCCGCGGGCGCGGAATCCTCTGCTGCTACTGCGCCGTCGGGTGCCGATCCGTTTGAAATAGTCGAAGCCTCCACCGATGCGCCCACGACTGTCCAGGAACCGCACGGAGCGGCGCCATTGACCGTGGAGGACACATCGCGGCCGGAGGCCATCGCGACGGTGCCGTTCACGAGTGCGGCAGACGTTGCATCCACCGGCCGACCTGGGATCGAACAGCGCGCCGCTGCCGAGTATCGCGAGCAGTTCTACTCCTCCGGCGAGAGCACCATCGTGCCATCCGATGCTGATCACCCGACTGAAGAATCTGGTCACAGCGATCCCAATGGCTGAGTCGGAGCCAGGAGGACCGGCCGTGTGGAGGGATCGGCCGGTCCTCGCTCTGTGCGCTGAACAAGGCAGTTGGGGCCGACTCACAGGCGGCCCTGTTCGCTTGTCCTCTCCGCAGGTCTACGACACGCGCGCGGCGGCTACTTTGCGTTAGGCGTGTGAGACTTTTCTGGACTCGTCGTCCGCCTGACGCCGGTGAAGGAACGCCGCTATGAAACTCCACCGGAACTCTCTCCTCACGGCCGCCGCGATTGTGCTGGTTCTGTATGTCGTTTCGCTGATTGTCGGGCTGCCGGCGTGGGCGGCTGTGGTGTTGACGCTGGTGCTGTTGGTGTTGCTGGCCGTTGTGTGGAAGCAGCCCGACGAACCTCGCCCTGCGGCCACGAAGCAGGCGCCGGCGCCTTCCGTCGTACTCCCGGATCCCGAGCCGGTCTTCTCCGGACCGCCGTCCCGGACAGTTGCCGATGTGCGGTTGCCGTCGGCTTCGCCGGACTTCCAGTTCAGCTTCTCGGCCGTCGTGCAGTGGTCGACGGTGCTGTCGGGCTCGCGTCACGCGGACCTCGGCGCGGTCGCGGTCGATGCTTTGCTGGAGAGGGCGCGAGCGCTGACCGTGCGGCAGCAGGTGACCGAGGAGTCGCTCAACCAGCACCGCTTGGCGGCCCTTCTCGGCGAGCCGGCGCTGGACGAGAAGGGGCAGGTCCGGAGTTGGGCGACCGAAGTACGACTGCGGCTGCCGGACGCGGATCAGAAACATCTTCAGCACCTCGCCGCCCTGCATCGGCGCGAGCAGACCACGCTGCTCGAACGCCGGATGGAGCAGGACAAACGCGCGTACCTGAAGGACGACGTCTTCGCCACGCCTGGATCGGCAGCGGTCTGGTGGATGGTCAACCACCCGGGCGAGGTCGAGACGGCGCTCGGCCTGCTCGACACTCTCGCTGAACTGTCGGCCGCGGCGAACGATCTCCCGGTACGGCGGACAACCGCCGAGGAGATCGAACGCCAACGGCCGACCCGCGCCGAACTCGCCTTCAGCACGGCAATCGAGAACCTCACCGACGCCAACCAGGACGACATTGCACCGAGCCAGAACCCCACTGCTCCGGATCAGGGCAGCAGTGCTCCGGGTCAGGGCGGCACTGTTCCGAGCCAGGACGGCACTGTTCCCGGCGAGGACAGCATCGCTCCGAGCCGGGGCGGCACTGCTCCGAGTCAGGGCGGCACTGTTCCGAGTCGGGAGGGCACTGTTCCGAGTCGGGGCGGCACTGTTCGGGGCGAGGACAGCGCCGCTCCGAGCTGGGACTACTCGGGGAAGTCGGCTCAGCGTCCGGTGCCGAGGCACGCCGGCGCGGGGAAGGACGGCCGTCATGAGACCGGTCCCGTGCAGTCCGAACTGAACGGCTCCAGCTCCGAGCCGGGCACGACGTACCGGGAGCAGTTCTTCACCGAATAGGCCGGTGAGGCGGGCTGTCTGCAGGGTGGACCCGCCCCACCGGAGTCGAGTACGCATCGCTAGTCGTCCAGCCAGCGGATCGTGGTCGCGCCGTTGTGTCCGTGGATGCTCAGGAGCGCGTCGATCCCGTCCTGCCACACGGTCGTGGTCGGGTAGTGGCCGCCCCAGCGCAGTGCGACTGTCCCGTCGCTCCACTCGACTCCCTCCGCGACGACGCCCGTACCGCTGACACCGGAGACGTCGCGGTACCGGACCAGTTCGAAGCGGCGTGGCCCGGATTTCCTCGCGATGCGCAGATGACGCTGTCGCGTGGTGCGCAGCAGCGTCGCGGTTCTCCCGCTGATCTCGTCCATGGCCCAAGTCAACGCGCGCCCGGGCGTCCTCACCAGGAACTCAACCGGTATCCACAGCGCACAAATTCTGCCCACCGGCGTTCACCGAAACGAATATTCTCATTGCAGGGAGTAACTGACACGCAAGGGAGAGCACGGATGACTGTCATCGAGGAATGGACCGGCCGGCATGCGCACGCCCTGCGTACGGCGCTGCGGCTGACGAACGAGGCGTTCGCCGAGCAGCTCGGCATCTCGCCGCGCACGCTCACGAAGTGGCGGGAGAGACCCGAGCTCGTGCCCAGTCCCTTTCTCCAGGAGGCCCTCGACACCTACCTCAAGAAGGCGCCGCCCGAAGCCCATCTCCGGTTCGCGGCGAACCTCGGCCTGGACCAGGATCGGGGACCGATCGACAAGACCGTGCTGACGCAGCTCAACACGGCGCTCGGTGATCTGACGCGTGTCCTGGCACGCTTGCAGGCCGAGGACCCGGAGCGATCGCCCTCGCCTTGACCGCGGGAAAGGCAGACTGGGCGGCGCAGTGCGAGCGCGGAAGGAGCCGTGGATGAGGCGACGCCTGGTGAACTCGTCGAGCGTGCGATCGGTCGGATGGTCCGACGGCACGCTGGAGGTCGAGTACGTCAACGGCTACACCTACCAGTACTTCGACGTACCGCAGCCGACCTATGCGGCGCTCCTGGCCGCACCGAGCATCGGCGCGTACGTCAACAAACACATCAAGCCGTACTACGACGTTCGCGAACTCTGAGTTTCCGCACGTCACACACCGGGCACCTGTAGGCGTCCGCACGGGGGTGCGCACAATCCGGGAGGTGGAAATGCGCACTCGTAGAGCGTCGACCAATGGGTCCCGCGTCGTTGCGATCGTTCTGGTGGTCTGGTTGTTCATTGGACTGGCAGCTGCCGCGCAACGGAACTACTTCTCAGGCTCCGATGCGACCTGCGCACGAGTCGGTACGATTTTGGTGACGGTCGTCGCCGGTCCGCTGAACTACATCGGCGCCAACCCGAAGATCGACTGTTCGGCACCTCAGCCGTCGCGATAACGGCTACGGCGAGGCCGGGGCTCTCCAGGACAACGTGTAGCGCCAGAACAGGCTGCGGCTGACCCGTGCCCCCGGGAGGATGCGCTTGGCCGCGACGGCGATCTCCTCGAACGATTCCGCGGCCATAGCGGTCGGTGCGGTCATGTGCGTGGGGATCGTGTGTGATCGTCGCGGGTGCTTGGCGATGCCAACGATCGGGTTCAGGATCATCGAGGCGATCGACCACGGAAGATCTGCCGGCGCCTCGCGGCTGACGCCGACCACGACGAGTCGGCCGCCCGGGCGCAGCAACTCGCGCGCCTTCTCGAGCGTGGCGACCAACGGCAGATGGTGCAGCACCGCCACGAAGGTGATCAGGTCGTAGCTGCTCGCGTGGAACTCGTCGAACGGCTGCGTCAAGATGCGGACGTTGGCGAGATCTGCTGTCGTGCGCCGAGCCTGTTCCGCGGTCGGGACATCGCGCTCGACGCCGGTGACCGCGGGAAAGACACCGGCGAGCCGGTGAACGAGGTTTCCTGTCCCGCATCCGACGTCCAGGGCCTCTGTGCCGCCGGCTGCGCGGACGCGACGTGCATGGTGGAGTACGAGCGCCGCGTAGACGTCGTTGTGGGACCAAGGGTGCGCTTCGTTGAAGCGAGCCAGGGCGGCCAGCGCTCTCTGAAAAGCACGAGACATAGAGCGACAGTATCGACGGCTCGGGGCGCGGTTCGTACCGTCAGCTGTGCGGGAATAGGTCTCGGGGGAGGGGGGTTACACATCATGCCGTCCGGAACATGACCCCGGGCCTCAACCTAAGCCGCTACGAGCGGCCACTCGCCGAGAGGCGTCTGCTGGGCGGTGCGGTACGTGACAGGTGGGAGCCGACCGGCTCCCACCTCGTCGTCTTCCTGGCCGTCTCGTACGTCGTCCCTCGGGCGTCTCACGTGGTGCGTGGGGCTCCGGCCGAAAACGACTTGTGTGGGTGCGGCATGATGGAAGTGTCGCTCGCGGAGACGCGTGCGAGTGGAGTGACCAGAGGGACCAGCACTGCTTCCCTCGACGCTGGACGACGGCGCCGAGGGCAGGTGCCGGGAGGCTCGGACGAGGGTCCGGGACCCCGATTTGCATCTGCACCGCGAATGTCAGTAATGTTCTTCTTGTTGGAGCGAGGCGCAGGACGCGAAAGCGGCCGGCCCTTCAACAAACTCCCTGAAGGTCTCGGAAGCCGAAACACGCCTCGGCGGGTTTCGGACACTGGGTCACGCAGGGAGACTGGATCGAAAAAGGCCGATTTGACCGGCTGGAAGCGAAACAGTAAAGTTGGGCGAGTTGCCCCGGAGCTTCAAACGAAAGTCTGAAGCGCGGTGTGCGTCCGATTCTTGAGAACTCAACAGCGTGCCGAAAGTCAATGCCGAAATTGTAGTATCCCCGTTCACAGGCATTGGATGATTCTTCT
>NZ_SODU01000004.1:492838-899868 GCF_004366075.1 Kribbella pratensis | reverse complement strand
GTACTGCGACCGGGAGGTCGTGGGAGAGTAGGACGCCGCCGGACATTCACACTGTTAAGGGCCACCCCGCGAGGGGTGGCCCTTAACATTTGTGGGCCCGAATTTTCTGTACGTCGTGGCGATCAGCCGGCCTTGCGCTGGGGCGTGTACGTCCACCAGGGCCGCGGCGGGTTGCCGTTCGCCTGGTCGACGGCGGACATGATCGTGTCCAGGAGACACGGATCGTGGCGTTGCTGCTCCCGTTCGCAGATCGTCTCGTAGATCTCGACAGGATCCCGGCCGGCCAGTTGGTCGATCCGCGTGATCTCCGCGCGGCTCAGATGGTCGGCGACGGCCGGGCCAACGTTCATGAGGCTCGTGAGTTCGGTCTTCGACATGGTTCGACCATCCCGCGTCCGGCCGGTGCAGGTCTTGAACAGATCGGACGATCTCGCCTCGGTAGGCAAGCTTGACCCGCGCAAGATCCGCTGCAGGTCCTTGGAGGTTTCTGACAATTGTTGGAGCTCTGCCCTCGGGTGAGGATCGAGCGGTGACTGTACTCGAGACTCTGGTGACGAAGTCGTTGGATCGGGAATTGCCATCGCGCGCGGAGGCGCTGCGGGTGCTCGCCGGGGATGACGAGCTGCTCGATGTGGTGGCGGCGGCCTTCCGTGTGCGGCGCGAGTTCTTCGGCCGGCGGGTGAAGCTCAATACGATCGTCAATTTGAAGAGCGGCCTCTGCCCGGAGGACTGCACATACTGCTCGCAGCGGCTCGGATCGACTGCGCAGATCATGAAATACTCGTGGATCGATCCCGCCGAGGCCGCGGAACTTGCCGGCAAGGCTGTCGATGCTGGGGTGAAACGCGTCTGTCTGGTGGCGAGCGGACGTGGCCCGGGAGACCGGGACATCCGGCGCGTGGAGAGCACGATCGGCGCGATCAAGGCCGAGCACCCGCAGGTGGAGGTTTGTGTGTGCCTCGGGCTCCTGCAGGACGGTCAGGCTGAGCGGCTACGCGACGCGGGCGCCTATGCCTACAGCCACAATCTGAACACGAGCGAGGAGCGGTACGGAGAGATCTGTACAACGCACACGTTCGCGGATCGGGTGGACACGGTACGGCGGGCGACGCGGGGTGGACTGTCGCCGTGTTCCGGGGCGATCTTCGGCATGGGTGAGTCGGACGACGAGATCGTGGATCTGGCGTTCGCCTTGCGAAACCTGGATCCGGACTCGGTGCCGGTGAACTTCCTGATCCCGTTCGAAGGGACACCGTTGGAGGGGCGTTGGGAGCTGACACCCGAGCGGTGCCTGCGCATCCTGGCGCTGTTCCGGTTCTGCTTCCCCGATGTCGAGGTACGGCTGGCCGGTGGGCGGGAGATTCACCTGCGCGGGATGCAGGTGCTGGCGTTGCATGTGGCGAACTCGATCTTCTTGGGTGACTACCTGACGAGCGAGGGGCAGCCGGGTGGGGACGATCTGCAGCTGATCGCCGACGCCGGCTTCACTATCGAAGGGCTGGAGCAGGCGACGTTGCCGGTCGCCCGCCACGATCTGGTGACACTGAGACATCGCGGTGCAGGCAGTGCCGCTCCCGCCGACTAGGCTCGCCGGATGGCTGGAATGGTGTTGGTCGTCGGGCTGCCGGGCGCCGGCAAGACTTCTTGGGCTCGACGGCTCGAGCAGGAGAGGAAGGCGCTGCGGTTGACGCCGGACGAGTGGATGGACGCCTTGTTCAACACGAGCGAGGTCGACGGACGGCGCTGGGTGCTGGAGTCCGAGCTGCTCTGGGGCGTCGCGGCCAGGGCGTTGACGCTCGAGGTGGACGTGATCCTCGACTACGGCTGCTGGTCGGAGGAGGAACGAGATCTGTTCCGGACCCGCGCCCAGGCGCTCGGCGCGAGTGCGGAGATCGTCGTACTCGATCTGCCGTTCGAGGTGCTGTGGGCGCGGATCGAGCGACGCAATGCGAACCTGCCGCAGGCGACGTTCGGCGTCAGCCGGGAGGAGCTCACGGAGTGGAGCGGCAGGTTCGAAGTGCCCACTGCGGAGGAGCTGCAGCGTTGGGATCGGCAGCTCATCGTGAAGGAGTAGCGATCATTCCTCGGGCGCGATGCCGACGAGTGCGGCCGCTGCGCAGATGTGGACCGGTGTGAGGTCGATGGGGGAGACGGGCGCCTGCAGAAGGGTGCCGCGTTCGTACGGCGTGAGCGTGATGTCGATGCCGGGAGCGCCGGCCACCATGCCCCGCACGTACGTGAGCCAGCCCATCATCGGGATCCCCCGCCGGAAGACGCCGGCCGCCGCCGCGAGTTCGGTGTCGGCGATGCTCGCCCACTGCGGTTCCCAGATCGTGACGACCGCGCGCAGCACCTGAGCGAAGCGTTCGGACTGCCGCAGCGCGTCCTCGTCGCTCCAGTGCAGCGTGAGCTGGTCCGAGACAGTCGTCATCGTGCCGCCCATGGACAGGTCGAACAGCCATGGCAGTTCGCCCGTGCTCTGCAGGTGCAGACGCGTCGTACTCGTGCCGTTCGCGAGCACCTTCGTCGTCGCCTCGACCATCTCCTGCAGCGGCGTGGAGCCGTCGGCCTCGAGGACGTGGTACCCCCAGCGCTCGTCCTGCGTCCAGATGTGGACGTCGGGGAACGCGACCGCCACCGCGGTCAGTGTCCGGCCGACCCGGAGCGCGCGGTGCTCGACGGACTCGTCACGATGCGGCCATTGGGCGCGGAGCAGCCAGGATGCCATTCACGCCCTCCGATCATGATGAGGCGGCGGCAATGCTGCGCCAGGCCGTGACACGGTGCCGGATGCAGGCGACGGTACGCCGTCATACGACCGCTTGACCAGAGCTCCGCCTACTCGATGTGAGCAGGTACGGCGCCTCTCCGGAAAAGTCACCGGACCAGTCTGCTGTACCGCCTGGTCACTGGTCAGCACCGGGGTCCGATTTTGGTAACAACACATCGAAATCTGGACAAGTGTCAAGCTCAGCCCGCCGGAGTCGCCAACACCAGGGCTCCCAGAGCGCTCGCCTGCGTGCGCCAGTCGCGCGTGCCACCGCCCGCCCAGCGCTGCCCGAGCCGGTTCAGCGAGTCGCGATCGTTCTGCCAGATCGAGTCGGCCTGCCGCTGCGCATAGGTCCGGTACGACGCATCGCCGGTGGAGTCCGCCAGGTCCACGAAGTACCGCATGAAGATGCCCTTGAACTGCTTCTGGTTGTCGTCACAGGTGCCGGCGGGATCACAGCTCTCGGTGAGGACGCCGCCCGGGCTGAGCGAGGACATCGCCGCGTCACCCAGCTGCCGAGCCCTCGCGAGGAGGGAGCTGTCTCCGGTGGCCCGCCACAGTTCCAGCGCGCCGCCGATCGCCAGGCCTTGGTTGTACGTCCACACGGTTTGGCCGTTGTTGCCGCACGCACCGGTCACCCCGTCGTTCACCAGGTTCGAGGAGTTGATCATCCCGCTGCCGATGAACCAGTTCCATCCCGCGGTTGCCCGCTGCAGCCAGACGGTGTCGCCGGCCAGCCGGTTGTGGAGCGCCGCGGTCAGCCGGATGTAGAGCCCGTTCGTCACCGCGTTCTTGTACGTGCGCTCGCGGTCCCACCACACCCCGCCACCACAGGTGCTCGTGTCCCAGTACCCCTGCACGTAGTTGGCGATGGTGACCGCCATGTCCAGGTACCGACGGTCGCCCGTCAGGTCGTACGCCTCGATCCACGCGATGGCCCACCACTCCGTGTCGTCGATCGCGCGACTGATGAAGTTCCCCTCCAGCGCGTCACCGCTCTTCTCGCCGGCCGGGAACACTCCCTTGTTCTTGTCGAACACCTCGTTCACGATCCAACGCAGATCGGTACACCCAGACCTTCGACTGCCACCTCACCGCGCCGAAGTTGAGTTGCACGTGGCGTCCCGACCAGCCGGCCGGGACGGTGAACGTGCGCTTGTAGTACATCCGGTTCTCGTGGCGCTGGATGCCAGAGAGCGCGGACTCGATCGGATACGGGACCAGGACCTCCTCGGGCAGCGTCCCGGTCGGCGGGTTGTTCAGGTCGTCGGCGCGAACTGCCAGACGCCGTTGAGGCTCTGCCACTCGGTGCGCGTCAGCTGCGGCCGCGGGTACTCCGGGAGCGGATCGGTCACCGACACCTGGCTGGTCCACGGCGTGGACAACGGCGGTGGCTTCGGGGTGAACGCGCTCGCTTCGAGCGGTGTCAGGAGTACGGCGAAGAGGCCGAGGACTGTGGTCAGCAGCAGAAGCGGTCGCGACAGCATGGGGTATCTCCCTGGGGCGGTAGGAAGAGAGCGCTCTCACCGTGAGTATGCGGGCCTACAGAGCCAGGTCAAGACCTCGCGTGATTGTTTCTGTCGGAAATTGTCGGACTACGTGAGCGTCGGCGAGGCCAGTTCCAGCGTCGGCGTCGAACCGCGGTACGACGTCATCCACTCGCGGAGCAGCTCGACCCGGGCCGCGTTGTCCTCGTTGCCCTTCACCACCGGCGCCTGGTTGTACGGCATGGTGTCCGAGCTGCGCCGGAGCTTGACGTACAGCCGGGACGAGGCGAGCGCGTACCGCTCCATGTCGTCCTGGAGCGCGCCGATCACGGTGATGTTCCGGTCGCGACCGATCTGCTCGAACAGCGCCACCGCCTCGCGACGGTGCTGCGAGCCGAGGTTGCGTCCGAGCTCGTCGAGGATCAGCAGCAGCGGACGGTCGGAGCCGCCGGCGAGCGCGGCCGCGCACACCAGCTTCACCGCCTTCTCGTCCATCTGGGCGGTGTTGCCCTTGACGTTGAACGCGGAGAACGGGCCGCCCTCGGACCGCCGCCACTTCGGTGTGACCGTCCAGCGCCACGGCTTGTCCGGCTCGGCGGGCGGATCGGGCTCGGGGAACTCGAGCTTCGCGCCGTACCCGCCGTACTGCTGGTCGAGGCGGTCGAACTCCTGGGACACCAGGCGGAGCCGTGCTTTGATGCCGTCGGCGAGCGACGCGCGATGGGCGCGGGCCGTGCTCTCCGCTTCGCCGAGGCCTTCGCGGGCGCGTTCGAGCGCGGCGTTCCGCTCGGCGCGCTGGCTGGCGATCTGCTGTTGCTGCAAGCTGTCGAAGGTCTCGTGCTGGGCGAGGTGCGTGCTCAGCGTGCGTTGCAGCGCCGGCACCAGGCCGACGCGGTCGCCGAGGGTGCCGTTGGTCCAGCCGTCCGGGCCGTTCAGGATCTCCCACAGCTCGGTCGGAATCTCTTCCCGCGACCGGGCGTTCGGGAAGCAGCGGCGGATGACGTCGTCGAGCTGCGTACAGGTCTGGTGGTTCCAGTCGGCCGTCGTACGGCGTTGCGCGTCGTCGGGCAGCCCGAGGATGAACTCCTCGGCTTCGGCGGGCGTCCCGCCCCAGGCCGTGGTCCGGGTCGTGAGGTCGAGGGTGGCCTGCTCCTCGCGCAGCGCGAGGCGGCGGCCGGTCAGCTCGTCGAGGATCCGGTCGTGATCGCGACGGGTCGCTTCGAGGTTCTTCAGGCGTTCGTCGCGGACCAGTTGCTGGCCCGCGGCGGCCTCGGCGGACTCCTTCGCGGCCTGCAGTTGCGGTGCGAGCGCGTCGCGGTCGCTCTCGTGCCGGTCGACGGTCTCACGGAGCGCGAGGATCTGCTCCTGCACCGACTCCGCATCGGCGAGCGCGCGAGCAGCCGCCGTACGACGCTCTGCCTGCTCTACCCGCGACCGGGCCTGGTCCAAGGCTGCTGATGCGAGAGTGCGGGCCTCGACCGCGGCCTCCACGCGGCGACGGGCGGCCTCGATCCGCGCGGTCCGGCCGGTGATCGGCTCGTCGAACTGGCCGACAGCCACCACGCCGGCGACATCGTCGATGTTGTCCTTGGTCGCACGCTCGCCGATCGCGGCGAAGAACGCGTCCAGCACGAACCGCTTGTCCGCCGACCTGGGTCCGCGCTTCGTGGAGCCCTTTGTCGAGCTTTCGGCGCCGGGCCGGTTTGCCAGCACGAGCACGAATCCGGCGTACCCGGCGTCGGCCAGCGCGGTCGACGCGACGGTCGCGTCGCCGGCGTCGATGACGACCGCCTCGCGGTACGGCGCGAGTCGTGGCTCCCACTCGGCTCGGTCGGCTTCGGCGAGTTCGGTGATGTCGGTGAGCGCGCCGCACTCGATGCCGGCGTTCTCCAGAACCTGCTGCTGCGGCGCGGAGACCGTCTGACCGCTCTCGGCTTCGCGGAGCTCGGCCGTCGCCTGGTCGACCGCGGAACGTGCGGCGTGGTCGCGGCCGATGTGCTCCTCGAGCACCGCACGAGCCTCGTCCTGCTCCTCAGCAGCCGCGGACAGATCGCGGCCGTCCGCCGAACGGCCCGCCTCCAGCAGCCGCCGATGCTCTTGCCCGAGACGCTCCAGTTGCTCCCGCACCGACCGTTGCGCCAGGTCGAGCTCCCGGTCGCGAGCGTCGAGCTTGTCCCGCTCCTGGCGGGTCAGCTGCACGTCCCGGAGCAGGCCCTCCTCGTTGCCAAAGGCATCGATGTCGGCCTCGATCGCCTCCTTCCGGGCCTCCTGCTCGGCGACCCGCTCGTCGAGAACTGCCAGCTCCTGAAGGATTTCGTCGTTCCGCGCGGATCCGTCGATCAGGTGCCGGGCCGAGCGCGCCTGCCAGGACTCCTTGGCCGCGGCGAGCGCTTCCCGCGCCGCGGCGCGCTGCAGGATGCCGGCCTCAACGGTCGCCATCTCCTGCTCCCAGCGCTGCAGGTCAGCGGTCGCCTGCTTGGTCGCCTCGCGCTGCGTGTGCTCGGCGGAGCGGTGCGCCTGCTCCTGCTCGAGCTCGTGGTCGAGACCGGTGAGCGTCGCGATCGCGTTGAAGATACGGGCCGGGCCGAGCTCGTTGAGCGGCTCGGCGAGCAGGTTCGCCGTAGGGCTGGAACGCACCGACGTCGACAAGAACGAGACGCATCGGACCTGCCCGCCGTACAGCACCTGGGAGAGTTTGTTGGCGTGAAAATCGGTGCGGCCGTTCGAGTGCGGGAGGGAGGCCCACAACGCGTCGGCGCCGGCGGCCCGCTCGGCCTCGGTCGCGCCGTACGGGATGTGCAGGCCCTGCTTCCAGCGCAGGTCGATGTACGACGCCTTGCGGTTGATGCGGATCCAGACGGTGATCGCGGCGGCCTCGATCTCTTCGAGGTCGGTCAGGTCCGGGTCGGAGAAGACGCCGACGATGTAGCCGCGGTCGACGTTCGACCAATTGCCTTCCTGGCCGGCCGCCTCGGCGGTGAACAGCAGCTCGGCCGCGCCCGGCGCGCCGCTGGTCAGGCGCCACTGGTCGTCAGCGTGCAGGAGACTGAGCGCGGCGATCCAGGACGACTTGCCGGCACCGTTCGAGTCGGTCGGGCCCTGGCCGGCGACCGTGATCAGGCCGCGGCCGATCATCGGGATCGGATGCGTCGACAGGCGGGATAGGTCGACGACCTGCACACCGAGCAGCACCTTCGACCCCAGGATGTCGAACGGCCCGTCCTCAGTGCTCATATGCCTTCTCCCGTTGTCGTGCTGACTTCTGCTGGGCCGCCGTTGCGGGCGCGGATGGCTTCGGCGATCGGGCTGGCCGGTGCGGCGGCGAGGATCAGCTGATCCTGCAGGCGACGACGGGCTGCCGGGGTCAGACGCTGCAATTGCGGACCTGGGATGTACGACGGGCCGCCGGAGTGATCGCCGGACAGCTGGATCAACCCAGCGGCGCGCAACCGCTGCAGGGCGAGGCGCCGTTCCTCGCCGCTGATCCTGGTCGTCCGCAGCTCATCGACCGTGGTGGGTCGCGCGGACTTCCAGCTGTCGCCGGTCAGGATGCCTTCGCTGCGGGGGATCGCGACGGAGTGGATGAGTACGAGCACCAGCACCGCGCGGTCGATGACGGACAACGGCTGCCAGCCTTGAGCCACGAGGCTGGCGGCGATGTCGTCGTCGTACCCCGCGGTCCAATGGGTGCCGTCGACGTGGACGAGGGTCCGGCCGATGAGCTTGAGCATGCGCTGCACCTGGCGGCGCAGGGTGACGTCGCGGAGGCCGGCCAGCTGCACTTCGGCGACCGGGTGCGCGGCGTACTGCACCGCGCTGAACGCGGCGAGGACCTCGTCGCGGGAGCGGTCGCTGAGGTCCTGGAGCAGAGGGTCGAACAACGCGTGCTGCTCACTCATCCGCTTCCCCTTCGTCGCCCGACGGAGCAGTCGCGCTGGGGAGTGCGGTGTCGGACGGGGCTGTCGCGCTGCGGAGCGTGGCGTCGGGCGGGGCGGTCGCGGTGGGGAGTGCGGTGTCGGAGACCGGCTCGGCGGGAGGCTGCGTGGACAGGATCGGCGGGGGTGGATCGGGGAGGTGGCGGCAGAGGTCGCGGAGGGTGGACAGGTCGGCTGCGGTCCAGGTGATGACGCGCGGGCCGAGGCGAACCTCGCCGGCCTTGTCGTTCCACAGGAGCCAGTGCGTGGCGTGCAGGCGGCGCAGGCTGCCGATGATCAGGGTGAGGTCGCTCGACTGCTCGGGGCGGCCGCGCATTCCGGCGTACACGGACCTGATCTGCGCGAGCGTGCCCGTCGACCCGGGCCAGGCCGGGGCACTGCGATCAGTCCAGCAGCAGGCGACGCAGATCGCGAGAATGCGGGCTGTCTCGTTCGGCTGCTCGACCGCGACCGGGGGAGCATCCAGCTCGTCGAGCACGCCATGACCCGCGCCCGACGGAAGCGTCGGCACCAGCCAGACCGATGACCCGTCCGGTGCCACCGCGCGGGTGAGACCGGCGACGGCGGGCGTATCCGGGTCGACCTCGAGTGGGCCGGCGGACTGCACCTTCGCCCACCACAACGCGTTGTGCAGCCGCCGCTCGACCGCCTCAGTGCTCATCGGGTCACCCGGCGGAACACGCCCTCGGTCGCCCACGGCGTACCCGCGGTGGGATCGATCCGCATACCGTCGGACCACACCAGCTCGTAGTCGAGCTCGTCGTGCAGATGCGCCGCGGTCAGCTCGGCGAGCACGCGGCGCGCGGTGATCCAGTCGCCTGCCCCGTCGATGACCTCGACGATGTCGACGGACGGGCGCCCGGCCAGCACTCGCTCGGCCTCGGCGCGCAGGTCCTCACGGTCCGTCGCTGCGGCCGACTCCGGAGCATCCGCGTCCGCGGTCGGACGTGGCGGTGCCATCCGTGCGGTCCCGCTGCGACGTCCTGTTTCTACTGCCTCGACCAGCGTCTGCGCGGAGAAGTCCGGTGCGGCGGCGTCGAACAGCAGACCATCTAGTACGGCGGCCAGCGTGTCGGGCTCGCTGCTCCGGGAGAACGTCAGCCAGGTCTCGATGGGCAGCAGGCCGAGTGCCCGCGTCGTGCCGGCGCGTTCGACCAGGCGACCGGCGGCGAGCTGGACAGCATCGGCGTACGCCGCCAGCGCCATCCGGAGCGAGGTGCATTCGCGGTGGAGCTCGGGCCAGCGGTCCAGGACGAGCCGGTGCACCTTCTCGGCCTGCTCGATCAGGCGCTCGTTGCCCCAGGCGAGCTGGGCGTTCTCCCGGAGCTGGGCGGTGGTGCTGGTCGAGACGAGGATCGCGAGCTCGTTGCCTAGCAGGCGGAAGACCTTGGTCAGGCGGCCGATCGAGGCCTTGCCGTCGTCGGCCGTCGCCTGCGGGTCGCTGACGCTGTGCGCCTCGAGAGTGAGCAGCTGGTGCAGCTCGCCCTGTCCGCCCTGCACGGACATCCGCCGGAGGAACATCAGCATCACGTACGGCGCGAAGGCGGCGCGGTGGCGCAACTCGTTCGGACGGTCGACGAGTTTGGTGATCGCGCCGTACTGCCGGAGGACGTCGAAGCGGCGGACGATCACGTCGTGCGGATACGCCCGGCAGGCGAGGGTGGCCTGCTCCACGGTCAGACCGTCGCTGCCGGCCTCGGCGAACGCGTCCAGGATCGCCTGGTCGGCGTCCAGCAGGTCCGGATCGACGATCATCGCGCCGGCCTCGCGGGCGAGCACGGCGAACACCTGACGGTAGACACGCAGCACGGCCGCGTCGGCCTCGGCGTCGAGCAGTGTCGCGTCCATCCGCCCTCCCTCCCGGGTGCTGGCAACAGCAATAGGAAAAGGACTCTAACCACCCGCACCGACAGACCAAAACTCACCCGCCACCGGCCTGTGGAAAACCGGATGACGGCGGATGCGCGGCTGCCTACCATCCGAGGTGTGATGAGAATCCTTGGCTGACGCGGTCGGGAAGGCCGCGTCAGTACCACGGCACCCAGACGATGTCTGAGGGTGTCGCCCCGCCGGTGCGGGCCCTGTCGCAGGGTCCCCGGCGCGCTTGCTGATTCTCTCCGTACGGAGCTTGCACATGACTGTGCACCCTTTTGTCCGCTCTATCGGCGCTCAACACCCCCGTGTCCGTGACCTGCTCGCGCTGCGTAAGGACGGTTCACCCGGCCGGATCATGGTCGAAGGCACCTGGGAACACGACCGCCTGCTGACCACGACCGCCACCATCGAGGCCTTCTTCTGGTGTCCAGAAGCCGGTGTCACTGACGTCGCTCAGGTCGCCGAACGCGCCACCGAGGTCTACCGGATCTCCGAGAAGCTGCTCGCCCGCGTGTCCCGCAAGACCCGGTCCGACGGCCTGATCTCGATCGCCCGGGTCCCGGAGTGGCGACCACACGCGTTCCGCTTCACCAGCCGCTCGCTGGTCCTGGTGGCCGACGGTGTCGAGTACGCCGGCAATCTCGGCACCCTGATCCGTACGGCGGACGCCGCCAACGCCGACTGCCTCGTCCTGACCAGCCGCCGCGCCCGCCCGACGCATCCCGCCGTGTACTCCGCGAGCCGCGGCACCGTCCTCTCGACCCCGATCGTGGAGTTCGACGACATCCCGTCGGCGGCCGCGTGGCTGCGGGGTCACCGTTTCCGCGTCCACCTCGCGGACCCGGCCGCGACGGGCACCTACCGAGTCCCGCAGTACGACGGCCCGACCGCGTTCGTGGTCGGTTCGGAGGGCTCGGGGCTGTCGCGGGCGTGGCACCAGGAAGGGTTCGACGCCGTGTCGATCCCGATGCTCGGGCAGGCGGATTCGCTGAACGTCGCGCTGTCGGCCGGGATCCTGCTGTTCGAGGCACGGGCTCGGAAGGAGGGTTGGTGACTCGATGGAATGGCCAGGCAGAATGGCACGGCAACCGAGCAGAAGGAGCTTGTCGTGCCGTTCGAGCCAGGCGAGGTCGTCGCCCCGTCCGATCCGCGCATCGTCCTGGAAGGACAGTGGGGACATCAGCCGGGCGTGGCGATCACCGTCAACTCCGGGTCGCGGATCTCGTTCTCGTACGCCGGCGAGCGGCTGCAGTTGCTGTTCGACACCGACGGGCTGACCGTCGCTCCGCACCTGTGGATCACGGTCGACGACGGCGAGCCTTTGCTGCATGTGCTCGACGGTCCGGTCATCGAGCTGTCGGCGCCCGACGGCAGGCACCAGGTGTCGGTGGTGGTGAAGGACGTCAACGAGCACGTCAACCGGTGGAACCCGCCGTTCGAGTGCGCGGTCGTGTTCGCCGGTCTCGTGCTCGACGTGCGGTCGGTGTTGCGGCTCAGCGGGCGGCCGAGTGGTCCGCGGCTGGAGTTCTACGGCGATTCGATCACGCAGGGCGTGCGGTCGCTGAGCGAGCACCCGGAGTCGGAGGGGGCCGACGGTACGACGTCGTACGCCTATCTGACCGCGCGCGCGTTCGGTGCCACGTCGTACCAGGTCGGGTTCGGGAGCCAGGGGATCAGCAAGCCGGGGAACGGCGAGGTGCCGGCCGGGATCGACTCGTTCGGTTGGAACTTCGCCGGCTCACCGGCCGAGCGGGTGGAGCCGTCGGACGTGGTGGTGATCAACCTGGGCGTGAACGACCCGACGCTGGAGATCGAGGAGTACGCCGATTACGTACGCCGGGTGCGGGCGGCGTACCCGTCCGCGACGATCGTGTCGCTGACCCCGTTCAACGGCAAGCACGCGGACACGATCCAGGCTGCGGTGAAGTCCCTCGACGACCCGAACCTGATCTGCATCGACTCCACCGGCTGGATCACCGAAGACGACTGCACCGACCAGGTCCACCCAACAGTCGCCGGCCACACCAAAATCGCCACCCACCTGATCGAGGCCCTCGAAGAGCAAACCTCTCTCCGCCGCCCCACCTAACC
Source organism: Kribbella pratensis (assembly GCF_004366075.1). Taxonomy (GTDB): domain Bacteria; phylum Actinomycetota; class Actinomycetes; order Propionibacteriales; family Kribbellaceae; genus Kribbella; species Kribbella pratensis. The sequence continues at coordinate 887,710 of NZ_SODU01000004.1, read as the reverse complement.
CCTCCGAACGCACCGATCCCGCCCCGCAGCACACCCTCCCCGCGTCTGGCCACCCACGGACGGATATCCGACTCGCCTGTCGGATGTGTGGGTGGTGATCAGCCCGATCCGGGGTCGTGCAACAGGCAATGGTGGGTCGGCACCTGCTATTACCTGTCCCCAGTCACCAGCGCCTGTCCCCAGTCCCCACTTCCCGCCGCGCCCGCCCCGCCATTCGCGCGTCGAGCAGGAGACGACGGGTTATCCCCGCGTGTTGGGGGTTCTCTACTGGTACGTGAGGGAGAACCCTGCACCCAGGGAGAACCCCGGCTCTGACGGCGCTCCTCGGACCCGGGTGTGCCGGAGGCCTGCGACGTGACGAGTGGGTCGCGCCGAGTCGTGGCGTGTGGTTGGCCCCCTGAACGTCGAGTCGTGGATCGGGGCTGCATTTGGTCGCCGAAATCCACGACTCGATGGCCACGGGCGGGGCTCCGCTCTTGGCAGATGACGTTTCAGAGCGTGGACGAGTACGTCGCGTCGTTTCCCGCGGAGGTCCGCGAGGTGCTGGACGAGGTACGTCGTACGATCCACGCGGCCGTGCCCGACGCGGGCGAGAAGATCAGCTACCAGATGCCGACGATCACCCTCGGCGGCACCTCCCTACTGCACTTCAGCGGCTGGAAGACTCACCTCGCGATCTACCCGATCCCACCCACCGACCCCGCCCTGACCAAAGCCCTGAACCCCTACCGCTCCGGCAAAGGCACCCTCAATTCCCCCTCGACAAGCCAATCCCGTACGACCTGATCACCCGCCTCGCCGAGGCTTTCGTCGCGGCGCGGGGGCTGAAGGTCAGAGGAGGTCTTGGGGGGAGGGGGCGGGTGGATGGGTGAGGCTCCAGTCGTTGAAGGTTTTGTCGAAGCGGTACCAGAGGTTGTCTCGGCCCAGGCGGAGTTGGACTTTGCCGGCGGTTACTCGGTTGGCTTCGGTGGTGGCGTGGGGGAGGGCTTCTAGGGCCTCGGCGAGGGCTTCGGGGTCTACGTCGTGGGGGTCGTCGACGGTGACGGCGAGGCCGCCCGGGCCGGCTTGGCGCCAAGCGGTGGCCCAGGTGGTGAGTTGGCGGGCGGAGATGCCGGCGCGGTGCGCGAGGTCGGCGAGCTCCGGCGTACCGAGGGAGGCTGCTGCTCGGCGTGCGAGGTCCTGCTCGAAGGTAAGCGCCTGGTTGACGTCGCCGGAGGCCAGTTCCCAGGCTCGGCGGGCGGCATCGGTGGCCAGAGCGACGAGATCGCGTACGTCGACCCCGGACGATCGCGGTGGGTCCAGCACCTTCACCGCCGCCGGAACGCCGGGCGCCCCGAGCGGCCGAGGCGGCGCCGGCACAGGAACCACACCCACAACCCGCCGGTCACCGTCACCGCCGTCACCGCCGTCACCGGCGTTGGGCGGGTTGGCTAGATGGCGGGCGAAGGCTGCGATTGCCGGGATGCCTGCCGGTGCGGGCGTGCGAGGCGCGGCTGGTGCGGTGGTGTTGCCGGTGCGGCGGGAACGCAGCGCGGTCAGGAGTTCGTCCTTACGCCGCCCGCGAAGCAACAGCAACGCGAACGGATCGTCGTCCAGCGCATCCGCCACCAAGTAACAAACGGCCGCGGAATGCTTGCACGGTACGGCGAAGTCCGGGCAGCTGCAGTTCGTCAGCACCTCGCCCGCGCCCGGCAACAGGTCCAGCCCGGCCGCCTGTGCGTCCTCCACAACCTCCGGCGGTAACTCCCCGTCGAGCAACGCCGCAACCCGCCCGATCTGCGCCGACACGACATCGAGTACGGCGTCCCACTCGTCCGCGGTGAACGCACGGATCCGAACCGTCACCTGGTACGGCGTGACGCGGCTCCCCTGCACTACCGCCTCGACCTCGCCCGGGCTGACCGTCAGCTCGAGCACACTGCCGCGCCGCGCGTACGACCGTCCGCGCGACAGCCGACCGGGATCGAGCCGTGCCCGCTGCTCGAGCGCCTCCAACCAGGCCCGCCCCCACCACGTCGCCCCGAACGACCGCCGGCTCCCGGCGCCCTTGGCCGCCGGCAACCCGGCGTCCTCGCCCTTCCGCCGCCACCCCTGCCACGGCGTCCGATCCTCGTCAGCCATCGGACTTCCCCACCGCAGAAGGGTTGTAGGCACTCGCCGACCCGGATCGCACCGGTCCTGTCGACAACTCGACGAGCTCGGTCAGCTCCGTGTCCGACAGTTCGCTCAACCACGCCTCACCCGACCCGACGACAGCGTCCGCGAGGTCGCGTTTCGCGTTGATCACCGTGGCGATCCGGTCCTCGAGCGTGTTCTCGGTGACGAGCCGGTGGACCTGCACCGGCCGGTCCTGACCGATCCGGTACGCGCGGTCCGTCGCCTGATCCTCGACCGCCGGATTCCACCACCGGTCGTAGTGCACGACATGCGTGGCCTGCGTGAGCGTCAGTCCGACGCCGCCGGCCTTCAGCGACAGCAGGAACACCGGCGCCTCGCCCGACTGGAACTGCTCCACCATCTGCTCGCGCTTCCGCACCCCGATGCCACCGTGCAGGAACAGCGTCTTCACCTGCCGCGCCGCCAGATGGGCCTCGATCAGCCGGCACATCTCGACGTACTGACTGAAGATCAGCACCGACTCGCCCTCGGACAGGATCACGTCGAGCAGCTCGTCCAGCGCCGCGAGCTTGCCGGACCGCCGCTCGAGCGGACCGGGCTCGTGCAGGAACTGCGCCGGATGGTTGCAGACCTGCTTCAACTGCGTGAGCAGACTCAGCACCAGCCCGCGTCGCGCGATGCCCTCGGCGTCCTCGATCTTCGCGAGGGTTTCCTTCGCGACGGCCTGATAAAGCGTGGCCTGCTCGGTGGTCAGCGGTACGACGACATCGTGCTCGGACTTCTGCGGCAACTCGGGCGCGATCCCCGGATCGCTCTTCCGCCGACGCAGCAGGAACGGCCGCGTCACCCGACCGAGCCGGGCGGTGGCCTCCTCGTCATGGAACCGCTCGACCGGTACGGCGACGTCGTGGCGGAACCTGTCGAGTGTGCCGAGCAGCCCCGGTGCCGCCCAGTCGAGGATCGACCACAGCTCGGAGAGCCGGTTCTCCACCGGCGTGCCGGTGAGCGCGATCCTGGTTGCTGATGGCAACGTTCGCAGCGCGCGGGCGGTGCGGGACAACGGATTCTTCGCGTGCTGCGCCTCGTCCGCGACGGCCAGGCCCCACGCGATCTCACCGAGGACGCGGTGGTCCTGGCGCACCACGCCGTACGTCGTGAGCACGACCTCGTCGGGCGCGAGATCGCTGAGCGTCCGTCCGGCGCCGTGGTAGCGGCGGGTCGGTACGTCGGGGGCGAACCGCTCGAACTCTCGCTCCCACGTGCCGAGCAGTGTCGACGGGCAGACGACGACCGTCGGGCCGCGGCCCTTGAGTTGCAGATGCAGCGCGATGACCTGGATGGTCTTGCCGAGACCCATGTCGTCGGCCAGGCAACCGCCGAGACCGAGGTTGGCGAGCTGCGCCATCCACGCAACACCGCGGCGTTGGTAGTCGCGCAGGGTGGCCCTGAGACCGACGGGCTCGGTGAACGGCGCCGGCTCCTCGGCCGTACGCAGCCGGGCGAGCATCGCGGCGAGCGAACCGTCGGCGTCGAACGGCACCAGCTCGCCGTCGACCTCGATGGTCCCGGTGAGCGCTGCGCCGAGTGCTTCGGCGCCGGTGAGCCGGCGGGTGGAACCGTTGCGGAGCCGGCGGACGAGGTCGTGGTCGACCCGGATCCAGCGACCGCGCATGCGGATCATCGGACGCTTCGCCTCGGCGAGCGCGGCGACCTCAGCCTCGGTGAGGTCCTGGCCGTCGAGCGTGGGACGCCAGCGGAACGCGACGAGCTCGGTCAGGCTGAAATCGGGACCGGTGACGGCGCCGGGCGTCGGCGTCGCGACGGTGGCGCGGACGGCCAGCTCGCCGGCGAACAGTTCCGTCGGCCAGAGCACTTCGATACCGGCGCCCTCCAGCGCCGTACTGCCCTCGGCGAGCTCTTCCAACGCGGCGTCGTCGATCGGCACGTCTTCCGGTGCGGCGTCGCGGAGGGCCGAACCGAGCGGCGGCCAGACCCGGGCGCCGCGACGGAGGGCGAGAAGCAGGTCGGTCTCGGCGCGTTCGCCGAGGGCCGTGAGTACGGCGGCCGGTGCGTTCCACATGTCCGCGACGTCGACCAGCAGGCTCGGGTCCACCCCGCTCCGCAACTGCAGTACGGCCCGAAAGTCGTCCGTGGAATCGGGTGGTTCGATGCGTAGGACCAGGCGGGTGCCGGCTTGTTCGGCCAGGGCGGTTTCGTCGAGCCAGGCGGTCGGGCCGGGGAGGGCTGTGGGTTCGGCGGCCGCGAACGGCGCGGCACCAGGGCGGACCGCGACGGCTGCGGCGGGGGTGCGGACCAGGGTGTCCGCGAGCGCGTCCCAGAACGCGCGGACCAGTTGCTCCGGCTCGATCAGTCGGACGGGACGGGTGCCGTCGAGCGGCAGTGCATGACCGTACGCCGGCATTGCGGCGCTGAGGTTCCGCAGCCAGGCCTGGTCGAGCGGATCGAGCGGCGCGACCCGCCAAGCGCCGTACCCCTCCGGGCTCCGATCCGGCACCAGCCGCCCGCGCCCGATGAGCACCAACCCCGCAAGTCCAGCCGCCCGCCACGCCGCCCAGCTGCCGGAGCCGTCCAGTCGATCGGAGTCCTGCTCGGCGAGGCGGGTCAGCACTTCTTCCATGTCCAGAAGGCGCGCGGGGACCGTGGTACGGCGGACCGTGGTGCCGCGGGGGAGGACCAGGTCGACCGTCCCGTTGGCGGTTTCACCCGAGCCGGCCAGGTCGCCGTACAGCGCCAGCCGACCCGCGCGCGGCGGGTCAGCAGGCACGAAGACGGCGTCGAACATGCCCCGCACAGTACGCCGCGCCACCGACAATCCCGGACTTGACCTGAACCTGCGTTGAGGTTGCACGCTCGGTAGTTCCAGCAGACAACCGGAGAGTGTGAATATGCGTGCAGCAGTAGTGACTGCGTTCGGCGGTCCGGACGTGATCGAGACCCGTGACGTCCCGGCCCCGGAGCCCGCCGCGGGCCAGGTGCTTGTCGAGGTCGGCGTCGCGGATGTGATCTTCGTCGAAACCGCGATCCGCCGGGGTCAGCACGGCGAGTTCTTCGACGTGCGGGTGCCGTACGTCACCGGCAGCAACCTCGGCGGCCGGGTCCGCGCGGTGGGTCCCGACGTACCGGCGGACTGGATCGGCAAGACCGTCGTGGGGCGCGGCGTGGCCTTCGGCGCTCATGCGGAGCTGGCCCTGACCACGACCGACCTGGTCGAGGTACCGCCCGAACTCGACCTGCGGACCGCGGTCGCGGTGTACGGCGACGGCTTCACAGCCCTCATGCTCGAGGAACTCGCGCCGCCGATGGCCGGGCAGGACGTCCTGATCACCGCATCCGCCGGCGGCATGGGCCTGCTGCTGATCCAGTTGGCGCACAAGGCCGGAGCCCACGTCATCGCGGCCGCCCGCGGCGACGAGAAGCTCGAACTCAGCCGGGCCCAGGGCGCCGATGTACTGATCGACTACAGCAAGCCGGGCTGGGAGAAGTTGGTGCTTGAGGCCACGAACGGTCAAGGCCCAGGCATCGTGTTCGAAGGCGCGGGCGGCGAGCTGGGCGCAGCTGCGTTCAGCGTGGTGAAGGACGGCGGCTGGATCTCCGCTCACGGAGCGCCGAGTGGCAGCTTCGCGCCGTACGACGCCGCCGAGGTCGAGCGGCGCGGGCTTACTGTGAAGGGCATCATGGATCTGCGCGCCGACTCGACGACCACGTCGGTCACCGGCGCCGCCGTGATCGCTCGCGCGGCAGCCGGGGATCTCAAGCCGGTCATCGGCCAGGTCTACGACCTCGACCACGTGGCCGACGCGCACCGGGCGCTCGAGAACCGCAGGCTGCGCGGCAAGGCGCTGATCGAGGTCAGTCGCTGACCGTTTGTTCAGCAGTCTCGTCGGGCTGCAGCTCTTCCGAGTGGTTCGGGCGGGCGACCACGATCTGGTTCCGCCCGGACCGCTTGGCCCGCAGCAAAGCGTCGTCGGCGGCCAGGATCAGCTGGTCCATCGTGTTCGCGACAGCCGGGTAGACGGCCGCGCCGAATGACGCCGGTACGCCCTCGAGCGTCGCCGTACCCCCGTCCGTCGTACTGACCGAGACCGTGACGGTCACGAGCCGCGCCCTGATCCGCTCCGCGATCTCCAGTACCTCGGACTCGAACGCACCCGGCAACAGCACCGCCAGCTCGTCTCCACCGACCCGCGCGACCAGATCGCCGTTGCGTACCTCCGCACGGATCGCCTCACCAGCAGCACGCAGCGCCTCGTCACCAGCCGGGTGACCGTAGGTGTCGTTGATCTCCTTGAACTTGTCCAGGTCCAGCATCAGCAGCCCGACCGTGCTGCGCAGTGTGTCCGCACGAGCGAGCTCTGCGGGCACGGCGCTCGCCCAGTACGACGAAGTGGCCAAACCGGTCGTGGAGTCGATGCCGGCGGCCCGCTGGTACTGCGGGAGCAGCAGGTCTCTGTGCAGCGCCAGCACTGTCACCATGAGCACCGGAACGACCCAGGGGTACGACGTCTGCACCGCAGCGATCGCTACACCCAGACCCAGCCCGGCGCACACAACCATCTGATCTGACAGCTCGCCAAGCGCCTCACGCGCCGTGGCGTCCGGAGTGGACAGCAGGATCGCTCCGATGACCAGTGCGTAGTTCACCAGCCACCAGGTCGCAGCCGCAGCCAGAACGACCAGCAGCGTCCAGAAACCGGTAGGTACACGGGGAGCGTCCAGCAGACCGCCGGCACGCAGTACGGCGGCTGCTGCGGCGCTGGCCAGGACGTACGTCGAGGTTGAGAACACCTTGCGGTGCGCGACGGTCCGGCCGTACACGCGGAACCAGGAATAGGTGTAGGCCAGAACGACCAGCGGGACGACCAGCGACAGCGGGAGCAGCAACAGCGCCGCGAAGATCCACAGGCACTTCAGGTTGGTGTGCGGCGACGTGTTGGCCGCCAGCTCGCGCCGGCGCTCGATTCCGCGGGCGAACTCCAGGTGCATGGTCGAGGCCACGGCGAGTACGGCGAACGCCACCCACTCGGAATGCCGGACTCCCGAATCAGGGCCGCTCAGCGTGCTCCGCACCGCGAGTGTGGTAATCGTCACCGCAATCAAATCAATCGCGAGCACATAAGCCAACGCGGTTCTCGGCAACGACCAGAGCTTCCATTGCCGAGGTGGCACCCAGCTGCTCCGACCGATCAGAATCATCGTCAGCCTCACATGCGGTCGATCTGAGCGGTTATGCGTTCATGGTAACGACCTGTTCACATCAGGTCACCCGGATGCCCGGGTCATTCCACCAGTTGGTCAGCACCAAGAAGGGTCGAAAATCATGCAGATCTCAGCGTTCCCCGTCCGTACCGGCGCCGACGGCCCCGGCGGCAACGACTGGTTCACCGGTGGCAATGACTGGTTCTCCGGTGGCGGCAACGACTGGTGACCACCGGTATTTCTTTACCTTTTTCTTACATTCCCCAGAAATCGTTCACCGTATAAACGTGGGAGCCGGGCAATTTACCGCACTGTGATTGTCGCGAACCATGCCAATTACTATCCGTGGCGTCCCGTCTGCCGAGGGTGATCGCTCGGTGGCGGCGCGGCGCATCAGTGCCAGTTCCGCAACGAATCGGGGACCCGGTGGCGCGCGATTTGGATGAACGTTCTACTCTGGAGATCTCCGGTAGCGAGGTCTGGGCGGGGCGGCCCCGACCTTGCTACCGGAGCTCTACTTTTCAGCCCCTCTGCTTCAGCCCCTCCATGGCGGGCCCGGAAACTGTCGGTGCCTCCCGGTAGCGTTCTCAGTGCCAGGGGCGGCTCCTGGACGTGCTTCCTTCTCCTCCACCAGGCCAAGTAGCGCGTCCGCTCTCCGCCCCTGGCGCCCTCGTTCCATGAAGCACAGTAGGTGCAGGACGTCAGTGGGGAGACGGCATGCCGGACCAACCAGCGGATCCGCGAGCTGCTGTCCTGCTGCGCCGCCGGCGGCTCGTCGACGCCACCGCCCTCACCCCTCCGGTACGGCGCTCCGCCTGGCAGTGGCTGCGCCGACCGCTCACCATCCAGGCCGGCCTGTCCGCGCTCCAGGCGGACCTGATCCAGCGCGGTCTCCTGCTCTCGGTCGGCCTGTACCGGCACTGTGCCTCGCTGTCGGCGCCTGCGCTGGCCGGTTTCGGCAGTGCGCTCCTCGACCTGCTCGACGCCGAGTCCGGGTTCGACGCCAAGCACACGCCGTTGTTCCGGGGCTTCCCGGAGAGCGTGCCGGGCAACACGGAGACCTTCTATGTGAACCGGGTCTTCGCCCGCCTGCTGCAGGAGCCGGAGCAACCGTGTGTGCTCTGCGGCGACACGACCTCCGTGCACGCGGTCTCCCCGTGCGCCCACCTGGTCTGCCGGACGTGCTGGGACGGCGCCGACCTCAGTGCCTGTCCGCTGTGTCTGCGGCGCATCGACCCGAAAGATCCGTTCCTCAAGCCGTCGCCGGTCGAGGAGCCTCAGGCGCATGTCCGCTCGGATCGCCTGCGGCTGCTCTCGCTGGCCACGGCAGACTCGGTCCGTCAGACCGTCAATGCCCTGCTGGCCCGGCGCGCGCCTCTGTCCGCTGCGGACCGCGCCGACCTGCAGGTGCTGCTCAACGGCGCCAGTTCGGCCTGGATTCCTGATGACATCCCGGTCCGGGAGACCCGTGCGCTCGTGATCGCGCACTTCCTGGCCGAGGAGCCCGCGCTGATCGATCGCACCGACACCGCCACCGACGTACTGCGGCTGGTCTACGCGTTGATGGACGCCGACCCCGGGCTGTGGACGCCGCCGGTCCGGCGCAGGTCGTTGCCGCGGGCAACTCGACACCTCGTCCTGGAGCGTCTCGACCGGCTGCCGGTCGAGACGCTGGTGGAGGACATGCTGCGCCACGAGCGTGCCTGGAAACGGATCGGGGAGAACCTGCATCCGTTCGAGTTCGCGACCCGGTTCCCGGTCGCCGCGCTGGCGTTCGCGGTCCTCCGACGTACCGCTCTGGACCTCGGAACGGCGGCCGGACGGGCGGTGGCGGGCGAGGCTTCGCGGCATCCGCTGGTGCGAGTGGAGAGCGGGCGGCTCGTGATGAGCACGTTCAGCTCGCGTGTCGAGGGCGCTTTCACGCAAGGGCGGCCGGAGCAGGCGCTCGACCTGCTGGGGCACCGTCCAGGCGAGTTGGTACGCCGTCTGGTGCAGCTGGCGCGTGCCCTTCCGCCGGAGCAGCACGCGGAGCTCGTAGACGCCCTGACGACGGCGGTGTCGGACGTCTCGCCGGCGGTCATCACGGCCGCCCTGGGACAGGTCCGGACACCGCCGGGCGATCTGCGGCTGTTCTTCCCGCGTGGCGGGACCGCCCGGATCTGGACGTCGGTCGACGACCGGGAGCCCTTGCCCACTGCGCTCGCCGTCGAGCTGTCCGGCGTACTCACCGGGGAAATGTTGCGCCGGGCAACGGGATTGCCGCGCTGGCGGCGGGTGTTCCTGGACGAGGAGCTGTCCCGGATGGCGGCGCCCGGTTCGGAGCGGAACGCGTCGTCGAGCCTGCTGCGGATGACGCGGGGGAGTGCGGTGCCGATCCCGCAGGACGAGTTGCTGCGGCTGTTCCTGCACTGGGTCGAGCCTCGCGGGAGGCGGATCGATCTCGACCTGTCAGTGGCGGTGTTCGACGAGGAGTGGGCTTTCGTCGGGCTGTGCGACTACACCCGGCTGCGGTTCGACCAGGACGCGCTGGTGCATTCCGGCGATCTGACGTCCGCGCCGGGGCCCGACGGATCGACGGAGTTCGTGGACATCGATCTGCGCGCGGTGCGCCGGGTGGGTGGTCGCTATCTGCTGCCTGTGGTGTTCAGCTACAACGACGTACCGTTCGAGGAGCTGGAACGCGGTTTCGTCGGCGTACTGCGGCAACCTGGCAGGCTGTTCGATCCGGCGGCGGTCGAGGACCGCTTCGACCTGGCCGGGCCGGCGAAGATCCTGATGCCGTTCGGCGTCGACCTGCGGACCAAGGAACTGCGCTGGTACGACGTGAACCTCGGCGCGGCCGGATACGGCCACAACATCGCGAGGTACGGCGGTCATCTCGGGCTGATGGCGGCGACGCTGGAAGAGGTTCACGGGTCGGGCGACCGGGTGAGTCTGTGGGAGATCTGCTGCTGGCACGCGGCGGCCCGCGCCGACGAGATCGCGGTCCGGTGCGCCGACGGGTCGGTCGTCGGCTACGTCCGTGACCCGGCCGAGGAGCTGGCGACGTTCGCGCGGCGGGTCGTCGCGCGGCTGGAGCCGGACCGGAGCTGGGACGAGGACGCGGCGAAACGCGCCGATTTCGTCGCGGTGCTGACCGGTGACATCACGCCGCGCGCGGGCGCGGAAGTGTACGCGCTGCATCCGCGTCTCCTCGACGGCGCGAGCCTGTCGCTGATCGACGCACCGTACCTGCTGTCGGGTCTGGCCCCCGACACCCGCGCTCGCGCGAGCCTCGGAGCCACCTCACCCACTCCATGACCTGCGCTCGGGCGAGTCTGGCAGGAGCCTGAGAAGAAATTGACAATTCCGTGACGGAGGCGGGGCTGGTGCTTTGGACCGGTCCTCGGCAGGAGTACAACGGAATTGACGCGAAGGGAGCCACGAATGACGTACGACGTGGTGGTGCTCATCGAGCGGGAGATGAGCGAGGGCGACGCGCGCCGCGTTGCCGCCCTGCATGCAAGGCGCGAGGACACCGTGGACTACCACCTGCTGGTCTCCAGTCATCCGGAGAGCGGGTTCGGCGGTCCGATGGCGTTGCTGGGCTCGACGTTCGCGGACGTGGCCGGCCTGACCGGCTCCGCTTCCGTGATCGGCTCGGCGACGGTGGCGTCGGCGCGCGTCAGCCCGCCGGCAACAGTTGACCGAGCACAAAGCCGAACCCAGCGTGGAACCCAGCGTGGAACACTGCGCGAACCCCAGAGCGGAACGCCGACGGCGACCCTCGCCGATCCGGCCGTCGACCTCGCCTCGGTGATCGAGCACAGCTCCCGGCGGCTCCGGGCGGCCAGCGGCTACCCGGTGCACGTCTCCATCACGCACGGCGAGGTGCTGCTGGCACTGATGCAGATGGTGAAGACCACCGCCTGCCAGGAGGTCGTGGTGGTCGCCTGGCCGGAGACCGCAGCAGCCTTCGTGTGCTCCGACTGGACCACGAAGGCACGCAGGATCCTCAAGGTGCCCCGCGTCCGCATCCTCGAACACGACACCTGATCAGTTCGGTGGTTGGTGCGGGAGTCGCACCTGGACCGTGGTGTCGCCCGGGCGTGACGTGATACCGATCGTGCCGCCGTGGTGTTCGGCGACGATCCGTTGCGCGATGTCGAGGCCCAGACCGGTGCCCTTGCCGACGTCCTTGGTCGTGTAGAACGGCTCGAACGCGCGGGCCGCGACCTCCGGCGGCATCCCGGGACCGGTGTCGGTGAACTCGACCACGATCCGGTCGCCGTCGGTTCGGGTCGTGATCCGCAGGGTGCCGACACCGTCCATCGCGTCGACCGCGTTGTCGATCAGGTTCGTCCACACCTGGTTCAGTTCGCCGGCGTATGCATCGATCCGCGGCACGCCGGCGCCGTACGCGCGAACCACCTCGACGCCGTCGCGCAGCTTATGCCCGAGCATCACGAGCGTGCTCTCGATGCCCTCGGTGACGTCGATCGTCTGGATCGAGCCGCGGTCCATCTGCGAGTACGAGCGGACGGCGGCCACCAGCTCGGTGATCCGCCGCGTCGACTCCTTCACCTCGCTGAGCAGCGTCGCGACCGACAACGTGCTGGCGACCCATTCGAGGCCGGGCTCCAGCGCGTCACCGAGTACGTCGGCCGCGCGCTCGCACCAGTCCACGCTGGTGCCGGCCGCGGCGAGCGGGGGAGCGATGAACCACGACCGCTCGACGCCGTGGTCGTCGAGCCAGTCCGCGATCGTGCTCTCGTGATCGGCGAGGTCCACCGGATCCGGCGCCGCCGTACCCGAGCCGAGCTCGAGCCGCAGCTCGTCGAGGGCACTGAACTGTGCGGCCGTTGCGTCGCCTTCCGCGAGCCCGCGCAGCGCCGACAGCAGCGTGACGCACGCGGTGTCGAGTGCGCTGACCGAGCGTGCGGCCGCCGCGGCGGGGTTGTTGATCTCATGCGCCAGCCCGGCGGCCAGCGTGCCGAGCGTGATCAGCGACTCGCGCTGCCGGGCGGTCGACTCGATCGCCCGCGCGGTCCCGTAGACGCCCTTGATGAGATGCCCGGCGAGGGGGAACCAGTCGTCGATCCGCTCTCGCAGTACGTCGGCCGGCACCCGAAGTACCCGTCCTTCGGCCAGGCCGCGGCCACTGGCGAGATACAGGCCGTGCTCGTCCCAGGCGCGGAAGCCGCCGGCCCAGCGGCCTGGGACGTCCATCTTGCCCATCACGGTGTCCTCGCGGCCGATCTTGCGGTGCAGCGAGATCGCGCCGTCGACGAGCACCCACCAGAAGTCGGCGGGTTCGCCCTCGTGGAACAGGTCGACGCCGCGCTCGATCGACACCTCGGTGCTGCCGTCGATCAGTTCGTCCAGTTGCGCATCGGTCAACCCGGCGAAGAGCGGGATGGCGTGCAGTTCAGCGGCGTACATCAGACGGTCGCAAGGTAGCGGTGGACGAGATAGATCGACATGGCGCCTTCGCCGACCGCGGACGCCACGCGTTTCATCGAGTCGAGCCGTACGTCGCCGGCCGCGAACACCCCCGGCACGCTGGTCTCCAGCGCGTACGGCGGCCTGCTCAGCGACCACCGGTTCTGCGCGATCAGGTCCGGCCCCGTCACCACGAACCCCTTGGCGTCGCGGACGACGGAGTCGCCGAGCCAATCCGTCCGCGGGATCGCGCCGACGAAGATGAACAGCCAGCTGGCGAGCACCTCCTCGACCCGGCCGGAGGTGCGATCCGCGAACGTCAGCGCCTCGAGATGACCTTCGCCGCGGCAAGCGACCACCTCGGTCCGGCACCGTACCTCGATGTTCGAGGCCTGGGTGATCTTGTCGATGAGGTACCGCGACATCGAGCTTTCGAGCGTGCCGCCGCGGACCAGGAGCACGACGCGTTTGGCATAGCGGGCCAGGTTGAGCGCGGCCTGTCCGGCCGAGTTCGCCGTGCCGACGATGTACACCTCGTCGTCCTGGACCTGCCTGGCTTCGCTCGCCGTGGCGCCGTAGTACACGCCGCGGCCGGTGAGGGCGTCGAGGCCGTCGACGTCGAGGCTGCGGTACGAGACGCCGGTCGCGACGATCAGCGCGCGGGCCTCGATCTCACCGGATTCCTCGAGCAGTACGGCGTGCACGGGGCCGCGGGACTCGAGGCCGACGACCGAGCGCGCGAGCACCATTTCCGCGCCGAAGCGGGACGCCTGCGCGACCGCCCGCTGGGCGAGGTCGGAGCCGGTCAGGCCGCGCGGGAACCCGAGGTAGTTCTCGATCGCGGCGCTGAGCCCGGCCTGGCCGCCGGGTGCCTCGCGTTCGACGATCACCGTGCTGAGGCCTTCGGACGCGGCGTACACGCCGGCGGCGAGTCCGGCCGGTCCGCCGCCGACGATGCAGACGTCGTACAACGGTTGCTCGGCGCGGGTCCGCAGACCGAGAGCCGTGGCGAGGTCGCGGGCGGTGGGGGAGCGGAGCGTGTCGCCTTCCGGGATCAGGACCAGCGGCAGTTCGTGGTCGGCGGCGTCGGCGAGGTCCCTGAGGCGCTGACCCTCGGTGTCGCGCTCGACGTCGTACCAGTGGTACGGAACGTGATTGCGGGCCAGGAACGTCTTGATGTCGTGCGCGCGGTCCGACCAGCGGTTGCCGACGACACGGACATCGGAGGTGTGCTCGGGGTTGGCCTGCCGCCAGTCGCCGAGCAGGTCGTCGACGACCGGGAACAGCTGGTCCTCGGGCGGGTCCCAGGGTTTCAGGAGGTAGTAGTCGAGGCCGATCTCGTTGATCGCACGGATCGCCACGTCCGTGTCGGCGTACGCGGTGAGCAGCAGGTACTTCGCGCTCGGGGCGTGCTCGCGGGCGCGTTCGAGCAGTTCGATGCCGGTCATGCCGGGCATCCGCTGGTCGGTCGCGATCAAGGCGATCGGCTGGTTGCGCAAGGCGAGCTTGGTCAGCGCGGCGAGCGCCTGGTCGCCCGAGGTCGCGCGGACGACCAGGTAGTCGTCGCCGTACCGGCGGCGCAGGTCGCGGGAGATGGCCGCCGAGACCATCGGGTCGTCGTCGACCGTGAGAATCGCAGGTTTGCTCACGCGGTGCCCCCCACAGCAGTGAACTGATCCCGTCAGAATGCCACGGGATCAGTCAGTCATCTATGAGCGCACGCAAGGTTTCCTGCTCGGAGTCGGGCACGTACCCGGCGTAGTAGTCGAACATGTTCTGGCGGGCGATCCGGGCGGCGGCGTGGCCGTTGCCGGCGCGGATCGCGTCGACGACCTCGGCGTGGTGGTGCAGCGACTCGAGCATCAGGGCGCGGCTGTTCGGGGCGTGCGCGATCTTGTCGGCGATCAGTCCGAGCACGACGCCGCGGACGACCTCGTTGCAGGTCTGGATCAGCGAGTTCCGGCTGATCCGCGCGATCAGCTCGTGGAACGCGAGATCGGCCTCGCTGAACGCGGCGAAGTCGACGTCGATCGCGTCCCGCATCGCGACCAGGGTCGCCTCCAGGTCGTCCAGCTCCTCCGGGGTCCGCAGCCGGGACGCGACCTGGATCGCGGCGCCGTCCATGATCATCCGGAACCCGATCAGCTCGCTCAGGGTCAGCTCGTCGACACGCGCCAGCCTCGTCACCTGCTTGCGCAGCGCGGACGAGGAGTACGGCAGGATCTCCGGGCCGTTCGGGTCGCCGGGCCGGGAGCGGACCACGCCGTTGCTCTCCAGCACCCGCAGCGCCTCGCGGACCGTCGACCGGCTGACCGCGAACTGTGCGACCAGTTCACGTTCGCTCGGCAGCCGCTGGCCCGGTGCCAGGTCACCGCGGGCGAGTGCGTCCTCGACCTGCTCGACGATCCGCTGGTAGGCGCGCACGGGTTGTACCGGCTCGAACTGCGGACGCTTTGTCATCCGGCACACCCCCATTCGCTTGACAGGCACCTGAGCAGGGGACAAACCTAGTGGCCCATTGAGACCTAGTCCACTGGTCAGACCAGTCGGCGCACCGGAGGAGTAGACGTGAAGCCGTCGTTTTCCACTCGAGCGGTCGCATTCCTCGCGTCCGCCGCGCTGCTGGCCGTGACGGCCTGCTCGGCCGGATCCGGTACGTCGTCCGGCAGCTCACCGGGGGCTGACCAGAAGCTGTCGATCGGTCTGGTCGCGGAGCCGGCCAGCCTGGACTTCACCACCACCGACGGCGCCGCGATCCCGCAGGCGTTGCTCGGCAACGTCTACGAGACGCTGGTCAAGCAGGACGACTCCGGCAAGATCGTGCCGTCGCTGGCGAAGTCGTGGACGGTGTCGCCGGACCGCAAGACGTACACGTTCGACCTGGTCGACAACGCGAAGTTCACCAACGACAAGCAGTTCACCGCGAACGACGCGGTGTTCAGCATCAACCGGGTGAAGACCGCGTGGACGACGTCGCTGAAGGCCGCGATGGACGTGGTCTCCCAGGCCAAGGCGCTGTCGCCGACCCAGTTGCAGGTGACGCTGACGAAGCCGAGCAACGACTGGCTGTTCCGGATGACCACCCGGATCGGCGCGATGTTCTCGGAGAGCGGTGTCAGCGCGCTCGCGACCGCACCGGTCGGCTCCGGCCCGTTCAAGTTCTCGAAGTGGAACCGCGGCGACTCGATCGTCATGGTCCGCAACGACAACTACTGGGGCAGCAAGCCGTTCTTCCAGCAGATCACGCTGAAGTACTTCAAGGACGCGACCGCGCTGAACAACGCGCTGCTCACCGGCACCATCAACGTGGTCGGCACGGTGCAGGCGCCCGAGGCCCTCAGCCAGTTCACCAGCAACGACAAGTACCAGGTGATCGAGGGTACGACGAACGGCGAGGTGCTGCTGTCCTTCAACAACTCGCTGCCGCTGTTCAAGGATGTCCGGACCCGGCAGGGGATCCGGATGGCGATCGACCACAAGGCGTTGCTGGACACCTGCTGGGCCGGCCGCGGCAAGCTGATCGGCAGCATGGTCCCGCCGACCGACCCGTGGTACGAGGACCTCACCGGAGTCGCGCCGTACGACCTGGCGAAGGCGAAGTCGTTGCTGCAGGCCTCCGGCGCGGCGGGAAAGACGCTGCGGCTCCGGCTCCCGACGTTGCCGTACGCAACGTCCTGTGGCCAGGTGGTGAAGAGCCAGTTGGAGCAGGCCGGCCTGAAGGTGGCGATCGACCAGCTCGAGTTCCCGGCGGCGTGGCTGACGACGGTGTTCAAGAACGCCGACTACGACATGTCGATCATCGCGCACGTCGAGCCGCGCGACCTGGGTGCGGTCTTCAACCCGAAGTACTACACCCGCTACGACGACCCGACGCTGCAGGGCTACCTGGCCGCGGCGGACTCCGGTGACGAGGCCGCGCAGGTCGACAACCTGAAGAAGGCGGCGCGCCGGCTGTCCGAGCAGGCTGCGGGGGACTGGCTGTTCCTGCTGCCGAACCTGATGGTCGCCGACAAGAGCGTCAAGGGGCTGCCGACGAACGCGATCACCGAGAACTTCGATCTCTCCAAGCTCGCCCGATGATTCTCCGCCTGATCGAGCGCACCGGCGTGTTCTTGGTCAGTCTTGTGGTGAGCTCGGTCCTGGTCTTCGCGTTCATGGCGGTGCTGCCGGGCGATCCCGCCCGGGTCGCGCTCGGGGTGAACGCTTCCGACGAGGCAGTGGCCGAACTGCGTCGGCAGTTCGGCCTCGACCGCTCGCTGCCGACGCAGTACTTCGACTGGCTGGGCGGACTGCTGCGCGGTGACCTCGGTACGTCTTACGTGTCGAAGGCGGCGATCGGTCCGCAGGTGTTCGACCGGCTGCAGGTCACTCTGTGGCTGGTCGTCGCGGGCATGATCATCGCCCTGGTGGTCGCCGCCCCGGCCGGGACCGTGATGGCGGCGCGGCACCGCAAGATCTCCGGGTTGGCGCTCTCCGCGTTCTCTCAGGTGGGCGTCGCGGTCCCGGCGTTCCTGGCCGGGATTCTGCTGATCGTGGTGTTCGCGGTGCGGCTCGGCTGGTTGCCGGCCAACGGCTGGACGCCACCGGCGCAGGATCCGGCGATGTTCCTGAAGCAACTGATCCTGCCGGCCCTGTCGCTCGGGCTGGTCCAGGGCGCCGTGCTCACCCGCTACGTCCGCAGCGCGGTGCTGGAGGTGCTGCGCGAGGATTATCTCCGAACCGCGCGGGCGAAGGGGTTGCGACCGTTCCAGGCGCTGTGGCGACACGGTCTACGCAATGCCGCCGTACCGGTCGTGACTGTGCTCGGCCTGCAATTGGCCACGCTGTTGATCGGCGCGGTGGTCGTTGAGCGGGTGTTCGTCATCCCGGGCCTTGGGAGCCTGCTGCTCGACGGTGTGTCGAACCGCGACCTGCTCCTCGTCCAGGACGTGGTGATGGTCCTGGTCATCGCCGTACTGCTGGTCAACTTCGTCGTCGACCTGCTGTACGTCGCGCTCGATCCTCGACTCAGGACGGCGTCATGAAGCGGCTGAACCCGAGTCTGATCGCCGGCGGCGTGATCGTCGCGGTGATCGTGCTGATGGCGCTGGTGTCGTTCGTCTGGACGCCGTACGACGCGACGCTGGTGAGTCCCGCCTCGCGGTTGCTGGAACCGTCGTGGTCGCACTGGTTCGGGACCGACAAGTTCGGCCGGGACATACTCAGCCAGATCATGGTCGGCTCGCGGACGACGCTGTTCGTGGGTGTCGTCGCGGTCGGTGTCGCCGCGGTCATCGGCGTACCGCTGGGAATCCTGGCGGCGATGGTACGGCGGTGGCCGAGCGAGGTGATCATGCGCGCCAACGACCTCTTGCTCGCGTTCCCGGCGTTGCTGCTGGCGATCATGTTCGGCGCGGTCTTCGGTGCCAGCACGCTGACCGCGATGATTGCCATCGGCATCGCTTCGGTGCCGAGCTTCGCGCGGGTGATCCGGAGTGGGGCCTTGCAGGTGATGCGGACGGAGTACGTGCTCGCGGCGCGCGCGGCCGGCCGGCAACCGTTTCCGATCGCCCTGCGGCACGTGCTGCCGAACGTGACCAGCCTGATCACGGTTCAGGCCTCGGTGTCCTTCGCGATCGCAGTGCTGGCCGAGGCGGCGTTGTCGTTCCTCGGGTACGGAACGCCGCCGCCGACACCATCCTGGGGCCGGATGCTCCAGGAGAGCCAGGAGTTCCTGTTCAGCGCGCCGCGGCTGGCGATCTTCCCCGGGATCGCGATCGCGATCGCCGTCCTCGGATTCAACCTGCTCGGCGACGGCCTCCGGGACCGCTTCGATCCGAAACTGGAGGATCGCCGATGAACGACGTTCTCACCGTGCGCGGGTTGTCCGTGACCGTGCGGGATACGGCTCTCGTGTCCGACGTCGATCTGACGGTCGGGGCGGGAGAGCGGGTCGGACTGATCGGCGAATCGGGATCAGGCAAGTCACTGACCGCACTGAGCATTCTCGGGTTGTTGCCCGAGGACGTCCGGGCCGGCGGATCGGTGCGGCTCGATGGTGTCGACCACGAACTGGTCGGCGCGGACGAACGGCGGATGTCCCGCGTTCGCGGCCGTGATATCGCGATGGTCTTCCAGGAACCGATGACCGCGCTGAACCCGACTATGCGGATCGGTGACCAGATCACCGAGTCGATGCTCATTCACCGTTCCAGGACCAAAGCCGCGGCCCGCACGGCCGCCGCCGATCTGCTCGAGCTTGTCCAACTGCCGACCGGGACGCTCCGCGCATACCCGCATCAACTCTCCGGTGGCCAACGGCAACGAGTCGTCCTGGCGCTTGCCCTGGCCAACGATCCGGCGCTGCTGATCTGCGACGAGCCGACCACCGCACTCGACGTCACGGTCCAGGCCCTCGTACTCGACCTGATCGTCCGCGGCGTCGTGGACCGCTCCTCCGCGCTGCTCTTCATCACCCACGACCTCGCCGTCGTCGCCACCGTCTGCGAACGGGTCCTCGTCATGTACGGCGGACGCGTTGTGGAGGCAGGTCCGGTCAACGAGGTGTTCACGCGCCCCCGGCACCGCTACACCGAGGGACTGCTCGCAGCGTCCGATCTCGAGTCCACTTCGCGTCGACTGACCACGATCCCCGGCAACGTGCCGCCCGCCGGGCGTTTCCCGTCCGGCTGCGTCTTCCGGACACGGTGCGCGCACGCAACCGCACTCTGCGAAGAGACACCGGCGTGGACCGGGTCCGAGACCGAAGGGTTCGCATGCCACCACCCGGCGGGGGTGGCTGATGCCTGATATCCACGATCCTGAAGCTCCGACCGCCATCCGGGTTGTCGATCTCGTGCGCGACTATCCGCGCCCGCGAACGTCGTTGCTGCAGCCGGCGCCCGTCGTGCGCGCTCTTCGCGGTGTGAGCCTGGAAGTCAAGCAGGGCGAGCGTTTCGGCATCGTCGGCGAATCCGGCTGCGGCAAATCGACACTGCTGCGCCTGATCGCCGCGCTCGACCGGGCAACGTCCGGGCACGTGATCGTCGAGGACACCGACATCACCCGTCTCCCGGAATGCCGGCTGCGCTCGCTCCGCGAGAACCTCCAGCTCGTGTTCCAGGACCCGATGAGCTCGCTCGACCCACGGATGCGGGTCCGCGACATCATCGCCGAACCGCTCGTCGTGCAAGGACATCCGGCGTCGGGACAGCGCGTTCGCGAGTTGCTCGAAGCCGTCGGCCTCTCCGCGGATGCCGGCGACCGGTACCCGCACCAGTTCTCCGGCGGTCAGCGACAGCGCATCTCCATCGCCCGTGCTCTCGCTCCGCGCCCGCGGATCCTGATCGCGGACGAGCCGGTGAGCGCTCTCGACGTCTCCGTCCGCGCCCAGGTACTCAACCTGATCTCGGACCTGGTCGACGAACTCAACCTCACGCTCGTGTTCGTCTCGCACGACCTGTCCGTGGTCAAGCACGTCTGCGACCGGGTGGCCGTGATGAACGCCGGCCAGATCGTCGAGACGGGCTACACCGGTGATGTGTACGCCGCCCCGCAGCATCCGTACACGCAGCGCCTGGTCTCGGCCATCCCGACGCTTCAGAGGGCGCTTTCCGGTGCGACCACTGCCGACCTACTCGCGAAGGGGGAATCAGCGTGAAGATCCAGCTCGACGGCGGCGGGACGATCACGATGCCGGCCGGCCTGCCGATCGGTGAGACCTGGGTCGAGTCACCGGCCACGGCGCCGGTGATCTTCCCGTACGACGGCTCGACCGTGGCGGATGCACCGGTCGGGGACGTCGAGCTCGCCCGGGCGGCGCTCGAGAACGCGCTCTCCGTGCGAGAAACGGTTGGCCGACTGCCGTCGTACGTGCGCCGAAACGTCTTGCAGAGCCTGCATTCCGCCGTACTCGCTGAGCGGGACGCGTTCGTGGAGCTGCTGGTGCTCGAGACTGGCAAGCCGCTGGTCGACTGCCGGGTCGAGATCGATCGGACCCTGCTCACCCTGGAGACGTCGGCCGAGGAGGTTGCCCGGCTGCACGGCGAGACAGTGCCGCTCGACCTGTTGCCGAGCGGCGAAGGGCTGCAGGGGTTCTGGGTGCGCAAGCCGATCGGCGTAGTCATCGGGATCACCGGGTTCAACTATCCGTTGCTGCTCGCGGCGCACAAGATCGCGCCGGCGTTGGCGGCCGGGTGCCCGATCATCGTGAAGCCCGCGCCGCAGACGCCGCTCGCAACGCTCTGGCTCACGCACTTGATGCGGTCTGCACTCGCCGACGCGGGAGCGCCAGAGAGCACTCTCCAGCTGATCACGGGCGGAGCGGACGTGGGCGCCACGCTCACCACCGACGATCGGATCGGTGCCGTCTCCTTCACCGGATCCGCGGCCGTCGGGCATCGCATCGCGCGCGACGCGGCGCCGACGAAGGTGCTTCTCGAACTGGGGTCCAACTCCGCGCTGGTCGTCGCCGCGGACGCCGACCTGGACGCGGCCGCCGACGCGATCGTGCGCGGCGGGTACTACGCGTCCGGGCAGGCCTGTATCTCCGTGCAGCGCGTGATCGCCGTCGAGTCGGTGCGGGAAGCGTTGCTGGAGAAGCTCGGCGCGCGCATGCCTGGCGTGGTCGTCGGCGATCCGCGTGATCCGGCGACCCGGGTGTCCGCGCTGATCAACCCGGCGTCGACCGATCGCGTTCGGCAATGGGTGGGCGATGCGGTCCATGCCGGCGCATCGATCGCGTACGAGGCCCCTGGCGACGTACTCGGGCCGATCGTGCTCACCGACGTACCGGATGGGCTGTCGGCGTGGGACGAGGAGATCTTCGGGCCGGTGATCGCGGTGCGGTCCGTTCCGGACATCGAGAGCGCCCTCCGCGCGGTCAACGAGACGCGGTACGGGCTGCATGCGAGCGTCTTCACGGCCTCGCTCGACACGGCGTTCGCGGCGATCGATCGGCTCGACGTCGGGGGCGTGGTGATCAACGAGGTGCCTGGGTTCCGGTCCGACGTGATGCCGTACGGCGGCGTGAAGGACTCCGGCACCGGACGTGAAGGCCCACGCTTCGCGATCGAGGAACTCACCACAACCCGGATGGCCATCATCCGCCCCCGCCCATGACCACCCACCGCCCCACACCGCCCACCCGAGGCCAACTTTGTGAAGCCACCGTCCATTCCTGGCCGCCGAAAACGGTTGGTGGCTTCTCAAAGTTCGCAAGGCACGGGAGGTGATGGTGATGGACTACACGAAGTTGTTCCGGCTCGACGGCAAGCATGCGCTGGTGATCGGCGCGGGGAGTGGGATCGGCCGGGAAAGCGCGTTGGCGTTGGCCGCCCATGGCGCGCGGGTCACGTGTGCCGATCGGGACCTTGCCGCTGCGCGCGAGACAGCCGCCGGCGAGCTGGCGGCGTACGAGCTGGATGTGCTCGACGACGTGGCGATCGAGCGGGCTGTGGTTGAGCTGGATCCTGTGGATGTGCTGGTGTTCACCGCGGCTACGAACGTGCGGAAGCGGATCCTCGACTACACGGGCGAGGAGTTCGATCGCGTCGTGTCGCTCAACCTGCGCGCGTCGTTCCAGCTGCTGCGTGCGTTCGGACGCGGCATGGCGGAGCGGGGGAGCGGCAGCATCATCGGGTTCAGCTCGATCCGAGGGACCACAGTCGAGCCGGGGCAATCGGTGTACGCGGCAACGAAAGCCGGCCTCGTCCAACTGCTGCGCACCGCGGCCGCAGAGCTCGGCCCGTCCGGCGTCCGCGCGAACGCGATCGCCCCGGGAGTCGTCGAGACCCCGCTCACCGCGCAGATCAAGGCCGACCAGCGCTGGTACGACGCCTACGCGCAGAAGGGCGCGCTCGGTCGCTGGGCCCAACCGAGCGAGCTCGCCGGGGCGGTCGTGTACCTCGCCTCCGATGCCTCGAGTTTCGTCACGGGGAGCGTTCTTGCCGTCGACGGCGGCTGGACCGCGGTCGACGGCCGCTTCGACCCACCGAACTGATCCGCTAACGAGGGAGCCTGCATGAATCTCGCTGACTTGACGGCAACCGAACTCCTGGCGAAGTACCGCGACGGCTCGGTCTCCCCGGTCGAGGTCATCGAGGACGTGCTGACCCGCGTCGACGAGCTCGAACCCCAGCTCTGCGCGCTCTACGCACCGGACCCGGCGGGTGCACGGGCTGCGGCTCACGAGTCGGAGCGCCGCTGGCGGGACGGTACGGCGGGCGCGCTGGACGGCGTACCGGTGACGGTCAAGGAGAACATCGCGACGCGGGGAACGCCCGTACCGCAAGGAACAGCGGCAACCGCGCTCGTCCCGGCCGCGGAGGATGCGCCGGCCGCGGCGCGGCTGCGGGCGGCCGGGGCGGTGATCTTCAGCAAAACGACGATGCCCGAGTACGGGATGTTGTCGTCCGGCGTCTCGACCTTTCACCGATTGACCCGCAATCCCTGGGACCTGACGAAGACGGCCGGTGGCTCGAGCGCAGGCGCGGCGGCTGCGGCGGCCGCCGGATACGGGCCGATCCACGTCGGCACCGACATCGGCGGGTCGATCCGGTTGCCGGCCGGGTGGTGCGGACTGGTCGGGCTGAAGCCGACGCACGGTCGGATCGCGGTCGGCAACCCGTACGCCGGGCGCGCGATCGGACCCCTGACCCGTACGGCGCCGGACGCGGCGCTCGCGCTGCAGGTGATGTCCGGGTACGACCCGCGCGACCACACGTCGTTCCCGGTGGCATCCGACATCTTCGAGGTCGAGGTCGAGGGTTTGCGCGTTGCGTTGCTGCTCGATGCGGGCGTCGGGCTGCCGGTCGATCCCGAGGTCACCGCGGCGGTCTCGGCCGCGGCCGCTGTACTCGAGAAGGCCGGGGCGATTGTCGAACCGATCACGCCGATCATCACCCGCGACATGCTCGACGGCCTCGACCGCTTCTGGCGGATCCGCTCCGCCACGGACATCGCCGCGCTGCCCGAGGAGCGTCGCGCGAAGGTACTTCCGCAGATCCGCGAGTGGGTCTCGACGGCCTCCGATCTCACCGCTTCGGACGTCTTCGACGGGTACAGCCAGATGGGCGCCATGGCCGCCGCGGTCGGCCGGGTGTTCACGACGTACGACGTGATCCTGTCGCCGGTCGCGCCGATCACGGCGTTCCCGGCGGAGCTCGCGTACCCGACTGACGATCCCGGGAAGCCGTTCGAGCACATCGCGTTCACGGTCCCGTACAACATGTCCCAGCACCCCGCGACCACGGTCAACGCCGGCTGGTCGACGTCCGGGTTGCCGATCGGGGTGCAACTCGCCGTACCGCACCACCAGGACCTGCGCGCACTCGCCTTGGCCGACTACCTCGACAGCCGGCGTTCGGAGCAGCGAGACTGGCCGATGAGGTGACGACTTGGTCCGATGAACGGCTCCGGAGGTACGGCGTACCGCGCTGACGAGCTGCAGCGCGGTCTGGTCTCGCACTGCTACCGGATGCTCGGATCCGTCACCGACGCCGTCGAAATCGCTGCTGTCAGCAAGGGATACGAGGACGCCACCCGTGCCTGCCTGCAGCAGGTCGGCAGCCGTCCTCTCCCGTCGGACCTCGCTGCACCGAGCGATGATCCTGAGGGAGCGCTCTCCGAGCGTTCGGAGATTCTCTGGCTGGAACCGATCCCAGCGGACCTGATGGACGACCACCCGATCGATCTCGGCCTGATCGCCGCGCTGCAACGCCTTTCACCCGTCGAGCGCGCCGTGACCGTCCTGCACCTCGAGGGCCGGCCGAGCTTCGCCGACCTGCTGAGCGACACCTCTCCCGCACCGATCAGCATTGGCTCGCTCGTCGCTCCCGACGAAATCCTCCTGGCCCGGTACCGCGCGGCGTTCGAGCAGTACGACGTACCCGCGATCGTCACGCTCTTCACCGACGACGCGATCTGGGAGATGCCGCCGTTCACATCCTGGTTCCGCGGCGCCCGCGACATCGGCCGCCTGATCAGCACCCACTGCCCGGCCGAACGCCCCGGCGACCAGTACCTCGTCCCGCTGACGGCCAACGGCCACCCCGCCTTCGCCGTCTACATGCGAGACCCGAAAGACGACCTCCACCGAGCCTTCCAGATCCAGGTCCTCACCCTTACCGCCACCGCCGTGGTCCACGCGGTGGCGTTCTTCGACCTGTCCCTCTTCCAAACCTTCGGCCTGCCGGACCTCCTGACAGGCCTCCCACCCAACCCCTACGACGGCACCCCCAAACCCCACGTAGAACGCCTACCGAAGCACTAACCCATGGCAGCATCCAGCCGAGCAGCTGCCTTGCCGACGAGTTGCGTGAAGACTGCGTCCGTGATCGTCTCGCCTTGCGCCTCCAGGCCGACGACTGTTCCCTCTCGTACGACGAATGCGACGTAGACGACCGCCTCGACGACGGCGTAGCCGGCCATCGAGGTGTCATAGCGAATCGCGATGCCGTCGGTCAGTCCGGGAACCGACAGTCGCTTTTGCGACCCACCGATACTTCTCGCCGTCCGTGGCCACCATCGTGTAACTCGAGCACTTCGCGAATTGACTGGTGATGTCCGGAACAACCGTGTCCAATCGCGTCGGCCAAGACCACACCCACTCGGTCACGGACTGGATCGTTCGCCTGGTGAAGTACTGAGCTCGGACTGCGGTTGCGGGTCTGCCCAGGAGATCCATCGGGTGCCGGAAGACCATGCACTCGGGCGGGTCGTACCGAGCCCGTGGGCCGGGCGTCGGGCTGGGGTCGACCGCCACGCCGCCGTCCCAGCCCTTCTGTGGGGCTGGGAATCAGTGCGCACGGCGGGTAGTCGACCACGGTGGTGTGAGGGTTGGCAAGTTGCTGGGGAGGCGTCCGGATCCGGTCAGGCCGGGCTGTTGACAGGCATAGTTACCGGTAACAACATGTTACCGGTAACAACGTGGCGAGGAAGGGAAGACAATGCCCAGATCAGGCGTAGGAAATCGACTGACGCGGCGCCGACTGCTCGGGCTGGCCGCGGCTTCCGCCGGCGCTGCGTTCTCCGGGCCGGTGCTGACCGGCTGCGGTAAGGATTCGGCGAAAGGCGGCGGCGGCTCGACGGCGCTGACCTTCATGAACCAGTCCCGCGGCCAGGCGAAGGCGCTGGACAAGTTGGTCGAGACCTATCAGAAGCAGACCGGCGTACGGGTCACGATCGACAGTCCCGGGCCGACGAACTTTCCGGCGAAGTTGCAGTCGAAGTCGCAGTCGGGTGACATGCCGGACATCTACTCGACGCTCACGCTCCCCGAGATGATCCCGTACTACAAGGCCGGCTGGGCGATGAACCTGGAGCCGAAGCTGACCGGTGAGTGGAAGGGCAACTTCTCGCCGATCGCGCTGGACCTGACCACCGTGCGGGCCGGGACGGTCAGCGGCTTGGACGCCGGTATCTACTCCGCGCACTGGGAGATCCAGACCATGGGGATCCTGCTGAACACCAAGGCGTTCGAGTCGGCCGGGATCGATCCGAAGGTTCCGCCGGCCACGACGGACGCGTGGATCGATCAGCTGAAGAAGGTCTCCGGCAAGACCGGCAACGGTGCGTTCCTGATGGCTGCGTCCCTGGCGGATCGTTTCCTGTTGAGTCATGCCTCCAACTGGCTGACCGACGCCGAGATCGACGCGACGCTCGCAGGAAAGACGAGTTGGAAGTCGGACGGCTGGCGTAAAGGTCTGCAGCTGCTGGCCGAGCTGAGGGACGCCGGAGTCATCGTCAACAAGACCCTGCCGGGCGGCAACGACGACAACCCGACGGTGGAGAAGGGCTTCTTCAACGTCCAGGACACGCCGGCGATCTTCGACGCGTCGGTCGCGATCGGGGTTGCGCGGGCCACCGCGCCGGACTTCACGGAGTACACCTCGATGGGGATCCCGAAGGCGGCCGACGGCACGCAGAAACCGCGGGTGTACGGCGGTGTCGGCAAGGGGGCGTGCATCAACCCGAAGGGAAAGAACGTCGATGCCGCGGTGAAGTTCGTGCAGTGGCTGACCGAGCCCGAGCAGGCGAAGGTGTTCGTCGACATGGTCGGGCTGATCCCGGCGAACCCGAAGGTCACCGCCTCCGACCTGCCGCCGCAGGTCGCCGGTTTCGCGTCGCTCGCCAACGCGATCGAGGTTGTTCCGTCACCGTTCAGCCCCGACGCCCGGACGGCGCTGATCAGCGGGGTGCAGAGCCTGGTGCTGAAGGAGAAGACCGTCGACCAGGTGCTCGACGACATGGAGACGGCGCAGAAGAGGGCGAAGTGACGGTACGTCCGCTCGAACGGGTCGCCCCGCGGGTGCAGCCGACCTCCCGGCGCCGCAGTCCGCTGGCGCGGCGCCGGGAACTCATGGCCTACGTATTCCTCCTACCAGCGGCTGTGCTGCTGGCGGTCTTCACGCTCGTACCGTTCGTCCAGGCGGTCGTGCTGAGCTTCCAGGAATGGGACGGGGTCAGCGCGGTCACGTCCTTCGTTGGCCTGTCCAACTACCGGTTCGTGATGCACGACACCGTTTTCTGGTCGTCGATGCGGAACGTGCTGGTCTTCGGCGTGGCCGGTTTCGTCCTCGGCAACGCGTTGTCGTTGGGGATGGCGATCGCAGTGAACCGGGTACGTCGCGGGAAGGCGTTCTTCCGGACCGCGTTCTACCTGCCAGGTGTCTTCTCCGTGGTGGTCATCGGGATGATGTTCTCCTGGCTGCTCGCTCCGAACGCAGGCATCGTGAACCGGCTGCTCGGCGGCGTCGGGTTGTCCGGACTCCAGCACAACTGGCTCGAGGATCCCGGTACGGCGCTGCCGGCGGTGGCGGCGGTTTTCCTTTGGTATCACTGGGGATTCGGCTTCATTCTGTACCTGGCCGGCCTTCAGGACGTGCCCGTGGAGCTGTACGAGGCGGCCGACCTGGACGGCGCGGGCGGCTGGGCGAAGTTCCGGTACGTCACGTGGCCGGACCTGCTGCCGGTGACGGCGATCGTGTCGTTGCTGACGCTGCTCGGAGCGTTGCAGGTGTTCGGCACTGTGCAGGTGCTCACCAACGGTGGTCCGGGTGACCACACGATGGTGCCGACGCTGCGCATCTATCAGGAGGCGTTCACGAACCAGCGCTTCGGATCGGCGGCGGCGATGTCGGTGATCTTCGGTGGCGCTCTTGTCCTGCTCGCAATGCTGCATCTCTGGCTGTCACGGAGGCGGAAATGAAAGGTCTCGCGGGCCGTGGTGGTCTGTACGGGCTGCTGGTGCTGGCTGCGGTCGGGGCACTGTTCCCGATGGTCTGGTTGCTGATCGGTTCGCTGCAGACGAGCAGTGAGTTGTACCGCGGCAAGGATCTGCTGCCGGCGAAGCCACAGTGGTCGAACTACGTTACGGCGTGGACCGACGGCGACCTCGGCACGTACCTGCCGAACAGCATGATCTACACGGTTTCGGCGGTCGTCGGCATCCTGGTCGTGTCCAGTACGGCGGGCTACGCCTTGGCACGGATCGAGTTCCGGGGCAAGGCAGCGGTGACGTTCGCGTTGCTGGCGGTGATGATCATCCCGGCGCCGGCCTCGTTCATCGCGCAGTACAAACTGATGGTGATGCTGGGACTGACCAACAGCCGGCTCGGCTATGTGCTGATTCTGGTGTCGGCCGGCATTCCGATCTCCGCGCTCATCATGCGCGGGTTCTTCGCGAATCTGCCGAAGGACTTGGAGGAAGCCGCCGCGATCGACGGCAGTTCGGCGCTGAACACGTTCGCCCGGGTGATTCTCCCGTTGGCGCGGCCGGGGTTGATCGCTGTCGCCGTGATCCAAGGTCTCGCGGTGTGGAACGAATACCTGCTGGCGTTGGTCCTGTTCGACGACGACACCCTGATGCCGGTGCAGCGCGGGCTGATGAACTTCGTGTCCGCGGAGACACCGGTGCAGAACATTCTGCTGGCCGCCACCGCGATCTCCGTCCTGCCTGTGGTGGTGTTCTACGTCTTCGCCCAGCGTCAGGTTGTGCAAGGCATCAGCAGCGGAGCGGTCAAGTAGGCTGCGTGGTCCGAAGGGAGGTGGAGAAGAATTGAGCGAGAAACCTGTGCCTGTGGTGCGGGCTACTCTCACCGATGTTGCCCGCGCTGCGGGGGTCTCCCGCCAGACCGCCTCGCGAGTCGCCCGCGGGGGCGAGAACGTGAACAAGCGGACGGCGGCCCGGGTACGGCGCGTGATCAAGGCGCTCGGCTACCGGCCGGATCCGATCGCGCGTGCCTTGTCCACCGGGCGAGGGCTCAGTGTGGGACTGCTGACCCATCAACTGACCGATCGGCAGCTGGGCCTCGGGGCGATCTCGATCATGATCGGCGTCGAGCAGGCGGCGACCGAGTTGGGGCTCGGAGTCAGCGTCGCGACGTTCGCGACCTTCGATCGGGCCACGGTGCAGGACGGGATCGACCGGCTCGCCCGGGCCGGGTGCGACGGCGTGATCTTCATGGCCCCGTGGGTGTCGGCCGCGAAGACGTTGCGATCACTGGACACCACGCTGCCGTTGGTTTCGACCAGCGAGGTTCCCGACTACGACGGTCCCGCCGTACACGTTGATGCGGTCAAGGCATCCGCTGACATGGTGGATCATCTGCTGTCGCTCGGGCATGAGACCGTCCATCACGTCGCCGGTCCGCTCGACTGGACCTCCAGCCGGCTTCGTCGACGTGGCTGGGAGAGCGCCTTGCGGAACGCCGGTGCCGAGATCGCCGAGCCGCTGGCCGGCGACTGGACCGCTCAATCCGGGTACGAAGCCGGCCGGCAGTTGGCCGATGATCCCTCGGTCACGGCGATTTTCACCGCCAACGACGAGATGGCCCTGGGTGTCGTCTATGCGCTCACCGAGGCCGGACGCCGGGTTCCGGAAGATGTGAGTGTCGCGGGCTTCGACGACGCTCCTGGGTCGGACTACTTTCGTCCGCCGCTCACGACGATCAGGGTCGATGACGCAGAGTACGGTCGGCAGGCTGTTGCGCAACTGATGCTTCAGGTCAACGGCGAATCGGCCGCCCCGGCGACGATCATGCCCCACGAGTTGATCATCCGCGCGAGCACCGGTCGCAGTCCGCGACACCAGACCTCCGCCCGTCAGCCCAAGAACACATGAGTCACCGTCCGGACCGACTGCGGATCGACAGCGGCGGAGACCAGTTCACCGTGTCCGGCCGATCGCCGAGACTCTCCTGGCGACTGCCGCCGACGTTCACGGGTTGCACGGCGTACGAACTCGAGGCTCTCGTTGACGATATCCCGCTTGCTCCCGTACTGCGGACGTCCGCGGAACACCTGTTCGTCCCCTGGCCCTGGGCGCCGCTCGGCAGTTGTCAGCGAGTGACGTGGCGAGTCCGGGTGCGCGGCGACCAGGGGTACTCGGACTGGTCCGAGCCGACCAGTTTCGAGGCCGGACTCCTGAACGAGGACTGGACAGCTCGATGGATCTCTCCGGTCGAAGGTGCCGACGAGGGCTACGGGATGCGGCCCGCCTACTCTCTTTCGGCCCGGTTCGAGCTGACCGGACAGGTGCGGTCCGCCCGGCTCTACGCCACCGCGTTGGGTGTGTACGAGGCGTTCGTCAACGGACGGCGTGCCGGTTCGGCTGAGTTGACGCCCGGCTCGACGTCGTACGACCACACGCTCTACGCACAGGCGATGGATGTCACGCAATCCCTTCAGCGCGGCGGCAATGAGCTCGAGGTCTTGCTGTCGGACGGCTGGTACCGCGGCAAGACCGGCGGCTTCCGCCTGCCGTCCGGATGGGGTACGACGACGGCCGTGCGGCTCGAGCTCCACCTTTGGCACCACGACGGTTCCCGAAAGATCGTTCGCAGCGACGACAAGTGGACCAGCTCACGATCGAGGATCACCCGCGCGGACCTCATGGACGGACAGGTGGTGGACCTCGGATCGCCGCCCGACGTACGGCGTCCGGTTCTGGTCGACCGCGTGGTTGCCCCTGGCATCGATTGGTCGCCCGCCCCGCCTGTGCGCAAGATCGAGACCCGGTTGCCGGTCGCGATGCGGCAGATCGACACCGGGAGCTGGGTGGCGGACTTCGGTCAGAACGCCTCGGGCTGGATCTCGCTGGCCGACCTCGGCCCGGCGGGCGCCCGCACGGTCATCGACTACGGCGAGTTCGCCCGACCTGACGGTGATCTGACCACCTCCCATCTGGACTCCGTCCTGCCAGAGGGCGGTCCGGTCCGGTTTCGGCAGCGCGACGAGATCGTCTCCGCCGGCGACGGCGAGGTGTTCGAACCGCGCCACACCGTTCATGGTTTCCAGTACGCACGACTGCGACGCGACGACGGTGGTGCGATCGACCCGGCGAGTGTGACCATGCACGTGGTGCACTCGGATCTCGCCCGGACCGGAACGTTCATCTGCAGCAGTGCCGACCTCAACCGCCTGCAGGACATCGCGGTCTGGAGCTTTCGCGGCAACGCTGTGGATGTGCCCACCGACTGCCCGACGCGAGAACGAATCGGCTGGACCGGCGACTATCAGGTCTTCGCGCCCGCCGCGGCGCGGCTGTACGACGTTCTCGGGTTCAGCCGGAAGTGGCTGCGCTCGGTTCGCGACGACCAGCTGCCCGATGGACGGATCGCGAACTTCTCCCCGGACGGCCGGCGTACCAAGCTGAATCTCGAGGACCGCCTGGCCAGGACCACCGGATCGGCCGGCTGGGGCGACGCGATCGTCGCGGTTCCGATGGAGCTTTACGAGGCGTACGGCGACCGGGAGGTGCTGGCCGAGAACTGGGACGCGATGGTTCGCTGGGTGGAGTGGTGTCTTGAGGCCGCCCGCACGCATCGGCACCCCTCCCGGATCGAGCGGTCAGCCGAACCGCCGCCTCATGAGCAGTTCATCTGGGACGGCACCTACCACTGGGGCGAATGGGCGGAGCCCACGCCCAAGGCACCCGACGGGACGCCGCTCGAGCCGCCGCAGAGCGACTGGCAGAAGGCGGACAAGGGCGAACTCGGAACCGCGTACCTCTACCGATCGAGCGCCACGCTGGCGCGGATCGCCGAGATCCTCGGCCGGCCCGCGGACGCGGTCCGCTACGCCGCGATCGCGGATCAGGTGCTCGATGCCTGGCGCGTGGAGTTCCTCGACGAGTCGGGGCAGACGGCAGGAGATACCCAGGCCGGCTACGTGCGGGCGTTGTCGTTCGGCCTGATCCCGGGCGAGCTGCGACAGAGCGCCGTACGACGGCTCGTCGAACTGATCCGGGCCGCGGGCAACCATTTGGGGACCGGATTCCTGTCTACGGCGCAGCTGCTCCCGGTGCTCGCCGACCACGGGTACGCCGACGTTGCGTACGACCTGCTCTTCCAGCGAACCTCCCCGTCCTGGCTGGCGATGCTCGACCGCGGAGCAACGACGATCTGGGAGGACTGGGACGGCGTCGATGTCAACGGGAACCCGCACGACTCGCTCAACCACTACAGCAAGGGCGCCGTCGTCCACTTCCTGCACACCCACGTCCTGGGCCTGCGACAGGCCGAAGGATCGGTCGGTTGGGAGTCGTTCGTCGTCGCCCCGGCGCATCATCCGGAGATCACCTGGGCGCGCGGCAGCTACGAAAGTCCCCGGGGCCGCATCGAGGTCGCGTGGCAGATCGAGGGAGAAACCTTCCGGCTCACCGTCGACGTACCGCCAGGCTCCACCGCCGAAGTCACCTTCCCCAACGGCGAAAAGGCCACACTCCCACCAGGCCACTTCACCACCACCCGTCCTTCAGTCGGGCTCACGCCAGCACGTGCGTAGGTGGAAGGCGGCAGTTTTGGCCGTCTCTGCGGTAACAAT
The DNA here is from genome assembly GCF_004366075.1 of Kribbella pratensis. Classification (GTDB taxonomy): domain Bacteria; phylum Actinomycetota; class Actinomycetes; order Propionibacteriales; family Kribbellaceae; genus Kribbella; species Kribbella pratensis. The sequence goes on along the minus strand of NZ_SODU01000004.1, from coordinate 855,151 downwards.
CGACCGCTGGATGAGTTTCATCTGGAGGTGGTGCTGGATCGCCAGACGAGTCGGTGGGGGAGAGTCACCTTGCGCGGCGAGCCTTCCGGGTCGGCGATTCGTTGCATCAGTAGTGCTATCGCGGTGTCGGCGACATACGCCTTGTCGAAATCGATGGTGGTCAGCGGTGGCACGGTGATCGCCGAATCGTTGATGTTGTCGTAGCCGGTCACCGAGACGTCTTCGGGCACTCTGAGGCCGTGCGCGTGCAACGCGAGCAGGGCCCCCATCGCCGCGCCGTCGGTGCAGCAGACCACTGCGTCGACCGGCCCGGGATCGCTGTCCAGGAAGGCGTTCAGGGCCCGTGCCGCTGACGTCGGTCTCCAGTCGTCGCTGGCGATCTCGAGCCCCGGATCCGTCGGGATGCCTGCCGATCGCAGAGCCTGCCGGTAGCCGTCGAGACGGGCGATGGCCGCAGGGTGATCGGACATGCCGAGGAGGGCGATCCGGCGATGCCCGGTCGTGATCAGTTCGCCGGTCAGGTCGGCGATCGCGGCCGCGTTGTCCATCCACACCATGTCGACGATCGGCAGGTAGACCTCGCCGATCAGGACCACCGGCGGCAGGGCGATCCCGGGTTTCACGGCTGTCGTCTCATGATTGACCGGATTCAGGATCAGGCCGTCCACCTGGTGTTCCCGGGCCCGGGACAGCAGCCGGGCCTCACGCCCCGGATCCCAGCCGGTCTCCTCGACCTGGACCTGCAGGCCGCGCGCGGCCGCCGCGTTGACGAAGTGGTGCATCATCTCGGCGAAGAAGGGGACCTGCAGGTCCGACAGCGCGATCGCGATCATGCCGGTGCGCCCGTTCCGCAATCCGCGAGCGGACAGGTTCGGGACGTAGTCGAGCGCGACCATCGCCGCTTCGACCCGCGCACGGGTGGCGGGACGCACGTTCACGGTCCCGTTGAGCACGTTGGAGACCGTCTTCGGTGACACCCCTGCCCAACTCGCGACATCCCGCACGGTGGCTCGCATACGCACAATCCTAGGTCGCTCCGGCCCCTGAATTTTGCTGCGGCCGAGCCGTTGACAGCGCCGATTACAACGGTGCAAACTCCCTGGCACTGCAGATTACATCGTTGCATTCCAGTCTGGAGTCTCCGTGACCATGACCTCCACGATCGACCCTGCCTTCACCGTCGGCCCGGTCAATCGCTGGCTGTTCGGCACGTTCGTCGAGCATCTCGGCAGGTGTGTCTACACCGGTATCTACGAGCCCACGCATCCCTCGGCGGACGAGGACGGCTTCCGCGGAGACGTCGCCGCGCTGGTCCGTGAGCTCGGTGCGACCGTGGTGCGGTACCCGGGCGGCAACTTCGTGTCCAACTATCGCTGGGAGGACGGCGTCGGGCCGCGCGCGTCGCGACCTCGCGTGCTCGACCTGGCCTGGCATTCGATCGAGACCAACCAGGTCGGCACCGACGACTTCCTCGCCTGGTGCTCGCGCGTCGGCCTGGAGCCCATGCTCGCGGTCAACCTCGGCAACCGCGGATTGGCCGAGGCGGTGGACTACCTCGAGTACGTGAACGGCGCCCCCGGCACCCGGTACGCCGATCAGCGGGTGAGCAACGGGAACCCGAAACCCTGGGGCGTCCGGCTGTGGTGCCTGGGCAACGAGATGGACGGCCCGTGGCAGATCGGCCACAAGACGCCGCTCGAGTACGCCCGCATCGCGCAGGAGGTCGCCCACGCGTACAAGACCTTCGACCCGAACCTCCTCCTGGTCGCGTGTGGCTCGTCGAACACGTCGATGCCGACCTTCGGCGAGTGGGAACGCGTCGTCCTCGAACACTGCTACGACGACGTCGACCTGATCTCCGCGCACGTCTATTACGAGCCGGTCGACGGCGACGAGGTGTCGTTCCTCGCGTCCTCGGCGCACATGGACCGCTACATCCGGGACGTCGTGGCGACCGCGGACCATGTGGCCGCGAGACGGCACTCGTCGAAGCGGATCAACATCTCGTTCGACGAGTGGAACGTGTGGTTCGCCGCCCGGCATGCGCAGCACGAGGAGCAGCGTGCCGAGGCGTCCGAGGCGCCCGCGCTGATCCAGGACGTCTACACCGCCCTGGACGCGGTGGTGGTCGGATCGCTGCTGATCACCCTGCTGCGCAACACCGATCGGGTCGGCGTCGCCTGCCAGGCCCAGTTGGTGAACGCGATCGCGCCGATCCTGACCGTCGAAGGCGGTGCAGCCTGGCGTCAGACGATCTTCCACCCGTTCGCGCTGACCGCGAAGTACGCCCGCGGCACGGTACTGATGCTTGCCGGCGACCACGGTGAGGTCGACACGCCGGCGTACGGATCCGTGGAGCAGGTGTGGGCCGTCGCGACGTACGACGAAGAGTCCGGTGAGCTGGCGCTCTTCGCCGCCAACCGGTCGCTGACCGAACCCGCCTCCTGGACAGTCCGGCTCGGCGCACTCGGTGAGCTCCGCCTGCTCGAGCACCTCGCGGTCGGTGATGAGGACCGCAACGCAGTCAACTCCCAGGACGCCCCGGACCGAGTCGTTCCCCAGCCAGGGGTTTCCGCCCTCTCCGGCGACCGCTTGACCGTCACGCTGCCGCCGGCCTCGTGGCACTGCATCCGGCTCGCCAGCCGGTGATCTTCGAAAGGACGAACAATGACTACTCCTGATCTGGTGCGTCTCGGCCGCCGTACCCTCCTCGGCGCCGTCGCCGGTGCGGGCGCCGGACTCGCCCTCACCGCGTGTGGCGGCACCAGCGGCCCGCCCCAGGCGGGGCCCGCGACCGGCAAGGGGGGCGCCGAGGGGTACGACGGGCCCAACGTCGAACTGCAGTACTGGAACGGTCTGACCGGCGGCGACGGCCCGGTCATGAAGAAGCTGGCGCAGAAGTTCATGGACGCCCACCCGAAGATCAAGGTCACCACCACGTCGATCGCCTGGGCGGACCTGTTCCAGAAGCTGCCCGCCGCGGTGCAGAGCGGGCGCGCGCCGGACGTCTGCCTGATGCACACGGCCGACATCGCCACGAACGCCGCGCGCCGGGTCGTGCAGCCGATCGACGACGTGGTCGCGGGCGCCAAACTCAGCGCCGACGACTACGCCGAGCTGGTGTGGAAGGCCACCTTCTACCAGGACAAGCAGTACGCCATCCCGCTCGACATCCACCCGGCCGGGCTCTACTACAACAAGAAGGTCCTGACCCAGGTGGGCGCGGACCCGACGAAGCCGCCGACGACCAAGGACGAGTTCCTGGCCGTCCTGGACAAGTGCAAGTCCAAGGGCGTCAAGGGCTACTGGGTCAGCGCGCTGAGCGTCGGAGGTCTGGTCGCGCAGTCGATGATCTTCCAGAACGGCGGCTACATGATCAGCGACGACGGCGCCAAGACCGGCTTCGGCGACCAGCCCGCGATCGACTCGATCACCTTCTTCAAGAGCCTGATCGACAAGGACTACTCACCGAAGAACGCGGCCGGTGACGGCGACTGGGTCTCCTTCAGCAACAGCAAGGCCGCCTTCATGATCAACGGCCCGTGGATGGTCACCCCGTGCAAGCAGGCCAAGGGCCTGGACTGGGGCTGCGCGCCGATTCCGGTGCTCGGATCCCAGGAACAGACATGGGCGGGTTCGCACTGCTTCACGCTGCCGCGGCAGACCAACCAGGACAAGAACAAGGCGACGGCGGCCCGTGTCTTCGTCAACTGGATGAGCCAGAACTCGGTCGGCTGGGCCGAGGCCGGCATGGTTCCGGCCCGCAAGTCGGTCCGCGAGTCCGCGGAATTCGCGCAGTACACCGAGGTCAAGCAGTTCGAGAAGATGATCGACTGGGCGCACTTCCCGCCGAACGTGCCGGGCGCCGGCGACACCGACCCCGAGTGGACGAAGGCGATCAGCCTTGCCGTGACCGGGAAGAAGCCGATCGACCAGGCGCTGAAGGACGCGGCACAGAAGGGTGATCAGATCCTGGCCGCGAACCAGAAGAAGTACGGCGGATGAGCGGGCGGATCACCGGCCTGGCCGGGCCGGTCCGCAGCCCGTTGCGGCACCACCATCCGGTCACGCCGTACCTGTTCGTCGCGCCGTACGTCGTACTCCTGCTGACGTTCCTCGTGGGGCCCGCCGTCTTCGGTGTCTGGATGAGCCTGCACAACTGGGACTTCATGCTGCCGGGCAAGCCCTGGGTCGGACTGCAGAACTACCGCGACCTGTTCGACTCCAGCTCGGTGCTCTTCCATCCGTTCTGGAACGGCATGAAGAACACCTTCCTGTTCGTCCTGATGAGCGTGCCGTTCCTGGTGGCCATCCCGCTCGGGCTGGCGCTGCTGCTGAACCGGAAGTTCCGCGGGCGGACCTTCTTCCGCGCCGTGGTGTTCACGCCGTTCGTGCTCGGGGTCGCGGTGGTCGGCCTGGTCTTCGGCTACCTCTTCGACCCGGAGGTCGGACTGGTCAACGGGATCCTCGACGGGGTGGGGTTGCCCAAGGTCTCCTGGCTGTCCACCCAGCCGCAGGCGTGGATCACGATCACGGTCATGACGATCTGGTGGACCATCGGGTTCAATGCGGTGATCTTCCTCGCCGGCCTGCAGGGTCTGCCCGAACAGCTGTACGAGGCGGCGGAACTCGACGGTGCCGGCCGGTGGTCCCAGTTCCGGCACGTCACGGTGCCGGGCCTTCGCAACGTCTTCCTGTTCGTGGTGACGACCACCATCCTCGCCAGCGCGAACCTCTTCGGCCAGCCGTACATCCTCACCAAGGGCGGGCCCGGTGACAGTACGACGACGGCGATCATGGCGATGACCAACGAAGGCCTGCGCGGCTTCCGGATGGGCAGCGCGGCGGCGATGAGCTACGTGCTCGCGCTGGCCCTGGCGATCATCTCCGTCGCGAACTTCCTGATCATGAGGGAGCGCAAACCATCATGACGACGACCAGTCCGATCACCGGCGCCGGTCCCGGCGCCTCCGACCCCGCCTCCACCGAACCCGGCGGACCGGCGCGGCGCCGGCGGGCCTACTCCCGGACCAGAGTAGGGCCGCTGACGTACGTCGCGATGACGGTCATCTCGCTGATCTTCATCCTGCCGTTGCTGTGGATGCTGCTGACCACGTTCAAGACCGAGTCCGACGCGCGCTCGATCCCGATCCGGGTGATGCCCAGCGAATGGACGCTGCGCGCGTACCGGCTGATCTTCGACGACGCCGCCAATCCCGTCTACACGTGGCTGATCAACTCACTCGTGGTGTCGGTCCTGCACATGGTGCTCAACGTGGTGGTGGCGGCGATGGCGGCGTACGCGCTGTCGCGGATGACCTTCAGGGGCCGGAACCTGCTGTTCGGCACGCTGATCGCGACGCTGTTCATGCCGGGCTTCATCTTCTTCATGCCGAACTACCTCACGATGAGCAAGCTCGGCTGGCTGGACAGCTACTGGGCGCTGGTGGTGCCGGGGGCGGCGGGCGCGTTCGGCGTGTTCTTCCTCCGCCAGTTCTTCCTCGCGATCCCGCGCGAACTGGAGGAGAGCGCGCTGATCGACGGGGCGAACTCCTGGACGATCTTCACCCGCATCATGCTCCCGCTGTCGAAGCCGGCGCTGGTGACGCTCGCGGTACTGAGCTTCCTCGGCGCGTGGAACGATTTCGTCTGGCCGGTGTTCGTCCTCTTCAGCCCCGACAGGATGACGCTGGCACCCGGCCTGGCCACGCTGTACGGCGCCTACACGACCGACTACCCCGTCGTCATGGCCGGTGCGACCCTCGCCGCGATCCCAGTGCTGATCCTGTACGTCGTGGTGCAGCGGTACGTCATCGAAGGCGTCGCAAACAGCGGCCTCAAGGGCTAGCCGGCCCGGCGCGGTCCCAAGTTGCCGGAGGAAACTTGGGACCGCGGCAACGTCCTGCTCCTCGATGCCCCCGATCGTCTGAACTCCGGCCGCTACGGCGTCGCGACCCCGCTTGGTCAGCACGATGAGTTTCGCGCGGCCGTCGTGCGGGTCGGGACGGAGCACACCCTGCCCGCCCCGGAGCACGTCGGCGAGGCGTCGCCACGGGACAGCGCGCGGCCATCATGAGGGCCAGGCGTTCGACTGATGTGGAGGCGAGCTCAGCCTTGAGTTCTTCCGTCTGCCGGCGCCGGTTCGAAGAGTTCGAGTGCATTGCCGGCGGGGTCGTCGAGGACGATCTGGTTGCCGCCGCGGCCGATCACGATGTCGGTGCGGAAGGTGAGACCCTCAGCGCGAAGAGCGTCCACGGTGGCGGACAGATCGTCGACCTCGATCTGGATGCGGTTCCAACCGCCTGGTTCGGGCCTGCGGCCGTCAAGGGCGGGCGCCGCGCCTCCGCCCGGCCCGGTGGGCACGGAGAGCAGGAGCCGCAGATCCCCACGGGAGACAGCGGCAAAGGTCGGCGCCGGATGCATGTCCACACCGAAGCCGAAATGCCTGGTGTAGAAGTCGATCGCGGCGTCGACGTCATCGACGATGTAACGCACTGAGACAGTGCCCATGGACAGCTCCTCACCTGAATGGCTGCGCCGGTCGAGTGTCGAGGATGGCACTACAGCGCCACTGTACTGTTGCCGACTGCTTCCAAGGCTTCAGGTGCTGGTGGCGCGTGAGGGTTTCGCGAGGAATTCTTCGACTGTGGTGACGTGGTCGAGGAGCCTCGCCGTGGCGGCTGGGTCCGCGGGTACTGGGTTGTCCGCGAGCCAGCGCCACATGGTCGTCAGGTCCTTGCCGACAAAGCGTTCGAAGAGCCGGACAGGCATCGGGAAGCCTCGGGTAGACCGGCCCGTCAGCGCGGCCGCTTTGCGGCACTCGGCGATCGAACGGAACTCGGCTGCCAGTGGCAGTTCCGCACCGACGAACTGACGTGGTTCGGCGAATGCGCGGGCCGCGATCGCCCCGAGATCGTCGACCGCGAGCCAGGGAATTGGTGTCTGAGCGCCGGCCAGCTTGGGCATGACATGCCAGACCGAGACGGGGGGATAGAAATCCTTGTCGGTCATGAGCTCCATGAACGCCGTCGGCCGGAGCACGGTCAGTGGTATGCCGGACGCGCGCAGGTGCTCGGTGATGATCAGCTTCGAGTCCCAGGAATCGACACCGGTCCCGCGCAGACCCGGTCCGGCCGAGCCGTACACCACGTGCTTCACGCCGGCCGCCTTGGCCGCGTCCGCGACGTTCCTGCCTTGCCGGATCTCGCCGTCGTGCCCGGCGATCATCGGGTTCTGCACGCTGTACACGCCGTACGCTCCGGTGAACGCCCGGAGCAGCGAGTTCACGTCGTCCATATCGCACCGAACGACCTCCGCACCTGCGGATCGCAAGGCTCCGCTCGCCTGTGACTCCGGGGTTCGCGTGAGGGCGAGCACCCGTCGGCCGTCAGCCAGCAGATGCCGCGCGACCGCACCACCCTGGCGTCCCGTGGCACCCAATACCGCGATGACCTGCTCGTGCTCCATGCCACCACCCCCTCTTGTCAGGCTAGGCCCGCGAGAGTTGCACGCCTAGCATCTGGCGCCGGCGAAGGGCGGTAGGGGCTCTAGTACTCGCCGTAGATCTGGACCTTGGTGCCGATGGGGGTGTCGGTGAAGATCTGGTGGATTTCGGGGCGTACTACGCGGACGCAGCGGTGGCTGTCCGGGTAGGGCTTGACGAGGGAGTTGACCCGGGAGCCGTGCAGGGCGATGCCGGGGCGGTCCTTGAGGAAGTAGAGGGAGTCGTACATGTACGCGTCGTCGTACAGGCTGCTCTCGTGCGCGCCGGCCCACTTGCGCCAGACCGCGCCGGTGCGGTTCGGGGTCTCGTAGCCGGGGCCGCCGGTGGAGATCCAGACGATCCGCTTGTACGTCTTTCCGACGATTTGGTACAGGATCTGGCAGGTCTTGTTGACGTAGATGCCGGGGGAGCGGGTCGGCGCCGGGCGACTGGTTGCGTTGAGCACCGAGTACGCGTCGTTCAGGCTGAGTCCCTTGCGGCTGACCGGCAGGCCGTGGGTCTCGCGCCACGCGCACAGCGCTTGCTTGGCGCGGGCCGTGATGTCACCGTCGATGTCACCGACCGGGTATCCGAGCTTGTCCAGTTGCCGTTCCACGCGCAGCGCGTAGTACTCCGGCTTCTGCTTCACCTTGGGCTTCGGCTTGACCGTCGGCTTCACGGTGGGCTTGGCCGTCGGCGTGGTGCTCGGTGTCGCACTCGGCGTACTGCTCGAAGTCTGAGTGGGAGAAGGCGTCGACTCGCTCGCGGCCACATCGGAACAGCCGGCGAGTACGAACGACAGAACGACCGCACCGGCAACGAGACCACGTCGACGAGACACGAATTCCCCTCTCCCTCAGATTTTCAGCGTCGCAGAACCACGCCACGTAAGCGTGCAGCGACCCGCCGAGACTAATCTGCGAGAGGTTCCTCAACAGGTGCCATGCCGGATCCCGTCACCGAACCGTTGCCGAGTTCCGGTGCCGGATCGTCCCGCAAGCGGCTGTACAGGTACCCGTCCCGCATCCGCCCGGCCCGGAACTCGCACCCGCGGATCACCCCTTCAAGCCGGAAACCCGCCTTTTCCAAGGACTTCTGCTCGGCCACGTTCTCCGGATGCGTCGCGGCCTGGATCCGGTGTACGGCGGTGTGCTCGAACAGGTACGCCGTCAGCAGCGCCTGCGCCCGCCACCCGATCCCACGCCCGCGGTACTCCGGCAGCAGCGCGATCCCGATCTCCCAGTACGGCGTACGCCCGTCGAACGACCCCGTCCGCCAACTCACGAGCCCCGCCGTCTCGGAGGCGGTGCGGACCATCAACCGCCCGTCGTCCTTGCCGAGGAACCCGTCCTCGGCATACCGCCGTACCGGCGCCTGCGCGTCCCGGAACCCGTTCCAGTCCAGCCCGATCAGCCCCGGCTCGACCGCGAACCGCTGGAACAACGGCACATCCTCTTCCTGAACAGGCCGCAGCAAGACATCCATGCCTGCCAGACTAAAGGGCATGGATGCCACGCGGGCTGAACGCGCAGGCGATGAATCCCATCCATCCCGGGGAGTTCCGCGAGGCCGTCGCGTGCATTACCGAGTCGCTGCAGTACACGAGGTCGAACGACCAACTGGTTGCTTCGGTCAACCGCGCTGGGGCTTACAAGGAACTTGGCGAACTGGGGCCGGCGGCGGCGGATCGCGCTGCAGGCACTCGCCGAGTCCCACCTGTTCGCCGGTGATGTGGCCACCGCGTGCACGTACTTCGAGGAAGCCGAGGCGTTCGCCACCAAATCGGGCTACGGCACCATCCTCGCCGAACTCCACGCCGACCTTGCCCAGTGCAACTTCCTCGACGGCGAGGTCGAGCTCGCTTACACCCAGGCGACCCAGGCCCTCGCGGAGCCGGAAGCCATCGAGTACGGCATCGGACAGCAGTGGTCCCACAGCCTGCTGGCCCGCTGCTGCACAGTCCTCAACCGCCCCACCGAAGCCGCCACCCACCAAGCCGCCGCCGACGCATTGTGCCGCCAGACGGGCTACACCCCCGCTGAGCAGCGACCGGCCTTGTGGGCTGGAGCGGGTGGGCGACCGGCTTTGGGGGGCGGGGCGACCGGCCGTATGGGTGGGTGACCGGTGTTGCGGGGCGGGGCGACCGGGTCTTACAGGCCGAGGTCGCGGAGGAACTCGGGCTTGTAGGCCTGCATCACGACGTACCGCGGGTCCGGGACCTCCATGTCCGCGTTCTTCGCGGCGTCGCCGGCGGCGTCGTGCGGGCCGACCGGCAAGCTCGGGTCCGTCCAGTCCTGCTCGGCCGGATTCCAGCGCGTGACGGTGTACGTCGCATCGAGGTGCTCGTCGGCCACCAGATCCTTGGCGGTCCGCTCCGCTTCCTGCGCGTCGTCGAGCGTGTGCGTGTACATCAGCATCCGGTTCCCGTCCCGGGTCACCGTCACCTGACTCCCGAGCCGCTTCCGCGCGTCGTCATCCAGATCCAACGCCCGCAACCGCTCCCAGACCGTCAACCCGTGCTCGTCACTCCCAAGCACAACCTCAACCCGAAACTCCTCATCCGCCATGAATCACACCCTACCGAGGGCCAGCCCCGCCCCGACGCGCAGACCTGCCAGCTCCGCCCTCGCGCGCAGAGCCGCCAGCTCCACCTCGGCGCGCAGACCCGCGGGTCCTTCCACGCCGCGCAGACTCGCGGGCCCTTCCACGCCGCGCAGGCCCGCGGGCCCTTCCATGCCGCGCAGACCTCGCAGGCCTCTCCACGTCGCGCGCGCCCGTTTCCCACCCGCTGCGAGCGGACCTGCCGCACTCACCTACCCCCATCGCCGCGGTGCAACCCCGGCCTCCTGAGCGTGACAGCCGCGCGCGGCTCCCGGCCCTGGCCGGCTTGGTGAGTGGCTCACGTCCGCTCTGTCGGTTGGTTGCGGACCGCCAGGCCATCACAATCGCGCTCCAGGCGCGGTTCGCCGCCTGAAGGGAGCGGGATGGGCGCATTTGTGATGGCCTGGCGGTCCGCTACGGCGAGACGGGTGCCCCCGCCAACATGCGGCGCCGCAGAATTGTCGTGGTTCGATCGACTACAGTTCTTAGTCATGGAGCTGAGGCACTTGGAACACTTCGTGGCGGTGGCCGAGCAGAAGCACTTCACGCGGGCTGCCGAGGCGATGTCGATCTCGCAGTCGGGATTGTCCGCCTCGATCCGCGCGCTCGAGCGTGAGCTCCGCGCGAGTCTGTTCGTCCGCAACACCCGCAGCGTGGAGCTCACCGAGGCGGGCCGGGCGCTCCTGTGCGAGGGACGACGTACCCTCGCCGCCGCCGAGGCCGCGAAGGACGCCGTCGCCGCGGTCCAGGGGTTGCTGCGCGGTCACCTCACGGTCGGGCTCGAGCAGTGCCTCGGGGTGGTCGACGTACCGGCGCTGCTCGCGAAGTTCCGGTCCGCGTACCCGGGCGTGGAGATCGAGGTCCGCCAAGGCGGCTCCACGCCGATGCTCGACGAACTCGCGTCCGGCCGGCTCGATGTCGCGTTCGTCGCCACCGCCGGCGACCCGGTCGACGGGCTCGACCTGCGGCCGCTGTCGCGCGAGTCGATGGTCCTCGTCTGCGCTCCCGACCACCGGCTCGCGAAGGCGTCCGGCGTGACTCTCGACGACCTCGCGGGGGAGTCGTTCGTCGATTTCGACCCGACCTGGGGCGCCCGCGCCATCTCCGACCGCGCCTTCGCCACGGCCGGTGTCGCGCACCCGGTGACCATCGAGGTCAACGACGTACACACCCTCCTGGCCCTCGTCGCCCACGACCTAGGCGTAGCGCTCGTCCCTGAACGCATCGCCGCCAAACGCGGAGATCACGTCACCGTCTCCCTGGCCCCCGGCACCGCCTCCGACTGGCAGGTTTCGGTCGCCGTCCCCACCGGCCCCGCCGCCTCCCTGGCCGCCGACGCACTCATCGGCATGCTCCCCACGACCGCCGTCCACGCCTAGGCGTACTGCAGGTTGGCGACCCGGATGCGGCCGTCGTCACTGGTGAAGTCGTAATGCGCCAGCCATCCGTCCGACCCGGCCGGCGCCCAGCGCACCAGCAACTTCTGCCCGGTCGGCCGTCGTTCGACTACTTCCAGGACTTTCAGCGATCCGCCGATCACCTCGTTGCGCGCCCAGGTGCGGATCGCGTCCTGGCCGGTGATCGTCCGCGACACATCGACGATCCGTCCGTCCGTGTGGAACGCGTTCACGAGCCCGTCCAGGTCCCGCCGGTTGACCGCGTCCACGTACACCTGCGCCGCGGGAAGAACGTCCACCGGCGCTGGCGTAGTTGACGCACCTGGATTGGAGCCCCCGCAGCCGACGAGTGCCACCGTGACTGCAGCGACGGCGAGTACCTTCACCGCTCGTCCTGGAGCAAGGTGCCGCCGACCGGCATCAATCGGGCGAGGACGGCGTCGATCCGCTCGAGCGTGTCCGGGTGCAGGGTGATGTCGGCCGCCGCCAGATTCTCGACGATGTGCGCCGGCGTACGACTGCCCGGGATCGGCACCACGGCTGGATCCTGGTGCAGCAACCACGCGAGCGCGAGCTGGCTCCGGGTGATCCCGAGGTCAGCGGCCAGCGCCTGGAGCGCGGCGTACGACGCGTTGTTGGCCTTCAGGCTCTCCGCATCGAACCGTGGCGCATTGTTCCGGAAGTCACCATCGTCCAACTTCTCCACCGTGCCGGTCAGGAACCCGGCACCGAGCGGACTCCACGGTACGACGCCAACACCGAGCTCCCGCGCCACGTCGAGCAACTCCGGATCGATCGGCCGCCACATCGACCACTCGGTCTGTACGGCGGCGATCGGATGTACGGCGTACGCCCGGCGGAGCTCGTCCGGCGTCACATTGGACACCCCGAGATACCGCACCTTGCCGTCGGCAACCAGCTCGCCCATCGCGCCGACCGAATCCTCGATCGGCACCTGCGGATCCGGGAAATGCAGGTAGTACAGGTCGATCACATCGATGCCGAGGTTGGTCAGACTGCTGTCGGCGTACCCGCGGATGTACTTCGGCTCCGCGTTCACCAGCAACTGTTCGAACGCGAAACCCACCGCCAACGGATGCGGCTGCGCGCCGTCGGGCACCCTGAGACCGAACTTGGTCGCCACGGTCACCTCGTCGCGCCGTCCGCGGATCGCCCGTCCGACCACCTTCTCGTTGTGCCCGTCGTCGCCGTACGCGTCACTGGTGTCGATGAACGTCCCACCGGCCCCGATCGCCGCGTCGAGTGCCGCGACCGCACGGCCGTCGTCGATGTCGCCGTACATGCCGGGGGAGAGAACCATGGCGCCGAACCCGATCGCCGGTACGTCGAGTCCTCCGAGATTGCGTGTGCTTGTCATGAGTCCAGCGTCGGTCGCCGATGCCGCGCGGTCCAAGACCTGTTGGTATAACCGTTGGTTATGGATGCGCACCTGCGCGAACTCCGCTACTTCGTCGCGACCGCCGAGGAATCGACCGTGACGGCCGCGGCCGCGCGGCTCTTCGTTTCACAGCCCGCCCTGTCCAAGCAACTCCGAGCGCTCGAACGCCGCCTCGGCTTCGACCTCTTCGAGCGCCTGCCGCGCGGACTGACACTGACGTCGCAGGGGTCGGTCTTGCTGCCTGTGGCGAGGGAGGTGCTCGCCGCCTGGGACCGCGGGTACGCCGAAGCGCGGGCGGCCGCCCACCCGAATCAGCTGGTGGTCGGCATGCAGACTGCTGTCGGCCGCGACCTGCAACGGCCCGCCGTCGAACGCTTCCGCGCCACGCTCCCCGGCTGGACGGTCTCGCTGCGCCTGGTCGGCTGGGACGACCCGACCGCCGGCCTCGCCGACGGAACCAGCGACGTCGCCTTCGTCTGGCTCCCGATCTCCGCCGACTTCGCGACCCGCGTGCTGATCACCGAACCCCGCTGGGTCGCGCTACCCGCCCACCATCCCTTGGCGGACCGCCCATCGGTCCCGTTCGAGCTGCTCCTGGACGAGCCCTTCGTAGCTCTTCCTGCGACGGCCGGTCCACTCCGCGACTTCTGGCTCGCTGTCGACGCCCGTCCCGGTCCACCTGTCGTGGCGGCCGAGGCCACCGCCGCAGACGAGGTCCTCGAACTGGTCACCGCCGGCGTCGGCATCGCCCTCCTCGCCGAAGGCAACACGGGTCTCTACCAACGCCCCGGCCTGGTCTGCCGCCCCGTCCCGGATCTCCCACCTGCGGAACTGGCGGTCGCGTGGCGCCGCACCGACAACCGCGACGCCGTACGTGCGTTCCTCGACTCGGTCCAGCCCTGAATGCCGCCGTACACATGGTTGTGTACGGCGGCATATGAGCATTACCAGGCGTAGTCCTCCGGGGCGGTCTTGTAGCCCGGGAAGATTTCGTCGAGGCGGGTCAGGGACTTCTCGTCGAGCTTGATGTCGACCGCGCGTACGGCGGACTCCAGCTGCTCCATCGTCCGCGGTCCCACAATCGGCCCCGTCACACCGGGCTGGTGCAGCAGCCACGCCAGCCCGAGCTCACCCGGCTCGTGCCCGAGCTCGTCCGCGAACGCCTCGTACTGCTCGATCTGCGGCCGGAGCTTCTCGAGCGTCTCCTTGGAACGGCCCTCGAGGCGCCGTACGCCCTCGTTCTCCTTCCGGATCACGCCGCCCAGCAGCCCGCCGTGCAGCGGCGACCACGGGATCACGCCCAGCCCGTACGCCTGCGCCGCCGGCAGCACCTCACGCTCGATGTCACGCTGTGCGAGGTTGTACAGCGACTGCTCGCTGACAAGCCCGACGTAGTTGCGTCGCGCCGCCGCCTCCTGCGCCTGAGCGATGTGCCATCCGGCGAAGTTGCTCGACCCGGCGTACAGCACCTTCCCCTGCTGTACGGCGACCTCCATCGCCTGCCAGATCTCTTCCCACGGCGTGTTCCGGTCGATGTGGTGGAACTGGTACAGGTCCACGTAGTCGGTCTGCAACCGCTTCAGGCTCGCGTCGAGCGCGCGGCGGATGTTGAGCGCGGACAGCCGGCTCGTGTTCGGCCACTCCTGCCCCATGTCGCCGTACACCTTGGTCGCCAGCACCGTCTTCTCCCGGTTCTTGGCGTCCTTGGCGAACCACTCCCCGATGATCTCCTCGGTCCGCCCCGGGTAGATAGACCGCCCGTACCCGTTGGCCGTATCAAAGAAGTTGACCCCCTTGTCATGCGCCGCATCCATGATCGCGTGCGCATCCCCCACCTCAGTAAGAGGCCCAAAGTTCATCGTCCCCAACACGATCCGACTGACGTTCAGTCCCGTACGCCCAAGCTGAGTAAATTCCATACCCTCCAACCTCCCTCGCCCCAGCCGACATGTCCAACAGAAGAATCCACTCAGTCCGATGACTCATCCTTCTGAGTGCTGGGCGTGTCTAGCAGGCCTTGCATCAGATCCCGACGCTCGCGGCCAACTCCTGGGCCCGCCGAGCGTGGTGCAGCGCCCGCGCCCGCACCTACTTGATCCGCTCAAAGTCAGCGTCCGGGCTTGACCGGTGACAGTTCCGCCTGACCGATCGCGGAGGTGCGCTAGGCGTTCAGGATTCGCTCGCGCAGCACGAGCTCATCGGACAGGCTGAGATACGGCAACTGCGTTTGGGGTTATGCCACGACCGAGGCGGCTTGGAACATTTCGGTGGGCATTGGGTGGTCTAGTTGCCAGGTGATGGCTATTGGGCGGTCGCCGGTGTGGGACGTGTAGGTGGCTGGGCCGAGGAAGAGGTACGGCGAGGTGCCTAGCTCAGTGAGCTTGTGCTCGCGGGCGAAGATGAGGATCTTCGTGTCCTGGTCGCGGTGATTGAGGTATCGCTGCCCAACCTTCGACGTCACCGACGTGTTGCTCTGGGTTTCCCAATGAAAGAGGCTCGGGCTGATCGCGTAGTCGCGATACATCGTGGTCGGCGAGTAGTCCGCTTCTGACTTGACCAGGGTGACGAGGAAGGCATCGGAGTTCAGTTCCTCCGAGTACAAGACGCCGGACTGGAAGGTGCTCGGTCGGCGTTGAAAGTTGGCGTAGTCGAGCGCCGCCAGGATCTCTTCACGTTGATAGCGAGCGTGTACTCGCAGCGCCAGGTCGTCGAGTCGGCCGCTGAGCGGCACAGCTCGATGGCGGGCGTGATCCATGGCGAAGTCGGTGACCTCAAGGAGTTCGTCGCGCGCTGCACGTTCCTGACGGAGGGCGTGGAAGCCGTCTTCGTATGTCTTGAAGCCACCGCCGTTCGGCCACAACGAGAAGAAGAGCATCCGCGCGAACGTGCGTTGCATTGGAGCGAGATCGTCGTACGACGGTCCGTCGTCCTGCAGTAGTCGTCGATAGGTCTGAGCACGTTCCGGGTCGTCGACGTGAGACAGCGCCCGCACCCGTCGTAGCAGCGCAGTCTCATGCGTCGATCCGCCCCGAGTGGGCATCCCCGCATCGCGCCGAAGCGACGTCCAACTTCGACCGGATCGCAGTACGTCGCTGAGTTCGACTCCGGACTCTTGCACGAAGTTCCCGAGATCCCGGTCGCCCAGCGTCTTGAGTTCTTGAACCATGTCTTGCCACCGACCGGCGACCTGGCCCTTCAGATTGGAGAGGACCACTTCCTGGGCGACCTTGTCGAGGACGATCTGGCAGCCAGAAGGCAGCGCCGGGAAGCCTTGCTTTACTTGGTCTTCCAGTCTTTTTCGGGACTTGCCAGTGAGTGCCCGGAACCTGAGGTCGAACCGGAATTCCTTGCGCTGGTGCCCAACGAAGTCGAGTGCTGTGAGGACTGGTTTGCCGTCGGACTGACGCAGGCCGCGCCCAAGTTGCTGGAGGAAGACAGTCGGACTCTCCGTGGGCCGGAGGAACAGGACTGTGTCAACTTCTGGGAGATCCAGGCCCTCATTGAAGAGGTCGGCCGCGAAGAGTGCATTAACTCGGCGATCCTTCAGATCACGCAGGGCCTGGTCGCGGACGGCTGTTGAGGTCTCGCCGGAGACTGCTTGTGCAGGAATGCCTGCGGCGTTGAATGTGCGCGCCATGTACTCGGCATGAGCGATTGAGACGCAGAACCCGAGTGCTCGCATTGCTCGTACGTCGGAGAGCTTGTCCTGCACCTCGCGCAGGACGATGGCAGAGCGTTTGTCGTTTCCCGTGTATAGCGCCTCGAGTTGCCGCTCGTCGTACCGACCGCGCTTCCATTGCAGCTCATCGAGCTGGGTCCCATCGGCGATCCCGAAGTAGTGGAACGGGCAGAGCAGATCGGCTGAGAGCGCATCCCAGAGGCGAAGCTCGACGGCGGTTCTTCCGCCGAAGAAGCTCAGCAAGTCGAAACCGTCGGTGCGCTCCGGCGTTGCCGTCAGTCCAAGCAGTTCGCGTGGCTGCAGGTGATTGAGCAGCTTCCGGTACGTCGGAGCGGCAGCGTGATGGAACTCGTCGACGACAACGATCTCAAAGGCGTCCGCCGGCATCGAGGTGACGTCGTACGCCGTCAACGCCTGAACAGACGCGAAGACGTGCCGCCAGCGTTCGGGGCGTGCGCCCGAGTGATACTCCTCGCCGAAGCTCGCGTCTGCGAGGACCTCGCGGTACGTGCGCAACGATTGCTGCAGGATCTCGCGACGATGAGCGACAAAGAGGAGCGACGGCGCGGGCTCGCCGCGCTCGAGGGCAGCGTCGCGGAGCCGCCGATAGTCGAGAGCTGCGATCACGGTTTTGCCGGTGCCGGTCGCTGCGACGACGAGGTTGCGGTGCCGGTCGTGTACCTCGCGTTCGACCTCGATCTCCTCGAGCATCTCTGCCTGATACGGCCGCGGACGTACCTCAAGGCCGGCCAGGGAGATCGTGACTCGATTGGACGACGTACGGCCGCTCGCTTCAGCTAGTGCGTCGTCGAGCCGATCGCGGTCGCGTGCGGGGTCGTACGACTCGAAGGTGGAGTCGTTCCAGTACGTGTCGAAGGTTGCTCCGAACTTGTTCAGCAGGCCCGGAGTGGCGATCCGGGAGAGCCGGACATTCCATTCGACCCCGTCGAGTAGCGCCGCCCGGGAGAGATTCGACGATCCGACGTACGCCGTGTCGAATGTGGTCGCGCGGCGAAAGAGCCACGCCTTCGCGTGCAGGCGCGTGCGGAGGACGTCGTACTGGATTTTGACCTCGGCGCCGAAGTCGTTGACGAGTCTGTCGAGAGCGGTGCGATCAGTTGCGCCGAGATAGGTCGTAGTGATGACGCGGAACGGAGCATCCCGAAGCCGAAGGCGCTCGAGCTCTGGCTCGAGCAACCGCAGGCCGTACCACTTCACGAACGCGCAGATCAGGTCAACCTCGTCGGATGTGTCGATCTCGGCGCGTAGTTCCGGACCTAGCGATGGCTCGCCGTGCGAGTTCGTCAGCAGAGCAGCATCCGACAGCGGCGTACTTGGACGAGTCGAGCCGTAGCTCGTGACGCCCGGACGTACGGCGGGATAGAGAGCGTGGAGTTGACGAGGCGGTTCGCTGGGAAGGAGGTCGTCGTGTTCGGCGAGGAGCTCCAGCAGGTCGTTGACCAGAGCAACGCGCTTGCCTGCGTCGCGCGTGCCACCGAGCACACGCCGTACTGCGTCCCCGACGTGCCGCGCCAGGACCTCCGGCTGGTCAGCCTCGTCAACCTCGTGTATCACCGGCTGCTGACCATCAAACTGCCCAATGGCCTCAAGCAGACTGCTCGTCACCAACGCGTCGTAGATCCCTGGCTTCATTCCCCGATCACCCCTCCCAGAGGAGCTTGCCAGACCGCACCGACAGTCACCTGCATAGGCGTCAGGTGAGTGTGTCTCTTGCGGGCATCGAGTCACCCTGATTCGTCATCTGAACAGATGAGCGTTCCCCAGGCGCTGACGAGAGTTCGAGCCAGCTGCGTCACTCCAGCAGATAGGCGTTGATCTCCTTGACAGTCTCCGCGAGGTCGGGGAGCTCGACGACTTCGACGTTCGCAGCGTTCAGGAGTTCTACGCCCTCGCAGTCGACGAAGATGAATGGCTCTCGCCAGGCCAGGACTACTCGGGGGATACCGGCTGCGAGGATTAGATCGGTACAGGTGCGGGGGCGGGAAGCTCGTTTGCTGCAGGGCTCGAGGCTGGTGTAGATGGTGGCTTCGCGGAGGCGGGGGTCGCCTGGCCGGATCTTGGTTAGCGCGACTTCTTCGGCGTGGTCATGGGGGTCGGTTTCGCGGGAGTAGCCGGTGGCCAGGACCTCGCCGTCGGGGGTGACGATGATGGCGCCTACCGAGAAGGCGGTGGTCGATGGTGGGCACGAGCGGGAGAGGTCGATGGCCTGGTGGAGCCAGTAGCGGTCGTCGAGTTCAGGCATGGGTGGGGACTTTCGGGAGGTAGCGGAGGAGGACGACGTCTCCGATTTGTTTGACCTCGGTGAGGGCCATGCGGCTGGACGGGCTCTGGGGGAATTGAGCATCGCTGACGAACCGGGGTGCGCTGCTGTCGCCGACGAAGAATGGGGCGATCACCAGGTGGATCTCGTCCGCGAGTCCGGCGGAGAGGAACTGGGTATGCATTGTGCCGCCGCCTTCGACCATCAGCCGCTTCACGCCACGCTGGGCGAGGTCGCTCAGGACGAAGCCGAGATCGACTGCCGCGCCCGCGTCAACGACGTGGCTAACAGCTCCGACCGCAGCCGCGGCCTTTTCCACGGCAGACGTTGGGACATAGACCACCTTGTCGACGTCGCCGGTGGCGAAAAATTTCGAGGTGGGGTCGAGGTCCCCGCCGGCGCTGATCGTCACCTTGATCGGTGACTCGGCGAGGCCCGCATCTACGCGGCGCTTGCGCCGGTCATCAGAGCGGACGAGGAGGCGCGGGTTGTCGCGGCGGATGGTGTTGGCGCCCACTAGGATCGCGTCGACTCCGGCTCGGACATCGTCGACTCGGTCGAAGTCCTCGTCGTTGGAGAGGAGAAGTCGCTGGTCCGTGTTGTCGTCAATGTAACCGTCGACGGATGCCGCGACGGACAGCAGGACGTACGGGCGATCAGGCACGTGATTCTCCTCGGTCTGCGTGGATGACCTCGTCGAGCATGTCAACGAAATCATCCGTCATCTGTTCGATGTCGATTGTGCTGGCCCCAGGATCCAGGCGTGCACATCGGTCCAAGGCGACCCGACTATGCGGTGGCATCCAGGAGTTCAGAGTGGGGCTGCGATGTAGATGTTGGTGTATGACTTGCGCCGTGCCGCCGCTGGCTCCGTACGGGAGCAGACGTTTGCCCATTGCCACAGCTAGGTCGGCCTCAGCGCGAGTACCCTCGCCGCCGCCGACGACCACGACGTACTCCGCGTCGGCGATGACGTTCCTGCGACCGAAGATCGCCACGGCTCCGCGCAGGCCAGGCGGTTGGTAGTGATCGGCGATGTGGGTCATCACCTCGATCCCGATGCCGATCGGTCCGTGATTTACTCGCAGCCGCCTCACCATCACGAGCCTGGCGAGAGCGCGTACGGCGGCGTCGACGGCGTGGGTATGGACGTTAGCTGCTCGGCTTCCACAGATCGCGATCCTGATGCTTGTCAGGTCGGAGCCGTCGAGTCGACGCCGATCCGGCCCACCCCCGGTTCCGGCGTCCGGCTCTGACATCTCGCGCTCGTCGCGCACTGAGGACACCAAGGCGTCCGCAGGAGCCAGACCCATCAAGATCCGTGCGCTGTCTGGCAAGCGGAGTCCTTCTGCAATCCGAGTGAGTACGCCGATGTCCGAGACCTGACCGTGGCGTGTGCCTCGAATCCAGTTCGATACATCTGACCGATCGTGCTCGGTCAGAAGCGCTAGCTGCGTCTGCGTGCAGTCGTCGAAAGCGTCCAGGTAGCTTCGGAACAGCGCTCCGATGTCGCGCCGGGCGAGCGCAGTCTGAACTTCGTTGCCTCGCCAGAAGGACGGCGGCACCGCGTTTGGATCAAAGACCTTTCGACGGGTCACCTGGTTCGCCCTCTCGTGACCTTCACACACTGAGGGTAGCGGGATGGTGTCGTCCCGTGGACTGGTTCCACGGATTCGGTCGATTTCGCTTCGCCGTCGCTCGCCCAAACATGAGTCACAGATTTCCGCGCTGACTCTGAGGAGCGATCGATATGAGAAGTACATACCCGGCGGAAGCGGGGCGAGGACCGGCGTGCACTGTCGTCGGCTCGCATCCGAGGACAGGTCTCCCGGTCCGTCTGTCGACGGACCGCACGCTCAGGCTGAAGGTGATCGATGCCTGTGGGATGACCTGCACTTTCTGCCACAACGAAGGTACTCCGGTCGTGGCAGACAACCTTGGTAGGGCACCCGGCGAGATGACCGGTGCCGGACGATCTGGCCGGGTCTCGATCTATCTCGGGACCAATGGTGCCAGGTTTCTCCCAGCGACAGTCGCGCCTGACGAGAGCCTTGCCTCGACCCTGGACGTGCTTCGCGATGCGCTTCACGTCAGCGAGTTGCACCTCACAGGCGGTGAGCCCACGTTACATCCCAGGCTGTCCGAGGTCGTCGCAATCGGGGTCCGTGCGGGATACCAGGTCTGTGCGACGTCGAACGGAGAGAACGGCGCGCGGGCTCTGCGCGCCTGTGGTGAGGCTGGGCTTGAACGCGTCAACTTCTCGATCTTCGGCACGACCGCCGAGGAGTTGGCGCAGGTTCAGCATGGGAAGTATGCGAACACGGAACGTGCGGAACGAAAGATCCGAGCGTTGCAGGACTCGATTCGAGTAGCGATCGCCAATGGCATCGGAGCGAGTGCGAACATCGTCGTTCCTGATGCCACTCATGTGCCTCGGGTTCATCGGCTGTTGACCGAATACCTACCAGGCATCTCAGTCAGGTTGCTCAATTCGCTCGACGACGGAGACAAGTCGATCGACGCCATCCACGAGCTGCTCGTCGAATTAAAGGCTCGACCGATTGGCATCGATGTGACAGCCGGCGCATCTGGGTGGAGAACGGCGTACCGCCTGCCGTCCGGACGGGTTGTGTTCTTCAAGCAGATCCGACCGGTCCGCCTGCCCGAGACGTGCGCCGGCTGCCGATTCAACAACGGCACCGACTGCGAGGAGGGCTACTACGGCGTGCGGCTCTATCGGGATCGTGTGGGCACATTCCAGGTGGGCGTCTGCATCCAACGAATGGATCTCTGCCTTCCTGTGGAAGAGTTCGTTCGGAGTGACCTTCGCGAGGAGATTCTTGCGCTGCGGGAGACCGAGTTTCAAAAGCTGGCGGCGAAGTACGGCGCCGAGGGAGTGTGAGATGCCGATCGAGTTCGAGGCCAAGGTGTTGGGCGTTGATCCGGATGAGGTGGCGGGCAGGATCCTCTCGCTGGGTGGGCGTCGTGTCGGGGATCGGCTGATGCGGCGGTACGTCTACGACATCGAGGCTGGGGACCAGTCGCGGTGGATTCGCTTGCGTGACACTGGTACGGCGGTGACGCTGACGGTCAAGGAGATCGCGCATGACGGGATCGACGGGACGACGGAGACCGAGGTGGTGGTCGGGGACTTCGAGACCACCAACGAGTTGCTGGGGCGCGTCGGGTTCGAGCCGAAGTCGTATCAAGAGAATCGGCGGACGAGTTTCGAGCTTGCCGGCGCTCAGTTGGAGCTCGACCGGTGGCCGTTGATTCCGCCGTACCTCGAGATTGAAGGACGTTCTCGCGGCCATGTCCTCGATGTCGGTCACATGCTGGGTGTTTCCGAGGACGATCTCACGGGCGAGAACACCACCAAGGTATACGCCCGCTATGGAATCGATCTGTCCACGATCGCCGACCTCCGGTTCCCGGTCTGACGAGACCTGGACCGGCGACTTGCGCAGTCGCGTCGTGAAGATGATCCTCGCCCGGCGCGACAATCTCGTCGAGCAACGCTTACACCTCCCGACTCGGTGGGCTGTTGCAGTGTGCACCGACGTGCGAGCTCTGAGCGGGACGCTCAGCGCGGACGGCGCCTGATGCGGGGGCGACGCCGGATGCTGCTGCCAGGGCGGTGCGGAGGTCTTGGGGGAGTGCCGGGCGGATTGGTGCGGGTGGGTCGGTGCGGACGACTGGTCTGAACTCGTGGATTCTGACGCCGCGCTCGCGGCCGAGGCGGGCGGCTGCTACGTCAAAAGGGCGGTCGTCCCTGCGCGGCTCGAAGGCGATCACTTGGCGGTACGGCGGCCCGCCGTCTTCGGCCTCGAACTCACGGTAGATGAGGCGGTGTGAGGGCCCGAGTTCGCGGCTGCCGCGAGACTCGGGGATGGCCGAGAGCTTGATCTCGGCACAGTCGCTGAGGTCATGGGTCGCGAATCCGAGACGCTTGCCCGAGAAGTCGGCTTCCTGGCCGTGGGCGATGGCGCGAAGACCCAGCTCGATGGTTCGGAACTCCCGGTCGCGTAGGCCGCCTGGTTGCTGGCGCCCGGCCTGCCGAAGAGTAGCCAGTTGCCTCAGCACCTCCTCTCGGACGAGGAGGCGATACCGGGTCATTGCTTGTTCGGCAGGTCTGAGTCGTCGACGGGCTCATCGAGATTCAATCCGAGCTCGGCGGCGACATTCTCGATTGGGATCGAGCGCCCGGGACTTGCGAGTCGCTCTCGTGCCACGGCGTACGTCGCGTCGAATCCGTTCTCGTCGGTTGCCAACGCGTCGAGCCGACGCCAGACGTCGAACGGGATGACGACGGCCTCTGGCTGGCCGGCGTCGCCGAAGATCAGTGGTTCTGGCTCGTCGGCGCGAAACCGTTCGAGCATCTGCGGGAGAAGACCTGCAGCTGTGGACGTCTTGATGACCCAGACCCGTTCTCCATCAGGGAGGAGGTACGGCGTTTCGTCGGGATCCATGATCTGTCCTTCCGCGGGTGAACGTGCTCTTCAGGATAGGAGTTGTCTGACGTACGCGAGCGGAGTTATCCACAGGGGTTGCGACTGAAGCGGACCCCACAGACGTGTTGTCGGGTGGGTTGGGTGGGCGTAGCTTCGGAGGTGGGTGAGTGGGGGATGAGCGCCGGCTGGGGGTGTGTTCGCCGGTGGAGGAGGCTCTGCCCGGACGTCCCTCCAGATGGGTGGAGCTCAAAGGAGCCCGGGGCGCTTGGCGCTCCGGGCTCCCTCTTGGTCGGGTGACGAAGGTCAGAGGTTGTGGAAGAACTTGCGGAGGTCGGCGGTGAGCTCTTCGGGGCGTTCGAGGGAGGCGAAGTGGCCGCCCTTGTCGAAGTTGGACCAGTGGACGATGTTGGTGTTGTCGCGGTCGGCGAGCGGGCGGATGGTCTTGAAGTCGTCGGCGAAGACGGCGACGCCGGTGGGGGCGTGGTTGAGCTGGGGCTCGGCGCCGGAGTTCGCCTCCTCGTAGTGGTAGCGGCCGGCCGCGGCTGAGGTGTTGGTGAACCAGTAGAGGGAGACCTCGGTGAGGATCTGGTCGGGCGTGACCAGGCTGGTGCCGTTGCCGAAGTTGTTGAAGAGTTCGTTCCAGGCGAGCTGCCCGACCGGCGAGTCGGAGATGCCGACGGCAACGGTCTGGGGGCGGGTCGAGTTGATCGCGTTGTACCCGCCGACCGACTGGAACCACTTCAGGTGCTCGAGTGCGGCGTAGTCCGCCGGCGTGAACTTCTCGAACTCGGCCGGGTCGCCCGACGGGAACGAGAACAGCTGCAGGACGTGCAGTCCGAGGAATCCGGGCGGGTTCAGTACGCCGAGTTCCCGGGCGACCATCGCGCCGGCGTCGGACCCGTGCGCGCCGTACGACTCGTATCCGAGCCGCCGCATCAGCGTGTCGAACGTCCGCGCCACCCGCGCCATCGTCCAGCCGCGGTCGACGAGCGGCGTGCTGAACCCGAAGCCGGGGATCGACGGTACGACGACCGAGAACGCATCCTCGGCGGATCCGCCGTACGCGACCGGGTCGGTGAGCGGGCCGATCATGTCGAGGAAGTCGGCGAACGAACCCGGGTACGTGTGGGTCAGCAGCAGCGGGATGGCGCCCTCGACCTCGGACGGCACGTGGATGAAGTGCACGGTCTGCCCGTCGATCTCGGTCAGGTAGTGCGGGAACTCGTTCATCCGCGCCTCCTGCGCCCGCCAGTCGAACCCGTTCTGCCAGCGGTCGACCATCTCGCGGAGGTAGTGGTTCGGAGTGCCGAGGTCCCAGTCGTCGCCCGGGGCGGCCTCGGGAAGGCGGGTCCGCGCGAGGCGCGCGTTGAGGTCGTCCAGGTCGGCCTGGGCGATCGTGACGGTGAAGGGCCGGATGCTCTCGTTCGTGTTCATGGCTCTACCGTAGAATCCGTATAGGAACATTAGATTCCTAATTGGGAGATCGTTTTGCTCGAGACTTCGCAGCGTTTGCTAGCACTGCTAGCCCTGCTGCAGACGCGTCCGGCGTGGACCGGTTCCGAGCTGGCCGAGCGGCTCGAGGTGACGACGCGGACGGTGCGGAACGACATCGACCGGCTGCGCGAGCTCGGGTACCCGGTTGATGCGACGCGCGGTCCGGCCGGCCACTACCAGCTCGGCGTCGGCGCGAAGCTTCCACCGCTGCTGCTGGACGACGAGGAGGCAGTCGCCGTCGCGGTCGGTCTGCGGACCGGTGCGGGCGTTGTCGGGATGGGGGAGAGCAGCGTTCGCGCGCTGACCAAGCTCCAGCAGGTCCTCCCGCATCGTCTGCAGCGCCAGGTGAACGCGATCAACAAGGCGATGGACAAGGGCCCCGACAACACGCGTTCGAACGTCGACGCCCCCGAGATCGATCCCGCCGTACTGTCGACGATCGCGGCGTGCATTCGCGACGAGCATTACCTTCGCTTCGAGTACGTCGTACCGGACGGCGTCTCGCTGTACAAGGCCGGATCGAGTGTCACGCAGCAGTTGCCGATCCTCGTCGAGCCCTATCGGTTGGTGAGCTGGCACGGGTACTGGCATCTGGTCGCGCGGGACGAGCAGGGCGCCTGGCATACGTATCGCGTCGACTGGATGTCGTTGCGGATGGCAACGGGGCGGCGGTATCAGCCGCGTCCGATGGCCGACGGGGAGTACATCGATTTCGTACTGCGTGACGTGGCGTCGGCGGGCTGGAAGGCGCATGCCCGCATCACGGTGTACGCGCCCGCGCAGGAGGTCCTGTCCCGTATCCACGCGGCCGTCGGCATCGTCGAATCCGTCGACGACGACACCTGCATCCTGGTCACGGGCGCCGACTCGCTCGAGACGATCGCTGTCTACATCGGCATGCTCGGCCTCGACTTCCACGTCGACGGCCCGCCGGCCCTCGTCAACCACCTTCGCACCGTGGGCGAGCGCTATCTGAAGGCGATCGGCGTACCGAAGAACGGGTAGTGGTCGCGGGCTGGAGCGCGTCGGAGGAGGGCCGGGAGAGAAGGGCGGGACCGGGGGGACCACCCGTTCTTAGGTATGCCGAGCGCGCCTAACGACAGGAGGTAGTCGGCAGATCTGCGCGCTGGGAGAGGGGCTCGGGCGGGCGCGAGGGGCGGTTGGTCGACTACGTCCTGCCGTTAGGTACGCCTAGGCCGGCGTTGCGGGCTTGGATTATGGCGGTGGCTCGGTCGGCGGTGCCCAGTTTGGTGAAGATGGTGGAGACGTTGTTGGCGACGGTCTTCGGTGCCAGGTCGAGGCGGGTGGCGATCGCGGGGTTGGAGAGCCCGGCGGCCAGGAGGTCGAGGATCTCGCGTTCGCGGGTGGTGAGTTCGGGGAACGGGTCGGTGGGTGGCGGGGCAGCGAAGAAGGTGAGGACGCGGCGGGCGACGCCGGGGCCGAAGATGGCTTCGCCGGCGGCTACGGCTCGGATGGCGCGGGCGATCTCCTCCTGTTCGGCGCCTTTGACGAGGTAGCCGCGGGCGCCGGCGCGCATGGCGGCGAAGACCGAGTCGTCGTCTTCGAACATGGTGAGTACGAGGACGGCAACCTCGGGTGCGGCGCGGGCCAGTTCGCGGGTGGCGGCGAAGCCGTCCAGGCCGGGCATTTGGAGGTCGAGTACGGCGACGTCGGGGCGGGTCGTGACGACCTCGCGGATCGCTTCACGACCGGTGGAGGCGACCCCGACAACCTCGATCCCGGGCAATGAACTGAGCAGCGCCTCCAACCCCGCCCGAACCACCGGGTGGTCGTCGGCCAGCACGACCCGGATCACCGCAACTCCAAGGAAGAAGCCTCGGCAGACGGTACTGCGGGACTCGGTCCGGCAGGCGCGTCGGTGGAACTGCGGGCGGCGGGAGGGCGCGTGGCATCGGGGTCGGCGGGCGCGTCGGCGGAAGCGTGGGCGGCGGGAGTGCGCGCGGCTGAGGCGTCGGCTTCGGCGGGCCCGTCGGCGGAAGCGTGGGCGGCGGGGGTGCGCGCGGCTGAGGCGCCGGCTTCGGCGGAAGCGTGGGCGGCGGGGGTGCCCGTGGTAGAGGGGGCGGCGGGCGAGTCTGTGTCGGAGGCCGCGGGAGTTTGGGCGGGAATGGCGTCGCGAGAGTGGGGCGGGGTGTCGGTGGTGGAAGTGGGGAGGGGGAAGACGGCGCGGACGAGGCCGCCGTGGGCGGTTGGGCCGGCTTCGAAGGTCCCGCCCAGTTCGGCGGCTCGTTCGTTCATTGCTTGGATGCCGACGCCGGGCCGCCAGTTCTCGCCTGGTGGGCCGTCGTCGGTTACCTCGATCTCCAACGCGGTCCCGCAGCGCAGCGTCAGTACGGCGGAGGTTGCCCGCGAGTGCCGTACGACGTTCGTCAGCGCCTCGGTCGCGATCCGGTACGCGGCGACCTCCAACGCGGCGGGCAATCTCGGCAATCCCTCGGCTGCGACCTCCACCTGCAGCCTTGCTCCGTCGGCACGGAAAGACAGCTGGTCCGCGCGTTGCCGCAGTGCTCCGACGAGCCCGAGTTCGTCGAGTGCCGGGGGCCGCAGGTCCTCGACCAGACGACGGACGTCGGCGATCGCTGACCGAGTGTCGGAGCGCAACCGCGCAAGCAGTTCGACAGCCTGCGGGGTGTCGGTGGTGATCAGGTTCGCAGCGGCGTCCGCGGAGAACGCGACGCCGGTGAGCGTCGGCCCCAGACCGTCGTGCAAGTCCCGCCGCAGCCGTCGACGTTCCTCCTCCCGCGCGGACACGAGCTTCTCGCGGGACGACTGCAACTCCGCCGACAATCGCGTCGCGTGCAGCGCGACCGCCAGCGGTACGGCGACCAGCCCGAGCACACTGCGATCGGCCGACGACAACCCCGACTCGCCCGACCGCACCCCAACCTCGAGCGTCCCCACCACTTCACCCCCGTACGACAACTCCAGCGGTACGACGGAACCTCCACCAGAACCGCCCGCGTATCCGCTGCGGTGAACAGCCGCTCCGTCCGCGTGCCCGCTGTGGTCGACAGTAGAACCGTCCGCGTGCCCGCTGTGGTCGACAGTAGAACCGTCCGCGTGCCCGCTGTGGTCGACAGTAGAACCGTCCGCGTGCCCGCCGCGGTCGACAGTAGAACCGTCCGCGTGCCCGCTGCTGTCGGCGGCGGGACCGCTCGGGATCGCGCGGACGTCAGGGGCGGAACCGTTCGTCTGGGTGCTGCTGTCTGTGGCGGTGCGGTCGGTGGTGGTGGGGCTGGCGGCGATGACTTGGCCGTCGACGATGAGGGCGGCGTATGGGAGGCGTAGTGCGGAGCGGATTGCCGCGACCACGCCCGGAAGGCCGGCAGACAGTTGCTCGCCGACCCGGGACGCCACGCGCGCGGGATCGTGGCGGTCGCCGTACAGGGCTCGGTCGACCAGCTGCTGAAGCCGGGGCAGCACCGGCGCGATGACCAGCGCCACGAACACGGTCACCGCGGCCGACCGCCCGACCTGTGACGCGATCAGCGAGTCGAGTAACGCGACCAACGCCGCATAGATGCCAATGGCAACCAGCGACAAGAGCGCCCACGTCAGCGCACGCGACACGACCAACCGGATGTCGAGCAGCTGGTAGCGGACGATCGCCACGGCGACCGCGATCGGGATCAGCGGAATCGCCAGCAGGACGAGGATCGGCGTACCGGCGACGAAGGCCCACGGGACGACGAAGAGCAGCGCGATCACCGAGGCCAGCAGCAACCACAGCAGTTGCCGGCGGCCCGCTTCGTCGGCCCGGCGGTAGCGGATCCCGAGGCAGATCAGAGCCAGCAGGAGTGCGGCGAGGTTGCGCACCTCGGTCGCTGTCCACAGTGGTTGCAGAGCGTCGAAGTTCGGCACGGTCACTAAGCCGAGAGGAAGATCGGGCGAGATCGCTTCGCCGCTCCCGATCATCTCCAGGACGAAAAGCGGTGCGGTCACAATGATCCCGATCGCGGCCCAGCGCCAGCGCGGGGACAACAACCGGCCGTCCGGGAAAAGCAACAGCGCGAGCGGCAGGAACAGTCCGATCGACCACGGCCAGGCAGCCATCGAGACGGTAACGAGCACCCGCTGCGCGAACTCGCCGTGCACGACATAGGCAAGGGTGTCGGCGAACGGCGTGGTGGCGTGCCCGATGCCGTCCGCGAGGAACAGCCAGCCGATCGGGTTGGCCGGCCGGTGCCAGGCGATCACCGCGCCGCACAGGCCGAAGGTGAGGCCCATCAGGCCGTTCGTCACGGAGAAACTGTCGACCAGCTCGCGCCAGCCCCACCCGATCGAGACGCCGTAGGCCACGGCGAAAACCACCTCGGCGACCACCAGCGCGGCCAGCGCGGCGGCGAGGCCTCGGCGGTTCCGGGACGTTGTCATATCCGCAGTGTGCTCCCGAAAGGTTCCCGGCGTCTCGGGAAAGCGATCCCGGATCG
Source organism: Kribbella pratensis (assembly GCF_004366075.1). Taxonomy (GTDB): domain Bacteria; phylum Actinomycetota; class Actinomycetes; order Propionibacteriales; family Kribbellaceae; genus Kribbella; species Kribbella pratensis. Next base: position 825,918 of record NZ_SODU01000004.1, on the reverse strand, counting down.
GGCGGGGAACTGCCCGCCGGGGAGGGAATCCACCCTCAGGCGGACAGCTGCCCGCAGGGACGACGGTGGTGCCAACACCGAAACAAGGGGGTTGGGAAATGTACAGATTCGGGCTGGTTCTCCTCGGGCTGCTCGCCCTGATGGACGTGGCGACACCGCTCCTCACGGACGGGGATCACCCGCCGATGAGCGTCGCGATCGGGGCCGCGGTGATCGGGCTGATCAGCCTGGTGCTGGTCGGGTACGCCTGGCGCGGGAAGCGCTGGACGCTGGCGCCGTTGATCACGCTGCGGTTGGCTTCTGCGCTGCTCGCCGTACCGGCGTTCTTCGTGTCCGATGTACCCGCTGCCGCAGTCGCCGCGGCCGGATTCGGCGTCGCTGCGACGGTCGTCGGCGTGATCGCCGTACTGCTGCCGAAGCGCGAGTTGGCAGGTGCGCGATGACACAGACGATCAGCCGTACGACGTCCCGCCCGGACATCCGGCCCGCGTGGCGGTTGGTGGCAGCGCTCGTCCTGCCGATCGGGCCGGCCGCGGTGGCGCTGCTCCGGTTCCTGCTTCCGTACGACACCGCGGACGACGTCTCGACAATGACCAGCAAGATCGTCGGTCACCTCGATCGCAGTTCGACGATCCTGTGGCTGTCCTACCTCGCGTTGGTCACGCTGGTGCCGGGTGTGTACTTCGTCGGACGACTGGCCCGCCGTGGCGCGCCCTGGCTGACCGGGATCGCGGTGTTCCTCATCGTCCCGGGCTACCTGTCGTTGCCCTGGCTGGCGGGGAGCGACGTGTTCACCTGGTCGGCGGGCACCGCCGGTGTCGATCAGGCGACGATCACGAGGATCGCCGAGGTCACTCACGGCTCGGTGGATGTCGCCGGAACCGTGTTCGTGGTCGGGCACGTACTCGGCACCATCCTGCTCGGGATCGCGATGTGGCGCTCCGGAGTGGGCGGCCGGTGGGCGGCGCTGGCGGTCGCGGTCTCGCAGCCGCTGCACCTGATCTCGGTCATCATCAGCAGCCACCCGCTCGACCTGGTCGGCTGGGGACTGCAGGCAGTGGGGTTCGCCGCGGTGGGGTGGGCGATCCTCCGGATGCCGAACGACGAATGGCAGCCACTGTCGTGAAGCGTTCCCGGGCCCGTCGGACCGGACGGGCCTGGGCGCGCGGGTTCAAACCCTGAAGAATAATCGCACGGAATGCAGGACTACCGTCGCGTACCGTGCATTGGTCGCGTTTCTCGCGTCCCCGTGGCAGCATTCTCGAATTGGGGATGAGGATTATGTCGCGAGCGAAACGGGCAATACCTCAGGCGCATCGCGCGGTGTGGCTGGCTGTCGGGATCGTCGCCGCGCTGGGCGCCGCGGCGTGGGTGGCGATCGCACAGGCCGGCTCCGGGGGCGGGTCCGCGGATCGGTCGGCACAGATCACCACGCATTCGGCACATCAGGCAACCCCGACGCTCAGTACGCCGCCTGCGACCGAGCGCAACGTGGTGAATCCGGGCGCGGCCGCGTGCGTCAAGGAAATCCAGGCGGCGGAAGCCGTTGTCGCGGCGGCGGGTAATGCCACTGAGCATTGGCGTGAACACGTACAGGCACGGACCGATTTGCTGGCCGGTAAGAATTCCGAGGAACAGACAAAGGCAATCTGGAAGCGCACCCGGCTGCTCGGTCCCGCGGATGAAGTCGCGGTGAATTCAGCGGTCGCCGAGCGTGCGAAGGTGAAGGGCGGCTGTGCCGGCGTACCGGGCAAGGCGGCCGCGGTGTGCAAGCTGCGGCTCGCCGCCATCGACGCCGCGGGCTCGGCGGACCGCGCCGCCGCGGGGGACTGGGCGGCCCATTTGCAGGCGATGGCCGCTCACGCGGCGGGGGATTTCGGCGCCGAGCATGCGCAGGATCTTTGGGTCGCCGCCTGGACCGCCGCGCCACGGAATCTCAACGCGGCGGCCCGCGCCACTGCGGCCCTCGCGGACGCGCCGGCCTGCAAGCCCGCCTGACGCCGTGGTCAAACCCCGTGCTGCTTGAGGAAACTTACTGTCTTTGTCATGGACGTCGGCCACGCGGGGCCGAACGCGTGTTCCTCGCCGGGGTACGTGAACAGCGTCGCGTCCTTCCCCGCAGCCTTGAGAGCGGCGAGGGTTTCGCGGGACCACGCGATCGGGCAGGTCGAGTCGGACTCGCCGTGGTGGATCAGCACCGGCTCGGTCACGCGGCCGAAGAAGTTCACCGCGGACAGGTTTCGCCAGAACGACGGGTTCGTTGCCGGTTCGCCGTACCTGTGCAGGATCTGGGCGGCGACCGGCCGATCCGGTCGCGTCCAGCGGTTGAAGTTGTCGACGGCGTCCGAGCTGACCGGCGCGAAAACGACGGCGGCCTGCACGAGACCGGGCTGCGTCGCGAGCACGTTGTAGGTGATTCCGCCGCCCATCGAGCGGCCGAGCAGTGCGATCCGCGATGGGTCGACGTACTGCGAGGTGCGGAGCGCGAGGACGGCGTTGACGACGTCCTCGGTGTAGCCGAGTCGCAGGTTGATTTCGGAGCTCGGATCCTTCGAGGACTCGGCGTGGTTGCGGTAGTCGGTATGGAGGACGACGTACCCACGGCGGGCGAGGTAGTCCTGCTCACGCATCAGTCCGCGACCGTTCGTGTAGACGGCCGGGTCGATGTAGCCGTGGTTCAGGACGAGTGCCGGGTGCGGTCCTGGGGTTGAGGGGACGTTCATGATCCCCGAGATCGTCAGCGTCGCGCTGCGGTAGGTGACGTGATAGCGCGTGTACGCCGAGTTGCGGGCGAGCACGCGGCCGAGTCGAAGGCCGCCGCCGTTGTACTTCTTCGTCGTCAACGCCTGCAGCGATACCGGGTTGGGAGCGGTCGAAGTCGGGACGGTCGGTCGTGGTGAGGTGGTCGGGGGAGCGGCGGACGGCGTGGGGGAGGTCGCGCTCGGTGGCGGCGCAGGGCGTGCCGCGTCGTCGTTGGTGCAGGTGATCGCGGCCGTCGTCATCAACGCGACGACTCCCGCCCACGCCATCCGCCGGCTCATACAGCCAAGTCTGCCGTGGCCTCCGGAGAAGTCCGCGAAAGTTCCGGCAACGATTGGCCGCCGGGCCACTGCACGATCAGTACGGCGGACACTACGAGCGCTCCACCCAGCCACTGCACGGCGCTCAGGTGCTCGCCGAAGACGAGCGCCGCCGCGACGACCGTCACGACCGGCTCGAAGATCGACAGGATCGAGGCCACCGACGGGCCGACCCGGGCCATCCCGGCAAAGAAGAACAGGATCGCCGCGACGGTGCTGATGAGCGCGACAGCGGCCAGCCACAGCCAGCCGATCGGGGCAAACGTCAGATCAGTTCCGCGGAAGAGGCCGAGAACCAGGAAGGTGCCGAAGGCGCCAGTGCACACCAGCGCCGTCAGCGCGAGCGGCTGGACGTCGGTGGTCAGCGAATCGCCGACCAGGATGTAGCCGGTGTAGACGATTGGTGCACCCAACGCCAGCAGGACGCCGAGCAGGTCGAACCGCCCGGTCATCGCCCCGCTGAGCACCAGCCCGATCCCGACCAGCGCGACCGCCAGCGCCCCAAGGCGCCGGCGTGACGCGCGTTCGCGGCGCAGCGCGATCGCCCCGACCATCACCAGCACCGGATACAGGTACAGCAGCAGCGCGACCAGTGACGCGTCGATGCGAGCCAGCGCGGAGAAGTACAGGCCGGATTGGGCGGCGTACCCGAACACGCCCATACCGAGTCCGGTGAGGACGGCCCGGCGGGGCAGGTTGCGGAGCGAACCGCGGGCGAACGCGAGGGCGAGCAGTAGCGCGCCGGCGAGACCGAAGCGGACCAGGAGGAGGGCGTCCACTGACACGCCCGCGTCGTACGCGAGCTTGCCGAAGACGGCCATGACCCCGAAGGTGGCGGCGGAAAGAAGGCAGAAGAGGCGTCCCACATCATCGATGGTCAGGGGAGCAGACCGTTCACGTCTATCACGGCTTCACGGACAGCATTGTGAAGCTAAGCTGAACGAATGATGGATCTGCACCGACTGCGGTTGCTGCGGGAGGTCCACGGCCGCGGAACAGTTCACGGCGCGGCCCGCGCGCTCGGCTACTCGCCCAGCGCGATCTCGCAGCAACTGGCCGTTCTGGAGCGTGAGACCGGGACCCGATTGCTCGAGCGGGTCGGTCGCAATGTGCGGCTGACTGCGGCGGGCGAGGTGCTGGTGCGGCACGCGACGGCGCTGCTGGACGGAGTCGAAGCAGCCGAGGCGGAGTTGGCTGCCGTCGCGGCCGGCCGGGTTGCGGGAGTGGTCCGGATCGCGTCGTTCCAGTCCGCCTTCATTCGCGTGGTCGCTCCGGCGATTCGCAGCCTCGCGACGACGCATCCCGATATCCGCGTCGAGGCCGCCGAGCTCGAGGTCGAGCAGGCCGCGCCCGCGCTTCGGTTGCAGCAGTTGGACGTCATGGTCGGCGACGAGTACGACGGCCAGCCGCGCGCCGTACACACCGACCTGCATCGTGAGCACCTGCTCCGCGAACAGATCCGCGTCATTCTCCCCGAGGATCATCCGGAGGCCGCTGCCGACCGCGTCCCGCTGAGGCAGCTCACAGACCTGCCGTGGGCTGCGTGCCAGCCCAACACCGGTCACCGCGAGATGCACGTCCGCGTGTGCCGTGAGCTCGGCGGGTTCGAGCCCGACATCCGCTACAGCTCCGACGACTTCCTCATCCTGCTCGAGCTCGTCCGTACGACGGGTGCGGGCGCACTGCTCCCGGATCTCGTCATCGGTGCGGGCGCTCCAGGCGTCGCCGTACGGCTGCCGGCCGAAGGGGATGTCGGGCGGGCGGTGTTCCTGCTGACCCGCCGTACCCGAACTCCCGCGGTCGCGGCAGTCGCCGATGCTCTGGCCACTGCTGCCACCGATCAAACGAGGTCGTGACGCAGCAGCACGGTCCGGTCGTCGAAGGACCGGGTCTCCGCCAGCCGGAGCGTACGTCGACCGGTCGGCTGGTGGACCGGCTTGCCGCCGCCGAGCACCACCGGGTGCACGATCACGTGGTATTCGTCGAGCAGCCCGAGCCCGGTCAGCGCCGCCGCGACGGTCGAGCTCCCCGTCAGCAGGATGTCCTTGCCCGGCTCCGCCTTGATCGCCTCGAGGTCCTTGGCGTTGCGGACGATGCGCGTGTTCCAATCGGCGCTTTCGAGGGTCGTCGAGAGGACGAGTTTCGGCGTACGGCGCCAGACCGGCGCGAACTCGATCGCGTGCTGGTCGGGGTTCATCGCCTCGGCGTTCGGCCAGTACGACGACATCATTTCCCAGACCGTCCGCCCGTACAGGAACAGGTCGGCGCGCTCGGTCAGCGACATCGAGTACGCACCGAGCTCCGGCCCGAGCACCGGCCAGTCGAACTCGCCGTTCGGCCCCTCGATGAAGCCGTCGAGCGACTGGTGCACGTAGTACATGATCTTCCGCATGATGTCCTCCCGGTGATGGCTGCCTGTGCCTCCCGGTCGGAGCAGGTCGCCCGGCTTTGACATCGGTTCAGGAAATCCAGCCGAGACTTTCGAGGGTGTCCGTCGTCGGTTTGTACTCGCAGGCTGCGACGCCCTGATATCCGGCAGCTCGCAACGCGTCGAGAGTCGCGTCGATCGGCAGCCCTCCGGATCCCGGCTCGCCGCGTCCCGGGCTGTCGGCGAGCTGGACGTGCGCGACCGGAACCGTCGACGCCGTGGCGAGCAGGTCGACCCCGTTGCTGCCGAGGTGGAACGTGTCGAACAACAGCGAGAGATTGTCAATGTCCCGCAGTGGGCCGCTGAGGAACCGCACGACGTCGTCCGCGGTGAGCAGGGGATAGCGGCCGTTCAACCCCTTGGTCAGTGGCTCGATCAGGACCGTGCCACCCACGGCGGCCACGGCCGAGGCGGCGGCACCGATCGCGGCTGTCGCAGTCTTCTCCTGCTCCTCCGGCGACCAGCGGTCGTCGAGTTGCCCGTAGAGCAGGTTGAACAGCCGGCAGCCGGTGCGCTCGGCGATCCCGACCATCGCTCGCACGTTGGCAGTCAGCTGTTCCTGCCGATCCGGATGCGATGCGACGCCGCGCTCCCCGCCCGGTATGTCTCCGCCGTAGAAGTTCAAGGCGCCCAGCGACACCCCGGCGGCCGACACGGTGCGCACGAAGTCGTCGACCTCGGCCGTCGACGGATCGGGTACGGCGAACGGCCACCAGGACTCCACGACCCGGAAACCGGCCTGCGCCGCCGCGGCGAACCGCTCCGGATACGGCAGCTCGGTGAACAGCATCGAGACGTTCGCACTCAGCTCGTGGCCGCGATACTTCATCGCCGAAGACTAACATCAGCTCTTGCCAGTCGTGCATTCTTGTCTAACAATCTTACGACTACCAACGACGCCGGAGGTGCGATGCACACCGAGCACGAGAACCAAGTAGTCGACTCCGATCCGGACTGGCCGTTGGCGGCGACCCGCTGGGCCCAGATCACGTTGGCCGAGGACGATCCCGCGCATTTCGACGCGGACTTCTGGCTGCGGCTGATGCGCGACAGCAAGGCGAACGCGACCTGCATCAGCGCGGGCGGGTACGTCGCCTACTACCCGACGGAGATCGAGTACCACTACCGGAGCAAGTTCCTCAGCGGCACCGACCCGTTCGGCACGCTCGTCGACGGCGCCCGCAGCCTCGGCATGAGTGTGATGGCGCGGGTCGACCCGCACGCGGTCCACGCCGACGCCGCAGCGGCGCACCCTGAATGGCTGGCCCGCGACCGGGACGGCAACCCGATCGAGCACTGGGCGTACCCCGGTATCTGGCTGACGTGCGCGTTCACGCCGTACCACCGGGAATTCGTCACCGAGGTGATTCGCGAGATCGTCCGCGAGTACGGCGTGGACGCGGTCTTCGCCAATCGGTGGGAGGGGTACTACGGGATCTCGTACAGCGAGGACGCCCGCAGGTCGTTCCGGGACGAGACCGGTCTGGAGTTGCCGTCCGAGGAGCACGGCGAGGGCTGGCCGGAGTACGTCGCTTGGCGGCGCCGGCGACTCGGGGACCTGGTCGGCATCTGGGACCAGGCGGTCCGCGACCTCCGCCCGCATGCCCGCTTCGTGCCGAACATGGGTGCGCTTGCGGCGCGCGACCTGGCCCGTGATCTCGCCGAGCCGGTCGCGCCGCTGTTCATCATCGACAAGCAGGGCCGGCACGGGATCGAGGCGCCGTGGGCGGCCGGCCGGAACGGGAAGCGCAATCGAGGAGTGTTCCCGGACCGTCCGGTACGACTCATCACCTCCGTCGGGCCCGAGCACAAGTACCGCTGGAAGGACTCCGTCGCGCCGCCGGAGGAGACGAAGACCTGGATCGTCGACGGGTTCGCGCAGGGCGCGCTGCCGTGGTTCACGAAGTTCAACGCGAGCGTGCCGGACCAGCGCTGGGTGCGGCCGGTGGTCGAGGCGTTCAACCTGCACGCAGCTGTCGAACCGGTGCTCAAGGATCTGCGGATCACTGCCGAGGTGGCGCTGCTCGACCCGACCCGGACCGGTCAGCTGCGGGCCGGCGACAACGACCACGAGGACGGCTTCTACCACGCGCTCGTCGAGGCGCGCGTGCCGTTCGAGTTCGTCTCCGACCAGGCGATGACCGTGGAGCGGTTGAGCGGGTTCAAGGTCGTCGTCCTCGCGAACGCCGAGCAGCTCAGCGACGACCAGTGCGCGATCCTGCAGTCGTACGTCGAGGGTGGCGGGTCGTTGGTGGCGGCGTACCAGAGCTCGCTGTACGACGAGAACGGGAACCAGCGGGCCGATTTCGGTCTGGGGGACGCGCTCGGCGTCCGCCTGACCGAGGCGAGCCGGCCGGTGCAGAACAACTACATCGCGCTGACGGACGCGCATCCGTTGAACGCCGGCTTCGATGGTACGACGCGGATCATTGGCGGCACCCACATCATCGGGGTGGAGTCGGACGCTGTGACGCCGTTCCGGTTCATCCCGGACTTCCCGGACCTGCCGATGGAGGAGGTGTACCAGCGAGAGGCTCCGGACAAGCCCGCGGTGATCTGCACGGAGAATGCCCAGGGCGGCCGGACGGTGTACTTCCCGTTCGACCTCGGAGCGATCTTCTGGGAGGCGTTGCAGTCCGACCATGGTCGCTTGATCGCCAACGCCGTCGGTTGGGCTTTGGGGAAGACGCCGTCGGTGACCGTCGAGGGTGCTGGATTGGTGGACGTCGCAGTCCATCGAGGCGAGAACGAAGTCGCCGTTGCCTTGGTCAACCTCACGAATCCGATGGCGATGCGAGGAGCGATCCGCGAGACCCTCCCGCTGCCGCCGCAGACCGTGTCGATCGCCGTACCGGCGGATCGGCCGAAGGTCCGCCTGCTGGTGGCCGGGGTCGACCTGGAGCCGGCGGTCGTGGACGGGCGGGCAGAGATCGTGATCCCGACCGCCGGGCTGCTCGAGGTCGTGCACGTCGATTGGAGCCAGTTATGAGGATCGGGTTCGTCGGGCTCGGGGTGATGGGCCGGCCGATGGCGGACAACTTGGTTGCTGCCGGCCACGAACTCTCCGTCTATCGCGGCCGGACCGACCTCGAGGCACAGGTGTGCGCGTCGGCCAAGGAGGTGGCCGAGCGGTCCGAGGTGGTGATCCTGATGGTGCCGGACACCCCTGACGTCGAGGCGGCGTTGTTCGCGCCGGGCGGCGCCGCTGAGGGACTGCGGCCGGGGTCGTTGGTGATCGACATGAGTTCGATCTCGCCGACCGCGACCATCGGCTTCGCGCAGCTGATCGAGAAACTGGGGTGCGACTACCTCGACGCCCCGGTGTCCGGCGGCGAGGTCGGTGCGCGGGACGGGACGCTGACGATCATGGTCGGCGGCCGGCCGGATGTGTTCGAGCGGGCGCGGCCGATCTTCGACGTCCTCGGGAAGAACGTCACGCCGATCGGCGGTCCCGGCGCCGGGCAGACCGCGAAGGTCGCGAACCAGATCATCGTCGGGCTGACCATCGAAGCGGTCGCCGAGGGACTGCTGTTCGCGGAACGGGCCGGCGCGGATCCCGCCGTCGTACGGCAGGCGCTGATGGGCGGGTTCGCAAGCTCACGCGTTCTCGAGGTGCACGGCGAGCGGATGGTCAACGAAGCCTTCGAGCCGGGGTTCCGGCTGCGGCTGCACCGCAAGGACCTCGGGCTGGCCGTCCAGGCCGCAGCCGAACTGGATCTGCCGCTGCCGAACACCGCCGCGACGCAGCAATTGATGAACGCTGCCATCGCGGACGGAGACGGGGAGTTGGACCACTCCGCGCTCTACCGGACGTTGCGCCGGGAGCAGTCATGAGGTTGTGGTGGCAGGACCCGTTCCGGATGTTCCAGACCAACCTGCGCGAGATCGACGCCGGGCTGGACGTCGAATCGGTGCTGGACTATCTGGAGGATTTCGGCGCTGACACCTGGTTGCTGAGCGTCGGCGGGATCCTGTCGAACTACCCGACTGATCTGGAGTTCCAGACCCGCAACCCGTACCTGGCGGAGCGCCCGTCCGGTGACCTGGTCGGCGACGCGGTGAAGGCGGCGGCGCGGCGCGGCATCCGCGTGATGGGCCGGATGGACTTCTCCAAGATCGACCACCGACGGGCGGAGGCACATCCGGACTGGTGCTTCGTCGGACCGAGCGGGGCGCGGCAGGTCTACAACGGGCTGACGAGCGTGTGCCCGAGCGGTGACTACTACCAGGTGATGCTGTTCGAGGTCCTCGACGAGGTGCTCGATCGATATCCGCTGGACGGCTTCTTCTGCAACTGGATGTCGTTCAACGAGGTCGACTACAGCCGCGTCTACCACGGGGTCTGCCACTGCGTGGCTTGTCAGGAGCGGTACGACGGGGTGCTGCCGGACGACCGTGACTCACCCGGGTATGCGGACTGGCTACGGTTCTCGAAGGAAGTGCTGGCCGATCTCACCGGCAGGATCCGGGAGCACCTGGCGGCTCGACGTCCGGAGGCACCGTTGGTCCTCGGCGATCAGGCGGACATCGTGTTTCACGAGGCGAACAACGCGGTCGGGCGACGGCTGTGGCATCACCGAACCAGCGAGAGCGTGAGCGCGGCGAAGACGTTCCGTCCCACGGTCCCGGTGCTGACCAACTCGGTGGGCTTCGTGGACATGCCGTACCGGATGGCGAGTGAGGATCCGCATCACTTCGCGCAGTACCTGGTGCAGGCGATCGGCCGCGGCGCCAACCCCTCGACGTACATCATGGGGACACCGGGCACCACGCCGTACGCCTGCCTGGACGTCGCGTCCCGGCTCACGCGGTTCCACCGTGACCACGCGGAGGTCTATCGCGACCTGGTACCGGCCGCGCAGACGCTACTGGTCAGACCAGTGCACTCTCGGGCCGAGTTCGAAGGTCTCTACCTCTCGCTCCTGCAGCGCCATGTGCCGTTCGACGTGCTGCCGGAAGAGCGTCTTGGCGAGGCGGACCTGAGCCGCTATCGAACGGTCGTGCTGCCGAATGTCGGACCAGTGGACCTAGGCGCCTATGCCGGTCGAGTAGTTGCCACCGGCACCACAACGGCGCTTTCCGTCCGGACGCTCGCGCGGTACGAGACAGAGGCGGAGACCCGGTCGCTCCACCTCGAGGGTGGTGTCCCGGTGTTCGGGACCTTCAACGTCATCGAGGCGCCGTCCGACGCCGAGGTCGCGCTGCGAGCCCTGTCGAGAGCGCCGTACGGCCCACCGGAGAAGTGTTACGGACACGTGCTGCTCGACCATCCCGGGATGGTCAAGCAGGGCAACGTGGTGCTGTTCCCGTGGACCATCGGACAGGCCTATCGGGAGGTGGGGTTGAGCGTTCATCGCGATCTGTTCGTGGATCAGGTGGGCGGAGCGGTGGAGACGGACCTGCCGGAGCAGGTGGAGATCGTGGTGGGGCGGTCGGCGGCGGGGTTCGTCGTACATCTGCTGAACAGATCGGGGGACACCGACCAGCGATTCGCTCCGCCCGTACGGATCGGACCGGCCTGGTCGCGGGTGCCGGCCGGCGTACGCGAGGTGCGGGCGCTGGTGGCGCAGGAGGACCTGCCGGTAAGCGACGGGTGGGTGCAGGTGCCGGAGATCGGGTTGTTCGACGTACTCGTCTGTGTGTGAGGAGAACGAGATGGATCGGCGAGGATTTCTCAAGCTTTCACTGGGAACCGGGCTCGCGGCGACCGCTGTCGCGGGGTGCAGCGGGAGTGGCGGCGGACCGTCGGGCGGTGGTGGCGACGTCACGCTGCGGTACGCGTGGTGGGGCAACAACATCCGCCAGCAGAACTACACCAAGGCCCTGAAGCAGTTCAGTACGGCGAACCCGTCGATCACGATCGAGCCGGAGTTCGCCGACTACACCGCCTTCCAGGAACGGATGACGACGCAGATCGCGGCCCGCGACGTGCCGGACATCTTCTGGATCGCGTCGCCGCAGGTGATGACGTACCACAAGAGCAAGCTGTACCGGAAGCTCGACGACATTCCCACGCTGAAGTGGGACGACTACAGCAAGGAAGACCTGGAGACCTTCAAGCTCGACGGGCAGCTCAACACGCTGCCGTTCGGCATCTTCACTCCGGTGATCCGCTACAACGAGACCGTCGCCAAGGCCGACGGCGTGACCATTCCCGCCGAGGGGCCGGGCTGGACCTGGGACAGTCTCGCCGAGCTCCTCGTTGCCTACAGCAAGAACAATCCTGGGAAGCGCAAGGGTACGCCGTACGCACCCGACCACGACCTCACGTTCGAGGCCTGGCTGCGGCAGCGGGGTGAGCAGTTGTGGACCCAGGACGGTCAGGTCGGGTTCACGGTGGACGGTCTGGGCAGCTGGCTCGACTGGTGGGAGAAGCTGCGCAAGGCCGGCGGTGCGTTGTCGCTCAGCGAGCAGGAGGGAATGGGCCCGGACTGGGCTCAGGTGGGGAAGAAGGTCCTGGTGAACTTCGGCAACTCCAACCACATCATCGACGACGCGAAGATGTTCCCGAAGGAGAAGTTCCGGCTGCGGGCGGCCCCGATCGCCGCGGGCGCGCCGGCCGGCCACAAGTACCTGTACTTCCCGCGGATGGCGATCTACCAGCGGATCGACGACGGCAACCTGGAGGCGGCCGGCAAGGTCCTCGACTACAACGTGAACAACGCCGAGATGCTGAAGACCGTCCGGCTGACCATGGGCGCGCCGACGAACCCGAAGGTCGCCGAGCAGGCCGCCGCGTTCGCGAGCCCGGACGAGAAGGAGATGCTCGCTGTCGTCGCGAAGGAACGCGCAGCCGAGCGGAAGCCGCGGTACGAGGCGCCTCCCGGGTCGAGCACCTGGCGGACCACGATGGCCCGGATCTGCGAGGAGATCGCGCTGGGCAAGACGGCCGTGCCGGCCGGTGCGAAGAAGTTGGTCGACGAGATCGGCGCCGGGATCAAGCGGGCCGCATGACGTCCCGCTCGAAGTTCTACCTCAATCGCCAGGGGCGGGCGGCACACGTGTTCCTGATCCCCTGGCAGTTGGGGTTCCTGCTGATCACCGCGGTGCCGTTGCTCGCGTCGCTGTACCTGGCGTTCACGAACTACGACATCCTCAATCCGCCGGAGTGGACCGGGCTGGAGAACTTCCAGCGGATGATCCACGACGACCAGTTCTGGGCCTCGGTCCGCGTGACCCTGATCTACGTGCTGGTGTCGGTGCCGCTGCAGCTCGCCTTCGCGTTGCTGCTCGCGCTGATCCTCGACCGCGGCCTGAGCGGATTGGCGTTCTACCGCAGCGCGTTCTACCTGCCGTCACTGCTGGGGTCTTCGGTGGCGATCGCGATCCTGTGGCGGGAGATCTTCGGTGACGACGGCCTGATCAACAAAGGGCTGGCGCTGATCGGGATCCACGGCGAGAGCTGGTTGCAGAACCCGCGGACCGCGCTGGCGACACTGATCGTGCTGAACGTGTGGACGTTCGGCTCGCCGATGGTGATCTTCCTGGCGGGCCTGCGGCAGATCCCTGACGAGCTGTACGAGGCGGCGCGTGTCGACGGCGCGGGTGTCTGGCGGCAATTCACGCACGTGACGGTTCCGCTGCTCACGCCGATCATCTTCTTCAACCTGATCCTGCAGACGATCGGCGCGTTCCAGACCTTCACCCAGGCGCACATCGTCAGCGGCGGCACCGGCGGTCCGGCGAACTCGACGCTGTTCTACACGCTGTACGTGTACCAGCAGGGGTTCGTCGCCTTCGACATGGGCTACGCATCGGCGCTGGCCTGGGTGCTGATGGTGGCGATCGCCGTGGTGACAGCACTGCATTTCCTGGTCTCGAAGTACTGGGTCTTCTACGGAGACAGCTGATGGAGCGCTCTGTCCTGAAACACACCGGGCTGCTGGTGTTCGTGGCGTTCATGATCTATCCGCTGGTGTGGATGGTGGTGAGCGCGTTCAAACCGCCCGAACAGATCCTGACCGAACCGGGCATCATCCCGTCCGACCTGACGTTCGAGAACTTCAAGGACGGCTGGCACGCGCTGAACCGGCCCTTCTCGGTGTTCTTCGTGAACTCGCTGATCGTCACGCTCGCCTCGATCGCCGGCAACCTGTTCTCCTGCTCACTGACGGCGTACGCGCTGGCCCGGCTGCAGTTCCGGATGCGGAAGGTGTACTTCGCGATCACGCTCGCCTCGGTGATGCTGCCGTTCCACGTGCTCGTGATTCCGCAGTACATCTTCTTCTCTCAGCTCGGCCTGGTGAACACCTACTGGCCGCTGCTGATCCCGAAGTTCCTGGCCACCGACGCGTTCTTCGTCTTCCTGATGGTCCAGTTCATCCGGACCTTGCCGCGCGAGCTCGACCGGGCGGCCTGGATCGACGGCGCCGGCCCGTTCCTGACCTTCTGGTACGTCGTGCTGCCGCTGATGCGACCGGCGCTGGTGACGACCACGATCTTCACCTTCATCTGGACCTGGAACGATTTCTTCGTACCGTTGATCTACCTGACCAGGACGCAGGCGTTCACCGTGCCGGTGGCGCTGAACTCGATGGTCGACTCCGAGACCCAGAGTGGAGTGGGCATGCTGTTCGCGATGTCGTTGCTGTCGCTGGTCCCGATCCTGATCTTCTTCGCCGTGGCCCAGAAGTACCTGATCCGCGGCATCGCGACGACGGGACTGAAGTGATGATCGTTGTAGTGGGCAAGGAATCACCGGCGTACGTCGCGGCGGCGGGGGAGCAGGCGGTGCGCTTCGTCGACTCACTCGACGACGCCTCGGACGTCTACGGCGAGATGGAGGCGGTCGTCGGTCACGTGCCGCCGGACGTGCTGGTCAAGGCCCCGCGGCTGCGCTGGGTGCACAGTCCGTCGGCCGGGGTCGACGCCGACCTCACGCCGGAGATGCTCGCGTCGGAGGTCGTCCTGACCTCGAGCGCCGGCAACGGCGGGATCTCGCTCGCGGAGCACTCGATCCTGCTGATGCTGATGCTCAATCGCGACGTACCGCGGTGGATGCGCGCGCAGGCGGAGCACCGCTGGGACCACTACCGTCACGGCGAGCTGGCCGGCCGGACCGTGGGCATCTACGGTCTCGGCAACTCCGGTCTCGATCTCGCGTTGAAGGCGAAGGCATTCCACATGCGAGTTCTCGGCGTACGGCGGCGTGCTGAGCAGCCTGCGCCGAACGTCGACGAGCTGTGCGATCTCGACCGGTTGCTCGCGGAGTCGGACTTCGTCGTGGTGACGACGCCGCGGACGCCCTCGACGGTCGGTGTCTTCGGGCGGGACGCGTTCGCGCGGATGAAGCCGACGGCGTACTTCATCTGTATCTCGCGCGGCGGGATCGCCGACGACGAGGCCCTGCTCGAGGCGCTCCGGACCGGGCAGATCGCGGGCGCCGGCCTGGACGCGCACGGAGTGGAACCGCTGCCGCCGGACAGCCCGTTCTGGTCGTTGCCGAACGTCGTCGTCACGCCACACAACGGCGCCACCAGCGACGGCACCCTCCGGCGGCACCAGGAGATCGTCGCGGACAACATCCGCCGTTTCGTCGCCGGTGAGCCGTTGCGGAACGTGGTGGACAAGGCCGCGGGTTACTAGGCCAGTACACTTGCCAGACCAGTTTCGTTGGAGGGGGTGTTGTGAGTACCGAAGCGCGTCTCGAGCTCGGGCCGTCCTCGCTGACCGACGCGCTCTACGAGTCGATCCGCAAGCGGATCGTGAACGGCGAGATCCCGCAGGGGGAGAAACTCACCGAGGTCCGGCTCGCCACGGAGTACAACGTGGCCCGGCCGACGGCGAAGGCGGCCCTCGAGCGGCTGACCGCGCTCGGCCTGTTGCGGCGTACCGCCCACAAGACAGCGGTCGTTCCGGTGCTCGACGAGGCCGAGATCCGGGACCTGTTCTTCAGCCGGATCACGATCGAGAAGGCGGCGGTGTCAGCGCTGGCCGCGACCGGCCAGGTGCCGGCTGACGCCGCCCGGGCACAGGTCGCGATCGAGTACGCCGCGCGCGACCGGCTGTTCGAGAACCAGGTCGAGGCGGACATCGCGTTCCACACGGCGTTGGTGGCCGCGGTCGGCAGCCGCCGGCTGACCCGGATGCACGAGCTGATCATCGGCGAGGTGCACCTGACCATGGGCCAGTACCAGGCGCACCGCAAGGCCGCGCCGACCACGGTCGCCGAAGAGCACGCAGCAATCCTCGAGGCGATCCAGCAGGGTGCCCCGGAGGACGCGGCCGATCACCTGGCCTATCACCTCGAGCAGGCGCAGGGCCGCTTGCTCAGCACCCTGTCTGGGGATTGACGAAAGCCGTCCGGCTTGGGAGCCTCGGGGAGAACGGGGCGGGTCTGGGGGAGGGCCGGATCTCGTCGGGGGATCAGACGCTTCTGGGGTGAAGTTCTCGCGCTGCGCTCGACGGAGACGACCGGTCTGCGTGGTGTGCGCCGTACGCGCGCGCCGATCTGCGGCAGACGGCAGTGGCGGGGAGCGAACAATGATCGACGATTTGAGAGAACGCACGCGCGGACAGGTCTTCGCAGCGGGCGACGAGGGGTACGACGCAGCGCGCCGGGTCAACAACTGGATGCACGACAAGCATCCGCGGGTGATCGTGCGCTGCGAGAACGCCGGTGACGTGATGGCGGCGATCGACTACGCACGCCGCAACGAGCTCGAGCTCGCGGTCCGGGGCGGCGGGCACAGCGTGCCGGGGTTCGGCACCGTGGAGGACGGCGTCGTCGTCGATCTGAGCGGGATGCGCAACGTCCGGGTCGATCCGGTGAACCGGACCGCGCGGGCCGGCGGCGGCGCGACGTGGGGCGATTTCAACGCGGCCACGCACGCGTTCGGGCTGGCCACCACCGGCGGGATCATCTCGACCACGGGCGTCGGCGGGCTGACGCTCGGCGGCGGGATCGGGTACCTGGCCCGTGGACTCGGGTTGTCCTGCGACAACCTGGTCTCCGCGGACGTGGTGACCGCGGACGGGAAGTTCCTGATCGCGAGCGAGAAGGAGAACGACGACCTGTTCTGGGCGTTGCGCGGCGGTGGCGGCAACTTCGGCGTGGTGACCGCGCTCGAGTTCCGGCTGGCGCCGGTGTCGACGATCTACGGCGGCCCGATGTTCTTCGAGATGTCCGACGCGGTCGCCGTACTGTCGGGCTTCCGGGAACTGATCAAGGACGCGCCCGAGCAGCTCGGCGGGTTCCCGGCGTTCCAGATCGCGCCGCCGCTGCCGTTCATCCCGGAGAACCGGCACGGCGAGCCGTTCGTGGCGATCGTCGGCTGCTGGGCGGGCGATCTCGACGAGGGCGAGACGCAGATCTCGAAGTTCCGCGAGTTCGCGCCGGTGATGGCCGAGCACGTCGGTCCGATGCCGTACCCGGCCTTGAACAGCGCCTTCGACGCGCTGGTGCCGCCCGGTCTGCAGCACTACTGGAAGGCGAACTTCGTCACCGAGCTGACCGACGAGGCGATCCAGGCGCACGTGCGGCACGCGCCCGGCCTCCCGGCGGTGAACTCGACCGTGCACATCTACCCGATCAACGGCGCCTGCCACCGGGTGACCTCGGACGCGACCGCGTTCGCCTACCGGGACGCGAACTTCGCGACCGTGATCGCCGGTATGTGGCCGGACCCGGCCGACAACGAGGCCGGGACCGAGTGGGTGCGGTCCTACTACGACGATGTCGCGCCGCACTCCGAGGCCGGCGGGTACATCAACTTCATGGCCGACGACGACCAGGGCCGGATCCGGGAGAACTACCGGCAGAACTACGACCGGCTGGCCGAGGTCAAGCGCAAGTACGACCCGGACAACGTGTTCCACCTGAACCAGAACATCGCGCCCTAGCTCACAACATCACAACGTCAGGAGGCGCTGGAAGAAGGCGCGGTACCGCTGGAGCGCCGAGCGGAGGTCCTCGGTCGACGGCTCGCCGGTCGACCACTGGTGCTCGAGGTCCTGGTGCTGGCGGTCGAAGCCGTCCGCCAGGTGCTTGAGCACGTCGTCGACGAGCTTGTCGGCCTCACTGACGGCGTTGCGCGGGTCGTCCACGAAGCCTTGCTGGACGACGTCCCAGCGGGCCCGGAAGTCGACGGCCGAGTCCTCTGCCACCAGCGGTCCGCCAGCCGTCCGGTCGTTCGTCCGGTCGTTCGCCCGGTCGGTTGCGCGTTCTGTTGCGCGGTCGGGTTCAGCGGTCGACGTACGGCCGTCGTCGACGTCGCGGTGCCCGGCCAGGTCGGGGTCGGGCTCGAGATCGTCGTCGTCGAGCGTGCGGTCGTCGTCGAGCGGGACGCCACGGCGATCGTTGGTGGTCATGCTTGCTCCTGGGTGTGCTCGCTGTCTTCCAGTAGGGCGTCGACAAGGTGGCGGTACGCCGTGACCGCGCGCCGCAGGTCCTCGGTATCGGCCTCGCCGCGCGCCTGGGCGACGGCGAGCCGGTGGGCCTCGCGGTAGTGCATCGCGACGTCAGGGTGCCCGACGGACACGTCGTCGGCCCGCTGCTCGAACTCGTCGACCGGGTACCCGGCTTCGCGCATCATCCGCAGGACCAGCCGGTCCGCGTCCGCGACCGCTCCGGCGGGACGGTCGACGAAGCTCTGTTGCACTTCGGCCCACTCGGCGCGGTAGGTCTGGGCGGACTCACGGCTCAGCGGCGTGATGTGCAGCCGCGACACCCGGCGTTCCCGCTCGCGCAGATCGCGCTCGGCGCTGCGACGATCGCCCGACTCCTCCAGTGTGCGTTCGTACTCCGGACCGAACCGCTGCTGCAGTTCGCCCGAGCGTCTGCGCTGGTACAGGTACAGAAGCGCCGCGGCCGCGATCAGCACCACGACGATGATCACGATGGTCAGGACGGTACCCATCAGAACTCCAGTCCGGTCGCACGTGTGGATCCGCGGTCCCCAGCGCCGCCTCAGCCCCCCGTAGCCCGAACCGGTACCCACGGAAGATGCGAACAAGCCTCCGGCCGGCAACCCGTTGCGGGTGACCGGCCGGACGCGCGAACTGCGATCAGGCCTTCGGTGCGAGCTTGTGGACGACGATGCCGGACTTGAAGGTCGTCGTACCGAGCAGGTCGAGGTGGGTGATGTCGATGCCGGTGCCCTGGAACATGGTGGCGCCCTCGGCGACCACCGGGAAGATCCAGAAGTGGTACTCGTCGACGAGCTTGTTCTCCAGCAGCGTCTTCGAGAACGACCCGGTGCCGTACTTGATCAGGTCACCGCCCTCGGACTCCTTGAGCTTGCGGACGGCCTCGGCCGCGTCGCCCTCGAGCGGCTGTGCGTTCCACTTCCACTCGGTGACCGTGCGCGAGGCGACCCACTTCGGCATCGCGTTGAAGCTGTCGGCGAGCGGGTCGCCGGCCCGTGACAGCCAGGCGTCCGCGAAGCCCTCGTAGGTGACCCGGCCGAGCACCTGTCCCTCGACACCTTCCATCAGGGACTGGTTGTAGGCCATGTGCTCCTCGTCCCAGTACGGCGGGCTCCAGTTCTGCGGCTCGTCGATGACGCCGTTCAGGGTGACGAACGTGGATTCGATCAGCTTCCTCATGGGTCTTTTCCTCTCAGGGTTGGTACGGGCGCCTGTTGCGGGCGTCCTGTAGTGCTTCGGCCCACCAGACGAGCTGGTCGAGCATGAGTTTGGCGTTTGCCTCGTAGCCGGCAGAAGACCGTGGCCAGCCGCCGTCGGCGGTGAACTGCTCCCAGTAGCAGGGCAGTGCGACAGTGTTGCGGATGGTGACCGCCTGGAGTTCTGTGAAGACCTGGCGCAGTTGCGCGGTGGCGTGGGAGCCGCCGCTCTCCCGGCCGTAGCTGACGATCGCTACCGGCTTGGCGTGCCACTCCTCGTAGTACCAGTCCAGTGCGGTCTTCAGCGTGGCCGGAAAGCTGCAGTTGATCTCCGGTGTGACCACAGCGAACGCGTCCGCGGCGGCCAGTCTGCTGCTCAGTACGGCGACCTCCAGCGGCGTCTCGTCGTCCGCGTCGGGCAGCGTGGTCGGCAGGTTCGCAGCTGCCAGGTCGACCAGGTCGACGTCGAACTGCTTGGTGGCCTGCTCTGCGAGCCAGTGCGCCACGGTCGGTCCGAACCGGCCGCGCCGGGTGCTGCCGATGATCACTGCCAGTCGCATCTGCGTCCTCCTTCCGTCTGATCCAGACTCTGCCGGAAGGGGTTTACGGTTTCTTTCCGGTCCTTTCTGGCCGACCGGAATAAGGTGCCGTCATGCGCTTCGGGGTACTCGGACCAGTGATGGCGTGGACGGACGCGGGGACGCCCGTGGTCATCCAGGGGCTGAAGGTCCGTGCGCTGCTGGCGAACCTGCTGGTGCACGAGGGCCGACCTGTTCCCGCGGACCGCCTCATCGACGACCTCTGGGGGTCGGAACTGCCCGGTAACCCGTCCGGGACGTTGTCTGCGAAGGTGTCCCAGCTGCGACGAGCATTTGAAGACGCTGAGCCCGGCAGTCGCTCGCTGGTGCAGTCCGGTCCGGCCGGCTACTCGCTAGTGGTTTCTGCTGAGACGTATGACGCTCTGAAGTTCGGTGAACTGCTGGCCGCCGGCTCTGTCGACGAGGCGCTGGCGTTGTGGCGCGGTTCGGCGTACGCCGACTTTGCGGACGACGCGTTCGTTGAGACAGCTGTAGCCCGGCTGACCGATTTGCGGCTCACTGCTCTCGAGCAGGCCGATCTACCCGTTGTGGACCTCGCAGCGCTCGTGAAAGAGCACCCACTGCGTGAGGGGCTCCGTGCCGCACACATGAAGGCCCTCTACCGAGCTGGGCGGCAGACGGAGGCTCTGGAGAGTTTCGATGAGCTACGGCAGCTCCTGTTGGAGGATCTCGGGCTGGACCCTAGCCCGGAGCTCGTGGCGCTGCAGCAGTCGATCCTCACTCAGGAGCTGCCAAACGCACGCAACAACCTTCCCGCTCAGCTGACTGAATTGATCGGTCGCACCGATGCGTTGGCGGATGTAGGTGCCTGTTTGGGCACGTCACGTTTAGTCACGCTGACTGGTCCGGGAGGTGTCGGCAAGACTCGCTTGGCACTCGCCGCGGCGGCCGATGTTGCGGGCCGGTTCGCGGACGGCGTCGTGCTGGTCGAGCTCGCTGCAGTGACTCCTGACGCGTTGTCGGTCGCCAACTCGCTCACTGACGCGGTGCAGGCAGCTCTGGATCTCCGCGACACCGGGGGCACACCGGTGGTCGATCTGCTGGCGTCAGTGATGGGTTCCCGGCTGCTGGTGCTGGACAACTGCGAGCAGATTGTCGAGGAGGTTGCCGCGCTGACGGACCGCTTACTAGCCACGGCTCCTGGCCTACGTGTGCTCGCGACGAGTCGCGAGCCGTTGGGCCTGGCTGGTGAGGTGGTGTGGAGTGTTCCGCCCTTGGCTGTGCCTCCCGTGTCGGCCGGTGTCGAGGCCGTCGGTGAGTGCAGTGCAGCGCAGCTGTTCGTGACACGTGCGGCGGCCGCGTCACGTGGCTTCGCCCTGACGGACGAGACCGTTGCTGATGTCGCCGTACTGTGCAGGCGGCTGGACGGGATCCCGCTCGCGTTGGAGCTCGCTGCGACGCGAGTGCGAGCGCTCGGGGTACGTGGGCTCGTAGCGCGACTGGACGACCGCTTCCGGTTGCTGGCGACAGGACACCGCGGTGCAGCGCCACGACAGCAGACGCTGCACGCGATGATCGACTGGAGCTGGGAGCTGCTCGCCCCTGAGGAGCAGTCAGTGCTGCGGCAGCTCGCCGTACACGCAGATGGCTGTACGGCGGACGCTGCGGCGGCTGTGTGCGGCGAGGACGACGTACTGGATGTCCTGGTGCGTCTGGTCGACCGGTCGCTCGTCGTACCGGTCGATGGTGGTCGCTTCCGGTTGCTTGAGTCAGTGGCGGCGTACTGCGTCGAGAAACTGCGTGTGAGCGGTGAGCTGGAGTCGTCTCGTCAACGGCACCTGTCCTACTACGTGTCGCTGGCTGAGGCGGCGCGGCCCGGACTGTTCGGTGACGAGCAGAGCAGGTGGCTGCAGCTGTTGGACGAGGACTCCGCCAACTTCCGGACCGCACTGGATCGTGCGGTGACCACAGGGCAGTTGGACCTCGCCGAACGGCTTGTGGACGCACTGTCCTGGTACTGGTTCCTCCGTGGTCGGTATGTGGAGGCCATGCGGTCTCTGGACACAGTGCCGGGTTCTGCTCGGGCTGGAGTGTGGCGGGCCGGGTTCATGTACCTGCTCGGGCACCCGGACGCCGCAGCGGAGCGGGACCGTTGGCTGGACAGTGCCGATGCCATGGGCCAGTGGTGGATTGCCCATGCCGCCAGCGACGTCGGCGACCTCTCTGCTTGTCTGTCGATGCTCAACCAGGCTCTGAAGACGTTCGAGGCCGACGGGAACCAGTGGGGTGTGGCAGCTGTGCTGGCTGCGCGCGCGAAGCATGCGCACGTACGGGCGGATCTGCCGGCGCTGTACGACGACGCATGTCAGAGCATCGGGATTTTCCGGGCGCTGGGGGATCGGTGGGGTGTGCTGCAGGCGACGGGCTGGTTCGGGGCGCACGCCGAGCTCGTCGGCGACTTCGACGAGGCGGAGCGGCTGCACCTCGAAGGTGCCGAGGCCGCGGAGGAGATCGGGCTGTGGCCCGAGGTCGCCAACGCGTTGGGAATGCTCGGGTGGACGGCGATCCGGCGAGAACACTACGAGCAGGCCCGGACGTACGGCGAGCGTGCGTTGCGGCTGGCGACCGAGCAAGGGCAGCGCGCGACGCAGGCACTGGCGGAGTTGGTGCTCGGCTTCGCGGCTCGTCGTACCGGCGCTCTGGACGAGGCGTCGGAGCGGTTGCAGGCGTTGATCGACGCCGCCCGCTTGCAGACGGAGTCGGTGCTGTATCTGTCGATCGTGCTGGAAGAGCTCGGGTTCGTCAGGGAGCTCCAGGGCCGGCCGGACGACGCGTTGGAGCTGCACATGGAGGCCTTCCGGGTCTCGGAGGAGTTCGACTCGCTACGGAGCATGTGTTGGGCGCTGGAGGGGATCGCGGCCTGTCACCCGGACAAGACCCTCGCCGCGACCTTGCTGGGGAGTTCGTCGGCGACCAGGTCCACCGAGAACTATCTGATGGCCGCGACAGAGGAAGACGACCTTGCCCGGGCGGTCGCTGCGGCCGAGTCCGCGCTGGGGCCGGAGGCGTATCGGGCGGCGTTCTCCCGTGGCGAGGGGTTGAGCCCGGCTGACGCGTTCGGACTGCTCGTCCGGCAGTAGATGTTCTGTTGTTGAGATTATTCGTCTATCGAAGTAGTTTTGCTCCCGAACCCACTTCGAGAAGGTGAACCATGGATTACGGCCACGAGCTGGTCTTCGGCACGTTCCTGACCCCGGCGGTCGACACCCCGGACCGCGTGATCGCGCTGGCCCAGCTGACCGAGCAGGTCGGCCTCGACCTGGTCAGCTTCCAGGATCATCCGTACCAGCCGCGGCTGATGGATGCCTGGACGCTGCTGTCCGTCGTCGCAGCCCGTACCGAGCGCGTGAAGGTCACTACCAACGTGGCCAACCTCCCGCTCCGGCACCCGGTCGTCCTGGCGCGCAGTGTGGCGACGCTGGACCTGATCACCGGTGGGCGAGTTGAGCTTGGCCTGGGCGCCGGCGGGTTCCTCGACGCGGTCGCGGCGAACGGCGGGCCGCGGCTGACCACCGGACAGAGCATTGCCGCGCTGGAAGAGGCCATCGCGATCATGCGCGAGGTCTGGACACCTGGTGGTGGCGGCATCCGGCTGTCCGGCAAGCACTACACGCTGTCCGGTGCGAAGCGCGGTCCGGCGCCGGCGCATGACGTCTCGATCTGGCTGGGTGCGTACAAGCCGCGGATGCTCGCGCTCACCGGACGGCTGGCAGACGGGTGGCTGCCGAGCAGCGGGTACGCCGGGCCGGAACAACTGGCCGCGATGAACAAGGTCATCGACGAGGCCGCTGTGGAGGCCGGGCGGGACCCTGCTGCGGTACGGCGGCTGTACAACATCTCCGGTCAGTTTGTCGGTGGCGGTGGGTTCCTGCAGGGGCCTGAGGAGCTGTGGATCGACCAGCTGACCGAGCTGACGCTGGGGGAGGGGATCAGCACCTACATCCTTGCCTCGGACAATCCTGACGACATCCGGCGGTTCGCTGAGGTGGCGGCCGGTGTGCGCGAGGCAGTCGCGGTGGCTCGGTCGGGCGCTGTTGCTGAGAGTGTGGTTGCTACGGGCTTTGGCGTCGTGCCGACACCACCTCCTGCCGTACGACGCAGCGCCGTACAGCTGCTGGACGAGTCCGCTCGGCCGACCGGTCCGGCGCAGGACCCGTCTCGGACGTACACGCCGTACCAACTGCAGTCCGGTCAGCACCTGATCGACGTACACGACCACCTGCGTGCAGAGCTCGACCAGGTGCGCGACCTGGTGGAGCAGGTCGCGGCCGGGACGCTGGGCGTCGGTGCGGCGCGGTCGCACATCAACACGATGACCATGCGGCAGAACAATTGGACGCTGGGGACGTACTGCGAGTCGTACTGCCGGCTCGTGACGACGCACCACTCGCTCGAGGATGCATCGCTGTTCCCGCATCTACGTCGCGCCGACCCTGACCTGGTGCCGGTCGTGGACCGGCTGCAGGAGGAGCACAAGATCATTCACGACGTACTGGAAGGTGTCGACAAAGCACTCGTCGCGCTGGTTGACGGATCAGGCGACATCGACGGTCTGCGGGCGGCCGTCGACCTGCTGGACGACACGTTGCTGTCGCACCTGTCCTACGAGGAACGCGAACTGGTCGAACCGCTGGCGCGACTCGGGGTCCTGTAGGTACTACTACTTGGCTTCGCCCAGCAGGGAGGCGAGGATGTCGAGGAGACGGAGGGTCGGCACCTCGCCGAGCAGACGGGCGGCGCTGGTCGCCGGCTCCGCGCTCAGGCGGACCTGCAGCAGCTTGAAGTCACGGACGTTGGCCGGGTTCACCAGGTCCTCGCGGACTGCCTTGAGGAACTCGGCTCCGGCCGAGGACGAGCCGTAGGTCATCCGGATGAAGCTGTCGGTCACCGGGAACAGGTACGGCCGCTTGAGGTGCAGCAGCTTCGACTTCTTCGCGTGCCCGAACCCGCGGTGGCCGGTGAACTTGTCGTCCAGCGCCATCGCCGCGTCGAACAGCTCACTCCCCGGCGCGGCGTCCTCGAGGCGCGCGTCCACCGGGATCGCCGCGAGCTCCTT
Source organism: Kribbella pratensis (assembly GCF_004366075.1). Lineage (GTDB taxonomy): Bacteria > Actinomycetota > Actinomycetes > Propionibacteriales > Kribbellaceae > Kribbella > Kribbella pratensis. Next base: position 801,193 of record NZ_SODU01000004.1, on the reverse strand, counting down.
CTCCGCCTCCACCTCGAGCAGCCAGGGAATGTCCAGCACCCGCAGGTCGGCGCCGATCACCATGATCCTGCCCAGGTCCTCGAACGTGATCCGGTTCGGGTCGGAGCCACCGACGGTGGTCATACCCGGCAGCCCGTCGTAGTACTGCAGCACGGCGCCGTTCGTCTCGGCGTACAGCCGCAGTTGCGCGATCGCCTCGTCGACGACGATCTTCCGGGTACCGATGTTCATGAGCCACACCCTCACACTTGTGGTGGCAGACCCGCCAGCGGGCGGACCATCATTCGAACGTTCCTGACACCTGTTTCCGCAGATCGTAGCGACTCCACGGCCCCCCGCACGCCAAAGTCACTTCCCGTTGTCCACAACCTGTAACCATCCGCTCATTTCGCATGCCGATCTCCGTAAACTCTCTGTCACAACCCAACGACTGAGCGGAGGCGAACTGTGCGGAACCGGCTGTTTGCGCTCGTCCTCGCCGTCCTCCTGCTCGTCCCCTTCACCCCGGTCTCGTCCGCCGCTCCGCCGGACGCCTACCCGTGTGTACATCCGGACCTCACCGTCTCCGCGGACGGTGAAGTCCTGAGCACCGGCACAGAGATCGCTCTCGACGGCGGCATGGCCCATGCAGGCACCGGGCTCACCTTGACCTTCCAGGCCCGGACGTTCAACCTGACGATCGACCTCTGCTACCTCCGGATCACCGACACCCGCACGTGGCAGGTCGACCACTGGCCCTGCGAGAACGCGCCCAAACCGAAACCTGCGCGGACCCAATCGCTGAGCTGGTCGGTCTTCGTGCCACTCGACTGCAAGTTCGTCGGCTCACCGAACCTGCTGAGCGTTTCCTTGACGAACGGCAAGGGTTCGGCGTCCGCCTCGGTGATGATCTACGCCGGTGCGCCTGGGTTCGTGTTCCCGGACAAACAGGCACGGGCGTTCTTCGGGCCGTTCGCGATGCAGTCCGATCCCGTCAACTCCCTGACGGGCGCGCTGGCCGCCGTCGAGACGGACGCTTCGGTGACGGCTCTCGGCGTACCGCTCACGGTGACGCGGACGTACAACTCGAACGACGGATCCACCGGATCGCTCGGTGCCGGGTGGAGAGCGTCGTACTCGGATCGTCTTGAGCTGTCACCAACGGGTGCGCGGTATCTGGCGTCTGATGGGCGGGAGATCGGGTTCACGCGTCACGGGACCGGCTTTGAGGTGGAGCAGGGGGCGGCCCGGTTCACGCTGGCGCGGTCGGGGTCGACGTACCTGCTGACGAGCGTCGACCAGGTGCGGATGCAGTTCTCGCTGACCGGTAAGTTGCAGGCGATCCGGGACCGCAACGGTCAAGGGGTGACGATCGAGCGGGCCTCGGGGCGCGTACGGACGGTCGCGAACGGCCGGCGGTCACTGTCGTACGACTACAACGAGCAGGGGCAGATCGCGTCGGTGCGGTTGTCGGCGCCCGGCGTTGCGCCGCGGACGGTGCGGTACGAGTACGCCGACGGTCGGCTCGTGGGGGTGACGTCGCCGGGCGGGGTTCGGACGCGGTACGAGTACTCCGCGGGGCGGCTGACGTCGGAGACGGTGGGGGATGCGGGCAAGCCGGCGTACGTGACCGAGTACGACGCCGACGGGCGGGTCGTCGCTCAGACCGATGCCAGGGGCGGTCGGTCGACGTGTCCTGGGACACCGAGGGCATTCGCGGTACGTCGACGATGATCGATCCGACCGGTGGGAAGTGGATCAACGAGTACGAGCGGAACTGGCTCATCCGCCAAACCGATCCGACCGGCGCCACGGCCACGTTCCATTACGATGCCAACGGCGACCTCATCCGGGTCTTCGACAGCCTCGGGCATGGCGCGCGGCACGAGTACGACGCTCTTGGTCGCGTAGTCGCCTCGACGGACGCGGTCGGTGCGGTGACCCGGCGTACTTACAACGCCCGAAACGACGTCGTGGCGACGGTGGATCCGCTCGGGCGGCGGACGACGTACACCTATGACGTCCGCGGGAACCTAACCGGCACGGCGTACGCCGGTCGCACCTCGTCGGTCAGCTACGACACGCGGGGCCTGGTCACGGCGTCTCGCGATGCTCTGGGTCGTGTTGTGCAGTATGCGTACTCCGCCGACGGCGACCTGACGACCATCACGGATCCATTGCGTCAGCTGACCCGCATTGCGTATGACGGCTGGGGGCGGCCGATCAAGACGATCTCACCGCGCGGTGCCGTCAGCACGATCACTTACAACGACGACGACCAGCGGCTCTCGCAGCACGGACCGCTTGATGTCTCCACGAGCCAGACCTACGACGGGCAAGGCCGTGTATCGACGCTGGTCGACGCCCGCGGCGGCACTACCAAGCTGCGCTACGACAATGCCGGGGCAGTGGTCGGCGTCACCAGACCATCGTTGCCGAGGCCACCACGACCTTCGACGCATCCGGCAGGGTCACCGAGACCGTCGACGCCAGTGGCCGCTCGCAGACCTTCACGTACGACGGTGCGGGCCGGACAACTGAGGCGACGTACGGCGGTCGCACCTGGAAGTTCGCGTACGACAAGGCCGGCCGCCTGATCCGCACCACGCTGCCCTCGGGGAAGACGGCGTCCTATGTCTTGGATCCGCGCGGTGCGCCGCTGCGCATCGCGTACTCCGACAAGACTCCCGCCGTCAGCTACACGTGGGACGCCGCGGGCCGCCGTACGTCGATGACCGACGGTCTGGGCCTCACCCGCTTCCAGTACGACGCCTTCGACCAGCTCACGTCGGCCGGCCCGGTGTCCTACCGCTGGGACGCCGTCGGCAACCTCACCGGACGGACGGCAGTTGGTCACACCGAGTCGTACACGTGGGATGCCGCCAACCGCCTGACCTCCGCGGCAGCCGACAGCAAGCCACTGGCCTCGTATCGCTACGACCTCGCCCGCGGCACGATCACCACAACCCAACCCGGCGGGCTGGTCAAGACCGAACAGCTGGACGTCCGCGGTCGCACCACATCCTTGTCCATCACCCAGAACGGCCGCGCACTCCGGACAATTACCTCCGCGTACGACGCCGCCGACAACCTCACCCGCTCCGACGACTCCGTCGCCGGCAAATCGTCGTACAGCTATGACTCCCTGAACCGCCTGACTGCGGCTTGCTACGGCGTCGACCAGTGCACCGACGACGCGAGCGATTACCTTCGCTACGACTACGACGCCAACGGCAACCGCACCTGGGAGAAGCGCCCCTCGGGCAGCACCTGGTCCCTGTACGGCCCCGCCAATGAACTCCGGGCCTCGATCACCACGCCGGCCAACTACCCGCTCGACGTACCAACCACCCACCACTACACCTACGACCCCGACGGCAACCGAACCTCCGACGGCACCACCACCTACACCTGGTCCGCCGCCGGCAAACCCACCACCTCAACCACCGCCGGCGTCAAGACGACCTACACCCACACCGGCGACGGCCGCCGAGCCATCTCCACCACCGGCCCCCAAACCACCCACTACCTCTGGGACCCCCTCTCACCCCAGATCCTGGGCACCACAGGAGCCTCACAACCCAGCCGCTACCTGTACGGCTCCGGCCTCGTCGCCCAACAGACTCCGACCGCACGAACCCCGCTCACTACGACTGCCAACGGTTCGGTGCTCACAGCAACGACCACCAAGCCCGACCAGCACGACTACGAGCCCTACGGCCAAACCCGAGCCGGCCCAACCAACCAGACGGCCTCGACCCCACCGACCCCCGGCTACATCGGGGGCCTCAAACTCCCCACCGGCAACTACCTCCTCGGCCAACGCGAGTACAACCCCACCACCGGCACCTTCCTCACCACAGACCAAGCCGGCTCCGCGAACCCCTACGCCTACACCACCGGCAACCCCCTCAAAACCACCGACCTACAAGGCCTCGACGACATCGAGGGCACCCTCACCGACGTCTCCCACATCTCCGGCTACATCTCCACAGCCGCCCTGGGCGGCGCCGTCATCTGCACCCTCGCCCGAGCCTGCGCCCCCGCCATCCCCATCCTCCTCCAAATCTCCTCAGCCACCGGCGTAATCTCCGCCGGCACCGCCGGCATCCTCGACTCCCAAGCCTGCGTCCTAAAAGGCAACTGCTCCCAACTAGCCGCTGACATAGCGATTGTCGGCCTTGCAGGCAGATTCCCGGCTCTCGGGAGAGCATCCGAGGCGGCCGCGGCGGGTCGTCGGATCACGATGACCCTCGGTGGAGCAGTCGTGAAATACGATGCCAATGTCGCGCTTGGTTATCTGACGATGGGAGGCTCGGCGAAGGCATCGGAACTCGTCGCGTTCGCGCAGACACAAGGCTGGGTTCTGACCCAGTCGAAGGCTGGCCCGATGGTCTTCATCGATGCCGCGGGAGTGAAACGCTTGACGCTGAAACAGGGCAGTCCGAGGACGCCGGGAAGCGAGCTTCCACATGTTGAAGTACGCAACGCGAGCGGTCAACGTGTCGATCCGTTCGGAAATCCCGTCACGGCAAGAGTGCTGGAAACCACGTGCCCATCGACTGGGATTTGCCATGACTCCTTATGAGAATCTGCCCGGGTTCGACACGTACGTGCTGGAGGAGTCCTGGGTCCTCGATGTGACGGCGAGGCCAGGGTCAGTGGTATTCCGGCTGGACCTCGTCCTCACGCCTGAGCATCCCCGGTACAAGCTTCCGCACCCCGGCAACAACCTGTTCTACCTCGACGGGCAACTCGTTTTCGAAAAGGTCACGGATCTCGAGTGGGTCGCCCAGGGTGCGCCTCCGGCAATCGATGCGACTGGCGAGATCGACTACGGACACATCGACACGATGACTTGGGACTCGGGGCTTTACGAGTTACAGGGCGACTGGGGTGAAATGCGCGTTCGGGCGCGCGCAGCCCGCCTCGTACTCGATGACAGCGGGTCGGGCGACCGGTCGTCATGAACACAAGGGCAAGGATGACGCTGAGGCTGATCAGTTATTGGGCTGGTCCGACGGCGTCCAACTGGCCGCAGGTGGCAACTCGAAGTACCTGGCTAGGACGGTGCTCACCCGATGGAAGGGGGCGCTGACGATGGGATATCTGCTTGGTCTGTCCGACATCCCGAGTGGCTTCCCGTATCCTGCGTCGTTCATTCGGGTGGTCGAGCTCGGGTTGGTTGACCTGGAGCCTTGGCGGATTCTCGAGGGCGATTCGCTGCTTGCCCGTTACGCGAGCTTGGCGGCACGGTATCCCGGGCGGGTGTTGGTGCCCTTTGCGCGGTGCCAGGACAACGACGAAGTGACATGTTGGCAGGTCGGTTCGCTGAGGTGCTGGTCATTCACGACTTCGACTACTCCGGGCGCGAACTCCGCGAGACGCTCCGTCGTTCTACACGTGGCTGCGGCGCGCGATCGAGGACCTGATCGAAGGCGAACCAGATGACTGACCGAGCGCCACAGCACAAAAGGATGCCGGGATGACAACAGACTCCGCTGCGTTCCGGATCGAAGTTCTGCTGTCGTTCCAGCGGGCTCTCTGGGACCTGGTCACGCCCGGCCTCAGAGCTGTGGCAGTCAGCCCCACCTACCCCCTCATCGAAGCAAGATTCATCTACGAGGCAGTAGGCGACGACGAGCGTTTGTTGGCCGCCGAGGCCGAGGCCTATGTTGTTGCTGACTTCGCGCCTCTCGTTGATGTGCGGTTCGAGGCTGTGGTTGTGCCGGGCTTCCAGTCGCGGGAACTGTTGGCTGGTGAGGAGTGGGTGTACCGGCGGCGTGAGGACGAGCCGGAATGAGGTGGGAGAGGGGGCGGCCGGCGACGGTGCCGACATTCACGAATTGGTCCGCGACGACCCGGCCAGCCAGGATCGTGGATCGCTTCCGGGCGTGTGTGTCCGGTGGCCGTGTGCAGTCCGGCAACCGGAGTCAGACGAGGCTGTGGTCGCGCTTGGCCCGGGGGCCCACCTAGCTCTTAGAACGGTTGGAGGGATGGCATGAGTTCACGTCTCGCGCGTGATTCGCTCGTTGTGATTGTTGACGGGGACGAGGTGCCGGGTATCACGATCTACGGTCTTGCGAGGCGCGGAGAGCGGAGTCCGGTCGTGTTTCCAGACGATGGTTGGTTCGGGGGACCCGCCCTCGACGAGTTCGTTCTCCGGGGTGAGGCATGGGAGATCCCGACCTGGGACCTGCCGATTCTCGTCTGGCCGACCGCCGACGGTCTGGCGGCCGCGCTGCGTGTTTCGCTTGCCGCGGTCATCGAGTCGGGATGTTCTGTTGCGTGGGTCGGCGCTGAAGGGCTTCCGTTCTGCGACCCGCCGCAGTTGTTCGACCCCGGCTGCATGTCTAGAGGTGTTTTGGCCTGGATGACGGCGCAAGGACAGTTCGGGTGTGCATTGGATCCGGACGGCCCGATCTCGCCCATCTCGGACCATGAGTTGTTGATGCTGAGGCAGTACGCCCGAGGACTCGCAGACACCGCTTGGGCGAGTTGGGGCGAAGAGCTCGCCGTCCCAGGTCGCGGGATTGTTCGTCCACCAACGCCGAGGCATGCCGGCGCTGGGCGGGGCGAGCGTGGTCGACGGGCGAGCCGGGTGTGGCCGCTCGTTGTAGAACGTGCTGGCGTTCAGGCGCGTTCGGCTGTCGTCGCCGTGGCTACTGTTCAGGCGGTGAATTCGTTGATGCCGAGGGCGAAGTTCCAGTGGCCGACGCCGTTGGCGGCGAGGCCCATAGTGACTACGCCCATTCCTTCCAGCCAGTGCGCCATTTTCAGGCTGCCGGCGTCCAGGGGGCGCAGCCCGAGGCTCTGGATGAAGGCCGCCACGGCAGCCTTGGCCTGCACGTTGTCGCCGGCGATGAAGACGTCGGGACGGCCCTGCTCCAGGACGTCACGGAAGATGGTGTTGAAGGCCTTCACCACGCTGGCGCCGGCCGGGGCTACCTTGGCGACTTCCTGCGCGATCGAGGTCTCCTCGCTGTGGGCCAGTCCGTCGAAGGTGGCGTTGAACGGGTTGCTGATGTCGACGATGACCTTGCCCGCGAGGGCGTCTCCGTACTCCGTGACCACCGGGACGACGCCGTCGTACAACAGGGCTGTGATGACGATGTCCCCGGTCGGGACGGCGCCCCACTTGCCCGTCGTCGAGCCGCGGCCGAGAGCCTTGGCCAGGTCGTCGGCCTTGGACTGATCGCGGCCCATGACCTCGACCGTGTTGCCGCCCGCCACCGCGAGTGTGCCGATGGTACGGGCCATGTTTCCCGTACCGATGAGGGTGATGCTGCCCATGAGGTGTGCTCTCTTCCAGTTCTCGAGGTGTGTGGTTCAGATGGCGGTGGTGCCGCCGTCTGCGACCAGTTCCAGGCCGTTGACGTAGCTGGAGTCGTCGGAGGCGAGGAACAGGGCGACGGTGGCGATTTCCTCGGGGCGGGCCATCTTTCCGCGGGGGATGAGGGATTCGAATGCGGCCTTGGTTGCCTCGTCGAACAGTTCTTCCTGTTTGGCGGTGGCGACCTGGCCGGGGGTCAGGACGTTGACCCGGATCTTGCGGTCGCGCAGTTCGTTGAGCCAGACGCGGGCCCAGGCCTGCTGGACGGCTTTGCTTCCCGCGTAGAGGCTCCAGCCGGGGTAGCCGGCGAGGGAGGCGCTGGATCCGGTCATGAAGATCGAGCCGTTGTCGTTCATCAGCGGCAATGCCTTCTGCACGGTGAACAGGGTGCCGCGCACATTGAGCGAGAAGGCGCGGTCGAACTGCTCCTCGGTGATCTCGCCGAGGACGCCGGGTTCACCCATCCCGGCGCTGGCCCACAACACATCGATCGAGCCCTTTTCCCGCTTGACCGTGTCGTACAAGCGGTCCAGGTCGTCCAGTTCGGCCGCGTCACCCTGTACGGCGGTGACGTTGCGGCCGATCTGCTTGACGGCATCGTCCAGTGCAGCCTGGCGCCGGGCCTGGATGAAGACATGCGCTCCTTCGTCGACGAACAGTTTGGCGCCGGCCAGTGCCATGCCGGTGGATCCGCCCGTGATTACCGCGACCTTGCCATCGAGCTTTCCCACGATCACTCCGTTGAATTGGTGGTGCCTGGACCAGGGCGGCTTAAATACACCAACCTGTGTACGTAACGTAGCGGACGGCTGATCGAAGTGCAAGCTACGTACACCGATCGGTACCGAACGGGCTATGCTGGAGCCATGACGGAGTTGGAGAAGGGCCCCCAGGGCCGGCGCCGCGGCAGGGGCGCACGTGAGCGCATCCTCAGCGCTTCACAGCAGCTGTTCCGCGAACAGGGCATCAACCGCACCGGCATGGACCAACTCTGCGCCGTGGCCCAGGTGTCCAAGCGCACGGCGTACCAGCACTTCACCAGCAAGGACGAACTCGTCGCCGAATACCTGCGCCGATTCGATCCTGACGTCATGCCCGGAGTGTTCGACCGCACCGACCTCACACCCCGCGAACGACTCCTCGCCGCCTTCGAGATCCCCGCGTCCGCACCCCTGTGCCCCTACATCGCGGCGGCCGTCGAGCTCCACGACCCCCAACACCCCGCATCCCAGTACGCACGCGACTACAAGATCGCCATCGCCGCGCGGCTCACTGAAACCGCCCGCGAAGCCGGCGCCATCAACCCCGAACAACTCGGCGAGCAACTGGCGCTGCTCCTCGACGGCGCCGCGGCCCGTACCCGAGTCCTCAACAGCGCATCCTTCCCCACCGCCGCCGCCATCGCCGCCGTCCTCATCGACAACGCCATCCCTACGGCGAGCGAGTGAAGACCTGACCAAGCTGGCGCGGGGATAGCGGGTTGTTTCAGCCGTGGCGCGTTGTAGGGCGCTAGCGGTGCAACAAGGCCGCCAGCGGTGCGGTTGGTAATTGGGTTGAGGGGGTTGGGGTGGGTGCTCATCATGGGGGGATGATTACTACGACCTTTGGTGTGTTGCTGGTGGGAGCTTTGGCCTTGGTGGCTGGGGTTCTGCAGCAGCAGGTTGGTCGTGGGTGGGGGTCGATCTCCGGTCAGTTGTGATCGGGGTGGTGGTCGCGGGGCTCTTGGCTGGGTATGGGGTTGCTATGCCGGTCGGGCCTGTCGGGACCTATTTGGTGGCGTTGACGGCGCGGAGTTCGTTGCGGATCGGGGCGTTTGCCGCGCTGGGGGTTGCTTCGGCTGATGGCGTGTACGCGGCGGTGGCTGCGGGCGCCGGCTCGGTGTTGGCTCCGCTGTTGGTGCCGGTTGTCGGGCCGTTGCGGTGGGCATCGGTCGTGGTGCTGATCGGGCTCGCGGTGATGGGTGCGGCCAAGGCGGTACGGCGGTATCGCGAGCGGCGGATCGTTGCGCTGCAGCAGGAGACGCCGATCGGGGCGTGGGCGGCGTACTTCGGGATGCTCGGGATGACGATGCTGAACCCGTGGACGGTGATCTACTTCGCGGCGCTGGTGCTTGGAGGATCGGGCGTCGCGGGGCTTGGCGAGCGGATCGTGTTCGTGGTCGCGGCGTTCGTGGCGTCCGCTAGTTGGCAACTGCTGCTCGCGGGCGGTGGCGCCTTGCTCGGGCGGTTGCTCACCGGTCCGTTGGGGCGACTGGTGACCGCGTTGGCGTCGGCCGCGGTGATCGTCGTGCTGGCGGTGCGGATCGTTGCCTAGGGCACCTGTCGTTCGATCGCGCCGCTGGGGTTGAGGAAAAGCAGGACGGGCGGCGCCGTGTTCGGGAGGATCTCGGCGTACGCCTGGAGCTGGGGTGCGTAGTACGCGACCCGGCTGTCCAGGGCGGCAGCCGGGATCGCGTCGGTCTTGTAGTCGACGATGGTGAGGCGGCCGTCGTCCTCGCGGTAGATGAGGTCGACGAAACCTTCGAGCACGGTGCCGTCCGGCTGGACGGTGCCGACGTACGACTCGCGCCAGTACTCGCGGGCGGCGGCGCGTTTCACCACGTCGGATGCGAGCGCCGAACGGACGAGTGCGGTGACGACGTCGGCGTACTCGAGGACTCCCTCGGCGAGGCATTGCGTGGACACGGCAGCTTCGAGGCCGGCGCCGGTGGAGAGGTCGACCACCTGGAGTACGGCGTGCACCGCGCGGCCGATCGCGGTGCCGTAGCGGCCCTTGGACCACGGCGGGAGCTCGAGGTCGCGGGCGCCCTTCGCGGTTCCGGGGTCGATGAGGACCTCGTCGGTGCCGGCGGCGACGGACAGTTCGGGGCCGGTGCCTTCGAGACCGGAGGCGCTCTGGGCGGAGCGGGCTCGACTCGCGGCCTGGGCGGCGGCGGCTCGGGTCTCCCACTCGGTGCGGGAAATCGGCGGGGTGACGTCCGGGCTGCCGGTCGGCTCGCGGTCGGGGACCGGTGGGCCGGTGAAGAGCGTGGCGTGCGGCGCGTCGACGCCGCCGGCGTTCGCGAGGAGTTCGGCGTTGCTCGTATGGCGGCGGTTGCCGGAACGGTGCAGTGACACGACCAGGTGGTCGCGGGCGCGCGTTGCGGCGACGTACAGCAGGCGGCGGCGTTCGTAGTCGTCCATCTGCTCGTCGACGGGTTGGACGAGGTCGAAATCCTCTGTCTGGACGGACGACTTGAGCTTCACCGCGTAGCCGCCGGGCAGCGGCCACAGGACCTGGACACCGCGCTGACGGTTCGGGGACGCGGTCATACCGGAGAGGATCACGATCGGGAACTCGAGGCCCTTCGCGGCGTGGATCGTCATCACCCGGACCGCGTCGGCGTCGGTCTCGGGGAGGACGGCCTCGGCGACGCGGGACGTTTCCTCGCCCTGGTGCGCGGCCCAGGCGAGGTAGGAGCGGAGGCCGCCGTGCTCGACCTCCGACCAGGCGCGGGCCTGGTCGACGACGAACCGGATCCGGCGCCAGGCGTCGCGGGCGCGGGGGCCGATCGCGGCGACTTCCAGCATGCGGCGGTCGGCGACGATCTTCGCGAGGACCTCGCTGGGGGTGAGCCACCGGGCGGCGTAATACGTCCGGCGGAGCCACTCCATCGCCTCGCCGATCGGGTGCGTGAGCAGCTGGTCGGGAACCGGTGCGGTCAGGGTGAAGGTGCCGCCGTTGCGCTTCCAGGTGTAGAGATCGTCGTCGCCGCAGCCGAACAGAGGTGAGCGGAGCGTGGTGACGAGGGCGAGCTGGTCGCTCGGGTCGCCGAGCGCACGGGCGCAGGCGAGCAGGTCACGGACCTCGGCGGTCTGGTAGACGAGCGAGCTGGCTTCCGCGCGGTACGGGATGTCGGCGCGGTCGAGGGCGTCTTCGAGGAACGGAAGCGAGGTGCGGGCCGGCACGAGTACGGCGATGTCGCCGGCCGCCGCGGGGCGCCAGGTTTCCGCGCGGTCGTCGTACACCAGCCAGCCCTCGCGGAGCGCTTCCTCGATGACCGCGGCGACGTCGGTGGCTTCGCGTTCGCGGAGGACGGAGGCCTGCGCGCGTGGCAGGTCCTCGTGCGGGGTGGCGCCGAGGATCGTGACGGCGGGGCCGGCCGATGGGTCCTCGGATTCGTCCGGCAACGGTTCAGGCGGTACGTCGGCGCCGCGCCGGCGGAACGGGAGAACCGCCGCGAGATCACTCACCTCCTCCTCGGACTCTGCCGGGGTGTCGAAGAGCGTGGGTTCGTCGAAGATCGAGAGCTGGTCGCCCTTCACAGGTGCGTCGGGAGACGGCGCACTGGGCTCGGTGCGCGCGGAGGCACCGCGGGTTGGACTGGTGCGGTGCGGGGAGAGGGACTGGTACGACGGCTGGGCGGACTCGTGGGGCTGGATGAGCGTCGCGAAGACGGTGTTGATCCAGCTCAGGATCGGCGGCACCGTGCGGAAGTTCGTAGTGAGAGCGACCGTTTCGCCCAGTAGCTGCTGGGCCGTGAGGTACGTCGCGATGTTGGCGCGCCGGAACCGGTAGATCGACTGCTTCGGATCCCCGACCACGAACAGCCGCCCCTCCGGGACCTCGACGTCGTGCCAGTCGGTGGCGTCCGCGTCGGCGCCGCCGGCGATCCGCACCGCGAGCTCGATCTGGATCGGGTCGGTGTCCTGGAACTCGTCGAGCAGCAACCGCTCGAAGCGGTCCTGAAGATCCGCACGCACCTCGGGATCGCGCCGCAGCAGGTCGCGCGCGAGCACCAGCAGATCGTGGAACTCCAGGCGTCCCTCGGCGCGCCGGAGCTCGGCCGACTCCAGCACCCGCTCCGCGATCCAGTGCGAAAGATGCCGGAGGCAAGCGTCGAGGAGCAGCTCGACGAGCGAGCCGGCGACCTCGACGACCTCGGTGCAGTCCGCGCGGACCTTCGCGATGTCCGGCCAGTTCTCCTTCCGCCCGATCCTGCCCACCTTGAGACCGCGGAACGTCTGCAGCAGCGCGAGCTGCGTCTCCTGATCGGACGCGGTGTCCAGCGTCAGGCCGAGCTCGCGGATCTGCTGGACCTTCGGCAACAGCCGGTCCTCCGGGTCCAGGCAGGTCTCGGCCGCGGCGCCGATCTGTGCCGCCGCGGCGATCAGGCCGCTGAGATCCGGCATCGCGACCAGCTCCGGCGGCTCGACCAGAACCCGATCCGCGATCAGGTCCCAGTCGTTGCCGAACAGGCGGGCGAGCGACCGCAGATGCTTCAGCTCGACCCCGACCGCCATGGCGAGCAGCAACGGCTCGGCGATCGAGTCGTCGTCGAGGAGTTGCTGCTGCAGCTCGGCCCAGCGTTCCTCGAAGGCGACCGACGAGCCGACCTCGTCGAGTACGTCGATGAGCGGCGGCAGCCCGGCCTCGATCGGATGCGCGAGCAGGATCTGCTGCGCGAACGCGTGCAGCGTGCCGATCGACGCGGAATCCAGATCGTCCAGCGCGGCGTCGGCGAGCTGCCGGTCCTCGGTCTTCCGCGCCTTCTCGAACTCGACCCGCAGCCGGTCCCGCAGCTCCGCGCCGGCCTTCTCGGTAAAGGTCACGGCCGCGATCGATCGCAGCGGTACGCCGTCTCGCAGCACCAGCGTCCTGACCCGCTCGACCAGCGCGTGCGTCTTCCCGGACCCGGCGCCTGCCTCGACGAAGAGGGTGGTGTCGGTGTCCGAGCGGATCCGGTCCCGGGCGGACCCGTCGAGCAACTGTTCACTCATCGCCGGCCTCCAGGGCAGTCGGGTCGATGAGCCGCACCAGCCGTTCCAGCACCGGATCGTGGCGTTTGCGGTCCCAGCGCGCCCGGACCTCGCTGTGGCCGAGGCTGTCGGGGTTGCAGTACGGGCACTGGACCCACAGGAAGTCCGGTACTTCGGGTGCCTTCGGCGGGAACAGCCCGGCCGCGATCGACGACACGATCACGTCGAGCGTCTCGACGTACCGGGCCTCGACCTCGGGGGTCAGCGGGACCGGGATCCGTTTGCCGCCGCGCCGGACGAACCAGTACGACGCCTCGACCGGAGTGGACGGTTCACCCAGCCGCGCGCGGGCCGCGTACGCGTACACGGGCAGCTGCAGTTTCGTCCCGCCCGCGACCGGATCCGCCTCGATGCCCTCGTACCGCGAGAAGCCGCCGGTCTTCACATCCGTCACGTAGATCGTGCCGTCCGCGCCGAGGTCCACCTTGTCGGCGGATCCGCGTAGCAGCACCCGGCCGGACGGCACCGGGATCTCGACCGGCGGCTCGCCGTCGAACCCGAACGTCAACTCACTGGCGACCACCGACGCGTTCCGCGAAGCGCGCCAGCGATCGTCGTCGGTGAGCAGCACCATCAGGTCGCCGAGGATCCGCAATCGCTCGCGCTGCCACAGCCGGGGATGCCCGGTCAGACCCTCCGCCTCGAACTGGTCCGCGAGGTCCGCCCCGATCGCCAGCAGCAGTTTCCGCTGATCCTCCGTCCACGGCTCGCCGTACCCCGGCAACGAACCGGCCAGTCGCGTCACGAACGCGTCCAGGCTGTTGTGGATCAGGTTCCCGATCTGGATCGGTGAGATGACGAGGAGATCCTCCGGCGCCTCCAACGGCTCCACCTGCAGCAGCCGCTCGACGAAGTACGCGTGCGGACACGTCGCATAGGACTCCAGCGACGTGGGCGACGCGATCCGATCCTCCACCGCGAACTCGGGCAGGCCCGAGACCCCCGACAAGTCGCCGTCGAAGCGCGTGAAGGCAGCGGATGCACGCCCTCGCAGCAACTCCCGGGCCCGCACGAGAACCCCGTCCTGGACCCACAGTCGCGCCGCGGCCGCACGCGTCTGCCACTCCTGCTCTGTCGCCGGCATGGTTGCCGTCGTCAACGAACCGGCGTACGACGCCGACGTCCGCAGCACCTCGCCGTACCGGTCCCACTGCGTCGCGGGCAACGCGTGATCACCGGTGAGCTCGCGCAACGACCCGAGCAGCCAGCGCGTCGGCAACCGCCGCGACGACCGTCGCAGATCGCCGCGTGGGAACGACGCGACCACCCGGGCACCGGCCGAGAACGCGACGAGCAGATGCCGCTGCTTCTCGTCCAGGCGATCCCGGAACGACGCCAACTCCGGAGCTGCCGCCTCACGGACCCGATGGGGGAGTAGCGCGTCCTCGTGGACTCGTCCCGGATACAGGTCCTCGGAGAGACCGACGACGTACACGAGGTCCGCCGACAACCCGACGCTCGCGGACAGTGGCGCGACCAGTACGCCCGTCCCGAACGTCCCGACCCGGGGCAGCGACTGCTGCAGCTCGAGATCGAGTACGTCGCGCAGCACCGCGAGGCTCGCCGGCGTACCGAGCTCGTCGAGCGTCGACAGTCCCTTCAACGATCCCTCGACGGCGGCCGCGGCGTACTGCTCCTCGATGGGCAAGGACGAGTAGTCCCCGAGCAGATCGTGGAACAGTTGCAGCACACCTTCAGACAACGATGACCAGGTTTCCAACGACGCAAGAGCATTCAGCCGCGCCCGCAACGTCGACGCGAACGTGTGCAACCGCTCGGCCGTCGACGCGTTGTACTGCGCGCGCCGTACCGCGGCCGGCCGTGGATCCTCGGCCGCCTCCTCCTGGTCAGCGGTCCGCCGCTCCGACTGCGCGTACCGCGCCAGCCGCGTGTCCCAGTCGTCTCCACGCACCACCCCGGCCGCCCGCGACATCCGCTCCCACTGCGGCACCGGGATACGTTCGCCCGTGAAGTCGCGCGTCGGCGCATTCGCCAACGCCCGGAACACGTCCGCGCGCGGCAGATCCTGATCGACCAGCGCGAGCACCTCGAGGAGCGTCCGCGCGATCGCCCGCTCGTGCACCGGACGCGTACCTGGACCGTTCACCTGAATACGCGCGGCCGACAGGTGCTCGTGCAGCAGACGTGCGTACGGCGAGGCCGCGGCGTACAGCACGGCGATCCGATGCGCCGGCGTGTGCTCCAGCGCCGAGACGACGTCCCGCACCACGCAACGCACCTCGTCGTCGGCATCGGACGCGTTCAGGATCTCGGTCGCGACCGGATAGTTCTTCGAGATCGACGTCGGCAGATCGATCCCGATCCGTTCGAGCGATCGCCGCACGGCGCGGTCGGCACGGCGTACGTCGGTCAGTCCGACGATCACCGTGAGATCGGCGGCCGCTTCACCGAGCGCGGCGACGAACGCGGCCTCGGACTGGGTCAGCTCTTGCGGGAGATACAGCACCAGCGCGCCCAGCTCGTCGACAGTTGACGGCGAGTCCGCGATCCGGGACGCGGCGGCGCGGAGCAGATCGGTCGCGTCGTACCAGTCCGCGGCCAGCTCGGCGGTGACGTGCCGGTGCAGACGGACCAGATCGGGGCCGAGTGCGGACGCCTTCGCGACCTTGTCGAGTGCCGGTTCGGACAGGTCACGGAGCTCGCGATGGGCCGATGCAAGCGCTTGGATGGTCGACGGATGCTCGGCGACCTCGTCGAAGACGCCGGGCGATTTCGCGAGCGCCGTACGCCAGGTGGCCGCCACGATCGGACGGGTCGCGGGACGTCGCGGCGAAAGCAGCCCGGCGGCGATCTGCTCGGCGAGCCGCTCGAGGGTCGCCAGGTACAGACCGGCGACCGAGGAGCGGGCGAGGTGGCGGCGGGCGATGACGCCGGCCAGGTTGTTCGGCAGGAGCAGGGTGACAGGGGTCATCGGATCGTCGGCCTTCAGCCGTGCGACGACGGCTTGCAGGCGCTCCAGAGCCGCGGCGCCGTACGCCGTGCTCTCGATCCGGGTGGTACTCACCACGAACCCCGATTCTTTCGACTGTCACGGAGACCGTAAACCCTCCCACGGACAGAAAGACGACCGGGCGCGAAACGCCAAGGTTTCTGCAGGTTCGGCGGCTGCCTCGGACAATGAAGAAATGACCAGGGAGACGAGGTTCGCGCGGTTCGTGCTCGTGCTCGTCCTCGCGCCCGCCGGCGGACTGTTCGGCAAGGCCGTCGCCGAGGCCGCGCAGGCCCGGCCGTGGTGGCCGTGGCTGCTCGCGGCGCTGGTCTGGCTGCTGCTCTCCGGCGCGATCGCGGCAGGGATCTCGACGGCCGTGTCGCACCATGCCGTGTCGCACCATGACGCCGAGCACAGATAATGCTCCGATGGCTGCCGCGGTGCATCACGTCGAGATCTGGGTCCCGGACCTGTCCCGGGCCGTCACGAGTTGGGGCTGGGTCCTCACCCGGCTGGGCTGGAAGGACGGTGACGGCTGGCCGGGGGGCATGACCTGGACCGCCCCGGACGGCTGCTACGTCGTCGTCGAGCAGAGCCCGGCGATGTCGGCCGCCGAGCACGACCGGATGCGGCCCGGGATGAACCACCTGGCGCTGAACGCGGCCGACCGGGCCGAGGTCGACAGCATCGTCGCGGAGGCCGCCGAGCACGGCTGGACGCTGATGTTCGCCGACCGCCATCCGTACGCCGGCGGCCCGCAGCATTACGCCGCCTTCCTCCACAACACCGACGGCTACGAACTCGAAATCGTCGCTCCTGATTAGCAGGTGAGACTACTGATACCTGGAGTGACCACTGGGGCCACTGGTGTGACATGGTTACACCAGGCAATGAGTAGGGTCGCGGGGCAAGTGTGGAAGGACGATGCTCGTGACGGAGAAGCCTGACGGGGGACCGGCCGCACCGGAGCTCCTGGAAGCGCGGATCCGCGGTTTGCAGCACGCGCTGGCGCAGTTGCTGGACAACGCACGGCGGCTGACGTACGGCGAGCATCAGCGCGCCGTGAAGCTGCATCGTCAACTGCAGGAGCAGACCGCCGCCGCCCGGCGTGAGTCGCGGTCGCTGGTCGACGCGAAGACCGCGGAGGCGTTGTCCGAAGCCGAGCCCAAGGCACGGCTGCTCGCGGACCGCCTCGCACCCGGTCTGGCATCGATTCCGCCGAACGACGCCCGCTGGCGTTCGCGTCAACTGGTCGGCGCGGGAGCCCCGGCGTACGTGCGGGTCGGCGAACTGGACACCGGTACGCCGGTGGTCGCGCCGCTGCTCCGCACCAACGGCTGGAAGGTGACCGGCGACCGCAACGAGTCCGCGCGCCGCCTGCTGCAGAGCGTCGCGCTGCGGCTCGTCGCGGCCGCGGAACCGTTCCGGCTCCGCATCGACGCGTTCGATCCGCGGCTGACCGGGATGATGGGGCTGCTCGGTCACCTGACCACGAAGTACCCGCAATTGGTGCCCAGGGCAACACACACCGCGGAGCAACTGCACACCGTGCTGTCCGGGCTGGTCGACGTGTCGTCGCTGCGCGCGAGCCGGCAGGCGCAACTCGGGCACGAGCGCTTCGAGGACCTGCTGAAGGAGACCGGCCAGGTCACCGATCCCTACCGGATCGTCGTCCTGTTCGACTACCCGTCCGGGATCGACACGCTCGCCCAGCGCGACCTGCTCCGGCTGGCCGCGACCGCGGGCAAGCGCGGTATCTGCTTCCTGGTCCACTACGACGCGTCGGCGGCGGCCGAGCTCGACGTGGACTCGCGACAGTTGCTCGATCTCCTCAACCCGGTTGCCATCGTCAACGATCGCGTCGAGGTCGCGCAGCTGCCGCCGGCCCGGCTCGATCCGCCGTTCGACGCGACCGTTGCCGCGGGCATCTGTGACGTGATCGCCGAGCAGGCGGAGATCGCCGTACTCCCGACCATCGACTTCGACCGGACGCTGCCGGACCGTTCGACCTGGTGGCAGCCGGTCAAGGACGAGGTCGGGACGGTGATCGGGTACGACGACCGCACACCGGCGCTGGTGCGGCTGCGCAGCGGCAACCCTGCCCTGCCGCACGTTCTCGTCGGCGGCGCGGTCGGCCAGGGCAAGTCGAACCTGCTGCTCGTACTGATCCACGGTCTCGCCGCGCGCTACTCGCCGGCCGACCTGGAGATGTACCTGCTCGACTTCAAGCACGGTGTCGAGTTCTCGGCGCTCGGGCCCGGCCCGGACCGGCCGCACTGGCTGCCGCAGATCCGCGTGCTCGGGGTGCACAGCGATCGCGCGTTCGGTCTCGCCGTACTGCGTCATCTCTCGGACGAGCTCGCACGGCGCAGCGAGATCTTCAAGTCGCACGGCAACGTCGCCGACATCGCGGAGCTACCGCCCGGCCCGGATCGGCCGCCACGGATCCTCGTCGTACTGGACGAGTTCCAGGTGCTGCTCGAGGACGACGACGAGTTGGCGGACGAGGCGGCGAAGCTGCTGGAGCGGTTGGTCCGGCTGGGGCGTGCGTACGGCGTTCACGTCGTACTGGCGACGCAGACGATCGAGGGCGTGAAGCGGCTGTCGACGCGGCGGGACTCGATCTTCGGGCAGGTGCCGTACCGGATCGCGCTGAAGACGACGCCGGCCGATTCGCAGGCGATTCTGCGCAGCGGGAACACGGCCGCGGCCGAGTTGCAGTTCCGCGGCGAGGCGGTGCTGAACGCGAACTTCGGGTCGCCGGACGACAATCAGCACGTGCTCGTGAGCTATGCGGACAAGCTCGTGCTGGACTCGCTGCGGCAGGAGCTGTGGACGCGTGCGGGTACGGCGGTGCATCCGCCGCGGGTGTTCCATCTGGCCGAGCCGGCGCGGTTGACGGACACGGCGACGGCGGTGAAGCCTGAGTTGGGGCGGCCGTGGACCGGGCTGCCGATCGCGGTGACTGAGGAGCCGGTTTCCGTCGAGGTACGGCCCGAGCCTGGCGCCGGTGTGCTCGTGCTGGGGGACGGGCCGCCGGATGCCCTCGGCGTACTGACTGGGCTGGCGGTGTCGACGGCCGCGTCAGCGGTGGAGCCGCCGCGGTTCCTCTTCATGGACGGGACGAACTCGGCGCCGTCTGTTGCCGAGGGCAAGGATGCGTTGGTGCAGATGCTGCGGCAGCTCGGGTGCGAGGTCGAGACCGTCGACAAGCACGACGACATCGCGCCGCGGCTGTTCGCGCTGCGGGACGCGATGCGGAGCGGGGAAGCCGGCGGGACGTACCTGATCGGCTTCGGGTTCCACGGCGTACCGCGGATGCAGTTGCACGCCGAGGGGTACTTCGAGAGCCCGGCGAACGCGTTGCAGGACATCGTGCGGGACGGGCCGGCGCAGGGCCTCGTCACGTTCGGGTGGTGGAACCGGCTGCATGTGTGCACCGAGCAGCTCGGGTACGGGCGGGCGAACGTGGCGACCCACCTGTTCCTCCGGCACCCGCAGGACGGCGTACGTGCGGTAGCGGGTCCGCTGGTGCGGTGGGCCTCCGAACCGCACCGGGCGTTGCTGTGGGACGGGTTGCATCCTGAGGCACAGGTCGTCGTACCGTTCGCCGCGCTGCGGTCGGACGAGGTGGATCGCGCGGTGGAGTTGGTGCGGCGATGAAGACTGTGGAGCAGGAGTGGTCCGAGTACGTCCGCGCGCTGCGGACGGTCGCGATGGCGCGCGCCGACGCGCAGCAGGCGCAGGACCGGCTGACGGCGCACAAGTCGAAGGCCGAGGCAACCGCGGCGGCCGAGGCCGATGCGATGGCCGAGCGGGGACGGAAGCTGCAGACCCGGCTGAACGCGCTCGCCGACAAGGCAGCGGAGAGTTTGCAGCGGGCCGGGCTGCCCGCGGAAGGCAAGCGGGCGAACCACACGCTGCCCGAGATCCGCGCGCTGAACGACATCGAGACGGTCGCCGAGCGGATCACCAAGCAGCTCGCCGAGTCGGTCGACCAGCTGGAGGAGCTGCGGACGAAGGCCCGGGCGCTCCAGGAGCAGCGCAAGCGGCGTACCATCAGCGCGGTCCTGGCGCTGGTCGGGTTCGTGCTGGTGTGGGTGCTCAGCGGGTCGTTCCTGGCTGGGGCCGAGGCTGCGGCGATCGCCGCCGTCACGATGCTGGCCGCGTCTCGGGTGCTCGGGCTGCCACGACTGCCCGGCGCGCGCTGGTGGGGCTGGGGCGGTGCGGTCATCGTCGTCGTCGCGATGGCGGCCGGACTGCCGTGGTGGCTCGGGATCCTGGTCCCGGTCGTCGTGGCGGGTACGGCGATCGTGCTGCCGAAGAAGCGCAACTAGATTTGGGAGTGGGTTGAGGTGTCCGACGTACTGCGGCTCAAGGAACAGCTGCACCAGGTCTCGATGGAGGCCAAGCAGGCAGCGGGTGGCCTGGCCGGATTCAAGCTCCGGTTCACGCAGCACAGTCAGTTGGTGGAAAGCCTGATCGCGGGCACCGCCACCGGTATCGACCGCGACATCACCGAGATCCTGGAGGCCGCGAGCAAGGCCGTCGAACAGGCCGCCGAGGCGCTGGAGATCGCGTCGGCCGGCTGCAAGAACTACGCCGACCAGATCTGACGCTCGAGTCATCAAGGTGCCGTCCGAGCTGCAGCGGGTCGCCCGCGGTCTGGTCGACTGCTTCGACGAGATCCCCCGGGTCGTCGACCAGCTCGTGCGTACGGCGGCGCGCTGCCGGGAGAACGCACAGGTCGCGCTGATCGCCTCCCGCGGGCAGGCAACGGTCGCCGCGCAGCAGCTCGATGCCGCGGCACGCGCGTGCGAAGCCGCTGCGCACTACTTGTCGATGGCGCCGCCGAAGGCACGCGGCTGGGCCGAAGGCCTGATCGGTACGCCGGGACCGTCGACGAATCGTCCGTCGTCCGATTCCGCGGAACGTAACAAGGCGACCAGCGGCACCGGCGACGTCCAGGTCCGCACGAGACGCCTCACCGCGACGTACGACGACCTGGAAGTTGCCGAAGACAACGAGCCGCCACTGGTCACGGTCGCCCGCAAGGCCTTCGAGAAATACCGCAAGTCCCACGAGAAGGACGACGACCAGGAACGCGACGACGAACACCTCCTGGAACTCGAAATCACCGTCACCGAAACCGGCGAAGTGATCTTCGAAGAACCGGACAAGAAGGAAGAGCAGAAGCGCGCCGAACGCCTGACCCGCGACTTCGAATTCGTACCGGAGTCCGACGAGGCGCCCGAGGTCGAGGAGCCGGACGAGAGGGAGGAGGAGAAGCGCGCCGAGCGTCTCGCGCGCGACTTCGAGATCGACCCCGACCTCACCGAGGCCGTGAAGCTCCTCCTCGACTCCATGGCCGACGCCGCCACCGAGAAGTGGGAACACGCCACCCTCACCATCACCCCCAACCAGATCGAAGCCACCTTCGACGACCCCGAGCAGCCTCCCGCCCCACCCATCGTCAACATCGACCTCCCGGACCTCCCAACGCCGAACGCCGTGGACTTCGACCCCGCTTTCGACCTCCGCCCCCTCGAACTCGACTTCGCCCCGGGCGTTCACGACCCTCTGAAGAGCTTCAAACCTCACGAACGGGTCATTGCCGAACGACTGACAGAGGAAGGATGGCGCATCGATGCGCGGAGGGAAGACCACGGGTCGGGCGACAAGAACCCGGATGCGATGGTTCGCAAACAGCCGGACGGGCGCGGAGTGGTCGTGGAGTTCAAGACACCGAACAAGAACGGGACCAGTACCGTCCAACGCAACATCTGCGATGCCAGTGATCAAGCGCCCGAGATCGTCATCGACGGACGGGGCATTGATCTTTCGGAGGCAGACGCCTGGCGTGCCTACCGCCGGGCACTCGGTCAGCCCGGCAAGGCTATCGCCGACGTCGTGCACGTCATCCTCGGTGACAACCGACTGGTCACCTATCGAAAGGAGAAGTGATGTCTGTCGTCGACAGTGTCTTCCTGGCGGTGTCCGGTGGACAGCAGGAGGTAGTTGACTGGTTGGTCGAGGGTGTCGGGGCCGAGGTCTTGGTGACCGAGACGAGCGCTGTCCGGCTGCGAATGCGCGGCGAGAGCGCAGCGGACTGGCTTGGCGTGGTGGTGCAGCCGAACGGGTACGTCGTACCGGATCCGGAGCCGGACGAGGTGCAGGCGATGGACGGCTACGCGATCGAGGTCCAGGTACGTGGCGGTGGTTCCGACGACATCCTTCACCGGGAGGCCGGGCGGCTGTTCGAGACGCTCATCACCACGCGCCCCGAAGTACCTGCGTTGCTCGTTCACAATCTCGACACGTTGGTGTCCGCGCACCTTCCCGGCGCCGGCACGCATACCTTCGATCCGCTGATCACCCCCGACGTCGAGGACATCGACACCTGGCGGGCCTGGGTCCGCGGCTGAGCGCGGATTGCCTGGAGGGTTTCTCACAGTGGGTGAGAAATTTCTGGGGAATCGCGTCATGAACGGCTGAGACGGCCGTCACTACCTGTGAACCCATCCCCACAGGGAAGTGGAAGTGATTGCCGTGAAGGTTTGTCTTGCGAGGTCGCTGATGGGATCCGGCTCGAGTGGGCGCCGGGTGTATTGAGATGCCTGACGGTGGTGATCCGCACCCGGCCGCGGTCCGGGTGGAGCGTCGTCGGGTGAGGGTCTGGTTCGGGGACCATGTGGTCGCCGACTACCGGGCCGAAGCGGAGCTGGCCGAGCGGTACGCCGCGGCCATGTCGCGCAGGTTCGCCGGGTTGCGGGTGACCAGCGACCCGGTTCCGGACCACGATCCAGGACCGGAACGGAAGCTGCCGGGGGAGCGGCTGTGGGAGGTAGCACCGAAATGAGCTCCCGTCGCTTCCGGCTGATCCGTCATCAAGATGTCTCCGGTGTCAGCGGCACCGGCCCCGTCGCCGAGGGTGTGCAGTTCACCGACGGCTCGGTCGCGCTCCGCTGGTACGGCGACTACCCGACCACGACCGTCTGGGACGGTATCGAGTCCGTCGTCGCGATCCACGGGCACGGCGGGGCGACGACGGTCGAGTGGCTCGACCCCGAACGGGGTCCCGATCCCGACCTCCAGCTGCCGCCCCGCGACTCCCTCCCGCCCCGGCCCTGGCCGGACCTGCACTCGGCGCCAGAGCCGCAGGACCCCGACCCGCTGCACTCAGAGCGCGATTTCGGGTCGGACGGCGCGGCGCCGCCGTCCACCTGGTCGTCGTACCGCGTCTTCGGCTGAGGTCCCGATCCACCGGTGCCGGCTCATCCCCCCTCCCGGCACCGGTCACCTCGGTACGGCGTACGCCCGGGCGAGCCGGCGTACGCCGTACCTGAGGAATCACTGCGTCGAGGCGACCACGTCGAGGTTGTAGAACTTTCCGGGACCGTCGCACAGCTCCATCATCTTCTCCGACATCTCGGTGGTGTCGGCACGCTGCGAGTTCTCCATCGCAGCCTCGTACGACTCGAACTCGACGATCGCGAAGTACCGCCCCGGCTCGTCGCGGTCGGCGCAGGCGATGCTGCGGGTCGGCGCCGGCCCGTCGCCCTCGGCTTCGCGTTTCGCGCGGAAGTCCTCCATCAGCGCCGCGATCTCGTCCGGCTTGGACGTCCGGTACTCGATGATCTGAACGAAACCAGCCATCACTTCCCCCTGTTTCCACAGACACTCACCCCTGGGTGTCCTTGTGGTACGACAGTGCGCCCGGATCGCCTGCCTGGCAAGGGGACGACGATTACAGTGACGTGACGAGGGCAACGAATCACGCACGGGAGTTTCTGCCCTCGGCAGAGGCGCCTGGGAATTGCCGGCCGGGCCTGATTGGCTTGCCCGCATGGAGATTCTGATCCTCGGTGGTACGGCGTGGCTCGGTCGCGAGATCGCGACGCAGGCGATCTCGCGCGGGCACTCGGTGACCTGTGTGGCCCGTGGCGAGAGCGGCACGGTCGCCGACGGCGCCACGCTGGTCGCGGCCGATCGCAGCAGCCCGGACGCGTACGACGCGGTGCCTGTGCAGGACTGGGACGCTGTGTTCGAGGTCTCGTGGCAGCCAGGCTTCGTGAAGGGCGCGCTGGCCGCGTTCGGCGCCCGCGCCAAGCACTGGACGTACGTGTCCTCGTGCAATGCGTACGAGAAGTACGACACGCCCGGTGCGGACGAGACTGCGGCGCTGCGGGAGCCGACCGCGGACGACGTGGCCGATCGGGAGCTGTACGGCGAGGCCAAGGTCGCGTGTGAGCTCGCCTCCCGCGAGGTGGTCGGGGATCGGCTGGTGATCGCGCGCGCCGGGCTGATCGGCGGTCCGGGGGACCGCAGTGATCGCGCGGGTGCGTGGGTCGCGCGGGCGGCGCGGGCACCCGAGGAGCCGATGCTGGTGCCTGACACGCCTGAGCTGGCGACGGCGGTGATCGACGTACGAGACCTTGCCGGATGGCTGCTGGACAACGCGACCGAGGGGCGGACGGGGACGTTCGACACGTTCGGGCCGGTGGTGCCGTTCGGCGAGTGGATCGAGTTGACGCGCGAGGTCGGCGGTCACACCGGGCCGGTGGTGCTCGCGCCGCGGGAGTGGCTGGAGGAGCAGAAGGTCGAGCAGTACATGGGGCCGGACTCGTTGGCGATGTGGCTGACCGAGCCGGGCTACGAGGGCTGGTCGTCCCGCAGCGGCGCGGCGGCTGTCGCGGCCGGTCTCACCCACCGGTCCCGCCGGGAGTTCGTCGAGGACACCCTCGCGTGGGAGCGCGAGCTCGGCCTGGACCGCGAGCGCAAGGCAGGCCTCAGCCCAGCCAAGGAGAGAGAGTTGCTGGCGGCACTGAACCCGTAGAGAGTGGGCTCATGCGCCTGGTGCTGATTTCGGACACTCATCTGCCGGTGCGGGCGAAGAAGTTGCCCGCACCGGTTTGGGACGCAGTCGACGACGCCGACGTGGTGATCCATGCGGGCGACTGGGTGAGCGTCGACCTGTTGGACGAGTTGGAGGCACGCGCGGCCCGGCTGGTCGGGTGCTGGGGCAACAACGACGGACCCGAGCTGCGGGCGCGACTGCCCGAGGTCGCGCGGGTGACGCTCGACGGGTTGTCGGTCGCCGTGGTGCACGAGACCGGTCCGGCCAAGGGGCGTGAAGAACGCTGCGCGACGGCGTACCCGGGGGTGGATCTGCTGGTGTTCGGGCACAGTCACATCCCGTGGGACACGACCGGTCCGGGTGGGCTCCGGCTGCTGAACCCGGGGTCGCCGACTGACCGGCGGCGGCAGCCGTACTGCACCTACCAAACCGCGACGATCACCGCCGGCCGCCTCGAACAGGTTGCCCTGCACAACCTTTAAGTTGCGTATTGCAACGAGTGTGGCCGGGCAGACGTGGGCGACGCCGTACCACCGAGTTACGGCGCGCCGCGACTGCCCGGCCGATTGTCGGCCGGGGTCAGGCGTTCGCTGCTTCCTTGACCCGGGTCTTGAGGCGATCGCGGACCTCTTCCGGCGTGTACGCACGGCGCTTCCGCTCGCCCCGGGCGATCACGACGCCCGTCGCGGCGACGCCGACGAGTCCCGCAAGCCCTACCACCTTCCATACCTTCATGCCGACTAACCTAGCGACGTGAACAGCCGGATTTCACTGGATGACGCTACGGAACTGACACGAACAGGTGACATTTGGCTGTTCCGCGGTGGCAGCGCGGCGGATCGCGCCATTCAGCTGACCACCAACAGCCCCGTCAACCACGTCGGTATGGCGATCGTCGTCGAGGACCTCCCGCCGTTGATGTGGCACGCGGAGCTGGGTCGCTCGCTCCCCGACATGTGGACCGGCCAGCACCAGCGCGGTGCGCAGTTGCACAATCTGCGTGACGCGGTGCTGGTGTGGGCACGCAAGTACGGTCAGCAGGCCTGGCTACGGCAGCTCGATCATCCCGTCACGCGGGAGATGGAGGACGCGGTACTGCGGACGGTCGCGCGCCTGGACGGTACGCCGTTCCCGTCGACTGCCCGGCTCGCGTCGCGATGGGTGCGCGGGCGGGTGCCGGCGATTCGTCGCGGATCGCGCGAGCTCGAGCTGGAGTCGGCGTACTGCGCCGAGGTGGTCGCGGTGACATACGAGGAGATGGGGTTGCTGAGCGGGCGGAAGCTCAACTGGTACGACCCGGGGCGGTTCTGGAGCGGCGACGAACTTCAGCTGGCGCAGGGAGCGCGGCTGGGCGCGGAGATCGAGGTCGAGATTCCGTCCGATACCTGACGGGACCGAAAGTGTCGGCGGCGTCTGATTGGGTTGTCACAGTCGGTCAGCGAGCCGGAGGAGGCCTGGATGTACGCGGTCATCGACACCGAGACGACCGGTCTGCTGCCGACCCATCGGCATCGGATCATCGAGATCGCCGTCGTGCTGCTGGACGCGCGCGGGCGGGTCGAGCGCGAGTGGGTGACCTTGCTGAATCCCCAACGCGACTTGGGCCCGCAGCACATCCACGGGATCCTCACCGCCGACGTGCTGGCGGCGCCGGAGTTCCGCGACATCGCGCGGCAGTTGGGGGAGTTGCTGGCCGGACGGATGGTTGTCGGGCACAACGTCGAGTTCGATCTCGGATTTCTGCGGGCCGAGTTCGCGCGCCTCGGGGTCACCGTTCCGCTGATCACCGAGCGGTCGATGTGCACGATGGCACTGGCCGGGTATCTGCATCCAGGCGCCAAACGGACGCTCGGCGCCTGTTGCGCGGCGGCCGGGATCTCGATCGAGGGCTGGCATTCGGCACTCGCGGACACCCGGGCGACGGCAGAGCTGTTCGCGCAGTATCTCGGGGCTTTCGCGGCACCGCCACCCTGGCAGTGGGCCTACGAAGAGGTACGTCGGTTGCCCTGGCCGGACCTGCCGGGCACGGACGTCGCGCCGACCGTCCGACCGGTGCATGCCGGGGGAAGGCACGGCTGGATGAGCCGACTTGTCGACCAGTTGCCGCGTGTCCCGGAGCCGCCGCAGGCCGACTCGTATCTCGTCCTGCTCGACACGATCCTCGGCAAGCGTGAGATCACGGCGGCGGACGCGGATCAACTGGTGCAGGTGGCGACCGAGCTGGGGATGACACGCCCGCAGGTCGATCACCTCCATCGGTGGTACGTCTCCGCGCTGGCGACCGCGTCGTGGGGGACCGGTGAGATCTCACCGGACCAGCGCAGCGATCTCGACCGGGTCGCGGTGATGCTCGGGCAGCGGGTGTCCGACGTCGACGAGGCGCTGCTCCGCGTGAGCGCCGGGCGGTACGTCGTACCTGATCGTCCTGGTGCGCGCGGGTATCCGCCGGGGAGCACGCTGGTGTTCACCGGGGACATGGTCGAGCCTCGCGAGGTGTGGTGGGACCGGGCGGTGGCGGCCGGGTTCGTGCCTCAGGAGGCGGTCCGCCCCGACACCACGTTCCTGGTTGCCGCCGACGTGGACAGCCTGTCGGTCAAGGCCCGCGCGGCCCGCGAGTTCAACATCCCGATCATCTCCGCCGACGACTTCCGCCGGTTCCTGCCGGAAGACCAACGCAAGGCCGGCTGAGTCCGGCAAAGGCGTGCGGGCGGCGTGCCCCTGGCGTCGCCGGGGTCAGGTGCGCGGGCGGTGTGCCCTGGTGTCGGCGGGGTCAGGTGTGCGGGCGGTGTGCCCTGGTGTCGGCGGGGTCAGGTGTGCGGGCGGTGTGCCCTGGTGTCGGCGGGGTCAGGTGTGCGGGCGATCGTGCCCCTGGCGGCGGGGTCAGGGGGTTGGTGTGAGGTGTTCTGGGGTCAGTAGGGCGTGGAGGGTCAGGCCGGCTTCGGTGAGTTGGTTTGGTGTGGTGGGGTTGCGGTTGATGACGCAGAGGGCGTCGGTGATCGTGGCGCCCAGGGCGCGGAGTTCGTTCGCCGACAGGACGATCTGGCCGCCGGTGGTGACGACGTCCTCGACGATCGTGACCCGGCGGCCTTTGGTCTCGGCGCCCTCGGCCAGCCGGCAGGTGCCGTAGGACTTCGCCTGCTTGCGGACGAACGCGCAGGGCAGGCCGGTGTGCCGCCCGAGCGCGGTGACGACCGGGATACCGCCCATCTCCAGCCCGGCCAGTACCTCCGTGCCGTCGGGGATCAGCGGGACCATCGCGGCGGTCACCTCGTCCAGCAGCACCGGATCGGCCTCGAACCGGTACTTGTCGAAGTACTCCGTCGTCGTCTGCCCGGACCGGAGCAGGAACTCCCCGGTCAGATGTGCAGTCGCATATATCCGACGCCCCAACTCAGCAAGCTCCACGCCCCGCACCCTACCTGCCACCCCGCCGCCCGACGCAGGGTTGCCCCCCGCCCCGAAGGGTTGCCCACCGACCCGAAGGGTTGTTCACCGACCCGAAGGGTTGTTCACCGACCCGGAGGGTTGCCCACCGACCTGAAGGGTTGCTCACCGACCCGAAGGGTTGCCCCCCGACCTGAAGGGTTGTTCACCGACCCGGAGGGTTGCCCACCGACCCGAAGGGTTGCCCACCGACCTGAAGGGTTGTTCACCGACCCGGAGGGTTGCCCCCTCGGATTTTCAATGGGCAACCCTCCAGTCGCGGGGATACCCCTTCGGGTGGAGGGTTGGGGCTCAGTCCTCGTCGGGGACGGGTTCGATTTCGAAGCGGAGTTGTTTGCCGGAGCGGATGCGTTCGATCGCCGACAGGCAGGCGTCGTCGCTCATCTCCACGCCGATCTCGCCGAGCTTGTGGCGCAGCACCCGGGCCGCGTCCTCGGCGGAACGGGCGCTGGACTCGTTGATCGCCTCGATCGTGGTCGCGGTGAGCCGCTCGCGAATGTCCGGGTGTGTCTGGTGGATCTCGTGAGTGATCCGGAACTCGGTCATCGCGCTCTCCCTGGTACTCCGCGGGCCGTTGTGCACCACAAGGGTAGTGCTCCGGACGTCAGGCGAGGACGCGCTGGACGAAACTCTCCAGGCGAGTCGCGAGGCGTTTCGCCCGGACGTCCGGGCCGGCCGTTTCACCCTGCGGCAGGTCGAGGTCCTTCAGGCCGCGGATGTACAGCGAGCAGGCCAGGTCGGCGCAGATGTACATCCCGACCGTGTTCCCCTCCCGGCCGGCCGAACCCGCTCGGCGGGCCACGAACAGCGCGACGTCGCTGACGTGATGCGCGGTGTTGCACAGGTCGCACAGCCCGGCGAACCGGCGCGCGGCGCCCGACGTCTGGGTGCTGACCGCGATCCCGGTGACGCCGGTGTCCCGCCGTACGACGAGGTAGCCGCGGTTCGGCGCCTTGCCGTCACGCCAGCCGAGGAAGTCCAGCGACTCCCAGGGCAGTTCGGTGAACCTCGGCGGCAGCGCCATCGCCTTGACCTGGCTCTTGGACGAATTGACGAACGAGCGCCTGATGTCCTCGGCGCTGAGCGGTTCCACGACGGTCCTCCGATCTTCG
The DNA here is from genome assembly GCF_004366075.1 of Kribbella pratensis. Lineage (GTDB taxonomy): Bacteria > Actinomycetota > Actinomycetes > Propionibacteriales > Kribbellaceae > Kribbella > Kribbella pratensis. Next base: position 771,720 of record NZ_SODU01000004.1, on the reverse strand, counting down.
ACCACCTATGAGACAAGCCCGGCCCGGGCCGGCGCAACCGGTTAACTCCGTTGCCTCAGGCAACAGTCGGCTCTGGGGTCGTGTCCATTTCCCGGTTCGATCGGGTCCACGACTCGGACACGCCGGGTGTGGGGTGGACTTCTGAGCGTTAAGGGTGAACTCTGTACTATCTAAACTTCAACTACCTTTCTGGAGGAATCCGCGATGTCCAGCGAGTACGCCGCGCTCAGCGGTGACTACACCCTCGACGCCTCCCACACCCGGATCGGCTTCAGTGCCCGGCATGCGATGGTGACCAAGGTTCGGGGCGCGTTCGACGAGTTCGAGGGCTCGTTCCACATCGACGGCGAGAACCCGGCGAACTCGTCGGGGAAGGTGACGATCCAGGCGAAGAGCATCAACACCCGCAACAGCCAGCGCGACGAGCACCTGCGCAGCAACGACTTCCTCGCGATGGACGAGAACCCGGAGATCACCTTCGTGTCGACCGCCGTGAAGCCGGCCGGCGACGCCGAGTTCGTGGTGACCGGCGACCTGACGATCCGCGGCGTCACCAGGTCGGTCGACGTCACCTTCGAGTACACCGGGACGGCGACCGACCCGTTCGGCAACCAGCGGCTCGGCCTGGAGGGCTCGGTCGTGATCAACCGCAAGGACTTCGGCGTCAGCTGGAACGCGGCGCTCGAGGGCGGCGGCGTACTGGTCAGCGAGAAGGTCACGCTGGAGCTCGAGGTCTCGGCGATCAAGAACGCCTGACTAGGAACACCTGATGGGGACCGTGCACAGGCAATTGCCTGTGCAGGGTCCCCATTGCCTGTTCCGGGTCCCGCTGGTCAGGCGTGGCGGGTGGTTTGCTGGAGGAGTGACTCGACGGCCTGGCGGAGTTCGGTGTCGTGGTGCGGACCGGACCAGACCACGATCCGGCCCTTGTCGCCGAGCTTGGTGCTGATCAGGTCGCGGGCCGGCGTGGGGTCGCCCTGGTTCACGAGGACGACGAGCCGCCGGCCGTCACGCTGCAGCCGGTCGAGCAGCGGCGGAAGGGTCGAGCCGCGGAACAGCCCCGGGTCGCTCTTGACCTTGGTCTCGATCATCACGCCGCGGCCGCGGACGACCAGCAGGAAGTCGGCGCGGTCCCGGGTGAACTCGCGGTCGTGGTAGATCCGCGCCTTCGGCCACAGGCGTTGCAGGGCGGCGTCGACCTCGACGTCGTACTGCGCCGCGAGCCGGCTGACCCGGGAACTCGTGCCGCGTGGCCGCAGCGATTCCGGCGTACGGCGGCGGCCGAGGAACGGCAGCCAACGCCCAATACTCGTGTCGATCATCGGTGGACCCCTCGACCTGTTCCGGCACTTGTCAGTGAGTCTGCCCGCGCCTGGGCGGAGGAATCCGGGGGCCGCGCAATCGTGATCCCACTGCCATAAATGGGAGGTGTTCAGCAGGCGTTGGGGGTGGTGGTGCCGCCGTCGACGATCCAGCGGGACTGCTGGTTGAGGACGCGCATCTGGTCGAGCCAGCGGGTCGGGGTGGTGTTCGGCAGTACGCCGCGACCGCGGACGTTGACGGTGCGCGCCGCGGAGGTGTCGTAGCAGGCGCTGACGATGACGCCGTTCGCCGCCAACGTGCGCTTCGCCCACAGCACCTTGGTGCTGCCGGTGTTGCGCAGTTTGTGGGTCCGGAAGTACTTCGCCTGCGCGCTGATCGCCTGGAACATCGCCGGCGTCATCGTCGGCTCCAGTTGCTTGGTCTTGCCGCCCCCGCTGCGCATCATCACGTCGAGTGCGACGCGGTACGTGTAGTACGCGTTCAGCACGGGGTCGTCGGAGCCGGCCGCATCGTCGGTGGTCGTGGTCCGGGCCGCCTTGTGCGCCGCCGGAACCGCCGCGGCGACATTGCTGTCGGCCTCGTTGCCGCAGCCGGGGAGCAGCAAAACCGGGGTCAGCATGGCGGTCATAACCAGGTTCCGCATGCGCATGGTGTGCGAGTACCTCCTGTTGGACTCTCACCGCTCGCGCCGTCGGCGGCGTAGCACACCGCTCGGCACTGACCGTGTAACGCCGCGACACGCATCGTGGTCACTGTGACCTGAATCACAGGAGACCCCTACCCGGGTACTGGTTCCGGATCGGCTCCGTGGCTGGAGGTGCCGACGGCCGCGAATTCCTAGCCTCGATCTCAGGACTTGAGACCGAGGAGATGACGATGACGGACGTACTCACCCGCCCCACGGCACCCAGCGCCGGCCGCCCCCACACCCTGCGACGCCTGGGCAGCACATTGCTGTACGACGCGCTGCTGGTGCCAGCCGGCGTACAGGCAATGGCGGACGCGATGCTGGGCGAGGAGGAAACCGCAGCGAGGCGATGGCGCAGTCTCGGTGCACGTGGTGCGCAGTCGATGAGCAACGCGCGGACCTTCGGGTACGGGCTACTCAGTGCGGTGCTCGGACTGACCAACTGGTTCGTGATGCTGCTCATGGTGTTGGCTCTGGTTCGCGGCCCGTTCTGGGGGCTCGTCGAGCATGGTCCGGTTCAGCCAGGGACGTGGGGCGGACCGACGCGAGCTGGAGCGTGGGCCGCGCACGGTCTGATCGCCGTACCGTGCATTGTCGTGTTCCTGTTCGCGCTGCGCGGCATTGCGGCAGTGCACACGCTCCTGGTGCAGGGGACGAACAAGTGGGTGCTTCCGGCAACTATCGTGCTGGCGGCGGGTAGCCTGGCGTTCTTCTGGTCCTGGCTGCAGCAGCTGTGAGTAAGGTCCAACCCGTGCAGATACCGATGAGGCGGCCGTGGGCCGCCGGGCTGGCCGTCGCCGCGCTGCTCGTGCTGACTCTCATGGATCTCGCACAGCACTACGACGTACCGATCGCGGCTGTGCTGAGCCTGGCGATTGCACGGGCGCTGTCGCTGAGCCTGTCGTGGTTGCGGCCGCGGGCCGCAGTGGTGGTCTCGCTCGTCACCACTGCTGTCATGGCTGCGCTGACGAGTCCAGTTAGCTCGAGTGAACCGTGGCCGTGGGGTACGACGTCAGCGTTCGGGCATTCGCTCGTCATTGCGATCGCCGGTGCGCGTGGACTCGGCCGACGGGAACTGGTCGGCTGGTGGGTGGCGACGCAGGCCCTGGGTGTCATTGCGCTCGGGCTGGCACCGGACCGCGGCAGCTGGCCCGGTCTGATCACCATGGCGGTGCTGTCAGGCGTAGCGGGAGTGGTCGGCGACCTCCTCCGTTCGCGGGTCGACACGAACCGTCGACTTGCCGAGCAGGAGACGATCAGCAAGGCCGAGCGTGCAGAACGCGAGCGGTTGCAGGAGCGGGCCAGGATCGCCCGCGAGCTGCACGACGTCGTGGCTCACCACCTGTCCGTCGTGGTGGTCCGCGCGGACAGTGCGCCTCACCGGCTGCCCGACGTACCGGACGCCGTTCGTGAGGAGTTCACGGGCATTGCTGACGAAGCACGGGCTTCGCTGACCGAGATGCGTCGCGTACTGCGTTTGCTGCGCGAGCCGGTCGAGCAACCGCAGATGGGACCACAGCCTGGTCTGGACCAGGTGGCTGAACTCGTCGAGAGCACGCGGCGGGCTGGAGCAGATGTGCGGCTGGTGGGTGACGTGCCGACCGGGCTCGACCCTGCTGTCGAGCTGACGGCGTACCGCGTCGTGCAGGAGGGGCTCAGCAACGCCGTACGGCACGCCTTGCACGCGGCCGTGGAGGTGGCGGTACGGCGTACTGCGGGCGAGCTGGAAGTGATCGTGCAGAACGAGAAGCCGCCGCGGCCCGTCGTACCGGCGCCGGGGAGCGGGCACGGGCTGACTGGGATGCGGGAGCGGGTGGCACTCGTCGACGGGACTGTGAGCACCGGGCCGACCCCTGAAGGCGGTTATCTGGTGCGGGCGTTCATTCCGGTGGTAAAGGAGGTGGGCAGTGGCGATCACGGTATTGGTGGTTGACGACCAGGAGATGGTGCGGGCCGGGTTCAGTGCGCTGCTCGATGCGCAGCCCGACATCGAGGTCGTCGGACAGGCCGGCGACGGTGCCCGGGCGGTCGAGCTGGCGGCCGAGCTGACGCCGGACGTGATCTTGATGGACGTCCGGATGCCGGTGCTCGACGGGCTCGCCGCGACCCAGCGCATCCTCGCCGACTCGACACCTGGCGAGCCGCCGCGGGTCGTGATGCTGACGACGTTCGACCTGGACGACTACGTGTACGCAGCGCTCCGCGCCGGTGCCAGTGGCTTCCTGTTGAAGCACTCCACCCCGGACGAGCTGGCTGCAGCAGTGCGAGTCGTCGCGGCTGGTGACGCTCTGCTGGCGCCGTCCGTCACCCGGCGACTGGTAGAGGACTTCGCTCGCGCGCAACCCGTCGTACTGACCACACCGGCCCGGTTGACGCCGCGAGAGACCGACGTACTGCGACTGGTCGCCCGTGGACTGTCCAACCGGCAGATCGCCGACGAACTGGTGCTGGCCGAGCAGACCGTCAAGACGCATGTCAGCAACATCCTGACCAAGCTGGACCTGCGTGATCGCGCACAGGCGGTCGTTTACGCGTACGAGGCGGGTGTGGTGATCCCTGGCCCGAGGCACTGAGCAGGGACACTGAGTAGATGGATGTTCTGGAACACGTACGCAGCTTGTGCCTCGCACTGCCTGAGGTGACCGAGCGGCTGAGTCATGGTGAGCCGACCTGGTTCGTCCGGGACAAGAAGACCTTCGTGATGTACGCCGACCACCACCACGACGACCGCCTCGGTGTGTGGATGGCGGCGCGACCTGGTGTGCAGGAGTCGCTGGTCGCGGACGACCCGGAGCACTTCTACAGGCCGCCGTACGTCGGCCACCGAGGCTGGCTCGGCGTGTACCTGGACGTCGACGTGGACTGGGCCCACTTCGAGGATCTCGTCGAGACGGCGTACCGCCTCGACGAGGTCTGAGCGTTCTATAGGGTTACGCGGGTGTACATGGGTGAGGGTGGGCCGGTTGGGCAGAAGCTGGCCATTGCGCTGGCGTTCGGGAGTTCGGCCGCCGTCATGGTCCTGGAGCTCGTCTCGCTCCGGCTGGTGGCGCCGTACATCGGCCTGACGCTGGAGACGAACACCGCGGTCATCGGAGTCGCGCTGGCCGCGATCGCGACCGGTGCGGCACTGGGTGGCCGTTTCGCGGACGTGGTGCCGCCGCACCGGACACTCGGTCCGCTGTTCCTGCTCAGCGGGGCGCTGGTGATGCTGATCCTCCCGGTGGTCCGCTGGACGGGTGAAGCGCTCCGGGGTGGCGCGAGCGAGCTGGTGTTCCTGGTACTTGCTGTCACGCTGTTCGCGCCCGCGTCGCTCCTGGCGGCCGTCACACCGATGGTGACGAAGCTACGGCTGGCCACACTGGCTCAGACCGGAACCGTCGTTGGCCGGCTGTCCGCGTACGCCACGGTCGGCGGCATCGTCGGCACTGTGCTGACCGGGTTCGTGTTCGTGGCGACGGTTCCGATCAGCACGATCGTTCTGACCCTGGGCGCCGCACTGGTGGTCGTCGGAGCCGCGCTGACCTTCCTGCTGCGTGGTGTGCAGGCAGCGGTGAAGCCGGTCGCTCTCGCGGTCGTCGGCGCCACGCTGACCCTTGTCGCGCCGCGGCCGTGTGAGGTCGAGACGGCGTACCACTGCGCTCGGGTGGTCGCGGACCCGAACCGGGAGAGTGGGCGGACCCTGTACCTCGACCAAGCGCGGCACTCGTACGTCGACCTCAAGGACCCGACGTACCTGGAGTTCGAGTACATCAAGAGCTTCGCGGCCGCCATCAACGGCACCTGGGCCGAGGGACGGCCGCTGAACGCGCTGCACGTCGGCGGTGGCGGTCTGACCATGACGCGGTACGTGACGGCGACACGGCCCGGCAGCAAGCACCAGGTGTACGAGATCGACAAGGCCGTGGTGGAGCTCGACAAGCGGGAGCTCGGCGTCCAGACCGGTCCGGACCTGACGGTTACGGTGCAGGACGGCCGGCTCGGCGTACGTGACGAGGAGACGGACAGCCGGGACCTGGTCCTGATGGACGCCTTCAGTGGGCTCTCCGTGCCCTGGCACCTCACCACCCGCGAGCTAGTGGCCGACGTACGACGAGTACTGCGACCAGACGGGCTCTACCTGATCAACGTCATCGACTACGGCGCCGCCAAGTTCGCGAAGGCCGAGATCAAGACGGCGCAGGCGGTCTTCCCGTACGTCGCGGTGATCGCGCGCAAGGACGAACTGTCCGGCCACAGCGGCGGGAACTTCGTGGTGGCGGCGTCCGACAAGCCGATCGACGTACCGGCGATCATGGGCCAGCTCGAGCCTTCGATGGGCGTCCTCGACCGGCCGGACAGCTTCGTCGGCAACGCGCCGGTGCTGACCGACGACTATGCGCCCGTCGACCAGTTGCTCACGCCGTACAGCGGCTGACCGTCTTGTGATTGCATGTGGTCATGCATCCACGCGCAGGCCAGCCCGCACAGCCCGAGGACCTCGTCGACGTCGACGCCATGCTGGCGGCGTACGGAGACCTCACCCCGGACGTGGACGACCCGGCCCAGAAGGTGGTCTTCGGTACGTCGGGACATCGCGGCTCGAGCCTCGACAGCGCCTTCAACGAGGCGCACATCCTGGCGATCACGCAGGCCGTCTGCGAGTACCGGGCCGGTCAGGGTACGACGGGTCCGCTGCTCGTCGGCCGGGACAGCCATGGCCTGTCCGAGCCGGCCTGGCGCACCGTACTCGAGGTGCTGGCGGGTAACGACGTACAGACGCTCGTGGACAGCGCCGACCGGCTCACACCGACGCCTGCGGTGTCGCATGCGATCCTGCGCCTCAATCGCGGCGCGGGTGCCGACGCGGACGGCATCGTCATCACGCCGTCGCACAACCCGCCGCGCGACGGCGGCATCAAGTACAACCCGCCGCACGGCGGCCCCGCCGACTCCGATGCGACCAAGTGGATCGCGGACCGCGCCAACCAGCTGATCGCGGGCGACAACCGGGAGGTACGCCGCAAGTCGTTCGAGCAGGCGCGTGAGGAGGCAGGGAACTACGACTTCGTCGGGCACTACGTCGACGACCTGCCGTCGGTGCTGAACCTGGCCGCGATCCGCGACGCCGGCGTGAAGATCGGCGCCGACCCGCTCGGCGGTGCGAGCGTGGACTACTGGGCCGCGATCGCCGAACGGCACGACCTCGACCTGACCGTGGTGAACCCGCGGGTCGACCCGGCCTGGTCGTTCATGACGCTGGACCACGACGGCAAGATCCGGATGGACTGCTCCTCGCCGTACGCCATGGCCTCGCTGGTCGCGCAGCGGGACAAGTACGACGTGGCGACCGGGAACGACGCGGACGCGGACCGGCACGGCATCGTCACGCCGGACGCCGGACTGATGAACCCGAACCACTACCTGGCCGTCGCGATCTCGTACCTGTTCAGCAACCGCCAGTGGGGCCCGGACGTCGCTGTCGGCAAGACGCTGGTCTCGTCGTCGCTGATCGACCGCGTGGTGGGGGACCTGGGCCGGCGGCTGTGGGAGGTGCCGGTCGGCTTCAAGTGGTTCGTACCTGGTCTGGTGGACGGCTCGGTCGGCTTCGGGGGAGAGGAGTCGGCCGGCGCGAGCTTCCTGCGTTTCGACGGCACGGTGTGGACGACGGACAAGGACGGGATCCTGCTGGCGTTGCTGGCGAGCGAGATCACGGCGGTGACCGGCGAGACGCCGTCACTGGCCCACGCCAAGTTGGTGGAGCGGTTCGGTGCGTCGGCGTACTCGCGGGTCGATGCACCGGCCACCCGCGACCAGAAGGCCAAGCTGGCCGCGCTGTCGGCGGATGCGGTCACCGCGACCGAGTTGGCCGGTGAGCCGATCGTTGACCGGCTGACGCACGCTCCTGGCAACGATGCGGCGATCGGCGGTCTGAAGGTCACTACCGAGTCGGCATGGTTTGCCGCTCGCCCGTCGGGCACCGAGGACCTCTACAAGATCTACGGCGAGTCGTTCAAGGGCGCCGAGCACCTGCAGCAGGTCTTCGAACAGGCCCGCGACGTCGTGTCGGCAGCACTCGCTTAACGCACGAAGGAGTCGAGCAGCCGTTCAAGGTCCGCAGCGGGATCCTCAGTGATCCCGCTGTGGATCGGTCCGGGATGTACGACGGTACTGCGCGGCGCAGCGAGCCACCGGAAGCGTTCGCTGATCGTGGTGCCCGCTGCCGGTCCTCCCGCAGCGTCACCCGCACAGATCGCTCGAATCTGATCCAGCGACGCACACACAACGTCGACGTCCACTGCGGGGTCCAGTGCTTTGAGCCGCTCCGGATTCACATCCCAGCCGGCACCCAGGTAGTCCAGAGCTCGGCAGTACAGGACAGCGCCCACGTTGATGAACTCACCCCGCTGGATGCGCGGAGCGGCCCGCAGGATCACGTAGTCGAAAGGCTTCACTGCGCACCTCCGGGAATCCACACGGCCCGGTTCTCCAACCGCGCCAGCAGGTGACCCAGGTACCGCTCCCGGTCGCCTTCACCGAGCCACTCGTCCGGTACCAGCCCGATCACCTCGGTCAACAGCTCCGGCGTGATCGCCGCAGCCAGCTCGGCGTCCACCTTCGCGACGCCAGGGACCGCAACCGAGAACACATGGTCGGAGGCGTCGTACGGCAGCGATGCGAACTTCTCCGCCGACATCCACGAGTGGTGGAAGTACAGCGCGGCGCCATGGTCGATCAGCCACAGGTTCTTGTGCCAGACCAGCATGTTCGTGTTGCGCCACGACCGGTCCACGTTGGCGACGAACGCGTCCAGCCAGAGGATCCGGGCCATCGCTTCGTCACCCGGGTTGCCGGCTGATCCGTCGTACCCGAAGGAGCCCGGGAGGAAGGCGACGGCGAGGTTCAGGCCGGCGCTGCGGATCAGCAGCTCCTGGATCTCGAAGTCTGGTTCCGACTTGCCGATCGCCGGGTCGAGCTCGATCAGCTTCAGCTCCGGCACCCGCAGGCCGAGCCGGCGGAACAGCTCACCGACGATCACCTCGGCGGCCAGCGCCTTCGGGCCCTGCCCGGCGCCGTGGAACTTGATCACGTACGTGCCGAGGTCGTTGCCCTCGACAACGCCGGGCAACGACCCTCCTTCACGCAACGGCAGCACGTACCGCGTGGCGGTGACAACAGGCAAACTCACGCCGGAGAGCCTAGCCCGTTAGCGGTCGGGTACCGGTTCAGGGTGAAGCTACCCTCTGTCGGAGTAGAGGAAGAACTACTCCTGGTGTCCGCGACCGGTGACCCCCTGCCACGGAGCAAAGCTGTGGTGGAGGACGCCGGAGAGCTCGACGTTGCGCTGGAGCTGACCAGAGCGATGGTGGAGATCAACACGCCGGTCTGTACGACGGCTGACGAGCTCCGCGGTCATCTGCTCCGGATGCGCTCCCATCTGGCCTCCGCGGCCGCAGAGGAAGGCGCTCGGCTGCTGGCGATCGCAGTCCCGCCGCACGGACGGGCCGCGCAGTTGATCACGAGGAAGCCGCGGTACCAGGCGCTGGTCCGCGAGTGGGGGCTGCTGGCGCGAGAGCAAGGCGTCTGCGGTTGCCACGTCCACGTAGGCGTGCCGGACAAGGAGGCTGCCACCAAGGTCAGCAACCACCTGCGGCCGTGGCTGCCGGTTCTGCTCGCTCTCAGTGCCAACTCACCGATCTACCTCGGTCAGGACACCGGATTCGCCAGCTGGCGATGGCTGATGACGACGCGGTGGCCGAGCGCCGGTCCGCCGCCGTACCTGGAGTCGGCCGAGCACTACGACGCCCTGGTCGCCATGCACATGGCGGCCGGCACGTTGATCGACGAGAAGATGGTCTACTGGGACATCCGGCCGTCGTCGCACCTGCCGACGGTGGAGGTCCGCGTCAGCGACATCCCGCTCACGGTGGACGAGACGGTGCTGATCGCGACCCTGGTCCGCGCGATCGTTCTGACTGCGCTGGAGGACGGCACGAGAGGCCCGACGCTCGAGCCGGAGGTCCTGCGGGCCGCGTACTGGCTGGCTGCTCGGGGCGGCCTCACTGCGCAGGGCCTCGACGTCCTGAGCGCGGAGGCGATGCCGATGGCCCAGGTGATCGAGAAGCTGCTGCTGCACGTCGAGCCTGCGTTGCAGATGCTCGACGCGGTCGAGCTGGTGCGCGACGGCGTCGAACGGTCGCTGCGTGAGGGCAACGGTGCGATCAAACAGCGGAAGGCGTTCCGTAAGGGCGACGACCTGGTCGCCCTCACGGAGGTCAGACCGCCTAGCCTCGAAGGAAGTCCTCGAGGCCGTGCAGGTCGTCGGTGTTGATGTAGTCGACGCCGGCGGCGACGAGCTCGCGCCACAGGGCCTCACGAGCGGCGCCCGGTACGTCGGGGGTGGCCCAGAAGCGGACCTTGTAGCCGGCGTGGTGGGCCGTGACCACGATGTCGTGCAGCTTGGTCTTCTCGTTCTCGGGCATCGGCCCGACGCCCTGCCAGGTGAACACGTTCGTCCAGTTGTCGCTGACGAGCGGCATCAAGGACGCCGGCATCCCGGACTGCAGGTCGGCGAGGCGTCCGTCGTACCCGGCGTACCGGATCTTCTGCGCCAACATGTCGTCCAGCGGGCGGTTGCCGCTGATGACCGAAGTGACAGCGCCCGTGAACACCCGTCCGTCGACGAAGATCGTGCTGAGCCCGCGGTACTTCGCCAGCGCCTTGTCGACCGCGGCGTACGTCGACGGTCCGTCGCTCTTGATGTCGATCAGCAACTGGAACCCGCCACCGCGCTTGTACACCTGACCGTGGTTCTCGCGGACCCGGTCCGCCAGCGGCTTCAGGTACAGGCTCTCCAGGGTGCGGCCGGGCTTCGCGTCCTCCAGATCGTGCGCGACGCGGAGTTCACCGTCGATCAGCCACACGTCCGCCTCGACGCTGTTGAACCCACGGTCCAGCGCGTCCTGCAGCGGCCGCCGGTGGTCGTAGTCGTTGTGCGCGTGCGCCGACGGGAGCGCCCGGACCGCTGGAGCGTCGTACGACTTCGGGAGCTTGAAGTGATTGGCCCGGGCGACGTCCCGCACCCGGTCCGGGTAGTCGCTGATGATCCCGTCGACGCCCTTGTCGATCAGCGACTGCATCGTCGCCGGGTCGTCCACGGTCCACGGGATGACCTTCATCCCTGCCGCGTGCGCCGACTTCACCATCTCGGCGGTGACATACGGCTGGTACGTCGGGTCGGTGACCTTCCCGTCCTGCGGGAAACCGTGCACCGGCGAGATCGCGGACGCGCCGAACGACTTGGTCGCCTTGACCAGGTCACCGCCGAAGTCGTCGATGTCGATACCGCCCAGCCACGGCGACTTGCCCGGCTGGCCGACCTGCAGGAAGTCGTAGTTCGTCAGCGCGACCAGCGGCAGCTGCGGCATCACCTGGCGCATCCGCATCAGCGAACCCCAGTCGAAGCTCTGGATCGTCACCTGCCGGGCGATGTCCGCCTTACGGATCTCCTGGGCGACCACCTGGACGAACTGCTCGCGCGGCGCGGTCTCCGACGGCGCACCCGCCTCGACCTTGGTCTCGACGTTCAGCTTCACGCCGTACGCGTGGAAACGGTGCACGAGCGCGAAGACGTCCCGCAGCTCGGGCATCCGGGCACCCGGGTCGGGTTGCTGGCCGGGGAAGTTCGGCAGCGTCTGCGAGCCGCAGTCGAGCTGCTTCACCTGGTTCAGCGACAGCGTGTTGATGAACTTGCCGACGTACGGGTACTCCGGGTCGCCCGGGATGTACGGCGCGGTGTCGCGGCACTTGCTGCCCGCGACCTTGCGGTCGTGGGTCACCACGGCGTACCCGTCCTGGGTGATCTGCACGTCGAGCTCCAGCGTGCTGACGCCGAGCTCGAGACCGTGCGAGAACGACGCGATCGTGCTCTCCACGGTCAGGCCGAGACCACCGCGGTGGGCCTGGATGTCGAAGTCACCGCGCGTAGCGGCGGCCGGAGCGGCCGGAAGCAGTAGTCCGGCGATCAGCGCGCACGGGAGCAGTGCGCGGGGAAGGCGGCGCATGAGGGGGGTCCTTCCGGAGGGGTTATGGGCGGACACAGCCCGAGGCTGTCGTGCACAGGCATACCCACGTCCTCGCAAAGGTAGCCACCAAGCGGACCACCGGTTACCAGACGGCTACGGTGCGGAGGTGATCCGCCGTACGGACTGGGACTCCGCGGTGATGTGGCCGCCCTTGAAAGCTTCGTCCAGCGTGCCCTCGGTACGGCGGGTCAGTGTGACGTCGACCGGGCACGTTGTGGCCGGCTTGACGCCGGGTGTCGGCGTTTCCGTGGAGGGACGGATCGAGCCGGCGGGGATGCCGGCCGACGTACGGCCGGGCTCCAGTTCCAGGCTGCCGGTCTGGATGCATTCTCCGGCCCAGGTGAGGATGGACAGCTGCTCGGAGGGCCGGCTGTCGAAGCGGACCGGGATCGTGGCGCGACGCGAGTACGTCGTACCGGCCAGAGGAGCGGTGAGCCGCACGCGTTCGGGCAGCTTCACCGTCGACCGCGGTGCGGAGTCGTCGTCCTTCCCGCGGGTGAGGTTGAACGTGATCTCGGTCCCCGCGTCGACCACGCCGTCCAGCTGGCCGCCGTAGTCGGTGACCCCGGCGGAGCGGTGATGCTTGAGCGTGACGTCCTTGCCGCCGCCGGACGCCGTGACCGACTCACCCTCGCCGAGCTCCACGAAGGTGAGCGTGCCGACCCGGTACGACGCGCTCACGCTGGCCGCGTCGGCCGTTTCGGGCAGCGAGACGACGTAGTTGGCGGTGATCCCGCTGGTCCGGATGTCCTTGGACTCGACGGTCGAACATCCGGCCAGGATCACGATGAGTGACAGGGCGGCGATTCGCTTCACAGCCGGCGACGCTAGCAGTGCACAGGTTCGGGATCGTCGGTAGAACTACTCGTACTGCAGCGCCTCGAGTGGGTCCAGCTTTGCCGCGCGCCGGGCCGGCCAGATGGCGGCGACGATGCCGACGACGACCGAGACGACGGCGAACGCGACCAGCTGGCCGACCGGGACGGTGAAGCTGATCTCGTCCAGCCGTGCGGCCAGCAGTGACGCGAGCACCAGACCGAGGACGATTCCGATCACCGCGCCGATCAGCGCCGTCATCACGGACTCCTGGCGGATCATCCGTTTCACCTGCCCGCGGGTCAGGCCGATCGCGCGCAGCATGCCGAGTTCGCGAGTTCGCTCGAAGACGGTCAGGACCAGGGTGTTCACGATGCCGAACAGGCTCACCAGGACAGACAGCGCCAGCAACACGTAGAGCACGTTCAGCAAGCTCTTGATGCCGTCGGTCTGATTGTCCTTGAACTGCTCGATGGTCACGGCCTTGGCGTTCGGGAACGAGGCCAGGGCGGCGTTCAGTGTGGCGGTGTTCGCCGGCGTCACTCCGCCTTCGATGTTCAGGAAGCTGTAGATGTTCTGCGGCTGGGTGGTCGTGGAGTCGAAGGTGCCGGTGGAGATCGTGACGTTGCCGAACGGCGACCCACCCGCCGGCGGCTTGAAGATGCCACGCACCGTGAGCTGCAGCAGCTTCCCGGTCACCGTCTGCAGCTGGAACGTCGACCCGAGGACGAGGGAGTGCTCGTCCGCATAGCCGGAGTCGACGATCGCGCCGTTCGCCGCCAGTTCGGACAGCGACGCCTGGGAGCCGGAGCGCCAGTCGAACCGCAGCAGCTTGGGCGCCGTCTCGTCGATCGCGGTGACCGAGATCGTCTTGTCGAACGCCCGCGCCTGGCCGGCGCGAACGCTGGTCAGTTCGGTGACCGACGGTATCTTCGCCGCCGCGGCGGCCACTGTCGGCGGCAACGGGCTGAAGTTGTTCTGCGCGGTGAGCGCGTAGTCGGAGCTGGAGATCTTGTCGACCGCGTCCTCGAACGGCTTGATGATCCCCGCGCCGAGGGTCGCGACGAGCGTGACCAGTGCGAGCCCGATCATCAGCGCCGCGGCGGTCGACGCCGTACGGCGTGGGTCGCGCCGGCTGTTCTGACCACCGAGCGTGACCGCGGGGCCGTCGGGGAGTACGCCGGGGAACTCGGCCGGCCGCCCGAACAGCCGGCGGATCAGCCAGAGCGGCAACAGGATGAACGGCCAGGCGATGGCGGTCAGTACGACGACCGACCAGCGCGCCACCGGATCCGACACGGCGGCCATCGGCCGGACGAGCCGCGCCGAGAACGCCGCGATACCGACGAACAGCAGCAGGACGCCGAGGCCGAGCAGGATGAGCAGCGTCCTGGTCGCCAGACCGTCGACGAACAGCCCGGCGAGGATCGTCCCGATTCCCACCACGGCCACTGCCACGGCACCCGCGGACCGATACTTGTGGAACCGTCCAGGTGGCAGCGCCGCGCCTTCCCGTACGGCGGCGATCGGCGGTACGCGCGTGGCTCGCATGGCCGGCCGCAGACTCGCCAGCACGGTCACGACCACGCCGACGATGAGAGCGACGACGACCGTCCGCGTCCGGAACACCAGGCCGTTGTTCGGCAGGGTGAATCCGATCGCGTCGAACAGCTTGAACAGCCCGGTCGCGATCGCGAGTCCGAGGAACAACCCGGCGACGGCCGAGACGATGCCGGTCACCAGCGCCTCGAGCACGACCGTGCCGAGGATCTGCTTGCGCGCGGCGCCGAGGGTCCGCAGCGTCGCGAACTCGCGGGTGCGCTGGGCGATCGTGATCGACAGCGAGTTGGCGATCACGAACGATCCGACGAACAACGCGATCCCGCCGAACACCAGCAGGAACGTCTGCAGGAAGCTCAGGAACTCGCTCGTCCCGGCGGCGTCCTCGGCGGCCTGGTCCTCCGCACTGCGGACCTGCGTCGCGGGCGGCAGGACCTTCTGGACCGCGGCGAGCAGCTGCGGCCGGTCGACCCCCTTCTTGGCGGAGATCAGGATCTGGTCGAGTTTCCCGGTCTTGTCGAACAGCCGCTGCGCCGTACCGAGGTCGAAGCCGGCCAGGGTCGCGCCGCCGATGGACGAGACCGCCCCGAAGCTGACCAGTCCGGAGACCCGCATCGGCCGCACCGCGCCGCGGGCCTGGACGCCGATCGTGTCGCCGGCCTGGAAGCCCTTCTCCGCGGCGGTTTTCGTGTCGATGACCACTTCGCCGGCTCCGGGCCAGCCGCCCTTGACCAGGGTGAGCGAGTTGAACTGCGGCAGCGACGGATCGACGCTGAAACCGAGGTTCGGTGCGCCGCCGAAGACGATCGCCTTGCCGTCCTTGCCGATCAGTTGGGCCTCGCCGTTCACGGCTCCGCCGGCGGCGCCGACCTCCGGAAGGTCGCGGACCTTCTGCAGCAGGTCGGCCTGGAACGGCGGCGCCTGCTGGGTCCCGTCGTCGGACAGGTCGAACGCGGACTTGCCGGTGATCGCGGCGTCGGTGTTCTTGTAGTTCTGGCTGAAGATCGAGTCGAACGCGCTGGAGATCGAGTCGGTCAGGACGTAGGTGCCGGAGATCAGCGAGACACCGAGAACGATGCCGATCGCGGTCAGCGCCGTCCGTAGCTTGCGAGCGAGCAGTCCTTGCAGCGCGAACCTGATCACTGCAGGTCCAGCGTGTCGATGATCTGCAGGATCTCGTGCTGGCTGGACCGCCCGGTCTCCTTCACGATCTCGCCGTCGGCCAGGTACAGCACCCGGTCGGCCATCGCGGCCGCCTTGGCGTCGTGCGTCACCATCACCGTCGTCTGCCCGTACGTCTCGACCGAGGACCGCATCAGGTCGAGGATCTCGCCGCTGGTCCGGGAGTCGAGATTGCCGGTGGGTTCGTCGGCGAAGACCACGGTCGGACGCGACACCAGGGCTCGCGCGATCGCGACCCGCTGCTGCTGACCGCCGGACAGCTCGGCCGGCCGGTGCGCGAGACGATCGGCGAGACCGACCCGCTCCACCAGCGTGTCGAAGAACTCCGGATCCGCCTTCTCGCCGGCGATCGTCAGCGGCAGCAGGATGTTGTCCCGCGCGCTGAGCATCGGCAGCAGGTTGAAGAACTGGAAGATGAAGCCGATGTGCTGACGACGGAGCTTCGTCAGTGCGTCGTCGCCCAGCGTCGTGATCTCGATACCGTCGATCGTCACCGAGCCTGACGTCGGCCGGTCCAGACCGGCCAGGATGTGCATCAGCGTCGATTTCCCCGACCCCGACGGCCCCATCACGGCCGTCAGCTGCCCGGATTCGATCTCCACGTCCACTCCGTGCAGCGCACGGACAGCGGTGTCACCTTCGCCGTACACACGCACAACACCCTTCGCGTGCACAACTGAGTCTGTCCCCTCCATGCCGATCGCCCTCCCTGGCTGATCAGCGGCCCCCCAGCAGACCGGTCAACAACTTCCACCGAGTCTGCTCGTCTTCGGGCTGGATCGATAGGGGGTTTTCCCGGGCCTGACCCTGAACTGCACAGCTTCAGTGGCGGCGAGGCGGGGAGTCGAAGGGTGCCGGACCGGGAAGCGCCTCACGGCGCGTGGCCGCTCGTAGCGGCTTAATTTGGGACCCGGGGCTTGCACCGGCCCGACACCTCGAACAGTGTAGCGGGTGCCCAAACCCCTTGTCCTGTTGGGATTCCAGGCCGCGAGATGCTATAACACCGCCTGACGCCCGACGCAACTACCACAGGCTTCCGGCGCGTTCGGCGCGGGCCGCGGTCTGCAGCTGATCAGCCGTCTCGACCAGTTTCGACGCCGACAGCACCTGCTCGTGGCCGTCGTCGGCGAGGTGCGCCCGCCCGGTCGCCACGATCCGCGCGAACGCGGCCGCCCGGTCCAGGGTGGTCGCGAAATCACCGGTCGCGACACCCCGCAGTACGGCGTCGACCATGTCCCGCACCTCGGCCGGACCGGGTGGCTCGGCGACACCTGCGACGACCGCGTGCACCTCGGCGTACTTGCGGCCGCCGGCGAACTCGCGGGACACGGCCTCGGCGTTCGAGTGCACCCAGGAGCGCAGGACGTACAGCCGCCAGAGCGCCCCGGGCAGCGAGTCGGCGGGGGAGTCGGACCACAGTTCGGCGAGCTCGTCGAGGCCGTACTCGTCGGCGAGTTTCACCACCCGGGCGTGCACCTCGGTGTCCTCGGACTTGCGCACCCCGCGGACCAGCAGCTCGGCGGTCCGGTGCGCGGCCTCGGTCACGGTCGCCGGATCGGCGGCACCGGGCAGCGACTCGAACAGCTTGTTCCCGGGCAGGATCGGCCGGCGCGGATTCGGGGTACTCACGGCCTCCATGGTGCCTGACCGCACGAACCTCCGCATGCCGACCCGCTCCGGTCAGTACGCTCGACGTATGGCGGGTGGAGCGGCTGGTGCGGGCAAGAGCAGCAAGCTGGCGAAGAACTTGGTGAAGTACGGCGTGCGGTACGGGCCGCTCGTCGTCGAGGCGGTGCGGCACGGTCGGGAGCCCGCGCAGCAGGCGGTCCAGGCCGCGTGGGCCAAGCGGACCGCACGCCGGAAGGCCGTCGAGCACGCTCTCACCGTGCGGGAGGGGTCCCTGCTGAAGGTGATCAAGGACGGTCAAGCGATCTTCTTCGTGTTCTCCGGCGACGCGATCGTGACGACGTACCCCGTCGTACCGCAGAGCAGCTATCCCGAGCTGCTGCGGCACGCGGACCTCGACAAGCGCGAATCAGCCGCCGTCCTGGCGGCACACAAGCAGACGATCCTCCCCAAGATCCGCCGGAAACGTTGACGCGGGCGTAACATTCCGGACCCGGCCGGGCAACAGGTGGGGCGCACAGTGGAAGGACGTTTCCACGAGGGAGGGCGTCCGCATGCTCTGGAAGATCAGGACCGAACTCGCCGACCGGCCCGGTGCGCTGGCCGAACTCGCTGCACGGTGTGGTGCGGACGACATCAACATCCTTCACCTGGAGGTCTTCACCTCCGAGACCGGTGCGGTCGACGAGCTGGTCGTCTCCACCGGCATCGGCTGGACCGCCGACGACCTGAAGACGCTGGTCGCCGAGGCCGGCTGTGGCCGTACGACGGTCCGCCCGTGCCAGGCCGACGTACTCCATGACGCGCCGGCGCGGTACCTGCGCGCCGTACTGCGGCTGATCGACGACCCGGTGTCGGTCGACGACGAGCTGGGGAACCTGCAGGGGTTCGACGAGTACACGCCGGCCGAATGGGCCCGCGCGGACGTGCTGGTCGAGATCGCGGGCCGGCTGGCCGAGCGGTTCGATACGCCGGAGGGCCCGCGGCCCGGGAGCGGCGGCGTACCCGAGCTGCGGACCGCGACCGTCGAGGACGCCGACGCCGTCGTCGCGATGCACGACCGGTGCTCGTACGAGAGCCGCACCCGGCGGTACCACGTGCCGATGCCGAAGCTCACCGCCCGCACCGCGCGGCACCTGTCCGCGCCGGCCGGCGGCGTGTCGATCGTCGCCTGCGTCGACGATGCCGTGATCGGGATGGCGACGGCGGCGCCGTGGGAGGAGCTGGGCAGTACGACGATGGAGGTCGCCGTACTCGTCGAGGACGGCTGGCAGGGACAGGGCCTCGGGCTGCGGCTGCTGCGCCAGGTGGTGGGCGAGGCCCGCGCGCTCGGCGCCGACCGGGTGGTCTGCATGGTGCAGCCGGAGAACCACGCGATGCTCCGCACCCTCGAGCGGCTGCGGATGCGGTCCCGGGTGGTTCGGGACGGCGACAGTCTGATGGTGAGTGTCGCACTGACCGACCGGAGCCTGTCGCATGCGGTGGATCGGCCGCCGGTGGAATATCGTCTGAACCGTGCCACCCCTTCCCACCGGTCGCAATCCGCACGGTCTGCTGGTCAACCTGCCCGCGAGCACGCGCTCGCCGCTCTTTCAGCTCTTCAGCCGATTTCTGGTCGCGCTGGGGCTGCTGACCCTGATGGTGCTGATCGTGGTGGTCGACCGTGACGGATACCGGGACAGCTACGACGGCAAAGTCGGGCTGATCGACAGCATCTACTACGCAACCGTCACGCTCACCACGACCGGGTACGGCGACATCACGCCGGTGACGCCCATTGCCCGGCTGGTGAACGCCTTCATCGTCACTCCGCTGCGGATCGCGTTCCTGGTGGTTCTGGTCGGTACGACACTGGAAGTGCTGGCCAACGAGGGTCGCCGGATCATGCGCGACACGCGCTGGAGGAAACGGATGAAGGACCACACCATCGTCGTCGGCTACGGCACCAAGGGCCGCGCCGCCGTACAGACCCTGATCAGCAACGGGGTGAAGCGCGACCAGATCGTGGTGATCGACCCGCGGGCCACCGCGATCGGTGACGCGGGCAACGATCAGATGGCCGCCTTCCACGGTGACGCGACGAACCGGACGGTACTGCGCCGCGCCGAGGTGATGACCGCGCGCGAGGTGATCGTGACGACCGATCGGGACGACTCGGCCGTCCTGGTGACGCTGGCGGTGCGGCAGCTGAACCCGAACGCGCACGTCGTGGTCGCGGTCCGCGAGGAGGACAACGTGCCGCTGCTGCGGCAGAGCGGCGCGGACGCGGTCGTCACCTCGTCCGAGGCGGTCGGCCGGCTGCTCGGCCTGACCTCGGTCAGCCCGAACCTCGGCGAGGTGATGGAGGACCTGCTCACGTACGGCGAGGGTCTCGAGGTCGCCGAGCGCCCGGTCCTCGGCCGCGAGGTCGGCAAGCCGCCGTCCGCCGTACCCGACCGGGTCGTGTCGGTGGTCCGCGACGGCAAGGTGCACCGCTACTACGACTCGAACGTCTCGGTGCTGGCCGCCGGCGACAAACTCATCGTCGTGCGCCCCGCCAAGGAAACCCCCTGGGCCGAACGCCCCGGCGCCGACGAGGACGACGAGTAGAACCCCCGGCCCCCCGCGCCGCGCGGTCCCGACTTTGAGAAGCCACCAACCATTTCGGAGCTCCGGAGATGGTTGGTGGCTTCTCAAAGTTGAGCTGTGGGTCACGGTGTGATTGCGGCGAGGGTTGCCGGGGTGGTGCGGTGTTGACGGGGTTTGGGTTGCGGTTTAATGTCTGGTCTGTAAACGATTACAAGAACGATTACAGGAGGTCGGCGTGAGTCGTCCGACGATCGCTGGGGTGGCCCGGGCGGCCGGGGTCTCGGTGGCGTCGGTGTCGCGCGTGCTGAACGGGCTGCCGGCCACCGAGGAGATGGTCGAGCGGGTCCAGCGGGCGGTCGACGAGCTCGGCTACGTGCCGGACGCGCGGGCGCGGTCGCTGAAGGTCGGGCGGACGTTCCAGCTGACGCTGGCGGTCGCGGACGTCGGCAACCCGGTGTACGTGACGATGATGCGGGCGGTCGAGGAGGTTGTCTCCG
The DNA here is from genome assembly GCF_004366075.1 of Kribbella pratensis. Taxonomy (GTDB): domain Bacteria; phylum Actinomycetota; class Actinomycetes; order Propionibacteriales; family Kribbellaceae; genus Kribbella; species Kribbella pratensis. The sequence continues at coordinate 751,399 of NZ_SODU01000004.1, read as the reverse complement.
CGGCCGGTTACCGGCTCGTGGTGACGACGACCGGGCCGGACGTGGTGGACGAGGTCGCGCTGGTTCGGGGGATGGCGCGCGGGTACGCCGACGGCTTGCTGATCAGCCCGATCCGCGTCGACGAGGACCTGGTCAAGTCGATCCGCGAGTGCGAGGTGCCGGTGGTCGTCGCCGGTAACGTCCCCGCCAAAGCAGGCGTCGACACCGTCCGGGCCAACTCGCCCAAGGGCATGCTGCTCGCCGTCGACCACCTGGTCGCGAAAGGCCGCCGACGCATCGCGTTCCTGAACGGCCCGGCCGACACGGTCCCGGGCGCCGCCCGGTCCAAGGGTTTCGCCGAAGCGCTCAAAGCACACGAGCTCCAGCCCGCCGCTGTCGCCGAGGCAACAGACTTCACTTTCGCCGCAGGACGTGCGGCCGCTCCCGACCTGCTGGCCGCCGGCGGGCTGGCCGGCAGCCGGTCCCACCGGCGGCGAGGTGGTGACGAGCCCGCTCCTACCACCATCCGCCCGACGGGCGGGGCGTTCGATGCCGTCATCTGCGCGAACGATCTGCTCGCGGTGGGCGTGATGCATGAGTTGGCTGCGGCGGGGCTGGAGGTGCCCGCCGACGTCGCGGTCGTAGGGATGGACGACAGCGAATTGGCCGAGCAGAGCTTCCCGCCGTTGACCAGCGTGAACCTGGGATCGGCGGAACGCGGTCGCCGGGCAGCCGAGTTGCTCTTGGCAAGGATCGAGGACAACGACCGGACCCCGCGACGAATCGTCGTACAGCCGTCCCTGAGCATCAGGAGGTCGACCCCGTGACGGCCACGTTGACCGCGCCGGCGCCGGTGAAGAAGAAAGGTGGGCGGCCGAGGCAGAATCGCGAGGCGATCCTGCTGTTCCTGCCTGCGCTGCTGCCGGTGCTGATCCTGAGCGTCTACCCGCTGATCCGCGGGATCGCGCTCGGCTTCACCGACGCCCGTGCCGGGCTGCACGTCGAGACCAACTTCGTCGGCTTCGACAACTTCGGCAAACTCCTGCAGAACCACCTGTTCTGGGACTCGTTCCGGATCGGCGTGATCTGGACCCTGTCGGTGACGGTCCTGCAGTTCGTCGCCGCACTCGGCCTCGCGCTGCTGCTGAACACGAACCTCAAGTTCCGCGGCGTCGCGCGCACCCTCGCCCTGATCCCGTGGGCGATGCCGCCGGTGGTCGTCGCGATCATGTGGCGCCTGCTGCTGCATCCGACCAACGGGCCGGTCAACGAGCTCCTGCAGAAGCTGCACCTCACCGATCACCCGATCAACTTCCTCGGCGACTTCGGTACGGCGCTGCCGGCCGTGATCGTGGTGGGGATCTGGGTCGGCATGCCGATGACGACGATCACCCTGCTGGCCGGCCTGCAGGGGATCGACCGCACCCTCTACGAGGCGGCCGCGGTCGACGGCGCGAGCACCTGGAGCCAGTTCTGGAACATCACGCTCCCGCAGCTGCGGACCGTGATCGTCGCGATCACCAGCCTGGACATGATCTGGAACTTCAACTCGTTCGGCCTGGTCTACGTACTGACCGCCGGCGGTCCGGGCGGCAAGACGATGCTGCCGATGCTGTTCGCCTACAACGAGGCGTTCCGCTACGGCCGATTCGGGATGGCCGCGGCGATGGGTGACGTGATGGTGGTCATCATCATCGCGTTCCTGTTCTTCTACCTGCGGAACCGGCTGCGGAGCGAGGCATGAGAACTCGTCCCGGAATTCGCGCTCTGCAGTACGTCGCCGTCGTCTGCTACCTGGTGTTCCTCGGCTTCCCGCTGCTCTGGCTGATCTCCAGTTCACTGAAGTCGCCGCAGGAGTTCGCAAGCATCACGCCGAGCCTGCTGCCGAAGCACTTCGACCTGTCCAACTACAGCGACGCGCTGAACGAACAGGGCCTGGTTCGCGGCCTCGGCAACAGCCTGCAGATCTCCGTCTACAGCACGATCCTGGTGCTGATCGTCGCGCTTCCCGTGTCGTACGCACTGGCCCGTTTCCGTAGCCGGCTGCGGCCGCTGACGAACGGCTGGATCCTGGTCAGCCAGGTGTTCCCGGTGATCCTGATCGTGATCCCGCTGTTCATGATCCTGCGTCCGCTGCACCTGACGAACACGATCCCCGGCGTCGTGATCGTCTACATGGTCTGGTCGCTGCCGTTCGCCCTGTGGATGCTGCAGGGGTACGTCGCCGCGGTGCCGCGCGAACTGGAGGAAGCAGCCTCCGTCGACGGCGCCGGGCGGATCCGGACGATCGTCTCGATCGTGATGCCGTTGCTCCGGCCGGGGCTGATCGCGACCGCGATGTTCACCTTCATCTCGGCGTGGAACGAGTTCTTCTTCGCCCTGGTCCTGTTGCAGGACCCCCAACTCAAGACCCTTCCGCTGGTCCTGGCCCGCTTCGTGGGCGCGGAAGGTCAGGTGCAGTTCGGCCCGCTCGCCGCCGCCTCCGTGCTGGCCACAGTCCCCAGTCTGGTGTTCTTCGCCTTCTTGCAGCGGAGGTTGACCTCCGGCCTGCTGAGCGGCGCAGTCAAAGGTTAGGAGAGGTAATGAAGAAGGTATTGACCGCGTTGCTCGCGGCGGGAGCGCTGGTGACGCTCGCCGCGTGCGGGGGCAACAGCGACGACGGCGGTTCGGGCTCCTCGGACGAGAAGGTGACGCTCAAGTTCCAGAGCCTCGCCTTCCAGAAGACGACGGTCGCCGCGACGAAGAAGATCGTCGCGGACTGGAACGCCGCCAACCCGAACATCCAGGTCGAGTACGTCCAGGGCAGCTGGGACTCGGTGCACGACCAGCTGGTCACCCAGTTCCAGGGCGGGACCGCGCCGGACATCATCCACGACGAGTCCGCCGACATCACCGGTTTCATCAACCAGGGCTACCTCGCGGACCTCTCGCCGTACCTGAGCCAGGAGACCAAGGACGCCGTCTCGCAGGGTGTCTGGGACACGGTCTCCAAGGACGGCAAGGTGTACGCCGCCCCGACCCTGCTGCAGTCGTACGTCGTGTTCGCGAACTCGGCGGCGCTCAAGGCGGCCGGGATCACGGCGACCGGTGACTCGCTGAGCTGGGACGACCTGGCCGCCGACGCGAAGAAGCTCACCGCGGGCGGCAAGTACGGTCTCGGCTGGGGCCTGAAGAGCCCGACCGCGACGATGCTGAACCTCGGCCTGAACTTCGACGCGAAGTTCTTCGACGGCTCCGGCAAGGACGCGAAGGCGACGATCGGGGACGCCGAGCTCGAGGTGCCGAAGCGGATCCACGCGATGGCGTACGACGACAAGTCGATCGACCCGACCTCGCTGACGCAGAGCGGTTCCGACGTACTGCCCGGGTTCTACGCCGGCAAGTACGGGATGGTTGTGGCCGGCAACTACGTCGCGCAGCAGATCCTCGAGGAGGCGCCGAAGACCTTCCAGTGGGAGGTGCTGCCGCCGCTGAAGGGCACGAGCAGCAAGCAGGCCGCGAACCCGCAGACGCTGTCCGCGCCGGCCGAGGGCAAGCACATCGAGCAGTCGGCGAAGTTCATCGACTACTTCATGAAGGCCGAGAACCTGGCCGCGGTCGGTCAGGGCGACTGGCTGATCCCGACCACGCAGGCGGCCCGGGACGCGGTCCTGAAGGCAACCGGCGGCAAGAACGGCTGGCAGCAGATCCTGGCCAGCGGCGCCGAGCTGACCAAGGCGCCGTTCCAGAGCGTGGAGAACTACCCGCAGTGGAAGGACCAGATCGCGACGCCGGCGTTCCAGCAGTACCTGGCGAACAAGACCGACGCCGCGGCGCTGGGCAAGAAACTGAGCGACGGATGGGGCCAGGTCAACAACTGATGACCCAGTTGGAAGAGAAGGCGGTCGGCGCTCTCGTCGGCTCCGCGGTCGGTGACGCGATCGGTGGAGCCGTCGAGGGCTGGACCCCGGAGGCGATCCGGGAGCGGCACGGCGGCTGGGTGACCGGCATCGTCGGTCCGTGGTACGACGACTGGCGGACGGCTCGCCCGATCGCGCCGTACCACAAGGGCGACGGGCACATCACCGACGACACCTTGATGACGCACGCGCTGGTCGAGGTGTACGACGAACGCCGGTCGCACCTGGACGCCTACGCGGTCGCCGAGTCGCTGGTTCCGAAGATGATCAACGGGACCCGTTGGATCCCCGAGCTCGAGGCGGACGCGTTGCTGCTGCAGCGGGTCTTCCTGGCCGAGAAGTGGCTGGTCGCCCGCCTGCACTACGGGCACGTCGATCCGCGCGAGGCGGGCGTCGGCAACATCGTCAACTGCGGTGCGGCGATGTACATGGCGCCGGTCGGGATCGCCAACGCGGGCGATCCCGAGGGTGCGTACGCCGAGGCGCTCGACGTCGCCGGTGCGCACCAGTCGAGCTACGGGCGGGAGGCGGCCGCGGTGTTCGCGGCCGCCGTCGCCGCCGCGATGGTGCCGGGGGCAACGGCTTCGTCGGCGGTCGAAGCGGCACTGCGGCTGGCCAAGGACGGCACTCGGAGGGCCGTCGAGGCCGTGGCAGACGCGGCCGACGGCATCACCGATTGGGAACAGGCGATTCCCGTGCTGCGCAAGGCGATCGAGCCGTACGACACGGTCGGACCGAACTACCGCGAGCTGTCGATGGACGCCCGCCGCCCGAGTCGTACGAAGGCGATCGAGGAACTCCCGGTCGCGCTGGGCTTCGTGCTCGTCTCCGAGGGAGACGTACGCCGGGCCGTGCTGGGCGGCACGAACTACGGACGCGACGCGGACTCGATCGCGTCGATGGCCGGCGCGGTCACCGGCGCGTTGAGCGGACGGGACGGCGTACCGGCGGACTGGGCGGACAAGATCGCCGAGGCGAGCAGGACCGACCTGGTACAGCCCGGTCTGGTGATGGCATCGGTCGTGCAGGACATCCGAGCGGCCGACGCCGAGCGATGGGCCCGGCGTACGGCGGCGTTGGACGCGCTGGTCTGAATGTCAGTTGTGGTAGGCCTCGAGTTCGACGATCCGGGAGTACCCGTGGTCGTTGGAGTCGTGGATGACGAGCTGGACGGCGTCGACGGCGCGAGGCTCGAAGGTGATGGTCACGCGGCCTTGGACATTACCGCGGACCTCGGCGACCGTCGTCCAGGTGCTCCCGGTGCGGACCTGGAGGTCGAACTCGCGGATGCCCATCACCGCGGCGGGGTAGGTGGTCGAGTCGAGGGTCTGCAGTACGACCCGGTCGATCGTGGTGGGTTGGACGAAATCGACGCCGTACGTGTCGGGGAAGACGCCCTTGGTGTTGTCGTGCCAGCCGCCGGCGCCCCATTGCGCCGAGTCGGTGTTGCCGTCGACGCCGCCGCACAGCCGCATGTTGCCGTTGGTGGAGGACGCGACGGCCTGCTCGCCGAGCAGCACGTTGTCGCGCGCCGGGACGGGCTTGATCACCACCGGTACGTCGACGTGTTCGTTGCCGACGGTCAGATTGACGGTGTGGGTCGCGGGCGCGGTGTCGCGCGGGACGGTGATCTCGAGCGGTGCCTTCACCAACTGATCGACGGGCAGGTAGCTGGAGAACTGGTGCCGGGACAGCGTGAGTGCGGGGTCCCCGGAGACGCGCATGTCGGCGATCGCGGGTTTCCGGCCGGTGTTGGTCATGCCGAGGGTGAGTTTGCCGGCGGGGAAGCACGGCAGCGGGATGACCTCGACCGGTTGTGGTGTGGCACTGACCTCGACCTGGTTGTTGCTGGTAGCAACGAGGAGTGTCAACGGGACGGCGACGAGGGCCAAGCGTCGAAGCATGGGGTGGTCCGTTCAGGCGAGGTGGGTTCCGGGGAGGCCGTCCTCGACGACCAGGGTGGCGCGGGTGGACGCCGTACCGCCGGGTGTGACGACGCGGTCGACGATCCGGAACTCCGACGTCCACGCGGTGCGGTCGAGGCGGCAGCTGAGGTAGCCGCGCTGGACGTTCTGGTACTTGACATGCGGGTTCTCGGCGAGCAGCGCGTGTCCGGTCGCGTCCGCGTCGACACCGTCCTTGCCGGAAGAGATCGACGTGGTGACGAACTCGGTCCCGATCGCCGGAGTGGACGGGTCCGCGAAGTTCACCCGCAGGTCGGAGGCGACACTGCGGTGCAGGTCTCCGGTCAGTACGACGAAGTTGCTCACATCCTGGTCGCGGGCACCGGAGAGCACGCGGTCGCGGGATGCGGCATACCCGTTCCACGTGTCCATCGGCAGTTCGAGCTCCGGGCCGGTCTTGCGATCGAGCTGGGCCATGGCAACCTGCTGGGCGACGACGTTCCAGCGGCTGGTGGAGCTTCCGAGCGTGTCGAGGAGCCAGCGTTCCTGGGCGTCGCCGGTGATCGTGCGGGCCGGGTCGGTCGACACCGCGTCCGGCGGCAGCCACCCACCGGTCGAGGTCTGGTCGTCGCGGAACTGCCGCGTGTCCAGGACGCTCAGGTCGGCGGTCCGGCCGTACCGGAGATGGCGGTGCAAGCGGATCGACGGGCCGTCGGGGGACTGGTCGAGACGCAGCGGCATGTGTTCCCAGTACGCGCGGAACCCGTTGGCCCGGCGTACCAGGAAGTCGTCGTGCGGAATGCCGTCCTCGGACACGTACCCGGCCCAGTTGCCCTCGACCTCGTGGTCGTCGAGCGTGACGATCCACGGCGCCGCCGCGTGCGCGGCCTGCAGGTCGGGGTCGGTCTTGTGCAGCGCGTACCGGGCCCGGTACTCGTCGAGCGTGAAGATCTCGCCGGCGAAGTCGACCGGGACAGCCTGGTTCCGTACGCCGGCGGTCGGGCCGACACCGACCTCGTAGATGTAGTCACCGAGGAACAGCACGACATCGTGCTCCCGGCGTACGACGTCTTGGTAGGCGGTGTAGAACCCGTCGTAGAAGGCCTGGCAGGACGCGACCGCCATCGTCACGACCGGCTCGTCGGACGGCGCGGGCGCGGTTCGCGTCCGACCGACCGGGCTGATCTGACCGGCGGCACGGAAACGGTAGAAGTAGTGCCGCCACGGACGCAGCCCGCGTACGTCGACGTGCACCGCGTGGGCGTACTCCGCACGGGCGTGGGCCGTGCCGCGACGTACCACTCTGCGGAACGTCTGGTCCTCGGCGACCTCCCACTCGACGTTCACGGTGCGGTCGTCCATACCGCCGAACGGTTCGAGCGGACCGGGTGCGAGCCGGGTCCAGATCACCACGGCGTCCGGCAGCGGATCGCCCGAGGCGACGCCGAGGGTGAAGAGCGGCCTTTTGTCGGTGCGATGCGGTATTCCTGCTGCATCGACGAGATCAGGGAGGTTGCCGGTCATCGCGAGCGCTGCGGCAGCGCCCGTGGCGGTCAGAAAGCTGCGGCGGGTGACCATGGGCCGAAGTATCGGCCCGCGCCGATGCAACGATCCAGGTGGGCGTTTCGCCTGGCGCAACAAGGGAAGGAAGCAGTCCGATGAGAATGACCTGGGTGCAGCCGGAGGACCTCCTCCCGCACCAACTGGTCCAGGCGCGGTCGGAGGGCGTTGACGTCACCGACGTGCAGGCCCGCTGGATCGCCGCCGGCGGTACGACGGACGCGCCGGTGTCCGGTGCCTCCGACGAACCGGCGACGCCCGCGCTGCGCGCGCTTGCTCGCGAGCTGCTGGACGTGCTCGACGCCAGGACAGGGGAGTGGCGCGAGCCCGCGATTCCGGAGTTGCCCTCGCTGGGCCGGCCGGTCGACCTCGAGACCCGGACGTTGAACGCCTGGCTCGGGCGGATGGCCGGGAATCTCCTCGGCAAGCCGGTGGAGAAGATCCCGCGCGAGGGCATCCGGGAGATCCTGGCCAGTTCCGGGCAGTGGCCGTTGACGCAGTACATCACCGCCGCCGGCGTACCGGACGAGGTGCAGCAGCGGTGGCCGTGGAACCGGCGGTCGAAGGTGAACAGCCTGCGCGAGGTCATCGACGGGATGCCCGAGGACGACGACATCAATTTCGCGATCCTGGCGCTGCTGATGATGGAGCGGTTCGGACCCGGGCTGACCACGGACGACGTGGCGCAGAGCTGGTTGAACGAACTGCCGGCCGGCCGCGTGTTCACCGCCGAACGTGTTGCCTACCGCAACCTTCTGGAAGGGGTCGAGCCGGCCCGCGCGGCCGTCGTCGGGAACCCGTTCCGGGAGTGGATCGGCGCCCAGATCCGGACCGACGCCTACGGCTGGGCGCATCCTGGCGACCGGACTGCGGCCGCGCGACTCGCGCTCGTCGACGCCCGGCTCAGTCACACCGGCGCCGGCGTCGACGGCGCACTCTGGGTCGCCGCGATGTCGGCCGCCGCTCTCGTGCTCGACGACCCGGTCGAGGCCGCGGTCGCCGGCCTGGACGTGATCAGCGGACAGGGCGCGATCGCCCGCGCGGTCCGGTTCGGACTGACCCTCGCCGATGCCGAGCTGGACGAGGCACTCGACGCCTTGCACGCGGAGTACGGCGACCTGCATTGGGTACATGCGGTGAACAACACCGCACTCACCGCCTACGCGCTGACTGCTCCGGATTTCACCACGGCGATCGGACGTGCCGTGATGGGCGGCTGGGACACCGACTCGGCCGGCGCTACGGTGGGCGGGGTTTTTGGCGCGACGCGGGGGATTCCGGCAGAGTGGTCTGCACCACTGGACAATCGGGTGGCCACCAGCCTCCCGGGGATGAACCAGATCGCGATCGACGAGCTGGCGCGGCGGACTGTGGAGGTGGCCCGGGGTGGAGCCTGAGGTTGTGGTTGTCGGTAGTGCGAACGTGGACCTGGTGCTGCCTGTCCAGCGGATCCCACGGCCGGGGGAAACGGTCCTGGCGGGAGCCATGACGCGGGGCCCGGGAGGCAAGGGCGCGAACCAGGCGGTGGCGTCGGCGCGTGCCGGTGCGCGGACCGCGATGGTCGTCGCCCTGGGCGACGACGAAGGCGGTGCGCTGCTGCGGGCGGCGCTCGAGGGCGTAGATCTGACGCTGGCGACGACCAGCGAGGCCCCGACCGGTACGGCGATCATCACGGTCGAGGAGAGCGGCGAGAACTCGATCGTGGTCGCGCCCGGCGCCAACGGCGAGCTGACGCTGTCGGCCGACGCTGTGGCCGCTGTCGGACAGGCGAAAGTCGTGCTTTCCCAATTGGAGATCCCGTTCCGCACCGTCGCAGCCGCGGGGGCCGCCTCGTCCTACTTCATCCTGAACGCGGCGCCGGCGGCCGAGCTGCCGGACGAACTGCTGGCCGAGGTCGATCTGCTGGTGGTGAACGAGACCGAGGCCGAGGCGATCGCCGGGGCGGACCGGTCCGCGCTGCTGAAGAAGGTGCCGGCCGCGGTCGTCACTCTCGGCGGCGCCGGCGCGGTGATCCTGACGCGCGACCTGAACGGTGACCGCGAGATCACGGTTCCCGGCGTACCGGTGGACGTGGTCGACACCACGGCGGCCGGAGACACGTTCTGCGGGGTGCTGGCCGCCACGTTGGCTGCCGTGTCAGCGAGCGACGCGATCACGGCAAGCGACCTGACGAACGCGGTCCGACGCGCTAACGTTGCTGCTTCATTGAGTGTTCAGGCCGCGGGGGCGATTTCCTCGGTGCCTCACGGGGATGCAATCGACGCGCGTTATGCGGAGGTGTACCTGTGAATCCGCTCGAACCGCGGCCCATCGATCGACCTGCCCGGGTCGATGTGGGGCTCGGGACCGACCTGTCCTTCCTGGACGACGCCAAGATCCTCGGCGCGCCGGAGGACCCGGCCGACCTGCCGCGGTGGCGCGCGAAACTGGCCGAATGGCGGTTCGGCGCCATCGAACGGACCCGGTACGACGGATCGCACTACGACGAGCCCGGTCGCGAGTGGACCCAGACGGCGTACTCGGTGGCGCTCGTCTGGCTCTGGGACGACCTGCTCTACGACGTCGAGACCGGGAAGTTCACGCCGGAGAAGTTCGTCGAGCACGGGGTCACCGAGTTCGGCGGGTACGACGCGATCGTGCTCTGGCACGCGTACCCGGTGATCGGGATCGACGACCGCAACCAGTTCGACTTCTACCGCGACGTCCCCGGCCTGCGGGAGCTGATCGACGACCTGCACCGGCTCGGGCTCAAGGTCTTCTTCGACTACAACCCGTGGGACGTCGGCACCCGCCGGGCGGACCGCTCGGACGCCGACGAGTTCGCGACCCTGGTCACGGACTACGCGGTCGACGGCGTGTTCCTGGACACCCTGAAGGAGGGCGACCCGAAGTTCACCCGCGCGATCCGGCAGGCGAACCCGGCGATCGCGCTGGAGGGCGAGTCACGGTTGCCGATGGCAAGGATCAGCGACCACGCGCTGTCATGGGCGCAGTGGTTCGCCGACACGCACGCGCCGGGCGTGCTGCGGGCGCACCTGTTCGAGCGCCGGCACATGATGCACCACACCCGCCGGTGGAATCGTGACCACAGCGACGAGCTGCAGTCCGCCTGGGTGAACGGCGTCGGCATGCTGGTCTGGGAGTCGGTGTTCTCGGCGTGGGTCGGCTGGAACGCCCGCGACCGCGCGACGCTGCGCCGGATGGTCGCCGCCCAGCGGGCGTTCGCGCCGGTGCTGATCAACGGCGACTGGATCCAGCTGACGCCGGAGATCCCGGAGAAGGCCCGCGACCACGGCGTCTACGGGTCCCGGTTCGACCTGGCCGACATCACGTTCTGGACGCTGATCAACCGCCACGACGAGGACTTCGACGGCATCGTGCTGCGGTCCGAGGACCAGGTCGGCGACTGGTACGACGTGACCTCGGGTGTGCCGATCACCGCGGACGACGACGGCGTACACCTGACCGTGCCGGGGCGCGGCGTGGCCGGGATCGTCCGGGTCGGCGCGACGGCCGGCGCCTCGTGCCGCGCGACGGCCCGCCGCTTGGGCACGATGCCGCGCGCGCATGTCAACGAGTCCGCGTTCCCGATGCGTCCGGCCGAGCGGATCGCACCGCAGCCGGTGTCCGGTGACGCGAACATCGGCCCGACGGTCGACGTACCGGCCGGGGAGCGGACGTTGACCGTGCGGCACCGGCGACGCGAGACCGGGCTGTACGACACCGCGCCGTACGTCGAGGAATGGAAGCCGCTGCCGCCTCGCCTGCACGACATGCAGACGGTCGAGCGTGAGGTCTCGTTGCCAGGCGTCGCGGTGGCTGTTGCTGAGGTGACCAACGCGGAGTACTTGGCCTTTGTGCAGGCGACCGGCTATCGGCCGCTGATCGCGAACCGGTTCCTCCAGCACTGGATCGACGGTGCTCCCGTTCCCGGGACCGAGGATCAGCCGGTGACGTATGTCGACCTGCCGGACGCGCGGGCGTACGCCGCGTGGCGGGGCGGCCGGCTGCCCACCGAGGACGAGTGGCAGATCGCCGCTCTCGAAGAGGGATTCGTCCGGCGCGAGCCGCTGGTGTGGAACCTGACCGAGAGCGAGCACCGCGACGGCCGCAGCCGGTTCTGCATTCTCAAGGGCGGTTCGCACTATGTTGCCGAGGGCTCCGACTGGTACGCCGACGGCGGGCCGCAGGAGCCGGACGTCAGCTTCAAGCTGGTGCTGACCGGCGGCGGGCTCGACCGCTCGGAGAACATCGGCTTCAGGTGCGCCGGATGAGAACTGCTCCGCTCGACGGGGTGAAGGTGCTGGAGGCGGCGACGCTGTTCGCGGGACCGCTGGCGGCGACCTTCCTCGGCGACTTCGGCGCCGACGTCACGAAGATCGAGCACCCGTCCCGGCCCGATGCCGCGCGCACGCACGGCGCCTCGAAGGACGGCGTCGGGCTCTGGTTCAAGACCCTCGGCCGGAACAAGCGGCTCGCGACGCTGGACCTGTCCCGCGGCCGGGACGTGTTCCTCGATCTGGTCAAGTCGCATGATGTGCTCGTCGAGAACTTCCGGCCCGGCACGCTGGAGCGGTGGGGGCTCGGGCCCGACGTGTTGCTCGAGGCGAACCCGCGGCTGGTGATCGCGCGGGTGACGGCGTTCGGGCAGGTCGGGCCGTGGTCGCGGCGTCCCGGGTTCGGCTCATTGGCCGAGGCGATGAGTGGATTCGCGGCGGTCACGGGCGAGCCGGACGGGCCGCCGACACTGCCGCCGTTCGGACTCGCGGACGGGATCACCGCGCTCGCCACGGCGTACGCCGTCCTGGTGGCGCTGCGCGAGCGCGATAGGTCCGGGGCGGGGCAGGTGATCGACATGGCGATCATCGAACCGATCCTGATGATGCTCGGCGGCGGCATCACGGCGTACCAGCAGACCGGGTACGTGCAGCCGCGGCTCGGGAACCGGTCGTCGAACAACGCCCCGCGGAACGTGTACAAGACTCTTGACGGCCGATGGGTGGCCGTGTCGACGAGCTCGCAGAGCATCGCCGAGCGGGTGGTGACCCTGGTCGGGCGCCCGGACCTGGTCGCGCAGCCGTGGTTCGCGACCGGGCGGGAGCGGGCCCAGCACGCCGACGAACTCGACGACGCGGTCGGCTCGTGGATCGCGGCGCGGCCGCTGGAGCTCGTGATGGAGGAATTCGAGAAGGCCGAGGCCGCGGTCGGGCCGGTGCACGACATCCGCGGCATCATGACCGATCCGCAGTACGCCGCGCTCGGGACGATCGTCAGCGTGGACGACGACGAGCTCGACGGACCGGTGCAGATGCAGAACGTGCTGTTCCGGCTGTCGGAGTCGCCGGGGGCGATCAAGTGGGCGGGCCGGCCGCACGGCGCGAACACCGACGAGGTGCTCGCCGAGATCGGTGTCACGCCGGATCAGCTGGCGGCCCTGCGCGCGGCTGGAGTGGTGTGAAGTGCTGACGGCACTGTATGTTCCGGCCAACCGGCCGGACCGGTTCGCGAAGGCTGTTGCCGCGGGCCCCGATCTGGTGGTGTTCGATCTCGAGGACGCGGTACCGGTCGCCGACAAGGCGGACGCACGCGGCTGGGCGGTGGCCTGGATCGCGGTGAACTCCCACGGGCCGGTGGAGGTCCGCGTGAATGCGCTCGGCACGCCGTGGATCGCGGACGACCTGGCGGCGATCTCCGCCGTACCCGGGGTGCGGATCCGGTTGCCGAAGGTCGAGAGTGCGGCCGATGTGCAGGCGGTCCTGGAAAAGGTGCCGTCGGCAAGGATCACCGCGCTGATCGAGTCGCCGCTGGGTCTCGAGCGCGCGTTCGAGATCGCCACCGCGGACCCGCGCGTCGTCGCGGTCGCGCTCGGTGAGGCGGACCTGTCCAGTGCGCTCGGGGTGGACGGCCCTGAGGGTCTTGCCTGGGCGCGCGGCCGGCTCGTGTCGGCGTCACGGGCCGCGGGCCTCGGCGCCCCGATGATGTCGGTCTACCCGAACGTGCAGGACCTGGACGGTCTCCGGCGTACGTCGGAGGAAGGCCGCGCGCTCGGATTCGTCGGCCGTACGGCGATCCACCCGCGGCAGCTCGCCACGATCGTCGAGGCGTTCACCCCGTCGCCTCTCCAGGTCGCCGAGGCGGAGGCGCTGCTGGCCGCCGTCGAGAAGGCGGACGTCGCCCACGGGGGCGTGATCGTGCTCCCCGACGGGCGCATGGTCGACCCCGCCATGATCGGCCGCGCCCGCGAGCTCACCACCCTCATGCGAGAGATCGAAGCCCGGTCAAGTTAGGCTCAAGTTATGCTGCCGCGCAGTGTTGATGCCGTGGTGATCGGTTCGGGGCCGAACGGGCTGGTGAGCGCGATCACGCTCGCCGATGCCGGCTGGGACGTGCTGGTGCTGGAAGCCGCCGACACGTTCGGCGGTGCTGTCCGCTCGACCGAGGACGGCGGCTGGATCAGCGATCGTTTCAGTTCGAACTACCCGCTCGGGGTCGCGTCACCGGTGCTCCGGGCGCTGGAACTCGAGAAGTTCGGCCTGAAATGGGCGCATGCGCCGCTCCCGCTCGTCCATCTGCTCGACTCCGACGGTGCCGCGGCCGCGATCCACCCGGATCCGGAGGACACCGCGAAGTCGATCGGCGCCGAGCACCCGGGCGACGGTGACGCGTGGGTGCGCCTGTATCAGCAGTACGTGTCGATCCGGGAGCCGTTGCTGAAGGCGCTGCTCACTACCTGGCCGCCGATCGGGCCGGGGGTGAAGCTGGCCCGGAAGCTCGGTTCGGCGGGGGAGCTGCTGCGGTTCGCGCGGTTCATGGCGATGCCGATGCACCGGATGGGCCAGGAGCTGTTCGACGGGCGGCAGGGCCCGGCGATCATCGCCGGGAACTCGCTGCACGCGGACGCGCCGCTGTCGGGCGCCGTCAGCGGGACGATGGGCTGGCTGCTCGCGATGCTGGCTCAGGACGTCGGCTTCCCGGTCGTGGCCGGCGGATCCTCCGCGTTCTCCGGCGCGATGGTACGACGGGCCGAGCGCGCGGGTGCGTTGCTGGTCCCGGGCACGCCGGTGACCGGTCTCGAGGTGTCCGCGGGCCGAGTGACCGCCGTACGCACCGCCTCCGGCGAGACCGTGCTCGTCGAACGCGCCGTCGTCGCGGACACCTCCGCGCCGGTGCTGTACGGCGAGTTGTTGCCGCAGGCCCTCATCCCGGGCGGGCTGCGGCGGGATCTGGACGACCGGTTCGAGTGGGACTACCCGACGGTCAAGCTGAACTTCCGGCTGAACGGCCCGATCCCGTGGCTGGCTCCCGAGGCGCGGTCGGCCGGCGTGGTGCATCTCGGCGGGACGGCCGACGACCTCGTGCACCTGTCCGCCGATCTCGACACCGGGCGGGTGCCGTCGCAGCCGTTCCTGTTGATCGGCCAGACCACGAAGTCGGATCCGACCCGGTCGCCGGACGGAACCGAGGCCGTCTGGGCGTACGCGCACCTGCCGCGCGGCATCGCCGACGACGCCTCGGCGGAGAAGCTGGCCGGCCGGATGGAACGTGCGATCGAGCGGTTCGCCCCCGGCTTCGGCGATCTGGTCATCGACCGCGATCTGCAGCGTCCGTCCACGCTGGAGTCGGGGAACGCCGCGCTCGGGCTCGGCGCGGTCGGCGGCGGCACGATGCAGCTCCACCAGCAACTGATCTTCCGCCCGACGATCGGCCTCGGCAGCGCCCGCACCTTCGTCGACGGCCTGTACCTGGGCAGCTCCGCCATCCATCCCGGTGGCGGCGTCCACGGAGCCTGCGGCCACCTGGCCGCCCGAACCGCCCTCCGCGACGCCTCCCTCCTGGGCCCCCTGACCCGCAAACTCCCCACCGCCACCCTCCGCCACCTCCAACGGTGAGACTTGACGAAGGGGCATGTAGGGCTCGGGTGGCGGCGGCTCGGGTGGGGCGGCTGGCGACTGTGGGCGTGGACCTGCGACCGCACATTGTGCCGGTGACGTACGTCGTCCATGGCGACGAACTGTTCATCGCGATCGATCAGAAGCCGAAGTCGACGACCGCCCTGAAGCGGCTGCGGAACATCGCCGCTCACGAGCAGGTCGCCGTGCTGGTGGACGAGTACGACGAGGACTGGACGCACCTGTGGTGGGTCCGGGTCGACGGGTCCGCGCACGTGGTGCCCGAGCACCCGGCGGCGGTCGAGTTGCTGGTGGCCAAGTACCCCCAGTACGACGCCGACCCGCCGCAAGGCCCGGTGATCGCGATCCGAGCCGACGCCTGGTCGGGCTGGTCGTTCAGCTGATCGGCAGCTCGACAGGAGGTGTCCGCTCGGCGCGGCGGCCCTCACGCTCAGCGGGTCCGCCGATCCGGCGTAGTGGGCGTATACGTACTGTCGTGCTGCAGATCGACGCGTAGGGTACAGGGGGTGGACGAGCGGGTGAGTGTGGAGGGGCTGCTGCGGGAGCTCGCGCCGCAGGTGCTGGGTTTTCTGGCTCGGCGGCACGGGCAGTTCGACCTGTGTGAGGACGCCGTACAGGAGGCGTTGCTGGCGGCGGCGACGCAGTGGCCGGTGGACGGCGTACCGGCGAATCCGCGGGGCTGGCTGATCACGGTCGCGACGCGGCGGCTCACCGATGCCTTCCGGAGCGAGAACGCGCGCCGGCGGCGCGAGGACAACGTCGCGGCGATGGCCGGGCCCGAGGAGCTCGTTTCGCCGGGTGCCGATGTGGACGAGGCACCGGACACCGACGACACGTTGACCTTGCTGTTCCTGTGCTGCCACCCAGCCGTGACGCCGGCCTCGCAGGTCGCGTTGACGCTGCGGGCGGTCGGCGGTCTGACCACCGCGGAGATCGCGCGCGCGTTCATGGTGCCGGAGGCGACGATGGCGCCGCGGATCAGCCGGGCGAAGAAGAGCATCAAGGCGGCCGGCAGCCGGTTCGTGATGCCGCCCGAGTCGGAGCGGGCGGACCGGCTGCGCGTCGTACTGCAGGTGCTGTACCTGATCTTCAACGAGGGCTACACGGCCAGCTCAGGCGAGGACCTGCAACGGGTCGAGCTGACGGCGGAAGCGATCCGGCTGACGCGGATGCTGCGAGCCGCGCTGCCCGACGGCGGTGAGGTCGCGGGCCTGCTGGCGTTGATGCTGCTGACCGACTCGCGCCGGGCCGCGCGGACGACCGCGGACGGCGGCCTGGTGCCGATCGACGAGCAGGACCGGTCGTTGTGGGACCGCGCGCAGATCACCGAAGGCGCCGACCTGATCCTGCACACGCTGCAGCAGGGCGCGGTCGGGTCGTACCAGTTGCAGGCCGCGATCGCCGCCGTCCATGCGGAGGCGCCGAGCGCGGACGAGACCGACTGGCGGCAGATCCTCGCGCTGTACCTGCTGCTCGAGAAGCTCGCGCCGAACCCGATGGTGACGCTCAACCGCGCGATCGCGCTCGCCCAGGTCGAGGGTCCCCAGGCGGGTCTCGACCTGCTGGCGACCCTCGAGGACGACAAGAACATCACCGAGACCCATCGGCTGGACGCGGTCCGCGCGCACCTGTACGAGCGCGCGGGGGACCCGGCCAAGGCGCACGAGCATTATCTGGCCGCAGCCCGCCGTACGACGAGCCTCCCGGAACAGCGCTACCTACAGGCGAAGGCCGACGCGCTCACGGGATGAGTCGGTAGAAGCGGAACAGCGAGGTGTGGAACGGGAGGATCTGCACCTCCCGGAATCCTGCCTCGGTGGCGTACCGGCGGAGTGTCGCCGGCCGCATCACCGCACCGGTCGCGGCCGACTCCGGATCGCCCATCGCATCCGGCAGGCAGGACATCAGGCTCCAGCCGTAGTGGTACCGCTCGAGCTCCGAGGCCGGGGCGGTGAACTCGTCCTCGACCAGTTCGTCGAGGATCAGCACCGAACCGCCTGGCGCCAGCAGCTGCCGCGCGCTCCGCAGCGCGTCGACGGGTCGCGGTATGTCGTGCAGGGCCTCCAGGACCGTGACCAGGTCGAACCGGCCGCTCTGTGAGGCGTCGGAGGCGTTCGCGACCGAGTAGGTGACGCGGTCACTCAGTCCGGCCTCGAGTGCATGCCGGGTTGCTGCGGCGATGGCGTCCTCGTCGAGGTCGAGACCGTGCACAGTGATGCGCGGATAGGCCCGGGCCATCGCGATCGACGACCAGCCGGTGCCGCAGGCGAAGTCGGCGACCCGGGCCGGTGGGTCGGCGCGGAGTCGCTCGTCGATCTCGGGAATGGCGGGCAGCCACTGTTTGCCGAGGAGGTTCAGGTACGTCGGCCTGTTGAACTCCGCCCGTCCTTCTGGCTCCCACGGCTGGTGCGGCGGCGCGTCACCGGTGCGGTACGCCTCGACGAGGTCGGGCAGCATTCGGGCCGCTCGGGCGAGCTCGACTCCCTTGTAGCCGTGGTAGTCGACGTGGTCCGGATCAGCGAGCACAGGCACGTGCTCGGGCGGCAGGGTGTAGCGCCGTACGGTGGGAGCAGCGGTGACGTCGTCGACGTCGACGAGTCCGCTGGCTGCGTGGTGCTCCAGCCATTCGCGGATGTAGCGCTCGTTGGTGCCGGTGCGTTCGGCCAGCTCGACCGACGTCGCCGGGCCTTGCGCAGCGAGCGACCGGTACAGGCCCAGGCGTTCGCCGAGGTAGATGGAGTAGAGCTCGAGCGCGGCTCCGGCGTTCCGGAAGATCCGCTCGACGAGTGCGTCGGTCCGGTCCATGAACGGATCGTACTGATGTCAGGTGACTCTGACCCGGCGGCCGGTCTCGTGGGATTGGATGGCGGCGTGGGCTAGGGCGAGGGCCCGTCGGCCGGCGCGGGCGTGGACGGGTGGTTGGTCGCCGGCGCGGAGTGCGGTCAGCAGCGCGTCGACGTGGCGGTCGAAGGTGCCCCCGAAGTTGCGGGCCTCGTCGTCGAAGTACGTCGAATGCCAGCGCTGCTCGACCGGGTCGCCGGCCTTGGAGAACGTCAGCGCGCGGACGGTGTCGTGGATGACGAGGCGGCCTTTCGTGCCGTTGATCTCGATGCGTTGCGTGTCGGGGTAGGCGTACGACGAGTCGTAGGTGCCGAGCATCGTGCCGACCGCGCGGTTCTCGAAGTCGACCGCGAGCGCGAGCGTGCTGAACGCGCCGTACGTCTTGTCGGTCAGGTGCGCGGAGACCGCGGAGATCGGGCCGACGAGGTGTTCGAGCATGTCGAAGCCGTGGCACTGGGTCTCGATCAGATTGGCGTGCGGCGACCGGCCGTAGTTCGCTTCGCCGCCGAAGCGCCAGGTTGCGAAGATCAGGTCGCCCAGTTCGCCCGCGTCGGTCAGGGCCTTCGCGCGTCGTACCGGTTCGGCGTACCGGTGGTTGAAGTTGATCGCGAAGAACCGGTCGCCGGCTTCGGAGATTAGCGTGTCCGCCTCGGCGAGGTCGAAGACGAGCGGCTTCTCGACCAGCAGCGGTACGCCGGTACGCACGAGCTTCAGCGTGACGTCGTAGTGGTCCTCGTTCGGCAGGCACACCGTGATGAGTTCGGGGCGCTCGGTGCGCAGCATCTCGTCGAGATCGGTGTACGGCGTCGCGCCGTACATCGCGGCCCGTGCCTGGGTGCGGGCCGGTGTGCGGCCGCAGACCGCCACCAGGTCGGTGTCCTCGCGCCGGGAGAAGATGCGCGCGTGGTGCTCGCCCCAGCCGCCGGCGCCGACCACCGCGACCCTCACGAGGCACCGTCCTGGGTGACTACGACCTTGCCCGTTTCGCCGGCCATGAACAGGCGGAACGCCTCGGCGATGTCCGCGACCGGGAAGCGGTGGCTGATCACGCGTCCGATGAGCTCCTGATGATCCTGGAGGAGCGCGAGGTTGCCGGGCATCTCGTCGTACCGGAAGTACTCGCTGCCGAGGACAGCACGCTCGGGGCTGATCAGGTCGCCGGACACGTCGAGCGTGACCGATTCGCCGTGGCCGACGCATATCAGGGCGCCGCGCGGGCTGAGGATGTCGAGCGCCGCGCGGCGGGCGGACTCCTTGCCGGACGCGTCGAACGCGAGGTCAGGGTGGCCGGCCGCGGTGAGATCGTCGGCGAGCAACGGGATCGCGCCGAACGACTCCGCGAACTCGAGCCGCCAGCGGGAGAAGTCGGAGATGTACACCGGTACGTCGTACTTCAGCTTGCTCATCACGGTCAGCCCGAGCCCGATCGGTCCGGCGCCGGCGATGTAGACGCTCTCGACGTCCTGCCGGACCAGCGCTGCGCGACCGAGGGCGTGGCTGCTGGTGCCCATCACGTCGAGCAGCATCGTCGCGTTGCCGATTTCGATGTCGTCGGTGATCGGGAAGAAGTTGGACTCGTGGACCAGTTCGTAGGGGCCGTAGCCGCCGTCCTGGGTGAAGCCCATGTCGGCACGCTTGGCGAGGCACTGGTTGGTCGCGTCGTACTTGCAGCTTCGGCATTCGCCGCAGAAGTCCATCAGGAAGACGGCGCCGCGGGTGCCGACGGGTGTGGTGGTGCCGTCCCCGGTCTGCAGGACGGTGCCGGCGGCTTCGTGTCCGGGGACGACTGACGAGCCGTCGTAGTACTGGTGGCGGTCGGTGCCGCAGAGGGCGTTGGCCTGGACGGCGAGGAGGAGCTGCCCGGGTCCGGGGTCCGGGTACTCGTGGTCCGCGAACTCGATGGTGCCGGCCCCGGTGAACTTGGGGGCGAGGGCGGTACGCGTCATGCTGCCGGAATTTACTACGTAGCAAATCCTGCCCACAAGGGGTTGCCGGTGAGCGTTGTGTCAGCGGCCGGTGCTCTCCCGGACGCGGAGCTCGTAGCCGGCCATCCGGTGCTGCGGGACGTGATCCTCGTCCAGCTGTTCCTCGAGCAGGTCGAGCGCCATGCTCGCGATGTCGTCGAGCAGCGGTGCGACCGTGCTGAGCGACGGTGTGGACAGACCCGCCTCGACGATGTCGTCGAAGCCGATCACCGAGACCTGACCCGGTACGTCGATTCCGGCGCGGACCAGGGCGCGGAGGGCACCGAGCGCGGCGGAATCGTTCATCGCGAAGACCCCGTCGGGGAGCGCTTTCTCGGCGAGCAGCGCGGTGACGGCGTCGGCAGCCGCCGCGGTAGTCCAGTCGCACTCGACGACCAGCGCCGGCTCGGGTTCGATTCCGTATTTCTTCAAGGCCGCCTGGTAGCCCTGCCTGCGCAGTTGGTACGAGCGCCTGGGTCCGTGCTTCGCGCCGAGCAGGAGGATCCGCCGGCGGCCGGTGTCGAGGAGATGGGTGACGGCGGCCTGGGCGGCCTCGCGGTTCTTGATGCCGACGTGGTCGATCGCGCTGCCCGGCTCGCGGTCGCCGATCAGGACCACCGGGTGCGTACTGCGCTGATCGGTGCGGCCGAGGGAGACCGCACTCATGATCACGCCGTCGGTGAGGATCTCGCCGCCGCCCCGGAGCAGCTCGAGTTCGGTCTCGTGGCGCCCGCCGGTGGTCTCGACGAGAACGGTCGTGGAGCGCTGTCTCGCGGCGGAAACGACCGCCTCGGCGAGGTCTGCGAAGTACCGCTCGCGAAAGGTCGGGACGGCCAGCGTCACGGTGCCGGTCCGGCCGCTGCGCAGCCTGCGGGCAGCCGTGTTCGGGCGGTAGCCGAGGGCGTCGAGGCTGGCCTGGACCCGTGCCCGGGTCGCGGGGGAGACGTGGACGTAGTTGTTCACCACGTTCGAGACGGTCCGCTGCGAGACGCCCGCGTGCCGGGCCACGTCGGACATGCTGACCGCCACCGCTGCACTCCTTCTGAGCCTGGGTTCGTCAGGTTACAACGGGTAAAGCGTGACCTGGGTTGTAACTTCGGTTTACAGTAGCGGCATGAGCATCGAGGAGCGGACGCGTGGGCGGCGGGACGCGATCGGGGTCGGGGTCGCCCTGCTGAACCGGCTGGCCCAGTGGCGGGCGATCGACCGGCTCGGGCTGCGCAAACCGGCCGAGCGGGCGGTGTTCGAGGCGACCAAGACCGGTTTCCGGACGGCGGGCGCGCTGTCCCGGCGTTTCTCGGCGGCCTCGAAGCTGGCCGCGCCGTCCCGGCTGCCCGCGGCGAAGGGGACCGGGCGGTTCGACCTGACGCCGACCGAGGACCAGCAGATGATGGTCGACGTCGTGCGCTCGTTC
Source organism: Kribbella pratensis (assembly GCF_004366075.1). Taxonomy (GTDB): domain Bacteria; phylum Actinomycetota; class Actinomycetes; order Propionibacteriales; family Kribbellaceae; genus Kribbella; species Kribbella pratensis. The sequence continues at coordinate 729,928 of NZ_SODU01000004.1, read as the reverse complement.
GCCGCCGACGTACTGCGTCCCGCTGCCGCCGCCGCGGACACCGCGTGCACCACGGACCCCGAGGTACTGGAGTCGTCGGCAGAGCTCGGGCTGAGCCTGATCGAGGTCCCGGAGGAGCTCGGCGGCATCGTCACCGAGCGATCCGCGATGACCGGCGTACTGGTCGCCGAGGCACTTGCGTACGGTGACCTGGGGCAGGCAGTGGCGTGTCTGGCGCCGTCCGCGGTGAGTACGGCGATCTCGCTGTGGGGCGACGAGACGCAGCAGGCGACGTACCTGCCGGCCTTCACCGGGTCGTCCGTACCGGCGGCGGCGCTGGCGCTGCTCGAGCCGCGGCCGTTGTTCGATCCCTTCGAGCTGCAGACGCGGTGCACCGGCGGGCTGCTGAACGGCGTGAAGTCGTTGGTTCCGCGGGCCGCCGAGGCGGAGCTGTTCGTCATCGGCGCGCAGACCGACGCCGGGCCGCGGTTGTTCGTGGTCGAGCCGGATCATCCCGGTGTCACGATCGAGGCCGAGCCGTCGATGGGTCTGCGGGCCGCGTCGCTGAGTCGCGTGATTCTCGCTGACGTTCCGGCGGTCCCGCTCGGATCGGTGGAGGACTATGCCGAGTGCGTGCGGTTGTCGCGGCTCGGGTGGTGCGCGCTGTCGCTGGGTACGGCGCGGGCGGTGCTCGACTACGTCACGCCGTACGTCAACGAACGGACAGCCTTCGGCGAGCCGATCAGCCATCGGCAGTCGGTGGCGTTCATGGTCGCGAACATCGGGATCGAACTCGAGGGCATGAAGCTGGTGACGTACCGGGCCGGATCGCGGGCCTCCCAACGCCTCCCCTTTGCCCGGGAGGTGGCGTTGGCGCGCCGGTTGTGCACCGAGAAGGGCATGCAGATCGGGACCGACGGCGTACAGCTGCTCGGCGGGCACGGGTTCGTGAAGGAGCATCCGGTGGAGCGGTGGTACCGCGACCTGCGGGCGATCGGCGTGATGGAAGGTGCGGTGCTGGTCTGATGATCAACCTCGAGACTCCTCGCAAGTTCAGGGCCTTCGTCAACCAGGCGCACCAGGTCGCGGCCGAGATGCTGCGCCCGAACTCGCGCCGCTACGACCTGGCCGAGCACGAGTACCCGGTCGAGCTGGACATGCTCGCCGCGATGGTCGACGGATTAGGTGCCTCGGGCACCGGTTCCGGCGCGGGTGCCTCCGGCGTACGGCGTACCGCTGCCGCCTCGGACGGCATCGTGGACGGCGTCGCGAACGGGTCGAACCTGTCGTCGGTGCTGTCGATCATGGAGATGTGCTGGGGTGACGTCGGGCTGCTGCTGTCGATGCCGCGCCAGGGCCTCGGCAACTCGGCGATCGCGTCCGTCGCGTCGGACGAACAGCTGCGGCGCTTCGACGGCGTGTGGGCCGCGATGGCGATCACCGAACCGGGATGCGGCTCGGACTCGGCAGGCATCCGGACCACCGCGCGGCTCGACGGTGACGACTACGTGCTCGACGGCGAGAAGATCTTCGTCACCGCCGGCGGCCGCTGCGACGCGGTCGTCGTCTGGGCGACGCTCGACAAGTCGCTCGGCCGGGCCGCGATCAAGTCGTTCGTGGTCATGAAGGACACGCCCGGCATGACCGTCGAACGACTGGAACACAAGCTCGGCATCCGCGCCTCCGACACCGCGACGATCCGCTTCGAGAACTGTCGCGTCCCGCGCGAGAATCTGCTGGGATCCGCGGACATCGACAAGGGCTTCGCCGGGGTCATGCAGACCTTCGACAACACCCGCCCGCTCGTCGCCGCGATGGCTGTCGGCTGCGCCCGCGCGTCCCTGGAACTCACCCGCGAGTTGCTGTCGGACGCCGGAGTGCAGATCGACTACGACCGCCCCGTCCACCTGCAGTCCGCCGCGGCCGCGACGTACCTCGCCATGGAAGCCGACTGGGAAGCCGCCTACCTCCTCACCCTCCAGGCCGCCTGGATGGCCGACAACGGCCAACCCAACTCCCTCCAGGCCTCCATGGCCAAAGCCAAAGCCGGGCGCGCCGCCAACGACATCACCCTCCGCTGCGTAGAACTGACCGGCTCCCTCGGCTACTCCGAACACCACCTCCTCGAAAAATGGTCCCGAGACAGCAAAATCCTCGACATCTTCGAAGGCACCCAGCAACTCCAGCAACTGATCGTCGCTCGCCGGCTGTTGGGCAAGACGTCCGCCGAGCTCAAATAGCCTTGTTCGCAACGGCTTCCCGCCTGCTCTGACTTCCTCTCAGAGCAGGCCGGGACCTCGATCGATGTCGTCGAGATCCGGGCCCTGGTCGTCCCTGCTCCGTGACTGCTCCGTCAGCCGCCGAGCAAGTCGCTCCAGCCGACGATCCACCGCCTGCCGAGCACGGTCGTAGGACGACGGCAGCAGGTGCGTGTACATCTGCAGCGTGAATCCTGGATCGTGATGCCCGAGGTACTCGGAAAGCTCCTTGATGTTGACCCCCTTCCGCGAGCGTGATGCTGGCGAAGTAGTGACGGAGCGCGTGCAGCCTGGTCGTACGGTCGGTCTTGAAGCGCCGGCGGCCACGGTTGTCCTTGTATGGCGGCGGGATCACGCCGACCGCTGCAAGCGCGGGCTTCCACACGAGCTCGTGATGAAGACGCGCGTTGAGGTGTCGACCGTCTGGCCAACTGAAGATCAGGTCATGCTCCTGGACGTCGCCGTCGAGCGTTCGGATCGCGATAGTCCTCACGATCTTTGTCCCGCTCCCGCTTGATCTTCCCATCGGACTGCTTGACAGCCCTCGTCCACTGATCCTTCGCAAACGCCACCTGTGCCTCCTCGGCCCGCAAACACAGACCGAGTTCAACGTTTGAGCGCGCAAGACTTCTGCGCTTGCAGCTGCGCGTGTTCGAGCCGATCCAGGAGGCCGCGGCTGATCGACGGACCGTCCTCAACGTGACTGCCGAACCCGAACCAGCTGATTTCCAGCTGGGGTTGACCATGCTGTGTCAACGATGAGCGAAACCCTTACTCGCAAGGGGATCGCGGCCTTCGTCGTGCTCACAAGTGGACGACGAGGGATTGGCGACCATGGTGACCGTCGTGACCGTGGTGCTTGACCGTGCCGGTGTGCGTCCCGTCCACCAGGTGCCAAGCGAGGTCGAGGTCACCGAGCGAGACACCTGTCTGTTCTTCCTCAACCACGGCACCACGAAGGCAGAGTGCACGCTTGACCGTGCGGGCATCGAGTTCCTCTCGGGCCGCGCGGTCGAGGCCGGAGACTCACTCGTTCTGGACGCGGGCGACGCAGCCGTCGTACGGCGACTCGCGACGCAACCGCAGGCATAGCCTCACCTGCCTAGTGGGGCATTGTCTGCGCCGTAGTGTGCGCGTACTCGCTCCAGTTCAGTTCGCGTGATCGGCAGGACGCTTCCGTGTCGAGCGCCCTGCGGCAGCAGAAATCCGTCGGCGTGGCGCCATACCCCGCCAGCCAGATCAGAAGTCTCGAACGGCACATAGCCCCGGCCGCGGAACTCATCGACGAGCAGGTACCACTTCTGTTCCGTGTTGGAACGGAAGACGGTCGGCCCCTCGCCTTCGCTGACGCCAGGGCGCGTGGCGTCACCACGTCCGACAGACTCGGCGACCAGTTCCCACTCGGCGCCGGTGAACCGCGTGGACTTCTCTTGCGTGATGAACGAGCCGCAGGGTTCAGACCAGCCACGGGCCCGTGCATCCTTGGTGAACCGGTAGTAGGTGGTGCAGTCCAAGACCACCGTGGCATCGAGCACAGGATGCCCTGGGTCGTGCCAGATCTGCGGAGGACTGAACGTTCGGAAGTCGCGGGTTGTGGCGTAGAGCATGCGCTCGTGGGTCTCCTCGACGCGGTCCGTGTCGCCTTCGGCATACAGCCGCGACGCCCAATACACGACATAGGCGCCGCGTCGCGGGTCGAAGTGTGCCTTCGGTGCCCATGTGCAGCCGGCGGTGTCAGGGGAGACCTGAATGTGGCGTTGCGACGACCAATTCACCAAATCGGACGACTCCCATACCTCGATGCACAGGCTTCCGACGCGTTTGGCGGCGCGCCACCCAGCACTCCCGAAGATTCGCAAGTCCGTGGCGAGCAGGAAGAACCGGTCACCGGAGGACGCACGCAGAAGGAACGGGTCGCGCAAACCCCTCTCGCCGTGCGTGGAAGTGAGAACCGGTTGTCCGCCGTTCAGCGTGTCCCAGAGCCGCGGGTCCTGGCTGCGTGTGGCGGCGAAGTAGATCTGCTCGCCGTCGTGTTTGTCCTCTCCAGTGAAGTATGCGAACAGATAGCCGTCGAATGGTTCGCCTTCGACTGTCGCTGAGGCGGGCGGTGACGGATCTGGCATGGAGGCTCCCCCGTGGTACAGAATAGTGAACGTTCACTTTGGCTGTCACGACCGTAATGAACTTTTTCACGTAGGGCAATAGGGTGCACTCAGGCACGAGGGGACCTATCCATGACTGAATACTCCGCACCGACCAGGCGACCCACCATCAAGGAGGTGGCTCGTCTGGCCGGCGTCTCTCACCAGACCGTCTCGCGATATCTGAAGTCACGCCAGGGCCTGCGCCCCGCGACACTCGAGCGCATCGATGTTGCCGTCGAGGAGCTCGGCTACCGGCCCAACCTCATGGCCCGCTCGATGCGTACCCGGCGTACCGGCCGACTCGCCGTCGTCATGCCCGTCACCACCTACAATCAGGCGCGCCTGCTGTCCGGCGCCCTTGCCGCAGCCCACGAGGCAGGACGCGTGGTCGAGGTCGTCAGCGTCGAGGGCTCCGCCGCGACGCTGACTGAGCGTGTCCTCGAACTCGCTGGGTCCGGACAGGTGGATGGAGTGCTGTCGCTGACGCCGATGGCGGCGGGCAACGGGCACAACTTGCCGAGTGGTGCCGCCGTCGTCGTCACGCCTGAGTTCGACGATGCCATGCGGAGCATCGGTGAGCTCACCGACGCAACGCCGGTCACCGAGCTGATCGAACGCCTCGCCAACCTCGGCCACCGGCGGTTCCTGCACGTCGCCGGCGACCAAGCGTTCGCGTCGGCCCGGGCTCGCAAAGTTGCCTACCTCGAGGCCATCGACCGGTTCGGACTCGAGTCGGTCGGGGTGTCAGACGGTGACTGGTCAGGCGAGTCCGGAGTGGAGGCCATCCTGCAGCTGGACGCCGACCGGCTACCCACGGCGGTGATTGCCGCAAATGACGTGGTCGCCTCCGGGGTGGTGCGTGGTGCATACGAACGCGGCCTGGACGTGCCCGGTGACCTCAGCGTGACCGGGTGGGACGACAACGAGCTGTGCCGGTTCCTTCCTCCGTCGCTCACTACCGTCCGCATCAACCTGGAGGGAGTGGGGCGTAATGCGGCGCTGCGGCTCATCAAAGCCGTCGGCGGGCCCGAGCTCGAGCCCTGGAGCGGCCCGGTGGCGGAGGTCATTTGGCGCGAGTCGACCGCACCGCCGCGCCAGAGCACGGACTCTTCGCCTGTCGGGTCACGTTAAGACTGCCGCGATCGGCTCAGCTCCGGATCTGCGCTGTACCAAATCTCTTCGGCGAGCTCGAGCGTGGCCCAGCAGTAATTGCCCATCGAGAGCCAGTACTCGTACGCACGAGGCGTTGCGCCTTGATACACGAAGATCAGTTGAGTCTCGCCGGCCCAGAGCGACCGGATACAGCGCTGCCGGATGTGTTCAGCGTCGCGAAACATGACGGCGCGCGTCACTGTCACCGCCCCACCCACCGCGTCTTCGTGGGCCTCAAGGACATGCAGTTCGGGCAGGCTGCCCAGACCGGAGTCGAAGGCGTCTCGTAGCTCTGGCAGATCGTCGGCGCTCACAACGGTCGGCAGCCTGCTGACCCAGGCGGCAACATACGTGCCCGGGTCATTCGCCTCGGGCGTGAGCATTACTCCATCCCGGCCCTCATCAAGGCTCTCGGTCGACCAGTCCCAGGGGTAGCGGAAGGAGAATCGGCCTCCGGGGTCGTGGTAGCGGGTAATGCCGGTGAACTGCGGTGCGTCGTCGGACATGGCACTCCTGTCATACGCCCACTGATGATTACGGGAACGCTTGCCGAACGTCACAAACCGGCGGGCGGTGACATTGCCGCGACGGCGCCCGTGAGCGGCAGCGTGTCTGCGAAATGGCAGGCCGAGGCGCGACCCTCGCCGACCTGCAGCAGCGGCGGGGTCTCCGCGGCACAGATCGGCTGAGCGTAGGGGCAGCGTGGGTGGAACGTGCAGCCGCTGGGCGGATTCGCAGGGCTGGGCACGTCGCCGGTCAGAATTTTAGGACGGGTTCGCACCCGGGGGTCGGGCTGTGGCACTGCGGCCAGCAGCGCTTCGGTGTATGGGTGCTTCGGCGCGTTGTACAGCTGCTCGACCGGGCCGCTCTCCACGATCTGCCCGACGTACATCACCACCACCCGGTCGGCGATATGATCGACGGCCGACAGATCGTGGCTGATGAAGAGATAGGCGATGCCCAGCCGGCGCTGCAGCTCCTCCAGGAGGTTGAGGATCTGTGCCTGCACGGACAAGTCGAGGGCAGACACTGCCTCGTCGCAAACGATCAGGTCCGGGTTGAGAGCGATCGCCCGCGCGATCCCGATGCGCTGACGCTGGCCGCCGGAGAAGGCATGCGGGTAGCGGTTCGCGTGCTCGGGACGCAGGCCGACCAGGGACAGCAGCTCCGCGACGCGGTCCTTCAGCCGTTGCCCGGTCGCTGTCTTATTGATGACGAGCGGTTCGGCGATGATGCTGCTGACAGTCATCCGGGAGTCGAGGGAGGCGAACGGATCCTGGAAGATCATCTGGAGGTGGGGGCGAACTGCACGCAGCGTACGGGAGTTGGCGGACTCCAAGTGCAGGGGACCGCGTTCGGGGTGGTGGAACACGACCTCGCCGGCGGTCGGCTCTTCCAGCCGGACGATCGTCCGGCCGGTCGTGGATTTGCCACAGCCGGACTCGCCGACCAAGGCGACGGTCTCACCCCGGTTCACCGTGAGATCGACCCCGTCAACCGCCTTGATCTCGCCGACGGGACGGCGTAGGAAACCGCCGCGCACGGGGAAGTACTTTCGTAATCCGGCGACTTCGAGGAGTGGCTCGTTCATACGTTCTCCGCCCGCTCGGGGTGTCCGATCTCGTCGGCCTGGTAGAGGTGGCACTGCACTGTGTGTCCCGGTCCTGCGGTGCTCGGCGCCGGCACGGTTGTGTCGCAGCGACCGGGGATCGCCTTCGGGCATCCCGGATGGAACGGGCAACCGGCCAGCCGGTGGTGCGGATCGGGCACGGAGCCCTCGATCACCTCCAGCGGAGCTTTGCGGTTGCCGCCGATACGGGGTATCGAGCGGAGCAGCGCGCGGGTGTAGGGATGCTTGGCGTCGTAAAAGAGGTCGTCGACGCTGCCACGTTCCACGATCCGTCCCAGATACATGACGATCACTTCGTCGCACAGTTGGGCGACCACCCCCATGCTGTGGGTGATGAACATGATCGACATGCCGGCCCGGTCGCGCAGGTTGCGGATCAGTTCGAGGATCTGCGCCTCGGTCGTGACGTCGAGGGCGGTGGTCGGCTCGTCGGCAATGAGCAGTGTCGGATTGCAGGAAAGCGCCATGGCGATCATGGCGCGCTGCCGCATGCCGCCGGACAGTTGGTGCGGATAGGACGCCGCGGCCGCCTCTGGGTGTGGCATGCCCACCTGGCGCAACATGTCGACGGCGCGCCGCAGCGCTTCGTCGCGGTCGGGTGTCTGATGGATGAGTACGGCCTCGGCGATCTGCGCGCCGATGGTGTACACCGGATTTAGCGAGCTCATCGGTTCCTGGAAGATCATCGCGATCTCGCTGCCGCGCAACGCACGCATGCGCTTGCTGTCCGGTCCGAGTCCGGTGATCTCGGTCGTCTCGCTCTCACCGCGCAGTGTGATGCTGCCGCCGGTGATGCGCCCCGGCTTCTCGATGATCTGCAGGACCGCCCGAGCCGTCACGCTCTTGCCGCAGCCGGACTCGCCAACGATCCCCAGTACCTTGCCCCGCGGGACGTCGAACGTCACACCATTCAGGGCACGTACCAGGCCGAGTGGCGTGGGGAACTGTACCTCCAGATCACAGACCGACAGCACCGGACTGCTGTCGAGGTGCGACTCCTCGTGTCGGGCGGTGGCGTGTACGTCGTCGCCTGCCGCGTACAACTGACTCATCGTGAGGTTCTCCGGCTCCGTTGGGGTCCGTCGGGCTTCGTTCGTTCGGATTCTCGTCGGCATCCCCTTATCCGTAGGGATCGACGGCGTCGCGCAGCCCGTCACCGATCAGCTGGAAGCAAATCACCGCGATCACCACCAAGGCGGCCGGGATCAGCAGCCACGGGTACTGCTGCACCGTCGAGACGCTCTGCGCGTCCGAGAGCAGAACCCCCCAACTGACCGCGGGTGGCAACATGCCGACACCAAGGAACGACAGCGACGTCTCGGAGATGATCGTGGCCGGGACGGCCAGCATCGCCGTGGCGACGATGTGACTGGATGCGTTCGGTATCAGATGCCGGAAGACGATCCGGGCGCTGGAGGAGCCGGCGATGCGAGCGGCGGCGACATAGTCGCTGGCCGCGTACGACATCACCTTGCCGCGAATCTGCCGCGCCAGGCCTGCCCAGCCGACCAGTGACAGGATGAGGGTGATCAGGAAGTACCGGCCGGTGACAGACATGTCCTGGGGCAGGATCGCGGCCAGCGCCAGCCACAGCGGCAGCGTCGGCAGCGACGTCAACAGTTCGATGAACCTCTGCAGCACGGTGTCGACGGCTCCGCGGAAGTACCCCGATATCGTGCCCACCGTCGCGCCGAGGAAGGTGCCTACGGCAACACCGAGCAGGCCGATGGTGAGCGACACCCGGGCGCCCTGCATCGAACGGGCGAAGACGTCCCGGCCGGCGCTGTCCGCGCCCCAGAGCAGCAATGTGTTGGGCTTGTCCACCGTCACCAGGTGCCGGTTGGTCGGGATCAGACCGAACAGCTTGTAGTGGTACCCCTCGCCGAAGAATCGCAGAGGTACGGACTGCCCACAGTCGCTGCGGTATTTGTAGCTGAACGTCTCGGTATCCAACTGCTGCTGGCGGCTGCAGATCGCTGGTCCGCCGGACCAGGTGATCGAAGTTGGGGACGCGTTCTTCAGGTCGGCGTCCTGCTGGTCGTAGGAGTTAGGAGACAGGAATGGGGCCAGGATCGCGCACGCATAGAGCACTACGAGGACGATTGCACTGGCCACGGCGAGGCGGTTCTTGCGGAAGCGGCGCGCCATGAGGCGCCACTGCGGCAGGGTGGCCGCGCCGCTGCCGGCGTCGGCGGGTGCCGAAGGGGGAGACGTCTCAATGACCGGAGCTGGGGTGGTTGTCATGTCCGATCACTCTCCGAACCGGATGCGCGGGTCGACCACGGTGAGCAGGAGGTCGGCGACGAAGTTGCCGATCACCAGCAGCGCCGAGAGCAGGAGCAGGATGGTGCCCGCGACGTACATGTCCTTGTTCAGCAAGGAGTTGACCAGCAGCGGCCCGATCGTCGGCAGGTTCAGGACGATCGACACGATCGCTTCGCCGGAGATCAGCACCGGGAACGTCGTACCGAAGGTCATCACCAGCGGGTGCAGCGAGTTGCGCACCGCGTGTTTCCAGATCACCTGGCGCTCTGCCACCCCCTTGGCACGCGCGGTCTGCACGTACTGGTTGTTGAGGACGTCGAGCAGATTGGCGCGCATGACGCGGGTCAGCCAGGCAGTCGATCCGGCCGCGATCACAATGAGCGGAACCCACAGATGTCCGAGCAGATCGACGAACTTGCCCCAGCCCCACGGAGCATCTGCGTAATCGTTGGAGAAGAGTCCGCCGACGTCGGTGCCGAGGTAATGGGCTGCAAGGCTCATGACGACGAGTGCGAAGAGGAACTCTGGGATGGCGACGCCAATGAACTGGATCACGGTGATGACGCTGTCGGGCAGCGTATGCCGATGGGTGGCGGAGTAGACCCCGAGTGGGATCGACAGGCCCCAGGCAATGAGCAATGCGCCGATGCTGAGCAGCACGGACAGTGCGAGTCGGCTCCAGATCACGGAACTGACGGGTTCGTTGAGGGTGAAGGAGAACCCGAAGTCGCCGTGCCAAAATCCGGTGATCCACTTCCCGTACTGGGTGAACCAGGAGTCGTCGACGCCGTACTGCTCCTTCAGTGCGACGATCTGCGCCTCGGTCACCTCGCCGCCTTGCGACTGCAGCTGAGAAATCTTCTGCGACAGCGCACTGCCGGGTGGAGCGGCGATGATGGCGAAACTGAGTACGGACACGACGGCGAGCGTCACCAACATGTACAGACCACGGCGAGCGACCACGCTCAGCATGCGGCCCTCCCGGGGACAACGGCATGCCGAGCACAGGATGCGCTCACGAGTGCTTCTCCGGGTTCGTCCAGTACCAGCACTCGGGGTCGTAGGTGGCCGGTGCCGGGATGTGCCATGGACCGGTGATGCCGCCGAGGGCGAGGTTCTTCGTGACCGGGACATTGGCAAGATCGCGGTTCTTCACGATCACCTCGGGAAAATTGGCTGTCGAACCCATGAAGAACGGCCCGTCTTCGATGTGGATCTTGAACATCTGCCACACCAGCTGGTTGCGCTTGACCGGATCGGCCTCGACCTTGGCCTGCTTGTACAGGGTGGTGAGCTTCGCCACCGGGTCGCCGGGCTCGGGCTCCATGCGCGCTGGATGCCGCTTGATCGGCGCGAGGTCCAGCTCCTCCTTGTTCTTGCCGCTCGCGCTGTTGGCGTACCAGGCGGCCTCGAGCGGCGCCCAGTACTGGGTGTTCACCGGGACCAGCCAGTTCCGGACCACCATGATCGACGTGCCATTCGCGTTGCCCCAGTTGGTGTGCGACATCAGCTGCCCGCTCGTCCACTGGTCGCCGAAGGCGGCCGGTGACACGGGAACGCGCTTCATCCGCAGCCCGATCTTCTTCATGTCAGCGACGAGTTGCTCGTCCTTGTCGGCCTCCGGTTTGGCGATGTCGGCCGAGTAGGGGACCTGGATCGTCAGGGGCGCGCCGTCGGGGAACTCCACGTAGCCGTCGCCATCGGTGTCCTTCAAGCCGATCTCTGCCAGCAGTGCTTTCGCCTTCTCGGGATCGGGCCCGAGGTAGGAATCGCGCCATTGCTGGTACAGCTTCTCGCCGTCGGGCTGCGCATGGAACTCGGCAGTACCAGGCCCAATGGTTCCGGTGGTGAGCTCGCCTTGGTCGAAGTACAGGCTCTTGCGGGTGGCCTTGCGGTCCCAGCCGAGCGAGACGGCCTGGCGGAAGCGCTTGTCGCGGATGAGCTTGCCGTACTTTTCGTCCTTGGCCACGTAGTCGTAGTTGAAGAAGAAGATCGAGCCGGTGCCGTCTCCGCTGTTCCACAGCAGAATGTCGTAGTGCCCGCTGTCCTTGTTCCGCGAGAGTGTCGACACGTCGGCGAGGCTGAGCTGGTTGAAGAAGCCTTGGCAGTAGTCGACCGAGCCCTGCTGGATCTTGAGCTTGAGCGCCTCGGCGTTGGTCTGCATCGAGAAGCTGATCTCGTCGATGTAGGGCAGTTGGTCACCGTTGGTGTTGACGACCCAGTAGTACGGGTTGCGCTCGAGAACGATCCCGGTGTTGTTGTCGAAAGACTTGCACCGGTACCCGGCGAGCGTGGGGCACTCGGGGTTGCGCTTCCAATCGGCCTTCTGTTCCCACAAACCGCCGGGCGTGTCCCAGTCCTTGGATACCTTCGGGTTGTACTTCGGGTGGTACTGCTTCAGGTAGTGCTTGGGCAGCACCCAGGTGGGGCCGTTCTTGCCCAGGCCTCCGTTGACGTAGGTGGCCAGCTGCTCGGGGAAGAGTGGCTGCGGGGTGTCCCAGCTGAACTTCAGCGTCTGGTCGTCCACCTTGGTCATCTTCACCGGGGTGCCCTTGCCCGAGATGTTCGACGGCGGCGGCGTCTGCGCGTTGTGGCCAGGGAGGACCATGTCCTCCCACCAGAAGAGGACGTCGTCCACGGTGAAGGGGGTGCCGTCGGACCATTTGAGGCCCTCGCGGAAGTGCACGGTCCACTCAGACGTGTCCTTGTTGGAGCTCCATCGATCGGCCAGTCCTGGGCCGACATTCAGGCCGTCGTTGAGGAAACGCAGCGGCGAGTTGCCGTAGAAGAACTCCGCGATCGAGTTGGCGTTCGCAGCGCCTGTGCTGCCGAACGCGAGCATGTTCAGCTTCCCCCCGTACTTGCCGTCACCCGTCCAGCGGTGAGGGATGACGTAGGGATTCGTGGGGACGCGCTGCTCGACAGGCGGCAGATTCTTGCCCTCCAGCGCGGGCGACTCCTGAAGCTGAGCCGGCCGCTTCAGTGCCTCGGTCGCGTCGCCCTTCTTGTCCGAGCCCCCGCCGGCGGAGGTCGAGGCGGGCTGGTCGGAGCGGCCGCTCGTACAGCCGACGAGCATCGCGCCGCCGGCGGCTGCGGCAGCGGTGCGCAGCAAGTGGCGTCGACTGATCTGACTCATGGACGAACTCCCTGGACTTAAGGGCGTCGGGGCGAGACGCAAGTGGTGGTATGGGTCCGCACTGGGGGCGATCTGCGCTGGGAAAGCGCTAACCGCGGCCGGTCGTGTTGAGAGTAGTGATCGTTCACCTTTTGGGTCAATACGCAAACTGTGATCGATCACCACTGAGTTCCGATGGAGGTCGGTCCAGCGCAGCCACGCAGGGAGGTCCGCGTGCAGCAACGCCCGCGGTCCACAGAAGCCAGCGAGTCGGGGACTCCCGCAGGCCGAGTCTGCCGCGCGTGGGGATTGCGGCCGCAGCGAGCGCCCGTGATGGGCAACCAGGGTTGCACGCTCTTGACGGCCCGGCTTCTTCACTCGATAGTCGAAGCGCTTCGATAACCGCCGAAAGGGAACCGCCATGACCTATCGCCATCGAGTCCGGGGCGCCCTCGCGGCGCTGCTGCTCGTCCCCGCGTTCCTGGTGGGGCAGTCCGCGCGGGCCGAGCCCCTTCCGGAGTTCCGGAATCCCGACCTGCCGCTGAAAGTCCGGTTGGACGACCTGACCAGCCGCCTGACGCTGGACGAGAAGATCTCGCTGCTGCACCAGTACCAGCCCGCGATACCGAGACTGGGCATCGCTTCCTTCAAGACCGGTACCGAGGCGCTGCACGGGGTTGCCTGGCTGGGAAAGGCGACTGTCTTCCCCCAGGCTGTCGGGCTCGGCAGCACCTGGGACCCGAACCTGATCAGGCGGGTCGGTTCAGCGGTCGGAGATGAGGCGAGGGCCTTCAACAAGCTCGACCCGGCGAAGAACGGGCTGAACCTGTGGGCGCCGGTGGTGAACCAGTTGCGTGACCCGAGGTGGGGTCGTAACGAGGAGGGCTACGCCGAGGATCCTTTGCTGACGAGTGAGATCGCGACGGCGTACGGCCGCGGCCTGGAAGGCGACGACCCGCGCTATCTCAAGACGGCTCCGACGCTGAAGCACTTCGCCTCGTACAACGTCGAGACGGACCGTGCCCGCGTGTCGGCGAGTGTCCGGCCCCGAGTGCTGCACGAGTACGAGTACAAGGCGTTCCAGCCGGCCCTTACCGCGGGGGCCGCCACCGGCGTGATGGCGTCGTACAACCTTCTGAATGGCAGGCCGACCCACGTGTCACCCGAACTCGGAGAGACGGTGCGCTCCTGGTCAGCCGACGATCTGATGATCGTCGGCGACGCCTCGGGCGCAGGCAACGTCAGTGGTCTGCAGCAGTACTACCCGACCGCTGCAGAGGGCGCTGCCGCGGCGATCAAGGCAGGCCTCGACAGTTTCACCGAGAACGACACCAACGGCGGTCCGACCGTCGCCGCGGTGAAGGAAGCGCTGGCCAAGGGCCTGCTCACCGAAGCGGACATCGACAAGCCGGTCGAGCACTTGCTGTCGATCCGCTTCCGGCTGGGCGAGTTCGACCCGGCCGGGCGGAACCCGTACGAGAAGATCGGGCCGGACAGCATCGACAGCCAGGCTCACAGAGCACTCGCCCGCGAAGCCGCCCGCAAGCAACTCGTACTGCTCGAGAACAAGCACCAGACCTTGCCGCTCGATTCGGCCAGGACCAAGGACGTCGCGGTGATCGGTCCGTTGGCCGACACCGTCTATGAGGACTGGTACTCGGGCACCATGCCGTACCGGATCACCCCGCGGGCCGGTATCGCCGAACGACTCGGCGCCGGCAGCACAGTCACCGCGACCGAAGGTGTGGATCGGATCGCACTCCGTTCCATTGCCACCGGCAAGTATGTGACCGCGCCGGCCGGTGCCGGCGGTGGTCCCCTGACCGCCGACGCGGCGACGGCGGGAGCGGCTCAGTCGCTGGATGTCTTCGACTGGGGTGGCGGCACCCTCGCCCTGCGCTCGGCTGCCAACGGCAAGTACGTCTCGCGGAGCGGGAACGGGTTGGTGAACGACCAGGACAAGCCCAACGGCTGGTTCGTGCAGCAGCAGTTCGGCCTGGAGGAACTTGCCAATGGCAACTACGTGCTGCGGTACCGCGGCAACGAGGTCAAGGAGCCGTGGAACGGCCCCAACCAGTACATCGTGCTGCAGGCCGACGGGAAGCTGGCAATCGGCGCGGCGACCCAGGACACAGCGGCGCAGTTCGCGCGAGAGATCCTCGTCAGCGGGACGGCCGCAGCGGTGGAGGCCGCGAAGAAGGCGGACACGGCGGTAGTGGTCGTCGGCAGTACTCCGTTCATCAACGGACGCGAGGACGACGATCGTCAGGACACCGCCCTCGCCGCCGGCCAGCAGGCGATCGTGAAGGCCGTCACTGCTGCCAATCCCCGGACCATCGTGGTGCTGGAGAGCAGCTATCCGTTGACGGGGGACTGGTCAAAGGCACAGGGGGTCCTCTGGACATCGCACGCTGGCCAGGAGACAGGCCGCGCTCTCGCGGACGTGCTGTTCGGGGACTACTCGCCGTCGGGCCGGCTCCCGCAGACGTGGTACCGGACGGACAAGGAGCTGCCGGATCCGCTCGACTTCGACGTGATCAAGGCCGGCTGGACCTATCAGTACCACCGGGCGACTCCGCTCTACCCGTTCGGCCATGGCCTGACCTATGGCACCTTCCGGTACTCCGGACTGCGGGTGGACTCACCCGTCGTCGCGGCGAACGGACGGCTCAAGGTCAGCGTCGATGTAACCAACACCAGCCGGACCGCGAGCGAGGAGGTCGTCCAGCTCTACACCTCTCAGCGCACCTCGCGGGTAGCCCAGCCGGTCAAGACGCTTCGTGGGTTCCAGCGGCTGGCCTTCGCGCCCGGCCAACGTCGTACTGTCTCCTTCGACGTGAAGGCGAGTGACCTGGCTTTCTGGGACGTGACCCGGAACAAGTGGGTGGTCGAGTCGGCTGTCCAGGACGTGCAGGTGGGCAGCTCTTCGGCCGACATCAGGGCCCGTACGACGGTGGCGGTTCGTGGTGAGGTGATCCCGCCACGGGATCTGAGCAGGCGTACGGCGGCCGCGGATTTCGACGACTACTCGGGTATCGAGCTCATCGACGCCGCCAAGGTGCGCGGCGACGCAGTCGGCAAGACGTCAGCAGGCGACTGGATCTCTTTCCAGGATGTCCAACTGGGCAGTGGCGCAGCTCGACTGGAAGCCTCCGTATCGCGAGCTTCGGAAGGAACCGCGAAGGTGGAGATCCGCCTTGGCGGCCCGACGGGGCCCCTCGCAGGCACGCTCACCATCCCGCCCACCGGCGACCGCTACACCTGGGCCGCGACGACGACCCAGCTCAACCCACGGTTGACCCGCGGTGTCCGCGACGTCTATCTGGTCTTCACCGGCGCCGGCACGAACATCCGCGACCTGACCATCAGGTAGGTCACTCCCGGGTCGGGCAAGGCCGGTGCCCGACCCGGAACCGAGCGTCAGGTCGTTCAAGCCGGCCAGCGGTGGAATGTAGTTATGGCGGCGAGGGATTTGGTGTTCGGGGTGGGGGACAGGGTTCGGACTTGGGGCCGGTTCGTGGCCCGGACGGACGGTGATTGGTTGGACCTGGCCCGCGTGCATGATTTGACGTGGAAAGCCCCGGGTTGGAAGTCGGATCGGTCGGTTCGGTTGATCGGGGCAGATGGCGAGGCAGTCGCTGCCGGCATCGCAGCGAACCGAGGTCTGGGCTACGTCTCGGTGGTTGGGATCTGGGGCGACGAGAGCATCGAGGTCGAGGTGCTGTCGGCGGAGATCCCTGCTCGGGAGGCGCGTGCAGCTCGGAGGGACCCGCCGTGCCCGCCGCCGCCCGGTGGCTGGCGGCACGGCGTGGTCGAGCTGGACGTTGACCTCCGCGACCGCGAGTCGTCCGGACCGATCGTCAACCTGGCGATCTTCCGTCCCTCCCCGGACCAGGAAGTGTTGGTCGTCGCTGCCACCGATGTGGACGCGGTGATCCGGCGGTTGTCGCCGAAACTGCCACGACAGTTATGCGTGGTGCCCAGCCGGTTCACCCGCGCTCAGATCGACGAGGTGTACGACGTCCTGCACGCCAATGGGCGAGACTGGCGCCTGGAATCCTTCGGCACCGGCTCGGATGAGCAGGCTCAGCCGTTCATCGCGGCGAGGATGTTCCGGGTCACCGCTGAGATGGCTGAATGGGCCGACGCGCTGCCCGAGGGACTGGTCCGCCTCGAGCCGACGCTGAGCCCGGCCTGACAATGCGGTCGAGTAGCTGACCCGTGATCACCGCGTCGGTAGTGGGTGAGCCTGCTCGGCAGGCTGGTCGCGCTGGTCAGCGGCGCGTTGTCGTGGTCGACGGCAGTGGATGTTTGGTCCGGCTCGCGCGCGGCTGAGGTGATAGATGAACTGACCTACTTCAGCGTGGTACGTCGCGCTCGTCAATGCGGGCTCGGACAGCGCCAGGACGTTCGGTCGGGATGCGCGGAGCGTCCGCGCACCGGCATGAGGCATGAAGCCGAGTTCGTCGATCGCAGCTTGGACGCGCCGCTGGGTCGCGGGGGAGACCGACCGCTTGCCTGTGAGTACATAAGAGACAGTGCTCGGCGCGACGCCAGCCGCCCGCGTCGGGCAGACTCCAGCCGAGCACCGTTCCGCCGAACAGGTAGCGCAGCGGCGCGTCGGTCACCACGTTGAGCTCGATGTCGTCTCGGGCGAGTGCAGCACGACCGCGGCCGGATAAGACATCGAGGACCTTAGTTTTCAGGAACTTCGGCGTAATCGTCTGGAGGCCGAACTCTTGAACCGCGCAGGTCGGGGGTCCTAATCTCTCGGCACGGTTAACGCGTCGAAGCGCTTCGATGACACGCGATTCGCTCGAAATCTGACGGACTCAAGCTGCTGCCGGGAGACCCGCCATGATCGGTTTCATCATCCGCAGGTTGCTCTACGGGGTGATCACCCTGTTCATCATCTCGGTCGCCAGCTTCCTCATGGTGCAGGCGCCGCCGGGGAATGCGTTGACGGCTGAGATCCAGCAGCTGCAGTCGCGCGGAGGCACTGTTCCTCAGGAGCAGATCACGGCCCTCGAGGCTCGCTACGGCCTCAACGATTCCTTCGTCACGCAGTACTGGAAGTGGGCCGGCGGCTTTGCCCGGGGCGATCTCGGCTACTCGTTCAGCCAGAAGGAGGAGGTCGCCGACCTGATTTCGGGACGTCTGGGCTACTCGATCATGCTGAGCTTCGGAGCCCTCATGATCGCCTGGCTGCTCGCGATACCCGTGGGGGTCTACTCAGCGACCCATCGCTACAGCCTGCCGGACAATCTCGTCACCTCGGTGCAGTTCATCGGCGTCGCGATCCCCGAGTTCTTGCTGGCCTTGATCATCCTGGTGATCGCGTCACGATGGCTGAACCTCGACGTCGGCGGCCTGTTCTCGCGCGACTATGTGAATGCACCGTGGAGTTTCGGCAAGTTCACCGATCTGCTCAGCCATGCCTGGGTGCCGATGGTGATCATCGCCGCCGGCGGCACCGCGGGACTGACCAGGGTGATGCGGGCCAACCTGCTCGACGTACTGAACCAGCAGTACATCCAGACGGCTCGCGCCAAAGGTGTGATCGAACGCCGGGTGATCTGGAAGCATGCCGTGCGCAACGCTTTCCATCCGTTGGTGATGGCCCTCGGGGGCGTGCTGCCGGCACTGATCGGGGGCGAGGCGATCGTCAGCGTAGTACTGAACCTGCCGACGATCGGGCCGCTGTTCCTCACATCACTGACCGAGCAGGATCTCTATCTCTCGGCGTCGTTGCTGGTGGTGCTGTCCGGGTTGCTGATTGTCGGCAACCTGCTGGCGGACCTCGCACTGGGCTGGCTCGACCCACGCGTTCGCGCGGTGGACTGAAAGGCGTGTGATGGCAAGCCTCGGAGTAATCTCGACCGATTCGGACGTGAGCGCGCCGGCCGAGAAGGGCGCTGATGTCGCCGAAATTTCTCAAACCCGCTTGATGATTCGCCGCTTCCGGCAGAGCAAGCTCGCGGTCGGCGGTGGGATCGTCCTGCTGTTCCTGTACCTGGTCGCATTGTTCGCTCCCTTCGTGGCGCCGAACGATCCGGCGGCGGTCGACACCAGCGCCAAGTTCGCGGTGCCGACGCGGATCGTGTGGAGCGGCGGACCGGCGATGTGTGCGCTGCGGCAGGAGATCAAGGACTTCGAGTACGTCTACACCTCCGACTGCGAGCACCCGGATCGGCTGCACCTGTTCGGCAAGGGCTGGAACTACAAGCTGTTCGGCCTGATCGAGACCGACCGCCACCTGTTCACACCGGGCAGCGGCAAGGTGCTGATCTGGGGCGGCGATTCCTCCGGGCGCGACGTCTTCGCGCGTACGGTGAAAGGCGCACAGGTCTCACTGAGCATCGGTCTGTTCGGGACGGCGATCGCGACCGTCCTGGCGGTGATCATCGGCACGATCTCGGGCTACTTCGCCGGGATCACCGACACGGTGATCCAGCGCGTCATCGAGATCGTCTCATCGGTTCCGACACTACCGCTCTGGGCGACGCTGGCGGCGATCCTGCCCCGCGACATGTCGGTACCCGAGCGCTACTTCTTCATGTCGGTCATCCTGTCGCTGGTCGGATGGGCCGGCTTGGCCCGGGCACTGCGCGCGAAGGTGATGTCGTACGCCGGAGCCGACTACGTGAAGGCGGCGCGGGCGGCCGGCAGTGGCCACGCGCGCATCATTCGCACCCACATGATCCCGAACTCGCTGAGCCACATCGTCGCGGTCACGATGCTGGCGATCCCGATGGGAATCGTCGCGGAGACGTCGCTCTCGTTCCTCGGCATCGGCATGCAGGACCCGGCGATCAGTTGGGGAGTGCTGCTGCAGGACGCGCAGGACGTCAACGTCGTGACGTCGTACCCGTGGCTCTTGATTCCGGCGTTCGCGGTCATCGTCGCCGTCACCTGTTTCCAGCTGCTCGGTGACGGCATCCGGGACGCCGTGGATCCCTACGGATAAGCCGCAGCGGCAACCGAGCGCTCTCGTACGACGCAGACCAGGAGCCTGAGGCAAGGAGTACACAGGATGACGCCGACCTCGATACCCACCGCGACCGTCCCCGGCGCGCGGACACCGGCCGACGCTGTCGTCAGCGTGCAGAACCTGCACGTCGAGTTCAAGACACCGCTGGGCAAGGTGAACGCACTCAACGGCGTGAACTTCGACGTGCCGCGAGGCAGGGTCCTCGGCATCGTCGGGGAGAGCGGTTGCGGCAAGAGCGTGACGGCTCGCGCGATCCTTCAGATCGTCGAGAAGGCCGGCACGATCAGCAAGGGCCGAATCCTGTTCCGGTCGCAGCCGGATGCTGTCGACCTGACCTCGCTGGATCCGCAGGGCCGGGAGATGCGGTCCATTCGGGGCAAGGAGATCTCGATGATCTTCCAGGAGCCGATGACCTCGCTCAACCCGGTCTACACCATCGGAGACCAGATCGAGGAAGCAGTCCGGCTGCACCAGACGCGAGACAAGGACGAAGCGCGGCGGCGGGCCGTCGAGGTGCTGCGCCGAGTCGGAATGCCCAACCCGGAACAGGTGGCGCGAACCTACCCGCACCAGCTGTCCGGCGGTATGCGTCAGCGCGCGATGATCGCGATGGCCTTGTCGTGTACGCCGACACTGCTGATCGCCGATGAACCGACGACGGCGCTGGACGTGACGACCGAAGCGCAGATCCTGCAACTGATGCGTGACCTGCAGGCCGAGTCCGGCATGTCGATCATGTTCATCACTCACTCGATGGGCGTCGTGGCCCAGCTGTGCGACGACGTGGTCGTCATGTATCTCGGCCGGGTCGTCGAGCGGGCGCCTGTCGACGACCTGTTCTACAACCCGAAGCACCCGTACACGATCTCCTTGCTCCGTTCGATACCACGGATAGGTGTCGGGCGCGGACAGCCGTTGGAGTCGATGAAGGGCGGCGTCCCGGATCCGTATTCGACCGTGCCGGGCTGCCCGTTCCATCCGCGATGTCCGAGCGCGATGAAGGGCGTGTGCGACACGGTGGTGCCGATCGAGGCGCCGGTCGAAGGCGGGGTCGACGGACACGGTGTGCGCTGCCATCTCTATCCAGGGTGCACCCCTCTCGACGTCGCAGTCGACACGGTGTCCGAGCGTGAAGAGGAGGAATGACGATGCCTGATCCGCTGCTCGAGGTCACCGGCTTGAAGAAGCACTTCCCGGTCAAGAACGGCCTGCTTCGCCGGGTCGTCGGTCAGGTCAAGGCCGTCGATGGCGTCGACTTCACCATCAATCGCGGTGAGACGTTCGGACTGGTAGGTGAGAGTGGCTGCGGCAAGAGTACGACGGGCCGGACCGTCCTGCGCCTGGAGGAGCCGACCGGTGGCGAGGTTGTCTATCATCACGAAGAGCTGGGCCCGGTCAACATCGGGACTGCGGACCGCCAGCAGCTGAAGCGGCTGCGTCCGGAGATGCAGATCATCTTCCAGGACCCGTTCTCCTCGCTC
Source organism: Kribbella pratensis (assembly GCF_004366075.1). Taxonomy (GTDB): domain Bacteria; phylum Actinomycetota; class Actinomycetes; order Propionibacteriales; family Kribbellaceae; genus Kribbella; species Kribbella pratensis. The sequence continues at coordinate 708,913 of NZ_SODU01000004.1, read as the reverse complement.
GACGCGCGGATGACGGTCGGCCGGATCATCGCCGAGCCGATGGTGATCAACCGGACTCATCATGGACGCGAACTGCGCGACCGGGTCGCCGAACTGCTGACCGTTGTCGGGTTACGGCCCGAGCACGCCAGCCGTTACCCCCACGCGTTCTCAGGTGGTCAGCGGCAGCGGATCGGCATCGCGCGGGCGTTGGCGCTGAACCCCAAACTGATCGTCTGCGATGAACCGGTGTCGGCGCTGGACGTCTCCGTGCAGGCACAGGTGCTGAATCTGCTGGAGAGTCTCCAGGCGCAGTTCGATCTGACATACCTGTTCGTTTCGCATGACCTGTCGGTGGTCGAACACATCGCCGATCGAGTAGCGGTGATGTACCTGGGCAAGGTCGTCGAGGTCGGTACCACGGACCAGCTGTTCTACAGCCCGAAGATGCCGTACACCGAAGCGCTCCTGTCGGCGCTGCCAAAACCGGACCCGCGCAAGAGGACCAGGCCGACGCTGCTCACCGGCGACGTGCCCTCGCCGGCCAACCCGCCGCACGGATGTCACTTCCATCCGCGGTGCAAGTACGCGCAGGATCGATGCAGGACGGAGGTGCCGCAGCTGCGAGATCTTGGTGGCGGTCAGTTGGCGGCCTGCCACCTCGCCGACTCGCTCGAGCTGAAAGGCGCCGAACCGCTGCCGGACGTTCCCGTGATTTCGGCGGAGGAGGCGGTGCGAGCGGCGGCGAGCAGGAATTCGAGGCCGCCTGCCGATGTGGCCCCACACGGTACTCAGGGGGCGATGTCGTGATCGGACAGAGGCGGGAGAGCCCGCCGCGGTTCCGGGGGGTGTCGATCTACCAGGATCCGCTCGGACGATTCGCATTCCGCTACCCGTCGACCTGGAACACGTTCGAGTTGCCCGACGGCCAGGAGGGCGCGCTGTTCTCTCCGGAGGCCTCGGCGCCGCAGACCTACCTCGCGGCCTGGGCGAACCGATTGCCCGAGTCCGTCGTAGCCGAGGATCTCGACCTACTGAGTTCTGGCATGGCCGAAGGGCTTGCTCGACTGAACTCTTGCGAGGTGCTCGAGTCGCATGACGATGCCGTGGGCAACTTGGTGCGTTTGGAGCGGCTGTACACCTTCTCGGACGACGACGCGGTCCGTCAGCGACGGGTGTGGGTGGTGTACGTCGATACCTGGCAGATCGTGCTCGTCTATCAGGGGGAGTCACGCCAGGAATACGAGTACTGGAGCCCGATGGGCAACTACTCCTTCGCGACGTTCAACCTGGCGCAGGATCTGTGGTTCTCGACCGAGAGGGCCTGTTCGTAGCGCGCTCCTCGCGCATTCTCGTCATTGCAGTCGAATTGAATCGACGATTCGTGAAGCCAGTTTGGAGACCTGATGGACAAGATTGAGAGCGCTGTTGGTACGGCAGGAACCTCCCGCCGTACGTTGCTGCGCGGTGCCGCCGTCGCGGCGGGAGTACTCGCAGTACAGGCCTGCACGCCTGGTCCGAACACCTCGAGCGGTAGCGGCAACGGATCGAAGGTGGATCTGGCCCGCAAAGGCTCTGAAGCGAAGCCGTTGGCCGTCCCCGCACGGCTGGGGGAGTCCCCCGAGCTGGCCAGGCTGGTCCAGGCGGGCTCGCTGCCGCCTGTGGCACAGCGTCTGCCCAAGCGGCCTTACGTGGTTCCGCACCGCTGGCTGCAGTCGGGCAAGTACGGCGGCAAGCTCAACCTGCCGAGCACCGACGACGTGACGTACGCGCCCAAGGAGTACTTCTACGGCCATTCGCCGCTACGTTGGATCAACGACGGCAGGGACATCGCGCCCGGTCTGGTGGAAAGCTGGGAGTCGAACCCGGGCTACACGGTCTGGACCTTGCATTTCCGCAAGGGGCTGAAGTGGTCCGACGGGCAGCCCTGGACGACTGAGGACGTCATGTTCTGGTGGGAGGACATGGTCCTCAACGAGGAATACGCCGAAGGCATACCTGACGAGGCGCGGTCGGGCACCGGGACTATCGCGAAGGTCACCGCGCCCGACGAGTACACGATCGTGATGACGTTCGACGCGCCCAGCCCGATGCTGCCAGAGCTGCTGGCCAACTGGGTCAAGCGTGGACTCGGTGCCGGCTGGATGGAACCCAAGCACTACCTGAAGGCCTATCACCCCCGCTACAACCGCAATGTCGGGAAGGACTGGACGACCAAGTTCGACCAGATGCGCGACTTCACGACCAATCCGAAGTCGCCGACGATGAACGGGTGGCAACTCGCGGAGTACCACCAAGGCCGTTCATCGACTTGGAAGCGCAATCCCTACTACTGGGTCGTCGACCAGCAGGGCAATCAGTTGCCGTACCTCGATACCTTGTCCTTCGAGGTGGTCGCCCAGACGGAGACCCGTCGGCTGAAGATTCACAACGGCTCGTACGACTACGTGCACGGTCCGTTCGTCGGTATGACGCTGGCCGACGTGGCGCCGCTGAAACGCAACGTCGCCAAGACCAAGTACCAGTTGCATCTGTGGGACAGCGGCTCCGGCACAGGGTCGATGTTCTTCTTCAACCAGGACTACTACGAGCCGAAGATGCGGGCTCTGATCCGTGAGCCGAAGTTTCGGCAGGCGTTGTCCTATGCGTTCAACCGTGCTGATGTACGGAAGGCTGTCTACTTCGACTCGGGCGAGCTGACCACCGGTGGGTACGGCCCGAAGACGCTGGAGCTGACCCGCGGGGAGGGTCCGTCGATGTACCAGAAGTGGCGGGACTCCTTCGTCCGCTACGACCCGGAGTTGGCCAAGAAGATGCTCGACGAGTTGGGCGTCGTGGACAAGGACGGCGACGGCAAGCGCGAGATGCCCGACGGCGGAAAACTGGTGATCGATCTCGACTACCCCGCCGACTCCGCCCCAGGTGGCGAGACGCTGCAGAAGAATCACTTGCTGAAGAAGCACTGGGATGCGATCGGCATCGCAAGCCGGCTGAACCCGGTGCCGGCCGCCAGCTATGAGGACCGGTGGGAGCAGGGCCAGGGGATCAGTAAGACGGAGTGGGAAGCGAGCACGGTCACCATGGCAGCCGACATGGTGTGGCTGATGCCGATGGAGCCGTCTCGCTGGGCGCCGCTGCAAGGGGCGTTCTACAGCCTGCGGGGCACCGCGGCAGAGAAGCAGCAACTCGACGTGGACCCGTACAAGCGCAAGCCGCCTCGGGCGGAGCCGGAGCCTGGTGGGCCGATCGCCCGGCTGTGGGAGCTCGCCGGGAAGGTACGGGTCGAGACGGACGCAGTGAAGCGGGACAGCCTTCTCTGGCAGATGGTGAAGATCCATCTCGAGCACGGTCCGTTCTTTATCGGCTCGGTCGCGAACTATCCGCAGGTGGTGCTCGTCAAGGAGGGCCTGCGGAACGTCCCTACGAAGGAACAGACCGGCAATGGCGGGCTGGTGAACGACTGGCACCACCCCGTACCGGCCGCCTACGACCCCGAAACCTGGTTCTGGGCATAGCCCGGACATCGATCTGACGGAAGAACACTATGACGATTCGTGTACTTGTCTGGGGCGAGAACCGGCACGAGCAGGTGGAGCCGCATGTCCGGGAGATCTATCCCGACGGCATGCACGAGACCATCGCCGCCGGGATCCGCGAGAACCTCGAGGCGACTGTCACCACGACCACCCTCGACGAGCCCGAGCACGGTCTGACCGAGGAGGTGCTGGCGGAAACCGACGTACTGGTCTGGTGGGGCCACGCCGCGCACGGCGAGGTCGAGGACAAGGTCGTCGACCGCGTGTACCAGCACGTGCTGGCCGGGATGGGTCTGATCGTGCTGCACTCCGGGCACTGGTCGAAGATCTTCGGCAAGCTGATGGGTACGACGTGCACCCTGCGCTGGCGCAGCGAGCGGGACCGCGAACTGGTCTGGACGGTCGCCCCGACCCACCCGATCGCGCAGGGCGTCCCGCACCCGATCGTGATCGACCAGCAGGAGATGTACGGCGAGTTCTTCGACATCCCGGTCCCGGACGAACTGGTCTTCGTGTCGTCGTTCTCCGGCGGTGAGGTGTTCCGCTCCGGCTGCACGTTCCGCCGCGGGCACGGGAAGATCTTCTACTTCTCGCCCGGTGACCAGGACTACCCGGTGTATCACCACAAGGACGTGCGTAAGGTGATTGCGAACGGCGTCGCCTGGGCCCGTTCCGACCGGCCCGAGCGCGCGGTGCCGACGCTGCTGCGCTACGAGACCGGCGACTTCTTCAACGGACATGGGTACACCGGACCCATCGAGGAGCCTGCCGATGCCTGAACCCTTGCGACTGCTGCAGGTCGGCGCCGGCGGAATGGGCGGTGTCTGGCTCCGGACGATCTCCGACAACCCGGACGTCGTCCTGGCCGGCCTCGTCGATCTCGACCTCGACCGGGCCCGGGTTGCGGCTGACGAGCACGGGTACGCCGACGTACCGGTCGCCGCGTCTTTGGAGGAGCTCGTCGACCGCTCGGAAGCTGATGCGGTCATCGACGTCACCGTCCCCGCCGCGCATCCCCTGGTCAGCATCTCTGCCCTGTCGTACGGCCTGCCGGTGCTCTGCGAGAAACCGCAGGCCGAGACAGTTCGGGAGTGCCTGAGGATGATCGCGGCCGCCGAAGCCGCCGGCAGGTTGCTCATGGTTTCGCAATCGCGCCGATACCTTCGCCTGGGGGCGGCCTTCGGCCGGCAGCTCGCGGAGCTCGGCCCGATCGGGTCGCTGTCGTGCGAGTTCTTCAAGGCTCCGCATTTCGGCGGGTTCCGGGAGCGGATGGCCGAGCCGCTCCTGGTCGACATGGCGATCCACCAGTTCGACCTGTCCCGCAAGCTGATCGGGTCGGAGCCGGTGTCGGTGTACTGCGAGTCGTACAACCCGTCGTGGAGCTGGTTCGACGGCAACGCGGCGGCGTCCGCGATCTTTCGGTTCGCTGACGGCACCCGCTTCACGTTCACCGGCAGCTGGTGCGCCCTGGGCCTGGAAACGTCCTGGAACAGCCGGTGGCGGGCCAGCGCATCCGGCGGTACGGCGGTCTGGGACGGGGACATCCCGCCCGTCGCCGAACTCGCCTCGGGTGAGGCGCTGCCGGCGGTGGTGGCCGACGACCCCGAACAGATCGCCGGCTCGTTGGTCGAGTTCGTCCGAGCCGTGCGTACGGGCGAACCGCCACAGTCAGAGGCGCGATCGAATCTCATGAGCGTCGCGATGGTCGAGTCGGCGGTGCGTTCAGCGGCCACCGGATCGCGTGTTCAGATCGCTGACATCCTCGAAGAGTCCCAGGCGGAGGCGATCTCCGCGGAGACCGACGATCGCATCCTCGCGGTCCTGAAGTCCTGGGATCCAAGGACGGCCTGGCACACCGCGCCATTGGGTCTCTGACGGACGAGGGTCATTTGGACTCGATGCGCCCGAGCGGGTCGTTGCTGTCGGCAAGATCCTTCTGTTCGGCGGTCCAGCTCGCGTCCTCGATACCGAGAACCTGGCGCAGGTAGGCCGAGGTGACTTGCTGGACCAGCGAGACCCGTTGTGGGTTCTCGTCGATTGTTTCGGTGAACCTGGTAGCCCGAGATCCCGCCGAGGAAGTGCCTCGCGTCGTACAGGGTGAGCAGACTTTCGGCGACCGGGCTGAGGAAGTACGGGTCGGTGGTCCAGTCGGATCCGCGCACGGTGAGGGGCAGCGTGCCGTGGTCTCCGGAGACCACGAGAGCCGGGGCGGTGAGCTCGGCGAAGCTCGGGTTGCGCAGCCACGGAAAGTTCTCGAAGGCGAACGGGGTCAGATCGTCCCCAGGCAGCCCGACGGTCTTGGAATCGAGGTGAGTGGCCAGGACTACTACGAAGTGTGTCCTGCCCAGAAAGTCGGCCAGCGGCGCCCGTAGCCGGTGAGTTCGCAGGGGTCATCGTCCATCCCGAGCAGGGTGGTGATCGGGATGAGGACTTCGATGTTGGGGGCGTCGGCGGTGTTGGTCACCGGGGCGCATGGTCGGGCCGGGCGTCTTGATCACCTCTTGATCGACCCCGACGCGCGCCGCCGCTGCAGCGGCGGCAGGCGCGGCTGCGTCAGCGCCTACCTCACCAACAGCGCCATAGTCGCCGGGTTGCGCGACCGCTACCAGCGGCGCGGCGGTCAAGACGAGCGGCGGTCAGCACGAGCGTGGTGGATACCAGGAGCCGGGCGGGGCGAGACCGGCTGCCTGGACTACGAGGCCGCCGTCGCCCTCGCCCGCGACGGCGATCCGGATGCGACGCCGCGATCAGCCAATACCGCAACCCGGCCAACGGACCGGTCACCATGGACGTCGAACCGTTCGAGTTCACCGAGTGGGCCCGTGCCGGCGCAATCCTGGCGATCCGCTCCTACCTCGCCTACGGAACCCAGCGGAACTCACCTGATCCCGACCGCCCCCGCTGCGTGGACAGCAGGACAGGCTGACTCAGAGGCAAGGCCAGCGCGTTAGGCGCTTGCCTCTGAGCTGCGCGGCAGGTCGGCTGAACCCCTGACTGTTTGCGACTGCGCAGGCTGACTCCGTCCGTTACAGCAATTCGCTGGGAAGGAGGGGTGCGTGAGCCTCGAACAGTTCGTCGACCATGGTGCGGATCTGCTGGAGGGTGAGCTGGGCGCCCGTGAGGGGGTCCAACATGACGGCTTGGTAGACGTGTTCGCGGTTGCCGGTCAGGGCGGCCTGAACGGCGAGTTCCTGCACGTTCACGTTGGTGCGGTTCACCGCCGCGCACTGGGGCGGGAGCGGTCCCACGGCGATCGGCTGGATGCCGTTGCCGTCCACCAGGCAGGGAACCTCTACGCAGGATCCCTCGGGAAGATTGGGGATGATTTCGCGGTTCTCGACATTGCCGTAGATCACGCCGGGCCGGTTCGTCTCCATGCTGTTGACGATGACGGCGCCGTACTCGACCGAAGGTGCGAGTTCGTCCTTGAGCTCGGCCAGGGCCGTGATGATCTTCTCGTCCTCGTCGTGGTCGCGGCAGATCTCGTAGTAGTCCCAGCGCACCGGCACGAAGTCACGCACCAGCTCAGGGTTCTTGCGGAAGTACGGCAGATACTCCGACGCGTGGTGGCTGGACTCGGTGTGGAAGTAGCCGAACGCGTCCATGATCGAGGTACGGACGCGTTCGATGCCGCCCTCGTACGTGGACACGCCCCGGTCGACGCCACTGTGGTCACCGTCGTCGTCGGCGAGCCCGGTGGTGTCCTGCCAGTTGAGGTGGCGTTGCATCCGCCGTCGCAGATCGGGGTAGAGGTCCTGGTTGCCGCGGCGGAAGTCGAGGATCCAGGCCTGGTGGTTGATCCCGGCGGACAGATAGCGCACCTCGCCGTAGGGAATGTCGAGCTCCCGGGCGAGCATGCGGGTCGTGCCCTGGACGCTGTGGCACAGACCGACCGGCCGCAGTCCCAGGCTGGTCAGGTACCAGGTCGCCATCGCCATCGGGTTGGCGTAGTTGATCACCTGCGCTCCTGGACAGAGAGCGTGGATATCGGAGGCCAGTTCCCGGTATGCCGGAACAGACCGCAGGAAGCGGAACACCCCACCGGGCCCGACGGTGTCGCCGACCGTCTGGTCGATCCCGTACCTGCGGGGAATCTCGACGTCGTGCCGGTACGCATCGACGCCACCGACTTGGAACGTGATGATCACGTAGTCAGCGGCATCCAGGGCCTCCTTGCGGTCGGTGGTTTCGAGTACCGCGGCCGGTAGCCCGTGGTGCTCGATCAGCTCACGGGCCGCTGTCGCAGTTCGCTCGAGCCGCTCGGCATCGATGTCCATCAGGGCGAGCGTGCTGTTCTGCAGGGCAGGAAAGCTGAGCAGATCGCCGATCAGGCGGAAGGGAAAGACGTACCCGCCCGCGCCGATGATTGCAATTTTCGCCATCGTGGTCCCTTCGTCGGTGAACGCCTTCACATTAAGAGCTGAGTGAACTAGAGTTCTTCTGGACGATTACGCCGAAGTTCCTGAAAACTAAGGTCCTCGATGTCTTATCCGGCCGCGCTCGTGCTGCACACGCCCGAGCTCTGGTGTCTCACCGGGCCGGCACCGACGATGCGGCAGGCGCACTGCCACGACGACATCGAGCTCAACGTGGTGACCGACGCGCCGCTGCGCTACCTGTTCGGCGGAACGCTCGCCGAGATCCGTCCCGGCGAGGTCGGCCTGTTCTGGGCTGCGATGCCGCATCGGTTACTGGACAGTCCGGCGGACATGTCGCGCGCCCACGTCGGTTGGGCTCACGTCCCCGTGCGGACGGTGCTCGGCTGGAGTCTGCCCGACGCGGGCCTCGCCCGACTGCTCGGCGGGCGTCCGGTGGTTGCCCCGATGGAAGCAGCCGGGGTGCTGGACCTGTCCGCCTTCGACCGATGGACCGAAGATCTCGCCACTGGATCCGTCGAGCGGCGCCGAATCGCGATGCTGGAGATCCAGGCGCACATCCGGCGGCTGCTGCACAGCGTTCGCGGCACGGACCTGCCGTCTGTGGAGTGGGACGGTACCGACGACGGCGTTCGCCACGCCGCTCTCATGGCGAGATACGCGATGGCCCACTTCCATGATCCGATCACCGCCGCGGAGGTCGCCACGGCCGCGCACCTGCACCCGAACTACGCGATGACCCTGTTCCGCCGGGTCACCGGCACCACACTCGGCGCGTACTTGACGCAGTGTCGCGTCGCCGAGGCGCAACGTCTGCTCCTCACCACGAATGCCACCACCGCGGCCATCGCCGTCGAGGCCGGGTTCGGCTCACAGAGCGGCTTCTACGCCACCTTCAACCGCTTGTGCGGCATGTCACCGGGCGCCTACCGCCGCCGCTCTGGCAGTTCTCAATCGGCACCGGACCGTCGAAATTGAGCTGGCGGCTGAGACACAGTCATAGGCCTGCTCACCCGCTGCACACCAGACCGTGCAAGAGGTCGTCCAGTTCGTTCTGCATGCGGTCGGGTGTAGATATGCCTCGGTCGCGCTGGTCACGGGTGAGGGGCGCCCTGAGATCGTGGCGTCGAGCGATGCGAGGATCGCCGAGTCTCGGTGGTCGCCGCGCTGGGCCGAGCAGGTCCAGTCGGCCGGGATCCGCAGCGCTGTCCACCTGCCCGTGGTCGTGGCCAGCAGCCCTCAGGCGGTTCTCAGTCTCTCCAGCGACAAACCCGACGGGTTCACCGTCGATGACGTCGCGGTCGCACACATCCTCGCCCGTCACGCCTCCGTCGCGATCGCGACCGCCCGCAGAGACGAGAATCTGGCGTACGCCATCGATGCCCGAAAGCTGGTGGACAAGCGATGGGCATTCTGATGGAGCGTCACGACCTCGACAGCGACAAGGCTTTCGAGGTACTCAGGCGGGCCTCGCAGAACTCCAACCGCAAACTGCGCGACATCGCCCAGGAACTGGTCGACAACCGCACACTCCACACCTGACCCTGGCCGACCCCATTGCCGGCAGCTGTTCCGCGCGACCCTGAACAGTTCGTCGGCAGCATCCGGGGGTCGACGTGCAGCATCGGGCAGCGCACGCACGCGTGTTCCTTCTAGCACGGGGTTCCATGCGGCAGTGCGCACAACCCGCGGCGAATCGATCCGACCATGCAACAGCTCCTACCGACGCTCATCCAACGAACCAAGACCTCTATAACTCCAGCGCCGACCCGCCAGTGAAGAGAGACTTGGTGCACTGAACTCGGATGATCAACGCCCGTGCGGATGCCGTCGATGCGAGGCCTGGCAGGGTTCATCGGCAGCGTTTCCGTCCACCGTACCGCCGGGTGTCGGCATCGCGAGGAGCCCGAGCGGAGCTGATGCGCCGGAGACGGCGGAGGCGGAGTTCGGGGACGTACTTGTACATCGTCGAGGGGCAGACGTCGACCAGTTGGCGCCTGAGCTCACGGAGTCATCGGCCTCCGCGGGGAGCGTTCGGGTCGGGCGCACCTGGTCGGGTGTCATCGCTGGGTGCCGGCCGAGCCGTGTGCTCCGCGCCCTGGCGCAGCCAGGCCCTTGTGCATGCCTTCCATGATGAGCTCGCGGACGAATTCGGCGAGCGCGGCGAAGATATGAAACACCAGGTCGGCATCGGGCTCGTGGGCGTCGCCTTTGCTAGGCAGCGCCGCCAACCTCTCCCTCGTCCAGAAGTGTGCACGTGCAGCCTCCCATCGCCGCAAGAACCGCTTGGTCGTCACGACCTGAGCCCGCAGAACTGGCGGGCCTTCTACTTCCCCGGACGCGTCCTGGCCGGCTTGGGAGCTGGGCCGGTGGAGTTGCGGATGACTACGTGGGTGCCGATCACGGTGTGTTGGCTCATGGCGTGCCGGTCGCGGTTGAGGGCGTAGCGTACGGCGGTGCGGCCGAGCTCCTCGTGGTCCACGTGGACTGTGGTCAGCTCCGGTGTGAGGTCTCTGGCCAGCGGGATGTCGTCGTACCCGACGACTGAGACGTCGTCCGGCACCCGGAGGCCGGCTTCTCGCAGTGCGACCAGCACGCCGCTGGCCACGACGTCGGTCGCGGCGAAGATGGCGGTGAACTTCTCGCCGCGGGCCAGCAGATCGCGGGTGGCCTGGTAGCCGGACTCGCGGTCGAAGGTGATCGCGCGGGTTCGCTGCGGCGTCATCGGGAGGTGGTGTGCCTCGTGAGCGCGCTCGAACCCGCGGAGGCGTCCGTCGACGGTGGTGTGCCCCGGTTCGCCCGCACCCAGGAAGGCGATGTCACGGTGACCAAGGGAGATCAGGTAGCTGGTGATGGCGTAGGCGCCGCCTTCGTTGTCGTACTCGACCACTGTCGCGGGCACCTCGGGGCTTAGCGGCGGCCGGCCGCAGAGAACCAGGCGGGAGCCGGACTTGTCCAGCGCCCGGGCGATCTGAGTTATCCGCTCGACGTAGCTGCGGCTGTTGCTGCCGCCGCCGACCAGGACCACCGCCTCGGCCTGCTGCTCCCGCATGAGCTCGATGAGTTCCAGCTCGCGTTCGGGATCGCCATGGGTGGTGCAGACCAGGCACAGCCGGCCCTCGGCGGTGGCCTGCTGCTCGACGCCTTGACCGACGTACGCGAACGCAGGGCCGACCAGGTCATGGACGATGAAGGCCACGGTCTTTGTGCCGCCGCCACCCAGTGCCCGCGCCTGGGCGTTGATGACATAGTCCAGTTCGCGGACGGCCTTCATCACGCGCGCGCGAGTTGCGGTCGATACGGGGTAGTTGCCGGCGAGCACCCGAGACACCGTGGTGGCGGAGACCCCCGACGACGCGGCGACATCCTTGACGGTCGGGCGGTCCCCGGACGACGGTTGGCGTGTCACCTGGCTCCCTTCGACGCGTGCTGGACGTGGTCAACTCCTAGATTAGGCGACCCGGTCCAGATCGGAGGCCACGATCGCGTGCTCGAACGGTCGGCCGCTGAGGATGCGTTCGAGTTCGTCGATGATGCAATCGCCCATCCGCGCCAGTTCGTTGCCGTGTGAGCCGGCGATGTGCGGTGTCAGGAAGACGTTGGGCAGCTTCCAGAGCGTGGAGACGGTCGGCAGCGGCTCGGGATCGGTTACATCGAGTACGGCGTACAGTCGTCCGGCCTCGAGATGGTTGATCAAGGCATCGGTGTCGACGAGTTCGCCGCGTGCGGTGTTGATCAGGGTCGCGCCGTCCCGCATCAGCGCGAGCTGGTCAGCTCCGACAAGCTGGTGGGTCTGCGAGTTCGCGGGGGCATGCACGGTGACGATGTCGCAGGTGCGCATCAGCGTGTCCAGGTCGACCAGTCGTGCGCCGAGCCCGGCAGCGATGGCGGTGTCGACGTACGGGTCGAACAGGCACACCTCGAGGTCGAACGGGCGGAGCAGTTCGATGACCCGCCGACCTATCCTCGAGGCGCCGATCACGCCGACCGTACGGCCGTAGTTGCCCACTCCTGCCTGCACTTGGGCCACGGTGAAATGCCTGGTCGCGTGGTACCGGTCGCGCAGGCGGAAGACGTCCTTGCCCGCGAAGAGGATGGCCGCGAGCGTGTACTCGGCGACAGGTACGGCGTTCGCCGCGGCGGCCGAGGTGATGGCCAGACCGCGCTCCCAGCAGGCCGGGGCAAGGTGGGCCTTGACCGAGCCGGCGGTGTGGAGGATCGCCCGCAGTTGCGGCGCCGCGTCGAGCACTGCCGTCGTGATCGGCGGGGATCCCCAGCCGGTGATCAGGAACTCGGTCGAGGCCAGCGCGGCCCTTGTCGCAGGGGTGTCGAACCGCTCGGCGACGAGGGTCTGATCGATTCGCACGAGTTGTTGCAGCCGGTGGATTGACCGTGGCGGGTACAGGTCCGGCAGATGGTGCGCACCGAGGGCGAAAAGTGCCGCAGGGCGGTCGGCCACGGGCTCCTCCGTTCAGGGGATCGAAACATTGACTGGGGTTGGGTGGCCAGGGCTATTTCAGGCTGCCGAGGGTGATGCCGGAGCGCCAGTACCGTTGCATGGCCAGCATCAGGGCGACGATCGGGATGAGCGAGACGATCGATCCGACGATGACCAGTCCGGTCAGGTCGACGGACTGGTCGACCTTGACGTTCAGCCAGGAGTACAGGCCGAGCATGATGGTCCACTTCTGTTCGCCGCGCAGGAACACCAGTGGTCCGAAGAACGAGTTCCAGGAGCCGACGAAGCCGAGCAGGAAGATGGTCGCCGAGCCGGTGGTCATCAGCCTTGCTCCGATGGTGAAGAAGGCGCGGTACTCGCCGGCGCCGTCCACGCGGGCCGCCTCGATGAGCTCGGGAGGGATGGCGCCTTCGGCGTACACCTTGGCGAGGTAGACGGAGAACGCGCTGAAGAAGTGCGGGACGATGATCGCCCACGGGGTGTCGACGATGTGCAGCCGTGAGTACAGCAGGAACGACGGAATCGTCAGCAACGCACCGGGAATCAGGAACGAGGCGATGATGCAGCCCATCAGGATGCCGCGGCCGCGGAACTGGTACATGGCTAGTGCGTAGCCGCAGGCGACGCAGATGACGGTCATGCCGACGGTGCCGACGACACCGTAGAGGAGGGTATTCGCCATCCAGCGCAGGAAGATGCCGTCGTGGTAGGTGAAGAGCTGGCGGGCGTTGTCGAACAGATGGAAGTCGGCGAACCACAAGCCGTTCGTGGTGTAGAGATCACTCTGGCTCTTGGTCGCGGAGACGATCAGGAACCAGATCGGCGAGACGGAGTAGATCAGGAACAGGACGAGGCCTGTCCACACCAAGGTTCTGGACAGGCGGGACGGATGGTGCCCGGCCGGCAGGTCGTCGTCGTGCCGGCGCCTGGCCGGTGCGGTCGTGCTCATACGGGAGCCCTGTTCGTCAGCTTGTAGAAGACTGCGGAGACCAGGCCGACCACGAGCGCGAGCATGATCGACAGCGCGGCGGCGTAGTTGAAGTCGCCGATGGCGAACGCCTGGTTGTAGATGGTCATGATCGGGGTGAAGTCTTTGGTGACGGTCTCTGGCGTCATCGAGCGGAACAGCAGCGGCTCGCTGAAGATCTGCAGGGTCCCGATGATGCCGAGAATGCTGACCAGTACCAGGGAACGCCGTACGTACGGCACCTTGATCGACCAGGCGATGCGCCACTCGGACGCGCCGTCGACGCGGGCGCTGTCGAAGATGTCGCGCGGCACGGCCTGCAAAGCGCCGTACACGATCAGCATGTTGAAGCCGATGGCTCCCCACGCCATCAGGTTGCCGACGGACACCCAGATCATCCCGCTGCCGTAGAAGTTGGCGTCGATCCCGAACAGCTTGAAGAACGGTGTCAGCGGTCCGACGGCGGGACTGTAGAGATAGATCCAGATCAGCGTCGCAACGATGCCCGGGGTCATGTACGGCACGAGCATCGCGATCCGCAGCCGACCGGCGTACCGTCTGCGGACCGAGTCGAGGAGCAGGGCCAGCGTCAGGCTGAAGAACTGGATCAGCGGGATCACGATCACTGCGAACAGCGCGACCCGCCACAGGCTGCCCCAGAACTTCTGGTCGTGGAGGACGCGGGAGAAGTTCTCGAGGCCGCTGAAGCTCACGGTCTTGGCGCCGAAGCCGAGACCGGAGCTCTTCGCTGTGTAGAGACTTTTGCTGAGGGCAAGGATCACCGGTACGACGGTGAAGAGGACGAATCCGGCGAAGAACGGCACGGTGAAGGACGCGCCCTTGAGCGCCATCGTTCGGCGCCACTGCCGGCCCGGGGATCGGGCCGGTTCGGTCGTCGTGGTCGTTACCTGTGGTTTCTGCAACTGGTCCAGGGACATCCGCACCCCTCCAACTCGATCGTCGGTGGTCAGCTTGCGACGTTGATGCCCTTGGCCTTCAGATCGTCGACGGTGAACTTCTGCATGTTCTCGAGGAGCTGCTGGAAGGTGATCTTCTTCGTGACTGCCTGGGCCCACTGGTCCTGCAGTTCCTTGAAGACGCCCGTGTAGTTCGGGCCGACCAGCCAGTTGTCGACGCCGGAGTGCGAGGCCTTGAGGATGACCGACTTGGCCTCCGACCGGTGGTTGCCGAACAGCTTCAGGGGCACCGAGGAGTCGATCCACGGCGACGGGTCCGGCAGCGCACCCGGCCACGCGTACGACCCGGTGGCCTTGTCGAAGCTGGCGTCGACGGCGTCCTTGGTGGTGGTCATCCAGATGCCGACCTCGCTGGCCTCCTCGAGGTGCGCACACCCCTTGGGCACGAGCAGCGCACCACCGTGTGCCGGCGTGGCGAACTTCGCGGCATCGGCGTACTGCGGCAGGTCGACCGGCTCCCAGTTTCCGACGGACTTCTTGAAGTTCAGCTCGTAGTTGGTCAGCTGCCAGGTGGAGGTCGGCAGCGAGACCATCTTGCCCTGGTCGAAGTAAGCGATCAGGGCGGGCCGGTCCTGATATGTCTGGTTGGCGACGAGATTGTTGTCGACCAGCTGCTGGAGAATGTTGGCGGCGGCAACAGACTTCGGAGACAGGAAGTCGACCTTCCACGCGTCGCCGTCGACGGAGTACCAACTGCCTCCGGCCTGAATCACCAGGTTGACCAGCGTGCTCGGGTCCTCACCGGCGAGGTTCATCACCTGTACGCCGTGGGGCTTGAGGGTCTTCCCCGCAGTGATGACGTCGTCCCAGGTCTTCGGCACCGGTACGCCGTACTTGTCGTAGACCGCGCGGTTGATCATCATGAACGTCGGCCCGCTGCCGGTCGGGATGCCGTAGTACTTGCCCTGGACTTGTGCACCGGGCAGGGCCGCCGGGGCGAATTGACTCTCCGCCGGCTTCACGTAGTCCGTCACATCGGCGAGCAGGCCCTCCGCCAGTAGGGCCGGCACATCGCCGAAGTTCTGGGCCAGACAGGGGACACCACTCCCGGCCGCTACCGCGTTGCGCAATCCGGTCGCCGTGGTGGTGAGGTCGGCCTGCTTGACGAACTTGACCTTGATGTCCTGGTGGGTCGCGTTGAACTTGTCCACCACGGGCTGGGCGTCCCCCCAGGCCCAGTACTCGATCTCGACCGGGCCGGAGGAGCCGGCCTTACCGGTGTCACTGCCGGGGCCGCTGCTGCAGGCCGCCATGGTGGCGGTCAGGCACAGGGCCAGGCCGGCCAACGTGGCGCGACGACTGATTCTGGGCATGCGCGTATCTCCAGGGTGAGCTAGGGAATCAACAGGTAGCGGCAGCTGCCATAGTTATCGATTTCTACGAAAGCTAAGAGACGAAAGTCCATATCGTCAAGGGCTCGTGGGCTTGCCGCTGATCTGGATGTTGCCTAGCGTAGAAATCGGTAACTATGGTTCGGGCCTGATCGTCGCGCTCGCCGCAGCGCTCCCGCCAGTCACCGAAGTCCTCCTTCGAATTCCTCCGCCCAAGGAAGAGGTGCTCCCTGTGAATCCGACTCCAACCGCCACAGGCGGCCAGGCTCGACGCTTCTCCGCGTTCGCCGCAGTCCTCGTGCTCGTCGCCGGACTGCTCTTCGCTGCAGCCAGACCGGCCGCCGCGCAGGACCTGGGCACGTGTGCCGTGACGTTCCGGTCCACCACGAGTGCGCAGGGGTTCGTCCACCCCGGCGTCGGCCTGACCCAGCCGATCCTCGAGAACGCCCTCCGGCAGATCGCCGCGGGCGCCGAGCCCTGGACCTCGTCGTTCCGCGCCATACAGCAGTCGTCAGCCGCCGGTACCGGCGTGACCTCGTCGAACCGGAGCAGCACCGACCCGACCAAGCCCGCCTCGGACGCGTTCAACAGCCAGGGATTCAACGGCCGCTTCATCGCCGACGGCCTGAAGTCGTACACGCAGGCGATCCTCTACGTGCTCACCGGTGAGGAGGTGTACCGCAAGAACGCGCTCGACATCATCCGCATCTGGGAGCAGATGGACCCCGCGAAGTACGAGTACTTCACCGACTCGCACATCCACACCGGCATCCCACTCAACCGGATGGTGTCCGCGGCCGAGCTGCTGCGCTACAGCTCGTGCTCCGACGAGGCGTACCCCTGGACCGACGCCGACACGCGGGCGTTCACCGACAACCTCGTCGTCCCGGTCATCGAGACCTTCCAGAACGACAACAACCACTTCATGAACCAGCACAGCTACCCGCTCATGGGCGCGATGGCCGGCGCGATCTTCATGGACGACACCGCGCTCTACAAGCGCTCGGTCGAATGGTTCACCGTCAACGCGACCGCGAAAGACCAGGGCTTCAACGGGTCGATCGCGCGGCTGTTCCGATGGGTCGACACCGACGACGCCACCGGCAAGCCGATCAAGGACCCCCACGTCCAGCACGCGGAGATGGGACGCGACCAGGCCCACGGTGGCGGCGACCTCACCAACGCCGCGATCATTTCCCGCATGCTGCTGGCGCAAGGGACGAAGGTCGACCCCGTCGCCGGCACCGTCTCCGACGCCCCGAACGCAGTCGGCCCCTACGAATTCCTGAACGACCGGATCGTTGCCGCCGCCGACTACTTCTGGCGATTCATGCTCGGCTACGACACCCCGTGGACTCCGATGGCCTACGCCATCTCGCCTGACGGCACGATCCGCGACACGTACAACCACATCTCGAACGGCTACCGCGGGCGCTACAACACCGCGAGCTTCTGGGACATCTATTACTACTACGCGTTCACCCGCGGCGAGGACGTCACGAAGCTCGCGCCGTACCTCGCCGAGGCGTACGCCAAGCGCAACGGTCCGCTGTTCTACTACGGCGGCAGCCGCAACAACGCCTGGGACAACGTGGACGGCGGCGGCGACTCCTGGCTGTTCGCGCCGGCAGCCGCGGCCGGGCAAACCGTCCCGCCGCTGCCCGACAGCCCTACGATCCTCGAGGTCGAGAACAAGTACACCCGTCTCTCCGGCGACGTCGAGCGCAGAACCGATGGCACCACCGGATACGTGCGGATGTCGACCGCGGGCCACGGCTCCGAGATCGCCTACCTCAGCGGCTCGGCCAGCAAGCAACTGCTCGCCTTCCGGGTCCGCACCAACGGCGAGGTACGGCTGCGGATCGACCGGCACGACGATCGCACGATCCTTGTGCCGGACACCGGCGGCCAGTGGCGCTACGTGACGTACCCCCGCTCGATCGGGGACATGCTGTTCGTCCAGGCGACCGGCGGCGGGGCGACGATCGACATCGATCACATCGACACCAACGCCGCCGCCGGACCGACCTCACCGACCTTCGACGACACGTCGACCGCGCGCATCGTGAACTGGAAGGGCGCGACCGCGACGGCCGACCTCTCCGCGCACTACACCGGCACCGGCAACCTCGCCTACACCGCGCAGGGGCTACCCCCGGGAGCAAGCCTCGACACCTCCACCGGGCAGCTGACCTGGACCGCCGCCGCAGCCGGCTCCACCACCATCGCAGTGGCGGTCTCCGACGGCACCACGGTGGCCAGCCACCACGTCGTACTCGCCGCGGCCCATAACCGCACCGATGCGCTCACACTCGCCGAGCTGGGCCACGACGCGGGCGCCATGTACGTCTCCGACACCAAGGCCACCTTCGACCAGGCGCTCACGACCGCACAGGACTTGGGCAAGAAGGGTACGAACGACAAGTACCTTGCGGCGCTGGCCCACCTCGTGACAGCGGTCGACGGCCTCGCCCTCGTCTCCCCGCGCACAGCCGTGGACGGCAGCCTCGACTATCCCTCGCTCGTGGTCAACTCCACGGCCGGGGCCAACATCGGCAATCTCGTCGACGGCGACAACCAGTCGGGTACGTCGTACCCCCAGGCCGTCAACCTCTCCCACACCTTCGACTTCGGGCCGGACTTCCGGGTCTCGGCGACCCGCTTCGGATTCCAGAGCAACATCTTCGCCGACCGGCTCGCGAACTCCGCCGTCTTCGGCTCGAACGACGGCAGGACCTGGACCCGGCTGACCCCCGGCGTCACCCGGTTCACCCAGGACTTCAACACCCTCGACGTCGACCCGGCGCTGCGGGACCAACAATTCCGTTACCTCAAGGTCCAGCTGCTCAAACCCCTGCCGGACGTGCTCTACGGCATCGTCCGCAACCTGTTCGAGATGACCGAGTTCCACATCTACGGCGAACGGCACGAGATCGGCAACCTGGTGAAGTCGACCTCGATCACGTCCGCACAGGCCATCGCTGGCAAGATCATGACCGGCGACACCGTCGACGTCTCCGTCACCGCGAAACAGCCGATCCAGCAGGTCACCGTCACCGCCCAAGGTGTGACCACGAAGGCGACCTCAGGGGACGGCGTCAACTGGACCGCATCCGTCAAACTCGACAACGCGCCACCCGGTGACATCCAGGTCGCGGTCGACTACCTCGACGTCGCGGGCAAGGCCGGTCCGACGGCGTACGGAACCACCGACGGATCGAAGCTCTACATCGCGGGCGACCCAGCACACTTCATCGACGTGGCCAAGCTCGCCACCGTCACCGCCTCCGACAAACAATGGCCGGGCACCGGACTGGGCGCCGACGAGGTCGGCTACCTGCTGTTCGACCGCGACGCCGACACGTACGCCGACCTGAACAGTGGACCAGGCGCGTACTACGTCCTCGACTTCGGCGCCCACGCCTCTGTACGGCCCGAGGAGGTGCTGGTCCTTCCGCGGGCCAGCCACCCGCAGCGCGCCAACGGCGCGGTCATGCAAGGGTCCAACGACGGCCAGACCTGGACCGACCTGACCAAGCCACTCGCCGGCGCTGTCGCCAACACGTGGAGCGACCAGCCCAGCTCAGGCGAGAACCGTTACCGGTACCTGCGCATCTACAACGCCACAAGCTGGTTCGGCAACCTCTCCGAGGTCGAACTCTACGGCGACATCAAGCACGACACCTGATTCGCCCCGAAACCCGCGCAAGTGGAAGTGGCGCATTTCAAAGTGGCGGGGCTACAGGTCCGTCATGTACCGCAGCGGCGGCCGGGGGTTCAAGACGTACGACATCACCCCATGCGACCGCTTCGGAGCCGAAGTGGGGATTCTCTACAACCTCCTCATCCGCCTCCTCCCGCCGATGATCAACGCACCCATCTCTGGCGGCATCATCCTGGGCGCGACGAAGAGGTGCTACGACGACTTCGAGCATCCAAAGGACCCTCCTTACCCGGACAAGTACGATGGGCCCACAGATTGAGAGGCTGCGAGATGACCGGCCGCAACGCTCGAGCCTGGCAGGGCGTCGTGGTTGGCGCTGCCATGATCGTCATCGGTGTGGTGCTGCTCGCCAACAATGTTCCAATCCTCGGCGTATCGGCATTGCCGATTGTTGGTGTCGGAGCAGTTCAGCTCCTGATCGGCGTCTACCAGCTGCTTGCAGCTCGCCGCGCTCCCGGCGACAAGTAGGCGCTCCCTAGCGTCACAGTGATTCGAGCCCGATCGTCGTCAAGCACCCGGGACGGGGTCCCCGTCCCGGGTGCTTGCACGGCACGATCTGCGGAGGCCCAGCACGACAGCTCGGATCATCCTCGTCAACACTCTAGGAGTGGTCTCCACAGATCCACTGGGTGTTCGCTTGAGTCCAGCCATGTCCAACGAGCCACCGTACGGCGGCACGTGGGGTCTGCGTCAGGCCGCCGACTGCGAGTTCGTTGCCGAGCACCACCATCGAGCTGCACAGACCGCACATGATGATGTGGGCCTGGTGGGGCTGGCAGCGTTCGCAGTGCCAGCGCTCCACGACCGCTGTGGCGGACTGGTCCGGGTCAGGGAGGAGCCAGAGGGTTTCGAGGCTCTCGCGGTGCAGCTTGAGCTCGTGCTTGCTTGAGGGGCGGTGCCCGCAGGTCGGGCAGGCGTCCTCACGTGGCGGGCGCGGCATCGGCAACGGCCGATCCGCCGTACCGCGGCCGTGGACAGCTCAAGCGGAGCGGACGCACCGGGCACAGCGGGGAAGCGGAGCTCGGGGACGTACTTGTAGATGGTGGCGCGGCTGACGCCGAGCAGCCGGGCGATCGAGGACACGGTGTTGTCGGGGTTGCCGAGCAGATCGCGCGCGTGCTGGACCTGCTCCGAGGTCATCGCCGGCGGTCGGCCGAGTCTGGTGCCGCGAGCCTTGGCGGCGTCGAGACCTTCGCGGGTGCCCTGGACGATCATCTCCCGGATGAACTCGCCGAGCGCGGCGAAGATGTGGAAGATCATCCGGCCGCCCGGGGTGGTGGTGTCGAGGGCCTCGTGCAACGACTTGAAGCCGATCTCGCGCTGATGGAGCCCGCTGACGATTTGGATCAGGTCCTGGAAGTTGCGGCCGAGGCGCCACAGCTCGGTGACGGTGACGACGTCGTTGGGTCGCGCGAACGCGAGGCAGTCCTGCAGCTCGGGCCGGTCGGCGTTCTTGCCGCTGAGCTTCTCCTGCCAGATCCGGTCGCAGCCGGCCGCGGTAAGCGCGTCGAGCTGGCGGTGCAGGTTCTGTTCCCGGGTCGAGACCCCGGCGTAGCCGAGCAGCATGCCGCCGCCGATGACGCCGAGCGGGTCGGATCGAGCGATAGGGCGGCCGGCGGTCGCTCTGGTGAGTTGCGCCAGGCTCTGGCTGCCGACAGGAACGCCATCTGGAGAGTTCTGTCCCGGCGGACCGGGGTAATCACCGGGGAGAGTCTTCCACCGAGCCGTGCCTCTCTGACGAATGGCCTGCTTGTCCATCTGGTCAGTGTCCAGCCGTCCCGCTGTGTCACCGGCGACGCCACAGATACGCGGTTGTTCACGTCCGCACGCTGTGATGTCCGTCGGTGCGCGTCTCGTTCAGCGAGGTTGGTGACCAGGGGAACCTCAGCGCGGTGGCATGCAGCCGTTCCGATCCTGCCGGTGGTCAGACGAAGGTGAACAGCTGGTCGGCGTCGAAGCGCGAGATCGGGTTGGTGTACTGCTTCGCGGGGTCGGGGTAGCCGAGTGCCAGCAGTACGGTCGTGGCATGCCCGGTTTCCCGGATCTTGAATGCCTTGTCGACGCTGGTCGGGTCGAACCCCTCGAGCGGTGTGGCTTCGACGCCGAGTTCGGCAGCGGCCATCATGGTCAGACCCACAACCATGTAGGTCTGTTTCTCCATCCAGTGGTTCACGTCCTTGTAGCCGTAGTTGCGCAGGCTGAGGAAGTCGCGGGTCATTGACTCCCACAGCTCCTGCTTTCCCTGGTCGGGGAACCGGCCGTCGGCTCGCTCTTTGGTGAAGACCGCCTCGACGTGGCTCTCGGGCAGGTCTGCCCGGGTGGTGACGATGATGGTGTGCGAGGAGTTCAGGATCTTCTCGGCGTTGTCCTGGAAGCGTGCGCCCAGGTTGTCCGCCAGCCGCTGCTTGCCTTCGTCCGTGGCGAGCACGTAGAAGTGGTTCGGCTGAATGTTGGTCGACGTGGGCGCCGAGCGCAGGAACTTCAACAGCTGCTGAAGAGTTTCTTCTGGGATCGTCCTACTAGGGTCGAAGTACCTGGTGAGGTGCTTGCCCATGAGCTTGTCGAGATCCATGTCAATCTGCTTCCTTCTTGCGATCAATGGCTGGTTTGGTTTTCGTCTGGTTCTTGCCGCGGGCAAGTAGTTCGCCGACGCGCTCGAAACTGATGCCGGTCGCGGCCGAGGCCAGGTCGCCCGCGACGAGAGCCTTGGTGGCTTCTTCGAGTGCCCCCATCGCGTGGACGTACAGCCACGGACCCAGGCTGATCCGTTTGACCCCGGCCTTCTGCAGGTCGGCGACGGACAGGACCTTGTCCGACGGTGACACGAGTACGTTCACCGGTGTCGGCGCGACTGCGGTGATGATCTTGTCGAGCGCGTCGAGGTCAGGTGGGTACGGGGCGTACAGCACATCCGCGCCCGCCTCGGCGAAGGCCGTCAGGCGCCGGATCGTGTCGTCGAGATCGGGCCGGCCCTGGATGAAGTTGTCAGTTCGGCCGGTGACGACGATCCGTCCCTTGGCCGCGTCGACGGCGCTACGTACGCGTTCGACGGCTTCGTCGAAGTCCCGGATCGGTCGGCCGGGGTTGCCCGAGGTGTCCTCGATCCCGATGCCGGCCAGGCCGTACTCGACCGCGGCTTCGACCGTCGCCGCGACATCGTCGGGAGTCTCGCCGTACCCGTCCTCGAAATCGCCGTTGACGGGCAGCCCGGTCAGCCGGCCGAGCAGTCCGGCGTGCTCGAGATGATCGTCGCGGGTGATCTGGTGCCGTCCGTCGGGCCTGCCGAGGGTGGCGGCGAGCGCTACGGACGACGTCGCGATCGCCTCGAAGCCGGCGTCGGCCAGCAGTAACGCTGACAGTCCGTCCCAGGCGTTCGGCATGACGAGGCCACCGTCGCGGCTGTGCAGTGCCATGAATTGCTCATACAGTTCGGATCCGGGCATGTCGCGTCAGCCGGCCGCGTTGACGGCGGGGATGTCGACGTCGGTCTGATTGACGTTGTTGATGAAGTTGGTGAGCAGGGCCTGCACCGCGACCGTGACGATCGCCAGGATCTCTGGGTCGCTGTACCCGGCGTCCCGGACAACTGCGAGGTCGGCGTCGCTGACCTGTCCGCGACTCTCGACGACGTGTCGAGCGAAGCGAGCCGCCGCGGCGCGCTTGGGATCAACGGCGTTCCCGGCGCGGGCGAGGTCGATGTCTTCGCTCGACATACCGCCGAACTCGGACGACGTGTACGTGTGTATGGCCAGGCAGTAATTGCACTCGTTGGCTTGAGAAACGGCCAGAGCGATGCTGTGCCGGGTCCGGGCGTCCAGAACGCGGCTCATCGTGCCTTGCAAGCTCGTGACGGCCTCTAGGACGGTCGGGTTCGACGCGATCGTCCGGAACATCTCCGGGACGAATCCGAGCTGCGCAGCAACCTCGTCCAGGATCTGCCGCGCGCCTGCAGGAACGTCATCCAGAGAGGGGGTAGTCAGTCGTGACACAGCGAATCAACCTCCGATGGGGTGGGTGGTGCGAGTGGTTGGTGTCTGGCCCGCGCTGGTTCTTACCGCCGCACGGCCGGCCAATCCGCTTCTCTCCGGGTAGCCGAAAGATCCACACCGATCTCGCCACCAGAGGAGGACGCCTACGATTCCTGGCCATTCGTATCGAGAACGGAGTTGATTGCCGTGGACACGCTGGAGCTGCAGGGGATCGCAAACGACCTCGCCGTGAACCTGCCCGGGGCCGACGTGGAGCATCGTCTCGACCCCAACTGGGATCTATACAAGGTCCGCGGCAAGGTCTTCATGCTCATGACGGACTTGCCGGGGCGCCCTGTCATGATCCTGAAAGCTGATCCGGACAAGGCTGTGGCCCTCCGTGGGCAGTACGCGGACATCACCCCCGGCTATCACATGAACAAGAAGCACTGGATCACTGTGGAAGGCGGGGACACGGTCGACGAGAAACTGGTGAAGCAGCTCGTCACCGACTCCTACCAGCTCGTGGCGGGCGAGCGCCCGGCTGGGTTCTGACGGCTCCCGAGGAGGATTGTCCGGCTGCCGAGGAAAGGTCCGGTGGTGGTCGTGACACTGGGGAGGTATGTCTATGGAATCTGTTGCGAACTCGGTGCAGTTGCCGCCGCTGGACAATCCGAACGAGCGGGCGGCAGTCGGTGGGGAGCTGCAGGTCGTGCTGCAGGACCTGATCGATCTGTCGCTCATCGGCAAACAGTTGCACTGGAGTGTGGTGGGGGCGGCTGCGCATGGTGTGCATGTGTTCCTCGACGAGCTGGTCGGGGACTGGCGCGAGCTAGCGGACGTTGTTGCTGAACGCGCGGTGACGTTGGGAGTCGTTCCTGACGGGCAGAGTTCGGCGGTTGCGGCGGGGTCGCGTGTCGAGCCTGTCGCGGTGCGGTCGCTGGCTGATCATGCGGTCGTCTGGGAGCTGGGTCGGCGGGTCGCGGCCGTCTCCGAGCGGATTCGTGAGCGGCTGGGATCGGTCGGTGCGGCGGACCTGGTCACGCAGGACGTACTGGTCAGGGTTGTCGGGATGCTCGAGAAGCACCAGTGGATGCTGCGTGCGCAGCTCGGTGAGAAGGCCTGATGGCTGTCAGCAGAGGGTTCGTCGGGCGGCGTCCTACGGATTCGGCGCGGGTTCCGCCTGGGCAGTACGTGACCCGGGACTTTCCGGTGTTGTCGGCCGGGCCGACTCCGTACACGCCACTGGACACGTGGGACTTCACGGTCCGTGGACTCGTGAACCGGCCGGTCTCCTGGTCGTGGCAGGCGTTCCGGGCGTTGCCGCACGAGAACATCACCGTCGACATCCATTGTGTGACGAAGTGGACGAAGCTGGACACGACCTGGTCGGGCGTCTCGCTCGACACCTTGCTCGATGCGGCGCCGACCCAGGCGTCCCATGCGTTGGCGTTCTGCGACGGCGGCTACACGACCAACGTCCCACTGGCGGACCTGCGGGGTGGAAAGGCTTGGGTCGTCGACGAGTACGACGGACAGCCGCTCGACCCGGAACACGGTGGGCCGGCACGCCTTCTCGTGCCGCACCTGTACTTCTGGAAGAGCGCGAAATGGATCCGTGGCCTGGAGCTACGCCAAGCGGATCAGCCCGGGTTCTGGGAGATGTTCGGCTATCACAACTATGGAGACCCGTGGAAAGAGCAGCGCTACCAAGGCGACTGACGTGGCAGACCGGGACGGTGGTCTCGAAGACCGTCGAGACTCCGCGGGTGACGACCATCGCCGTTGCCATCCAGGATTGGCCCGGGCACCGCGCCGGCCAGCACGTCGACGTACGGCTGACGGCACCCGACGGGTATCAGACCGAGCGAAGCTATTCGATCGGGTCGGCGCCTGAGGACGCGTACGTGTCGCTCACAGTGGAGCGACTCGACGACGGTGAGGTGTCGCCGTACCTGGTGGACGAGTTGCGGCCAGGCGACGAAATCGAGTTGCGGGGCCCGGTCGGCGGATACTTTGCCTGGGACAACGAACTCGGTGGACCGTTGTTCCTGGTCGCCGGCGGATCAGGACTGGTGCCCTTTCGGTCGATGCTGCGGCATCACCGCGCGAGCGGGAGCCGGGTGCCTGTCCGGCTGCTGTGCTCGGCGCGGTCGCTGGAGTTGTTGATCTACCGTGAGGAACTCATCAAGCTGGCTGCCGACGACCTCGTCGATGTGTCGGTCACCTTGACTCGCGAGGCTCCGGACGACTGGCGTGGCTACCGCGGACGCATCGACCCGGCACTCCTGGCCGGCTGCAGGCATGGTTGCTTTGGGGCATGACCCGGGACGGATCCGGACCGAACGCTTCGGCGGGACAGGAGGGTGAGGACAATGCAACCTCTCGACGGCAACGCGATAGCGGGCGTCATGCATGATCTTTTCGCGCGAGACCTGACGACCATGGGATACCAGTGCACCGGTTGCGGGAAGACCGGTGTGGTGGCCGAGATGGCGGTGTACGCGTCCGGGCCTGGCACGGTGGCTCGGTGCAGGGACTGCGACACGATCTTGCTGATGCTCAGTGAACGGCGCGGCATGTACTGCCTCGATGCGCCGGGAATGACGCACCCGATCCTCCCGTTGGCGTAGTCCTGACTTACGACAACCTGCTCTTCACCCCCGACCTGGAAGGTGCCAGATGACGATCCAGACCCCGCCCGACCCGACCGCAGACGAGATGGCCATGCACCTGCCGCAGGCGATCATGAGGTTCCTGCACTCGAGCTGACCACTGCGGGCCTGGCGGCCGAAACTGATCCACCAGGCCAGCTCGTGCCCCGGGACCGACGGTGTCCGGTTGCGGTCGGCGCGATCGGTCCAGGTCGACGGCCACGTCAGCTCGGTCGGAACGTAGCCCGAGGCGTGGATCTCGACGACCACGTCGTTGATCGCCGGCGTCGGCCGGGGACGCTCGGCCAGCGTCATCCCCCCGTCCCCGCACTCTCGTCCGTCACCACAATTGCCCTCAGCCGGCACTTCCTTGTATCCAGCTGTCGCTTACACCGAACTTTCTGTTCACATGTGTCGGCGGCACCACACCCTCGACGTCTTACCACGCAGGTCGAGTTCGGTGCAGGGCGTAAGATTCCGAGCCGCACGACCACTAACGGTTATCAGAATGGGCTGCTGGTCACAGATGGATAGAGGTGAAAGGTCATGACTGGGTCGCGGGAGAGGATCGAGCGGTTTCTGGCGACTGACCCGCGTGACGTGGGGTGCGATGAGGCGATGGCTGTCATGCACCTGTACGCCGAGCTGCTTGCGGCAGGTGTCGACGCCGCCCAGCACTATCCGGGCGTGGCCGCGCACCTGGCCGCCTGTGAAGCCTGTGCGGAGGATGTCGACGGACTGCTGGCCGCCGTACAGGAAGCTGAACTTCCTCCGGACTGAGATCGCGGTCACGGTGGCTCCTGCGGAACTCGGGACCAAATCGATCGCCCATGGTGTTGTACATGGTGACGGCGCAGCCAGCGGCGTCAGACAAGGAGAAATCGTGTCTCACGACTACCGGAAGACTTCGGAGGCGCTCAGCCGCCTCACCGACCATCAGTTCCGCGTCACTCAGGAAGGCGGCACCGAGCCTGCGTTCCGGAACGAGTACTGGGACAACCACGAGGCCGGGATCTACGTGGATGTTGTCTCCGGACAGCCGCTGTTCTCGTCGACCGACAAGTACGACAGCGGCACCGGGTGGCCGAGCTTCACCAGGCCGATCTCGGCGGATGCCGTCCGTACGGAGACCGACAGGTCGTACGGGATGATCCGCACGGAGGCCCTGTCCACCGGCGCCGGCAGCCACCTCGGCCACGTGTTCGACGACGGTCCGGTCAACGCCGGCGGTCAGCGGTACTGCATGAACTCCGCCGCGCTGCGCTTCGTCCCGGTCGCAGAGCTCGAGGCGCAGGGGTACGGCGAGTACCGGTCACTGTTCGAGGCCACCAGTACGCAGGAGCGCGCATCATGACCAGCGGAATTCAGGACAGCGGCGAGATCACCCGCAGGCCGGGCATCGAGACCGCGGTTCTCGCCGGCGGGTGTTTCTGGGGTATGGAGGATCTGATCCGCCGGCAGCCCGGCGTGCTCGACACGCGTGTCGGGTACACCGGCGGCCAGAACGATCACGCGACGTACCGCAATCATCCCGGGCACGCAGAGGCGGTCGAGATCGTTTTCGACCCGGCGCGGACGACGTACCGCGACATCCTGGCGTTCTTCTTCCAGATCCACGACCCGTCGACGCTGAACCGGCAGGGCAACGACATCGGCACCAGCTACCGTTCGGCGATCTTTCCGCTCACGCCGGAGCAGGAGAAGGTGGCCCGCGACACGATCGCCGACGTCGACGCGTCAGGGCTGTGGCCGGGCAAGGCGGTGACGACGATCGAGCCCGCGGGCCCGTTCTGGGAGGCCGAGCCCGAGCACCAGGACTACCTGATCAAGTACCCGGCCGGGTATACCTGCCACTTCGCACGTCCGAACTGGGTCCTTCCACGCCGCGCCACCGCCTGAGTGTCTGACCCGAGGGCGTGTCCATCGCTGAGCGATGGGCACGCCCTCAATGCTGTGCTCTTCGCGCAGTAAGCCTGCGTGCGTCGGTGGCCACCAATGCATCGAAGGCAAGTCGAGGATGGAAGGCGATGGGCGCGATGAGTGACGTATTACAGGGGATTCAGGCCGAGGACGGCGCGGCGGTTGCGGCTGCCGATATCCCGAAGGCGGTGACTGCCGGCCGGTTGGTGTACGGCGACGGAGCAACTCAGATCTTCGCGAGCGACGGCAAGACGACCTATACCGAACGCGGCGGCGACAGCGCCGGCGAGTGGTATGTCGACGACCAGGGCAGGTTCTGCTCGTTCTGGCCGCCGTCCTATCGAGCCTGCTATGCGCTGCGCTGGATGGTCGATGGCGCACGGATCGTCGGGCTCAGGTTCACCGGGCTCAACGATGGCGTGACGTTCGAAGGCCACTACGAATAGCGTCCGCGACCAAGGGGCAGGTGGTCATCGATGGCAGCGCCGATCGGCATCGTGGGCTCCGGTGCGGTGGGACGAGCCCTGGCTGCACATGTCGTCGCCTCGGGGCGGCACGTCGTACTGTGCAACAGCCGCAGTCCGGTAACCCTGGACTCGGTGGTGGAAAACCTCGGCCCGAAGGCGAGTGCCCTTGAGACGAGTGCTGTCGCGGCCGCGGACCTCGTGGTCCTCGCGGTTCCGTGGCACATGGTCGTCCCGTTAGTCGAGCAGTTGCCGCCGTGGCACGGTCGGATCCTCGTCGACGCCACGGCACAGGCGAGCCACCTTCGTCTGCCGCAACCGCACGACCTTGGCGGGCTCAGCTCGAGCGAGGTCGTCCAGGCTTCCGCCGCTGGGGCCAGGGTGGTCAAGGCGTTCTGCACGTTGCCGGCGTCAGTACTCGCACTGCCGCCCGCGAGCGCGGCCGGGCGGCGGGTCATGTTCCTGTCCGGCGACGACGCGGAGGCCCGGTCGGCGGTCAGCTCCCTCATCGACGACATCGGATACGCCGCGGTCGACCTGGGGAGCCTGTCGACGGGCAGCGCCTTGCAGCAGCCGGGGGGTCCGTTGGCCGGACTGGATCTACGACTCCCTCATGACGCTGTGATTGAATAGGACGATATAGACCAGTTCCGCGATGGCAGATGGACCTGCATTCGTCTGTTGGGCTTAGCGGTTGTGATGATTGGACGGAGCTACGAATGGACTGTATCGTCCATGTCATCGGTTCATCGGTCGGCGCGGACGTGCCGGACCTGTAGTTGTTACAGTGCGTTGGTCGCGGGAGATTCCAGTGAAGAGAGAGAGTTCCGAGTCGTTGACGCAGGTGCGGGTCGTCTCTCCAGAGGTCGCGGGAGAGAACCAGGTCTGGGTCCGCGACCTGAGCGGGTGCGGAGATCAGCGTGAAGTCGCGAGTCGTCGCTTGTACGACGTTCTCCTGCGGGCGGCAAGGTCGGAGGTCGCGCGGCGTGCAGCCCGACTGCGGCTCGCCGGCCCGGAGTTGGACGACATCGCGCACCAGGCGGCCGCGGATGCCCTCCTGACGATCTGCGGGAAGGTCGGCACGTTCCGGGGCGACTGCAAGTTCACCACATGGGCGTACAAGTTCGTGATCTTCGACGTAGCCGCGAAGATCAACCGGCATTTCTGGCAGCGGGCGGCCGTCGCGTTCGACGACGAGGACTGGGAGCGTCTTCCGGCACGACTCGGCATCGAACCTGAGTCGCATGCGGAGAGCCGGGATCTGATGAACGCCGTGCATCGCGCCGTCGACGAGAAGCTGACGGCGAAGCAACGGGTTGTCTTTGTTGCTCTTGTGCTGAACGGAATGCCCACGGACGTGCTCGCCGATCAGCTCGGAGCGACGCACAACGCGATCTACAAGATGATGTTCGACGCCCGCCGCAAGCTGCGGACCGCTCTGGTCGAAGCCGGCTACCTGGCGGAGCAACAGATCGCGTGAGCAGCCTCGGCGGACGGGGAGAAACGCGAGGAACGCGACGAGTTCAGTCGAGGCCTTCGCAGATTCTGTGTCGGGTCCGAGCCTCGGCCTTTACCGGCCGCCATACCTGCGTCGGACTGGATCCGGGAGATGAAGAAGATGTCGCCCTGCCCCCAGAAGATCAGTGTTCTGGGCTGGTCACGGCGCAGCCGCGCTTGCCAGGCCGGGTAGATGGCGGCGTTCGTCCGGTAGTCGCAGAACAGGTCCAGTTGCGCGCGGCGCGCATCGTTGCCGACAGGGCCGCCGTGATCCTGAAAACTCGTCATGCGCGTTCCAGACTCATTCCGGCCGGATGTGATCGAGCGCGCGTTCGGCGACGGTATCGACCCAGATCACCCGACCGGTCCGGCGGCCGCACTCGTACGAGTTGGCCGCCGGTACAGATCGATTTCTTACTTGACGCTCCCGACAATGCGGTGCTGAGTCCGGTTCGGTCGTCAGTTGCGCCCGGCCATCACGCCGCCGTCGACGTTCAGGATTGCTCCGGTGATCCAGCTGGCCTCCGGGGAGAGGAGGAAGACAATGGAGGAGGCGATGTCCTGGGCGGTTCCGACTCGCCCGAGGGGGTGGAAGCCGTCGAAGCTCTTCACGGTCTCCTCGAGTTTGTCGGCCGGGATGAATCCCTCGTACAAGGGCGTGGCCACCACGGCGGGAGCTACGGCGTTGACGCGAATGCCGTCGGCCGCCAGTTCCATGGCCAGATTGTGGGTCAGCGCATGCAGGCCGGCCTTCGCCATCGAGTACGCGGTCGCCGGCGTCGCCGCGATCGCCTGGTGGGCCCACATACTGCCGATGTTGACGATCGCGCCACCGGAGCCCGCGGCCTTCATTCCCCGTACGACGGTCTGGGTGAGGAAGAACGTGGCCCGGCTCAGCTCCAGGTAGGCGTCGTAGTCCTCCTGGCTGTAGTCGAGGAATCCCTCGGGGATGAAGAAGCCGGCCGCGTTGACCAGCAGCGTGGCGTCAGCGTGTTCCGCGGCGAGCTGCTCCTGCACGACCTCGACCTGCTTGCGGTCGGCCAGGTCCGCGGTGATGCCCCAGGCTTCGCTCTTCTTGCCGAGTTCGGCGACCGTCTCGTCGACCTTGTCCCGCTGACGCCCGACGATGACTGCCTTGCCGCCTCGCCCGACAACGTCCACTGCGGTCTGCCGGCCCATACCGCTGCTTCCACCGACCACGATGAGCTTGCGGCCTTCGAAGTACCCACTCATGAGCTTCCCCTCGATCCGTACCGGGCCGGAGTAGCCCGGACTGTCCCTACTTGTGTGCCGATCGAGGGCCCGGCCTTACCGCTTCTCGGGATCCTGATCTGTTGGATCGGGGTCGTCGGCGGTCCCGAACAGGTAATGGGAGAAGGTCGAATGCTGATTCGCGGGCTCCGCCGGTTCGGTCGGAAGCCCGCGCCCTTCCAGCTCGTCCCAGGTCGAGTCGGCGATGCGCCACAGCTGACGTGCCAGTCGTCCGGCGACACCGGCGTGCGGCGAGTTCGGGTGCGGTCGCGTCGGCGAACTCCACTGCCGTTGCGCCAGGGTCCGGGCCATGTCAGTGGCCTGGTCGGCGCCATGGAGCCGCTCGAGGCCGGACACGATCCGCGCCTCGGTCGATTCGTGCTCGGTCAGCAGACGTTCGGCTTGTTGCCAGGTCTCGGCGGAGCTGAGATTCAGGAAGCGCGCGTCGCCGTAGGCCCTGCCTTTGAGTACCCTCAGCGCCTGCTCGAACTGTTTGAGATTGTGGAGCAGTACCGCGGCGTCGTCACCGCAGGACGTCCTGGCGGCGGTGAGCAGTACGTCGGCGACGGCCGCGGCGTGTTGCGCGGCTACGGCCGCGAACTGGTCGGTAGTACGGCGCCGTTCGAATCCGTCGAGGTTCGGATCTTGGGAGCCCGCGGCGAGTTCTCTGAGTCTGGAGTGCTGCACGTGCACGAGCTGCTGCAGCGGGGCGTGCTGCCTCCGGCTCGCCGGCATCGGTGGGTGCTCCGGATCGAGCACCACGGCGTACTCCGGATTGCTCTGAAGGAAACGCTCGACCGCGGGACAGTAGTTCGTGACCCGGACGCCCGTGGTGACGAGGTCGTCGAGGGCCGCCTTGATCAGTGCCGTACCGAGTCCACGGCCACGCTGATCGGCCGCGATCTCGGTATGCCCCAGGACGCGCCGCCGGCCCAGGAGCCGGAAGTCGAGGGTTCCGACCGTCGTCCCCGCGGCGAGTAACTCGTACCTTCGCAGCTCGTCGTTCTCGACCACGGTCAGGTCCGGCCCGGGGATCTTCGCCAGTGTTCTCATGAGTCGATCTCGTCGAGTTCGAGCGGTTCGTCGTCCACGACGTGGATCGCGGCTTCCTCGGCGCTCGCGGCACCTCCGTCGATCCCGACGTCGGCGGCCACGAGTTCTTCCTCCAGATCGAAGTGCGAACCCTCGTCCGGGGCCACCAACCGGCCGGCGCGGTTCCGGCCGATCTCCGGGCCGTCGACATCCTCCAACGGCACGGCGTACGGATCGATGTCCGGTTCCTCCTGGGCGAGCCGTTGCTCGAAGGTCTCACCGCGTAATGCCTCGGCCGCGGTCGTACCGAAGCCCTCGCCGGCCGACCACTTCTCCGGTGGTGAGTAGCCCTCGTCGAGCAGGTCGGAGACTCCACGCCCGTCGAGCGTGTCGGAGAACTGCAGCTGGTCCTCGTCATCCACGCTGTAACTGCCGTAATACTCCCGACTGACCTCACTCATTCGTCCTCCTACCGCCCGACCGGCGACATGCCGGCTTCTCACGGGGTTGGTAGCGGCCAGAACAGTGGTACTTACCCTCAAGCCGGAATCAGGCTGCACGGTCCGTGCCTGTGTGGGCCATCGTTGTCGGCGTCAACACCAGTCTTCGGCATCACCCCGCACTCAGCCGAGCCATGCTACTCAGGGGTATCCTGTCGCGATGGTGGAGCCTCGTTCGTCGTTGGCCGGTCCCGATAAGCTCGTCATGTGCCCGAGACCGTGGACGAGCTCGCTCGCCGCCTGACCGCCCGCGGCGCGGCCACCAGAGACCGGATCGTTGCCGCTGCCGATGAGCTGATAGCCCTCAAGGGCGCGGCGGCGACCACGCTCGACGACGTGACGGCGGCGAGCGGGACGAGCAAGTCACAGTTCTACCGGCACTTCAGCGACAAGTCCGCCTTGGTCCAGGCGGTGATCGCGCTGCGCGGCAGCCGGGTGCTCGAGCGCGAGGAGCAGTACTTCCGCAGGGTCGACTCGTTCAGTGGCCTCGAACGCTGGTGCCGGGCCATCCTCCAGCGAGTCACAGCTCGCCGTGGCGCGTTGGGCTGCGAACTGGGTGCGCTGTCGACCGAGCTCTCCGACCATGACGAAGCCGCCCGTATCGATCTCGACGCGCACCTGACGTCCTGGATCTCCCTGCTGACCGATGCGCTCGAGCGGATGAAGACCAACGGCACACTGACCTTGGACGCCGACCCGCGGAAGCTGGCGACCGGCATCATGGCGGCGCTTCAAGGCGGGTATGTCCTCGCCCAGGCGGCTCGTGACCCCGCACCGATGGAGGTCGCGCTCACACTGGCAATGGACTCAGTCCGCGCGCATGCCACGACGCCCACCGAACAGCCCGTCAGGACGTCTGGTGGGCGGCCCGAGCCGCGCTGAGGAAGTCGCGGTACTGCGGGTTCTTCTGGACGAACCGGTCGACAACCGGGCAGTAGCTGGACACCGCGACGGATCGCGTGCGGATGCAATCGATCGCCGGCGGTCGGCCATCAGTGCGCCGCCAACAGACTTGCAGGTTGAAGACTGGACTGATCGGGCCTCTTTCTTTCATTGGACGGCCGTCCTTGGACGGCTGGGGCGCGGAATGTCTCGGACGACAGGATGGTGAAGATGGCAGTGATCGCTGAAGGCGAGCGGCTCGCGATTCGGGGCTGGACAGAAGCAGACGCGACGGCAGCCCTGGAGATCTTCGGATCCAGGGAAGTGGCGCGGTGGCTGGCGCCCGAGGTGGGACGGGTACCGAACAAGGCGACCATGCGCCTGTTGCTCCGTGCGTGGATCGAGGCCGGTAAGAGTCTCGTCGTACCCGCTGGGCGATGGGCGATCGTCACCAAAGCCGACGACGCAGTGGTCGGCGGCCTGATGATCGGCCTGTTGCCGCCGTACGAAGAAGACTTCGAGATCGGCTGGCAGCTCGCACCGGCAGTGTGGGGCCCGGGATTCGCGACCGAGGCGAGCCAGGCCTTGATGCGCTGGGCATTCGCAACAGGGACGATCGACGAGTTGTACGCGGTCGCCCGGCCGCAGAACCGTCGCGCCTGCGCGACCGCACGGCGTCTCGGGATGGCATGGGTCGGCGAGACCGACAAGTACTACGGCCTCCCGATGCAGATCTACCGCCTTCGTGCGGCCGAACTCGGGTGAGTGGAGTCGGCGTCAGCTTTTGGCGGGCGGCTTTCGCCTGCGCTGCTTCGGCGGTGGCGCGGTCGGGGTAGCCCGGGTGCTTCGGGTCGAGCAGATCGGCGTACGTCGTCGTACGCGAGAGGTAGTCGGCCACGAAGGGGCAGATTGCGGTGATCGTGGCCTCGCGGGTGCGGATCTCGTCGAGCACTCGCCGTAGCATGGCGCCGGCCACTCCCTGGTGCTGATGAGTCGGTTCGACTTCGGTGTGCCGGAGGGCGTACCCGGTTGGGCCTCGGTAGAGCTCGAAGCGGCCTTGCTCGGTGTTGTCGATCAGCTCCTCGGCCGCCGATGCCTGTTCTTCGTTGCTCATCAACTCAGCCTTTCACGCCATGGTTGCGGGTCACGTGCGGCGAAGACGGTGAACAGCGTGGCGACGAGGGCGAGCCCGCCGTACCCGAGGGAAATGTGTGGCACGGAGAAGATGCCGGAGAGTCGGGCGGAGATGAGGCTGGGAACGGTCGCGCCGCTGTAGCTGAGCAGATACACCACCGCAAAGATCGGTGCTCGGTCGGACAGGGTGCTGCCGTACAGCAGACCCCGGGTGGCCGCGCTGATGGCGATGCCTTGACCGGCGCCTCCGATGACGGTTGCGGCGATGAACAGCAGCAGTGTTCCGGTGGCGATCGCCATGATGATGCCGATCCACCCGACCAGGAAGGTGATCATGCCGAGGCGTTGCGCTGCTGCCGGTGAGAATCGGCCGCCGAGGGGAGCGCCCAGGGCGCTGGGGCCCATGTAACCAGCGAACACCAGGCCGAGGATGAGTGAATTGGCGGTGTGTAGTTGGTCCTCGACCAGTGCGGGCACGAAGGCCTGGTAGAAGGCGCCGGTCGCCCAGGTGGCCAGGAACACGGCGGCCGCGACGGGCAGCAGATGCCTGACACGGACCGGTAGGCGAACGCTCGGGCGCAGTGATCGCCAACCGCCCGGCGATGAGGTCACGGTCTCCGGGCTGATCGCGACGAGCCCGGCGGACACCAGAAGCAGGCCGATGACTACCAGGTAGATGAGGTCACGTGGCCACGGCCCGAACTGCACCAAGGCACCGGACGCGATGGCCCCGACGGCCAGACCGAGCATGACTGTCTGGCTGGAAGCAACGGAGGCCAGCCAGGCCGGCCGGGTCGGCGCAGCGTCGACGATGTAGGCGGTGAGAGTGCTGCTTCCCAGCCCGGCGCCGAGGCCCATCAGGAGCCTGCCGGCAATCAGGATGCCGATGTCGTGCACGTTCAGGAGCAGTAGGCAAGCCAGTACGAGCAGTCCGAGGCCGGCGATCGCGAGCGGCCGTCGGCCCACGTAATTGGACAGTCGTCCCAGGACGAGCAGTGTGCTGAGAGTCGCGGCGGAGTAGGCGACGACGGTCAGCGAGATGTCGGCGTTGGTGAACCCTTCCTCGGCGCGGTAGATGTTGAACAGCGGGATCGTCGACCCTACCGCGGAGAACGTCGCCACCACGGCGATCACCGCGGAGACGAACGCCGGCGTGAGCGTCCCGTCCCGGCGGTGCAAATTGATTACCGGTGCCACGTCGTGCATCGAGCTGTGCCTCTCTCCAGGTCGATCGCCCCGCGCCACGCAGTGCCGCCATGGCGTCCTCGTACCTCTGATCAGCGTCGATCCCGTTGTGGTGTCTTACCTGCAGTGGCGCAGGAACGAGTCGTGCGTGTCGGTAAGACGTCCTGCCGGACCGAAACTCATCGTTTGCCCGACACACCTGTGACCACTAGCGGACCGGACACAGAAGAGGCAGGAAATGAGCGACACCATGCGGCCGGCCGAGGACCTTGCGACCCTCGAACGACTGAACCTCGCCTACGTCGAGGCCGATCAGGCCAGCGATGTACATCGCCAAGCCGCGGACCTTCAACGACGCCCGGAGTCTGTACGACGAAGTCTTCGACCGTCCATGACGTCAAGGTCCGCATCCTCGGCGATGTAGCGTTGATCCACGGTCGCAGCACGTACACGATGCTTGCCGACGGCACCGAACAGGAAGCGCTGTACACGGACGCGTATCAGAAGCGCGAGGGCAGTTGAGTCTGCGTGTCAGCCTGCGCGATCGCACCGGGCACCTGACCATCGCTCTCCAGGACGTTCGCCACGTGCCGGACAAACCCCCGCACCGGCAGGTCGTGCGCATTGAAGTTGTGACAGTGCACATCCAGGGCCCGATCCCGACGGCTGCGAAACTGCTGGGCCAGTCGTGAAGGTCCTCGATCCGCTGTCGCAGTGTCCAGGATTGTCCTCGTGCAGGGCGATGTCGGCCGTGGCGGCACCAGGATGGCCTCGTCAGTGGAGACCCGTCCATTGCCAGCGGCGCTGGCTTCAGCGGGTGAGCACTCAGGTGGGTCAGAAGATGTAGAAGCCGGTGGCGGCGGTTGGGAGGATGCCGAGGAGGAGCCAGGGGGAGAGCGGGTTGCGGCGGAAGATGGCGAGGATGCCTGCGGCGGTGAGGACGCCGATCACCCCGGACATCAGCCACAGGCCGATGCCGCGACCGAAATCGGTGGCCGCGACCCCGATGCTGTAGACGGCCAGCGTCACGGCGGGCACGGTGCCGACGTGGAAGAGAACCGCGGAGACGACCCAGCGCTGGACGGTCTCGATGTTCATCGGGCGAGGAGTGCGTCGGCGTCGTATCGGGCGGCGTTCGGTGGCCTGGTCCATCATGGCTCCAATAGTTAGTGTACTAACTATTAGTCTACATATGGTTGGTACGCTCCTGGCATGGCAGCGACGAAGATCACGCCCGCGGACAACCCGCTGGCGCTCGAGAACCAGGTCTGTTTCGCCCTGGCCGTGGCCGCGCGAACAGTCATCGCGCTGTACCGCCCGGTTCTCGAGCCGATGGGCCTGACGCATCCGCAATACCTGGTGATGTTGGCGCTGTGGGAGTTCGAGCCGGTTTCGGTGAAGGATCTGTCCGGAATGCTTCAGCTCGAGCCGGCGACGCTTTCGCCGTTGCTCAAGCGTCTGGAAGCCTCCGGTCTTCTGCGTCGCGACCGTTCAGCGTCGGACGAGCGTTCGCTGGCTGTCGTTCTGACCGAAGAAGGTCGGGCGCTGCGTGACAAGGCTTTGCAGGTGCCGCCGGCCGTCGTCGAACGCCTCGGCATGGACGTCGACGAGCTGATGGACCTGCACGACCGGCTGACCAGGGTCATCGCCGCAGCTACGGACGGCGGCTAGGCCTCGACCGGTAGGCGCGGGCGGTCGCGGAGCCGATCGCTTCAACGGCGCCGCAGACGATCGATCTGCTCAGGCGTTGGGCGTGCTGAGCCCGAGTTGCCGCGCCAGTTCGAGCTCGTCACCGATCACTCGCTCGGTGAGGATCATCCCGTCGCGGAAGCGGAGCATGGAGACTGTTGTGGTGCGGACCGCCCGACCTGTCGGCGGGACCTCGCCGGCAGGCGTCGCCAGCGGGCCGGTGTGCGTGCCGGTGAACACGACCTCGGTTGCGGCAGCGTCGTCCGCGAGAACCTGTTCGCCGAACTGGAGCTTGCCGTCGGGGAACGCGGCGAACATCACCTGCGTGGACGCTCGAACCTGGTCGCGGCCGTGGACTTGCGCTCCGCCCGGGAGCGTGATGGTGACATCGGGGTGCTGGTTGCTGAGGTAGGTCTCGAGGTCGCGGTTGTTGAGCGCGGTGATGTTTCGCTGCAGGATCTCTGCGGCGCTGTCGGTGGCTGCGGGCATGGTCATGGCGGTTCCTTTCGATCTGGTGGTTTCCGATTCCCCGGACGGGACGCCTGGATTTCGGTTGATCAGTTGACGTCTGCGGGCGCGGCGAGGTCTGCTTCAGCGGTCCCGCCGGGGTCGACGTCGGCGACTTCTCGCGGCGGCCGCAGTAGCACACCGACGACGAAGGCGAGCACGAGTAGCGCGATGGCACTGACCAGCGATACGGCGTGCAGGGCATCGACGAGCGCCGCTCGTACCGCGTCTGCCAACGCTGCGCCTGTGTCGCCGGGAAGGGTTTGGGCTGCGTCCAGTGCGGCACCGAGGCTGTCGTGTGCCGCGGCCGAGACCTTCGCCGGAAGGCCCGCCGGCGCTGCCGCGGAAACGTGTGCCCGATAGACGGCCGTTCCGACCGACCCGAGTAGGGCGACACCGAGCGCTGCACCGAGTTCGGTGCTGGTTTCGGACATGGCTGCGGCCGAGCCTGCCCGGCTTGGTGGCACCGATTCGACCGTGATGGTGGTGACGAGCGTGAACACCGGCGCCAGTCCCACCGACAGCAGCGCCGAGCCGAGAGCGAGTACGACGAGACCACGGTCTGTGCCGACCCGGGTCAGCACGGCGAAGCCTGCCGTGGCGACAAGTAGTCCAGTGATCATGAGCGGGGTCGCGCGGATGCGGCGCCTGGCCAACGGCGTGAGTAGCGAGCCCACGATGAATCCGGCGAACAGCGGAAGCATCCAGAGCCCGGCCTGGAGCGCGTCGATACCTAGGACGAGCTGGAGGTACTGCGCGGCGAACAGGGAGATCCCGAACAACACCAGGAACCCGATCAAGTTCGCGAGCAACGACAGGCTCACAGCGGGCATGCGAAGCATCTTGGTGTCGAGCAGCGGGTCCTTCAGCGTGCGCTGGCGTCGGAGGAACGCCACGCCCATCAGCACTCCGGCGAGGATCGCAACCGCAGCGGGCCAACTTCCCCCGTCCTGCGCGACCTGCTTGAGTCCGTAAACGACAGGCAGCACCGCGGCAAGTGAGATCGCCACGCTGAGCACGTTCAGCTGTGGAGCGTGCTGATCCCGGTATTCGGGAATGAGGCGTGGTGCCGTCAGGAGCAGTAGGGCCATGACTGGCACGGCGGGCAGAAACACTGCGCCCCACCGGAAGGACTGAAGGATCGCACCGCCGACGACGGGCCCGATCGCACCGCCCGCGGAAAGGCTCGCCGCCCACACTCCGATCGCCAGGGCCCGCTGCTGCGAGTCCTGAAACATGTTTCTGATCAGGGCCAAGGTGGACGGCGCGAGGGTCGCACCGGCCACGCCGAGCAGCAGGCGGGCCAGGATCAGCGTCTGTGGATTCCCGGAGTAGGCCGCGAGCAGTGAAGCCGTTCCGAAGCCCGTCGCGCCGATCGTGAGTAGGCGCCTACGGCCGATCCGATCGCCGAGAGCTCCCATCGTGACAAGGAAACCGGCCACCATGAACGTGTACGCGTCGAGGATCCAGAGCACTTCGACGCTGCTGGGCCGCATCTCCCGGCTCAGTGCCGGGACGGCAAGGTTGAGCACACTGGCGTCCATCGCGATCAGCAGCGCGGGCAGCGACAACACGGCCAGACCTGCCCATTCGCGCCGCCCCGCTCGGGGACGAGCACCCTCAGCATTCATCGAAACTCCTCGGCTACAGGCAAGACATGACGGAACGTGCATCCGGACAGAGGGAATCTGCTCCCGGACGAGGTACCAGCGGTGCGCTGGGGACGATTTCGGGCAGCAACCGGCCACACGTGACTCGCTGCAGTACGACTCGTGCCGGCAGGCGACACAGGCCGGGTTGGTTCTCTGCGGCGCCGAAACGCCGCGTGGCCCCCTGGCTACTACCGAGGGGTACAGCCGCCGCTACGGCGGAAAGCGGTCGCTGGCATCCGACAGACCATGAGCGCCGAAGCGGTCTCGGTAGGCGGAAGGTGAGACACCCAAGCGACGCTGGAAGGCGCGGCGCAGCACCTCCTGGCTGGCGAAGCCAACCGCGTGCGCAACCAGGTCGAGTGAGTGTGCACCGTCCTCGAGAAGATCCCTCGCGCGCTCGATCCGCAGATCTTCGATGTACGCCGCCGGACTCTGCCCGATCTCACGCTGAAAGGCTCTCGTGAACGAGCGCTCACTCATCGCCGCGCGTTCGGCGAGTACCGGGACGGTGAGGTGGCCGTCGAGGTGACCGGTGATCCAGGCCTGTAAATCCCGCAACTCGTTCCGCGCCGCCTGCTGGGCCGACAGAGCGCGACTGAACTGCGACTGGCCGCCGGGCCGCTTGAGAAACATCACCAGCCGGCGCGCCGTCGCAACCGCGACCCTCGGCCCCAAGTCCTGCTCCACCAACGCCAGCGAGAGGTCGATGCCCGCCGTACTTCCGGCCGACGTCCACACGTCGCCGTCGTTGATGAACACCGGGTCGGCATCAACTCGCACGTCCTCAAAGCGACGTTGAAGCTCCGCGCAATACTCCCAGTGAGTAACCGCCGGCCGGTCATCAAGCACACCCGCAGACGCCAACACGAAGGCGCCGGTGCAAACCGACACGGTCCGGCGCGCGCGCCGGGAGGCTCGGGCAACCCAGTCGACGACCTCCGGATCGACGACGCCCGCGACCATACCCGCAGCGCCCGCAATCACTAGCGTGTCATGCCGCGGCGGCGGTTCAGGCAGCGGAGCGACGCCCAGCGGGACCCCCGTGTCCGTTCGGACGATTCCTCCATCGCTCGGGCCGACCAAGAGCACGTCATACGCCCCGGGCACCTCGATGGACGCACCATGAAACACCTCGAGCGGGCCAAACACATTCAACGAGTGAACCCCGTCGACCACCAGCACCAGCACATGGCGTGTACCTGACATGCCTCGATCTTGTCGATGTCGCAGTCTGGCCGCCAGGACCGATGCCCCACCATT
The DNA here is from genome assembly GCF_004366075.1 of Kribbella pratensis. Lineage (GTDB taxonomy): Bacteria > Actinomycetota > Actinomycetes > Propionibacteriales > Kribbellaceae > Kribbella > Kribbella pratensis. The sequence goes on along the minus strand of NZ_SODU01000004.1, from coordinate 667,969 downwards.
TCGGCCACCGATGTCGAGCGACGCTCAGGCGATCGTCCGGAGGTCACGACGTTGTGCGCGGTGAGTCGGTGGCATTGACCTGATGCATCGTGGCCGGAACCGAAGACGTGTCGGCTTGGCTCGCAGTACTCTCGATCGGTGGCACCTGCGGGGGCCGGACTGGTTGGGCGGCGAGATGAGTGTCGGGTCCTGGATGACCTCCTGGGAGGCGTCAGGGCTGGGCGCAGCGCGGCCTTGGTTCTGCGTGGCGAGGCGGGGATCGGCAAGACCGAACTGCTGAATTATCTGATGGAGGCTTCTGCCGGATGCCGGATTGTGAGGGTTGCCGGCATTCAGTCGGAGATGGAGCTGTCATATGCAGGACTGCACCAGCTCTGTTCTTCGCTGCTCGCTGGTTTGGACCACCTTCCGGGGCCACAACGAGACGCGCTCGGTGCGGCGTTCGGCCTCCGCGCAGGGATTGCGCCGGACCGGTTCCTTGTCGGCCTAGCCACTCTGAGCCTGCTCGCGGATGCAGGAGGGAACCAGCCGCTGGTCTGTGTGGTCGATGATGCGCAGTGGCTGGATCATGCATCCGCACTGACGTTGGGGTTCGTCGGCCGCAGGCTCCTCGCGGAGTCGGTCGCGCTCGTCTTCGCAGTCCGTGAACCCACGTCGTACGAAATGCTCGCGGGTCTCCCGGAGTTGCCGGTGCGGGGGCTGCCCGAGCGCGACTCCCGAGCACTTCTGGACGCGGCCGTCACCGATCCGCTGGACCAGTGGGTGCGTAACCGCATCATCGCTGAGGCGGGAGGCAATCCGCTGGCTCTACTCGAACTGCCGCGCAGATGGGCCACGACGGAACTGGCCGGCCGCTTCGCCGATGCGGAGGCCGGGCAACTGTCGACGCAGATCGAGCGGGAGTTCGTCCGCCGGATCGAATCGCTTCCTCCCCAGACTCGATCTCTCATGTTCGTCGCCGCCGCCGAACCGGTGGGTAACGTCGAGTTGTTGCGCCGGGCAGCCGAGCGTCTGGGGGTCGATGTGGACGCCGCGGCCACGAACGCCTCGGAACTGATGACTCTCGACTCACGGGTGCGGTTCCGGCATCCGCTGGTTCGCTCGGCGGCGTACCGCGTCGCATCTTCGAAGGACCGCCGGACCGCGCATCGGGCGTTGGCGGAATCGATCGATCCTGACATCGATCCCGATCGGCAGGCCTGGCATCGTGCGCAAGCCGCCACCGGTCCTGATGAGGACGTCGCAGCGGAGCTCGAGCGCTCCGCAGTACGGGCACGGGCGCGGGGTGGCATTGTGGCGGTCGCCGCGTTACTCGAGCGCGCGTCAGAGCTGACGCAAGATCCTGGCCAGCGTTCGAAGCGTGCGCTGGAAGCTGCACAAGCGAAGTTCCAAGCCGGGTCGTTCGGATCAGCGGCCGATCTCCTTGCGACGGCGAGCGCAGATGCGCCCGACGAGCTCACGCGCGCTCGGATCGATGTCCTGCGTGCCGGACTTGCTTTTGCGCAAGGCCGCGGCATGGAAGCTCCTCCGTTGCTGCTCGCAGCAGCTCGTAGGCTCGAGCAACTCGACGTAGTGCTCGCCCGTGACACCTATTTGGAAGCGGTCTCAGCGGTGATCTTCTCCGGTCACCTTGCGCGGAACCCAGGTGGGCGGGAGGTGGCGACGGCTGCACGCGGTGCGCCGCCGTCGCAGTTGCCGCGCGCCACCGACGAGCTGCTGGATGCGTTGGCCGTGCGTCTCACGGATGGCTACACAGCCTCGATACCGATGATCGAACGGGTTCTCACGTCGTTCTGTACCGGTGACTTGCCGACCCAGGAGTTGCTGCGCTGGCTCTTGCTCGCCGGGGTCATTGCGGCAGATCTTTGGGATCTCGAGCGCTGGCAGATGGTCACGACTCGACACGTGGCCATCATCCGTCGCGCTGGCGCGTTCAGCGAGCTTCCTCTGGCCCTCGACTCGTCCGCGGTTGTGCATGTTTTCGCCGGTGAGCTGGCGACTGCGGCGGCGGTGGTCGATGAGGTCCGAACGGTGAGTACGGCGACCGGAACAATCCAACCGCCGTTCGGAGCTCTGGCGCTGGCCGCCGTTCGAGGTCGCGAACGCGAGGCAGCCGCGCTGATCGATGCCACCGTGAACCAGGGCACGTTGCACGGACAGGGGCTCGGGGTCACCGTCGCAAACTGTCACCACGCGGTCCTGTGCAACGGCCTTGCCCGGTGGGAGGAAGCGTTGAGTGCGGCCCGGGCCGCGGCCCGATACCAGGAGGAATTCGGCGCGCCGCGATGGGCCTTGGCAGAGCTGATCGAGGCCGCTGCGCACAGCGGCGCTCCTGAGGTCGCGGGCGATGCGCTCGAGCAGCTGTCGGAGGCAGCCCGGGCAAGCAACACCGACTGGGCGCTCGGCGTGGAGGCGTACTCGCGTGCTCTCCTGAGCGACGGCATCGCTGCCGAGGACCTCTATCGAGAGGCAATCGATCGGCTCGCCCAGACCCGAGTTCGCGTGACTCTGGCCCGTACGCATCTCTTGTACGGCGAGTGGCTGCAACGGAAGAACCGCCGCGTGGACGCTCGGGTGCAACTCACGCGCGCTCATGAGATGTTGACCCAGTTCGGCGCCGGCGGGTTCGCCGAACGCGCACGTCGCGCGCTCCGGGGCACGGGGGCGAAGGTACGTGAACGCAATGTCGCGAGTCGCTCCGCCCTCACTGCCCAGGAGGCGCAGATCGCTCAGCTTGCCGGCGACGGGCTCACGAATCCTGAGATCGGCGCCAGATTGTTCCTGAGCCCGCACACCGTGGATTGGCACCTCCGCAAGGTGTACTCGAAGCTTGGCATCGCTTCCCGCAAAGAGATCGCCACCCGGCTTGCCCTGGGTACGGAGACTCTGACCTAGCGAGGCGGTACGACGTTTTGCCGGGAATGTGTCACATCTTGTGGGGCTACCTGGTCTTAGTTGATGACACCGCCCGCGGGTCGGGGATGCCACCAGCCGCCTTACGGAACACCCCGCATCGAGATCGAGGCATCCAGGAGTTCCATGCCCAGTACCGATTTCAGCGGCGACGTACCAGAAGCCACGTCGGCACAGTGGCGCTCCGCGCTCACTGTGTTACAGGAGGTCGCGCCGGCGTTTGTCCCGGCGAACGCGCATGTGACGACCGCTGTCGTCGAGTACCCGCCGGGCGGCGCCGGAGCGCCGCCTCACCGGCATGCAGGCCCCGTGTTCGGCTACGTGCTCGGGGGCGAGTTGCTGTTCGAACTCGAAGGTCTGCCCGAGCGGGTCATCCACGCGGGAGAGGCGTTCTGGGAGCCTGGTGGGGACGTCATCCATTACCAGGACGCAAATCACCGCCGTGACATACCGGTTCGCTTCATCGTCACGATGCTGTGTGTACCCGGCGCACCGATGTTGGCGCTGGTGCTCGAGAGCGAGCTCGCTGAGCGCGAGGCGCGTCGCGCTCCTCGTGGTTCTTGACCACAGTTGGGCCGCCGCCGCTGCGAACGCGATGATCGTGGCGGTCCTTGATCAGATGACGGTCGGCGTTCCGTTGTCCCGTTGACGTCGGGGCTTGCCAGGTCGCTGGGGGAGTGAGAATCTCGGTGAGGTATGGGCCGTTCGTTCTGGGGCCGGCCGGCTGCATCTCTCAACGCTGATGGAGGCAGTCTTGCATCCCGGGGCCCGCCCTCCGCGCTGGTTGCGCGGGCGACACGAAGAGTGCGAGACACTCCTCGAGCTGATCCGATCGGCGCGCTCAGGTCGCAGTGCCGTGCTCGTTGTGCAAGGTGAGGCCGGGATCGGCAAGACGGCGCTGCTGGACTACCTCGTCGACACCGCGTCCGACTGCCGGATCCTCCGCGCCGCCGGCGTCGAGTCTGAGATGGAGCTTCCGTTCGCCGGGGTTCATCAGCTGTGCAACCCCCTTCTCGACGGTCTTGAGCGGCTGCCGACGCCGCAGGCGGAGGCCCTCGAGACAGCTTTCGGGATCCGCGCTGGAAAGCCGCCGGACCGATTCTTGATCGGGCTGGCGGTGTTGACCCTGCTCTCGGAACACGCCGGTGATCAGCCCGTGGTTTGCCTGGTCGATGATGCACAGTGGCTCGACCACGCCTCTGCCCAGAATCTCGCCTTCGTGGCCCGTCGACTGGCCGCCGAGCCTGTCGTCATGGTGTTCGCGGCCCGAACAGGAGGCGACCAGATGTGGGCGGGGTTGCCGCAGTTGGCGATCAATGGCCTGAGCGAGACCGACGCCGCAGCGATGCTGGAATCGGCGGTGAGGACTCCGCTGGACGACCGTGTGCGCGGGCGGATCTTGGCAGAGTCCCGAGGGAATCCGTTGGCGCTTCTGGAGTTGCCCAGGTGGTACTCGGCGACAGAACTGACATTCGGTCCGGAACTGACGCCGGCCACGGCGTTCACTCGCAGGCTGGAGGAAGGCTTCCGCCGTCAGCTTGACGCGCTCCCACCGCAGACTCGGCACCTCCTGCTGATCGCAGCGGCCGAGCCGCTTGGTGATGGCCAACTGCTGCGAGCGGCGGCCGAGCGGCTCGGCCTCGGAATGGACGCTGCTGTCCCGGCCGAGGACTCTGGACTCATTGGCCTTCGGGGCTCCGTGAGGTTCCGTCACCCGCTGGTGCGCTCGGCGGTGTATCGCTCGGCCGAGGTGGCGGATCTGAAGGCTGTACACCAAGCGCTTGCAGACGTTACAGACCCACTCCGGGACCCGGATCGGCGGGCTTGGCACCGTGCGCATGCGACAACCGGTCCGGACGAGACGGTTGCCGCCGAGTTGGAGCTGTCGGCTGGTCGGGCCGTCGGCCAGGGAGGGCTTGCCGCGGCCGGGGCGTTTCTGGAACGAGCGGCCGCGCTGACCCCCGCCGGGATCCTGCGCGCCGACCGCGCGATCAACGCGGCCCAGACCATGGTGCACGCAGGAGCGCTCGGCGATGCGCTCCGCATTCTGACAGAAGCCGAATTCGAGGTTATGACTGAGCAGCAACGCGCTCGGGCCGAAGTGGTCCGGGCACAGATCGGATTCGCCTCGAACCGCGGAAGTGAGGCTCTTCCTCTGCTGCTCGCCGCGGCTCGGCGCCTGGAGCCGTTGGATCTCGAGCTTGCGCTCGATACCTATGTGGGAGCTCTCGAAGCCTCCCTTTTCGCCGGACGGTTGTCGGGTGAGCCCGGAGCCCTGGAGGTCGCGAGGGCGGCCCGCAGCGCACCGGTTCTGGCACACCCGCGTCGAAGCGATCTGCTGCTGAAGAGCATGGCCGTGCTGCACGAGGACGGTCTCGTTGCCGCCGCGCCGGTGATGAGAAGAGCCGTTGAGGCTTTCGAGACTGACGACCTGCCCGTGGACGAAGGGCTTCGATTCATCGTGCTCGCCGGCGTCGTCGCCGCCGATCTATGGGATGACGTCGCGTGGACTGCGTTGGCCAGTCGTCATCTCAAGCTCGCCCGGGAATCCGGTGCCTTGATCGCTTTGCAATTTGCACTGAACAGTGTGGTCTATCCGCATCTCTTCAGCGGAGATCTGGTCGGCGCCGCTGCTCTGCTCGATGAGGCAGAAGCACTGGCCGACGTCGCTGGAATCCCACTGAACCCTTATGGCGCCATGGGTATGGCCGCGTTCCGCGGGAATCAGGAAGACGCCGCGCCGGTGATCGAGGCCGCGGCCGAGAACGCTCGTGCGCGCGGCGAGGGACTGGTGCTCGCAATCAGTCATTGGACAAACGCGATGCTGTGCAACGGCAACGGCGACTACGCAGGCGCGCTCTCGCACTGTCGCGAGATCTTCGGGAACTCCGAGGATGGGCAGGTATCGCTGCTTCCCGTGGAAACGCAGCCCGGCAGTTGGGCGCTCGTCGAGCTGGTGGAGGCGGCCGCGCGTTCCGGTGATCTCACCACTGCTGCGGCCGCCGCTGACTTACTCTCTGAGACAGCCCGGGCTTGCGGAACGGATTGGTCGCTCGGCGAAGCGGCACGATCCAGGGCACAGATCAGCGATGGCGACCAAGCTGAAAATCTCTACGCAGAGGCGATCCACCGGCTGGGCCGCACCGGCGTACGCGTCGAGTTGGCACGAGCCCATCTGCTGTACGGCGAGTGGCTGCGCCGAGCGGGCCGTCGTGTGGATGCACGTGCGGTCCTTCATGAGGCGCATGCCTCATTTGCGGCGATGGGTGTGGAGGCGTTCGCCGAAAGGGCTCGACGCGAACTTGCCGCCACTGGCGAGAAGGTGCACAGGCGATCGGTCGACACGCAGTTGGAGCTCACTGCACAGGAGTTGCACATCGCCCGTCTCGCCGCCGACGGACGCACCAACGCTGAGATCGGAGGCGAGCTCTACATCAGCCGCCACACCGTGGACTGGCACATGCGGAAGGTGTTCGCGAAGCTGAACGTGAGCAACCGTCGGCAGCTGAGAGACGCCCTGGTGATGCCCATCGCTTGAACCGGATCTCGCGGCGAAGCGGGTCGGCTCAAATCTCGAGTCCTGCGCTCCTGACCATGCTCAGGGCGATCGCTTCCTGGAACGCCGTCAGGAAGTAGCGGGGGACCTTCAACCCATGGTGTTGCGCCCAGAGGAGTTCACGTTCGACCAGACTCACCTGCCGGGCGACCGCGATGAGATCCCTGTCGAAATCGAGGGCGCGAGCGACGTCGCCGAAGTCCGCGCGTTGTCGTGGGTTGTTCACGCCGACGAGATCGAACGACCGTTTGCGCAGGATGCGGACGAGATGGAGTTGCCAGTCGTTGAGCCCTTCCTCGTGCACCAGCACCTCAGCTGAGAGCCTGTAGAACGCGAAGTGACCCGGCTCTTGTCGCTTGATCGGTGCGATGACGGTTTCCGAGATCGCGCGCTCGCCTGTTGTGCGCAGTCCCTCGGCCAGTCGGGAGTAGGCGATCACCGCGGACCGTTCGGTCGCGGCGCCTGTCAAGTAGTAGAGCAGTCGGATGACTGCGAGCATTCCGGGCAGATGCGACAACACCCCGGCCAATCTGATGCGGGCGCTCACCCCGGCCACGTCGGGTGGTGCCGGCGTCATCCCGAAGCGCCGTTGGACCGCATCGAGGAGGATGCCGTGTTGCAGCTCCTGCGGTGACCACACGTCTTCGTAGAAGAATCGGTCGGTTTCGGTGGCATCGGGCATGAGCGCACGCAGTTCGAGTACGTTGCGCTCTACCTCGAGCTCGACCCGGGTCAGATACCTGAAGATTCCGCCGTACTGGCGCCGGACGCTTTCGGGATCGTTGATCGTGAGGTCGGCTGCTGCGAGCGACAGTGGGGGATGCTCCGCGGCAAATGACTGGACGAATCGGTGGAGCCCGGCACGCGAACCACGCATGGGTACTGCGATCCGTCCGGCAACGGAACCCATTCGCGACATTGCCTCTTCACCTCCGTATACGGGACCTTCACAGGACATTCGAGGATCGAGCTTCGGTGTGTAGGACCGGCCGCGCGGCCGCTCTGTGACACAAGGCTGGGTCTGTCACACTCCGGGTGGCTGTCCGGACTTAGCGACGAGTCGGCGAATTCGCGCTCGACTCGACTTCGGTAGCCGGCCACGGCGACCCGGCCGCGCCGGAGTCGACCTCCGGATGGAACAGGACCGATTGATGATGAGCCGTCCCTTGCAACAGGTAGCCCTTCACGTCCGCCGGCGATTCGTGACCGCGGCGATGCTCGTGGTCGTCGTCATTCTCGCGAGCCTGACTCCTTCGCTGAGTGCTGTCGCGCACGACAGCCGGGTGGAAAAGCCCACCATCGTTCTCGTACATGGGGTGTGGGCCGACGCATCCAGTTGGCAACGAGTCGTGGAGCGGCTCCAGGACGACGGGTATCCGGTGCGGGCGGTTGCCAATCCCTTGCGGTCATTGACGAGTGACGCCGCCTACTTGAGGGCGATCCTGGACACCATGACCGGACCCGTCGTCTTGGTCGGGCACTCATACGGAGGCGCCGTGATCACCAACGCGGCCACCGGAAGTCCGAATGTCAGGGCGCTCGTCTACGTCAACGCGTTCGCCCTAGATCAGGGCGAAACGACCCTTGGAGTGGTTGGGCCGGACTCCGCCCTCTCGGCGCCGGATCCGACGACTGTGTTCGACTTTGTTCCGGCCACGCTTCCGCCTACGGCAACTACGGACCTCTACCTCAAGAAGTCGGTGGTGTTCACGTCGTTCGCGGCCGGCCTGAGCGCCGATCAGAAGGCAGTCGTGGCAGCTTCCCAGCGACCACCAGCGCTCGCTGCCGGTATCGAGCCGTCCGGTCCGCCGGCCTGGCGGACAATCCCGTCCTGGTACCTGATCGGTACCGAGGACGAGATCATCCCGCCTGACGTCCAGCGATCCATGGCCAAACGCGCCGGCTCCAGCGTCACGGAGTTCGGCGCCGGACATCTTGGTCTGATCACCGAACCCAGGACCGTCACGCGGGTCATCGAGCAGGCCGCGACGAGCGTCCGTTAGCGGTCCGTGGAACCAGGGCATCGAGTTCCCAGGACTCGATGCCCTGGCGTGCGCGAGGCCGGCAGACCTATCGCGCTATCTCGAACCACATGCTGACACTGCTCGAGTCGGCGGCGTCCGACGGACCTGTCAAGGGGAACTGAGGAGTGCGACGACCTCATCGCGGAGGCGGGTCATCGTGGTCGAGTCGAGTGCTTCGACGTTGAGCCGCAAGAGCGGTTCGGTGTTGGAAGGCCGCAGGTTGAACCATGCGCCGTCGGAGAGGGTAATCGTCAGACCGTCCAGATGGTCCGCGGTGGCGCCGGTCGTCACGTAGTGGCTTTCGATGCGGGCCAGAGCGGCGGGGATGTCGCTGATCGTCAGGTTGATTTCGCCGCTGGCGACGTACTTCGAGAACTCGGCTGTCAGCACCGACAGCGGTTGATCTGTTCGTCCAAGGGTTTCGAGGACGTGCAATGCCGCGAGCATGCCGCTGTCGGCGTACCAGAAGTCGCGGAAGTAGTAGTGGCCGGAATGCTCGCCGCCGAACACGGCGTCGTTGTCGGCCATGACCTGCTTGATGAACGAGTGCCCGACGCGGGTGCGTATCGGTCGGCCACCGTGCGCGGTGATCTGCTCCACGACCGCGCGGCTGGTGATGGCGTTGTAGACGATGGCCGCAGCCGGATGGCGGGCGAGTTCGCGCGTCGCTATCAGGCTGATGATGGTGTTGGGGGAGACCGCTTCACCCTTCTCGTCGACGACGAAGCAACGATCGGCGTCGCCGTCGAAGGCGAGGCCGATGTCTGCCTGATGGTCGCGGACCCCGGTCCGCAGGTCGGTGAGGTTCGCCGGGTCCATCGGATTGGCTTCGTGGTTGGGGAAGGTCCCATCGAGCTCGAAGTACAGTGGCACGATCTCGAAGGCAGGGTGATCCAGCACGCGGGGCACGGTCCGGCCGGCCATTCCGTTGCCGGCGTCGACCACGATCTTGAGGCGTCGACTGCTCCGCAGGTCAACCAGGCCGCGGAGGTGCTCGGCGTACGCCGGAAGTAGGTCTTGCCGGCGCACCAGGCCGACAGGCCCGTCGTACCTGGGCAGACCGCTCTCGAGCAGCTTCCTGACCGCGCCAAGACCGGTGTCCTGCCCAACTGGTGCCGCTCCGGCCCGGCACATCTTGATGCCGTTGTAGGCCGGAGGATTGTGGCTCGCGGTGAGCATCGCGCCAGGGACATTGAGCATCCCTGAGGCGAAGTAGAGCAGATCTGTCGATACGAAGCCAATGGCTTGTACGTCGGCGCCTCGGCTAGTGACGCCTGCGCAGAAGGCCGCTGCCAGGGCGGGGGACGACACCCGCATGTCGTGCCCGACCGCGATCAGTTCTGCGCCGACGTGGTGAGCGAAGGCCGCGCCGACTTGGTAGGCAAGGTCGTCGTCGAGCTGATCGGGAACGATGCCGCGGATGTCGTAGGCCTTGATCAGATCGTTCAGGTCTCGCATGTCACACCTTCTCGAGCCGGGCGACGCCGATCTTCGCGTCGGCCATTCCGTAGAAGACGTAGCGGACACACTCGATTTCCTCGATGGCGGTCGGGAACACGACGTTGGCGACGGTTCCTGTCCGTTCCTCTTCGGTTTCGGGGATGAGTAAAGGCTCGGAGGTTCTGTCGATGACCTTGGTCACGTCCTCGGTGTCGAGCAGCAGTGCGCCGGCCGAGTAGGTGACCTCCTGAGTCGTCGGGTCGATGCCCTTCGGCTGTCGACCGGTGACCCCGTGATGAATGACCAGCCATCCCTCCGGCGTCCACAACGGCGGCGGTCCCGCACCGATCTTCAGCGCCTCGAACGGGTACTCCGGCATCGCCACCAGCCGGTGATAACGCAGATGCACCAGGTTGCGGACATCTCGTTCGACCTCGGCGACGGGTGTGAAGGACACCCAGATCCCGGGCCGCTGGTCGGTGACTCCGGCGGGCAAGTGCACGCCTTCGCCCTCCCGGAACCACCCGAGGTCCCACATCGGCCGGTGCAGCATCGCGTACGACGGTTCGCCGTCCGGACCGGGCACCGGCCGCGGGAAGAACACGGTGTCCTTGTTGGGGAACAGGTTCAGATCCGTGTCCAGTGACGGTTGGTACTCGAAATGCGACGGTCCAAGGCGTCGCCAGTCCCGCAGGTTCGACGACACGGCCAACGCCGGTTTCGGGCCGAGCGGGCCGTAGGCGACGTAGGTCATCACGTGGAGACCGAGTGCGGCCAGGAAGGTCACCCGCGGGTCCTCGACCCCGGCGTTGTTTGCCCCACGCTCCCAGCCCTCGTCGGGCGCGAGGACGACTCCCTCCCGCTGGACTCCGACAGGTACGCCGTCGTCCAGTGAGATGCTGGCCAGCCCGACCCGCGATACGTTGCCTGCGGCAACCAGGCGGGGGAGGAGGTGGACTTTCCGATCCGGAGTGTGCCCAGTGGCCGGGTTCAGCACCCCCTCGGCTTCGAGCTCGTTGCCGGGCTCGGGAGTCATCAGGACGCCGACACGAGTCAAGGTGTACGGGAAGGTCATGTCAATCAACCCTTCAGTCCGGATTCGAGTCCCTGGGAGATGAACTGGCGCTGGAAGACAACGAAGAGTCCGACGGCTGGCGCCGCGAGTACGCAGGCGCCGGCCAGTACCGCACCGAACGGATTGGCGGCGCGGGCCGACACCGTCGTGAGGTAGTTGGACAGTGCCACGGCGAGCGGTTGCAGTTCCTGGTTCTTGGTGATCAGGAAGGGCCAGAGGAACTCGTTCCACGGACCGATGAAGGTCAGCAATACGCCGGTGAGGAGTGCAGGCCGCACCAGGGGAATCGCGACGCGCCACAGAATGCTGAGTTCGGACGCACCGTCGATCCGGGCGGCGTCGAACAGTTCGCCCGGCAATTGGAGGAAGTACTGACGGAACACGAACACTGCGGTCGAGTTGATCGCGAACGGCACGATCATGCCGAGATAGGAGTCGGCGAGCCCGTAGCTGCGGACGACCAGCACGTACAAGGGGATCGTCAGCAATTGGAACGGGATCACCTGGATCAGCAGCATCAGGCTGAACACCAGCCCCCGTCCGCGGAACCGCAGTCGCGCCAGCGCATAGCCGGCCAGGACCCCGAAAACCATCGTGCCGAGGATCACTCCACCGGTGAAGACGCCCGAATTGAGCAACGTGCGACCGAGGTTGATCGCCGCGTCGATCTCGGCGTAGTTCTCGCCGGTGAGGTTGCCCGGTGCGGGAAAGGCGCCGCCGACCGATGGATCGGGCTCAGCCTGCAGACTCCCGATCAGCATGTAGTAGAACGGGAACAGAAACACGAACGCGCCGGCCAGTAGGGCAGGAAAGCGCCATCGCATCAGTCTTCTCTCCCCACGAAGCGCCGTTCGATCAATGCCAGGATCAGTACGCCGATGACGAGCAGGATGCCGATAGCCGCGCCGACATCAGGATTGCCTTGCTCGATTCCGCGCTGGTACATGATCAGGACCGGGGAGGCAGACGCGCCGTCCGGCCCGCCGCCTCCGGTCAACAGATAGGGCTCGGTGAACAGGTTCGCCCCGGTCACCGTGGCGAGAAGTACGACCAGTGTCGTTGCGGGCCGGACTCCTGGCACCGTGACGTTCCAGAACGACTGGAACCGGCCTGCGCCATCCATGGCAGCTGCCTCGTAGAGGTCTCTCGACACGTTCTGCAGGGCGGCGAGGTACAGCAGGATGAAGAATCCGAGTTGTTTCCAGGTCACATAGATCGCCACCGTCGGCATTGCCAGCTTCGAGTTGACCAGCCAGGAGGGATCGGGCGCGACGGGACCGAGGACAGCGTTGACGAGGCCGTCGGAGTTGAACAAGAACAGCCAGACGCCGACGACTGCGACGCTCGCGGTCACGTACGGCACGTAGTAGCTGACCCGGAAGAAGGTGCGCCACCGGATCGCGGCGTTCAGGGCGTTTGCCAGGACCAGCGACAGGACGACCGTCAACGGCCCGTTGATCAAGAGGAAGACCAGGACGTTGCCGAAGGCACGCCGTACCGCCGCGTCCGACAGCACGGCGACGTAGTTGTCGAATGCGACGAACGGACGCTCGACAATCGCGCCCGGTGCCGCGAAGAAGTAGTCATGGAACGAGATGTAGACCGCGAAGCCGAGCGGGTAGGCGAAGACCGCGAGGAGGAACACGACGTACGGCGCGACGAGTGCGCCGCCGATCGGTTGTTCGCCGATGACTCGACCGAACCAGGTTCGCCTGCCGGAGATCCCTTGCCTGGGAGTCTCGCGGATCACCGGATTGCTTGTGACGGTCATGACTCTGACGCGAGCTGATCGACGCGGCGGGCAGCTTCCTCCAGGGCCGTGCCTGGGTCCTGGCGGCCGAAGATGACCGACTTGGAGTACGCGTCCCGGAAGGTCTGCCAGATGGTGATCGAGTCCTGCACGTTCGGCACTTCCACCGTGCGCGCGGCCTGGTCCGCGAACGTCTTGTAGTCGGGGTTCTTGGCGAAGTAGTCCGGGTACGCCGAGGCGACGTCCTTGCGCAGCGGCATCTGCCCGGTCAGCTGGAGGAACTTGCCATCCTGCTCCTTGCTGGTGGCGAACTTCAGCACGTCCCAGGCCGTCCCGCGATTCTTGCACGCGGAGTACATCGCCACGTTCTTGGCGTCGGAGAAGGTGTGGATCTGGTTCGCCGGCCTGCCGGACGACGTCGGCACCGGTACGACGCCCCAGTCGACCTTGCCCTTGTACACCGAGATCGCCCACGGGCCGACGATCGCCATGGCCGCCTTGCCGTCGGCGAACGCGTCACCGGTGTACCTCTCCTTGCCGGCCAGGTTCTCGGCGTAGAGAGTCCGCCAGAACTGAGCGACCTTCCTGCCCGCGTCGCCGGCGAACTGTGCCTTGCCATCGGCGACCAGTTGGCTTCCACCGGTCTCGGCCGCGAACAGCGGGTAGAAGTCGAACCAGGACTGGTAGAACTCGTTGCTCGGGGCCGGAAGGATCGCGTACTGCGCGCCCTTGGCTGCCACCACCTTCCGAACGGTGGCGAGGAACTCGTCGTCCGTCCTCAGCGGCGGGTTCGTCGGGTCGATGCCGGCCTTGGCGAACGCCTTCTTGTTGTAGAAGATCATCACCGGGTTCGACTTCCACGGAAGCTGGTAGTACTTTCCGTCCGACGACTTGTACTGCTCGGCGACATCGCCGGAGCGGCCCTCGAGGTACGACGTACCGTCGCTGAACGTGTCCAGCGGCACCAGGCCGCCCTGCTTCTGGAACTGTGAGATCGAGGCCGGCGAGGTGTTGAAGATCAGGCAGGGCGCGTTGCCGGCCGTGATCGCGGCGCCGATGACTTCTTCGGAGCTCTTTCCGGTCGGGATCTCCTGTGCAGAGATCTTCTGGTCCGCGTGTTCCGCGTTCCAGGCTGCGACCATCTGCTTGCCCCACGCGACCTCTTCGAGATTGTTCGAGTACCAGACGGTGATCTCGCCTCTGGCCTGAGCATCTGGACCGGGCGCGGCGCCTCCGCATCCTGCGGCCGCTGTGAGCATCACGGCAAGAGCGGCAGTTGCGATCGTTCGTCTCATGGTTTCTCCAACGGATCTGTGCCTGTTGTCGCGTTGGGTAGTCCGGGGGAGGGCTGAGTTTGTGACATCTACGTCCGGATGACGGGGCTGTCACAAAGTGACCGTCCTCGCGGACTTGTCGGTACGGATGTCGACGAGTGGGCGCGGGGAGGTGGCGATGGACGGCCTGGATCTGGCGCGGTGGCAGTTCGCGATCACCACCGTGTATCACTTTTTCTTCGTGCCGGTGACGATCTCGTTGGTCGCGATCACCGCCGGCCTGCAGACCGCCTGGTACCGGACCGGGAAGGAGAAGTACCTCCGGCTGACGAAGTTCTACGGGAAGCTGTTCTTGATCAACATTGCGATGGGTGTGGTCACCGGTTTGGTGCAGGAGTTCCAGTTCGGGATGAACTGGAGTGACTATTCGCGGTTCGTCGGCGATGTGTTCGGGGCCCCGTTGGCGCTGGAGGGGCTGCTGGCGTTCTTCCTGGAGTCGACGTTCATCGGTTTGTGGATCTTCGGCTGGGACCGGCTCCCGAAGTTGGTGCATCTGGGCTGCATTTGGATGGTGGTGCTCGGCACGCAGTTGTCGGCGTACTTCATCCTTGCGGCCAATTCGTGGATGCAGAACCCGGTGGGTTTTCGTTACAACGCGGCTCGGGGTCGTGCGGAGTTGACGGATCTGTGGGCGGTGCTGACCAACAAGGTCGTGCTGGTGACGTTTCCGCACACGATCTTCGCCGCGTTCATGGTCGGCGGCGCGTTCGTGGCCGGGGTCGCGTTGTGGCATCTGGTCCGTCGGCCGGGCACGGACGGGGATGTGTTCCGGTCGGCGCTGAAGATCGGGGCGTCGGTCGTGCTGGTGGCCGGTGTGGGTGTCGCGATCAGCGGTGATCTGCAGGGCAAGGTGATGACTGAGGTGCAGCCGATGAAGATGGCGGCGGCTGAGGCGTTGTACGAGACCGAGAAGCCGGCGTCGTTCTCGGTGTTCACGGTCGGCACGTTGGACGGTTCGAAGGAGATTTTCTCGATCAAGTTGCCGTATCTGCTGTCGTTCCTGGCGACCGGGCGTTTCGATGGTGAGGTGCAGGGGATCAATTCGCTGCAGGAGGCGTACGAGCAGTTGTACGGGCCGGGGTCGTACAAGCCGAACATCCCGCTGACGTATTGGACGTTCCGGTTGATGATCGGGGTCGGGATGGCGTCGGCCGCGGTCGCGCTGTGGTTGTTGTGGACCACGCGCCGCGGGCGGGCTCCTGCCCGCTGGCTGGTGTGGCTGGCGGCGCCGTTGCCGTTGCTGCCGCTGGTGGCGAACACGTTCGGCTGGATCTTCACCGAGACCGGTCGGCAGCCGTGGCTGGTGTTCGGTCTGTTGCCGACGGCGTCGGGTGTCTCACCCGGTACGACCAGCGGCGAGGTGATCACCTCGCTGGTCGGGTTCACCGCGCTGTACGGCGTACTCGCGGTCGTCGAGATGAGGTTAATGCTGCGCGCGATCTGGAGCGGGTTGCCGGAGGCGGACGTGGGCGTCGGGAGGCCGCG
This sequence comes from Kribbella pratensis, assembly GCF_004366075.1. Taxonomy (GTDB): domain Bacteria; phylum Actinomycetota; class Actinomycetes; order Propionibacteriales; family Kribbellaceae; genus Kribbella; species Kribbella pratensis. The sequence continues at coordinate 652,392 of NZ_SODU01000004.1, read as the reverse complement.
GACCGGCGGGTCGGATGATGACGAGTCCGGCGCAGATGACGAGCCTGATCCGCTGTCCTTCGCGTACTGAGGTGGTCTGACATGGAACTCACGACGGTCTGGTTCGTTGCGATCGCGACGCTGTGGACCGGGTACTTCGTGCTCGAGGGCTTCGACTTCGGGGTCGGGATGCTCCTGCGGGTGCTGGGCCGGACCGAGCCTGAACGCCGGGCGATCGTCACCACCATCGGGCCGGTCTGGGACGGCAACGAAGTCTGGCTGATCGTCGCTGGTGGCGCGACGTTCGCGGCGTTCCCGGAGTGGTACGCAACGCTGTTCAGCGGGTTCTACCTGCCGCTGTTCGCGATCCTGGTGGGACTGATCGTGCGCGGCGTCGCACTGGAGTACCGCGGCAAGCGGGACGAGCCGGAGTGGCGCGCGCGGATGGACGCGATGATCGTCGTCGGGTCGGTGCTGCCCGCGCTGCTCTGGGGCGTTGCCTTCGGCAACATCGTGCGCGGGGTGCCGCTGGACGCCGATCACGAGTACGTCGGCGGCTTCGGGACGCTGCTCAACCCGTTCGCGCTGCTCGGCGGCCTGACCTTCGTCGCGGTGTTCGTCACCCACGGCGCGATCTTCCTCGCCCTGCGCACCACCGACGACCTACGCCGCCGCGCCAACCGACTGGCTTCGCGCGCGAGTGTCGTCATCGCGGTACTTGCCGCGGGGTTCCTGGTGTGGGCGCAGCATCTGCGGGGAGATCTGGCCTCGATGATTCTGGCCGGGGCTGCGATGGTGGCGCTTTCGGGTGGTCTGGTCGCGAACGAGCTGGCTCGGGAGGGCTGGGCCTTCGTCGGTACGACGCTCGCGATCGGACTGGCCGTGGTGTCGCTGTTCGTCGCGCTGTTCCCCGACGTCATGCCGTCAACACTTGACCCCGGATCAACATTGACAATTGTTGATGCCGCGTCAACGCCGTACACCTTGAAGGCGATGACGATCATCACTGCGATCGTCCTGCCGTTGGTGCTGCTGTACCAAGGCTGGTCCTACTGGGTGTTCCGCAAGCGCGTGACGGTTGCGCCAGTGTCGGTGTCGGCGTCATGAAGCCGCTCGACCCGCGATTACTGAGGCGCGCGCGGGCGGCGCGGTTATTCCTGCTGGCGTCGATCGTACTCGGCGTCGCGAGCGGGGCGCTGGTCATCGTGCAGGCCGTGCTGCTCGCTCACGGCATTGCGGGCGTCGTGCTGCGGGGCAGCGGGGTGACTGCTGTCGCCTGGGGTCTGGCTGCTGTCGTTGCAGGCCGGGCATTGCTGGTGTGGGCGCAGGAGGTGGTCGCACAACGCGCAGCCGCCGCGGTGAAGTCCACGCTGCGGCGGCAGGTGCTGGAGCACGCGCTGAAGCTCGGTCCGGTGCGGCTGAGTGGTGAACGCAGCAGTGCGCTGACAACCCTGCTGACCAAGGGCCTGGACGATCTGGACCCGTACTTCGCCCGCTACCTCCCACAACTCGTCCTGGCATCGACCGTGCCCGCCGGAGTGATCGGCTGGATGGCGACCGGAGACCTACTGGCGGCGGGCACGGTCCTCGTCACTCTGCCGCTGATCCCGATCTTCATGACCTTGATCGGCTGGGCGGCTCGAGCACACAGCCGGCACAGGCAGCACGCGCTCGCGATTCTGGCCCACCACTTCGCCGACGTGACCGGTGGAATGACCACGCTGAAACTGTTCGGCCGCGCGAAGGCACAGACGGCCGCAGTACAACAGGTGACCGACAGGTACCGGATCGCGTCGCTGGGGACCCTGCGGCTGGCGTTCCTGTCCTCGTTGGTCCTCGATTTGCTCGCCAGCCTGTCGGTGGCGCTCGTCGCGATCGGCGTCGGTCTCAGGCTGGTCGACGGGAAGCTCGGGCTCGAGACAGCGCTGGTGGTGCTGATCCTCGCGCCCGAGGCGTATCTCCCGTTGCGGCAGCTGGGCATGCAGTTCCACGCCAGCGCAGACGGGGTGGCGGCGAGCGAAGAGGCACTCAGGGTCCTGGAGACCGCAGTGCCGAACTGGGGTGATCGGAGGGACGTGCCAGACCTCCGTTGCACGGCGCTGTCCCTGTACGACGTGACGGTGACTTACCCGGGGCGGGACGCGCCGGCGTTGAACGGGTTCGATCTGGAGTTGCGGCCAGGCGAGATTGTCGCGCTGACCGGACCGAGCGGAAGTGGCAAGTCGACGGTCCTGGCCGCGATCCTCGGCCTGGTTGCCATCGAATCCGGTGGTGTTGTGGCCGGAGGATCCGGGGCGGCCGAGTTCGAGCCGAGGGTGTGGCGACGGCAGTTCGCCTGGGTGCCGCAGCATCCGAGCCTGCGGGACGGCTCGGTTGCCGCCAATGTTCGGCTCGGCCGTCCCGACGCATCGGATGATGAGGTGCTGACCTCGCTCGACGCGGCAGGCGCACGGGAGCTGAGTCCGGCGCAACGGGTCGGTGAACGAGGCGCATTACTGTCGGGCGGCCAGCGGCGCCGAGTAGCGTTGGCCCGGGCGCTGATCACCGACGCGGCAGTGCTCCTCCTGGACGAGCCAACAGCGGGTCTCGACTGTGAAACCGAGGCGGAAGTCATCGCAGGTCTCAGGGGCGCCGGTCGCACAGTTCTGCTCGTGGCGCACCGCCCGGCGTGGATCGCCGCGGCCGATCGCGTAGTCGAGCTGGGACGGTCGGCCAACGAGTATCGGGAGTTGTCGGTCTCGTGAGCCTCTCCTCCATCGTCCTCCCGGACCGACGGGCGGCAGGATGGCTGCTGGTCGCACTCACGTCGGGCGTGCTGGCCTCAGGATCTTCCGTGGCGTTGCTAGCGACGTCCGCCTGGCTGATCAGCGCCGCGGCCGCTCAGCCGCCGGTGCTCGTCCTGATGGTCGCGATCGTCGCCGTCCGTGCCTTCGGCATCGGAAGGGGGCTGTTCCGATACGTTCAGCGGCTTGCCGGTCACGACGCGGCGTACCGGCTGCTCGCACGAACCCGGGCACGGATGACCGATCGGTTGGAGGAGTTGGCGCCGGTCGGCCTCGATCTACGGCGCGGTGATCTTCTCGCTCGACTGCTCCTCGACGTCGACTGCGTTCTCGACCTGTGGCTGCGAGTCGTTCTCCCCGTCGTCGTAGCCGCGGTGACGGCTACAGCGACCGTTGCACTCATCGGAGCGCTGCAGCCAGTGATCGGCGTCCAGGTCGGGTTCGCGGTCCTGGTGGCGTGCATCATGGTGCCTTGGCTCACTGCGGCCACGGCACGCCATGCCGAGCGGTCGATCGCCAAGGGGCGCGGTGAGGTCGCAGCTCGGGCGTCCGAGAGCTTGCAATCGGCCGCGGACTTGGTCGCCTTCGGGGCTGTGGACGACGTGATCTGCGCCTTCGCCGATGCCGATGTCCGGCTGGCTGCCGCCGAACGCCGATCCGCTTGGAGCGCCGGTCTCGGCAATGCTCTTCTCGTCCTCTGCGTGGGTGGGGCCACTGTCTCCGGACTCGTCGTGGGCAGTCGCTCCCACCTGGCCGGCCCGACACTTGCCGTGCTGGTGCTGACGCCGTTGGCGTTGCTGGATGTCCTCGGTGAGATCCCTCTGGCCGCGCAGATCGCGGCGCGGGTCCGCGGTTCCCTGGACCGGCTGCGAGAGGTCCTCGCCGCGCCGCGGCCGGCCACAGGCCCGGCGAGCCCACACGCGCTTCCGCGCGATCGTAGTCTGCGGGTCCACGGCTTGCGGGCGGGGTACGGCGATGGTCCCGACGTACTGCAGGTCGGTGACATCGACGTTCCTGAGGGCGGTCGAGTGCTCATCACCGGACCGAGCGGATCGGGCAAGAGCACGCTTGCTGCCGTTCTGTTGCGACTTCTGGACCCCCGCGCAGGCGAGGTGAATCTGGGCGGTTTCGATCTCACGCAGCTCGACAGCGAAAAGGTGCGGTCCGCAATCGGATTGCTCACCCAGGACTGCTACGTCTTCGACACGAGCATCCGAGAGAACCTGCTGCTGGCGTGCCCGGATGCCAGCGATCTCCAGCTGTGGAACGCCCTCCACCGCGCGCGGCTCGGTGACTTCGTCGAGCGATTGCCGCGGCAACTGGGCACAATGGTCGGGGAGCACGGTGCGCGATTGTCAGGAGGAGAGCGGCAGCGACTTGCCTTCGCACGACTGCTGCTCGCGCGGCACGACGTACTGATTCTCGACGAACCCACCGAGCATCTCGATGAGGAGACCGCGCGGGCCCTGCTGATGGATCTGTTCGGTGCCGCCGGGTCTCGCACCGTGGTTCTACTGACTCATAGACCGGAGTTGGTCCCCTATCCCTTGCCACAGATCGTGAGGCTGTCACGGCGAACGCAATGCTGAGCCACAGCGTCAGCAGCCGGTGCGAATCTGCGGTAGGACGTTTGTGCGACAACGCCGTTCAGCGTTGCACGGATTCAGCTCGCTGCGTCGGACCAAGACTCGAATGCTGCCGGCTCCTTGCTGTGGGGCAGTTGGCGGCTCAGGCGCAAGGCAGTGCTGACCAGCCCAGCATGGCTGAAGGCCTGTGGAGTGTTCCCGAGATGGTGCCCGGTCGCCACGTCATATTCCTCACTGAGTAGCCCGACGTCGTTGCGCAAAGACAGCAGCCGTTCGAAGAGGGCCTCGGCGTCGTCGGTGCGGCCGATTCCGTGCAGTGCATCCGCCAGCCAGAACGAGCAGGCCAGGAATGTGCCTTCGTCACCCGGGATGCCGTCGCAGTTGGGTATGCGCGCGTCGGTGGAGTAGCGCAGGACCAGCCCGTCTCGCGTCAGATGGCTTTGGACGGCGTCGACCGTGCCGACCATGCGGGGGTCGTTCCATGGCAGGAATCCGTACCGCGGCAGCAGGAGGAGCGAGGCATCGAGGCGGCTGGAGCCATAACACTGTGTGAAGCTGCCCAGCGCGGTGTTGAACCCGCGGTGGCAAACGTCGTCGTGGATGGTCCGGCGAAGCTTGCGCAAGCGCTCGAGGGTTTCCGGCGTGGCATCCTCAGCCTCCAGGGCGCGGACGACGCGATCGACGCCGACCCAGGCCATGGCCTTCGAATGGACGAAGTGACGCCGCGGGCCGCGAACCTCCCAGATGCCGTTGTCAGGTTCCTGCCAACTGTCTTCGAGGCCCCTCAACAGAATGCGACGCATCCTCCGATCCGATGGCCCGCGATTGCACAGAACGCTCAACACCTCGCCCCAGACGTCATTCTGTACTTGCATGGCCGCAGCGTTGCCGATGCGGACCGGTGCGGATGCGCGATGACCCGCGAGCCAGTCCAAGGTTTGCTCTGGTAGATGGCGGGCGCCGTCGAGGCGGTACATGATTTGCACGTCCGAGGAGCCGCTGGCCACAACCCGCGCCAACCAGTCCGTCCAGGCTGCGACTTCTTCTCCGTAGCCGGTGGCATCGAACGCCTCCAGGGCAAACGCGGCGTCGCGGAGCCAGCAGTAGCGGAAGTCCCAGTTGCGTGTGCCGCCGATGTTCTCGGGCAGTGAGGTCGTGACTGCGGCCAGGATGCTGCCGGTCGGGGCATGAGTAAGCGCCTTGAGGACGACGAGTGAACGTCGCACCGAGTCGGCCCACCGGCCTGCATAGGTGCAGCGACTGATCCACTGATCCCAGAATGCCGACGTCGCGGCCAGCGAACGGACTGGATCGGCCGGCGCAGGTAGATTCGGTTCGGGGGCATGAGTCAAGACGAACGTCAGGCGTTCGCCCGCGCCGACCGTGAAGTCTGCAGTCATGCAACCGCCGACACGGTTCATGTGGACGTCGGTGGACAGACACACGTTCTGGTGCTCCGTCGTCGCGAGAATCTGCCGGCCGAGGCCGTGATGCTCGGGGACGATCCGTCCGTAGTCCATCCGCAACGCCAGTGAGGTGTGCATGTGGACCAGACCTGCAACGCCCTCGACTACGCGCACGAGTTGCCCCTCCGGTCCGGTGGGAGACATGAAGTCGGTGACCCTCACGTGGCCGTCGGAGACGATCCAATCCGTTTCGAGGATCAACGAATGTCGTCGGTACCGTCGGCGGGCGCAGCGCCCACCGGCTGACGGCCCCATCGTCCAGCGACCGTTGCCGTCGTCGCCGAGCACGGCCGCGAACACCGCAGGTGAGTCGAAGCGGGGCAGGCACAGCCAGTCAACAGACCCATCAGTCGCGACGAGCGCCGCCGTACGCAGGTCGCCGATCAGCGCGTAATCCTCGATGTGTGCCATGGCGGCCTGGCTCAGTTGTCCCAATCGACCGTCAGGTCCGCGGCCAGGAGTCTCTCGAGGCTGCCGAGATCGCCGGTACGGGCTGCGGTGAAGAACGCCTGAAGGAAGCGCTGGTACGACGCCGAGCTCACGATGACACGTCGGTTGGCTCCGAGATGCCGGCGGGCGCGGCTGACCACTTGCCTGGTATTGGCCGCGCCGAGCTGGAGGAACTCTGAGATCTGCCCGTATGAATAGCCGAAGGCCTCTCGGAGAATGAAGGCGGCGCGTTCTCGCGGCGTGAGGCTCTCGAGGACGATCAGCAGCGCCTGTTCGACGGCTTCGCGGCGTTCGGCCGTCGTGGCCGGGTCGTCGTTCACGTCGGTTGCCGGGGGAACCGGCGGAGTTCGGCATACCTCGTAACGCCGCCGCGCGGACAGGCTGATGTTGATCGCGAGCCGTGTCGCCATGGTCGCGAGCAGAGCCTGCGGATCGGCGACGACCGTACGATCGGTGTTCTGCCAGCGAAGCCAGGTTTCCTGTACGACGTCCTCGGCCTCGCTCCAGTTGGCGAGGAATCGGTACCCGATCGCCATCAGCCGCGGCCGTACTCTGACGAATGTCTCGACTGCTTCCTCGAGGCCGCCATCCCACTGCTCGGCGCTCGCCGGCCGGTCCGGCCAGGTCTCCCCGCCTTCCCATCTCTGCGATGACAGTCCGGTGTTCACACGAACAACCCCTTTCCCGCCTGGCGAGTCACATGCCCTCGACATCACTGTGCGGCCGCGAAGCATCCTTCGCGCCCTGCGTAGAACGTGGCTGGTCGCGTGGTCTCGGCCGGCCTCGTGGCCGTGCCACTACGTGTCCGTGGGGGCCACGTAGTCCTGGGCGCCACGCAGCCGCCGGCTCCGAGTCCAGCTGGCATCGGTCACAAAGACGCGATGGTCGCCGAAAGTCGACGACCATCGCGTGGTGGTCACAGCAGATCGCGCCCGGCGGTCAGCTCAGGCGGTGCCGAGTGCCTTACGGAGGATCTGGATCGCCTGCTCGACAGCGCCGGTCGTGGCGGCGGTCTGACGGAGCGGGTTGAGCATCATGAAGTCGTGGATGATGCCGTTGTAGCGGACCGAGGTGGTGCGGACGCCGGCCTCGGTGAGCCTGCGTGCATACGCCTCTCCCTCATCTCGAAGTACGTCGTTCTCGTCGACGATCAGGAAGGCTTCCGGCAGCCCGGCGAGTTGGTCGAGGCCGGCCCGCAACGGCGACGCCGTGATCTCGGACCTCCTGGCTTCGTCAGGTAGATAGCAGTCCCAGAACCACGCCATACCCTTCGCGGTGAGGAACGGGCCTTCCGCGAACTCGCGGTAGCTCTCGGTGTCTTGCGCTGCGTCGGTCACCGGGTAGTACATCGACTGGTGGACGAACCTGACATCACCTCGCTGTACGGCGAGGATGGCCAAGGCGGCCGTCATGTTGCCGCCGACCGAATCGCCGGCCACCGCCATCCGCGTAGCATCGAGGCCCTCGGACGAACCGCGCTCGGTGACCCAGCGCGCTGCCGCGTAGCCCTGTTCGATCGCGACGGGGTAGTGCGCCTCGGGGGAGCGGTCGTACTCGACGAACACGACGGCCGCTTCGGCGCCGACGGCCAACTCGCGAACCAGCCGGTCATGCGTCCCGGCGTTCCCGAGGACCCATCCGCCGCCATGCATGTACAGGATGGTCGGGAGGCTTTCCTTAGCGTCGACGGGCTTGACGATGCGGACCCGGACGTCGCCGACCTCGGCCGGAACGGTGATCCACTTCTCGGCGACGTCGAGCTTGGGGATCGGGGCAGCTTGAACGTCGTCGAGAACGTTGCGCGCGCCGTCGGGGCCGAGTTCGTAGAGGAACGGCGGCTTCGACGTCGCGTCCGCGAACTCCTGAGCTGCCGGCTCGAGGAAGTGCTTGCTCATGTGAGGTTTCGTCCTTTCGGATTCACTCGATCGATCGACATGATCGACCGGAACTGCTGCGACTGACACGGCGCTCGCTTCCCGCAGTGGTGACCGCAGGCAGCGGCTGATGCCTAGTTGTGCCTGGAGGCCGCGCTCGTGTGACGGATCGTCCATTCGAGCGCGTAGTCGGCAACGGCTTCCCAGCCCGGGGCGCCGGCGGTGAAGTGAGGCCGTCCGGCGAACTCCTTGTACTCCACCACTGCCCTCGACTTGCCGAGGCGCTTCGCGGCCTCTCTGCTGACCGAGGCAGGGATCGTATGGTCTTCGCTGTTCCCGATCACGAGGAGCGGAGGACGGTCGTCCTTGTGAAAGTCGACCTTGTTGACCGCGTGTGGATTGAAGTTTGCGAAGGCGCCCTGGAAGGCGATCCGCCCGGGACCAGCGACCGCGTACCTCTCGTACGCCGCCTTGGCGTCCTGGTCGTTCATGGTGTTTGTGAAGGCGTAGTGGAACTGCTTCGGCGTCATCGCGAAGGTCTTGTTCTTGTTCGCCGGGTTTCTGAGCACTGGAGCGATGGCCCGAAGCAGACTGAGCGGCAGGCGGTAGACGCCCTTGACCGGTGCGGGCGACAGGGCTACGCCGGCAGCGCCGAGGCCGCGGTCGAGCAGGAGTTCGGTCACCAGGCCGCCGGTCGAATGTCCCATGATCACCGGTGGACTGGCGAGGCTGCGGATGATCTGGTCGTAGTGGTCGACGACCTCGCCGATTCCGAGTCCGTTCATGACCGACGGGTCGCGGCGGAGGGCCTCGACCTCTACTTCCATTCCGGGCCAGGCAGGTGCGAGGACTTCATGCCCGCGCTTCTCGAAGCGCGCCTTCCAGCCCTCCCAACTTCGCGGCGTGAGCCACAGACCGTGGACCAGAACGATGGTGGGTGACATGACGACTCCAATTGGTGATCACGGCAGACAAGGGATGTCCGGTCGCGAGGGGACGATTCGAATCGCGCCGTTGGCAACGATCGGTGGTGCAACAACCAAGTCCGAACAGGGATGTCATTCGTGACATGACCTGCGGTGCATCCGTGATATCGCTCAGCTCCGACCGCGACCCGTGGCCACCGTCGTCACAAGACCCGTGGATTCCTTGTCTTAGTAGCAGAGAGAGATTGGAGCGCGCGATGAGCACGACCCACGAACACCGGGCTGAGTTGTTCATGTTGATGCAGTTGCGGTTGCTCGGTTTCGGCCGCAATCCGTTGCGTCGAAGGGTGGACCGGCTCGAGGCAGTGCTGCTGATGGTCGCGCTGACGGTTGCATCGCTGGTGATACCCGCGGCGGCAGCCTTCGGAACTGCAATTCGCGATCGCGCGGAGCACGCGGCGGCCCAGGAACGCGCACACACCCGTGCGGTTGTAGCGCGAACACTCGAGGACTCGGACGAAACCGCGCTTTTGAGTCCCGGGCTGACCACCACGAGAGTTCGAGTTGGTTGGTTCGATGCTTCAGGATCCGCACGCGAGGACCGGGCAGATGTGCTGATCGGCACCAAGTCCGGCAGCGAGCTGACGATCTGGCTCGATCAGGACGGCAAGGTGACCCGCGCTCCCCGGCCACCCTCGGACAGTGCAGCCCTCGGCGTTGTGGCCGGTATCGGTATGGCGGTCCTCGCCTGGCCGCTGCTGATCGTCGTCGTTCGGTTGGCCCGCCGACCGCTGGACCATCACCGCGCCGAGGAATGGGCGCGGGAGTGGACAGAGGTCTCACCGCGATGGACACGTCAACTGCCCTGAGGATCGGTTCGGCGGCGCTAGGAGGTCGAGGATGTCTGTGGCAGTAGGAATCAACGGGTTCGGTCGGATCGGGCGGGACTTTCTGCGGGTGGCGCTCGAGCGGGGAGATGAGGTCGTCGAGGTGGTGTCGGTCAACGACGTCACCGACAGTGCGACGCTGGCGAACCTGCTGCAGTACGACTCGACCTATGGGCCATTGCCCGATCGCGTCCGCCACACCGACAACGCGATCTCGGTTCGCGGCACGTCCATTCGAGTGACGTCCGAGCGCAGTCCCGCTGCTCTGGACTGGCGGGATGTCGGCGCGGACATCGTGATCGAGTGCACAGGCCGTTTCCGGACCCGGGCAGCCGCGGCCGCGCACCTGACCGGCGGTGCCCGCAAGGTCATCCTGTCGTCGCCGGGCAAGGATGTCGACGCGACAGTCGTTCTAGGGGTAAATGCCGACACCTACGACCCTGTCTCACACAACATCATCTCGAACGCGTCGTGTACCACGAACTGCGTCGCCCCAATGGTGTCCGTGCTGCATCGGGCGTTCGGGATCCGACGCGGTGTGATGACAACGATCCACAGCTACACGAACGACCAGGTGATCCTCGACTCGCCCCACAAGGACCTGCGCCGTGGACGCTCGGGTGCTGTGAACCTCATCCCGACGAGCACTGGCGCGGCCAAGGCAGTCGGCCTGGTGATTCCCGAACTGGCCGGCAAGATCGACGGCGTCGCGGTTCGAGCTCCGGTCCAGGATGGCTCGCTCACGGACCTGGTCCTCGAACTCGCCGAGGACGTGACCGCAGAGCAGGTCAACCACGTCTTCGCTGAGGCGGCATCCGGCCTTCTGAAGGGCCTGTTGCGGTACAACGAGGACCCGATCGTCTCGCACGACATCATCGGCGACCCGGCGTCGTGCATCTTCGATGCCCCACTCACGTACGCGAACGGCAATCTTGTGAAGGTGTTCGGCTGGTACGACAACGAGTGGGGCTTCACCAACCGCCTGTTCGACCTGACCGAACTCGTTGCGCACAGCATGAAGTAGGCCACCGGACACCGCCGAAGTAGCGATCCGGGACTCGGAGACGGATTTCGGCCAACTCCCAAGACCGGCGGGCCTGGTGTCTTGAGCCCCTGATCACCTCGGCGCCGGGCCTGCCGCTCCATCACATGGATTCGGCATGCGCCGCAGCTTCAGCTCCCGGAGGGAGAGTGCATGAACTGGCTACTCAACGGTGCCTGCCGAAATGAGGACCCGGAACTGTTTTTCCCGATCGGCACCACCGGCCCAGCCTTGCAGCAAATCGAAGCCGCCAAACGGGTCTGCGCACAATGTGACGTCGTCGACGCATGCTTGAACTGGGCACTCCGCACCGGCCAGGACGCCGGCGTGTGGGGTGGTCTGTCCGAGATCGAACGCCGCGCGCTGAAACACCAGCGGCCCAAACGAGGTCGGTCGTATAGCCCGGTACAGACAGGCACCGCTCAAGTCGAGGACGTGTCAATCCCACCGACACGGCAGCCCGCCCCGAGCCGATCTGCCGGGTCGGAACGTGAGCGGCGGTGACGTAGCAGATCTAGGGCTGGTAGGCGACGAGCAGCGGGGTGAGCCCTAGCTGCGCTCGTACCCTAGCTGTAGTGATTGGGCATGTCGGTTCATCTGGCGGTGAGCCGGTGCCCCAAGCCACCCCCATTGGGGCGCCCGCCATGCCGACGGCGACCGGGCTGGTATCAGGAGGCGCCGGGGTGGCGGTGAGCTGCTTGGAGGACGAGTGCGGCACCGCGGACCGCGGCCGACTGGGGTGCCGGGGCGGGTTGGACGGTGGCGCCGAGTTGGGTCGAGAGTTGGTACGTGATTTCGGGGCGGAGCGCGCCGCCACCGGTCAGGAGAACGCCTCGATCCAGAGCATCGACCATTTGTGGACCACACTCACCCATCAGCTGGACCGTTGACTCCACGATCTCCTGAACGATCTGCGTCGAAGAAACCGGGTCGCGCACTCCCAGCTTTGTGCATCGCGCACCGCACAAGCTGCCCCCGGCCAGCAGCGCGACCTCGGTCAATTGAGCGCCGATGTCGACGACCAGCAGCGGCTCCGTCATGTCGACGTCGGCGCCGAGGGCAGCCGCTTTGACGGTGTCGATCGTCAGGATCGTTTCGGGGCCCAGGACATCGAGGACGGCGAGGAGGTGACCGCGATGTACCTCGTCGGAGGTGATCGGGATCGTTGCCACGACCGTACGACGCCGTTCCACGATCACCTGAGACTTCAGCAGCTCACCGACAAGGGCTGCCGTCGCGGCTCGGTCGATGATCTTCCCGCGGCGCACCGGGCGCTTCCCCGTAGCGGCGGTCATGGTCGGCACGTCGACGAGGAGGCCGTGTCCCGGTGCCCAGGCTCTGGTACGCGCACTGCCCAGATCGATGGCGAGACCGGTGCGAGTCCGCCCGGAGGATGTGGTGCGACGCAGCGGCCTTCCGGCGAGCAGCGGCTTCAAGGCCCAGACTCCCGCACGCGGTGGCATTCGCCGCAGTACACGGTCTGCGGACAGATCCGCAGCCGTCGTACCTCAACAGGTCTGCGGCACAGGACGCATCGTCCGTAGTGGCCGGTATCGAGCCGGTCGAGCGCGGCTTCGACGTCGGCCAGGACGATCCGGGCCGCAACGGCCAGGTGGTCCTGCACCTCAGCTCGCGCCGACCGGTCGGCGCCGATCGACTCCTTCGGCACCGACAAACGGATGGTCTTGAGTTGCTCACGCCGGAAGGCGCGCTGCTCGAGCAGCGCTGCTCGCAGAGTCGCGAGCTCCTGCCGAGGCAGTCCGGCATTGAAGGCGGTGGCCGTCCGGCTGGTCACGGGCTCTCCTCGATCAGTGTCCGCGAGTCGTCATAGAGCTTGCTGCTGGCAACGCACGCAGTAGCGAACGTAGGGCAGGATCTCCAGTCGCCCGACCGGGATCCGTACCTTGCAGCCGTGACAAACGCCGTACGAACCGTCCTGCACGCGTTCCACCGCCGCCTCGATCTCGGCCAGGACCAGGCGGATCGCCGTGGTCTGTGCCTTCACCAAGTCCTCGTTGGCGTTGGGCTTGTCGGCTTCCATGGCGTTCACCTGGGCGAGCCGGGTGTTTCGCTCGTGCTGCAGGCGTTGCAGGATCTCGTGCTTGCGGTGCAGCTCAGGCTGGCCACCCGTACCGACCGCGCTGGAGGTCACCCGTGGTGTCTTCATGGCACCACCGTCGCCGTTCGGCACCCGGCTTGCCTATCGGGACCAGCACCCATCTTCGCCGCTGCCCCCTGACTTTTGCGATCCGGTGGGTTCAATCGCGGCGCGCCGGGTGTCCTCGGCGTGATGGCATCGGGCGCAGTAGCGGGAGTGCGGCACGATCCGCAGACGCTGCAGGTCGATGGGACGCCCACATTGCTGGCAACTGCCGTACTGGCCGGTGTTCATTCGGGTCGATGCGACCTCGATGTTACTGAGAACCTGGTGCGCAGCGGCGGCCAGTGATGCCTGGATCTCGACGTGCGCTGCGGTACGACGATCTTGTGACGGGTCTGCGAGGTCCTGTAGTTGCTTCTGGCGGAAACGGCGGTGCTCTCGCAGCCTTCTCTTCAGGACGGCCAGCTCCTGTGCCGGCACTTTGCCTGGGGCAATCATTGTCAGCCGTCCCGTTCTCTGGTCTGTGCGTCCGAGGCGGTTGCGGTCGGAGGGATGATGACCACCGGAACCGTGGACTCGTGCGCGACCTGTCGGCTGACGGAACCGAGTAGAAGGCCGGCGACGCCGCCGCGGCCACGTGAGCCCACGACGAGTAGCAAGCTGTTCTCTGCGGCATCAATCAGAGCTGATGCGGCCGCGCCCTGGACGACCAGCTGTTCGGGTTCACTGGCGAGGCCGGAAAGGTCTGCGGCCTTCAGAGTGTCGGTCAGCGTTTGTCGCGCTGTCTCCGCGAGCGAGCCCGGGTCAGCCAACAGGGGAGCGTATGGCGACATCAAGGCCGCAGCCGGCTGCTGCCAGGCATGGACCACAACGAGCCTGGCGCCGCGCAAGCGTGCCTCCGCTGCCGCCCACTCGAGCGCTCGCCGCGCCGTCTCACTACCGTCGATGCCGACGACGATCTTGTCCATCTTCACCTTTCCTCCGACGATCCATGTGCACGCTCGGTCGAGTCGCGCTCCTGCATCAGGTAGGCCCATCCCAGGCCTCCGATGCAGATCAGCGGCGTCAGCACCCCGATCAGAACCAGCAGTGCTACCTCGACCGCTTCCAATGACGACGTACTCATCGCTCCTCCATTAATCGATACACATGGTGTAGCGTAAATAGGAGCAGATCTATTCCCGGAGGTCAGGACCGATGCCGCACAACACCACCGGCCGTGGCCGGCCGAGACTCGAATCGACCGACGAGCGCATCATCCAGGCGGCCCTCGAGTTACTGCGCTCGAAGGGCCCATCAGCTGTGAGCATCGACTCGGTCGCGGCCCGCTCCGGTGTCGCGCGTACGACGATCTACCGCCGCTACCGCAGCCGGGACGAGTTGATGCACGCGACCATGGAGCATCTCGTCGACCCCGCTGCGCTGGCGCCCGACCTCCCGGTGCGAGAGAAGCTGCGATGGGTTCTCGACCGGATCAGCGACATCCTCGAGAACCGGGTCGGCCCCGGCGGAGTCGCCGCCGTCATCGCCGACAGCGACCCCGAGTTCACCTCAGCCCTTCGCGCCCGCCTGGCCACCCGCTTGGCGACGCTCACGGACATGGTGAACCTCGACATCACAGCCGGCCGACTCCGCCCTCACATCGACGCCGACACCCTGCTCGGCCTCCTGATCGGCGCCTACCTCGCAGAATCACTCAGATTTGGCTTGCCCCGCCCCGGCTGGACGGACCGTACCCTCGACCTACTAGCCCCTGGAGTCGTCGCCCACTAATGGTCGGAAGATGAGTGTCACCCCCGATCGACGTGCGGCGAGGCAGAAGGCAGTCTGGAAGGCATGCAACCTCTGATGTCCGCTGGCACTCGACCTTCACGACTGAGAGGTGAAGGTGGTGTGACACGGGGCTGCCGCGTTATGAGACCGCGGTCGTGACGAGAGGGGTGCTTACAGTGCCATTGTTCTGGCGCATCTTCGCTCTGAACGCGGTGGTGCTCGCTGCCGCGACAGCATTGTTGCTGTGGGCTCCAGTGACCGTGTCGGTACCGGTGGTATTCACCGAGGCGCTGGTGCTGCTGGGCGGATTGGCGGTCATGCTGGTCGCCAACGCATTGCTGCTGCAGGTCGGGCTGGCGCCGTTGGACCGGCTGACCCGACGGATGGCAACCGTCGATCTGCTTCGGCCCGGGCAGCGTCTGCCGGTCGCAGGGCAGGGTGGCGTCTCGCAGTTGATCCGGGCCTTCAACGACATGCTGGCACGATTGGAAACCGAGCGTGCCGCCAGCAGTTCCCGGGCGCTGTCTGCGCAGGAGGCGGAGCGGCGACGGATCGCGCAGGAGCTGCACGACGAGGTCGGCCAGAGTCTGACCGCCGTACTGCTGGAGCTGAAGCGCGCGGCCGAGCGGGTCGACGATGCCGAGGTGCGTGCGGATCTGCGCCATGCTCAGGAGACCACCCGGGAGAGCCTGGACGAGGTACGCCGTCTGGCGCACAGACTACGACCGGGTGTGCTCGAAGATCTTGGTCTGGTCAGTGCCTTGACTGCGCTTGCCACCGAGTTGTCCACACACACCGGTCTCTCGATACGGCACCGTTTCCAGCCGGGGCTACCGGCATTGGACGAGCAGACCGAGCTGGTGGTCTACCGGGTCGCCCAGGAGGGGCTGACCAACGTGGCACGCCACGCCGACGCCACCCAGGTCGAGATCAGCCTGCGCCACAGCGAAGGGGTGGTCGCCCTCCGGATTCGTGACGACGGCCGCGGCCTCGGATTGGCGCACGAAGGAGCAGGAATCCGTGGCATGCGGGAGCGTGCACTCCTGGTCGGCGCCACTCTTGACCTGGGTGCCGCGCCGACGGGTGGTGCCGAGGTGAACCTGCTGGTGCCGGTCAACGGGAACGGCGACTGAGCATGGTCGCACCGGACCCGACCCGCATCCTGCTCGCAGATGACCATGCACTGGTACGACGCGGCGTACGGCTGATCCTCGACAGTGAACCGGACCTGACTGTGGTCGCCGAAGCCAGCGACGGAAAGGAGGCCCTCGACCTCGCCCGGTCCGCCGACGTCGATCTCGCGATTCTCGACATCGCCATGCCGCGGATGACCGGCCTGCAGGCGGCCCGTGAGCTGTCGTCGCGCCATCCCGACCTACGGATTCTCATGCTGACGATGTACGACAACGAGCAGTACTTCTTCCAGGCACTCAAGGCCGGCGCCGCTGGATACGTGCTGAAGTCCGTCGCCGATCGCGATCTGGTGGAGGCCTGCCGCGCCGCGATGCGTGGAGAGCCGTTCCTGTATCCAGGAGCGGTGAATGCGCTGATCCGCAACTACCTGGATCGGGCGCGTCTCGGCCAGGCCATCCCGGAGCAGATCCTGACCGCCCGCGAGGAGGAGGTCCTCAAACTCGTCGCCGAGGGGAACTCCTCCAAGGAAATCGCTCAGACCTTGTTCATCAGCATCAAGACGGTCGAGCGGCATCGCGCGAACATGCTCCAGAAACTCGGTCTTCGCGACCGCCTCGAGCTCACCCGCTACGCGATCCGGGCCGGCTTGATCGAGCCGTGAGCAGCAGATCTGCGAGGTTGCCGGTACCGGCAACGGCGGACTCCAGCTTTCACCGATGGGGTACGTACCCAGCGCCTGAGCGAGCTGGCAGCGTTGGCGCAGTCGTGGCTGTCACGGCCCCGAGAGCGGCCAGAGCTGCCCTGGCGGATGTTGACGCTGCTCTCTTCCGGCTCGCGATCGGTCGCTTCGGGGTCTGCCAGCACTGCGAACTGGTGAACGGGTCTCGTGCTACCTGGCCACCAGAGCCTACTCATCTGACGATCCGGTTTCGATGCGTCTTGAATCTGGCTCGGGTCGACGTACACCGCACAGAACTGGGCTGCGAACTCTCCCGAATCAGGCTGCGACGAGGAGGCAGGTTCCGAGCGCCGCCAAGGTGAGCACCTTGGCTGCCTCGAGACCGACGTAGTACAGGTGCATGCTCGACCGGGGCGGGTGCTGTCCGGCGAGGACACGGTCCGTGCGTCGGTTGAGTTGGGGCCGGATCGCGATGAGCTGTGCGGCCAGGATGATCAGGATCGCTGCTGTCAGAGCTGCTACGGAACCGGTTGGCCGTCCTATGGCGACGGCTGCCAGGGCGATCAGCGCCAGTGCGATCTCGACGCGGTTGAGGACCCGGAAGACGATGCGGCCGATGCCGAGCCCGATGGGGAGGTCGACTCCGGGAGCGCGGAACTTGAGGGGCGCCTCCAGGAAGGAGATCGCCAGCACCATGCCGAGCCAGATGAAGATGTCGGCGGTCGCTACGGCGGCTGATGCGGCATTCAAGACTGCTCCTACTGGGTTGTCAACGGCCCTTAGGCGGCAGGCCAGGCTGTGATTCGCGCGACGAACTCGGGCGGTGAGGCGACGATTGTCATCACGGCCGTTTCGGTTCCTGGGTTCGTCAGGCTGACGCGTTCCCCGGCGGCGATGTGCGCGACGGCGCCGGGGGCGAGCCGGTGCTCCCGGCCGCCCTGCTGAAGGTGGATCGAACCTGAGATGTGGACCAGGACGACTTCGGACGATCCGTGGTCGTGTTCGGGCAGGCCGCCACCGGGCGGGATCCACACCTGGACCATGGCGATGTTGTCGGAGGTCTCGGCCGCAACGAGCACCTCCATCGTCGGGCCGCCGGTGACTGGCGCCCGGCGCCGGGGTGTGGTTCCGATCCTCGTCAGGTACATCATCTGTTCCTGTTGTGACGCTGTTGCGGACGGGTGCCCGCGTCGGTGGTGCGAACGGGGGAGAGGTGGACGATGCAGGCGTCGGGTTCGGCGAACGGCTCGAGACTGGTCGCCGCGATCGGGGCACGGATCTCGCTGAGGGCACCTCGCATGAGACCGAGATGCAGCGGACACAAGGTCGACGAGTACTCCTCCGCGAGCTCCAGGAAGGGGCAGTGCCGCAGTCTGATGCGATTGGTTGTGTCGCCGTCGGGTTCCGGAGCGAAACCGAGCTCGGTCATCATTGCGGTCAGCCGCTGAGTGGACTCGGCGGCAGAAGGATCACGGGAAGGCGGGATTTGCTCTATCAGGTAGCCGCCCCAACCTCGGCCCGCGGCCTCGGCCGCGGTCCCCGCATCGGGACTGGTGGACAGCTGCCCGAGCAGGATCTTGGCCAGCAAGTGGTACTGACGCCGACCGCCTCGGTCCATCCCGGGATGTGGTGCGTACGCGGTCCGCGGCCGGCCCCGTCCAGTCGGCTTCTCGAGTTGGCGGTCGACCAGCCCCTGGGTCACGAGTGCATCGAGGTGGAACCGGACCGTGTTGGGGTGGATGCCGAGTTGTTCGGCGAGTTCGGTGACGCCCAGCGGAGTGCTGGAGCGGCGCAGAGCTTCGAGCAGCGCCTGTCGACGGGGCCGGTCGTCGGCGCTCTGGTCGGTTCTGGTCATGGGATCAGCTTGCCTGCTCCTGCGGCGGTAGCGCCGCGACGAGTGGATGGTCGTAGGGAACCGCGCCCACCTTGAAGGCTCCGCCGGGGGAGCCGAGCGTGTCGAAGAATCCTTCGTTCGCTGCCTGGTAGTCCTTCCACTGTTCGGGCAGATCATCCTCGTAGAAGATGGCCTCGACGGGGCATACCGGTTCGCATGCCCCGCAGTCGATGCACTCCTCGGGCTGGATGTAGAGGGAGCGCCCGCCTTCGTAGATGCAGTCGACCGGGCACTCGTCGACGCAGGCGCGGTCCTTGAGGTCGACGCACGGCAACGCGATCACGTAGGTCACAACAGTCTCCTCGTTCAGGCGCTTGTAATTACTACAAATAGCACATGTAATAATCGTTGAAAACGTCGACGCGAGGAGAGTGGCACGATGCCGGCTGCGGAGATCTTCATCCAGGCGACCGAAACCGATCCTGACGTGATCGCTCGAGGTGCAGTCCGTGAGGCCCACGAGCGGCTGTTGTCCGGACTGGCGGACCTGACCACGACGCAGCCCGTGGCTCAAGGTTCCGAGCCTCGATCCGCGGAGTTGGTGGACTTCTGCCTCCACGAAGTGCGCCGGTACCTGACGACTGCAGATCGAGACCTGTATGGACCCGCCACCGAGGATGATGAGACTCGGCTCCTGGCCGACGCGCTGAGAGTCGGCGCTGCAGCAGTCAACGCGCAGATCGACGAACTGGCGACGGCCGGTTCTGTGGATGCGGCGAGGCTCGGCGTGATGATCATGGCGGCCTTGGATACCCAGCTCCAGATCGAGGAGTCGGTGTTGCTGCCCGCGCTCGCCGGATTGCCCGGCGTGGATCCGTCGTTGCTGACCTCAGGCCTGCAGGCCTATCTGGCGGGGGAGCGGGTCGAGCAGTCGACGGTGATCGACGTACGGCGGATCGCTCGTGGCGGCCGTCATCCCCGCGTGTTCGCCAGGTACGCCGGGCTGGCACCGGGAGAGGCCTTCATCCTCGTCAACAGCCACGACCCCAAGCCGTTGCGCCGCGAGTTCGAAGCCAGGTACCGAGGCGCCTTCAGCTGGGACTATCTGCAGGCCGGGCCCGAGGAGTGGCGAGTCCGGATCGGCCGGGTCGCCGTTGATGCCTGACGAGTCGCCGAAGGGTCCAGCTGAACTCCAGCCTGAGCATCCGACGGTACGGGTCCTGGTCGATGTTCACGAACTCGTCGAGGATTCACTCGTGCCGTCGGGTGCCCGGTGGACGCTCGCCGAGCCCGGGCGGCAGCTCGACGCGAACCTCATCCATCTACCTGCCGGTCAGCGCGTGGACACCCACACCGAGCCCGATCTCGACGTCGTACTCATCGTCATCGCCGGTGGCGGCATTGTCGGTTCGCCCGACGGTGACCAGGTTCTTGCCGACGGCAACATAGTCTGGCTGCCCCGCAGTACGACCCGGAACATCACCGCCGGCAAGAACGGCCTGTCCTACCTGACCGTCCATCGACGCCGTCCCGGCCTGCAGATCGGGAAGCGCCCTGGTCAGTAGTGTGGCCAAAGCCTCCGGTCGGGGTCGATCGGTCCGGGCAGCGAAGGTCAACGTGAATCTCGCAGCAGCCGCGCCAGGACCGCCGCCTGGCTGTGATCCACGTCCTTGGTGGCGGTCACCAAGGTCAAGGCATCGCGTTTCGCCAGCGTGCGCAGGTGGTCCAACGCTGTCCTCGCATCCGACTTCGCGAGCTCGTCGCGGTAGCGTGCCTCGAACTGCGCGAACTTCTCCGGTACATGGCCGTACCACTTGCGGAGCTCCGTTGACGGTGCGACGTCCTTGAGCCATTCGTCGATGGCGGCGGCGTCCTTGCGGATGCCGCGGGGCCATACTCGATCGACCAGGACTCTGATGCCGTCGTCGGCGGAGGGCTCGTCGTAGATTCTGCGTACCTGGACCGTACGGCGCGTCATGCTGCACCGTCGGCGGTGTCGCTCCAGTCGGGTACGGCGAGGGCTGTGCCTATGCGTCGAAGCTCGTCGCGGTGGAGCGCACTCAGCCGTGCCAAGGCCCGCTCGCCGTGCTGCGTCATCTCCACCCGGACTACCCTGGCGTCGGTCGGGTGAGGCGCCCTGGTTACCAGGTCTTGCGCCTGCGCCCGGTTCACCAGTTCAACGACGCTGTGGTGGCGCAGTTGAAGACGATCGGCCAGTTCGGTCACCGTTGCCCAGTCTCGCCCGGGAAACCCCTTCAACGCCAGGAGTAGCTGGTACTGCTGCGGTGTGAGGCCATGACCGCGGACGGCCTGTTCGCTGAAGCGGAGGTACCGGCGGATGCCGAAACGGAAGCGAGCCAACGCCTCGAAGTCGGCCTTCGTCAACTGCTCCGCGGCCTGTTGGTCGTGCATCGTGTCGGGCTGCACGTGAATCACATCCTCAGTGGTTTCACCGGGGAAACCCGGCCGTCCTTCGAGTGTATCGTGTTACGATATAAATGCGCAGCTCGCTCCACAGGGCGCGCGCGATGTGCCAGGAGGTGCGCCGTGGTTCGTGAAACCTGGGGAGTGCGTCGCGCAGACGGCCGGTCGCCGTTGTGCTTGTCTTCTCGCGAGGTCGGCCGTCGCACTGCGGACTGGCGGAGCCTTCGGTGCACCCGTAGCCGAAGAGTCTGATCGGCGATGTCGTGGACTGGTTAGGGTGGGCGGTCTTCGGGTTGGTGGCGACATCGGCGTTGACTGCCGTGATGATCACCGCCCAGCTGGCAGGCCTCACCCGGCTGGATCTTCCGCTCGTTCTCGGAGCCCTGGTGACTGAGGACCCCGATCGTGCTCGGGTCGCGGGGTTCCTTATTCACCTCGTTGTCGGTCAGGTGTTCGCGCTTGGGTACGCGACTGTGTTCTTCCTGCTGCATGGAGCCACCTGGTGGCTGGGCGGGCTGCTCGGCCTCCTGCACGTCTCGGTTGCGTTGATGGTGTTGCTTCCGGTGCTCCCGGGGTTGCATCCCCGGATGGCGTCGCATCGCGCCGGACCGGCGAGCAGGGCAGTTCTCGAGCCGCCGGGTTTGCTGGCCCTCAACTATGGCGTGCAGACCCCGGCCGTAGCCGTCGTCGCCCACCTTGTCTACGGCATCGTGCTCGGCCTGCTTCTGCAGGCGCGTTGAAATGCAGCCGATCGCCGACTACGGGCTGGTGGGCGACACTCGCACCGCGGCGCTCGTCTCGAGTGACGGGTCAGTCGATTGGCTGTGCGTGCCGCGATTCGACAGCGCCCCGATCTTCGGCAGACTTGTCGGCGGGCCTGCGGCGGGTCGATTCCGGTTGGGACCAGCCGCCACCCCAACAGTTGTCGCCCGCAACTACCGTCACCACACCGCGACTCTGGAGACCACCTGGATCACGCCCGGCGGCAAGCTGACCCTGACCGAGGCGATGGTGGCCGAGGTGGGCGGACGACTGTTGCCGGCGACGGTCCTCGTCCGGCGACTGTCGGCCGTAGGTGGATCGGTCGACGCTGTTGTCGAGTTCGATCCTCGCCGCGGTGAGCAACACCGCGAGCCTCGCATCCGGCACCGTGGCCAGGATCTCGTGTGTCAGTGGGGCGCGCTGGCCATATCGCTGAGCTGCGATCCCGGACCGGCCATCGAGCCCGGCCGACCCACCCACTTCACCGTTACCCCTGATCGGCCCGTCACGTTCGTCCTCACCGTCGCATATCGGGAACCACTGATCCATGTCCAGGCTGCCGCTGCCTGGGCGCTTCTCGTCGAGGACGAAGGACGGTGGCGCGACTGGACCGCTCGGGTCGACCAGGATCTGCCCTTCCGCGAGGAAGTCATCCGCAGCCTGCTGACTCTGCGCCTGCTGACGTACTCACCCTCCGGTGCGCCCGTGGCCGCGCCGACCACCTCATTGCCCGAGCAGCGCGGCGGCGTGCGGAACTTTGACTACCGCTTTGCCTGGCCTCGCGACGCAAGCATAGGGATCGTGGCCTTCCTGAGTGTCGGCATGGTCGAGGAAGCCCGAGGGTTCCTCTGGTGGCTGCTGCACGCCAGCCGCTTGCAACGTCCCCGCCTACCGGTCCTACTCACCCTGGATGGCCGTCAGGCGCCGCCCGAACGTGGCCTGCGAGACTGGCCCGGTTACGTCGGCAGCGTCCCGGTTCGTGTGGGCAACGGTGCGGCCCAGCAACACCAGCTCGACGGCTACGGATGGATTCTCAACGCTGCCTGGACCCTCGTGCAGGCGGGTCATCCGCTGTACGGCGAAACGTGGCGCGCGATGCAGGGATTCGCCGACCTGGTCGCGCGACGGTGGAGCCAGCCAGACGCAGGCATCTGGGAAGTCCGCGGAGACCAGGTCCATCACGTGCATTCCAAACTGATGGCGTGGCTGGCGCTCGACCGAGCCCTGCGCATTGCCGAGACCCACCGGCTTTCCACCGGTCGCCGGCAACGCTGGCAGGCCGCCCGCAGGGCGATCGGCATCGAGGTCAAGAACCTGGGTTTCGACACCAGCATGGGCAGCTACACCAGAAGCTACAGGTCGCAAGAACTCGACGCCGCCCTCCTGATCCTGCCTCAGATCGGGGTCGAGGAGCGCGGCTCACCGCGTACCCGCGGGACACTCGACGCCATCCGCAAGCAACTGAGCGCCGGTGGTCCCTTGCTGTACCGATACCCACCGGGGCGTGACGGGTTGCCGGGTACCGAGGGCGCGTTCCTGCCCTGTTCCTTCTGGCTGGTTGAAGCGCTGGCGCTTGACGATCGTCGGCGCGAGGCGCTCGAGCTGTTTGCCGACCTGTTGGGCCGCGCCAGTCCCTTGGGCCTCTATGCCGAAGAGATGGACCCCGCGACGGGCGAGTACCTGGGCAACTACCCACAGGCGCTGACCCATGCTGCTCTCGTTCAGGCAGCTCTCGCGCTCCGGGATCTCCCGTCGGTCTCGTGATGCACCTGCCGGACCAGGCTTCGATGGTGTGACCTGCGGATCAGTTGTGCCATTGCCGGTTCCCGGCAAGCAACGAGCTGCGACCTTCGCCGAAGCTGCCAATACCTGTCGGGGCGACATCACGGCAGTGTCAGAGATACCCGATCACGTATCCGGGAGTGTGCCATGCAATCCCTTGTTGCCACTCGAAGTGAGTTGCTCGACCGCCGTCGGCGGGCGGTGTTCGTCGCTCAAGGCCGCGACCTGCTCAAAGACAAGAGAACGGCGCTGGTGCGGGAGTTTCGGCACCACCAGACCGAACTGCTGGACGGACTGGAACGGCTGCGGACGCTTGCAGTCCAAGCCCGGCAGCGTCTTGACGAGGCTACCGCCGTGTGCGGCCCTGAGGCACTCGCGTCGGGCGCTCTGGTCGCCGCGACAGGGATCGGCGCGGACCTTCGATCTCGGACCGTGGCAGGGGTCCACGTGTTCGACCTGAGCCATGACCCAGTCCGCCGGAACACAGCCACGCGCGGCTGGGCGCCCTCTCTGGTCTCTGCGCACCTCGACACCGTCGCGCTGGCTTACGAAGAGCAACTCGAGTGGCTCCTGGACCTGTGCGCGGTCGAGCTCAGCGTACGACGGCTGGCCACGGAGATCGCACGGACCACCAAGCAGGTCAATGCCTTGGACAACATCGTGCTCCCGCAGCTGCACGAGGAAGCGCGCCGGATCGCGCTGACACTCGAGGAGCGCGAGCGTGAGGAGCATGCCCGGCTCAGACGGGCCCGCACCCGCAGGGAATCGCGTGACGCAGGTGGCAACGAGCCCAACCGGAGCGCCGCATGACCCGCACGAACGACAGCGAAACAACAGGCCGTACAAACCGTACAGATGGTGCGACGCCGCACGAGTTGGTGCGGGCCCTCGAGAAGTCGATCGCGGCCCGTCTGGCTGCGGCGAACCGAGCCGGCGATGAGGTGGCACTAGCTCAAGTGCAGGCGGATCGCCTCGTCGCCGAGGCCGAAGCGCAGGCGGCGGAGGTGGCGCGGCAACGGACAACCGCGATCCTGTCCGCCGCCCGCGCCGAGGCCGCCCGGGTTACGCAGGCCGGTATCCGCCGAGCCGCCGCTCTGACCGCGGTCGCGGCCCGCCGCCGTGACCAGGACCTCGCAATGGTCGTCTCTGCGGCGTTGCCTCAGCAGACATCGCACGACGAGGTGAGCCGATCATGATGGTCCCCCTCACCCAGCTCGAGATCGCCGGGCTCAGGACGCGCCTGGACGACGCCCTGGGAGCCCTGCAAGAACTGCGGCTGGCTGAAGTCGTCACCGTCGTCGACCCGGGCGAGACCCCGCCCGACCTGGCGGAGCTCATCGCCCGGACCGACGCCATCCTCATGCTCGGCGACCGATCCGCGACCGGCACCATTCTCAGCGACACCGCCCTGCGGACCACGCTCGATCACCTCGAACCTCAGGTGGCGAAGCTGCTGGCCGAAGACGAGGAACTACGTGGCGAGGCCGAGGCGCTGCCCCGGTCCATCGCAGCCCTTGATGCGTTGCAGCCGCTCGTGCCTGAACTGGGTCGGCTGAACGACCGGCAGCTGGCGAACCTGGGGCTTGCCAGTATGGCGCTGGTCCTCGACGACCCGGACTTGCGAATTGTCCCGGAGCTGACTCGGCAACTGGCCGAGTTGCTGGGCCGTGGGCACTTGATGGTCACCTCCACGACGGCTCCCGGCAGTCCTGTCGGATGCCTGTTGGTTCTTCGTCGCCGCGATCTGCCCAAGGTCGACGCTCTGCTCGGTACGGAGCGCATCGTCGAGGTAGGTGTTCCCGCCGCCTACGCCGGCAAGTCGCTGCGCGCAACGGTCGAGGCGATGCGCGAGAGGCTCGCTGTGTTGCCTCGTGAACGCAACCGAGTCCGGGTCGAGCTCGCCGCCACCGTCATGCCCGCCACGGGGCCGCTACGCGCCACCATCGCTGTGCTGCGGGCCCGAGTCGAACGAGCTGTCGCGGCCGCGCAGGCGGATGTGTCCTCACGTACCTTCGTCCTCAGACTGTGGGTTCCCGCGAAGCAGACCGCACGTGTCGAGGAAGTACTGGCCGATCGGCTCGGCTCAGCCGTGGCCGTCGAGCGCCTCGACACCAGTGAATCGGTGGGAGACCAGCCGGTACTGCTGCGGAACCGGCCCGGTTGGGAACCGTTCCAGCAGCTGGTCGGGCTGTTGTCCTGGCCGGCGCGCGGCGACCTGGACCCGACGGGTCTGACGGCGCTGGTTCTGCCGATCTTCTTCGGCGTCATGGTCGGCGACGTCGTCTACGGCGCGCTGCTGCTGGCCGCTGGGTGGTGGCTCAGATTGCATTGGTCCAAGAGGACCCTCGGTGAGGTCGGCCGCGTGATGGTTCTGGGCGGCGCCTGGACGGTCTTGTTCGGTGTTCTGTACGGCGAGGCACTCGGCAGCCTGGGCCATCGCGTTGGCATGCCGGCACTGTGGTTCTACCGAGGGGGCCCGACCGCCCTGGAACCGTTGCTGCTGTTCGCCTTGGCCATCGGTCTCGTCCACGTCGTCTTGGGACTGGTGCTGGGTGTCTGGACGGCCGCGCGGGGGCACCACCGCCGGCCGTTGGCCTCCAAGCTGGGAACACTTCTGGTGCTGGCCGGGCTGTTCGGGATGGCCGGTGTAGCCGCCGCGGGATTCCCCGCCGAGGTGTTGACCCCTGCGGTTGCCGCGCTGGTCGTCGGTGTCGTCGTGGCCTGCGTGTCCCAGGGCGCGCTCGGGTTGCTGCTCGGCCCGCTTGATCTGCTCGGTGCCCTCGGCAACGTCTTGTCCTACCTGCGATTGGCAGCGGTCGGTCTCGCTTCGACGTACCTGGCCGAGGTTGCCAACCAGCTGGGTGCCCGAGGGCCGCTGCTGCTCGGACTGCTCGTCGCCACGCTGTTCCACGCGCTGAATCTAGCCCTGGCGGCCTTCAGCCCGACGATCCAGGCGCTTCGTCTGCACTACGTGGAGTTCTTCGGGCAGTTCTACGAGGGCGGCGGCCGGCTCTTCGCCCCGCTCGGTGGCGGTTCCGTTGCCGAGGGCCCCGAGTCCGGGAGCGTTCCTGTGTCGTCCGCGTCCGCCGTCAACTCACCCGAGCCGGTCCCGGCTGGGTCATCTGTCTGAAAGGACAAACATCATGGAACTCGGACTCATCGCCCTCGCCGCCGGCCTCGCCGTCGGGCTTGCCGCACTGGCCACCGGCTATGCCCAGGCACGCATCGGGGCCGCTGCGATGGGCGCGGTAGCTGAGAAGCCCGAACTGACCGGCCGCGCGATCCTGCTGGTGGCCATTCCGGAGACATTGGTCATCCTCGGTTTCGCGGTCTCCGCAATGATTATCTTGCTGCTCGGCGGCAAATGATGGCGCTGCGCGATCTGCTCACCGCACTGGAGGAAGAAGGAGCCGCCGAGCACGAGAAGGCTCAGCAGGACAGGCGCCGGCAAGCAGCTCAGCTTCTCGCCGAGGCGCACGAGCGAGGCGCGAAGATCCATGCCGACGTCGTGACAGCAGCCGAAGCCGCAGCCCGGCAGGAGGCGGAGACCCTGTTGGTCACCGCGCGGTTCAATGCCCGTCGGGCGGTCCGGACTGTTCGCGACGACGCCTTGGAAGAGGTCCTCAGCCAGGCACGCGAGCGACTGCTCGCCGTACCCGGCAGCCCGGAAGGCCCGGCGATGGCGGCCGCCAGTCTGGAGGAAGCTGTCGCGGCGCTGCCGCAGGCTACGACAGTTCACGTTCATCCGGCCGACGCTGTGACGCTGGGGCCCGAATCCACGGTCCAGATCGTCGCCGACCTCGAACACGGCGGCGCCATCGCCGAGGACGACCAAGGCCACTACATCGACAACACCTACCTCACCCGGCTGGCGAACATCTGGCCGGAGACCCGCGCCGAACTGAGCGGCTCCTGGAACCAGGACTCATGACGCCCCGCCCCGACTTCATCACCGGCAACACTCGCCTGCGGGCCCGGCTGCCCGCACTGCTCGGCCCCGTCGACTACGACCAGCTCGCCGGTGTCTCCGGCGGCGCGGTCGCCGAACGGCTCGCCGCCTCGTCGGCCTACCGCGCCTACCTGAACCGCGACCAAGGAGACGACCGGCAGTTGCTCGATTCGGTCGGGCGCCGACTGCGAGACCTGCTGCGCGGAGTGCGGGGACTGTACGGCGGCATTGCCGGTGCCGCGGTCGGGGTGCTCCTGGCCCGGCACGACCTGCAAGACGCACTTGCGCTGCTACGGGGCGCACGCACCGGGCAGCCCGCTGCCGTCCGGCTCGCTGCGGTGATGGGGGTCGGTGCGATCGATCACCGAGCCGCCGCCGACATCGCCGCAGCATCCGACGGCACAACAGCAGTCATCCGAATGGCCACCCATCGGCTCCCCGACACGCTCACCGCTCGAGCGCTCCCGGCGGCTTGGGAACGCTACGAGCTGACCGGCGATTCGGACGAGTTCGAGACCACCATCGCGGCAGCCGCGATCGACGGTTGGACCGACAGGCTGGAATGGATCGGTCGCGCCGCCCGCCCAGTCCTCGAGCTTATCCAGGCCGAATGCGACCGGGCCAACCTGCTTGCCGTCCTGCGCGACCCAGCACTCCAGACACCGCGTCTTCTGCCCACCGGGCTGGTCCCCGAGCCGGCGCTGCTGGCCGCGCGGCGCGGCGATCCGCAGCCCGCGATCGCCACCTACCCCAACTGGCGGCAGCCCCTCGAACGACACCTCCACAACAAGGACCTCCCTGCGCTCGAATGGGATCTGGACGTGCAGCTCTGGCGACAGGCGGTGCGCGGCCTGCGCCGCGGCGACCCCCTGGGCGCCACCGTGCCGGTCGGCTACGTCCTGGCCGCCGAATGCGAAGCGCGCACGATCCGGCTCCTGCTCGCCGGCACGGCCCAGGCTCACGACGTCCGAGACCTGCTCGTTCCATGAACACGACACCGCCCGGGAAGTACAAATCCATGACCGACGCACTGGTTGTCGCCACCCCTGCCACGGCCACGGGGTTTCGTCTCGGCGGCGCCCGAACCATCACCGCCGGCAACGCCGACCAGACCGTCGCCGCGGTCACCCAGGAGATCGCCGACGGCCAGGCCGCAGTCATCGCCGTCCACGGGGCACTCTGGTCGCTCGTTGCACCGTCGGTCCGCGCGACCTGGACCAAACAGACCTCCCCGCTCATCCTCACCCTGCCCGACGAGGACGGCGATGTCTCCGCGGCCAAGGACGCAGCGCTGCGTGACCTGCTGGCCCGGGCGATCGGCTACCAGATCACCTTCACCCCCAGCGGAGGCTCGGAATGACTACGACCAGACCACGCACCGAGCCGGTCGAGCCGAGGCGGCCCGGACAGGCCAGGCAGGTGACCACCGACAGCGGCAGGGTGGTCAGGATCTCCGGCCCGGTGGTCAGCGCCACCGACTTGCCCCATACGCGCTTGTTCGACGTGGTGCGGGTCGGCATCGAACAGCTCCTGGGCGAGGTCATCAAGCTCGACGGCGACCTGGTGGTGATGCAGGTCTTCGAAGACACCACCGGCCTGCAGGTCGGCGATCCGGTCGTGGCGACCGGTGAACCGCTGTACGCCGAACTCGGCCCCGGACTGCTCGGCGGCATCCTCGACGGAACCCAGCGTCCGCTGACCAACTTGAGCACGGACGGCAACCTCTACATCGCCAGAGGCGCGGACCCGCCGCGGCTGGACCGCGACCAGCGTTGGGACTTCCGGCCCGTCGTCGAGGTCGGGGATCGGGTCGGACCCGGCGATCTGCTGGGATCGGTTCCGGAGGGACGCGCCGTCGAGCATCGGATTCTCGTGCCGACAGGCATCACTGGGGTCGTCACCGCGGTCCACCCCGGACCGGCCACTGTCGTTGATCCTGTCGTCGACATCGATGGGCATCCGGTGGCGATGATGCGTCGATGGCCGTTGCGCCTGGCTCGCCCGGTCGCGAACCGGCTACCGCTGACCGTGCCGCTGATCACCGGCCAGCGGGTCCTCGACCTGCTGTTTCCGGTCGCCCGGGGCGGAAGCGCGATCATTCCTGGTGGATTCGGGACCGGTAAGACCGTGCTGGAACAGGCCCTGGCCAAGTTCTCGAACGCAGACGTCGTCGTCTACGTCGGTTGCGGCGAACGCGGCAACGAACTGACCGAGGTGCTCGAAGAGTTCCCCGGAGTGACCGATCCGCGCACCGGTGCCCCGCTGATGGAGCGGACCGTGCTGATCGCGAACACGTCCAACATGCCGGTCGCGGCCCGGGAAGCCAGCATCTACAGCGGGATCACGATCGCGGAGTACTACCGGGACCAGGGCTACGACGTCGCCATGATGGCCGACTCGACCAGCCGCTGGGGGGAGGCGCTGCGTGAGGTGTCGAGCCGGCTGGAGGAGATGCCCGCCGAGGACGGCTACCCCGCCTACCTGGCCACGCGCCTGGCCGGCTTCTACGAACGCGCCGGCGCGGTCCAATGCCTCGGCACGCCGGAACGTACCGGGTCGGTGACGATCGTCGGCGCCGTTTCACCGGCCGGCGGTGACTTCTCCGAGCCCATCACCCAGAACAGCCTGCGGCTCGCGGGCTGCTTCTGGGCGCTCGACACCGCACTGTCCCGGCAACGTCATTTCCCTGCGGTGAACTGGCTACGCAGCTTCTCGCAGTACGGCCTCGACGCATGGTTCGACCGGGAGATCGGCCCGGACTGGTCGCCGCTACGCCGGTGGGCGGCGGCAGCCCTGCAAGACGAAGGGGCCTTGCAGGAAGTGGTGTCCCTGCTCGGCGTCGAAGCGCTGGCCGCCGAGCAACGCATCACCCTGCGCATCGGGCAAGCCCTGCGAGAAGACCTGCTTCAACAGTCCTCGTTCGACGACCTCGACGCGTCCTGTCCACCACAACGGCTGCTGGCGATGCTGCGCGTTGTTCACGAGGCCGGCGCCGCAATGAGGTCAGCGCTCCAGCAGGGCGTCGCCATTACCGACATCACGGCAGCGAGTGTGCTGGCCGAACTCGGCCGGATGCGCCGCTGGCCACCCGACGACATCGACGACTCCGCCATTCACCTGACCCGGCGGATCGCCGAAGAAATGAGCTCGCTGTGACCACCACCGGCGCCCGTGTCCCTTTCACCGTCGGGCACCGTACCGTGACCCGGGTTGCCGGGCCACTCATCATTGTGGACGGGATGGACGGCGTCGGGTACGGCGAACTGGTCGAGATCGAAACCGGCGACGGCCCGGTCCGGGAAGGCCAGGTCCTCGAGCTCGACCGGTCGCTGGCCGTCGTCCAGGTCTTCGGCGGAACCGCCGGCATCGGTCGCCGGGAAACCTCCGTCCTCACCCGTGGGCGCGCCGCCAGGACCGGCGTAGGCACCGACTACTTCGGCCGCGTCCTCGACGGAGCCGGCAGGCCACGTGACAACGGCCCGCAACCCGTCCCGGACGACTACCGCCACGTCAACGGACTGCCGCTCAACCCGATCACCCGCGCACACCCCGACCAGTTCATCGAGACCGGCGTCTCGGCGATCGACGGACTCACCACGCTCGTCCGAGGACAGAAATTGCCGATCTTCTCCGGCGCTGGGCTTCCTGCGAACAGCCTGGCCGCCCGGATCGCCGCGCAGGCACGCGTGCCCGGCGACGATGGCGAGGTCGTGGTCATCTTCGCCGCAATGGGCGTCACTCGCCGGGAGGCGGAGTTCTTCCGCACGGAGTTCCTGACCGGTGGGGCTGCCGCGCGCAGCGTGCTCCTGCTCAACCTGGCCGACGATCCCACGATCGAACGGCTGCTGACCCCGAGGGTCGCGCTCACCATGGCCGAATACCTGGCGTTCGAACAGCACCGGCACGTCCTGGTCGTGATGACCGACATGACGGCGTACTGCGAAGCGCTGCGCGAGATCTCCGCCGCGCGGGAGGAGATGCCGGGCCGCCGGGGGTACCCGGGGTACATGTACACCGACCTGGCCTCGCTGTACGAACGGGCCGGACGGGTCCGCGGGGGCGCCGGATCACTGACCCAACTGATGATTCTCACCATGCCCGACGACGACATCACGCATCCGATCCCGGACCTCACCGGCTACATCACCGAAGGCCAGATCGTGTTGTCGCGTGAACTCGACCGGCAAGGCATCCAGCCACCGATCGACGTACTGCCGTCACTGTCGCGCCTGATGAACGCAGGCATCGGCGTCGGCAAGACCCGAGACGATCACCGCGGCCTCGCCGACCAGCTGTACGCCTGCTACGCCCGCGGCCGTGAGGTCCGACGGCTGATGTCGATCGTCGGCGAGAGCGGACTACCCACAGAGGACCGGTGCTATCTGGCCTTCGCCGCCGCCTTCGAACGCACCTATCTCGGCCAAGGACCAGCCCGCCGTACTCTGACCGAGACCCTCGATGTGGGCTGGCAACTCCTGGCACCCTTCCCGGCAGCCGAGCTCAAACGCGTCAGCGCTGAACAACTTGCGCATTACCACCACGAGGCGTCCGTGACAGCGACCGATGCTTGAAGCATGTTCCCCCACTCGTCTGGGCCCTGACGATCCTCAGGATCCCAAGGGGGTCGAAGAGCTACCCTGGCGCCAACGACTGACAGCCAGCACGGTCCGCGGCGGAGGAGCTCTAGCGGTGGGCCTCACCAGCAGTCACCACGAACTCAATGCAGCGGCTGTGTCGAAGACTGGAGCTAGTTGGTGCGCCGGCCCCGGGAATTCGCACACCAGCGACCGACACCCGAGCGTCCAGCAACCGCAGCAGATCAGCACACAGTCATCAGAAACGACGTGTCCTCGCAACTCCTCAACTCGAAGTGTTGCGAGGACCGCGCTACACGGGACCCGCTTCGATACGAAGCGGTCAGGCGGTGAGGCGCAGCCCGGTAGAGGTCGAGAAGAGGTGCAGCTTGTCGGGCTGCGCAGCTAGGTGCACGATGGCGCCGTTCTCGCTGTGCAGCCGGGTGCCGATCCGCGCGATGATGTGCTGGCTCAGGGTGGAGTGCTCCGCGGTGCCGTAGAGGAACGCGTCCGAGCCGAGTTCCTCGATCACCCCGACCCTGACGGGCAGCCCTTCGTCCGCGAGCTGGAAGGCCTCCGGTCGGATCCCCAGTATCAGCGTCTGGTCGTCTCCGGTCTTGGCCAGCAGGCGGCGCTCGATCGGGACGATGTAGTCGCCGATCTTCGCGCCGCCGTCGGTGATTTGGGCCTCGATGAGGTTCATCGCCGGCGATCCCATGAAGCCCGCGACGAACACGTTCTTGGGCCGGTCGTAGAGTTTCAGTGGGGTGTCGACCTGCTGCAACACGCCATCGCGAAGGACGGCGACGCGGTCGCCCATCGTCATGGCCTCGATCTGGTCGTGGGTGACGTAGACGGTGGTGACGTCCAGCCGATGCTGCAATTCGGCGATCTGGGTGCGGGTCTGGACGCGCAGCTTGGCGTCGAGGTTGGACAGCGGCTCGTCCATCAGGAAGACCTGCGGGTTCCGGACGATCGCGCGGCCCATCGCGACGCGCTGGCGCTGACCGCCGGACAGGGCCTTCGGCTTGCGGTCGAGGTATTCCTCGATACCGAGCAGCTTGGCCGCCTCGGTGACGCGCTTGACCCGCTCGTCCTTGGGCAGGCTCTGCATCTTGAGGGCGAAGCCCATGTTGTCCGCCACGGTCATATGCGGATAGAGCGCGTAGTTCTGGAACACCATCGCGATGTCCCGCTCCTTCGGCGGAAAGTTGGTGACATCGCGGTCGCCGATGTAGATCTTGCCCTCGTTGACCTCTTCAAGACCGGCGAGCATTCGCAGCGAGGTGGACTTGCCGCAACCCGACGGGCCGACGAGGACCACGAACTCGCCGTTGGCGATGTCGAGGTCCAGCCCGTCGACGGCGGGGATGTCGGAGCCCGGATACACCCGAGTGGCTCCCTTGAACGAGACGGTTGCCATGTCGCGCTTCCTTTACTGGCACCTGCGTACCTGGGGATCTGGCCGACCAAAACCTGAGCGACTGGGTCAGCCATCCCCATTGCCGCTGCTACGTGGCCGACTGGCCGCGTACGCGATCAGCGCTTCCAGGGCACAGGCCGGCCTTGATGCCCACGGCTCACGGCTGCCACGCCGGGTCTGCGCTCCCGGAATGAAGTCCGCCCCACCGGTTGTGTGCCGCCTCGGTCGTTCCCGGAGGCACGGTCGCGACTGGGCCGGGGAGAGCCGGTGCCGTCGCCGTCACCATTTGCGGTGGCTGCGATCGGTGTAAGGAGGCGGGTCCCGTGACTGATTGGGACTGCGCGATCTCGCCGCCCGTCGACCGATCCGACACGGCGTCGCCGTTCTTCGCGGCCGGTGCCGCATCGGGCACCGAGCCTGCAGTGGCGGGCTGGGGGCTCTCGGCCGGCGTCGATCGCTCTAGGAACCGGAGCAGTTCGACCGGGAAAGGTAGCACCAGCGTGGAGTTCTTCTCGGCGGCCACTTCGACGACGGTCTGCAGCAGCCGCAATTGCAGGGCGGCCGGGTGCTTGGTCATCACCTCGGCGGCCTGGCCCAGCTTCTCCGAGGCCTGGAGTTCGCCGTCCGCGGTGATGATGCGGGCCCGGCGTTCCCGTTCGGCCTCGGCCTGGCGCGACATCGACCGCTTCATCGTCTCTGGCAGGGCGACGTCCTTGATCTCGACCCTTTCGATGTGGACGCCCCAGTCCAAGGCCGGGCTGTCGATCATCAGCTCCATGCCCTGGTTGAGGCGTTCCCGGTTGGACAGCAGGTCGTCCAGGTCGCTCTTGCCGATGATCGAGCGCAGCGATGTCTGCGCGACCTGGCCGATGGCCGAGATGTAGTCCTCGACGTCGACGGCCGCGCGGACCGGGTCGATCACGTTGAAGTAGACCACCGCGTCGACGCGGACTGTGACGTTGTCGCGGGTGATGCCGTCCTGGGCTGGGACCGGCATCGTGATGATCTGCATGTTGACCTTCTGCAGCCGGTCGGCAATCGGTACCAGCAAGGCGAGGCCAGGCGGCCGGATCGCGGGACGCACCCGGCCGAACCGGAACACGACGCCGCGCTCGAACTGTTTGACCACGCGGACACACATCGCCGACCCGATCAGGCCGCCAACCACCGCTGTGAGTAGCAGGTAAAGGATGATCATTGCTTCTCCCTTTGAACGTTGCCTGCGGTCTCGTCAGGAACTGTGTCGTGCGGGGGCGTATTTGGTGGCGAGGCGGGCCAGTGCGAGGGCGGCGACGAGGAGACCGAAGTCGCGCAGGGCGACGTCGTAGAAGCCTGAGAGGGTCAGCAGGTTGATGATGATGCCCGCGAGCCAGGCTGCGACGAGCAGTGCGCCGTACCGGGGGATGAGAGCGACCGCGATGCCGGCGACGATCTCGATGACGCCGATGAGGTACATGGCGTCTTGTCCGGAGCCGGGGACGATGTCGTTGATCCAGGGGGCCAGGTAGCCGGGCCAGTCGGTGAGCAGGTTGGCGAACTTGTCCAGGCCGAACACGATCGGCGCCACGGTGAAGACGGTTCGCAGAACCAGGAAAGCCTGGTACGCCGGGTCCGACAGTGTCTCCCGGCTTGGCGTGCGGGCAGTGCGCCCCTCAGTACTCATAATCTGCTCCTTCTAGAGCGTCGATGTACTTCCATGCTTGTCTGACGGCCGCGGTCTGACACCGCCCCTGGTCGGCTGACTTGGCGCCTGTCTGGTTGCCGAAGATCGGCAACGCGCGGCCCGCCGGTACGTTGGTAGTGCCAACGGTGTCCCGGCGGTGCGTGTCAGGGACGGAACAGGATGTGTTGCCGCGTGGTTCGTGGTGTCGCCGCTGGGATCAGGGATGCGCGGCGTGGGTCAGTTCCGCGGCGAACCCCTGTCGCCATGAGCTGTAGTGCGGGGCCCAGTCGAGGGTGCGCCGGGCGAGGGCGTTGTCGGCGCCGCGCAGCTGGTTCATGAAGGCGACTCCCCAGGCGCCGGCGGTCAATCTGGCAAGGGCCACGGGTATGTGCTTCGGTGGGGGAGCCTCTAGCAGTTCGGCCAGGACAGGCAGCCATTCGCGGATCGGTGCGGGTTCGTCATCGACCACGTTCAGTGCGCCGCGCACCTGGCTGTGCAGAGCAGCGGCGATGGCCGAGGCGGCGTCGCCGACGTGGGTGAAGGAGAAGGTGCCGTCGCCGGAGCCGATGAGCGGTATCTTCCCGGCCTGTACCTGACGGACGAATGATCCGTGTCTGCCATAGATCGTGCCGTGGCCGTAGAGCTGTCCCAGGCGCAGTACAAGTCCATCTGCCTGCCTGGTCCGCTCTTCAAGCGACCTCAAGGCGGCGAAGACCGGGGCGAACTGTCTGGGTGGATCCCGCCATAACGGCGTGACTTCAGTGGCCGGGACCCACGTGTTCGGTTCGTAGATGCAGGCCAGGCCTTGGCTGATGATGCGTTTCACGCCGGCCTGTTCGGCGGCGTACAGCAGGTTGCGGGTGCCTTCGGTGCGAAGACGGTTGGTCTGCGCCAGGTCGCGGCTCATCCGGCGCGGATTGATCCTGGCCGGGATCGCGGTGAGCAGGTGAACGACCGCGTCGGGTGCAGCATCCTTGACGGCGCGGCTCAGCGCGCTGGAGTCCAGCGCATCGGCCTCGGCGACCACGGCTCCTAGCAGCTCGACCTCGACGGCGGCGCCGTACGAGCGAGCCAACCCGATCACCTCATGGCCTTGGGAGGTGAGCAGTGGCAGCAGCCGGCGACCGATGACTCCGGTTGCACCGGCCACGAACGCTCGCATGGCTCCTCCTGGAACGCGTTCCTGCCAGTGGTCGTCTACTTGGTGT
Organism: Kribbella pratensis; assembly: GCF_004366075.1. Taxonomy (GTDB): domain Bacteria; phylum Actinomycetota; class Actinomycetes; order Propionibacteriales; family Kribbellaceae; genus Kribbella; species Kribbella pratensis. The sequence goes on along the minus strand of NZ_SODU01000004.1, from coordinate 616,093 downwards.
TGTCATCGCCGCCGGACGTCGGGCGTGCCTTCGCTTGTCCAGCCAGGTACGTCGTTCTGGCTGACCGCGGGACCGACTCGTCCAGGTCTTTGGAGTCGGCCAGCTGCTGCAGCGTCCGCACGGCGATTGATTGTGCGTCGATTCCGAAGTGGCGGCGGAGTGCGGCGCGGGTGTCGGAGTGGCCGAATCCGTCGGTGCCCAGTGACGTCCAAGGCCTGCGGACGAACGGAGCAATCTGGTCGGGCACGGCACGCATCCAGTCCGAGACCGCGAGTCCGGGACCGGCGGTGTCGGCCAGCCGCCGCGTGACATAGGGAACGCGGGGAGGCTGGTCGGGGTGGGACTGGTTCCACTCCTCTGCGGCGAGGGCGTTACGGCGTAGTTGGGTCCAGGACGTCACCGACCACACGTCGGCCTGGACGCCCCAGTCGGTGTGCAGGAGGTGTTGCGCCTCCAGCGCCCAGGGCATCGCGATGCCGGAGGCAAGGATTTGTGCCTTCGGGCCGTCGCCATCGGGGGCGGGGGAGTAGCAATGCATCCCGGCGAGAATGCCGTCGATGTCGATCTGATCGGGTTCGGCCGGCTGCGGGACCGGTTCGTTGTAGAGGGTGAGGTAGTAGAAGACGTTCTGGTCTTCGCCTGGTCGCGGTTCGCCGTACATGCGCCGGAGTGCGTCGGCGGTGATGTGGCCCAGTTCGAAGGCGTAGGCCGCGTCGTACGCGATGCACGCGGGATTGGTGGATGCCAGTAGCAACGAATGGCCGTCCTGGTGCTGGAGGCCTTCACCGTTCAGGGTGGTTCGGCCTGCGGTGGCTCCGAGCAGGAATCCTCTGGTCATCTGGTCCGCGGCTGCCCAGAGTTGGTCGCCGGTGCGCTGGAACCCGAACATCGAGTAGAAGATGTACAGCGGGATCATCGGTTCACCGTGGGTGGCGTACGACGTACCCGCGGCCGTCCAGGACGCGGCGGAGCCGGCCTCGGTGATGCCCTCATGCAGAAGGACACCTCGGACGTCTTCCTGATAGCTCAGCATCTGCCCGCGATCGACCGAAAGGTAATGCTGTCCGTGCGGGGAGTAGATCTTCTTGGACGGAAAGAGGGAATCCAGGCCGAAGGTGCGGGCCTCGTCGGGGATGATCGGCACAAATCGGTGACCGATCTGAGGGTCTTTCATGAGGTCCTTGAGCAGCCGGACGAACGCCATCGTGGTGGCGACCTCTTGCCGGCCTGAGCCGCGCCGTGCGACTGCGTACGCGGCCTCGCCCGGCAGCGTGAGCGGTTTGCTGGTGACTCTGCGGGCGGGCAGGTACCCGCCGAGAGCGCGGCGACGCTCGTGCAGGTATTGCAGTTCCGGCGAGTCCTCCGGTGGCCGGTGGTACGGCGGTTTGACCGCGTCGAGCGCCGAGTCGGGGATATCGAGGAACAGCCGGTCGCGGAAACCCTTGAGATCGTCGAGGGTGAGTTTCTTCATCTGGTGGGTGGAGTTGCGGCCCTCGAAGTGGGAGCCCAGCGTCCATCCCTTGATGGTCTTGGCCAGGATCGCCGTGGGCTGCCCGGTGTGCTCGGTGGCTGCCCGATACGCGGCGTACAACTTGCGATAGTCGTGACCACCGCGTTTGAGGTTCCAGATCTCGTTGTCGGACAGATGCTCGACCATGGCCGCGGTGCGCGGGTCGCGACCGAAGAAGTGCTCGCGCACGAACGCGCCGGACTCCGCCTTGTAGGTCTGGAAGTCGCCGTCCGGTGTGGTGTTCATCAGGTTGAGCAGTGCGCCGTCGGTGTCGGCGGCCAGCAGCGGATCCCATTCGCGGCCCCAGATCACCTTGATGACGTTCCAGCCGGCGCCGCGGAAGTACGACTCGAGTTCCTGGATGATTTTGCCGTTGCCGCGGACGGGGCCATCGAGGCGCTGCAGGTTGCAGTTGACCACGAAGATCAGGTTGTCGAGTTCTTCACGGGCCGCCACTCCGATCGCGCCGAGAGACTCCGGTTCGTCCATCTCACCGTCGCCGAGGAATGCCCATACGCGCTGCTGGCTGGTGTCCTTGAGGCCACGGTTGTGCAGGTACCGGTTGAAGCGAGCCTGGTAGATCGCGTTGAGCGGTCCGAGGCCCATGGAGACCGTGGGGAACTCCCAGAAGTCCGGCATCAGCCGGGGATGAGGGTACGACGGTAACCCGCCACCCATATCGGCATGGGAGATCTCCTGCCGGAAGCCGTCGAGCTGGTCGCTGGTGAGTCGCCCTTCCAGGAATGCGCGGGCATAGATGCCGGGGGAGGCGTGTCCTTGGAAGTAGATCTGGTCGCCGCCGCCGGGGGCGTCGTGGCCGCGGAAGAAGTGGTTGAAGCCGACCTCGAACAGCGCCGCTGCGGAGGCGTAGGTGGAGATGTGCCCGCCGACGCCGATGCCGGGCCGCTGCGCGCGATGGACCATGACCGCGGCGTTCCAGCGGTTGTAGGCCCGGATCCGCCGCTCGATGTGCTCGTCGCCGGGAAAGGCCGGCTCGGCATCGGGAGCGATCGTATTGAGATAGTCGGTACTGCGCAGATTCGCGACACCGACGCGACGGTCGCGTGCTCGCTGCAGGATGCTGAGCAGCAGGTACCGCGCCCTGTTCTGCCCAGCGTGGTCGACGACCTGATCGATCGACTCCAGCCACTCCTGCGTCTCCGACGGGTCCAGGTCGAGCAGTTGGCTGTGCAAACCAAGGCTTTCTGGCAGACCTTGCGGTGTCGGTGTCATGACAGCTCCTTCAGATCCGCGAAACGCTGCGGTGCGGCGATCTGGAGGATCGGCTGCTGGGCAGGCCTTGGCTTGTCGGACTTGGTTCGGTGGGGGTGGACGACCGCGACCGGACAGGCGGCGTGGTGCAGCACGGCCTGGCTGACCGAGCCCAGCAGCATGCCGGTGAAGCCGCCGCGCCCGCGCGACCCGACCACGATCAGCTCGGCGCCGTCAGCCTCGTCGAGCAGCGCCTGGACCGGGTGGCTGTGGACGAGTTTGGTCTTCACGTCGATGCCGGGGATGAGTACCCGCTTGCTTTCCATCGCCTCCGCGAACAGTTGCCGGTCGACCTGCTCGACGATGTCCGCGGGGACACGCAGTGACGGGTGCTGACGGGTCGGCATCGCGGCATGTACGGCGGTGATTCCGACGCGGCGGCGTGCCGCCTCCTGGAAGGCGAAACGGATCGCCGCGGCCGAGACCTCCGACCCGTCGACGCCTATTACGACCCGGCCGGTCGGCGACGTAGGGAACGCCGTACCGTCTCGGTGCGGGTGAACGACGATCACCGGGCACGGGGCGTGCGCAGCCACGGTGGAGCTGACCGACCCCACCAGCAGGCCGTGGAAGCCGCCGAGGCCTCGACTGCCGACGACCACCAACTGCGCGTCTTGTGCCTGGCTCAGCAGCGTCGGTGCCGCGGCCGCAGCAAACAACTCGGCGGTGACCGTGATGTCGGGCGCAGCCTGGCGGGCCTGGTCCTTCGCCTCGGCGAGGATCCAACCGGCCGCAGCCCGGAGGCCGTCGTTCATATGTTCGGTCAGGTGCAGGCCGAAGGGGTCGCCGATCATCGGCCAGGTGAAGGTGTGAACGATGTGCAGCGGGCAGCTGCTGTACGCCGCCTCGGCGGCCGCCCAGGCGAGTGCGGCCTGCGCGGATACCGAGCCGTCGACACCCACCAGGACCGGCCGACGGCCGTGGTTCACTACAGCAGTTGTCTTGGTCATGTCGCCGCTCCGCTTCAGCTCTTGGTACCCCAGTGGTTTCGACTGTGCCGCTCGAGCGGTCAGGCAGGTAGGGCACCGATCGGCGAACCTGTGACCAGGCTTATGGCCGACGTCCGGCAACGATGCTCTACTGGGACATGGCCCGAGACCTGCGTAGATCCAGTGCGAGGGGAGTGGCATGAGCGAGTCCGGGGGGCTGCGGTGGCCCGGTTCCGCCGCGAACAGCGCGGATGAGGCATGGCTGACGGCGATCGCAGAAGCGGCCGCTGGAGACTCCCAGGCGCCGCTCGAGCTGTTGGTCGAATACCTCACGCTGCTCGCGGACGCGGCGATCTCCGGGCGACGCCCCCGTGAACATGAATTGGCGATCGTGCGTGAACTCGGGCGCCGCGCCGCCGAACAGGGCATCCCTGCCGGACGCGTCGTCGACCTCTACCTGTCCGCGGCCTGGCGGATGTGGCGGGACCTGCCCGACGTTGTGCCGTACCGCGACCGCGACACCGTCCGCGCATCTGCACAAGCAGTACTTCGCGCCGTGGGTGAAGTGAGCGCCGTCCTCGTCGACAGCTACCAGATCGCCACTCAGCACCTGATCCGGCAGGAGGAATCGCTGCGCCGCGAACTGATCGACGATCTGCTGCGCGGCGACCCTGACGTCGCCGGAATCGTGGAGCGCGCGGAACCATTCGGGCTCGACCTCGGCCGACCGCACCAGGTGGTCCTGGCCCGCCCCGCTGACACCCTCTCCGAGGGCGACACGAGCGTGAGCACGCTGGAAGCCTTCATTCTCGACCGTTTCGGGGACCGTGAGGTTCTCGTCGCCACCAAAGAAGGCCTTCTCGTGGTGTTGATCCCGGCGACCGCCTCCAGCACGGCACCCCGCACCACCACACAGGGAGTGGGGACCCTGATCCACGACGCGTTGATCCGGCACCGGTCGGGCCGCGAATGGCGCGTCACAACGGGCCGACCCTACCCCGGCTCGTACGGCATCGCCCGCTCCTACGAGGAGGCGCGGGAAGCGCTGACGCTGGCCGACCGGTTGCAGCTCGACGCCGCTGTCGTCGACGCAGAGGACATGCTCGTGTACCGGGTTCTGATCCGTGACCAGGCCGCCATCGTCGATCTCATCCAGGCTGTGCTCGGCCCGCTGACCCAGGCCCGCGGCGGCGCAGAGCCGTTGCTGCAGACTCTCGAGGCGTACTTCGCCACCGGTGAGGTCGCAACCGAGGCGGCCCGGCGGCTGAACATGTCAGTTCGCACCGTCACCTACCGGCTGGACAAGGTCAAGACCCTCACCGGACATGACCCGGGCGACCCGGCACAACGGTTCACGTTGCACATTGCCGTCCTCGGCGCACGACTCCTTGACTGGCCCGCCCGCGACCTTCCATCCGGCTCGGAGGCCCACGCCTAGCCGACCGCCCCTGATTCCCGAGGGGCCATCGTTGCCGGGCGTCGGCCAACAGCCGAGCCCCAGGTTCGCCGATCGTTGCCGTACCTGTCATCGCGACGTCGCGGCACAGTCGTAGCTGCACGAGCAGGGCCCGCCGCCGCAAGGAGGTTTGTCGTGGACCGATCAGTCGCCGCCCGCCTCGACACGTCCGACGCCACGGGACAGGTGAACACACCATGAAGGCCTACCGAGTCTTCTGGCTGTTGTTCTGCGGTGTGTTCGGCGCACTAGGTGCAGTCATGGCGTTCACGTGGTCACTCACGAACGTCATCATGCTGCTCATCCTCGCGGCACTCACGGGCGCAGTCGTGGCCATGGTCGCTTTGGCGGACCCCGACGGTCCCGGCCGCCCCCCGCGGGATCGACGACGGATCGTGGCTAGAAGCACAGCCCTCACCGCGGGTGTCACAGTCTGCTTCGTCGGCTTGGGCAACCTGGTGGGCGCTGCGAAAGCGGTGCTCCTCCTGCTCATCATCGTCGGCGGGTCCCCGTACGAGATTCGGCGCTGCCTTCGCTGGCTCACCGAACACGGTCACCTGACCAGCTCGTCACCTCAGCCCGCACCCCCGCCTCGCCTCGAGCTCTCGTTAGAGTCCGCGACGGCCGCCATCCTGGGGGCCGAGCCGGACGTGGCGTCCAAGCCGCGTATCGCCGTGGGCGCCCTCAGCGACGCAGCCCTCTGCGTGGCATGGCGGGCCAGCTTCTCCGCCCTGCAAAGAGCCAGTTCGCCGACGCAACGGTTACGGGTCGTCGACGACCGGCGGGCGTATCTCGACGAGATCGAGCGCCGCACCGCGCACGGCATGGCCGCGTGGCTGGCGTCGGGACCGAGAGCAGCCGGAGACCCCAGCAGGTTCGTGCTGGGAGACGGCGCGGTAGGTCGCGCCGCCATCGACTGGGACGACCTGCTCCACGACACGGACAACTGAACAACCACAACTTGATAGCAGCAGCTGGCGGATGCCAGGGAGAGCCGGGAACACGATGACCAAGCTGGAACACCTTTACGGCCACTTCGGGCAGAGCCCGTGGCTGGACAACCTCACCCGCACCTACCTGCGTGACGGCACCCTGGCGCGGATGGTCGCCGACGGGATCCGCGGCGTCACCGCGAACCCGACGATCTTCGCCCGGAGCATCATCGGCTCCCACGACTACGACGAACAGTTCTCGGAACTGATGGCCGCCGGCAAGTCGGTGGAGGAGGCTTACTGGGAACTGGTCATCTCTGACGCCGGTCAGGCGCTCGCCGTACTGCGACCGGTCTTCGACGGGGGTGACTGCATCGATGGTTTCGTGTCGGTGGAGGTGTCCCCCGCGCTGGCTCACGACGCGTCCGGCACGATCGCCGCCGCGCGCTGGCTACGCCGTCGTATCGCCCAGCCCAATCTGCTCGTGAAGATTCCCGCAACTGCGGAAGGCGTCACCGCCGTCGAAACATTGATCGGCGAGGGTGCCAGCATCAACGTGACGCTGTTGTTCTCCCTGTCCCGGTACGCCGAGATCATCGAGGCCTACCTGTCCGGGCTGGAGAAGTTCACCGCCAACGACGGCGATCCTTCGACTGTCAGCAGCGTCGCCTCGTTCTTCGTCAGTCGGGTCGACACCGAGGTGGACCGGCGGCTGGAGGAACTCGGCACGGACGAGGCCCTGGCTCTACGCGGCCAGGCCGCGGTCGCGCAGGCCAAGCTGGCGTACAGGTTGTTCACCGAACGGTTCTCTACCAAGCGCTGGCACCGCCTCGCGGTACTGGGCGCAGATGTCCAGCGTCCGCTGTGGGCTTCGACCTCCACCAAGAACCCCATGGACCGCGACACCCGCTATGTCGAGGAACTCATCGGCCCCGAAACGGTCACGACCTTGCCCGAAGCAACCATCGCGGCCTTCGAGGACCACGGCACGATGACGCGCACCGTCGACAACGGTGTGCCGCAGGCCACCGAACTGATGCAGCGGCTGACGGCCGTCGGAGTCGACATGACTGCCGTCGGTCACACCCTGGAGGACAACGGCATCGCCAGCTTCAACAAGGCCTACCAAGACGTACTGGCGAACCTCACAAACCTGGCTGCAGACCCGGCCGCAGGCGACCCGAGTCCCCTTGCCGGGAGCAAGGACTGAACCGGCTCCGTCGAGCGGCGAGTGAGGTCACTCACCGGAGTCACCGCCGCGGCTCGGCCTGTTGGAGTGATCCTGTTCGATGTTCTCTTCCAGGTTCTCCACGCGGCCCTCGTCGTCGCCGGCGTCCAGCAGGTTGTCCGCCGGCGCGCGGTTGGCGCGGTACTCAGCCAGTGCGACTTCCGGGTGGTGCCTGTCGAACGCAGGGCTTTCGGATCTGATCCGGGGCAGCTTCTCGAAGTTGTGCCGCGGCGGCGGCGAGCTGGTCGCCCACTCCAGCGAGCGGCCCCAGCCCCACGGGTCGTCCACTCCCACCAGAGGTGCCCGGCGGTAGGTCTTGTAGATGTTGTAGAGGAACGGCAGCGTCGAGGCGCCCAGGATAAAGGCGCCGACGCTGGAGACCTGGTTGAGGGTGGTGAAGCCCTCGTTGGCGCCGTACGACGCATAACGCCGCGGCATACCCTCGACACCGAGCCAGTGCTGCACCAGGAACGTGGTGTGGAAGCCGATGAACAACATCCAGAAGTGCAGCTTGCCGAGCCGCTCGTCGAGCATCCGCCCGGTGAACTTGGGCCACCAGAAGTAGAACCCGGCGAACATCGCGAAGACGACTGTCCCGAAGACGACGTAATGGAAGTGCGCGACCACGAAGTAGGTGTCGGTGACCTGGAAGTCCAAGGTCGGCGAGGCCAGGATGACGCCGGTCAGACCGCCGAAGAGGAAGGTCGTCATGAACCCGAGCGACCACAGCATCGGGGTTTCGAACGACACCGAGCCACCCCAGATCGTCCCGATCCAGTTGAAGAACTTCACCCCCGTCGGCACCGCGATCAGGAACGACATGAACGAGAAGAACGGCAAACTCACCGCACCGGTGACGAACATATGATGTGCCCACACCGTCAACGAGAGTGCGGCGATCGCCAGCGTCGCGCCGACAAGCCCCATGTAGCCGAAGACCGGCTTACGGCTGAACACCGGCAGGATCTCGGTCACGATGCCGAAGAACGGCAGCGCGATGATGTACACCTCTGGATGCCCGAAGAACCAGAACAGGTGCTGCCAAAGTATCGGCCCGCCGTTCGCGGCATCGAAGACATGGGCCCCGAGTATGCGGTCGGCCTCCAGCACCAGGAGCGCGGCGGCCAGGATCGGGAACGCGATCAGCACCATGATCGAGGTGATGAGAGTGTTCCAGGTGAAGATCGGCATCCGGAACATCGTCATCCCGGGTGCCCTGAGGGTGATGATCGTGGTGATGAAGTTGACCGCGCCCAGGATGGTCCCCAAGCCGGCCATCCACAGACCCATGATCCACAGGTCGCCGCCGACACCGGGTGAGCGCACTGCGTTCGACAGCGGGGCGTAGCCGGTCCAGCCGAAGCTCGCCGCGCCGCCCGGGGTGAAGAAGCCACTGAAGGCGATCAGGCCGCCGAACAGGAACAGCCAGTAGCTGAGCATGTTCAGCCGCGGGAACGCGACGTCGGGGGCGCCGATCTGGATCGGCATGATGACGTTGGCGAAGCCGACGAACAGCGGGGTCGCGAACAGCAGCAGCATGATCGTGCCGTGCATCGTGAAGAGCTGGTTGTAGACCTCTTCGTTCACGATCTGCAGGCCCGGCTTGGCCAGTTCGGCGCGGATGACCAGTGCCATCACGCCGCCGATCAGGAAGAACGCGAACGACGTGATCAGGTACATCTGCCCGATCAGCTTGTGATCGGTGGTTGTGAGGACACGCACCAGCGCATGCCCCAGTGGGCGGCGACCGTCTGCCCTTGTGACCGCGCTGGTCGCCGCCCGTTCCGCGACGCCGGTCATCGTCCTGCTCCGGCGCCGCGCGAGGTACCACGGGTCAGATTCACCACGAGCTCTCCATCAGGTCTCCATAGGCGCGCTTGTGCGGGTCGCCCTTCACCAGTTCGCCGGCGGATCGCTGGCTGGGAAGGAGTCGTAGCCCCAGATATCGACGATGTCTCGAGGCTGTGGTCCGGGATGCGCCGAACGATGCGGAACTGTCGGCGACGGCTGTGCTGGGGCGGGTCGCATGCCGCGACGCCGCCATGGCGGATGTTCGCCGTGTAGACCGCTCGCCTCCTGTGCGAACTGGCAGAACATGCACAGGCCGGCCATCGGGAGCGCCATTAAACGGTCGACGGCAATCGCGCCGCCGCACTCCCGGCACAGCCCGTAAGAGCCCTCATCAATGCGGTGCAAAGCGGCATCGATGTCGGCTAGGGCCGTCTCCGCAGCTGCCATCAACGCGGACGCCACCTCGTCGATCGCATCATCGGATCCGGCCCACAGGTCGGCCGTGAGCTCGTCGAGCTGCTCGACCCGAAACCGCCGGTGTTGCTCAAGATCCGCCCGGAAGGCGTCGACGTCCAAGTCCCCGCGACGGTGGTGTTCGCCAGGCGGGACCACAGATCTGGACTCGATCACAGGACCTCCTTGCATCGCGACAGGGTCAGCCGGTTGGTCGGTTCACGGCTGACAGCTCACAATGCCGCCGTACCCCTGCGGCGGATATGCCCGAGTCCGGTCAAACACGACCATGCTTCGCTGCCGAAGACCGGCAACCGAGTCACGAACCCGATCGACTCAGCACGCCCGTCAAGGTCCGATCAGACCGCTCGGATGCCTCGCAACGTCGTTCCCGGCGTACGTCTGCCTGAGTCGGCACGCGCACGATCTTCCTTGCGAGCCGCCTTCATTGCCGGGCGTCGGCGATCTTCGGGCGATCTGTTCGCCGGTCGTTGCCCTAGGGGTCACTCCTGTTTCAGAACAGACTTGTAGCTACGAGCCTCGTAGGTTGGAGGAGAAGGATGAGGGTGCACCGGGTTGCCTGGCTGAGCTTCTGCGCTGTCGTCGGGGTGACCGGCGCGATGGCCGCGCTCACATGGGATCTGCCGACGCTGATCCTGTTGTTCGTCCTCGCTGCGTTGACCGGCGCTGCCGCGACCATGGTCGCCCTTACACCAGTAGACGACGCCCAGGTCAAGCGACAGCAGTGGCCTTTGATTGTCACGAATACGGCTGTCTCCGGGGCGGGCACCGTAGCGTTCGTCGGACTCGGGTCGCTCCTGGGCGCACCGATGGCGGTGCTTGTGCTGGCGCTGGCCGTCGTTGGATCGCCGTACGTCGCGCGCCGTTGGATCGGCTGGCTCGGAGTGCACGAACAACTGCCTGAGCGCCGGGACCCGGACGAGCACATGTCGAGCGCTGCGCCCGCCGGCACCATGCGGGAAGCCGAGTTGACCATCTCCGCGGAAACCGAGGCTGCCGAGCTGAGTGATGATGCCTTGTGCTTGGCGTGGCGGGCCAGCTTCTCTGCTCTGGAGAAGGCCAAATCCCCGGCGGAGCGCTCACGCATCATTGAGACGCGTCGTGCCTTCCTCGACGAACTCGAGCGACGGAATCCACCCGGAGTCGCTGCATGGCTCGCCTCAGGCGCTCGCGCGGCGGGCGACCCCAGCAGGTTCGTCCTGGGTGATGGAGCCGCTGGCAGTACGACGATCGACTGGGACGCGCTGATCCAAGGCACGGACAAATGATCCTCGCCGCCGTGTGACCGAAGCGGTCCAGATCTGAGCGTTCTGCTCCGTCACTGCTCCGTGGGACACTGACAAACGACGGTCATCGGCGGGCGCCGATGAGCAGCGTTTTCCCAGGTCAGGGCCCATATTGGCAGGCTCTGGCCACCAGGGCCGGTGAGCACCACCGAGATCCTCGACGTCTTCGAAGGCACCCAACAGATCCAGCAACTGATCGTCGCCCCCCGCCTCCTCGGCAAGACCTCCGCCGAGCTCAAATAGCCTTGTTCGCAAGGGCTTCCGGCCCGCTCTGACTTCCTCTCGGAGCAGACCGGGAGCAGGTGGGTGTACATCTGCAACGTGAAACCCGGGTCGTAGTGGCCAAGGTGCCTTGTCGGCGTCGGCGGAGATTGGCCGCGCATCCTCATGGACATCGCCGAAGAAACTTCGAGGAGGCCCGCAGGAGCATCCAATTCTCCGAGAACAGAGTCGGTGGCGACGACCCAAGCGTCACCTTCGTGCGGAGGCGACTGCGCGAGGCGGCGTGACCTATAGGTCATCTGCGCCGGTAGCTCGGGCGGGTGCGGATGCCTGACGGTCGGATCGCCTGGATCGACCGTGGCGAACTCCGCGCGGCGCCCGACCGCGAACCGGCGCCGACCGGTCACCGGCAGGAGGCGAGTTGATGCCTGGCGCTCTGCGCCCCAAGAAGACCTCCGCCAGCGCCGGGCCGAATCCCCGGTCGATCTGGTCGAACCCGGTAACTGAAACCGGCCTCCAGGAACGGATGTCGGCGGCTCGAACTTTTCCTCCCCAGGGGCTGTCCAAGTGATCGCATCGACCGATGCGATCAGCGCGCATCATCAAGGGAGGACCATGAGGTTCAGCCTCGCGCGGACTGCCGGCGTGACCGCCGTCGTCGCCGCACTCGCCGCCGGGGGACTCAGCATCGCCCACGCTGGTCGGACCAGCACAGCCACACTCCCGCCCGCCACGCTCCCGCCCGCCAGGGCCGCCGCCGGCACACCGCCGCTCCAGCCCGGTCAGGTGACCTACCAGGAGGACGGCTGGGGCGTCTCCGGACCCGGCTACGAGTCCGGCTGTGGAGCCCAGGTGCCGCAGGGCTGGACGAAGGTCAAGGTCGCCGACTACCACGCGAAGTTCAGCGGCAGGAACGGCCTCTGGGTGCTGCGGATCAACTGCGTCCTCCCAGCAACGGAGACCAGGACGGACGTGGTCAACGCGAGGATCGCCGCACTGCGAGGGACGAAGGGCTTCCGCGTCCTGTCCGTCGTCGACGGCCTGACCCCGCGTTTGCACCCGAACGGTGAGCCCTACGACGTGCTGCAGACCAAGACGATGACCTACTCCTACACCGACGACACCGGGGGCACCCGGCTGGTGATCAGCCTCTGGACCACGGACTACGGCCGGCCCACCACGGCCACCGTGGAGATCACCGCGGCCGGCCGCGAGCAGGACCTGGTCGGCCTGCAGTCGGTCGTGGCCCGCGCGACGAAGACCTTCTACCGCGCCGGTTGAGCCCGCACGCACCGTCGAGCGGCGAGCACCGGCAGCAGGGCACTCGGTTGCTCACGCGGGCGCGGGCAGGTCGTCGAGAACGGTCCCCACCCGGTGTGCCAGGTCGAGTAGCTTCCTGTCGTCACTGTGTGCGCCGTCGATCTCGAGTCCGACGGGCAGGCCGTGTCGAGTGATGCCCATCGGAATGCTGATGGCCGGCAAACCCGCGCCGCTGGCGGGGACAGTGTTCTTCGCCAGAACCAGATGGCTGACCTCCTCGCCCGAGATCGTGAACGTCGCCTGCTGTTCGATCAGTGGTGCGGGACTGGGCGTGGTTGGGGAGAGCAACGCATCGATGCCGCCGCGAGTGAACATCTCGTCGAACCGGCGCTGAAGTTCTGGACGATCGACGGACAGCGCCGTCTCGTAGGTCTGCTGGGAGATGTAGCCCGGGCCGCTCGGGAGGACGAGTTCGCTCCACACGCCGTTGAGTTCCGGCTTCAGCCCGTCGTAGATGTCGTGAAACGAAACCGGGACGTCGTGCCGGCGCAGATACTCGGAGACGGCTTGCATCGTCTCGCGGAAGAAGAGGTTCCACGTCAATCGGTCTGCGAGTACGGAGAAGTCCTCGCCGAGGTCGATCTCGACCACCTCGGCGCCGGCGTCGCGCATGCGCTGGAGTGTGTTACGGAAGTGCGCCTCGGTCTCGGACTCGATCAACCCGAGGTACTGCTTGGGCGCATACGCGAATCTCGCCCCCTTTAGATCGGAACCGGCGGCCGGGGAGGCGGTCACGTCCTTGGTGACGATCTGGTCGATGAGCGCGCAGTCTTCGACGGTGCGCGCGAAGATGCCTGGGGTGTCGAGCGTGTGGGAGATCGGCGCCACGCCGCCGCCTGGCCAACGTCCGGTGGTCGGTTTGAAGCCCACGACGCCGACCAGCGACGCGGGCACCCGGATGGAACCCACCGTGTCGCCGCCGAACGCACCCGGCACGATCCGAGCTGCGACAGCTGTTCCGGAACCGCTGGAAGACCCGCCTGACATGTGGTCGGTGCCATAAGGGTTCTTGACCTGGCCATAGCGACTGTTGTCCCCGGTCAGTCCGAAGGACATCTCGACGAGGTTGTTCTTTCCGAACACGATGCCACCGGCATCTTTGATCGTCCCAACCACCTCGGCGTCCTCGGCCGGCGTGAAACCGTCCAGGACCTCTACCCCGAGCGTTGTGCGAAGACCGCGTGTCAGGTAGCTGTCCTTCACTCCCAGCGGGACGCCGAGCAGGGGAGCGCTCGAGCCCGCGGCGCGTGCCTTGTCGGCAGCTTCGGCCGCGGTCAGCACGGCGCACTCATCGATCGTGATGAAAGAGTTCAGATCTGCGTACTTGCGGGCCCGCTGCAGAAGGGCCGTGGCGTACGACTCGGCAGTGATCTCGCCGTTGCGGATCGCGGTGGCCGCTGCCGCGACGCCGAGCTCGACCAGCTCGTTGTCGTCTGCTGTCGATACGGCGTCACGGACGGACGTTTCGTCGTTCTTCATGGTTGCCTTTCTCAATGTCCGGGCCGCGCCCGGAGGTCGGGTCGACTACTGGTCGCTTGCCGCGGTGAAGGCGGGGGGCACCGGAACGTCGAGGATTCGCAGGAGGTTGGCGACCTTACGATCCAGTTCCAGTCCGACGGACGCGATGTCCGGGAGCCCGAAGCTGTCGAATCGGGTGCTGGGCTGGTCGATGGAGAACCGCGTGACGCCGTGCTGGTCCTGATGGATCGCCGTTCGCAGCGGGGCGTAGAGCATCACCGCCGGGTCGTGCCGGTACATGCGCTCGGCGATCGTGTGATTTCCCATCAGGTAGCCACTGCAGAAGCCCTGATCGCCCGCGAGTTGCATGAGCTCGCCGACATCGGTGCTCCAGAACCGCAGGAATCCGTGCGGGGCGTTCTCCGCGGCAGCGGCGAGCACGGTGTCCCAGCTTGCGCGCTCGGCGCGGATCTGTGCCATCCGCTCGAGGTCCAGTACCGGTACGGCGGCTTCGTAGCGAGCGCGGAAGTCCTCGAAGGACGAGCCGGTGTCGATCGACCACCGGACGGCCTCGTGGGGAACTGCGACGAAGTTCTGAGTGGACATCGCTTGTTCGTTCCTTTCTCGTTCTCGGATGGGAGGTGCGGCTCTGGGTCACGAGTGCAGTGCCAGGGCACTGCTCCCGAAGTACAGTGATCGCTGTACCTTCAATCTAGCAGGTCACTTCTGGGAAGTAAATCGATCGCTATACTTTGGGCATGGGAACGAGTGAAACGACGACCAGCGCACCCAAAGGCGGGCGTGGAGCGCGGGAGCGCATCCTGCGCGCAGCGGTCGAGTTGTTCGCACGCGACGGGATCCACGCCACCGGCATCGCGAAGCTGACCGACACCGCACATGTATCGACGCGGACCTTCTATCAACACTTCCCGAGCAAGGAGGCGCTGGTCAGCGCGTACTTGGAACGTCTCGAGTCCGACGGCGCACTACTCGCCGAGACCGTTCTGGAGCGCAGCGACCTCAGCGCGCGTGAGCGTCTCCTCGGGCTGTTCGCCGAGCTTCCGGCCGCCGCACCGCCGGCGACGGTGCGGGGTTGTCCGTTGCACAACGTCGCCGTCGAAGCAGCCGGGACGATGCCCGAGGCCACGGCATTGGTTGAGCGTCACAAGAGGGAGTTCGCCGAACGCGTGATCGAGACCACCGCCGAGGCCGGCGCCCACGAGCCGGAGGTCTTGGGCCGACAACTCGCCGTGCTGTTCGAGGGTGCCCGCGCCCTGGCGACCTCACTCAACGACACGCGACCGCTCCAAGACGCCCAAGACCTGGCCGAAACGCTGCTCGACCGGGCGACCGGTTGAATCGGCGCCCCTTCGACCAGACCGTCCGCATCGACGATCTGGACCTCTGCAAGAACAGCTCCGCGGCGGTCGACACCCGATCGGTCGACTTCAGTTGCCCGACGCCCGCGATCCGTTGGCGTCTTCAGGGCTTGGCAAAGCGGGTCTTGGCCTGGTTCGCGGTGTTTCCCACTTCGCGACAGGCCGGGTCTGCCCATCCAGATCCCGGAAGTACGCACGCGCCTCGAACTTCCGCGCCTGACCGGATACTTGTAGCGATTGCTACTGCTTCACCGTCGTTCCGAAGAGCCGCCAGGGCTCGCTGAGCGGGCGTGCAAGCGGGTGAGCGAAGCGGTCCAGATCGGCGCGTTCTGCTCCGTCACTGCTCCGTGGGACGCTGACAAACGTTGGTCATCGGCGGGTGCCGATGAGCAGCGTTTTCCCAGGTCAGGGCCCATATTGGCGGGCTCTGGCCACTAGGGCCGGTGAGCACCACCGAGATCCTCGACATCTTCGAACGCACCCAGCAGTTGATCGTCGCCCGGCGGTTGCTGGGCAAGACGTCCGCCGAACTCAAATAGCCTTGTTCGCAAGGGCTCCGGGCTTCTCTGGTCGCGGTGCCGCTTTCAGCGCGAGCAGAGGGGTTGCTGAGGGATGACGAACTTTCTGGTGGTGGTCACCGATGACCAGGGGCCGTGGGCGTTGGGTTGTCAGGGCAACGACGAGATCCGGACCCCGGCGATCGATGCGCTGGCGGACAACGGCGTACGGTTCGAGTCGTTCTTCTGTGCATCTCCGGTGTGTTCGCCGGCCAGGGCGTCGTTGCTCACCGGACGGATGCCTTCTGCGCACGGGGTGCACGACTGGATCCGCGGTGAGGCTTATGGGGTCGCCGACGAGGCCAGGTATCTGACCGGGCTGACGACGACGCCGGAGGTTCTTGCGGCGAACGGCTGGCGGTGTGGTCATGTGGGGAAGTGGCACTTGGGCGATGCCCGGGAGCCTGCGCCAGGGTTCGAGTACTGGTACGCGCATCGCACCGGCGATGGACCGTACTTCGGCGCGCCGATCTGGCGGGACGGCGCGAAGGTGTCCGAAGACCGGTACATCACCGAGGCGATCACTGGCGAGGCCCTGGCGTTCCTAGAGACCGTGGCGCGCCGCGACGACCCGTTCTACCTGCAGGTCCACTACACGGCTCCGCACAGTCCGTGGCTCGGGCAGCATCCAGCCGAGTACCTCGACCTGTACGCGGACTGCGCGTTCGACACCTGTCCACGGGAGGATCCGCACCCATGGTTCAGTTGGGAGCCGGGTCCGATCTCTGACGCCATGCGCGATCCGCGGCCCAGTCTGCAGGGCTACTTCGCCTCGATCACGGCCGTCGACGACGGTGTCGCGGCGCTGGTCCGGAAACTCGCCGACGAAGGACTGACCGAGTCGACCTGCGTGGTTTTCACCTCCGACAACGGCTTCAGCTGCGGCCAGCACGGAATCTGGGGTAAGGGAAACGCCACCACCCCGCTCAATATGTGGGAGAACTCGGTCCGAGTGCCCTTCATCATCTCCGTGCCGGGCCGTACGCCGAGCGGCATGGTCGACCGTGGACTGGCAGGTGCCTGCGATCTGCACCCGACGATCCTCGAACTGGCGAATCTGCCGCGTGCGGACGATCCGCTCGCGGCCGGAGCCTCGCTCGTGTCCCGCCTCGACGGCCGAACCGGCGCGGCCGAGCACATCATGGTCTTCGACGAGTACGGCGGAACTCGCATGGTCCGGACCGCGGAGTGGAAGCTTGTCCGGCGGCACGGTGACGCGCCGGACGAGCTGTACAACGTCCGCGAGGATCCGCTGGAACGCCACAACCGGATCGACGATCGGTACTGCTACCAGACCATCGACGAGCTCAACGGCCTGCTGATCGATTGGTTTGCCGCCCACACCCGACCGGACCGCGACGCCTACCGCCGCCCTGTTTCAGGACGAGGGCAACTCCGGCCCGTCTGGCATCAGAGACCTGATCACGAAACCTACTTCGGCGGCCAGGCCGAGATCCGCACCACGGGAGCAGGCGCGAGCGAGGTCTGACGACTCGATCGTGCGGTGTGGGCAGCCGTCGGGTTGTTGTGGCTACAACTCGAACAGGGTCACGAATCGTCGCTGAAGGTTCCACCGAAGATGTCGGAGTTTCCGAAGGTTGCAGGGCAATCGTTGTTGGGTCCTGGGCGCAGGTCCGTCGAGTGCGTGGCCGGCAGTTCGGCTGCCGCCGCCGGGTCCTCCTTCTCGTCTCCCACGATGGGTTCCGTGGTGCCGGCCAGGACGTCCTCGACGAACGCCTGACGGTAGGCGTTGATGGCGGGGCAGACGGCACCGTTGCGCATGTCGTTCCAGACACCGGAGCCGTAGTCCCGCGTGGCGACGGCGTAGTTGTAGTCGCCGAGGAACTCCGAGGTCAGGCTGTTGGCACTGGACGCGCGTCCGTCGCCTGTCGCACCCCGCAGCACTGTGGTGAACGCGCCGATGGTGTGGGCCGTACCGACGATGTCGGCGTGCCGGACCACGCCCAGCATCCGGCGCGCGGAGGTCGTGTCGTTGCGCCACGGGTCGAGCCAGGCGTTGTAGACCAGCCATGCGTCGGTGCCGTCGGGCGAGATCGCCACCGCCGGGAAGTTGGCTCGGTCGCTGCCCTCACTGACTACGACCTTGCCCGAGTAGGTGTCGCCTCCATTGGTCGAGCTCACCAGGAAGGCTTTCTCGAGGTTGGTTCCTTGACTGTCGTCGGACCAGGTGAGCAGGATCTGGTCGGTGGCGTCCGAACCGCTCGGCGCACCGTTGGCGATGTCGATCGACGGGAAGGTGTCGGTTCTGGCACCCGCGATGCCGTCGATGGTGAACCGGCCTTGCGCGGGATCGAACTGCCCGATTCCGCCAAGCCCCGAGACCACCGCCCTGGGTCGCTCGAAAGTCCGGCCACCGTTGAAGGACCGGGCCTGGAAGAACACACCCTGGCGCGTCCGGATGTCCGTGCCGACCCACACCACGTAGACCACGCCATGGCTGTCGGTTCGGATGGCACAGCCCTGCCGTCCACCGGTCTGGTTGTTGTTCGTGGCTGCGGACAACTGGCGCGTGGTCCACGTATCGCCGCCGTCGGTGGAACGAGCGAACAGCACCGGTTCGGCTCCAGCGGCCCCGCGGAACCCGACGTTGCAGACATAGGCGTTGCCGAAGTGGGGACTGCTCTCGGCGTTGTCGGCCCAGATCTGTTCCTTGTCGCTGAAGAGAGCCTGGTTCTGCCTGGTCACGACCACCGGGTCCATCCAGGCGTCGTTGTCACCGGCGATGGCGCCGGCCAGATCGTCGGTGCGGGACACCGCGATGGCCGCGGCGCCGGCAAAGCCGGGACTGCCCGGGAAGTTGGTGGCGATGTTCGCGTAGTACAGCCGTTGCCCGTTGGACCAGGAGAAGTTCCCCGAAGCGTCGGGAACTGGGCCGAAGACCAGCTCCGGGTCGCCGTTGGAGACCATACCGTTGACGTCGTAGTTGGGCAGCGTGCCGATCGGGCCGTTGGGATCGGGTACGCAGCCGGTGTCGCCGGCCGGGGGTTGGCCGGGCGCGACGTCTGGTGCGCCGAGGCAGGACGGTGTGACGCGCGCCGAGAAGCCGGTGTACGTCGGTTGCGTCCACGTGCGGCCGGAGTCGGTCGAGAACTGGACGCCGGACACGCCCACGCCCGGTGTGAACGGGCACGTGCGGTCGTCGCCGGCGTTACACGCCTCCAGGTCGATGTTGTCGTTGGCTCCCGCCGCGAGAATCGCTGGGTTCACTGGATTCACAGCCAGCCCCGGCTCGTTCTGCTTGTTCTGCGAGAACAGCTGGTCATTGCTGCCGACAGTGACTTCTGTCGACCCGCCGGGCGTGATTGGCGCCGCCTGTGCCGGCGTCGGGAGAAGTAGTGCTGCGATTGCCGCGGCGACCGTCGCGGCGACGTTGATCCTGCGCATGACGCTCCTCAGCTAGATGGATCGTTCTGCGCGGCGCGCCCGGGTGCCCGTCAGCACTGACCGGGTGGTCGCAACCTCTCACTCTCGTCCGCTCGCGAGGCCTCCGCAAGGAGCTGAGAGCCGATCCAGGGACGCCGGGCAGCATAAGCCGCCAGGCCAGCACAGCGAGCGTTCCGGCAGTCACTTCCTGTCATCAGCCGACCCCGCAGTAGCAGCGGAGCATGCTGACCTGAAAGCAGTCGGTCATGTGAGCTCGTGGTTCGTGATCGCGGGGCGAAGAGGGCTGCTCGGGGGGACGCGGCTCAGGCGGGCCTGTCCGAGCGAGGGTCGACTTGGGCGATCACGAGGTTGAGTGTTGTTACCAGGGTTCGAAGTGCGGGAGCGTCGAGGGCGCGGAACCATCCGGCCACGGCGTCGACGTCGCTGGTGTCGCGTGAGGCCCAGTAGGCGCGGCTTTTCCGGGTCGTGACGATGCGCGTGGTTCGCGCGTCGTCGGGGTCCGCGCGCAACTCGACGAGCCCCTTGCGTTGCAGGGCGGACGCGATCTGCTTGAGATTCTGCCTCGAGCAGGAAAGTGCGGTTGCCGCGTCGGACAGTGACGGCGAGCCGGCTGCTTCGACAACGGTGATCAGAGCGGCTTGCTGCGTGGTCAGACCGTCGTCGCGGAGCCGCTTGTCCATGGCTGCCCGCAGCCGAGCGGCGAGCGCGAGCGTCGTGCGAAACGCCTCGATCGCCAGCAGTGAGTGCTCCGGGAGATCTGCGGCCTGGTCGGGGCGGAGTCGTAGCGGGTCGGGTCCCATCGTTGACATACGCAATATATTACCTTTAACGTCGGATCATCGAGGCACCGAGGGGGCGCCATGATCTGCCTGTTGCCGAACTGCGGCTTTCTGTCGGAGACGTCGCGCATTCTGGAGATTCACCGCGCCCTGACGGTTCGCGGGGTAGAGGTCACAACCCTGACCCATGGTGGGCCCTATGTCGACCTGCTTCGAGACCACGGCATTCAGGTCGATGTCCTCGGGGGCGGATGGAACGCCGAGCGCGTCGGGCAGTTCATTTCCTCGATTCCAGGAATCGGTTCACCGGAGCAGAGCATGTGGACCGATGACGAGATCCGGAAGTACGTCGCCCTCGAAGCCGCGTACTTCCGCACCCACAGCGTCACGGCGGTCGTGACCGGATGGACTTTGACCGCGCTGTTGTCGTCGCAAGTGGCCGGGATTCCCGTCGTGGTCGAGCACTCCGGGGCGTTCGTTCCGCCGTTGTTCGAGCGCGGCCGCGCGATACCGCCGGATCGCCGACTCGGGCTGCCCCTGGAGGGACTCATGCCGGCGAGGGTTCGCAAGTTCCTTTTCAACAAGGGGTTGCCGTATCAGAAGATCTACACCGGCGGCTTCAATCGCGTCGCGGGGGAGCTGGGTGTCGCCGGTATCCCGAGCTTCCCCGCTCTGCTGATGGGCGATCTCACGCTGATCACCGATGTTCCCGAGGTCTTCGGCGTACCACGTCATGATGTCGACGGCTGGGTGCCCAAACCGGCCAGGTCGTATCGGCCAGGCGCCCGGTTGCGCTACACCGGACCTCTCTTCGCGCACTTCGACGTGCCAGTTCCCGCTCGGGTGGACAGCTTTCTCGATCAGGACGGCCCGGTCGCGTACGTCGCCCTGACCTCGACGTCGCCGGAGTTGGTACGCGCCGTGGTCGGCCAGGTGCGTGACGTCGTACCGAGGGTCCTCGTCGCGGGCACGATGCATGACCTGACCGGTCTCGAGGGCGACGGTGTTCTGGTCGAACAGGTGTTGCCGAGTCACCGGATCATGCCGCGCGTGGCGATTGCGGTGATCACCGGTGGCCAGGGATCTGTGCAGACGGCGATGGCCGCCGGGACACCGTTCGTCGGCATCGCCCTCCAGGCCGAGCAGGCCGCCAACCTTGATATCGCCGAGCGGCACGGTGTAGCCCGGGCAGTACCTGTGTCGCGGGCGGACACCGAAGTGACCGAGGTGGTTCGCGCTGTCCTCGCTGACCCCCGCGCGCGAAGTGCCGCGCGGCGCATCAGCAGGCTCTACGCCGCCACCGATGGCGCCGGCGCAGCCGCCGACGCCATCGTGGAACTCGCCTCAGTCGGACAGACCGCATAGCGTCGCTGAACAGGTTGACCTGTGCAACGGGTTAGCGAGGATCGCCGGAACCGGGCCGGACCAATCCGCTTTCGTAGGCGTAGACGACGGCTTGTACGCGGTCGCGCAGGCCGAGTTTGGAAAGGACACGGTGGACATGGGTCTTCACGGTCCCTTCCGAGAGGTACAGGCGGCCGGCGATCTCGGCGTTTGTCAGACCGTATGCGACGTGTCCGAGCACTTCTCGCTCCCTGTCCGTGAGCAACTCCAGGCGATCGGTCGACGCCAAGTTGCCGGGGCCGGGGAGGCTTCCGTGGCCGGTGCCGACGTAGCGTTCCAGGAGTCGGCGGGTGACACTTGGCGCTACGACGGAGTCGCCGCGGGCGACTGAGCGGATGGCTGAGAGCAAGTCGGGTGCAAGCGTGTCCTTGAGCAAGAATCCGCTTGCGCCGGCGCGCAGGGCGGCGTAGACGTACTCGTCGAGATCGAACGTGGTGAGGATCAGGACCCGGATGTGGGCGTGTGGGTCCTCGGCGCAGATCCGGCGCGTTGCTTCGACGCCGTCGACGTCGGGCATCCGGACGTCCATCAAGACGATGTCCGGCTGACGGTCGAGCGCTATCTTTGTTGCCTCGGCGCCGTTGATCGCCTCACCGATGATCTGCATGTCGTCCGCATTCTCGAGGATCATGCGGAATCCGGTGCGGACCAGGGCCTGATCGTCGGCGAGCAGGAGGCGGATCATCGGTTCGGTCCCTGGATCGGAAGCTCGGCTCGCACACTGAACCCTCCCGCGGTTCGAGGGCCTGCGGTGAGATTTCCGCCAAGCAGCCGTGCGCGCTCGCTCATGCCGTGCAGGCCGTTCCCCGCCGTGTGGGGGCTGGTCCTCCTGTGGCCGTCGTCGCGGATTTCTATTTCGAGACCGGAATCGCGGTAGCGCAGGATGACGTCCGCCGTCGCGCCGGTGCCGGCGTGTTTCATCGTGTTGGTGAGTGCTTCCTGCACGATCCGGTAGGTCGACAGATCCACTTCGGGTGGCAACGCGGCGGGTGACCCCTCGACATGCAGCCGGACCGGCGTTCCTGCCTCGGTTACTTGAGCGACCAGGAGGGGGAGTCGGTCCAGTCCCGGCTGCGGGTGCCAGGTGTCGTCGAGGCCCTCGACGCCGTCGACTCTGGCCAGTACTCGTCGCATGTCGTCCAGAGAGTCACGTCCGGTCTTGACGATCGCACTGAGCGCGGCTTGGGTGTCGGTGGGACGCTTCTCCAGAGCTGCCGCGGCGCCCTGCGCCTGAGCGACCATCACGGACAGGCCGTGGGCAACGATGTCGTGCAGTTCGCGGCTGATCCGCCCACGCTCTGCTGTCACGGCGAGCGTCGCTCGCTGATCCCGTTCTCTTTCCAGGTCTTTGGCACGGGAATGCAGTTCGTCGAGATATGCGCTGCGGGTTCGTGCGCCGGCGCCCATGGCCCATGAAGCCACGAGGACTGATCCGAGCACGACAACCCCGCTCCAGGTCTGTTGGATCACGCTGACCGGTGGCCTCGACGGTACCGGCGACGTACCGATCGGCTGACGGATCGTTGGGTTGATGCGGCCGGGCAGCCCGGGAACGGGCAGTGCGTTCGCCGCGGTGTAAAGGCTCCAGCCAGTCACGAGTAGAAGTAGGCCGCTCAGCAGCCCGAGTGAGACTGACCGTGCGTGGCGGACCGCAACCGTGTAGAGCAGGATCGGGACGGCCAGGTCGACGATCAGGAACGGCACGGCCTGCGCGACATGCACGGCTGCCGAAAGGATGCAGATGGCAAGCATCGCCAGCGGCCAGCGCCGTCGTAAGGCAACACACGCAAGCGCCACTGCCGTTGCAGACCACCACAGCGCCAAGCTGCCTCCCGACGTACGATCGACGTCGGGGGCTGTGGTTTGAGAGATTTCCGTGTTCGGTGCGTTGACCAGCACACAGGTCACAAGGAGCGCCGCCGCAAGCCCAGCGTCCCTCAACGCAGGTCGGCGCGACCAATTGCGGATACGGACCGGCCAGGCTTGCACGATACGCAAACTATCACCGGGATATACGGCCGCGCGTGCGCCGCGAGGAGCATTCCGGCCGAGCGCAAGTACATCTCTGGATAGAGCGATCACGCATCAGCGGGCGGATGTGTGTTGGCGGCCGCGGGCAGCAGGCTCGTCCCATGATCAAACACACTCATCTGGCCGGCGCGAAGCGAGTGGCTGGCCCCCGGCAGCAAGCACGCCGCAGCCGCAGGATGTCGTGGCCGGGTTTCGTTCTCGTCTCCGTGTTGCTCTTCCTGGTTACCGCGTGCGGGCAGACGGGCGACGACAAGGAGGTCGCCACGGCCGGCGGCAGCGCCACGGCCGGCGCGAGCGCCGGAACCGGTGGTAAGGGCGACGAGTTCAAGTTCGCGCAGTGCATGCGCGACAACGGGATCAAGAACTGGCCGGACCCACAAAGCGACGACGGCACCGGGTCCAAGAGCGGTGGTCCCGCGAAAGTCATCGGTCCGGAAGGTGTGGACCCGAAGACGGTCCAGGAGACGATGCAGAAGTGCAAGCAGTACTTGCCGAACGGCGGCGAGCCGCCGGAGAACGATCCGGCGCAGCTCGAGCAGATGCGCAAGTTCGCCCAGTGCATGCGTGAGAACGGGCTTCCCAAGTACCCCGACCCGGACGCCGGCGGAGGCAACCAGGGAATGCCCCGTGAGATCGACCCGAACTCGGCCGAATTCAAAACAGCCCAGGAGGCATGCAAGAAATACATGGTCAGGCCCAGTACGTCCGGGAGGGCAGGATGACCCGCGCAGGCCGCAGGCGCACGGGGCGCGTCATCGTCGTGGCGCTGGTGGGGTTGGCGATCGCCGGCGCAGCCGTGGCCGCTGCCGGCGTCGGGCTGTCGAAGGACGGGGCCGCAGGCAACCAAAACGACGATCTTCCGCCGGCCACGGCAAAGGTGACCCGGCAGACGTTGGTCGACACGCAGACCGAGAGCGGCGATCTCAGCTATGGGGACACGACCAAAGTGCTGGCCAAGGCCGGTGGAACGGTAACCGGGCTGGCGGCCGAAGGGACCGTGGTCAAGCAGGGTCAAGTCCTCTATCGGATCGACAACAAGCCAACCGTGCTTTTGTATGGGTCTTTGCCGGCCTATCGGGCGCTGTCGTCGGGAACTGAAGGGCCCGATGTCAAGCAGTTCGAGAAGAACCTGTACGCCTTGGGGTATCGCGGCTTCACGGTCGACGAGACCTTCTCCGACAATACCGCCGAGGCTGTCGAGGAGTGGCAGGACGACCTCGGACTGGACGAGACGGGCACAGTCGACCTCGGACGAGTCACCTACGCAAACGGGCAGGCGCGGATCGACACCCACGAGGCCGACATCGGCGCGAGTATCCAGCCCGGCGGCGCCATCCTCAGCTACACGGGAACGTCACGAGTGGTCGTCGTCGAGTTGGAAGTCGCCGACCAGCGGCTGGCCAAGAAGGGAAGCGGCGTCAAGGTGACCGTGCCCAGCGGCACCGTCGTGAACGGGAAGATCATCGGAACTCGCACTGTGATCGACACCAGTGACACCAGCGGGGGTGACCCTGAAACAAAGATCGAGGTCACCATCGCCATCAGCGACGCGAAGGCAGTCGTGGGGCTCGACGAGGCATCGGTCAAGGTCGGCTTCACCGCCGCCCAGCGAAAGAACGTGCTCACGGTCCCGATCGCCGCCTTGCTGGCGCTCGCTGAAGGCGGCTACGGCGTGCAGGTCGTCGACGGGACGAGCACCCGAATCGTGACCGTCGACACCGGCCTGTTCGCGGGCGGCCGGGTCGAGGTCTCCGGCAGCGGCCTGACTGCCGGCATGACGGTAGGGGTTCCGGCATGAGCGCAACGGCGAGCATTGCACGCGACGCGATGAGCACCGCCGTACAGGACGCGGCGGTCGTCGAACTGGTTGATGTGACCAAGTCATATCCGGGTGGGGTGACCGCGGTGCGGGCCGTTGACCTGCGCGTCGGCTACGGCGAGATGGTCGCGATCGTTGGCCCGTCCGGTTCAGGAAAGTCCACGATGCTGCACCTGATCGGGACGCTTGACCGACCGTCGTCCGGCAGGGTCCGAATCGACGGGCATGAGGTGGCGACGCTGTCGGACGGGCAGTTGTCGGCCTTGCGGGCAACGCGGATCGGCTTCGTTTTCCAGCAGTTCCATCTCGCGTCCGGCCTGTCGGCTGTGGACAACGTCGCTGATGGACTGCTCTATGCCGGGATGGGGTCGGCCGAGCGCAAGCGACGTGCGACGGCGTCGCTGATGCGTGTAGGCCTGGGTGACAGGCTCGACCACCGCCCCCATCAACTGTCCGGCGGGGAAAAGCAACGGGTAGCGATCGCCCGTGCGGTCGTCGGAGAACCAGCGCTGCTGCTCGCCGATGAACCGACCGGCAACCTCGACTCCAGGTCTGGCGCCGGGGTGATGACGCTTCTGCGACAGCTGCACGCCGCCGGCACGACAGTGATGGTCATCACCCACGACCGGGACATCGCGGCGAGCCTTCCCCGGCAGGTGTCCATGCGTGACGGCGAGGTGATCGTATGAGCACGCTCGCGCCGGCCCGGCTGCGTCCAGCCGACGTCGTACGCGTCGGTGCTTCCGGGCTCCGCACCCGGCCCCTGCGGGCGTTCCTGTCCGCTCTGGGCATCGCCATCGGTATCGCCGCGATGATCGCCGTCGTAGGCATCTCATCATCGAGCAGGGCGGAGCTGGACCGCCAGCTCGCCGCCCTCGGCACCAACCTGCTCACCGTGGCCCCCGGCGAGACTCTGTTCGGCGATACCGCGAGCCTTCCCCCCGAGGCGGTCAAGATGATCTCCCGGATCGGCCCCGTGACACAGGTCGCGGCTGTCGGCACCATCTCCGACACGAACGTCTACCGCAACGACAAGATCCCATCCGTCGAATCAGGAGGCATCTCGGTGCGCGCCGCACACCTCGACCTGCTCAAAACCGTGAGCGCGACGCTCGCGGACGGGACCTGGCTCAATGCGGCCACCGCTCGCTATCCCGCGATCGTGCTGGGATCCGGCACCGCCGATCGACTAGGCATCGGCTCGGCCGGAACCGAGATACAGGTCTACGTCGACGGCATCTGGTTCACCGTTGTCGGCATCCTCGACGAGGTGCTGCTCGCACCAGAGCTGGACTCCGCGGCGCTCATCGGTTGGCCGGCGGCCCAGTCTTATCTGGGCTTCGACGGCCACCCCACCACCGTCTACACACGCAGCGATGATTCCGCCGTCGAGGCGGTGCGGGGGGTGCTTGCCGAAACCGCCAACCCGCAGGCGCCCAACGAGGTAAAGGTGTCACGGCCATCGGATGCGCTGGCAGCACGTCAGGCGACCAACAAGGCATTCACCGGGCTGTTGCTCGGCCTGGGCGCGGTAGCTCTCCTCGTCGGCGGCGTCGGAGTGGCGAACACCATGGTCATCTCCGTCCTGGAGCGCCGCCCGGAGATCGGACTCCGTCGATCCCTTGGCGCCACCCGAGGGCAGATCCGACTGCAATTCCTCGCCGAGTCACTGTTGCTCTCGCTCCTCGGTGGCATCGGAGGCGTGGTCCTCGGCGTGACAGTCACGACGTTCTACGCCATAACCCAAGGCTGGACAGCGGTTGTGCCCGCTTGGGCGAGTATCGGAGGTATGGCCGCAACGGTCGTCATCGGCGCGATCGCCGGGCTCTACCCCGCCATGCGCGCTGCAAGACTGGCCCCGACCGAAGCCCTCGCAGCACCGTGAAGGGGCTCTCAAGTTGCTGGGTCTGTCCACGTGACAGACCCAGCCGGGTCAGCCTTGAGGCCGGAGAGGGTCATGGTGGCTACGAACTGCTTCTGGGCGATCAGGAAGAAGAGGATGAGGGGCAACGTGGCTACGACGTTGCCGGCCATCAGCAAGGACCACTCGGTCCGGCGGGTGCCCTGGAAGTTCGCCAGGCCGAGTTGAAGGGTGAAGGCGTGGTCGTTGTTGATCGCGATCAGCGGCCAGACGAGGTCGTTCCACGAGCCGAGCAGCGTGAAGATCGCCAGGGTCGCGAGGGCGGGCTTCGCCAGCGGGAGCACGATACGGGAGAAGACCTGCCAGCGATTCGCGCCGTCGATCAGACCGGACTCCTCGAGCTCCTTCGGCAGCGACAGGAAGAACTGCCGCATCAGGAAGATCCCGAACGCTGACGAGAGCCAGGGCACGATGGCCGCCCCGAGCTGTCGATCAGCCGCAGCCGCGAGAACAGGAGGTACGTCGGGATCATCAGCAGCTGGGTGGGAATCATGATCGTTGCCAGGATCATGAAGATACCCGCCCTCGGCATGCTGACGGCCCTTGGCGGCTGCGAGCCGCAGCTAGGAACAAGACTCACGTGGCGCCCGGGTCCGCCGCGACGATCGGGACGACTCTTGAGATAGACCGCGCTCTAGGTTCTACGGTCGATCGGAGGACCGATTCGAGGAGTATTCATCGTGGACATGAGAGAATTCGGGCGACTGGGGCGCGTCAGCGCGCTCACGCTCGGCGGGGGCGGCATCGCGGGAGTCTGGGGCCGCACCGGCCGTGCAGAGGCGGTGGCAACCATCCGCGCCGCGATCGACGGCGGTATCACCATGCTCGACCTGGCGCCGGGATACGGCACGGACGCGGAGTCGGAGCGGGCAGCGGGTGAGGCGCTGCGCCCGTCGGACGACGTCATGATCACTACGAAGGTGCACCCGCAGGACGGTGACGACGACATCCGGCGCAGTCTGCACGACAGCCTCGCCCGGCTGCGGCGGGACCACGTGGACCTGTTCCTGCTGCACACGCATCTGAGCCCGCGCGACCGGACACAGCCGGGGACAATCGACTGGCGGCGCTACCGTGACCAGGTGCTGCCCGAGTTCGAGCGGCTGCGCGACGAGGGGTTGATCCGTGCGTGGGGCATCACCGCTATCGCGCACCCGGACACCGTGCTCGACGCCTTGCGGGAGGCGCCCAGGCCAGACGCGGCGCAGGTCATCGTCAACCCGATGGACATGGTCGGCGACCTCTGGGTCTTCGACGGCGTGCCGCCGGCGAACGACGCGATCCGACGGCTGGCCAACAGCAATGGGGTGGCGGTCATCGGGATCCGCGCGGTCGCGGCGGGCTCGCTGACGTCGACGCTCGACCGGGACGTGCCCACCGATCACCCGGCGGCCGTGGACTTCGCGCGGGCCGAGCCGTTCCGCAGGCTGGCGGCCGAGCTCGGCGAGACGCCCGCGGCCTTGGCGCACCGCTACGCATTGAGCGTGTCCGGGGTGGCGACGGTGGTACTCGGGGTCAAGAACCGTGAGGAGCTGGCCGAGTGCCTCGCGGCCGAGACGCGGGGTCCGCTCACCGCCGAGGAGATGAACGCGGTGGTCGCCCTGACCGCCTGAGTCACACCTCTTCTTCGCCAGTTGCCTGCTCGCACGTCGCTCGACTCGGCTTGGCGGAACTTGACGGGGCTCGCCGGGATCGGCGGCGGACGTATCGATCAGGCGTTGGTTTGCGTCGCCCAGGCGCAGATGGCGGCGAGCGGCTCCTGCAGCGTCTTGCCGATATCGGTCAGCGCGTACTCAACATGCTGTGGGGGCGACTCTTTCAGCACTTGTCGCTGCACCAATCCGTCCCGCTCCATGCCGCGCAGCGTCTCGGTCAGGACCTTCTGTGTGATCCCTTCGACCCGGCGACGCAGCTCAGCGGGCCGCTGAGGACCAGCCAGCAACGCGTAGACAAGCAGCACTCGCCATTTCGAGGCGAGCCGTTCGAGCGCCTGCCGCGTCGCGCAGCTCTCCTCGAGCACATCCGGAACGACGAATGCCATCAACAACCCCCCAAGCGAATCTGCTTGTACCGCCGGCTCTCGCCGAAGGGCACCGCCAAGTGCCTTCTGTCCGACGAGCAGTGGGCGACCTAACGTTCAGCCAATGATAAACGTCGAGAGGAACGCGGCCGACATGTCCGAACGCACGTCCCAGTACCGCATTCACACCTATTCCGCTGCCGAAGCGGGTCTGTTCGTCAACAGCTATCTGATCGAGACGGCCGAAGGAGTCGTGCTCGTCGACGCGAACCTGCTGCTTTCCGATATCCGTGCCCTCGCCGCCCGTATCGAGGCGCTGCACAAACCTCTGCTCGGCGTATTCGTCACGCACGCACACCCGGATCACTTCAACGGCCTGCCGGTGCTCGCCGGCGACGGGGTGCCGGTGTATGCGGCGGCCGGTGTGGCCGACACGATCGCGCAGATCGCCGACGCGAAGCGCGCGCAGTGGCAGCCGGTGTACGGCGACGAATGGCCGGACGGGCACCGTGTCCCGGACCGACGGCTGGCGACGGGGGATACCGTCGAGCTGGGAAGTTTGCGGTTCACGATGCACTCCGTCGGCGCGGCGGAGAGCCATGCGGACTCCTACCTGATGCTCGAAGACCGTGCTTTTATTGGCGACCTGGCCTTCAACGGCACCCACCCTTACACCGCGGACGGGCACGGCGACAGTTGGCTCATGGCGCTGGACGCCGTCGCCGAAGAGCTCGACGGTGCCACGTTGTATCCGGGTCACGGCGCGCCAGGAGGCATCGGCATGCTTGCTGACCAGCGGCGATATCTCATGATGTTGCGGGAGACGGTTGGCCGCCTCGCCGGTGGAGCGTCGAGGCTGACCGACGCGCAACGCGAGGAGTTGACTGTCGTGATGACGCGTTTCCTGCCCGACGCGCCGCTGACCTGGATGATCGGCCTCGGTGCGGATGCGGTGGCGGCGGAGCTGGCCGGCGCCGTGGACAGTGGCGTCGGCACGGCGCCGACCGAGACGGTGGTGGCGTGAGCGCCGAGCGTGTCACCTTTACTGCCGACGGTCTCGAGCTGG
This sequence comes from Kribbella pratensis, assembly GCF_004366075.1. Taxonomy (GTDB): domain Bacteria; phylum Actinomycetota; class Actinomycetes; order Propionibacteriales; family Kribbellaceae; genus Kribbella; species Kribbella pratensis. The sequence continues at coordinate 585,834 of NZ_SODU01000004.1, read as the reverse complement.
TCGGTAACCTGGCCGTGGCCGGCGACGCAGCGCCTGCCGTCGTACTGACCGGCCCGTTCACTGGTGTAAAGGAACAGGTAGTCGGGACCTACGCCGCACAGTTGCACGAGCGCGGTTTCACCACACTCGCGTTCGATCACCGCGGCTTCGGCGAGAGCAGCGGGCGGCGGGCGCACGAGGACAGCCAAGGCAAGCTCGCCGACCTGCGCGCGGCAGTGAGCTTGCTCGCCGGGCACCCGGCCGTGGACCCGGCCCGTGTGGCGGTGGCCGGGATCTGTCTTGGCGGCGGTTACGCGGTTCGCGCGGCGGCTACCGACCCCAGAATTGGTGCGGTCGTCGGCATCGCGGGCGCCTACAACAGCCCTGTCCGTTTCAGCTCCGGTGACCCCCACAGTTATCGCCAAGCTCTCAAGTCGTTCCTCGATCGCTATGACGACGAGTTGCCTGCTGTCGCCCCTGGCGGGGCGATCGCGGCGATGCGTGGTGACGAGCCGTTCGCCTATTACGGCACACAGCGGTCGACGGCGGTGCACTGGGAGAACCGGGTTACCTACGGGTCGCTCCACGCGCTCATGACCTTCGATGCGCTTGGCGCTGCGCCGTTGCTCAGCGAGACCCCGCTGCTGGTTGTGCACGGCCGGACCGACGCCTATTGCGCGCCGGAACTCGCTGAGGCGCTCTACAGAGACGCGACCGGACCGAAGGAGATGCGCTGGCTCGACGCCAGGCAACACATCGATCTCTACGATGTGCAGCCGTACGTCGGGCAGGCCGCCGACGCGGCCGCGACGTTCCTGCGCCGTCATCTCGGCGACGCCACCATGGTGCCCGACACAGCCTCGAACGCATGATCATCGGAGGGTTGCCCACGCCGGTGCACCGCAGTGGTAGATGACTTATGGTCGCGGCAAGCTCGGCAAATAGAAGTGTGGCGGAGGCTGGCTCAGCATTCGCCCGGGACTCTGGCCGGCCAGACGGCGAAACTCCTTGATGAAGTGACTCTGGTCGTAGTAGCCGGCGGCCAACGCGACAGGGGCTGCGCTCGTCGGCGACTTGAGGAGCATCGTCCGGATCACTCGTTGGAATCGAACGAGCCGCTGGAACTCCTTGGGTGACACCCCCGCGGCCGCCGCAAATCCTCGGCGTAGGTGGCGGGTGCTGACGCCCAACGCCGGTGCCAGGTCCTTGAGGGAGGTCGAAGCCGGTTGCCGGTACAGCTGGTGAACGGCAGCCATGATCCGCGGATCTGTGCGATGAGTCGGCTGTCGACGGAGTACTTGCTCGGCCCTGGCGGCACGGACCGTGAGATCACCCGTGCCGTTCAACGCGGAGACGAGGTACCGGCCGGCCGGACCCAGAAGGTCACTGATGTCGACTGCTCGGTCGATCAGGTCCTCCACTGGGTGGTCAGTCAGGTAGGCGAGGGCGCCGGCACGCAGGCGGATGGCGGTAAATGCCACCATTCCATCAGCCGTCAAACTCCAGCGCTCCCGGCGCATACACAGCAGGTGAGCCTGAGGTAGGGAGACCGGACCGTCTGCACCATGGGCAGTGAGCTGTGTACCTCGATGGAAGATCAACTCCGCGCCGGTGCCGGGCAAGAGCGCGGGCAGCTCGCTCGGGTCGCCCTCCCAGGTCCAGATCCGATCAACGCACCGTTCGAGCGCCGGCCCAACCGGCACAAAGGTCGTGCGCATAGCACCTATTTTAGCTGGTTCGCCGTACATGGCCGGGACATGCTCGGTCTCGCCTCTGAGCTACATGAGCCCGCGGACGAAGGGCGGCCCCAGCCGATGGCCGCTTTTTCCTATCGATCCTCCCGGGTGGTGACAACCATGGTCGCCATGACAGCAGTATTCGCCATCTTGAAGGCGCGTCCAGAGCGCGTGGGCCAGGTTCAGCAGGAGCTTCTCGAGCTGAAGCGCTTGACGCGGGAGGAAGTGGGCGCGGTCGGCTACGAGGTTTTCCGTGGGGACGACGGAGTCTTCTTGGTCTTCGAGCATTACGTTGACCGGTCCGCCTGCGATGCGCACTTCGCTACTCCGTATGTGTCTGCCTTTCTGGCCCGCGTGCCGGAATTGTTGACCGGTGAACCGCAGGTCCAGTTCGCGACCGAAGTGTCTGATTCGAATCCTTCGTGACATCGACTTCCGAACGTTGAGGAGGCGCGAAGTATGCAGCGCAGTGTGTTGGGCAAGGACCTCGTCGTTTCCGCGGTTGGTCTGGGCTGTATGGGCATGACCTTTGGCTACGGGTCGGTGGGGCGGGAGCAGGCACTCGCCACCGTGGAGCGGGCGCTTGAGCGCGGGGTGACGTTCTTTGATACGTCCGACCACTACGGCTCGGGAACCAATGAGACGCTGATCGGGGAGGCGCTCGCCGGTCGGTGGGACGAGGTGCAGATCGCTACCAAGTTCGGGTCGATGCCGGTTCTCGAGTCGGGGCGGGTTCCCGACGGCAGACCGGAACAGGTGCGTCTGGCGGTGGAGGGTTCACTGCGTCGACTGGGTGTGGACACCATCGACTTGTACTACTTGCACCGGGTAGACCCCCGGGTTCCTATCGAGGAAACCGTCGGCGCAATGGCTCAACTGGTGTTGGAGGGCAAGGTCCGGCATCTGGGGCTCAGTGAGGCTTCGCCGGGGACAATCCGGCGCGCGCACGCGGTACACCCGATCACCGCAGTGCAGAGCGAGTACTCGCTGTGGAGCCGCGATGTTGAGCATGAGGTCCTGCCCACGTTGAGAGATCTCGGTGTTGGGTTCGTGCCGTACAGCCCCCTGGGACGGGGCTTCTTGACGGGCGCGATCGCTTCGGTGGAACAGCTCGACACGGACGACTTCAGGAGGGTTAGTCCGAGGTTCCAGGGTGAGAATTTCGCCCGCAATCGCCAGCTTTTGCATCCGTTGCGGACTCTTGCCCGAACCGTTGACGCGACCCCGGCTCAGGTCGCGCTGGCTTGGGTGATGAGGATGTGTCCGGGAGCCGTCCCGATCCCTGGCACCACTCGGCCCGAGCGTATCGACGAGAACGTCGAAGCGCTGGCGGTGCAGCTCGAAGACGAACATTTGGCTGATCTTGACATCGCGTTTCCGCCTGGCGCGCCGGCCGGGACCCGCTGGCCCGAACAAATGATGGAGTTCCTGAACGGCTGACGAGCGCCGTATGCCCGGGTTGCGCCGACGCAGGTTCGCTTTCCAATTGGCCCAAATGAATTCCGCCCGCCACACGCTTTCGGTATGGGAGTCGCTGGAGCACCTGCGGGACTACCCTGCTGCGAGCCGACGGCCCAGGTCCGGAGGCCCTCACGTTCCGGCGCTCCTTCCCGGCACTTCAGCCGACTGCCACGGCGAGCAGCCACCATCGGCTCATGCACTTGATGGTGAGGCCGACAAGTGACGCAACAGCGGGACCACCGAGACGAGCACGAATACGCTGAACAGCGTCAAGGGCAACATGCCCCCCGGCCGTACCAGTGACCACCAGTCCTATCTCAGCATCGACCAGTTGGCAAAGACGTTCGCCGGCACATCCATCGCCATCACGACCAATCCGAGCCAAACACCGTTCGGACGCGCCAGCGCCACCAGCACCACCACGATCGGATCCAGGACCACCAGGCTGATGAAGAACACCTGTAGCACGACAGGCCCGTACGAGGCATAAGCGCCGAGCCCGCCACGCAGAAGGTCCGCGACATGCGCGCGAGTTCCCTCAACGAATCCGATCACATACACAACCAGCGCACACCGAACCCAAATCGGTTGGGCGCCCCAACGCTGCCGCAATTCGATCCCCACCTCGAGAAGCTTAACTGGCATGCCCCTCTGCCCGTGACCGCGACACCGCCTCCAGGCCGTCGTACGCAGCTATTGCGTCTGGCAACAACTTGACACTGGTTCCCGGGGGTGGGTCGCTACGCGGTGCGCACCGGCTCGTCGTTGCTTTACGACGGACTGTGGGTCAGGGACGTGGTCCGGCGGGGATCACTCGGGCAGGCCGATGCCCGTCATGGATTCTGAGAGCGACCACAGGCGCCGGGCTTCGTCCTCGTCGACCTGGGCGTCGACCACGCGGCAGTCCGCGCAATACGCGCCGCCGTGTGCAGTGAGCATCGGTGACGTGGCTGCCCACAACGTCGTGGCTGCTCCCTCTTCGGGTGTTTTGAACAATCCTGGTGTGGCTACGCCGTTGCTGTCGATCCAACCGGCCGCAACCATCTCGTCGGTGCCCAGATGCCGTTGCAGCGGTGTGAGAATGTAGCCGGGATTGACAGAAAAGGCATGGACCTCGGCCCGGGCACCCAGCCGGTCGAGGTGGCGGGCGAAGAGGATGTTGGCGAGCTTCGATTGCGTGTAGGCAGCCCATTTGTCGTATCCGTGCTCGAACTGAACGTCGTGCCATCGAATGGACCAGGCCGGGTCCCATCCCGAAGCGACCGAGACGACGCGAGCGCCTGCCGCGGAGCGGAGCGCGGGCCACAGCAAGCACGTCAGGGCGTAATGTCCTAGGTGGTTGGTCGCGAACTGTGCTTCCCACCCCGGACCGACGCGCGTCTCGGGGCACGCCATGATCCCGGCGTTCGCGATCAGGAGGTCCAGCCGGTCGTGCCGGTCCAGAAACCGTTGGCTGAACGCGCGAACGGACGCGAGATCGGCGAGGTCCACCTCGTCGACCTCGATTCCGTCGAGGCCGTCCAGCGCCCGCTTTGCCGCCTCAGCGCGTCGAGCGGGAACGACAACACGTGCGTCGGCACGGGCAAGCTCGCGCGTCGCGACCAACCCGAGACCGGAGTATCCCCCGGTCACCAAGGCCAAGCGGCCTGCGAGGTCCACCGTTGACATGACCTCGACCGCCGTGCTCTGCGCGTCGTGATCGGGGAGATGAGATTTGTCAGCCATGCCGAGCAAGCTAGGTACTAGACCTTGGTCTAGGTCAAGCGGTTACGGTGAAGGAATGAGCGGTCAGATGCTGAGCATCGGCGAGGTAGCGAAGCGAACGGGGTTGAGTGTTCACGCGCTGCGGCTGTATGAACGCGAGGGCCTGCTCGCCGGCACCATCAGCCGGGACCGGTCCGGCAGGAGGGTGTACAGGTCGTCGGACGTCGAATGGATCTTGAACTGCATCAAGTTTCGGGCTTCCGGGATGTCCCTGGCCAGTATCCGGCGGCTGGCGGAACTTGTGCGGCGGGGCGAAGGGAACGAGGCGGAGCGCCTCGAGGTGTTGCGCGAGCACAGCTCACATATCTCCGCAGAGATCGCGCAGCTGCTTGATTGTCTCGAACTGGTGAATGGCAAGATCGCCAGCTATGAACGGCATCTCGCGGAACTGGGGACCGGAGACCCTTGGTAACACCTGGAGACGTGCACTCCGTCAGCCAGCGCTACGCACCCGCTGCGTACCACCGGGCGAGCCCGTGGGCAGCTCGCCGGGGAGTTCGTCCTCACAGGCTTCGCAGAAGCACCGAACCAATCCAACGCATCCGCCGAGTACGGCCGGTCGCGAGTCCTCGGTGCTCTATCAAGCCGCCGATGGCACTGAGCTGCCCTTGCTGGTCTTCGATCCGGGCGAAGACCTACGGCCGCGCGCCGGCACCTGGCGTCGCGCGGAATCTTCGCAGTCTCGGCCGGGTACCGGCTGCTCTCTCGTGGCGCTGCCGGCATCGACGACTGCATCGCTGATGTTCGACGCGCGGTCGAGCAGTTCGCGCGGCTGGCCGCGTTGCGCGGGCTCGAAGCACAGCAGTTGGCCTCGGGTGGCAGTTCGGCAGGTGCTCATCTCGCGCTTGTTGCCGCGATGACCGCCGCGGACGTGCCTACTGCGGCGTCGGAGCCCGCCGTCGCGGCGGTGGTCGCCCTCAATCCTGCGGGCTTGGATCTGCGGACCTTCGAGCCGGACGCGCAGCGCCGCCTCGAAAAGCAGGTAGGCATCGATGAGGGCAGGCTACTCGACTACTCACTGATCGAGTTCGTGCGACCAGGGAACCCGCCGATGCAGATCCACCACGGCACCCGCGACGACGTCGAGCCGATCGATTCCGTGCGGCGGTTCCGGGACGCGATGGTGCGCTCTGGCAACGAGTGCACGCTACTCGAGTACGAAGACGCCGAGCATGGATTCCACTACCCTGGCAACAGCCAATACTTTGGCGACGTCATCGATACCATGGTGCGGTTCCTCCTCGACCGGATTGCATCGAAGTGAACCGGCAGAGCTCTACGATGAGCAGCGTTTCCCGTCTTCAGCGCTCGGGCAGGTGCTTGAAGAAGTTCTGGATGTCGGCGATCAACAGGTCCGGCGACTGGGTCGCGGCGAAGTGCCCAGGACGGTCGAAGACGTTCCACGACACGAGATTCTTGTGGTCGCGATGGACGAAGCGACGGATCGGCATGGTGTCCTCGCTGAACTGGGCCAGAGCGACCGGTACGGTCGTCGGGGCGGCGGGACCGTCCTGTTGGGCGAACTCGTAGTAGATGCGCATCGCCGAGGCGACGGTGCCGGTGAGCCAGTGGATCATCACGTTGGTCAAAATGAAGTCGGGGTCCAGACGCCCGCGGTAGATCAGGCAGTGCCAGCCGAGCAAACCTACCGGCGAATCCGCCAGCGCGTGCGCGAGCGACTGCGGTTGCTGGGTCTGGAGTACGCCGTACGCACTCATGGTCTGCTCGAACTGCCGCTCGTTGTCGAGTGCGGCCTGCTCGTCGTGGGTGAGGTTGTCCAGCTCCCCCGGCTCACCGGCCGGACCTGTGAAGATCTGCGTCACGTGGACACCGACGACTCGCTCCGGCGCGATCCTGCCGAGGTCCAGCGAGACGAAGGTTCCCCAGTCGTTGCCGGCCAGGCAGTAGCGCTCGTACCCGAGTTGGGTCATCAGCTGTGCCCAGGCGGCCGCGATCCGGCGTGGTCCCCAGCCGCGCTCGGTTGTCGGTCCGGAGAACCCGAATCCCGGCAGCGAAGGGACGATCAGATGAAATGCCGTCGAGGGATCGCCGTCATGTGCGCGCGGATCGGTCAGCGGTCCGATCACGTCGAGGAACTCGGCGACCGAGCCCGGCCAGCCGTGGGTGAGGATCAGCGGCCTCGCGTCCGGTTCCGGTGATCGCACATGCAGGAAATGGATCCGCTGTCCGTCGATCGTTGTCGTGAACTGCGGGTAGGCGTTGAGCCTGGCCTCCCAGGCGCGCCAGTCGTACGCCGTACGCCAGTGGGCGACGAGCTCGCGGACATAGGCAACCGGTACGCCGTAGTCCCACCCGGAATCCGGCAACTCCTCGGTGAACCTGGCCCGATCCAGCCGCTGCCGAAGGTCGTCCAGTTCACGCTGAGGAACGTCGATACGAAACGGACTAATGGTCTGCATAGTCATCCTTAGGTCTCTGCCGAGGATCACGGGTGATTCTGTCGTCCCAGCGAGGTCAGCCCTCGCTGGTCACCCGTCCTTTCGGCGCACTCGCAACAAGGTCGGAGCCGGCAAACCCAACTTGACATTGCGGTCATGACAACCAAGCAGCTGAGCCCGAGGTAGCACAGCCGGCGCCGACTCAGCCGCGTCCGCGAGCGCGGGGCGCCGTGTGTGCTCCGGCGGTTGGTTTGGGTGGGGACGAAAGGTATGGCGGTGGGCGTGACACTGACGAGGTATGTCTACGGAAGCTGTTGCTAATTCGGTGCAGTTGCCGCCGTTGGAGAATCCGAACGAGCGTGCGGCGGTTGGTTCGGAGTTGCAGCTGGTGCTGCAGGATCTGATCGATCTGTCGCTGGTCGGGAAGCAGTTGCACTGGAGTGTGGTCGGAGCGGCCGCCCATGGTTTGCACCTGTTCCTTGACGAGTTGGTGGGGAGTGGCGCGAGCTGGCAGATGTCGTCGCTGAGCGTCCGTGGTCTGGACCTGCGCCCCATAGATCAACCCGGCTTCTGGGAGATGTTCGGCTATCACAACTATGGACACCCGTGGAAAGAGCAGCGCTATCAAGGCGACTGACGTGCGGCTGACAGCTCGGCGCGCGGACCGAACGCTTCGGCGGGCCAGGAGGGTGACGACGATGGGACCACAGCCAATGCATGGCAGCACCACGTTCACGTTGAAAGGCGCCTGATGACTATCCAGCACCCGCCCGACCCGACCGCCGCCGAGATGGCGAAGCATTTGCCGCCGGCGATCACGAGGTACCTGCGCGAGGCCGATCCCCAGCACAAGGCGAACGCTCACGACCTGCTGGCCGCCTTCGCCACGGACGCCGTGGTGGTCGACGACGACGGCACCACCTACACCGGTCACGACGAGATCCACCGCTGGCGGGAGACCGAGACCAGCGAGTACACCTATACGGTCGAGGTCAGCCACGTCGAGAAGTTCGACGACTCCCACTACGTCGTCACCAATCACCTGGAGGGTGACTTCCCCGGCGGTGTCGTCGACATCATCTACCGGTTCACCCTCGCCGACGGCCTCATCACCAAGCTCGAGATCGCCCCCTGACTCCGTCGCCTCGCCGTGCGGGACCACGATCTGGACTGAGATCGCGGTCACAGCGCGTTCTGCGGAACCCGGGACCAAATCAGCTGCCCGCGATGTTGTTACCGGTGACGGCGCAGCCAGCGACGTCAGAAAAGGAGAACCGTGGCACACGACTACAGGAAGACTCCGGAGGCGGTCAGTCGCCTCACCGGCAGCCAGTTCCGCGTGACGCAGAAGGACGGGACGGAACCCGCATTCCGGAACGAGTACTGGGACAACCACGAGCCCGGGATCTATGTGGATGTTGTCTCCGGACAGCCGCTGTTCTCGTCGACCGACAAGTACGACAGCGGTACCGGGTGGCCGAGCTTCACCAAGCCGATCGCGTCGGACGCAGTTCGCACAGTCACGGACAGATCGCTGTGGATGACCCGCACAGAGGCGCGGTCCACTGGAGCCGACAGCCACCTCGGTCATGTTTTCGATGACGGCCCCGCCGCGGCGGGAGGCCAGCGGTACTGCATGAACTCCGCCGCACTGCGCTTCGTCCCGGTCTCCGAGCTGGAGAGTCAGGGGTACGGCGAGTATCGGTCGCTGTTCGAGACGGCCGACACGTCCAGCGACATCACGAGCACAGAGGAGCATGCGTCATGACCAGTGGAATCGACGACACCGGGCAGGTCACCCGCAAGCCCGGCACCGAGACAGCCGTCCTCGCCGGCGGGTGTTTCTGGGGTATGGAGGACCTCATTCGCCGGCAGCCCGGCGTACTCGAGACGCGTGTCGGGTACACGGGCGGGCAGAACGACCATGCGACGTACCGCAATCATCCCGGGCACGCAGAGGCGGTCGAGATCGTTTTCGACCCGGCGCGGACGACGTACCGCGACATCCTGGCGTTCTTCTTCCAGATCCACGACCCGTCGACGGTGAACCGTCAGGGCAACGACATCGGCACCAGTTATCGCTCGGCGATCTTTCCGCTCACGCCGGAGCAGGAGGAGGTCGCTCGCGACACGATCGCCGACGTCGACGCGTCGGGCCTGTGGCCGGGCAAGGCGGTGACGACGATCGAGCCTGCGGGTCCGTTCTGGGAGGCCGAGCCGGAGCACCAGGACTACCTGGTCAAGTACCCCGCCGGTTACACGTGCCACTTCGTACGCCCGGACTGGGTGCTGCCGCGGCGCGCGACCACCGCCTGATCCGACCCCGAGGGTGTGCCCATCGCCGACGCGACGGGCACACCCTCGCCCGTTCCGTGGCGCGACAGATCCTCGCGCTGCTCAGAGGCGCAGGGTGAGGGTTGTGGTGGTGCCGTCTCGGTAGGACACCTGGACCGGGACTCCGGTTCGGTTCGCGTCTGTCAGGTCGTCGCCGGGGAGCCAGAGAGCGAACTGGGAGGCGTTGACCGTTGCGGTGATCTTGCCTCGGGTCGGGCTGGTGTAGGTGACGGCTGTGACGTCCGCTCCGGCGAGGCCGGCAGCTACCGACAGACTGTGGTTGTCGATCGAGCCGGTGCCGAGGCTCGTCGGGGTGAGGGCGCGCGGCGCCGGGCGATCAGCCGCCGGCGTTGTGCCGATGGAACCGAAGTAGCTGCGGAAGAGGTGCCGCGAGTCGTCGGTGATGCACAGCGCGCCGAACCCACTTCGGTCCGCGAGGACGACGAGCGTCCACGCACCCCGACGTTCCGCGATCGCGGTGGTCGCCTTGGACAACTGATCGCGGTATTCGGGGCTGCCTGACTTCTGTTCCTTGCGGCACGAATCGGCGGCGTCGGCACGCTCGCCTGCCGACAGACCCGTCGGCGTCGCGGTCCACGTGGCGAACGCGCGATCGCCGCCGAGGGCCGAGGTCAGGACAAGGACAGCGGCAGTCGCGGCAGCAACCGAGGCGAGAGCCACGGCAATCCGCGGACCCGACCGCTTGCGCGCAGGCACCGGTGTGGGTTCGGTCGCAAGGATCCGCCGCAGATCGGCCTGCGCGCGCCGGCCGTTCGGGTCGGCGTCGGTGCTCGCCGGATCCAGGCTCTTGAGGACCTGGAGTTCGTCGATAGGAGTCATGAGAGTTGCCTTTCGGGCGAATGGGCCGGCAGGTGTCCGAGGAATGCACGCAACGCTCGGCGGGCGCGGCTGAGTCGCAACCGGAACGCAACGGGGGAGATCCCGAGAACAGCCGCGGCCTGGGGTGCGGTGAGGTCGTCGAGTACTGCGAGCGCCAACGCCTCCTGATGAACCCCGGAGAGCTTGTCCCACGCTCGCGCGAGATCGATCTGCCGGGCCACGAGCTCGGAGTTGTCGGCGGTGACGGTCGTCGTCTCGCTGAGCCGGACAGCCAGTGCCGTCCGCCGTCGCGCTCCGCGGTGAACATTGAGGATGACGTTCCGCGCGATGCCGAACAGCCAGGCCCGCGCGTCCGGCAGGCTCGTCGGTACGTCGTCTGTCCGCCGCCAGGCGACCAGGAACGCCTCGGCAACGATGTCCTCGGCCTGCTCGTCGGATACCCGTCGCTGCGCGAACCGGACCAGGTCGGCGTACGTCGCCTCGAACAGCCCGGTGAACCGTGCCTCTCGCTCCGGCGGTGAATGCTCACTCATGACTCGGACCTGTCCAGCACCGCACGGAGTGTGTCGCGTCAGGCGGACTCGCGGATGACGAGCTCGGTGGGGAGGATGACGGCGGAGCGGGTGTTGGTGCCGATGCTGTCGAGCAGGAGGCGGACCATTTCGGTGCTGACGCGGGTGAAATCCTGGCGGATGGTGGTCAGCGGCGGGTCGGCGCTGACGGCGACCTTGGAATCGTCGAAGCCGCCGACCGCGACATCCTGTGGGATGCGCTTGCCCGCGCGGTGCAGGGTCGAGATCGCGCCGAGAGCCATCAGATCACTGCAGACGAAGACGGCGTCGAGGTCGGGGGCGCGGTCCAACAGGTCCGCCATCGCCCGCTCGCCGGACGCCTGGGTGTAGTCGCCGTGGGTGATCAGTCCCGGGTCCGGTTCGTCGATCACGTCGCGGTAGCCGGCCAGCCGGTCGACGCCACCGGGGGTGTCGGTCGGTCCGGTGATGATGCCGATGCGCCGGCGGCCGCGGGAGCGCAGGTAGTTGACCATCTGCCGTGCACCGTCGCGGTCGTCGGCCGCTACGTAGGAGATCTCGCGCTCGTGCCCGATCGGCCGCCCCGCCGCCACGATCGGCAACCCGCGGGATCGGAGTTCGTCGGTCAGCGGGCTGCCGGCGTGCTCGGACACCAGCAGTACGCCGTCGACATGCCCGGCGGTGACCCAGCGGCCGACGCGCCGCCGGTCCTCCTGGGTGCCCGCGATGGTGAGCAGCAAGGTGATGTCGCGCTCGGCCAGGGCTTGGGTGCAGCCTTTCAGGAGGATGTTGAAGTTGGGGTCCTCGAACAGCCGGTCCTGCGGGTCGGAGAGGATGAAGGCAACCGAGTTCGACCGTTGGGTGACCAGGCTGCGCGCGTGCTGGTTCACGACGTACCCGGTCTTGCGGATCGCGCGCTGTACGGCGGTCAACGCGTCGGGGGACACGTAGTGGCCGCCGTTGAGCACGCGGGAGACCGTTCCCCGGGACACGCCGGCGACTTCGGCGACGTCCTCCATGGTCGGGCGGCGGGAAGCGTTCGAGGAGCTCATGGTCACATTCTGCGTCGAGGCGTGCGAACCACTCGCACGCCACCCGCGGGTACGACGAGATCGCCCGAGCAGGACGCACCGGTGAGCAGTTCGTCGCCGTCACCGGCCAGCGTGGCGTCACGCTCTCCGTGGTTGATGGCGAACAGGTACTCGTGCTCCGGCCCGACACGTCGTACAACCTCCAGGTCTTCAGGCACGTCAGCGTGTGGCGGGAGGCCGGCGTCGCGCAGTACGGCGGCGAGATCGTGGGCGCTGAGGCGGGTCGAGATGTACCACGCCGTTCCGCGTCCGAGCCGGTGACGGGTGATCGCGGCCTGCCCGGCGGCGGGTCCCTCGGTGTAGTGCCGAATGGCCTCCGCGCCGGCGAGGACGAGGTCTTCGGCCCAGACGTCGCCGCAGGAGCCGTCGTCGAGACGGACCCGCTCGCCTTCTCGCAGCGGCAGGAACTCCTCGACGGACAGGCCGAGCAGCTCGCGGAACGCCCCGGGGTGGCCACCCGGATGGACGGCGTCGTTCCCGTCGACGATGCCGGAGAAGTACGACACCACGAGCGTGCCGCCGTTGCGGACGTAAGTCGTCAGGTTGTCCGCAACTGCCGGGGTTGTCAGGTAGAGGCTCGGTACCAGTACGACGGGGTACTGCGAGAGGTCGCCTTCGGGGTCGACGAAGTCGGCGGTCAGGTGCGAGCGCCACGTCGCCTCGTAGAACGCCGAGACTCTGTCGAGGTACGAGAGGTCGACGGAGGGACGCCACTCGAGCTCGAGCGCCCACCAGGACGGCCAGTCCCAGGCGATCCCGACATCTGCGACGACGCGAGTGCCCCGGAGTTCGCCGAGCCGGGAGATATCGGTGCCCAGGGCAAGCACCTCGCGCCAGACCCGGGTCCCGGTGCCACCGTGCGGAACCATCGCGGAGTGGAACTTCTCGCCGCCGAAGCGCGAGGCCCGCCACTGGAAGAAGAGTGCCGACTCCGCGCCGCGAGCGAGGTGACTCAAGGTGTTGCGGCGCAGCTCACCGGGACGCTTGGCGACGTTGCGGGGTTGCCAGTTCACCGCACTCGTCGAGTGTTCCATCAGCAACCATCCGCGGCCGCCGGCGACCGATCGGGTCAGGTCCGCCGACATCGCGAGCTCGATGTGGTTGGCCGCCTGCTCGGCGTAGAGGTAGTGGTCGTTGGCAACCACGTCGACCTCGGCGGCCCAGCGCCGGTAGTCGATCCACTTGCAGTTGTTGATCATGAAGTTGGTCGTCACGGCAACCCCGGGGGAGAGCCTGCGGAGGAGGTCTCGCTCGGCAATGTAGTTGTCGAGGTGCGTGTCGGAGCTGAACCGGAAGAAGTCCAGTTGCTGCGCCGGATTGACCGCCATCGGGGAGGCGAGCGGAGGCTCGATCTCGGCCCAATCACCGTAGCGCTGCCCCCAGAACGTTGTGCCCCAGGCGTCGTTCAGGTTGTCCAGGCGGACATAGCGGCGTCGCAGCCAGCCTCGAAACGCCTCGGCCGACGTTGCGCAGTGGCAGTGTGTGTTGGCGCCGCCGTACTCGTTGTGGACGTGCCACATCGTCAATGCGGGATGACCCGCATAGCGTGCCGCGAGCTGCTCGGTGATGGCGATCGCGGCTTCCCGGTACTCGGGAGAATGCGGGCAGAACGCCTGCCGGCCGCCGGCACCGAGCAACCTTCCGTCACGGTCGACGAGGCGTGCCTGCGGATGGCGCCGGAAGAACCAGGGCGGCGGGGCCGCGGTGGGCGTGGCCAGGTTGACCGAGATGCCGCCGTCGTGGAGCAGGTCGACAACCCGGTCCAGCCACCCGAAGTCGTACGTTCCTGGAGACGGCTCGAGCAGGGCCCAGGCGAAGATCCCCACGTTGACCAGGTTGACCCCCGCGTCCTGCATCAGCCGGACATCCTCGGACCACACGTGCTCGGGCCACTGCTCGGGGTAGTAGTCGCCGCCGAAAGCGATGCCGGTCAGCTGCGGCAGGACTGGCTCGGCGCGGCCGGCCGATCCCGAATGAACCGGTACGACGATGCTCATCGACAGGTGTCCGATCTGGGAGCGCGAACAGAAACGGCACTCATCATGACATGAGGATCCGAGGTTTTCGAGCTATTGACAGCGGTATGGACGGCCAACAAACTGTGAGCGCTCCCAGTCAGGAGCGCGGACTGAGGAGGTCGGGATGAACGGATCGGCGCGGATCAGCAGGCGGCGACTGCTCGGCGGGGCATCCGCTGTCGTCGGCGGCGCGGCCGCCGGGGGACTGCTGAGCGGCTGCAACGCCAACTCGTCGGGCAGCTCGCCCGGCAACGGCGGCGGAGGCGGCGGGAGCACCGTCACGCTGACCGTGATGTACAACAACAACGAGCTGACCAAGGACCACATCGCGGACTTCGAGGCGAAGAATCCCGGGATCAGGATCAACTTCCTGCAGACCGACGCCACGCGGCTGAACGCGATGCTCGCGTCCGGCACTCCACCGGACTTCGTCCGCGGTGCGGCCGTCGGCAGCGCCAACGTCAACGCGCGCGGGCTGGCGACCGATCTGACGCCGTACCTCGAGAAGAGTCAGGTGCTCAAGAAGGACGATCTGCTGGGAGTCAACGACAGCTTCCGCTGGGACGGCAGCAAGATCGGTCAGGGCTCGTACTACGGGATCGTGAAGGACTGGAGTCAGGACGCGACGCTGTGGTACAACGCCCAGCTGTTCGACCAGGCGAAGTCCCCGCACCTGAGCGAGACCGAGCCGATCGGCTACGACGACTTGCTTGCGGTGGGCAAGAAGCTGACCAGCAGGCAGGGCGGCAAGACGAAGGTCTACGGCCTGGGAGTGGAGTGGGCGTGGAACCTGTTCGCCCCGCTCGCGACGATGATCCTGCAGCAGGGCGGACAGATCTACAACGGCGACCTGACCGAGACGGACTTCACCAGCGCGGCTGCCCGCCGGGCGGTGGCGTGGTACGTCGACTTCGCGCAGGCCGGCGTCGGGCCGTCCTCGCTCGATCCGCTGCCGGACGGCGCCGACCTGTCCACCTTCATGGCGAAACGGATGGCGATCAGCCAGGACGGCTACTGGTACGGCGGCAACTTCGTCAAGGAGACCGCTCTGCATCCGGTGATCCGGATGGCGCCGGCGCCCGTGATGGGGGATCACCGGGTGAGTCCGACGTACGCCGGTATGGGTGCCTGGATTCCCGCCAAGTCGAAGCACAAGGACGAGGCGTGGAAACTGATGGAGTACTTCATGGCGGGGCCTCCTGCCGAGGAGCGCGCGAAGAGCGGCTGGGGCCTGCCTGCCTTGAAGTCGCTGCTGCCGAAGCTGCCGCAGGATCTGCCGTACCAGAAGCAGGCGTACAAGACGGCGCAGAACGAGCTGCAGTTCAGCGCGCCGCTGCCGGACTCGCCGTACGCGACCGTGGATACCTGGAACCTCACGCTGGACAAGCACCTGCAGAGAGCGATCAAGAAGCAGGCGACGGTCGACGCCGCCTGCAAGGCGATCACCGACGACGTCAACAAGGTGCTCAAGCAGGGCAAAGAGCAGATCGGCTGACCGCGACATGGCCCGAACCAGCTGGTCGCGGTACTCGAACCGATCCTTCTACCTGTTCGTCTCGCCCTGGGTGCTCGGCTTCCTCCTGCTCACCGTGGTGCCGCTGGGCTATGCGTTCGGGATGAGCTTGACGAACTTCGACGGCAGCTCACCGCGCTGGCGATGGGTCGGGATCCGCAACTACACCGAACTCTTCGGCGACAGCGAGGCGTGGCACGCTCTGCTGCGCACGATCGCCTACACGGCAATCGCCGTACCGCTGAGCGTCGCAGCCGCACTCGGGCTCGCCGTACTGCTCAACCGCCGGCTGAAGGCGCTCGGCCTGTGGCGGACGATCTTCTTCCTGCCGTCGGTGGTTCCGGTGGTGGCGATGGCGATCATGTGGAAGCTTGTCCTGAACCGGGACGCCGGCATCGCGAACGCGCTTCTGCACGTCGTCGGGATCAAGCCGATCGTGTGGCTGATAGATCCCATGGCCTTCTATGCGCTGATCATCCTGACGCTGTGGGGCCTCGGGGGCGGCATGGTCATCATGCTGGCCGCGCTGCAGGGCGTACCGGCCGAGCTGGAGGAGGCGGCGGTCGTCGACGGCGCGGGCCGGTGGCGGGTGTTTCGGCACATCACGGTTCCGATGATCTCCCCGGTCATCTTCTTCCAGGTGGTGACGGGGGTGATCGCGACGTTCCAGATCGTCGTACAGCCGCTGTTGCTGGCCGAGACCAACAGCATCGCCGGGGTAGGACAGGTGCCGCGGAGCACTCACTTGTACATGGTGCAGGTGTATCAGGAGTTCTTCACCAGCAACCGGTTCGGATACGGGTCGGCGATGCTGTGGGTGTTCTTCCTGGTGATCCTGGCCTTCACGCTACTCATCCAGCGATCCAGTCGCCTCTGGGTGCACTACGAGGTCGACACCGAGTCGGACCGTTAGGAGAACGTGCTGTGCACGACCGCCGTACCGCATCCGCCGCTGTCCACCGGCTGCCGCTGGTCAAGCTCCGTCTGAGTGCGGGGGCGATCTACGTCCTGCTGATGGCACTCGCGGTGCTCTTCGTCGGGCCCTTCGTCTGGTTGCTGCTGGCGGCCTTGAAGACCCGGGACGAGTGGGCCGCCGTGCCGACGCACATCCTGCCCCGGCAGGCGCAGTGGGGGAACTTCGTCCACGCGCTGACAGACATCAACTTCCCGGCGTACGCCGTCAACTCACTGTTCCTGTCGACCATGTACGCCGTACTTGTCACCGCCTCCAGCGCCGCCGTCGGATTCGGGTTCGCCAGACTCCGCGGCAGCGGCAAGCGTGGGCTGTTCCTCGTCCTGCTGTCGACGATGATGCTGCCGCAGATCCTGACGCTGCTGCCGACGTACGTCCTGTTCTCGAAGCTCGGGTTGGTGAACACGTACTGGCCGTGGGTGCTGTGGGGCTTCGCGGCGTCGCCGTACCTGATCTTCTTGTTCCGCCAGTTCTTCGCCGCGATCCCGCGCGAACTGGAAGACGCCGCGATCATCGACGGGTGCGGCTGGACGCGGATCTTCCTGCGGATCTTCCTGCCACTGTCGCGACCGGTGCTGATCACGTCGTTCCTGCTGTCCTTCATCTGGACCTGGGGCGACTACATCGCGCCGGCGCTCCTGCTCGACGTCGACCACACGACGTTGTCGGTCGCCATCACCGCCTGGTACCGCGATCCGCACGGCAACGCGATCCCCACGGTGCAAGCAGCGGCCGCGGCCCTCTACGTCCTTCCCGCGCTCCTCATCTTCCTGTTCGCCCAGCGCCACTTCGTCCGAAGCGTCGTCGCCTCAGGCGTCAAGGGATAAGCGCCGGCTCGACGTAGCGGTGCGGGTGGCTGGAGGTCTAGCCTGAGTAACACAGAGGTGACAGCGCGTGTGGGGAGGGGCTTCGCAACGCGGTCGTCGCCCGGGAGGCAAGGGGGCCCATGGTGGGGGAGCTGAAAGTTCAGCTTGCCGAGTCAGGTGCGGATGCCGAGCGTCTGGACGAGCTGACCGGTTATCTGCGGCGGGAGTTGCTGGAGCTGGACGTCGACAACGTCACGGCGCTGCCGGCGGGGGAGCCGCCACCAGGCACGAGGGCGCTCGAGTTCCTCGCGATCGGCGGGTTGCTGGTCACCTTCAGCGAAGCCACGGAGGGTGTGCGCAAGGTGGTGTCCGTCATCAGGAACTGGCTGGCGCGAGGCGACGGCGTCAAGCGGACTGTTCGGCTGGAGCTCGACGGCGACGTACTGGAGCTCTCGGAGGTGAGTGCCCCGGAGCAGACGCGACTGATCGAGTTGTTCGTGAGCAGGCACGCCGATCCCGGGGGCAAGTAATGGACGGTCGGCGCAGAGCCCTGATCGTCGCGAACGACGAGTACGACCACGACGGGCTTCGGCATCTGAGGTCGCCGGCCGCCGATGCCGAGGCGCTCGGGCGGGTTCTCGGCGACGGGCAGATCGGCGCCTTCGACGTAGAGACGGTTCGCAACGAACCGTCGTACGTCATCCAGACGCGGATCGAGGACCTGCTCGCGGAGAGTCAGCCGGACGACGTGCTGTTGCTGCACTTCTCGTGCCACGGCCTGAAGAGCGAGTCGGGCGAACTGTTCTTCGCCGCCCGGAACACCCGGCCGAACCGGCTGAGTTCCACCGCGATCTCGGCGGACTTCGTACGGCGGTGCATGCAGGCGAGCCGGTCGCGCAGCGTCGTACTGCTCCTGGACTGCTGCTACGGCGGGGCGTTCGGCAAGGGCGTCGCGGTCCGGTCGACCGGAGATGTCAACGTCCTGGACAGTTTTCCGGGCAATCGGGTCGGCGGCGGTCGGGGTCGGGCGGTCATCACCGCGTCGAACTCGATCGAGTACGCGTTCGAAGGCGACGAGCTCGCCGACGACCACAGCAGCCGTCCGTCCGTGTTCACGACCGCGCTGGTGGAGGGGCTCGCGACCGGTGACGCCGACCGGGACGAGGACGGTTGGGTGTCGCTGAACGAGCTGTACGACTACGTGTTCGATCGGGTTCGTGCGCAGACGCCGCACCAGACGCCCAGCCGGGACGTGGAGATGCAGGGTGAGCTGTACCTGGCCAGAAGTCGCCGGCGGCGGATCAAACCACAGCCGATTCCGGCGGATCTGCAGGCCGCGATGACCGACGCGAACATGTTCTCGCGTCTTGGCGCGGTCAGTGAGTTGCGGTCGCGACTGCTCAGCGAGAATTTGCCGGCGGCGGTCGGGGCGCACGAAGCGCTGGTGGAGATCGCGCGGACGGATATCCAGTACGTCGCTGAGCCCGCGCAAGCGGCCGTCCGGGAGGCGACCCTCCGTCCCAGTGCGACGGCGCTGCGGTTCGAGCCGGTCGTTTCGGGCGCGGAGCCGCCGCACCTCGTTCTCCAGTTGCTCGGCCCGCCGGTCGCGAGGATCTGTACGCCGCACGCATCGGACGACTGGATCCACGTCGAAGAGACACCCGAGGGCCTCGATATCTCCGTCGACACCCGTGCCACCCGGACCGGAACCCTTAATCTCAAAGGCCCTACCGGCGAAGTCGACCTCCCGGTAACCGTGACCGTCCTCCCGGCCGAACAGCTGGCGGCACCCGAGGAACCACCGACCGCCGAGGAACCACCGGCCGCGAAGGACGTGCCGCCCGCTCAGAAACCACCGGCTCCGGCGGACGTGCCGTCCGCAGAGGAACCACCGGCTCCGGCGGACGTGCCGTCCGCAGAGGAACCACCGGCTCCGGCGGACGTGCCGTCCGCAGAGGAACCACCGGCTGCGGAGGATCTGCCGTCCGCGCAGGCGCCATCGGTGGGGGAGCAGGTGCGGGCCACGGAGGAGACGCCGACTGTGCAGGACGCGCCAGCTGTGAGTGGCGCACCTGTTGCAACGACCGAGCCCGCTCCGGGCCCAGCGCCTACCGAGCCGCAAGTGGCTCCGGCTGCGAGCGTGTCAGCTGCCGCTCCGAGGCCGGGCCGGCCGCACCCGGATCCTGCTCGGACGGCTCCGGCGGGGGTTCGTCCTACCGAACCGGTCCAGCCACGTCCTGTCGAAAGCGGTGCGCCGCCGCCGACGGCTCAGCCAGTCGCCGCGCAGCGGAGTGGCGGGCGTGAGATCGGCTCGATCCTGTGGGCGCTCATTCCCCTGCTGTCGTTGGGTTTGCTGGCCTTCGTGCCCTTCGTTCACGCCGCCGTACGACTGAAGAACGCCGCCCTGTGGCTGGCCGCGGCCGGTTACGCCGCGCTCCTGGTCGCATTCCTCGCACTGAACGTCCCGGCGATCCTGATCCTGTTGATCGTCGCCGCCAGCATCCACGCCTTCGTGCTCCGGGAGCGTGTCTTCGCGGTGGCCGAGGCAACCCCGGTCGGACGACCTGCTGCCCCGCCCGCCACCGCCCGCCAGGTCCCCATGCCGCACTTCCGGGTTGTTGCCCTGGGCATCGCCGGGTCGGGGAAGACGGTCTATCTGTCGAGCATGTTCCACACCGTGAACGTTCCGACCGCCACTCGCTCGTACTTCCTGGAGACGGCCGCCGCGCAGCGGATCTATCTCAGCAAGGTGTTCGACGAGGTGAGCGACACCGCCGAGCCGTGGCCGCGGGGAACGCGCACGGGCGAGACCCGGGAGCTCGTCTTCGACTGCATGTCGTTCGACCGTGGCACCAAGCATCAGGTGTTCACGATCAGCTATCTCGACTATGCGGGCGAACTGCTGGAAACCCAGCAGGCAGCGGGTTCGACCGGCCTCAGCGATCTGGAAGCACGGATCCGCAATGCCCACGGGCTGCTCGGCATGCTGGACGGCTACCGGGTCCTCCAGTTCCTCCGCGGCGAACCTGCCGGACAACGCTACTTCCGCAGCTCGATCCAGCCGATGACCGGAATGATGGCCGGCGCCACCTGCCCGATCCACTTCGTTCTCACCAAGTGGGACCTGATCCGCGGGTTCGGTGAGCCGGTCGATGCCGATGACAACCTCCGGCTCAGCCTCGTCCGCGATGCCCTGATGAACACTGCCCAGCTGAACGCGCTCGTCGAGACGCACAGCTGGGAGGGGCGGATCATCCGGCTGATCCCGGTCAGCGCGGTCGGCCCGGACTTCGCCCAGATGGACACCGACGGCCGGATCCTGAAGCTTCCGAACGGCCAACTCCACCCGGCCAACGTCGAGGTGCCGCTCACCGCGATCCTTCCGGACCTGTTCCGGCAAGTGGAGCAGTCTCTCGATCCGGCCACTCGTCAACAGCTCGCCGCGGACGCCAGATCCCGGCACGAGCCACGGTTCTCGATGACGGCGTTCCTGAATCTCCCGGCCGGCGCGACGCTGGGCCGGAGGCTTCAGGACGTCGTCGGTGGGTCGGCCGGGCGTGAGGTCGTCGGGATGTTTCTCGACTGGATGGCGGGTATGCCGACGGACGAGGCGAGGGCGGTGGGTGAGCAACGACGCGACGCCCGGCGCCAGGCGGCGACTGTCGAGCTGGCCCGTGCGCGCGTGCTGGGCGAGTTCGCCGCGGACTTGCAGCGGCTCGAGGAACGGTTGCCCGCTTCCCGGCTCGGTGGACGGTGACCACGGTGCCCGATTCACCGCCGTACGGCTGGACGTTCCTGGTCGCCCGTGGCCGGCAGCAGGGGTACCAGCCGCTGCTCGTCCCGGATTTTCTTGCTGAGAGCAACGAGTACGGCGTACTCGACCAGGCCACCGGTGGCGAGTCCGGCGTGGCGATCACCCCGGTCCACGGGCTGGTGGCGGGTGACGTCGTACTCGTGTCTCGAAGTGAACGGCTCGGGGCCGGCGATATCGGATGGTTGTCCGGGCCGGCGACCGACCAGTTCGGCCGGCCGTTGGAGCTGTTGTACGGGTTCGTGCTGCGAGGCGGCTCGATCGGCGAGGTGGACGACGCCGACCTCGCCGCCGCACGAGCGGAGGCGGTCGCGACCTACCGGCGCTTCCTGGCCGCCGAGTCGGCGTTCGAGCGGGAGATCTCCCGGCCGTTCGTCCTGCGGTCGATCCCCGAGCTGGTGCTCTCGACCACGCCCGCTCACCTCGTCGATCCAGGAACGGAAACGCCCGAACCGGTGGCCGTGGCCGCCAGACCGTCCCCGATAGTCAGTCGGAACCTTGTCCTGGTCGTCGTCGTGGCCATCGCTGTCTCGGCAGCCGTTTGGGCTCTGCTGCTCCGCGGACGTGGCGGACCGGTGACCGAAGTCGATCTCGTGGAGCTCGAGTCGACAGCGGTCGACTGCACTCGACCCATCACCGTGCAGGCGAGGATCACGACCGACGACGCCGCGACCGTGACGTACCACTGGGAGTCCAAGCTGACGACGGACTCGAAGCCGGTCACCGTCGAGTTCGCCTCAGCTGCCACGAAAGTGGTCGAAACCACCGTCGATCCCGCCGCGACATCCGGTGCGTTCAGCTTCAAGGAGACCCTGGTCGTCGAGCACCCGAATTCCACCGAGTCCTCCCACGAGTACAAACTGAGTTGCCGCTGAGCGTGTCACACATCGACCGGTCCAGACGTCAAGTCAAGGACTGATGTCGAGGCGAAGGAGAGCGGCGATGCGGACAGGAGCGGTTACCAGGATCGCTCGGGTCGCAAGCCGGATGTGCTGCGGAATCCTTGTCGGGGTGGCAGCCACGGTGCTCGTGCTCGAGCTTGCGCTTCGGTCGCTCGACGGGCCGCAGTACGTCGCTGTGCGCCAGGCGGAGTACGAGTACTTCACCTGGTTCATCGGCGCGATCTTCGCGGCAACGCTGATCGCCGTTGTGACGCTCGTCGTTCAGGCGTACAAGACGGACAGGGCGCTGCTGCGGCCGACGCTCATCGCTCTGGTCCTGATCCTGGTCGCGGTCGTCGTCACAGTGGTGGTCAACGGTCCGATCAACCTGGAACAGCAGGGATGGACAGCACAGGATCCACCGGCGGACTGGGCGAGCCTACGCGATCGGTGGCAGATCGCACACGCCGTACGAACGGTCGCGCTGTGCGCGGCACTGGGATATCTCACCGTCCGGCCGCGCCGGCGGAGGTAGGGCCGGCGTGCGACTGCTCGATGCTGTCGAGGATCCATGACAGGCCTGCTTCGAAGCTGTCCGGCTGCGTGGCGAAGCCGTGGCGCAGGAGTGGCGCGATGTGGGGGTGGTCGCCGCTGTCGGCGCGTTCGGTGAGGTAGCTGTTGACGGTCGCCGTCCATTCGCCGGCGGCGCGTGCGTCCGACGGTACGGCGCGTCGCTGCGCCACGACCCGGATGACGTAGCCGACCGTGTAGTCGTTGACGGCTGTCACGATGGTCCATGCGGCTTCGGTGGAAACGGACAGTGGCGCGACGGCCCGCATCCATTCGTCGAGGACCCGGAGCGTGTTCGGTCCCAGCTGGATGCGATCGGTCATCAACTCGATGGTCCACGGGTGCGCCAGTCCTTGGTCTCTGGTGCGCCGCGCGATGGCCTCGAGCGCGGTTCGCCAGTGCTGCGGGAGCTGGTCACCGAGAACGTTCTGCCCGGCGATCTGGTCGAACATCAGGTCGAGCAGGTCGTCCTTGCTCGACACGTGTCCGTACAGGCTCATCGGCCGTACGTCGAGCCACGACGCGACGCTCCGGATCGAGACGGCGTCCAGCCCGTCGCGGTCGGCGAGCGCGATCGCGGCGTAGACGATCGACTCGCGGCTCAGTGTCCTGCGACGAGGCTCGCGGTCGTTGCGGGCCCAGACCGGGCCCTTCGCCTCAGCCATCGGTGCGACGTGGTGGGGGCACGGGGTAGCCGCCGGCGAAGGCGTCGAACGTGGCTGCCTCCTGCTGCGTGGCGGCGTCGGACTGCTTCTTCTCGGCCACGAACGACAGCGTAACGATCGCGACCAGGCAGAGCCCGAGCGCCCCGAACAGCCATTGCCGGTCGATGCCGCCGTTGAGCTCGACCGCGCGGATCGTGGCGACCACCAGGATCCACAGCAACGCCGACGGCATCAGCCGCTTCCAGCCGAAGTGCATGAACTGGTCGTAGCGCAGTCGCGGCAGCGTCCCGCGCAGCCAGACGAAGACGAAGATGAAGAACATCACCTTGCCCATGAACCACAGGACGGGCCAGAAGCCGTCGTTTGCACCGTCCCAGATCACGTTGATCGGCCAGGGGGCATGCCAGCCGCCGAGGAACAGCGTGGTCGCCAAAGCCGACACGGTGGCCATGTTCACGTACTCGGCGAGGAAGAACAGCATGAACTTCGCCGAGGAGTACTCGGTGTGGAACCCGCCGACCAGCTCACCCTCGGCCTCGGGCAGGTCGAACGGTGCCCGGTTGGTCTCGCCGATCATCGAGATGAGGTAGATGACGAACGACGGTGCGAGGATCACGCCGTACCAGATCTTGTCCTGCGCCTCGACGATCTGCGACGTCGACATCGAACCTGCGTACAGGAAGACCGCGACGAACGAGAGGCCCATCGAGACCTCGTAGGAGATCATCTGGGCGCTCGACCGCAGACCGCCGAGCAGCGAGTACGTCGACCCGGACGACCAGCCGCCCAGCACGACGCCGTAGATGCCGACCGAGGCCATCGAGAGCACGAAGATCACCGCGACCGGCAGGTCGGTCAGCTGCAGCGGCGTGACGGTGTCGCTCCACGGCAGCTTCACCGTCGGCCCGAACGGGATCACCGACCAGGTGACGAACGCGGGAACGGCCACGATCGCCGGCGCGCACACGAAGACCAGCTTGTCGGCCGTCTTCGGGATGAGGTCCTCCTTCAGGATCAGCTTCATGCCGTCGGCCAGCGACTGCAGCAGGCCGAACGGACCGTTGACCTTGGGGCCGATCCGTTGCTGCATCCGGGCGACCAGGCGGCGCTCGGCCCAGATGTTGAAGAGCGTCAACAGCATCAGGATCACGAAGATCACCGCTGCCTTCAGCAGCACCAGCCACCAGGTGTCGTGCCCGAACTGCTGCAGCCCGGCGGTGCCCGGGCCCGCCACCTCCACGCCGCTCAAACCGATACACGGTATCGCCATAAGTCTCCCCGCCAAGTGAGCAGGTATCCGTTAATAGATACGGTGTATCAGTAAGCCAGCGGCTCTGGCAAGCGGGCCTTCCGCCGCACAACCTGCTCAGGCGGCGGTCAGACCTGTTGTTTCGCGGGGATTTGCTGCACGGTCTAGGGAAGGGGAAGTCGTAGCCGCAGGCGTCGGGAGTGCTTCTGATGGACAGAGGATTGCTGAATTCGTTGAGTGAGGCCGAGCGGCTGCTCGTGGCCGAGACCGAGCGGGACGTGTTGAAGGGCCTCGACGAGGACGAGTTGCTGGAGTTGCATCAGCGGGTGCGGCGGGCTCGGACGAAGTATGTGAAGAACTACCGGCGGGCGGCCGGCGCGGCTGTGGCGGAGGTGGGTGGCCGGGGCGTGTCGTATCCGAGGAACCAGCGGGATCGTGACAAGGCAGAGCTGTTCGAGTCCGTGCTGGCGCGGGTGAGCCGGCAGGTCGCAACCGCGGCCAGCCGCGCGTCGTCGGAGCTGCGCAGCGAGCGGATCGAAGCGGCGCGATCGGCGCGGGCGCGAGTCGAGGTGGCGCCGGGGCCGGACGCCGGACGGGCAGCGTCGAGCCGCGATGCGGCGGCCGCGCCCGCAGTCAGCAGGCGTCCTCGCGCGACCAAGACCACGGGCGGGCTGAAGAAGGACGCATCCACCCGGGCCGCCGGCGCCCGCCGCCAGGCCAAACGCGACACCCGCTGACCAGTACCTGCTGACCGGTACCGCGGTGCGCCGGATCGCCCGATTCGGGTGATGCCGGCGCGCGCCGGGTCGTGTCTGCTGGTCAGCGGCAGCCCCGGCCCGGGAGGTGTGGAGATGCGCGGTGTCCCGCGACTGGTGCGGCGTGGCGGGTTCGCCAAGGCCCTGGTCGTCGGCGCAGCGCTCGTGATCGTCGGATCGGCGTACCGCGCCCTGATGCCGAACGGGGCCCAGGGCGCGGACGGTCCGCAGTCTCAGCAGATCGACGAAGGACGACGGCTGTTCGCGGTCGGGTGCTCGAGCTGCCACGGGTTGCATGCCGAGGGTGGGACCAACGGCGAAGGTCGCGTCACCGGCCCGTCCCTGATCGGTGTCGGGGCGGCCGCGGTCGACTTCCAGGTGAGCACGGGACGGATGCCGGCCGCACAGACCGGCGCCCAGGTGCCGCGGAAGCCTCCGGTGTACACCACCGACGAGATCGCGGCGCTGGCGGCGTACATCGCCTCCCTCGCACCAGGACCCGCGGTACCCGCGCAGGAGGCGTACGACGTCAGCAACGCGACGCAGGCCGAGATCGTTCGGGGCGGCGAACTGTTCCGGACGAACTGCACGGCCTGTCACAACTTCGCCGGTCGCGGTGGCGCACTGCCGAACGGCGGCTATGCGCCGTCGCTGATGCAGACCACGCCCAGAAACATGTACCAGGCGATGCTGACCGGACCGCAGCAGATGCCGGTCTTCTCGGACCAGGTGCTCCGCCCGGAGGACAAGCGCGCGATCATCGCCTACCTGGTTGCTCTGCAACAGTCCGACGACCCTGGTGGCTTCCCGCTCGGCAGGCTCGGGCCTGTGTCCGAAGGCCTCTGGGGCTGGCTCGTCGGAATCGGCCTCCTGGTCGTTGTCGCGGTATGGATCGGCGCGAAAGTGCCGCGCATCGGCCGTAACCGAACGAAGGTTTGAAGCGCGGGTGAGGCTGCCCAATCTGGCGTGAACCGGTTAGTCTCGATTCTTTGGGGACGAATCAGCGGGAGTGTGTGGAGACCAGGACACGTCGGCCAGGGGAGGGGCGACGATGGGGAGCAGCAGCCCGACGCCCGAGCAGGAGCACGACGACTTCCGGGTTGCGGCCAGCGGCGGAATTCCGTGGCCGCCGCTGACGCTCGTGACCCGCGAGCGCTTGCATTCCGCTCTCGACCTCGGCGTACGGGCACCGCTGACGATGCTGGTCGCTCCGGCCGGTACCGGTAAGACGGTGCTGCTGTCGGACTGGGTGGCTCGGCGACGACGATCCGGCGAGCCCGTGATGTGGGTGTCGGGGCAGTCGCCCGGCGCGTTGACCGAATCCCTTCAGCACGTCATCGGTGGTGACGTGCCGAGCCTGCCGGATCCGATCGTCGTCGACGACGCTCATCTGCTGCCGGCGGCGATGGTGGCCGATGTCCTGCAGGTACTGCGGAAGTCGCCGCACGCCGTCCGGCTCGTCCTCGCCACGCGGTACGACCTTCCGCTGCCGGTGTCCGAGCTCGAGCTGCGGGGGATGGCACTGACATTGCGGTCGCGGGATCTGCGCTTCACCGACGCCGAGGCCACCGCGCTGGTGCAGGCCCACGCCAGCGAGGCCACCGGGGAAGACATCGAGTTGTTCCAGACCCACACCGCGGGCTGGGCGGCCGCGCTGGTTCTCGCGGCGCGGGCGTTCGCCGCATCCGGGGTCGCCGTGTGGCCGCCCGCGAATCAGCGACCGGTTCTCGATCTCCTCCTCGGCGAGAGCCTCAGCACCCTCGGCGACCGGGTGCAGGCGATGCTGCTGAGCACCTTCGGGCCCGGCTCTGTGACCGGGCCGCAGGCCGTGATGCTCAGCGGTGACCCGGATGCCGGCGCGATGCTCGCGGAGCTCGCCGGCAACGGGCTGCTGGTGACGGCGTACGTCGCCGATCCCGGCGGCGAGCCGCTGTACCGGTACCACCCGCTGCTCGTCGAGTTGCTCCGGCGGCGGGCCGCGGCCAGCGCGGACGACGCGCGGCTCGTTGTCGCCGCACAGCGGCGGTCGGCGCTGTACTACGAGAATCGCGGTGACGGCGCCACCGCGCTGCGGAGCGCACTGGGCGCCGCGGATCCGGAGTTCGTCGCCCGGATCGTGCTCGGACACGGGCCGGAGATCCTCGCCGCGGGGGAGCTCGACCTCGTCACGGCCGGCTTCGACGCTCTCCCCGACGGATATCTGGCCGACCACCCACACCTGATCGGTGTCCGCGGTCTGCTCCGGCGCGTCTCCGGGGATGTCGCCGGTGCGGTCATGGACACCGCGTCGGCCGACGATCTTGCCGGTGCGATGAATCCGGTGACACCGGACGACGATGCGCTCGCTGCGGACGCCGTACTGCTGCGACTGTGGGAATCGCGGTACGGCTGGTACGACGTGCATGCCGCGATCGACCGGGCCCGGAACCTGCTGGCACCGGATTCGGCCGACGGCGACAGCCGGCACACCGTGCTGGCGCCGGAGCGGCTGGCGTGGTTGCTCATCGAGCTCGCTGCCGCGGAGACCTGGGCGGATGATCTCGACGCCGCGCTCGCCCATCTGGACGAGGCGCTCGTCACGGCCCGCATGGCCGGCCATCCGGGCCTGGTCGCGGGCGGGCTGGCGCATCGGGCGATCGTGCAGCACGTGCGGGGCCAGATGCAGAACGCGGCTCAATCGGCGCAGGCTGCTCTCGACGTCGTCGACGACCGGCTACCGCAGGTCTATGCCGTGCGAGCCCAGCTCGTACTCGGGTTCGCAGCTCTCAACCAGCTCGACCTCGCCCGTGCGTGGTCCTGGTACGAGCGTGTGGTCGAGACCGACCTGGCCGACTCCGACACCGTGGTCACGGCGTTGCGTTCGATGCTGCGGTCGGTGCTCCTGATCGAGGCCGGCCGTCTCGACGACGCGTCCACCGAGCTCACCAGGGATCCTGCGGCAGCTGGACCGCTGCCGTCGTTCCTGTCGCGCGATCTCGCGCTGTTGCGTTTTCGGCTGGCGATTCTGATCGGCGACCAGGCCGGCGTCGACCTGCAGGTCCGGGAGCTCGACCGGAGCGGGAACGCCACCGAGGCCGAGCTGATCCGGGCCTTGCTGTCGCTGGGCCAGGGCGATCCGCGAGCCACCGTGAGGCTGATCGATCGGGTCCTCGAGGGGCTGAACCCGCATCCTCCGGTCGCGGCCGCGGCGGCGTCGTTCCGAACGGTCCTGCTGGGTCGCCTGGGCGATCGGCCGGCCGCGGAGGCCTCCCTGGTCGACACCTTGAACCGGGTGACTCCGCAGCGAAATCTGCATGCGCTTGTCCCGGCCGGGGCCGAACCGGTGTTCCTCGATCTGTTGCGCAGTCATCTCGCCGGACCGAACCCACAACCTTTCGCCGCCGCAGCGCTCGAGCAACTCTCGGCGTACCTGGCGGCCGGGAGTGACATCGCTCAGCGGACATTGCTGGCTCGGACCAGGCCGGATGCGCACATGTCGCCGCCGCGTCGTCTCGACGCGACGGTCAACGGTGCACGGATCCGGTTGACGGCGCGCGAGGCGGACGTGCTCGATCAGCTCGCGCTCGGCAACTCGTACAGCGAGATCGCCCAGGCCTTGTACATCACCGAGAACACCGTCAAGACCCACCTGATGGCGCTCTACCGCAAACTCGGCGTGGAGAAGCGATCCGCAGCCCTCCGAGTCGCCCGCGACGTCGGCCTGGTCTAATCCCCCGGATCAGGTGAGGGGCTCACCCGGGGCGGGTGATCCACCGCGGGTGAGGCGCGAACGAAGGTGGTCGGCAGGCGCGCCGGACGGTGGGGGACAGGATGCATCACGGTAGCTCTGGGACCGGAACGGCCCGATGAACCGCCCGACCGCGGTGCTGGGGCGGCTCGCCGGCAAGGTCACGGGCCGGGTCGTCGAGACCGTCCAACCGGACCTGATCCTGTCCCACATCGACGTCGACGCCTTGGTGGACCGCATCGACGTCAACCGCGTCCTCGACCGGGTGGACCTCGACCGGCTGCTCGACCGCATCGAGATCGACCGGCTGGTCGACCGTGTGGATCTCGAACGGTTGCTGGAGCGCGTCGACCTGGACGCGTTGGCGGAGCGCATCGACGTCGAGCGGCTGGTACGGCGCTCCGGCCTGCCCGGGATCGTGGTCGAGAGTCAGGCGCGGCTGGCCGGATCGGTGCTCGACGTTGTCCGCCGGCAGTTGGCCGGGCTCGACGCCGTAATGGACATGCTCGTCGTGCGGCTGCTCCGACGTGGCCCGCAGCCGATCGCGCCACGGCTGCTCGCAGACCCGGAGCAGGCATGGAACGACGCCTGACGGTCACCGGTCACTACGCAGGCGCCGTGAGCAGAGCCGTGGCGACCGTGCTCGACGTTCTCGTCGTCGTCTCGTCGTTCACGATCGGCCTGGCCGGACTCGACCTGCTCACCACCGCCTTCTGGGGCCTGTCCGTACGGCGGCCGCCGTCGACGATCGGGCTCGGAGTCCTCGCGTTCTGTTACGCGTTCGGCTTTCTCGCGATCGTGGCCCGGACCCCGGGGCAGAGCCTCGTCGGACTGCGCGTCGTGCGATCCGACGGCGCCACGCTCCGACCCGGCCAGGCCTTGCTCCGGGTGCTGGCGTTCCCGGTCAGCGTGCTGCCGGCGGGGCTGGGTTTCCTGCCGATCCTGTTCCACCGCGAACATCGCGCCCTGCACGACCTGATCGCGGGCACCGCGGTCGTCTACGACTGGGGCGACCGCCCCGCACAGCTCCCTGCGCCGTTGTCCGGCTTCCTGGCCCGCGCCGCTCGCCCGGCGGACTCACCCTAATCGGAGGAGGACGACCGTACCGCCGGTTGATGGGATAGGCGTCCGGCGCGGAAAGTCGTGGCGCCCTCAGGGAGGAGTCCGGCATGACCCATCTGGTGGTACTCGGCCTCGACAGTCGCGAGGACGCCGAGCGTGTCATCCAGCTGACCGAGGAGCTGGCCAAGCAGGAGCTGTTGCAGCGAGAAGACGCAGCGATCGCCTACAAGGATGCCAAGGGCAAGGTGCGCATCCAGCAGACGATGAACCTGACCGGAGCCGGAGCGACCAGTGGTGCGCTCTGGGGCACCCTGATCGGACTCATCTTCCTCAATCCCCTCGCGGGGTTCGCCGTCGGCGCCGCCAGCGGTGCGCTGGCCGGCAAGCTCACGGATGTCGGCATCAACGACCAGCTGATCAAGGATGTCGGCCGGCAATTGCAGGAGGACCACGCCGCCGTGTTCCTGCTGGCCCGCTCGGCGACCGTGGACCGGGTCGTCGACGCGCTCAAACCGTTCGGACCGACGGTCATCCAGACGAATCTGACGAAGGAGCGCGAGGACGAGCTCGTCCAAGCCCTGCAGAGCTGACCCAGCGGTCGAAGGCGACCGTTCCAGCGCGACCGCGGTACAGCGGAGGCTCCGGCCCGAGGAGATCTCGTGAACACAATCCCAGGCGACTTCGACCCGATTCCCTCGACGCGGCACCGCCCCTCGGTCGGCGTCGGAACGCTGAAGCAGGCAATGGAAGAGGCGGATGCGCTCGCGGTCCCGGTGTCGGCCGGCGCGGAGCCGGCCGAGGAGCTTGGAACCGACGCGGCCGGTCTGGCGTCGGCAGGCTTCACCGCGCAACGCGGCCAAACGCTCGTCCGGCCCACTACGGACGGCCCGGTCCGGGTCGCCGTGGGCACTGGTACGCCGGATCAGCTCGACACCACGCTCGTCCGTGACCTGGCCGCCGAATTCGCCCGGGCCGTCCCATGGCACCGCCGGCTCGCGATCGAGGTTCCATCCCGGGACGTCGGGATCTCCGTCTCGGACTATGCGCAGGCCGCGACCGAGGGAGTGCTGCTGGCACGCTGGCGGTACTTCGTCGGCCGGGACGCCGATCGCCCGCTGCTCGAGTCCTTGCTGGTGGTGGCCTCCGACGAGCAGGCCGACGAGGTCGCCGTGGGGGTCCAGCGCGGCCGCGTCATCGCGGAGGCGTACTGCCTCGGCCGCGATCTGTCGAACTGCCCGGCCAGCACGCTGTCGGCCGTCCGGATGGCCGAGGTCGCCCTCGAGGTAGGTCCGCCGGCCGGGCTGGAGGTGGAGGTTTTCGACAAGGACCAGTTGATCGAGCTGGGCTGCGGCGGACTCCTCGGAGTCAACCGCGGCAGCGTCGAACCGCCGCGGATGGTCAGGCTCCGCTACCAGCCGGAGGAGCCCACCGGGCGGATCGCCCTGATCGGCAAGGGCATCATGTACGACTCCGGCGGTATCAGCCTGAAGCCGAGCGACGAGTCGCACGCCCAGATGAAGAACGACATGACCGGCGCCGCGACGGTCCTCGCGTCGATGACAGCGCTGCGTGCTCTGGGCTGTACGGCGGCGGTCACCGGCTACCTGATGTGCACCGACAACATGCCGTCCGGGTCGGCGCTGAAGCTCGGCGACGTGCTCAGGATGCGCAACGGTACGACGGTCGAGGTACTGAACACCGACGCGGAAGGGCGCCTCGTGATGGCCGACGCCCTGGCGCTGGCGACCGAGGAGCCGGTCGACGCCATCGTCGACATCGCCACGCTGACCGGTGCCTGCCTGCGGACGTTCGGCGTCGAGATCGCCGGTGTGATGGGCAACGACCGAGGCGTGGTGGAGCAGTTGCGGCGTGCCGGTGACGCCGTCGACGAACCGGTCTGGGAGCTTCCCCTGCACCGTTCGTACCGCTCCCAGCTCGACTCACCGATCGCCGACCTGACGAACATGGGCGGCGTCAACGCCGGCTCCATCACCGCGGCGCTGTTCCTCGAGGAGTTCGTGGACGGCCGTCCGTGGGCGCACGTCGACATCGCCGGTACGGCGCAACTCCCACAGCCCCGGACGTGGCGGAACCAGGGCGCGACCGGGTCCGGCACGAAGCTGCTGATCGAGTTCGCCCTCGCCTTCAACCGTCCGGCGTCGTTGCCATGAACGCGAAGGCGGCCGCGGAGAAGCACGCGAAACCGAGCGCGATGCAGCGGGTCCTCGACGGAATCGAGCGCGCCGGGAACAAGGTTCCGCACCCGGCGTTGATCTTCCTCGCGCTGATCTTCATCGTCATCGTGCTGTCCCAGATCTTGTCCTGGGCCGGGACCAGCGTGACCACCGAGGTCGCCGAACCGGCGACGGTCCAGGTCGCACCCGAGTACCCGCAGGGGAGCAGTGTCCCGGGCAACGATGCCCCTCCGGCGCCCGCCGTACCGGACTTCAAGATCCACCACGAGACCATCACGGCAGAGAGTCTGCTGACCGGTGACGGGATCCGGTTCATCTTCACCACCGCCGTCCAGAACTTCAACGACTTCGGTGTGGTCGCCGTCATCCTGGTCGCGATGATCGGCGTCGGGGTCGCGGAGGAGGCCGGCTTGATCGCCGCCCTGATCCGCAAGATGGTGAAGGTTGCTCCCAAGGGCCTGATCACCTTCATCATCGTTCTGCTGGGCGGTATCTCCAGTGTCGCCTCCGATGCCGGCTACCTGGTCCTGATCCCGTTGGGCGCGGCCGCGTTCGCCTCCCTCGGCCGGCATCCGCTGGCCGGCATCGCAGCGGCGTACGCCGGGGTGAGCGCGGCGTTCTTCGTCAACATCCTGATCACGCCGGCGGACGGCATCATCACCGAGGTGACCAACGAGACGGTGGCGCTGGTCGCGCCCGACGTCCACCTGAACGTCACCCACAACTTCTTCTTCAGCATCGCCGCCACGCTGTTCTGCGCACTGGTGATGACCGTGATCACCGAGCGGTTGCTGGAGCCCAGGCTCGGCAAGTACGACCCGGCCGAGGCGCCGTCCGACGCACCGGTCGATCACCAGCCGAGCGAGGAGGAGATGGCGCTGGAGTCGCGCGGGCTGCGGTGGTCGGTGTACTACCTGCTCGGAGCCGTCGCCGTCGTGTCGGCGCTGACGTTCATTCCCGGCGCGCCGCTGCGCAACCCCGACACCGGTGAGATCTTCGGGTCGTCGCCGTTCATGAGCAGCCTGCTCTTCATCATCTCGATGCTGTTCCTCGCGGCCGGTCTCGGGTACGGCCGCGGCGCGAAGTCACTGACCGGCAGCACGAACGTCATCAACGCGATCGTGAAGACCTTCAACGGCCTCGGCGGACTGATCTTCCTGATGCTGCTGATCGCCCAGTTCATTGCCTACTTCAACTACACGAACATCTCGACACTGGCGGCGACCGGGCTGGCCGACCTGCTGGAGCGGGCCGACATCGGCGCCCTGCCGTTGCTGATCGGTTTCATCCTGCTCGTCTTCGTCATCGACCTGATCATGCCGGGCGTGATCCCGAAGTGGGCGATCCTGGCGCCGATCTTCGTGCCGCTGTTCTACCGTCTCGGCATCGCGCCGCAGACCGTGATCGCGGCGTACCGCGTCGGCGACGGGCCGGCCAACGTGATCACCCCGCTGATGGTCTACCTGCCGTTCATCGTGCTCGTGTGCCAGCGGTACCGGAAGAAGGCGGGGATCGGCACCGTGGTGTCGATGATGCTGCCCTACACCGGCATCGTTCTGGTGACGTGGACGCTGTTCTACGTCGCGTGGTACGCCATCGGGATTCCCTGGGGTCCGGACGCCCCGGTGCACCGTTAGGCAGCGGTCATGGACGACGGAACGCTGAGCCTGATCATCCTCGGGCTCACCGTCGCCGTGTTCGTGTGGAACCGGCTGCCCGTCGAGGTGGTCGCAGTACTCACGGCGCTGGCGTTGTGGGCGACCGGTGTGCTCGGGTTCACCGAGGTACTCGCGGGATTCGGCGACCCGGTGGTGATCTTCATCGCGACGCTGTTCGTGGTGAGCGAAGGCATCGACTCGACCGGCGTCACCGCCTGGGCCGGGCAGACGATCGTGAGGTACGCCGGGACCACGCGGACCCGGTTGTTGATCGCCGTGACCGCTCTGTGCGCGGTGCTGTCGGCCCTGATCACCCTCAACGGTGCGGTCGCCGCGCTGCTGCCACTCGTGGTCATGCTCGCGATCCGGATCGGCCAGCCGCCGTCGCGGATGCTGATGCCGCTGACGTTCGCAGGGAGCGCGGGCGCACTCCTGATGCTGACCGGCACGCCCGTCAACATCATCGTGTCGGAGGCGGCCGCCGATGCCGGCGAGGGCGCGTTCCCGTTCTTCTCGTTCGCGGTGGTCGGAGTGCCGCTGGTGGTCGGGACGATAGCCATCTCGGTCCTGCTCGGTCCCCGTCTGCTGCCGGCGGCACGACCCGCCCATCCGACGGTGGACCTCGCCCTGCACGCGGAGACACTCGATCTTCACTACGCCCGGGCTGACGGCTTCTACCGGCTCCGTGTCCGCGAACTGTCGCCGTTCCTCGGCCGCGGCGTGCGCGATCTCGACCTGACGCCGTACCCCGGGGTCGCGATTGTCGGCGTCCAGAACGGAGAGGGTCAGTACCGCGTCGACGCTGCGCTCGCGGTCGACGACGTGCTGGTCGTGGCCGGCCCGAAGGACCAGGTCAGCCACCTGACCGTCGACTCGCGGCTCGCAGTCAGCATGGCGCCGGCACCGCTCGACGAGCTGATGAATCGCGAGGCAGGGGTGGTCGAGGCGGTGATCCCACCGAGGTCGTCATTGGTCGGTGAGACGGTCTTTCCCGGGATGCACCGCGGACCGGACCTGGTCATCGTCGCAGTGCAGCGGATGGGCAAGGACCGCGGCAACAAGCCGACCCAGCTGGCTCCGGGAGACGCGCTGCTGGTGCACGGTGCGTGGTCTGCGCTGGACGAGCTCACCCGCGACCGGGACGTGCTGCTGGTGGACTCGCCCGAACTCGTCCGGCGCCAGGCCGTGCCGTGGGGTGCGAAGGCGTCGGTGGCTGTCGCGATCCTGGCCGCGATGGTGGTGCTGCTCGCGACGGGCCTCGTGCCGCCGGCGATGGCCGGTCTGCTTGCCGCTACGGCGATGGTGCTGGCCAGGGTCGTCCGTCCGGCCCAGGCCTATCGCGCGATCTCGTGGCAGATCGTCGTACTGATCGGGGCCCTGATCCCGTTGTCGGCGGCGATCCAGTCCAGCGGCGGCGCCGACCGGATCGCCGACCTGGTCATTGACGTGGTCGGTCCCGGTCGTCCGTATCTCTTGCTGCTCGCGCTCTTCGTCCTGACCGCCGTGCTCGGCCAGGTGGTCAGCAACACGGCGACAGTGCTGATCGTCGCGCCGATCGCGGTGGCGGCGGCCCATGGCACCGGTACGTCGGTCAAGCCGGTGCTGATGCTGATCGCGGTCGCGGGTGCGGCCTCGCTGCTGACGCCGATCTCGACGCCGGCGAACATGATGATCATGAGCCCGGCGGGCTATCGCTTCTCCGACTACTGGAAGCTGGGACTGCCGATCATGGCCTGGTGGTTGCTCACGGCAATCATCTTGATCCCGTCGGTCTGGTCGTTCTGACATGGCGGCTCCGGGTCGGTACATATCGACGGGCGGCCTGCCCGCGCCTGTGACGATCGCCGAGCTGGTCCAATCGGCGTACGAGCGATTCCGTACGGTCGGCGACGGCACGGTGAGTGATGTCTATCCCGCCTTGGCCCGGGTTGATCCGACCGCGTTCGGAGTCTGTGTCGCGGCCACCGACGGCCGGCTGTTCGAGGCGGGTGAGTCGCGCCGGCCGTTCACCGTCATGAGTGTCGCCAAGCCGTTCGTGTTCGCGCTGGTCTGCGACGCGGTCGGTGTCGACGCCGTACGCAAGCTCGTCGGTGTGAACGCGACCGGACTGCCGTTCAACTCGGTGAAGGCGGTCGAGCAGTCCGCGGCCGGCCGCACGAATCCCATGGTGAACGCCGGTGCGATCGCGACAACCAGCCTGACGCCGGGTGGCTCCGTGGAGGACCGCTGGCAGTTCCTCGTCGACGGTCTGTCGCGGTTCGCAGGGCGCGAGCTCGTGATGGACGAGGACGTACTGGCGTCGGCTCTGGCGACGAACCACCGGAACCGGGCGCTCGCCGCGCTGTTGCGCAGTGTCGACGGTCTGGCCGGGGATCCCGCCGAGGCGACCGAGCTGTACACCAGACAGAGCTGCCTGTCGGTCACCGCGGCGGACCTCGCGGCGATGGGCGCGACGCTGGCGGACGGCGGCGTGTGCCCGACGACCCGGCAACGCGTGGTCGACTCCGATGTCGCTCGGGTGACGCTGGCGGTGATGACGATCGCCGGACTGTACGAGACGTCGGGGGACTGGCTGCTCGACGTCGGGGTTCCCGGTAAGAGCGGCATCGGTGGCGGCATCGTGACGGTCTCACCCGGTAAGGGCGCGCTGGGAACCTTCGGGCCGCGGCTGGACCAGGCGGGCAACAGTGTCACAGGGCAACTCGCGGCGCAGTTCCTGGCCCGTCGACTCGGCCTGGACCTGCTCGCCTCGCAGCCGGTCCCACCCGCGGGCTGAGCGCTACGGAGCGGCGAGCGTGAGGGTGGTGGTGGCGGACTTGCCGGCCCGCTCGTAGGTGAGATCGAGGGCGTCTCCGGCCTGACGGGTCAACGTCGCGACGACGATCTGCTCAGCGCTGACGGCTGGGTCGCCGTCGATCCTGGTGATGATGTCCCCGGCCTTCAGCCCGGCCTTCGCGGCTGGGCCGCCGGTGTCGACCGCGAGCACGAAGAGCCCGGTCGGGGATCCCGCGGCCTTGGCCACCGCGGGTGGTATCTCCTGGACCTGGAGGCCGGTCGTCGGGTGGCCGGGTTGCCCGGTTCGGATCAGCTGGTCGGCGATCGGTTTCGCCAGGTCGACCGGGATCGCGAAGCCGAGGCCGACACTTCCGCCGCCACTGGTACCGGCCGCATCCGGGACCGTGGCGATGGCGGCGTTGACGCCGACCAGACGCCCGGCGCAGTCCACCAGGGCGCCTCCGCTGTTGCCGGGGTTGATGGCCGCATCCGTCTGGATCGCGCCGATGAGATGGTGAGTCACCCCGTCGCCCGGCACCGGCACGTAGCGGTCCAGCGCGCTGACGATGCCGGAGGTGACGGTGCTGGACAGCCCGAGCGGAGCGCCGAGCGCCACCACCGGCTGGCCGACCTGCAGCGGTCCTGACGACCCCATGGAGATCAGCGGGTAGTCCTTCGCGCCGTCGGCGGCCTTGAGCACGGCCAGGTCGGTGCTCGGATCACGACCCACGATCGCGGCGTCCGAGCTCTGACCGTCGCTGTACTGGACGGAGACGGTGCCACCGCCTGCGGCGACCGAGATGACGTGGTCGTTGGTCAGGATGTACCCGCCTGCTTTGAAGATCTGCCCGGAACCTGTCCCGGCTTGGGCGCCTCGGCGAGCCGAGATCGTGACGACCGACGGCAGGACCTGGTTCGCGACCGGGATCGCGGCGCACATCGCCGTACCGGGGTCCGCCGCGTCGACGGATGACGACGCGACCGCGGCACTGTCGCGGCGCCGGACGGTCACGACCACGAGCGCGATGACCAGCGCGGCCACGATCACGCCCTCCGCGATCACCATCCACAGCAGGCGGCTGTGACCGGGCGGGGCTTGAGATTCCGGTGGCATGTCGTGCTCGACACTCCCTTCATCCTATCGAGCGTAGGTTCGGGGTACGGGCGGCAGCTCACCCGATCCGGGTGAATGCGCGGCGACCGCCCGGTCGAAGTACAGGTACGCGACGGCCGCGGACGCGACAGGCATCGCCAGTGCGAACAGGATCGACGACACGACATTGATCAAGGTGGCCGGCCAGTCCGTGCCGAGCAGCATCGCGATCCCCGCGACGGGCCCGGCCGCCAGCGCGAGTCCGACGACGATCGCCAGTGGTACGGCGGTTCGCCACCACCGTCCCTTCACCAGCACGCGGCTGCGTCTGAGCGCCGTACGGCCGGAGCACTGCTCGGCCAGGACGGCTGGTATGGCAAAAGCCCGACTCACCGCGTAGTAGATGGCGACGGGGATCGTCGCGACGAAGATCGTGAGGACGGTGATCACCAGGACGTACTGCCCGGCGGCGCGGGTCAGCGGTCGCCGGTCGGCAACCACCCGGCGCAGCGCGGCGTCGGTCGTCGCCGGGACACCTCGATCCAGTTGGTCGAGCGTCGCCGTGACGGCCGCGAGCAGAGCGACGTACGTCGCCATGGTCAGGATCGTGACCCCCAACGCGACCAGCGAGGCCCAGAAACCGGTCGCATCGTCGGTCGGAGCGCCGAGATCGGCGGGCGCGTCGTGCCTGGCTGTTTGCAGTCTGGCCAACAGCACGGTCACCAGGCCGAGCACTGCGAAGGCCGTGGCGAAGCCGGCGAACAGGCCTGGTCGGCGCCGGAACAGGCGGAGCGCGGCAACGATCGCCTGGCCCCAGGCCCGCCGCTTCCGTGCCGGAAGGGGATCGGCGTCGCTCCAGCGTGTACGGCTCGCCGCGAACCAGATCAGCACCACCAGTGCGGCGAGCAGGAGGCCGAGCAACCAGGTCCGGTCGAGTGTCTGGCGGAGCAGGATCGATCCGGTGCCGATCGCCGTACAGAAGGCGCCGGTACCGCTCGGCCCCAGCACGGTGCCCGCCGGCACCGTGTTGCTGTCGTCGCGCCAGGTCGACTCGGCGTCCTGGATGGGCTCGGTCCAGGAGGTCTTCATGTTCGGTCCGGTCGGACCGTCGAAGAACGACCGCTGCCGTTCGCCCCAGCGTCCCTCGAAGGCCAGCCAGGGATACTGCTTCAGATAGTCGGTGCGGGCCATCGGTACGTAGGCGACGCGGGGCCGGATCGCGGCCTGTGGCCTGGTGGTGTCGTCGCACCCCAGGCCCTCCGAACCGCGGCCGAGATACAGGCGCCGGCCGTACTTGTTGGCGTGTGAGCCTGCCGCGGGATAGACGACCGGATGCGTCCCGTCGACGAGCTCGAGCTTCGCGTCGCCCCACCGGGCACGTTCCGCTCCGCCGTGCTGGCTGAAGCCCACCGCCGTCGGGTGTGTCGTCAGTGCGGCGGAAGGCGTCGCCGCGTCGAACACGAGCCGGATCGACTCCCAGTCGCCTTCGTGGGTGTTGTTGTAGTCGTTGAAGACGTAGAAGAACCAGTATTCGAGCGAGAGCTGCCCGGGGAACCCGGGATCTGCGGCGACATGTGCGTAGACGGTCGCCGGATGCGCGGCGTTGATACGCGCGGACCACTCGGCATAGTCGCAGCCCGGCCGAAGAGGATCGCCGGGAAAGTCCAGGAAGTGCCCCGGGAACACGAGGCCGAGGTCGCTGGCCTTCGGCTGGGCCTTCACCAGGTCCGGCGGTCGCCACGGGCCGCGAAATGCGACCTGCTGGTCGCCCAGGACAGCTTCGACATCGGTGGGCTGGAACTGCTCGCCGTTCGCGCAGTCGGCCGAGTCCTCCTGGAGCCTGACCACGGGCGAGTACCGTTCGGCCAACATCCGTGCGGCGGTGTCTTGCGGTTCCTCCGCGGCGACGGCGTGATCAGGGTGCCAGAGGATCGCCACGGTGATCATGGCGGACAGCGCCAGTGCCAGAGCCCGCTTCCGGTAGATCACCGCGTCTCACCCGATCCGGGTGATGCCGCTGCTGGAGCGTCGCCACCAGAGGATCGCGAGCAGGCCCACGGCGACCGGCACGAACTGGACGGCGACTCGCCAGACCAGCAGCCCCGCCACGAGATCCGTCGCCTCGACCGCACTGTGGTTCGAGACGAAGGCGGCGTACGTCGCATCCAGAATTCCCGCGCCCATCAGTGGCAGACCGGTCAGCGGATAGATGACCAGGAAGCTGCAGAACAGGATCAGGAGGACCGGGCCGTCGACCTGGACGCCGACGAAAGCCAGACAGAGCACGAGAACGCCTGCCTCGACGACGATCAGGATCAGTTGACTGAGTACGGCGAGCCAGCCACGCTGCTGCATCCGATGCGCACTGTGCGACTGGAACGAGACCAGCCGCTGCTCCCACACCTCGGGTCCTGGACGCGCTGGGCGTACTCGGCGGATCAACCGGCCCAGCAGGCGTCCGAGCATCGCGGCGGTCCGCTCGGCACGCAAGGCATAGAGCGTGCCGGCGAGGAGTACGGCGGCGCCTGCGCCGAACACCAAGGCGGACCAGGCGAAGGGCGCGTAGAACTCGCGGCCCGCCCAGAAGACGGCAAAACCCATCACGGGTGCGCCCAGCCGGGCGACGTAGAACAGGATGGTCCCGAGGGTCAGTCCGGACGCGGCGTCCGTACTGTCGATGCCCCACGATCGCAACATGGCGAGCCGGATCACGACGTCGCCGGGAGAGGGGGCGATCGTGGCGACGGCCGCCGCGGCGACATCGCTGACCATCGCCCGCAGGTAGCTCAGACCGGCGACGAAGAGCGCGATCGGAGCGGCAAGTACCGAGCGACGGATCAGCATCGCGACCAGGAGTACGGCGATCTGCCAGAGGCTCAGGTGGGTGAGGGCATGCCCGACCTCATGCCAGTCGACGCCGCGGAGCAGCCGGAGCAGCAACCAGGCCACGACCGCGACGAGAACCACCCGGCCAAGGCGTACCAGCGGCTTCGGGATCCTTCGCGGTGCCGGGGGGACGGTCGGCAGCACCGGTTGAGGGGACTCGGCCACGTCACCCAGCCTGCGGTCCGGAACCACGGCGACCATCCCCCGATCCGGGGGAGTCGGCGACGCGCCAGGCGCAGCAGAGTCGTGGCGCCGGGCCGTGAAAGGGGCGTTCCCATGGGCCACTACGTCATCCGGGTCAATGGCAACCTGTCGCGCGAACTGACCGACGCGTTCCCTTCACTGGCTGCGGATGCGGAGCCGGCGCAGACAGTTCTGCACGGCTTCCTGGCCGACCAGGCGGCGCTGGCCGGCATCCTCAACCACTTGGACATGCTCGGCGTCGACATCATCGAGGTCATGCAGGTCCCACCGGCCCGTCGGCCGGACGGCAGGGTGGAGTAGCCAGGTGTGGCCCGTCGTCGGTGCGGTCCTGCCCCAGGCGACGGCGATCGCCCTGAGTCCCTGGTACCGCTGCTGTCCCTTTGCTGGTGGTGGGTTGGGTCGGAGATGATTGGAGATGATTGGAGATGATTGGAGCGGTCGCGCGCGCTGCTACCTTCAACGCGCGCGACCTCGGCAGCTGATAAACCCGCGGGTGTTTCAGTACCTGTTCATCCGGTGCCCCGCAAGCCCCCGATCATGTATCGGCGACCACGCGAATGCTCTTCAGGGACGGGTCAGCTGCGTCAGGGATGACCATGGTGGCTGTCTTCCCGGAGCGGAGATAGTCGATGACGCCGGCCGAGATGCGTTCGCCGGGGAGGATCACGGGGATGCCCGGCGGGTACGGCGTGACCTGCTCGGCGGCGATCCGGTCGGCAGCCTCCTCGACCGGCACGGTCTCCTGGGCGGCGAAGAAGGCTTCCCGCGGGAGCATCACCTGTTCGAGCTCGAGGTCCCGCGGCTCCGGGAGTACGACGCTGCTCGGCGCGGGCAGCGAGGTCCGGGTCAGGTCACCGAGGGCAGACACCAACCGGTCGGTCCGTTCCGGGGTGTCGGCGAACGTGAGCTGGGCGAGGATGCGGCGATGGTCGGAGAGGCCGACGTTCACGGCCCGTTCTTCGCGGAGCCAGTCGGCGGCCTGGTAGCCGGAGATACCGGCGTCGAGGGTGTCGATCATGATCTGCAGCCGGTCGAGGTCGTGTGACGCTTCCTTGGCCACGAGTTGTTTCTCGATGACGCGTAGCCCAGGCAGCTCGTCGATCGACGCACGTACGGCGTGAGCCAGGCGGAGCGCGG
Source organism: Kribbella pratensis (assembly GCF_004366075.1). GTDB lineage: Bacteria > Actinomycetota > Actinomycetes > Propionibacteriales > Kribbellaceae > Kribbella > Kribbella pratensis. Next base: position 543,722 of record NZ_SODU01000004.1, on the reverse strand, counting down.
AGCCGAGCAGTTCCCGACCGTCGCGGACCATCTGCCGGCGCCATCCGTCCATCGCGGCGTACAGCAGGACGTTCGGGCTCGTCGTGGACAGCAGGTCCGCGCTCTGCTTCAGCCGGACCGGGTCGATCAGGTCACCTTGCAGATGGAAGACCGAGCCCTGCTCGAACCCGGCGCCCATCTTGTGCACGGACACGACGCAGACATCGGCGTCGGCATCCATCGCCCACGTCGGCAGGTCGTCGTGGAACGGCAGGTGGGCGCCCCAGGCTTCGTCCACGATCAGAGGTTTGCCATGGTCATGGCAGACCCGCGCGATGGACTTCAGGTCGCTGCAGGTCCCGTACGGCGACGGGCTGGTGACCAGTGCGCCGACCGCCTCCGGGTGCTCGGCGAATGCCTCGTCGTACGCCTCCGGACTGGGCGGATGCGCCAGGTGCAGCTCTCGATCCCATCGCGGCCGGACCCATACAGGCTGGATGCCTGTCAGCGTCAGGCCGGCGATCACGGACTTGTGGGCGTCGCGGCCGACGAGCATGGTTTCGCCGGGCGCGGCGACGGCCATCATGGCGCTCTTCACCGAAAGAGAGCTGCCACAGGTCGAGAAGAACGCCTGCTGTGCACCGACTGCGTCGGCCATGAGTTCCTGCGCGCGCTCCAGGACCCGGTTGCTCGATCGGCGATCGTCGAGAGCGCCAGTGGCGAGCACGTCGGAGTGGAAAACCTCCGGTCCGAGCACCCGGCGTACGGCGTCGTCCGCGCCGAGGCCCTGTTTGTGTCCAGGCGGAGCGAAGTCGAGGTATCCGCGGTCGTGGTACTCCGCGAGCGCGTCCAGAACGGGGCTCTCGTCGTGATCCATACCTGCCAGGTGCCCGGACCGTTTCGGAGATATTCCGGGACCGCGAACGGACAGTGCGCGACCGGTCACGTGGGCGGTTGCTTCGGCGGGCGGGTGATTGGCAGGGTGTGGGTGCCGTCGCAGAACGGGGGGATGCCGCTGCGCCCGCAGCGGCACAGCGCGATCGTACGGCGGCCGGCTGGTATCGGATCGCCGTTCTCGTCCAGGAGGTCGAACTCGCCGCGGACGAGCAGCGGACCGTCGGGGTACGCACGGATCTCGGTCATGCGGTCGCGGTACCCACCGATGAGCGGTTCTACGAAGAACCCGCGGGTACCGAACCAGCATGCAGCTACCACCACCACGGGGGCCGCTCAGCACCTGGCTGACGACGAGTCTCAGACAATCCGATGCGCCGCCCCGATCCGTCGAGGTCGGCGCGACCACGTGTCCGTACGCCGATGACGACCTCCAGGTCGCGCTCTGGATCGCCTACGAGTTGTATTACCGCGGCTTCGACGACGTAGAGCCCGAACGCCAATGGGATCCGCACATCGTCGCCTTCCGATCCAGCCTGGAGCGGCCGTGGAGCGAGTGGCTGGAAGCCAACTGCCGCGTCACTGCGAGCAAGCAACCTGTCGCGACGCAGCTACGGACGCTGATCGACGCCGCCGACGGTCCGCGACTGGCGCCGTACCTGCGTCGGCATGCGACACGCGAGCAGTTCCGGGAGTTCGTGCTGAACCGGTCCGTGTACCAACTCAAGGAGGCCGACCCGCACAGCTTCGGTATCCCGCGCCTGGACGGTGCCGCCAAGGCCGCGCTGGTCGAGATCGAGGCCGACGAGTACGGCGGTGGCCGGCGCGAGCGGATGCATTCGGAGCTGTTTCGTACGACGATGCGCTGGCTGGGCCTCGACGACGCGTACGGTCGCTACGTTCCCGACGTACCCGCCGTCACGCTGGCGGTGTCGAACGTGATGTCGCTGTTCGCACTGCATTCTCGGTGGACTGCCGCACTCCTCGGTCACTTGGCGGCGCTCGAGATGACCTCCACACTTCCCAACCGGCAGTACGCGACCGGAGCCGTGCGTCTCGGTGCCTCGGAGGACCAGGCCCGCTACTTCACCGAGCACGTCGAGGCCGACGCCGTCCACGAGCAGATCGCCGCGCACGACCTGTGCGGCAGCTACGTGCAGGAACATCCCGACGCGATCGGCGACGTACTGTTCGGCGCCCGTTGCGCTCTGACACTGGACGATCTCTCGGCCGACCACCTGCTGACCAAGTGGAACGCGGCCACATCTTCAGTACGCCGCTGCGGCTGACAACCATCGTTTCTCACCGGGTACCGGGCCGGTGTGAGCATCGCCTATCTCGATCGGGGCCGGTGCTGGACGAACGGGTACTGGGCCAGCGCGGTGATTCATCTTGCGGCCGTGGCCTTCGATTCCGCCGTACTGCGACTGTTGTCAAAGGCAACTCTCATGCCGGCGCTCGCATGGTGGGTGCGCTCGTGCGACGGTCCACCGCTGCTCGTTGCCGCGCTGTTCGCGTCCGCAGCCGGTGATCTCCTGATGGAGCTCAACTTCGTGCTGCCCGGGATGGCGATGTACGCGGCCGCCCATGCCTGCTACGTGGCGCTGTTCAGCCACGGAGCGCGGCGGAGATCATGGCAGGTGCTCGCGGCCTACGGAGTCGTGTATCTGGCGTCGATGGTTGCGTTGTGGCCCGGGCTCGGCGTTTACCGCGGTCCGGTGACGGCCTACGCGATCATGCTCACGGCGACCGCGGTGACGTCGTGGTGGTACGGCGGCCGGGCGGGCCTGGGCGGAGCTTTGTTCCTGGCCTCGGACGCGATGATCGGCGCTGGACTCGCGGGTCATGACTTCCCGCTCCGCAACCTGCTTCTCAAGACTGCGTACGGCGCCGGCCAGTACCAGATCGCACTGGGAGTCCTGAGCGCGGGAAGCGTTGGGGATCAGTCCGGGGGCTCGACGGGGCGGCCCTCTGTGCCGGTTGTTACGTCCTCGTCCTGAGGAGCACGGCGTCCGTCATCGGTCGGCTCCGGGCCGCGGGACCGTTGCCCTTCGTCGTGCTCGACCTTGTCGAAATCCAGGCCGCCTTTCTCGAGCTCGTCGTTCTCCAACGCCTCGTTGAGCTCGGTGTCGCTGACGGTCTTGTGCTTGTCATCAGGATTGGGCCGGTCGAAACTCATCGTCGCCTCCTGGGTCGGATGCCGACCCGGTATCCCGGCCGAAGCCCGCTCAACCCTCGGCGCTGTCAGCGATTCGATGACGAACAGTCTTGTCATCGAATCGATGACATGATATCTCAGAAAGAGCGTGTTGAGGCGACGGCTGCGCGTCGAAAGAGAGGTGAGGGCGATGGCCGTTGGCGACGTCGAAACCTACTGCGAGAACGGCATCTGGAAGACCCGGTGGTACGGCAGCACAAAGCCGTTTTCCACCGGCGGTGGAAAACAACGACAGGTCAGCCGAGGCGCGACGGTGGCCCAGTGGTACGGCGTCGACCACATCGTCACGAACCCCGACGGCACCATCGCCGAACACAACTCGTACCACTACCGCAGACAGGACCTCGCGAGCTGACGGATCGACTCAGCGGGGGAGTTTGCGGGTCTCGATCAGCTGCTGGGCGACGTCGCGCAGTTTGGTGTTGGTGTCCTGGGAGTAGCGCCGCAGGACAGCGAAGGCCTGATCGCCGTCCAGGTCGAAGCGTTCCATCAGGATGCCCATCGCCTGTCCGACCAGCTTGCGGGCATCCACGGCCTGGGCCAGGTCTACTTCATGGCGGGCGGTGGCCACCGCGACCGAGGCGTGCCGGGCCAGGATGTGGGCGATTGCCTCGTCGTCGACGGTGAATGCGTTCGGCTCTGCGTGGTACAGCGACAGGACCCCGGTGGTCTGGCCGTTGACCTTCATTGGGACATGGAGTGCGCTTCCGATTCCGGCGTTCACGGCGGCGGGTTGCCAGCACGGCCAGCGGTCATCGGCCGCGACATCGTGAACAGTGACCGTCCGGCCGGACAACGCGGTCAGCAGTGGACCCTCGCCGGCGTCGATCTGGAACCGGTACAACGTCTCGACGACCGGGTCGGTGACAGCCCCGACCTCCGCGCGGCCACCGCGGGCGATGAGCGCGACACCCGCATGAGTGCAGTCGGCGGCATGTAACGCGAACTGCACCACGGCCTCCAGGGTCTCGTCCACCCCGGCAGCGTCGTGCAACTCCAGCGCGAACTGCGCGAACCTGCCCGCGTCGAACACTTCGGCGGGCTCTGTCAGGGACATCTCGGTCTCCAAGCGGGATGCGCGGTTGTGGTGGTGCACCCCGGTCGCCGAGCCCAGCCGATGCCGTGGTGCCTAACCCTGGTCTCGCATTTGTTCATTGATCCGCAGGGCGTCTGCGAGCTGATCTTCCAAGATGATGATTCGACAGGCCGCCTCGAGCGTGGTGCCCTGGTCGACGAGTTCGCGCGCCCTGGCCGCGAGGCGCAGCTGGTAACGCGAGTAGCGGCGATGACCACCGTCGGAGCGCTGCGGGTCGATCAGTTTTGCCTCGCCCAGGCTCCGGAGGAAACCCGGCGTGGTTCCGAGCATCTCGGCGGCCCGGCCCATGGTGAAGGCCGGACAGTCGTCATCGTCGAAGCTGGCCGGCCCGTCGGCCGGTTCTGAGCTCATCGGAGTCTCCGTGTGTCTGGGGTCATCGAGCCTCCACGCCCCGGCGCGTTCTTCTCTGTCAACACCAGGAAGATTACATCGACCGATTCCGAATGTCTATGCTCGCCACGATAGATATTGCGACGAGTCCATGACAGCTTCGGCGGGTCAGCTGACTACGGCGCGCTTCTTCTCGAGGCGTGCGGGATCCGGCCATCTCACGTCGTACGCCCACCCGAACCGTTCGAACTGTTTGATGAGCCAGGCGTTGATGTCGATCTGTCCCTTGAGTACGCCGTGGCGTGCGCACGTGGGGTCGGCGTGATGGAGGTTGTGCCATGACTCGCCCTGGCTGAGGATGGCCAGCCACCAGACGTTGCCTGACCTGTCTCGGGCCGTGAAGGGTTTCTTGCCGGAGACGTGACAGATCGAGTTGATCGAGAAGGTGACATGGTGCATGAGGGCGACACGGACCAGAGTGCCCCAGAAGAAGCCGGTAGCGGCACCGTGCCACGACCTGTCCCACAGCCCGCCGATGAGCGCGGGCGCCAGCAGCGAGATCGCGGCCAGCCAGCGGAAGTGCCGCGAGATCGCTGCCAGGTCGCGGTCGTGCAGGAGGTCCGGCGCGTAGTGCTTGGGGTCGGCACGATCTTGGCCCCACAGCACCCATCCGGCATGGGCGAAGACGAATCCCTTGGTGACCGCCCACGCGCTGGTGCCGTAGCGCCAGGGGGAGTGCGGATCTCCCTCGCGATCGGAGAACTTGTGGTGTTTGCGGTGGTCGGCCACCCAGCGGATCACCGGCCCTTCGAGCGCCATGCTCCCGGCGATCGCGAGTGCGATCTTCAGGCCGCGCCTGCTCTTGAACGAGCCGTGGGTGAAGCATCGGTGATACCCGGCACCGATGCCGGTGGTCGTGATCACGTAGAACACGATCAGGACGACGACGTCGTGCCACCCGATCCAGCCGCCCCAGGCGAAGACGATCGCCGGCAGCAGCGCGATGGTGGGTACGACGATGAACACCCAGATGAGCGCCCGCTCGAGGGGTCCGCCGACGGCTTGGAACTCGATCGGAGCCGAGGCGTCCGCACTTGCTGATGTACTCATGGCCCACTCCTGCACCCGCGCATGGCGGACGACCACAGCAGCCTCGGCTCACTACGCATACCAGTACAGGTGCCCGCATCCGTCAGCTGCCATGCGTTGTGCGCACCGCAGAGCACCCCGGCAAAGCAGGGCGTGGACGTGCGGTGGATGGGGTACCGCGTGCGGGGTGAGTGAAAACGAGTGCCTGATCGAGGCGAGTGTCGAGGACGTGTTCGCGATTCTCACGAACGGCTGGTCGTACGCCGCGTGGGTGGTGGGCGCGTCGAGGATCCGGGACGTCGACCCGCCGTGGCCGGAGCCCGGTGGCCGGATCCATCACTCGGTGGGTGCGTGGCCTTTCCTGCTGGACGACACCACGAAGGTCCTCGAATACGAGCCGCTGCAGCGGCTGCGACTGCAGCTCCGGGTCTGGCCCGCGGGGTACGGCGAGGTGGAGTTCCGGGCGACGAAGACCTCGGACGGGTGCTGCCGCTTGGTGATGACCGAGCGGGCCACCAGCGGCCCGATCGCGCTGTTGCCGGAGCGACTGGCCGACCTGATGCTGCACCCCCGCAACGCCGAGGCGCTTCGCCGCCTCAAACTCCTGGCGGAGAAGCGCTCCTGACGTGCGCTGTCAGGAATCGGACTCGGTGGGGAGATGCTGCTCCACGGCGGTCTTGATGCCGGACAGGGCTTGTTGGAGTTCGTCGTCGACCGGAGTGGGGTCGGTGGTGTGCAGGCGGACCGTCAGTTTCGACGTTCCGTCGGCGACGAAGTCGACGATGAGCTCGCCGTGGTAGTCGTGGGCGCCCTCGGTGCTCCACCGGAGGATGCGGTCCTCGGCGAGGACGTCGACCCAGCCCTCCCGGCGCCCGCCGGCGGCGGTGACGTCGATCTCTTCGTGCACGGCTTGGTGCGGCCGCCGGGCCTCGGGACCCTGCGCTTCCACGGGGGTCGCCTTGGTGCGGTGCAGTGCGGTCAGCTGCGGCAGGTACTCAGGCAGATGGTCGAGGTCCGACAGTCGGTCGAACAGGATGTTCGGCGCGACGTCGACGGTGGTCCAGGCTTCGTGGCTGGTCATGAGTGCTCCTTGTGCAGGCGGAGCTCGGGGAGGATTTCGGTGCGGTAGAGGTTCATCATGTCGACGGTGTGCGGGCCGATGTTGGCGACGTACACCTCGTCGAACCCGGCCTCGACGTACGGCGTGAACGCGTCGACGTGGACGTCCGCCTTCGGGCCGCAGGCAACGGACTGCGCCGTGGACTCCTTGGTCACCAGCTGGCTGGCCTGCTCGAAGTGCCGCGGTGACGGGAGCACCTGGGCGAGCTCGCCGGGGACGCCGGCGTTGGCCCAGATCCGGTGGGCCTGTTCGATGCCTTCGTCTTCGGTCGGCGCGTAGCTGACCTTGAACCCGGCCTGCGCCGGCTTCGACCCGCCGCCGTTGTCGCGGAAACGCTGCAGCAGGTCGCGGTCGGGTGCGGTGGTGATGTAGCCGTCGGCGATCCGCGCCGCGACATCGGTTGCCTCAGGCCCGAATCCGGACATGTAGATCGGCAACGGCTCCTGCGGCCGGGTGTAGATCCGCGCGGTGTCGACCGTGTAGTGCTTGCCGTGATGGTTGACGAATCCGTCCTCGGTCCACAGCCGGCGCATGATCTCGACCGCTTCCTCGAGCATTTCCAGCCGTACGTCGAGCGTGGGCCAGACCGTGCCGAGGATGTGCTCGTTCAACGCCTCACCGGTCCCGACCCCGAGCGTGAACCGTCCGTTCAGCAGTACGGCGCTGGTCGCGGCCGCCTGCGCGATCACGGCCGGATGGATCCGTACCGTCGGACAGGTGACCGCGGTCGTCACCGGCAGCTCGCACACCTGGGAGATCGCGCCGATCGTCGACCAGACGAACGCGCTCTCGCCCTGCTCGTCGTTCCAGGGATGGAAGTGATCGCTGATCCACAAGCCGTCGAACCCGGCCTCTTCGGCCATCCGGGCCTGCTCGATCAGTTCAGCGGGCGAGTATTCCTCGCTGGACAAGAAGTATCCGATCTTCACGCGCACCTCCGCGTTGCTCGTCACCCATCGGGTGCCCGATGTCGTGTTCTCCAATCGCCGGGCCTGTTACCGGCGGTTGCGGCCCCAGGAGACCGCTGCCGCAGTAGCGCCTGCGGCGAATGCTCCGACCAGTCCGCGATGCCTGGAGGCCCAGGTCTGGAGACTGCGCGGCGTCGACCGTTCGTCGAACGCCCCGTGAGCGCCGTAGTCGCGCTCCTCGTCGGCGGGTTCCCACAGATTCGCGGCCTTCTCGGGGGGCTGGTCGCTCTGTTGTCCCTTGTAGCCGGTGCGCGCCAGGTAGCGGTCCAGGAGCCCGGCGGCGAACTTGTTCGCGATCAGCGTGCCCACGGTCGGAGCCCCGACCCAGTACTCGCGCCGGCGCGGGTGATCGGCCGCGTAGACGACGGCGTCCGCGGCGACTTCCGGCTGAAAGATCGGCGGCACGGGCTGCGGGTGCTTCGGCAACCGGGACAACACCCACGAGAACTGCGGTGTGTTGACGGCCGGCATCTGGACCATGGTCACGTGCACGTCGGACTTGTCGTGCAGCAGTTCGCACCGCAACGAGTCATGGAAACCCTGGATCGCGTGCTTCGCCCCGCAGTACGCCGACTGCAGCGGGATCCCGCGGTACGCGAGCGCCGACCCCACCTGCACGATCGCGCCGTGGTCGCGCGGCTTCATCCGGCGGAGCGCGGCCCGGGTTCCGTGGACGTACCCGAGATAGGTCACCTCGGTGGTTCGTTTGAACTCGCTGGGCTCGATCTCCAGGAACGGCGCGAACACCGACGAGAAGGCGACGTTCACCCAGACGTCGATCGGCCCGAGTTCCTTCTCCACCTGATCCGCGGCGGCCTCGACCTTTTCGTAGTCGGCGACGTCGACCTCGATCGGAAGCGCGGTTCCGCCGGCCGCGGTGACGTCACGGACAGCGCCTTCGAGTCCCGCCTCGCCGCGGGCAAGCAACGCGACCTTGTCGCCGCGCCGGGCGAAGGCGACCGCGCTCGCCCGGCCGATGCCGCCGCTGGCGCCGGTCACTACCACAACCTGTCCCACGCGATCCTCCTCAGGAGCTGGTCCGACCATCGAGCGGACGCCTCTCCGGTGACCACGACGGGCCGCTCGAAACCCGTTTGCTGCCGAACACCCCGGGTACCGGCCAGGACCGGCCGGGTCTCGTCGGGAGGATGGACATGAGCACGACAGTTGGCGACTACGTACTCCAGCGGCTGCGTGACTGGGGTGTCGAGCACGTCTTCGGGTACGCCGGGGACGGCATCAACGGACTGCTCTCCGCGTGGCAGAAGGCGGACAACCAGCCGCGGTTCGTCCAGGCCCGGCACGAGGAGATGGCGGCCTTCGAAGCGGTCGGGTACGCCAAGTTCACCGGCCGCGTCGGTGTCTGTACGGCGACCAGCGGGCCGGGCGCGATCCACCTGCTGAACGGGCTGTACGACGCGAAGCTCGATCACGTTCCTGTGGTGGCGATCGTGGGGCAGACGGCGCGGAGCGCGATGGGCGGCAGCTATCAGCAGGAGGTCGACCTGCACACGCTCTTCAAGGACGTCGCGTCCGACTACTGCGAGACGGTGATGGTCGCGGAGCAGCTGCCGAACGTCCTCGACCGGGCGATCCGGATCGCGGCGGCCCGGCGTACCGTGACAGCGCTGATCATCCCCTCGGACGTCCAAGAGTTGGAGTACACGGCGCCGTCGCACGCGTTCAAGATGGTGCCGTCGAGCCTGGACCTGACCTGGTCGGCGCCGGTCCCGGCGGCCGAGCAGCTCGAGCGGGCCGCGGAGATCCTGAACGCGGGTTCGCGGGTCGCGTTCCTGGTCGGTCAAGGTGCCCGTGGGGCGGCGAGCGAGGTCACGGAGCTCGCGGAGCTCACCGGAGCCGGTGTCGCGAAAGCCCTGCTGGGCAAGGACGTTCTGTCCGACGAGCTGCCGTGGGTGACAGGCTCGATCGGGCTGCTCGGGACGCGGCCGTCGTACGAGCTGATGACGGATTGCGACACCTTGCTGGTCGTGGGATCGAACTTCCCCTATTCGCAGTTCCTGCCCGAGTTCGGCAAGGCGCGGGCGATCCAGGTCGATCTCGATCCCACGATGGTCGGGATGCGGTACCCGTTCGAGGTGAACCTGGTCGGGGACGCGTCACGGACTCTGCGCGCGCTCATTCCGCTCGTGCAGCGCAAGGACGACCGGTCGTGGCGGTCGGGCGTCGAGAGCAACGTCAGGCGCTGGTGGGAGGTCATGGAGCGTCGCGCGCACACCTCGGCGGATCCGATCAACCCGGAGCTGGTGTTCCACGAGTTGTCGCAGCGGCTGCCGCGCGACGCGATCCTCGCGGCGGACTCCGGATCGGCGGCGAACTGGTACGCGCGGCACATCCGGATGCGCGCAGACATGCGGGGATCGCTGTCCGGGACGCTGGCCACGATGGGTCCTGGTGTGCCGTACGTGATCGGCGCGAAGTTCGGGCTCCCGGACCGGCCCGGCTACGCGCTGGTGGGTGACGGCGCGATGCAGATGAACGGGATCAACGAGCTGATCACGATCGCGAAGTACTGGCAGGAGTGGGCGGATCCGCGCCTGGTGGTCGCCGTACTGCACAACAACGATCTGAACCAGGTGACGTGGGAACTGCGGGCGATGGGAGGCTCGCCCCAGTTCCTGCCTTCGCAGGAGCTGCCGGAGTTCCCGTACGCCGGGTACGCGAGGCTGCTCGGGCTGCACGGAGTGACGGCCGAGAAGCCCGAGGAGGTCGTGCCGGCCTGGGAGGAGGCGCTGCGGGCGGATCGCCCGTGCGTGGTCGAGTTCCGCACCGATCCCGCGGTGCCGCCGATTCCGCCGCATGCGACCTGGGACCAGATCGAGAAGGCGGCGGAGTCGATCGTGCGCGGTGACAGCGACCGTTCCTCGATGATCAAGCAGGGGTTCAAGTCCAAGGTTCAGGAGTTCCTGCCCGGCCGGTCCTGACGTTCTCAGGGTTTCTCAGCTGTCGCGACGTCTCCAGAAGCCGATGCGTACGTCGGCGTGGTTGAACGTGCCGGGCATCGGCCCGGCCAGCTTCGCGCGGGTCGTTGGATCGACATCGAGGTCGTAGCGGTCGGCGAGGTGGCTGACCGCGGCGCTGGTGGTGAGCAGTACGACGTTCCGTCCGGGGCACCCTGCGGGACCTTCGCTGAACGGGACGATCGGCCAGGAACCGTCGGCGCGGCCGTCCAGCCAGACAGCCGGTTCGAATCGGTTCGCGAAGTCGAGTGCGTCGTCGTCGCGATGGAACACCGAGCTCACGATCACGAACTCGGTTCCGGCCGGCGCGATCCTGCCACGCCATTCGGTGTCCTCGTGCGACTGGCGCAGGATGACCAGAGTGGTGGGCCACAACCGGACGGACTCCTGCATCGCGGCGCCGGCGTGGGCCAGCAAGGGGGAAGCCTCCGGGTGACGCGCCTCGGCGACGATGGGCTCGAGGCGCGACTGGTCGGTGCCGAGGACGGCGAGGAGTCGCCAGAGCGCGATGCCGGCGGCGTCGAAGGCGAACAGCCAGTGCGGCACCTGACCGGCCGGGTCGAGTGTCTCGGACCGTCGGTCGAGGGCTTCGACGAGGCTTCCGGTTTCGGCCTTGTCGACGTACTGGGAAACCGTCGCGAGGAAACGGGCGCGCGTATCGTCGTGCCCCGGGCCCAGCTGTGCCCAGTTCGCGTCGGCGCGGAGCTGGTCGAGCTGCTCGGTGAGTTCCACGTCGCTGCGGGCGGCGTCCCCGAGCACGATCCGGCGTACGACGCGGGACCAGACGCTGCGGAAGTCGTCCCAGCCGAGAGTGCGGGCGTCCAGGCCGTCCAGCTCCTCGTGGACCACGTCGACGAACCGGTGGCCGTGACGATGGACAGGGAGGTGACTGTCGAGGGCATCCTCGTTCAGCTCACGACGTCCGGCCCGCAGCGACGAGTTGGTCGTCAGGACCGCGTGCGGCTGGAAGTGCGTCAGCGCCCCGATCTTCAGACCGGTTGCGGCGGCGAACGGTTCGGGCGTTTCCTTCAGCAGTCGATGGACGTCGTCGGCAGCGAGAACGAGTGCGATCGTGCGCCCGGCGATCCGCAGCAGGACGGGCCCCTCGCCGTACCGGCCACGGAGTCGCCGGACGCGACGAAGCGCGCGGTCGTCCACGCGCAGCTTCTCGGCGAGCGTGCCCAGCCTGGGTCTGCGAAGGATCGGTCCCTGGGCAACGACCGGTCCGAGGACGTCTCGCAGGATCCGCGCGCTGTCCGGCGCGGAAGCGATTGGCAGCAGTGTCGACATGACCGTCAGGTGTCCGCCGCTCCGCTGCCGAAACGGTCGGGTCTGCCACGAGGCGTGCACGGCCCGAGGGCGGGGTACCGGCAGGCCATGCGACTTGACGGGCGGGTGATCTATCAGCTGGACCCGGCGGTGTTCTTCGACTCCGACGACGACGGTGTCGGTGATCTGGCAGGCGTTCTCCGGAAGCTGGACCACGTGCGGGCGGTCGGGGCGGACACCATCTGGTTGCAACCGTTCTACGTGTCGCCGTACCTGGATGCCGGGTACGACGTCGTGGACCACTGCGGTGTCTCCTCCCGGTTCGGCACGATGGCCGACTTCGAGGAGCTCGTGGAGCGCTGCCATGAGCTGGATCTGCGGGTCATCGTCGAACTCGTCGTCCAGCACACATCGATCCATCATCCATGGTTCCGGGCGGCACGGGACGACCCTGGTTCGCCGTACCGCGACTACTACGTGTGGGCCGCGGAGCCGCGCGACGATCCCGCCGTGCGAGGTCCGGTCTTTCCGGGCGTCGAGGACTCGATCTGGGCATACGACGAGCATGCCGCGATGTACTACCGGCACGCGTTCTACCGGCACGAGGCCGATCTGGACGTCGGCCATCCGGCGGTTCGTGCGGAGATCGAGCGCATCGTCCGGCATTGGCTCGACCGGGGAGTCGACGGGTTCCGGGTCGACGCGGTGCCGTACATGGTCCGGCAGGCGGCCCTGAGCGATGACCGCGACGACGGTTTCTGGTTCCTCTCCGAGCTTGCGGAGATGGCCGACGGCGCGCCGTTGATGGGCGAGGTGGACGTGCCACCGGACCAGTACGACCTGTACTTCGGCAACGGCGGCCGCCTGCACGCGGTGCTGGACTTCTGGACGAACAACCTGCTGTTCCTCGCGCTGGCACGCGGGGACGCCGAGCCGCTGGTCCGGGCGCTGCGTGCGCAGCCCGATCCGCCGGACGGATGCACCTACGTCAACTGGCTGCGCAACCACGACGAGCTGGACCTGGACCGGTTGTCGGCGCCGGAGCGCGACGAGGTGATGGCGGCGTTCGCGCCGGCCGCGAACATGCGCGCGTTCGGCCGCGGGATCCGCCGTCGGCTGGCGCCGATGCTCGGTGACGTACGACGTACCGCGCTGGCGCATGCGATCGCCGAGTCGTTGCCAGGGGCACCGGTTGTCCGGTACGGCGAGGAGATCGGGATGGGTGAGGACCTGGCGCTGCCGGACCGGATGTCGGTGCGGACGCCGATGCAGTGGTCGTCCGAACCGAACGGCGGGTTCAGCAAGGCACCGGCTGGGGTGGTTGCTCCGGCCGTCCTCCAGGACGGCCGCTACGGGTTCTCGCAGGTCAACGTCGCGGACCAGGAGTTTCGTCCCGGGTCTCTGTTCAGCAGGGTGGCGCAGCTGGTCCGCAGCCGGCGAGAGCTCGGCGAGCTCCCGCCGCACCGCTGCGAGGCGTTGGCTCTTCGGCAGCGCTCGGTCTTCGCCGTCCTGCACCACCGCGGCAGCGGCGCCGTACTGATGCTGGCCAATCTGTCCGCCGACGAGCTCGAGGTCGACCTTCCGTACGACGTGCGGACCGACCTGCTCGCCGACGGTGAGTACGAACCGGCGTCGAAGAACTCGGTCCGACTCGCCGGCTACGGCTATCGCTGGCTGCACTGTCATGCGCCTACGGCGTAGTCACCCGGAGCAGGCGGGGTTCACCCGCGTGCGGCGAGGGCGTGGGTTCAGCTATCTCGATGCCGATGGCAAGGTCATCGACGACACGGACACGGTCGAGCGAATCCGGACCCTGGCGATTCCGCCGGCCTGGCAGGACGTGTGGATCTGTCCGTTCCCGAACGGGCACATCCAGGCCGTCGGGACCGATCAGGCCGGTCGCCGTCAGTATCTGTACCACGATGACTGGCGGTCGGCGCAGGATGCGGACAAGCATGATCGAGTGCGGCAGCTGGCGCGCAAACTACCCGCGTTCCGGGAGGCGGTGGACGAGGATCTGTGTGCGCGGGGCCTGCAGCGGCGGCGGGTGCTCGCGGTCGCGCTGCGGATGCTGGACTACGGCGTCTTCCGGACCGGCAACACGCAGTACGCCGAGGAGTACGGCAGCCGGGGTGCGGCCACCTTGCTGCGTGACGACGTACGGATCAGCCGCGGGAAGCTCGTGTTCGACTTTCGGGCGAAGGGCGGGCAGCGGCGGACGTTCGAGCTGGACGACGCCAACCTGGTGGCAGCCGTGCGTTCGCTGAAGCGAAGCCGGCACAAGAAGAAGCAGCTGCTGGTGTATCGCGACGGCGACGAGTATCACGAGATCGATGCCGGGATGATCAACGACCGGTTCCGCGAGCTGGTCGGTGACGACTTCACCGTGAAGGACCTGCGGACCTGGACCGCGACCGTGCACGCCGCGGTGGATCTGGCCGAGGCGGAGCCGCCGACCACGAAGCAGGCCCTGAACGCGGCGGTGAGGGAGATGCTCGAGGAGGTGTCCGAGCACCTCGGTAACACGCCGGCGGTGGCCAGGGCGTCGTACGTCGATCCGCGTGTCGTGGAGCAGTACGAGCACGGGCACACGATCGCGGACGCCGTCGACCGTGTCGGCGACGACCTCGCCGACGAGGAAACGAGAGCGCGGCTGGAACGCTCCGTGAACAAGGTCCTCGACCAGGGCGCCCGCGAGTAGCGCGCGGCCCCGGCGGATGTCCGGCTTGAAGGCCGTGGCGCCGGGGTACCGGGGTGGTGTCACCGACCGGTGGTTTCTCGCACGGTGCCGTCGGCCGGTGGCCGGGACGGCTTGAAGGGAGTGCGCGATGACTGACGCCACCGGCGATTCTGCCGATTCTGCCGATACTGCCGATACTGCCGATACTGCCCACGCGCTGGTCCGGTTGACGGATGTGGGGCTGGAGCTGGCCGACCCCGCCGATGACCTGCGCGGACTGAAAGTTCTGGATCGTAACGATGACGAGATCGGCACGGTCGACGGTCTGATCGTCGACGAGCAGGAGCGGCGAGTCCGCTTCCTCGAGGTCGGCTCGGGCGGCTTCCTCGGCCTGGGGCAACGGAAGGTCATGGTCCCGGTGGAGGCGGTGACGAGCGTCGACGCGGACGCCGTTCACATCTCGCAGAACCGCGACCACGTAGCCGGCGGCCCGGTGTACGACCCGGAGGTCGTCCTCGAGCGCCGCCACTACGAGGATGTCTACGGCTATTACCAATACCCGCCCTACTGGGGTCCCTTCCCGCGGTGACCGGGAATCTCAACTGTGTTCGCCGTCCAGGAGTTCGTGGATCTTCTCCAGTGCGTCCTGGATATCGCGGTGGTTGTACTGCGCCGCGCGGGACTCAGCGCTGATGACACCGCAGCGGTGCACCCGCTGGAAGTCGCCGTACGGGAACTCGTAGTGTCCCTTGGTCTCCTCGTCCATGTCGGTGTCGACACCTAGGAACCACAGGCCGTAGTCGCTCCAGCCGTGCTTGTCCAAATACGCGTTCTGCTCGGCCGCGGTGGGGGCGTGCTCGCTCCAGTCGTCCCGCTCGTCCTTGGTCGTCTGTCCCTTTTCCACAAGGCTTTTCGCGTGCTCGAACGCCTTCTTGTTCAGCTTCACAGTCATACCCGCCCGGTTCCCCGCTGGGCGTCGGGTAACCCATGACTCATCGGCGTGTCCTCGGTCGTTGCGGGTACCGGTACGGCGCCGTACGAGGAAGGTGAAGTCGCAGTGAGGTTCATGACGTGGAACGTGTGGGGGCGGTTCGGTGACCACTGGCTCCGGCGCCAGCGGGCGATCGCCGAAACGGTGCGGGCGCAACGACCCGATTTCCTTGCCCTGCAGGAAACCTGGCGAAGTGACGGACAGTCCCAGACCGACCAGCTCGGGTTCGAGTTGGGGATGTCGTCGGTGTTCGCGCCGTCGCGGATGCCGCGTGACCCGGATCCCGACGTACGGCTCGGGCTGGGCATTCTGAGCCGCTTCCCGTTGCGGGCGGTCGAGCAGCACACGTTGTCGACCGGCACGGTCGCGCTCCGGGCGGAGATCCGGCTGGGGGAGGACAGTCTGCACTTCATCACCAGCTGCCTGGACTGGGAAGAGGACCATCAGCGGGAACGCTTCGCGCAGGCGAGTTCGCTGGCGTCGCTCGTGTCCGAACTCAAGGACCGCGGTGACGACGTCGTCGTGGCCGGTGACTTGAATGCGCCACCCGACTGCCCCGAGCTCGACCCGCTGCTCGCCGTGCTCGACGACTGCTGGCAACAGGTGTACGACGGCGTCACCTACAGCTCCCACAATCCCTACCTCGGGCACGGCGAGTGGCTCGAGGACCAACGGATCGACTACATCCTGGCCAACGACGGCCTGGTCCCGACCGACTCCCGCCTCGTCGGATTCGACGAAGACCACGGCCGCCCACCCTCGGACCACTACGCCGTCGTCGCCGACGTACCCGTCAGCTGATCTCGACGGTCAGCTGACGGGTCTCGGCCGGTTGGGTGAGCGACCCGGTTCGCTCAGGGTTGGGTGTTGGTTTGCAGCGGGTGTTTCGGTACGGCGACGCGGATCTTGGCGGCTGTGGTTTCGGACGGTACGGCGATGGTGCCGCGGGAGACCCACTCAGCGATGTTGGCGACGATCGTGGCGACTGCCTTCTGCGAGGCCGCATCGGGGGAGGGGACTGTCCAGTTCGACGGGCAGCGGCCGACGAGGAAGCAGCCGTAGGCGAAGGTGGAGCCGTTCAGGACGCGGGCGCCCGACGGGGCGGTGTACGCCGTGACGTGCATGGGCGCGGCGCGGCCGTTCGAGCGGCACGCTCCGGTGCCGCTGGCGAGCGTTGTCTGGCCTGGCTGCTTGTAGAGATCGGGCCAGACATAGTCGACCTCGCCGGCGATGAAGCCGGGCAGCGTCGTGCCGCTGGGGACACCGTCGAAGATCCATCCGCTGCCGGTCGTCAGGGTGTTGCCCAGCACCGGGCAGATGTAGTCCGCGCCGAGCAGCGGCTGCGACGCGTACGCGTCACCCTGGTAGCGCCACGTCGTGGAGTTGTAGCCGTCGGTGTACCGATCGATGTCCCAGGCCCGCCGCGTCTCGTCGGTGAAGGTGATCACGCGGTACGCCGTGTTCGCGCCGAGGTTGGCGACGTTGACGCCGCGGGCGATCGCCTGGCTGAGCGCGGCCCGCATCCGCAGCGAGTAGTACTCGTCGTGTCCGGGCAGGAAGAGTGTCCGGGCTCGTGTCGGCAGTTGACCGCCGTACTGGTCGAGGTCGTTGTCGGTCCAGTAGGTGACGTCGAGTCCCTTCGACTCGGCCCAGAACACCAGTCCCTGTTCGAGTGTGAGGTACTGCCCGGAGCCCTGACCTTCGTTGTACGGCCGGTCGAACGTCAGCCGACCGGAGCCGCCGTCGACTCCGCCGGTGTAGAAGCCCGATCCGCCGTAGCTGTTGTATGCCTGCCAGGTCGCGGTCGCTTGCTGGATCATCAGGTCATGCTTGGTGCCGGTGTCGTCGCGGACCGTCAGCGGTGCGTAGGTCGCGGAGGTGCCGTCACTGACCTTGATCAGGTACGTTCCCGGCACCCAGTCCTTGTCCACAGGGATGCTGAGCGTCTTGGACCAGCTCGCCGCCGATGTCATCCGCAGCGGCTTGCCGTCGGCCGACGCTCCGCCGGTCGTCGGTGCTTCCTGAACCACAGTCGGTACGTCGTCCTGCCGCCAGATCTCGCGCCCGCCGAGCCCGGCGTAGTACCCCATCCGGTAGGCGACGACGCTGACCGGTTTGCCGGAGGTGACCTTGAGGTCGACGGAGTCACCGCAGCTGGCCGAGACCTGCGTCAGGTAGGCGGCGAGAGTGCCGTTCATGCTGGTCGGGACGACCCAGTCGCCGGTGCCCGCCTTGGCGTTCTCGACGGTCGTCGTCGGCCAGGTGTCCGGGCATCCGGCGGGCGGCGCGACGAAGCCCGCGGCGGCGACGGCGGGCATCTCGGCGGGCGGTGCGATGAACGTGATGCTTCCGGCGCCGGAGCTCAGCACGGTGGCGGTCGGCGTGGTCGCGGAGACGGTGAGGCTCATCGTTCCGCCGTACCGGGAGAGCTGGACGCCGTTCACCGGGATCGCCAGGCGTGCGCCGAGTGCGACGTTGAGCGGTGACTTCGGTTTCCAGGTGGCGTAGCCGCCGTCGACGGAGAGCGTGCCGTTGATGGTGCTGTACGTGCCGGTGGCGCCGGTCGGCAACTGCATGCGGACGGCGCCCAGGGTGCCCGCTTTGGTGATCGTGGCCTGGTACGTCAGATTCGTCGTCTGGGCGGGAATCGGGTTCGTCGCCTTGACCGCGACAGCGGCCGTGTAGGTCTTCAACGGCTGCAGTACGCCGGCGCCGGACGTGATGACCTGACCCGCAGTGCCGATCGACTTGAATCCCAGCGTCCACGGGCCGCCGGCGGGCAGCTTCAGTCCGTACAGCGGGATCGCGAGCCGTGCGCCGACGGCAACGTTCGTGACGCGGGCGGGTCGCCAGCGCAGCACGGTGCTCGTGACCGAGCTGACCGTGCCGTTGATCGACGTGACCCGGCCTGTGGTCCCGGCCGGGATCGCCATCGTGACCTCGCGGATCGCGCCCGCTTTGAGCACGGTCGCGCGATAGGTCAACGTCGTGGTGCCGTTCGATGCCTGCGTCGCGGTGATGCTGACAGCGGCCGCGGCCGCGTCGGCCGCCCGGTCGATGAACACGATCGCCGCGGCTGCGACAACCAATGCGGCAGCTGAGGCCAGAAGCCTCCGAAGCATGGGTTCCCCCCAGGTCGTTTCAAATGAATCCCCGAAGGGAGAGTACGAGATCAACCGCCGGCGCAGTGAAAATGTTGCCGATCAGTGATGAATTGGCCTAGATCACAACTTTGAGTGGTCGCCCGGTCGCTGTGCGCAGACAACAGGACCGGTTCACACGCCGGGACCATACACGCTACTCACCGGTCATGTAGGACCCACCAACGAGTCGCCGTTTCTCCTTGTTGCTAAGGGCTTCCTAACTCTGCAACAAGCTGCAACCGGGGTTGCGCCGGAGCGTGTTGGAAGGATAAAACTCTTCCTGACTCTCGCCGGTGCCACTCGGGGTGCGCCGGATCCGCCCCAACCTTGGAGTGTCGATGCGCCGCCCCCACAGGCTGCTGACGTATGCCCTCGTTCTGTCCTTGCCGTTGAGCGCGGCTGTCCCCGCTGCTGCTGTGCCACAGTCGTCCTCGCGTCTGCAGGTGGACGTGGCTCCCGCAGCGCCGAGCGCCGTACACACCTTTCCGGTCGTCGGTGGTATCGGCCTCGCTTGGGCCGCGCCTGTCGGTGGCGGAGGTGCTGTTCAGAGTTACGTCGTCCAGTCGCTGCGTTCCAATGGCGCATGGGGCGATGCCTCGAAGAACCTGCCAGCGGGTACGACGAGTTGGGTGGACGCACGTGTGAAGGCGGGTGGCAGTGGGACGTACCGCGTGATCGCGGTGAACGCCGACGGTGCGAGTCAACCGAGCGCGCCCGCAACCGGCACCAGGCCGGCGACGGATCCGGCGGTCGGGACTACTGACGTACTCACCGTTGACGCCGACCCGGGCGGAGCATCCACCTGGCTCGCGGATGAGGTTTCTGCCCAGGACACGGAGGCTTCCACCGAGACCACGCGAACGCTGTCGGCAGGCACTGTGGGGATCACCTTGCCGCGTTTCCTCTCCGGCGCGGGGAGTGTGGCTCTTGGGGCGAACGGCTCGAACTTCGTCCTTCGGCAGAAGGACGCCCAGTGCGCGCTCGAGGGCACGTTGAACGTCACGGAGCTCGCGTACACCGCCGACCTGCGGGTCGCGACGATGAGCGCGACATACTCCGGCTCCTGTGCTGGTGCAGCATCGGTCTACGGCGAGATTCGGGTGAAGAGCACACGGCCGTTCGCGGCCATCGCCGTCGACACTCCGCGGGTGGATTTCGGCAAGGTCTTCGCCGGTACGCAGCGGCCAGGCAGGCATGCAACCTTGACGAACGTGGGGACGACCGATCTGGTGCTTTCCGTGCAACCGCTGAAAGGTGGTTCCGCCTGGCTTCTGAGAAGCGGGTGCGGCATCGTCCGACCCGGGAACAGTTGTCTTGTGGACATGAGCCTCACTGCCACGTACGCCGCGGAGTATGCGCAGGACGTCGAGATCCTGGACGGCACCTCGCGAGGCACGCGTCATGTTCATTTCAGCGCCAGCGTTTATGACCGTCCCGACATGCCTGGCAAGATCACGGTGGACGCGACCTACAGTGGCGTGGATCTCTCGTGGACACCGGGATCGTGGGGCAACGCGACGCCGGTCGGCTTCGTCGTACGGCGGACCGTCGACGGTGTCGACACCACGTTCGAGGTCGCGCCGGACCAGACGCACTGGACTGAGCCATGGACGGCTGCCTCGCGCCCGGTGACGTACCAGATGTGGGCCGTCAACGAGTTCGAGCCGAGCCTGGAAAGCGCTCGAGTGTCGCCGATTCCGGCGAGCGAGCAGGTCACGGCGGTTATCCGACGGCCGAATGAGCCTGCGGTGCTCGGGAGTCTCGCCGTACCGAAGGCGGCGCAGGTTGTTCCGGTCGAGCATGCGCCGGCGGGCGCAACCGAGGTGACAAGCGGCCCGAATGGTGTCGACGTCGCGTATGTCGTCGCGAATGGTCTGTGGATCCGTCAGCAAGGCACGGACACGCTCGTTCGGTCCACACCAGGCATCGCACACCCCGCGTGGTCGCCGGACGGTACGCGAATCGCGTTCAGCACGACGAGTGACGACTCGACAACCTGCGTCGACATCCTGACACTGTCGGACTCGTCTGCGGTCAGAGTCGGTTGCAACCTCGATCATCCGATCTGGCACACCGACAACCACTCCCTGATCGTCCAGGACACCAGCCTCAGCGGGTCGCCGCTGGCCCGTGTCGACGCGGCGGAACAGGGTGCACGGCTGTCCGTCATCGAGGGTTCCGAGGGCGCGACGCACGCCGTACTTTCACCGCGCGGAGACTGGCTGGCCTACGTGCCCGAGGGGACACTCGGCCTGGTTGCCCTCTTGCCACGCGACGGTGGAACGGCCACAGTCGCCGACCTCGCCTACGTGCAGGGGACGACCATCGCTGATCTCGGGTGGGACCCTGTCGGCAACCGGGTCGCCGTTCTGACCAGGACCGCGGGCCGCGACATCCTCCAGTCGTTCAACGTCTGGGACGTTCTCGGTGGCGGCCAGCTCGACCTCGGAACTCCCTTGTACAACACGACGACCGAACAGGTCGACGACTTCAACTGGCAGGGCCACAACGTCGTCATCGGCGATACCCCGGCGACGACCGGACCGGACGTGTCGATCCCGTTCGACAGGTCCGGCCTGTCCGTCGAGTCGACAGAGTGCTACCTGGACGGCGAGAGCATCGGCACCTGCACGTCGCCGTTCACCGCCAGCGGACTGTCGAGTGGTCCACATACGCTGCAGGTCCTGACCAATTTCGGCACCGCGTACTTCGGATACGCCACCCGAACGTTCACCGTCCAGTAGCCACTTGAGACCGGCCGGTCAGGGATCGTTAGACGGGGACCTTCCACTTCTGAGGGTTTTGGCCGGTGCAGTCGTAGATTTGGAGCTTGGTGCCGTCTGTGGTGGTGCCGTTGGGGGTGTCCAGGCAGCGGCCGGATTGGGGGTTCAGGAGGGAGCCGTTGGGCTGGGGTTGCCAGATTTGGCCGCCGGCGGGGCCGCAGTCCCAGAGTTGAACCTTGGTGAGGTTTGCTGTGCCGTTGCCGACGATGTCGAGGCATTTCCCGAAGGCTCGGATCCTGCCGTCGGTCGACATCGTCCACTGCTGCCCGGGTACGCCGTTGCACGTCCAGAGTTGCACGGCGTTTCCGCTGGTCGGGGTGTTCGTGTCGACGTCGACGCATTTGCCGGCGGCCGCCGGTCCGGTGATCGGACCGGTCGGGAAGCCGGGCACGTTCCACTTCTGCGGATCGAGGCCGTTGCAGTCGTAGATCTGCAGGTCGGTGCCGTCCGCGGTCGCGCCGCCAGGGCTGTCCAGGCAACGACCTGATTGCGGGTTGAGCAACGAGCCGTTCGCTTGTGGACGCCACTGTTGCCCGCCGGCCGGACCGCAGTCCCAGAGCTGGACCTTGGTGAAGTTCGCCGTACCGTTGCCGACGATGTCCAAGCACTTGCCGAACGAGCGGATGGTGCCGTCGGCCATCATCGTCCACTGCTGACCTGGTACGCCGCCGCACGTCCACAGCTGTACGGCGTTTCCGTTGACCGCAGTGTTGTGATCGACGTCCAGGCAGTTGCCGGCCGCCGCCGGTCCGGTGATCGCACCGGTCGGTCCGCCGACGGTTCCCGTGCCGAAGCGCACCTGGCACTGGTTCCCGGTCCCGAGCCACGTCGCGGCCAGGTAGAGGAACGACGTACCGTTGGCCGAACCGACGACCGGCGAACTGTAGCCCGGGCAGCTGGGAACCCCGGAGGCGTAACCGCCGGTCGGGTTGACGTTGACCGGAGCCTCCAGCTCGGTCCAGCTACCGGAGCCGAGCGACGTGTTCGCCAGCAGCACCGATCCCGACTCGGCCATCACAGCCTTGTTGCCGGTCGGGCCGGTGACGACGCGTTGGCCGGACAGCAGCAGCGTGCCGTTCGGTCCGCCGCCGGGGACCCAGGCGACGTACGGCGTGTGCAGCAGATGCCGGCCGTCGCTTGTCTGGGCGAGCGTTCCGGGATTGTCGGTCGGTGCCCAGTTCAGGCCGTCCGGACTGGTCTTCAGGTACACCGCGCAGGCGTGGTCCGCGTTGGTGGCGTCGCGGCAGAGCTCGTACGACATCAGGAACTGGCCGTTCGGCAGCGGCGTGATGATCGACATGCCCGGGCGTGCCAGGTTGTCCGCGGGGAAGGCGACGTCCGGGGTGATGCTCCCGCTCCAGCTCGCGCCGCCGTTGGTCGAGGTGTAATGGCCGATGATCTGGTTGTTGGTCGGCGAACCGGCTGGGCGTTCGTCGGAGATGAAGCAGGCGAGGGTGTTGTTCGGCGCGAGCAGGAACCACGGCTCCCAGATGCCCTGACCGATGGTGTTCGGCTGGCCGCTGGTCTGGGTGCAGTTCGACAGGTACTGCCAGCTGGCGCCGTGATCGGTGCTCTTGAACACCTCGATCTTCTGCGCGGTGAAGTTGCCCTCGTCCCAGGCGGTACCGGCCGCGAGCAGGTCGCCGGCGTTGAGCCCGTTGGCGGTGCGCGGTACTTCGTAGATCACGGGCGCACCGAGATCCCACCCGGCTGTGTTCGAGGTGATCGTGCTGATCGGGTTGCCGCCGAACGTCGCGCCGCCGTCGGTACTGCGGAACACCGGGAAGCTGCTCGGTCCGGATTCGTTGCGGCGGGCGAAGGTCGCGAGGACGGTCCGGCCGGCGTTGCCGTCGTGGTCGAGCCGAATCACCCGCGGATAGCTGGCGTCGGCGTTCGGGAAGGTGGACAGGTTCGGGCTGTACAACACGTTGCCCGGTGGTGCGGCACTCGCCGGCAATGCGACGAGCGCCGCGGCAACGAGGCCAAGGGCAACCAGCAGCCTACGGATCGGCATGGATCCTCCTCTGACAAAGGGCGGTGGGTCGAGGAAAGGTCAGTCGGTGGCGACGTCGATGAAGGCGCGGGCTACGACGGTGCCGGCGGTGTCCGTGAGCCACAGGCGAACGCGTCCGGGCTCGGAGACCGTGATGTCGATGGGATCGGTGACGGTGAAGGGCTTGGCGTCGACCGGTGCTGTACCAGTTGCCCAGTGCAACGTGCCCAGGAGAGGCTCAGGTCCGTGGTGGGAGATGCGGACCGGCACGGTCGCGGCATCCCCTGAGAGCACGAGGTCACGACCCGGTGCCTCAGGTGTCAGGTCGACGATCAGCACGGTTTGCGCGTGGACGTCGGACGGGATGACGCCGCCGAGGTCCTTGGAACGGCGGTCGTAGGTGTAGACACCGACCGTCTCGTGCTCGATGTCGTACAACTCGGTGTAGATGTAGCCCGCGTTGCGCGGGTGGCGGCGAAGCTCCTGGGTCTGCCAACGGAGATGCCACCCACGTTCCACACTGGTCGAACCGCCGCCGTACTCTCCATTGAGCTGGATCTTGTCGCTTCCGTCGAAACCGGGTGCCGCGATCGCCTTGTTGACCACAAGATCAGGCCCGAGCTTGACCGGAAAGGCTCCGTCGGCGGTGTTGACCAGCCGATCAACGGTCGCCGCCCACGACGCGACGTTCTCGTCGTAGTAGTGCCAGTCGACGAGATCGGTCTCGACATGCGCCCAGCCCGAGTTGTCGACGACCGGACGGGTCGGGTCCGCGTCCCGGAGGATCCGGTACACACGACGTACGGCGGCCTGCTTCGCCGGGTCACCGGGCACGTCCCAGTCCAGCCCCCACTCCTCGTTGTACCCGCCCCAGATCACGATGCTCGGGTGGTTGCCGTCCCGCGCGACCATCCCGGCCGTCACGTCCTCGAAGGCCGCAACTGCCTCGGGTGTGAAGCGCCCGGTCGACGGCGGCTCGGCCCACACCAGCATCCCGAGCCGGTCGGCCCAGTACAGCCACCGCGGATCCTCGAGCTTGATGTGCTTGCGAACCAGGTTGAACCCGGCCGCGCGCGCCAGCTCAAGGTCCTGCCGGAGTGCCTCGTCACTCGGCGCCGCGTGCCCACCTGTCGGCCAGAATCCTTGGTCGAGCACGCCTCGCACGTACGTCGGTACGCCGTTCACCATGAGATTGCCGCTGTGCCACTCCACCTTCCGCAGCCCGGTATATCCGCGCACCGTGTCCGCGCCGGCGGTCACGATCACGTCGTACAGATGCGGATCGTCCGGACTCCACAAGCGGGGCCGATCGATCGGGAGCGTTGCCGTCCCGGGCCATTCGTCGTACTCGCGGACCACGACCCCCGGGATCTCGATCCGGACCGGCGACGGACCGGAGAGCGTGACCTCGATGCCGTCGAGCGCCTCGGTCGGGCGGAGATCGAGGTGGGAGATGTACGACGCCGGTCGGGGCTCGAGCCACACGGTCTGCCAGATCCCGCTGGAGGGTGTGAACGCGCAGCCGTCGTAGTCATCGGCGGGGATACTGCGCTGTTTTCCGTGCGGGATGAACCGCTTGTCGGTCGGCGCTTCCACCTGGACGACGAGCTCCGCACGACCCGACGGGTCGAGCAGATCGGTGATGTCGGCCTCGAACGGAAGGTAACCGCCGCTGTGTTCGACGGCGAGTTCACCGTTGACCCACACGGTCGCGTGGTGGTGGACGGCGCCGAAGTGCAGGACGGTCCGCTCCGCTGCCCAGTCGGCCGGGCGCTCGATCTGCCGCCGGTACCAGGCCGTGGGCAGCCAGTGGGCGACGACGCCGGAGTCGGGGTGCTCCCACGGAAACGGGACGACAACGGTTTCCGCGAACTCGCCAGGACTCCGGGCGAAGTCCCACTCGCCGTTGAGATTGAGCCAGCGGCCTGACCGGTCGAAATGCGGTCGTGGGTATTCAGTGCGTGGTGTGTTCACAGTTGTTCTCCGATGGGTCGACCGTCTCAGCCTTTGAGGCTGCCGGCCATGACGCCTTTGATCAGGTGACGTTGCAGGAAGACGAAAACGACAAGGACGGGGATCGCGGCCACGGTGCTTGCCGCGAGCAACTGACCCCAGACGCTGGTCCAGTCCGCGCCGAGCTGGCCCGAGCGGATGTTCTGTGCGAGTGCCGAGAGCATCACCTGGAGGGTCTGGTGCTGCTCGTCGTTCACCGCGACCACCGGCCAGACGAAGTCGTTGTAGATGTTGATGAAGGTCAGTACGCCGAGTGCCGCCAGCCCGGGCCGGATCACCGGGAGCACGATGCTCGCGAAGATGCGCAGCTCGCCCGCGCCGTCGACCCGGGCCGCGTCGAGCAGCTCGTCGGGGATCGCCAGGATCACCTGCCGCATCCAGAACACGCCGAACGCGTCGATCGCGCCGGGCAGGATCAGCGCCTGGAACGTGCTCACCCAGCCAAGCTGGCTCATCTCCAGCAGCAACGGGATCAGCAGCACCAGCGTCGGCAGCATCAACGTGGTCAGCACGGTCGCGAACAGCACCCGCTTGCCTGGA
Organism: Kribbella pratensis; assembly: GCF_004366075.1. Lineage (GTDB taxonomy): Bacteria > Actinomycetota > Actinomycetes > Propionibacteriales > Kribbellaceae > Kribbella > Kribbella pratensis. The sequence goes on along the minus strand of NZ_SODU01000004.1, from coordinate 517,638 downwards.
AAAGCGTACTTCGCGAACGCGAACCCGGCCATCGGGCAGAAGACCATCGTCAGCGCACCTTTGACCACGACCACGATCGCGGTGTTCCGGAAACCGGTGCCGATCGGGATCGTGTCCAGCATCGACCGGAAGTTCGTCAGCGTCAGCTGGCCGGGGTCGAAGCTGAACGGCCGGGCGATGATGTCGCCGCCGGTCTTGAGCGACGAGGCCATCATCCACAGCAGCGGCGCGAGACTGATGACACCGGCGACCGTCAGCAGGCCGTACCGTCCGACAGACTTCATGAGTCCTCCCTCGACCGCAGCAGCCGGATCGACGCGAGCGACAACGCCAGCACCATCACGACGAGCAGCATCGAGTTCGCCGCCCCGAGGCCGAGGTCGGAGTTGGTGATGTGCTTGTAGAGGTAGAGCCCGGCGGTCCTGGTCGCGTTGAACGGTCCGCCGCCGGTCACGACGTACGGCTCGGCGAACAACTGGAAGACGGTCAGCGTGCCGATCACGACGACGAAGCTGAGCGTCCGGGTCACCAAGGGGACGGTGATCGACCAGAACTGCTGCCAGGCGCCGGCCCCGTCGATCCGGGCTGCCTCGTACACATCCGCGGGGATCGTCGACAATCCGGCCATCAACAGGATCACGGCGTACCCGGTCGTTCGCCAGAGGACGAGGAGGGCGACCGTCACCTTCGCCCACGCGGAGGTTGTCAACCAGCCGATTGTCGGCAATCCGATCGACGACAAGCCGTGGTTGACAGCGCCGAAGTCCTGGTCGAAGAGAATGATCCACACTTGTGCCATCGCCACGAGTGGCGTCACGAACGGCGCGATCAGCGCGGCACTGAACAGCCCGCGGAACCGGGCCTTGCGCAACGCAACCGCGATGGTCAGCGCGAGCATCACCTGCGCCGGTACGACGAGCAGCCAGAGCGCGCCGGACGTCGCCATCGACTGCCAGAAGTCCGGGCTGGTCAGCAGGTACCGGTAGTTCGCGAGCCCGGTGATCTTCAACGCACCCGCGCCGTGCCAGTCGGTGAAACTCAACTGCAGGGCGAAGAAGATCGGATAGGCGCTGAACGCGGCGAAGACCAGGACGAACGGTGCGACGAACAGGTAGGGCGCGGCTTTGACCCGGCGTCGCCGTACTCGGTGCGCCGAGCGCCGGGTGGCCGTCGCCTCGGTCAGGGTCGCCATTCAGCTGGGCCCCATCAGGTTCTTCTGGATCTGGGTCGCCGACGTCGTGAGGACCTGATCGGGCGTCATCTGCCCGGCGAGCAGCTTCTGCACGTTGACGCCGAAGTAGTCGACCGCCTTCCCCCACCAGGTGGGAATCGTGTAACCGCTCGGCACCTGCTTGCCCGCCTCGACCGCGACCTTCCACAGGTCCTGACCGCCGAGCGCCTCGATCGGCTTGAACAGCGGGGTGTTCGGGTCGAGCGCCGGGAGGTACGACGGGATCGACGTGTTGAGGCCGCCCGGGTACACGTCGTTCTGTCCGTACACCGTGGTGTAGCCCTCCTTGCTGAACACGAGGTGCTCGTACAGCCGCCAGGCCAGCTCCGGGTTCTTGGCCTTGGCCGGGATGACGAACGACGAACCGCCCATCACGCCCGCCCGCGCACCGCCGGCCTGCCAGGCGGGCAGTGCGGTGGCCCGCCACTTGCCCTTGCTTGCCTTCAGCAACTGTTGTGGCGCGAACACGAACCACTGCGCCCAGGGCACGAACACCTGGGTGCCGTTGTCCTGCGTCTGCAGGTCGGTCGGCTGGGTGTACTTCGCCAGCGTCCCCAGCCCTTCGGACCGGACCTTGTCCAACCAGGTCAGCACGTTGCGGTACGGATCGGAGTCGATCGTGAGCTTGCCGTCAGCACCTACCATCCCGGCGCCCTGCTGGTTGGCGAACATGTCGATCCACAGCTGAGCGAGGAACTGGTCGTTCTCGAGATGGATCGGCTTCGCGTTCGGAGACTTCTCCCGAACCGTCCGCGCGGCGTCCAGCAGAGCGTCGTACGTCGTCAGGCTCGCCGGGTCGACACCCGCCCGCGTGACGATGTCCTCGCGGTAGAACAGGAGCCCGGGATCGAGGTCCCACGGCACCGCGACGACCTTGCCGTCGACGGTCACCACACCGAGCTTGTACGGCGCGATGTCCGGTTTGTACTGCTCGATCAGCTGGCTGAGATCGTGCAGGTGCGGCGCGACACCGGTGAGCAGTGCGTCGTCGTAGAACGCACCGTCGGGCACGCCCGCGCCGCTGATCAGCGTGGCCGGCAGTTTGGCGTTGATGTCGACGGCCACATGGTTGACCTTCACCTGCGGGTACTTCGCGGTGAACGACGCGATCGCCTTGTCGAACACCTTGTACAGGTCGCCGGTGCGGTCCCAGATGGTGATCTCGCCGGACGGCGGCTTCGTCGTGCTCGCGCTCGGCAGCGGACTGCTGCCAGTGGTGCTGCCGGGCGCGCAGGCGCCGAGGCCGCCGGCCACCAGTGCGGCACCGGCGCCGCGGAACAAGGTGCGGCGGGAAAGTGAGGTTGCAGAGGGAGTGGTCATGTCGCGGTCCTTCATGACTTTGCTGGGCTTGCAACGTTGCAAGTAGTGCTGGAGACGCTAAGGTTGCAACGTTGCAAGTGTCAAGACTTCAGTTGCTCACGAAACGAGGTGCACAGTGGCCGCCACACTGCGCGAAGTCGCCGAGCGGGCCGGTGTCTCGGTCCGGACGGTGTCGAACGTCGTCAACGACTTCCCGCAGGTCGCCACGGAGACCCGGGCCCGGGTGCAACGTGCGCTCGACGAGCTCGGATACCAGCCGAACGCGGTCGCCCGGACGCTGCGCAACGGCCGCTCCGGACTGATCGCGCTGGTGCTGCCCGAGCTCGACGTACCGTACTTCGCCGAGCTGACCCGGGCGGTGATCGAGCAGGCGGCGGTGGCCGGCTACACGGTCGTGGTCGACCAGACCGACGGCGATCCGGTCCGCGAGCGCGAACTGGTGATGCGCGGTAGCCGGGCCGCGATGTTCGACGGACTGATCTTCAACCCGCTGGCGCTCGGCGGCGCCGACCTGCGCAACCGGGCGTCGTCGACGCCGGTGGTGCTGCTCGGTGAGCGCGTCGTCCAGGGCGGGCTCGACCACATCATGATCGACAACGTCGGCGCCGCCGAGCTCGCGACGCGGCATCTCATCGAGCTCGGCCGGCAACGGATCGCTGCGATCGGCGACCAGTTCGACGAGACCCGCCAGACCGGTCAGCTCCGGACGCAGGGCTACCGGGCCGCCCTCCGCGCGGCCGGCCGGCAGGTGATCCCCGAGCTCGTTCGTCCGACGGAGTACTTCCACCGGGCCGACGGCGCGGCCGCGATGGCCGACCTGCTCGCGCTCCCCGAACTGCCCGATGCGGTGTTCTGCTACAACGACCTGCTCGCCCTCGGTGCACTGCGCACCATCCTCAGTCGCGGCCTCCGCGTCCCCGACGACATCGCCCTGGTCGGCTTCGACGACATCGAGGACGGCCGCTACAGCACCCCGAGCCTCACCACGATCAGCCCCGACAAGACCCAGATCGCCAAGAACGCCGTACAACTCCTGCTGAACCGTCTCGACGGCGACAGCTCCGCCCCTGCCGAACTACCGGCCGACTACACCCTCCAGATCCGCGAGAGCACCACAGGCCAGGACGCGAGTCGTTGAGCTAGGCGCCGCGGATCAGGCGGTCGCCGAGGTCTGAGCGGCGGTAGAGGACGGAGCGTCCGTGGCGGGCCGAGATGAGGAGGCCGGCTGCGCGTAGTGCGCGCAGGTGCTGGTTGACGGCGGTCGGTGTGACATCGAGGCGCACGGCGAGCTCGGTCGACGAGGTCGGTGTCTCGAGGAGTCCCATCAGCCGGGCGCGGACACGGCCGATGAGACCCACCAGTGCAAGGGCCGGCGTGGTCGTCTCGGTTTCCCAGAGCGTTCCGAGGCCGCGCGCCGGGTACATGATGTGCGGTGGTTCGTCTGGGGAGATCGGCGCTGTCGCTCGCCGGCTGAAGAGCGACGGGGCGAGCGTCAATCCGCGGCCTGCGGTCGAGGTGCGGTAGGAGAGATCGCTGCGCAGGCGTACGCACACCACGCTGTTCTCGAGGCGAGCATGCTGGTCGAGGTCGGCGAACATCACCGCGAGCCCGGATCGTGCTGTGACCCGGCCGCGGTACACGACGTCGGCCTCGAGCACGGTCCGCATGCGTTGCCAGTACGGCTCGAAACAGGCCTCCCAGTACTCCCGCAGTGCCGCCAGGAGACGGGTGAGGACCCGGTCAGGTCGGCCCCGAAGTGCCGGCGGCAAGGAGGTGGGGTGGATCTCCGCGAGGTCCGCGCGTACCACGCTGTTCGGTGTGTCCGTCAAGGCCGCGAGCTCGTCGTCGATCCTGCCGAGCGGGGTGTACGGCCGCGGGGTGAGGAAGTCCGGCGTCCACAGCAATTCGTTCGTCAAGGCGCGGAGCAGGTCCAGCGGGAGCCCGGCGCGCGCCTCGGTGGCGCGCAGCCAGGGCAGCTGCAGCGGGAACCGGCCCGGATCGCGCATCGTTCGCAGCGACAGGACCAGTTCGTTCAGCGGCGAGATCGCGAAGCGCACCTCACCGAGATCGTTGCCGACCAGCTCGTACTCGATCATGAAGCAATACGCTACATCGATGGTGGCGCCGAACACCCGGATGCGACAACTGACGGGTGCCCGAACTCCTCCGCGATCCTGTCGAGCGCGCGCTCGCCTCCGCTGTCGCCGCACTGTCCCTGTCCCGTGGGATGTTCTTCGCGGTCAGCGCGCTGTACTTCACCCGCGGCGTAGGCCTGTCCCCGGCCGCTGTCGGCATCGGCCTCACCATCGCCGGAGCGGTCGGAGTGCTTGCGTCGTACGCCGGTGGTTGGCTGAGTGACCGCTGCGGCGCCGATCGGCTTCAGCAGTGGGCCCTCGCCGCGAACGGCGTCGCGCTGCTGGGATACGCCCTGGCCCGCGACGTCGCCACCTTCGTCCTGGTCGCGGCCTGTGTCTCCGCCTCCCGCGGCCTGCAGAGCACCGCCCAGATGACACTGCTCGCCCGGTGGTACGTCGGCCCGGAGCGGGTTGCCGTCCGGGCCCGGTTGCGCGTGGTGATGAACGTCGGGATCGGGATCGGCACTCTGCTTGCGGGTTTGGCTCTCGTGGTGGACACGGCAACGGCGTACCGCCTGACTGTGGTGCTCGTCGGCGCCATCACGATTCTCGGCACGATCCCACTGGCGGGTCTGCGCCGAAGAGTGTCCGGGCTGGCGGAGCGAATGGATGCCTCCGCAAGCACCGAGGCGCCACGGGGACCTTCGCCTCTGAAAGATCGCACGTACGTCACATCGACGGTTCTCAACGCTCTGCTGGCGATCCACTTCGCGCTGACGTCGGTCGGTATCCCGCTGTGGGTGGCGGATCACACCGAGGCGCCGACTGTCGTCGTATCGGCGCTCCTCGTGGTCAACACGGCGTACGTCGCGCTGTTCCAGGTCCGCGCATCCCGTGGCACGCAGGATCTGCGCACGGCCGGACGATCGGTACGCCGAGCCGGCCTGCTGCTTCTCGCGGCCTGCTTGCTCTTCGCTCTCGCAGGTCACCTCGGCGCCGCTGCAGCGACCGGAGTCCTGCTGCTCGGTGCGCTCGCCTCCTCTGCGGGCGAGACACGCGGCGAAGCGGGGAGTTGGGGTATGGCGTTCGAACTCGCCGACCCCGCTCGCGCCGGCGCCTATCAGGGCCTCAGCCAGACCGGCCTCGCACTGGCCCTGATGCTCGGCCCCGCAGTCGTGACCACAACCGCCATCGACCATGGCACCCTCGGCTGGATCGCACTCGGAGCCCTCTTCGCAGCCACCGGCACCGCAACCGCCCTCGTCGCAAACCGAGCCGCTCGGTCAAGCGGTGCAGAAGCGCAAGCTGCGGCACGTGCAGATGGGACGAACGGCACGGTCAGGGCCAGAGGCTGAGGAGGACTTTGCCTGACAGGTTGGAGTTGGCGGCGGTGGTGAAGGCGTCGACTGCTTGGTCTGCCGGGTACTCGTGGGTGATGACTCGGTCGAGGGCTGGGTTTGTGGCGAGCAGTTGGATTGCCTCGTCGATCTCGTCGTTGAAGCGCAAGGTGCCGCGGAGCTGCAGTTCGCGGGAGACCAGGGGAGCGAGGTTCACGCCGCGCGGCTCGTCGGCGGGGATGCCAACAAGTACGACGGTTCCCGCCCGGCGGGTCGCGGTGAGGGCGGTGCTGATCGCGGCCGGCACGGCGGTGCACTCGAGGACGACGTCGAAGTACCCCGCTGGGATCTCGTCCGTGCCGACCTGGAGCGTGCCGTGTACTCCGAGGTCTCGGGCCCGCTGCAAGGGGCCCGGGAGCACGTCGGTCGTCACCACCTCGGCCGCGCCTGCGGACAGCGCGGCCGACGCCGTGAGCAGGCCGATCGCGCCCGAGCCGGAGACAAGCACCCGCTTGTCCTTGACGCCGTCTGCGATGGCGATGGCATGGAGAGCGACGGCCAGTGGTTCGGCCAGGGCGGCACGGCGAAGGGGCAGCGACGCAGGTAGGGTCCGCACCATGTGCTTGCCCACAACAACGAATTCGCTCATGCCGCCCTGGGTGTGCGGCCAGGTGGAGGCGCTGCCGAGGTAGGCGCCGTTCGGCCAGAGGTGCGGGCGGTCCTCGATCCCCGGCTCGGAGGTCCCGAAGGTGGCCGGATGAATGGTGACCGGCGTTCCGGGTGCCAGTTCGCCGGTCGGGTCGAGGTCGACGATGCCCGAGAGTTCGTGCCCGGGCACCAGCGGCTCGCGGACGACGTACGAGCCGTTCGCGCCCTCGTGGTAGTAGTGCAGGTCGGATCCGCAGATCCCGCCGTACGCCATCCGGAGGCGGACCTGGCCGGCCTGCGGCTGCGGGGTCGGCAGCTCGGTCTCGACGAGGTCGAGCTTGCTCCGGATGACGATCGCCTTCATGGTTCTCCTTCAGGCCGTGGCGGTAGCGGGCGAGACCGCGGGCTGCACATCCTGTGCGCGGTCGGTGGCGTTCTCCGGGGCGAGCAGGTCGCGGTCCCGGGTCTCGGGCGCGAACAGTGCGGCGCCGAAGGTGATCGCCATCGCGACGGTCATGTAGATCGCGACCGGCACCCAGGAGCCGAACGTGTTCATCAGCGCGACCGCGATGAGGGGCGCGAAGCCACCACCGAGTACGGCGGCGAACTCGCGGCCGAGCGTGACACCGGCGTACCGGTAGCGGCTGCCGAACAGCTCCGGGAAGTAGCTCATCGTCACCGCAACGCCACCCTGGCAGGCGAACACGAAGCCGACGATCATGGCCAGGTAGATGACCGTGAGGTTTCCGGTGCTCAGGGCAACGAAAGTCGGGAACGGCAGAAGCAGCAGCAGCCCGGCGATACCGAGGAACACGGACCGCCGCCCGAACAGGTCGGACAGGTAGCCGAGCACGATCGCTCCGAGTCCTCCGAAGATCGCTCCCACCAGCAGGATCTCCGGCACGGTCTGCGCGTCGATCTTCACGGTTCCCTTGAGATAGGAAGCCATGAACACCTGATAGGTGTACGACTGCACGCTCAGTCCGACGGTCATCAAGGTGACGAGGGCAACGGCCTTCTTGCCGTTCCGGAACACCTCGCGAACCGGCGCGGCAGCCGCCGTGCGTTCGGCCTTGATCTCCGCGAACACCGGCGTCTCCTTGAGCTTGCGCCGCAGGATGTACGCCGCGATCGTGACGAACGCACTGCTCAGGAACACCAGCCGCCAGCCCCACGACATCAACTGGTCGTCCGGGAGCAGCTGAACCAACGCCCACGCCCCGGCGCCGAGCGCCGTACCGGCCGCAGCCCCGGTCATGATCAAGGCCGCCAACCTTCCGCGCTTGCCGCGCACAGCCGTCTCGGTGAGCAATGTCGCGCCACCCGACTGCTCCGCACCGGCGCCGAAGCCCTGCAGGAATCGGCTCAGCACGAGCAGGATCGGGGCCCAGACGCCCACCGACTCGTACGTCGGCAGCACGCCGATCGCCATCGTCGCGACGCCCATCAGGGTCAACGTGGCCACCAGGATCCACTTGCGCCCGAGGCGATCGCCGTACCGCGAGAAGAAGAACCCGCCGAGCGGACGGGCGCAGAAGCCGACCGCGTAGGCGCTGAAGCTGGCGAGCAGGCCGGCTGTCGCGGAGATGTTGGGGAAGAACAGATGGCTGAAGACCAGCACCGACGCGGTCCCGTAGATGACGAAGTCGTACTGCTCGAGGGCGGTGCCGATCAGGCCCGCGAGCGCGGCCCGGCGGGTGTCTTGAGGTTTCGGTTCCATGGCGGATTCCTTCGGGGTCTCAGGCCGCGGGGGAGGCGTGCGGCCGGGACGTTCGGGAGCGCGCGGCCTCACGGGCCGCGGCGCGGACGCCGTCACGGGTGATGACGGCGACGTAGTCACTGACGCGCCGGGCAAAGTCGTTGCTCTCGGCAAGTTCCGTGGCGAACACCTGGGCGATCGCCGACCTGACCAGGTCCTCGGTACTGCGGGAGTGCGCCGCGAGCGCCCCGAGCCGCGCGCGGGCGGGGTCGACCATGGCCCGCGCGTGCGGACCGGGGTCGAACCCGGACAGGGGTACGACGCAACACAGCCACGCGGCGCACGTCAACGCGAGATGCTCGGGCATCACGCCCTGACGCAGGAGTTCAAGGGCCGGGGAAGGGATGCGCTGCGGTAGCTTGACGGATCCGTCGCTGCCGACCTGCTGGGTCCGGTGACCGAGCGCGTCGTTGGACCACCGCTCGAACAGCGAGGCGATGTACGCGTCGATGTCGAAGTCACGCGGCAGCGCGATCGTCGGCAGGTACTCGTCCTCGAGGACGGCTCGGGCGGCGGACTCGATGAAGCCGGTGGCACGCGCCTCGGGGATGGTCGCGTTCCCGTCGAGCGCACCGAGGTACGCGATCAGCGAGTGCGTGCCGTTGAGCAGCCGGAGTTTCAGCAGTTCGTAGGCCTCGACCTCGTCGGAGAAGACCGCGCCGCCCCGTTCCCAGGCCGGTCGCCCGGCGGCGAAGCGGTCCTCAATCACCCACATCGTGAACGGCTCGGCCGGCACCGGGCTGAGGTCGTGCACGCCCAGCAGTTCGTACGCCGCCGCGCGGTAGGCGTCCGTCGTCGCCGGAACGATGCGATCGACCATCGAGTTCGGGAAGCTGACGTTCTCCGCGACCCAGCTCTCGGCCTTGCTGCCCTGTTTGGTGGCTTGCAGGAACTCGAGCACCAGACGACGGGTCTGTGTCCCGTTCGACTGCATGTTGTCGCAGTTTAGGACGGTGATCGGAGCGCCGTGCGTCTCGGCCCGGCGCTCCAGGGCGCGCGCGATCTGCCCGATGACGGTGCTTGGCGTCGCACCGGAGAGGTCCGCCACGATGCCGGGGTGATCCAGTGCGAGCCGGTGCGTGCTCGGGTCCATGCAGTAGCCGTGCTCGGTCACCGTCATCGACACGATCCGGGTGTCCTCGGCCGCGATGGCGTCGACCACCGCGGCGGGGTTGCTGGCGGCAACGATTGCGCCGGTGTGAACACCAGGCACGCTGATCGACGAACCTCCGGGCGACAGTTCGAGCACCGAGTACAGACCGTCCTGGCGGTTCATGGCGTCGGCGACAGCAGCCGAGCGGCTCGCGACGCCGAGGATGCCCCAGCCGTCGCCCGCGTGCGCGGTGTAGACGGCTTGATGCGCTCGATGGAAGTTGCCGAGGCCGAGATGCACGATGCCGGTGCCGGTCGGCCGGGCGGTCAGCAGGTGCCTGGAAATCGAGGCGCGGTTCATAGCGTTCACCAGTCGGTCACTGAGCCGTCGAGGCGGCGCGCAACGGGCAGATAGGCGGGTTCGTACGGGAACTTCGCCGCCAGCGCCTCGTCGACCTCGACGCCGAGGCCGGGTGCTTCGCCCGGGTGCAGGTAGCCGTCTCTGAACGACCAGGAGTGCGGGAACACCTCGTGCGCAAGAGCGTCGTACCCCATGTACTCCTGGATGCCGAAGTTGTGCGTCGACAGCCCGAGGTGGACGCTCGCGCCGAACGAGACCGGCGAGACGTCGGACGGCCCGTGCGGCGCTGCCTTCACCTGGTACACGGCGGCGAGCGCGAAGATCGAGCGCAGGTGGCTGATCCCGCCGGCATGCGCGACCGCGACCCGGATGTAGTCGATCAGCTGCCCGGTGATCAGGTCCTTGCAGTCGTAGATCGAGTTGAAGACCTCGCCGATCGCGAGCGGAGTCGTCGTGTGCTGCCGCACGAGACGCAGGGCCTCCTGGTTCTCGGCCGGGGTGACGTCCTCGAGCCAGAACAGGTCCGCGGGTTCGAGCGCCTTGCCGAGCCGTGCGGCCTGCTGCGGCGTGAGCCGGTGATGGGCGTCGTGCAGCAACGCCAGCTCCGGGCCGACGTGCTCCCGCACCTTTGCCAGAACGGTGGGAACGTGACGCAGATAGGCATCCGTGTCCCATGACTCGACCACGGGCGCCGCACCGCGCTTCGCCGGCTCGTAGCCGGTGGCCTCGCGATGAACGCCGTACACGGTCTCCAGACCCGGTACGCCGGACTGTGCGCGGACCGCCCGGAATCCGTCCTCGCGGCGCGCATCGACCTCGTCGAGCAGTGCGGGCAGATCCCAGGCTGATGCGTGCGTGTAGGCGAGGACGCGGTCGCGGACGGCGCCGCCGAGCAGCTGGTAGACCGGCATCCCGGCAGCCTTGCCCTTGATGTCCCAGAGGGCGAGGTCGACCGCACTGACCGCGGCCATCGTGATCGGCCCACGACGCCAGTACGCCCCGCGGTACAGGTACTGCCAGGTGTCCTCGATCCGCGCCGGGTCGATTCCGGCGAGCAACGGTACGACGTGGTCGCGCAGGTAGCTCGCGACGGCGAGCTCACGGCCGTTGACGGTGGCGTCGCCGTACCCGACGAGGCCGTCGGCGGTCTGCAGTTTGAGGGTGACGTAGTTGCGGCCGGGGCTGGTGAGGATGACCTCGGCGGCGATGATGCGATCGGTCATATCGGTGCCTTCAGAGTCGGACGAGGTTGCGCAGTTCGTTGCCCTCGGCAAGGGCGGTCAGGTTGGCGGCGATGTCGTGGATGCGGCCGCGAAACGTCTGCCGGGTGATCCCGGACAGGTGCGGTGTGAGCAGGACGTTGTCCAGGTCCCCGAACGGGGCTTCGGCTGGTTGCGCCTGGTCGCCGTCGGTCGGGTACGAGTACCAGACGTCGAGGGCGGCGCCGCGGATCGAGTGGTTGCGCAGAGCGTCGTACAACGCCTGTTCCTGGACGAGCGGGCCGCGGGCAACGTTGACGAGTACGCCGTCTGCGCCGAGTTTGCTCAGCTCGGCGGCGCCGATGATGCCGCGGGTGGCCTCGGTCAGCGGCGCGGAGACGACGAGGACGTTCGACTCTTCGAGCAGGCGTGGGAGTTGGGAGGTGTCACCGGCCCAACTCACTCCATCGGCTTTTCCACTGGCGGTCACGGCTTGGGCCTGGGCGCCGAAGGCTTGCAGCACTCGCCAGGTGGCTCGACCGATGTGGCCGAATCCGAGGAAGCCGACCCTCGCGCTCGACAGCGTCTGGGGTTGGGGGAGGGCCGCGTCGTACACGGGCGAGCGCCAGCGGTTCTGCCGGAGGGCGGCGTCGGCCTGGGGGAGCTCGCGGCGCAGGGCGATCAGGGCCCAGACGATGTACTCGGCGATCGAGTCCTCGTGGTGATAAGTGTTCGCGACCGGTACGCCGGTTGCCTGGACGCGGTCGGTGCCGGCGCCGGCAACCTGCACGAGCCGCAGGCCCGGCGCGGCGTCCGCCATTTCCTGGGTGAACGACGGACCTACTAGAACGTCGGCGGTCTTCAGCGCGTCGAGGAGATCATCCGGAAGCCAGACCAGCTCGTCCTGAGGCACCAGGGCCTCGAGCTCGTCGCGCAAAGGCAGCAGGTTGAGGTCGGTGATGACGACTCTCATGCGTCGCTCCGGTCGCGGCGCGCGGGGATCCAGCCGGCCACCGGGCCGGTGCTCTGGCGGACGACCAGCTGGGTCGGCAGTGTGACGGCGCGCGGCTCGGCCGGCGCCTGGCCGGGCTCCGCGGTCAGTTGTTGGTGGAGCATGTCGATGCTCATCACGCCGGCTCGCGACATCGGAACCTGGATGCTGGTCAGCGTCGGGCGCCCGACCTCCGCGAGTGGGGTGTCGTCGATGCCGATGACGCTCAGCTCGGCCGGCACCTCGACACCGAGCGCGGCCGCTCCGGCGATGATGCCCAGCGCCATCAGGTCGTTGTGGGCGATCACCGCTGTGGCGCCGGATGCGACGACGCTGGCCGCCGCGGCCTGGCCGCCGGCCACCGTCTCCGCCTGCCAGCCGAGCACTTCCAGCTCGATGTCGGCCTGGTCGGCGAGCTGCCGGATCGCTTCCACCCGGGTCTGGTTCGACCAGGACAGCGGAGAACCTTGGGCGTAGGCGACATGCTCGTGACCGAGGACGCGCAGGTACTCCAGCGCCTGCCGCAGACCGTCGGCGGCGTCCGGTACGACGCTGCTCGTCTCGTCGCTCGTCCGGTTGACCAGGACGAGCGGGGTGTCACCGCACAGCTCGACGATGTCGTGCGCGGGCAGCCGGGGTGAGCAGACGACGAACCCGTCGACCCGCTCGTGCAGTTCGCCGATGATCTCCCGCTCGCGGTCGGGGCTGCCGTCGGTGTCGGTCAGGACGACGGTCTGGCGGCGGTTCCAGCCGTGCGCCTGGGCGGCCTTCACGAAGCTCGCCCACACCGGGTTGCCGATGTCCGGGACGATCATCGCGACCGTGGCCGAGCGGGTCGGCAGCCCCGACCTGGAACGGCGGCCGGCCGAGGCGACGTACCCGATCTCCTCCGCGGCGTCGATGATCCGGCGCAGGGTGTCGCGGCCGATCCGGTCCGGGTCGCTGAACGCCCGGGACGCAGTCGACAACGACACACCCGCGCGCTGCGCGACGTCGGTCAGGGTGGGATTCACAGCTCGCTCCAGAGGTTGCGGCAAGGTTTCGCCAAGATTGCGGCAAGTTGCGCAACTCTGTCAAGAGCTGGTTCAACTGGTGTTGCCGTTGGAGGCGATCGACACCTAGTTGATCGCCGTATTCATTTCCAGCCGCTGTCCGTAGATGCGGAACTCGCTGAAGCTCGACAGGCCCGGGTACGCCGGATCCGTGGGTACGCCGGGATGGTCGACCTGGATCTTGAGGAACCGGAAGCTCTCGCCGAGAACGTCGTCGCGGACCGGGATCCGCTCGAGCGCGAAGCCTTGATCGGAGGTGTCCGTGGTCTCGCGCGAGGTGAGCAGGGTCCACGCCCCGCCGTCGTTCGACCCGTACACGTTCGCGCCCTGGCTGCGGTTGCCGAAGTTGTACCGCGCCTGCAGCCCGAAGGCGTCGGCGGTGACCCGGAAGCCGGCGCCGACGTCGATGACCGCCGGAGCTTTCAGGTCGCCGGAGAAAGTGTTGAAGTCCCCGTCGAGCATGTTGCCTAGGGCAACCTGTGACAAGGATGCCGAGGTTGCGTGACCCCAGTAGTCGAACGAGCCGTCGTCAGGCATCGTCGGTGTCAGCTTCTCGAGCCGGGCCACCGCGGCCTGTAACGCGGCGAGATCCGCGGCGAAGGTCGCCGGATCGGCGGTTGCGATGTCCGCCTCCGCAGCCGCTTTCGCCGCGTCGACAGCGGAGCGGGTGGCTCGAACGTACGTCGTACCGGCGTCGTAGCCCGCGAGCGCCGCAGTCACGGCGTCCTGACGGGTCGCGCTGACGCTCAAGCGCACCCGGAGTACGGCGTCTGTGGCCGAATCGGATGCGACGACGAAGGTGTTGTGGTCGCCGACCTGGCCAGCGGTCGGCTGCCAGGTCAGCACGCCCGTTGCCTGGTCGAGCGATGCGCCCGCGGGAAGGTTGGTTCCCGACGTATAGGAGAGCTGGTCCGAGTCGACCGCCGACAGTGTGGCGGACAAGGGTTCGCCGGCGATCGCCAGCACTCTCACGTCCGAACCTTGTGCGAACCGTGGAGGCGTGAGCTGGGCCTTCGCCTGGACGTTGATCGCGTCGATGTCGACGCTGACCTCAGGCGATCCGACGACCGTGTAGTAGGCGAGCGACTCGCCGCCGGTGCTGCCGCGGAGCTTGCTCGTGTCCATGTCGTAGGTGACGTATCGCCAGGCACCACGCGTGTTCGGAAGCGTCAGCGTGTGGTACGGGGCGAGTCCTTGTTCCTTTCTGATCTGCAGAGTCGCCGTTCCGTTCGTGCGGATCAGTACGCCGACCGGGCTGTAGCCGTTCCGGTTGTCGTACAGCAACGTCCGTACGGCGATCGTCGTACCGGCAGACCGAGCTCGCATCCGGACGAACCCACCGCCGACCGACGTACCGGGAGTGAGGGGAGTGGTTCTCGTCTCCGCCTGCACCAGGGCGTCACGCTGGACCGGAGGTGCCGATCCGGCGACGGAGGCGGGGAAGGACAGCCAGGAATCCGGATTGAAGTCCGGGTTGCTGTTCCAGAAGTTGTACGGCGACGTTCCCCAGTAGAACCGGGCGCCGGCGTCCTGCGTCGTGGCCAGTTCGGTGATGCTCGGTGCGATCGTGGCGATGGCGGCCCCGAGCCTCTGCTTGTAGACGGTGTAGAGCTCGTTGGTCGGGTCGAAGATCCGGCCGCGGTACGCCTGGGACAGTACGCCGCCGCGCTGGGTGGTGTCGATCCACGGGATCGTCTTGCCCGTCATGAACGCGAAGAACTGTTCGGAGCCGCGCAGCAGCCGGTCGCCGCCGAAGGCGTAGACCGAGACCGCGTCCCGCCGCGTCGACACGGTGCCGCGGACCGGGTCCAGTTTGGTTCCCTGGATGTCGATGACGCGGGCGAGCTGGGTCAGCATCGTGACGTCGTCCCAGGCATGGGCCTGGTCGCGCCCCATCTCCTGCAACTGGACGAACGTCTTGCCGTACGGGTTCCGCGGATCGTTCTTCGCGATCACCGGCATCACCTTGCTGAGCGCGCCGTTGGTGTCGTCGTCAGGGTTGGTCGAGTTCACCGAGAACCACTCGACCGCCTCGCGGTAGCGCGGGAGGTTGTCGGTGAAGATGTAGCGCGCAATCGCGCCGATGAGCGAGTAGCTGTGCTGATTCATGAAGTTGCGGTTGCGGTACAGGAACGTCTGCGTGAGCGGCACGATCAGGTTGCTGGTGAGATCGGCGGTGTCGCTGTCGTTCCAGCCGAGGTCGTAGCCGTCCTCGGCCGGTGCCGTGACGGTCGAGTAGCGGACGATCTCGGCGGCAGCGAGCATCCGCATCAGCGGCGCACCGCTGTGGATGTGTGCGTCGGGGTAGTAGACATAGCCGGCGGGATCCATGTGGGCCCAGATCCGGATCAGCTTGAGGCTGTTCTCGCGGTGGACCGGATCACCGGTGACGAAGTACAGGATCGACTGGGTGTAGGCCCGGAACGCGTCGTCGATGAACCTCGCCTGGATGCCCTGGGAATTGAAGGCGCTGCTCGCCGGCCTGTCGACGACAGTGCCCTGGTTCTTGGAGCTGAAGGTCCGGGAGGCGTACGTCGTGGCGCTCATCGCGGCGTAGTACGACGCCCACGGCTCCACGCCGGCCCGGACCTGATTGCGAGCGAGCTTCAGGGATGAGGCGCTCACGGCCAGCCCTGGATGGACGAAGCCGGCGCTCGACCTGACTGGGGTGAGCTGTGGCAACGGGTCCGCAGTGGTCGAGGCGGGCGTAGCGGCGACCGGTACGACTCCGACGACTGCGAGGAGCGCAGCCAGACCAGTGGCCAGTGCGGACAGTTTCAAAACAGCCATCGGGACTCTCCAGCGTTGTGACGGCCCGGAAGGGAGCGGTCGGAGCCTCGCATCGCACCCCGGCGGCCGCCAGCATCCGGCAGGCTCCGAAAATTTTGATCTCCTGATAGTTAACGTTTTCTATGCCAGCCTGACGGCATGTCTCCCGCACCCGAAAAACTGCCGGCGCTCGTCGTCATGTCCCCCGAGTTCTGGCCGCAACTGTTCCCGGCGGACGTCCGTCGGCGACTGGAGCAGTTCGCCCTCGTCGATCCGGCGGAACCCGTCGACCGGTTCGACGATCCGCGCGTCATGGATCGCCTGGCCGAGGTGGAAGTTCTCATCACCGGGTGGGGATGCCCCGCCGTCGACCGCCAGATCCTGGAGGCGGCCCCGAAGCTGCGCGCGGTGCTGCACGCCGCGGGGAGCGTGAAGGGTCACCTGAGCCGCGAGGTCTGGGAGCGCGGCATCGTCGTCTCGTCGGCGGCAGCAGCGAACGGCGTACCGGTCGCGGAATTCACGCTCGGGGCGATCCTGCTGGCCGGCAAAGGTGCCTTCGACCTGCGGGAACGCTATCGCCGCGAGCGGTCCTTCGAGCTCGGCTACATCCACCCGGACATCGGGAACAACGGGCGTACCGTCGGGCTGATCGGCGCCTCGCGGATCGGCCGGCAGGTGCTGGAACTGCTGCGCCCGTTCGGATTCCGGGTCCAGGTGTATGACCCGTACGCCGGGAATCTCGGCGTACCGACCGTCGATCTCGGGACGCTGCTGAGTACGAGCGACATCGTCAGTGTGCACGCCCCGTTGACCGCGGAAACCCACCACTTGCTGGGGCGATCGGAGCTCGCCTTGCTGCGGGACGGTGCGACGCTGATCAACACGGCGCGCGGGCAACTGATCGACACCGGCGCGTTGACCGCCGAGCTGGTCTCCGGGCGGATCGCGGCGGTGCTCGACGTCACGGAGCCCGAACCGCTGCCCTCCGGGTCGCCCCTGTTCCAGCTTCCGAACGCGTTCCTGACGCCCCACATCGCCGGCTCGCACGGCAACGAACTCGCACGTCTCGGCCTGTGCGTCGCGGACGAATTGGGGCGCCTTGTCGCCGGTGAGCCGCTCCGCTTCGGGATCGGTGCCGCCGACCTGGATCGCGCGGCCTGATCGCAAAAGGCAACGATTGCCACGCCTTGACACGTCTGAAAGCCAGCGCTACCTTCTCGGCAGATGGAAAGCGCTTTCTAGATCCTGGTGAAGGAGTCGCTCCCATGAGTACCCGAACCTCCGTGCGCTCCAGCCTGTGGCTGGGACTGCTGGCAGTCCCCGCGGTCGCGTTCTTCCTGGTGTTCAGCTACGCGCCGATGGCCGGCCTGGTGGTGGCGTTCAAGGAGTTCGACATCAGCAAGGGCCTGTTCGGCAGCCCGTGGAACGGCCTGGACAACTTCCGCTACTTCTTCGCCTCCGGTGACGCGCAGCGGATCCTGGTCAACACCATCGTGCTGAACGTGTTGTTCCTCGCCGCGACGCTGGCCGCCGGCGTGACGCTGGCGATCATGCTGAACGAGCTTCGCGGCCGCTTCTTCAAACGGGCGGCGCAGTCGACGATCTTCTTCCCGTACTTCGTCTCGCCGGTCGTCGTCGCGATCATGCTGCAGGTCCTGCTGTCCGGGCCGGCCGGAGACGGTGGCGTCGTCAACGACGCGCTGGCCGGCTTCGGGCTGCCGACGGTCAGCTGGTACACGGAGCCGGGTCCGTGGCCGTGGATCCTGACCTTCGTCAAGATCTGGCAGCTGGGCGGCTACATGAGCGTCATCTTCCTGGCCGCGATCACCTCGATCCCCGAGGACGTCTACGAGGCGGGCCAGATCGACGGTGCGAGCCGGGCGCAGATGGCGCTGCGGATCACCCTGCCGCTGCTGAAGCCGACGGCCGCCGTCCTGCTGGTGCTCGGTGTCGGCCGGATCTTCTACGGAGACTTCGGCACGATCTACGCGATCGTCGGCGACAACGGCACGCTCTTCCCGACGACCGATGTGATCGACACCTACGTGTTCCGCTCCCTGCGCCAGATCGGTGACTTCGGCACCACCGCGGCGATCGGCCTGTTCCAGTCGGTGGTCGGTTTCGTTCTGGTGTCGACCGCGGTGCTGATCCAGCGCCGGTACTCGAAGGAGACGAGTCTGCTGTGACTACCATGACCTCGAGCCTGGCCAAGGCCGCCGGCCGGACCGCGGCCAAACGGCGCTCCGGTAGCTGGGAGCCGTTCACCGTCGTCAGCGTCATCGGCGTCGCGCTGTTCATGCTGGTCTGCCTGATTCCGTTCTGGGTGATCGTGTCCGGCTCGTTCACCGACGAGCAGACCCTGGCAGGCAAGGGATACAGCCTCATCCCGCAACCGTTCTCGACCGCGGCGTACAAATTGATCTTCACCGGGCCGACGCTGGTCAGCGCATACGTCGCCAGCATCGTCATCACCGTTGCCGGTACGGTGCTGGCGCTCAGCATCACGTCCGGCCTGAGCTGGGTGATCGCGCGGCGACTGCCCTACGTCAGCCGGCCGTTGGCGATCTTCGCCTACATCCCGATGCTGTTCAGCGGCGGTCTCGTCCCGCTGTACCTGCTGGTCACGCAGTACCTCAAGCTGCAGAACAGCTACTTCGCGGTGATCCTGCCGTTGCTGGTGGCGCCTTTCCTGGTCTTCATCCAGGTCTCGGCGTTCCGCCAGCTGCCGGAGGAGATCCTCGACTCGGCCCGGGTCGACGGCGCGGGGGAGCTGCAGATCTTCTTCCGGATCGGACTGCCGTTGTCCAAGCCGATCCTGGCCGTCGTCGGCCTGTTCTACGCGGTCCACTACTGGAACGAGTGGTTCACCGCGCTGCTGTTCATGTCGGACATCCACAAGTACCCGCTACCGCTGCTGTTGCAGAACCTGATCTCGAACGTCTCGTTCTCGCAGATGCTGCCGACCGCAGCAGCCCAGTCGACGCCGGTCTACCAGCTCCGGCTCGCCCTCACGGTCGTCACCATCGGCCCGATCCTGCTCGCGTACCCGTTCGCGCAGCGCTACTTCGTCAAAGGCATCACCTTGGGAGCCACCAAAGGCTGACGGTCTCCCACCACAACTTCTGGAGGCATTGTGCCCGCCACATCTCCCGCCGGCCTCAGCAGGCGCGGCTTCCTGGCCGCCGGCGGCGGCCTGTCACTCGCAGCCATGCTCGGACTGAGCGGCTGTGGAGACTCGTCGTCACCGAGCTCCGGCAAGGCCGCAGACACCCTCGCCCTGCTGCTGCCCGGTGACACACCGACCGGCTGGGACGCGATCCTTGCCAAGGTCAACGAGAAGCTCAAGAAGGACCTGGGCTTCACCATCGCTCCCCAGTTCGTCGCCTGGTCCAACTACCAGCAGCAGTCACTGCTCAAGTTCACCGCGGGTGAGAACTTCGACACCGCGCTGCAGGCCCGCTGGCTGAACATGATCCAGCTCGTCGCGAGCAAGTCCCTGGTTCCCGTCGACGGACTGATCAGCAAGTACCCGAACCTGAGCAAGACCCTTGACCCGCAGTTGCTCGAGCAGAACAAGTGGTCCGGCAAGCTGTACGGGATCCCGCAGGTGAACTCCGCCGCACGGTTCCACCACTTCACTGTCCGCCAGGACCTGGCCGACAAGCTCGGTGTGGGGGAGATCTCGACGTTCGACCAGTTGGAGAAGTTCTGGTACGACGTCAAGCAGAAGGAGAAGCTCACTCCGATCGGTATCTCGTCCAACATGCCGAAGCTCCTGGCGGCCTTCGCGCCGGTCGGCTGGCTGAATCAGCACGACTGGGAGAATCCACACGTCAGCGTGCAGTTCTTCAGCGGCGGCTCGCTCCCGTTCTACCTGGCGCAGGACGGGAAGAGCACCGGGTCCGCGAAGCCGATCCCGTTCTGGGAGGTTCCCGGCGTCGTCGATGCGCTGCGCAAGATCCGCAAGTACTACCTCGACGGCATCATCAACAAGGACGCGCTGAACGTGGACTCGAGCACGATCAAGTCCCAGTTCGAGTCGGGCCGCATCGCGACCCGGTGGGCGATGACGGACGGGCTGTCGTCGCAGTCGCTCACACCGCTGCGCAAAGCCGTACCGACAGCGCAGATCGCGAACGTCGTACCGCTGCGGGGCGGCAAGGACGCCAAGCCGAACCAGACGTTCCAGGCCGACAACTTCGTCGTACTCAACGTCAAGGGCCGCAGCAACGAGCGGGCGATGCAGCTGGAGGACTGGGTCTCGATCAAGGAGAACCACGACCTGCTCAGCTACGGGGTCGAGGGCACGGACTGGAAGCCGGTGGGCGCGGACAAGTTCCAGCAGCTGTCGCAGTACAGCTTTCCCGGGTTCGCGTTGTGCTGGCGGCAGAAGCTCGAGCTGAAGATCAAGGACATCACGCCGACCGAGGAGGCGTGGTTCGACTGGGCGCAGAAGTACGACAACTTCACCTTGGACCCGTACGCGTCGTTCGTGCCGGACGTGACGCCGGTGAAACGTCAGGACAGCCAGGTCAACGCCGCGATGACGCAGTACGGCAACCCGTTGTGGATCGGGGCGGTCGACGTCGACAAGGGTCTCGACAACCTGAAGAAGGCGGTGGACAAGGCCGGACTCTCCGAGCTGCAGGCGGAGATGGAGAAGCAGGCGAACGCGTATCTCAAGGGCCAGTGAGGCCGTCCTCGATGTCCGCCCCACGGAGGAAGCTCGCGGTGGTCGCGCGCGAGGCCGGAGTGTCGATCTCGACCGTCTCCAAGGTCCTGCGCGCCTACCCGGACGTCGCACCGGCCACCAGGACCCGGGTGCGCGAGGTACTGCGTCGCGCCGGGTATCCACTGGATTCCGATGCCGCCGGCAACCGTCGCGAGGAGTCCGAGCTGGTCGACGTAGTGGTCGCCAGTCGGAGCAACGGCTGGACCGGTGACGTACTGGCCGACCTTGCCGACGCTGCCCGGGAACCGGGACTGGCTCTCGTCGTCACGACAGTGAACGGGGGAGAGCCGGTGCCCCGGCTCTGGCTGGAACGCCTCTTCGCCCGCGGCACCCGCGGTGTGATCGGCCTCAACGTCGAGTTCACCGACACCCAGGTGGCGTACCTTGCCGCCTACAACATCCCGTCCGTTCTACTCCCTGCCGACTCCAGTACGCCGGTCTCGGAAGTGTTGACGACGATCCTCGACGGCACGCCGCCGTACCCCCACTCCATGGCCGCCGGCTGACCCTTCATGGAAATGTGGGGTTCAGTCGCGGCGGGTCACGGAGTTGCGGACGACTACGTGGGTGGTGAAAAGCCGGTGGGCTCCGGTCCAGTCGGGTTGTTGGTGTTGGGAGTCGAGTGCGATCTTCGCTGCCGCTCGGCCTAGTTCCTCGTAGGGGACATGAACCGACGTGAGTCTGGGACGGAGGTCCTGGGCCAGTTCGACATCGTCGTAGCCGACCACCGAGAGGTCCTCGGGGACTCTCAGATCGAACTCGGCCGCAGCGGCGTACACGCCTGCGGCCACAACGTCGGTGGCCGCGAAGACCGCAGTGAAGTCCTGCCCGGCGGCCAGCCGGTTCTTCGTCAGCTGATAGCCGGAGGCTCGGGTGAAGACACCGTGCTCGACCAGCTCCGGCGCATCTGGTACGCCGAAGTCGTGCAGGGCCCGTCGATGTCCGGCCAACCGCTGCATGCTGGTGCTCTGACGCTCCGGACCGGCAAGGAAGAGGGTCCGGCGATGCCCCTGCGACAACAAGTGGCTGGTCATCGCGTAGGCGCCTTGCTCGTTGTCGTACTCGATCACGGCCGTGGGCACGTCGTCGCCCAGCGGAGGCCGACCACACAGCACCAACAGGGAACCAGCGGAGTGAAGTGAGCGGGCCAGGTCGGTCATCTTCGCGCGGTAGTCGGCTGCTTCGTTGGTGACGCCACCGATCAGGATCACGGCGCCGGCGCGCTGCTCGCGCATCAGCTGCACCAGGGCGAGCTCGCGTTCCGAGTCGCCTTGGGTGGTGCCGATCAGACTCAGCCAGCCACGGCGCGACGCCTCCTGCTCGACGCCGTGCGCCGCGTCCGCGAACGACTGGCCGCGTACGTCGGCCAGGATGAAGGCGATCGTCTTCGTCTGCACTCCGGCCAAGGCCCTGGCGTGAGTGTTGGCGGAGTAGTTGAGCTCACGGATCGATCGCAGGACGCGCTGGTTCGCCGATCGGGAGACCGGGTAGTTGCCGGCCAGGACGCGGGAGACCGTCGCGGGCGACACCCCGGCGTGCGCGGCGACGTCGGCGAGGGTGGGCGAGCTCGACGACTTGCGTCTACTGCTGTTTGCCATCGTTCTCCTAGCGCTCCCTGGGAGGAGCGGTCGACTTCCTGATCACCACGTGCGTCCCGAGCATCAGGTGCTGATCCTGCGCGTAGTCGTCGCGATGCAGCGCAAGCCGTACGGCGGAACGCCCGAGCTCCTCGTGCGGGATGTGGACCGTGGTCAGCGGCGGATTGAGATCGGCGCTCATCGGAATGTCGTCGTACCCGGCGACGGAGATGTCCTCAGGCACTCGGAGCCCTGCCTCGTGGAGAGCGGCGAGGACACCGCTTGCGACGATGTCCGTGATGCCGACGACGGCCGTCATACCGGTGTCGCGGGTCAGCAAGGCCTTGGTCTGGCGGTAGCCGGACTCGCGATCGAAGGTGCCGCCGGCAACAAGGCTTGGATCGACGGTCAGGCCGTGCGCCGCGTGGGCGCGGGTGAAGCCGTCGAAGCGCGCGCTGGTCGTCGTGTGCTCCGGCTCGGCGGCGCCGATGAACGCGATCCGGCGATGGCCGAGCGAGAGCAGATAGTTCGTCACCGCGAACGCGCCGCCCTCGTTGTCGTACTCGACGACTGTCGCCGGCACGTCCGGGCCGATCGGCGGGCGGCCGCACAGCACCAGGCGCGAGCCGACCCGCTCCAGGGATCTGGCGATCTGTGCCATCCGCTCGAGGTGTTCCGGCGTACGCAGGCCGCCACCGACCAGCACGACCGCCTCGGCCTGTTGCTCGCGCATCAGTTCGATGAGTTCGAGTTCGCGATCGGCGTCGCCGTGATGGGTGCAGACCAGACACACCCGGCCCTCGGCGGTGGCCTGCTGCTCGACGCCTTGCCCGATGTAGGCGAACAGCGGACCGACCAGGTCGCGGATGATGAACGCGACGGTCCGTGTCGTGCCGCCGACCAGGGCGCGGGCCTGTGCGTTGATCACGTAGTCGAGGTCCTGCACCGCCCGGAGCACCCGTTTCCGGGTCGAGGCGCTGACCGGGTAGTTCCCGGCGAGCACCCGTGACACCGTCGTGGCGCTCACGCCCGCGGCCGCCGCGACGTCCTTCACCGTCGGACGGCTCCCGAGGCTCACTCCCGCCACGCGCCAACTCCTTTGTCCGTCGAAATTTTCTGTCCGGGTCTTGCCCTGACTCCGTGTAGAAAACGTTAACTATGCTGCCATCCATGGCGGCGAATGTCGAAGCCCGCGGGGTGCCGATCTGGCTGAGTGACACCGGTACGGGTGATCCGCTGCTGCTCGTCCACGGCTGGGGTGGCGACAGCCGCGCGTGGAGCGGTCTGAACTTCGCGGGTCGCCGGGTCATCACGGTCGACCTGCGCGGTCACGGGCGTTCGCCGGTACTTCGGCACGGGTATCGGCCGGCTGACTACGCGGCAGATCTCACGGCGCTCGTCGAACGGCTGGGGCTCGGGCCTGTGGTGGCGGTCGGGCATTCGATGGGCGGCCAGATCGTCGCGGAGCTCGCACTGGAACGTCCCGACCTGGTCACGGCGGTCGTCGTCATCGATCCGGCGTACGGCGCGGACGAGGCAGAGGCAGCCACCTTCGAGCAGCGTCTGGCCGCGCTCCGCAGTGATGGCGCGGAGGCGGCAATTCGCCAACTCGGACTACCCGCCGGCGCCGTCCGTGACCAGTTGCTCGCGACTCCGGGGCACGTGCTCGCCGAAAGCTATGCGGGGATGTACACGGACCCAGATGCCTTCGGCGCCCGCCCGGCCGCTACTGCCCGACTGGCCGCCTTGACCCAACCACTCCTTTGCATCCGCCCAACCCCCGCGATGGCCGCGTGGGACATAGGCCTGTCCCTGCCCTACGGATCACGAGTAGTCCTCTGGAACGGCTGCGGCCACTTCCTCCATCACGAACGCCCGGCGCAGTTCGTCGACCTGGTCGAGAGTTGGCTGGCCTCATTGCCCGACGCCTTTGCGTGCTCGGCCGAAGAAGATCCGCGCGCCCGAACGGCGACCGAGTCCGGGTCATCGACACCCCTACCGTCGGCCAGAGCCTCGGCAGGGTCCTCTAACTCTTCCGTTCCGGCAACACCGAGCCGGTCTTCTTCGGCGACCAGCCCCGGCCGGAGGGTGCCGTCCTCTCCTTCGAGCAATGGGCGGAGTACGAAACTTTGAGGGAGGATGCGGAAAACGACCAGCGCCGGGAGGACCTGGTCCGGGAGCGCCTCGCCAACGACGATCCGTCGAAGTGGGAGACGTACGAGGAAATGATGGACAGGCATGGCCTGGACCCCGACAGCGACGAGTCGAATCCGACGGGCGGTGGCAAACCGACGGTGACGGGATGCCGTGAATTACCACCTGATCCACCATCCTGATTTCAGCCGGGACATGGACCGGCTGCACGAGGCCTGGAAGCGCGACCGGGACAGTCCCGCCGGCTGCGAGTTCCAATCAGCGATGGCTGCCCTGCGGGCATTGCGTGAGGGGCGCGAGGGGAGTACTAGGGCAAGCGGCTCGGTTACTGGCCGCAATCGTATGGCCCGCGGGACTGCGCGTAGCTGAAGGTTCCCGTAGATCGTGAGTTCACGCTGGATGGGTTCGAGCGGGGGCAATCGCATGGTTGGTCTAGGCGAATTCGATCCGATGCCGGTGATTCGAGGGCAATCGAGTTGTGCAGGATCCGATCGCTCAGGCCT
>NZ_SODU01000004.1:0-492751 GCF_004366075.1 Kribbella pratensis | reverse complement strand
ATCGCTCAGGCCTACCGGCAACTGATCGCTCAGGCCTACCGGCAACTGATCGCTCAGGCCTACCGGCAACTGATCGCTCAGGCCTACCGGCAACTGATCGCTCAGGCCTACCGGCAACTGATCGCTTTCGCACACCGATCGAACGATCCCGCCGACATAGCCGGGGAAGCGCTTGAGCCCGACACCGGTATGCCGCCGCAGGAGTCCATGGGTGACCGGCGGAGGACGTCCGGACATCGGGCCACGACGGGAGAGCGTGCAGACGAGACCGCAGCGGGAGGGCGTGCAGACGAGGCCGCAGCGGGAGGGCGTGCAGACGAGGCCGCGTCGGGTTCCAGTGCCGGGCGATCTGCTGAAGCAGGCGCAGATCCTCCGGGCCAGCCCGCCGGCCGGCGCGGCACCGAAGCCAGCTGCGGCGCCACAGGCGAACCACCCAACTAGGCACCCCCGGCCCCGGCACCTTCATCCCCGGCCCCGGCACCCCCGGCCCCCAACAAGCGACGTAATCCAAGGCGAAGTCATCGACGTCAACCGACCGCCTGGACCAGGTTCGTCCAAGTCGAAGGAACGCTGACAGCCCGATCATGAGTGCTGAGGCGCAGCGAGTCGCCATCGCGCGGGCACTGGTCGTGGTGACGGGTCCGGCGTGGTAGCAGGTTTCGAGGGGGTGGCTGTAGGGGCGGGGTCTGGCTTTGAGGCATTGCTTTCGTGGTGACGGGTCCAGTGTGAGAGCAGGTTTCGAGGGGGTGGCTGCGGGGGCGGGGGTCCGACTCTGAGGCATTGCTCTCGTGGTGACGTGTCCGGCGTGGTAGCAGGTTTCTAGGGGATGGCTGTAGGGGCGGGGTCCGGCTCTGAGGCATTGCTTTCGTGGTGGCGTGTCCGGTGTGAGAGCAGGTTTCGAGGGGACGGCTGCGGGGGCGGGGGTCCGACTCTGAGGCATTGCTCTCGTGGTGATGTGTCCAGCGTGATAGCCGGCTTGGAGGGGACGGCTGCAGGCGCCGCGTCCGGCTCTGACTCATTGCTCGCGTCAGAACGGTGGCGGGTCGTGGGTGTCTTGCTCCTGTGTGACGGGGCCGCGGGCGGGTGGGACGGTGGTGTAGCGGTGGCCGGTGGGGGCGGTGAGGGTGACGGAGCCGTCGGGGTGGGCGGTCGTTGTCCATCCCCAGGCTTTCGTGTCTTTGATGACGTGGTGGTATTCGCAGTAGGGCACTAGCCCGGTCAGGTTTGTCCGGCCGGATTGTTTGAATGGTGTGGCGTGGTCGCGGTCGCATTGGCGTGAGGTGCGGTTGCAGCCGGGCCAGGCGCAGACGGGGTGCCGGGCGAGCAGGGTTTCGGTGACGACCGTGCCGGGGTCGTGGCGGGTGGTGGATGCCTCGAGGACGGTCCCGTTGGTGGGGTCGGTGAGGAGTCGTCGCCAGGTGCCGTCGCGTGCGATGCGGCGGGCCATTTCGGCGGGGATGGGTCCGTAGCCGGTGAGTTCGCAGGGGTCGTCGTCCACGCCGAGGAGGGTGGTGATGGGGACGAGGACCTCGATGTGGGGTCGTCGGCGGTGTTGGTCGGGTAGTCGGCGGCCGAGCCAGTCCAGGCCGTTGTGCAGCATTTGCTCGAACACGTCGGCGATGGCATCAGCGCGCCGCTGTTCGGCGGTGCGATCGTCTCGCATCGGTTCGCCGACGGTCGCACCAGCCGTCGCGTTGGACTGCACACCAGTTGCAGCACCAGCCGTCACGTCGCACTTCACACCAGCGGCCGCCCCGCCGACGGTCGCACCAGCCGTCACGTTGGACTGCGCACCAGTTGCAGCACCAGTCGTCACGTCGCACTTCACACCAGCGGCTGTACCAGCCTTCACTTCAGCGGTCACGCCGGCGACCGAATCGGCTGCCCTATCAGACGACTGACCGGGGCCACGGTTGCCTGGGGCGACGATGCCGGAGCCGACAGGCGATGGTGCGACTCGCGATGGTGCGACAGGCGATGGCTCGACTCGTGATGGTTCGACTCGCGATCGTTCGACAGGCGGCGAAGGTTCCGCAGTCGGTGGTTCGGCGGTCGGTGGTTCGGCAGTCGAAGGTTCGGCACACGGGGTTTCGGAACGCGTGGGCTCGGTGGTGATTGTGGGGGTGCCTCGTTTGGCGAGGTCGGCCATGGCTTGGACGACGACCCACATTTGCTGGATCTTGTCGGCGGTGTGGACGACCCACAGGCCGGCCATGCCGTCGGGCAGGGGCACGATTTTGCAGGTGCGGTCTCGAACCGCTTCACGGTGCCGGTTGGTCTCGTCGGCGGCGCAGTGTTTGGCGACTTGTCTACGGAGGGACTTGCGCAGATTGGTGTGGGTCTGGGACGCGGCGCGGCGCAGGACGTGGGATTCGACGGCTTGAGCTGTGGCGGCGGGCAGGTGCCGGGTGGCCTCGGAGATGGACAATGCCTTGGACCAGGTCAGGGCGCCGCAGCGCAGTGCGGTGTGGGTGGCGGTGAGTGGGCCGGTCAGGTGGAGGGCGGTGTCGATGTGGCGGGCGGCGGTGTCGGTGGACAGGTGCAGAGCGGCGCCGATCTCGGCGGCCCAGGAGCGTTCGGGGTCGATGGGGCGGCCCGAAGAGTCGATCTGGCTCGGGCGGGGGATCTCTGTTGCCTGGGCCTTTCGCTGGCGCACGAATGAGGCCATCGCGTCGGCCTTGATCGACTCCAACCACGACACCATCCGGGACGCGGCCTTCATCAGTTCGATCAACGCGATCGGTGACTCGCACTGCGGTCGCACGGACTCCAGCGCCGTGGCCAGTTCGGCGCCGGGCGGCAGGAACACCCAGGCGGGTGCTTTCAGGCGCAGCATTTCGCGTTCGGCCTCATCCTGATCGACCCCGGCCCAGAGCTCCCATTCCAAACCGTCGACCCGCGACATCGGCGGCAGGTCGTCGTACAGATCCTCCTCGCCCAGGAACCGAGGAGGATGCGGGTCCTCGGGGTCATACAGATCATCGGGAGGACCTACCGTGTCCAACCAAGCCGCCTGCGCTGCATCCAGCGAAGGCGTTACCTCTTTCCCCAGCACAGCATCGCGCTCGCCGTGGATCAGCGCGGCGTTTGAAGGCGAGCACGTGACCGCAGCAGTGATCCAGCGTGGCGTGGCGGCGAACCCGGCGAGATCAGCGTCGCCAGGGTGTAGAGGTTCAACGGTCACCGCCATGCCTCATATTAGAACAAGTGTTCCCTTAAGCGCAAATCGGGGGATATGCCTGATGGGCGGTGCATCGAAGTTCGAGCGCCATGTCACCAGCATCACCCGAGCCGAGTTGTCGGCGGCGCCAAATCTGGTTGCGTGGTGAGGCGGTCCGCAGGACGCTCATGAGAGTGACCACACGGGCGCTGCACTTCGCAAAGGCCTTCTTTGATTTGCAAGCCTTCTGGGGCGAGCGTGTCGTCGAACTTGCGGACGTTGATCGACTCACCGCATGGCACGACTGGACCAGCACGGCAGCGCTGGTGAACTCCGATGGATGGCATGCGATAGATGAAGCGGTGCACAACGGTGATCCAGCCGCGGTGGCACACCGTTCATGGCTTGCCCTCCGAGCAGGATTGGGTGCTGCGCAGCACGGGTGCTTCTGGTACGAGGTCGAAGACGAAGGCCGCCAGGTTCGTGGATGCACCACCTTCCGGGATATCGGGCACTGTTCCCGCCGAGCTTCCTGGCAGGAGCCGTCGAGGCCGATTCTCGACGCGAGGTTGGACAGCTGGCTCTGTGGGGGCAATTCGTCAGGGGTGATGGTGAGCTGTACCAGCCGCGTACCGACCCGTTCGTCCGCGCTTGCGAGCGAGCCACGCAGGTCGGCGACCTCATCGCAGCCTTTCCGTTGAAGAAGGTGACCGTGATCGGGGCCCTCGACGATGTCCTTGCCTGGGTCAATCGCCAGTGACCCAAGGGTCGATCCTCCGGATGGTCGTCAACTCCGAGACCGAGCACATCCTCGAGGTGTGAGGGGGTTGCGAAACTTTCAGTCCGGGTGAGACGCCCGCGAACCGTTGACCGGTTGTGGCTGCCGCTCATTAGCTTGGCCGCTCAACCAGCGGTTCAGAGGAGAAGCGCAGATGCCGGAACCCGATGTCACCTCGTTGTCGACCGTGAGCCGCCGGACGTTGCTGATCGCCTCCGGCGGTTCGGTGCTCGCGGCTCAGCTCGGATCCGCCGCAACGTCCACCGCGGCACCGACCGGTTCTCCGGCACCGGCAGCATTCAGGCATCCAGGGTTGTTGCACGATGTGGATGACTTGCAGCGAATGCGGCAGGGGGTGGCCGATCGGGTGGGTCCGGTGTACGACGGATTCCTGGCGATGGCCGCGCACAGCAGGTCGTCGTACGACTATGTGATCCGCAACGTCGGGCAGATCACGTCGTGGGGTCGTGGGCCGGCGAACTTCATGAACGAGGCGGTCAGTGACTCGGGCGCCGCCTATCAGAATGCTTTGATGTGGTCGGCCACGGGTGATGTGCGGTACGCGGACAAGGCGCGGGACATCCTTGACGCCTGGTCGAACAGTCTGACCGCGATCACCGGTGCGGACGGGCAACTCGGCGTCGGGCTGCAGGTCTTCAAGTTCGCGAACGCCGCCGAGATCCTCAGGCACAGCGGGTACGACGGGTGGTCGCCTGCTGCTGTCCTCCGGTGTGCGGAGTCGTTCCGCAAGGTCTGGTACCCGGCCGTGTCCGGCAACGCGTTGTTTGCCAACGGCAACTGGGATCTCGCCGCTCTGCAGGCGATCCTGGCGATCGCCGTGTTCTGCGACGACCGGGTAATGCTCGAGAACGCGGTGCGGTACGCCGTGGCCGGTGCGGGCAACGGCCGCATCGAGCACATCGTCGTGTCGGCGACCGGTCAGGGACAAGAGAGCGGCCGATCGCAGTCCTACGCGCAGTTGGCGCTCGGCCTGCTCGCCAACTGTGCCGCGGTCGCCTGGAACCAGGGGATCGACCTGTTCGGTCATCAGGGCAACAGGATCCTCCACGGCTTCGAGTACACCGCTCGCTACAACCTGGGCGACGATTCTGTGCCGTTCGCCGTCGACCTCGACCGCACCGGGAAGTACCTCAAGACGGCGATCTCGACGACCAACCGTGGTGCGTTCCAGCCGATCTACGAACTTGCCTACGCCCACTACGTCAGTCGGCGCGGACTGTCCGCGCCGAACGTCGAACGGGTGGTGTTCCGTGGCGCCGGCGGTACGCGCTTCGTCGAGGGGAACAGCGACGACCACCCCGCTTGGGGCACCTTCACTCAGGCGCGTCCGGTCGTCCCCAGATCTGCGCCCGACGCGGCACCCGGCGCTCCGAGCGGCCTGACGGCGCGGAGTTCCGACGCCGGCGTCGTACTGACCTGGGCGGAGTCTGTCGAACCGCGCAGCGGCGTGGCCGCGAGTAGCTACACGATCAGCAGAGCGACAGGCCGCGCGGGTGACTACGCGGTCGTGGCCGAAGGCATCCGGTCGACGACGTGGAGCGATGCCTCCGCCCGCGGCCGGACGACGTACTCCTACAAGGTTCGGGCAGAGAACCAAGCCGGCTCTAGCAGTGAGTCGCTGCCCGTGACGATCGCGCGCCCGGATCCTTGGGTGAGCGAGGACATCGGCCAGGTGGCGGCTCCGGGCGCTACAGGATTCGACGGGGAAAGGTTCACCGTCGAAGCAGGCGGTACGGACATCGGTGGTGAGCAGGACAGTTTCCGGCTCGTCTACGTGCCGTTGCGTGGTGACGGGGTAATCACCGCACGGGTGGTGCACCCGGTGAGTTCGCAGTACGCGACCATCGGCGTGATGATGCGGCAGAGTATGTCCGCGTCCTCGGCGCATGCCTCGATGCTGATCAAAGGGCTGCCGCTGCACACCTGGAGCGGTGTGTGGACGGTACGGCCCGTCGGCGGGGGCTCCACGGTCGCGACCGGCAGCACCGTCGTACCGCCGACCCAACAGCACTGCATCACCGTCAACGCGGGCTTTCCGATCTCCGATCTCGGAACGCTGCCGCAGTCCGCGACCCCATTGCCGCCGCCGTACGTCGAAGCGGCGAGCGACGGCTACCGGCTGCGGCGACCGTACTGGGTCAGGCTCGTCCGTAGGGGAGACGTCCTGACCGGGCTCATCTCGCCGAACGGCAGCACCTGGACCGAGGTCGGCACGTCCCGGATCAACCTCGGCCGTGACGTCTACGCGGGCCTCGCGGTCTGCGCGGGGATCGGCGTCGACGCGCCGTACGCCGAGTCGACCACAGCAGCCTTCGACAACGTGACCGTTCAGGATTGGTCGGGCGAGCTCCCGTCCGCACCGCTGGGTGAACTGCGGGCCGGGAGCGCCGGCAGTGCGATCGAGCTGGCGTGGTCCGATCTGGACGTGGCGGCGACGTACACCGTCAAGCGGCGGCACGCCGATGGGCCGTACCGGGCGATCGCCTCCGGCGTGGCGCCGATCGGGTTCGGCGTGGAGACCCGCTACCGGGACGTCAACGCGGTGCCGGGTGAGAGCTACGACTACGTGGTCGCGAAGACGAATGCCGCCGGGACCGGACCCGACTCGGCGAAACTGACGATGACAATGCCGGCGCCGGCCGTGCCGTCGATCACGAGCGCCGGATCCGCGTTCGCGAACACCGGCGCGGAGTTCCGCTTCCGGGTTGCCGCTAGCAACGATCCGATCAACTTCGCGGTGACCGGCCTCCCGGACGGTCTCTCCCTGGACCGGAAGACCGGTGTCATCAGCGGCAGGCCGCTCAGGGCCGGGACGGCCAAGTTGGGTGTCTCCGCGCGCAATGCCTCCGGCGCGGACTCCGCGGAAGTCACGCTGACTGTTGGAGCACCTCCGCCGGCGCCATGGCAGTACGCCGATATCGGTGACTACGTGCTGGACGAGCGGCAGCTCGGGAGCTTCAGCGCTGTCGCGATCCGGACACCGGGGATCACCAGCTACAGCGACACGACGGGGCAGTTCACAGTCCGGGGCGCCGGCTCGGATCTGAACGTGATCGGGCAGGGCATGACGGCCCAGTACGTCTACCAGGCAGTGACCGGGGACGCGACGTTCACGGCGCGCGTTGTGAGTCGGGGCGATGCCGCCCGGGTGGGCCTACTGATGACCAAGTCGCTGTCACCGTTCGACCAGTTGTCGGGGGTGGTGCTCGCCGGCGGGACGCCACAGTTCGTTCAGCGGCTCCGCGTGGCGACCGGCCTCGTGACGACGCCCGGTACCGGTGCGCCCAGCTGGTTGCGCATCCGGCGTACCGGGAACACGTTTTCTGCCGAGGTTTCCAGCGATGGCCAGAGCTGGACGCCGATCGGTGCGCCGGGACTGATCGAGACCTTCGGCTCCGCGCCGTACTACGTAGGTCTGGCCGTTGTCTCCGGCGCACCGTTCGCGCTCAGCACCGCCGTCTTCGACGAGGTCTACTTGGCGTAGGCCAGGGTGCCGAAGCCGGTCTGGTCGAAGCCGCCGCTCGTCGAGCCGTAGTCGCCGCCTCCGCCCTCGGGGCGGACCTGAGCGGCCATCGCCGAGATGTAGGGCACCGAGAGGTACTTGCGCCTGGTGTAGTGGAAGTGCAGGATCTCCCACACCGGCCGGAGTTGGCCGCGGCTCGCGCTGGAGATGACAGTGTGTTCCTGATAGGCACAGTTCTGGCCGGTGCCCCAGGTGTACTTCGTGAACGGCACGTCCTGGCCGAGGTTGTACTTCGCGACGTACTGCGCTGCCTTCAGGAAGCGGTTGTTGTCGTACCCGTACAGGTCGTCACCCTGGTTCCAGGCCATCTCACAGAACGCCCCCATCTGGCCCATACCCATCATGGTGTGGCCCTGGTCGCGTCCCGACTCCTGCCACTGCGCCAGGCCCTGGTCGTCGTACACGAACGGCACCGCATGCTTGATCGAACCGTTGCCGGCGCCGTTCTTGAAGTAGTTGACGGCCTGGTCGTACTTCGCGGCGTCGTCGCAGAGGATGCCGATGGCAAGGATCGAGTTCATGGTGCACAGATCCCAGTTGGCCCAGTAGTTCGTGATGCAGGCGTCGTTGTGGTTGGTCAGGAACGAGTTGTTCATGGGATAGAAGACGTTGAGCATCATCGTCTTGAACCGCGCCAGGTCGAAGCCCGGGTAACCGCGCAGGAGCTCGGCGACATTCGCGAACTGGTACCCGTAGATGCCGGCCGCCAGGAACCGGTCCGCGTTACCGGTGACCGTGGTCAAGGTGGCCGACCAGGCGTTGAGGATGTTGCGCGCGCAGTCGCCGTGCGCGGTCGAGCCCTGGACCCACCAGCGCAGTGCGTTCTGGTAGGCGGCATGGATGTCGTTGTAGAGGATGGTGTAGTTCTCGCCGGTGCCGCCGCGGATGATCGTTGCCTGCGGCCTCGGTGTCCAGGTGGACTGCGCATGCGAGTTGGCGGTCAAGCGGTTCCATCCGGACAGCCACGGATCATCGCCCGCCGCCACCCGGACCTTGGCCCGATTGAGGTCGCCCCAGTTGTGCAGCGCTCCGGGGTGGGTGAAGGTGGCCGGTGCGGCGTCCGCGCGCCGGTCGAGTGCGGTGACGCCGGCCATGGCCGCTACTCCCGCAGCGGCCACACCTCCGGCGGCTTTCAGAACAGTACGTCGATCGATCTCCCTCTCGTGCATGTCCTTCTCCTTCGGGGCGGTGGTGTGTACGCCGGCGTTCAGCGCACGGTAAGGATGAGGCTCTTGGTGATGGTCCCGGCGACGTTGGTGACGCTCAGGTTCGCGTTGTACGTGCCGGGGCTGGTCGGGGCGCCGGTGATGACGCCGGTCGTCTTGTCGACGGTGAGTCCCGTCGGGAGATTCTGGGCGTCGAAACCGGTGGGGAAGCCGGTTGCGCTGATCGTGAGGACAACCGGTACGCCTGCGGTGAGGTTCCCGCTGTCGGCGGTCGTGATCGTTGGAGGCGTTGTTGTGGGGGCGGTGGCTGCGTCCAGCCAGCGCAGATTGGTCACGTGCTCGTTGACATGCATGTTGACCATGTCGGCGACCGTGAACCACCCGGGCTTGCGCATGGTCGAGGCCATCACGGTGCCGTTGACCACGAGGTTCTGGAACGTCACGTCCTTGATGCCGCGCGCCTCGTCGTACCCGAGCATCATCGCGGTCTCCGCGTTCTTGCCCGTGTAGGTCAGGTTCTTGACGTAGACGCCCTCGATGCCGCGGCCGGCCGAGGTGTTGTAGGACTTGTTGTAGGCAACGCGTAGATGGATGAACTGACCCCAGCGGAAGTCCTCCACCCGCACGTTCTCGATCCGCACGTTCCGGACGAGGTTGCTGTCGCCGGGGTTGAGCGCGATCGCTCCCTGGTACCACTTCTGCGGTTCGCGATGGTCGAGGACGTCCACGTTGCTGATCGTGATGTTCTCCAGCACCTCGGGATCGGCCGTGTTGCCGTGGGTGCCGATGTTGATCGGGTGTGCGACGTCCGCCCAGAGGCTCGAGTTGGAGATGGTGATGTTCCGGGTGTCGCCGTAGTAGTCCCAGCGGTGCGTGTAGAGCGCGATGCAGTCGTCGGAACAGCGCAGGAACGAGTTGTCGATCAACACGTCGCTACTGGAGAAGATGTCGATCCCGTCGCCCCACTGGCCCGCGCTGAAGTAGCCGAAGTCGGTGATCGCGACCTGTTCGGACATCCCCGCGGTGATCGCGTAGCCGGTCGTCAGATCGAGCATCGAGATGCCGTCGACGCGGATGTTCTTCGAGCTGACGATGGTGCAGCCGCCGCCGTTGGTGCCGTAGATGACACCGCGTCCGGTCAGGCCGGCGTTCGTGACGTTCTTGAAGATCACCGAGGTCTTCAGTACGGCGCCGCCGGCCAGGTAGACCGTCTTCCCGCTCGGAACCTCCAGCTGACCGGTCGCGGTCGTGTGCACGCCGGGGCCGAAGTAGATGACGTCCGGGTCGTCGGGGGAGGGTACGTCGGTCTCGATCGCGCGGGCGAGCAGGTGCAGGCAGTCGAAGATCTCGCCGTTCACCTCGACCACGATCTTGCTCGGTTCGGTGAGCGTGAAGAGCAACGTGCTCTCGTCGTCGATGACCGGTTCGATCCCCAGGGACAGTGGCCGGATCCGGGCGGTATCGATGGTGCCCTTCTTGTACCTGACCCGGACCTCGACCGAATCGGCGAAGTCGAAGTACGCCATCGACGACTTCAGCACCTGGCCGGCGCCGGTCGTCGCGTTGATCTGCTTGAGGTTGACCGAGTACGTCGGCACCGGGGTCCACCCGCCGGCCGCCGTACGGACCTTGACCTCGAAGGTGGACGCCTGTGCTATCCCGGCCGGAATCGGGTAGGTGACCAGCGGTGGAGCGGGTGCGGGGGTGGCTGTCGCGGTCCCTGCTGCGGACGTGACGTAGCCGGCGGCAACGGTCGCCCCGGCTGCTTGGAGCAGGCGGCGGCGCGTGAGGTCTGCGGTCATCTTCAAGCTCCTTGGGCATCTCCGGCGGAAGGCCCTGAAACCTTGTCCGGAGAACCGGGGCCGATCAATAGCAACCGCTTGCCACGAAAATTTCGCTCTGCCGCGACGACTCCAGGCGCAACTTCACAGTTGCGCTTCGGGAGAATGACGTGCAATCCTGGGGTTGCACGTTCCGTTCCCCGGGAGCGGAGCCCATCTGATGGAGGAGCAGTCCTTGACTATCGACACAGCGCCGCCGCGGCTACGTTTCACCAGCAGGCAGCGGATGGTTCTCTCTGTCCTTCTGCTGGCGGGCTTCATGGTGTCCGTCGACTTCTCGATCCTGAACGTGGCGCTCCCGGACACCGGTGCCGGCGTCGGCATGGCGGTCGCGGACTTCCCGTGGATCACCGCTGCCTACATGCTTCCTTCGGCGGGATTCGCGTTGCTGTTCGGCCGGGTGGCCGACCTGTTCGGACGCCGCAAGCTGTTCATGGCGGGCATGGTCGTGCTGGCTGTGGCCTCGCTCCTCGGCGGCCTAGCCACGAGTGCCGAGCTGCTGTTGACCGCCCGCGCGCTGCAGGGCCTGGCTACTGCGCTAGCCCTGCCCGCGGCGATGTCTCTTCTCACCACCACGTTCGCCGAAGGCGCCGTACGGGAACGCGCCCTGGGTATCAACGGTGCGCTACTCTCCGGCGGCTTCACTGTCGGGGCACTGGTCGGCGGCACGCTGGTGAGCCTCCTGAGTTGGCGGGCGGCGTTCTGGATCAACATTCCGGTCGCGGTACTCGTGTTGGTGTGTACGCCGTTTGTGATCAGCGAGAGCCGCGTACCACAGCGGGTTGCACTCGACGTGCCTGGTGCGGCCAGCGTCTCGGCCGGTCTCCTGGCCGTGATCTACGCAGTGGTCGAGAAGAGCTTGCTCGCCGCGGTGATCGGAGTCCTGCTCCTTGCCGCCTTCTGGGCCATCGAACTGCGGGCCTCCGCGCCACTGGCCCCGCTGCGCATTCTCAGCCGGCCGACGGTGAAGTGGGGCAACTATGCCGGACTCGTGGTCTTCGCGATGGAGACCGGGATGATCTTCCTGATGACGCTGTACCTGCAGCACGTCCTGGCGTTCTCCCCGCTGGCCACCGGCTTGATCTTCGGGATCCCGGGTTTGGCTGCTGTGGCGGCCGGTGTGATCGCCGGGCGGGTGATCGGGCGCTTCGGCGTACGCAAAGTTCTGACGGTGGCGATGCTGGTGCAGGCCGTGGCGACCTTCCCGCTGATGTTCCTCGGTGTGAACCGGGCTGCACTCGCGATCCTGGTTCCTGCCTTGTTCGTCGGGTTCTTCGGGCACGTGGCCTCGATCGTCGCGTACACGGTGACAGGTACGTCGGGCCTGCCCGACGAGGAGCAGGGTCTGGCCACGGGGCTGACGTCGATGACTCAGCAGGTGGCGATCTCGATCGGTATCCCGGTCCTGAGTGCGATTGCGGCCACCCAGGAGCTGGAGCTGACCGGCATCCATCTCGCCCTGTGCCTGAATGTGGCCGTGACGGTTGTGAGCGCCGGTCTCGTGTGGGTCGGGTTGCGCCGGCGCGACATACCTGCAACCGTGGGGTTGCAGGTCAATGATGACGACAAGGAGTTCGTGGGATGAGCAACGATCGAATCGAGCGGGATGTTCTGATTGCGGCGCCGCTGGAGCGGGTGTGGTCGCTGGTCGCGGAGCCTGGGTTCTGGGTTGCCGACAAGGCGACCCTGCCGGGAACCGTGGCCCGGGAAGGCGAGACGCTGCTGGCGAAGAACCCCGAGTACGGCGACTTCCCGGTGCGGGTCGAGAAGGTCGATCCGCCGACGTACCTCGCCTATCGGTGGGCGAGCGCGTTCCCGGGACAGGAGCTGCGGGACGACAACAGCACGCTCGTCGAGTTCACGCTCAGGTCCGAAGGTGACCAGACGCGCCTCAGCGTCGTGGAAAGCGGCTTCGCGGCACTGTCCGGGTCCGCGGATCTCCGCGACCAGGCGGTGAAGGACAACTCGGGCGGTTGGCCGATGGAACTGGACGCTCTGAAGAAGCGCGCGGAAGAATCATCCGTGTGACCAGTAGTGATACCGAGGCTGTCGACGGTGTTCTGGCCGCATTGGCCGATCCGACGCGCCGCCGGCTGCTGGATCTGCTCGCCGTACAGGGCGAAGCGACCGCGACGACGCTCGCCGAGCGACTGCCGGTCTCGCGACAGGCGGTGGTCAAGCATCTCTCGGTGCTGGATGCCGTCGGGCTCGTCTCCGGCAGCCGGATCGGGCGGGAGGTGCGGTACTCGGTACGGCCCGCGATGCTGAACGCAACGGCGCAGTGGATGTCTGCGCTCGCGGCCGACTGGGACCGGCGGCTGGCCACCATCAAGGAGGCCGCCGAGGCCGCGGAGCGTTCTGCCGAAGGCTCCTGACCTCCTGACCTGTTGGCCGCGGTCGGGCCGGCTAGTGGTGGGGTGGTGGGGCGGTTGATTCTCGGTAGACGAGGTGGTTGATGGTCCGGAGCATCGGCCGCGGGGCCGGTTCGCCGCGGATTTCGGCGACGAGTTGATGGATCGCGGCGCGGCCCTGGGCCTCGCGGTCGACGGCCACGGTCGACAGCGACGGGGTCGCGAAGCGGCCGATTTCCTCGTCGTCCCAGCCGAAGACGCTGAGGTCGTCGGGCACCTTCCAGCCGCGGGAGAGCGCGCCGCGGATCACCCCCATGGCGACGACGTCGTTGGCCGCCACGACCGCGGTGACGCCGCAGTCGGCGGGCAGGGCGGTGATCGCGTCGAAACCGGACTGGGCCGACCAGTCACCGTCGACGGCTCCGACCGATTCGAGTCCGAGGCGTTCGATCGTCTCGAGATAGACGCTCTTCCGGTTGCGGGCGGAGGCGAAGTTCTGGGCGCCGGCGACGTGCAGGAACCTCCGGTGCCCCAAGGAGACCAGGTACTCGATGATCTCGCGGATCTCGCCGGCGTCGGCGAGCTCCGCCAGGCCGTGCAACTTGTCGTCGTAGGTGCCGTTCTCGACGATCGGGACCCGGTACGCGTTCTTGCCCTTGAGGCTGATCGGCGAGAGGGCCAGGATGCCTTCGACCTGGCCGGATCTGGCCAGCTCGTCGATCCGTTCCGAACGCTCGCGGGCTCCGCCCTCGACGCTGACGATCTCGACCTGGTACCCGGCGTCGTGCGCCGTTCGCGATGCCGCGGCGAGCAGCCGTCCGGGAAAGTGCGCACCTGACGCAAGCACGATCGCGAGCCGGTTCGTGTGCCGCGTCCGCATGGATCGAGCCACCAGGTTGGGGCGGTAGTCGAGGGTCTTCACGGCGTACTCGACCTTGATCCTGGTCTTCGGCTTCAGGCTGTCCTTGTCCTGGAGGTACCGCGACACGGTCGTGTGCGACACGCCGGCAAGGCTGGCTACCTGGTGGATGGTCGCCGGCCGCTCGGACGCCGAATCTGCCATGTTCACCTCTATTCCGAACCATTATGAATGCCCGTCGGAGGTCTTGACACTAAATCCCGGCTCCGATTAGCTGTCAACTCAGAAGTGGATCGATCACTTTCTATTGGAGCGCTCTTGACTTCCAGCCAGCCCATCAGATTCGCCGCCGTCGGGCTCGACCACGCGCACATCTTCGGTCAGGTCGCCGGTCTGATCGCGGCCGGTGCGACGTTCGCCGGGATGGCCACCGACGACCCGGCCGCAGCGGTCGCGGGCACGATGCGGGAGCGGTATCCCGACGTACCCGTGATCGAGGATCCCGACGAGCTGATCGCCCAGGACGGCATCGACCTGATCGTGACCGCCGCCGTACCGGACCGGCGCGGGCCGATCGCGGTCGCGGCGCTGCGGGCCGGCAAGGACGTGATGGCCGACAAGCCCGGGTGCGTCACCCTCGAGCAGCTGGAGGAGGTCGAGAAGGCGGTCGGCCAGAGTGGCCGGTTCTGGTCGGTGACGTTCTCCGAGCGGTTCGAGGTCCCCTGCGTGCTCAAGGCCGGCGAGCTGGTCCGCGAGGGCCGGATCGGCACGGTCGTGCAGACGCTCGGGATCGGACCGCACCGGATCGGCGACCGCGGTCATCTCGCCGGTGGCGGCGGCCGCCCGGACTGGTTCTACGACAAGGCGCGGTACGGCGGCATTCTGACCGATATCGCCTCGCACCAGATCGACCAGTTCCTCTGGTTCACCGGTGCACGGACCGCGGAGGTGGTGACCAGCTCGGTCGGGAACTTCGCCAACCCCGACGAGCCGGGTCTGCAGGACTTCGGCGAGCTCCTCCTACGCAGCGGCAACGCCCAGGGCTACATCCGGGTCGACTGGTACACCCCCGACGGGTTGCCGACCTGGGGCGACGGTCGGCTGACCGTGCTCGGCACCGAGGGCTACATCGAGCTGCGCAAGTACGTCGACATTGCGGGCCGCGACGGCGGCAACCACCTGTTCCTGGTGGACAAGGACGGCACGCATTACATCGATTGCTCGGAGGTCCCGGTGACCTACTACGCGGACGTGCTGCGTGACGTCCGGGACCGAACCACGACGGCCGCGCCGCAGGAGCACACCTTCGAAACCATGCGACTGGCCCTCACCGCCCAGCAGAACGCGACCGTCCGCGGCGCAGCCCGATAACAGTTCAGCTCGGCACCTCGGGGACAACGCCTCGGGTCAGGTTCCAGCCGGGGGTGCGGCTGTACACCGGGATCGTGTCGAGCGGTACGTCGCGGGTCACCCGGCCGCTCGGCACGGAGCCGCCGGTCCAGGCGTCGTACCAGGTGCCCGACGGGAGGTACGTCGTCCATGTGGTGGCTCCGGGTTCGAGTACCGGGTTGACCAGCAGGTCGTCGCCGAGGAGGTACTGGTACGGGTGGCGCCAGATCTCCTGGTCGTCGGCGTGGTCGAAGAAGAGCGGCCGGAGCAGCGGGCGATCGGTGGCGATCGTTCGCGCGGCCTGCGCGGCCAGGTACGGAACGAGCTTCTCCCGAAGTACGGCGTACGCGCGGAAGATTGGGACGACCCGGTCGTCACCCGTGGTCTCGGCGACGTGCCACGGCGTACGGTCGCGGAGCGGGCGGCGGTGGTGGTTGAACTCGGAGTGGTACTGCATGATCGGCAGGAAGGCCGACGCGGCAGTGGCCCGGAGGTAGAGCTCGGCGTCGGGGACGGGGCCCGAGAACCCGGCCAGATCCCAGCCCCAGTAGACGATGCCGCAGGACGCGGCGGTCAGGCCCGCGGTGATCGACGAGCGGAACGCCTCCCAGGTGGAGTCCTCGTCACCCGCCCAGAAGATGCCGTGTGCCTGCGATCCGGTGAAGCCCGCACGGGAGAACGTCACCGGCGCCTTGCCGGCCGAGCGGAGCAGGTCACCGAACGCGCGGGCGTAGTGGACCGGGAACAGGTTGTTGCCCTCGTCCCCGAGCCGGCCGTCCGCGTAGCGCAAGTCGTGGCCCCATGCGTGTTCGCCGCCGTCGGTCTTGAACCCGTCGACATCGAGATCCTCGACCAGGTAGCGCCGCTTCTCCGTCCACCAGTCGCGGGTCCGCTGCACGGACAGGTCCGGCATCAGCGCCTGCGGGAACCACCAGCCGCGATTGTGGTACGCCGTACCGTCCCCCTCGAGTACCGCGTGTCGTTCGCGGATCATCGCGTCGGCGTCGGCCGCGACCTGACCGGTGCTGAATTCGCTTTTCTGCAAGGGGATCTGCCAGAGGATCACCTTGATGTCGCGGTCGTGCAGTTCGTCGATCATCGTCTTGGGCGAGGGCCACGCGCCGTCAGCCGGGTAGCTGAAGTCATTCGCCTTGTGCGCGCTGCCGTCCGTCGTGACGTCGTACTGCGCGTCGCGCCAGATCGTGATGCCTTCCTCGTCGCTCCAGGCTTCGATCACCACCGCGCCGACCGGGATGTCCAGGTCCCGGTGTGCGTCCATCCGCGCCATCACCAGGTCCTGGGTGTTCCACTCGTTGCCGGAGGCCCACAACCGGAACACCCAGTCGGGCAGCTCCTCGGCCCGCCCGGCCTCGTCGAGGAACGCCGTGAGCACCTCTGTCGGCGAACCCTCGTAGACGGCCAGGTCGACGACCGGTTCGTCGCCCAGGGCGACCTCGACCTTGAGGCTCCGGTCGTCCGACGAGAACCAGGTACGCCGGGACGTCCGGACGTGGAATCCCCAACCGCCGTTCACCACATGCGCGAACGGCATCGGCAGGTAGGTACGCCCATGAGCTCCTTGGGCCTTGTACTGCTCGAACACCACTGCGTCGAGTTGCTGCCCGCGCTGGTCCAGGTGGTCGTACCGTTCCCCGAACCCGACCAGGTGATCGCCCGGCCGCAGCGGCAGCTCGAACCTGGCCCGATGCACACCGTCTGCCGAGACCAGCCATTCGACACCGCGCACACGATCGCCGCCACCGCGGACCTCACCACGGTCAGGCATCCAGGTGGCCGGCGCGAGCTCGAACCACTCGGTGGTCTCGTCACCCGCCCGGAAGCGGTAGCGCACCGGCTCCAGGACCGGCGGTGTGACCACCGACCACCCGTCGTCGGAACCCAACGACTTCGCCTGCGCCTCGCTGAGATGTCCTTCGCCGCCGGCGAGGGCCGCCGCATCGGCCGCGGTGGCGCGCGCAGGAGCCATCTCGAGTGTCGTCGTACCCCACTCGCAGACGACGGACGTGATGCCGGGGGAGGCCACGACGCCGAGACGGACCGGCTCACCGGCCAGCGGGAGGACAGGGACGCGCTGGTCGGGTGAGGTGGCGTACGGGTGCTCGATGCCGTGGGGGCGATGCGTGATCATTCAGGCCTTCTCGCGGAGGATGTGTTCTTCGGAAGGATGCCGAGTTCGTCGGCGAGGATCAGGTACATGCCGTGTGACCAGAGCAACGGGCTGGCCACGGTGCCCCAGCGCGCGATCCACTCGTCGCGCGCGCCGGGGTGCAACAGATGGTGGGCGACCTGCTCGGGAAGGTCACCCTCGGGCGACGCCTGGTCCGCGATCCAGCGGAGGTGCCGCCAGGCGCCGGCCGTGTCACCGGCGGCCGCGAGGTTCCACCCGAGCAGTGCGGACAGCAGGATCCACTGCCCACCGCCGTAGAACACGTCGGCCCTGAACCGGTGCACGCCGCCGTCGACATCCAGGTCCCGGGCGACCGCGGCCAGTGTGGCCGCGCCGACGTCGCCCGTCACCAGCCCGAACGGTACGACGCACGCCGGCAGCGCCCCGTCGACCGCCGACGATCCCAGCCACTTGGTCAGATGGCCGTCCCGAGTGCCTTCGGCATCGACCAGCGAACGGATGCGCTCGGCAACTTCCAGGACCGGGACGGAGGTGTACGGCGCGATGGCCGTCAGCCCGCCATGGATCGCACCCAGCGTGGACACGTGCCGCTGTTCGACGTGTTCCTCCCACCAGTCGTAACAAGGCCGGTCCCAGAACGCGACCAGGTAGTCGACGGCGACATCGATCCCACCGCGCCACCGCTCGAGGTCGAGTCCGTGCCGGTGCGCGTGGCTCACGACCGACCACAGCCACATCCCGTAGCCGTCGGTCTGGAAGTCCCACCAAGGATCCGACCCGTCGCCGCCGTCGAACGTGAACCGCGTCGGGAGCATCGTGGAGTCGGCTGGTCGCTCACCTCTGGCCGCCGCAGCGCACAGGTCGTCGACCTGTGTTCGCCGGCCCCGCAACACCCGATCCGCCCAGTCGTGAAACCGGTCGGCTGACGCGACATCGCCGTACCGTGATATTCCCTCCGCGGTGAACGACCCGTCCCGCAGCCACGCGTACCCCTTGTACGCCGAGAACGTCGGCGCGGCCGGGTACGCGCCGCCGGCGTCCTGGTGCTCGGTGATGACCGCGTGGCTGTGGTGGGCCAGCGCACGCAGCCTGGTGAGATCTATCTTCGACACGATCACTTCTTCAGCAGACCGTTCACCTTGGACTGGGCGTCCGCCAGCGCCTTCTCGACGGTCTTCCGGCCGGCGGCCGCCGCCGTCAGTTCCTGGGTGACCGCATCCTGCATCTCCTGCTGCCGTTCGATCACCGGTGGGAGCACCGGCGCCTCGAGCGCGGTGAACACGGCCTCACGGTTGGCAGGCTTCGGCTGGTCGAGGTAGCTCTTCAGCTTGGTCTCGTCGGCGACCGGGGGCAGTTCCCAGGACGACGCGAGCCGCGTCTTGGTCGTCTCGTCGGACGAGGCCAGATAGGTGATCCACTTCTGCGCCGCGTCGGCGTTCTTGGACGCGGCGTTCACCACGAGCCCGTTCGCGAACATCGCGGAGGCCTTCTGCGTGTTGCCCGGCTCGACCACGACGTCCCAGTCGAACTTCACGCCGTCGAGCGCCGAGAACATCCAGATGCCGGTGTGCCACATCGCGAGCTTCCCGGACTTGAACAGCTTGGAGTCGAAATCCGGCGTACCGGCTCCGTCGGCCTCGGTCGGCATCGTCTTGCCCACCTTGCCGACCAGGAACTTCGCGGCCTCGACGCCCTGCGGCGAGTTGAAGGTGGCCTCGGTCCGGTCCGCGTTCAGGAACTCACCGCCGTTCTGCGCGAGCACCTTGTAGAACTCGTTGTACGACACCGGCTGGTAGTCGCCCCAGGTCTTGGTCGCCTTGTTCGTCAGCTTGGCGGCTGCGGCCTGCTCGTCCTTCCAGGTCCAGTCGGCCGTGGGCTCGGCGACGCCGGCCTGCTTGAACATCGCCTTGTTGTAGAACAGCACGACGTTGGAGAAGGACTCAGGTACGCCGTACTGCTTGCCGCCGGAGTTGAACGCGTCGTACAACGTCTTCTTGTACGTCGACGAGTCGACGTTCTTCAGCTCGGCCAGCGAGCCGTTGCTCGCGTACGTGACGAAGTTCTCGTAGTTGAGCTCGAAGGCGTCGGCCGCGGTGCCACCAGCGACCGCGGTCTGCAGTTTCGTGAAGTAGTCGGCGTACGGCACGGTCTCGACCTGGACCGTGATGTCCGGGTTGGCCGTCTGGAAAGCGTTGACGATCGCGGTCAGATCCTTCTCGTGCCCGTCGTTGGACGAGAAGTTCATGTACCGCACGACCGACTTGCCGTCGGGTGCGGCGGCCTCTTTGGTCGCGGATCCCTGCCCGCAGGCGGTCAGCGCGAGCGCGGCGGTCAGGCTCAGTGCTGAGACGGCCGCGAACTTGAGTAGGCGCATGGGTGTTCCTCTCACTTGATGCCGGTGTGTGCGACACCGGCGATGATGTGGCGCTGCGCGAGCAGGTAGACGACGGCGATCGGCACGATCGAGACGACGGAGCCCGCCATCACGACGTCCCACTGGGTGGTGAACTGGCCCTG
Source organism: Kribbella pratensis (assembly GCF_004366075.1). Taxonomy (GTDB): domain Bacteria; phylum Actinomycetota; class Actinomycetes; order Propionibacteriales; family Kribbellaceae; genus Kribbella; species Kribbella pratensis. The sequence goes on along the minus strand of NZ_SODU01000004.1, from coordinate 472,997 downwards.
CACCGTGGACAGGCCGAGCGGCAGGGTCATGAACTCCGGCGACCGGATCACCACGAGCGGCCAGAGGAAGCTGTTCCAGCTACCCATGAACGCGAACACGGCGACTGTCGCGAGTGCCGGCCGGATCAGCGGCAGCACGATGGTGGTGAAGATCCGCAGGTGGCCGGCGCCGTCGATGGTGGCCGCCTCGTCCAGTTCGGCCGGTACGGCGGTGACCGCCTGCCGGAGCAGGAACACTCCGAAGGCGGACGCGATCGTCGGGGCGAGTAGCGCGAAGTACGTGTCCTGCAGGTTCAGCGTCTTCATCTCGATGAACAACGGAACGACCAGCACCTGCAACGGCACCATCAGCGTTGCCAGGTAGCAGCCGAAGATCACGTTCTTCAACGGGAAGTGCAGCCGGGCGAATCCGTACGCCGCCATCGACCCGGTGACCAACTGGAAGAGGGTGGAGGCGATCGCGATCAGCAGCGAGTTCACCAGGATCCGCCAGATCGGCACCGCGTCCATCAGCGCGCGGTAGGCGTCCAGTGTCGGGTTGTGGACGATCAGCGTCGGCCCGTCGGCGAGCGATCCCTCAGGCGTGATCGAGGTGATCACGGTCCACAGGAAGGGGAAGAGCATGATCGCCGCGCCGGCCAGGACGGCGGCGTACAGCCAGAGCCTACGCATAGTGCACCCACCGCCGCTGGCCGCGGATCTGGAACGCCGTGATCACCAGGATCACCGCGAACAGGATCCACGACAGTGCGGACGCCTCACCGGCCCGCCCGTACCGGAAGGTCAGGTCGTAGATCTGTCCGACGACCACCTGACTCGAGCCGGACGGGCCGCCGCCGGTCATCACGTACACCTGGTCGAAGACCTGGAAGCCGTTGATCAGCGAGATCACGACCACGAAGAAGGTCGACGGCGACAGCAGCGGCAGGGTGATCCGCCAGAAGCGCTGCCACGCGTTCGCCCCGTCCACCAACGCTGCTTCGCGGACGTCCGAAGGGATGGCCTGCAGTCCGGCGAGCAGGATCACCATCACGAACCCGAGGTCCTTCCAGGCCGAGGACAGGATCACCGCCGGCAACGCCCAGTGCGGATCGGTCCACCAGCCGGGGCCCGGTACGCCGAAGAAGCCGAGAACCTGGTTGACGAGGCCGTTCGCGGGATTGAGCAGCCATTTCCACACCAGCGCGACGACGACCCAGCTCGTCACGACCGGCAGGAAGTACGTCGCTCGCAGGAACGCGCGCCCCTTGAGCCGCTGGTTGAGTACCAGCGCCAGCCCGAGACCGCCGGCGTACACGAGCGGCAGATAGCCGGCGACGTAGATCAGCGTGTGCAGGAAGACGCGACGGGTCATCGGGTCGGTCAGGAGGTTGGTGTAGTTGTCCAGCCCGACCCACTGCATCGGCGAGATCAGGTTCCACTTGTGCAGGCTGACCCACAGGCTGGACACCATCGGCACGAGTGTGAAGACGAACAGCGGGATCGCGCTGGGCAGCAGGAAGAACAGCACCCAGCCGAGCTTCTTCCAACCCGTCGAACGATGTGTCGTGGTTGGTCGCTCAACCTGCTGAGCCTTGGGCCGGGTGAGCGTCGGCGTACTCACGACGCTCCCATCCGGGCGCGGACGAGACGGCTCTGCTCGCCGCCGTTCCCGGCCGAGTCGAAGGGCGAGGCGAGCACGAGCGAGGCCGCGCCGCGGGCCCACTGGTCCTCCGTCCACGGCTCGACCATCACCGGTACGCCTTTGCGGGCCGGCAGCAACGACCGCCGGAAGGACGGCTCGAACCCGGGCTGCCAGAACTCCCATCCGTCGACCCCTTCGCCCAGCAGTACGACGACCTCCGGATCGACGGTGTGGATGACACCGGCCAGGGCCCGGCCGAGCAGATCGCCCGCCTCGGCATAGATCGCCCGCGCGTCCTCGTCCCCGTTGGTTGCTGCCCGCAACAGGCCGGTCAGCGTTCCGCGGGGTCCCAGCACTCCTCGGCCGCGCGCCGTGCGGATCAGCCCGGCCGCGCCGATGTAGGCCTCCAGGCATCCGGTCGAGCCGCAGGTACACGGCGGCTGCTCGCCGCCGGTGCACCACATGGGGATGTGACCGATCTCGCCGGCACCACCGTTGCCGCCGCGGTAGATCCCGCCGTCCACCACGATCGCGCAGCCGATCCCGCGGCCGATCGTGACCACCAGGTACGACGAATGCTCGCGGCCGATCCCGTACAGCCGCTCGGCCGCGGCCAGCGTGTTCACGTCGTTGTCGACGAGCACCGGCGTACCGACGGCCTGTCGCAGGATCGGTCCGACCTGCGCGGCCCGCCACCCGAGTGTCGGCGCGTCGACGATGCCGGACGCCTGCGAGTCCACCGACCCGGGGACGCCGACGCCGACGCCGAGCAACAGGTCGTCGAGCCCGGCGACCTCCTCGGTCAGGATCCGGCCGAGCCGGTCGAGCGCGCCGGCCGCTGCCGGGTCGAAGTCGTGCGAGCCGGACGAGCGCACGCTCCCGTCGAGCTCGACCGTCACCACGGCGACATGGTCGGCGGTCACCTTCGCGCCGAGCGCGACACCGGTCCGGCTCGCCAGGCCGAGCAGCCGGGCGGGCCGGCCGCCGTTCGACGGCACGGACTCGAGTTCCTCGACGATCCCGCGGGCGATCAGATCCTTGGTCACCTGGGTGACCGTCGCCGGGCTGAGCCCGAGGCTGCGGGCGATCGCCGTCCGCGAGGTGGGCCCGCGGGTACCGAGCAGGGTCACGATGCCGGACGGCACCACGTCACTGCGGGAACTCTGACCGCTCACAGACGCTCCTCCGACTTACTTCAGCACTAAATTTAGTGAGAAATTAAGCCCAGTTGCGTCACGCTGTCAAGAGGCCGAGGGCGGGTCAGGCGGCTTGTTCCAGGCGTTTTCGTGGTTTGGTGAGGGAGCGGCCGCGGAGGCGTGGCCAGGGGTCGCCGTCGTGGTCCAGGCGGTGCGGCACGGTGCGCAGGGTGTGGTGGTCGGTGCGGAACTTCGGGTCGTCCAGTTCGCTCCAGTCGAGTGGTGTGGCGACCGGGGCGCCTGGCCGGGCGCGGACCGCGTACGGCGGTACTGCGGTCTGACCGTAGGCGTTGCGCATGATGTCCAGGTACAGGCGGCCCTTGCGCGCTGCCTTGCGCTGTTCGATCGTGTAGTGCTTCGGATCGCGTGCGACGAGCACGCCGGCGACATCGCGCGCGAACGCCCGGACCGTGTCGAAGTCCGCCGTACGGTCGAGTGGGACGTGGACGTGCAGTCCCTTGCCTCCGGTGGTCTTGACGACCGTGGGCAGGCCGAGGTCGTCGAGCAGTGCTCGCAGGTCGAGCGCTCCGCGGCGGGCCGCCTCGAACCCGTCGGGCGGGTCGAGGTCGAAGATCAGTTGGTCGGGATTGTCGGGGCGATCCGCGCGGGACAGCCAGGAGTGCGGCGTGATGCAGGCCTGGTTGGCCAGGTACACGAGGGTTGCGGTGTCCCGTGCGATCGCGTGCGAGACCTGGCCGCTGCCGTCGACCCGGTCCATCGGCGCGGTCTCGATCCAGTCCGGGAAGTACTGCGGTGCGTTCTGGTGGAAGATCTGCTGGGCGTCGATACCGTCGGGATATCGCTCGAGCGACAGGGGCCGGCCTCGCAGGTACGGCGTCATGTGCGGCCCGACGGTCTCGTAGTACTCGACGAGGTCGCCCTTGGTCAGACCGTCGTCAGGGAAGAGGACCTTGGCGGTGTTGCTCAGGTTGATTGTTCGCCGGCCGACCTTCATCGGGCACGCTCCCGGATCACCTCGTGTGCGGACTTGTCGTCGCGGAGTCCCTGGAACCTCGGGTGCCGGAGCCGGCCGTCGCGGGTCCATTCGGAGAACGCGATCTGGCCGACCAGACGGGGCTTCACCCAGTGCACCCGGGACCGTGGGAGGTTGCCCTTGGCAAACGCCGGTTCGTCCTGTTCCAGGGCGGCGAGTTCGCGGCCGAGCTCGTCGAGGGTGTGCTGGTCGTAGCCGGTGCCGACCTTCCCGGCGTACCGGAGTTCGCCGCTCTCGTAGTACCCGACGAGCAGGGCGCCGAAGCCGGATCGGCTGCCCTGCGGGTCGGTGAAGCCGCCGATCACGAACTCCTGCGCGGTGACGCACTTGAACTTCAGCCAGTCCTTCGACCGGCCGTTGGCGTACGGCGAGTCCGCCCGCTTGGCGATCACGCCTTCCCAGCCCTGGCGGCACGCGTGTTCCCAGTAGGCGACGCCGTCGCGATTGCGGTGCGCGGTGTAGCGGAGCGGATCGGCGTACGTGAGGAGCTTGCGGAGTATGGCCTTGCGCTCGCGGAGTTCGACGCCGGTCAGGTCCTGGCCGTCCTGTCGCAGGACGTCGAACAGGTACAGGTAGACGGCGACGTTGCTGCGGCGCGCGGCCTCGGGATCGTTCACCTGCATCCGTTGCTGCAACCGGGCGAAACTCGTGGCGTGGCCCGCGAACGCGACGATCTCGCCGTCCAGGACGAAGTCGCCCTGCTGTGCGGTGAGGGCGTCGACCAGTTCCGGATAGCTGTTGTTCAGCTCGTGGCGGTTCCGCGAGTACAGCGACACCCGGTCGCCGGTCCGATGGACAAGGCACCGCACGCCGTCGAGTTTCCGCTCGTAGATCCACCCCGGATCCGAGAACCGTTCCCCGGTCAACGTCGCCAGCATCGGCGACACCCACCCTGGAGGAGGCTCCAGCCCTTTACGGTCTGCCACCACGTTCTGGTGCCCAGTGGGGCTTGTCGCATGCGTCGAGGGGTTGGAGGACGGGCGGTGGGGGCACCGGGTGGTACTGCTCTGTGGGAGGTGTCACATGGTGACGGCTCAGGCGCGGAAGAGAGTCGCGTGGATCGTGGTGCTCACGCTGGTCGTGATCGCGCTTGTCGTACTGGCGATCCTGTACGGCGGCGGCAGCGGAGGTGGTGGCGGCGGCTACTGACCGTTCTCGGCAGTGCGGGCAGGCTTAGCGGCGGGGGCCCAGGGGGTCTTCGTCGGGTGGGGTGGGGGAGCGGCGGGTCGTGCTGGTGAGGGAGCGTTCGGGCAGCCAGATGACGAAGGTGGTGCCGATGCCCAGTTCGGAGTGGAGGGTGACGGTGCCGCCGTGGGATTCGGCGATCTGGCGGACGATGGCGAGACCCAGGCCGGCTCGGCGCTGGCCTGTGGATGCGACGGTGGCCGGCGGTTGTTGCTGGCCGGCGCGGTAGAAGCGGTCGAAGACGCGGTCGGCGTCGTCGGGCGCGATGCCGGGCCCCTCGTCGCGGACCGCGATCCAGGCCCAGCCGTTGCGGCTGCCGACCGCGAGGACGACTTCGCTGCCGCCGCGGGCGAGGCGGACCGCGTTGGAGAGCAGGTTGTCGACCGCGCGCCGCAGCGCGGACGCGTCTCCGGCGGCGATGGGGCCCGGCGAGAGGCGTCGTACGACGTGCAACTCGCGATCGGCCGCCAGTAGTTCGTACTCCTCGGCCGCCTCGCCCGCGATCGTGGCGAGGTCCACGTCGGCGTCGACGAAGGCCGGTGACGACCGGCGGGCGGAGGCGAGAAGATCCTCGACGAGCCGGGTCATCCGCTGGATCGCGCGGCCGACGATCGCGGTCGCCTGGGCGCGGTCGTCCGGTGGGGTGTCGTCGTGCGCGAGGACGGCGTCGACGTTCGCCTGGATCACGGCGAGCGGGTTCCGGAGCTCGTGGGAGGCGTCGTCGACGAGCTGGCGCTGGGTCAGGAACGCCGTCTCGAGCCGGCCGAGCATGCCGTCGACGGTGTCGGCCAGGTTGCGCAGCTCGTCGCGCGGTCCTTCGAGGGCGATCCGGCGGGACAGATCGGTCGCGGAGATCTCCTGCGCGGTCGCCGTGATCCGCCGTACCGGACGCAGCGCGCGACCCGACAGCCACCAGCCGGTGCCGAGACTGACCAGGAACAGCGCGCCCATGCCGGCCGCGGAGTAGTTCCGCAACGTTTGGAGCGTCTGGTAGTTCACCGCGGCCTGCACACTCGAGAGCTCGGCGGCCTGGATCACCTGACCAGGCTTGAGGTGGAACTCGCCCTGCGCGTCCTTGTAGTACTTCTTGACCTCGATCGAGTTCAGCGGCTTCGGCTCGAGGATCTGCGAGAGGGCGACGTACACGCCGCCGAGCAGGAGCGCGGACAACGCGATCAGTACGGCGGAATAGGTGAGCGTCAGGCGGAAGCGGATCGTCTGCGCCCAGAGCGGAAGCTTCATGTGTCACCCCTGAGGCGGTAGCCGCGGCCGATCACGGTTTCGAGAATCGGTTCCTCGCCCTCGCGCGCGAGCTTGCGGCGCAGGGTGCCGACGGTCACGCGGACGGTCTGGGTGAACGGGTCCGCGTTCTCGTCCCACACGTGCTCGAGCAGTTCCTCGGCCGAGATGACGTGCCCGGGGCGCGACATCAGGTACCGCAGGATGCCGAACTCCTTCAGCGTCAGCGGAAGCTCCCGTCCGGCCCGGGTCGCGAGGTGGCGGGACGAGTCCAGGACGAGATCGCCGACGTGCAGCTGGGTCGTGCCGTTGGTGACGTCGCGGCGGAGGAGGGCGCGGATCCGGGCGAGCAGCTCGACGAGGGCGAACGGCTTGGTCAGGTAGTCGTCGGCGCCTTCGTCGAGCCCGCGGACCCGGTCCGCCAGCGAGGCGCGCGCGGTCAGCATCAGCACCCGCAGCTCCCGTCCGGAGGCCACCTCGATCTCGCCGCGGCGGACCGCGCGGCACAGGTCCAGACCGCTGGTGTCGGGCAGCGTGATGTCCAGGATCGCCAGGTCGTACGGCGTGGTCGCGAGCTTCTCGATCGCCTCGGCGCCGGTGGTGGCCGCGTCGACGGCGTACCCGGCCCGGCCGAGTCCCGAACGCAGCGCGCTGACCAGGCCTTCCTCGTCCTCCACCACTAGTAGTCGCACGCAACCAAGGTAGCCGGGGACCCTCGCGCGGACGGTGTGCGCTTTCGCCGGGCTTTCGGTCGGCTTTCCGGTCGTTTTCGTGGCTTCTTGATGAGCTGTGGCCAATCGAGTCGAAGGAGATCCTGATGAAACTCCCCATGAAACGACTGGTCCTCGGCAGCGCGGTGGCGGTCGCGGCGCTCGGCGCCGGCGGGATCGCGTACGCCGCCGGAAACGACCCCGCCGTCCCGGAGCAGGGTTACGTGACAGTCGAAGACGGCGCGACCACGCCGTCGCCGTCGCCTTCGCGCGACTGCCCGGAGAAGAACGGCGGGGGCACCGCACAGCCATCCGAGCAGCCATCCGAGCAGCCATCCGAGCAGAACCCGGCTGGAAACGCATGAATGCCGCGACTCTCGAACATGCCTTGTTCGAGGTGAAGCGGGTCGTCGTCGGGCAGGACCACTTGGTCGAGCGGATGCTCGTCGGGTTGCTGGCCCGCGGCCACTGCCTGCTGGAAGGCGTACCGGGAGTCGCCAAGACGCTCGCGGTCCGCACGCTGGCGGAGGTGATCGGCGGGCAGTTCTCGCGGCTGCAGTTCACCCCGGACCTGGTGCCCGGCGACATCATGGGCACGCGGATCTGGCGGCCGTCCACGGAAGGATTCGACACCGAGCTCGGTCCGGTGTTCGCCAATCTGGTGCTCGCGGACGAGATCAACCGTGCACCGGCCAAGGTGCAGTCCGCGTTGCTCGAGGCGATGGCCGAACACCAGGTCAGCATCGGCGGTACGTCGTACCCGCTGCCGGAACCCTTTCTGGTGCTCGCGACCCAGAACCCGATCGAGTCCGACGGTGTGTACGCGTTGCCCGAGGCGCAGCGGGACCGGTTCCTGCTGAAGATCACGGTCGACTACCCGACGCCGTTGGAGGAGCTGACGATTCTCCAGCGGATGAGCACACATCGGCCGCACGCGAACGCCGTACTCACTCCGGAGCAGGTCGCACAGTTGCAGGAGGCAACGGACGACGTGTTCGTCCACAATGCGGTCGCGGAGTACGTCGTACGCCTGGTACACGCGACCCGGGTGCCGTCGCAGTACGGGATCCAGGACCTGGCCGGCGTACTGGAGTTCGGCGCGAGCCCTCGTGCCACGCTGGGACTGGTCGCGGCCGGCCGGGCGTTGGCGTTGCTGCGGGGTCGGGATTATGTGTTGCCGGCCGACGTGTACGACGTTGCGCTCGACGTGATGTCGCACCGGTTGGTGCTCACGTTCGACGCGCTGGCGGACGGGGTCGATCCGCGGTCGGTCGTCGCACGGATCCTGCACACCATCGAACAGCCGCACGTGGTGCCGGCCGACGATGCTCAAGGGTCCGCGGCATGACTGACCTGCTGGCCGGGCGGGAGCGGGCGTTGCGCGTACTCGAGCTGACGGTGAAGCGCAAGCTGGAAGGCTTCCTGCACGGCGAGATCACCGGTCTGCGGAGCGGTCCCGGCAGCGAACCCAACGAAGCGCGTCCGTACCAGGCAGGCCAGGACGACGTACGGCGGATGGACTGGAACGTGACCGCTCGCTCCCTGGAACCGCATGTGCGAGCACCCCTCGCGGAGCGGGAACTGGAAACGTGGGCGTTGCTGGACGCGTCGGCGAGCATGGACTTCGGGACTGCGCTGAGCGAGAAGCGTGACGTGGCGATCGCTGTCGTCGGAGCGGTCGGTCTGCTGTCCGACCGCCCCGGCAACCGGCTCGGCGTGCGGATTGCCCTGGGCAACGACCTGCGCCGCCTTCCGGCGGCCCGTGGCGCCGTCCAGCTCCGCCGTACGCTCCGCACTCTGCTGTCGTTGCCCCGAGCAACACCCGGCGCGATTCCGAGCACTGATCTCGGCATCGCGATCAGTCGACTCGACCGCGAACACACACGCCCCGGCTTGCGCGTGATCGTCTCGGACTTCCACGAGGACGGCTGGGCAGATCCAATGCGCCGATTGGCCGCACGCCATGAGGTGATCGCCGTCGAGGTTCTCGACCCGCGCGAGCTCGAGCTTCCCGAGGTCGGGCTGCTCACGCTGGTGGACCCGGAGACCGGCCGCCGCCGGGAGATCCAGACCGCGAGCCGCAAACTCCGTCGCCGGTACGCCGACGCGATGGCCGCGCACCGTGAACAGACCACCCAGGCCATCCGCGCCGCCGGTGCGGCACATCTCGTACTGCGCACCGACACCGACTGGGTCCGCGACGTCGCCGCCTTCACCACCGCTCGGCGCCGGGCCGGCGTACGGCGCAACCCGAATGCTGTGAGGACCAGATGAGATTCGAGCAACCGCTGTGGCTGTGGCTCCTGGTGCTGGTCGCCGCGCTCGTGGCGGCGTACCTGATCGCCCAGCGACGCAGGACGAAGTACGCCGTCCGCTTCGCGACCCTTCCGATGCTGGAGAAGGTCGCCCCGGTACGGCCCGGCTGGCGCCGGCACGCGCCGGCCGCGGCCTTTCTCGCTGCGCTGACTGTGCTGACGATCGCGATCGCTCGGCCGGTCGCAGACATCCGGGTCCCGCGCGAGCGCGCCACCGTGCTGGTGGCGATGGACATCTCGAACTCGATGGCGGCGACCGATGTCGCACCGAACCGGTTCGAGACCGCCAAGCAGGCAGCGGTCGAGTTCGTGCGGGAGCTGCCGGAGAAGTTCAACGTCGGGCTGGTGTCGTTCGCGCGGACGGCGACCGTGGTGTCGGCGCCCAGTACGAATCATCAGGCGACGGTGGACGCGATCACCAGTCTGCAGTTGCGCGACTCGACCGCGATCGGGGACGCCGTACTCACCAGCCTGCAGGCGGTGCGGTCGATCGACCCCGACGATCCGCCGCCGAGCCGGATCGTGCTGCTGTCCGACGGCGGCAACACCGCGGGCAGCCCGGTCGACGAGGCGGCTGCGGCTGCCGCGCAGGCCGGCGTACCGGTGTCGACGATCGCGTACGGGACGCCTGAGGGGACTGTGAACCTGGAAGGGCGTGACGTCGCGGTTCCTGCTGACACCGAGGCGTTGAAGGGTCTCGCGGACGCGACCAGCGGGTCGTTCTACGAGGCCGAGAACGACGAGCAGTTGCGCGACGTGTACTCCGACCTGCAGTCCTCCATCGGCTGGACCACCGAACCCCGCGAGATCACCAACCTGGTCGCGGGCGTCGCCCTCGCCGCGGCGCTCCTGGCCGCTTTGGCCTCGCTGCTCTGGTTCTCCCGCCTCCCGTGATCAGGAGCTGACATGCCTCCCCACCTCGGCCACCCCTTCCGCGGCCCCGACTACATCCCCGGCCCACCACCCACCACCCCCGGCCCACCTACCAGCTTCACCCCGCCACCTCAGGCCGGGGTGACGGTCACACGCACTCCGGTTCGCCGACGTGCCGCGTTCGTCGTCGGCACGCTCGCACTCTCCATCGCCGCCGGGGGAGTAGCAGGTGCCGTCACAGGTGCCCGAGACCCGGTTGTGGACCTCCAGCAGGCAGCTCCACCGGCAGCAGCCGCCCAGGGATCCATCACCGCAGCCGCCGCGAGCGTCCTGCCAGGAGTCGTCTCAGTACGCGCAGGCCGCGCCACCGGCTCCGGCTTCGCGATCGACCAGCAAGGCCACGTGGTGACCAACGCTCATGTCGTGGAAGGAGCGAGTGATGTCTCCTTGGTCCTGTCGAACGGCCGTACGGTCGACGCCCGCGTCGTCGGTGCCGACGAGGACAACGACCTCGCCGTACTCCAGGTATCGACCACCGACGCCGCGGGACTGCGCGCGCTCACGCTCGGCCGGTCCGCGCAACTCCGGGTCGGCGACCCGGTGCTGGCCGTCGGATCCCCACTCGGCCTGGAAGGAACGGTGACCGCCGGCATCGTCAGCGCCGTCAACCGCCAGGCCCGCTTCGGCGACAACAGCACCCGCCAGTCCGCCATTCAGACCGACGCCGCCATCAACCCCGGCAACTCCGGCGGCCCACTCGTCAACGCCGCCGGCCAGGTAGTCGGCGTCAACACTGCCATAGCCACCCTGGGCACCACCCGCTCCGGCAACATAGGCATCGGCTTCGCCATCCCGGTCGACCGAATGACCACCATCGTCAAACCCTCCTCGACTGACGACCAGATCTGGCCAACCCGCTGATTAAGGCTTTGGCTTCATGTTCTCCTGGCGGGCGGGGGGCTCTGTCACACTCGCGGCATTCGTCAGATCGAACAGAAGGGTTCCGCCCATGCCCTCGAAACTGTCCGTGAGAACATCCGCCGCTGCGTTGGCCGCGGCAACCGTCTTCGCTGTTGCGCCCACGGCGTCAGCGGCACCCCGCTCCACCGATGCGAACCCGAGTCCGGCACAGGCCGAGGACAGGCTGCCTGCTGAGGTTGCGAGCGTTCTCGGCACCTCCGGCCGGACTCTGGTCGACGCGGTCGCTGCCGACGCGCTGGGCCGGTCCCACGACGGCCGGGGTCTCACCCCGTCCGTTGCCCTCGGCAAGCTTGCCGCCCAGGGCCGGAAGGTCGTTGTCGATGTCAGGTCGGCCGCGCCTGGCTGGGCGCGGGGTGTCGCGTACGTCGAGGCTCCCGCCACCGAGGGCGCTCATCCGGAGGGCTGGCTGTACATCGCTCGCTACCTCGACGGTCACTGGGTCAGCGGAGTCGAGGGTGACAGCGAGTTCGCTGACCATGTCGCGAAGTCCCCGCTCGTCGGCGCGGCAGAGCGTCGGACCATGACGGCGTACGCGAAACACGAGACCGCGACGACGATGTCTACCACGGCTACCACGGTCAATACCGGTGGGTTGTTGCTGCCGTGGATGCCGGACTACTACATGACCGTGACGGGTGGCCCGCACGCCAGCGACGGCGTGAACGGCTACTGGAGCAGCTTGGACCTTGCCGGCGGCAACGCCAGCGGGCGGGTTCGCTCCTCCCGCGACGGCACGGCCACGTCGATGTGCGGTGCCGGTGGTGGCTGGACGCGAGTGATCCACCCGAACGGCTTCTCGACGGACTACTACCACATGTACAACGCCACCTACTACAACGCGACCCCGGTCGGGACGAGCGCGCTGCTGGGCAACATCGGCCGAGACGTCTGCGCCGGTGGCTCCGCGACGGGCGACCATGTGCACTGGAGTCTGCGGACGTACGACGCCAACTACAACGGCACGTACACCTGGTTGCACGGCCGTACCATCGGCGGCTGGACCTGGTGGAACGGCTCGAGCCAGTACACCGGCTGCGCGACCCGCCTCGGTGTCACTGCCTGTCCGGGCACCGCGATCTACAACCGCACCAGCTGACCCGTGCTTACAATCGGCCGTGGCGCGCTATCAGCTGGAGCCTGGCGACTACGGACTGGTGCGCTTCGCGGTCTCGCCACTCACTGAGCTCGGCAACTCGCTGCGCGCGCTGCGGTCGCCCACCAGCTACCCGCTCCAGGCTCCCTGGTACGCCGCCGCGTGCCGGGTCCGCGACCAACTTCCGCTCGATGTGCTGAGCGGGCTGATCGGCCCGAACTTCGACACCCCCGACCTGTTCAATCCGCGGGTAGGCGTACCGCTGACCATCGACGCCCAGCTCGCCTACCTGCGGGACCAGGACCTGCGCACGCTCGGCGCGGACATCGAGTTCGCGGTCGGCGGCGTACCCCGTCGACTGGGATCGAGCGGGCGATCCTTCGGCGAGCGGCTGGCGGATGCGCTGGCGGCGTACTGGCGGCTGGCGTTTCGGCCGCATTGGCCGCGGATGCGCGCGGTCCTCGACGCCGATGTCGCGGTCCGCGCCAGATCGCTGGCGGCCGACGGGGTGATCGCCACCCTGAACCGTTGCGGGCCGGGCGTTCACGCCGACCCGACGTCCATCACAGCCCAGATCCTGAACGGTCACGACGACCTCACCCTCCACACGCGCGGGCGGCCGTTGTTCGTCGTACCGTCACTGTTCACGCTGAGCAGCTCCACGCCGCTGACCGACTCGGACCCGATGGTGATCTACCGCGCCACCGACCAGCGGGCGATGTGGTCCGACGCGACCGTCCCGCCGGGCGGTGCGGGCTTGCTCAGCCCGCACCGCCTTCGCTATCTCCGGGCCATCGGCGCCGGCCAGTCGACGACCGCACTGGCGGACAGGTTCGGCGTATCCCCATCGGCTGCGAACCAGGCACTCCGCGCAATGGCCTCACAGGGCCTGGTCCGGGCACGCCGCAGTGGCCGAACCGTCGTCTACGAACGCACGCCCCTAGGTGACCAGCTCTCCGACCTGCCGTGATCACCTGGCGCCCGATGAAAGCGATTTGAAAGCGGGGTCGGGAACCCTGGGGCGACTGTGAACGCCGAACGGGCTCAGGAGGAACCGAGAGATGGCTGGTCAGCGATGGGACATGAGTCAGGGCGCTTTCGACCAGGCGGCGAAGGGCACCGCCGGGCGGGCGCAGGACCTGGGCGGACTGGTCAAGCAGCTCGTGGAAGCCGCCGCCCCGCTGGAGGGGAAGTTCGGCGGTGAGGGCAAGAAGCAGTTCGACGCCTTCAAGCAGAACGTCGACAGCGTCGCCGCGAGCCTGAACGCGGGGATGGCGCACCTGGCCGTCGGCCAGCACGGCGTCGGGACCGCGATGAACACCGCGCAGAACGAGCAGGTGACCACGGCCAAGCAGAAGATGGGCAGCGCCGAGGGACAGTCGGCCGCCGCCCGCCGGTTCCGCGGCCGCTGACGCTGATCGCGACGAGGAGAGCTTGGGGACATGAACGAGCGCAACAGCTACGACATCGGCGCCTCCGAAGAGGTACAGACCCGGATCAAGCAGCTGTCGGGGCAGATCAACTCGCTGATCGGCCAGCACGAGCGATCGGTGCAGGCGTTGCTGTCGGACGCGTCGATGACGAACGTGACCGAGGAGTACCGCGGTATCGAGTCGGAGTTCAGCAAGGCCGCCGAGGACGTCCGGGCGATCATCAAACTGCTGACCGACACGTTGCAGGCCAACGACCGTACGGCGGAGGCCGCGCTGAAGAAGGCCAGCGCTGCCGTCAACCAGATCCCGCACTGACCGAGGGGCCATGACGGACTGGGACATCGACCCGGAAGGGGTCAGCCGGGTGCTGCAGGCGACGTACGACGAGGCTCTGAAGCTCGAGACGTACGCCGGGAACTACGGCTCGTACCTGGGGGGTGTGGCCGGTAACGCCGGCGGCCTGATCGCCGACGCGCTGAACGGGTTCGCGATCGCCTACAACGGATCGTTCAACGCGATCGCGGCGCAGATCATCGCGTCGATGACCGGGGCCAAGGACGCCACGATCGCCTACCTGGACGGGCATCAGGAGATGGCGCTGAACGCGCAGCGGGCCGCGAACGGTGTGTTCGACCGGGAGTCCGAGGTAGCGCAGCGCAAGTCGGAGGAGCAGATGAAGTCGCGGGAGGCGGAGCGCCCGGAGCCTGAGGCTCCCTCCACCGGTACGGGCAAGTTCGAGAAGTCCGGCGGTCTTGGTGGGGAGGAGTTGGGCCCGACCGAGCCGTACACCGGCACCGGGGCCACATCGACGGTGGACTCCGGCAAGACCCCGGGCGGAGCTGCCTGATGCCACTGGTCAATCCCGACGGTGTACCGGACCTGATCCCCGGCAACCTCGACTACGTCGAGTCCAACGGCAGGAATCTGTCGGACGTCGGGCAGTTCATCACCGACACCGGCGCGGCCGTCAGCCGGAACTTCTGGCAGTTGCAGGGCGTGTACGTCGCTCCGGAGGCGTACCAGCTGATGTGCACCATCAACCCGGCGTACAACGAATGCGCCCGGGTCGGGAACGCGATCAAGGACGCCGGTGACGCGATCCAGGCGTACGTGCGGGAGGTCCGGCCGCTGCACGAGCGGCTCGAGCGCACCAAGCGGGAGGCGTACACGTTCCTCGAGGTCATCGACCGCGAGGTCACGTCCGAGGGCGAGGACTGGAACGACTACGAGAACATCATTGCCGACAACAACCGGTTGGGCGAGGAGATGGGCAACCTCGTCCTGGCGATCCTCGACTGTCAGGTCAAGTGCGCCAACAAGATCGAGGCGTTGTACGGCGGAGCGGGCTGGAACCCGGAGACGCTCGACCGGAACTGGCAGCCGGGGATGCCGATGCGGACCGGCCCGAAGGTGCTGGTCCACAACGAGGATCCGGTCTACCCGCCGTGGGGCGGGTACGAGGACTGGGACAAGCCGTGGATCATGGACGTCGGCGATTTCGCCGTCGACGCCGTGGACGCGCTGACGGTGATGTTCGGCGTGCAATGGGCGGCCCGGGAGTGGTTCCACGTCGACTCGATGTTCGGGCACCCGCCGGCCGACATGTACCAGACGTTCGACGCCTGGGGCCAGGCCGCGATGGACTTCGTGTCCTTGCTGCACGCCATTCCCGGCGTCGGCGACGCGATCGACCTGGTCACTCCGGACAGCTTCGGCAAGGAGATGAACTCCAGGTTCGCCTCGCAGATCGACGACATCCGCGAGGACTGGAACTCCGGTAATCAGGCGCGTGCGGTGGCCGGCGTACTGGGCTTCGTCCCTGGGGTGGGCAAGCTCGCGACGCTCGCGACGAAGGTGGGCCGGTTCGCGGGGCTCGCGAGCAAGGTGCCGGCGATCGGCAAGATCGTCGATCACGCCGGCACGTACCTGGACTTCAAGGCGAACATCCGCGCCTCGGCGATCCGCGGCGCCACCAAGCTCCCGGTCCTCGGCGATGTGCTGAAGGGCATCTCCCATATCCCGATCCTGGGCGAAACAGTACGCATCGAACGCGGCGTACCTCTCACCAAGACCCTGACCCCCGAACTACCCCAGGTCCACATCACCGACCCCCACCACATCCCCCACAACCCAACCAACCCCCGCCACCCCATCGACCCCCACCAGCCCGTCAATCCCCCCGGAACGGTCGATCCGCGTGGGACGGTCGATCCGCGTCATCCGGTTGATCCGCGGGGGACGGTTGACCCACGCCAGTTGGCGGATCCGCGCAATCCTGTTGATCCACGTCACCCTGTCGATCCGCGCAATCCTGTTGATCCGCGCCAGACTGTCGATTCGCGCCACACCGGCGACCCGGGTCGGGGGGAGCCGGGGGACCGGCGCGGGCGCGAAGAGACCGAGGTGAAGCCGACCACGGTGGACCCGAGGGAGCGCCCCGACGGCCGCCACGAGCCGCAAGGCCGACCGAACGAGCCGCGCCGGCCCGGCGAACCTGAGCAGTCCGGCAGACCCGAGCAGTCGGGCAGGCCGGAGCAGCCCGGTCGCGAAGGTACGCCGACCCCGATCGGCAACCCGACTCCGATTCCGGCAGGCAGAGTCGACCCGCCCGCGCCGGTGGGTTCCCGACACGGCGGCGACGTGCCGTCCACCCACACCCGCCCCGACGACGGCCCGGACCAGACTCACCCGAACGACGACGGCAAACCCAACCGAACCAAACGCCGCCCCGAAACCCCCACCACACCCCGCGAACACACACGCCCGGACCACCCCAACCACCCGGACCACACAGATCGTCCGACCCGTCCAGACCGTCCGGAGCACACGGACCGTCCGACCCACCCGGACCGCCCCAACCGTCCGGAGCACACGGATCGCCCGACCCACCCGGATCGCCCAACTCGGCCGGAGCACCCGGATCGGCCGGATCGACCGGACCAAACGGATCGGCCGGATCGACCGGACCAAACGGATCGGCCGGATCACACGTCGGAGCCGGGCAAGACTATGTATCCCGAGCCTGCGCCGTTCGCGCCGGTTGCCGCGACGGCCGGGGTCGACACGGGTCGTGTGGCCCGCTCCAGCCAGGGCGGTTCGCCGGTCGACGACCCACACCACCGCGACCGAAGCGCGGACCACGAAGCCGACCGGACCGCGGATCGCAATCCCGACCCCGACGCGAGCGCGGATCGCAGTCCCGACCCCGACCGGAGCGTGGATCGCAATGTCGGGAACGGCGTGCCCGAGAAGGCGTTGCGGTTCATCAGTGAGCGGGTGCAGAGGTTCTACGAGCACCCGGGTGCAAGGGTCGAGCTGCTCGATCGCGGCAGCGAGCGGTACAAGAGGTTCGCTGAGCAAGCCCGCCGCGGGCTGGACACCGGCGACCTGCCGGAGCGTCAGCGCAAGGGCCGCGAGTACCTGTCCGAAGCCCTCGACGGATCGCATCCGCACGCCGTGGTCGCGAGCGTCGGCGACCGGATCGTGTCCGCGATCTCCCTCGACGTACGCCATGGTGAGGTCCAGCTCAGCAAACTCGGCAGCGCCCACACCGGCTTGAAGGGCGCGGCGACCGCGGTCGAGCACTTCGTTGCGCGGTACGCCGCGGACAACGGCGGCCTCGCGGTCACGTCGGAGATGCCGCTCGCCGATGCGCACGACTTCCACCACAAGATCGGCCGTCGTACGGACCGGATGCCCGGCAGCGGCCTGTCCGAATGGTCGCCGTCCGACGTGCAGCAGATCGCGCGGCGGGCGGATTCGATGTTCGACCCTCAGACGCTGGATCTGGTACGCCGGGATTTCGCGGAGCTGCACGCACGCCGTACGGAAGGTTCGCCGTACGGCATCGACCCGGGTGCGACCGCGAACAGACTGTCGCGCGCTGCCGACGAGTTCCGCCGTGAGGGCGGCCGCGTCGAGGTCGTCGAGAACGACACCGACGCCGACGCGCACGTCGATCTCGGCGACGGCAACGGCGTCAACGTGCCGGCGGGGGGCCGGACCTTCGTCTCGTACGGCCGGCACGGCCGCCCGGCGTCGGTGCTGGCGATCCGAGACACGCCAACGCACGTCGAGATCGAGGAGCTGCGGCTCGGCGGCACGCCGTCGCACGGTTCGGTGGAAGCCGGCGTACGCGAGCTGGTCCGGCACGCGTCCCGCAGCGGACGCGACATCCGCGGACGGGTGACCGGGGACGCGGGTACGGCGTTGGGCCGGGCACTCGGGACGGAGCACGGCCGTACGCCGACCGGAGGCCTGCCGTCCCGCTCGGCCACAGAAATCACCCACCACCTACCCGAAGGAGACCGCCCCCCAGTACACGTCGTACGAGAAGACGGCACGGTCCAACACCCCCAGCCGTCTCACGTCGGCGAGCCGTCTCACGCGGGTCAGCCGTCTCACGCGAGCGAGCCGTCTCACGCGAGCGAGCCGACTCACGCCGGCGAGCCGGCCCACACCGATGGACTGCATCGTGCTGATCGGCCGGGGCAGTCGGAGGGGCACGAATGGCCTGGTGCGGATCCGGATCATGTCGCGCCGCGTCGTGGCGACGGATCGGGGCACGGCGACGACGACGGTGGTATTGCGGAGATCGGGCGGAGGCTGTCGGGGGACGACGACGGCGGCTTCGCGGAGATCGCGCGGAAGCTGTCGGGGGATGACGACTCGAGTGCCCGTCCTGCGACGGAGGGGTCTGAGAGGTCGGAGGATCCGGGTCGTCATGCCGAGCAGCCCAAGCACGTGTGGCAGCCGGAGCATGCGCAGCGGTCGGGGCGGGAGGAAGCGTCGCGGCGTGCGGGAGAGCCGGGGCGCGCGGCAGAGCCAGGGCGCGCGGGAGAGCCGGGGAATGCGGACGGGTCTGGAGGTGCGAACGGGCCCGGGCGTGCGGACGGGCCGGGGCGTGCGGACGGGCCCGGGCGTGCGGAAGAGCCGGCGGATGGTGGGCAGGCTGGGCGTGGTGGGGATGACGACGGGCTGGGAGAGATTGCGCGTCGGCTTCTTGGGGAGGACGGGGGCAAGGGGCGACGTACGCAGGGGCGTTCTGAGGCGCCGGGAGGGGTAGGACGGCGCGGGGAGCGTGGCGAAGAAGCGAGTCAACGTGGTGCGGAAGCGGGTCGCCATGGTGGGGACTCGGCCCAACGTGGTGGGGAGTCGGCGCAGCGCCGTGGGGACTCGGCGCAGCGCGGTGGGGATCCGGCGCGGCGTGGTGGGGATCCGGCGCGGCGTGGTGGGGAGCCGGATATCGGTCGGGCTGCCAAGTGGCGGCCGGGTGATGAGAAGTTGATTGAGTCGTTGCGGTCGGATCGGCAGCGCACCGGGGATCCGGGGGAGCCGCGGTCGGACGTTCGGCCCGTGTTGTGGGAGAACCCGGATCCGGACGGCCGGAAGCTGGACCGGCTCCGGGCGGCTTCGGCCGGCGATCGGCTGGCGCGGGTCGACGAGTGGTCGCGCATCCTCGACGACGGGTCGCCCGACGCGCTCGCTACGCGGACGGCTTGTGCCGAAGCGTTCCGGGTGTTCGCCGACATGATGAACGGTGGCGAGCCGCGACTTGCCGTCGGCAACGCATTCGGTACGGGAGAGCCGCGGTCGGAGATGTGGGAGTGGTTCGGCGGCCGACCGGCGCATCGATTGCATGACCCGCGGCTCGGTACGCCGGAGCAGTTCACCGCCGACGCCTACCAGCAGTTGGAGCGGTCGTTGCGCGGGAGTCCGCCGGGGACCGTGGTCTATATCGGTGTCGATTGGCATGAGGGCAGCGGGCACGCCTTCGGTGCGTTCGTCGACCGAGGCGGGCGGGTTCGGTGGTGGGACAGGAATCAACGGCTGTACGACAAGCACGCGCCGGTGACCGGTCCGTGGCCGCCGCGGACCCGGGCGCTTCGGTCGATCGAGGTGGCGATGCGGCGACCGGGTGAGCGGTGGTTGACGCCCGGCGCCGATGGTCGGTGGGGCGAACTCGGGCCGCTGCCCGACGACTCGCAGTTGATCGACTATCGCTACCCGCGGCCGGAACGCCCGACGACACCAGGAACCACACAGCAAGCCGGCGAACCCCAGCACCCACAGGCCAACTCCGGGCCAGGCGAGCACGAGACACCGCGCCCGGCGGTTGGCTCGGCGAGTGGTGACGGCAGCTCGCCGCACCAGCCGGTTGGATCCGGTGATGGCGATCCGTCACGGCAGCCGGTTGGTTCGGTGGGTGGTGATGGTGAGTCTTTGCGCCGGTCGGTTGGATCCGGTGGTGGGGAGCCGTCGCGGCGGCCGGTTGGTTCGGTGGGTGGTGATGGTGAGTCTTTGCGCCGGTCGGTTGGATCCGGTGGTGGCGGAGGCGAGCCGTGGCGGCGGCCGGTTGGTTCGGTGGGTGGTGATGGTGAGTCCTCACGCCAGCCGGTTGGTTCTGGTGGGGATGTTGTGGCTTCGGGTTCGGTCGTTGGGTCTGAGGGGCCTGCGGAAGCTGGGGCTGTTGGGCGGTTGGGGCGGAACGAGTTTCGGGCTCGCGTACCGGAGGGTGGGGCGCCGAGGTTGTCGGTGACTGCGCGGGAGGCGGTGGGTGCCGATCCGTGGGGGCGGCATGTGCCTTGGTCTGCGGTGGATCGGTTGGTGCCGCGCGAGGTTCGGGTGAACCCGGCTGCCTGGGAGCGGATGGGCGACGAGTGGGACAGGTGGATCGCGTCCGGGCACGAGGTGCGGGCCGAGCTCATGCCGTCTGTGCCGGGCGCGGAGCCGGGTGCGCTCAGGGTGCGGTACGAGGTTGTCGACCCGCGTACCGGTCGGACCGTCTGGGACGGTGGGCGCGCAACGTTCGACCACACCGGCGGCGCCGTACTACGGCACCCGGACGGCAGCGTCGAGCAGTTCGAGCCAACCGGTACGTCGACGTACAACCAGCTCCCCGACCCGCAGCCGACGGCGCACAACAAGTTGCCCGAGGCGCCCAACCCGATGCCGGAGGTGCACAGCAAGTTGCCCGGGGCCGGGGTGCATGCCGCGGTGCCTCAGGTGCATAGAGGTAATGGGCGTGGGGTGGACTTCGAGCGGTTGTTCCCGGAGTTGGTCGAGATCAATCCGGATCGGCCGGGGTTGCCGGCCCGGAGGAAGTGGCAGAACTGTGAGGCTTCGGTGATTGCGGCCGAGTTGACCTTGCGGGGGCAGCCGTCTTCGGCGGTGATGGTTGAGCCCTGGGAGCTCGAGGGGAGTCAGCGGCTGCGGATGACGCAGCGGGTCGGTGTGCCGTACGCGACCTTCCGCGAGGTCGGTGACTTCGAGGAGATCGCCCAGGAGATCTATCACGCCGGTGACGGGGCCCGTGGCCTGGTGTGTGGTTATCGCTCGTTTCTCGGGATCCCGACGTCGGGACACGTGTTCATGGTCGTCAATCGCCACGACCGCGTGTACTTCGTCGACCCGCAACAGCGCACCTGGGCACGGCTCGAACGGTTCGGCGCCGGGCTCGAGTTCCTGCGGACGAACTACGGAAGCAACGAAGGACAGTCGCATGGAGCTGAGTGAAGCGCGCGCAGTCGCAGCCGCGTTCCTGGAGAGCATGGAGTCGCCGGGCGAACCGTTGCGGTTGGCAACGAATGACGAGCAGGTCGCGGATGTCGGCTGGGCGTGGGTCTTCGCCTGGTCGACAGCGCAGTGGTTCGACACCGGTCAGGGCAGGCCACCCGTCGGCGGCGGTCCGATCGTGGTCGTGAAGGCGACCCGCGACAGCTGGATGCTCGGCAGCGGTACGCCGTACGACGAGCAACTCACGGCGTATGCGGCCGAACGCGGCTGGGAGCACGTGGATCCCGGCGCAGAGCCGGCGACGAAGCTCGCTGCCTGGCTGACCGTGCAGTCACCGGCACGTCCGGATCCGGTGACGGCGGCCGACCTGGCGACCTGGCGCCGTCGCGAGGTCCAGGGCTGGTGGCTGTTCGAGATGCCTGGGTTCACCGACACGATGTTCCTGGTCGGGGACGGCACGGTTCACGAGTTCCACCCGAGCCGGACGTCCGTCGACGAGGCGCTGGCCGCGGCCGGCGGGACGGGGTGACCGGCCGTGCCTCGGGAGTACAACAACCAGGTCATCGAGTCGGTCAGCGTACGGCGGCAGCGGCTCCGTGATGCCGCTCTGTTCGGGGCCGACCGGGCCCGGCACAGCCTGGACGAGGGCGTCGGCAAGTTGTTCGCCAGTGTCGCGCTGGCCGCCGTGATCTGCGCCGGGTGCGTGGGCTGGTCGTTCATCGATCGCGAGCTGGCCAAGGAGAAACAGCACCAGAACCAGCCGACGCAGACGGTGGCCCCCAGCCCGTCACCAACCTCATCAGGAACGCCGTCAACCAGACGACCCACGGCGAGCCCAACCCAAACGCGCTGAGCGCCATATCTCCCGGAAGGAGATCCCCGTGTCTACCCTCGTGCACCGCCCGGCGCGGAGCACCCGGCATCTCGGCGAGCAGCCGCCGAAGGTGATCGAGGCGCCGCCGACGCTCGGCCAGGCCGGCGGCGGTGGCGGGGCGATGCAGGCCCTGCTGCCGATCACCGGCGTACTCGGCTCGGTCGGCATGATGGCGGTCACGCGGAGCACCTTGTTCATGGTGGTGGGCGCGGCGATGCTCGTGGCCACGCTCGCGGGCGTACTCGGCTCGGCGATGTCACAGCGCGGTCGTGCCGGCCGGGACAGGCGTAAGCAGCGCGAGCGGTACCTCGACTACCTGGAGCGCCTGCGCGACGAGTTCGCCAAGACCGAGCGGACGGTACGTTCGGAAGCCGGCCTCCTGGACCCGCCGAGCGACGCCCTGGTCGACTGCGCGCGCGACCCGGCGCGGTTGTGGGAACGCCGCCGTACCGACTCGGATTTCCTCAAAGTCCGCTGCGGCACCGGCCGGATCCCGGTCGGCCCGGCCACCGTGACGCAGAACCCCGGTGCCACCATGGATCCGCCCGATCCGTTCATGATGGCGGAAGCGCAGGCCGTCGTACGCCGTTTTGCGCTGATGCCGGAGATGCCCCTCACCGTGCCGGTGGACCAGGTCGGCAACGTCAGCATCGTCGGCGATCGTGACGGCGTGGTGAACGTGGCCCGGTCGCTGTTGCTGCAGACCGCGGTGTTCCACGCGCCGGAGGACGTCGAACTGGCGGCGTGTTTCCCGCCCGCGGCGATGCAGGACTGGGAATGGCTGAGCTGGTTGCCGCACGTGCTGGATCCGGAACGCCAGGACGGCCCGCACCCGTTCCGCAGGATCGCGCCGTCACCGGTCGAGCTGGCCGGCCTGATCGCGAACGACCTGGCGGAGCGGACGAAATGGGCGAGTGAGGCCCGCCGCGGGTCGATGGGCCAGCTCGACAGCCGCCGGCTGACCCAGCGTCTCTTGGTGCTCCACGACACCTACGGGCAGGTCAGTGCCGAGGTCCGCGCACCGGGCGAGAGCCAGGACACGGCGGCACTCGGCCTGACTGTTCTGCATCTGGTCGCCGACCGGACCCAGGAACCCAGCAACGTCGCGGTCCGGATCTCGGTCCAAGGCGACGAGCTGGTCGTCGAGGATCTCCGGGGCGCTCAGCCACTGGTCGCCACCGGCCAGCCCGACCGCACTGCCGCTGCCGTCGCCGAGGGGATCGCGCGGAGGCTGGCGCCGCTGCGGCTGTCGAAGGAGTCGGCCGAGGAGGACGCGTACACGTCCGACATCGACGTCATGGGCATGCTCGGCATCGACGACCCGGGCCGGCCCGACCGGGCGAGGATGTGGTCCGCCCGGAGCGAGCGCAACTTCCTGCGGGTCCCGATCGGTCTCGACCAGGCCGGTGCCCCGGTGATGCTGGACCTGAAGGAGTCCGCCCAGCTCGGGATGGGCCCGCACGGTCTGTGCGTCGGCGCCACCGGATCGGGCAAGTCCGAGCTGCTGCGTACGTTGGTGCTCGGGCTGCTCGCGACGCACAGTCCGGAGGACCTGGCGATGGTCCTGATCGACTACAAGGGCGGCGCGACCTTCGCCCCGTTCGACGGCGTACCGCATGTCGCCGGCATCATCACCAACCTGGTCGACGACCCGACGATGACCGAACGGGCGTACGCGAGCCTGGCCGGTGAGGTCCAGCGCCGCCAGCGGGTACTGCGGGATGCCGGGAACATCGCGAACATCACCGATTACCGGCTGCTTCGGCAGCAGCGGCCTGAACTGGATCCGTTACCGCACCTGTTCGTGATCATCGACGAGTTCGGCGAACTGCTGACCGTACGGCCCGACTTCATCGACCTGTTCTTGTCGATCGGCCGGATCGGACGATCGATCGGCGTCCATCTGCTGCTGTCCAGCCAGCGGATCGAGAGCGGTCAGCTGCGCGGGCTGGAGACCTACCTGTCGTACCGATTGGGCTTGCGCACGTTCTCCGAGGACGAGAGCCGCTCGGTCCTGGACACCACCGACGCATTCCACCTGCCACCGCTGCCTGGGTTCGGCTATCTCAAGGTGGACGTCTCGGTGTACCAGCGCTTCAAGGCGGCGTACGTCTCCGGCCCGTACACCGGTCGGATCGACCACGAGCCGGAGAAACCAGGCCCAGTGGTCCGGCCGTACCTGCTCACGCCGTACCAGCAGGACCTCGCAGCACTTGCGCCGGCAGCCGACGACGATGACGGCGCCACCGAGCGCACAACCGGCCCGACCGTCCTGGACATGTTCGTCGGCCAGATCAAACCGGCGGCCAAGAAAGTCAGCCAGATCTGGCTGCCGCCGCTGCCGGTTGCCTGCACACTGGACCAGCTCGCGGGCGACCCGAGGCCAGGTCCGCGGGGACTGCAGTTCCCGGCCGGGTCGCCGCAGCTGGCGCCGCCGATCGGGGTGCTCGACGACCCACGCAGGCAACGGCAGGAAGTGCTGCGACTAGACCTGACTGCGGCCGGCGGGCACTGCGCGCTGATCGGCGGTCCGCAGTCCGGCAAGACCACCACGATCCGCACGATCGTGACCGCCCTCGCCCACAGCCACACCCCTGCAGAAGTGGCGATCTACGGCCTCGACCTGGCCGGCGGCGGGCTGCAGCCGCTGCGCGATCTGCCGCACGTCGGCGGGATCGCGATCCGCACCGACCGGAACCGGCTGCGCCGGACGCTGGAGGAGATCCGGGGCATGATCGACCACCGCGAACGCGTTTTCCGCGACCGCGGGATCGACACCATGGAGACCCTGCGCGAACTCCATGGGGCGGGCGAGGTCCCCGAGCTGCCCTGTGCGGACGTGGTGCTGCTGGTCGACAACTTCGGCGCGATCCGGACGCAGTTCGACGAGATCGACGAGCCGATCGCGGACATCCTCCAGCGTGGCAGCGGGTACGGCGTTCACGTGGTGGCGGCCATGCTGCGTTGGAACGACGTACGGATCCAGTTGCAGTCGCTGTTCGGCACGGTGCTCGAGCTAAGGTTGAACGATCCGTCCGACTCCATGATCGACACGCGCCTGCAGAAGACGATGCGCAGCGCCCCGCCCGGGCGGTTGCTCACGCCGCAAGGCAAGCTGTTCGCCCAGGTCGCGCTGCCACGCGTCGACGGCCACGTCGACGACGATCGCCTCAGCCAGGTCCTCGAGGCACAGTCGGTCGCGATCAGGTCCGCCTGGAGCGGAGCGCTCGCGCCGCAGGTCAGGGTGCTGCCGTTCCAGGTCGGACGTCGGGCGCTGCCGAGCTCGGTGACCGAGCCGGAGCGGGTGCCGATCGGGCTGGACGAGGCCGGGCTGGCGCCGGTGCTGCTCGACCTGTCCGGCGACGACGGCAATTTGGTTGCCTTCGGCGACAACGAGTGCGGCAGGACGAACCTGCTCCGGCTGGTGATGCAGCAGCTCGCCGACCGGTACGCCGCGTCCTCGGAGCTCGTGTTCGGGGTGATGGATCCCAGGCGCTCCCTGACCGACGTGGTGAAGTCGCTGCCCGAGGACTACATCGGCGGCCACGCCACCAACATCCGGCAAGCCGCCGGGCTGGCGAGCGCGATCGCCGAGGAGCTGGAGCGGCGGATGCCCCACGGCTCCGGTACGCCGGCCGGCACCGGACCGCGGATCGTTGTCGTGGTCGACGACTACGACCTGCTCACCACCGGCGGCCAGTCGCCGCTCGAACCGTTGCTGCCGTACGTCGCGTCCGGTCGCGATCTCAAACTGCATTTCGTCCTCGTACGACGTGCCTCGGGCGCGTCCCGCTCGATGTACGAACCGTTCCTGCAGGCCGTGCTCGAGTCCGGTTGCGCCGGCCTGGTGATGGCCGGCGACCGCGGCGAAGGCCAGATCTTCACCGGCGCCCGGCCGGACAGCTACCCGGCCGGACGGGGACTGTTCGTCCGGCGCGGGGACAGCCCGGTGCTGATCCAAACAGCGCTTGCCGACGGCAACGGTCCGCTGAGACATGGAGGTTCTTCGTGACGTACGACGTGGTGGCGCTGCTGGAGCGGATGCCGTCGGACGAGGACGTGCTCGCGTCGCTCGCGGCCAGCGGCACCGAGCATCGGGTCCGGGCGGTGTCGGGCGGCATGGTGATCCAGCTCTGCGACGAGAACGAGGTACCGCTGGTGTCGATCGACACCCCGATGTACATCCAGGTGCCGGGCGAGCCGATGCGGCAGTTCGGGGCCGCGTACGCCGACGTACCGACGCCGACCTGGTGGGTGGAGATCCGCGCCGCGACGCACGACGCCGGCTCGCGGCTGGCGTGGCGGTACGCCGAGCAGCTCGTCGAGCGCGCCGGCGGCCGGATCTGGGCACCGCCGCCCGCCGCCGCGACCCGGAATGGAGCCGAGCATGCCTAACGCACTGGACTACAGCCCCGGCCTGGACCTCATCACCGACGAAGTCGCCGTGATGATGCAGGACCGCCCGGTCGTCGGCCTCTCCGCCTGGTTGCTCGATGCGGTGGCGGCCGCCGAACGTGAGGGTCGCGGCGTCCAATTGGTGACCCCCGCCGGCGTCCGGCTCAGCTATCCGGCACGGACCCGCCTGTTCTCGGGACGGAACACCCGCTGGGTGGTGCAGGCCGCCGGCGGTGACGAGGCGTACGACGGGCTGACGGGTGTGAAACTGAGCTGGGACGGGAAGAAGTTCGCCCCGGTCGCAGGGACCGACGGCCGCGGGGAACTGGCCACTGCGTGGACGGCCGATCCTCAGCAGCTCGATGTCCGCGCGAACCTTCAGGTGCTCGCGCGCGTCCGCTACCCGGCATTGGACAGCACGATCGTTGGCCGGGCCACCGAGTTGCTGTTCACCGAGCTGACCGGCGCGCCGCCGATCGGCTGGGGTACCGAGGAGCCGGTGAACCGTCCGTGGAACACCGAGGCCAGTGCCTCGCTGACGGCGTACTGCCATCGCCGGTCTCCGAGACCTTCGCTCCTCACCGTGGTCGGCGCATCGACCGATGGAGTCCGGCCCGCGACCGGATCCGCCGTGATCAGCAGCCGGCCGGCCGGCATCGAGGAGACCGTGATGCTCGCGGTCGCACAGCCGGGACTCGAACCGCCCGACGCCGACACGGTCCGGGACGTGATCGGGCAGCTCGCCGAAGAGGTGGAGCTGGTGACAGTGCTGGTGAGCGCGGCGGGTGCGGCCGCCGACACCACGTCGTACCCGCACTTCACCGGATTTCCCGGGCCGATCGGTCTCGCGATCGGTCCGCAGGAGGCGCGGATCGGCGCGACAACCAAGCCCGTCCCGATCGGACCGGCCTCGCGTCCGGCGGCCTGGTACGGGCTCGGTGACGGCACGCGGCTGCCGGACTGGGAGCGACTCGGCGACCTGCTGCGCAGCGTCATCTCCGGAACAAGCAGGGCCGGTACTAGCAGAGAAGGATGAGTTGATGGGCGCGACGTACAGCAGAGTGACAGTGGTCGGTCGGCGGCGGCGGATGGACGCCGTACTGCCGGTCGACGAGCCACTCGGCAAGCTGTTGCCGGACCTGATGCAGATGCTGGACGAGCCGGTGGAGCGGTGGCCGCGGCGCAGGTTCCTGACCACCGTCACCGGGGAGCAGGTGGCGCCGGAGTACAGCCTGGCCAGCGCCCAGCTCGGCGACGGCGCGGTGCTGCGGCTGATGGCCGAGGGCGAGCTGCCTCCGCCTCCGACGGTGTACGACATCACCGAGGAGACGGTCGACGACCTGGATCGGCGAGCGACCGCGTTCCAGCCGAGGCACCGCCGGGCGCTGGCCGGTGCCGCCTTGGTGGTCAGCGTGCTGGCCGGCGTGATCGCGCTGGTCACCCAGACGGACTCGGACCTGGCGTTGTTCCTGCTGCTGGTGCTCACCACGCTGACAGGCTTCGTCGGCGTTGTGCTCGGCCGCTATCAGCGACCGGTGGTCGGCATCCCGTTGCTGTCGATTGCCACCGGATGCCTCTCGATCGGGCTCGTGGTCTGGGCAGTCGCCGGCGGCTGGTCGGTGCCGATGGCGTTCGCGGCCGGTGCGGCCGGGGTCGGAATTGGCGCCGTACTGTTCGCCGGAGCCGGACTGGCCCGCGGCGGGGTGCTCGGCGGCACCGTCACCGTGGCGTTCGCGGTCTGCTGGATCGGTGGTGTGCGGCTCGGCATCGACGCGGATCGGGTCGGCGTGGTGGCCGGCGCGTTGTCCGTGCTGGTGCTCGGGTTGCTGCCGAGGCTGGGGCTGGCGATGTCGGGCCTGACCGCGCTCGACGACCGGCGGGCTCAGGGCGTCGAGGTCCAGCGCACCGACGTACATTCGGCGATCAACGCGGCGCACCTCGGGATCGCGCTGGCCACGGTTCCGGTTGCGGTGTCGTCGGTGGCGTCGGCCGTCGTGATGCTGCGGGCCTGGAACGGCTGGTCGATCAGCGTCGCGGTGCTGCTGGCGTTCCTGCTCGCGTCCCGAGCGCGGCTGTACCCGCTCCTGACCGAGGTCGCGGTCCTGTGCGCGGCGGCGCTGAGCATCATGCTGGTGCTCACGTTCGTCCTGTCCACGAAGGAAGCCGGAGGCGCGCTGATCGCCGTCGGCCTCCTGGTCGTGGTCGGTATGGTCGCCGCCTTCGGCATGCGCCCGGAGTCACCCCAACACCTCCAGGCCCGCGCCGCACAGATCCTCGACGCGATCGAGGTCGCCGCGATGATCGCCTTCGTGCCACTCGCGTTCGGAGTCTTCGACCTGTATGCGAAACTTTTGAACGTCGCCTAACAGGAGGTTCCCGCAGTGAGTGGTACTGCGGGATTGCTCCTCGGCGGGGTTGTCCTGCTCGGGGCCTTCGTTCAGTGGCTGACGGGCATGGGCTTCGCGCTGGTCGCGGTGCCCGCGCTCGTGATGGTGCTCGGACCGGTGGACGGCGTCTCGTTCTCGAACTGTGCGGCCGGAGTCGTATGCCTCCTGGGCCTGTCCCGCGGCTGGCGCCAGGTGCGCTTGCAGGCGATGGTCCCGCTGGTGATCGCGGCCGCGTGTACGGCGCCGCTCGGCGCCTGGTTCTCCCGAGTCCTGCCCGAGCCGGTGCTCCTCGTGGTGATGGGCGGCCTGGTGACAGTGACCGCGGCGCTGCTGATGAGCGGTCTGCGGGTGCCGGCGCTGAAAGGACTCGCCGGCGCGCTGACCGCAGGTGCGGCCGGCGGTTTCATGAACACAGCCGCCGGCCTGGGCGGACCTCCGGTGTCGCTGTACGCCGTCAACGCGAACTGGACGATCCGCGAATTCGTGCCGAACGCCCTCTTCTACGGCACGATCGTCAACGTCTTCTCACTCGTCACCCGCGGCGTGCCTCCACTCGCGGGCGACGAATGGCTCGTGGCGGCTGCCGGACTGATCCTCGGCGCGGGCCTGGGGGCACTGCTGGCCGGCCGGATCCCGGACCCGGTCGCCCGCGTGCTGGTGCTGTCCCTGGCCGTTGCCGGCGGCATCATGACGGCGATCAAGGGACTGTTGGCGATCTAAAGGTCGGTGAAGCCCAGCCGCAGCGACCCGGTGAAGGTTGCTGTCGGGGTTTCGAGGACCTCGAGCTCGAGTACGACGAGGTTGTTGGTGCCCTGCTCCAGGAGCGGCGCCGGGACGTAGAGGGTTTCCTGGGGGCCGCGGCGCCAGTAGCGGCCGAGACAGAAGCCGTTGATCCAGGCGAAACCCTTGCCCCAGGCATCGGTTCGCAGGAACAGGTCGGACTCGCCGTCGGTCTCGAACGTCGCGCGCCACGCGGTCGGCCCGATACCGAGCACGGACGGGGTCGGGCCGGCGGATTGCCACAGCTGCGGAACCCTGTCGAGGTCGATCCCGCAGGCGGTCCACCCGGTGAGTTCCTCGGCGCCGACGCGGACCGGCCCGATGAGGCCCTTGGGCTCACCGATGCGCGGGCCGTAGTTGACCCGGCCCTGGTCCTCGACGACGAGCTCGAGCCGTCCGCGGGTGTGGGGGAGCATGATCGCGCGATCGTGCCGTTCGCGTTCCAGGATGCCGACCGGTGCACCGTCCAGGAACACCTGCACGCGGTCGCGGACCTCGCCGAACGTCAGCAGCGCCGGCCCACCCTGACGCAGTTCGGTCCGGAAGATCGCAAGCCGCGCGTCCAGATCGTCGAGCGTCGGCAGTTCCTGGTGGTCCGACCATGTTCCACAGAAGCCCGGGAGGAGCCCGACCGGATCGGACAGGGCGACGGTGAACTCCGGCGCAGCCGGCTTCGGGGCCGGCACAGTGTCCGGCACCGGCGCGTATCGCGAGATCACCTCACGGAACGCGTGGAACTTCTCCGTCGGATTCCCGGCCTCGTCGAGCGGTGCGTCGTAGTCGTACGACGTCACGGTCGGCCGGTACACGCCCTTGTCGTTGGCCCCGCTGGACAGTCCGAAGTTCGTACCGCCGTGGAACATGTAGATGTTGACCGACGCCCCGGCCGCGAGCAGCGTGTCGAGCTCCGCAGCGGCATCGGCCGCGCTCGTCGTGTGGTGGCGTCCGCCCCAGTAGTCGAACCACCCGTCCCAGAACTCCATGCACATCAAGGGTCCGGTCGGCTGGTGCTTGCGCAGCGTCTCGAGCCGCGCCGTGACACGGGATCCGAACGAACCGGTCCGCAGTACGCCGTCCAGTCCGCCGGCGGCCAGCATCGAGTCCGTCGGCTGATCCACCGTGACGAGCGGAACGGTGACACCGGCGTTCCGGATCACGTCGGCCAGCGCCTTCAAGTAGGTCTGGTCGTCCCCGAATGCGCCGTACTCGTTCTCGACCTGAACGAGCAGCACCGGTCCGTCCTGGTCGATCTGCAGCGGCCGGACGATCTCCAGCACATCCTGCAGGTACTGCGTGACCGCGGACATGAACCTCGGCTCGTAGCGGCGTACGCCGACCCTGTCATCGGTATTGTCGTCGCGGAAGAGCCACGCCGGGAGCCCGCCGTTGTCCAGCTCCGCACAGATGTAGGGCCCGGGCCGCACGATCGCGTACATCCCGGCGGCCGCGACCTCGCGGAGGAACCGCCCGAGGTCGAGCATCCCGGAGGTGTCGAAGACGCCGGGGCGCGGGCTGTGCGCGTTCCACGGGACGTAGGTCTCGATGGTGTTGAGCCCCATCAGCCGCGCCTTCTCGATCCGGTCCGCCCAGCAGTCCGGGTGCATCCGGAAGTAGTGCAGCGCACCGGAGATGATCTGCAACGGACGGCCGTCCAGGACGAAGTCGGACTCACCGATGGCGAAGCCGGGCATGGGCTCTCCTTCTTGTTTACGTAAACATCTCTGACGGTAACCGGACCGGCCGGCGACTGTCCACCCGGGATCAGCGGCGGGTACGTCGACGCTTGCGAGGTGCTGCCGTGCTCTGCCGAACGATGAGCGGCGCGGGCACCGTGCCGTGGTATCCGGTCAGCTGCTCCCGCCCGCCGAGTTGCCGCATGATGACCTCGACGAGGTCGTGACCGATCTGGTGGAACTCCTGCCGGACGGTCGTCAGCGGCGGCCAGAGATGGGCGGCGAGGTCGATGTCGTCGAACCCGACGACGCTGACGTCGTCCGGCACCCGGCGGCCGGCTTCGTGCAGTGCGTGCATCAGGCCGGCTGCCATCTCGTCGTTCGCCGCGAAGACCGCCGTCACGTCGTCGCGCTGCGCGATCTCGTTCCCGATCTTGTAGCCGGTCTCCGCGGACCAGTCACCGCCGAACGGTTCCGGGACCTCCCGTCCGGCGTCGACCAGCGTCTGCTTCCAGGCGGTCGCCCGCAGGTCCGCGGGACCGGAATCGCTCGGCCCGGCGATGTGGTGGACCACTCCATGCCCGAGATCGAGCAGGTGCTGGACCGCGGCGCGACTGCCACCGACCTGGTCGGCGCCGACCGCCGGATGGTGCCCGATGAACCGTGAGTCGGACACCGCGACCGGCATGGTCGGCGGCAGCGCCAGAGCCGCCGGGGTCGCGGTTTCGGCCCGGATGATGATCAAGCCGTCGATCGCCTGGTGGCTGAGGTGCTGCACCGCCTCGCTGACGTCGCTCGACGAAGGACTCTCGACGTCGACGAGGCTCACCGAGTACCCCTCCCGCCGGGCGGCCTCGATCACCGCCTCGATGGTCTTCGACTCACCGGTCCGGATGACCTGGTGTGCGATCAGACCGATCGACCGGAAGTTGCCTCGGCGTAGCGCCCGGGCGGCGAGGTTCGGTGCGTATCCCAGCTGCCGCATCGCGTCGAGCACCCGTTCCCGGGTCTCGGCCTTGACCGGCTCCGAGCCCGTGGACACGCGGGACACGGTCTGCGACGACACACCGGCCAACCGTGCGACGTCGCCGATGGACGGTCCCGACTTCGGGTGTCCCTTGACCCCGCGGCGTTCGCCCCTGACCTCGCTCGACATGGCATCAGCATAGGTGGGGCGCTAGTTGTCACGGGCGACCATCAGCCAGCTGACCTGGATGTCGGGGGACCGGGTGGGCGCGATCGACATCGTGATCTTGCCGTCGGCCCCGACCGAGATTCCGCCGTACGACGCCGCGACGCCGGTCGCGGTGAACAGGCGCTGCTGGTCGACGACAGCTCCGTTGACGGTCACCTCGGCCGCGCGGTTGGCCCACGGCCACGGGTCGTAGTAGCCCGCGTGGACCGTGTACGTGCCCGGCTCGAGGCCTTCGAACGTGTAGACCAGCGGCTCGTGGTTCTTGGCGTACCGCAGGGTCGTATAGAGGTCACCAGTCCCGGCCGGTGCGCTGGACCCGGTGAAGCCCCACGTCGTCCCGGTGGCCGGGTCGGTGCCGAGCGGCTGTTCGGGTGCCGAGTTGAGCAATGGCTGTTCGGTCGACGCGACCTGGGTCAGGCGGGTCCAGTCGGGCGTGGCGGTCCCGCCGGCATTCACGGCGTACCGCAGACCGTGTGGCACGACGACGATCGAGCGGCTGAACGTCCTGCCGTCCGCCAACGTGCCACGCAGCGTCGCGGGTCCCGGCTGCGCGATGCTCGACGGGTCCCAGGTGACAGCGACCTGCTGCGACCCGCTCGCGGTCGTCACGGTGACGGTGGTGGGCAGTGTGCTGGTGTCGTTCAGCCAGACGTTGTCGGGGATCGTGCTCGTGACGGTCCAGCGGGTGTACGGCGTCAGGTCGCCCAACGTCCACTCGGTGTCCGGGCCGATCGTGAGTGCGCCGCCTTCGCCGAAGCTCATCGGCATCCAGACGTACGGCGCGTTCGCGAGGTCGCTCGGGGTCCACCGGTCACCCATGAAGACGAACTTGTTCTGCTTCGGGTCGACCGGGATCACGTTGGTGCTCTGCGACCGGTACGTGGTCGCCGCGCCGTCGCCGGTGATCGGGACCCCGCGGTCGGTGAACTGACCCAGGACGTTCTGCGAGGTCGCGTAGTGCGCCGGGTTCGGGTCCCAGCCGGTGGCACCCGACGTCACCAGGTAGTAGGTGCCCTCCGACTTGAACATCGCCGGCGCCTCACGCTGGTTGCACGCGAGCGTCCGCACGAAGTCCTTGCCCTGTACGGCGTTCTCCGGCGCCGCGGACAGGTACGTGTAGGACCGGTTCAGCTTGGAGATGTACATCGTCCGGTTCTCCTCGGAGGAGTAGATGATGTACGCCGTACCGTCGTCGTCCACGAACAGGTTCATGTCGCGCGCCATCCCGCCGGCCGGGTCGAACGCGGACGACGTACCGCACCACGGCACGGAGTCGCTCGGCACCCGGTTCAGGCGGTACGAGTCGATCCAGCGGAACGGGCCCTTCGGTGAGTCGGCGATCGCCACGCCGGCCTCGGCGCGGGCGTACGTCGACGTACTGGTCGGCGACGACGGGCCGTCGGAGTGCACCCACATCACCCACTTGCCGGTGCTCTTGTTGTAGATCACCTTGGGGCGTTCGAGGATCGACGGGCGGGCCCAGCCGTCGGTGCGGACGCTGTTGGTCGACAGGTCGCGCCAGACGACGTCCTTCTGCGCGGGCGTGTACTTCTTGTAGAGCTTCGCGAAGTACGGGTCGTTCTCGAACTGATCGGGGGAGTTCATCGCGCGGAGCGCGAGTCCCTGGTCCTTCCAGTTGTAGAGGTCGTACGACGAGTACAGGTGCACACCCGGGCTGTCGTAGTAGCCGTTGCTGCGATCCTCGCCGTACCAGTAGTAGATGCGCCGGCCGTCGTCGTCCTTCGACGGCACGACCTGCCCGCCGTGGGCCTGAACGACCTTGCCGCTGGTGTCCAGCCAGGGCTCACCCGGCCGGAAGGAGGTGTACGCCGATGGCTCGGCGGAGTTGGCCGGCGCCGCCGGCACGCTGACCCCGACTGCGGCGAGCACCACGCTCACCACGGCCCCAATCACTCTTCGCTTCACAGGCTGACCTCCGGGCGGGGAGAATGTTTACGTAAACAGAATGCCTCTGATTACAACGCCCGGCTCCTCCAGCGTCAAGAGCCCACCTGCCCCCTAGTCTGTTGCAATGATTGCAATAGTCGTCGCGGCGGTGTTCTTCGCGGGTATGGGGATCTACGGGCTCGTCATGCCCGCGACGCTGGTGCGGCCCTTCGGGATCGTGGCGGCGGGGCCGGACGCGCGTAACGAGGTGCGCGCCGTGTACGGCGGGTTCGGGCTTGCGGTTGCGGGGCTGCTGGTCGCCGCGGCGCTCGACGAAGGGATCCGGCGCGGGGCAGTGATCGCGGTTGCGGTCGCGCTGGGCGGAATGGCCGCAGGGCGATTGATCGGTGCGTTGCGGGACCGCCCGCGAGCCTTCTATCCGTCGTGGTTCTACTTCTGCGTCGAGGTTGTCCTCGGCGGAGTGTTGTGGATCGCAGTGAGTTGAGCCGCGCATTCGGCGGCTACTGCGATCGCGAGGGTCTCCGCGGTGTCGGTGTCGTGTTCGGGGACCAGGTGGTGGATGGTGCCGGCGGCGTGCAGGTCGGGCGCGGTGATGTGCTGGGCGGCGGCGAGCTCCGGAGCATGAGCGGTGTCGCGGTACACGATCGCGCTGGCTCCCTCCGGCGGAAGTGGCGCGAGCCACGCGTGCTCCGCCGCGATGACGGTGGTTGCCGGGAGCAACGCCAGCGCGCCGCCACCGGTGCCTTGACCCAGAAGGACCGACAAGGTCGGCACGGTCAGCGTCGTCATCGTCGAGATGCACAGCGCGATCTCGCCGGCCAGGCCGCCTTCTTCCGCGGCGCGGGAGAGTTCGGCGCCGGCGGTGTCGATGACCGTGACGAGTGGGAGGCCGACGGTTTGAGCGAGGTTCATGCCGCGGCGGGCCTGGCGTAAGGCCGCCGGTCCCATCGGCTTGCTCTGCGAACGGTCTTGTCCGACCAGTACGCATGGTCGACCGTCGAGCCGGGTCAGCGCGACGAGGACGGCCGCGTCCGGTTCGGTCAGCCGGAGTGTTCCGGTCGCTCCGTAGCGGAGCAGTTCGCGGACCCCGGCGCGGTCGGGCTGACGAGTACGCAGGACGGAGGTCCAGGCGTCAACCGGTCCGGCGGCTCCGGTACGGCGGGGGAGCGTCGGAGCGACCGGGGGATCGACGAGGACTCCAAGCGCCCGGTCGAGCAGGAACGGGAGATCGCTCGTCTCGACGACGCCGTCGATCACCCCGTGCGCGGCGAGGTTCTCGGCCGTCTGTACGTCGGACGGGAACGGTTCGCCGTGGAGTGCTTCGTAGACCTTGGGGCCGAGGAAGCCGATCAACGCTCCGGGCTCCGCGACGGTGACGTGACCGAGGGACCCCCACGAGGCGAACACGCCGCCGGTCGTCGGATGCCGGAGATGGACGAGATAGGGGAGGCCAGCCGCGCGGTGATCCATCAGCGCCTTGGAGATCGTGATCATCTCGACGAAGGCGGCCGCTCCTTCCTGCATGCGGGTCCCGCCGGACGCGGTCGACGCCACGATCGGCAGCCGTTCGGCCGTCGCACGCCGTACCGCCGCGGTGATCCGCTCCGCGGCAACCCGGCCGATCGACCCGGCCAGGAACGCGAACTCGCTGACCAGTACGGCGACCTGTCGCCCACGGACCGAACCCCGGCCGGTGACCACCGACTCGTCCGTCCCCGCCCGCTCGGCGGCCCGCCGCAACTGCTGCTGATAGGTGTCGTCGGCCGACTGCGTGCCTGGCCGATCCCACGACTGGAACGATCCTGGGTCGAGGACGGCGTCGATCAAGTCGCGGGCGCTCATTCGTCCAGCCAGGCACGGATCGAGGCGCCGTGCTCGTCGAGTGTCGGCGGCGGCCGGTGGTCACCTCGGGTGGTCTCCTGCGATCCGTCGAAGAACCGCAGCGGCGGACCGGGCAATCGCAGCGGCCCGAGCGTCGAGTGCTCGACGTCGATCAACAGCCCCTGGCTCGCGGTCTGGTCCCAGGTGTACACCTCGTCCATACTCCGGACCCGCCCGGCGGGAATGCCGGCGTCAGCGAGTTTCGCGAGCAACTCGGCACTGGTCAGACCACTGAATGCCGCCTCGATCACCGCGATCAACCGGTCCCGGTGCGCAACCCGGTCCGCATTGGTCGTCAGGCCGTCCGTGGCGAGTTCGAAGGCGGCGCTGAACCGTTCCCACAGTCCCTCGCTGCCCACCGCGATCTGCACCGCACCGTCCGCGCAACGGAACAGTCCGTACGGCGCGATCGACGGATGATGGTTGCCCTGGGCCACGCCGACCTCGTCGGCCACTGTGTACCGCGTGCCCTGAAACGCGTGTACGCCGACGATTGCCGCGAGCAGCGACGTACGGACAATGCAGCCGACACCGGTGGCCGACCGTTCATGGAGCGCCGCGACGACGCCGTACGCGCCGTACATCCCGGCCAGTAGGTCGCCGATCGGTACGCCGACCCGTTGCGGATCCTCCGGCCCGGACCCGGTCAGCGACATCAGTCCTGCCTCACCTTGAGCGATCTGGTCGTAGCCGGCTCGTCCTCCTTCCGGTCCGTCGTGGCCGAATCCGGTGATCGACAGGACGACGAGGCGTGGATTGCGTTCGCGCAACAGGTCGAGGCCGAGTCCCAGCCGGTCGAGTACGCCGGTCCGGAAGTTCTCCACGAGTACGTCGGCGCGCTCGATCAACCGGAGTACGACGTCGCGATCGGCGTCGTCCTTGAGGTCCAGCGTGATGGATTCCTTGTTGCGGTTGGCGGACAGGAAGTATGTCGACTCGTCGCCGGCGAACGGCGGCCCCCAGCCGCGCGTGTCGTCGCCGCGGCCCGGTGCCTCCACCTTGATCACGCGCGCGCCGAGGTCACCCAGCATCATCGTGGCGTGCGGCCCGGCCAGTGCCCGGGACAGATCCACGACCAGTACGCCG
This sequence comes from Kribbella pratensis, assembly GCF_004366075.1. Taxonomy (GTDB): domain Bacteria; phylum Actinomycetota; class Actinomycetes; order Propionibacteriales; family Kribbellaceae; genus Kribbella; species Kribbella pratensis. The sequence goes on along the minus strand of NZ_SODU01000004.1, from coordinate 435,660 downwards.
TTCAACGGCCCGTGCATCCGCATCACCAGCCCGGGAGTACTAGCGCGGCCCAGACGAGCAACGGGCCGGCTACGACCACGATCACGCTGTAGGTGAGAATCTGCTTGTAATACACGGGTTCTGCGATCGTGTCCGGCCGGTTCGCGAGCATCAGCGCACCATTGGTGGAGAACGGACTGACATCGACGATCGTCGACGCGATGGCCAGGGCCGCGACGAAGAGACCGGCGCTGATCCCACCGTGACCGATCAGCGGTACGGCGATCGGAATGATGACCGGCAGCAGTGCGGTCGACGAGGCGAACGCCGACACGACACCGCCGACGTAGCACAGGACGAGCGCGCCGATCACGGCCGCTCCGAGTCCGGCGGCCCACTTGCCGACGAACTGCGGCGCGCCGGATTCGGTGAGGATCGCGGCGTACGTGCTGACACCCGCGACCAGCAGGACCGTCGGCCACGCGACCTGCTTGACGGCATCCTTGTGCTCGGTCGGCGACAGGATCGCGAGCAGTACGGCGGCGGTGATCGCGACGAACCCGATGTTCCTGTCGAACGCGAGTGCGACCACGGCCACGCCGACGAAGGCGATCAGCGTCAGCACCTGGTCCCGGCGTACGCCGCGCGCGAGCGTGCCGGTCGGCGCCGAGGCGCCGGTCCCGCGGGCGGTGACTGTCGCGCCGCCGTGGTGCAGATCTTCGGTGAGATGGTCCGGACTGTTCGGGTCGACGCGCTGGTCCATCAGCTTCCGGCCGCCGAACAGGATGAACAGGATCGTCGCCATCACCAGGTTGACGACGAGGCTGGCCAGGAAGACGGTCAGCTCACTGGACGGCAGCTTGGCGTCCTCCATCACCGAGTTGGTGATCGTGCCGTAGATGCTGATCGGCGAGAACCCACCGCCCTGGGCGCCGTGCACGACGAACATGCCCATCATCAGCGGATTGATCTTGTACCGCGCGGCGAAGCCGAGCGCGATCGGCCCGATGATCGCGCACGCGGCCGGGCTGGCGGCGCCGATCGCGGTCAGTACGGCGGTGACCGCGAACATCACCCACGGGATCAGCGCGACCCGGCCGCCGACGGCGCGGACGGCGCTGGCGACTATCAGGTCGACGGTGCCGTTGTTCTTGGCTATCGCGAACAGATAGGTGACGCCGATCAGCGTGAGGATCAGGTCGCCACTGACGCCGGCCAGGATCTCCTTCTCACTCAGGTGCAACGAGTACATGCCGACCAGCCACGCCGCGACGTACGCGAGCGCGCCCATGTTGATCGGCAGGACCGTTCCGATGACGAACAGCGCGACGAGCGCCAGGATCGCAACCCACTCTGGTCCCATGACGGAATCCTCTTCCGGGCGGTTGACGGGGACATACCAGTTAGTAGCTGGCTCAGTGGCCTAGCCAATAGCCCAATGGGCCACTTGTCAATAAGCTGTGGGTATGGAGTCGCCGCCAGCTCGTCCCGCACCGCCTCGACCGGTCCCGCGATCGCGCCTGTACGAACAGGTCGCGGACCAGATCAGCACCTGGATCATCGAGAACGGTCTGGTGCCCGGCGATCGGCTGCCGCCGGAGCGGGAGCTTGCCCAGCGACTCGGCGTGAGCCGGGCGACGCTGAGCCAGGCGTTGGTGGCGCTCGAGGTCATCGGTGCGGTGGTGGTTCGGCACGGCGACGGCACGGTGCTGACCGAGCGCGCCCGGACCGCGCCGGTGATCGAGGCGATCCGCGCGCACGCCGACCGGCTGCCCGAGATCATCGAGGCCCGTGACGCGCTCGAATCGAAGCTGGCCGCGCTGGCGGCATCCCGTCGTACCGATGCCGACCTGACGGCGATCCGGGCCGCGCTGGACACGATGGAGCGCGACATCGAGGCCGGGGGCCGGGGCGTCGAGGGCGACGAGGCGTTCCACGGCGCGGTGACCGCGGCGGCGCGATCGGAGTTGCTGGCGCAGATGATGACCGCCATCCACGACCTGATCCGGGAGACCAGGCTGGAGTCGCTGTCCCAGCCGGGCCGGCCGCGTGAGTCGCTCGCCGGGCATCGGAAGGTCGCGGATGCGATTGCCGCCGGTGATCCGGTCGCCGCTACGCAGGCCATGCACGAGCACGTCATGCTGGTGTCCGACGTCGCGTTGCTGCGAGACAGGCCGTGACCGGTGTCGAGCATCTGGCGATCGTCGCGGCAGGTCTCGGAGCCGGCGTGCTCACGTCGACCGTCGGAGTCGCGTCGCTGATCAGCTTCCCGGCCCTGATCGCGCTGGGGATTCCGCCGGTCGTGGCGAACGCCTCGAACACGATCGGCCTCCTTCCCGGCGCGCTCAGCGGCTCGTTCGGCTACCGCCGTGAGCTCCGCGAGGTCTCCCGTCCCACGACGATCGCGGTCGTGCTGACGTGTGCGATCGGCGCGATCGGTGGCGCCGTACTGCTGCTTGCGCTGCCGCCAGGCGTGTTCGCGGCGGCGGCTCCGTGGCTGATCCTGTTCACCTGCCTGATCGTCGGCGTGCAGCCGTGGATCTCTCGCTGGCTGCGGTCTCGGCACGAGGAACCGCAGGAGACGCGGACGACGATGACACCGGCGACGACGTTCTTCGCCGCTCTGACCGGCGTGTACGGCGGGTACTTCGGCGCCGGTGCCGGCGTGATGATGATGGCGGTGCTCGGCCTCGGCCTGGACCTCGAATTGCGCGTCGTGAATGCCCTCAAAACCCTGTCCCTGCTGGCCGCGAACCTCGTCGCCAGCGTCATCTTCGTCTTCATCGCCGATCTGAACCCGACCGCGATCGTGCTCCTCGCGATCGGCTCCGTGGCCGGCGGGTACGTCGGCTCACACATCGGCCGACGGCTCCCGAGCGGCCTGCTCCGCATCCTGATCGTCCTGGCCGGCATCACCACTGCCGTCCTGATGCTGACGTAACCAACGATCTCTGGCCGATGGTTGCCCCAGAGTCAGCGGGTGACGCGGTCTACTCGGTGGCCGGTGCGGTCGAAGAGGTGGATCCGGGAGGTGTCGAGGGCGAGGTGGACGCGGGTTCCGCGGGCCAGTTCGGTATCGACCGGGAGCTCGACGACGAGATCGGCGCGGCGGTGGGTGGCGCCGTGGGTCTCAGGCGGGGGAGCGGGCGGCGTGGCCAGCCCGAGCCGGGAGCGGATCCTGGTCAGGAACGACGGTGCATGCTCGGCCGCGGGGGACGCGTGCGCCGGTGCGACGCGGCCGATCTTGTCCGGGTCGACGACCTCGATGCCGCACTGGACGAACGCGATCGACTGCTGGCCGTGGAACTCGAAGGCGCGGATCGTGCCGGTCAGCTGGTTCGGCGCGTCCTCGGTCGTGATCAGGCTGAACGCGCTCGAGCGGGCGCCGACGATCACCTCGGCGCCGTCGTGGTGCCGCAGGATCAGCGAACGGCGATCGGTGGGGTCCAGAGAGATCGACTGGCTGCCGAGGTCGAGGGCGACCCGGTGGTGGGCGGTGACGCGTACGGTCGCGGCCATCAGATTGATCCGCGGCGTCCCCAGGAAGCCGGCCACGAACGCGGTAGCGGGGTCGTTGTAGACCTGCGTCGGCGTACCGACGTCCTCGATCCGGCCGTCCCTCATCACCGCGATCCGGTCGGCCAGCGTCAGCGCCTCGACCTGGTCGTGCGTCACGTAGAGCGTGGTCACGTTGAGGTCCCTGGTCATCGCACCGATCTCCTGACGGAGCTCGGTGCGCATCGTGGCGTCGAGGTTCGACAGCGGTTCGTCGAGCAGGAACACCTGTGGCCGCCGTACCAGCGCCCGCCCGATCGCGACCCGCTGCCGTTGACCGCCCGACAACGTCCGCGGCATCCGGTCGAGCACCGACTCGATGCTGAGGATCTGCGCGAGCCCGGCCGCGGTGGACCCGGCCTGTACGTCGTCCTGCCCGGCGATCTGCAGCGGGAACATGATGTTCTCCTGCACCGTCCGGTTCGGGTACAGGGCGCCGGTCTGGAAGACCATCGCCACACCGCGCTCGCGCGGCGCGAGCCGGGTGCCGAGGGTCCGCCCGAACCAGATCTCGCCGGCGGTCACGCGTTCGAGGCCCGCGATCATCCGCAGCAGCGTCGTCTTCCCGCACCCGGACGGCCCGAGCAGCACCATGAACTCGCCGTCGTCGATCTGCAGCGACAACTCGTCCACGGCCAGGTGTTCACCCTCGAACACCTTGGACACCGCATCGAGCCGGATCGCCGTCATGTGAGCCTTATACGGGAAGTTCCGGTTCACCGGCAAGCGCTGAGCGCCTGGCGAACTGGTTGCGGCCGGCACGATCCAGAACTCAACTGTTGCCGGGGGCAATCAATCTGCCGTTGACAACGACGGTGACGAGGTCGCCGACGGCGCGGTCCGGGGTGCTGGTCAACTGGACCAGGTCGGCGCGGGCGCCGACGTCCAGGCGACCACGGTCGTGCAGACCAAGGAGGTCGGCGGGGGTCGTGGTGGCCATCGTGACAGCGGTTTCCAGGGGCAGTCCGCCGGGGCCGGTGGCCCAGCGGAGGCAGTCGAGGAGGGAGGCGCCGCTACCGGCCAGGTACGGCGTACCTTGCAGGCGGAGGCTCCCGTCGGAGCCGACGGTGACTGCGCCGCCGACCGCGGTTCGGTAGTCACCGGGGGCGCACCCGGCCAAGGCGGCGGCGTCGCTGGTGAGGACGCAGCGCGTCGCGCCCTTGGCGCGGACGAGAGCGGCGAACGTGTCGGCGGGGAGATGATGGCCGTCGGCAATCAGCCCCGCGGTGAGCGCATCCTCCGTCAGCTGGGGCCAGATCGGGTTCTCGTGACGGTCGATCTGAGCGGGCAGTCCATTACCGAGGTGGGTCGAGAGCCGTCCGCCGGCGGCGGCGAACGCGTGGACGTCGGCGGCGGTCGCCAGCGAATGCCCGACCGAGGGAACCACCCCGCGCGCCGCGGCCGGCCCTGACGACGGTTGTACGAGGTGGCGGGTGAACTCGATGGCGCCCTGGCGTTCGGGGGCGAGAGTCATGATCGCGATCGCGCCGCCGGCCGCGGCCTGCCAGCGGTCGAACTCGTCGGCATCCGGGTCGCGGATGATGGCCGGGTCGTGCGCACCACGGGCGCCCTCCGCGGACGAGATGTACGGACCCTCCAGGTGCAGGCCTGGTACGCCGTACGCCACGTCGGAGTCGGTTGCGCGCGCGGTGGCGGCTCGCCTGACGAGCGTGGTCGTGGTCGCGTCGTCGGCGGAGATGATCGTCGGGTAGACCGTGGTCACCCCCTGTCCCCACAGTGCGCGGACGAGGTCAGCTAGTTCACTCGCCGGGCGGGACGGGTCGTTGACGTCCAGTCCGCCGTACCCGTTGAGCTGGATGTCGACGAGACCGGGAATCAGGAGCAGGTCCGGTGCCGACGGATGGTCGGTGATCTCCTCGATGCCGTCGGCCGAGAACCGCACCCGCACACCGCGCCCACCGGCCGTGCGACCTTCCAACACCTCGCTCATGACACTTGGCCTCCTAGGGCTTTCAAGGTTCGGAGCTGGCGGCGGGAGGTGATGCCGAGTTTGGCGAAGGTTTTGCGGAGGTGCCACTCGACGGTTCGGGGGCTGATGAACAGTTGCGCGGCGATCTCCGGGTTGGTCAGGCCGTCGCGGGCCAGGCCGGCGATCTGGGACTCCTGCGCGGTCAGGTCGTTGGTGGTCTCGGGCGTGCGTTTCCGGACGGTCTCACCGGTGGCGAGCAACTCGTGGCGGGCGCGTTCGGCGAAGGCATCGGCACCCATCGCGGCCAGCTGTTCGTGGGCGGTGCGGAGGTGCGCGCGAGCATCCTGGCGGCGGCCTTCGCGGCGCAGCCATTCGCCGTACAGCAGTTCGGCGCGGGCCGACTCGATGCGGAGACCGGTCCGGCTCAGGTGGTCGATCGACGCGCGGTACGCGTCCTCGTCGTTGCTGAGCAGCGCTCGCGTACGGGCCTCCATCCCGCGACCCCAGTCCGACGGCGTGGCGGCGACTCGCTCGTTCAGCCAGGCCAGTGCCGTCTCGACCAGCTTGGTGTCGCCGGTCCGCGAGGCCGCCTCGACCAGTTCGCCGATCACGAGTGCGCCGTACGCGACGACGTCTTGTTCGAACACCTGCAGCGCCGCGTCCCGGGCCGCGTCGTACCGGCCGAGGCCGTTGTTCAGCAGTGAGCTCGTGTACGTCGCGATCGCGGTCATCCGGCCCTGGTCCTGAGCGCGTGCCTCGCGGATCATCGCGTCGATCAGCGGTGCCGCCTCGGCCTCGTTCCCGCGCAGCGCGGCCAACTGCATGCTGCCGATCCCGAGCACGCGGTTCCCTGTCGCGGCCGCGATCTGCCGCTCTTCCTCGACGTACGCCGTGGCGGCTGCGAGGTCGCCGGTCATCGACACCACGTTGGCGCGGAAGTTCAGCGCCCACTGGAGCTGGACGAGCGCACCGCTGTCGCGGGCGATCCGTTCGTGCCGTGCGGCCAGTTCGAGCGCGGCGTCGAGGTCCCAGACGTCGATCGCGACGATGCCGCTGGCTCGGTTGCCGGCCAGCCACAACCAGCCGCGGACGTCCTCGGCGTCGCTCTCGCTCTGCCGCGCCTGGTCGACAGCTTTGACGAGTTGCGTTGCGGCAGCGGCGTACCCGCGGGTGAAGCGGAGCGCGAGCGCCTGGAGGAGGAGGTCGCCCGGCGGGTCCGACGGTGCCGGTGCGGGTGCGGTGGATGCGGCCTCGCCGAGGATCCCGGGTGTCTCCGGGCCGCTCGCCCAGATCGCGGCCGACATCGCCTCCAGGTACGCGACGCGCGCCTGCTCGTGGTCGAGCGGGTCCAGCTGCTTGGCGGCGACGACGAGCGTTCGGGCCGCCTCGGTCGCGTGTCCGCGGTCGAAGGCGATCTCGCCGCGCAGGCGCATGACTTCTGCCTCCCGTACGGCGTCCGCGGGGCCGGCGGACGCGGCGCCGAGCAGGTCCAGTGCTGCGTCGAGTGCACCGGCGCTGCGTTTCGCGGTGGCGGCGGCGAGCAGGCGGTCGGCTCGGAGACCGGGGTCGATGGTCAGCGCGGCCGAGCGTTCGAGGAACGTGGCGGCCGCGAAGAACCCGCCTCGTGCTCGCGCGCGCTGCGCGGACCGTTCGAGTTCGGCGGCGACGCCCTCGTCGGGGGCCATGGTCGCCTGCGCGCGATGCCAGGCCCGGCGGTCTGGGTCGGTCTCGGGATCCGTGACGTCGGCGAGTGCCCTGTGCACGGCCAGCCGTTGCTGCGGCGTGGCCGTCCGGTAGGCCGCCGAGCGCACCAGCGGGTGCCGGAACCGGATGTGCTGGTCAAAGGTGATCAGCCCGGATTCGACCGCATCCACCGCAGCTTCAGCGCCGAGCCCGAGTTGCTCAGCCGCTCGCCACAACAGCGTCGGGTCGCCGAGCGGCTCGGCGGCCGCGGTCAGCAGGAGCAGCCGGGTATCGGGCTGCAGCGCTTCGATGCGCCGTACGAAACCGTCTTCGAGCCTGCTCGTCAGGGTGCCTGCGGTGAGGCCGTCGGCCAGCTCCGCCGCGGTCCAGGCGCGGGGGAGCTCGAGCAGGGCGAGCGGGTTGCCGCGGGTCTCGGCCACGATCCGGTCGCGGACCCGCGGGTCGATCGGTCCGGGGAGTACGGAGTCCAGGAGATCGCGGGCGTCGGCGTCGTCGAGGCCGCGGATCTCGAGTTCGGTGAGCCCGCTGAAGGCGTGCTCGATGCCGTCGCGGACCGCGAAGACCATCAGCACCGACTCGGCCGCGAGCCTGCGAGTGACGAACGCGAGGATCCGGGCAGACATCAGGTCCAGCCATTGCGCATCGTCGACCACGCACAGCACGGGCTGCTCCGCGGCCGCGTCGGCGAGCAGGTTGAGTACGGCGAGACCGATCAGGAACTTGTCCGGGGCGGGGCCGCTCACCAGGCCGAACGCCGTACCGAGCGCTTCCCGCTGCGGTGCGGGCAGCCGGTCGAGGTGATCCAGGAACGGCTGGCACAACTGGTGCAGACCGGCGTACGCGAGCTCCATCTCGGACTCGATCCCCGCGGTCCGGGTGACCCGGCAACCGTCCGCCCCGGCGACCAGTGCGTCCAGCAGAGCCGACTTGCCGACCCCGGCCTCTCCGGTGAGCAACAGCACCTGGCTACGCCCGGCCTTTGCCTCGCGAACCAACCCGTCCAGTACGCCGGTCTCCCGCCGCCGGCCCCGAAGCCCTCGATCCGCGATCCCCACAGCGGGCAGCCTATCCGGGCCGCCCGGCGTGCACTGGTCAGACCAGTACTACCGGACCTCCGGCGAGTCGGGCGACTGTCGCGCTGCCGGTCTGTTGGAGCCAGGTGCGGTCGGCCGTCAGGACGGTGAGGGCTGCGGCGGTGGACTCGGCCAGGACGGCGCTTTCGACCGTTCCGGTCACCGGGCTTCGGCGTACGTCGACCTCTGGGTACGCCGTTTGCCACGCGGTCACGTCGGCGGGAGTGGTTTGCAGGATGGTCAGGCCAGTGCCCCGGCGGCGTGCCGCACCGAACGCGAAGCCCAGGGCGTCGGGGCGGTCGTGGCCGCCGACAGCTACGACGACCCGGCCCGTGGACGGCCCAACCGTGTGGTCCGACGTCAGCCCGACAACTGCCAGCGAGGCCGTCGTACGGCGGGCCAGGCGGCGGGACAGCGCCCGCTCGAACCGCCGGCCGCGGCTGATCACCACAAGCGCCCCGGTGCTCTCCCGGGCCTCGTTCAGCAGGGCGGTCAGCGGGCGGCCGGGGAAGACCGTCGACGAGATGCGCAGGCTCGGAAAGATCGTCTGCACGTGCTCGATCGCCTCGTCCACGACTGCGTCTGCCGCTTCGAGGTCCCGCTCTTCGACGGTCAGCTCGCCGAGCGGGTCGAGCAGATGCGGCCACCGGAACGCGTACACGATGCGCAGTTCGGCGCCACGGGCCGCAGCCTCGGCCGCCGCCCACTCCAAGGTGTCCTGGCCGTCGTTCTCGAGTAGGACCACCACTGGGCCGTAGTACTGCTTCATCGGACTGCCTCCCTGGACGTTCTTCGGTGTGACACCACCGTCTCGTCGCAGGCAGGTGCATCACACCAGGGAGAACCACGGGTCGTTACCCCAGGGACTCACGTGTCCAGCAGCCGCAGCGCCTCCGTGATCGAGGCGGTGACCGGTGCACCTGTGGCCTGCAGGGCCTCCAGGGTCATCGCGCCGGTCGTGACGAGGACGCAGCGGGCGCCGGCTGCCTGGGCGGCGTTGGCGTCGTCGACGACGTCACCGATCAGCACTACATCGGACGGGTCGAGCTGCTGTGCCTCCAGGTGGCGGATCAGGCAGTCAGCCTTCGAGCCGCCACCTATCTCTCCCGGCAGACCGTCGACCCGGGTGAAGTACTGCGTGAGGCCGTAGTGCTCGACCGTCGGTGTGAGGCGCGAGTGGAACCACATGGACAGCAACGACTGAGTCCGCCCGCCGGCGGTCCAGGCTCGCAGTACGTCGTGGGCGCCCGCGGCGAGCTCACAGGTGTGCAGGAGAGCGTCGTACCGGTCGTGGTAGAGCTTGTCGACCTGCGCCCACTCCTCCTCGTCGAGCGCGCGCTGCAGGATCTGCTCGTACGAGAGCCGCATCGGCCGCGCGTACGCCGCCTGCCACTCGCCCCAGCTCAGCTCCGCGCGCCCGAACCCCGCACAAACCTCGTTGACGGCAGCCAGTACGGCGTGATTGTCATTGAGCAGCGTCCCGTTCCAGTCCCACACCACATGTTTCACCGGGCAACTGTAGACGGGCACACCGAGGCGAAAGGCTCGCGAATGGGACAGATCACAGAGCTGGTGCGGCTGATTCCGGCGGACCCCGGCAAGCCGGCCCGTAAGGAGGCGGCCGCCAGCCGGCGGATGTCCCTCGACCTGGCACTGCATCCGTCCACGTGGTCCGCCGAGCAGGCTGAGGAGACGGTACGGCGCTACACCGAGCTGGCGCCGGTCTGGGACGACGAGCGCGGTGGCTACCGGCCTGTGCCACTCGCTGACGCGTTGGAGCGTGGTGGTCCGTGGCCGCAGGGCCTCTGCCTGGAAGTCGGCTGCGGGACCGGTCTGCTGTCCGGTCTCCTCCACGGCGTCTGGTCCGAAGTGATCAGCCTGGATCTGACGTGGGCAATGCTCAGCCGCTCGACGGAGCCGTGGCGGATCGTGGGTGATGCGTCGCGGCTGCCTGTCGCAACTGCGTCGGCGCGGGCTGTGGTGCTGGCCGACGTACCTCTCTTTGCTGACGAAGTCGTGCGCACCTTGGCGCCGGACGGCGTACTGGTGTGGTCCAACGCGCTAGGGGAGGACGCGCCGCATCACGTGCCGATCCCGACGGTGCTCGCCGCGTTGGAGAGTGTGTCCGGTGAGTCTTGGTCTGCGGTCACGTCCCACGCTGGCTGGGGCCTGTGGGCCGTCCTTCGGCGCAATGGCTGAGTTCCGGCAGGCGGCTGAGGTCGCGGAAGGGTTCCACGCCGAGGTGGTCGCGCCTCTGGTGGGAGACGTGGACTACGCGGCCGGGCTGCTCGGGTGGGGCTCGGACGTGCTGGGGTACGACACCGTGCGCTCGACGGACCACGGGTGGGGGCCGCGGCTCGTCCTACTCGTAGACGCGGGCCAGGTCGAGAGGGTGCGTAGGGCTGTCGACGACGGGCTGCCGGACGAGTACGCCGGATACCCGGTCCGCTTCGGCTGGGACAGCTACGAGCCGCGGCACCACGTGACGGTCACAACCGTGGGGGACTGGTTGCGCGAGCAGCTCGGGTTCGACGCGTCGCAGGGGATCGGGGTCGACGACTGGCTGGTCACGCCGCAGCAGCAGCTCCTCGGAGTGGTGGCGGGACGGGTGTACGCCGACGACGGCCGGCTGGCACGGGTGCGTGACGCACTCGCGTGGTACCCGGACCAGATCTGGCGGTGGACGCTCGCGTGCCAATGGTCGCGAATCGCACAGGAGGAGGCATTCGTCCAGCGCACGCACGAGGTGGGTGACGAGCTCGGGTCACGTGTCGTGGCCGGTCGGCTGGTGCGGGACCTCATGCGGCTGGCGATGCTGCAGGCACGGACCTATGCGCCGTACAGCAAGTGGCTCGGTACGGCGTTCGCTCGCCTCGGTCACCCGGACGGGCTCGACGTGGCGCTGGCCGACGCGGTGGCAGCCGAGTCGTACGTCGATCGCGAGCAGGCGCTCGTCACGGCGTACGAGCTGGTCGCCCGTCGCCACAACGCGCTCGGGATCACCGACGAGCTCGACCCGGCGCCGCGGCCGTACTTCGACCGGCCCGCGCAGGTGCTCCATGCTGGGCGGTTCGCGGACGCGTGTCTGGCGACGGTGACCGACGACGCGGTCTCGCGGCACGGGCTGATCGGGTCGATCGACCAGTTCGCGGACAACACCGACGTACTCAGCAACCCGGCCGCGTTCCGGAAGCTGATTGCTGTCTATCGTTGACCGATGACCCTCGCCAGGCACGTCATCAGCTCCGTCACGACCACCGAGATCCGCTACGAGTACCTGCGGACGATCGGCCGTAACGCGTTCCTCGGGAGCCACGGGAACGGCGGCAGCACCACGGCGTACGTCGTGGAGACCGACCGCGGCGCGACGGGTTGGGGGCTGCCGTTGTACGACGCGGATCCCGGGCAGCTGCTGGGGCGGTCGTTGGCCGAGCTGATCGATCCGGAGCAGGGCGTGATCGACCCGGCGGCGGAGTTCCTCGACTATCCGTTGCACGATCTGGCGGCGCGGATCCTCGACGTGCCGGTGTACGCGATGCTCGGCGCAGCCGGGTCGCCGCGGGTGCGCTGCTACAGCGGCGGCATCTACTTCGACGACCTCGACGGCGGTCTCGAGGCGATCCGGGCGAATCTCGCACAGGACCACGCGTTCGGGTTCCGCGACTTCAAACTGAAGATCGGCCGCGGTCATCGGTGGATGGACACCCGCGCCGGACTGCAGCGCGACATCGAGGTGACCCGGCTGGCGCGCGAGCTGTACCCGGACGCCGGGATCCTTGTCGACGGCAACGACGGCTTCACGCTCAACGGCCTGTTCGAGTACCTGGACGGCGTCGCGGACTGCGATCTGTACTGGATCGAGGAACCGTTCGCCGAACGCCGCCCGGACCTGGAGGCCCTCCATGATCACCTGCAGACCATGCCTTCCCGCCCGAAGGTCGCCGACGGCGAGTACGACCCGAACGTGGAGCACGTCCTCGAGCTCGCTCGCGAAGGTCTCGTCGACGTGGCCCTGATGGACGTCACCAGCCACGGCCTCACGGCCTGGCGCCGCACCATGCTGCTCCTGAAGGCCGAAGCCTCACCTCACGCCTGGGGCCAGCCCCTCAAAACCTTGTACGCCGCCCACCTCGCAGCCGGCCTCGGCAACACCCCCATCATCGAAGGCGTCCCCGGCCCGGGCTACTACGTCCTGGAGGACGGCCACGTCGTACTCCCCGAAACCCCCGGCTTCGGCCTCAACCTGCCGTAGCCCGGCGGATCACATGTCCAGGATGAGGTCGGTTGTCGGGCGGGAGCAGCAGATCAGGGCCTGTCCCGCCGGGGGAGGTTCTAGCGGGGTGGGGGAGTAGGTCAGGTCGCCTGAGAGCAGTGGGGTGATGCAGTTGTGGCAGACGCCGGTGCGGCAGCTCCACCGGGCCGGTACGTCGCAGGCCTCGGCCAGCTCGAGCAGACTGCCGTCTTGCATGGGTGTAGAGATACCGCTGCGGGCGAACGTGACCAGTGATCCTGTGCCGAGTACATCTGGTTGGTGCGGCGGTCTGCTCGTCTGCCCGACCACACCTGGGTTCAGCGACGCCAACGCTCCGAACAGCTCCGTCCGGATACGCGTCACCCCCAGCGCGTTCAGCGCCTCCCGCATGTCCGCCATGAACGATTCCGGCCCGCAGACGTACGCCGTCGCGTCGGTCGGCAGCGCCAGTCCGGCCAGCTTGTCCTTGGTCAGCCGGCCGTCGACCGAGCTGTAATACACGTGCTCGTGGGCGCTAGGAAGCCGGGCGAGCAACTCATGTGCCTCGGCCGCGAACGCGTGCTCGCCCGGCCCGCGGGCCGCGTGGATCCACCAGACCTCACGGGAACTACCGGCAAGGCTGTGGAGCATCGCGAGCACAGGCGTCACGCCGATGCCCGCTGAGATGAGCAGCACCGGCTCGGTCCGGTCATCGAGGACGAACTCACCACGTGGTGCTGCGACTTCCAGCAGACTGCTGGGTGTCAGCTGCGTGAGGTATTCACTCCCAAGACCATGAGGTTCGCGCTTGACGCTGACGCGATAGCCGCGGGAGGTGGAGAGCGAGTAGCTGCGCACCCCACCTGGCAACCGAAACGTGAGGTACTGACCGGCCCGAGTCGCAGGCAGCTCACCACCGTCAGCTGCCGCGAGGTGCACCGAGAACACGTCGCTGGTCTCGGCGACGACATCTGTCACCCGCAGCGGCCGAAAGCCGTTCCAGGCTGGCTTGGGCGCGTCAGCCTCCTCCAGCAGGTCGCGGAACGACCCCTGCCAGCCGGGACTCATCGCGGGGATCTGTACGGCGAGCCGCAGCTTCTCCTGGTCCCGGTCGGGCAGATAGAGCAGCGCGTCGGTGTCCGACACGCTCAACGCACCAGGGCCGGTCGCCGTCCTGACGATCGAATCACCGGCCGAGATCTCGCCTTCCGTGATCACCCGGCAGTAGAAGCCCGGCCGATGATGGCTGACGAGGAGCGCGGGCAGCTCCGGCTCACCCATCCGCAGGCCTACCCGGTAACAGGTGACGCGCGGCTGAGTGACCTCCAGTTCGACGCTGCCGATCCGGTACCGGTCCCCGATGCAGACCTCGTCGTCGGGCAGTCCATCGACCGTCAGGTTCTCGCCGAACTGCCCGTAGCCGAAGTCGTCTCGACCGAAGTACTTCTCCCAGTAGCGGTAGGAATCGAGCTGGTACACGAGCACCGCGCGCTGCTCACCACCGTGGCCGGCCGTGTCGCCCTGGCCGTCGCCGGCCAGGTTCAGCCGCCGGACCGTCACCGGCCCGTCGACCGGCTGCTTCCACACGCCGGTGTAGACGGTCTTCCCGTTCCACTCGACGTTCTTCGGCAGTCCGACATTCACCGACAACACAGTCGCTTCACTCATCCGGACCCCCTCCACGGTCCTAAGCTACGCCTCCTGGGACAGGCGCTTGGTGTACTCGGCTACCTGGCGGAGGGACTTCTCGTCTGCCCATGACCAGGTTGGCGCGGGTGTTGACGGGCCTTCGTAGGGGAGGTCCTCGTAGTGGGCTTGTAGCTCGGCTAGCTGGGCGGTCAGGGCAGCGCGTGTGTCGGCGTACGCCGGGTCGTCGGCGACGTTGACCAGCTCCTGCGGGTCTTTGCGCAGGTCGTACAGCTCCCACTCGGACTCGAAGAGTCGCTCCGACGACCCCGGTACGCCGAGACCGGCGCCGTAGTAGTGGATGAGCTTGAACTCCTTCGTCCGTACGCCGTAGTGCGCGGGAGCGTGGTGGATCGGGTCATCGTGCTCCCAGTACCGGTAGTACACGGCTTCCGGCCAGTCCGGGACCTCTTCACCACGCAGTACCGGCAGGAAGCTCCGGCCCTGCGAAGTGGGCAGCGCCGGCGCGCCGGCCATGTCGAGGAACGTCGCCGCGAAGTCGACGTTGGTGACCATCGCGTCACAGGTGCTGCCGGCCGGGATCACCGACGGCCAGCGGATCATCATCGGCATCTGCAGCGACTCGTCGAACATGAGCCGCTTGTCGAACCACCCGTGATCGCCGAGGAAGAACCCCTGGTCGGACGTGTAGACGACAACGGTGTTGTCGCTGACCCCCTCCTCGTCCAGTACGTCGAGGAGCCGCCCGACGTTGTCGTCGATGCTCTGGACGCACTGCAGGTAGTCGCGCAGGTAGCGCTGGTACTTCCACCGCATCCGCGCCTCCCGGTTCTCCGGGCCGCGTAGCTCGTCCGGCAGCTCCTCACCGAGCTCGTCCGCTCCCAGGTCGTCCGCAACGGACATGCGGACGCCACGGACCGCCTGACTCCGCGTGCTGTGGTCGTCGAACAGTGTGCTCGGCTCCGGGATCGAACCGACCGGGTAGAGGTGCTTGTGCTTCTCGTCCGGTACCCAAGGCCGGTGCGGTGCCTTGTGGTGCACCAGCAGCAGGAACGGCCGGTCCGGGTCCCGCTGCCGGATCCAGTCGATGCTCTGGTCAGTCACGATGTCTGTCGCGTATCCAGGGACCGACGAGGCACCGTCCGGTCCGAGCATCAGCGGGTCGACGTACTCACCTTGCCCGGGGAACACGCGCCACGCGTCGAAGTGCCGTGGCGCGGACTCCGGTCGCTCACCCAGGTGCCACTTGCCGAACAGCGCGGTCTGGTAGCCGGCCTCCTTCAGCACCTCGGCGAACGTCGGCACGCGGTAGTCGATCTCGGTGAAGATCGACGCGACCCCGTTCACGTGGCTGTACGTCCCGGTCAGGATCGACGCCCGCGACGGCGAACAGATCGAGTTCGTGCAGTACGTCGCGTCCATCCGCACCCCGTCCTGCGCCAGCCGGTCCAGGTGCGGCGTGCTGTTGATCTTGCTCCCGTACGCCGAGATCGCATGAGCGGCATGGTCGTCGGACATGACGAAGACGATGTTGGGACCGGAGCTCGAAGCAGACATCGTTTCACCCTAAATCACCCGCGGCCGGTTTTGGACATCGCTTTCCGCCGGATGCTTGGTGGGCGTAGGTTTGGCGCTTATGGCCATGTTCGACCTTTCCCTCGACGAGCTCCGCGAGTACCGGCCCGAGGTGGCCGCTCCCGCCGACCTGGTCGACTTCTGGCGCCGGTCCATCGAGAAGGCGCGCACCGACGACCTGTCCGCCACGTTCACCCCGATCGACAACAAGCTCGCGGTGATCGACACCTACGACGTCACGTACGCCGGCTTCGGCGGCTCGCCCGTGAAGGGCTGGCTGCACGTTCCGGCCGGCACCGACGGCCCGCTGCCGACCGTGGTGCAGTACCACGGGTACTCCGGTGGCCGCGGCTTCCCGCACGCGACCACGCTGTGGGCGCAGGCCGGCTACGCCCACTTCGTGATGGACACCCGCGGCCAGGGCTACAGCTCCGGCGGCCCCGACGGTACGCCGGACGACACGCCGTACGCCGGTCTGAACCACACGCCCGGGTTCATGACGGCGGGGATCACCGACCCCGAGACGTACTACTACCGCCGCGTGTACATCGACGCGGTGCGGGCCATCGAGGCGGCGCGGACGTCGCCGTTCGTGGACCCGGGCAAAGTGATCGTCAGCGGCGGTAGCCAGGGCGGCGGCATTTCGATCGCCGCGGCCGGCCTCGCGCCGATCGCGGGGATCGAGCTGCTCGGCTGTGCTCCCGACGTACCGTTCCTGTGCCACTTCCAGCGGGCGCTGCAGATCACCGACAAGGACCCGTACGGCGAGATCACGCGGTACCTGAAGGGATTCCGGCACGACGTCGACGCGGCGCTGAACACCCTCAGCTACTTCGACGGCGTCAACCTCGGCCGGCTGGCCACGGTGCCGGCGCTGTTCTCGGTCGCGCTGATGGACGCCACCTGCCCGCCGTCGACGGTCTTTGCGGCGTACAACCACTGGGGCAGTGCGGACAAGCAGATCGAGGTCTACCACTACAACAACCACGAGGGCGGGCAGACGTACCAGCAGCTCGCGCAGCTCGACTGGTTCGCCGGGATCTTCGAGGCCGCCGGAAAATAGTCATCGGCGGACCGATGAGTTTTCGGTCCGGGCGGCGTTACACGGTCATCGATGTCGGTCAGACTGGACCGACCGTGACCGCGGGAGGCCGCAATGGACTGGAAACTCGAGCTCGTGATCGTGCCGGTGTCGGACGTGGACCGGGCGAAGAAGTTCTACACCGACCAGCTCGGGTTCGCCGAGGACGTCGACCATCGGGTGGGCGACTCGTTCCGGGTCGTGCAGCTCACCCCGCCCGGGTCGGCGTGCTCGATCACCATCGGCGTCGGGGTGACCTCGGCGACACCGGGCAGCTACCAGGGCACGCACCTGGTGGTGACCGACATCGAGGCGGCGCGGGCCGAGCTGGTCGAGCGGGGCGTCGACGTGAGCGAACCGTTCCACTTCGGCGCCTCGGGGAAGCAGCCCGGGCTCTCGCCGAATCGCGCTGACTACGAGACCTTCCTGTCCTTCGAGGACCCGGACGGCAACGGCTGGACCGTCCAGGAGGTAGGACACCAGCCGTGACAACTCTGGAGGAGGCGGCGTTCGCGGGTGATGAGTCCGCGTTCGCCGCCCTGGCCGGGCGGTACCGGCGGGAGCTTCATGTGCACTGCTACCGGATGCTCGGGTCGTACGACGAGGCCGAGGACGCGGTGCAGGACACGCTCTTGCGCGCTTGGCGCGCCCGCGACTCGTACGACGGGCGCACGTACTTCCGGGCTTGGCTCTACAAGATCGCGACCAACATCTGCCTGGACGTCGTACGGCGGCCGACCGCGCGAGACCTGGTGTGGCTGCAGCCCTACCCGGACCGGTTGCTCGACGAGATCGCCCCGTCCGACGATCGGCCCGACATGGTCGCCGTGGACCGGGAGACGATCGAGCTGACGTTCCTGATCGCGCTTCAGGCGTTGCCTCCTCGACAGCGGGCCACTCTGATCGCCCGCGACGTACTCGGCTGGTCGGCCGCGGAGACTGCCGGGCTGTTGGACACCAGCGTTGCCGCGGCGAACAGTGCACTCCAGCGTGCCCGGGTGACGATGCAGCAGCGCTTGCCGGTACGTCGGAGCGACTGGAGTGCGCCGCAGCCGACAGCTGAGGAGCGAGAGGTGCTGGCGCGGTTCATCGACGCGCACCAGCGGTGTGACGCGGCTGCGGCGATAGCGATCGCGGCCGAGGACCTGCGGATCTCGATGCCGCCCGACCGGTTGTCCTTCGACGGCCTCACCGCATGCCTTCCGCTGTTCGAACGTGGACTCGGGCCGAACCGCGACGGCGAGTGGCGGCTGGTGCCGACCTCGGCGAACCGGTTGCCCGCGGCAGCGTCGTACCTGCTGCGCCCGGGGGACACCGTGTGGCGGGCGTTCAAGCTGGACGTACTGCGCGTGCACGACGGCAAGATCGCCGAGATCATGACCTTCGGCTACTCCCGCTTCCCCGCCTTCGGCCTACCTGACCGGTTGACGCCCTAGCGGCCGCTACTGTGGGAAGCATGCTGGGACTACCTACGGGGATCCAGGCCTGTTTGTTCGACCTGGACGGTGTGCTCACCGATACCGCTGCCGTTCACGCCGCTGCGTGGAAAGAGATGTTCGACGAGTTCCTTCGCGACTATGCGGCGCAGCACGGGATCGCCTTCCAGCCGTTCGACGCGCGCGCGGAGTACGACGCGTACGTCGACGGCAAGCCGCGGGCCAACGGCGTCCGGGACTTCCTCACCGCGCGCGGCATCACGCTGCCGGAGGGGACCGCCGACGATCCACCGTCCGCGATGACCGTGAACGGCCTCGGCAACCGGAAGAATCAGGCCGTGCAGCGACGGATCCGGACCGAGGGCGTGCACGTGTTCGAGGGCTCCCGGCGGTACCTGCAGGCCGCGGAGAAAGCCGGGCTCCGCCGGGCCGTGGTGTCCTCGAGCGCCAACACCCGCGAGGTACTCGAAGTCACCGGTCTCGCGCAGTACGTCGAGCAGATCGTCGACGGCGTGACGATCCGGACCGAGGGCCTGAAAGGAAAGCCGGCGCCGGACACGTTCCTCGCCGCGGCCAAGGGCTTCGGCCTCGAGCCGTCGGCGGCGGCCGTCTACGAAGACGCACTCGCCGGCGTGTCCGCCGGCCGTTCAGGCCATTTCGGGCATGTCATCGGAGTAGACCGCGTCGGCCAGGCGGCCGACCTGAAGTCGCACGGCGCCGACGTGGTGGTCCGCGACCTGGCTGAACTGTTGCCAGCAGATGTGGAGAACAAATGATCGACCGAGGCCACCACCCGATCGAGCCGTGGCGGCTGCGGGAGACACGGCTCGCCATGGACAAGCTGGCCCAGGCGGAGTCCCTGTTCGCACTGTCGAACGGCCACATCGGACTGCGCGGCAACCTCGACGAGGGCGAGCCGTACGCGATTCCCGGCACCTACCTGAACTCGTTCTACGAGCAGCGTCCGCTCCCGTACGCCGAGGCCGGCTACGGCTACCCGGAGTCCGGGCAGACCTTGGTCGACGTCACCAACGGCAAGCTGATCCGGCTGCTCGTCGACGACTCGCCGTTCGACGTGCGCTACGGCTATCTGTCGAAACACGAGCGCTCGCTGGACTTCCGGACCGGAATCCTCGAACGCGACGTGGACTGGACGTCACCCGGCGGCAAGCGGGTCAAGGTCCGCAGCCGCCGCATGGTGTCGCTCACCCAGCGCGCGGTGGCCGCGATCGAGTACGTCGTGGAGCCCGTCGACCAACCCGCCCGCTTCGTGATCCAGTCCGAGCTGGTCGCGAACGAGGCGCAGCCGAAGCTGTCCGACGATCCGCGCGTGGCCGCCGTACTGGACAACCCGTTGAAGCCGGTCAGCCACGACGGCGGCGAGCACGGGACCGTCCTCATCCACCGGACGACGCGGAGCCAGCAGTTGATGGCCGCGGCGATGTCGCACGAGGTGGAGACGTCGGCCCGCTACGCGATGGACCAGGACGTCCGCGAGGACTGGGCGCGGACCACGGTGATCTGCCAGCTGCAGCCGGGCGAGAGCCTGCGCGTGGTGAAGTATCTGGCCTACGGCTGGTCAAGCCTGCGGTCGGAGACCGCGATCCGGGACCAGGTCGCGGCCGCGCTCGCGAGCGCCCGGTTCTCCGGCTGGGACGGGTTGACCAAGCAGCAGGCCGAATTCCTGGACGACTTCTGGGACGGCGCCGACGTGGAGGTGCAAGGACACCCGGAGTTGCAGCAGGCGGTGCGGTTCGCGCTCTTCCACGTCCTGCAGGCCGGTGCGCGCGCCGAGCGGCGCGCGATCCCCTCGAAGGGGCTGACCGGAGCCGGGTACGACGGGCATACGTTCTGGGACACCGAGGGCTTCGTGCTGCCGGTGCTGACCTACACGATGCCGGACGCGGCCGCAGACGCGCTGCGCTGGCGACATTCGACGCTGCGGATGGCCAAGCAACGGGCCGAGGAGCTGGGCTTCCAGGGCGCCGCGTTCCCGTGGCGGACGATCCGCGGCCAGGAGTGCTCCGGCTACTGGCCCGCGGGTACGGCGGCGTTCCACATCAACGCCGACATCGCCGAAGCCGTCATGCGCTACTACCGGGCCACCGGCGACGACGACTTCCTCGACGAGGTCGGGTTGGAGCTGCTGGTCGAGACCGCCCGGTTGTGGATGTCGCTGGGCCACCACGACCGCGAAGGCCGTTGGCATCTGCCCGGTGTGACAGGTCCGGACGAGTACAGCGCTGTTGCCGACGACAACGTTTTCACCAACCTGATGGCAGCGCGCAACCTGCGGTCCGCGGCCGAGGCCGCGGCGAAGTTTCCGGTCAAGGCGCGGGAGTTCGGTGTCGACAGCGAGGAAGAGGCCCGCTGGCGGGACGCGGCGGCTGCCGTGTACGTGCCGTACGACGCGGATCTCGGCGTACACCCGCAGTCCGAAGGTTTCACCGGGTATGCGGTGTGGGACTTCGATGCCTACAAGGGCCGGTATCCACTGATGCTGCATGCGCCGTACTTCCAGCTGTACCGCACCCAGGTGGTGAAACAGGCCGACCTGATGCTGGCGACGTACTGGTGCGGCGACGCGTTCACCGCCGAGGAGAAGGCGCGCAACTTCGACTACTACGAGCGGCTGACGGTCCGCGACTCGTCGTTGTCGGCGTGCGTGCAGGCCGTGATGGCGGCCGAGGTCGGGCATCTGGATCTGGCCTACGACTACGCGTACGAGGCCGCGCTGATCGACATGCGGAACCTGCACCACAACACCGGAGACGGGCTGCACATGGCGTCGCTCGGCGGCGCGTGGAGCGCGCTGGTGGCCGGTTTCGGCGGGTTGCGCGAGCACAACGGCGGCCTGTCCTTCGATCCGGCGCTGCCGATCGGCCTGGCCGGGCTGAGTTTCACGATCCGGTGGCGCGGCGTCCGGCTGAAGGTGGAGATCGATCCGGTGGCGGTTAAGTACTCGGTGCACGACGGGCCGGACGCGTCGATGAGGATCCGGCACGCCGGCGAGGAGCTCACGGTCACCGCGAAGCAGCCGGTGGTCCGGACACTGGAGAAGCGCCGGCCGTTGCTGCCCCGGCCGCCACAGCCGCCGGGCCGCGAGCCGCGGCCGGCGCTGGGGGTCAGCGAGGACAGCTGAAGGCCGGCGCTTCGCGACGAGTCAGGGGATCGCTGGTCAGTTCTTCTTGCGGGCGGCCAGCGACTCGGCGGTGCCGACGAGCATCACCGACGAGATCACGGCGACGATGAACCCGAGCACGTTCAGCTCGAAGATCCCGCCGGTGCCGAGGAAACTCGCGATGGTCCCGCCGATGACCGAGCCGGCCAGTCCGAGCAGCAGCGTGGCGAGCAGGCCGAGCTTCTGCCTGCCGGGCGTGAAGAGCCGGGCCAGCGCTCCGATGATGAGTCCGGCGATGATGAAGCCGATCATGGCTGATGTCCTCCGAGAGTCGAACGGTAGGACTTCAGTCTGCCGTCGCGACCGGGTCTGCGGCAGTGGAGTTCTCCCTGAGCGGACCCGGACCTGACCCTGGGCGATCTAGGGCAGGTCAGGGGCGGGCGGTGAGGGTGGAGAGCTGGCTGTTGGCGAGCAGGCGGGGAGCGCGGCCGAGCCGTTCGATGACAGCGGCCTCGAGTTGCTCGGTCGCGTGTACGTCGTCCCGCAGCAGGGCCTGGTAGCCGGCCCGGCACGGGTAGCGGGGGCTCAGGATCTCGACGTACACCTGGATGTCCGACAGCTTCGGGAACTTCTTGAGCACGCTCAGAGTGGTCTTCGCGCAGCGGATGAGTGCCGGCCGGGTCTCGTTCGAGCTGGTGCCGTTCCGGACGATCAGTTGGTCGGCCAGAGCCTTCGTGATGAAGTACTGCGCGCTGGGCGCCTTGACCTGGAGGTAGCGGACGCTCGCGGTCTGCTTGACGTCGCCGGTGAGCGCGCAGACCGACCATTGCGGCGGCACCTTGATCACTTGAGTCCGGGGGACGTACGGCGGGATGCCGGGCAGCTTCCCGCCGCTGTTGTTGACGGCGATCAGCGCGGCCCGCGACGCCTGGTCCTGCGGGTTGGCGAACGGAGCGGCCACCAGGTGGCTGCTGAAGTTCGCGTCGGGGATCACGACGACCAACAGGCCGCCGGTGTTCTTCACGAGCAACGACGTGCCGCTGGGATCGGTGCTGAGTGTTAGTTGGACGCCGTCGATCTCCGACGCCGTCGGGAGCGGCACGGTCGAGTGGGCGCAGTCGGTCGCCGGCTTGTGAGACGCCTGCGTGCGCGGCGCGACGATCGTCGGCGTCGGCGGCTGTGTGGGCGGCAGGCCAGACCCTTTGACGACCGAGCAGCCGGCCACGACGAAGGACGCCAGCACCACAGCACAGGCCATGAGCGCCCGACCACGTACTGCCACCATGACCCCCTGAACTCCGAGTACCAGGTCCCCACCCACTCGGGTACAACCACAGATTCATCCCAGGATACTGTCCGCGCCATGGCCTAGCCTCAGATCGTGACCATTCATCAGCTCTCGAAGCGAGATGCCCGGCGACTGGCCGTGCGCGCGCAGCTGCTGACCAACGAGCGGCCGGCTGATCTGTTCGAGGTTGTCCGCGGTCTGAACGTGCTGCAGCTCGACCAGACGGCGTACGTCGCGCCGAACGCCGATCTGGTGGCCTGGAGCCGGCTCGGTTCGTCGTACGACCCGGCGGAGCTGGCCGACGCGCTGGCCTCGCTCGAGCTGCTGGAGCTGCGCGGGTTCGTGCGCCTGCCGGAGACGCTGGCGCTGTTCCGGGCCGAGATGGCGGCGTGGCCGAGCGACGGGGAGCCGCTCGACTGGCAGGAGTACCGGCGGGACTGGGTGCGGGCGAACGAGGGCTGCCGCGTCGACATCCTCGAGCGGTTACGGCAGGACGGTCCGCTGGTGATGCGCGAGCTGCCGGACACCTGTGTGCGGCCGTGGAGGTCGAGCGGCTGGACCAACAACCGGAACGTGTCGCAGATGCTCGAGTTCATGATGCAGCGCGGCGAGGTGGCGATCGCCGGCCGCGACGGCCGGGACCGCCTGTGGGATCTGGCGTCTCGGGTCTACCCGGACGATCCGGCGGTGCCGATCGCGAAGGCGGCCCGGATCCGGGACGAGCAGCGGCTGCGTTCGATGGGCCTGCTGCGGGCGAAGGGACCGGCGTGCCCGGGCGAGCCGCTCGACGCCGGCGAGGCGGGGGAGCGGGTCGTCGTGGACGGCGTCCGCGGCGAGTGGCGGATCGATCCGGAGCTGCTCGACCGGCCGTTCACCGGGCGTACGGCGATCCTGTCGCCCCTGGACCGCTTGGTGTACGACCGGAAGCGGTTGCTGGAGATCTTCGACTTCGACTACCAGCTGGAGATGTACAAACCGGTCGCGAAGCGCAAATGGGGGTACTTCGCGTTGCCGATCCTGCACAACGACCGCCTGGTCGGGAAGCTCGACGCGATGTCGGACCGGAAGGCCGGCGTCTTCCGCGTCAACGCGATCCACGAGGACGAGCCGTTCTCCAAGACCCTCACCGCCGCTGTCCACCGCGAGATCCGCGATCTCGCGAAGTGGCTACGGCTGGAACTCGTGCTGAGCTCTTGACCTGCGGCTCTGTTCACGTAAACATCGCGGGGTGAGATCAACCGTCCGCAGTCTCCTCGCCGTCCTGTTGTGCTTCTTCGCGCTGTCCGCCGCGGCGCCCGGCGGGGCGGCCGCGGGTCCGCCGCGCACGAACGACTTCCGCGGCGTCAACTGGGCAGACCCGCGCGACAACTACGCCGACGACGCGGTCGTCCCGTCCGGACTGAGTACGGCGGACGACTACGCGACGACGTACACCAAGGCGCTCGGGATCGTGGGGGAGTTCCGCAAGGAACTGAGGGCGAACACGATCCGGCTCCCGATCAACCCGTCGAGTGTGGGCACCGACTGGTGGCGCTCCTACCGCGCGGCGATCGACGCGGCGGCGGCCAGTGGTTTCAAGGTCATCCTCAGCTACTGGGAGGCCGACAACGCCAAGGACGGGCGAGTCGACGATCCGGCGGCGTACGCGGCGATGTGGGACACGGTGGTGAAGGCGTACCAGCGGAATCCGCACGTGTACTTCGAGCCGATGAACGAGCCGTTCGGGTACTCGCTGAACGAGTGGGTGTCGCTGACCTCGTCGTGGATCGCGCGGCACAGCGACGTCCCGCGCGGACGGATCGTGATCTCCGGGACGGGCTACAACGACAACGTGACCGGCGTCGGTGCGGCGCCGGAGCTGAACGGGACGTTGCTGTCCCTGCACTTCTACGGGTTCTGGGCCTCCGACACGACCGAGGCCGCCTGGCTGGCGAACCTGCGGCCGCGGATCGGTTCGTACGGCTGGCGGACGATCATCGACGAGGCCGGCTCACCGATGACGATCGGCCTGAACTACGGCAACCACGAGGGGAACGTCTACACGTCGTACCT
Source organism: Kribbella pratensis (assembly GCF_004366075.1). Lineage (GTDB taxonomy): Bacteria > Actinomycetota > Actinomycetes > Propionibacteriales > Kribbellaceae > Kribbella > Kribbella pratensis. The sequence goes on along the minus strand of NZ_SODU01000004.1, from coordinate 410,988 downwards.
GGCCGCGCTCACCCAGGTCGCCCGTGAGAACCAGATGGGCATCGTCTACTGGCCGGGTCTGCGCACCGGCGACTCGTACTCGATGACGACGCAGGTCGGGCCGGCCGATCTCCAGGTCAACAGCATCAGCGGACGCGACCAGCTGTGGTGGGGCTGGGGCCTCCTGCGGGACGAGCCGACGAACAGTGAACCGCCCGCCCCGCCTGGTGAGCCCCTGCGTGGCGTGGCCAGCAACCGCTGCGTCGACGTACCGGGCTTCTCGACCAGCCCAGGTACGGCGCTCGACCTGTGGGACTGCAACAACGGCGGGAACCAGTCGTGGAACCTCACCGCTGACAACCAGCTGACGGTCTACGCCGACAAGTGCATGACCGCGGGGACCTCGGCCGTGACCATCGAGACCTGCACCGGCGCCGCCGATCAGGTCTGGCAGCTCAACGCGGACCAGACCGTCACCTCGACGGCGGGCTGTCTGACAGCGAACGGGACGGGGAACGGCTCGGCCGTTGTCGTTGCTGCCTGCAACGGTTCCGCCGATCAGAAGTGGACCCGTTCCTGAGTCGATGAGTGCGTTCGATGGATTGGCCCCAGGTGGTGCCGGCCAGCATGAGGACCGCGCCGACGACGGCCGGGACGGTGAGGCGCTCACTGCCGAGGCTGATGCCGATGGCAACGGCCCAGATCGGCTCGGTGCCGAGTAGCAGGCTGGCTCGGCTGGCGGACGTGCGCTGCACCGCCCAGGTCTGGGCAAGGAAGGCGAAAACGCTGCAGAACAAGGCGAGATAGACCATCTGCAGCCAGGTGCCGATACCGGCGTGCGTCGGCAGGTGCGGTACGGCGGGCGCCACGAACAACGCCGTACCGACGAGGGTCTGGACCGTCGTCAACTGCAACGGGCGCACACCGACGGACAGGCGACCGACGAGTGTGACGTGACCCGCGCGGACGACTGCGGCAGCGAGCATGAGCAGGTCACCGGTGCCGGGGGAGTGGAGGCCGTCGGCGGACATCAACAGTCCGACGGCAACCATGCAGCTCCCGGCCGCGAGATAGAACCGCGGCGGCAGGCCGCGACCGTCGAGCAGCGGTGTGAGGACCAGCGTGAGGCTGATGATCAGTCCGGCGTTCGCGGCGGTGGTGTGCGTCACGCCGTACGTCTCCAGCACCAGGACCGACGCCTGCGTGAGGCCGAGGACCAGCCCGGCTTTCAGCTCCTTGCGGGTGATGCCGCGAACCAACGGGACCAGGGCAAGTGCGGAGATGGCGTAGCGGAGGAAGAGAACAGTCAGCACCGGTGCGCTGCTGGTCGCGGTCTTGGCGGCGAGATAGCTCGAACCCCAGACGACGGCGACCAGAAGCAGGACGAGATCGGTACGGCGGGATCCGGGCACGGGTTCAACGGTGAGGGCTCGCGTCGTTGAAGCCAAGTACCAATGTCTTCAGCAACGGTGTAGGACAGCTAAAGTATCTGGATGGACGAACGGCAGCTGCGAGTGCTCCGGGAGGTCGGCGAGCTGGGCAGCGTCACCGCGGCCGCCGAGGCGCTGCTCGTGACGCCGTCGGCGATCTCACAGCAGTTGCGGTTGCTGCAGCGATCGATCCCGGTGCCGCTGACCGAACGCGACGGTCGGAGGGTTGTGCTCACCGCAGCCGGACGCGCGTTGGCCGGGGCGGCCGCGGACGTGGAGTCGGCGCTGGCAAGGGCCCGTCAGGTAGTGGACGAGTTCGCCGAGCAGCCGGACGCGGTCGTGTCGGTCGCCGCGTTCCACAGTGCGGCCGCGGCGTTCTTTCCGTCGTTGTTGCAGGCGGAGGACGGGCCGCGGGTCAGCTTGCACGACGAAGACGTGCCGCAGGACGAGTTCCCGCCGTTGACCCGGGAGTACGACGTGGTTCTGGCGCATCGGCTGGATCATGCCGCCGCCTGGCCGCGGACCGTTGCGGTCACGCCGTTGCTGCACGAGCCGTTGGATGTCGCCGTACCTGTTGATCATCGGTTGGCGTCGAAGCCTGCGCTGTCGCCGCGGGATGTGGCGGGCGAGCCCTGGATCACGGTGCACGACGGGTTTCCGTTGATGGCGACGATCGAGGCGATCGGGGCGGCGGCCAACCGTCGGCTCGAACTGGTGCACCGCGTGAACGAGTTCACCGTGGTCGCCGAGCTGGTGGCCGCCGGCGCGGGGCTGGCGCTGATCCCGCGATGGACGGCCCGCTCGCATCCCGGCATCGTGCTCCTCCCGATGCGGGGCGTGCATGCGCGACGGCACATCGACGCGCTGCATCGGCCGGAGCGCACGGCCCGGCGCGCGGTGCGTACAACACTCGCCAACCTCCAGGCCGCCGCCGCGACGATCCGCAAAACGTGACGCCGAACGACCTGATGTTCTACGAGTTCTGGTTGCTGGTGGGGACGATGTGGGCGTCCGGGCCCGGGAAGAACAGTGACTCGGTGTCGGTGTCATTCCAGTGCACGAGGTACGGCGGTGCGCCGTTCGGATCGTGCACCTCCACGATCTGCCCTTCGCGCCGGTGTGCCGACAGGTGGGTACTCTCCACCACGACCTGGTCCCCTGCTGCAGCTTTCACCACACTCACCTCCTCCACCCCAGCTTGGTCCCACCGAGCGACGCGCACCACCCCTCAGGACCTAGTGGATGTCGATGGCGAGTCGAGCGGCGAGTCCCGCGAAGATCGCCGCCGTGACGCGCTCGAGCCGCTGCCGGATCCTGCTCCCGGTGCGGAAGAACCTCTCGGTGAGCGTCCCGGCCAGCAGCGCAGCGCTCGCGTCGACGGGGAAGCCGACCAGGATGAACACCGCCCCGAGCACCAGGAACTGCACCGTCGCCGGCCAGCTGCCGCTCCCGGTCGTGATGAACTGCGGAACGAACGCCAGGTAGAACAGGATGACCTTCGGGTTCGCCAGATTGGTGAGGGTGGCCATCAGGTACGTCCGCCGCAGCGTCCGCCGGGGGAGCTCCGGCGCGTCCTCAGGCGCCCCGACCTCCTGCCGGCTCGCGCGCCAGGTCAGATAGGCCAGATAGAGCAGGAACGCCGCTCCCGCGATCCGTACGCCGTTCAGGACCTGCGGAGCCGCCTGGATCAAGGCGCCCAGCCCGAGTGCTGCCGCAACGCTGTGCACTGCCAGGCCTGTCGACATCCCGGCCGCCGCGACGACCCCGGCACGTCGTCCGCCCACCGCCGCGTTCGCGACGATGAACAGCATGTCCGGTCCTGGTACGACGCTGACCAGGAAGACCGCTACCAGGAACCCGAGCACAATCGACACGTCCATGCATTCCATCCTGACCCACGGCTGCGCCGGGTCGCCGGGGTTTCCGGTCTGTGGTCAGTTCGGGAGGGTGACGGTGGCCGTTGTGCCGCCGCTCGCCGAGGAGGTCAGGGCGATGGTGCCGTTGTGGGCGTGGGTGATCTCGCGGGCGATGGACAGGCCTAGTCCGGAGCCGCCGCTGGCGCGCGAGCGGCTGGTGTCGAGGCGGACGAAGCGTTCGAAGACGCGCTGCCGGTCCTGCTCGGGGATGCCGTCGCCGTCGTCCGACACCGTGATGATCGCGGAGCCGTTCTGCTCGGCCGCGGTCAGGTGCACCGTGGTGTGGGCGGCGCGGGCGGCGTTGTCGACGAGGTTCCGCAGTACCTGGCTCAACCGCGCCGGATCGCCGACGATCCGGACCGGATGGACGTCGCCGGTCACGGTCAGCTCAGGCGCCGAACTCCGCAGCCGCTGGATCTCGGCGGCGACCAGGTCGTCGAGATCCACGTCGACCTGCCGCATCCGGATACCGGTGTCGTCGGCCTTCGCGAGCAGCAGGAGATCCTCGACCAGCTGCCGCATCCGGTCGGTCTCGGTCGCCATCACCTGACGCAGCTCGTGCCACGCCTGCCCGGTGGTGTCCGCCTCGATGACTTCCAGCGCCGCGGTGAGCGTGGCCAACGGCGACCGCAACTCATGGCTGGCGTCCGCCACGAACGCCCGCTGCGTCGCCTGCCCGGTCTCCAGCCGGTCGAGCATCTCGTTCATCGTCACCGCGAGGCGGGCGATCTCGTCCCGGGTCTGCGGCACCGGGACCCGCTCGGTCAGGTCCCGGGTTCCGATGCGCTGGACCCGGCCGCGGATCCTTTCCACCGGGTGCAGTGCCTGCCCGACCATCAGCCACCCGGCGACCCCGACAACGATCAGCAACGCGGGGAAGCCGATCGCCAGGTACTTCGCCACGGTCGCGACCGTCTGCCGCTGGGTCTCCACGGACGACGCGACCACCACGGTGTACGTGCGGCCGCCGTACGCCGCTCCCTGCGCGACGATCAGGAAGGAATGGTCGTCGTCGATGAGCGGCATCTCGCCGACCTGCGAGCGGAGCAGCGCATCGGCAGGTGGGCGGAGATCGGTGAGCGGCGTGGTGTCGACCCGGGTCGACGAGGCGGCGACGACCCGGCCGGACGGGTCGAGCACCTGGATCAGTTGGCCGGCGCGTGTGGTCTCGGCGAGGTCGTTCGTGAGTCCCGACGTACCTTTCGCGCTGACTTGCCGGGCTACGTCACCGACGCGACCTTCCGCGGCGTCGGAGACCTCGGTGATCAGGGCGCGCTGCAGGAGCAGCAGCAGCGCGGCCGCGCCGAGCATCATCGCGACGGCGACCACGATCACCGCGGCCGCGGTCGAGCGGCTCCGCACACTTGCCTGCCGCAGACCGCCGGCGGTCCGGTACCACCCGTCGACGCGACGTCGCACCACCGTACTCACGCACTCAGTCTGGCAGGCTCATCCGCCCTCGGGATTCAGCCGGTAGCCCATACCGCGGATGGTCTCGATCGCGTGCCGGGCGAACGGGGTGTCGATCTTCTTCCGCAGGTAGCGGACGTAGACCTCGACGACGTTCGGGTCGCCGTCGAAGGCCGGATCCCACACCCCGGCGAGGATCTCGGCCTTGCTGACGGTGTCCCCGCGGTGCCGCATCAGGAACTCCAGGAGCCCGTACTCGCGGGGCGTGAGGGTGATCTCCCGTCCGTCGCGCTCCACCCGCCGCCGGGCCACGTCGAGTGTCAGGTCTCCGGCCGCCAGCACCACCGGGCGCTCCGGCCCGCCGCGCCGGATCAAGGCCCGCAGCCGGGCGACCAGGACCAAGAAGCTGAACGGCTTGGTCAGGTAGTCGTCCGCGCCGAGATCGAACGCGTCGGTCTGGTCGTACTCGCCGTCCTTCGCGGTCAGCATCAGCACCGGCGTCCAGATCCCGCGCGCCCGGAGCACTTCGAGCACGCGGTACCCGTTCAGCTTCGGCAGCATGATGTCCAGCACGATCACGTCGTACTTGTGCTCGGTCGCGGCCCACACCGCGTTCTCGCCGTCGTGGACCAGTTCCACCACGAAACCGGCGTCGGTCAGCCCACGGTGCACCGTGTCGGCCAGCCGCAGTTCGTCCTCGACCATCAGCACTCGCATCCGCACAGTCTCACCGCAGACCCCTGAGAGTCCGCTGAGAGGTGACAACTTGACGCCGTGAAGTGGCCGTACCTACCGTTGTCGAAGCGCTTCGACAACCCGCCGAGAGAGGCTTGCTATGAAGTTCACCGATGGGTACTGGCAGCTTCGGGCGGGGCTCAACCGGCTACGGCCGGCTGAGGTCGAGAGTGTGCAGGCGGGGGAGCGGGATCTGACCGTGTTCGCGCCGGCCAAGCGGATCGAGCGGCGCGGTGACACTCTCAACCAGCCGATGTTCACGGTGACGTTCTCCTCGCCGGCGCGCGGCGTGATCGGGGTCCGGATCGCGCACCATCTCGGCGGGTTGCCCGCACACCCGTCGTACCAGCTGAACACCGACTACGAGCATCCGGTGAAGGTCGAGGTCGGTGCCGCCGAGGCGCGGCTGACCTCCGGTGAGCTGAGCGTGGTGATCGCGCTCGACGGGCCGTGGGACGTGCGCTTCGAGCAGGACGGGAAGCCGCTGACGAATTCGGGGGAGCGCAGCGTCGGCCTGATCACCGATGCCGACGGCAGGCATTACGTGCACGAGCAGCTGGCGCTCGGCGTCGGCGAGACGATCTACGGGCTCGGTGAGCGGTTCGGCGCGTTCGTCAAGAACGGTCAGGTGGTCGACAGCTGGAACGCCGACGGCGGTACGTCGAGCGAGCAGGCGTACAAGAACGTCCCCTTCTACCTGAGCAGCAAGGGGTACGGCGTACTTGTCGACAACCCCGCCCGCGTGTCGTTCGAGGTCGGCTCGGAGGTGACGTCGCGCAACCAGTTCAGCGTCGAAGGCGAGGAGCTCGCGTACTACGTCTTTGCCGGCCCGACGCCGAAGGACGTGTTGCGCCGTTACACCGGCCTCACCGGACGGCCCGCCCGCGTCCCCGCCTGGTCGATGGGGTTGTGGCTGTCGACCTCGTTCACCACGGACTACACCGAGGAGACCACGAGCGCGTTCGTCGACGGGATGGCAGCACGTGACCTGCCGCTGAGCGTCTTCCATTTCGACTGTTTCTGGATGCGGCAGTTCCACTGGTGCGACTTCGTCTGGGACCCGATCGCGTTCCCGGATCCGGCCGGGATGGTTCGCCGCCTGAAGGAGCGCGGTCTGCGGGTCAGCCTGTGGATCAACCCGTACATCGCGCAGCGCTCGGTGCTGTTCGAGGAGGGCCGCCGGCTCGGGTACCTGCTGAAGCGCCCGGACGGCTCGGTCTGGCAGTGGGACATGTGGCAGGCGGGGATGGCGATCGTCGACTTCACCAACCCGGACGCGACCGCGTGGTTCCGTTCGAAGCTGCAGGCCCTGATCGACATCGGCGTCGACTGTTTCAAGACCGACTTCGGCGAACGCATCCCGACGGACGTCGTCTGGTACGACGGTTCCGACCCGGACCGGATGCACAACTACTACGCGCAGCTCTACAACGCGGCCGTGTTCGGACTGCTCGAGGAGAACCGGGGACAGGGCGACGCGGTCCTGTTCGCGCGCTCCGCGACGGCCGGCGGACAGCAGTTCCCGGTGCACTGGGGCGGCGACTGCGAGTCGACGTTCGAGGCGATGGCGGAATCGCTGCGCGGCGGGTTGTCGCTGGCCTCGTCGGGATTCGGCTACTGGAGTCACGACATCGGCGGGTTCGAGGGCACGCCGGATCCCGCGATCTTCAAGCGCTGGGTGGCATTCGGGTTGCTCTCGTCGCATTCGAGGCTGCACGGTTCGTCGTCGTACCGGGTGCCGTGGGCGTTCGACGAGGAGGCGGTCGACGTACTGCGGAAGTTCACCAAGCTGAAGCTGTCGTTGATGCCGTACCTGGTCGCCGCCGCTGACGAGGCGCATCGTGACGGGGTGCCGATGATGCGGCCGATGGCGCTGGAGTTCCCGGACGATCCTGCGGTGGCCTATCTGGACCGCCAGTACCTGCTGGGACCGGACCTGCTCGTCGCGCCGGTGATGAGCTTCGACGGCGAGGTCTCGTTCTATCTACCGCAGGGGCGGTGGACGTCGCTGCTGACCGGTGAGGTGGTGACCGGACCGGCGTGGGTGCAGCAGACGCACGGGTTCGATTCCTTGCCGCTGTTCGTGCGGGAGGGAGCGGTGATCCCGATCGGCGCCGTCGACGACCGGCCCGAGTACGACTGGGCAGACGGCGTGGAACTGCGCTGGTTCGAGCCGGCCGACGGACAGGTCTCCACGGTCACGCTCGGAGATGTCGTGATCGAGCTGGCGTACCGGGCCGGAGAGGTCGAGTCCCGCGTGGTCGAAGGCTCTTGCGAGCGCTACACGGTCAAGCTCTCCAGTACGACGTCGGCCGCGGAGAACACCGTGTAGAGCGTGTGTACTCCGGTCACCGGGGCGAGCTCGCCTGCGATTGCGACGAGCTCGTCCGTCGGTGACACCTGCACGGTGCTCAGGAGCTCACCGTGCAACGGATCGTCCAGACGGAGCTCGATGGTGGCGAGTCGGTCGCCGCGGTTGGCGACGCGGGCCTGGTACGTCGTCGGTTCGAGCATGAGGTCGTCGAAGGCCAACCAGGCTTGCGGGTCCAGCGAGACCACCGCGTCGCCGCGGTCACGTGATGCGGTGGTCAGCGTGACGGCGCAGTAGTCGTCGAAACTCGTAGCGGCAAGGTGGGTGAGCGTTCGGGGCGGGATCTCCTCGCCGCGCACGTCGAGGGTCGCGGTCAGTCGCAGATCGGTGCTGGACCGGCCGATCATGATGCTGTGCCGAGCTGTCTCGACACAACGCCGGTCGCGCGTCACGTCCCAGAAACCGAGGTCCGCCGCGGCCACGGTCAGCTCGACCTCCACGGTCTCGCCCGGCTCGAGCGCCACGTGGCGGAAGCCGCGCAGCTGCCGCAACGGTTGCTTGACCCGTGAACGCTGCTGCCTCGTGTACAGCTGAGCGATCTCCGTGCCCGGGCGATCACCTGTATTGGTGACGGTGCACCTGACGCGAACCTCTCCGTCCGCCGAGACGGACGGGGTACTCAGCTGCAGGTCGCCGTACGCGAAGGTGGTGTAGCTGAGGCCGTGGCCGAAGGGATAGAGCGGTGTGCCCCGGTAGTACAGGTACGTCGCGTCGGTCGCGATGATGTCGTAGTCGAGCAGACCGGGCAGGTCCGCGGCCGAGTGGTACCAGGTCTGGGGCAGCCGGCCCGCGGGGTCGTGGTCGCCGAAGAGTACGTCGGCGAGCGCGCGACCGTACTCCTGCCCGCCGTGCGCGGACCACAGGATCGCCGGAAGGTGCTGCTGCGCCCAGCCGATCGCGTACGGGTAGCTGCTGCTCAGGACCAGCACAGTTCGCGGGTTCGCCGCGTACACCTGCCGGATCAGACGGTCCTGCGCACGCGGCAGGTCCAGAGTCTCCCGGTCCTCGGTCTCGCGGCCGTTCACCAACGGGTGGTTGCCCGCGACCACAATCGTGATGTCGGCACGGGCAGCCAGCTCAGCAGCCGTCGCCGCGCCGTCCACCACCACGTCGAGCTCGAACGCGGTTCCTTCCTCCGCCAGCCCGACCATCCCGTCCGGGCCCACGCGGAGGTACCCACCGCTGTGCAGGTGCTGGACGAGGAGCGTGTTCGAGGACTGGACGAGCCTGAAGGTCTCCTTGACCTCCCAGCCGTTCGGGCCCGGCTGGTCCGCGACCAGTTCGCCGTCGTCGGTGGCGGTCAGATGCCGGCCGTTCCGGGCCGAGCGCAACGCCCAGGCGTTCCCACCCCAGTCGAACAGATCGAACTCGCCGGCATCCGTGCTGGTCCGCAGCACGGCATCGGCGCCGACGCAGAGGTACGTCGCCGAGCCCGCGATCCGGAGCGTGATCCGATCGACGCCCTCGCAGTACTCGACCTGGCCGAGGCGTTCCTTGATGCCGTCCAGCGCGGTCACCTGGTAGGGCAGGGTCCCGGCGTACCAGTCCTCCGTGAGCGTGCCCGCGAGTGGACCGACCACGGCGACGCGCGTCGAGGTGCTGAGCGGCAGGACCTGGTCGTCGTGTTTGAGCAGCACGATCGCCTGGCGGGCCGCGTCCTGGGCGAGCCGGCGGTGGGTCGGGCAGTTGACCAGTTCAGGTTCGAGCGCACGGTACGGATCGAGCTCGGGCGGATCGAACTCACCCAGCCGGAACCGGATCGCGAGCGCTCGCCGTACGGCGGTGTCGAGATCCGCGGTCGTGATCAGCCCGCGGTCGAGGGCCGTGGTCAGCCGCTCGATGGTCGGGGCGGCGTCTTCGCCGTCCTGGGTAAAGCTGTCCACCCCCGCCTTGAGCGCGGCGGCGTACCCGGTCGGTCCGTCGGGCAGGTACTGCTGCAGGCCGAACAGGTTGGCCGGCGCGTAGGCGTCGCTGACCACCAGCACCTCGTCGGTCGTCCACGTGCGGAGGACGTCGTTGATGAGCGGGCTGAGGTGGGCGGGCCGTCCGTTCACCAGGTTGTACGACGGCATCACCGCGACCGCCGCACCCGCTTCGATCGGCGCGCGGAACGCCGGCAGCTCGTAGTCGTGCAGGACCCGCGGAGGCAGGTTGCTCGACGTCGTGCACCGGTCGGTCTCGTTGTTGTAGGCAAGGAAATGCTTCAGGGTCGGAGCAGTCTTCAGGTACGTCGGGTCGTCGCCGGCCAGACCGTGTCCGTACGCGGTCGCGATCACCCCGGTCAGCCAGGGATCCTCGGCGTACCCCTCCTCGTTGCGGCCCCAGCGCGGGTCGCGCAACGGGTTGACGACCGGTGCCCAGACGTTGAGGCCGACGCCGGCCGGGTCCTTCCGGTGGAACACCCGGACCTCGTCGCCGACGGCCGCGCCGACCGCGCGCACGAGGTCGGGGCTCCAGCTCGTGGCCAGGCCGATCGCCTGCGGGAAGACGGTCGCCGGACCGTGCCAGGCGACACCGTGCAGGGCCTCGGTGCCGGTGCGGAACGCCTCCACGCCGAGCCGGGCGACGGGCGGCTGGTACTGGTGCAGGAACGCGAGCTTCTCGTCCGGGGTGAGCCGGGCGAGCAGGTCGTCGATCCGCGCGTCGATCGGCCGGGCCGGGTCGCGGAACGGGGGAGAAGCTGGAGTACTCATCGGCGGTCGACTCCACGGGCTGGTGTCGAAGCGCTTCGATAAAACCGGGCGGCGGAGGGCTGATCGAAGCGCTTCGACAGACGGGCGTGAACAGAGGGTTGCATCCCGGGCGCTGACGGTCAAGACCTCAGCGGGGGGAGGGTAACGCTTTCCGGAGGGCTCAGCGGGCCGGCAGTCGACCGCGGGTCAGCGGGGTGAGGGCGTGGGCGGTGGCACCCAGGGGAGTGGCGGTGTGGGGGAAGGCGGACGCGGCGATGGTGCACCCCCCGGCGTCGGGCGCGATGCCGGCTTCACGGAGCGCCTTGTCGATGGCCGGCGACAGGTGCTCGGAGAGCAGTGCGTAGGCGCCGCCGAGCAGCACGACCTCGGGGTTGAGGATGTTCACCAGTGCGGCGATCCCGTGGCCGAGGTGGGTTCCGGCCTCGGTGAGCACCTTCGTGACGGCGGCGTCCTGGGCGTGGGCGCGCCGGATCAGCGTCTCGAGCTGGTGCTGCGGGTCGTCGTCGATGCTGCCGTCTACCTGCTCCAGGATCGCCGGCAGGCTGGCGAGCGCCTCGAGGCATCCGCGGCGTCCGCAACCACACGCGGGTCCGTCCGGGACCAGACGCAGGTGCCCGATCTCGCCGACGTACCCGAGATGTCCCGCGAGCGGCCGGCCGTCAACGATGATGCCCGCGCCGACCCCCGTGTCGCCGGTGAGCTGGATGAGGTTCGCCGTACCGGCGTAAGGGCCGTAGAGATGCTCGGCCAGCACGCCCAATGAGGCGTCGTTGTCGACCGTCACCGGGATGTCCGGCCGCCCGAGCGCCGCCGCGAGCTCGGCCCGCAGCGGTACGTCGCTCCAGCCGAGTCCGGCGGCCAGTACGACGGCGCCGTCGCGGTTGACCAGGCCAGGTACGCCGACCGTGATGCCGAGGACCTGGCGGCCGGAGGACTGCACGGTCGTGATCGCCCGGCGGGCCAGCGCGACGACGGCGGCGATGGTCTTCGCCGGGCCGGCGTCGACGCCCGGTCCGGCGCGATGCCAGCGCAGGATCTGCTCACCGGCCGCGTCGCAGCCGAGCGCGGTCAGGCCGCGCGCGCCGATCTCGAGCCCGATCGTCGCGTACGCCGAGCCGTCGAGCACGAGCAGCGTCGCCGGGCGGCCGACGTGGTTCTGGGTCTGCTGCGTCTCGCGGACCAGCCGGCGCTCCAGCAGCTCGCCGACGATGCTCGTCACGGTCGCCTTGTTCAGCCCGGTCCCGGCCGCGATCGCGGCCCGCGAGCACGGGGCTTCCCGGCGCAGGTAGCCGAGCACCGCCGCCAGGTTGGTGGCGCGGATGTCGGTGTGGTCCGCGGTCTGTGTGATCAAGGTCCGTCCCGTCCGAAAGAAGTGCTGGGTCAGTTCTACACCTTGCCGGGCTGTCGGCTCTGCGTTAATTTGTTTGGCTACTAGCCCAACTAAGTCTAGGGGATGCACCGTGACCGGACCAGTGATCGGCGGCACCAGCCGCCGCACCTTCATCTCCCTGCTCGGCGCCGGCGCGGCGGCGGCCGCGGGCGGGGCGACGCTGACCGGATGCTCGAACGGCGGTTCGGGGTCCAGTACGACGGGCCGCGCCGAGACCGAGGACAAACTGTCCGGCCTGCTGCCGAAGTACATCCCGTACGAGTCGGTCAAGCCGGACCTGCCGGGCGAGAACGGCGCTTCGCCGGGCTACTCGCACTACCCGGCCGAGCTCAAGCGGGCGGTGCCGGACAAGATGGTGCCGAGCGGCAAGGAAGTAACGGCGATGACGCCGCTGTGGAGCCCGATCCCGCCGCTGGCCGGCAATTCGTACTTCGAGGCGAACAACGAACGCATCGGCGCGCCGGTCAAGTTCAACATCCTGAACGGCAACGACTACGGGGACAAGCTCGGGCCGATCCTTGCGGCCGGCAACGTTCCGGAGCTGCTCTGCATCCCGGGCTGGAACATCTCCAGCCTGACCCGGTTCGGCCAGGCCGCGGACAAGTTGTTCGAGGACCTCACACCGCACCTGGCCGGCGACAAGGTGTCGGCGTACCCGATGCTGGCGAACCTGCCGACCCGGGCCTGGGCGTACGGCGTCTGGAACTCGCAGCTGAAGGCCGTGCCGTTCCCGTCGGACGGCTTCCCCTGGATGCTGATGTACCGCAAGGACATCCTCGACCAGCTCGGCGCCGAGCCGCCGAAGAACTCCGACGACCTTTTGGCGCTGGGCAAGCAACTGACCGACGCGAAGGCGGGCCGGTGGGCGTTCGGCTCGGTCGCCGACGAGGTCCACCGGGCGTTCGGGGTGCCGGGCGGCTGGATCAAGGACTCCGGCGGCAAGCTGGTCAACAAGATCGAGACACCGCAGTTCGAGGAGGCGGTGGCGTTCATCCGGAGGCTGTTCCAGTCGGGGTACGTGCACCCGGAAGTGGTCGCGAACGCCGGCGCGGACGAGAACGCGCTGTTCGAGGGCGGCAAGTTCCTGATCCGGCAGAACGGGCCGGGAGGCTGGCACGAGTCGCTGCAACGCCAGCAGACGGCCAACCCGAAGTTCAACCCGCAGCCGGTGATGCCGTTCGCGCACGACGGCGGTACGCCGATCACGTGGGGCGGCGACCCCGCCGGCATCTTCACCTTCGTGAAGAAGGGGCTCGGCGAGGAGCGCGTGAAGGAGCTGCTCGGCGTGATGAACTACACGGCCGCGCCGTTCGGGACCGAGGAGTACCAGCTCTACAACTACGGCGTCGAGGGCAAGCACTACACGAAGCAGCCGTCCGGTGCCCCGAAGCTCACCGCCCTGGGACAGAAGGAGGTCTCGCAGACGTACATCTTCCTGGGCGGCCGTCCGACGGCGATCACCGAGAGCGAGTACCCGGGGTACGTCGAGTCGATGAGCGCGTGGCAGAACGCGTCCGCGAAGGTCCGGGAGAAGAACCTGTTCGACGGGATCCGGGTCGAGCAGCCGGCCAAGATGGCGGCGCTGAACCAGCCGTTCGACGACGCCCTGCAGGACATCTACCGCGGTCGCAAGCCGATCAGCGAGCTGAAGACCGCCGTCAAGCAGTGGCAGGACAACGGCGGCAACGAAGGCCGCGAGTTCTACGCGAAGGTGCTCAGTGACAACGGTCGTTAAGCCTCCGGCGCAGGCGGAGCGCCTACCCGATGCCAAGCGGACGTCCCGGCGCCACAAGCGCGGTCGCGCGGGGGGGATGAGTTTCACCCATCGCCTCCGCCGGGACTGGCCGCTGCTGGTGATGGTCCTGCCGGTGGTGGTGCTGCTGGGCGTCTTCCACTACTTCCCGACGCTCGGGAACGTGATCGCCTTCCAGGACTACTCGCCGTACGCCGGGATTCGCGGCAGCGAGTTCATCGGGTTCGGGAACTTCCAGCGGATGTTCGCCGAACCCGCCTTCTGGAAGGCGGTCGCGAACACCGTCTCGATCACCGCGGTCCAGCTCGCGTTCTTCTTCCCGATCCCGATCGCCCTGGCGCTGCTGCTGAACAGCGTCCTGTCGTCGAAGCTCCGCAACCTCATCCAGGGCGTCGTCTACCTGCCGCACTTCTTCTCGTGGGTGCTGGTCGTGTCGCTGTTCCAGCAGATGATCGGCGGCGCCGGCCTGCTCGCCCAGACCTTGCGCGACCACGGGCACCAGGCGGTCGACCTGATGACGAAACCGGACACGTTCATCCTGCTCGTCACCGCGCAGGCCGTCTGGAAGGACGCCGGCTGGGGCATGATCGTGTTCCTCGCGGCGCTGTCGACCATCAGCCCGGAGCTCTACGAGTCCGCCGCGGCCGACGGCGCGAACCGCTGGCGACGGCTCTGGCACATCACGCTGCCGGGTCTGCGCCCGGTGATCGTCCTGCTGCTGATCCTGCGACTGGGTGACGCGCTGACGGTCGGGTTCGAGCAGTTCATCCTGCAACGCAGCGCCGTCGGCGGCGGCGCCGCGGAGGTACTCGACACGTACGTCTACTACCAGGGCCTGCTCGTCGGCGACTTCGGCTACGGCGCCGCGGCCGGCCTCTTCAAGGGTGTCGTCGGCCTCGTCCTCGTCCTGCTGGCCAACCGATTCGCGCACATGGTGGGCGAGCAGGGGGTGTATTCCAAGTCATGAGTGCACGAGCTGTCTGGGAGGAAGAACCGACCCCGGTCGGGCGGTTCGGGAAACCGGTGGTGCTGGCGTTGATCGCGCTGGCGGTCGCGTTCCCCTTGTACGTCGTGGTGGTGACGAGCCTGTCGTCGACGGAGGCCGTGACCCGAGCCGGCGGGCTGGTCGTCGTACCACGGGAACTGACGGTTGCGGCGTACGTGCAGTTGCTCTCCGGCGGAGTGGTGACGAAGGCGTTGCTGATCAGTGTCGGGATCACCGCGATCGGTACGGCGTTCAGCCTCGGGATCACCGTGCTCGCGGCGTACGGGTTGTCGCGGCCGGGATCGTTGTTCCACCGGCCGCTGCTGTTCATCGTGCTGCTGACGTTCCTGTTCGGGCCGGGCATCATCCCGAGCTATCTCGTCGTCAACGCGCTCGGGCTGATCGACCACTACGCGTCGCTGATCCTGCCGGCCGCGATCTCGGCGTTCAACCTGATCGTGATGCGGTCGTTCTTCATGGGTATCCCGACCGAGCTGATCGACAGTGCCCGGATCGACGGGGCCGGCGAGTTCGCGATCCTGCGGCGGATCGTGCTGCCGTTGTCGAAGGCGGTGGTCGCCGTGGTCGGACTGTTCTACGCGGTCGGTTACTGGAACGCGTTCTTCAACGCGTTGCTGTACATCAACGACAACAGCAAGTGGCCGCTGCAGATGGTGCTGCGGACCTACATCGTGCAGCAGCAGCCGCTGCCGACGGGTGCCGGCGGAGTGGCGACCGGTATCGCGGGCCTGTCACCGGCGCCCGGTCTGGCGATCAAGATGGCGATCGTGGTGATCGCGATCGTGCCGGTCCTGCTCGTGTACCCGTTCATCCAGCGGCATTTCCAGAAGGGCGTCATCATCGGCGCGGTGAAGGGATGAGGTCACGATGAACCTGGCACGACGGCATTTCCTTGCCCTCGGCACCGGCACGGCTCTCGCCGCGGCCACGATTCCATCGGCGGCGGCGACGACGGCGGGCGGCCAGTACCGCTGGCGCAACGTGGAGATCGTCGGAGGCGGTTTCGTCACCGGGATCGTCCACCATCCGCGCAAGCGTGGTCTGGTGTACGCGCGGACCGACATCGGGGGAGCCGCGCGGTTCGACAACCGCACCCAGCGCTGGGTGCAGCTGCTGCACTGGATCGGCTGGGACGAGTGGAACTGGACCGGGGTCGAGAGTCTCGCGCTCGACCCGGCGGACCCGCAACGGCTCTACCTCGCGGCCGGCACCTACACCAACGAATGGTCGCCGATCAACGGTGCGATCCTGCGATCGTGCGACCAGGGCCGGACCTTCGAGCGCACCGACCTGCCGTTCAAGCTCGGCGGCAACGAGCCCGGCCGCTCGATGGGCGAGCGACTCGTCGTCGACCCTCGTGACGGCCGGGTACTGCTGTTCGGCACCCGCAATCAGGGGCTGTGGCGCAGCGGCGATCGCGGCGTGACCTGGTCCCGGGTGGACAGTTTCCCGGTGACCGGGAATCCCGGGATCGGGATCGGCTTCGTCTTCTTCGACCGGCGCGACGGCACGATCTATGCCGGCGTCGCGGATCCGGCGAACCCGCTCTACCGCAGTACCGATGCCGGCCGCACCTGGTCGGCGGTCCCCGGGCAGCCGACCGGGCTGCTGCCCCACCACGGCGAACTGGGGGCCGACGGCAACATCTACGTCACGTACGGCGATCTCCCCGGACCGTACGAGATGTACGACGGCGCCGTTCACAAGCTGAACACCGCGACCGGTGAGTGGACCGACATCACGCCGTTGCGCCCGAACACCGGTGGCGAAGCCGGCTTCGGGTACGGCGGTCTCGCCACCGACCCGCGCAAGCCGGGCACGGTGATGGTGTCGACGATGAGCCGCTGGGGTCCGGTCGACGACATCTTCCGGTCGGTCGACGGCGGCCGGACCTGGCAGTCGATCGGCGAGCGGATCGTGCTCGACACGTCCGGAGCGCCGTACCTGAACTTCCACGGCACCCCGAAGCTCGGCTGGATGATCGGTGACATCTCGATCGATCCGTTCGACTCGGACAAGGTCCTGTACGTCACCGGTGCGACGATCTTCGGCACCGACGACGTGACCGGGGCGGAGGCGGGTCGCAGTACGCACTGGTCGGTCCGTGCGCAGGGACTCGAGGAGACGGCCGTCCTCGATCTGATCAGTCCGCCGTGGGGCCCGCCGTTGATCAGCGCGCTCGGGGACATCGGGGTCTACCGGCACGACCGGTTGGACGTCGTACCGCCGGACGGACAGGCGTCGAATCCGGTCAGTGGGACGTCGCCGAGTCTGGACTACGCGGCGCTCGCCCCGGGATTCGTCGTACGGCTCGCGAACGCCAATGCCGGCGAGCGGGGTGCGTACTCGACCGATGCCGGGAGCAGTTGGCAGCCGTTCGCGGGCGAGCCGTCCGGTATGACGCAGACGGGTCGGGTCGCGGTCGGCGCCGACGCACGAACGATCCTCTGGGCACCGGGCGATCTCGTCGCGCACTACTCACGCGATCGCGGCGCGACCTGGATCGCCGTCGCCGGCCTGCCTGCCGGCTCGGTGCTCGCCGGCGATCGGGTCGACGGGAGTGTGTTCTACGGGTTCGATCCGGCCACCGGTACGGCGTACGTGAGCACGAACGGGGGTGCCGCCTTCACGGCGACGGCAACCGGTCTGCCGACGGGCGGCGGGAAGCTCGAGACCGTGCTGGATCGGGCCGGGCACTGCTGGCTCGCGGCCGGTGCCGGCGGGCTGTACCGATCGGTCGATCGCGGGTCGACGTACTTGCCCGTGCCAACGATCGAGGAGGCGTACACGATCGGCTTCGGCAAGGCGGCGCCGCACCGAAGGGAGATGGCCGCGTACACGTCCGGGAAGGTCGCCGGTGTCCGCGGGATCTACCGGTCGGACGACAGCGGTGCGTCCTGGGTGCGTGTGAACGACGACCGGCACCAGTACGCCTCCACCGGTGACGCGATCGCGGGTGACCCGAGGGTCTACGGGCGGGTGTACCTCTCCACGAACGGGTTCGGGATCCCCTACGGTGAGCCGGTATGACACGACTCTGGTACGGCGGCGACTACAACCCCGAGCAGTGGGATCCGGGGGTGTGGAAGGAGGACGTCGCCCTGATGCGGCAGGCCGGCGTCAACCTGGTGACCGTCGGGGTGTTCTCGTGGTCGTCCCTGGAGCCCGCGCCGGGCAGGTACGAGTTCGACTGGCTCGACCAGGTGCTCGACCTGCTGCACGACGGCGGTGTGAGCGTCGACCTGGCCACCCCGACCGCGTCACCGCCACCGTGGTTCAGCCGCTTGCACCCGGAGGCGATGCCGGTCACCGCGGACGGCGTACACCTGACACACGGCAGCCGGGACACGTACTGCGCGTGCGCGCCGGCGTACCGCGATGCCGCCCGAGGGATCGCGCGGACGCTGGCCGAGCGGTATCACGATCACCCGGCCCTCGCGATGTGGCACGTGCACAACGAGTACGGCACGACGTGTCACTGCTCGCTCGCGGCGGCACGTTTCCGCGAGTGGCTCCAGGAGCGGTACGGCGACCTCGATCGGCTGAACGAGGCGTGGACGACCGCGTTCTGGAGCCAGGGGTACGCCGATTGGACGGACATCGAGCCGCCGCGGAAAACGCAGTACCTGGTGAATCCGACCCAGTACCTGGACTATCGACGCTTCTGGTCGGACGAACTGCTGGCGGCATTCCTCGAACAGAAGGCCGAACTACGGACGTTCTCGGAGCTACCGATCACGACGAACTTCGTCTTCGGTAGCTGGGTGCCGGTGAATCATGCGCAGTGGGCCGAGGCCGTCGACGTCGTGGCCATCGACAACTATCCGGACGAGACCGGGATCGGTGCCGAGGAGCAGACCGCCTTCGCCGCGGACCTGGCCCGGTCGTGGGCCGGGGGCCGCCCGTGGCTGTTGATGGAGCAGGCGGCCGGGACGCTCAACGACGGACGCCGGTTGCAGGCGAAAGAGCCCGGGCGGATGGCGCGGCACAGCCTGTCGCACATCGCCCGCGGCTCGCAGGGCGCGTTGTTCTTCCAGTGGCGGGCGTCGCGCGGCGGGGCCGAGATGTACCACTCGGCGATGGTTCCGCACGCTGGGCCGGAGAGCCGGATCTTCCGGGAGGTCGCGGAGTTCGGCGCGGTCCTGCCACAGCTGGCGGATGTTGCCGAGAGCAACGTCGAGGCCGAGGTCGCGATCCTGTGGGATGCCGAGTGCTGGTGGGCGATGCAGGGTACCCACCTGCCGTCGTCGGCGCTGGACTACCTCAAGTCGGTACGAGCCACGCACCGGCACTTCTGGCGTGCCGGCGTGACGGTCGACTTCGCGTCGCCCACCGCGGACCTCTCGTCGTACACGACAGTTGTCGTTCCCAGCCTGTATCTGGTCAGCGACGAGTCCGCGGCAGCGCTCACGGCGTACGTGGAAGGCGGCGGACAGCTGGTGGTCGGGTACTTCAGCGGGATCGTGGATCCCGAGCTGCGGGTCCGGCTCGGCGGGTATCCGGGGGCGTTCACGGAGCTTCTCGGCGTCCGGGTGGAGGAGTTCCACCCGCTGCCGATCGACGGCGAGATCGCCCTGTCGTCCGGTGGGCGCGGGCGGGTGTGGAGTGAGGACGTCCGGGCCGTGTCGGCGGAGGTGATCGATCGGTACGCCGGTGGCGTGCTGGACGGCAAGCCCGCGATCACGCGTCACGAGTTCGGTGCGGGTACCGCCTGGTACGTGTCGACCGAGGTGGACGACGAGACCGCCGCGACGTTGCTGGGTCTGTCACCATCACCGTCGCCGGTCGAGACAATACGGCGCCGGGCCGGCGAGACGACGTGGACGTTCCTGATCAACCACGGTGACACCCAGGTCGCCGTACCCGCCGACGGGAGCGAGCTGCTCGTCGGCGAGCTGCCGTTGCCGCCTGGCGGTTACGCAGTGGTGAGATCGCGGTGAGGGGCCTGGCAGCTGCTCTCGCGAGCCGTGAGCGCCGGGGGCAGCAGCGTCAACGCCGGTACGTCGCCGCCCTCGAGCTTCGTGATCAGCGACTCGACCGCCTGGTCGCCGATCCGCTCGGCCGGGATCGAGACCGACGACAACTGCGGAACCTGCCGCTCGGCGACGTCGTCCGCGCAGATCGCCACCAGAGACATGTCCTCGGGCACCCGGCGGCCGAGCCGGCGCAGGACGTCCAGGAGCGGTCCGATGATCGGCTCGTTCTGCACCACCAGACCGGTGATGTCCGGGTGCTCGTCGAGCAGCTGACGCACCGTGTGCAGGATCGCGTCGAACGTATGCTCACAGGGCGTCTCGACGCCGACCACGCCGCGGCGTTCGGCGGCTTCCGCGAAGCCGGTCAGCGTCCGTTGCGCGAAGCCCGTCTGCCGTTCGTACACCGCGGACGGTGTCCCGAGCAGGGCCAGCGAACGGTGGCCGAGGTCGGCCAGGTGGTCGACACAGTGCGCGCCGGCGGCGACGAAGTCCAGGTCGATACAGGTCAGTCCGTCGGCGTCGTCCGGGTAACCGATCAGCACCGACGGCATCGGCAGCTCCCGGAGGACCGGGACCCGTTCGTCGTCGAGCTCGATGTCCATCACCACGAGCGCGTCCACGAGCGAGCTCTGCGCGACCCGCTCGAGCCCGTCCGGTCCTTCGTCGGCGGTCAGCAGCAGTACGTCGTGGTCGTACCGGCGGGCCGTGGTCACGACCGCGGCGGCGAACTGCATCATCACCGGGACATGCATACCGGTGCGCAGCGGGATCACCAGCGCGAGCACGTTGGACCGCTGGCTGGCCAGCGCGCGGGCGCTCGCGTTCGGACGGTAGCCGAGTGCGCGGACGCTGCGCTGCACGCGCTCCCGGGTGTCGGTCGAGATCGTCCGCTTGCCGCTGAGCACGTACGAGACCGTGCTGGCCGCAACCCCGGCGTGCCGTGCGACGTCGGCGATCGTGACCACGTCGTCCCCTTTCCTGATCCTGTCCCAGTTCTACCCCAGTCGAAGCGCTTCGACACCCCATTTGTTCCCCTGCGTTCGCCCAAGGTCCGGCCGCCGGCCGGGCTCGACGAGAGGAATGGAAATGCAGAGATGGTGGAAAGCAGCAATCGCAGTACTGACAGTACTGGCCGCAGGCCTGGTGACTGCGGCACCCGCGCACGCGGCGGCGTGGTCGTCGTCGGACAAGTTCGGCAGCTGGTCCAACGGCGGGTACACCGTCCGCAATGACGTCTGGGGCAGTGGCGCCGGACCGCAGACCATCTGGGCCAACTCCTTCAGCAACTGGGGAGTCTGGGCCGACCACCCGAACACCGGCGGCGTGAAGTCGTACCCGCACTCCGCCCGGAACATCGGCAAGCCGGTCAGCGCCCTCGGCACCCTGACCAGCAGCTTCAACGTGTCGCGGCCCGGCAGTGGATCGTATTCGTCGACCTACGACATCTGGGCCGGCAACAACGCCTACGAGATCATGCTGTGGATGAACAAGCAGGGTGCGGTCGGCCCGATCGGCAGCAAGCAGACCACGGTCAGCGTCGGCGGCCACACCTGGGACGTCTACCGCGGCAGCAACGGCGCCAACGCGGTGTTCTCGTTCCTCCGCACTTCCAACACCAACTCCGGCTCCGTCGACATCAAGGCCGTCCTGAACTGGATCCGCAGCCGGGGCTGGATGGGTGATGCGACCGTCGGCGAAGTCCAGTTCGGCTTCGAGATCACCTCGTCGTCCGGCGGCCTGAACTTCACCAGCAACTCCTACTCCGTCACGTCCAACTGACGCACCCGACCCAAGGAGGTCGGCGGGTTCACCCTGAGCTGGCTGAGTGTGATGCCGAGCAGCACCAGGGCGAGCCCGCCGACCTGTCGCAGGTTCAGGACGTCCCCGGAGACCAGAAGCCCGAGCAGTACGCCGGTCACCGGGTTGAGGAGCCCGATCAGCCCGACCGTTGCGGCGGGGAGCTTGCGGAGGCCCGCGAACCAGGCCGTGAACGCGAGTGCGGTCGCGACGAGTCCGACGTACGCGAAACCGGCCACGGCCGGTCCGTCGAGGCGTGGCGGGGCGCCTTCGACGCCGATCGCGATCGGGATCAGGACGACCCCGCCGGCGATCAACTGCCACGAGGTCGTCGCGAGCGGACCCTCGCCGGCCCGGCCCCATTTCTTGGCCAGGACGTATCCGCAGGAGGACATCGTCAGCGCGGCGGCCGATGCCGCGACGCCGCGCAGGTCGACCGCGTTCGATCCGGCGCCGAGCAGCAGCACGACGCCGGCGATCCCGGCGGTCGCGCCCGTGAGGACCTGAGCGGTCGGGCGTTCCGCGAGCAGGCCCCAGGCGAAGAGCGCCATGGTGAACGGCGCCGCGGACATGATCGTCGACGCGAGGCTGACCGGGAGCAGTTGGGACGCGAGGTAGATCAGCGCGAAGAACGCGCCCATGTTGCAGATCCCGAGCAGCAGTGAGCGCCACCACCAGACGCCGCGGGGGAGGCGGCGGGCGAGGGCGAGCAGGAGAAGCCCCGCGGGGAGTGCGCGGAACACCGCGCCGTACAAGGGATGTCCGGGCGGTAGGTACTCGTGGGTGACGAAGTAGTTCGTGCCCCAGGCGATCGGCGCGATCGCGGTGACGAGGCTCCAGCGGAAGGTATCTTCCATGGAAAACATTATATCTTCCCGGGAAGATAGAGTGGTACTCGTGGATCACGTAGCGAGAATCCAGGCGGAGTGGCGGGTCGAGCGGCCGGATGTCGACACCGCCCCGCAGGGCGTGATCGGGCGGCTGCACCGGATCGCGAACCACCTCACCGGCGAGCTGACGCTGCTCTACGCGAAGTACGGGCTGACGGAGGGTGAGTTCGACGTCCTCGCGGCGTTGCGGCGCGCGGGAGCGCCGTACGAGCGGGCGCCGGGGGAGATCGCCCTGCACACGATGGTGACCACGGGGGCGGTCACCAAGCGGGTCGACCGGCTCGAGGAAGCCGGCCTGGTCCATCGCCGGCGCAGCGACGCCGACGGCCGCGGCCGGGTGGTCCGCCTGACGCCGAGCGGCCGGCGGCTGATCGACAAGGCCTTCACCGCCCACATGGCCAACGAGCAACGCCTCCTCGAGGCACTCACACCGGACGAGACCACTCAGCTCGAGAAGCTCCTGACGACCTGGCTCGCCCGCCTGGAGCCACCCGACTGACACGCGCACGAGGACGGTTGCGGGGGTCCGCTGGTGACAGGTGGGTAACCTCTCCTGGTCGCAAGGTGAGCCGATAGGAGATGATGCCCACCGTGACCGGACCACATCGCGAGCTCGCGCAGACGCCGTCGGAGGCTGATCCGGCCGTCGCCGGCCTGACCGTCGGGCTCGGTGGACCGTCGGGGCGGTTCGCCCGGCTCAGCTCGTCGTGGTGGACGCCGCTGCGGATCGCGCTTGCCGTCTGCACGATCACGTTCGGCCTCGGCGTACTGCAGAAGGCGCCGTGTATGGAGGCCGGCTGGGACCGGCAGAGCTGGCGGCCGTTCAAGGCGCTCTGCTACTCCGACATCGGGTTCCTGTACCAGGAGCGCGGGTTCGCGGAGGGTAACCGGCCGTTCCTCGACACCGGCAACTACCCGGTGCTGGAGTACCCGGTACTGACCGGCGGCTTCATGGAGGTCGCGGCGCAGCTCACCTGGCTGGTCACCGGCGATCCGAAGAAGGACCTGACCGTCGAGCAGAAGCGCGACACGGCCGGGGTGTTCTTCCTGGTCAACACCGTGCTGCTGTTCCTCTGTGCGTTGCTGATCGTCGGCCTCACGGTCGCGACCGCGCGCGGAGTCGCAAAACGCCCGGGAGCGGCCCGTGGACAGCCGCTGGACGCTCTGTACGTCGCTGCGGCGCCGGCGCTCGCACTGACGTCGACGATCAACTGGGACCTCTTCGCGGTCGCGTTGACCGCCGGGGCGATGTTCGCGTGGTCACGCGGGAAACCCATCTGGTTCGGCGTACTGCTCGGACTGGGGACGGCGGCGAAGTTCTATCCGTTCCTGTTGCTCGGTCCGTTGCTGATCGTCTGCCTCCGTGGACGGAAGCTGTGGCCGTGGATCCAGGCGACGGTGGCGGCAGCGGTCGCGTGGGGACTGGTGAACGCGCCGATCTACCTGCTCGCGAAGAACGAGTGGCTGTCGTTCTGGCAGTTCAACGACGAGCGCGAGAGCGACTACGGCTCGATCTGGTACGTCCTCAAGCTGGCCAAGCACGAGGTCGCGGACGTCAACCAGCTGAACATCGTGATCTTCGCCGGGTTGTGCCTGTCGATCGCGATCCTCGGCCTGATGGCGCCCCGGCCGCCCAGATTCGCGCAGCTCGCGTTCCTGGTGGTGGCTGCGTTCCTGCTGATCAACAAGGTCTACTCACCGCAGTACGTGCTGTGGCTGCTGCCGCTGGTGGCGCTGGCCCGGCCGCGGCTGCGTGACTGGCTGATCTGGCAGGCCTGCGAATGCTTCTACTGGATGCTGGTGTGGATGCATCTGGCGCAGTTCCTGGCGCCTGGCGACCCGCAGATCCCGGACCGGATCTACTGGTTCTCGGTGATCCTGCGGATGGCCGGCACGCTCTGGCTGATGCTGGTGGTCGCCCGCGACATCCTGCTCCCGGAGAACGATCCGGTACGTCACGGTGACGTGGTCGACGATCCCAGCGACGGCGTCAGATCCCGCGCCCGCACAGACCTGGCAACGGCCTAGAACCTCAGCTTGGTGACGTCCAGGTTGCCGCCGCTCACCACGGCGGCAGTGACGCCTTCGGGCCGGAGGCCCTCGATCAGTGCCGCGAAGGGCGCCGCAGCCGCCGGTTCGAGGGCGAGTTTGGTCCGTGACATCACCAAGCGGGTCGCCTCGAGCAGCGCGTCCTCGGACACGCGGACGACGTCGTCGACGTACTGCTGGATGAGCGGGAGATTGCGGGTGCCGCAGACGGGTGCGGCGAGGCCGTCGGCGATCGACCGTGCGGTCAGGAGCTTCTGAGGGACGCCGGCCGCGAGGCTGCGACTGACCACGTCGGCCTGCTCCGGCTCGATCCCGATCACGCGGATCGACGGTTTCATCAGTTTCACCGCCGTCGCGACCCCCGAGATCAGTCCGCCGCCGCCCACCGGAACCAGGACGGTGTCGAGGTCCGGGCGATCGGCCAACAGCTCCAGACCGAGGCCGGCGTGCCCGAGGATCACGTCCTCGTCGTCGAACGGGTGCACGCCGGTGAGTTGCCGGTCGTCGCGGATCTGCTCGTACTGCGCCATCAGGTCACCCTCGACGAGCTCGACGGTCGCGCCGTAGCCGCGTGCCGCGTCGATCTTCGCCGGCACGGCGGTCGCCGCCATCACCACCGTCGCCGGCACCCCGGCATCCCGTGCCGCCCACGCCAGCGCCCCGGCCGCGTTGCCCGCCGACACCGTGATGACACCGCGCTCGCGCTCCGCAGTCGTCAACCGCAGGAGCTTCGTCAGCAGTCCGCGGACCTTGAAGCTGCCGGTCTTCTGGAACAGCTCGGCCTTGAGCACCAGGTCGGCCGCGAATCGTTCGTTCAGAGCTGACGAGGTCAGCATCGGTGTCCGGTGGATCCGTCCCTCGAGCTCGGTGGCGGCCCGGCGGATGTCCTCGAGCGTCGGCATACGCTGGTCAGATGCGCGCGGCGACCGCGGTGGCGAGTTTGGCGGCCGCGTCCGGAGACTGCGGCAGGAAGAGGTACGGCTCGATGAGCTCGATCTCCATCAGCAGGAAGCGGTCGTTGACCACGACTCCGTCGACGCGGGCGTAGGTCGGCGTCGGGCCGGAGGCAGCCAGGGCCGCCTGGGCGCCCTCGAGTACGGCGGCAGGCGGGTCCGTCGGCGTCGTCTGGCCGCCGTACGACTCCTGGACGCGGTAATCGCCGGTCGCGGGGCGCTTGATCACCGCGTGGCTGAACTCGCCGTTGAAGAACAGCAGCGACCACTCGCCGTCGGACTGGATCTCCGGCACGAACGGCTGCACGAGGTACACCACGTCCGGCAGGTCGTTGAGCGCCTGCTCGAGTTCGGGAGAGCCTGCGACACCGCGGACCGTGTGCAGGGCGTTACCGCCTACGGTCGGCTTGACGACGATCTGCTGACCGGTGAGTCCGGCCACGACCTCGCGCAGGCACGCGCCCGCCGCGACCTGGGACGGAACGATCGCGACACCGCGTTCGCGCAGTTCGAGCAGATACTGCTTGTCGCTGTTCCAGCGGACCTGGTCCGTGGAGTTCAGGACGGGTACGCCGGCCTTGTCGAGCTGCGCGAGCCACTCGGTGAATTCGGCGTACAGCCAGAAGTAGTCCCACACGGTCCGCAGCAGGATGGCGTCGTACGCGGACCAGTCGACCGACGGGTCGGTCCAGACCTCGACCACCGGGTCGAGGCCCGCGGCGCGCAGCGCGTCGAGGAGCGGGCGTTCGTCAGGGTGCAACTCAGCGTATTCGGTCGAGGTTGCCAGGGCGATGCGATTCGTCACGCTCGCCAGTGTTGGCGGGGAGGGGCGGTGTGGTCAAACCTGACTTCGCAACGAGTTGGTGACGGATCGTGAGGCCGCCGGCCACGATGACGGCGGCGGTGAGGTGGATGAGGCCCTGGCGGGTGTCGTGGCCGAAGCTCGCGTAGGCGAGGTACGACGCGAGCGGTACGGCGATCCATTCGGGGCGACCGGCCAGCGCGGCGAGGGCGATCAGCGGGAGGCCGTACCACGGGTAAGTCGGGGTGGCGATCAGGAGCGCCGCGCCGTACAGCCAGCAGCAGGTGAGGGCGATCGGGTCGCGGCGGGCGCGGTGGAAGGCGAGGGCGGCGAGGGCGAGCGCGAGGGCCGCGGCGACGACCTGGCGGGCCTCAGGAGGCAGCAGGAGCGCGAGAATCGCGGAGCGGGAGCTGCCGTCCTCGAAGCCTTCCTGGTTGAGGTAGCCGGGGAGGAAGCCGAGCACCAAGGTGCCGACGGCAAGAACGTGGGGGAGGTACGAGGCGATGAAGGAGCCGACGGCCACGAGTGGGCGCCGGCGGCGGAACGCGGGGAGCAACAGGAGCGGAAGGAGCTTGACGCTGCCGGCCGCCCCGAGGAGGACGGCGGCGAGTTTCGGTCTGCGGGCGGCGGTGACGACGGCCGCCGTGATGAAGAGTGCGGCGAGGACGTCGACGTGGGCGGCGTTGCCGGCTTCGAGAGCGACGATCGGTGACCAACCCCACAGCGCGGCCCAGCGGGGGTTCTGTACGGCGAGTAGCCAGGTGAGTGCGATCGCGATCAATGCGGCCGCGATCTGGAGTCCGAGGGTGCCGGCAGACCACGGGGTGAACAGGGCGACCACGGTGAAGTAGGCCTCGGCGACAGGCGGATAGATGGTCGGCACACCGGGGCGGTTGATCCGCGTCCTGGCGTCGTCGACCGGGAGCTGGGCCGGGTCGTCGGGGATGCCTGTCACACCGGAGCGCTGGTCCGGCGACAACCCAGGGAACAGCACAGGATCCCGCAGCGGCGCCAACGAGTCGTCCAGTGGCACATAGCCGTACGGCGAATGCCCGGACAACTGCACACGCCCGTCCCACACGTACCGGTAGGCGTCTGTGCTGGTGATCGGCGCCTGTGTCAGCCCCGGCACCTGACACAACCCCGCCACAACCACTACGACCCCAACACTCAGCCCCCGCCCAAACCGCCACACCAACCCCGCGACCACAACCGTCCCCACCACCAACACCACATCCGGCCACCACTGCGCCCGCGCGGCCGCGATCGCCCCCGCGCACACACCCACCACAGCACCCCCAACCCACATGAACCGGCGACTTTGTGCCCCGTTCGACCATTCCCGGCGCCAGAATTTGACTGAACCGTGCACAAAGTCGCGACCCGGGGCGGGTGGCGGTGTCATGCGGTTCGGCGGAGGGTCAGGAAGGCTCGGTGGGGGGTGCGCCAGTCTTCGGTGGGGTGGAGGTGAGTTGTACGGGCGTGCCGGATCAGGGCCCGGGTGCCGACTCTTGCCCAGGGCAACGGGGTGGAGCGGCGGCCGGTGGAGCTGCGGAGGACTATCGGGGTGACGTCGTCGAGATCGTCGTCCGGGTCGACCTCGACCAGCACGAGACCGTCGGGGCGGACCAGTTCGGCGCAGCGACGCAGCAGATCGGCCGGATCACCACCGATCCCGATGTTCCCGTCCATCAGCAGCACGCTGCCCCAGCGCCCCTCACCCGGCAGCCGATCCTGCACCGGACGATGCAGCGCCGACGCACCACGCGATGTGGTGAGCGACACCGCCCGCGGCGACACATCGACCCCGAGCGCGGGGATTCCGCGTTCGGCGAGCGCAGTGACGATCCGCCCCGGCCCGCACCCGATGTCCAGCACGGGCCCCTCGCATCGACTCAGCGCGAGCCGATCCACGTCGTCCGCGGGCGCCGTCCAGCGGTCCACCTCGGACAGCGACGGCACAGTCCGCCCATCGATGCCGGTAGCAACAACTCGCGCCGTACCGCCGAGGGCCTGCTCGAACAGCAGCCCCGGATGCGCCGCATGCTGCAGCCTCCGGTACAGCCGCGACACCCGCAGCGAGGGGAACTCGTCGGCGAGGTACGCCGCATCCCGCGGGGTATCCATGTCGCGCAGAGTCGGCAGGATTTTGACCCGCAATCCCAACGCCAGCAGCCGACGGAGCTGGTCCCGCCCGGTGTGGTCGGTCGACATCGGTACGCCGAGCAGCGCGCGCGGATCCGGCGTACGGAGCCCGAGACACCAGTACCCGCCGTCCTCGGTCAGGCCGAGCACCGCGTCATACCCGGACCACGCGAACCCGAGTAGCTCCGGCCGTAGTTGCGGCGTGTCCATCCCGACCAGGACCATCGGCGTACCGTCGTACACGTCCTCGAACGCCGCCGCGAGCCGCTCGTCGAGGCCGCCGCCGCGCTGCTTCACGACCTCGAACCCAGGCGGCAACCAAGGCCCCGGCTCGCCTTCTAGCGCGACTACCCGGCGCGTCGCGGGCGCGAACTGAACCGCGCCGAGCGTGTCGACGAGCGACGCCCGCGCCAGCGCCGCTGCCTCTCCGGCCGTGAACTCGCTCTGCAGCCGAGTCTTCACCCGCCCCGGCACCGGCTCCTTCGCAATCACGATCACCGTGCCGCGCTTCACCGCGCCAAAACCTTCGACATGTCGAGTACGGCGCGCGCGGCGCCCAGCGGCGTACCGGTGACCTTCGAGCGGCCGGAGCGCGGGAGGTAGTCGACGTCGACCTCCGCGATCCGCCATCCGGCGTCGGCGGCGCGGACCACGGTCTCCAACGGGTATCCGGACCGTCGATCTGTCAGCCCGAGTCCGAGCAGCGCAGTACGTCGCCCAGCACGCATCGGACCGAGGTCGTGCAAAGCGACGCCCGTACGGCGCCTGATCCGCCGGGACAGCTCCGCGTTGGCCAGCCGGAGATGCCACGGCCAGACCTGCCGCGACACCGGACGCCGGCGGCCGACGATCAGATCCGCGCGGCCGGCAACGACCGGCGCGGTCACGCGGACCAGTTGCCGCGGATCGAGCGACGCGTCCGCGTCCATCACGGCCACGATGTCGGCGTCGGCCGCCTCCAGGCCGGCATGACACGCAGCGCCGTACCCCTTCACCTCGCACCGCACGACGGTCGCGCCCAGCCGAGCGGCAACGGCAGCCGAGTCGTCGGTCGAGCCGTTGTCGACGACGATGGCGCGGACACCGGGTGGGAGGCGTTCGAGGACCCAGGGCAGGGCGGCCGCCTCGTTCAGGCACGGCAGCACGAGATCGACGGACATGCTTCGACGGTAAGGACGAACTCGCGTCGCCAGGGCCTGAACACGACTACGGGTCGCTTACGGCGTACTGCGTTCCGGTGCTGGTGCGGCTGCGGGACGGGCGGAGGATCTACGCTCTGAGCGTGGCTACTCGTGTTCTAGTGGTGGACGACGACCCGACCGTGTCGAACGTCGTCTCGGCGTACCTGACCAAGGCCGGGTACGACGCCCGCGTGGTCGCGGACGGTGCGTCGGCGGTCGAGGTGTGGCAGCAGTGGAAGCCGTCGGTCGTCGTACTGGACGTGATGCTGCCCGGACTGTCCGGACTCGAGGTGCTGCGCCGGATGCGTGCGGCCGACGACGGTGCCGCGGTGATCATGCTGTCCGCGCGCGGCGAGGAGGAGGACCGGCTGGTCGGGCTCGAGGTCGGTGCGGACGACTATGTGGTCAAGCCGTTCAGCCCGCGGGAGCTGACGCTGCGGGTGCAGGCGATGGTACGGCGGGAGGAGCGGCTGGCCGGGCTCGATCTGACGCCGACCAAGCTGAGCGCGGGGCCGGTCATGGTCGACACGGCGGCGCGGCGCGCGTACCTCGGCGAGAACGAGCTGTCGCTGACGCACCGGGAGTTCGACCTGCTGGCGTACCTGGTGTCGCATGCGGGCAAGGCGTACACGAAGGCCGAGTTGCTCCGTCGCGTGTGGGGCTGGGACTTCGGCGACTCGTCGACGGTCACCGTGCATGTACGGCGGTTGCGGGAGAAGATCGAGGCGGATCCGTCGGACCCGAAGCTCGTCCTCACCGTGCCGCGCACCGGGTACCTGTTCGCCGGTGACGCGTCGTGAACAAGGACATGGCGACCATCCTGGCGCTCACCACGGGGTGGACGCTGCTGGTGGCGGCGGTCGGCGCGGTGGTGCTGTGGCGCTTCCGGCGGCGGTCGTTGCGGATCACGATGATCGTGGCGGCGCTGGCGCCGATGGCAGGTGCGCTGGCCGCGGTGCTGCAGAGCGTGCGGGCGATGTTCATCTCCGAGCACGACTCGTGGGTGGTGCTGTGGACGCTGGCGTTCGCGGCGCTGCTCGGGCTGGCGATGTCGGTGCTCCTCGGGCACTGGGTCGCCGTCGGGTCGCGGGATGTGGGGCGGCGGTTGCGTCATCTCGGGACGTCGTACGAGCCGACGGAAGGCGCCGGCGGGGTGGTGCCCGCGGAGCTGGCCACGTTGCGGGACGAGTTGGAGATGACGCGGAAGAAGCTCGCCGCGTCGCATCAGCGGGAACGGGCGCTGGAGACGAGCCGGCGGGAGCTGGTGGCGTTCATGTCGCACGACCTGCGGACGCCGCTGGCCGGGTTGCGGGCCGTGTCCGAAGGCCTCGAGGACGGCGTGATCGACGACGTACCGGGCGCGCTGCGGCAGATGCGGTCGACGGTCGACCGGATGACCGGGCTGGTGGACGACCTGTTCGAGCTGTCGCGGTTGTCGACGGCGCCGCCGCCGCGCCGACGGTCGGCGGTGAGCCTGCGGGAGCTGGCCGAGGACGTCGCGGGGGAGAACAGCGAGCATGCGCGGGCGGAGGGCGTTCAGCTGTCCGTGTCGACACCGTGTGACGACGATCGGCTCGCCGTACAAGGGGATCCGGACGAGTTGACGCGCGCGGTCACCAACCTGGTCGGGAACGCGATCCGGCACACGTCGGCGGGCGGGACGGTGACGCTGACGGTCGATCGCGAGCTGGACGGGCGGGTCCGGCTCGCGGTGACCGACGGGTGCGGCGGGATTCCCGCTGCTGATCTGGAGCGCGTCTTCGACGTCGGCTGGCGCGGCGACGAGCAGCGCACACCCGACGTGGGCGGCGGCGGGCTGGGACTCGCGATCGCGCGCGGTGTGGTCGAGTCCCATGACGGGAAGATTGCCGTCAGCAACGTCGACGGCGGGTGCGCCTTCGAGATCGACCTTCCGCCGGTCCTAGCCGGCCGAGTGGAGTAGGTCGTCGAGGCCGGCCTGCAGGTCGTACGCCGGCTTCCAGCCGAGCTCGTTCTTCAGGCGGTCGGACGAGGCGGTGATGTGCCGGACGTCGCCGAGGCGGTACTCACCGGTGACGACGGGCGGCGGGCCGCCGTACGCGCGGGCCAGCTCGGCGGCGACCTCACCGATCGTGGTGACGGTGCCGCTGCCGACGTTGTACGCCGTGAACGGTGGCTGGTGGGGGAGGGCGGTCGCCGACAGCGTGACCGCTGCCGCGACGTCGCGGACGTGGACGAAGTCGCGGCGTTGACGGCCGTCCTCGAAGACACGCGGCGTCTCCCCACGTTCGAGCGCGGAGCGGAAGATCGCGGCGACTCCGGCGTACGGCGTGTTGCGTGGCATGCCGGGGCCGTACACATTGTGGAAGCGGAGTGCGGTGACGCGGCCGCCCGTCTCGCGGGCCCAGCTGGCGGCGAGATGCTCGCCGTTGAGCTTGCTGGCCGCGTAGGCGTTCCGCGGGTCCAGCGCAGCGTCCTCGGTGACGAGACCGGGCCGCAGCGGAGCGCCGCAGTGCGGGCAGGGCGGCTCGAAGCGGCCTTGCCCGAGGTCTTCGGTACGTCGGGGGCCCGGGGCGACCTGTCCGTGGTCGTCGCAGTCGTAGCGGCCCTCGCCGTACACCACCATCGAGCTGGCGTAGACGACGTTGCGGACGTTGCCGAGGGACTTCAAGAGGACGGCCGTACCGAGGCTGTTGGAGGAGACGTAGTCGTCGATGTCGTCGAGATGGACACCGAGGCCGACCTTCGCGGCCAGGTGGATGACGGTGTCGACGCCGTCCAGCGCTCTGGTCACGGCGTCCGCGTCGCGGATGTCGCCGACGATCAGGCCGGGGCGGCTCGCGGGGCGCGCGGCATGTACGTCCGGGCGGAAGGAGTCGAGGACGGTGACTTCGTGGCCCTCGGCAACGAGCTGGTGGTGGACGTGGGTGCCGATGAAGCCGGCCCCGCCCGTCAGCAAGACTCTCATCGAGCCGCCTCCGTTCCGTCGAGCGAGTGGCGGCAGGTGCAGTCTGCGTCAGCCTTCGGGAGCTGGCCGATCACGTCCTTAAGGAGCACCTGCAGGCGTTCGATGCTGTGCTTGAAAGCGTCGAACACCTCGGCCTGGGTGACGCCGGTGCCGGTCTCCACGCCCGCGTCGTGATCGGTGACGACAGCGATCGACGTGTAGCAGAGCGCGAGTTCGCGGGCGATGGCTGCCTCGGGTGCGCCGGTCATGCCGACGACCGACCAGCCCTGCGCCGCGTGCCACTGCGACTCGGCCCGGGTCGAGAACCTCGGCCCGTTGATGACAACCATCGTGCCTTCGGGTACGACGTTGCCGGAGGCAATCACTGTGGCGCGGCCGACGGGGCAGTACGGATCCGCGGCGGAGGTGTGCACCACGGGCGCCTCGTCGTACACCGTGTGCTCCCGGCCCCACGTGCGATCGACGTACTGGTCGGGGACCACGAAGGTGCCGGGGGTCAGCTCGGGTCTGAGCGACCCGACCGCGCAGGGGCCGAGGACCTGGCGGACGCCCAGCTCGCGTAGCGCCCACAGGTTCGCGCGGTAGTTCACCCGGTGCGGAGGGAACCGATGGTCGGCGCCGTGCCGCGGGACGAACGCGACCTCCCGCCCGTCGAGGTCACCAACGAGCGGCGGCTCGCTGGGCGCGCCGTACGGCGTGTCGATCTCGATGGTCTCCGCATCAGCCAGAAACGAGTAGAACCCGGACCCGCCAATCACACCAATCTCAGCCATACCCCGACGCTAATGCCGCCCCAACCCACCCATCACCCCATCCGCCCCACCGTCACCGCCCCGTAAGCCCCCTCAGTTCAACTTTGAGAACCCACCAACCAAATTTCCGCGCGATTTCTGGTTGGTGGGTTCTCAAAGTTGGGCCGTAGCGGCGGGTTGGGGAGCGGCCGGTGATCGAATGGGGGTGTGGAGATGTCTTGGGTGCTGCTGGCGGTGGGTGTGGTGCTGCTGTTGTTCGGCGCCTACGCGAGCTGGACCGCCGGCCGGCTCGACCGGCTGCACCACCGCGTGGAGCTCGCCCGCGCATCACTCGAGACCGAGCTGGCGCGCCGCGCCGCCCTGGTCGCGGAACTGGCCGGCAGTGACATCCTCGACCCGGCCTCCGCCCTTCTGCTCCTCGACGCGGCCCACCGCGCCCGGGCGGCCTCACTCGACGCGCTCGAACTCCGCGAACAAGCCGAGTCCGCCCTCACCCGAGCAATCCATGCCACCGGCACCGACATCGAACCCTGGGCCGGCGAACTGTCCCTCGCGATGCGCCGCGTCCAACTGGCCCGCCGCTTCCACAACGACGTCGTGGTCTCCACCCGCGACCTACGCCACCGCCGCCTCGTCACCTGGTTCCGCCTGGCCGGCCACGCCCCCATGCCCACCACCATCGAACTCGAAGACGGCCGATGAACACCTTCGAGGAGGCTTCTTCGCGCGTGGCGGGCGCCAACCCGCCTCGCCGGCTACCTGAACCAGAATTTCTTCGCACTGGACATCTTCCGTGTGGAAAACGGAAATACGGCCTCTCGGAGAGAGAGTATCCGGTTGAGCAATAGCAGAAAGAATCGGGAAGGCAACGAAGAATGCGCTTTCCGGACGCCGTGGCGGCGGCGTGATCCGCTACTACCTGCCCTGGCCGTTCATCCGCTTGGCCCAGCGTGCGGCCTCACGTCCGGACATCTTTACGCCGTTGTCGATCTTCTGGCCGGTCTCGATGTCCTTGCCGCGCGCCTTCGTTTCCTTCTTTTCCTCTTTCTTCGCCGCTCTTCCGAATTTGGCCATGACTCGCCTCCTGCTGTCGTTGTTCGTTGTTCGCCAAACGTACGACGGTCAGGGGGTCAACAATCCGAAGTCACTTCGCGTCGGCGTACCTTTCGACCACCGCTGAAACAAAGGCGAAGTTGGTGGGGGTGGGGCCGAAGGTCAGGGTGCCGGCGAGGTTGCCGGCTTGTTGGATGGCTTCGGTGACCTGGTCGGCTTCTTCGGCGGGGCAGTGGACTATGACCTCGTCGTGCTGGTGGAAGACGAGTTCGGCCTTGAGGGGTGTCAGGGACTGGCGGAGGGCGGCCAGCAGCAGTAGGGCCCAGTCGGCGGCGCTGCCTTGGACCACGAAGTTTCTCGTGAAGCGGCCGCGGGCTCTCGCATGGCGCGGGTCTGTGGTGGGGATGTCGGCGGGTGGACCTTCGAGCATGGCTTCGTCGAGCGGGTGGCCGCTCGGTGGGCAGGTGCGGCCGAGGTACGTGCGGACCAGTCGGCCTTCCTCGCCCGCGCGGGCCGCGTCGTCGACGTACTGGACTGCCTGCGGGAATCGTTTGCGCAGCATGGCGAGGTTCTTGAGGCCGTCGCCGGACGTCTGCCCGTAGATCGCACCCAGTACGGCGATCTTGGCGTGTGCCCGGTCTCCGGAGAACGCCTGGTCCGAAACGGCCTTGTAGAGATCACCGGGATCGCTGGCGACCTCCATCAGCGCCCGGTCGCGCGAGATCGCGGCCAGCACCCGCGGCTCGAGCTGCGACGCGTCCGCGACGACGAGCCGCCAGCCGGGGTCGGCGACCACCGCGCGGCGGATCACCTTCGGGATCTGCAGACCGCCGCCGCCGTTCGTGACCCATCGACCCGACACCGTGCCGCCCGGCAGGAACCCGGGCCGGAAGCGCCCGTCGTGGACCCAGTCGTTCAGCCAGCTCCAGCCGTTCGCGGTGTAGATCCGATACAGCTTCTTGTACTCGAGCAGCGGTGCCACCGCCGGATGATCGATGTGCTCGAGCTCCCACTTCCGCGTCGACTTCACCTGGTGCCCGGCCTGCTTGAACGCCTTCAGTACGTCGGCCGGCAGCTCGGGCCGCACGCGGTGCCCGAACGCCGCGGAGATCTCGTCCGCGAGCTCGGTCAGCCGGCGCGGCTCGCCCGAACCCGGGAACCGTTCACCGAGCAACTCGTTCAACAGCTCCCGATGCGCATCCGCGCTCCACGGCAACCCGGCGAGATCCATCTCCGCGGCGACGAGCATCGCGGACG
Organism: Kribbella pratensis; assembly: GCF_004366075.1. GTDB lineage: Bacteria > Actinomycetota > Actinomycetes > Propionibacteriales > Kribbellaceae > Kribbella > Kribbella pratensis. The sequence goes on along the minus strand of NZ_SODU01000004.1, from coordinate 375,503 downwards.
ATTCCGATGCCGTGAGCAACCGCATGCGATCCGGGTACTCGGCGAGGTCGTGCCGTCGGAGTTGGTCGGCGTACACCCGGAGCAACGCCTCGAACGGGATCGGCTCGACGGCGATCTCGAACAACGACGACTGCTCACCCGGTACGACGGCGCGCAGCGGCGGATCGGGTGGGACCGGAAGACCGCTCAAACGCGCCCACGCGGCGGCCGCGGACCGTGGCTCGCCGAGCCGGCCCTCGTGGCCGAGCAGCAGGCCCTCGGTGTTCTCGATGTCGTAGCACCGCTCAACCCGGACGCCGGCCGCCAGCAGCCGCGGATAGATCTCGGTCGACGAACGCCACACCCACCGCGTGACCTGCGGCCGCGACGCGACGGCCGCGACCAGATCCGGCTCGCGCAGAATCTCCCCGGCCGGCTGCCCGTCCGGATGCAGCGCGACGAGCATCGCCCCGCCGCCCTCCTCCGGAGCGATCAGCCACCGTTCGTCCACAGCAACATCCTCACACCCGCCACCGACACTCTGACCACCCGAACCTTGAGCACCCACCAACCAGATCGAGGGCGGGAAAACGGTTGGTGGGTGCTCAAAGATCGGGGATCAGGCCAGTTGTGGGAGACTGGACTTATGTGGCGGGCGGGGGATCTGGAGGCGGCGGACGGGACCAAGACCGAGCAGGTCGAGGGGCTCGTGCTGCGGCGGATCGAGCGTGGCGACCTGTCGATCGGGTCGCGGTTGCCGTCGGAGCGGGTGCTGGCGGAGCGGCTCGGGGTGAGCCGCGTGACCGTCGTACGCGCGTTGGAGAACCTGCGGCGTGACGGCGTACTGGAGACCAAGCGTGGCTCCGGGACCGTAGTGCGGCCGCTGGACCGGCTGCTGGACCCTGTGGCGCCGGCGTCGACGGTGACGGCGGGGGACCGGCCGGTGCTCGACCTGCGGTTCGCCACGACAGCCGCGCCGCATGACGTGGCAGAGGCGGCAGCGCAGATCGTCCAGGACGGGCTGCCACAGGCCATGGGAGGTGACGGACCGCCACCAGGTGGATCGCAAGAGCTCAGAGCGGCGTTGGCCGAGCGCCTCACCGCTGAGGGCGTGCCGACCGAGCCGGAGCAGCTGACGCTCACCGTAGGCGCAGCAGCCGGTCTGAACGCCGCACTGGCCGGGCTGGACCTCGGACCGGGTGTAGCGATCACCGAAACCCCGACGTACCCGGCGGCCTTCGACCTGCTCCGCAAATACCGCCTGGACGTAGCAGGCTGGCCCGCGGGTGTCTGGGACACCGACCAGCTCGCGCACCTCTGCCGACGCCATCGCCCGAAGGTCATCTACCTGCAGGCCGACAACCACAACCCGACCGGGCTCAGCCTGCCGGCCGACCGCCGCCAAGCTGTGGTCGAGATAGCACGCAGGTACGGCGCCGCTCTGATCAGTGACGAGACGATGCGACCATTGTGGTTGGCAAGTGGGGAGCAGGCCGATCCGCTGAGCCGCTACCCGCGCACCGTGAGTGTCGGCTCGCTGTCCAAGACGGTGTGGGGCGGGCTGCGCGTCGGCTGGGTGCGTACCGGCAAGCAGCTCCGCAGGCGGATCAACACCGCGGCACAACTCAGTGTGGCGTCGCCGAGCGCGCTGGACGACCTGCTGGCGCGGGCGATCGTGCCGAAGCTCGACAAGGTGATCGGACGCCGCAGGACCCGGCTGCGTGCCAACCTGAACGCCCTGGAGACCGGACTCCGGACGCTCGACGGTGTGGCGTGGCCCACGCCGACGGGCGGTATGACGCTCTGGCTCGAGCTGACCGAGACGAGGGCTCGCCGCGTCCTGGAGGCGGCCCGCGAACAGGGTCTGCTGCTCGGCGCCGGTGACCTGTTCACTCCGGATGCGACCGACCGCCGGCACATCCGGATCCCGTTCACCGCGCCGCCGGCCACGCTGAGGCTCGTGGTCGCCCGGTTGGGCGAGGCTCTTCAGTCCACTTGATTCTGGGTGGACTGAAGATCGAGGCCCGCCACCTCCTAACCTGGAGATGAGGCCCACGACCAGGAGGATGTAGTGACCGAGAACCAGACCCCCCAGACCGGCCCGCAAGTCGGTACCGCGAAGGTGAAGCGCGGCATGGCGGAGATGCTCAAGGGCGGCGTGATCATGGACGTCGTCACCGCCGAGCAGGCCAAGATCGCCGAGGACGCCGGCGCGGTCGCGGTGATGGCGCTGGAGCGGGTCCCGGCCGACATCCGCGCCCAGGGCGGCGTCTCCCGGATGAGCGACCCGGACATGATCGACTCGATCATCAACGCGGTGTCGATCCCGGTGATGGCCAAGGCCCGGATCGGTCACTTCGTGGAGGCGCAGGTGCTGCAGAGCCTCGGGGTGGACTATATCGACGAGTCCGAGGTGCTCACCCCGGCCGACTACGCGAACCACATCGACAAGTGGCAGTTCACCGTGCCGTTCGTCTGCGGCGCGACCAACCTGGGCGAGGCGCTGCGCCGGATCACCGAGGGCGCGGCGATGATCCGCTCCAAGGGCGAGGCCGGCACCGGTGACGTGTCCAACGCGACCACCCACATGCGCCAGATCCGCCAGGAGCTCCGCAAGCTGCAGAACCTGCCGGAGGACGAGCTGTACGTCGCGGCGAAGGAGCTGCAGGCGCCGTACGAGCTGGTCAAGGAGGTCGCCGCGCTGGGCAAGCTGCCGGTGGTGCTGTTCACCGCGGGCGGGATCGCCACCCCGGCCGACGCCGCGATGATGATGCAGCTCGGCGCCGAGGGCGTGTTCGTCGGCTCCGGCATCTTCAAGTCGGGCAACCCGGCGCAGCGCGCGGAGGCGATCGTCAAGGCCACCACGTTCCACGACGACCCCGACGTGATCGCCAAGGTCTCCCGCGGTCTGGGCGAGGCGATGGTCGGCATCAACGTCGACGAGATCCCGCAGCCGCACCGACTCGCCGAGCGCGGCTGGTGACGTCGGCCAAGAGCTCGGGCAGCCTGCCGTCGGTGGACGAGCGGACCGCCCGGGAGCTACGCGGCCTGGCCCGCGTCCTGGTGCGGTCCGGGTATGCCGACCACGCGACGATCACCGCCGCGCTGACCGAGGCGGTGGAGGAGGACGCGCCGTCGATGGACGCGGCCGCTCTCGTACCGCTGCTGATCGGCGAGGCGGTCATGGACCTCAACGAGGACGCCGCCACCTGGCCCGCGACGACCGATCCGGACCGGTTGGACGCCGTACTCGCGGAATTCGAGCGTCTCGGCCTGGTGGTGGTCCGCTACACGTCGGACCACCACGCCGCTCGGCAGGCGCTGGAGGCCGCGGAAAGTCCGCAGGGGCTGGTGTTCTTCACCGATACCGACGTCTGGCACGCCGTGGACTTCGGGATGCTCGAGCTGAAGCTCTGGCACCCGGACACCGCGAACGTCGCACCGGGGGAGCCGCTGCTGGAGGACGTACTCGCGCTCCTGCACCAGCACGACCTGCCCGCGGTGTTCGACGAAGGCCGGATCGAGGTCACCCTCGACTGGCAACGGAGGGTGACGTTATGACAGTGATCGGCGTCTTCGCGTTGCAGGGGAACGTGCGCGAGCACCTGGCCATGCTGGCCCAGGTCGGTGTCGAGGGTCGCGCCGTACGGCGTCCGTCCGAGCTGGCGGAGGTCGACGCGATGGTGCTGCCGGGTGGCGAGTCGACCACGATGGACAAGCTGGCCCGGGCGTTCGAACTGTTCGAGCCGCTGCAGAAGCGGATCGCGGACGGGATGCCGGTGTTCGGCACCTGCGCCGGAATGATCATGCTGGCGAACGAGATCACCGGCGGGACCGCGGACCAGGAGACGCTCGGCGGGCTCGACGTGACGGTCCGCCGGAACGCGTTCGGGCGGCAGGTGGACTCGTTCGAGGCGGACCTGGAGTTCGCTGCGCTGGACTCGCCGTACCACGCCGTGTTCATCCGGGCACCGTGGGTGGAGCGCGTCGGGAGGGACGTGGAGGTATTGTCGACGGTGAGGTCGGGACCCGCCACGGGTAGGATCGTCGCGGTTCGCCACGACCGGCTGCTGGCCACGTCGTTCCATCCGGAGATGACCGGGGACGCCAGGCTGCACGGCTACTTCGCCGAGCTGGTCCGCGGCCGCTGAGTCGTTCGTAGGTCAGTTGCAGCGGTAGAAGGGTTGGGTTCGCCATGTCAGGCCACTCCAAGTGGGCCACCACGAAGCACAAGAAGGCCGTCATCGACGCGAAGCGCGGCAAGCTCTTCGCGAAGCTGATCAAGAACATCGAGGTGGCCGCCCGGATGGGCGGTGGCGACCCTGGCGGGAACCCGACGCTGTACGACGCCATCCAGAAGGCGAAGAAGTCCTCGGTCCCGAACGACAACATCGACCGCGCGGTCAAGCGCGGCTCCGGTGCCGAGGCGGGCGGCGCGGAGTACCAGACGATCATGTACGAGGGCTACGGCCCGAACGGCGTGGCGATGCTGGTCGAGTGCCTCACCGACAACCGGAACCGGGCCGCCGCGGACGTCCGGACGGCGATGACGCGCAACGGCGGATCGCTCGCCGACCCGAACTCGGTCGCGTACCTGTTCAACCGCAAGGGCGTGATCGTCGTCGCCAAGGACCAGGACGGCAGGTCGCTGTCCGAGGACGACGTGATGGAGGCCGTGCTCGAGGCCGGCGCCGACGAGGTCAACGACCTCGGCGAGTCCTGGGAGGTCGTCACCGAGGCCACCGACATGGTCGCGGCCCGGACCGCGCTGCAGGACGCCGGGATCGACTACGACTCCGCCGACGTCCAGTTCGTCCCGTCGATGACGGTCGAACTGGACGCCGACGGCGCCGGCAAGATCTTCCGCCTGATCGACGCCCTCGAGGACAGCGACGACGTCCAGAACGTGTACGCGAACTTCGACGTCAGCGACGAGATCATGGAAGCCGCCAACGCCTGAGATTCACATGCCGAGGGCCTTGCCGTCGATCACCTGAGCGGCCGGCGGGGCCTTCGGCGTTGCGACCTGGTTGTACTCGGAGAACGTCAGCGCGTCGGTGCCGGACGACTCGAGGCGGACCGGGCGCGCGGTGACGGTGTCGACCCAGAGGGTGCCGTCGGTGTCGCGGAGACCGATCGCGGTGACGCCGTCGACGGTCCGCGGCGCGGTCTTGCGGAGCGTGCCGGTCGGCTCGAACAGCGTGTCGAAGAACTTCGGCTTGCTGGCGAACGCCGCGAGCTCACCGAGATCCTGGTCGGTCAGGGACGTCTTGATCCAGCGGCCCCCGACGAGCCCGATCACGGCATCCGCGTCGGCCTTCTTCTTGATCTGGGCACGCCAGAACTTGTCGCTGATCTTCAGGTACGCCGTCTTGTCCAGGACGATCAGCGAGAACGCGGCGCCGTTGATGCTCATCGTGCCCTGACCGCCGGCCTTCGCGAGCCGGATGTCCAGCACGATCCGGTCGCCGTCGTCGGTCATCGAACCCTTCATCCGGACGCTGGTCGCGGCCTTCGCGGCGGCCTGGGTCTTGGCCAGGATCTTCGCGGAGGACAGCCCGGCGATCGTGCTCGCCGGCGTACTGGCAGGCGGCGTGGACGGTGTCACCACCGGAGACGGCGTGACGGACGTTGCCGTCGGGGTGGGTGTCGGCGTGGTCCCCAGGTTGTCGCTGGTTGCCGGGTCGGATCCCTGGCAACCAGCGACAAGTACGACCAGCACACCCACCATCGCGCCGGCCGCTGTACGACGTTTCAGCATCTTGCTCCCCCTCCCGCACACGTCAGTGCAGATATGAGAGAGATGCCGGCGGGGCCGGAAAAGTTGCTATCGGTTCCAGTAACGGTCGTCGATCAGGTTCAGGGCCGCGAGATCTTCCGCGACCAGTCCGGCGTAGACGGTGGCGCCGTACTCGGACGTGTGGGTGTCGTCGCGCTTCTCACGGGTCAGGTACAGCGCCTTGGCGGCCTCCGGCCCGAGCGCCTCGACGACGGCCTGCGTGCGTGCCGTGAGATCGATGAGGTCGACGTGCTCGGCCGCCGCGACCGAGCGCATCTCGGCCGGGAGGTCGACGCCCAGACCGTTGACGATCAGGCCCGTCGAGTTGAGCTTCGTCCCGGTGAACCACCGGCGCACGATCGGCGTCACCAGGACGGGGGTCGCGCCGGTGGAGCGGATGCCGGACACGATCTCGGTCAGGTTGGCCCGGTACTGCGCAGCGGTCGTCTGCTTGTCGTTGTGGGCGAACTGGACGAGTACGACGTCCCGCGGCCCGAGCTGTGGCCGCAGCGCCTCCCACATTGCAGGCTCGGCGAGGAACGAGACCGTGCTCTCACCTGATCCCGAGTGGTTCACCACCGACAACTCCTGGCCGAAGTGGCTCGGTAGTCGTTGGCCCCAGCCCGTGTACGGCGCTGTCTCCTGGTCGGTGACTGTGGAGTCGCCGGCCAGGAACAGCCGTCGCGTGCTGACCGGCGCCGGTGTCACGACGACGTTCAGTGGAGCCGGCCCGGACAAGCGCAACGTGAGGCCCGGCGTACCTGGTCCACCGAACCCGTTCTGCTGTCCCTCCGGTTCCCGCACATTGACCGTGAAGCGCAGGACCGGCTCCGAGCTCTCGGACACCATCAGCCGCCGGGCCTCCGCGAGTACCTCGACAGGTTCCCGCGCGCTGCCCAGGACCACCTTCACGTCGTAGTCGCCCGGCGGGACGTCGTACGTGCAGGTGACCGGCGCCTCGCCGGTGCACTCCGCCGGGACCGCCGCTGCAGCCGTCATCGGTTGTACGCCGAAGGCCAGCACGACCCCAGCGGTGAGTAAACGCAGCATGGCGGCCACGTCACGGGTTCACAATCTTGTCGCCGACCAGAGCAAGGGTCTGGATGGCGGCGAGGCCGTAGAGGGCTGTGGTGTTGGTGGAGACCCACTTGGCGGCCTTGGTGGGGTTGAGCGTCGTGTTCACGTCCTCGGCGGTCCACGGGAGGTTCGGGGCGTAGCCGTCGCCGGTGTAGAAGTCCTTCCACGCTCGAGCAGCCAGGTCGTCCCGGTTCAGCCGGACAGCGGCGTACGCCGTCAACCGGGCGTGTCCCTGCCGCAGGATCAGATTGCCGAAGTACGCACCGCACTCCTCCGTCTGCTCGGCGCGGGTGCCGTTGAACAGCCGGCAGTACTGCAGCCAGGCGGCCTCGAAGGCGGGCATGTCCACCAGGTCGATCAGCTCGGCGCAGATCTCCACCTCGCCGAACATGGCGCTCAGATGGGACACGCTGACGATCTTCTCGGTCACTGGTGCGAAGCGACCCGTGTCGAGGTCGTACAGCCCGCTGCCGGTGACGAACCCGTTCGGCATCGCCCCGATCGTCTCCATCGTCCCGAGCAGCTTGGCCTTCGCTACAGCAGCCTTGGGCCCTTGCCGCTCCCACTCGGTCAGCCAGGCAGCAGCCAGACCGCTCCAGTCCGTACCGAGGCCGATGGACAGCGCATGCGGGTCAGGTGTGTAGGGCTCGGTCCTGATCTTGCGCAGTGGGTCCAGCACCAGGAACGTCTTGTCCGAGTCCACCAGCTCCGACAGCAGGTCGCCAGTACGTTCGTCGGCCGTCAGATAGTAGTAGAACCGCCGGTACGCCGCCGTACTGATCCGCTGCTGCTTCGCGCTGTCCGCCCAGTGCTGTACGCCGTGCCGCGTACCCAGGCCGGCCCACTGACCAAGGTGGTAGACGTCGACCTCACCGGTGTGTCGCGTCATCGCCTCCGCGAACCGGAAGATGTCGGCACGACCGGACCGCAGGAATGCATACCAGAGCCAGAGGTCCGGTGACAGCTCCGAGTTGTCCCATGCGTACCCGCCCACGTCGTACCGCCACACCAGCCGGTCCTCGTCGAACGTGTGCATGATGTCGCCGTAGTCCCAGAACCCGTACCAGTGCCGCGACTCGACCTGCCCGCGGTAGTAGTCGAACAGGAAGTCCAGGTGGTCCTCGATCGCCTTCTTCGCCGGCACGGACCGGTCCACCGGGCTGAACAGCCCACCGAACACCCGGGAGCTCACCAGTTGGTCCACCGGGTCGATGAGCTGCGGTGGCGTCCGCACCTGGTCGGCCAGGTCACCCAGCCGCGCAGCCGACGGCGTCGCCTCCAGCGCCCAGAACGTCAGTTCGGACGTCCGGGCGATGCCGTACGGCGTACCGAACCCGGGCTCGTAGTCCTCATAGGTGATGTTGAGGCCCTCGAGCTGCTCCGGGTAGGTGTCCTGGCCCATGCCGTCGTGGTAGAACCGCGTGTCCATCGCACCGGCGGCCGGCGACCACAGCCACACGGTCACCTCGGCTTCCTCGGTCGCTGCCTTCCGGACGTCCAGCTGCGTCGGGTGCCGCTGCCAGAAATCCCTGAGTCCGAAGGCGAATCCGCCGCTCACGCCGCCGACGTACCCGAGCCCGGAGGCGCGTTTGCCCTGGTCGACGGAGACCCAGCCGTACCCCTTCGCGGTCCGCTTCTTCACCGTGAACCCGTCCGCGGTCAACTGGTTCAGCGAGTAGTCACCCCACTCGGGGATGTACTGCAGCCGGGTCGTCACCCGCTGGTCCCACGTCGCCGGATCCGGCAGCTTCGTCCCGGCGATCTGCGCGGCCCGTACGACGGCACCCGGGTCCCGCCGCAGACCGGTGATGCCCTTCACCGCCTCGGACACCATCCCGTGCCCCTCGCCGACGAAGCGCACATGCCGGTCGTACGCCGCGTCGCGCATCGGCACCGAGAAGCGCACACCGAGCCCGGCGATGTAGTCCTTCTGCCCGTCGCGGTCGTAGACGAACGTGTGCACCATCCGCACGTTCTCCGCACCGGCCACGAAGTACAGCCGGACCGAGAACGGCAACCAGGTCAGGCCCTTGCGTGACTTGTGCCGGCCTTCGATCTTCACCACCGCACGCACAGGGCCGGCCTGCTCGACGGTGACTTTCTGGATGTCGCTGTCGTACTGCTCCCGGACCGCGCCGCCGACCTCGTCCTCGGCGATCTTGTCCTGCTTCAGGTTGACGAGCACGCCCTTGCGCGCGATCAGCACGTCACCACGCCAGATGTGACTGATGAGCTCGGTCCCGCTCTTCCGGATCCGCGCCTTGATCACGCCGGTGTCGACGTCGACGTACAGCTTCTCGTTCTGCACCGTGACGGGACGTGCCGGCGCGGTCGCCGTACCCGGGCCGAGCGTGTACGACTCGGCAGGTGAATCCACTGCGATCGCGTGCGCACTCCACTTGAGGGAGCCGTCCGGCCAGTACGCGGTCGGCCAGCTCTGAACGGGTACGTCGGCGCCGTCAGCTGACTTGAGTGCGAACGACTGGTTCGCTGGTACGGCGCCCTTGGGCCAGGGCGTGCCCCAGGTGGTGACAGCCGCTGTGGTGGGCTTGCCTTCCAGCCAGGTGAGCTTCACGTCGGAAGCCTCAGCAGCCGCGGCGGGTTGGATGTTGTCGAGCAGGGACACCGCAGGTACGGCGGCCATACCTGCTAGGACGGTACGTCGGGAGACCTCCATGCCGTTCCACCTTTGCCATTCCCGGAGTCATTCCGGTGTTCGGGGATCAGGGACAGGTTCTGGATCGCTGCCAGCGCGTACTGCGACGCGCCGTTGGTACTGATGAACGCGGCCTCGTCGACCGGCATCAGCGCGCCGTCGACGGGAGTGGTCTTCCACTCGGCTTCGCGTTGCATGGCGTTGCGGTTGAGCTGGTCGCCTTCGTCGACGAAGAACTTGCGCCAGGCAAGGCGGGCGAGCTCCGGGTCGCCGGTGCGCGCGGCGGCGTACGCGGCCAGCCGGCTGTGCGCCTGGACGAGTGAGATGCCTTGCAACGGCTGACCGAGCTCTGCGGTCTGCTCCTCAGGCGACAGCAGGTACAGCCGGCAGTAGTCGAGCCACGCCTTCTCGAACCCCGGTACGTCGAGGTCCAGGTCGATGAGCTCGGAACAGATCTCGGGCAGCCCGAAGAGCGAGGACAGGTGGGAGACCGCGATGGTGTCCCGGCTGGTGTCGAACCGCCCCGTGGACAGATCCAGCCGCGCGCTACCGGTCAGGAAGCCGTAGCGCAGCGCAGCGATGTCGGACATCGTCCCCACGAGCCGTGCACGGGCCCGCTCGTCGCCGTGTCGTTCCCAGCGCGTGAGCCACGCAGCGGCCAGCGCACCCCAGTCCACGCCCAGCTCGATGGACAGCGCGTGCGGGTCGGGGGAGTAGACGTCCGGCCGCACCTTGCGCTGCGGGTCGACGACGAGGAACGCCTCCTCGATCGTCGCGAGCTCGTCCATCAGGTCACCTGTCCGCTCGTCCGCGGTCAGGTAGTAGTAGACGCGCCGGTAGATCGCACTGGAGATCCGCACCTGCTTGCAACTGCAGCCCCAGTGCTGCACGTTGTGACGCGACCCCAGGCCCTTCCAGCGGCCCAGGTGATGTACGTCGACCTCACCGGTGTGCCGTGTCATCGACTCGGCGAAGCGGAACACGTCGGCCCGCCCGGTCCGCAGGTACTGGTACCAGAGCCACAGGTCGGGGGAGAGCTCCGAGTTGTCCCAGGCGAACCCGCCCACGTCGTACCGCCACGTGTGCCGGTCGCTGTCGTAGGTGTGCATGACGTCGCCGTAGTCCCAGAACCCGTACCAGCGGCGTTGCTCGCGCTGACCGACGTAGTACTGGAAGAGGAAGTTCAGCCGGGCCTCGATGTCCTGGTGGTCTGCAGTGGGCAGACTCCAGGTGCCGAACACACCTGCCTCCAGCAAACGTGCAGGAGAGACAGTGAGCAGTCCAGGCGAGTTGAGCAGCGCTGCGTGTTCCGACAGGTCCTCAGCTGACGGTGTGGTGTTGTGCACCCGCAGGCTGAGCTCATGCGTTCGGGCGACACCGTGTGCGTTGCCGAAGCCCGGCTCGTAGTCCTCGTAGGTGATCTCGAGTCCTTCGAGCTGCTCGGCGTACGTGTCCTGGTCCATGCCGTCGTGCCAGTAGCGCACGTCCATGGCCGGCGCACTGGGCGACCACATCCACACTGTGGCCGTGGCGACGTCGGTGGCTGCGTTGCGGATGTCCAGCCGGGTCGGGTGCAGTTTCCAGAAATCACGCAGCCCGAAGCCCAGTCCGCCGCTCACGCCGCCGACGTACCCGTAGCCGGGCGCTCTGGTGCCGGAAGGGATGGTGATCCACCCCTGTCCCGCGCCGGTACGTTTCCGCAGCGTGAAACCGTCCGCACTGGTCTGGTCGAGCGTGTAGTCGTTCCACTGCGGGATGAGGTGCAGGCGGTCGGCCACCTCCGGGTTCGGGATCGCCTCTACGTCACCGCCGGCGACCTGGGTACGTCGTACCTCTTCGCCCGGATCGCGACGCAGACCGGTCAGACCGCGCACTGCCTCGGTCAGGAACCCCGACGGTCCCGCGAGCCGGATATGGCGGTTGTGCGGCTCGTCGCGCATCACGACGTCCGCGCTGAGCCCCAGACCGGCCAAGAAGTCCCGGTCCGGATCGCCGTCCCAGACGAAGCTGTGCACGATCCGTACGTCGGCAGCGCCCGCGTAGAAGTACAGCCGCACCGAGAACGGCAGCCAGTCGCCGTGCTTGCCCTCGAGCCGGACGACGGCCCGCACCGGGCCGTCCTGCTCCACAGTGATGCGATCCACCGTCGCGGTCGTTTGCTTCCGGGCTCCGCCCAGGTCGTCGTCCGGAGCGTCCTGCCGCAGGCTCACCAGCCGAACGTCCCGCACGACTTCCTGACCGTCGTAGCTGATCGATGCAATCAACCCCGGTTGCCTGAGCACCCACGCGAAGGATCCGGTCGTGACTCGCAGCTCGCCGTCGGCCGGTTCCACCTGAACCGGCTGGGCCGGCATCGCGGGCGCACCGACGACCAGCTCGTACGACGACTCGGGCTGCTCGGACGGCCCGATCGCGTGCGCGGACCACTTCACCGAGCCGTCCGGCCACCTCGCAGTCGTCCAGCTCTGCACCGGCGTACCGTCGGACAACCTGAACTCGGTGCCCTCGGCAACTGTGCCTCGCGCCCACGGGACGCCCCAGGAAACTCCTTGTCGACAAGGTGTTTCCAGCCATTGCAGTGTGGTCATTCCTTCACCGACCCGATCAGCACGCCCTTCGCGAAGTGCTTCTGCAGGAACGGGTAGAAGAACAGGATCGGCAGCGTCGCGACCACGACGACCGCGAACTTCAGGCCCTGCTCGGGGAACGTCACCGTCTCCAGTTGCTGCAGCACGTTCGCGGAGTCCGCGTTCGCCGCGGTCAACTGGCGGACGATCATCTGCAACGTCCACTTCTTGCTGTCGTCGATGTAGAGCAGCGGCGACATGTAGTCGTTCCAGATGCCGACCGCGTAGAACAGCGAGAACGTCGCGATGATCGGTTTCGACAACGGCAGCACGATCCGCAGGAACACGTTGAGCTCGTTGCACCCGTCGATCCGGGCCGCTTCCTCGAGCGCCTCCGGCAACTCCTGGAAGAAGCTCTTCACCACGATCAGGTAGAACGGGTTGATCGCCAGCGGCAGCATCAGCGCCCAGTAGGAGTCCAGCAACCCCAGATCCCGGACGACGAGGTACGTCGGGATCATGCCGCCGCTGAACACGAGCGTGAAGATCACCAGGTTCAGCACCAGCGCCCGCCCCGGCAGGAACCGCTTCGCCAGGGGATAGGCCATGGTCAGCGTCAGCAGCAACTGGATCACCGTGCCGACCGCGGTCACACCGACCGTCGTCAGCAACGCGCGGACGAACGTGTCGGTGGAGAAGATGTAGTGGTACGTGTCGGTGACGAACTTGTGCGGCCACAGGAAGAACGGCCGCGAGCTGATCTCGGACTCGGTCGCGAACGATCCGGCGAGCACGTAGAGCAGTGGGAGCACCGTCACCAGGGCCAGTGCGGTCAGCACCACGACATTCAGTACGTCGAACACGCGGCTGCCGACCGAGTCGTAGTACCGGACTCGCTGCTTCATGATGGGTTTCATCGTGGTCCTCCTCTCAGAACAGACCGCGCTGGCCCATGCGCTTGGCCAGGAAGTTGGAGCCGAAGATCAGCACGACGCCGATCAGGCCCTTGAACAGTCCGACGGCGGTCGCGTAGCTGAACGAGCCCTGGGTGATGCCGATGTAGTACACGAACGTGTCGAACACGTCCGCGACGTCACGGTTCAGCGACGTGGTCATCAGCCAGATCTGCTCGAACCCGGAGTCCATCAGGTGCCCGGACGTCAGGATCGCCATCACCACGATCGTCGGCCGGATCGCCGGGAGCGTGATGTGCCAGAACTGCCGCCACCGCCCGGCGCCGTCCACGCGAGCGGCCTCGTACAGCTGCGAGTCAACTCCCGCCAGCGCGGCCAGGTAGATGATCGTGCCCCAGCCGGTCTGCTTCCACAGCAGCTGCAGCACGATCAGCGGCCGGAACCAGTCCGCCTGCGCGACGTAGTCCGTCTTCTGCCCGCCGACCAGGCCGTGGATCCAGTTCGCGATCACGCCGAAGTCCACCGAGAACAGCAGGTAGGTGAGCGACGCGACGATCGTCCAGGACAGGAAGTGCGGGATGTAGACCAGCGACTGCACGGACCGCTTCAGCACGTTGATCCGTAGCTCGTTCAGCAGCAGCGCGACGACGATCGGCGCCGGGAACACGAACACGATCGTCAGCACGGCGAGCAGCAGGGTGTTGAACATCAGCCGGCCGAAGTCCGGCCCGGTGAACAGCTCCTGGAAGTGCTTCAGGCCGACCCATTCGCTCCCCGAGTAGCCGAGGAACGGCACGTAGTCCTTGAACGCGATGGTCAGGCCGTACATCGGCAGGTACTTGAACACCACGAAGTACACCAGGCCGGGCAGCAGCAGAAGGTACAGCCAGCGGTAGCGCCACAGGTCGCGCCCCAGAGATTTCGTACGTCGTCTGCGCCGCGGGGCGGACGCCGGCCGCGAAGAATCCGCGGCCGGCTGCACCACCTCGGGCACGAGGTCGGTGGCCATCGGTCAGCCGCCGGCCTTGGCAGCCAGGTCGTTGACCTCCTTGACGATGTCCGTGCCACCGCTGTCGTACCAGCGCTTGATCTGCGCCTTCAGCTGGTCCTCGGTGATCGCGCCGGACAGGTACTTGATCCGCGCGTCCGGGATGATCGTGTCGAGCGTCTGACCCTTCGCCACCGAGGTCGGCGCGATGATGCTGAGCGCCGGGTTGAACACCGCGGTCTTCAGGTCCTCATTCATCAGGACGTCGAACTTCTCCCGCATCTTGCGGCTGGCCTCGTCGTTCGGCCGCAGCGCGTACGCGCCCAGCCCGACCGATGCCCGGGTGCCGAGCTGGATGAAGGCCTTGTCCACGTCGTTCTGGATCGCCTTCACCTTCGGGTCGTCCTGGTTGATCGGTACGGCGTACTTGCCGTCGGCCTTGAAGTTGCGGCCCTCGATGCCGTTGGTGAGCAAGATCGAGCCCTCCTTGGACTCGAGCTTGTTCAGCGTCTCCAGCACCTGGTTGAGCTGCTCCTCGGTGCGCACGTGCTGCTTGGAGATCGCCATCACCATGTTGTAGCCGGTGAACGGGTACGAGTGCTTCTCGCCGTCCGGGCCCTTCAGGTTGCCGACCAGCGTGACCTTGTCGAAGTCCTTCGGGTTCTTCTCCTTGAACAGGTCGAGCAACTGGGTCGCCCGCACGTTCACGTCGATGATCATGCCGCCCTTGCCCTGCACGAACGGGTCGTTCCAGTTCGCGCTGTCCAGCGTGGCGAAGTCCGGGTTCACCAGGCCTTCCTTGACCCACTTGCGCAGCCACTGGTTCGCGGCCAGGAACTCCGGGGTGTCGAAGCCCGGGACCAGCTTGCCGTCGCGCTCACCCCAGCCGTTCGGCGCGCCGAACCAGGTCTCGATCACGTCGTACGGGCTGGCGCTGGCGTAGTTCCCCGGCCACTTCGGGATGATCAGGCCGTAGGTGTCCTTCTTGCCGTTGCCGTCCGGGTCCTTGTCCGCGAACGCCTTCGCGATCGTGTACAGGTCCTCGACGCTCTGCGGTTCCTTCAGGCCGAGCTTGGCCAGCCAGTCCTTGCGGATCACGATGCCCGAGCGCAGCAGCGGCCGGACCCGGTAGATGCCGTACGTCTTGCCGTTGGTCTGCGTGTTCTTCGCGGTCTGCTCGTTGGCCGGCTTCAGGTTCTCGTACTTGTCGAGCTTGCCGGTGAGGTCCCAGAACGCGCCGGCCTCGGCCGCCTTCACGAACGACGGACCCTTCTCGTTCACCACCATCACGTCCGGGATCTTGTCCGAGGCGAGCGTGACGTTCGACTTGTCGCCGTACTCCGCGTTCGGCACCCAGGTGATCTGGAGCTTCTTGCCGATCAGTTTCTCGACCGCCTGCTGCAGTTCGCCGTTCGGGTCCGGCGCGGTGCCGAACAGCGGCGCCATCACCGTCAGTTCGGTACTGGCGGCCTGGCCGCCCTTGTCGTCGCCGCCGCCGGAGCAGGCGGAGGCGGCGAGCAGTGCCGTCGACAGTGCGGCGGCGACGGCGAGGCGCCGTTTGGAGAAGATGGTCATTGGTTCCCTTTCAGATGCAGGCGCGCGTCGTTCTCGGCGAAGAAGCGCAAGCAGAGCCAGGTGTCGAGCTGGATCCAGGCGCCGCCGGCCAGGACGAACCCGAACACCGGGAACTTCACCGACACGTAGGCGATGGACACCGCGACGAACAGCAGGACCAGGGACGACGCCGGCCGCGCGAGCGCGACCAGCGATGCCTTGGGCAACAACATGCGGATCCCGAGGTCGTAGTGCACGGCCATCGGGAGCGCGTACGCCGCGATCAGCCCGAGCGCGACGAGCGCCGTGAGGCTGGCCAGGCGGGGGAGTGCGGCCCCGAGCGCGGCGAAGTACAGGTAGTTGCCGACGAGAACGACGGCAGCCGCGACCAGGGGGAGTACGACGAGCGAGCCGCGGCGGAACTCCTGGCGGAACGCGGTACGGAAAGCAGGGAAGGCGTGAAACGATTCATCGGATGACCTGCGTCTGGCCAGCGAATATGCCGCGAGGGTGGCCGGGCCGATACCCAGGGCAATCCCGCCGAGCAGCGTGAAGAGGATCCAGAGGGCGTTCACCTTGATCACCCACAGGACCTCGTCCGCAGCGTCGTACAGCTTGATGGCCCAGCCTGTTCTCATGCCGGTTCCTGCCTTGTTTCGGGGCGAAAAGTGATGTGACCGTATGGTTGAATCGTCTCAATGTCAAGGCTTGGGAAAGCGTTTGTCAGAGAGTGGTCACGGAGCTGCGCGAAGCCGGGGGTCAGGCCTGGGAGACGCGCAGGTTCGCGTACTCGCCGATCAACGGCGCCATCTGCCGCAAGCCGATGCGGCCGCCGGTCAGGGGTTGCTCGTCGCGCCAGGTGAAGCTGGGCAGGTCGTTGATCGCGAAGGTGATCTCGCCGTGCCGGACGGTCAGGCGCAGGTGGTACGGACCGTCGGCGTCGGCCACGTCCGGGATCGGGTCGGCGCCCTGTGCGACCAGGTGGAATCCGTAGCTCTTGCGCAGGTTGCAGGTGTGGAAGGCGCGCTCGGCCGGCCAGCGTCTGCGGAAGTACGAGACGTGGTACGTGTCGAGGTCGCCGTGGTGGTACTGCTCGTACGGTCCGGTGCGCGGCTGCAGGTCGAACAGGTCCTCACCGTGGCGGCCCTTGGCGTGGAAGAACAGGATGCACAGGCCGGGTTCACGGATCGGCCAGAAGTCCCACTCGATCGTCACGTCCGGCGGGAAGTCCTCCGGGCACCACAGCACGACGTTCGCGTCCTGCCCGTCCGCGGCCGGTCGCACACTCTCCAGACGGAGCCGGCCGAGTGGGAACGACGTCGCGCCGTCGCCCTCGAGGCGGAAGCCGTCGAGATCGGACGGTGACGCGAGCGGGTTCTCGTACAGGGCGGTCATCAGCGCCGGCGCTTGAAGTCGCTGGACTCGCGGACGATCAGGTCCGGCTGGAAGATCACCTGACGATGCCGGTGCCGCTCGGCGGACTCGACCTCCTCCTGCAGCAGCTCCATCGCGGTCCGCCCGAGCAACTCGGCCGGCTGCCGTACGGACGACAGCGGTACGGCGGCGGCGCGGGCGAAATCGATGTCGTCGTACCCGACGATCGCCATGTCCCGCGGGACCCGCAGGCCGGCGACCGCCATACCCTGCAGGAATCCGAGCGCGAGCAGGTCGTTGGCGAGGAACGCCGCGGTCGGACGCGAGCGCGCCGGCAGGGCGGCGAGCTGTTCACCGATCGCGCGACCTTCGACCACACCCATCACGTCGACCTCGTAGTGTTGCAGGTCGACGTCGCCCGTCTCCTCGGCGATCGCGGTGATGCCGGCCCTGCGGTCGGCCACCTGCTGCATCGTGAACGGCCCGCCGATGAAGGCGATCCGGCGATGGCCGGACTCGATCAGGTGGTTGCCGGCGAGACGTCCGCCGAGCTGGTCGTCGACCGACACCGAGCACAGTCCGCGGTCCGCCGTACGGTCGACGAGCACTACCGGCGTACCGCGGTCGACCAGCGCGGTGAGCCGCGGATCGGTGCTGTCGAACGGTGTGATCAGGATGCCCATCACGCGCTGCTGCTCGAGCTGGTCGAGGTGATGTCCCTCGCGCACCGGGTCGGTCTTGCTGTTGCACAGCATCACCACGGTGTCGTGCTCGTACGCCAGTGCCTCGGCGCCTTCGGCCAGATCGGTGAAGAACGGGTTGGTCACGTCGAGCACCACCAGCCCGACGGTTCGGCTCTTGCCGGCCCGCAGATGCCGCGCCGCCTCGTTCCGCACGAACCCGAGCGCCTGAATGCTGTCCTGAACCCGCTGGCGAGTCTCCGGCGCCACGATCCCCGGCCGATTGAGGAAGTTGCTCACGGTCCCCACCGAAACCCCGGCCCGCTGCGCAACTTCCTTGATGCTGGGCGTCCCCATCGTCCCCCGTCCAGCAGCCGTCCCGGTCACCCGCAGTCTATCCAGACCCGAGTTGAATCGTCTAAATCGCCGGGACTCGATCGGTCTGCCGGCCGATAGGTTGGCGGTGTGGCTCAGACGATGCGTGGACTGTTGCCCGGGGAACTGGTGAACCGGGCGTTGGGCACTGCCGGGTCGGTGCGGCTGGCGCCGGGAATCGAACTGCGGGACGTGTGGAACGGTGTGCCGGCGGGAGATCGTGCGGCGCTGCTGACGGATGCCGAGGAGCAGGCCGCGGGCGAGTGGCCGGTACTGCTGGCGAGCGACTTCGCGCGGTTCCAGCGCGAGGGCGACCGCGATCGGTACGAGACGCCGTACTTCGAGCGCCGCCGGCGGATCGTCACGAGCGCGCTGGCGGCTCTGCTGACCGGTGACGAGCGGTGGGTCGCGGACGTTGTGGACGGCGTCTGGCTGGTGTGTGACGAGGCGACCTGGACTCTTCCGGCGCATGCGAGTTCGGCGGCCGCGCGGGACGAGCCGCTGCCGCGGCCGGGGGATCGGGATCTGGATCTGTTCTGTGCCGAGACCGGCGGCCTGTTGGCCTGGATGGATCACCTGCTGGGGTCCGCTCTGGATGCGGCGACCCGGCTGCGGATCTCGACCGAGGTCGACCAGCGGGTGCTGACGCCGTTCCTCGAGGTTCGCGACTGGCCGTGGCTGACCCGGTTCACGAACAACTGGAACCCGTGGATCCACTCGAACCTCACCGCGTGCACCCTCCTGCTCGAGCCTGATCCGGCGCGCCGCGCCCAGGTCGTCGAACGCGTGGTCGACGGTCTCGACGTGTTCCTCGATTCCTACCCGGACGACGGTGGTTGCGACGAGGGAGCGTCGTACTGGACGCGAGCCGGCGGCTCCGTCGCAGACAGCCTGGTTCTGTTGTACGACGCCACAGCCGGGCAGCTCGACGGTTTCGGTCATCCCAAGCTGCGGCCGATCACGTCGTACCTGCCGGCCATGCACATCGACGACCGCTGGTACGTGAACTTCGCGGACTGCCCGGCGCAACTGGCGGACCCGTCGGCGGCGTACCCGCTGTACCGGCTCGGCGTGCACACCGACGAGCCGACCGCACGTCAGCACGCGCGGATGATCCGGCGTCGCGACGATCCGCTCGTACCGCGGATTCCGTCCATGCTCCGGGTGATCGGCACGCTGCTCGAGCCCGGCCTGCGGACCGAGGAGGACGAGGTCGGCCATCAGGACGTCTACCTGCCGGACACCGAGGTACTCGTGGCCCGCTCGAAGAATCTGCTCGTCGCGCTGAAGGGCGGACACAACGCCGAGTCGCACAACCACAACGACGTCGGCTCGCTGATCGTCGCCGTCGACGGCGTACCGCGCGTCATCGATCTCGGTGTCGGTACGTACACCCGGCAGACGTTCTCGGCCGATCGCTACCAGATCTTCACGATGCAGAGCGACTACCACAACCTGCCGCTGATCAACGGGTTCTCGCAGCCGCCCGGCCGCGAGTTCCAGGCGACCGGCATGTCCGCCGAACTCGGCGACCGCACCACCTGCGAACTCGACCTGGCCCATGCCTATCCACCGGAAGCCGGCATCCGCTCCTGGCACCGCCGTCTCGTACTGGACCAGACGGTCGAACTCACCGACACGTGGGACCTGTCGGACGCGCCACGATCATTGGTCTGGCACCTGATCCTCAACGGCCCGGCACTCCACGAGAGCGGCACGATCCGGGTGGCGGGCCTCACCATCTCGTACGACGCCGACCACCTGGCCGCCGTACTGGAACCACTTCCCCTGACCGATCCGCGCCTGTCCGCAATCTGGGGTGATCAGGTCACGCGCCTCGCACTAACGGCCCGCCCACCCCTCCTCACGCCGTCCAACGCCACCACCGTCGTGTTCTCCCCAAGTCACCTCTTCACGCGGCATGTGACTCGTGAGTAACATGCCGGTATGAGTCAGGTGCTGGGGTTGTGGGAGCGGTTGCGTGCGGTGCCGGGTGGGGAGCGGGTGTTCTCGTGGGGGTTCACCTGGAAGGCGCCGTACTTCCGGTCGGTGCGGCCGCGGTTCGTGCAGGTGAGTCCCAACTACGCGGCGTTGACGTTGCCCAAGCGGCGGGCAGTGCTGAACCACATCGGGACCGTGCATGCGATTGCCGTGTGCAACGGTCTCGAGGCGGCGATGGGGGCGTTGGCGGAGGCGACGGTGCCGGCGGGGAAGCGGTGGCTGCCGAAGGGGATGGAGGTCGCGTACCTCGCCAAGTCGACGACGGACCTGACGTGTTCGGCGGAGACCGACCCGGACACCTGGACTGCGGGCCCCGACGTACCGGTGAAGGTCAAGGCGACGCGTGACGACGGCACGGTGGTCGTCGAGGGCACGATCCACCTGTGGGTAACTGACAAGAAGTGAACACGTCGTACGACGTATGGTCTCGGCGTGACTGAGCTGCGGGTGGTGGAGGTAACCGAGGAGCACTTGGACTCGGTGTGGCAGGTGCGGACGCGGTCGTTCGGGATGGGTGGTGACCGTGACGAGTGGAACAAGACCGCGCGGTCGTTCATCGTCGACGGGCGGTACCTCGGGGTCCTCGACGGTGACGAGCTGGTCGCGGCGGCGCGGGTCTGGCCGTATGAGCAGTGGTGGGGCGGGCGCCGGGTGCCGATGGGCGGTGTGGCCGGCGTTGTCGTCGCACCGGAGTACCGCGGTCGTGGGGTCGGCAGCCTGTTGATGCGCGCCGTACTCAACCTGTGCGTGGAGAAGGGCTACCCGCTGACGGCGCTGTATCCGGCGACGACCGTGCTCTACCGGCATCTGGGGTACGAGTTCGCGGGAAGCCGGCAGCTCTACACCTTCGAGGCCGCCGATCTGCGCACCCTGGGCGGCAGGCGTACGGCGGTGCGCAAGGCGGGCCGCGACGACGCGGACCTGTTCCTCGAGCTTGCGGCGAAGGCGCACGAGGCGCGACGCTCGAACGGTCCGTTGATCTGGCCGCGCGCCGAGGTCGAGTCCTGGCTGGAGGACGAGAGCCTCTTCGCGTACGTCGCCGAGGACGGCTTCGTCGTCTACAAGTGGTCCGACGGCAACCTCGCGGTCGAGGAGCTCATCGCCGGGTCGGAGGAGACCGCCCGCGCACTGTGGGCGACCGTCGGCTCCGGGGCGTCGATCGCGAAGACCGTCGAGGCGTGCTGCCCGCCGTTCGATCCGATCCACCTGATGGTCGAGCACGAGGCGCATCGCAAGTCGTGGCAGAACCGGTGGATGCTCCGGCTCGTCGACGCCCCGGCAGCCTTTGCGGGGCGAGGCTTCCCGGACGGCGTCGTACTGGAGGCCGACCTGCGCATCGACGACCCGGAACTGCCCGCGAACACCGGCGACTGGCGCCTCTCGGTCGGCAACGGATCCGCCACTCTCACCCCCGCCGAGCCGTCGGGCGACGCACTCCGCCTCGGCCCGCGCGGACTGGCGGCGCTGTACGCCGGTACCCCGTTGGCGACCCTCCGCGGCGCCGGACTGGTCAGCGGGGGCGCGGCGCTTGACGCCGGGTTCGACGCGGTGTTCGGCGGACCTGCGCCGTACATGCTCGACGACTTCTGAGACGGCGCGTCGATTTCTGAACTCCTGACGCCTCCGACTAGGGTTGTCGAACAAACGTTCGGAGGTGGCCATGCGGGTGCTCGGCGTCGACCCGGGACTGACCCGGTGCGGCCTCGGCGTCGTCGAGGGGACCCCGGGGAAGCCGCCGGCGCTGGTCGCCGTCGGGGTGATCCGGACGCCGGCCGACCTGGACGTCTCCAAACGCCTCGTGCTGATCGAGGAGGAGCTCGACGCGTGGATCGCCCGGTACCAGCCGGACGCGGTCGCGGTCGAGCGCGTGTTCGCGCAGCACAACGTCCGGACGGTGATGGGTACGGCGCAGGCCTCTGGGATCGCGATGGTGGTCGCGGCCCGTCGCGGGTTGCCGGTCGCCCTGCACACGCCGAGCGAGGTGAAGGCCGCGGTCACCGGATCCGGTCGCGCGGACAAAGAGCAGGTGACCACGATGGTCACCCGGATCCTCAAACTGAGCGAGCGTCCGACGCCCGCGGACGCCGCGGACGCGCTGGCGCTGGCCATCTGCCAGGTCTGGCGCGGGGGAGTGGCGAGCAAGCTGCAGGAAGCGGCTACCAGCCGGGCGAATCTCGAGGCGACGGCGCAGGCACAGTCACGGCTGCAGGTGGCGAGGCTGCGGGCCGCGGTGGCGGCGCAGCAGGGCAAGCGGTGAGCACGGTGATGAACGGTTTTGGAGGGTGGCGATGATCGCCTTTGTACGTGGACCGGTGGCGGCCATCGGGCTGGACAGTGCCGTCGTCGAGGTCGGCGGGATCGGCCTGCAGGTGTACTGCGACCCGGGCACGCTGGCCGGTTTGCGCCCGGGGCAGGAGGCGCGGATCGCCACGTCGATGGTGGTTCGTGAGGACTCGCTGACGCTGTACGGGTTCGCCGACGACGACGCGAAGACCCTGTTCGAGCTGTTGCAGACTGCGTCCGGTGTCGGGCCGAAGCTCGCCCAGGCCGCGCTGGCGGTGCTGAGCCCGGACCAGTTGCGCCAGGCGGTCGCGACGGAGGATCTCGCCGTACTGGTGAAGGTTCCGGGGATCGGCAAGAAGGGTGCGCAGCGGATCGTGCTCGAGCTGAAGGACAAGATCGGTGCGCCGTCCAGGACGGTGAGCGGCCGGCCGCTGCAGGCGCAGGAGGCTTGGCGCGACCAGGTACACGCCGGTCTGGTCGGCCTGGGATGGTCTGCCCGCGATGCCGAGGATGCGGTCACCGCCGTGTCGCCGCTCGCAGCCGACAACCCGAACCCGTCCGTTCCCGACCTGCTGCGCGCCGCGCTGCGCGTTCTTTCCAAGGCATAAAAGGGGGCGTAGGCGATGGAAGACAACGTTCGCCCCTTGGTCTCCGCCGACGCGGTGGACCTCGAGGAACGCAAGATCGAGTCCGCGCTGCGGCCGCGCACCCTGTCCGAGTTCGGCGGTCAGCGCCGGGTCAGCGAGCAGCTCGAGCTGGTGCTGCACGCGGCTCGCGGCCGCAACCGCACGCCGGACCACGTGCTGCTGTCCGGGCCGCCCGGGCTGGGCAAGACCACGCTCGCGATGATCATCGCCAGCGAGATGGCCGCTCCGTTGCGGGTGACCAGCGGTCCGGCGATCCAGCACGCCGGCGACCTGGCCGCGATCCTGTCCGGGCTGAGCGAGGGCGAAGTCCTGTTCCTGGACGAGATCCACCGGATGTCGCGGCCCGCGGAAGAGCTGCTGTACATGGCGATGGAGGACTTCCGGGTCGACGTGATCGTCGGCAAGGGTCCGGGCGCGACCGCGATCCCGCTCGAGATCCCGCCGTTCACCCTGGTCGGCGCGACCACGCGGGCCGGTCTGCTGCCGGGGCCGCTGCGGGACCGGTTCGGGTTCACCGGTCACCTGGAGTTCTACGACGCCGCCGAGCTGGAGAAGATCGTGAACCGGTCGGCAGCACTCCTCGAGGTCGACATCACGCCCGAGGGCGCGATCGAGATCGCGTCCCGTTCCCGCGGTACGCCGCGGATCGCGAACCGGCTGCTCCGCCGGGTCCGCGACTACGCCGAGGTCCGCGCGGACGGCATCATCACGCTCGCCCTGTCGAAGGCGGCCCTGGATCTGTACGAGGTGGACAAGATGGGCCTCGACCGGCTGGACCGGTCGGTCCTGGACGCCCTGTGCCGCCGATTCGGCGGCGGACCGGTCGGTCTTTCCACGTTGGCGGTTGCGGTCGGCGAGGAACGTGAGACTGTGGAGGAAGTGGCCGAACCGTTCCTGGTCCGGTCGGGCTACCTGGCCCGTACGCCGCGTGGTCGTGTCGCCACGCCCGCGGCCTGGCGGCACATCGGGCTCAAGGTCCCGAAGGGCGCGACGTTCGCGGACACGCTCTTCGACTCCGATGAGGACTGAAGGAGCTCAAGCTCAACTGAACACGAACGACCGCCGGGGAACCTCCGCCGGCGCCGGAACGTAGACACTGCGTAGCGACCAGTAGTGAGTAACGCAAACGTGACCCGGCGTCATGCGGCAGTTGTTGACGCGCGGCGTTAGACTCCCCGGTGGCCTGACCTCCAGGTCTTCCGCCGCGACCTGCGCACTCGCGCGGCGCACGCCTTAACCGAGCCGACGAAGGATTCTGAGACCCGATGCAACTCCTCGCCGTACCGATGGCCTCCTCCGGGGGTGGCGGCATCACGCTGCTGCTGCCGCTGATCCTGATCGTCGGAATGATCTGGTTCATGAGCCGCTCCCAGCGTAAGCAGCGCGAGCGGCAGGCACAGACCGTAGCCGCACTCGTGCCGGGCACCAAGGTGATCACCACCAGCGGCCTGGTCGGCATCGTCGAGGAGACCGACGACGAGTACGTGACGCTGGAGATCTCCGAGGGCGTCCTGGTCCAGGTCGTCAAGGCCGCGATCGGCCGGGTGATCCCGGAAGAGGACGCCGCCGCCGACGAGGCCGAGACCTCCACCGAGGCCGCCGCCGCCGACGAGACCGCCGAGACGGCGGACGACGACGCCGAGAAGGTCGACGTACCGGATGCGGGTAAGGCCGGTGACAAGGCCGACGGCAAGGTCCAGGACACGCCGAAGCTGCCGCCGACGCACACCGAGAACTGATTTTTCCGTCCCAACGGCCTGCGGCGCGGCGTTCGGCGTCCACCTGACGGTGCGGCGCGCCCAGAAGTACAAAGGTTGAAACTGACGTGGCAACGACTACGACATCCCGCCCCGGGCGGAGCCTGATCGGCTTGCTGGTGGTGGTGGTTCTGCTGTTCGGGATCATGGCGCTGACCAAGACCTGGAAGCCCAAGCTCGGGCTGGACCTGCGGGGCGGCACGACCATCACGCTGACCGCCAGCACGTTCGACGGCACCGGGAAGGTCACCGCCGACCAGCTGAACGAGGCCAAGAACATCATCGGCCAGCGGGTCAACGGCGCGGGTGTCGCCGAGTCCGACATCACCACCTCCGGCACGAACCACATCAACGTGGCCGTTCCGGGCGCCACGAAGGAATCCCTGGTGTCGCAGGTCGGTCAGACCGCGCTGCTCTACTTCCGGGTCGTGTACGGCTCGGATGCCGCCGCGCCGCAGCCCACTCCGTCGACGACGCCGAAGCCGAGCACCACGCCGAAGCCCAGTACGACGCCGAAGCCGAGCGCCACGGTCAAGCCGAGCAGCACCCCCACCAGCACGCCGAAGGGCCGGGCCTGGTCGAGCGCGCTGGGCGGGGCGACACCGACGCCGACCCCGAAGGCCAGTACGACGCCGACCGCGAAGCCCAGTACGACGCCGAGTGCCACGCCGTCCGCGACCCCGTCGACGCCGGCCGCCGGGGGCGACCCGCTGAACTACACGCCGGACGCGGCCACGCAGGCGGCGTTCGCGGCGTACAAGTGCGGTGACAAGCAGGTCGACAACCCGAACACGGCGATCTTCTCCTGCGACCGCGAGGGCACCTACAAGTACCTGCTCGGCCCGGCGATCCTGAACGGCACCGACCTGTCGGACGCCTCCGCCGGCATCCCGCAGAACGGTCTGCAGTGGCAGGTGAACCTGAAGTTCACCGGTGACGGCGGCGACAAGTTCCTCAAGGCCACCACGGCCATCTCGCAGCGCGGCCAGGGCCAGAACCTGTTCGCGATCGTGCTCGACGGCGAGACCATCTCGACCCCGAGCGTGGACAGCCCGATCCCGGGCGGCCAGGCGCAGATCACCGGTACCTTCACCGAGGCCCAGGCCCGCGACCTGGCGAACGTGCTGAAGTACGGCGCGCTGCCGATCAAGTTCGACATCTCCTCGGTCGAGACCGTGTCGCCGCAGCTCGGTGGTGACCAGCTCTCCGCGGGTATCTGGGCCGGTCTCGCCGGTCTGGCGCTGGTCGTCGTGTTCTGCTTCCTGTACTACCGCGGTCTCGGCATCGTCGTGGTGCTCTCGCTCGCGGCCGCCGGCATCCTCACCGGAGCCCTGGTGATCCTGCTCGGCAAGGCGATCGGGTTCACCCTGACGCTGGCCGGTATCGCCGGTCTGATCGTGGCCGTCGGTATCACCGCGGACTCGTTCATCATCTACTTCGAACGACTGCGCGACGAGGTCCGTGAGGGCCGCAGCCTGCGCTCCTCGGTGGAGACCGGCTGGGCCCGCGCCAAGCACACGATCATCGCCGCCGACTCGATCTCGCTGCTCGCCGCGCTGGTGCTGTACGTGCTGGCGATCGGCAGCGTCCGCGGCTTCGCGTTCACGCTCGGCCTGACCACGCTGATCGACCTGGTCGTGGTGTTCCTGTTCACCAAGCCGGTGGTCACACTGCTCGCCCGGACCGACTTCTTCGGCCACGGGCACAAGCTGTCCGGACTGGATCCGGAGCATCTGGGCGTCGAACGACTGCCCGGACAGACGAAACCGTCGGCCCGGCCGCGGAAGACGCCGTCGACGCGCAAGCCGGTCGGAGGGGAGGTCTGATGTCGAAGCTCGGAGCGATCGGTGCCAAGCTGCACCGCGGTGAGGTTTCCTACGACTTCATCGGCCACCGCAAGTTCTGGTTCAGCCTCTCGGCGGTCCTGGTCATCATCTCGCTGGCGGGGCTGTTCGCCCGCGGCCTGGCGCTCGGTATCGAGTTCAAGGGCGGCGTCGAGTACGAGGCCAAGGTCAAGGTCACCGACCACACCGTGCAGGACTTCGGTGACGCGGTGAAGGCGACCAACGCCAAGGACCTCGGCGACCCGGTCGTCACCACGATCAACAACGAGAAGGTCCGGGTCCAGACCAAGCCGCTGGCCCAGAACGACATCGGCACGGTGCGCGCGGCGATCGCCAAGGAGGCCGGTATCCCGGCCGAGCAGGTCACCTCGCAGCAGATCGGTGCGTCCTGGGGCAAGCAGATCGCCGACAAGGCGATCCTGGCGCTGGTCGTGTTCCTGATCGCGGTGTTCGCGGTGATCTGGCTGTACTTCCGGGAAGCCAAGGCGTCGATGGCCGCGATCATCGCGTTGATCCACGACGTCACGATCACTGTCGGTCTGTACGCGCTGATCGGCTTCGACGTCACGCCGGCGACGGTGATCGGCGTACTGACGATCCTTGGTTACTCGCTGTACGACACCGTCGTGGTGTTCGACAAGGTCCGCGAGAACACTCGCGGCATCACCGGGTCGAACCGCTACACCTACTCGGACGCGACCAACCTCGCCGTGAACCAGACCGTGGTCCGGTCGATCAACACCACGGTCACCGCACTGCTCCCGATCGGCGCGATCCTGGTCGTCGGTACGGCGGTGCTCGGCACCGGCCCGCTCAAGGACCTGTCGCTGGCGTTGTTCGTCGGTGTCGCGATCGGTGCGTACTCGTCGATTTTCATCGCGCCGGCGCTGCTCGCGGTCTTCAAGGAGCGCGAGCCCGGCATGCAGGCGCTGAACAAGCGGGTGACCGCCAAGAAGGCGCAGATCGCTGCCGCTGCGGCCGCTCCGGTCGGCGTGGCCACGGCCGGCGCGCCGGCGGGTGCCGCGGCGCGTTCCGACGTACAGGACACACCTCGGAAGGCGGACCGGGCAACCGGGTCGGCTCCGACGCCGTCGTCGCGGCCGATGAAGGCGGCGGCCGCAGGGCGTCCGCAGCCGACCCGCAAGCCGCGGTCGAAGCGCGGTAAGTGATGCGGTCGCTCGAGCAGGTCCTCACGGACGGTATCCGCGACATCCCGGACTATCCGCAGGCGGGGGTGGTGTTCAAGGACATCACCCCGCTGCTGGCCGATCACACCGGCTTCGGCCAGGTCGTGGAGGCGCTGGCGGCGGCCGGGACGGACGACGACGGGCAGCCGATCGTCGACAAGGTGGTCGGGATCGAGGCGCGCGGCTTCATCCTGGCGGCCCCGGTCGCGCTCGCGCTCGGCGCCGGGTTCGTGCCGGTGCGCAAGAAGGGGAAGTTGCCGGCGGCGACGTACGAGGAGTCGTACGCGCTGGAGTACGGCGAGGCGACGATCGAAGTGCACCAGGACGCGTTCGCTCCCGGTGACCGCGTCCTCGTCATCGACGACGTCCTGGCCACCGGCGGCACGGTCGAGGCCTGTCTGCGGCTGATCCGCCGCTGCGGCGCCGAGGTCCTCGGTACGGCGGTCCTCCTCGAACTCTCGTTCCTCCCCGGCCGCAAACGCCTCCAAGGCGAAGCCGTCACCGCCCTCGTCACGGTCTGAATTCGGGCAAACTCTCCGTCGCCGTCGGCTTACCCGGCGTGTTGTCCACAGGCGGTTCTGCCTCGTTGGACGCTGGCCTCTAGACTGGTGGCCTGTCGGCGGAGGGACACAACGTGGGCGAAGACCCGGCGATGACATCTGCGGTGCCGGATGCCGTACCGCAGGAGCCGCCGCGCGCGCCGTCGCCGGTGCGCCCGGCTCCCGTGTCGCCGCCGCCTGCGACCCAACCCCCGCGGATCGCTCCGGCCCGGGTCCGCGCCCGGCTCGCCCGCCTCGGCGGCACCCGGCACCCGAATCGGGCGCCGATGCTCGAGCCGCTGTTCCGGGTGGTCCGCGCGACCCACCCGAAGGCAGATCTCGGCATGATCGAGCGCGCCTACCGGACCGCGGAGAAGTACCACACCGGCCAGATGCGCAAGAGCGGCGACGCGTACATCACGCATCCGCTCGCGGTTGCCACCATCCTCGCCGAGCTCGGTATGACCGCGACCACGCTCTGCGCTGCGCTGCTCCACGACACCGTCGAGGACACGCCGTACACGGTGGAGGACCTGACCCGCGACTTCGGCGAAGAGATTGCCATGCTGGTCGACGGCGTCACCAAGCTCGACAAGGTGCGGTACGGCGAGTCCGCGCAGGCCGAGACCATCCGCAAGATGGTCGTCGCGATGTCCAAGGACATCCGGGTGCTGGTCATCAAGCTGTCCGACCGGCTGCACAACATGCGCACGCTCGGCTCGCTGCGCCAGGAGAAGCAGGAGCGGATCGCCCGCGAGACGCTGGAGATCTACGCCCCGCTGGCGCACCGGCTCGGTATGAACACGATCAAGTGGGAGCTCGAGGACCTGGCGTTCTCGACCCTGCACCCGAAGGTGTACGACGAGATCGTCCGGCTGGTCGCCGAGCGCGCGCCGTCCCGCGACGAGTACCTGGCGACCGTGATCGACCAGGTGCACGAGGACCTGCGGCTCGCCAAGGTGAAGGCGACGGTCACCGGCCGGCCGAAGCACTACTACTCGATCTACCAGAAGATGATCGTCCGCGGCCGCGAGTTCGGTGACATCTACGACCTGGTCGGCATCCGGGTCCTGGTCGAGTCGGTCCGCGACTGCTACGCCGCCCTGGGCATCATGCACGCGCGCTGGAACCCGGTCCCCGGCCGGTTCAAGGACTACATCGCGATGCCGAAGTTCAACATGTACCAGTCGCTGCACACCACGGTGATCGGGCCGCAGGGCAAGCCGGTGGAGCTGCAGATCCGGTCGTTCTCCATGCACCGCCGCGCGGAGTACGGCATCGCCGCGCACTGGAAGTACAAGGAGGACCCGTCCTCGGTCGCGCCGGCCACGCCGAGCACCGAAATCGGCGGGCCGAACGACATGCCCTGGGTGCGGCAGCTCGTCGACTGGCAGCGGGAGACCTCCGACCCGTCGGAGTTCCTCGACTCGCTGCGGTTCGAGATCAACAACGCCGAGGTCTACGTCTTCACCCCGCGCGGCGACGTGATGTCGCTGCCGACCGGGTCGTCGCCGGTGGACTTCGCGTACGCCGTACACACCGAGGTCGGCCACCGCTGTATCGGTGCCCGCGTCAACGGGCGCCTGGTGCCGCTGGAGAGCACCCTCGAGAACGGTGACGTCGTCGAGGTCTTCACCTCGAAGGCGCAGGGCGCGGGTCCGTCGCGGGACTGGCTCACGTTCGTCAAGAGCCCGCGTGCGCGCAACAAGATCAAGCACTGGTTCTCCAAGGAGCGCCGCGACGAGGCGATCGAGCACGGCAAGGACGCGATCGCGAAGCAGCTCCGCAAGGAGGGCCTGCCGCTGCAGCGCCTGCTGTCCCACGAGACCCTGACCGCCGTCGCGAACTCCCTGCGGTACCCGGACGTCACCGGCCTGTACGCCGCTGTGGGCGAGCAGCACGTGAGCGCGCAGGCCGTCGTACGGCGTCTTATCGAGACGTACGGCGGCGAGGAGGGTGCGGCCGAGGACCTCGCCGAGGGCATGCGGCTGCCGGCCACCAAGGAGCGGCGCAAGCGCACCGCGCGCGGCGACGCCGGTGTCATCGTCAAGGGCGCGACCGACGTGCTGTCGAAGCTGGCCCGGTGCTGTACACCGGTGCCGGGTGACGAGATCATCGGCTGGATCACCCGCGGCGCAGGCGTCTCGGTGCACCGGGCCGACTGCGCGAACGTGGAGAACCTGAAGACCCAGCCCGAGCGCATCGTCGAGGTCGAGTGGGCGCCGACGGCGCAGTCCGTCTTCCTGGTCGCGATCCAGGTCGAGGCGCTGGACCGGGCCCGCCTGCTGTCGGACATCACCCGGGTGCTGTCGGACTACCATGTGAACATCCTGTCCGCGGCACTCACCACCACCCGCGACCGGATCGCCAAGTCCCGCTTCACCTTCGAAATGGGCGACCCGACCCACCTCGGCCACGTCCTGAAGGCGGTCCGCTCCGTAGAAGGCGTCTTCGACGTCTACCGCGTCACGCAGTAGACGCCCATGGGCGACTGGTTCCGTGGCTCGGCGGACGGACCGGGCCTGAAGCTGTACAACGGAGCGAGTGCGATCTTCCTGGACGTGCTTGCGCTGCCTGCGTGTGAGCTGGCGGAGACAGAGTTCGAGCGCGGATTTGCGTTGCTCCTGTGCAACTCTCGGATCGGGATGGGGAACGACGGCTTCGATCTGGACGAGCTGCCGTGGCCGGCTGCCGGGTGGGAGGCGGAGCGGGACTACCTGCTGCGCGTGGTTCGGCTGGCGGAGGCGCGGTTTCGGTGGGAGTTGCTGAGCTACGAGCCGCGCATCTTCGAAGCGTTTCTGGCGGAGTACGAGCGGCTGGTCCTGGACTTCAGCCCGCCGACCGAGCCGGTTGAGCTGCCGCGGATGTGGGATCCGGATCCGGTGGAGGCTGCGTTCGCCCGTTGCCCGGAGCATGGGTTGTACCTCGGCGATTACACGGACTGCCGCCTCTGCTTGTGAGGGTGGGGACACTGCGGGGTATGAGGCGTTTCAGGCGGCGGGAGTTGTTGATCGCGGCTGCGGGACTGCTGGTCGGGTGCAGTGATTCCTCGGCGCAGAACCAGCCGAGTGCAAGACCTTCTACTCCTTCATCGACGCCTTCATCGGTTCCTTCGTCTACGCCTTCGTTGACGCCCAGTTCGCCGCCTACGTCGCCGACACCGACTCCGACTGTTGCCCTGCCCTCCGTGCGGAGTTGGGTGGCGGGGCCGGGGGAGATCCAGCCTGAGGTGAAGCGGCTCGCGGTGGCGGCGGTGGTGAAGTTGTTGCGGCCGACGGATACGCAAGCTGTGGTTGAGGTGATCGACGCGCAGTACGGCGGGATTCTGAGCGACTCGGCCAGCGTGCTGGTGCCGTGCCGCGTGTACTCGATCAGGCAGAACCGTTTGATCAGCGGTGGCACGACGGTCGACGTACGGTTGAGCAAGTCGTCGCAGGGGACGTGGCGGGTGATCGCGACGCACCCGGCTCGACCCGGAGCGCCGGTTGCGAGCCTGTCGGCCGCCGCGCGGCAGGTGCTGGCCAGCGAGCAGATCCTGTTGCCGCCGGCATCCGCCGCGGACATCCGGTCCGGACAGGTGCACGACAGCGTGCTCACCGCGATGCTCGAGCTCGCGAAGACCTATCGGATCGGCGTCAGCGTGATCCGCTCCGGCCACCCCACCAACGTGTTCGGCACCGATCGCCCGAGTGATCACCCCCGCGGCCGCGCGTTCGACACCTGGCAGATCGACGGCCATCCGGTCGTGGCGCCGTCAACGTCCCGCTCGCTCATCACGTCGTACATGCGCGCCACCGAGTCCCTGGGCTCCTACAACGTAGGCGGCCCCTACCAACTCTCCGGTACGGCGTACTTCTCCGACCAAACCCACCACGACCACATCCACGCCGGCTTCCGCACCTAGTCCACCGCACCGCACCCGCTGACCGGCACCGCACCCGCTGACCCGCACCGCACCCGCTGACCCGCACCGCACCCGCTGACCCGCACCGCACCCGCTGACCCGCGCCTCACCTGCCGCGCCCGATCATCCACGGGTCCAGTGCCCGTCGCTGAGTGCGAATTTGGTGGGTAGACCCATCAGGTCGGAGGTTCTGCACCCTGAACCAGGGTCAGGAACCCAGCAGGTCATGGGTCTACCCACCAAATTGGTGGGTCAGCCCACGAAATTGCGGACGGTCGGGAGCGGGGAGCGCTCTAGTCCCACTCCCAGGTGATTCCTACTGTGCCGGGGTCTGCGGAGGCTTCGATGACGTGGACGCGGCCGTCGGGGGTGAGCATCAGGTCGCGGTGGACCAGGTTCGGGCCGGACGTGTGGCGACGGCGGATCTCGTGGACGCGGACCGGCAGCGCGGCCCGGTCGAACTGCACCTCCAGCACGTAATGCATCCCGCCCCACTCGCTGAACCGCTGGTACTCCGTCGACGGCAACCCGGTGCGGTCCTCGATCTCGTAGTGCACGACGGCCGTCTCGCCGACCGCGAGGACCCGGTCGAGGAGCAGCTCCCCGAGCATCGCACCGGCTTCGGGCGAGCGGGCGATCCGGCCGGTCCGGCAACCGCTCAACGCTCGCAAGGCGAGTTGCTCGGCGTCGCAGCCCGGCTCGCCCTGGTGCGCGATGATCAGCCGATCCACCGGCTGTACGGCGACCACGCTCTGGATGACCCGCCGGCTGTGCGCACTCCGATCCGCGCCCAGCCGGACCTCTTCGAGAACGGTCACGTTGCGCAGCCGGCCGTGGGCGTCACGGCGGAGCCGGTCGAGCAGCCGGGTGAGCGCCTCGGCGTAGTCGACAACGGCGTACGGCTGCGGCGCCGTCTCCGGCTCGGTCCGCGCCGGAGGGATCCGTCCGGTCAGCCAGCCGGGCGGCACCTGCAAGAGCTCTTCGAGCGCCGTCACGATCGCCAGCGAATCCTCGCAGGGGATCCGGCGGCCGCTCTGCCAGGTGCTGAGTGTTGCGACCCCGACGTGCAGCCCGCGGTCGGCCAGATGGGTCCGGATCCGGTTGAGGGCCAGCCCGCGGCGGGCGATCGCCTGCCGCAGTGCCTCCGCGAACGACGCTTCCGGAGTCACCGCACGGACTTCGACCGGCTTGATCATGGGCCCACGCTCCTTCAGGGCAGCAGTGTAAACATTCACAGCACCCGCTGACACTGGCTCGTCACGCCTCGTTCACGCGCCGTTGCCGTTCACACCCCCGATCCGAGTTCTTGCCGCGCAGTGGTCCCGTCCCGACGATGGACCTCGCCCACCCCGCAGTACCTCTCGAAGGAGGACTCATGCGCAGGCTCCGCCCCAGGCCCTGTCCGGTGCCTCGTCGCAGCTGGTCGTTGCTCCTGGCCACGATCCTCGGTCTGGTGACGCTGGCGCCGCTCGCCCCGCCGGCCTCGGCCGCACCCAGCAGCTACTACCTGAACGTCACCGGCCAGGCCCAGCAGAAGTCGAACTGGTGCTGGGCCGCGAGCGGCAACAGTATCGCCGCGTTCTACGGCCGCTCGTACTCGCAGAACCAGTTCTGCAACCTTGCCTTCGGCTACTCGATGAACAGCACCTGCCCGAACAACCAGGCCACGCTCGGCAACGACCAGAGGGCCTTCCGGGCGATCGGGATCAGCGCCGGCAGCTACGTCTCGTCCACGCTCGGCTTCAGCACGCTCGTCACCGAGATCGCCGCCGGCCGCCCGGTGATGACGCGGATCGGCTGGACCTCGGGCGGCGGACACATGATGGACATCATCGGGTACGACGCGTCCGACTCGACCATCGAGTACTACAACCCGTGGCCGGACGACCCGCGCTACAACTACTCGTCCTACAACTGGTACCGGTCCAACTCGCAGTTCACCTGGACGCATTCCCTGTACCGGATCGGAGCCTGACATGCGCCGCCCGAAGAACGTCCTGCTCCGCTGCGCCGCCGTACTCGCTGCTGGTCTCGGTTTCACCTTCGCTGCCGCCGGTCTGGCCGATGCGGCGGGTCCGCAGCCGGTCGCTCCGACCGAGTTGTCCAAGGCAACCAATGCCGCGCGTTCGTCCGAGGCGCTGAGCCTGCTGGGCAAGGCCGGAGGTACGGCGAAGGCCGCGGCGAGTGTCGTGCGGGACACGCAGCCGATCTACGCGCTCAACCCTGCCTTCGTGCGTGACGCGTCGGCTCCCGTTGCGACCTTCTGGTACGCCGCAACCACCGCGGCGCAAGGCGGTCGGACATTGACCGTCTTCACCACGCCCGATGCCACGGGCGCCTGGCATGCGGTCAACGTGGCCTCCGGCAACACCGAGGCGCGGATGGTGTCGGCCGCTGCCGGAGCACTCGTCTTCACCGAGCCTCAGGTCGGCGCCTGGTACGCCCTCTCCGGCACTCAGGTGCGACCGCTGAACCAGTCGGCCGTCAAGTCGATCGGCGCCCGACCGATCACCGTCACGGCGTACCAGGAACTCGTCTCGCAGCGGTACTCAGACAAGCTGCCTGGCTCGCAGTACAACGAGAACGGCGTGGCCGGCGGCTACGACACGACCGCGTCAACCACCGTCAGGTCGACCAAGCACTACTTCCTCCCGATCGCCGGGTCAGCCGGCGTGCTCGCCCTGGGGATCCTCATGATGGCCCGCCGCCGCTACAACGACTGACTCGGCGCTGGGTTCGATCCCGCCGCACCGGACTGGTCGCCACGCGGGCACCATGTCCCCGCCGGGGCGAGCGGATCCCACACCACCCGGTTCATCAGCCCATGGGTGAACCGGGTGGTTGGGGGCATGACCGCATGCTCCTCCGGCTCGTACTCGTCGACGTCGTGGCCGATCAGGAAATGAGGTTCTTCTCCGTCACGAACGAATGCTCGCCCGTCTCGTCCTTCCAGTAGACAAGGGTCGGCGAGGTGGCGCCGTTCGTCGGCCCAGACGCCTCGAGCGCCTTCCGAGTCGTTCGGGCGGACTCGATGAGCGAATGGAACTCGCTCATGATCTCCCGCTCGCTCTCCATCGTCGACCGGTACGCGCGGTTGCGCTTCGCGAGTTCCTTCTCGAGCGTGGCGCCCTCACCGCCTGGGAGGTTACGTGCCGCCCAGTTCATGTCCTGGAGCTTCGCCTCGAGCTGACCGATCTCGTCCTTGAGCCCTCGCGATCGGTCCTGCAACTGCTGCCAGAACACGATCCCGTCGTCGATGACCGACTTCAGGTATTCCATTGACGAGGTGACTGATTTCGGATTCTCCTGCATATCGACACAGACCCGGAGATAGGAGACACGGAGCTCCACGAACGAGGCGAGCATCGCGCTGTGAGCGTCGTAGTTCGCCTCCTGAACCTCGTTGAGGTTATCGACGTTCGTCGCGCTGCGCGCTTCGACAAGCTGCCGGAACCTGGCGGCGAGTGCTCTCACGTCGCGTTCCGCGAGCGCGAGGCGCACGAGCATGTCGTTCGAGAATGACCCTTCGATACCGTACTGCCGGTAGACGTCGTCGACGGTCCTGGAGGCGGCGAGCAGTTTGCCCGCGTGCGTCGCTTCGCTCCTGGCGATCGCCTTGTCCAAGGCGCTCTTGATGCTGTCGAGCTTCCGATCGACTTGCTTGAACTGCTGCATCATCACTGCCGTGTTGAGCGCCAGGACCGCGAGGATCGGCGCCACCACCGGAAGTGAGCTCGCCACGGGGATGAACGCCGCCTGTCCGACGATCCCACCGGCTCCCATCACGGCGCTACCGACGCCGTTGCCGAGGGTCATCAGCGTCGCGGGATTGGCAGTCGCCATGAAGAGCGTCGACGAGAACGCTGCCGAGAGCGCGGTAGCTCCCGTCGCCGCGCCTGCGACAGCCAACGACAGCGCACCTTGCGGAGAGACGGCCCTCGCGTCCGGGACGTAGCTCCCGGTGGTGAGGTAGCCCTCGCGGAGACTGGAGATCATCAGCTCTCGCAACTTCCCTTGGAACTCGAAGACGGCGAGCTCCGATCCCTCCTCGCCCAAGCGTCGGACCGTGACTTCTTGAGGGATCTCTTCTTCAGAGTTATCCACGATTCCCCCTTCAGGCCTCGCCCGTACGGTGACGCACTCCACCCCACCCATCGTGCCGAGACGACTTTATCCCAGTCCGCACAGGATCCTTCTGCAGCCCGATCGCCCGCTCGTACTCGTCGATGTCGTCGCGTCTCACCACCGCCGCGGTAGCCGTGGTTCTTGACAGAGGAAGCTGCCGACGGCTAGCTCCAAGGCTGGGTAGGAGCCCCAGAGGTCGGGGCGGCGGACCGAGATGATGTGCCAGCCCAAGGCGTCCAGTTCTGTACGGCGGGTTTCGTCGCGGAGCTGTTGCTTCGTACTCGAGTGCCATTCGTCGCTGTCGTACTCGAGGCCGAGCCGCCGCCCGTCGACGGGCCGATCCGGATACCCGACGTCAAGCCGATACACCCGGTCCGGCCCCTCCACACGTACCTGGAGATCCGGCCGCCCGAAACCGGCATCCAGTAGCCGCAACCGCAGCCAGGACTCCGCGGGCGAGGCAGCGCGGTGGTCGGCGTAGCGGATGACGCGGGCGGCCAGAGAGTTGACGTCTTCGGCGAAGTACGCCGCGGCCGCTGCTGTGAGCTCATGGAAGCTGACCACCCCCGCATGGAGGAGCGCATCGACGGCCGAGAGCGCGAACGGGAGTCTGAGGTTCTTGGCGAGCTCGATGGCCGTCGCGGCCGGAGTGATCACCTTCAGACCCTGCGTTTCGACGAAGGGCTGTTCGAGGAAGGTCCAGTGTGGGCTGACCATGGGCTCAGGTCCGAGGGCCGTGGTTTCGATGCCGTGGAGCCAGGCTGCGGCCCGGCCGCAGATGATCGCGTCGGATGGGACAACCAGTCGCAGGGCGTCGGCGCGGAGGGTGGGGGAGTCGGGTACCCGGACGTCGACGTACACGCCTTTCAGGAACTGGCGGATCTCGCCGCGGGCCAGTAGCCAGGCAAGTTTGCGAGGCACCTGGCGGGCGGTGAAGGGCAAGCCGGCGAAGTAGAACGGCTGGTCGTACTCGAACATCCCAGCAGGATGACTGATTCGCCGTTCCGGTGCCGGAAGTTGTCCACAGGGTTGGGGTCAGCTGAAGTCGTTGAGGGCGTTCTGGGCCTGGGTCAGCCATTCGCGGCGGGCGGCGATGGCTTCGCGGGCTTCGGTGGCCTTGCGGGTGTTGCCCTGGGCCTCGAACTTGGCGGCCTGCTTCTCCAGGTCCGAGATCAGGGACTGGAGCTGCTTGACGGTCGCCTCCGCGCGGGCGCGGGCCTCGGGGTTGCTGCGGTTCCAGACCTCGTCCTCGGCCGCCTTCACGGCCTGCTCGACGGCGCGCAGCCGTCCGTCGATGGCGCGCATCGAGTCCCGCGGGACCTTGCCGATCTGGTCCCAGCGGTCCAGGTACTCCCGGAGCTGCTCGCGGGCGGTGCGGGCGTCCTCGACCGGCAGGATGGTCTCGATCTCCGCCAGCAGCGCTTCCTTGGCCTGCAGGTTCTGCACCTGCTCGGCGTTCTCCTCGGCCTGTACGGCGTCCCGCGCGCCGAAGAACAGGTCCTGCGCGGCGCGGAACCGTGCCCACAGCTTGTCGTCCACCTCACGAGGCGCCGGCCCGGCGGCCTTCCACTGCCGCATCAGGTCCCGGAAGCGCCCGGACGTCGGACCCCACTCGGTCGACCCCGCGAGCGACTCCGCCTCGGCCGCGAGCCGCTCCTTCACCACAGCTGCCTCTTCGCGCTTCGAGGACAGCTCGGCGAAGTGCTGCTTGCGATGCCGCGTGTACGTCGTACGCGCGGAGGAGAACCGGTGCCAGAGCTCGTCGTCGCTGGACTTGTCGAGCCGGGGGAGTGCCTTCCACTCGTCGAGCAGTTCGCGCAGGCGGGTCACGCCGTGGCGCCAGTCGGTGCCGGCCGCGATGGTCTCGGCCTCGGTGGCGATCTTGGTCTTGGCGGAGCGCGCCTCCTCGACCTTGGCGGCCCGCTCGGCCTTGCGCCGTTCGCGCTGCTGAGCGACGAGCGGGGTGAGCGCTTCGAGCCGGGCCAGCAGCCCGTCCAGGTCGCCGACCGCCTGTGCGCCCTCGATCGAGGCAGCGACCTTCTTCACGGCAGCGCGGGCGTCGTCCGGAGAAACTGTGCCTGCCTGCACACGCTGTTCCAGTAGCTCCACCTCGAACGCCAGCGCGTCGTACCGGCGGGTGTAGAAGGCGAGCGCCTCCTCGGGGTTCGCGTCCGGCCACTGGCCGACCGCCCGTTCACCGTCCTTCGTCCGTACGAAGACCGTTCCGTCCTCGGCTACCCGGCCCCAGTTCTCTCCGGCCACAACTCGCCCCTTCCGGCGGTATGCACTGCGCTCGTGCCCATTCTGGTCAGTCCCCGGTCCAACCACGCGGACAGGGCCCGCCTGGGCGCGTCGAGCTGCCTTCTCGACGCTCAAGCCTCCGGCGTGCAAAGGCTTATCCCTGAACAATCACAAACTCCCAGCTCAGGCGCAACGGGGTTGCATCACAATCCGGTTCGAAGTACGGCGAACCACCCGGGTAACCTTGGTGGGTCCCGAACCCCGTTCCAGGAAGGTCTGCCGTGCTCATCGCCGGGTTCCCCGCGGGACCGTGGGGTACGAACTGCTACGTCGTCGCCACCGGCCAGGGCGCGGAGTGCATCGTCGTCGACCCCGGGATGGACGCGACACCGGGTGTCGCGGAAGTCGTCCGGGAGAACAAGCTGAAACCCGTCGCGGTGCTGCTCACGCACGGTCACATCGACCACATGTTCTCCGTCCTCCCGGTCTGCGGGACGTACGACGCGACCGCCTGGATCCACCCGGACGACCGGCACCTGCTCGCCGACCCGATGGCCGGGATCAGCCCGGAGACGGCGCGGATGCTGCTCGGCGGCGATCACGCCTTCGCCGAGCCGGACGAGGTGTCGGAACTCAAGGACGGGCAGGCGCTCGAGCTGGCGGGGCTCCGGTTCACGGTCGACCACACCCCGGGTCACACCCGCGGCTCGGTCACCTTCACCACGCCGTACGACGGGCCGGAAGAGGTGCCCGCCGTCTTGTTCTCCGGTGACGTGTTGTTCGCCGGGTCGATCGGCCGGACGGATCTGCCTGGCGGCGACCATCCGGCGATGCTGCATACGCTGGCCACCAAGATCCTGCCGATGCGCGACGAGATCGTCGTCCTGCCGGGTCATGGTGGCCAGACCACGATCGGCCGGGAGAAGGCGACCAACCCCTACTTGCAGGACCTGGAGACACAGAACTCATGAGCAAGGTGACCCCTCTGAGCGGGTTTCCCGAATTCCTACCGTCGGACCGGATCGTCGAGCTGCAGTTCCTCGACGTGATCCGGGAGACGTTCGAGCTGCACGGTTTCGCGTCGATCGAGACCCGCGCGGTCGAGCCGGTCGAGCGGCTGTCCGACCAGGGCGAGGACGCCGACAAGGAGATCTACGGCGTACGCCGGCTCGCGGCCGGCGCCGACGAGGACGCGGCCCTCGGTCTGCACTTCGACCTGACCGTCCCGTTCGCCCGCTACGTGCTGGAGCACAGCGGCAAGCTGGTGTTCCCGTTCCGGCGCTACCAGATCCAGAAGGTGTGGCGCGGTGAGCGCCCGCAGGAGGGCCGGTACCGCGAGTTCACCCAGGCGGACATCGACATCATCGACAGCGGCGACCTGCCGTTCCACTACGAGGTCGAGCTGCCGCTGGTGATCGCGGACGCGTTCCGGAAGCTGCCGATCCCGCCGTTCCGGATCCAGGTGAACACCCGGCAGATCCCGGAGGGCTTCTACCGCGGTCTCGGCATCGAGGACATCACCGGAGCGCTCCGGATCGTCGACAAGCTGGACAAGATCGGCCCGGACAAGGTCACCGACCTGCTGACCGCGGCGGGTCTGTCCGCGGAGACCGCGAAGCAGGTGCTGCGGCTGGCGGAGATCTCGTCGACGGACGCGTCGTTCGCGGATCAGGTACGGGCGCTCGGCGTGCAGCACGAGATCCTCGACGAGGGCCTCGAGCGGCTGTCGCAGATCATGTCGGCGGCGAACGAGCACGCGCCCGGCCTGCTGGTCGCGGACCTGAAGATCGCCCGCGGCCTCGACTACTACACCGGCACGGTCTACGAGACCCAGCTGATCGGTGACGAGGGCTACGGGTCGATCTGCTCCGGCGGACGCTACGACTCGCTGGCCTCCGACGGCAAGACGACGTACCCCGGTGTCGGGATCTCGATCGGTGTGTCGCGGCTGGTGCACCGCTTGATCAGCAAGGGATTGGTGACCGCGTCCCGGCGTACGCCGACTGCTGTACTGATCGCGCTGAACTCGGAGGAGGACCGGGCCGAGGCGATGCGGACGGCGATCCAGTTGCGGGGGCGGGGGATCGCGGTGGAAGTCGCGCCGGCCGCGGCCAAGTTCGGGAAGCAGATCAAGTTCGCCGATCGCCGCGGTATTCCGTTCGTCTGGTTCAGCACCGAGCACGGGCCCGAGGTGAAGGACATCCGCAGTGGTGAGCAGGTGCCCGCGGATGCGGCGACCTGGACCCCGCCGGCTCAAGACCTACGTCCAAGCATCAAGACGCAAGAGGAGAACTCGTGATCCGTACCCATTCCGCAGGCTCGTTGCGTGCCGAGCACGCCGGGCAGACGGTGATTCTGGCGGGCTGGGTGGCGCGGCGACGCGATCACGGCGGCGTGGCGTTCATCGACCTGCGCGACTCGACCGGCACCGTCCAGGTCGTGATCCGCGACGAGGACGCCGCGCACGGCCTGCGTTCGGAGTACTGCCTGAAGATCGTCGGCGAGGTCTCGCCGCGTCCGGAGGGCAATGCGAACCCGAACCTGCCGACCGGCGAGATCGAGGTGATCGCGACCGAGGTCGAGGTCCTGAACGAGGCGGCTCCGCTGCCGTTCCCGGTCGAGGAGCACCACGCGACGCCGGTGAACGAGGAGATCCGGCTCAAGTACCGGTACCTCGACCTGCGCCGCCAGGGCCCGGGTTCGGCGCTGCGTCTGCGCAGCGAGGTGAACAAGGCCGCCCGCGAGGTGCTGGCCAAGCACGACTTCGTCGAGCTCGAGACGCCGACGCTGACCCGGTCCACGCCGGAAGGCGCCCGCGACTTCCTGGTGCCGGCCCGCCTGCAGCCAGGTAGCTGGTACGCGCTGCCGCAGTCGCCGCAGCTGTTCAAGCAGCTGCTGATGGTCGCTGGTATGGAGCGGTACTACCAGATCGCCCGCTGCTACCGCGACGAGGACTTCCGCGCCGACCGGCAGCCGGAGTTCACCCAGCTGGACATCGAGATGAGCTTCGTCGACCAGGACGACATCATCGCGCTGTCCGAGGAGATCCTCACGGCGCTCTGGAAGCTCGTCGGGTACGACGTGCAGACGCCGATCCCGCGGATGACGTACGGCGAGGCGATGGCGCGGTTCGGCTCCGACAAGCCGGATCTGCGGATGGGCCTCGAGCTCGTCGAGTGCACGGAGTACTTCAAGAACACACCGTTCCGCGTGTTCCAGGCGCCGTACGTCGGTGCTGTCGTGATGCCGGGTGGCGCAGACCAGCCGCGCAAGCAGCTCGACGCGTGGCAGGAGTGGGCCAAGCAGCGGGGCGCTCGCGGACTGGCCTACGTGCTGGTCGGTCAGGACGGCGAACTCGCCGGGCCGGTCGCGAAGAACCTGTCCGAGGAGGAGCGCGCGGGCATCGCCGACCACGTCGGCGCCAAGCCGGGTGACTGCATCTTCTTCGCCGCGGGCCCGGTGAAGACGTCGCGGGCGCTGCTCGGCGCGGCCCGGCTGGAGATCGGCCGCCGCGGCGGTCTGATCGACGAGTCGGCGTGGTCGTTCGTGTGGGTCGTGGACGCGCCGCTGTTCGAGCCGGCCGACGACGCGACCGCCGCGGGCGACGTCGCGGTCGGGTCCGGCGCGTGGACCGCCGTACACCATGCCTTCACGTCGCCGAAGCCGGACTCGCTGGCGACGTTCGACACCGATCCGGGGTCGGCGCTGGCGTACGCGTACGACATCGTCTGCAACGGCAACGAGATCGGCGGCGGCTCGATCCGTATCCATCGCGAGGACGTGCAGAAGCGGGTCTTCAAGGTGATGGGGCTGACCGACGAGGAGGCGTCGGAGAAGTTCGGCTTCCTGCTCGACGCGTTCAAGTTCGGCGCGCCGCCGCACGGCGGGATCGCGTTCGGCTGGGACCGGATCACGGCGCTGCTGGCCGGCACCGAGTCGATCCGCGACGTGATCGCGTTCCCGAAGTCCGGCGGCGGGTTCGACCCGCTGACCGCGGCGCCGGCGCCGATCACGCCCGAGCAGCGCAAGGAAGCGGGCGTGGACGCGAAGCCGGAGCCCAAGGACAAGTAGGGGTCGAGCCCTCCTGAGGTTTGGAGGAAAGTGGCGGCGTTGTGAACAGGCTCGGTTAGCTCTTCACAACGCCCGCCGTCTCAAGACAGGGCCTAGGCTCGTTGAGGTGAGCGTCGTACCGGTGGAGCTGTTGCCGCATCTGCGGCGGGCGCGGGACGTTGCCGATCGCAACTATGCCGAGCCGCTCGACCTGACCGCGCTGGCGGCCGCGGCGGGGGTGTCGAAGTACCACTTCCTGCGGTGTTTCGCGGCGGCGTACGGCGAGACTCCGATGCAGTACGTCACGCGCCGGCGGATCGAGCGCGCGACGGATCTGCTGCGGGCGACGAACCTGACCGTGACCGAGGTCTGCGCGATGGTCGGATACAGCAGCCTCGGGTCGTTCTCGCAGCGGTTCACCGAGCTGGTGGGAATGACGCCGACGCGGTACCAGCGGACGCAGACCGGCGCGCGGATCCCGGGGTGTTTCGTGTTCATGCTGGGACTGAACTCCGCAATTCCGGAGAAGCCGGCGGGGGAGTCCGGGGCCTAGCGTCGTACTGAACGCAACGATGAGGAGCTGCCGTGATCACCAACATCAGCCTGATCAGTGTCTTCGTCGACGACATCGACGAAGCGAAGGCCTTCTACACCGAGAAGCTCGGGTTCGTGCTGAAGAACGACGTGAGCCTGCCCGACTTCCGCTGGTGCACTGTGCACCACGCCGACCACCCGGAGCTGGAGCTGCAGCTCGCGCTGCCGGGGCCACCGCTGGACGACGAGGCCGCCGGGGCGATCAAGCGGATGATGGCGAAGGGCACCCTGCACGGCTTCGGCATCGCCACCGACGACTGCCGCAAGACCTTCGCCGAACTCACCGCCAAGGGCGTCGAGTACATCCAGGAACCATCGGACCGCCCGTACGGCGTGGAAGCGGTACTGCGCGACAACTCGGGCAACTGGCTGGTCCTGGTGGAGCAGCGCCCGTACACCGCGGAGGACTTCACCTGAGATGCTGACCGGATGGACATCACAGTCGATCCGGTCGGGCTGACTCCGCCGTACGAGCAGGTCCGCTCGCAGATCGAGGCGTTGATCCGCGCGGGCGAGCTGGCGCGGGGGACCAGGCTGCCGACCGTGCGCCAGCTGTCCCTGGACCTCGGGCTGGCCGTGAACACCGTCGCGCGCGCCTACAAGGAACTGGAAGCCGACCACCTGGTCGAGACGCGCGGCCGCAACGGCACCTTCGTCCTGGCCTCCCGCAGCCAGATCGACGACGCCGCGACTCACACCGCTGCCGTGAAGCTCGCCCGAGCTGCTCGTGAGGCCGGTTTGTCATTCGCCGAAGCCGCGGAGATCCTTCAGCGCGCTTGGTAGGTGATGTGAAGGCCGCCGGCCGGGTTGGGCTCGATGGTCAGCTGGGCCCCGTGGGCACGCGCGACGGCGGTGATGATGGCGAGGCCGAGGCCGTGCCCTTGAGACTGTGCACGCTGGAACGGTTCGGTCAGCCGGCTGATCTCGTCGCGTGGGATCTTGCGGCCGGTGTTGGTGACAGTCAGACGGCTGTCCGCGGTGGCGATGTCGACGGTGCCGCCGGGGACGTTGTGGCGGATGGCGTTGGCGATCAGGTTCGTGACCAGGCTGGCCGTCAGCGGTACGTCGCCCGTGATCGAGGCCGGGGTCAACGAGGTGCGGAGCCGGATGGCGCGGGCCTCAGCTTCTGCCTGGTGGTCCAGAACGATCTGCGACGTGAGGTGGGCGAGGTCGAAGCGTTCTCGCCGGGCGATTCCGTCGTAGCCGGTCGCCAAGGTGAGGAGCGCGTCGATCAACTGCTCTTGCTGCCGGCCGAGATCCAGCAGTTCTTCACACGCCGATCGGAGTGTGTCGGCGGACGCATCAGGGTCGGCCAGCGTGAGTTGCAGGAGCGTCCGCTGCACGGTGAGCGGCGTACGCAGCTCGTGCGACGCGTTGGCGACGAACTGCCGTTGCGCGGTGAACGACTCGTGCAGCCGCCGCAGCAAGCCGTCCAACGTGCCGGCCAGCTCGGTGAACTCGCTGTATCCGGGCGGTATGCGGAGCCGGGTCTCCAGGTCCTGAGCGGACATGCTTCGCGCCGCGCGGGTGATCGTGTCGAGCGGACGCAGCGCCCGGCCGGCGATGAACCAGCCGAGGGCGATCGAGGCTGCTGCGAGTAGTACGAGGGCGACGGCGGCATAGCGCAGTACGGCGGTGAGGTTGTCCGTGGACCCGCTGGTCGTGTGGCTGCC
This sequence comes from Kribbella pratensis, assembly GCF_004366075.1. Classification (GTDB taxonomy): domain Bacteria; phylum Actinomycetota; class Actinomycetes; order Propionibacteriales; family Kribbellaceae; genus Kribbella; species Kribbella pratensis. Next base: position 330,715 of record NZ_SODU01000004.1, on the reverse strand, counting down.
GTTGAACATCCCCAGCGCCACGACTCCCAGCACCACCATGCTGCCTCCGAAGGCGAGCGCGGTGTGGAGCAGGGCGAGCCGGGTGCGGAGTCGGGGAAGGGCCGTCATGGGGAGTCGATCCGGTAGCCGCCCTCGCGGACGGTGTGGATGGCCGGCGGGTCGCCGAGTTTGCCGCGCAGTCGCCCGATCGTGGTCTTCACCGTTGTCGTGAACGGATCGGCTGCCTCGTCCCAGACACGTTCGAGCAGCTCTTCGGCCGGTACGGCGCGACCGCCGGCGGAGAGCAGATGTTCGAGGACCGCGAACTCCTTCGGGCTGAGCTCCAGTCGCCGTCCGGCCCGGAACGCGACCCGGCGGTTCGGGTCCAGGCTCAGATCGCCGTTGTCCAGAACCGGCGGCAGCGCCGGCGCGGCTCGCCGTCCCAGGGCCCGTACGCGGGCGACCAGCTCCGCGAGGTCGAACGGCTTCGGCAGGTAGTCGTCGGCACCCAGGCCGAGCCCCTCGACCCGATCGCGCACCGTCCCGGCAGCGGTCAGCATCAGCACCCGCTCGCCCGCTCCGCCGGACACGATCCGCCGGCAGACCTCGTCGCCGTGCACCTCGGGCAGATCGCGATCCAGGACGACGACGTCGTACCGCGTGACGGCCATCCGCTCCAGCGCGTCCCGGCCGTCGAGGGCCGTGTCGACAGCCATCGCCTCGCGGCGCAGGCCGGTGGCGATCAGCCGGTTCAGCGTCTGGTGATCCTCAACCACCAGCACTCTCATCTGCCCAGCTCCTCTCGACGTACGGCGGTTCACGATGCCAGGCGGCTGGTGACAACCAGGTGACAGGCGAGCGCACCGAGGCGTCACGGCGGCCCGCGTACAAACCATGCCATGACATCGATCGAGGTCGCGGAGTTGCGAAAGCGGTACGGCGGGACGACCGCGCTGGACGGGATGACGTTCACGGCACGGCCCGGGCGGGTGACCGGGTTCGTCGGACCCAATGGCGCTGGGAAGTCCACGACCATGCGGATCATCCTGGGGTTGCAGACTGCTGATGCGGGACACGCACTGGTCTGTGGCCAGCCGTACCGGTCGTTGAGGTGCCCCCTGCGTTCGCTGGGCTCGTTGCTGGACGCATCGGCTCTGCACCCGGCGCGGAGCGGCCGTAACCACCTCTTGTGGCTTGCACAGACACAGGGTCTTGGCACGCGTCGCGTGGACGAGGTGATCGAGCAGGTCGGGCTGGCGTCCGTGAGTCGCCGTACGGCCGGCGGCTACTCGCTGGGCATGCGGCAACGGCTCGGTATCGCGGCTGCGCTGCTGGGTGATCCGCCGACGATCATGCTGGACGAGCCGTTCAACGGCATGGACCCCGAAGGCATCGTGTGGCTGCGCGGCTTCCTGCGCTCTCTGGCCGAGCAGGGGCGGGCCGTACTGGTGTCCAGCCACCTCATGAGCGAGCTACAGGACATGGCCGAGCACGTGGTTGTTGTAGGTCGCGGGCGGGTGATCGCTGACAGCAATGTCGCCGAGCTGATCGCGGCGGTCTCGGGTGATCGGGTGCGGATGCGGACCAGTGCACCAGAGGCGGTCGCCGCAGCACTCACAGCTGCAGGCGGCCAGGTGGTGGAGGCCGACGGACTCGTCGTACGGCGTCTTGCGGCCGAGCAGATCGTGGCGGTGCTCACGGCCAACGGCCTGCCCTTCTCCGAGCTCGCGCCGCACCGGGCGACGCTGGAAGAGGCGTACCTGGACCTGACCGGCGACGCCGTCGAGTACCGGGGAGCGCCGGCGTGAACCTGTTGCGGGCGGAGTTCACCAAGTTCCGGTCCGTGCCTGGCTGGGTGCGAGGCGTTGTCATGGCGGCTCTGTTGATCCTGCTGTTCCCTGTGACCGGTCTTGGCGGCGGGCCGGGTGACGAGCCGTCTCCCGTGACAGGGCCTGATGGCCAGCCGGTCAACAACTCCTACTCCTTCGTGCACCGGCCGTTGACCGGAGACGGTCAGATCACCGTTGCCGTCAGCAAGCTGTCCTCCGAGCAGGACGGGCCGTGGGCGAAGGCCGGGCTGATGGTCAGGGCGGGGTCGCGGTACGCGGCGATCATGGTCACCGGCGGGCACGGCGTACGGATGCAGCACGACTACCTGTACGACAAGGCCGGTCCGGCGGTGCGTTGGTTGCGGCTGACGCGTTCCGGAGGCACGGTGACCGGTGAGGCGTCGGCGGATGGCTCTCGGTGGACAGTGGTCGACAAGGTGCAGTTGAGCGGCCCTGCGCAGGCAGGGCTGTTCGTTGCCTGCCCGTCTCGGATCAGGGGTATCGCTATCGCCGATGACACTGCGACCGCGGTGTTCAGCCGCCCGGAGCTGGCTGGCGCTTGGCCGGTCGCCGACTGGGCTGGGAGCGTTGTCTCTTCAGATGCAGGCTTCACAATGACGGGTCGCGGTGATCTCGGCCCTGCGACCCGTAGCGACGTACCGGTGGGAGTTGCCGTCGGCGACCTGCTCTTCGGTACTTTCCCGGCCCTGATCGTGATCGTTGTCGTGGGCACCCTGATGGTCACGACGGAGTATCGGTACGGAGTGATCAGGCTGAGCTTGAGCGCCGGCACCGGCCGAGTCCGCGTGCTGCTCGCGAAGGCCGCGGTGCTCGCCGGTGCGACGTTCGCAGCGGCTCTCTTGGCCAGTGCGCTCGCAGTACCGCTGTGGTTGCGGGTGGTTCGCGGCCTCGGTGCTTACGTGTTTCCAGCCGGTCCGCTGGCACTGCTTCGGGCTGAGGTCGGCACGGCGGCAGTACTAGCCATCACGGCTGTTCTGGCATTGAGTGTTGGCCTCATTCTGCGGCGCAGTGCGACAGCCGTCACCACCGTGGTCGTTGTGACCGTGCTGCCGTACCTCCTGGCGCTTACGCCGTTCCTGCCGCCGTCGGTGGCGCAGTGGATGACACGGGTCACTCCGGCCGCTGCATTCGCCGTACAGCAGACGTTGACTCGCTACCCCCAGGTCGACAGCGTCTACACGCCCGCAAATGGCTATTACCCGTTGGCGCCGTGGGCTGGTTTGGCTGTGCTGTGTGGGTACACCGCTGTTGCTCTGGCGGTTGCCGCAGTACTACTTCGCCGGAGAGATGTGTGAGAGCCGAGTGGACCAAGTTGCGTACGACGCCTGGCGCGGCGTGGCTGCTTCTGGTCACTGTGATCGTCACTGTTGCCCTGAGTGCTGCTGTCTGCGCGGCTGCCACTACCTGTGGCACCAAGGTCCTGCTCAGCGGCGTGTACGCCGGGCAGGCACCTGTGGCAGTACTGGGCGTGCTTGTGGTCAGTGGCGAGTACAGCACCGGCCTCATCCATACGACGCTTGCTGCAGTGCCCAGCCGGGCGACCGTGATGGCAGCAAAGGCACTGGTAGTCGCGGTTGTGGTTGCGGTGTTCGGGACTGCGATGTCTCTGGTCGGGCTTGCCGAAGGCCTCGAACTACCCGCCGCGGCCCGAGCGGTCACGTACCTGGTCCTCATCGCGGTCCTCAGCGTCGGAGTGGCCGCCGTCGTACACGACTCGGCGGTCGCGATCGGTAGCGTGCTCGGCCTGCTCTACCTTCCGCCGATCCTCGCACCACTGGTCGCAAACCCTCGCGTGGTCGAAGAGCTTGCTCCGATGACCGCAGGTCTTCCCGTACTCACCGCGTGGTCTATTGGTGCGCTTCTGGTCGGAACGCTCCGACTGAGATGACGTTGCCGCCGTCCTGTGAGACGACCCGCAGGCCAGCGCGCTCCAGTTCAGCGCGGAGCGCTTCCGGACGCAGGTGACGTCGGTGGGGGAGGTACCACGTGTTGTCGAGTTGTACGGCGTCGTCCGCTGGGCCGGTGGTTCTTTCGTAGCAGATGCCGGTGAGGGCGTCGTACCGGAAGTCGCCCTCGTAGACGCGGTCCGGGTCGTACATGGCCGTGGAGAGGATGTAGTGGCCGTTGGGCTTCAGGCGGTCCCGTACGGCGGCGAGGACGTTGGCACGGTCGGGGTCCGTGACGATCGACTGGAGGCAGTAGCTGTCGAGAATCACGTCGTACTGCTTGCTCCCGGCCGGCATCGCGCACATGTCCTGCACGCTGAAGTTGACGGTCACCCCTCGCCGCCGCGCGAACCGGCGGGCGAGGGCAATCGCCTCCGGGATCAGGTCGATCGCGTCGACGCGGAAACCACGCGCCGCAAGAAAGCACGCGGCCGGCCCGGTGCCACATCCGTACTCCAGCACCTCACCCGAAGCGGGCAGCCGATCGAGAACGCTTTCGAGGAACGCCCGGTTAGGAAAGTCGTCGAACGTCCAACTCTCACCGAAGAGCTCGTTCCACTGCGTCATACCGTCCCGCCCGAGCCGCCGGTAGGCCGCCTGATGCTCCGCGTAGTAGTACCGCACGCGCTTACTATGTCTCGCCCTGCTCCCGCCAGCCACGTAATTTGGGGCTGTGACAACAGGCCTGACGTACGCGGCCGTCGGGGCGACGTGCGTTGCTGACCCCGTCTGGACCGTCGTTCCGCGTGGCTATCGATGCGTCGAGCGGACGACCCGCATCGGACAGGGGCTGGAGTGTTGGGACGTTGCGACGGCTGCCATGGGGCAGTGGACCATCAAGACCCGCAGCGGTTTTTCCGTCCAACCCGCTGTCGATGTTCGGGAAGAACAGGACTACACGCTGCTCGCAGCGCTCGGTCCGTACACCCTGAGAGAGCCGGTTCGGGTTGTCGCCGTGGTCGCTCGGCCTGACCGCCATGGCTTTGCTTACGGCACGCGCCAAGGCCACCCCGTCTCGGGTGAGGAAGCGTTCGTCGTGCACCGCTCACCCGATGGGGCGGTGTGGCTGACGATACGGTCCATGACACGGCCCGGCCGAGGTTTGTGGCGGTTGGCCTTTCCGGCGGTTCTCGTTGCCCAACGCTGGTATCGCCGCCGCTATCAGAGGGCCATGGTGCGCTGACTGCCCGCGGCTCCGGGAAGATGTGCGTATGAACGAGGACGAGGACCACCGGATCGAGCAGGCGGCCCGCGAGGCAGCCGAGGCGCAAGCCGAGCAGATCCAGGTGGACGTGGAGGACGCGAAAGCGGATCCCGCAGTACAGGAGGAGTGGATTCGGCAGTCGAATCTGATCTACGGCGGGCTGGCTGCTGCCGGGCTGGTGGTGGTGCAGCCGTTCCTGACTGTCTCGCCGCTCGACCTGACGGCGAAGATCTGCGTGATCGCGTTCGCCGTCTCGATCCCGTTGCTCGCCGCGCTCCTGCTCCTGAACCGCCAAGAGGCGTTCCGTCACCGTGTGACCAGTTCGCGGCTGGTCGGCGTAGCGAAGGCGATCGCCCAAGCCTCCGCCTTCGTCGGCCTCACAGCAGCCTTCTGGCACATCACCATGACCGCCGGCATCGTCTTCCTCCTCGTCGCCTTCTTCGCCGTAACCGTCCACTCCTCCGGCTACGTCCACCTCGAGTACGACGGCACCTTCCGCTCGCGCTTCCCCCGCCGCAGAGCCTGACGCTGCATCAGCCAACCCTGCATCGGCCAATCCTGTATCACCGGCACCGCTCCGGGCTCCGCCTTGGTAGTGGGGTGTTCGTTGGGGGCGCCGGGGCGTAAGGGGGAGCAATGGCTGACAGCATGACTGTGCTGCGTAAGGCAGGGCCACCTGGAACGAAGAGGAACATCGCGGTGCTCGGTGACGGGTTCACCGCGGTGGATCAGGTCGCGTACAACAGCTGGGTCCAGACGACGCTGATCGACGGCGTCTTCGGGCACGACTACTTCAGTGAGGACGCGTCGGCGTACAACATCTACCGGGTGAATCTGGACTCCGTCGACTCGGGAGTCAGCGTCCGGACGTACGACGAGCACGGGACGCCGACCGACTCGTCGGACGACACCGTCTCGTCGGAGACGATCCACGACACGGCGCTCGGCATGATCTTCAGCGGCTCCTGGGCGCACTGCTGGCTCGAGTACGGGCCGGACACCGAGGCCCGGATCCAGGCCGCGCTGAACAAGTGGGTGCCGGACTGGAACGAGCTGCTCGTCGTACTCAACAACCCGAACTACGGCGGCTGCGGGGGCGGCGGCCGGGCGCACGTGCCGATGGGCGTGAACTGGACCGTCATCGCGCACGAGTTCGGCCACGGCATCGGCGGCTTCGCCGACGAGTACTCGGCCGGCGGCGCGTACACCGGTGGCGAGCAGGGCTGGATCAACCTCACCACGATCACCGACCGCGCCACCACGAAGTGGGCACACCTGATCGCACCGGCCACGCCGCTGCCGACCGGCATCGGCTCGGCCGCCGACTACAACAACGGCCCGCGACCGGCCGACTGGAACAGCAACACCGACATCGGCCTGTTCGAGGGCGGCGGTACGGCGAACACCGGCCTGTACCGCCCTGTCGAGAACTGCCGGATGAAGGGCAACACACCGCCGTACTGCCCGGTCTGCTACACGTCGATCAAGACCGCCCGCGACCACGAGACCGAGCACACCTTCCGCAACGCCTACGCCGGGCGCTTCTACGGCACCGGCCGCAGCGATCTGCTGCTGCACCACGGCACGTCGATCCAGCTGTTCCGGGCCGATGGTACGGCGCTCGAGCACAGCTTCAGCGCCGTCGAACGGGTCCCGGGGTCGTGGCAGTTCATGCCGAACGACCAGGTGTACGTCGGCGACTTCGACGGCGACGGCACCGACGAGGTGGCGATCTTCAACGGTACCGACTGGGTGATGCCGTACCTCGGCCTGCTGAAGTCGGACGGCGCCGGTGGTCTCCGGCTGGTCGCGCGGTACGACGGCGACATCCCCGGCTGGGGTGGCTTCGCGGCCCACGACCGCTTCCTGGTCGCCGACCTGAACGGCGACGGCAGCGACGACCTGGTCGTCGTGAACACCGACGACTGGTCGATGCCGTACGTCGGCCTGCTGCGCTCGACCGGCACCGGCTTCTGGGTCAGCCAGCGCTACGACGGCGACATCCCGGGCTGGGGCGGACTGGCCCGGCACGACGAGTTCTTCGTCGGCGACCTGACCGGCAACGGCACCGACGACCTTGTCGTCTTCAACGGCGACGACTGGTCGATGGCGTACGCCGGCCTGTTCCGCGCGAACGCCGGCGGGTACACGATGATGCAGCGCTACGACGGCGACATCCCGGGCTGGGGCGGGCTCGCGCAGCACGACCGGCTGATCCTCGGCGACTTCGACGGCGACGGCAAGTGCGACGTGTTCGTGTTCAACGGCGAGGACTGGTCGATGCCGTACCTCGGCATGTTCCGGTCGACCGGGTCCGGGCTCGCGTACGTCCACCGGTACGACGGCGACGTACCGGGCTGGGACGGCCTGGCGCGGCACGACGAGTTCTTCGCGGCCGACATCGACGGCTCCGGCCGCTGCGACCTGTGGGCGTGGAACGCCCAGGACTGGTCGACCGAGTATCTCGGGAGGATGCTCAGCTCGGGGATCGAACTGAAGGCCGACTACGTGGGCGACTGGGTCGGCGAGTGGAACCTTGGCTCGGTCGACCGGTTCGAGCCGGCCCGGATGACCGGACGCAGCGGCCGGCCGCAGCTGTACGTGCACAACACCGACTGGTTCGGCGTCATCAACGGGCGGCGGGGCATCACGCTCGACCGCATCTACTACCGCTGGATCCACAACTACCGCCACGGCCGGAACTGGTAAGGGAGCCGACGATGAAGCAACCCAAAGGCATGGAGCGTTCTGCCACCCGGAATCGCCGGCCGTCGAAGCCACCGGCCGGAGAGGTCCGCCGCCGGCACGCCGCCGTACCGCCGTACGCCGGTCCGGTGAAGGGCGACCAGGCCCGTCCGGACCCGACGCGGTCCGCCAAACCCGCCTTCGACCCGGATGCCGCCGCACGGACGCAACAACCCGCAGGTGAGTGGCCGGATCAGCAGGCTGCGCAACCGCGTCAGACCGGGGACCCGCAGGAGCAGTACGTACGCCTCCGGATCCGGGTGCGTGGCGATCGACTCACGGTCGTCGAGAGCCATCTGGTGGACGGCCCGCTGGCCCAGTCGACGACCTTTCACGGCGCCAACGCGTACGAGGTCACGTACGACGACCGGCTGCTGCACGCCGGCACCGTCACGGACCCGGCCACGCAGCGTTCGTTCCCGAGCCTCGACGGCCCGGAAGAACTGCGCGGGCACAACGTGACGCCGCGGGAGATCTACGAGTTCACCGCGCGCGTCCCGGCCGCCGACGTCACCGAAGAGACCCGCAGCGGCATCCACGTCCGGCTGCATCGGATCGACGACCCGGCCAGTACCGACCGGCTGGGAGCCGCACCGCTGGGCGACCAGCTCGAAGGTCGTCTCACCCAGGTCGCCGAACTCGTCGGCCTGCCCGAGTCCACCCTTCCCGAGGCGATCGAAGCCCGCGGCGGCCGCACCGCCACCGGCCGCTGACCGCAGCTGGGACCACCCAATGGTGTCTGGGGACAGGCTATGACCTGTCCCCAGACACCATTGCCTGTCCCCGGTCCTGATCGTAGCTTGGCGGAAACGATTCCAAGAAAGTCGGGTCAACGGTGTAGTGAGGTATGTACACGCACTCCTGGCGTTGCTAGATTCCGGGCTGATTTGACATCGATGTCAACCTCAGGGAGTGGTCGCGATGGTTTCGAGACGTGCGTTCCTGGCGGGCAGCGGTGCGGTGACGGCGGGTGGTCTCGGCTTGGTTCCGGGGCTCATGACGACAGCGCAGGCTGCGGTTTCATCGACGTCCGGCGGCCCCGCTCGGCTGCTGCCGGTGTTCAACCGCCCGAGACACCTGGATTACGGCGATGTGAGCAAGCTCAGCGGGGGAGACCAGACCCTGCTGACAACGTTGCAAGGCATCGTCAACCGTACTGAGCCGGAGTTGTACTTCCTCTACGACACCGGCACGGTGAGCGTGCCGGACGCCAAATGGCTGGCCGACATGCACCTGCCGACCAAGCTGTACAAGAACCCGTTGGACCTGGTCGCCAAGTACCGCGGCCGGATCCGCGGCGCGGTCGTGCACGACCCTGCCGTACCGGACTCGCTGAACGTGGCGACGACGCTCGCCGGACTCGAGAACGCGGTCGTCGCCGACGCCGATCAGGCGAAGGCGCACGGTCTCAGGATCGTGAAGGACCTGCGCGGGATGTTCGACGACGACCGAGTGAAGACGTATCGCTGGCAGCTGGACAACCTGTTCCCCAAGGTCACCCACAAGCTGCTCGCCGGCCTCCCGCCGACCCGCGTGGTCGACGTCGAGGGCGTCCAATGGCAGGAGATCGCCCGCGAGACCCAGCAGATCCGCGACTCGTCGAACCGCGGTACCTACAACCTGGACGTGTCGTCCAAGCTCGGCAAGGAGGCCGTGTACGTCCGGTTCGCGGACTCGTTCACCGACGACGGCTGGGGCGCGTCGATCCTGCACGTGGTGGTGACGGCGAACGGCGCCGAGATCGCCCGGTTCGAACCGAACAGCCCGGAGGAAGCGCCGTACCTGTTCGACGGCTCGCACTCCTCGATCGGCGGTGAGGGCAACCGCTTCGCCGACGGCGGCAACTACTGGATCTACCGCTTCGAACCGCCGGCGGGTACGACGTCCCTCGTCGTGACCGTGGAGATGTGGAACCAGTACCTGGTCTCCGCGACCGACACGTCGCCGACCCGGATCGAGCCGTTCCCGTACTTCCGTGACTACGTGGTGGCCACCAAGGCCCTGGTGAGCTGGCTACCACCCGGTGGCGCGACGGGGGACCTGCTCATCGAGCACTACGCGAAGTACCCGACGCTGGCGCCGTACATGGGCTGGTTCGCGAACGACGTCTCCGGTGAGTGGGACGGCGTCGACCTCGCGAGCAAGGGCGGCTCGCCTGTTGTCGCGGCCGACTTCTACATGAACGGCACGGTGCACGCCGGCTTCACCGCGCCGATCTCCGACAAGCCCCGGCCGGTACGGCGGATCGACAAGGCGAAGAACAAGGTCTACGTGACCCTGACCTTCGGCGAAGGCGACAACATCCAGTACTGCCAGCGCCGGCTGCGCGAGATCTGGGACGACCCGAAACGCGGCCAGGTGCCGACCAACTGGACCATCAGCCCGCTGCTCGCCGAGACGGGCTCAGGTCTGTACAGCTACTTCCAGCGCACCGCGACCGCGAACGACCTCCTGGTCTGCGGCCCGTCCGGCGGCGGGTACACGTACCCAGCCTCGTGGAAGCCCGACGAGCTGACGCAGTACCTGAAGATGACCGGCGGCTTCATGAGCCGCACCGGACTGGACGTCGTGTACGCGTACAGCGGCCGGCAGGACGGCAAGTGGATCCTGCTGTCGGAGGACATCGCTTCGGGGTACGCCGAGTACACGCCGACCAAGGGGATCATGCAGACCTGGGACGGCGACCCGCTCACCGTCCGCCAAGGTGGTCTGCCGATCACCGGCGGCTGGGGCGCACCCGGTAAGGCGGCCGAGTTCAAGGCCGCACTGGACCAGCGGATCGCGAACTGGGACGGTGCGAGCCCGTTGTTCGTGTCGGGTCTGATCGGCGCCTGGTCGTGGTCGCCGTCCGACATGGCCGAACTCGGAGCGCTGCTCAGCGACCCGTACGAGGTGATCCTGGCGAACAGCTTCTACGACCTGCTCAACAGGGTGCTGTAGTCAGACACAGGGCGCGGCCGCCCGCGGGGAACGGGCGGCCGCTTTTGTGGGGGCTTACCAGTGGTGAGCGACGTCGATCACCAGTCGGGAGTTCGAGCCCGGTCCCGCAAGGGTGAAGACGCGGAACGGGAGCCGGGCGCGGACGCCCAGACCGATCGTCGTCTGACCCTCGAAGCTGCCGGCGAACGCTAGCTGCCGGAACGTGCGGTAGCCGGCCACGTTGGTCAGCTCCTTGGAGTTCTTCGGCGTGTACGTCGCCTTGCCGGAGTTGAGGTCGTACGACGGCGCGCGGACGACGATCTGCAGTTTCGCGCCACCGCGCAGCGGCACCACGAACCCGGAGCCGTCCTGGTGGACGGTGCCGACGTACCGGACGTCGTACCCGGAAGAGCGGCCGCCCAGATCGACGACGAGCCTGTCGTAGCAGGCGTGCCGGCCGGTGCGGATGTCGGTGACCGGCGACTGGACCATCCGGCTGTTTGCCTCGGGCAATGATCCCCAGCCGCGCGGGCAGGACGCGGTCGAGACGGTCGAGGTGCTGCGGGGGGCGGTGGACGATCCGGCCAGCGCCGGCGCGGCGAACGCGGCGGCGGGGACTGCGAGGACTGCGAGGCCGGCGACGATCGTCTTGGTGAGTTTGTGATGGATGTTCATGATGTGTTCCCCCCTTATGAGGACACTTACTTGGACGACACCAGTGGCCAACTGGTTTACTTTCGAGCCCGGTGATTTCAGGTAGTCGATCGGGCACGATGTGCAGATGACTCCTGAAGAGCTGCTCGAGGTTTTCCACCGCCGGATCCGGTTGCCGGACGCCGACGCGATCCCCGGCTGGAAGCAGGAGCACGACGGCCCTGACGGCATGGTGCACCGTTCGTACGTCGAGGGCGCCGAGGGAGCCGGGTTCGTCGAGACACCGCGCGGGCTGGGCGACGACCCGGACGCGGTGATCGCGAAGGAGGTGGCGTTCTTCCGGGAGCGCGGCCTGCCGTTCGAGTGGAAGACGTACGCGTACGACGAGCCGGCCGACCTTGGTGAGCGGCTGGTCCGGGCCGGGTTCACGCAGGAGGAGCCGGAGACGCTGATCCTCGGCGAGGTGGACCGGATCCTGGAGCGGCCGTCCGCGCTGCCGTCGAAGGTGCGGTTGCGGGAGGCAGACGGGCCGGGCGACTACCAGCGCATCGGCGTACTCACCGACGCGCTGTGGCACAACGGTCCGGAACGGATCGTCGAGCGGCTCGCGGGGGAGGCGCGGATGTTCCCGGACCGGTTGTCGGTGTTCCTGGTCGAGGATGCGCTGAAAGGGCCGGACGGACCCGCCGTGTCGGCCGCCTGGATCCGGTTCCACCCGGGCACCGGGTTCGCGAGCCTGTGGGGCGGTGGCACGTTGCCGGAGTGGCGCCGGCAGGGCATCTACAGCGCACTGCTCGCCCACCGCGCCCGCCTCGCGAAGGAGCGCGGCTACGAGTTCCTCCGCGTCGACGCCTCCGAGGACTCCCGCCCCATCCTGCATAAACTCGGCCTGTACGCGGTCACCACCACCACGCCCTACCAATGGACACCCTGACCTGACCTGCGGAACGACCGCCCAAGGCTGTACGTTGCCTGCATCATGGCCCTGAAAATCGCTTCTCGCTTCCGCCGGCTGCTGCAGCGCCCCGGCTCGATCGATCTCGGCCCGTACGAACGGCTCACCCAGCTGGTCGGCGAGGCGGAGGAATCGGTCCTCTCCCTGACCGACGAAGAGCTCACCGAGGCAGTCGCGGAACTGCGCACCACCGGCGGGCTGCACGAGGACGAGCAGATCGAGTTCCTCGCGCTGGCCCGGGACGCGGGGAAGCGCGCGATCGGCGAGCGCGCGTTCGACGGCCAGGTCGTCGGCGCGCTGGCGATGCTGCAGGGCCGGGTCGTCGAGATGGCGACCGGTGAGGGCAAGACGCTGGCCGGCGCGATCGCCGCCGCCGGGTACGCCGTGGGCGGCCGCAGGGTGCATGTGCTGGCGGTCAACGACTACCTGGCCAAGCGCGACGCCGAGTGGATGGGCCCGGTGTACGAGCTGCTCGGCGTCACCGTGTCGCACGTCGGCCAGGCGTCGACGCCGGAGGAGCGCCGCGAGGCGTACCAGGCGGAGGTTTGCTACGTCCCGGTCAGCGAGATCGGTTTCGACGTACTGCGGGACCGCCTCGTCACCGATGTCGCGGACCGGGTCACCGTCGAGCCGGACGTGGCGCTCGTGGACGAGGCCGACTCGGTCCTGATCGACGAGGCCCGGGTCCCGATGGTGCTCGCCGGCGCGACCCGGAACGAGGCCCTCGACGACGATGTCGTCCAGCTCGTCCGGACGCTGCGCGCGGGGGTCGACTACGAGATCGACGGCGACGGCCGGACGGTCGCGCTGACGGATCGCGGCACCGACAAGGTCGAGAAGGCGCTCGGCGAGGACGTCAACCTGTACGACGACGAGAACCTCGACACCCTGACCCAGATCAACGTCGCGCTGCACGCCGAGGTGCTGCTGCGCAAGGACGTCGACTACCTGGTCCGCGACGGCAAGGTCAGCCTGATCAACAACAACCGCGGCCGGATCGCCAAGCTGCAGCGCTGGCCGGACGGTCTGCAGGCCGCGGTCGAGGCGAAGGAGGCCGTGCCGGTCAGCGACTCCGGCGAGGTGCTCGACAGCATCACCGTCCAGGCGCTGATCAAGCAGTACAAGTCGCTGTGCGGCATGACCGGTACGGCGGTCGTCGTGGGGGAGTCGCTCCAGGAGTTCTACGACGTCGAGGTCGCGGTCGTACCGCCGAACAAGCCGAACATCCGCAAGGACGACCAGGACCGGTTGTACCTGACCGTCGACCAGAAGAACGACGCGCTGGTCAAGCACATCGGCGAGGTGCACGAGACCGGACGGCCGATCCTGATCGGCACGCACAGCGTCGAGGAGTCCGAGCAGCTCAGCGACAAGCTCGCGGCGGCCGGGATCGAGCACGTCGTACTGAACGCGAAGAACGACGCCGAGGAGGCGGCGATCATCGCGGAGGCCGGTGTGCCGGGGACCGTGACCGTGTCGACGCAGATGGCCGGCCGCGGTACCGACATCCGGCTGGGCGGCAAGGACGAGACCCACGACAAGGACAAGGCCATCGAGCTCGGCGGCCTCTACGTCGTCGGCACCGGTCTGCACGCGTCGCGGCGGCTGGACGACCAGCTGCGCGGTCGCGCCGGACGGCAGGGTGACCCGGGTGGGTCGCTGTTCTTCGCCAGCCTCGCCGACGAGCTCGTCACGAGGTACTCCGTTTCGTCGGGCCTCCGCCCGCACCCGGACGACACCGGCCGGCTCACGGACCGCAAGTCGGTCGGTGTGCTCGAGCACGCCCAGCGGGTCGCGGACGGCGCGAACGCGGAGCTGCACCGTACGACGTGGCAGTACAACCGGCTCACGGGACAGCAGCGCGCGATCCTGCTCGAGACCCGCGAGAAGGTGCTGACCGAGGACCTGGCCGCGGACGAGCTCGCCGAGCGCGCCAAGGAGCGGTACGACGAACTGGTCGACGAGGTCGGCGAGGACGTGGTGAAGGCCGCGGTGCGGCGGATCGCGTTGCGCCACCTGGACCGCCGCTGGACCGACCACCTGGCCTACCTGGCGGACCTGCGGGAGGGCATCCACCTGCGGTCGCTGGCCGGCGGCATCGTGCACCTGAAGCCGATCGACGAGTTCAACAAGTCGGCGATCGCGTCGTTCGACACGCTCATCGAGGACGCCTGGAAGGACGCGGCCGAGACGTTCGCGGAGGCGGAGATCACCTCCGACGGGCTGAACGAGGAGAGCAGCGGGATCCCGCGGCCGACCGCGACCTGGACGTACCTGGTCAACGACAACCCGTTCGGCACCGAGGCGGACCGGATCCTCGGCCGGCTGCGGAACGCGATCAAGCCCGAATCGGTCTCCGAGCCCGAGGAGATCCTCCCGGAGGAGTTCGACGAGGACGACCTCCCCGAAGAGCTCCGCGACGCCGACGACGAGGACCTCCCCGAAGAACTCCGCGACGCCGACGACGACTCTGACGGTGGGGCTGATGACCTGCCTGAGGAGCTGCGGGACGCGGACGACGAGGACCGGAAGAAGTAGCCGGCCGGGCGGGAGTACCGTCGTCGGTGTGCAAGACGGTGATCTCGTCGGAGTACAGCGGACCCTCGCCCCGGTCCTGCGGGCCAAGGCGCTGGACAATCGGCTGACGGACCCGATCCTCGGCGACGAGTACGCCGAGCTGGCGATGCGCCGCCTCGATCCGGCGTACGAGAGCCGCAGGTTCGGCACCAGCCAGATCGGTCTGTCCGCTGTGGCGCGCGCCAAGGCGCACGACGACTGGGCGCGCGGCTTCCTCGCCGATCATCCGGATGCGGTGGTGCTGCACCTGGGCTGCGGTCTCGACGCCCGGGTGTACCGGATCGATCCGCCGGCCACCGTCGACTGGTACGACCTGGACTACCCGTCCGTCATCGAACTGCGCCGGCAGATCCTCCCGCCGCGCGAGCACTACACCTTGATCGACTCCAGCGTCACCGACCTGACCTGGCTGGAACGCATACCGCGCGGCCGTCCGGGGCTGATGATCGCCGAGGGCTTGCTGCCCTACCTCACCGAGACCGAGATCCGTCGGCTGCTGACCAGCGTCGTCGACGCGTTTCCCACCGGTCAGATCCAGGTCGACACGGTGTCGGTCGGCGCCTGGCGCATGTCGAAGTGGGATCCGGTCGGGCGCAGGTACAACGCGCTGTTCCGGTCCGGCTTCGACGACCCGGCCGCTCTGGCGGACTGGCACCCGCGGCTCGAGTACGTCGACGAGGCGCCGATGAACGACGCACCGGTGCTGATGAGCAAGGCGCCCGCGACCGTACGTCGCCTGTACCGCCTGATGAACCTCATCCCGGGCTTCACACGATCCACGCGCATCGTGCGGTTCCGGTTCTGACTTCGACTTTGGTCTAGGTGCGAACAGCCGTCGGCTCGATGCTGGGCGGCGGGTCGGTGGGCGACGCTCTCGGCATGCCCAGTACGCACAGAGGTCCCCGGCTCCTCGTCGTCGACATCGCTCTCCCGCTCGCGCTCTTCTACGGTCTGCGGGCGCTCGGCGCGAGTGACCTGACCGCGCTGCTCGTCGGGATCGTCCCGGGCCTGATCAGCTCGGCGGTGTCGCTCGTGCGCACCCGCCGTACGGACCTGGTCGGGATGGCGGTCGTGCTGAGCATGGTGGCGAGTTCGGTGGTCGCCGTGCTGGGTGGGGACGCGCGGCTGTTGCTCGTCCGGAACGCGTGGATCAGTCTGCCGTTTGCCGGCATCACCTTGTGGTCGCTGCGGCACCCGCAGCCGCTGACCTACATCGTCACGCTGGCGATGATGCCGCGGCGGGCGCGGCTGATGGAGCAGCTGTGGGAGACGAACGCGCGATTCCGGGACGCGTGGAAGTGGATCACGGTGTGGTGGGGGATCGCGACGATCATCGACGGGATCGTGCGGATCGTCGTGGCGTACACCTTGCCGATCTCCGTCGTACCGGCCACCGACCCGGTGATCACCGTCGCGACGATCGTCGTACTGCAGGTCCCGACGATCGTGCTGCTCCGGCGCAGCGGCACCTGGCACCTCGTGTTCGCCCCTCGGCGGCCTACAGTCGGGTGAATGACGGACGACAAGCTGTCACAAGAGCGCATGCGTGAGTTGCTGGCCTCCGGCGAGGCGACGCCGATGCTCGCCGGCATGGAGGTCGGTCCGACCTGGTACGCCGACCGCTGGTGGTACATCCCGACCGAGGCCGCGGAGGACGCCGACTACCAGCCGGCCGACCCGGAGAAGTCCGAGCGGTTCGACCGGCTCCGGCGCCGGGCGGAAGCCGTCGAGCGCGTACAGGCCGAGCTGGACGGCAGGCAATGAGCCCGCGGGCCGAGCTGCGGGAGCCGAGCCGGGACGAGCTCGTCGCGGCGCAGCAGGTGGTGGATCTGTTCGCTGCGGAGGCACTGCTCGCGCTCGACCGGTACGAGCAGGCGTTTCCGGCGGGCGCGCCCGACAAGGAGCGGCGTACGGCGGACCGGCTGGCGTATTGGTGGCGCAAGCTCGACCTGGACGACGCACGCCTGGATCCGGAAGGAACGGACGCCGAGCAGATCCTGGTGGCGGCGGCCGATCTTGCCCTCGACCCGGAGAACCAGTGGGGCCTGAGCCTCGAGGAGGCGTCCGCCCAGGCCGTCAACCGGGCCGCGATGGACGGCCGGACGATGCCGGCCACGGCCATCGCGGACCTCCGGAAGGACTTCGCCGACGCGTACGGCGGACGGGTGGAGCTGCCCGCGCGGGACGATGAATGGCTTGCGCAGTCGCTGACCCGGCTGGCGCGAGCGAGCGTTCTGCGGGACGTGATCGCGGAGGGCGCAAAGGTCCGGGTGAGCGAACCGTTGCGTGCCGCGGCCGACGACCTGGTGCGGCAGGGGCAGCGACTGATGGACGACCGGCTCGATCTCGCGCGGCGTCAGGAGACCCCGATCAGCCGGCGCCCGATGTTCGCCCGGCAGGCGAGGAACTTCTCGATGTTGTTCGCGTACAGCGCGAGTGTGGAGCTCACCGGTGCCCCGCTGTGGGCCGACGTGCTGATGAAGACGCCCGCGGTCGCGCTGTACCTCAAAGAATCCCGCGACAACTGGCGGGACCACGATCACGCCGTCGCCACCCGGCTCGACCCCGCCCAGGCCCAGCTCCGCTCTGTCCGCACCGACCTCACCAACACCCTCGACACACCACCGCCGGTCACCCGCCGCGACGCCCGAGCCCTCCGCAACCCCCACAACCGCCCACCCGGCCCAAGTAGATAACCCACCCACCACGGCGGGCCGGGTACTGCGAGTCACCCGGCAGTTCCCCGCCTTTGCGGAAAGAATGTTGCGCTGGGTGCCGAATTCTTTCCGCAAATCAGCGGTCCACCTCGGTTGTGCTTGGGGTGTCGGTGCGGGCGGATAGGCTCTTCGGGTGAGTGATGGGTTGTTCGATCTTCCGGGTGCGCCGGCGCCGGCTCGTGGTGGTGGGAGTCTGGCGGACGCGGACCACACCGCGGCTCCGCTGGCGGTGCGGATGCGGCCGCGCAGTCTGGACGAGCTGGTAGGTCAGCAGCACCTGCTGGCGCCCGGCTCGCCGTTGCGCCGGCTGGTGGAGGGCGACCAGCCGATGTCGCTGCTGCTCTGGGGCCCTCCGGGGACGGGCAAGACGACGATCGCGGCCGTCGTCTCGCACCAGACCAACCGGAGGTTCGTCGAGCTGTCCGCCGTCACCGCTGGTGTGAAGGACGTACGGCAGGTGATCGACGCCGCGCGCCGGGATCTGTCCCGCGCAACCGGCGCGGTCGAGACCGTACTGTTCATCGACGAGGTGCACCGCTTCACGAAGGCTCAGCAGGACGCGCTCCTGCCGGGTGTCGAGAACCGCTGGGTGACCCTGGTCGCCGCGACCACCGAGAACCCGTTCTTCTCGGTCATCTCACCACTGCTCTCTCGCAGTCTGCTGCTGACGCTGGAGTCGCTGACCGACGACGACATCGCGCTCCTGCTGGACCGGGCGCTGGCCGACGAGCGCGGGCTGAACGGCGAGTTCGAGCTGGCCGCGGACGCGCGGGATCACCTGCTCCGCATGGCCGGCGGAGACGCCCGCCGGGCCCTCACCTACCTGGAAGCCGCCGCCGGCGGCGCCCGCGCCAAACACGAACAAGCCCTCAAGTACCAGCAAGCCACCGAGCCCCCGGCGACCGACCCGACCGACTCGACCGACCCGGTCGAGGCAGCTGAGCCGGCTCGGGCGGTGATTGATCTGGTGACGCTGGAGACGGCGGTTGACCGGGCTGCGGTGCGGTACGACCGGGCCGGAGACCAGCACTACGACGTCACTTCCGCGATGATCAAGTCGATCCGTGGTTCGGACGTCGACGCGGCGATGCACTACCTGGCCCGGATGATCGAGGCGGGCGAGGATCCACGGTTCATCGCGCGCAGGCTGGTGATCTCGGCCAGCGAAGACATCGGTATGGGGGACCCGACCGCGCTCGGCGTCGCGATCGCGGCCGCTGAGGCGGTGCAGCTGATCGGTATGCCGGAGGCGCGGATCAACCTCGCCCAGGCGGTCGTCGCGCTCGCGCTGGCGCCGAAGTCCAACGCGGTGATCATGGCCGTCGACGCCGCGATCGCGGACGTGAAGGCGGGCAAGGTCGGCCCGGTCCCGCCGCATCTGCGGGACGCGCACTACGCCGGCGCGAAGAAGATCGGCCACGGCTCGTCGTACCAGTACTCCCACGACGACCCGCGCGGCGTCCTCCCGCAGCAGTACGCGCCGGACGTGATCGACGGCACCGATTACTACAAACCCACCCGCCGCGGCGGCGAAGCGGCGTACGCCGACCGCGTCGCCGCCATCCGCAAGATCCTCCGGGACCGCAAGTGAGTCGTACGGCGAACCACGTCGACGCCTTCAACCTGGCGGTGACGACAGGCGACTGGGACACGTTCGCCGATCGGTTCGCCGCGGACGCGACGATGCGGTTCGTCGGCGTCCCGGTCGGGCCGTTCGAGGGGCGGACGGCGATCGCAGCGGCGTACCGGGAGAATCCGCCGGCCGAGACCATGACGCTGCTCGAGGCCATGACGCTGCTCGAGGACGGCGACGAGCGGGCGCGTTTCCGCTGGTCAGGTGGTGGAACCGGTTCGATGGAGCTGCGCTGGGCGCCGGACGGAGCCGTGCAGGCACTGACCGTGAGCTTCGATTGAAGGGTTCGAGTCGGTAAGCTGCATCTCGGCCTGGGGGCGGAAGGTATTGGTTTTGAGGCAGCCCCATCCCCAGAACGGTCCACGGCATCTTCGCAAGCGTCCGCCGGTGCTCAAGCTCGGTGCAGGCGCGGCAGCGGTCGCTGTGCTGGCCGCCGCGGTGTTCCTGTTCCCGTTCAGGTCCCAGCACTCGGAGACCGGCCAGGAACCGCAGGCCGGCAGCTCGTTCAGACCGACGATCGATCGGTCGGACGGTACGACGCGTTCGAGCACGCGCCCGTCGCTCCCGGTCGGAAAGCCGTTGAACCCACTCGCACCGCATACCAGCGCAGGCTCCACGTCCAACACGCCGCTCACCGGCGCGGGCACGAGCAACCCGACCACCTCGGACCCCACGACGGGCGCCCCACCGGGCACCCCCTCGGCAAGCACCACGTCACCCACCCCGTCATCCACCTCCCCGTCAGCAAGCACCCCGGCGACGACGACACCGACGACGCCGACGACGCCGGGGGCAACGACCCCGACGACCAGCACGCCGACCTCGTCACCCAGTACGCCGACACCGACCGCGAGCACCGCCGTACCGTCGGCCACGCCCAGCACCACGCCCAGCAGCACGCCGGCGGTCGTCTACCGGAACTGCGCCGAGGTCCGGGCCGCCGGGAAGGCGCCGCTGTACCGCGGCGATCCCGGTTACACCCCGGAGCTCGACCGCAACGGCGACGGAATCGCCTGCGAACGGGGCAGCTCCTGACCCTCGCGAGGCGGTTTGGTGAGGGACTGTGATGTGAGGGATGGTGTCCTGGAGCGGAGTGCTACAGGGGCGCGCGATAAGGTCGGGCGGTCCACAAAGTCGCACAGAGTTCGCGACAGGTCGCATGAGGTCGCTACGGAAGGTGGATCGTTTCCATGAGCGTCGGTGAAGTCGCGGGGCTGATAGCCGCCTGCGCGCTGCTCATCCTGGTGGGCCTGCTGGCCTATCCGATCCTGAAGCTCGGCAAGGTGTTCGACGAGACCCGGATCATGGTGAAGGGCGTCTCCGACTCCAGCGTCCCGCTGCTCGGCGAGGTGACCACCACGGTGGCGACCACGAACGCCCAGCTGGCGAAGGTCGACACGATCACCGACAACGCGACCACCGTGACGACGAACGCGGCAGCGCTGATGTCGCTGTTCTCGGCCACCGCCGGCGGCCCACTGGTGAAGGCGGCCGCGTTCAGCTACGGCGTCCGCCGGGCACTCGGTGAGCAGCAGCGCAAGGACGTGTCGCGGCGCGTCAAGGAAGAGATGAAGGCCGAGCGGAAGGCGCGGAAGCGGTGAAGCGGATCTTCTGGCTGATCGTCGGGATCGCCGTCGGCGTGTACGCCGTGACCCGGCTGAAGAAGCGGGCCCAGCTCCTCGCTCCGGAGAGTGTCCAGGAGTCCGCGGCCAAGCTGGCCGCCGCGGTCCGGCACTTCGGCGACCAGGTCCGCGAGGGCATGGCCGAGCGGGAGACCGAGCTGCGCGACGCACTGGGCATCGAGAACGCATCCCAGACTGATTCGACACAGCGTGAGGACTACCGGTAACACCCATGGAAACCAGTGAGATCAGGCGGCGGTTCCTGCAGTACTTCGAGGACCGGGGCCACACCGTGGTGCCGAGCGCGCCGCTGCCGTCGCCGGACCCGAACCTGCTGTTCAACGTCGCCGGCATGGCCCAGTTCGTACCGTACTTCGTCGGCCAGCAGACCCCGCCGTACCCGCGTGCGACCAGCGTGCAGAAGTGCGTCCGGACCCTCGACATCGAGGAGGTCGGCAAGACCACCCGGCACGGCACGTTCTTCCAGATGAACGGCAACTTCTCGTTCGGCGACTACTTCAAGGAAGACGCCGTCAAGTTCGCCTGGGAGCTGGTCACCAAGCCGCAGAACGAGGGCGGCTACGGCTTCGACGAGTCCGTTCTCTACGCCTCTGTGTACTACGAGGACGACGAGGCGATCGACATCTGGAAGCGGGTCGCCGGGCTGCCCGACGACCGGATCGTCCGGCTCGGCATGAAGGACAACTTCTGGTCGATGGGCATCCCGGGTCCGTGCGGCCCGTGCTCGGAGATCCTGATCGACCGCGGCCCGGAGTTCGGCGCGGACCGGGACTGGGAGGCGGGCGACCGCTACCTGGAGTTCTGGAACCTGGTCTTCATGCAGAACATCCGCGGTGAGGGCGGCGGCAAGGACGGCTACCCGATCCTCGGCGAGCTGCCGAAGAAGAACATCGACACCGGCCTCGGCCTCGAGCGCGTCGCGTACCTGCTGCAGGGCGTCGACAACATGTACGAGATCGACGAGATCTACCCCGTGATCGAGAAGGCGACCGAGCTGACCGGCCGCAAGTACGGCGCGGAGCACGAGGACGACGTACGGTTCCGGGTCGTCGCGGACCACGTGCGCAGCGCGCTGATGCTGATCGGTGACGGCGTCACGCCGGGCAACGAGCAGGGCGGCTACGTGCTGCGCCGCCTGCTGCGCCGGGCGATCCGCTCGATGCGCCTGCTCGGCTACGAGGACCCGAGCCTGGTCGAGCTGCTCCCGGTGAGCCTGGAGCAGATGAAGAAGTCGTACCCGGAGCTGGTCACCGACTTCGGCCGCATCAGCCAGGTCGCGTACGCCGAGGAGGAGGCGTTCCGCCGTACTCTCACGGCCGGTACGACGATCTTCGACGTGGCGGTGCGCGACACCAAGGCGAGCGGTGCGCACCAACTCGAGGGCGCGAAGGCGTTCCAGCTGCACGACACGTACGGCTTCCCGATCGACCTGACCATCGAGATGGCGGCCGAGCAGGGCCTGAACGTCGACACCGAGGGCTTCCGCTCGCTGATGAAGGAGCAGCGCGAGCGGGCCAAGGCCGACGCGCGCGCCAAGAAGGCCGGACACGCGGACACCTCGGGATACCGGGAGCTGCGGGAGAAGGGCGTCACCGAGTTCACCGGGTACCAGGAGCTCTCCAGCGACTCCCAGGTCCGGGGCCTGCTGCGCGAGGGCGCGGTCGCGCCGTTCGCCGAGCAGGGCGAGACCGTCGAGGTCGTGCTCGAGAAGACCCCGTTCTACGCCGAGTCCGGCGGCCAGATCGCGGACGAGGGCCTGATCCTCGGCGACGGTCTGAAGCTGAAGGTGCTCGACGTGCAGCGCCCGGTCAAGGGTCTGATCGTGCACAAGGTCGAGGTTGTCGAGGGCGTACTGCGGGCCGGCGACGACGTGCACGCCGCGGTCGACCACGAGTGGCGGGTCTCGGCCTGCCAGGCGCACTCCGGCACGCACGTCGTGCACGCCGCGCTGCGCCAGGTGCTCGGCCCGAACGCGCTGCAGAGCGGCTCGTACAACAAGCCCGGTTACCTGCGGCTCGACTTCGCGTGGTCGTCGGCGCTGGACCCGGCGACCCGGTCCGAGATCGAGGAGGTCGCGAACCTCGCCGTACGCAAGGACCTTCCGGTGTCGGCGCAGTACATGACGCTGCCGGAGGCGCGGGACTGGGGTGCGCTGGCGCTGTTCGGTGAGACGTACGACGAGCAGGTCCGCGTGGTCGAGATCGGCGGACCGTGGTCGCGTGAGCTCTGCGGTGGCACGCACGTGAAGCACTCGTCGCAGGTCGGCGCGCTCACCGTCACCGGTGAGTCGTCGGTCGGCGCCGGGGTGCGGCGGATCGAGGCGTTCGTCGGCATGGAGGCGCTGCACTACCTCGGCCGCGAGCGGGCGCTGGTCCGGCTGCTCAGCGAGAACTTGAAGGCCCGCCCGGAGGAGCTGCCCGCCAAGGTCGCCGACCTGGCCGAGCGGCTGCGGGTGGCCGAGAAGGAACTCGAGCGGATGCGCGCCGCGCAGGTGCTGGAGGCCGCGGCCGAACTGGCGAAGGACCCGAAGGACGTCTTCGGCGTCCAGTACGTCGGCCACCGCGCACCCGACGGCGTGAACGGCGGCGACCTGCGCAAGCTGGCGCTGGACGTCCGCGGCCGGATGCCGAGCGACAAGCCGGCCGTGGTCGCCGTGCTGAGCGTGAACGACGGCAAGCCCGGCGTGGTGATCGCGCTCAACGACCTGGCGCGGGAGTGGCGGCTGAAGGCCGGCGACCTGGTCCGGATCGCGGCCGAGAAGCTCGGCGGCCGCGGTGGCGGCAAGGACGATGTCGCGCAGGGTGGCGGCACGGACGCGGCCGGTGCCGACGACGCCCTGAGCGCCGTCGAGCACGCGATCGGCCACCAGGTCACCGGCTAGATGAGCCGTCGATAGAGATGAGCCGGCGATGAGGACGGGCGTGCGGATCGCGCTCGATATCGGCGACGCCCGGATCGGCGTCGCGAGCAGCGATCCGCACGGAATCCTGGCCACGCCTGTGTGTACCATCCAGCGTGGTCGCGATGATCTGGAGAGGATCGCCGCACTCGCCGACGAACTGGAGGCGTTCGAGATCGTGATCGGGCTGCCGCGCTCCCTGTCCGGGGGCGAGGGGCCGGCCGCGGTGAAGATCCGGGAAACGGCGGAGCAGGTGCGGGACAAGGTACTGGTGAAGAACTCGGGGACGACGGTGCGGCTGGTGGACGAGCGGTTCACCACGGTCACCGCCGAACGGATGCTGCGGGAACGGGGAAAGAAGGGCTCCAAGCGACGGGCAGTGGTCGACCAGGCCGCGGCCGTCGTGATTCTGCAACATGCGCTCGACCTGGAGCGCGAGACCGGCAACCCACCCGGGAGGCCCCTGTGAACGGACCATCGGTGGACGAACAGCTCAACGAGGGCGAGGACCAGCGCGACGACGACCTGGGCGCCGGCCTCGGGCTGCGCCCGGAGACCCGGGTGGAGCGCCGCGCCAACCGCCGCCGGACGCGCGGCCGGCGCGCCTTCGGCTGCTTCGCCGGCCTGATCTCGCTGCTCGTTGTCGGTGCCCTGGTGGCCGGCGCCGTGGTCGGCTTCGGGAAGGGCAAGGACGCGCTCGAGGGACTCTTCTCCGCTCCGGACTACGAGGGCGCGGGCACTGGCACGGTGGTCGTCGAGATCACGAAGGGCCAGGCGACCGCGTCGATCGCGGACACCTTGGAAAAGAAGGAAGTCGTGAAGAGCGCCCGCGCCTTCGAGCGGGTGGCCCGCGACGATCCTCGGTCGCTGCAGATCCAGGCGGCCACCTACACGCTGCGCAAGCACATGTCGGCCAAGGCCGCTCTCGACCTGATGCTGAACACCGCCGAGTCGGTCCGGGTGGCCCGGGTCAGCGTCCCGGCCGGCAAGACCAAGGCCGAGGTCGCGATGATCCTGCAGAGCTCGAAGATGAAGCTGCCGGCCGGCGCTGCCGCCACGGCACTCGGCAAGCCGGCCTTGCTCGGTCTCCCGTCGTACGCGCACAACAACGCCGAGGGCTTTCTGTTCCCGGGGACGTACGACGTGCCGAAGAACGCGAACGCCTACACGATGCTCAAGCTGATGACCGCGAACTACGCCAAGACGGCGGCGTCGCTGGACCTGGTGAACACCGCTTCGCGCAAGAAGCTGGACCCGTACCAGGCGGTCATCGTGGCCAGCATCATCGGCGCCGAGACGAACCGGCCGGAGGACTACGCCAAGGTCGCGCGGGTGATCTACAACCGGATGGAACGCGGGATGCGGTTGCAGATGGACTCGACGATCCACTACGTGGTCGGCAAGGACGGCGGTGTCTTCACCACGCCCGAGCAGCGCGAGAACCCGTCGCCGTACAACACCTACAAGTACAAGGGCCTGCCGCCGACGCCGATCAGCTCGCCGACGCGCGACGAGCTGCGGGCGGCGATCAACCCGGCGCAGGGCTCCTGGCTGTACTTCACGCTGGTCGACCTGGACACCGGCGAGACCGCGTTCGCGAGCTCGGCCGAGGAGCACCAGGCGAACGTGAAGAAGCTGCAGGCCTGGTGCCAGGCCCACAAGGGCAGGTGCTGAAGCCCCCATGACTCCGTTGAATTGCCGCGCCTCCGGCACGGCGCGGTCATGGGGCTGTGACTCCCGTCCTTCCCTCGTCGCTCCGGTCGCTTCGCTCCCTCCGCTCCTCAGTCCAGGACGGGAGGCCCCATGACCCGTTGCGCCGTTCTCGGTTCGCCGATTGCGCACTCGTTGTCGCCGGCGATGCACCGGGCCGCGTACGCCGCGCTCGGGCTGGACTGGGGGTACGACGCTTTCGAGGTCGAGGAGGACGAGCTCCGCGGATTCGTGGCGTCGCTCGGTGACGACGTCCGCGGGCTGTCGCTCACCATGCCGCTGAAACGGGTCGCGCTCGACCTGGTCGACACGGTCGATCCGGTCGCGGAGCTGATCGGCGCGGCGAACACGATGCTGTTCGAGCCGGACGGATCCCGGTCGGCGCACAACACCGACGTACCCGGGCTGGTGAACGCGTTCGCCGAGCGGGGCATCACCGCCGCCGACTCCGCCGTCGTCCTCGGCGGTGGCGCGACGGCCGCGTCGACGCTCGCCGCCCTGCGCGGGCTGCGGGTCAGCGAGATCACGGTCGTCGTCAGGGACGTCTCGAAGACCGACCGGTTGCTCGACCTGGCCGCGGAGCTGGGATTCCGGACATCGGTCGCGGACTTCTCCCAGGTCGAGCAGATCGGCGGCTTCGATCTGTGCATTTCGACGCTGCCCGGTGGCGCGGTCGACCCGTGGGCCGAGCACTTCGCCGCTGTCGCGCCCGTGGTGTTCGACGTGGCCTACCACCCCTGGCCGACCCGGCTCGCGATCGCGGCGCACCGGATCGGTACAGAGCTGTTGAACGGACTTGACCTACTCGTGCATCAGGCGACCCTCCAGGTGGAGATGATGACGGGTAGGTCGCCGGCTCCTCTGGCGGCCATGAGGGCTGCTGCGCGTGAGGAGCTGGGGGATCGTGAGCCTGCTTGACCGTCGTACCGTTCTGATAGCCGGCGTCGCTGTCACCCTGGCCGGCTGCGGCGACTCGAAGGAAACGGGCAGTACGTCGACCCCTGGCGCAACGGCACCAACCTCGACGACACCACCGCCCAGCACGACCGTCCCCACGACGACTCCGAGCTCGACCCCGAGCACGTCAGCACCCACACTGACCTCGACCGCGCCCAACTGGAACACCTTCGCGAGCTCCCTGAAGGGCCGCGTCTACCTGCCCTCGACCTCCGGGTACGCCGCCGCGCACCAGCTCTTCAACCCACGCTGGGACAGCGTCCGGCCGACCGCCGTGGTGAAGGCCGCGAACCCCGCAGACGTGCAGAAGGCGATCAACTTCGCCCGTACCAACAAACTCGTGCTCGTCCCGAAGAGCGGCGGTCACTCGTACGTCGGCGCGTCGACGATCGCGAACGGCCTGCAACTCGACGTCGGCGCGCTGAAGGACATGAGCTACGCGAACGGCGTACTCACCGTCGGGGCCGGGGCCCGCCTGTACGACGTCCACGCGTTTCTCGACCGCTACGGGCGCTCGCTGCCGACCGGCACCTGCCCGACCGTCGGCGTCGCCGGCCTGACGCTCGGCGGCGGGATGGGGATCCACACGAGGACCTACGGCCTGACCTGCGACCGCGTCGTGTCGATGAGCGTGATCACGGCGGACGGCAAGGCACACAACGTCAGCGCGAGTGCTGAGTCCGATCTGTTCGCCGCACTGCGGGGGAGCGGCGGCGGCAACCTCGGCGTGGTCACGTCGTTCCAGTTCGCGACGATCCCGGCGACCAAGCTCGGGTTCTTCCGGCTGGCCTGGCCCGAGTCGCAGGCGGCGGCCGTCGTCCGCGGCTGGCAGAAGTTCGCGCAGAGCGCGCCGACCACGGCCTGGGGCAATCTGCACATCGATGCCAAGAGCAACGGAACGCTGTCGATCCGGGTCCTCGGCGTCTCGACGACCGGCGACGCGACGGCGGCGGCCGCGCAACTGGAGTCGTTCGTCGGCGTGAAGGCGTCGGATCGGACGCTCTCGGTGAAGTCGCATCTGGAGGCGGTCAGGTACCTCGGTGGCGGTACGACGAGCCCGCGCCAGGGGTTCCTCGCCGGTTCCGACGTACTCAAGGGGCCGATGGACGCGGCGACGATCACTGGTCTGCTCGGCGCGGTGAAGGCGGCCGCACGCGCCGGTACGCCGGCGTCGGCCATCCTCGACCCGCTGGGCGGACAAGCCTCGAAGGAGCCGGCCGGAGGCTCGTTGTGGCCGTGGCGTGGCGCGCTGGCCGTGGTCCAGTGGTACTCGTCGGCGCAGGGGAAACCCGCGCAGACGTTCATCGCGAACGGGCACCGCGCGGTCCGGTCGTCCTCGGCCGGCGGTTATGTGAACTACCTCGAGACCGGACGGGCGGTCAGCTCGTACTACGGCGGAAACGTGGCCAAGCTGCAGGCCGCGAAGAAGAAGTACGACCCGACCAACTTCTTCCACACGCCGTACACCCTTAGCTAGCTAGTGTTCGGCCCGTGAAACTTTGGCGTGTGATCGCAGGTGTGCTGGCGGCCGGATTCGTCGCGGCCGGGGTGACCCCGGCGTGGGCGTGTGCGTGCGGCGGCTATCTGCCGGACGCGGAGTCGTACGCCCGGGCGTACGGCGAGAACGCGCTGGTCCAGTACGCCGGGGGCTCCGAACAGATCACGCTCTCGATGTCGGTCCACGGCGTGTCGAAGAAGGCGGCCTGGATCATGCCGGTCCCGTCGGCCGCGAAGGTCGACCTCGGCGACGACGAGGACCTGTTCTACCGCCTCGACCAACTGACGCGCCCGAAGCGCGTGGTGAAGAAGACGTACTGGCCGTTCCGCGATCTGGGCATCATGGGCAACGGCCGTGGCGACTCGGCCGGCGCGCCCCCGCCGGGCGCCGGGGTGAGCGTCAAGGAGCAGATGACGCTCGGCCCGTTCGCGGTCACCCGTCTCGGCGGTTCCAGCGGTACGGCGGTCACGGACTGGCTGCGCACGAACGGGTACGTCGTACCGTCGACGCTCGCCGCGAATCTCACGCCGTACCTGACCGAGAAGTGGGAGATCGTCGCCGTGAAGCTCGCGCCGAAGCAGGAGGGCGAGCGCCTGTCCGGTGCGACACCGCCGCTCCGGCTGACGTTCGCGTCGGACCGGATCGTGTACCCGATGCGGCTCAGCAAAGGCGCGAGCACGCCCCAGACCGTCACGGTGTACGTCGCCGCGGAGCACCGGGTCGACGCCACGAAGGTGCCGGACGCCGACGTGACCCCTGAGCTGCTTTTCGCCGGCCGGGTGGAGACGGACACGCTGCCGAAGCCGACCGACTTCCTGACCGCGTACACGGCGACGTACCGCGAGCCGGGCAAGATCACCGACGACTTCACGTTCGCCCAGGCGGCGAACGACGACGAGTACCAGCGGATCACGTACGTCACCGAGAACGAAGGGTTCTGGAGCACGGTCGCGGTGCTCGTCGGACTCGTGCTGCTCCTGGGCGGCGGGGCGATCGTGCTCGCGCGGGTGCTGGCCCGGCGGGCGGCCGCGGGCGTCCGCAAGTAGTCGTCTAGGGTCGTGGACCGTGCCGGCTGACAACGCGTTACTCGCCGCGGGAATCGGTGCGGTCGCCTGCGGTGCCGTGGCGTCCGTGGTCGGTCCCTGGCTGATGCGAAGCATCCCCGAGCCGGAACTCGAGGAAGGCGAGACCAAGGTCTCGTACGCGTCGCTGGCCGGTCGGCGAGCGGCGTACTGGTGCGGCGGGCTCGCGGCTGCGGCCGGCGGCATCCTTGGCTGGGTGCTCGGTCTGGACGCCGTGCTGCCCGCGTGGCTGGTGCTCGTGGTGGCCGGATCGGTGCTCGGGTACATCGACGCGCGCACGCGGTTCCTGCCGTCGGTGATCATCTGGCCGACGTACTTCGTGGTCGGGGCCGGGCTGGTGGCCGCGGCGCTGGCGACGGGGGAGTGGGGTTCGTTGCGGCGGGCGGCGCTCGCCGGAGCGATCGGGTTCGCGGTGTTCTACGTGCTGTGGTTCGCGTTCCCGCGCGGGGTCGGGTTCGGTGACGTGCGGTTGTCGGGGCTGCTCGGGATCGCGCTCGGCTGGCTCGGCTGGGGCGAGTTCGTGTCCGGGCTGTACGGCGGGTTCTTCCTCGGCGCGATCGTCGGGATCGTGCTGATCGCGGCCCGGATCATGACCCGCAAACAGATGGTCCCGTTCGGTCCGTTCATGCTCGTCGGCGCGCTCGCCGGCGTACTTCTCGGCGCCCCGTTGGAGAAGTTGTACGCCGGATAGGGGAGTCCTCCACTCCACCAGATGGTTGATGTGCGGACACTCCCCGCCTTCCTAGGGTCGATGCATTCGAACTCTCGGGAGGGAATCAATGCCAGTCAGTCGTCGTGGTCTCCTGGCCGGAACAGCCGTCGCAGGTGCTGCACTCGCCATACCTGGTACGGCGTCCGCGGCCGGCGCCAGCACCAACACCAGCACCAAGATCGGCCCGGGTGACGCGCGCTACCAGGATCTCGTGCTGCGCGGCCAGAACCGCCGCTTCGTCGGCCGACCCGACTACGTGCGGATGATCCGGTCGGCCGAGGACGCCGTCGCGGCCGTGCAGGACGCGGTCCGCAGCGGGAAGCGGATCGCGGTGCGCGGCGGCGGGCACTGCTTCGAGGACTTCGTGGACAGCAGCGACATCGAGGTGGTGCTGGACATGTCGACGTACGAAGAGGTGACCTGGGACCCGCAGTACCGGGCCTTCTCGATCGGCGCCGGGGCGATCCTCGAATCCGTGTACAAGGAACTGTTCTTCGGGTGGGGCGTCACGGTGCCCGGCGGTGGGTGCCTCGGCGTCGGCGTCGGCGGTCACTTCAGCGGGGGCGGTTACGGGCCGCTGTCCCGCAGGTACGGCTCGGTCGTCGATCACCTGTACGGCGTGGAGGTCGTGGTCGTGGACGCCCGTGGACGGGCGCGATCGGTGGTGGCGACGCGCGACAACGAGCATCGCGACCTGTGGTGGGCGCACACCGGAGGCGGCGGCGGGAACTTCGGTGTCGTCACCCGGTACCTGATGCGGTCTGCCGGGTCGTCCGGCCGGGCACCGGGCGAATCGTTGCCCAAGGCACCGGCCGCGTTGCGGGCCACGCTGCTGCTCTACGACTGGAAGACGACGACGCAGGCCGGCTTCCTGCGGACGGTGCGGAACTGGTTCGACTTCTTCGAGCAGCACAACACGACGGACTCGCCGTACGCGACGCTCTACGCGCCCTTCATCCTCACACACAACTCGGCCGGGCAGTTCCTGCTCTCCACCCAGATCGACGCTGCGGCGCCGAACGCGGCGGAGCTGATGAACGCGTTCAACGCGGCGATGGTGGCCGGCGTGGACCCGAAACCGCAGGTCTTGGACGCTGGTGAGGGACCGTTCCTGCACACCACGATGGAGCGCTCGATCGCCGAGACGGCGTCACCGGGGCGCGGGAAGTACAAGGCCGGGTACCTCAAGAAGGGGTACACCGACGAGCAGATCCTGGCGATGTACCGAGGGTTGACGGACCCGACGTACACCGGCCCGGAGTCGTCGGTGCTACTGATCCCGTACGGCGGCAAGGTGAACACCGTTCCGTCCGACGCGACCGCCGCCGCGCAGCGCGACGTGGTCGCCAAGATGGTTCTCAGCGCGTCCTGGCAGAACGAGACCGACGACGCCAAGAACCTGGCGTGGGCACGGAAGGTGTACGCCGACATCTACCGCGACACGGGCGGTGTCCCGGTCCCGAACGCGATCAACGCCGGGTCGTACATCAACTACCCGGATGTGGACCTGGCGGATCCGGCGTACAACAAGTCGGGTGTGCCGTGGCACGACCTGTACTACCTCGGCAACTACCCGCGGCTGCAGCAGATCAAGTCGAAGTGGGACCCGCGCAACGTGTTCCACCACAAGCTCGCGATCGAGCCGCTGTAGTCACCAGCCGGGGTAGCGGGTGGTCCAGGCGGTGTGCGGCCCGTAGTCGCCGTGCAGCCGCTTGCCCTGGCTGAACTCCAGTGCGAAATCGTCAGCGAGCTGGAGGATGACAGGACGTCCCTCGACGGTGAAGACGAGCTCTGCGGGCAGAGCCGTCTCACCGTGGAGGGCGCCGAGAATGTTCCCGCAGATCGCACCGGTGGAGTCGCTGTCCCCGGAGTGGGTGACCGCGAGCGCGAGGGCATCGAGGAACTGCTCCGGCTCGGGGTACACGAGGGCCGCGTAGACGGCGATCGCGAGCGCCTCCTCCGCGACCCAGCCGCCCCCGAGGCGCTCGACCGTGACCGGGCCGGCCGGTGCCGTCGCGGCCAGGTGCCTGGCGAACGCGAGCGCAGTACTGGTCTCCTCGTGGCCGTCGTGCTTGGTCAGCAGGTTTGTAGCGCTGGTGAGCGCGTCGTCGAGGCTCGCGCCGCCACACAGCTCCCGGATGATCGCGGCCAGCGCACCGGAGGCGAGCTTGCCGGTCGTGTGTCCGTGCGTGTACCCGGCGGCGGTCGCGGCCGAGTCGAAGATCCACTCCGCCGGGAAGTCGTCCGGTAGCAGCCCGAACGGCGCGACCCGCATCACGCCACCGCAACCCTTCGAGTCGTTGACCGTCTGGCCGCCGTACTGCGCGATCCTGGCCTCACCCTTGCGGGCCTGGGTCAATGCGGTGAGGCAGGTGTTACCCGGCGCGCGGCGCGCGTACAGCCACTGCTCGTTGATGAGCCAGCCGTCGTGCTCGCCGCTCGGGCCCGGCAGGTTCTGCGTGTCGAGCCAGCGGTCGTACGCGTGGTGCACGACGCCCACGGTGAAGCCGAGTCCGCGATCGGTTCGCACGCTCGCCCGGATCAGTCCCTCGACCGTGAACAAGGTCATCTGGGTGTCATCGGTGATCGTCCCCGCCGGCCATCCGCCGGCAACGAACGTCCGCAGACCGTCCGGGTGCTTCGCGACGATCGACCGACCGTCCTCGAACTCCACCGGTCCACCCAGCGCGTCCCCGATCGCACCGCCCAGCAGGCACCCACGTACCCGCGCCCGCCACGTCTCCTCAGCCACCCGATTCATGCCAGGACCCTATCCGTGGTGGTGTCAGCGCTACCCCCAAGACGGGATCTGGAGCCAGTTCGCGCGGCGTTCGTTCCTTCTACGGTCGTTGGTAGAGAGCAACCGATCGCCGAAGGAGCGCATCATGACCACCGCATTCCGTCGTACCGCCGGGCGTCTGGCCGTGGCGGCCCTCGCCACAACCGCCCTCACGGGCGCCGCGATCGCCGGCGGTCAGGCAGCCACGGCCAGCACCAGCTGCCAGGACTCGCCGATCGCCAAGACCTTCAACGCCGTCCTCGCCGTCCGCACCGGCCCCACCCAGGACGACGCGACCTGCGGCTGAGGTTGATGAATCTGTCCAGTCTGTCTAGACTGTTCCTGAGGTGATGGTCATGACAGTTACGGCTGGGCAGTGGCAGTTGCAAGAGGCGAAACAGCATTTCAGCGAGCTGATCCGGGCAGTCCTGACCGACGGTCCGCAGATCGTGACAAGGCACGGTCAGCAGGTCGCCGTCGTGCTGGACATCGTGGACTACCGGCGGATGATCGGGGTGGAACTGGTGGATTTCAAAAGCTTCCTGGCCTCGGCGCCGGATCTGAGCGGTCTCGAGATCGAGCGCTCGACCGAGCCGGCGCGGCAGGTCGACTTCGAATGAGCTTTCTGCTCGACACGAACGTGGTGTCGGAGTTCCGAAAGAAGTCCCCGGATGCCGGTGCGGCCGACTGGATCGGCTCGGTCCGGTCGAGTCAGTTGTATCTGAGTGTTCTCGTGGTCGGGGAGATCAAGCAGGGTGTCGAGCGGCTCGCCACCAGGGACCCGAAGCAGGCCGCCTCGATCGAGGACTGGAGACAACGACTGGTCCGGGGCTACGCAGACCGGATCGTCCCGGTGTCCCTGGAAGTCGCCGAGGCCTGGGGTCGTCTGAATGCGGCCGGTCCGCTCCCTCTGGTCGACGGGCTGATGGCCGCGACCGCACTCGTCCACGACTGGACATTCGTTACCCGCAACGCCGCCGACGTCGAGCGCACCGGCGTACGGCTCCTGAACCCCTTCGACAACTGAGACCGCTGTCCGGAAGGCGAACTCGGCGTGAAAGAATCGGGGCATGCTGCGCTGGCTCACCGCCGGCGAGTCGCACGGACAAGCGCTCGTCGCCGTACTCGAAGGTCTTCCCGCAGGCGTTGAGGTCACCACGGATGACGTGGCCGACGCCCTGGCTCGTCGTCGGCTGGGCTACGGCCGCGGCGCCCGGATGAAGTTCGAGCGGGACGAGGTGACGTTCGTCGGCGGCTTCCGGCACGGACTGACCCTCGGCAGCCCGGTCGCGATCCAGGTCGGCAACACCGAGTGGCCGAAGTGGGAGCAGGTGATGAGCGCGGACCCGGTCGACGCGGAAACGCTGGCCGGCCTCGCACGGAACGCGCCGCTGACCCGCCCGCGGCCCGGCCACGCCGACCTGGCCGGCATGCAGAAGTACGGGTTCGACGAGGCCCGCCCGGTGCTCGAGCGCGCCAGCGCCCGCGAGACCGCGGCCCGCGTCGCGCTCGGCGAGGTCGCGGCCCGCTTCCTCCGCCAGGCGTACGGCGTGACGATCGTCAGCCATGTCGTCGAGCTCGGCAGCGTCAAGGCGCCGTACGGCGTGATTCCGGCGTACGCGGATGTCGCGGCGCTGGACGCGGACCCGGTCCGCTGCCTCGACCAGGACGCGAGCAAGCAGATGGTCGCCGAGATCGACGCCGCGCAGAAGGCCGGTGACACGCTCGGCGGCGTCGTCGAGGTCGTCGTCGACGGACTCCCGCCGGGCCTCGGCAGCTACGTGCACTGGGACCGCCGCCTCGACTCCAAGCTGGCCGGCGCGCTGATGGGCATCCAGGCGATCAAGGGCGTCGAGCTCGGCGACGGGTTCGAGCTGGCCCGGACGCCGGGCTCCAAGGCGCACGACGAGATCGTCGCCGAGGACGGCTCGGTCCGCCGTACCAGCGGCCGTTCGGGTGGTACCGAGGGCGGGATGAGCACCGGCGAGACGCTCCGGGTCCGCGCCGCGATGAAGCCGATCGCGACCGTCCCGCGCGCCCTCCGCACGATCGACACCGCCACCGGCGAGGCCGCTGCCGCGCATCACCAGCGCTCGGACGTCTGCGCCGTACCGGCGGCCGGCATCGTCGCCGAGGCGATGGTCGCGCTCGTGCTGGCCGAGGTCTCGCTGGAGAAGTTCGGCGGCGACTCGGTCGCGGAGACCGCGCGCAACCACCAGTCGTACCTGGCGAACCTGCCGAAGACGATCACCCCGCGGGAGTGGGAGTGAGCCCCGTCGTCGTCCTGGTCGGCCCGCCCGGATCGGGCAAGTCCACGATCGCGGCGCTGCTCGCGAAGCGGCTCGGCGTACCGCACCGCGACACCGACACCGACATCGAGGCCGGCGCGGGCAAGCCGATCTCGGACATCTTCGTCGACGAGGGTGAGCCGCACTTCCGCAAGCTCGAGCGGGAGGCGATCGTGGCCGCGCTGCAGGGCGACGGCCAGGTGCTGTCGCTCGGCGGCGGCGCGATCCTCGACGCCGCCACCCGCGCGGACCTGGCCGGCCACACCGTGGTCTTCCTCGACGTCAGCCTGGGGGAGGCGACCAAGCGCGTCGGCCTCAGCGTCGCGCGTCCGCTGCTGCTCGGCAACGTCCGGACCCAGCTACGCAACCTGATGGAGGCGCGTCGTCCGCTGTACGGCGAGGTCGCCAAGCAGACCGTGCTCACCGACGGCAAGACCCCGGACGAGATCGCCGACGAGATCCTGGAGCAGCTCTCGTGAGTGCAAGGATCCGCGTCGAGGCGGCCGCGCCGTACGACGTTGTCATCGGCAACAACCTGCTCGGGGAACTGCCGGCACTGCTCGGTGACGGTGTGCAGCGGGTCGCCGTCGTCCACCCGCGGGCGCTGCGCTCGACCGGTGACGCGATCCGCGACGACCTGACCGGCTCCGGGTTCACCGCGC
The DNA here is from genome assembly GCF_004366075.1 of Kribbella pratensis. Classification (GTDB taxonomy): domain Bacteria; phylum Actinomycetota; class Actinomycetes; order Propionibacteriales; family Kribbellaceae; genus Kribbella; species Kribbella pratensis. Next base: position 295,306 of record NZ_SODU01000004.1, on the reverse strand, counting down.
ACGCGATCGAGATCCCGGACGCCGAGGAGGCCAAGACCGCCGAGGTGCTGGCGTACTGCTGGTCGGTCCTCGGACAGGCCGGATTCACCCGCTCGGACGCGATCGTCAGCGTCGGCGGCGGTACGACCACCGATCTCGCGGGACTCGTCGCCGCCACCTGGCTGCGCGGTGTGAAGGTCGTCCACATCCCGACCACCCTGCTCGGCATGGTGGACGCGGCCGTCGGCGGCAAGACCGGGATCAACACGGCCGAGGGCAAGAACCTGGTCGGCGCGTTCTGGGAGCCGGCCGGCGTACTGTGCGACCTCGCCGCACTCGAGACGCTGCCCGTCAACGACTATGTCAGCGGCCTCGCCGAGGTCGTGAAATGCGGTTTCATCGCGGACCCGGTGATCCTCGACCTCATCGAGAAGGATCCGGCCGGCGCCAAGAGCCCGTCGTACGGCGCGACCGAGGAGCTGATTGCCCGGTCCATTCAGGTGAAGGCGGACACGGTCGGCGCGGACCTGCGCGAGCGGACGACCACCGCGGGTGGGCCGATCGGGCGCGAGGCGCTCAACTACGGGCACACACTCGGCCATGCCATCGAGCGCGTCGAGCGCTACAAGTGGCGCCACGGTGCCGCGATCAGCATCGGCATGGTCTTCGTCGCCGAACTGTCCCGCGCCGCCGGCCGCCTGGACGACGCCACCGCCGACCGCCACCGCACCGTCCTGGAATCCCTGGGCCTCCCCGTCACCTACCGCCCCGACGCCTGGCCCCACCTCCAAGACGCCATGAAACTCGACAAGAAGACGAGAGCCGACCGCCTCCGCTTCGTCATCCTCGACGCCCTCGCAAAACCCACCATCCTCGAGGCCCCCGACCCCAGCCTCCTCATAGCCGCCTACACCGAAACCACCTAACCCCACCCCAGCAGTCAATCCAGGGCCGCTGCACAGGATGCGGTGTCGGGGCACCTGCTATTTCCTGTTCCACGTCCCCGTGCGGGGGTGGGGGTGTCCGGATGTGGTCAGATGGTGGGCGGTGGGTTGTGGGATGGGGGTGGGGCGCGCAGGATGCTGGGGATGCCTCGGAAAGGGCTTTCCATATGAGTGAGCGCAAGTATCGGATCGCGATCGTCGGGACCGGAGGGATTGCCGCCTCGCATGCGCGGGCTGTTGCGGCGTTGCCTGAGCGGGCCGAGTTGGTCGCGGCCGTCGACGTTGATCTGGATCGGGCGAAGGAGTTCGCCGCCCAGTGGAACATCCCGGCGACGTACGCGAGCCTGACCGATCTGCTGGCCGCCGGCCAGGTCGATCTGGTCCATCTGTGTACGCCGCCGAACTCGCACGTCCCGTTGGCCGCCGAGTGTCTCGCCGCGGATGTCGACGTGTACCTGGAGAAGCCGCCGACCCTGTCGCTCGACGAGTTCGACGCCCTCGTGGCCGCGGAGGAGAAGTCCGCCGCGCAGGTGGCGTGCGTGTTCCAGCACCGCTTCGGGTCCGGCGCGGTCCGGCTGCGCGAACTGCTCGCCGACGGCCTCCTCGGGCGCCCATTGGTTGCCCTGTGCAACACCGTCTGGTACCGCGACGACGCGTACTTCGCCGTGCCCTGGCGCGGTACGTTCGACGTCGAGGGTGGCGGTCCGACGATGGGCCACGGGATCCACCAGTACGACCTGCTGCTGTCGATCCTCGGCCCGTGGGAGAAGGTGACCGCACTCGCCGCCCGGCAGGCGCGGCCCACGCAGACCGAGGACGTGTCGATGGCGCTCGTGACGTTCGAGAGCGGTGCAGTGGCGTCGATCGTGAACTCCCTGGTGTCGGCGCGCCAGACCTCCCAGCTGCGCTTCGACTGCGAAAACGCGACCGTCGAACTGGAGCACCTGTACGGGTACAAGAACCCCGACTGGACGATCACGCCTGCTCCCGGCCACGAAGAGATCGCCACCGCCTGGTCGACCGATCTGCCGGATGTGGCGAGCGGTCACACCGCACAGCTCGCCGCGATCCTCGACGCCAAGGCCGCGGGCGAACCCACCCCGGTCACGCTGACCGAGGCGCGCAACACGCTCGAACTCGCTGCAGCCATCTACGCCTCCGCGTTCACCGACAAGCCGATCCGCCGCGGTGAGCTCGGCCACGGTACGCCGTACGCACAACGCATGGGCGGCCCCGGCGCCCCCTGGAGTTAGGTCCTCAGCTCGGGCGGTAGCTCCCGGCTGTGCAGGATGTCCAGCCGGGAGACCGCCCGCGTGAGGACGACGTACAGGCGGTTGAGGCCGCGGGTCTCGGAGGCGACGATCTCGGCCGGCTCGAGTGCGATCACGTGGTCGTACTCGAGCCCCTTCGCCAGACTCGCCGGTACGACGGCCACGCGCCCGTCACCGTCCGCCGCCGAGGTCTCGATCCCGGCCGCCTTCAGCGCATCGCTCACCGCCGGCAACTGGTGATCGGCGGCGATGACACCGATCGAGCCCTCCACAGAGAGCGCTCCGCGGATGTGCTCGACGCATGCGGCCGCGAGGTCGTCGACGCGCGTGATGGTCAGTTCACCGTCCGAGCGGAAGGACGTGGTCGGTGGAACCACGACGGCGAGCGCGTCCAGCAGGCGGTTCGCCAGCTCGACCACGGTCGCCGGGACGCGGTACCCGGTGCTCAAAGCAACGATCTCCGCAGCGGGCTTTCCGAGGTGACTGAGCTGCGTCGCCCAGTCGTCGGCCGCCCAAGCCGTCGTACCCTGCGCAAGATCGCCGAGCACCGTGATCGAGGTGTGCTCGCTCCGCCGCGCGATCGCCCGGCACTGCATGGGGGAGAGGTCCTGAGCCTCGTCCACGATCACGTGGCCGTACGTCGGAGAGCGCTCCAGCAACGCGCTCACCTCGTCGAGCAGTACGGCGTCCGCGGCCGTCCAGCGCGCGCTCTTCGCCTTGCGCGGCCGCGACCAGGCGATGGCTCGCTGTTCGTCCGCCGTCAGGAGGCCCACCTGACCGGGATCGCTCAGATACTCGGCCAGCACCTCGTCCGCCTTCAACACCGGCCATACTTCCTCGACGTACGGCGTCACGGCCCGCGCCATCCGCCGTAGCCAGACGCCGTTGCAGTTCTGCCCGCGCGCCTCGGCCTGACGTTGCACCGCGGCGACGAGCCGTGCGATCACCCGCTCGCGACCGGTCAGGTACGTCGTCGCATCGGCCTCGGCCTCGATCACCATCTCCGCGAACTCGTGCTGATTGACCCGCCACTTGTACGACTCGTCCCGCACCACGACCGCCTGTGCCGGCCGCCCGATCCGCCCGTAGACCGCTCTCCGGAGAATCTCGGCCATCCGTACGTCGTGCTTGATCGCGGCCGCCACCGGGTCGTCGACCGCGCGCACCTCGCGATCCAGCAGTTGCTCGATCGTGGTCTGCTCAACGTCCACTTCACCGAGGGTCGGGAGTACGGCGGAGATGTAGTGCAGGAACGCCCGGTTCGGTCCGAGGACGAGGACACCGTTGCGTTCGAGCCGCGACCGGTGCGCATACAGCAGGTAGGCGGCGCGGTGCAGGCCGACCGCGGTCTTGCCGGTCCCCGGTGCGCCCTGGATGCACACCGAGACGTCGAGGCTGGTCCGCACAAGCGTGTCCTGCTCGGGCTGGATCGTGGCGACGATGTCCCGCATCGGACCCACGCGGGCACGCTCGATCTCCCGCCGTACGAGCTCGCTGCCCGAGTCACCAGAACCGTCACCAAGACCCGTCTGGAGATGCTCGTCCTCGAAGCTCGTGAGCCGATTCCCTGACCAGCCGAAGCGGCGGCGGGTGTCGATCCCGCGCGGCTCGACGGCGGACGCCTGGTAGAACGTGGCCGACACCGGCGCGCGCCAGTCGATCACCATCGGCGGGCGGCCGATCGCGTCCGAGATGTGCCGGCGGCCGAGGTAGTACGTCTGGCGGCGGTGCTCGCCGGCCGCCGGGTCCGAGTCGCCGTACGCGATCAGGCCGAAGAACGGCGGGTTGTCGCCCTCCTCACCCATGTCGCGCGCCAGCGTCTTGAGGTAGAAGCCCAGCCGCTCGGCGGTGTACCGGTCGCCCCAGGTGTCCTCGCCGACGACCACGTTCTCCCGCGCGCCCGCGACCATCCGTCGTAGCGCCTCCCGGCAACGATCGGCGTACGCGCGTTCCTCGTCGAGGTCCCTCATCCACCCTCCACAAAAGATTAACTCGGTCAATCTTTTGCCTAGGTTAACATGATCCTGTGACCGGACTCCGCGAACGCAAGAAGCAGCAGACGCACGACGCCCTGTCCGAGGCGGCGATCGCGCTGTTTCTGAAGCGCGGCTTCGACGAGGTGTCGGTGACCGACATCGCCGAGGCGGCGAACGTCTCCAAACCGACGTTGTTCAAGTACTTCCCGACCAAGCAGGACCTCGTCCTGCACCGGATCGCCGACCATCGGCACGAGTCCGCCCGGGTGGTCGCGGCCGCCGGGGTCCCGCCGGTCCAGGCGCTTCGAGAGCACTTCATGGCCGGTCTCACCGCCCGCGACCCGGTGACGGGCCTGAACGACCATCCGCAGGTCCTCGCCTACTACAAGCTCGTCTTCAGTACCCCCGCCCTCACGACCCGGCTGCACCAGTTCATGGACGACGACCAGCACGCCCTCGCGACCGCCCTCGGAGGCGATCTCGCGGGCGAGCTCCTTGCCGCCCAGGCGGTGTCGGTCCAGCGGGTGCTGTCCCGCCGCAACTGGGAAGCCATCGAGGCCGGGCAGCGGGCCGCCGACCGCTACCTGGACGCGGTGACCGAGGCCGAGATCGCCTTCGACGGCCTGCCGCTAGGGTGAAGGCTGTGACGGATGTGAGCAGGCGGGTGCTGGTGCTGAACGGGCCGAACCTCGGGCGGCTGGGGTCGCGGGAGCCGGAGAAGTACGGTACGACGACGTTCGCCGAGCTGGTCGGGGTGTGTGAGAAGACGGGCGCCGAACTCGGGTTCGAGGTCGACGTACGGCAGACCGACGACGAGGCCGAGTTGGTCGGCTGGCTGCACGAGGCCGCGGACGGCCGGATTCCCGTCGTTCTGAACCCGGCCGCGTTCACCCATTACTCGTACGCGTTGCGGGACGCGATCGCGCAGCGGACCGCTCCGTTGATCGAGATCCACCTGACCAATCCGGCCACCCGCGAGGAGTTCCGGCACACCAGTGTGGTCGCCGGGGTGGCGACCGGGACCATCGCCGGCTTCGGGCTCGACTCGTACCGGCTGGCGCTCCGCGCGCTCATCACCCTGGATTCATAACCAATCTGCCCTTTCGGGCATCAGATGGTTGTGACGACACAACAAGTGGGGGAACCGCTCGGTGAGCAGCACCGTATTCCGGTCTGGGTCAAGGCACTCGACCCGCTGTCGCAGTTCGGGCTGGTGCACACGCTGCGGCAGTGCCCGGAGATCAGCCTGATCGGTGACGCCGACCTGGCGGCGCAGCGACCCGCGCAGTCGGCCGACCAGCGCATTGCACCGCCAGTGGTCGCGTTGGTCGCCGTCGACTCGCTGGACGCCGGTGCTGTTCAGGTACTGCGGGCCGCGACGCAGCGGGGCTGCCGGACCGTGCTGATCGGCAGCACGATCGACGACGAAGCGCTGATGACAGCGGTCGAGCTGGGGGTCTCCGGCGTACTACGGCGTACCGAAGCGACCGGTGACCGGATTGTGCACCTGGTGCAGGCCGCCGCCGCGGGTGACGGCAGTCTGCCTCCGGACCTGCTGGGGCGGCTGCTCGGTCAGGTGTCGCGGATGCAGCGGCAGGTGCTGGCACCGCGAGGACTGTCCCACACCGGTCTGTCCGACCGGGAGACCCAGGTACTGCGACTTGTCGCCGACGGCAAGGACACACAGGAGATCGCCCGGGAGCTGTCCTACTCTGAGCGCACGGTCAAGAACGTCCTCCACGACGTCACCAGCCGTCTGCAGCTCAGGAACCGCTCCCACGCCGTCGCCTATGCGCTGCGCGAGGGACTGATCTAGGCGCTGGGCTGCCGGTCGTACCTGTGCAAACGCAAGGGCTGCCAGCACGATGAGACCGCCGACTGCCTGCAGTGCGGTGAGGTGCTGAGCGAGGACCAGCCAGCCCACTGTGGTCGCTACTACGGGGCTCAGCAGTCCTAGGAACGTGACCTCGGTCGGAACGAGTTCCCGGAGTCCGCGGAACCAGAGTGCATAGGCGACTGCCGAGCCGAACAGCGCCAAGTACGCGTAGCCAGCGAGGTTCCGCAGTGTGAAGGCGGGGAAAGCGCCCTCGACCAGGAAGGCCACTGGTAGGAGCACCAGTCCGCCGGCGACGAGCTGCCAACCAGTAGTGGCCAGCAGGGGAGCAGGTGACGTCCAGCGCTTGCTGAGTACGACGCCGAATGCCATGACGACCGCAGCGCCGGCGGCTGCGAGTACGCCCCACATGTCGAGTCGTGCGGTAGCCCGCAGCACGAGCAGACCGACGCCGAACACGCCGGCCAGCGCAGTGATAACGGTGCGCATTGACAGGCGCTGGCGCAGCAGACCAGCTGATAGCAAAGCGACCAGTAGCGGCTGGATCGCTCCGACGGTCGCGGCCACGCCACCTGGCAGCCGGTACGCACCGACGAACAGGAACGCGTTGAAGGCGCCGATGTTGAGCGTGCCGAGGAGCAGCGAGCGCCACCACCACCTGCCGCGCGGCAGGACACGGGTGACCGCGACGAGCAAGAGGCCGGCCGGCAGCGCACGCAAGAGTGCGGCCAGCAGGGGGCGGTGGGGCGGGAGGAACTCGGTGGTCACCACGTAGGTCGTGCCCCAGAGCATTGGCGCGATGGCCGTGGTCAGGAGGACGGTGGAGCGTCGATTGCTTAGCACTAAGATAAAGTATCTCAGCGCTAAGGAACTTACAAGTCCCTCAGCGCTAAGCGATCTGGCGCTAGGCTGAGTGGATGGCAGATCACGTCGACCTGGTGCTCGAGCAGTGGCGTGTGCGGCGGCCGGACCTGGATCCGTCGCCGATGGGCATCATCGGGCGGATGAGCCGCCTCGGCGCGCTGTTCGACGCCGAGCTGCGGCGGAACTTCAGCAAGCACGACCTGGACCGCGCGTCGTTCGACGTACTGGCGACCCTGCGGCGCAGCAACGCCGAGCACAGTCTGACGCCGGCCGGGTTGATGCACTCGTCGATGGTCACGTCGGGAGCGATCAGTCAGCGGCTGGATCGGCTGGAGGCTCGCGGACTGGTGACGCGTGCGCCGAGTGAAACCGACCGCCGTGGTGTGCTGGTGACCCTGACACCCGAGGGCCTCGAGCTCATCGACAAGGTGCTGCCGACGCATGTCGACACCGAGTCGCAGCTACTCGCCGGACTGTCGGCGGCTGAACGCGAGCAGCTGGCAGGTCTGCTGCGGACCCTGCTGGAGTCGCTCGGGGACAAGCGGGACCAGTCATGACGGGTGCCAGCAGTGACTCGGCATTGGCGGACGCGCAGCTACATCACTGTGACGTGGGAGGAGTAGCCCGCGGCGGGTTGCTGACGGTCTGCCACAGCTCCTCGATGTCGGAGCGATCCTCCGGCTCAGGTACGTCGACCCAGCCGCTGGCCCACACGTTCTCGTCACGGTCGTTGACGTTGAAGATCGACTCCGCGAACGCCGCCGAACCGACGTACCGCTCCTCATCAGGCTCATCCGGTACGTCGGCACCCTGCTGAGCGGCCGGCGGCGCGACCAAGGTGCGAGCGTACTTCTGCGCCTCGAGGATCCCCATCTCACGCTCGTCACTCAGCAACCGGATCGCGCCGACCTCGTTGCCCGCGTTCATCAGGTCCCGCACCCTGGTGTCCAGGTCCTGCTTCGTCGACGGCAGGTTGTTCTGCTGCGGGCGATGCGCCGGCGGCTGGTACGGCCCCGGGTTGTACTGCACCGGATGCTGCGAGGGCTGGAACTGCGCCGGCGGCTGGTACGGCGTACCGAAGGCGGGCTGCTGTGCCGCCTGGCCGGGGGAGTTCCGCTCGCCCATGTGTCGTGGCTGCCGCCCGTTCTGCAGGAGTTGCTGAAGAACGGCCGCGGCCTGCTGACTGCCCTGCGCACTCCCGGTCTGCATCTGCCCTGGTATCGGCGCCGGAGGTGGTCCACCCGGCCCGGCGGCCTGAGTGAACTGGCCCTGGAACTGGACCGGCTGGTTGCCGCCCTGCTGGGCCTGGATGCGCTCGATCAGCGCCTGCATCCGGGCGTTCTGCTTGGCGTTGCCGCCGCCGGACTGCTGCTTGGCTTTGTTGATCAGGCCGACCACGATCATCACCACGACGAAGATCACGAACCCCGTCATCAGCCGGCCTCCTGGCACCTCGATGGACGATCCGGAGCTCCAGCGTACGGCCCCCGGGGTCCGGCCGAACGCACGAATCGGAGGAATGCGGTAGTCACCGCTACAATTTGTCGTTACCGCTGATCGATTTCGAAGGGCATACCCGCGTGGCATCGACGAACGACCTCAAGAACGGCATGGTGCTCGACCTGGACGGACAGCTGTGGTCCGTCGTGTGGTTCCAGCATCACAAGCCGGGCAAGGGCGGCGCCATCGTCCGGACCAAGCTGAAGAACGTGCTGTCCGGCAAGGTGGTCGACAAGACGTTCAACGCCGACGTCAAGGTCGACGTGGCCACGGTCGACAAGCGTGACATGACGTACCTGTACAACGACGGCACGTCGTACGTCTTCATGGACAAGAGCACCTACGACCAGCTGCAGCTGACGCCCGAGGTGGTCGGCGACGCGGTGCACTTCCTGCTGGAGAACCAGGACGCCATCGTCGCGGTGCACGACGAGCTTCCGCTGTACGTCGAGCTCCCGGCCTCGGTCGAGCTCACGGTCGAGTACACCGAGCCGGGTCTGCAGGGCGACCGCTCCAGCGGCGGCACCAAGCCGGCCAAGCTGGAAACCGGCTACGACATCCAGGTCCCGCTCTTCCTGACCACCGGCGAGAAGGTCAAGGTCGACACCCGCACCGGGGACTACCTCGGCCGCGTCACCTCCTGAGCAGCGCAACCTCTAGGGAAAGTCGACAACAGAAGATGTCTGCCCGGAGCAAGGCCCGCAAGCGCGCCCTCGACGTGCTGTTCGAGTCGGAGGTCAGGGGGTTGCCGGTCGGCGGCACCCTGGCTGACCGGGTGGCCGACAACGATCCGCCGGTGAACGAGTTCACCGTGGCGCTGGTCGAAGGGGTCGCGAAACACAGCGAGCAGATCGACGACCTGCTCGAGACCCACTCGGTCGGCTGGACGCTGGACCGGATGCCGGCCGTCGACCGGAACATCCTGCGGATCGGCACCTACGAGCTGCTGTTCGACGACCAGGTGCCGGACGTGGTCGCGGTGAGCGAGGCGGTCGCGCTGGCGCGGGACCTGTCGACCGACGAGTCCCCGACGTTCGTCAACGGCCTGCTGGCCAGACTGCTGCAGCTGAAGCCCACACTGGGCGTCTGAATCGCTGCTGGGAAGTGAGGGGGGCGAGCCCTCTCTCAGGCCCGGTGACCGTCTCGGTACGGTCCCGGGCCGCCGTTGCGTCCCCGTGTGCGGCCGGTGAGGTGGCACCTGCCGCTTGGTGCTGCGTTGTCCTGCGTTGCACTGCGTTGGTGGTGCTCTGTTCCGTCTGCTGAGGAAGGCGGGCGGCCGTGGGCCAGCTGCTACAAGCCCCGACCGTCTGGTGCCTTCGCCAGATTGCTGCCTTCTCAGGCGTCAGGCGCCGGCGGCCTCGGACGTTTCCTCGACGTCACCCTTCGCCTCCGGGTTCAGTACACCCCAGGAGATGAAGCGCTCGGTCAGCGTCGTCGGCGATTCGTCGTAGATCACCGCGAGCGTCCGCATGTCGTCCTGACGGATCGACAGCACCTTTCCGTTGTAGTCCCCACGCTGAGCCTGGATCGTGGCCGCGTACCGCGTCAGCGGACCGGCCTCGCTCGCGTCGAGGTGTTGCAGGGCCTCCAGGTCGAGGATCAACCGGGGAGGAGCGGCAGCCGCGGCAGCCGCGCTGGCGGACCCAGGGAGCAGTTCACGGATCGGCACGCCGTAGAAATCGGCGAGCTCCGCGAGCTTCTGGACCGTGACGGCTCGATCGCCGCGCTCGTACGAGCCGACGACAACCGCCTTCCAGCGACCCTTGGACTTCTCTTCCACGCCATGCAGCGACAAACCTTGCTGCTGGCGGATGGCACGTAGCTTGCCACCCAGTGTCTTCGCGTATTCGCTCGGCACGCTGGTTCTTCCCTCCGACTAGTTTCGTCATGTCCGGCCCCGCAGGGAACGGGCCCGATAGTGAAACCCCCCTCGATTACACAGAGTAACAATATTCTGGGCCGGAGGCCAGCGTCAAGACGGCGTGTCACATCCGATACCATGTCAAGCGGTCCGAACGTCCTTTAAAGACCCGTCCAGAGAGGCGGGAAAGGAGGAACGGTAGCGATGAGCCCTGCCCAGCGTGCAGAGCACCCCGAGATTTCGCAGCCGCCGAAACGCAGCAGCCGCGAGGTCCTCGACGCTTCCGACATTTCCCGGGCACTGACCCGGATCGCCCACGAGATCCTCGAGCGGAACCGCGGCGCCGACCCGGTCGTCCTGCTCGGCATCCCCAGCCGTGGAGTCCCGCTCGCGCAACGCGTCTCGGCCCGGATCCAGGCCGTTGAGGGGCAGAGCGTGCCCACGGGATCACTCGATGTGACCATGTACCGCGACGACATCGGTCTCAAACCACCACGCGGCCTCGAACACACCGACATCCCGGCAGACGGTATCGACGGCAAGGTCGTGGTGCTCGTCGACGACGTGCTGTTCTCCGGCCGGACGATCCGCGCGGCCCTCGACGCGCTCGGCGACATCGGCCGCCCGCGCGCCGTCCAGCTGGCCGTCCTGGTCGACCGCGGCCACCGCGAGCTGCCGATCCGCGCCGACTACGTGGGCAAGAACCTGCCGACCTCCCTGGTCGAGCGGGTCACCGTGCACCTGACCGAGTTCGACGGCGAGGACGCCGTACTGATCGCCGACAAGGCGCCGACTGGGGTGAAGGCATGAAGCACCTGCTGAGCGCCGCGGACCTGAGCCGCGACGAGGCGCAGCTGATCCTCGACACCGCCGAGGAGATGCGGTCGCTGGCCGACCGCCCGATCAAGAAGCTGCCCGCGCTGCGCGGGCGGACCGTGGTGAACCTGTTCTTCGAGGACTCCACCCGGACGCGGATCTCGTTCGAGGCAGCCGCCAAGCGGCTGTCCGCGGACGTCATCAACTTCTCCGCGAAGGGCTCGAGCCTGAGCAAGGGCGAGAGCCTGAAGGACACCGCGCTGACCCTGCAGGCGATGGGTGCCGACGGCGTCGTCTGCCGGCACGGATCGTCCGGTGCGCCGCACCTGCTGGCCAAGTCGGGCTGGATGACCGGGTCGGTGGTCAACGCCGGCGACGGCACGCACGAGCACCCGACGCAGGCGTTGCTCGACGCGTTCACGATGCGCCGGCACCTCGGCTCGCTGGAGGGCCGCCGGATCACGATCGTCGGCGACGTCCTGCACTCGCGGGTCGCGCGGTCGAACGTGCTGCTGCTCTCGACCCTCGGCGCCGAGGTCACCGTGGTCGCCCCGCCGACGCTGGTGCCTGTCGACATGAGCAGGTGGCCGTGCGCCACGTCGTACGACTTCGACGCGGTGCTGCCGAAGAGCGACGCGGTGATGATGCTGCGGGTGCAGCGGGAGCGGATGAACGACGCGTTCTTCCCGAGCGCCCGCGAGTACACGCGCCGCTACGGCCTGGACAAGAACCGGATGGCGCAACTGCCGGACGAGGCGATCGTGCTGCACCCCGGGCCGATGAACCGCGGGATGGAGATCAGCGCCGAGGTCGCCGACTCCACCCGCTCCGTGATCGTCGAGCAGGTCACCAACGGCGTGGCGATCCGGATGGCCGTCCTGTACCTGCTGCTATCTGGAAGCAACGAGACCGAGGAGCAAACGGCATGACCGCATACCTGATCACCGGCGCACGGATCGTTGGCGGTGACCAAGCGGACCTGCTGATCGACAACGGCGAGATCGTTGCCATCGGCTCCGGTCTCGACGCGCCCGCCGACGCGCAGACGATCGATGCGCACGGGCTGGTCGCGCTGCCGGGTCTCGTGGACCTGCACACGCACCTGCGCGAGCCCGGCCGGGAGGACGCCGAGACGGTGTTCACCGGCACCCGTGCGGCCGCGAAGGGCGGCTTCACCGCGGTCTTCGCGATGGCGAACACCGACCCGGTCGCCGACACCGCCGGTGTGGTCGAGCAGGTCTGGCGCCTCGGCCGCGACGCCGGGTACGCCGACGTGTACCCGATCGGCGCGGTCACGGTCGGACGGAAGGGCACGCAGCTCGCGGAGCTCGGCGCGATGGCGGACTCCGCGGCCCGGGTCCGGGTGTTCTCCGACGACGGCGACTGTGTCTGGGACGCCGCGCTGATGCGCCGCGCGCTCGAGTACGTGAAGGCGTTCAACGGTGTGATCGCTCAGCACGCACAGGAACCGCGGCTCACGCAGGGCGCGCAGATGAACGAGGGGGCGCTCTCCGGCGTTCTCGGCCTGACCGGCTGGCCGAGTGTCGCCGAGGAGGCGATCATCGCCCGCGACATCCTGCTGAACGCGCACGTCGGGTCGAAGCTGCACGTCTGCCACCTGTCCACGAAGGGCTCGGTGGAGATCGTCCGCGCGGCGAAGCGCCGCGGGCTTGAGGTGACCGCTGAGGTCACCCCGCACCACCTGCTGCTGACCGAGGAGCTCGCCGCGTCCTACAACCCGGTCTACAAGGTGAACCCGCCGCTGCGCACCAAGGAGGATGTCGAGGCGGTCCGCGAGGGCCTGGCCGACGGCACGATCGACATCGTCGCCACCGATCACGCGCCGCACCCGGTCGAGGACAAGGACTGCGAGTGGAGCGCTGCCGCGTTCGGGATGACCGGCCTGGAGACAGCTCTCTCGGTGGTCCAGCAGGCGATGATCGACACGAAGCTGCTGACCTGGGCCGACGTCGCGGACCGGATGAGCTACCGGCCGGCCGCGATCGGTCAGGCCGCCGAGCACGGCCGCCCGCTGGAGGCCGGTGCGCCGGCGAACGTCGTCCTCTACGACCCCAGGGTCGAGCGGACCGTCGTACCGGACGAGTCGGTGTCGCTGTCGCGGAACACGCCGTTCGACGGGATGACGCTGCCCGGCAAGGTGGTCGCGACGTTCCTGCGCGGTACGCCGACCGTCCTGGACGGTGAGCTCACCCGGTGAGGGCGTTCCTCGGCATTCTCGGCACGCTGCTGGTACTGGCAGCGGGCTACTTCGGCATGTACCGGGGCTGGCGGAACCGCCAGGCCCGGCAGGCCGACCTGGCGCCCCTGCCCACGGCGCCAGAAGAGACGACCCGCGGCGTGGAGGGTGTTTACGTCGCGACGACGAGCGCAGGCGACTGGATGGACCGGATCGCCGTGCACGAACTGGGCGTCCGCGCCACCGCGGACCTGGCCGTCAGTGAGGCCGGCCTGATCTTCCACCGGCAGGGCGCGGCGGATGTCTTCATCCCCGCGGACCACCTGACCGGGGTCCGGACCGACCGTGGGATCGCCGGCAAGGTGACCGCGGAGAAGTCCGGCCTGGTCGTGGTCACCTGGACCCACGACGGCCGTGAGCTCGACACCGGGTTCCGTCCGCGTCGTAAGGCCGACACCGCCGCCCTGACCGCATCCATCTCGACCTTGATCGGAGCACAATGAGCCAGCCGGCCCATCAATCGGCACTGCTCGTTCTCGAGGACGGCCGGTCGTTCGCCGGTACGTCGTACGGCGCGACCGGATCCACGTTCGGCGAGGCGGTGTTCACCACCGGGATGACCGGTTACCAGGAGACACTGACCGACCCGTCGTACCACCGGCAGATCGTCACCCAGACCGCGCCGCACATCGGCAACACCGGGATCAACGACGAGGACGACGAGTCGCAGAAGATCTGGGTCGCCGGGTACGTCGTCCGCGACCCGGCCCGGGTCCCGTCGAACTGGCGCGCGAAGCGATCGCTCGACGACCAGCTGAAGGGCCAGCAGATCGTCGGGATCTCCGGGATCGACACCCGCGCGCTGACCCGGCACCTGCGGGAGCGTGGCGCGATGCGCGCCGGGATCTCCACCGAGATCCTGGACCCCGCCGAGCTGCTCCAGAAGGTCCTCGAGCAGCCGCCGATGGTCGGCGCCGACCTCGCGTCGGAGGTGACGACGCATCTGCCGTACGTCGTACCGGCCGAGGGGGAGAAGCGCTTCACGGTGGTCGCGCTCGACCTCGGGATCAAGACGATGACGCCGAAGCGGATGTCCGAGCGCGGCATCGAGGTCCACGTGATGCCTGCGAACACCTCTTTGGACGAGATCCTCGCGGTGAACCCGGACGGCATCTTCATGAGCAACGGCCCGGGCGACCCGGAGACCACCGAGCACCCGACCACGCTGCTGAAGGAACTGCTGCAGCGGGGGAAGCCGTACTTCGGGATCTGCTTCGGCAACCAGGTGTTCGGACGGGCGCTCGGACTGGGCACGTTCAAGCTCAAGTACGGGCACCGCGGGATCAACCAGCCGGTGCTCGACCGGGCCACCGGCAAGGTCGAGATCACCGCGCAGAACCACGGGTTCGCGGTGGACGCGCCGATCGGCGAGACGGTGGAGACGCCGTACGGAACGGCGGAAGTCAGCCACGTCTCGCTCAACGACAACGTCGTCGAAGGACTCAAGCTGACCGGCAAGGACGGCCGCGTGCTGGCCTTCTCGGTCCAGTACCACCCGGAGGCGGCGGCCGGTCCGCACGACTCGGCGTACCTCTTCGACCGGTTCGTAGAGCTCATGGAAGGGCGGAACTGATGCCGCGCAGGACAGACATCGATTCGGTCCTGGTGATCGGATCCGGACCGATCGTGATCGGCCAGGCCTGCGAGTTCGACTACTCCGGGACCCAGGCCTGCCGGGTGCTGAAGGAGGAGGGGTTCCGGGTCGTCCTGGTGAACTCCAACCCGGCCACGATCATGACCGACCCGGAGTTCGCCGACGCCACGTACGTCGAGCCGATCACCCCGGAGTACGTCGAGAAGGTGATCGAGAAGGAGCGCCCGAACGCGCTGCTCGCCACCCTCGGCGGGCAGACCGCGCTGAACGCGGCGATCGCCCTGCACGACAACGGCGTACTGGAGAAGTACGGCGTCGAGCTGATCGGCGCGTCCGTCGACGCGATCCAGCGCGGCGAGAACCGGGAGTCGTTCAAGCAGATCGTCGAGAAGCTGGGTGCGGAAACAGCGCGTTCCCGGATCTGCCACACGCTCGACGATGTGATGGGTGCGGCCGCCGAGCTCGGCTACCCGCTGGTGGTGCGGCCGTCGTTCACGATGGGCGGCGTCGGCTCCGGGATGGCCTACGACGAGGCGGACCTGCGCCGGATCGCCGGCGCCGGACTGCAGGCCAGCCCGACCACCGAGGTGCTGATCGAGGAATCGATCCTCGGCTGGAAGGAGTACGAGCTGGAGGTGATGCGCGACAAGGCCGACAACGTCGTGATCATCTGCTCGATCGAGAACGTCGACCCGATGGGCGTGCACACCGGCGACTCGGTCACGGTCGCGCCGGCGATGACGCTGACCGACCGTGAGTACCAGGTGATGCGGGACCTCGCGATCGGCATCATCCGTGAGGTCGGCGTCGACACCGGCGGCTGCAACATCCAGTTCGCGGTCAACCCCGACGACGGCCGCCTGATCGTCATCGAGATGAACCCGCGGGTGTCCCGCTCGTCGGCGCTGGCGTCGAAGGCGACCGGCTTCCCGATCGCGAAGATCGCCGCCAAGGTCGCCATCGGCTACACGCTGGACGAGATCCCGAACGACATCACCCGGCAGACGCCGGCCAGCTTCGAGCCGACGCTGGACTACGTGGTGGTGAAGGTGCCGCGGTTCGCGTTCGAGAAGTTCCCGGCCGCGGACGCCACGCTGACCACGCACATGAAGAGCGTCGGCGAGGCGATGGCGATCGGCCGGAACTACACCGAGGCGCTGCAGAAGGCGCTGCGGTCGCTGGAGAAGCCGGAGGCCCGGTTCTCCTGGGCCGGCCAGCCCGCCAGCGAGCTGGAGCCGTTGCTGGAGGCAATCAGGACGCCGCAGGACGGCCGGCTGCGGATCGTCATGGACGCGATCCGCGCCGGTGCCACGCCGGAGCAGATCTTCGACGCGACCAAGATCGACCCGTGGTTCGTGGACCAGTTGTACCTGATCCACGAGACCGGTCTCCAGGTTGCGGCCGCGCCGCGGCTGACGCCCGACGTCATCAAGCTGGCCAAGCGGCACGGGTTCTCCGACCTGCAGCTCGCCGAGATCCGCGGCCTGACCGAGGACGTCGTCCGCGGTGTCCGGCAGGCGCTCGGGATCCGGCCGGTCTACAAGACGGTCGACACCTGTGCGGCCGAGTTCAAGGCCGAGACGCCGTACCACTACTCGTCGTACGACGAGGAGACCGAAGTCGCACCGCGTGACACCCCCGCCGTCCTGATCCTCGGCTCCGGGCCGAACCGGATCGGCCAGGGGATCGAGTTCGACTACTCCTGCGTGCACGCGTCGATGGCGCTGCGCGAGGCCGGCTACTGCACGGTGATGGTGAACTGCAACCCGGAGACGGTCTCGACCGACTACGACACCTCCGACCGGCTGTACTTCGAGCCGCTCACCTGCGAGGACGTGCTCGAGATCGTCTACGCCGAGTTGCAGGCCGGACCGGTCGCCGGCGTGATCGTCCAGCTCGGCGGCCAGACGCCGCTCGGGCTGGCGCAGCGCCTCGCGGACGCCGGCGTACCGATCGTCGGGACCTCGCCCGAGGCGATCCACCTGGCGGAGGAGCGCGGCGCGTTCGGCAAGGTGCTCGCGGATGCGAAGCTGCCGGCGCCGAAGCACGGTACGGCGATGTCGGCCGAGGCGGCCCACGCCGTCGCCGAGGAGATCGGGTTCCCGGTGCTCGTCCGGCCGTCGTACGTGCTGGGCGGTCGCGGGATGGAGATCGTCTACAGCTCGGCCGAGCTGACCGCGGCGCTGGACCGGCTGAGCGCCGGCTCGGGCTCGTGGGAGCACCCGGTGCTGATCGACCGGTTCCTCGACGACGCGGTCGAGATCGACGTCGACGGGCTGTTCGACGGCGAGGAACTGTTCCTCGGCGGCGTGATGGAGCACATCGAGGAGGCCGGCGTGCACTCCGGCGACTCGTCCTGTGCGCTGCCGCCGATCACGCTCGGGAACGCGGACATCGAGAACATCCGTCGCTCGACCGAGGCGATCGCGCGCGGAGTCGGCGTACGGGGCCTGCTGAACGTCCAGTACGCGCTCGCCGGCGACGTCCTCTACGTGCTGGAGGCGAACCCGCGGGCGTCCCGGACGGTGCCGTTCGTGTCGAAGGCGACCGCGACACCGCTGGCCAAGGCCGCGGCCCGGGTGATGCTCGGGGCAACTATTTCTGAGTTGCGGGGCGAGGGTCTGCTGCCGGCTACCGGGGACGGCGGGACGCTGCCGCCGACGACGCCGATCGCGGTCAAGGAGGCCGTGATGCCGTTCAACCGGTTCCGGACCATCGACGGTTCGTCGGTCGACACCGTGCTCGGGCCCGAGATGAAGTCCACCGGCGAAGTGATGGGCATCGACGACACGTTCGGTACGGCGTTCGCCAAGTCGCAGGCGGGGGCGTCGCAGCCGCTGCCGATCAACGGCAAGGTGTTCGTGTCGGTCGCGAACCGGGACAAGCGGCACATGATCTTCCCGGTCAAGCGGCTGGCAGATCTCGGCTTCCAGATCTACGCGACCGAAGGCACGGCCGACGTCCTGCGGCGCAACGGCGTCGAGGCGGTCACGGTCCGCAAGAGCAGCCAGGGCCCCGGCCCGAACGGTGAGCCGACGATCGTCCAGATGGTCCAGGACGGCGAGCTGAACCTGATCGTCAACACGCCGATCGGGATCACCCAGGGCGGTTCGCCGCGGATCGACGGGTACGAGATCCGCAGCGCGGCGGTGGCGCGGAACATCCCGTGCATCACCACCGTGCAGGGGCTCGCGGCCGCGGTGCAGGGGATCGAGGCGCAGCGCGCCGGCGACATCGGCGTCCGGTCGCTGCAGGACTGGGTGCCGAGGATCCGCGGTGTATAGGCGAGTGGTCCGGCCGGTCCTGTACCGGCTGGGTCGCGGTGACGCGGAGGTCGCCCACGAGCAGACGCTGAACGGTATGCGCCTCCTGGGGCGCATACCGGGCGCCGCCGCGGCCGGGTCCCGCCTGTTCGGCGTCCCGGCTCGTCGCGGCCACTCGGCCTCGGCTCGTACGGTCTTCGGGATCCGGTTCCCGTCACCGGTCGGCCTGGCGGCCGGCATGGACAAGAACGGGATCGCCCTTCGCGCGTGGCCCGCGATCGGGTTCGGATTCGTCGAGGTCGGCACCGTGACGGCGCATCCGCAACCGGGCAACGAGAAGCCTCGGTTGTTCCGCCTCGTCGAGCACGAGGCGGTCATCAACCGGATGGGCTTCAACAACCTCGGCAGCGAGGCGTTGGCCGCGCGATTGGCGGCGTACGGCGACCTGGGCTACCCGCTCGGCATCTCGATCGGGAAGTCGAAGGTGACACCACTGGAGGAGGCGATCGAGGACTATGTGACCTCACTGCGCCGCCTCTACCGGTACGGCGACTACTTCGCGGTCAACGTCTCCTCGCCGAACACGCCGGGATTGCGCTCTCTCCAGGACGCAGGCCACCTCCGCGAATTGCTGACCGCGCTGCACGCCGAAGCGGCCTCGCTGACCGTCGCCGGGCTGGCTCCGAAGCCGATCCTGGTGAAGATCGCGCCGGACCTGACCACGTCGGCGATCGACGAGCTCCTCCAGGTCTGCACCGGCACCGGCGTCGCCGGGATCATCGCCACCAACACGACGATCGACAGGGCGGGCGTCTCGGGGCATCCGCTGGCGGGTGAGACCGGCGGCTTGTCCGGGCGGCCGCTGGCCGAGATGTCGGCGAAGGTCGTCGCGCACATCCACGCGGAAACCGGGGGAGCACTCCCCGTGATCGGAGTCGGGGGGATCGTGGAACCGTCGGACGCGGCCCGGCTCTTCGACGCGGGCGCGAGCCTCGTCCAGGTGTACACAGGATTGATTTATCGCGGGCCGGGGCTGATCCGGCAGATCAACAGGAGATTGCCTTGAGCAACGAGACCTTCGGGAGCGACATGCGGAGCAAACCGTTCGGGACCCGGTTGCGGGCAGCGATGGACACGCGCGGGCCGTTGTGCGTCGGCATCGACCCGCATGCACACCTGCTCGACACCTGGGGTCTGCCCGACACCGCGGAGGGCCTGGCCTCGTTCACGTACGGCGTCGTGGACGCGCTCGCCGACCGGGTCGCGGTGTTCAAGCCGCAGTCCGCGTTCTTCGAGCGCTTCGGGTCGGCCGGGATCGCCGTGCTGGAGCAGGCGACGATCCGGCTGCGGGAGGCCGGGGCGCTGGTGATCATCGACGCGAAACGCGGTGACATCGGTTCGACGATGGCCGGCTACGCGTCGGCGTACCTGGCCGAGAAGGGGCCGCTGGCGTGTGATGCGCTGACGGTCAGCCCGTACCTCGGGTTCGGGTCGCTGCAGCCTGCGATCGACGAGGCCCGGGAGGCGGGGGCGGGGTTGTTCGTCCTCGCGCTCACCTCGAACCCGGAAGGCCCGCAGTTCCAGTCGGCCCGCACCGCGGACGGTCCGACGGTCGCCGGCGCGGTCCTCGACGGTCTGCGCGCGTTGAACGCCGACGCGGACGGCCTCGGTTCCTTCGGTGCGGTTGTTGGGGCCACCATCAGTTCCACCGATGAGAACCTGGACATCAACGGACCGCTGCTCGCACCGGGCCTCGGCGCCCAGGGCGGCACGGCCGAGGGGCTCATCGAGGTCTTCGGGTCCGCGGTGCGCAACGTCGTACCCTCCAGCTCCCGGGAAATTCTCGGAGCCGGTCCCGACGCCACGGCCCTCCAGGACGCGGCCGCGCGCACGAACGACGCCTACCGGACGGTGCTGGGGTACTAACGCCTAACCGCGCCACGGAACCTGTCCCGCCCCACCATCTCAGGGGCCAACCGGCTCTCCTGGCCGATGTGTGCGTGGTGATCAACCCGATCGGGGGTCGTACGACAGGTAGTCGTGCGTCGGGACCTGGTATTGCCTGTTCCTAGTCACCAGTGCCTGTCCCGACTCCCCGCCGTCGCCGCGCCGGCCGACCCCCGCCTCTGCTGACGGCGCTCCCCGAACTCCGGTGTGCCGAACGCCTGCATTGTCCGGGATCGCGCCGAGTCGTGGCGTCTGCGTGGCGGATCTGCGGCTCGACAGTACGTATGTGTCCACTGTCGGTGCCCGCCACGCTCAGCGGCGTGCCCGATCGGGCCGAGGAACCCGACATGTCCTGTCGAGCTGCAGAACAAGGCCGGGTATGCGATCTTCGTCGGCATGGGTTCGGGGTTGGAGTTGTGCCGCAGGTTCTACAGCGAGGTTGTCGGGCCGGTAGTCGACGTGCCGCACAGTGCGGGGTTGCTGGGACGTGGGTCGGAGGTGCTCGGGTACGACGACGCGATGTCGACCGATCACAACTGTGAAGCGCGCGTGGTGCTATTCGTGGAGGACGGGGTCGAGTTGGCGCCGGACGTTCCGGAGCAGTTCGACGGGCGGGCGGCATTTGTCGAGGTGCACACGATCCGTGGGTATTTCCAGCAGCAGCTCGGCTGGGACGCCGTACGGGAGCCGACTGTTTCGGATTGGTTCACGTTTCCGGAGCATGTGCTGTTGATAATGACCGCGGGCGCGGTGTTCCACGACGACCTCGGGCTGCAGGACGTCCGCGATCGGCTCGTTCGGGACCGCCTTCGGCCGGCTGTCCTGCGGTCCGTCGATCGGGCCCCTGTGCCGCGAGGTGTTGCGGGCGGAGAGCTGGGAGGAACGTGAGGAAGCGCTCTCCGCCGCGTACCGAGCCGTGGGGGAGTTGCACAATCAGCTCGCGATCACCACGCCGGTCGAGCTCGGCGTCGTACGGATGTGCGACCGGCCGTTCAAGGTCGTCTGGGGTGACTTCATCGACGCGCTCACTGCCGATATCCAGGATCCAGAGGTACGGCGGCTCCTGGAGCGCTGGCCGGTCGGCGGGATCGAGCAGGTCCGCAGTGTGCTGTGGCGAGTGGCGGACCGTCGTCAGCTGTTCGGGCTGCTCGACTCCCGGTAGAGCGCGATCAACAGGTCGACGGCCGCCCGCGCCGCCGGATGCGGGTCCTCGCGATGCCAGATCAGGTGTACGTCGACCGGCGGCGCGTCCCGCAGCGGGCGGTACACGACCCCGTCCCGCCGGTACTGCGTCGAGGTCGCCTGCGGCGTCACGCCGACGCACCGCCCGGACGCGATCGCGGCCAGCCAGTCGTCGACGTCCTGGGTGTACTCGAGTACCGGGCGGGCGCTCTCCGGCCAGAGATCGGCCGTGGTGCTCCCGGTACGCCGGTCGATCACAAGAGTCCGGTCCCGCAGTTGGTCGAGCATCAACGACCGTTTGCGAGCCAGCGGGTCGTCGGCGGGCAGAGCGCAGTACCGCCGTTCCCGTGTCAGCAACACGTGCCCGAATCGCCGCAGCTCCAACTGACTGCGGACGACCGCGAGATCGCACAGGCCCTCGGCGAGCCCGCCGGTCGCGGTGTTGGTGCGGATCAGCTGCAGCTCGATGCCGGGATGCTCCGCCGCCCACCGGCGCTGGAACTCGCGGGTGCGGCTCCCGAACGCCGACCACGCGTGGCCGACCCGCAGACGCGTGTGACCACTCGTCGCCTCACTCACGAGCTCGTCGATCTCCGCGAGGATGTGCCGCGCCCGCGCAAGCACCCGGACACCGGCCGTCGTCGGGGTGAGTGAGCGACTGGTTCGGTGCAGCAGGCGCACGCCGAGTTCGCGTTCGAGGGCCAGCAGGTTGCGGGACACCGCGGCCTGGGAGATCCCCAGCTCGATCGCGGCGTCGGTGAACGTACCCGAGTCGACGATCTCCACCAGGCACCGCAGCTGCCGGATATCCATGACTCCAGCGTATAGATCGGCGGCCCGATGCATTTTGCGCGGGTCCGCGTCGGGCGGACGCTCGTGGTCGTGAGGCGAGAACGGTTGGTCGGTGTGGTGATGATGCTCGGGAGCGGGCTGTCGACGCAGGTCGGTGCGTCGGTGGCGGCGCTCGCGTTCCCGGTGATCGGGCCGGCGGGCGTGGTGGCGATCCGGCAGTGGGTCGCGGCGATCCTGCTGCTCGCGATCGGGAGACCGCGGCTGCGGTCGATCACCGCCCCGCAGTGGCGCCTGGTCGTCGGGCTGGCGGCGGTCTTCGCCGTGATGAACCTGTCCCTGTATACGGCCATCGACCGCGTCGGCCTGGGTCTCGGCGTCACGCTGGAGTTCCTGGGTCCGCTGGCCGTTGCGCTCCTCGGGTCGCGGCGCGTGCTCGACCTGGCCTGCGCCCTCGTCGCCGCGCCCGCAGTCGTCCTGCTGGCCCGCCCGCAGGCAACGACGGACTACCTGGGGATCGGGCTGGGTCTGCTCGCCGCGCTGTGCTGGGCGTTCTACATCCTGCTGAACCGGAAGGTCGGGCGAGAGTTGCCTGGCGCAACCGGTTCGGCCGCAGCGGCAGGGTTGTCGGGACTCGCATACGTCCCGATCGGCGTGGTCGTGCTGCTGCATCACCCACCGACGTTCGCCGCAGCGTCGTACGCGCTGGTGGCCGGTGTGCTGTCGTCGGCCGTGCCGTTCCTCGTTGATTTGTTGACGTTGCGCCGCGTCCCGGCGCACTTCTTCGGTGTGTTCATGAGCGTGAATCCGGTACTCGCGGCACTCGTCGGGCTGGTCGTTCTGCACCAGCAGCTGGCGATGCTGGACTGGCTGGCGATCGTCGTGATCGTTTCCGCGAACGCGGTGGCCATCTCCTTCGGTGGCGACGCGCTACATCACAACCGGGTTCCAGTCGGCGGGTGCGACGTTCTTCACGGCGTGCCGGAGCTCGCGGTGACCCCGGCGTTCGGAAAGGTGTCGGCGGACGGGGAGCCACTGACTTCCCGCGCGACACAGTGAAGGAACACGATGCGGAAGCTGGCAGCCCTCGCGGCCGTTGTGACGATGAGTGTTGGCGCCCTGACGGCCTGCTCGGGCGGCGACTACTGCGGAGACCTGAAGGGCTACGTCGACTCGGCGAAGGACCTGGACATCAAGGACTCCGACGCGGTCGGCAAGATGCTGGACCAGGCGAAGAAGGTGTCGAAGTCGGCGCCGAAGGACCTGCAGGACGACTGGAAGACTGTCATCGACTACGCCGAGAAGGCGCAGGACGCCAAGGGTGACACGAACAAGCTGATGGAGCTGGCCAAGTCCGACGGTTCCAAGATCCAGCCGGCGATGGACGCGATCACCAAGCAGGCGAAGGACACCTGCAAGATCGACCTGCCGGGTTCCGGTAGCTGACCTGTCGTTGGCCTGCCGCCGGCGCAGCCTGGTGGGACGGCTCTGCCCGTTCCGTCCCACCAGCGCGTGCCAGGCCGCGGTTTCGCCCCGTAGTCCCGCCTACCTGTAGCGTGAACGTCGTGAAGCGCTCTCTCGCCGTTCTCGCGACCATGGCCGCAACCGCTGGTGTGCTGACTGCCTGCACCGACGAGCAGGCGTACTGCGTGGACCTCGCCAAGTACGCCGCCAAGGCAGTCGACGTCGACCCGCAGAAGCCGGTCGACTACGTGAAGATCCTGGACGAGGCGAAGAAGCTCCAGGAGTCCGCGCCGAAGGACGTGAAGGACGACTGGGGTGTCGTCGTCACGTTCGCGGAGAAGGCCAAGAAGGCCGGTACGGACGCCGCCCAGCTGGCCGAACTGAGCAAGCAGACCGGCGGCGTGATGACGGCGTACAAGAACATCACCAGCCAGGCGAAGGACAGCTGCAAGGTCGACCTTCCGGCACTGAACTGATCAACTGATCGTTCCAATCGCCCGCTTGTCCCGCGCCTGGATTCCACCACGACTCAATCACGGGCTGAACCCGTGTTAGGTTCCCTTGCGAAGCCATACAACGGGACAGGTGAAACGGTGCCACTTCCTTCTTTGACGCCGGAGCAGCGTGCGGCCGCTCTGGACAAGGCCGCGGCGGCGCGGCGTGAACGAGCCGAGATCAAGAACCGGATCCGGCACTCGGGAGCGTCTCCGACGGAGGTGCTCCACGAGGGGCAGAAGAACGACGTCATCGGCAAGATGCGGGTCAGCCAGCTGCTGCAGTGCATCCCGGGCGTCGGCAAGGTCCGCGCCCAGCAGATCATGGAGCGCGCGGGGATCTCGGAGACGCGGCGGGTGCGCGGCCTCGGCTCGAACCAGATCGCCGCGCTCGAGCGCGAATTCGCCGAGTGAGCCAGACGCTGACCGGTTCGTTGGACACTGGTGTGACGATGACCACGGACCCTGGTGACACCCCGGCCCGGTTGACGGTGCTGGCCGGCCCGACGGCGGTCGGCAAGGGAACCGTCGCGGCCGACATCCGCGAGCGGTTCCCGGACATCTGGATCTCGGTGTCCGCGACCACCCGCAAGCCGCGGCCGAACGAGGTGCACGGCGTGCACTACCTGTTCGTCTCGGACGCCGAGTTCGACCGGATGATCGCCGACGGCGAGTTGCTGGAGTGGGCGGTGGTGCACAAGGCGGCCCGCTACGGGACGCCGCGGCAGCCGGTGCTCGACAAGCTCGCCGCGGGTCGGCCGGCCCTGCTGGAGATCGATCTGCAGGGCGCGCGCCAGGTCCGCGCGACGATGCCGGAGGCGCAGTTCGTCTTCCTGGCCCCGCCGAGCTGGGACGAGCTGGTCCGTCGTCTCCTCTACCGCGGCACCGAGACGCCGGAGGAGCGGGAGCGGCGGCTGGAGACCGCGACCGTCGAACTGGCGGCCGAGAAGGAGTTCGACGTGACGATCGTGAACGCCTCGGTTCGGGAAGCCGCCGATCAGTTGGTAAAGTTGATTCGATCACCCCACATCTCTGGAAAGGCCTGACCTTGTCTGGCAACCAGCCCGTCGCCATCGGCATCACGTCCCCGCCGATCGACGACCTGCTCACCCGCACCGACTCCAAGTACAAGCTGGTGCTGTACTCGGCCAAGCGCGCGCGGCAGATCAACGCCTACTACTCCCAGCTCGGCGAGGGCCTGCTGGAGTACGTCGGACCGCTGGTCGAGACGCACGTCCAGGAGAAGCCGCTGTCGATCGCGATGCGCGAGATCAACGAGGGCGTGCTGACCTGCACCGACATCGACCCCGAGGCCGAGGCGGAAGCCGCCGCCGCGGAGAAGTCCGAGTAGTCAGCTAGGACGAACGACCGGGAACGGAGTCCACACACGATGTCCGCAACCGGTGACCAGACCCCCGGAACCGACCACGGTCCGGGGGCTGACGTCGTCCCCAAGCACAAGCCCAACGTGGTGCTGGGCGTCGGCGGCGGCATCGCGGCGTACAAGGTCTGTGATCTGCTGCGCCGGCTGACCGAGTCCGGGCACAGCGTGCGCGTGGTGCCGACGGCGGCCGCGCTGGAGTTCGTCGGCGCGGCGACCTGGGCGGCGCTGTCCGGGCAGCCGGTGACCGCCGACCCGTTCGACAACGTGCAAGAGGTGCCGCACGTCCGGATCGGCAAGGCGGCGGAGCTGGTCGTGGTCGCTCCCGCGACCGCCAACCTGATCGCCAAGGCCGCCCACGGGCTCGCCGACGACCTGCTCACGAACACCCTGCTCACCGCGCGCTGCCCGATCCTGTTCGCGGCCGCGATGCACACCGAGATGTGGGAGCACCCGGCGACCCAGGCGAACGTCGCCACGCTGCGCTCACGCGGTATCACGGTCCTCGACCCTGCGGTCGGGCGCCTGACCGGCACCGACACCGGCCGCGGCCGGCTGCCGGAGCCGTCGGAGATCTTCGCGATCAGCCAGTTGATGCTCGCCGACGAGGCCGCCCGCGCGGCCGGCCAGTCGGTCGCCGATCTCACCGGCAAGCACGTGCTGATCAGCGCCGGCGGGACCCGCGAGCACCTCGACCCGGTGCGGTACCTGGGCAACTCGTCGTCCGGCAAGCAGGGCTACGCCCTCGCCCGGATCGCGGCCGCCCGCGGCGCCAAGGTCACCCTGGTGGCGGCCAACTCCGAGCTGGCCGACCCGGCCGGCGTCCAGGTCGTCCCGGTCACCAGCACTCGCGATCTGTACGACGAGATCACCGGGCGGGCCGCCGACGCGGACGCGATCGTGATGGCTGCGGCCCCTGCCGACTTCCGCCCGGCCGATGTCGCCGAGCACAAGATCAAGAAGACCGCCGACGGCTCGGTGCCCGCGGTCAGCCTGGTACAGAACCCAGACATCCTGCAGACGATCTCGCACGACCGGTCCCGCACCGATCAGGTGATCGTCGGGTTCGCCGCGGAGACCGGCGACGCCGACCACACCGTCCTCGAGCTCGGCCGCGCCAAACTGGAACGGAAGGGCTGCGACCTCCTGGTCGTCAACGACGTATCCGGCGGCAAGGTCTTCGGCAGCGACGTCAACGAGGCTGTCATCCTCGACCGCGCCGGCAACGCCCTCCCCGTCCCTTCCGGCAGCAAGGACGCCCTCGCCGGCGTCATCTGGAACCTCGTCGCCACCCACTGGCCCTGAGCTAGTTGAACGTCAGCGGCAGCGGGGCGCGCAGGGTGATGCTGACGATGCCGTACGTGAAGCCGAGGTGTTCGTTGAGGCGGCGCATCGCGTCGTTGCCGCGCTGCGTCCAGGTGTAGATCTCGGTGATGCCGTGGTCGGCGGCCCACGCCATGCTGGTGCGTTTGAGGGTCGCGGCGACCGATTTGCCGCGCCACTCCCGACGTACGGCGGTGTAGCCGACCTCCGCGCGCTCCGGGCGGTCGGAGTCGAGCAGCAGCCCCGCGACGCCGATCACCTCGTTGCCGGCGACGGCCACGAACATCGCGGCCGGGTCGTTGATCCATTCCGTCTCCCAGTCGTCCTGGGAAACCTTCAGCGCGACCGGGTGATCCATGTCCGGGAACGTCGGCAGCGCGACCTGGTGATAGGCCGCCGCCCACAGCTCCGGACGTTCGGCGACCGAGACGATCGTGTACTCCGTCGGCGGCGCCGGCCACGGTTCGTCGCCGATCTTCCGCAGCTGCTCGACCTGCCGATTCGTTTCCACGAAGCCGAACCGCTCCGCGAAGAGCCGGGACTCGGCGTCGTCGACGTTGGCGCCCGCCATGTCGTAGCCCTGGGCAACGGCATGATCGGCGAGCACCCGGAGCAGGCCGGTCCCCACTCCGCGCCGACGGAACTCCGGGCGGACCCGCGGCGTCAGCGACGCTCGCTCGCCGTCTTGCGAACGATCCGCCAGCCCGCTGCCGACCACCTCGCCGTCGATCTCCGCCAGCAGCATCAGCCGCCCGGGGCGGTCGAGGTCACGGAGCTCGGCGACAGTCGGGCAGCGCTCGTACGGCATGGTCGCGATCCGCACCGCGCGCCAGGCTTCGTAGTCGGCGTCGGTGATCGCAGTCCGGATGCTCGTGGTCATGAGGTCAGCTTGCCTCAGTTCGCCGCAAAGGGCTCCGGGTTTTGCGCCGCAGGTTCAGTCGTCCTCGATGTAGCCAGTGGTGGGGTCAACCATGGAAAGGAAGTTCCGGATACTCGCCCGGTGCTGCTCCAACGAGCCGGAGGTCGGGCTCGTGCTGAATCCATAGCCGGGGTTGGGCCCGCTGATCCAGGTGTAGTGCGTCCCGCCGAACCCGTCGGGCCGAAGCTCGAAGTCCTCGCCGTCGACTTCAAGCCTGGATGCCGGCTTGCCGTCGGTCATGCTGGAGGGCGCCGCGCCCGGACTCGCCGCCCACTCGTCGTCGCTCCCGGTCATGCACCGAGTATACCCGTCCGTGGGCCCCTCGGCAGAGGTCAGAAGCTGTCCGCTTCCATCCTTAGTCTGAGGCTATGGAGATCACCTGGGAGGCCGTGGTTGCGCGGCGGATGCGGCGGCACTTTCTGAGCGAGGCCGCGGAGACGCCGGTGGACGCCGTACGGGCGATGTGTGGGGCGCATGCGCAGATCGCGGCGGCGGGGGAGGTGTCCGTGGCGCTGCGCGTCGCCGGGGCGAACCGGGAGTCGGTACAGCGCGACGAAGGGCTCGTGAAGACGTTCGGGCCGCGCGGGACCGTGCACCTGCTGCCGCTCGAGGATCTGCCGATGTGGACGGGTGCATTGTCCGCACTCCCGGCGGGCGGCTCGCAACCCGAGCCGATTCGGATGACGCCGGACGAGCTCGACCAGGTCGTGGCCGCGATCGGTGAAGCCCTCGCCAACGCGGACCTGACCGTCGACGAGCTCACCGAGGACGTCGTACGGCGTACCGGTGAGTGGGCGCGCACGCCGACGATCCCGGCGTTCCAGGGCGCCTGGGCCCGCTGGCGGCAGGCGGTCTATCTCGCAGCGCACGCCGGCGTCCTCTGCCACGGACCGATGCGCGGCCGGCTCACGACGTACTCGAATCCGCACCGGCTCCGCCCGTTCGACCCGATGCCCGCGGAGAAAGCGCTCACCGAACTCCTGCACCGGTACCTCTACTCCTACGGTCCCGCGACCCCGCAGCAGTTCGCCCGCTGGCTCAAGACCACGCCGACCTTGGTCAAGCCGTACTTCGACGACCTGCCTCAGGTCGAGCTCAACGGCCAGACCGCCTGGGTCGCTCCCGGTGACGACGAGTTCCCCGGCGAGCGCGCGGACGGCGTCCGGCTGCTGCCGTACTTCGATGCGTACGGAGTCGGCAGCTTCCCGCGCGAACTGCTCTTTCCGGGCAAGGCGTTCGACCGCGCGACCGCCCGCGGTCAGGCCGGCAACTTCCCGTTGCTTCTCGTCGACGGCATCGTGGCCGGCGTTTGGCACCAGAAGAAGGGCGGTAAGAAACTGCATGTCACCGTCGAGGCGCTGACGCCGCTGAACCGGCGCCGCCGCCGGCTGCTCGACGCCGAGGTGGACCGGTTGGCTGCGATCCTTGGTTGTACGCCGTCGCTCACACTCGGCGAGGTGACGGTCGGCCCGCACGCCTGAACCGCGCGGATCGTCCAGAATGTGATCACCCATCTCGTATCCTGGAGGAATTCGGAGCGGCACCGGGACGTGGGTGGAAACTGCTGGCATACTTCCCAAGATGCATCGCCAACCGCCGGTGCATGGGGGGATCGTGCGGCTGTGCCAACGCGCAACCGGGCGGCACAAGAGGAATCCGAGGGAGAACTGTGGCGAGGCGCCTTTTCACGTCCGAGTCCGTGACCGAAGGTCACCCGGACAAGATCGCTGACCAGATCAGCGACTCCATCCTCGACGCGTTGCTGGCCGAGGACCCGAAGAGCCGGGTTGCGGTCGAGACCCTGATCACCACGGGTCTGGTCGTCGTCGCGGGTGAGGTCACCACGACGGCGTACGTCGACATTCCGGGGATCGTGCGGGCGCGCATCCTGGAGATCGGCTACGACTCGTCCCTGAAGGGTTTCGACGGCGCGTCCTGTGGGGTGCAGGTCGCCATCGGGAGCCAGTCCCCGGACATCGCCCAAGGTGTCGACACGGCGTACGAGACGCGTTCGGACGCGTCCGAGGACGTACTGGACCTGCAGGGGGCAGGCGACCAGGGACTGATGTTCGGCTATGCGTCCAACGAGACGCCGGAGTTGATGCCGCTGCCGATCACGATCGCGCACCGGCTGTCCGAGCGGCTCGCCGAGGTCCGCAAGAACGGCACCCTGGCGTACCTGCGGCCGGACGGCAAGACCCAGGTCACGGTGGAGTACGACGATGACAAGGCGGTCCGGATCGACACCGTGGTGGTGTCCAGCCAGCACGCCGCCGACATCAACCTGGACTCGATGCTGACGCCGGACATCAAGAAGCACGTCGTCGACCCCGTGCTCGAGCAGTTCGACATCGACGCGACCGACTACAAGCTGTTGGTGAACCCGACCGGCCGGTTCGAGATCGGCGGCCCGATGGGCGACGCCGGGCTGACCGGGCGGAAGATCATCATCGACACCTACGGCGGTATGGCGCGGCACGGCGGCGGCGCGTTCTCCGGCAAGGACCCGTCGAAGGTCGACCGGTCGGCGGCGTACGCGATGCGCTGGGTGGCGAAGAACATCGTCGCGGCCGGGCTGGCGGACCGCGTCGAGTGCCAGGTCGCGTACGCGATCGGCAAGGCCGCTCCGGTCGGCTTCTACGTCGACACGTTCGGCACCGAGAAGGTCGCCGTGGACAAGATCGCCGCAGCTGTCCGCGAGGTCTTCGACCTGCGTCCGGCCGCGATCATCCGCGACCTGGAGCTGCTCCGGCCGATCTACGCCCAGACCGCGCGGAACGGTCACTTCGGCCGCACCGGCGAGGACTTCACCTGGGAGCGCACGGACCGCGTCGAGGCCCTGAAGGCCGCGGTCAGCAAGTAAGTACGACGTACGCGCACGGCCGGGCTGTCGGTTGTCCACAGCCCGGCCGTCCGCGTCCCACGCAGTGTCGTCGCGGCCGACTACAGTTTCCCGGTGACATCGAACGGAGACTCGCCGGAGCAGCTGACGCTGCTGCGCGACACCGTTCGCAAGTCGCGCACCAAAGAACCGGCCGAGATCACCACGACGTTGCCGGTGGCCCGGATCGCGGTCGATGTCTCGCTCCCGCACCTGGACCGGCCGTTCGACTATCTGGTGCCGGACGACCTGGCCGCGGCCGCCCAGCCCGGTGCGCGGGTGAAGGTGCGGTTCGCCGGCAAGGACCTCGACGGATTCGTGCTGGAGCGGCTCGACGCGTCGGACCACGACGGCAAGCTGGTCCGGCTCCGCAAGGTCGTTTCGCCCGAGCAGGTGCTGACGCCGGAGATCGCGGACCTCTGCCGGGCGGTCGCCGATCGGTACGCCGGGGTGCTCGCGGATGTCACGCGGCTCGCGGTGCCGCCGCGGCACGCGAAGGTCGAGGGCGAGGCGCTGCGCTGCGATCAGCCGCCGAGTCCGCCGCTGTCGACGTCCCGCTCGGAGTGGGCGCCGTACCCTCCTGGTTTCCTGGACGCGGTCGCGCGGGGCGAGGCGCCGAGGGCAGTCTGGACCGCCGTACCGGGAGCTGATTGGCCGCTCGCGTTCGCGCAGGCCGCTGCGGTGTGTGCGGCCTCGGGCCGGGGCGCACTGTTGCTGGCGCCGGACGCGCGGGACCTGGAGCGGCTCGCTGCTGCGTGTGCCGAGGTGCTGGGGGAGTCCGGGTTCGTCACGCTGTCCGCGGATCTGGGTCCGACAGCTCGCTATCGCGCGTTTCTGTCCGCGTTGCACGGGCGTGCGCGGGTCGTGATCGGGACGCGTGCGGCGGCGTTCGCTCCCGTCGCGGATCTCGGCTTGGTGGCGATGTGGGACGACGGCGACGAGTCGTACGCCGAGCCGCGGGCGCCGTACCCGAATGCCCGGGAAGTCCTGCTGCTCCGGGCGTACCGGCACAAGTGCGCGGCGTTGCTCGGTGGTTACGCGCGGTCCGCGGAGGCGGCGGCCTTGGTGGAGTCCGGGTTCGCGCAGGAGCTGATCGCGGACCGGAAGGTGACCCGGGCGGCGGCGCCGTCGGTGCACATCGCGGGGGAGTCGGACATCGATCTGGCGCGCGACCCGTCGGCGCGCGCGGCGCGGTTGCCGTCCCGAGCGTTCGAGATCGCTCGCGAGGGTCTGCGGACCGGGCCGGTGCTGGTGCAGGTGCCGCGGGCGGGTTACTTGCCGAGTTTGGTGTGCCAGACGTGCCGGGCGCCTTCGCGGTGCGCCACGTGTGGCGGCACGTTGCGTCGTACCGGGGGATCCGGGCCGGCGAGCTGCAGCGTGTGCGGCCGGCCGGCGACGGATCACCGGTGCCCGGAGTGCGGCGACACCCGGATGCGCGCGGCGATCATCGGCGCACGTCGTACGGCGGAGGAGCTCGGGCGCGCGTTCCCCGGTGTCGTCGTCCGTACGTCGGGCGGGGACAACATGCTCGATGTCGTACCGGACGCGCCGGCGTTGGTCGTCAGCACCCCGGGGGCCGAGCCGGTCGCCGAAGGCGGCTACAGCGCGGCGCTGCTCCTTGACACCTGGCTGATGCTCGCTCGCCCCGACCTCAGGGCCGCCGAAGAAGCGGTACGCCGCTGGTTCAACGCGGCCGCGCTCGTCCGGCCGGCAAGCTCCGGCGGGATGGTGATCCTGGTCGGCGACCCGTCGGCGCTGCCGCTGCAGGCGATCGTGCGGTGGAGCCCCGAGGGGTACGCCGCCCGCGAGATCGAGGACCGCCGTACCGCCCGACTCGCCCCGGCCGCCAAACTCGCCGAACTCACCGGCCCGGCCGAATCCGTCAACGACCTCGTCACCCGACTCCGCGACCTGATGCCGCCGTCCGCCGGTCTCGAGGTCCTCGGCCCGGTGGACCTCGACGAGGAAACCGTCCGCGCCGTCGTCCGCACCCCTCGCGCCCACGGCACTACCCTCGTGAAAGCCCTCAAAGAATCCCAATCGGCCCGCACGACCAAGAAGAACCCCGGCACCGTCCGAATCCAGGTAGACCCACCCAGCTTCGGCTAGGCAGTGGACGCCAGCGCGGTGGACGCCGCGAGGAGTTGGTTGCCCAGGGACGTGCGGTGGTACAGGACGGCGCGGCCGTCGCGGCGGGAGGTGACGACGCCTGCGTTGCGGAGGATGCTCAGGTGGACGCTGAGCGTGGGTGCGGAGACGCCTAGCTGGTTGGCCAGGTGGGTTGTGGACATCGGCAGGTCGAGGTGGCTGACGATCGCGGCCCGGGTGCGGCCGACGAGGTCCGCGAGTGGGGAGTCCGTCGTGTCCTGGCGGTCCTCCCACAGCCGCCCGAGGCCGCGTGGCGGGTACGTGATGGTCGGGACGTGCGGTGCGCCGGTGACCGCCAGCCCGGCCGGCCAGGTGAACACGCACGGCACCAGCAGCAGGCCCTGACCCGTCATCGGCTCGCCGTCGCAGCAGAACGGCCGGTCGATGGAGATGCGGTCGCCGGTGTACTTGATCGACGGATGCAGGTTGCGGAACAGCCGCTCGATCCCGCCGCTCGCCAGCTCGTCCAGCCGGTACGCGAGATCCTCCTGGAGCAGCGACCGCATCCGCCGCCAGTCAGGCTCGATCGCCCGCCGCCAGTACGTCTCGAGCGCCGAGGTGATCAGGTCGAGCGCCTTCGCCGGGTGCGCGATCAGCTCGGGGAGCATCGGGTCCGGGGTGTCCTTGTGCAGCTTCGCGAGCTCGGCGGCCACGAGTTCGTGCGGCGTGGCGGCGATCGCGGCGAGGCCCGACTCCAGGCTCGTCGACCGGCGCGGCGGGGCCGGGGTCAGGAAGTCCGGGATATAGCCGTACGACGGAATGAGGGCCCTGAGCAACGTCAGGTCGTCGCCCTCGATCGTCGGCCGGACCTTCTGCAGCCACGGCCCGTGCACGCTGCGCGCGGTGTTGTTGCTCAGCGCCCGCACACTCGTCACGGCCTCCCACACCGGCGACAGCGCGAACCGGATCCGCCCGATGTCCCCGGCGTTCAGCCTGATCGTGATCACCGGGCCAGATTAGCCCTGAGCCTAATCGTCGACAATGCTGCGGTGGGCCCGGACAGTTGACCCATGAGCGCAATCGCCGTCGGCAACCCCACGCCCACCGCACTTCCGCGGGCCTTCTGGGCGTTGTGGGTGTGCCAGCTGGTCAACCGGCTCGGCAGCTTCGTGCAACCGTTCCTCGTTCTTTACCTGACCCACGACCGCCACCTCTCCGCGGGTACGGCGGGAGCCGTCGCGGCCGCCGTCGGCGCCGGATCCGTCTGCGCGCAACTCGTCGGCGGCTGGTTGTCCGACCGGGCCGGACGCCGGGTGACGATGCTGATCTGCTTCTTCGGCACCGGCGCCGCGCTGATCCTGCTCGGATCCGCCCGTTCGATGGTGCTGATCTGGATGACCGCGTTCCTCGTCGGTCTGCTGGGCGACCTGTTCCGGCCGGCGGTCCAAGCGACGGTCGCGGATCTGCTGCAGCCGACCGAGCGGGTCCGCGCGTACGGCCTCCTGTTCTGGGCGATCAACCTCGGCTTCTCCGTGTCGACAGTCAGCGCCGGCGTACTCGCGTCGTTCGGTTACGGTCTGCTGTTCTGGGTGAACGCCGCCACGTCGGTGATCGCCGGTCTGGTCATCTGGACGATGGTGCCGGAGAGCCGCCCGGCGCCCGAAGACAACTCGGCCGGTCGGGCACTCCTCCCGGTGGTCGCGCGCGACACGGTGTTCCTGATGATGGTCCTGATCCAGATCGGCTACGCGACCATCTACATGCAGGGCTACTCGACCCTGCCGCTCGCGATGGCGGGGGACGGCCTGTCCGCTCGGACGTACGGGCTCGTGATCGCCCTCAACGGCGTGGTGATCGTGCTCGTCCAGCCGTTCCTCGGCCGGTGGATGGCGAAACTCGACCGGCCGAAACTGCTGGCCGCGTCGATGCTGGTGGTCGGGCTCGGGTTCGGTCTGGGAGCGGTCGTCCACACCTGGTGGGGATACGCGCTGTCGGTCGTCGTGTGGACGCTCGGGGAGATCGGGTTCGCCGCGGTGATCGGCGCGGTGTTCGCCGATCTCGCGCCGATCGACCTGCGCGGCCGGTACATGGGCCTGTCCGGTATGGCGTTCGGCGTCGGCACCGTGATCGGGCCGCTGGCCGGCACCAACGCCCTCGAGCACCTCGGCCCGACCGCGACCTGGCTCGGCTGCGCCGTTCTCGGCGTCGCGATCTTCATCGGCCAGTACGCACTGGCTCCCGCACTGCACGCCCGCGCCCAGTCGAACGCATGAGGTGAGTTGCGGTACCGGGTCTCGTAGGGTTGCCGGTATGAGTGAGCGGACGATCGACGCGGTGGTGTTCGACATCGGTGGGGTGCTGCTGGACTGGAGCCCGACGTACCTGTACGCCGAGCTGATCCCGGACGAGGAGCAGCGGACGCACTTCCTGACCAACGTGGCCACGCCGGCCTGGAACCACAAGCAGGACGAGGGGCGTCCGTGGGCGGAGGCGGTCGCCGAGCTGACCAGCCTGCACCCGGAGCACGCCGAGTGGATCGAGGCGTACGACACCGGCTGGCTGAAGATGGTCAAGGGCGTGTTCGAGGACACCGCCGCGGTGCTCACCGAGCTCCAGGCGCTCGGCGTACCGACGTACGCGTTGACGAACTTCTCCGGCGAGAAGTGGGAGGTCGCCAAGGAGGCGTTCCCGATCCTCACCCGTTTCGACGGGGAGGTCGTGTCCGGGGTCGAGCAGACTGCGAAGCCGGACGAGAAGATCTACCGGATCCTGATCGAACGCTTCGGTCTGGACCCGGCGCGCACGTTCTACACCGACGACATGGCGTACAACGTCGACGGCGCCCGTGCGGTCGGTCTCGACGCCGAGGTCTTCGCCGGCGCCGCGAACCTGCGTATCCAGCTGCGCGAACGCGGCCTGCCACTACAGTGATCCGGTGACTTCCGTGCCAGAGGACCGCTCGCCCGCGATCGGGGACGTGGACCGCAACGCGGCGGTGGAGCGCGTGCAAGCGGCGTACACCGGTGGCTACCTCTCCCACGACGAACTGGAGCAGCAACTGCACCAGGTCCTGGCCGCGAGGACCCGCCAGGATCTCGAGGTCGCCGTCGCCGCGCTCCCGGCCGAGCAGCCGGGCCGCTCGGCGACGATCGGCGCTTCGGCCGGCCGGATCGTACGGCGGGGTGTCTGGCGGGTGCCGCGGCACCTGAAGGTCGAATCCCTGCACGGGCGGGTGCGGCTGGATCTGTCGCAGGCGCAGTTCGAGCACGGGGACGTCGACATCGACCTGAACGTGCTGCACGGCGGCGTCAAGATCACGCTGCCCCGCGACGCGGTCGTCGACTTCGACGCGGTCCGCACCGAGTGGAAGGACACCCGCTACAAGCCGCCGAAGAACTCCACCGGCGACGGCCCGCGGGTGCGGATCACCGGCGTGATGGGCTTCGGCCGCCTCAAGATCCGGCACGCCCGCCGCTAGAGCGGTTGGCGATGAAGCGGGCTTTCTTCTGACGATTGCCGCATGTGTTCATGTCGCACCATTTGCGCGTGCGGCTCTGGCTGGTGTCGAAGAAGGTGGCTCGGCAGGTCGGTGACGCGCACAAGGCCAACCTGCCGTCTCGTTCGCCCGCGATGATGCTGATCGCGTCGGCGGCGATCACGCTCAGGGCATCTTCCACGCTGGAAGCCGAGCGAAGGTGCCATCGCCGCCGGCCCTCGGGGGTCAGGACAGCCGCGGCCCGGCCTTGAAGGCTGCGGTCATTGATGACTTGGACAGCAGCTGCGGGGAGGGTGTCCTGAGTCGCAGCTGCGGTCGCGGCGGCGTGAATCGACTCCCGCAGTTCCCGAGCGAGGTCGAGCTGGGCAGTGGTGCACGAGTCAACGGCGAGCCCGCTCACTGTCAGCCAGTCGACGAGCCGCTGCGGTGTCGGGATGCGCTCCACCGCGTTGCCGTGACGCTCCGACAGAGTCCCCGTGAAGCTGGTCGCCAGCACGCTACCGAGGCGGAAGTCGGGGAAGCCATCACGCATGGAACCACCTTAGCCGGTTGCGCGCCGATCTCGGGCATGACATGGTGGAACCGTCTTAGCCGGTTCCACGACGATGGCCAGGAGGTCTCATGCCCCTGCTCACCAGCGACGTACAAGCATTCGACGCCCACGCATCTGACGCCGATCTCGACGATCTGCGCGCGCGACTGGCCGCGGCCCGACTACCGGAGGCTGAGACGGTCTACGGCGCCGCGCCCGGCCCGGGCCGATGGGAACAGGGCGTTCCGCTCGCCGATCTCGTCGAGCTCGTGAACTACTGGCGTACCGGGTATAACTGGCGGT
This sequence comes from Kribbella pratensis, assembly GCF_004366075.1. Lineage (GTDB taxonomy): Bacteria > Actinomycetota > Actinomycetes > Propionibacteriales > Kribbellaceae > Kribbella > Kribbella pratensis. The sequence continues at coordinate 258,348 of NZ_SODU01000004.1, read as the reverse complement.
CTTTCGAGGAGCGCCTTCATCGGATCGGTCAGTTCCGTACGACCATTGACGGTCTGGGAATCCACTTCCTGCACCGGCGGTCCGCGCGCGCCGATGCCACTCCGCTGATCCTGACGCACGGCTGGCCGGACAGCATTGCTCGGTTCATCGACGTAGTGGAGGAGCTGGCGGATCCGAAAGCTGCCGACGCGCCGGCGTTCCACGTCGTGGTTCCGTCGCTGCCAGGTTTTGGTTACAGCGACAAGCCGGCCGCCACCGGGTGGGGAACCGAAAAGATCGCGGCCGCCTGGGTGGAATTGATGGGAAGGCTGGGGTACGGCAAGTTCCTGGCCCACGGCGGCGACTGGGGAGGCAATATCACCACGGTTCTCGGCGGCAGGTTCCCGGCGCACGTTATCGGTATCCATACGACGTTCGCGGAGGCGCCGCCCGGGATGGCCACCGACGGGCTGACGGCGATCGAGCGCGCATGGACCGTGGAAACCCACGACTTCTGGCGCCACCGCGCGGCGTACGCGAAGCAGCAGGCGACCCGGCCGCAGACCATCGGCTACTCACTCGTCGACTCACCCGTCGGGCTGCTGGCCTGGATCCTCGACAAGTTCGCCGAGTGGTCAGATACCGAAGACAGCCCGTTCGAGAGGATTTCCAGAGACCGCGTTCTCGACGACGTCACGCTGTACTGGCTGACACGCACCGGTGCCTCAGCGGCCCGCATCTACTACGAAAGCCACAACTCGCTGGACCCCGAACTCCGGGTCGACGTCCCGTCGGCACTCACCATGTATCCCCGCGACGTCGAGAAATGTCCGCGCCCCTGGGCGCAGGAGCGGTACCGGCAGATCGTCCGCTGGAGGACGCCCGAAATCGGGGGACATTTCCCAGCACTGGAGGTTCCCGAGTATTTCGTCGAGGATCTGCGAGAAGGCATCGCGGCAGTGCTCGCCGCTACTCGGTGAACTAGAGCGCGGCTGAGATGGTTTCGGTGTACGTCGGGGTGCTCGCCAGGTACGCCGCTTCGACGAAGACCGTGTTGTCCTGGCACGTCATCGGAGTGAGCGCGATGCCAGGCTTGGCGTCGTACAGCCGTTGCGGGGCGGAGAGACCGGAGCGCCATCGGTTGATCTGGTAGGTCTCCTCGGCGCCCGCACCGACCGTCCGGGTCTCCCACAGGATCCAGTTGCCGCAGGCAAGAATCGTGTCGGTGACGACGGTGCCGAGCGGGCGGGTGGGGGAGTCGCCGGACTCTCGGACGTACGCCTTGCTCTGGTACTGGTCCGGGTCCGAGGCGGCGACCTCCGACCAGATCGTCGCGCCGTGCAGCGTCGCGCCGCTCCACTGGATGCAGTTGGTTGCTGCGGGCACCGGTTGGGCGGCGCCTCCGGACAGGGGAGCGGTGCGGATCCGCTTGCAGCGGCGCGCGGTCTCCGGTGCGATGATCTCGCTGAACGTCACCGTGTCGGCGGACACCACGGGGTCGGCCACGTAGCCCGGGGCCGCGACGCAGGTGACGGTCCGGGACTTGAGCGTCGCGAGGTCGGCGACGATCAGGCAGGAACGGTTCTTCGCGTCGGTGGAGCTGTAGGCGAAGGTGCCGTCGTACGCGCCGATCTCCGGCTCGGAGACGGGCGGGATCGCGGTCGGAGGGGTGCCCTTGCCGGTCGTGAGGTCGTAGCGGAGCACTTTGATCTGCGGGTCGGGGCCGTCGGAGCGGATGTCCTCGATCAGCGCCCAGCGGTCGTCGATGACGACGGGGGACTGGGCGACGAAGCCGCTCGCGGGTATGTGCCGTACGACGACCTTCTTGCTGGTGCGGTCCGTGATGGTCGTCGTACCGGCCTCGTCGCTGCCGCGGGTCACGACGTACTTGCGTTGCTGGGTGACGAGGTGCTGCCCGTCGACCGGTTGCCGCAGCACGTTCGCCCACGCGGGCAGCGCAGTACCGCTGTCCGACGGCCGCGTCGGCGTCGGGCTGCTGCTCGGTGACGGTGTGGTGCTGGGTGCGGGGGTTGTGCTCGGTGACGGGCTGCTCTCCGGGGTGTTGGAGGAGCAGCCCGCCACGGTCAGGAGCAGAAGAGTGCCAACGGCAACCGTACGACGACGCATTTACAGCCCGATGTTCTTGAAGGAGTTGGCCAGGGTGGCGTTGAACAGGGCGCTCGCGGGGATGTTCTTCGGGCCGTCGGTGACGTTGCCGCGGCTGTTGAAGCGGCGCTCGTTGAACACCTCGAAGATCGCGATCGTGCCCTTCGCCTTGTCGTAGCCGCGGCCGACCTGGTAGTGCCCGCTGTGATTGAAGGCGAGGTACGGGAAGTAGCGCTTGAGCAGTTGCACGTGCTCGATCACCGGGGCCTTGTACACGCCGAGGTGCTTCTGGTGCACGGTGAAGAAGGTCTGCGCGTTCCAGTTCGCGACGTTCTGCACGATGTACGTGCCGGCGGTCTTGGGCCAGGCGGTCTTCAGGTTCGTCTGCTTCACCATCGCGGAGATCGCCGTACCGGAGCTCGTCGAGCCGAGGTCCTTGGCCCAGGACGCCTGGGTGTCCTTCTGGTTGTCGTCGGCCCAGTCGATCGACTGGAACGTCGCCGGACCACACCAGTACCCCTTCTCCTGCGAGGTCTGGAACCCCTTCATGATGTACGCCGAAGCGGGTGCCGCGACCGGCGCCACCGGGGTCGACGGCACCGGCGTCGACGGGCCCACGGTCGGAGCAGTCCTGGTCGGCACCGGAGTCGGCTCGACAGTCGGAGTCGGCTCTGGTGTGGAGTCCGGCGTGGATGCCGGTGTGGGCTCGGGGTTGGGTGGTGGGGTGTCGCTTTCGGCGAGTTCGCGGAGTTCGCGGGCCTTCTCGCGGCCGTTCCAGGCGGCTTGCATCTCGTCGAGTTCCGCGGTGACGCGCCGGCTCTTCGGCATGGCGGCGCGCTGGGCGACGAACGCGGCCGGCGTGAGATCACCGGTCGGAATGTCCTGCTCGGCGCTCACGTCGTCCGAGGCGCGGAGGTTCGGCTCGGCCATCAGGGCGTGCCGTTGGGCGCCGGTCGGCACCTGGCTGACGAAGCCGAGGCCGAGGCAGTAGTTCTCGGTGTCGAGCTTGAAGCACCGAAGCATCGAGGCAGCCTGCGCCGAGGTATCAGCCGACCTGAGCTGCACATCACCCGGCGAGCTCTCGGTGACCTGCTTCACCACCTGACTCCACGACCGCGCAGGAGCCTCCCTGGGCCCGCCAGAGGTCGGCGCAGTAGTGGGCGGCGCGGTGGGTGGCGGCGCGGCGGGACCGGCGGGCTCGCGCGGTTCGTAGGCCTGGGCGGTGAGGGGTGCCTGAGCGAGCAGTGCACCCAGGAGGATCAGAGTTGCCCCCCGTGCTGCTGTGAGCATTGGGTCTCCCGAGTGGCGTGTGACGACAGTGACTGAGGGTACGCCTGGGACCACAGTACGTGCTTGTGGCAACAAACGGGAGGGGCCTCCCGCCGGGAATCCATCAGGCGGGCCAACTAGACTTACCCGGTCCAGGTCCGTGGAGTGCTGTGGAGAGTCTGTGTCGGTCCAACCCATCCGCCTGTTCGGCGACCCCGTGCTGATCACCAAGGCCGACCCGGTCGTCGACTTCGACGCCGAGTTGCGCCGCCTGGTCGCGGACCTCACCGACACCATGCAGGACGCGCCCGGATCGGGCCTCGCCGCGCCGCAGATCGGCGTCGGCCTGCGAGTCTTCACCTACCACGTCGAGGGCGAGCTCGGGCACCTGATCAACCCGGAGCTGACGCTGTCGCCCGAGGAGCAGTTCGGCCCCGAGGGCTGTCTGTCGATCCCGGGCCTGACCTTCGACTGCCGCCGCGCCCAATCGGTGATCGCCAAGGGCTTCAACATGTACGGCGACCCGGTGGTGATCGAGGGATCGGACCTGCTCGCCCGCTGCATCCAGCACGAGACCGACCACCTGGACGGCATCCTGTTCGTGGACCGGCTGGACCGCGAGACCCGCAAGCAGGCGATGAAGGCGATCCGCGAGTCCGACTGGTCCGGCCTGAACGGCCCGCCGCAGATCAAGGTCTCGCCGCACCCGACGAACGGATTCGGACTGTGAGAGTCGTCTTCGCCGGTACGCCGGAACCCGCTGTCACCGCGCTCGAGGCGATCGTTGCCAGCCGCCACGAACTGGTCGGGGTCGTGACCCGCCCGGATGCGCCCGCCGGTCGCGGCCGCAAGCTCGTGGCGTCGCCGGTCGCGCAGTACGCCGAGGAGCTCGGCGGGATCGAGATCCTGAAGCCGGTCAAGCCGAGCGACCCCGAGTTCCTGGCCCGGCTGCGGGAGATCGCACCGGACTGCTGCCCGGTCGTCGCGTACGGCGGGCTGCTGCCGCAGGCGGCGCTCGACATCCCGCAGCACGGCTGGATCAACCTGCACTTCTCGGTGCTGCCCGCCTGGCGCGGGGCCGCGCCGGTGCAGCACTCGATCATCGCGGGTGACGACGTGGCCGGGGCGAGCACGTTCCGCATCGTGAAGGCGCTCGACGCCGGCCCGGTGTACGGCGTACTCACCGAACCGATCGGTCCCGAGGACACGTCCGGTGACCTGCTGCAGCGGCTGGCGGTGTCGGGCTCGAAGCTGCTCGTCGACACGCTCGACGGCATCGAGGCCGGCGTACTGGAAGCTCGCGAGCAGCCGGCCGACGGGGTGACGCTGGCACCGAAGCTCACGGTCGAGGACGCCGAGCTGGACCTGAACGCGCCGGCGCAGCGCGTCGATCGGCTGGTGCGTGGGTGCAACCCGGCGCCCGGGGCATGGACGATGTTCCGTGGCGAGCGGCTGAAGATCCTCGCCGTACGGCTGACCGACGACGAGCTGAAGCCCGGCGAGCTGCAGGCGACCAAGTCGAGTGTGAAGGCCGGCACCGGTAGCAAGGCGATCGAACTCGTGACGGTCCAACCGCAGGGCAAGAAGCCGATGGCAGCGGCCGACTGGGCCCGCGGCGTCCGGCTCACCGATGCGGACATGCTCGGGTGAGTGATCGGAACGCACGCAATCGGGCGCCGCAGCGGCGCCCGGATCCGGTACGGCGGGTTGCGTACCAGGTCGTCCGGCAGGTCACCGCTGAGGGCGGCTACGCGAACCTCGCGCTCAACAAGGCCCTCCGTGACGCGCGACTCGGAGGCCGTGATGCCGCGTTCTGCACTGAGCTGGTGCACGGCACGCTGCGCTGGCAGGGCACGTACGACGCGTTCCTGGCGCGGTGCGTCTCGCGTCCACTCCCGGACCTCGACCCCGAACTCCTGGACGTACTCCGACTCGGTGCCCACCAGCTGCTCAACATGCGGGTGGACTCGTACGCCGCCGTGGACGAGATGGTCACGCTCACCCGGTCCGAGCTCGGTCAGAAGCGCACCGGCCTGGTGAACGCCGTACTCCGCAAGATCAATCAGCGCTCGCTGGACCAGTGGATCTCGACCACCGCGCCGCGACCCAACGAGGATCTCCTGGGCTACCTCGGGATCGCCGAAGCCCATCCGCGCTGGGTGATCGAGGCGTTCGATCGAGCGCTCGCAGGCGGATCGACCCGCGAGCACGCGTCGGGGGAGCGGGCCGTGTCCGCCCCCGGCCTGGAGGATCTGCTTGTCGCGGACAACGAGCCGCCGCGCGTGACGCTCGTTGCTCGGCCGGGGTTGGCTGACGTGGACGAGCTGGTCGACGCCGGTGCGGTCCCGGCGCGCTGGTCGCCGTACGGCGCGGTTCTCGACGGCGGTGGGGATCCTGGTCGTATCGGAGCGGTCGCGACCGGGCGGGCCGGCGTACAGGACGAAGGTTCGCAGCTGGTCGCGATCGCGCTGGCGTCGGCGAAGGTCGACGGCGACGACGCGAACTGGCTCGACCTGTGTGCGGGACCAGGCGGCAAGTCAGCACTCCTGGCCGCGCTCATGGAGGACGGTCAGCTGACTGCTGTGGAGCCGCTGAAGCACCGCGCGGAGCTCGTGCGCCAGAATCTGCGGGCGATCCCCGGCAACCACAAGGTGCTCGTCGGCGACGGGACGAAGCCGACCTGGCCAGAGGGTTCGTTCGACCGCGTGCTGGCCGACGTACCGTGCAGTGGTCTGGGTGCGCTGCGCCGCCGTCCGGAAGCCCGCTGGCGCCGTACGCCGGAAGACGTCGAGGAGCTGCGCCCCCTCCAGGAGGCGCTGCTCGACTCGGCGATCACCTCGGCCCGGCCGGGCGGAGTGGTCGCGTACGTCACGTGCTCGCCGCACCCCGACGAGACCCGGGCGGTAGTCGACGCGGTCCTGGGGCGCCGCGACGACGCGACTCTCGAGGACGCGCGGGCGCTGTTCCCCGGCGTACCGGAGCTGGGTGACGGACCCGATGTCCAGCTCTGGCCGCACCTGCACGGCACCGACGCGATGTACCTGGCACTGATCCGCCGGTCATGATCCGGACCTGCTGTCAGGTGCTACCAGTCGAACGGTCATGATAGAGGGGTGACAACGACAGCCATCCGTCCCGCTTCTTCGACCCGGCGGCACCACGTCGTGGGGCTTGCTTCGGCCTTCGGGATCGGGATGCTGGTAGCGGTCCAGTCACGCTTGAACGGCGAGCTCGGCGGGATTCTCGGCGACGGGATCCCGGCGGCGCTGATCTCGTTCGGCTCCGGCCTGCTGATCCTTTTGGTCGCGGCCGCGGTGGTGCGTCCGGTACGCCGCGGACTGGTCAAGGTCTGGCGCACGATCCGGCGGCCGATGCGTGGGTACGGCGGTTTGCGCTGGTGGCAGTGTCTCGGCGGACTCGCGGGCGCGTTTCTGGTCGCAACGCAGTCGATCACCGTGTCCGTGATCGGTGTCGCGGTGTTCCTGGTGGCGGGCGTGGCTGGGCAGGCGATCAGCAGCCTGGTCGTCGACCGCCTCGGATTCGGCCCGGCCGGTCCGCAGCCGCTCACCGCCGTACGGATCGTCGGTGCACTGATCGCGCTGGTCGCGGTCGGGCTGGCCGTGTCGGAGCAGCTGAGTCACCCCGACGGTCTGATGCTGGCGATCCTGCCCGCGCTTGGCGGCGTCGGCACCGCGGTGCAGCAGGCCATCAACGGGCGGGTGGCGCGGGCCGCCTCGTCGGATGCGTACGGCGCGGTCGCGGCCGGCGTGGTGAACTTCCTCGTCGGATTCGTCGCTCTGCTGATCGTGTTCGCTGTCGACCTCTCGCTCCGCGGTGCGCCACGACACCTGCCGAGCGAGCCCTGGCTGTACCTCGGCGGCGCGTGCGGCGTCATCTTCATCAGTGCCGCGGCCGCCGTGGTCCGAGTGGTCGGCGTCTTCGTGCTCGGCCTCGGCACGATCGCAGGCCAACTGATCGCGAGCCTGTTCGTCGACATCTTCCTGCCGGTCGCCGACAAGCCGATCACGGCACCGGTCGTCGCCGGCACCCTGCTCGCACTGGTTGCCGTGGTGGTCGCCGCCGTACCCAACCTCCGGCACGCTGCCTAGGTGATGGCAGGTGCCTCCGCGACGACGACCGGCTTGCGGCGGAGGTTTCGGAGGACGCCCTGGGAGACGGCCACGCCCAGCAGGACGACGAGACCGCCGACGGGCTGGTACCAGGTGAGGTGTTCCTGCAGGACCAGTACGCCGACGATGATCGAGAAGATCGGCATCAGGTACGTGACCATCGACGAGCGGCTGGCGCCGATCAGGCGGATGTTGCGCATGTTGAGCACGAACGCGAGCCCGCTGCCGAGCGCGCCGAGGGCGAGAACGCTCAGCACGGTCTTGGCCGACAGCGACCACGGCGCCGGGGGAGCCTGCCCGGTGACCAGGGGAGCGACGACGGCCAGCTGGACCGTTGCGCACAGCAACAAACTGGTCGACAACGCCGTGCCGGACAACGTCGTCCCGGCCAGGAACCGTTTCTGGTAAGGGATCGCGAGCCCGTAGAAGACCGCGGCCAGCATGCACAGTCCTTGGCCGAGGAGGTCCGCCCCGGCATTCACCCGCCAGGCGCCGAGGACGACGAGCATGCCCACGAACCCGATCAGCAGCCCGACTCCGCGCTGCGCCGAGAACCTTTCGGTCCGGAAGATCAGCACCGCGATCGGCAGCACGACCAGTGGCGTGATCCCGTTCCAGATGCCCGCGAGCAGCGACGGGATCCGTTCCTCGCCGTACCCGAACAGCGTCCACGGGATCGCCGATCCGATCGCCCCGACGACGAACGAGTGCGCCCACAGCCGCGGGTCCCGCGGCAGTGCCTCGCGCTTCAGGGCGAGGATCGTGAGCAGTACGACGGATCCCGCGACCACCCGTCCGAGCGCGAGATAGAGCGGCGGCAACTCGCGGACGCCGACCGAGATGAACAGAAAGCTGCAGCCCCAGATCGCGGCGAGGGCCAGCATGACGGGGAGCCAGGCCCGGACCGGGGCGGGGCTGGAGGTGCTGTCAGGAGTCGTTACCGTGCTCACTCCTGACATCCTGCACTACTCCTCGGACAGTTCGCGCATTTTTATCCGCATTCGGGCAGGCGGTAGCGGCCGATGTCAGCAGCGAGAGAGGATGACGCGCATGAGTGCCTTCGATGTGGTCGCCGTCCGGAAGCAGTTCCCCGCGCTCGACGAGGGAGCAGCGCACTTCGACGGCCCCGGTGGTTCGCAGACCCCGCAAGCCGTCGCTGACGCGGTGGCACGGACCATGACCTCGGCGCTCGCCAACCGCGGCCGACTGACCGCCGCCGAGCGCCGCGCCGACGAGATCGTCGTCGGCGCCCGCCAGGCGATGGCCGACCTGCTCGGCACGACCGCGCGGGGGATCGTGTTCGGCCGCAGCATGACGCAGCTCACGTACGACTTCTCCCGCACCCTCGCCAAGACCTGGTCCGCGGGCGACGAGGTGATCGTCAGCCGTCTCGACCACGACGCGAACGTCCGTCCGTGGGTCCAGGCGGCCGAGGCCGCCGGCGCCACGGTCAAGTGGCTCGGCTTCGATCCGGAGACCTCCGAGCTGGACGACATCGCCCCGCTGCTCACCGACCGCACCCGCCTCGTCGCGGTCACCGCCGCGTCCAACCTCCTGGGCACGCGCCCCGACACGCAGAAGATCGCCGACCAGGTGCACGAGGCCGGAGCGCTGATCTACGTCGACGGCGTCCACCTCACCGCACACGCGCCGGTCGACGCCCGGTACGCCGATTTCTACGTCTGCTCGCCGTACAAGTTCTTCGGTCCGCATCTCGGCGTGCTGACCGCGGCGCCCGAGTTGCTGGAGACGCTGAAGCCCGACAAGCTCCTGCCGTCGACGGACGTCGTACCGGAGCGCTTCGAGTTCGGGACGCTGCCGTACGAGCTGCTCGCCGGCACGACCGCTGCCGTCGACTTCATCGCCGGTCTCGCGGGGACCGGCGGCACCCGGCGTGAGCGCCTCACCAGCTCCCTCAACAGCGTCGAAGTGCACGAGGATGCCCTCCGCGACGACCTCGAAGCCCGCCTGCAGGCGATCCCCGGCGTCACCCTGTACGGCCACGCCGCGAACCGCACGCCGACCCTGCTCTTCACCCTCGACGGTCACACCCCGGCCGCGGTCTCCGAGCGCCTAGCGAAGGCGGGTGTGAACGCCCCGGCTGGTTCGTTCTACGCGTACGAGCCCGCCCGCCAACTCGGCCTCGGCCCGACCGGCGCGATCCGCGCCGGTCTCGCGCCGTACACGGACCAGTCGGACGTGGACCGTCTCGTGGCCGCGGTCTCCACCTTGACCGGCCCGAGAGGCACTAACTAAAGTCTCTGGGGAAATTAACCCCGAGGGAGCCGAGTGAGAGAACCGAGCGCTGTTTTCGTCCAGGTGGATCCTTCGCGGGAGTTGGTCGTCCCGGCCCGCGCCGGCGCCGAGATCAGCTGGAACGACGGGACCGTCGAGGTCACGGCGGAGCGGATCTCCCGGGTCGCGCTCCGGTGGTCGGAGAAGCTGCCGAGCGACGCGCTGATCCTCGGGGACGCCTGGGAGCGTTCGTACGGCGACCTGCAGTGGCGTCACCAGCAACCTGAGCGCCTGCTGCCGTGGTACTTCCTCGCCCACTCGGGAGCAGGCACGTTCGGCATGGGCGTCGACGTGCAGCCGAACGCGTTCTGCGCGTGGACCGTCGACGGTGACGGGTTCACCCTCTGGCTCGACCTGCGCAACGGCGGCGGTCCGGCGCTTTTGGACGGTCGTACGCTGACGGCAGCAGTCGTGCGACGATTCGAGGACGCCGGCACACCCTGGCAGACGCTGCACGCAGCAGTCGCCTCCATGAGCACCCGACTACCGGCGCGACCTGAGCCCGCGCCGGTGGTCGGGGCCAACAACTGGTACTACGCGTACGGCGAGAACTTCGACGAGAAGGCCGTCCTGAAGGACGCCTCGACGATCGTCGAGCTCGCCGACGGGCACCCGGTGAAGCCCTTCAGCGTCGTCGACGACGGCTGGTACCCGGGCGGCATCGCCTCCGGCGGCCCCTGGGACCGCGGTACGCCGGGAGTCTTCGACGACATGGCCGGTACGGCGGCCGCGATCAAGGAGATCGGTGCGCGACCGGGCCTGTGGTTCCGCCCGCTCCTCGTCCGCGAGCCGTCGACGCTGGCCTCGAAGGGCCCGCACGACAAGCCGGGCCGAGCGCTGGATCCGTCGTACCCGGAGGTCCTGGACGGCGTGCGCGCCGACCTGCAGCGGTTCAAGGACTGGGGTTTCGAGCTGGTCAAGCACGACTTCAGCACGTACGACGTGTTCGGCGCGTTCGGCCCCGCGATGGGGGCTCGGCTGACGCGCGACGGCTGGCAGTTCCACGACCCGTCGCGGACCACGGCCGAGATCATCCTCGCGTTCTACCGGGAGATCCGGGCGGCCGCGGACGACGTCGTACTGATCGGCTGCAACACCGTCGGCCATCTCGCCGCCGGGCTCGTCGACGTCCAGCGGACCGGCGACGACACGTCCGGCCGGGACTGGGAGCGGACCCGGAAGATGGGTGTCAACACGCTCGCGTTCCGGCTCCCGCAGCACAACCGGCTCTTCACGGTCGACGCGGACTGCATCCCCTGTACACCGCAGACGCCGTGGGAGCTGAACGAACGGTTCCTCGACCTGGTCGCGCGCTCCGGTACGGCGTTGTTCCTGTCGATCGATCCGGCCGCCCGGACGGAGCGCACGGACCGCGCTCTGCGTGACGGTATACGGTTGGCGCTCGATGGCGGTGCGGTGAGTGATTCAGGGATCGAGCCGGCCGACTGGCTCGTCAACACCACGCCGAACGTGTGGCGGACGGGCGACGACACCATTCGCTACGACTGGTCGCAACCGTGGGGTGCGGATCCAATTGGTTAGACGGGGGACGAACCTCGATCGCGTCGGGGGATTCAACGATGCCGTTGTGCTGGACGCGATCCGCCGCAGCGAGCAACTCAGCCGCGTCGAGCTGGCCGAGGCGACCGGCCTGTCCGGTCAGGCGATCTCCAACATCGTGCGCCGCCTCCTCGACGCCGGCCTGGTCCGCGAAGCCGGACGGCTGCGCGGCGCCGGCCTCGGGAAACCACGGACGCTGCTCGAGCTCGAACCCACCGGTCAGTACGCCGTCGGCGTCCATCTCGATCCCTCCGTCGTCACCGTCGTGCTGCTCGATCTCACCGGTGAGGTGGTCGCGCGGCGGCCGGTCGACCAGTACGCCGACGACCCCGGCGTACTCATCGACGGCATCGCGAAGACGATCGAGGAAGTGATCGCCGCGTCCGGCGCACCGCGCGACCGGGTCAGCGGCGTCGGGATCGCCGCGCCCGGACCGATCGACGTCGAGCGCGGTGTGGTCGTCGACCCGCCGAACCTCTCGACCTGGCACCTCGTCCCGCTCCGCGACGCGTTGAGCGAACGGACCGGGCTGCCGATCGTCCTGGACAAGGACGTGACCGCGGCTGCGTCCGCCGAGAAATGGGCCGGCCACGGCGGCAGTTTTGTCTTCTTCTACCTCGGCACGGGTGTCGGCGCCGGGTTGGTGATCGGTGACGAGGTCGTCCGCGGGTCGTCGAGCAACGTCGGCGAGATCGGTCACGTGATCGTCGATCCCGACGGGCCGCTCTGCTTCTGCGGGCGGCGTGGTTGTGTCGGTGAGGCCAGCCAGCCCAGATACCTGGTGGAGCAGGCGGTCCAGGCCGGCGTACTTGCCGAAGGCATCGACCTGGACGATCGGCACGCGGTGGACGCCGCCTTCGCCCGGCTGTGCGCGCTGGCCGTCGACGGTTCCGGCGCCGCGCAGAAGATCGTCACCACGCTCGCGGAGCGGATCGCCAAGGTGGTCGAGGACATCGCGAACCTGCTCGACCTGGAGCGCGTGGTCTTCGGAGGTCCGCACTGGGAGCAGCTCGCCCCGGTTCTGCACGACCGCGTGCGCACCGCGCTGGAAGGACGCTTCCTGCTGGCGGCGGTGCACCCGTTCGACGTCACGGGTACGGCGCTCGGTGCCGACGTCGGCGCGATCGGCGCCGCGAGCCTGGTCCTCGACCGGACCTTCTCGCCCAACCCCTCACTCGCCCCCGCTCTTGCCGCTGAAAGGTAGATGTTTTGATGATCGACCCCGAGGTCCTCGCCCGCGCCACTGCGGCCGTCCGGGAGGCCACCGGTGACGACGTGATCGCGGAGATGTTCGAGCGCTCGATGGCCGGCAACCTGCCGGCCGTCGCCGAGCGCCTGCCGGACGGTACGACGTTCGTGCTGACCGGCGACATCCCGGCGATGTGGTTGCGTGACTCGGCCGCGCAGCTCCGCCCGTACCTGCTGCTGTGCAAGGACGATCCTGGCCTGCAGGACGTGCTGATCGGCGTGCTGCACCGGCAGCTCGAGTACGTCGTCCTGGACCCGTACGCGAACGCCTTCAACAAGGAGGCGAACGGCGCGGGGCACACCTCGGACGAGACCGAGATGTCGCCGTGGGTGTGGGAGCGCAAGTACGAGATCGACTCGCTGTGCTTCCCGCTCGAGCTGGCGTACCGGCTGTGGCGGATCACGGGCCGCGCGGACGTGATCGACCACCGGTTCCGGGCCGCCGCGGAGGCGATCGTCGAGCTGTGGACCGTGGAGCAGGACCATGAGGCACGTTCGCCGTACCGCTTCCAGCGACACGACGACCGCCCCTCGGACACGCTCGTCCGCGAGGGACGAGGGCGCCTGACCCGGCCGACCGGGATGTCGTGGAGCGCCTTCCGGCCGAGTGACGACGCCACGGAGCTGGGCTTCAACGTGCCCGGCAACATGTTCGCGTCGGTGGTGCTCGGGTACCTGCAGGAGATCGCGACCGAGGTACTGCGGGACGAGCCGCTGGCCGACCGCGCGAAGGAGTTGAAGGCCGAGATCGACGAGGGTATCGCTTCCTTCGGCACGGTGGAGCATCCGGAGCACGGTCGCGTCTACGCCTACGAGGTGGACGGTCTCGGCGAGACGCTGCTGATGGACGACGCCAACATGCCGAGCCTGCTGTCGATCCCGCTGACCGGGTACGCCGCCCCGGACGACCCGACGTACCTCGCGACGCGTTCCTTACTGCTCAGCCCGGAGAACCCGTACTACTACAGCGGAACCGCGGCCGCGGGCATCGGCAGCCCGCACACCCCGCCGCGCTACATCTGGCACATCGCCCTTGCTGTGCAGGGGATTTCGAGCACGTCGGCGGAGGAACGCCAACAGTTGCTGGAGCTCCTCCGCGACACCACCGGCGGCACCGGCCAGATGCACGAGGGCTTCGACGTCGACGACCCCCGCAACTTCACCCGCGAATGGTTCTCCTGGGCCAACGCCATGTTCTGCGAACTAGCCCTGATCCACGCCGGCATCAGGTGATAGTCGGCCAAACTTGAGCGGACCCCCACGACACCGGAACCGGTGACGTGCGCTCACCTGTAAGCGCGTGCTCCCGCCGAAGCTGCAGCTCGACAGTACGTATACATCTACTACCCGCCACCTCGCACCGGGCGCCGGGCTGGATCACCGGCCAGTGGACGTATACGTACTGTCGCCCTGCACAATCTCCGGAGCACAGGCGGCACTAGGCCAAGCCGCCGTTGCTCTTGAGTAGTTGGCCGTTGATCCACTGACCGCGCTCGGAGCAGAGGAACTCGATCAGGTTGGCGGTGTCTGCCGGTGTGCCGAGTCGTCCGAGCGGAGTCTGCTGGACGCAGGCACCGCGGAGTTCGTCGGTCATCCAGCCGGTGTCGATCGGGCAGGGGTTGATCACGTTCGCCGTCAGGCCCAGATGGGACAGCTCCTGCGCAGCCGCCAGTGTGATGCGGTCCAGCGCTCCTTTGCTCGCGCCGTACGGCAGGTTGTGGACAGTGTGGTCGCTGGTCAGCGCGACGATCCGGCCAGTGCCGTGCGGACCTGCGAACCGCCGCGCGTATTCGCGGATCAGCAGCCAGGTGGCCCGTGCGTTGATCGCGAAGTGCCGGTCGAAGCTCTCGATCGTGGTGTCGAGGATGCTGGAGTCGACGGATTCACAGTGGCACATGACAAGGGCGGTTATGTTGCCGAGCTGTTCCTCGGCGGTGGCGAAGATCCGCTCGGGTGCGTCGGCGTCGACGAGATCGGCTTCGATCGGTACGGCGGTCGCGCCGAGCTCCGTGAGCTCCTTGGTGATCTCGCCCGTGGCTCCGGACTCGACGCCCCACCGCATGCGCTCGTCGTACGCCGTCCAGTAGGTGAACGCGATGTCCCAGCCGGCGCCGGCCAGGCGGCGGGCTATGCCGGCGCCGATGCCGACGGTACGACCGACGCCCGTGACGAGTGCGACTGGTCTTTCGACAGGACGAATCATGCCCGCGATCCTGCTGGAGAACAGCCCTGCGGAGCAACCGCGTTTCAGGTGACGTCGCGGCGGCGGGTGGTCCAGGTGGCTAGTACGGCGAAGAGGGCGCAGTAGGCGAGCAGGGTCAGTAGGGCGCGGCTGCCGCCGACTGCGTCGCGTACGCCTGGTGGGGCGTCGGCGGCTGCCATGCCGGTCACGCCGAAGACCAGGGAGCCGGCGTTGGTGCCGGGCAGGACGTTGGCGAGCCACTTCAGGCTCGGCAGCAGGCTGCTCACGACGCCGGCCAGCAGCGTTTCGATGCCGAGGATCCACACCACGCCGAGGCCGATCGGGAGTGCGACGTTGCGGAAGGCAACGGCCAGCACTGCGCCGGCCAGGCACCACATCATCAGGACCAGCCAGCCGCCCGCGAGTCCCTGCAGGAGATCACCGATTCCCGGCCAGGTCGTCGAGCCGTTCTCGGCCGCGGCGATGCCGAGGCTGCAGAGTGCGCAGGCGGCGAAGATCCCGAGCACCCAGAGCGCGATCATCGTGCCGAGCGCCAGGAACTGGGCGCCGAGGATCGTGCCGCGCCGCGGGCGCTGGGTGAGCACGGTCTTCAGCGTTCCCCAGGTGTACTCGCCGCCGATCACGATCGCGCCCAGGACGAGCGCGAGCGCGCCGGCGAAGATCGGGTACCCGCCGATCGTGTTGTCGATGACCCGCGCCGGGAGCATGCCGCGGAGGATCTCGGCACGCGGTACGCCGTCGGTCTGCGGGTTGTCGTCGCCGGTCGCGTAGCCCAGGTACGGCAGCAGGTAGCCGAAGATGAGACTCAGCACCAGGCCGGCGCCGAACAGCACCCAGACCGCGGATCGCTTGCGGAGCTTGAGTATCTCCGCGCGATAGCTACCCAGCATCGGTCGTCTCCTTTGCCGTGGTCAGCTCGAAGAAGATGTCCTCGAGCGCGCGTTCGGCGGTGTGCAGCTCGGACACGTCGATCCCGGCCTCCACCAGCGTCCGGTTCACCTCGGCGGCCTTCGCGGGATCCACCTGCACCCGCAGCGTGTCGTCGTACTGGTGAACACTGCCGAAGCGGGCCAGGAGCCGCTGTGCGTCCTCGCGAGGGGCGGCGCGGACGACGAGTTCCTGTTCACCGCGCAGCTCCTCGACGTGGTGCTCGGCAACCATCCGGCCGGCGTTGATGATGCCGACCCGGTCGCAGATCTGCTGCACCTCGCCGAGCAGGTGGCTGGACAGCAGCACGGTCCGGCCTTCGGTGCCGAGTTCGCGGATCAGGCGGCGCATGTCGCGCATCCCGGCCGGGTCGAGGCCGTTGGTCGGCTCGTCGAGGATCACCAGCTCGGGATCCTTGAGGAGCGCGGCCGCGACACCGAGGCGTTGCTTCATCCCCAGGGAGTACGTCGAGAATCGGTCCTTCGCGCGATCGGTGAGGTCGACGAGCTCCAGCACCTCGTCGATCCGCTGCCGCGACACTCCGGCGTACTCGGCCAGCAGCCGCAGGTTGTCGAGCCCCGACAGGTACGGGTAGAACGCCGGCGACTCGATCATCGACCCGGTCCGTCCGAGTACGCCGGCATCCCCCGGCCGCCCGCCCAGCACCCGCACGCTTCCACTCGTCGGCGCGATCAGCCCGGTCAGGATCCGGAGCGTGGTCGTCTTCCCCGCCCCGTTCGGGCCCAGAAACCCGTACACCTCACCCGGCAGCACCGTCAGATCGACACCATCAACCGCCAAGGTGCCGCCATACCTCTTGGTCAGCCCACTGACCTCAACTAGCGCATCCATACGACGAGAGTGCCGCCCACAAGCCCCCACCGCGTCGCCTCCGGGGAGTGACCCCACCTACCCCCACCGGAGTACTCAGCTGCTCGGGTTGGTCTCCAGCCGACGCACACTCCCCGCGGCGATCGCCTCCGCGACGTGCTCCACTCCACTCCGAACCAGGTCGCCGTAGGCTCCATCAGGCAGACCGGACAGATGCGCCCGCGCAGCGCTCAAGTGCTCCTCAGCCAGCCGCGTCTGCGACAGTCGGCGGTAGTCGTCGGCGAGGTTCAGGTGGAGCGACGGGAGCCAGCCGTCGTCCTCCACGTCCTCCAGTGCCCGCAGATCCCAGGACAGCTCGTCCTCGGTCTCGTCCTGGACGTCGGCCAGATAATGCGCGATCGCACAACGCGTCTGCCGGTCGTCGCACGCTTCCCAGAGTGCGGTCAGTTGAGTGCGCGCAGTTTCACGGTCGTCGGCGCGACCGAGCTCGACTGCGGCCGTAATCTCCTCGAGGTGCATCATGTGAGCACCCTCTGGGTTCGACCGACTCGAAGGTCAACCGAGCCAGCCGGGGCGTACCAGGCCGGTTTGGTAGGCGAGTACGACGAGTTGGGCGCGGTCGCGGACGCCCAGTTTGATCATGGCGCGGCTGACGTGGGTTTTCGCGGTGGCCGGGCTCAGCACGAGGCGCTCGGCGATCTCGTCGTTCGACAGGCCTTCGCCGACCAGCGCGACGATCTCCTTCTCGCGTTCCGTGAGTACGTCGAGTTCCTTGCTGGCATGCGGCTGCCGGGACCGCGACGCGAACTCCGCCACCAGCCGCCGCGTCACCCCAGGCGACAACAACGCATCCCCACGCGCCACCACCCGCACGGCCTGCAGCAGCTCGACCGGCTCGGTGTCCTTCACGAGGAACCCGCTGGCCCCGACCCGCAGCGCCTCGAACACGTACTCGTCCAGGTCGAACGTCGTCAGGATCACCACGTGGACGTCGGTCAGCTCAGGATCCGCGCCGATCTGCCGCGTCGCCTCCAGCCCGTCCGTGCCGGGCATCCGGATGTCCATCAGCACCACGTCCGGCTTCTCCCGCCGCGCCACCACGACCGCCTCGGCGCCGTCCGATACCTCGCCGATCACGGTGATGTCGTCCTCGGCGTTCAGCAACGACCGGAACCCGGCCCGCACCAACGCCTGATCGTCCGCCAGCAGTACCCGAATCATGCGGGGAGCTTATGCGAGCCCCGCATCATGCGCGAGCAGTGCGATCTGGGTTCGGTTCCCGAGCTCGAGCTTGGTGAGGATGTGCGAGATGTGCGCCTTCACCGTCGCCAGGCTCATGAACAGCTCCGCGCCGATCTGCGCGTTCGCCTTGCCCTGCGCGACCGCGAGCATCACGTCGTACTCCCGCGGCGACAACCGCTGCAGTTTCTGCTGCGCGATCGTGTGCGCGTCGGCCTGGGTGGCGGCGCGGTCCATCAGCCGCCGCGTGATCGCCGGCGACAGGATCGGGTCACCGGCCGCGACCCGTCGTACGGCGTCGACGATCTGGGCCGGCGGCGTGTCCTTCAGGAGGAACCCGCTCGCCCCGGCGCGGAGCGCGTGCAGGACGTTCTCGTCGGTGTCGAACGTGGTGAGCACCACGACCTCGGGCGGATTCGTCCGCGCCCGCACCCGCCGTGTCGCAACGATCCCGTCCACCCGCGGCATCCGCAGGTCCATCAGCACGATGTCCGGGAAGTGCGCGTCGACAGCGGCCGGTACCTCGTCCCCGTCGGCGGCCTGCCCGACCACGGAGATCCCGTTCGCGCCGTCGAGCATCATCTCCAGGCTGGCCCTGACCAACGCGTCGTCGTCCACGACCAGTACCCGGATGTTCATGAGGGCCACGGTAGCGAGGCCTCCAGCCGGAACCCGCCACCGGGCAGCGGACCGTGGTCCAGCGTGCCGCCCGCGAGTTGCACGCGTTCGGTCAGTCCGACGAGCCCGGTCCCGCTACCCGGCGCCAACGGCGTACCGTTCGACGCCGGATTCGTCAGCTCGATCCGCAACCTGTCGCCCGCCTGGCCGGCCACCAGCACGGTCACCGGATGCCCCGCCGCATGCTTGCGGGCGTTCGTCAGCCCTTCCTGCACGACTCGGTACGCCGTCCTACCGGTTGCCGGTGGCAACGACATCGGGTCCGCCACCTGATCGTCGTACGCGATCGTCGTACCAGCCTCCCGCGACTCGTCGACCAGCGCGCGCAGGTCCCCGAACGTCGGCTGCGGCCGCCCCTCGTACACATCCTCGTCGCGCAGGACGTTGATCACCTCGCGGAGCTCGTCGAGCGCCTGGTGTACGCCGGTCCGGATCACCCCGGCCGCCTTGGCGAGCTTCTCCGGCGACGAATCCGGGCGGTACTCGAGCGCACCGGCGTACGTCGCGAGCAGCGACAGGCGATGCGCGAGTACGTCGTGCATCTCGCGCGCCATCTTGGTCCGCTCGTTGGACCGCGCCTCGGCGACCCGGCGCCCCTGCTCGGCCTCCGCACGACGGGCACGCTCGCGCAGCGACAACAGCAACTGCTGCCGCGCCTGAGTGCCCTGGCCCCAACCGACCAGCGCGGCGTGCACCACGAGATCCAGTACGGCGAACCAGAAGAACGGGAGGCCGTGGATCGGTTGCCACAGGCCCTGAATCAGATGGGCGACCGTACCGGCGAGGGCGACCAGGATCGCCGTACGCAACGGCCGGCGTAGCGCGACGGTGAGCGTGCCGACGGTGGACGGCGGGGTCGCGGCGGGGGAGAGGGCGGCGAGCACCGCTAGCGCGATCGCCCCCGGCACCGGCAGCCTGCCCACCACGGGGATGAGCGCGACAGAGACGAGTCCGACGGCGACGTCGAGCAGCAGGAACTGCCGGTGCTCCGGATCCGGCAGCCGCCCGACGATCGTCATCGCGACCAGCACCCCGATCGCACCGGTCGCGACGAAGCCGACCCATTTCGCCGGCCTCCGCGGCACGCACAACTCCTCCATGCCGCCGAGACTAGGCGTCCGCAGGCGATTCCCACCACCGACCAAAGTCGAAGGCCCGCCGACTCCCGGTCACCCCTCAGCGCCGCCGAACGGTGCTAGCTGAGCCGCCTGGTAGAACCCTCGGATGTGCGCGGTGACGAGGTCGGCCGCGCGGTCCGGCTCACCGCCCCGCACGGCGGCCAGGATCGCACGGTGCTCGGACCGCAGGCCGACGGCCGTTCCCTCCCAGTCGGGCAGGTTGGGTACGGCGGCCAGGACGTACCCGTGGATCGCCGATCGCAACGACGTCATCACCGCGGCGATCAGCACGTTCCCGGCGAGCCCGGACAGTGCGACGTGGAACTCCGCGTCCAGCACATGGAACTCCTCCGGCGACAACCCGGCGTCGTCCATCCGGTCCAGCAGCTCCTCCGCGACCTTCAGCTCGCCGGACTCGAGCTCCCGCGCCGCCGCCTCCCGCGCCGACCAGGACTCCAGCAGCAGACGGGTCTGTACGACGTCACCCATCGGCAGGTGATTGGTTGCCAGGTGCAACCGCAGTACGGCGGTCAGCGGCGACACCGGCTCCGCCACGATCACCGCGCCTGCCTCGGGACCGGATCCGGTGGCGGTCCGCACCACGCCCATCGCCTCGAGGACCCGGACCGCCTCCCGCACCGACGGCCGGCTGATCCCGAGCTGCTCGGCCAGCGCCCGCTCACCCGGCAACCGCCCGCCGATCCGCAGCCGCCCCGCCGCCAGGTCGGCCTCGACCCGATGCAGGACCAGCTCGTAGTTCTTCATGAGACGACCCTACCTGTGTGGTCGGACCACAGGGTAGGGTGTGGTCCGACCACAGATTCAGCCGGGAGTTGTGATGACCGATCGCCAGATGCCCAAATGGTCCGAGTTGAAGCCGCTGCTGCGGCCGAAGCCGATCACGGTGAACCCGACCGAGCGGCGGCTGGAGAAGGCGCTGACGATCGCGGACCTGCGGGCGATCGCGAAGCGCCGGACGCCGCGGTCGGTGTTCGACTACACCGACGGCGCTGCCGAGGCAGAGATCAGCCTGCGCCGCGCCCGCCGGCTGTTCGCCGAGATGGAGCTGCAGCCGTCGATCCTGCGGGACGTGTCGGACATCGACCTCGGTACGTCGATCCTCGGCGGCCGCTCCGAGCTGCCGTTCGCGTTCGCGCCGACCGGCTTCACCCGGATGATGAACCACGAGGGCGAGAGCGCGGTCGTGAAGGTCGCCGAGCAGGTCGGCATCCCGTACGCGTTGTCGACGATGGGCACCACGTCGATCGAGGACGTGGCAGCCGCCGCGCCGAACGCGCGCAAGTGGTTCCAGCTGTACGTCTGGAAGGACCGCACGGCGGGTGAGGACCTGGTGAAGCGGTCGGCCGCCGCCGGGTACGAAGCGCTGATGCTGACCGTCGACGTACCGGTCGCAGGCGCTCGTCTCCGCGACGTACGCAACGGCTTCACGATCCCGCCGTCGCTGACCGCGAAGACCGTCTTGGACGCGTCCCTGCACCCGGCCTGGTGGGCGAACCTGCTCACCACCCGACCGCTGACCTTCGCCTCGCTGTCCACGTGGGACGGCACGGTCGCCGAGCTGCTCGACAAACTGTTCGACCCGACGATGACGATCGACGACCTCAACTGGCTGCGCTCCATCTGGGACGGCCCGCTGATCGTCAAGGGCATCCAGACCGTCGAGGACGCGCGCCGGGTGGTCGACGCGGGCGCCGACGCGGTCGTGCTGTCGAACCACGGCGGTCGTCAGCTGGACCGCGCGCCGACGCCGCTGCGCATCCTCCCGGAGGTCCGCAAGGCGGTCGGAAGCGACGCGGAGATCTACCTCGACACCGGCATCATGTCCGGCGCGGACATCGTCGCGGCGATCGCGCTCGGCGCCGACGCCTGCCTGGTCGGCCGCGCGTACCTGTACGGCCTGATGGCCGGCGGCCAGCGTGGTGTCGCCCGCGCCGCGGACATCCTCACCAAAGAGGTTCGTCGCACGATGGCCCTACTCGGCGTTTCCAGCGTGGCCGAGCTGAACCCGTCGCACGTCCGCCTGCCCTGACACGAGCAGCGGCAGCGTCAACCGGAACGACGAGCCCGCACCGAGGACGGTCCGCAGTACGACGTCTCCGCCGTGCGCCCGCGCGATGGAGCGCGCGATTGCCAGCCCGAGACCGGTTCCCGCACCCGCCGAGTGCTTGCGGGCCTGGTCGGCTCGATAGAACCGATCGAAGACTCGACCGGCCTGCTCCTCGGTCATGCCGGGACCTTCGTCCTCGATCACCAGCACAGCGTGGTCGCCTTCCGTACCGACTCCGATGCGGACCGGCGTACCGGCTGGGGTGTGGGCAATGGCGTTTCCCACCAGATTGGTGACGACCTGCCGGAGCCGATCCTCGTCACCGCTCACCGCGGCTGGACCGGGGGCGCCGCGACCTTGTGGCCCGGTGAGCGTGATCGACCGGGACGGATCCAGCGCACGGAGGTCGTGACGGGCATCGTTGGCGATCGTCCGCAGATCCATTGGTGCGCGGTCGAGCTGTCCTTCGGGCGCCTCGTCCAGCTGGGCGAGCAGGAGCAGGTCTTGCGTCAGCACGGTCAGCCGGGTGGCTTCGCGGTCGATGCGACCCATTGCCTCGTCCACATCGGATCCGCCCATCCGATAGAGCTCGGTCGATCCTTTGATGCCGACGAGCGGCGTACGCAGCTCATGGCTGACGTCGGCGAGGAACGCGCGCATCCGGGTCTCGGCCGCGGCCCGGTCCGCGAACGCCTGCTCCAGTTGGCCGAGCATCGTGTTCAGCGACGCCGCCAGATGGCCGATCTCGGTCCCCGGCGCGGCCAGTCCCGGCACGCGTTGCGTCAGATCGCCGTCCGCGATGGCGGCGGCTGTGTGCTCGATCCTGCGCAGTGGACGCAAGCCGCGGCCGAGCGCCCACCAGCCGATCGCCGTCAGCAGGACGAGCAGCGCGGCCCCGCTGACCAGGCTGGTGGTTCTCAGCTTGGCGATCGTGGCGTCGGCCTCGGTCAGTGGCGCGGCCGCGATCACCGTTCCACTCCAGCCGACGGCCGGTCGCGCGACCGCCCGCCAGCGGCCCGATCCGTTGGCTGCCCGCAGTACGACTGCCGAACCGTCCACGGGCAGCGATCGCAGCGCGTCGTCCGCGGGAAACGACGCGGCAGCCACGCGGGACGAGCGCAGCGTGCCCACGACGGTCCCGTCCGGGCCGAGGTACGCCAGGTACGGCGCACCGATCAGATCCAGTGCGGGGTCGAGGAGCTCCGGACGGGCGGGCTGTTCGCGGTTCGGCCCGCTCGGTGACACCTGCGCGATGATCTCGGTGAACGACCGGAGCTGGCTGTCGAGCCGATCGAGCTGGTACCTCTCCAACTGACTCGACACGACCGCACTGATCAGGGTCAGCCCGGCGAGCAGCAGGCCTGTGGTGAGCAGCAGCAACCTGGCGCGCAGCGACAGCCTCACGATCTGGGTGCTCGCATCACGTACCCCATGCCGTGCACGGTGTGGATGAGTTTCGGGTCCTGGTCGTCGACCTTGCGGCGCAGGTACGAGATGTAGGTGTCCACGATGCTGGTGTCTCCGTTGAAGTCGTACCGCCAGACGCGTTCGAGGATCTGCGCCTTGGACACCACCCGGCCGGCGTTCTCCATCAGGTAGTGCAGCAGCCGGAACTCGGTGGGGGAGATGCGCAGCGGACTGCCGGCCCGCGTCACTTGGTGGCCCTCGGCATCGAGTGCGAGCGGACCGACCGTCAGTACGTCGTCGCTCGGCCGGCCGGTCGTACGTCGCAGGACCGCTCGGATCCGGGCGATCAGTTCCTCGAGGTCGAACGGTTTCGTCACGTAGTCGTCCGCGCCGAGCGACAGCCCCTGGACCTTGTCGGCCTGCCCGTCGCGGGCGGTCAGGAACAGGACAGGTGTCGGGCGCAGGCGCCGTACGAGCTCGAAGCCGTCCATGTCCGGCAGCATGACGTCGAGCAGGACGAGATCCGGCGGCTCCTCGGCCGCGGCGGCGACCGCTTCGGCAGCGGTCGCCGCCGAGGTCACGTCGAAGCCGGCGAACCGCAGTGTCGCGGACAGCAGTTCGCGCACCGTCGCCTCGTCGTCCACCACGAGCAGCCGAGTCATGATCGCCAGAATACGGATCCGGTCAGATGTCTCGTCGCCGGAAGACAACGAACGCAGCGGTGAGCACGGCGGCGACGCCCAGCCACAGCCCACCCAGATTCAGCCAGGGATGCGGGAAGTTCTCGTCCGGCACCGTACCGAAGATCGCCGCCGCTCCGAGGGTGGGCCAGAAGTTGAAGATCCCTTGCATCCAGTCCGGGAAGAGCCCCGCGAGCGCCGGAACGAGGAACACGATCCCCACGAGCGTCGCGAGCGCACCCGCCGTCGCGCGCAGAATCGCACCCAGACCCACGGCCAGCAGAGCGATCGCGGACAGATACAGCCCACCACCGACAACCGCTCTCAAGACCCCAGGATCGCCAAGGCGTGCGTAGGGCACGTCCTGCCCGGCCAGCAACGCCTGACCGATGAAGAACGCCGCGAACATCAGCACCTGGCCCGCTACGGCGGCCACCGCGGTGGCCACGATCGCCTTCGCAGCCAGCAGCCGGTTCCGGCGTGGGGTGGCAGCGAGCGTCGTCTGCATCAACCCGGTCGCGAACTCCGACGTCACCACGAGGATGCCGAGCACGCCAACGATCAGCTGGGCCACGATGAACGTCTTCAGGCTCTGACTCGTCGGATCCCAAGCAGCACGGTCCGCGTCGGTCCCGCCCCAGTACTCCGTGCCTGCGCCGCTCATCGACAGGCCAGTGATGCCGAGCCCGAACACGAACAGACTGGCCACGGTGTACCAGGTGGAGCGCAAGCTGCGCAGCTTGATCCACTCGGCATGCAGCGTGTTCATATGGCGGCTCCCTGGTACTCGACGCTCTCTCTGGTCAGTGCCATGAACGCGTCCTCCAGCGAGGCCCGCTGCGGCGTCAGTTCGCTCAGCGCAACCCCGTGGTACGCCGCCAGTTTGCCGATCTCCGCACCCGACAGACCGGACACGACCAGCGCACCCTCGAGCCCGTCCCGCACTGTGGCGCCTGCCGTGGTCAGGTGCTGTGCGAACGAGTCCGGCTCACCTGTGCGGACGAGGACGGTGCCCTCGCCGTTCGCGTGCATCAGCTCGGCCATGCCCATGTCGGCGATCAGCCGGCCGCGACCGATCACGACCAGGTGATCGGCTGTCTGCGCCATCTCGCTCATCAGGTGGCTCGACACCAGCACCGCACGTCCTTCTGCCGCCAGCGAGCGCATGAAGTCGCGGATCCAGCGGATCCCTTCGGGATCGAGCCCGTTCACCGGCTCGTCGAAGATCAGCACGTCCGGATCGCCGAGCAGTGTCGCGGCGATCCCGAGCCGCTGCCGCATCCCGAGCGAGAACCCGCCCGCCCGCTTGCCCGCCACCCCTTCGAGCCCGGTCCGGACGAGGACCTCGTCGACCCGGCGCCGGGGGAGACCGTTGCTCACGGCAAGCGCCAGCAAGTGGTCGTACGCCGTCCGCGCGCCGTGCACCGCACTCGCGTCGAGCAGCGCGCCGACCTCGGTCAGCGGCACCGGCAGGTCCTGGTACCGCCGGCCGCCGACGGTCACGGTGCCTCGGGTCGGCGCGGCCAGGCCGATGATCATCTTCATGGTCGTGGACTTGCCCGCACCGTTCGGCCCCAGGAACCCGGTCACCTGACCCGGCTCGACGGAGAACGACAGGTCGTCCACGACGACGTCGGAGCCGTACCGCTTGGTCAGCCCCCGCACTTCGATCGTTGTCATGCCTCGCAGCCTGACCAACCGATCTGAGTGCCTACCGGGAGTTTCTGGGAGAACTCTGTGAATCCGCACCGGCGGGCGTCCGGTGACTGCCCGCATTCACAGGAAACCTACAGAGGCAGAGTCGCCGTGATCCGCAGACCGCCGGCCGACGTGCGGTTCGCGGTCAGCGTGCCGCCGAGGGCGGTGGCACGCTCACGCATCCCGGAGATGCCGTTGCCTTCCTTCGGCGCCGCGGTCAGGCAGTCGCCGTTGTCGTCGACCTGGAGCACCAGCGTCTGCTCGCCGTACTGGATCCGGACCGTCGCCGACGTCGCCCGTGCATGCCGTACGACGTTCGTCAGCGACTCCTGGATGATGCGGAACGCGGCGCGGTCGAGCCCGCTCGGCAGTGGCCGCGGCTCGCCGTGAACGATCTTGTGCACCTCGAGCCCGGCCCGTTTGGTGCGGCTGATCAGGTGGTCCAGGTGATCGAGACCGGCAACCGGTGTACGGGGCGCTGACTCGTCGGACTGACGCAGTACGCCGACGATCGACCTGAGCTCGACGAGAGCTTCCTTGCTCGCGTCTTTGATCGCGGAGAGCGCCGGGGCGGCCTGCTCGGGCTGCCGATCGACCAGGTGCAGCGCGGTGGACGCCTGCACGTTGATGAGCGAGATGTGGTGCGCCACGACGTCGTGGAGCTCCTGCGCGATCCGCAGGCGTTCCTCGCCCGCCCGGCGCAGTTCTTCCTCTTCCCGGGTACGCGCCGCCGCCATCATCCGGTCGCGTTGGGCGCGGAAGAGTTCCGCGACGAACCCGAGTACGCAGAAGCAGGTGCCGACGAGCAGGACCTGGTACACGCCCTGCTCGTTGATGCCGAGGATCATCCGGCCGCCGACATGCCCGACGTACAACGTGACCAGCCCGATCCAGCCCGCCAGCCGGTGACCGAGCCGGATCGTGGTGAACACGGCGATCACGAACGCGAACACGACCGGGCCCCACGGGTACTCGCGGAGCATGTAGATCAGCGTCGAGATGACAGTTGCCCACAGCACCGGGATCGGCTTGGTGCGCAGCCAGTACAGGGAGAGCGCACCGATCAGCAGCAGCACCACCATGAACCAGTCGGGCGCGTGGCGATCGGTCTGACCACGTGACGCGCCGAACGTCCCGACCACCGAGAACACGGCCAGCGCCACCGGCAGCACGACGCGGCGCACGCGGGCCCCGAAGGTCGGGACATGGACAGGTTCGGTCACACTACGAAACCGTAGAGGGCGGCCGGGGCGATGTCATCGTCGCCACGGAGTACTTCGGCCTGCGCCCGCTGCGGTAGGTCAGTACTTGACCTTGTAGATCTTCTCCTCGTACGCCTGTCCGTAGTACTCCTCGAGCGTCGCGAGCTCCTCGTCGGGGCGCTCCAGCGTCTGCGAGATCCGCGCCCGGGTCGGCACCGCGTCGGGCTCCCAGGTCTCGGGCTTCCACAGCTTCGAGCGCAGGAACGCCTTCGAGCAGTGGTGGAAGATCTCCTCGATCTCGACCAGCAGGGCGAGCTGCGGGCGGTTGCCCTTCACGATCATCTCGTCGAAGAACGGCGCCTCGCTGACGATCCGGGCGCGGCCATTGATCCGCAGCGTGTCGCCGCGGCCGGGCAGGAAGTAGATCAGCCCGACGTGCGGGTTGGACAGGATGTTGGTGAACCCGTCCACGCGCCGGTTGCCGGCGCGTTCCGGGATCGCGATGGTGCCGGCGTCGAGGACCTTGGTGAACCCGGCCGGGTCGCCCTTGGGGGAGACGTCGCACGTACCGTCCTCGGCGGAGGTGGCGATGAGGCAGAACGGCGACGCCGCGAGCCACTCGCGATCCAGGTCGTGCAGCTCCTTGCGGGCCTTGCCGGCAGCTGCTGCCAGCGGTTGCGGGACGATCTCCCGCAGCTCGTCCTGCGTAGTGATCTCGACCAGTCCGGGAATCTCCATCAGGCGGCGCTCTCCTCTGCCAGCGACGGCGTGGCGTCCTCGTTGACGGCCCTCGTCCGCGCAGCCCATCGTACGGCGGGACCAGTTGCGCAACTGGTCCCCAGGAACAGTGCACCGACCACCAGCCAGCCGATCGGACCCCATCCGAGGATGACTGTGGTGAGCAGTGCCGGACCGAGCATCCGGGCGATCGCGGGGCCGGTTCCGAAGAAGCCCTGGTACTGGCCCTGCTTGTCGGCCGGCGCGAGTCCGAAGCTGATCTCCCAGGCGCCGGACGCGAGCTTCATCTCGCCGAGGGTGAGCAGTGCGGCGGCGACGACGAGAACGCCGGCGGTGGATGCCGGGCCGAGATCCGCGGCGGTGACGGCGAACACCGCGCAGGCGGCCAGCATGGCGACACCGGCGTACCGGACCGAACGGGCGGCACTGCGCAGATCCTTGACACTCTTGGCGATCCGGACCTGGAAGAACGTGACGCCGAGCGTGTTCACGATCATCAGCGAGGCGACGACCCAGTTGGGCGCGTTGGTCCGGGTCACGATCCAGAGAGGACCGACCAAGCTGATCAGCGGCATGAAGAGCAGCATCACCGCATTGAGCAGCGCGAGAACGGCGTACGGACGGTCGTGCAGCACCGCGAGCCGCGGCTCGCCCACGATCCGGAGGGTCGTCGCGATCGACGGCACCCGGCGCAGCAACCCGGCCGCGATCAGGAAGCTGAGCGCATCGACCCCGAACACGATCAGGTACGCCGCCTCATTGTCGAACCGGAGCGCCACACCGCCGAGCAGCGCGCCGAGCGCGAGACCGGCGTTCACCGTGGACTGCAGGAATGCGCGGATCCTGGTCCGCTCCGCCGGGGCGACCAGTCCGGCCAGCAACGCCTGCCGCGCCGCGGTGAGCCCGGTCTGGCCGCAGGCGTAGACGATGGCGGCGATCAGGAAGCCGGCGAAGCTCCTGACGACCAGGAACGACGCGACAGCTGTCGCGGTCGTCAGCGCCAGCAGGACCGCGGTGCCGCGCGCTCCCCGCCGGTCCGCGAGGTTGCCGAGCGGCACCCCTGCCAGGAATCCCACCAGCCAGGCGATCGTCAGCCCGAGACCGACCTCCGCGGTCGAGAGCCCGACGACGCGGGTGAAGAACAACGCCGAGGTGACGACGAACGCACCGTCGCCGACCGAGTTCGCCAACTGCGCCATCGCCAGGTCCCGCGGCGCTCCGGCCGGGGGAAGCATCTGCCCGAGTCTGCTGCTCATGTCCTCGAGCCTAGGGTTGCAACGGCCCAGGTGTGAGATCCACTTATGCCGCGGAATCATGGGCCACTTTGGCCTGTGGACAACCCGGATCGAGGGCCGGAATCACGGCACCTTTACAGGCATGAGCTTCGAGAACCTCTCCGCGACCTGGGCTGACGAGCCACTCACCGATCCCGATGCCACCGCCGACGCCGTAGACCTGATGGTCAGCCTCGGCGACCGCCGCCGAGGCACCTTCACCATCCTCATCTGCGACCCCGACGACCACTACCTGGCCACCGTAGCCATCGAGCTTCCCGCGACCTTCTCGTTGGACTCCAGCGCCGCTCAACTGTGCGAGACCGCCCTCCACCCGATCATCCCCGCCGTACACACCGCGCCCGGCACAGCTCTCGTCCTCGTCCTCGGCCGCCCAGGCCCCGCCCGGATGACCGGCCTGGACGCGCAATGGGCCCGAGCCGCCGGCACGATCTGCGCGGCAGCCGGCATTCGCCTGCTCGGCTTCTACGTAGCCACCGAGGACGGCATCTACCAACCGGCCCTCACCGAGTCGGCCGCCGCATGAACGCTTTCACCGCACCCCGCGAGGCCGGAACTGAATACTGATCCGCGGCCCGACACGGCCCGTCGCCTTCGGAATCGCATGCTCCCAGGTCCGCTGACACGAACCGCCCATGACGATCAGATCCCCATGCCCCAACGGATACCGAACGGTCGACCCGACCGGCCCACTCGATGCTCCCGGCCGCGGCCGCAGCGCCAGCACTCGAGGCTCACCGACCGAGAGGATCGCCACCATCGTGTCCTCGTGGTTCCCGCGCCCGATCCGGTCTCCGTGCCACGCAACGCTGTCCTTCCCGTCCCGGTAGAAACACAACCCAGCCGTCCGGAACGGCTCACCCAACTCGTCCGCGTAGTGCGCACTCAACGCATCCCGAGCCTCGTCGAGAATCGGCACCGGCAACTGCGCGTTCTCCCCGTAAAAGCACAACAACCGAGGCACATCGACCACCCGGTCGTACATCTGGCGCCGCTCCGCCTGCCAAGGCACGTCCCGAGCCAGCCGCTCGTACACCTGATCCGCCCCCGTCAACCACCCAGGCAGCACATCGACCCAAGCCCCCCGCCCCAACTCGGACCGCGCCAGACCCTCCAAGGACCCCAAGGCAGGATCCGCAAAAGCATCCAGCAACGACCCCTGAAGCTCACCGCCCATCCCCCCACCATACCCGACACTCGAACAAACGTTCCCCTGCCAGTTCCACCTCCGCCCACTCTGGTGGACCTGTGGATCGACAAGACTGCTGTACGTCGACAGCAGTGCACCGGGAGGATGAATGCTGATCCGCAATGTCTCCGTCCTGATCGTGCCCGAACAGGGGGAGTGCCGCGTCGACGAGGCACAGGACATCCATGTGCAGGACGACCGGATCGTCGCGATCACGCCAACCGCCGACGCCTCGGATGCCGGTGAACCGCCGACCGAGGTGGTTGACGGGAGCGGTCTGTTGGCGGTGCCGGGGCTGGTCAACTCGCACACGCACAGCCCGATGGTGATGATGCGAGGTGCGGCGGAGGATCTGAACATCGAGGACTGGTTCAACCGGCGGATCTGGCCGATGGAGGTGAACCTGACGCCGGAGCGGGTGCGGGTCGGCGCGCGGCTGGCGTGCGCGGAGATGTTGCTGGCCGGCGTGACCACGTTCGTGGATCACTACTTCCACGCCGACCAGATCGCCGCCGCCGCGATCGAGTCCGGGATCCGGGCAGACCTCGCGCCGACGTTCTTCTCCTCTGCAGGGCAGGACGCGGTCGATGCAGCGTTCGAGACGACCGGCGACCTGAGCGCACGACATCCACGCATCACCGCGAGCCTCGGACCGCACGCGACGTACACGGTGACCGACGAGGATCTGCGGCGCACGGCGGACCTCGCGCGGAGCGACGGACGCCGGATCCACCTGCACGCCGCCGAGACCGACGACCAGACGCAGGCCTCGCTCGAAAAGCACGGTGTCACGCCGATCCAGGTGCTCGAGCGGACCGGTGTCCTCGAAGCAGGAGCTCTCGTCGCGCACGGCTGCGGCATCCGGGAGGAGGATCTGCCGATTCTCGAGCGGTACGCCGACCGCACGACGGTGGCGTCCTGCCCGAAGGTGTACCTCAAGCTCGCGATGAGCGAGGTCACCCCGATCAAGCGACTGCGGTCAGCCGGCGTCAACGTGGGCATCGGTACCGACGGAGCCGCCGTACACAACACACTCGACGTCTGGGAAGCGATCCGCATGGTCGCCCTCACCCAGAAGCAACGCGAACACGACGCCGAATGGATGACCCTCTCCGACACGCTCCGCCTCGCCACCCGAGGCAGCGCGGCAGCCGCGGGACTCGAGAACCAGATCGGCGTACTCGAGCCCGGCCGCCAAGCAGACATCGCCCTCGTCGACCTGAGCGCACCGCACCACCAACCGGTCCACGACCCACGCGCCGCGCTCGTGTACTCGATGCGGGCCTCCGACGTCGTCACCGTGCTCGTCGCCGGCCAGATCGTGGTGCGCGACCGCCAACTCACGACCATGGACCTCGCAGAAGTCCTGGCCGACGCGAAGTCCCTGGCCCACACCCTCGTGGACCTGTCCCAAGGAGGTGCCGTCCAGCACTACGCCCCGTGATACAGACTTCTCGCTATGAATGCGGACCTGGCTTCCTGGCGGAGGGCGCCGTTCAGTGGCGGCGGCCTGACCTATGACTGCTTCGAGAAGGGCGAAGGGCCGGGTGTGGTGCTGATTCCGGAGATCCCCGGTCTCACGCCCGAGGTGGCCGCGTTCGGCGAGCATCTGGTGAGCGAAGGGTTCACGGTCGTGATCCCGTCGCCGTTCGGTACGCCGGGACGCGCGGAGACCACCGGGTACGCGCTGGGCGTGCTCGCGCGACTGTGCGTCTCGAAGGAGTTCCGGTGCTTCGCGGCGAACGCCGAGCGCCCGATCACGAAGTACCTGCGGGCCGTCGCGACTGATCTCGCCGCGCGGACGCCGGGACGCGGAGTGGGTGTGATCGGAATGTGCTTTACCGGTGGCTTCGCGCTCGCCACCGCGGTTGAGGACGTGGTGAAAGCACCGGTGTTGAGCCAGCCGTCGACGCCGTTCGCGGTGAGCGCGAAGCTGCGCCGCGATCCCGGTCTGTCGGAGTGGGAGCTCGAAGTGGTCAAGGAGCGCACCCGGACCGACGGTCTCTGCGTCCTCGGGATGCGGTTCAGCAAGGACCGGATGGCGCCGGTCGAGCGGTTCGTCACGCTCCGTGCGCAGCTCGGTGACGCGTTCGAGGTGATCGAGTTGGACTCGGCACCGGGCAACCCGGACGGGTACGGTCGGACAGCGCATTCGGTGCTCACCCGCGATCTGCGCGAGGACCCGCCGAACTCGGCGTACCACGCCCGGACGCGCGCCGTGGCGTTCCTCCGGGAGCAGCTGACAGCAACGGCGTGACGACGGTCCGTAAGGAAATGTCAAAACTACGTTGGGTAACCCGCACGGTGTGATTTGGTGCCCCGACGATGGGGAATTCTGGCATTGCCTGGGGGTTGATCGTTGCGGTCCGCAAGTGCGGGGGAGCGGTGGGTGACGCCGTTGTAGTTCCTCTGGTCGTGGGTACCGCAGGCATGGCACGATCGGCCACCAGAGGCACTACAGGGGACGCGCAATGGCGGGTGTCATGCACCGGATGAGTGAGGCTGTATGAACGGGCGGACAGCGCAGGAAAGCCGAATCCCGATGGACGGGACCGGACCTGCCAACGAAGCCAATGGTCACGCTCCGCAACCGGCCACTCACCTTGAACCACCGTCGTCGGAGTGGCACGCGGGGCAGCAGGTCGGCGAAATCCGCCTGGACGAGCCGCAGGACGTCGTACCGCGGTCGGACTGGCTGTCCGAGGTGCGTGATCGGCCGCGGGAGACCAGCGGTACGACGCTGCACCAGTTCAACACGCCCGTCCGGGTCGACGAGATCGCGGTCGCGGCGATGACGCTCGCCGAGGACCTGCACGCGGCGACGCAGAACATGCCCGAGTCCGTCGAGCTGCGGCGCTTCCGGCGCGACCTCGACCAGGCCGCGACCACCTTCCGCGACCTGGCGAGCAGGCTCGAGGTCACTGCCGGGAAGCTCGTTCGGCTGGCCGCGAACGAGGGTCAGGCCTGTGGCGTCGGCTGGGGTGTCTGTCCTGAGCACGGCCTGACGCTGATGAACGTCGGCGACACCGTCACCTGCCACGTTCTCGGCTGCGGCCGGGCGAACGAGGGTGAGGTGGAACGCTGCGTCCATCCCGTCGGGTACCGCGTCGTCGACGCCGCGGGCCCGTCGCTCCTGACCTGCGCCGGCCACGCGATCGCCTGCCGTCTCTACTTCGACAACCCGGTCATCACCGCCACCGCCGACAGCATGGAGCTGTTCTAGCCCATCGGCGCCGTCGGCCGCACCGAGGTCAACGGCGCCTGTCCTTTGAACATGCGGCCGCCGTCGTTCGTCAGGCGGAGGTAGTAGTCGGACGAGCACGCCGTACCGTCCTCGTCGAGCGCGCGGAAGCCTGACCCGGTCGGGACCCAGGCGGCCGTCTCGGCGGTCTTGGCGATCTGGTTGCCCTCGTTGAACTCGTCGAACATCGAGATGTACAGGCCCTGCACGCCGACGCGGGTGAGGTTGTAGAACTGGCGCCACATCAGGTCGCCGTGCCGCCGGTGCCCGGACTGCAGGTCGCCGGGGATCACACACGGCTGGTAGTCGATCCCGTGGGCATTGCAGTCCGCCTGGTCCTGCTGATTCACGTTGTTGTAGTAGTGATCCGCGCCCGCGATGTCGCTGATCCGCCCGACCA
The DNA here is from genome assembly GCF_004366075.1 of Kribbella pratensis. GTDB lineage: Bacteria > Actinomycetota > Actinomycetes > Propionibacteriales > Kribbellaceae > Kribbella > Kribbella pratensis. The sequence continues at coordinate 224,847 of NZ_SODU01000004.1, read as the reverse complement.
TCCACGGCGACAACATGTTGAACGCGTGGTAGACGTCCAGGTATCCAGGCCGCGAGTCCTCGTTGCCCGGGAGCCAGTGCGTCGGCACGCCGCCGATCACGTAGCAGCCCTGTCCCTTGAACCAGTTCACGACGTCCAGACACACGTCGGCCGGCCACGCCTTGTTGGCCTCGTCGAACCCGAACCCCCAGATACAGACGACGGGTTTCCCGTTCTGCCGCGCGTACGCCGGTGACGACGTGTACGCGCTCATCTTCGAGGTCCAGTCCGCCTTGATCTCCGACTGCATCGACGTCCAGCCCGTCGCGTCGTACATGATGTAGAACTTCCGCCCGTACTGCTCCGCGGCCTGCCGGACCTTCGCGGCCATCGCGTCCCGCGTCGGTCCTTCGCCGCCGGTCGGGTTGAACCGCTGCAGCGCGACCGTGTCGCAACCGTTCTGCTGCATCCACTGGAAGTGCGTGTTCACGGTCTGCTGGTCGTACGACGAGAACAGCCGAGCCGCCTGCCCGTTCCCGAGATTCGCGTACGCCGTCTGGTACGTCGACGTGAAGTCCCGGACGTCCGGCCAGCTGACGATCGCGGTGTTGGCCGGCGACGGCGGCTGACCCCAGTTGTTGCTCCAGTGCCACCACCCGTTGATCGGCGCGCCGTCGCCGGCGCAGGCGAACCAGCCTTGGTAGCCGACGGTGACCTTCCCGACGACGTCGCCCGGTGGACTGGCGGCGGAGGCGAACTGGGACCTGCCGGCCAGAGCGGCTGCGGCGGTGGTGGCGAGCAGGGTACGACGAGTGAGCTTCATAAGTGCTCCTGGAGGGGGCGGGCAGGAGTGATTGCCGCGAGCGTACAAATGTCTACAAGATCCTGCAATAACTTGACTGGGTTGAGGTCTTGACGCCTTCTCCTGCGTGAACTTAGTTTGTTGGTTCAACAGACAAAATCTCGGGAGGGGTGCCCAGATGACGCTGACGGACGGCCGTCGCCCGGGGAGCCGGGGCGTTGCCGCCGATCACGTGTCGCTTCGGCGCAACAACCTCTCGGTCGTACTGCGGCACGTCCGCGACCTTGGCCCTCGGTCCCGGGCCCGGATCGCGGAGGAGACCGGCCTGAACAAGGCGACCGTCAGCAGCCTGGTCGCCGAGCTCGTCGAACGCGGTCTGCTCCGCGAAGGTCTCGCCGACTCGAGCCGCGCCCTCGGCCGCCCGGGGCAGCTCGTCGAACTCGACGGCACCGGTGTCTGCGGCGTCGGCGCGGAGATCAACGTCGACTACCTCGCGGTCGCGGCCCTCGACCTCGCCGGCGATGTGGTGCTCGAGAAGCGGGTTCCTGTTGACGTCGCACATCTTGAGCCGGGTGCGACGCTCGATCGCCTGGCCGGCCTGGTGCGGGAGGCCGTGGCGGCGGTGGAGGCAAGGAACGGGCAGTTGGCGGGGGTCACGCTCGCTGTGCCCGGGCTCGTGCAAGTGGAGACGGGTGAGTTGAAGCTGGCGCCCAACCTGGGCTGGGGCGAGCTGTCCGTCGCGCAGGAGATGCGCATGCGGCTGGGTGAGCCGACGTACCCGTTGCATGTGGACAACGAGGCGAACCTGGCGGCGCTGGCGGCGTACGCCGAACTTCGGGGGATCGAAGGCGAATCCATGCATGACCTCGTGCTGCTGACCGGAGCGGTCGGTGTCGGCGGCGGCGTGGTGGCCGGCGGGCATCTGATGCGCGGTGGGCACGGGTACTCCGGCGAGGTCGGGCACATGCCGGTCGCTCCGCCCGGGCGGACCTGCGGCTGCGGGCGGACCGGGTGCTGGGAGACGGTCGTCGGGCTGACCGCACTGTTACACAAGGCAACGGACAGGGACGACCCGGTGCGGGATCCGGCGCTGGACGTGGAGCAACGGCTGGCCGGCATCACCCGGCGGGCCGAAGCGGGGGACGCGCGGACGCTGTCCGCGTTGAAGGACGTCGGCACTTGGCTGGGGATTGGGGGAGCGATCCTGGTGAACATCCTGAACCCGGACGTGCTCGTGCTGGGCGGCTACTTCGCCGTCCTCGGGCCGTGGCTGAAAGAACCACTGGAGAAGGCGATCCAGGAGCGGGTGATCGCACCGGACGGCGGCGGCTGCCGGGTCGTCCGGTCGGAGCTCGGTTTCGCGGCGGCCGTCCGCGGTGGCGCGCAGATCTCGCTCGACCAGGTCTTCGTCGACCCGACGCGGATCGGGGCGGCGACATGACGGTATTGATGCCGCGCCTCCGGCGCGGCGGGTCACGGGGTTGTGACTCCAGTCCTTCCCTCGTCGCTCCGGTCGCTTCGCTCCCTCCGCTCCTCAGTCCAGGACGGGAGGCCCCGTGACCGGCCTGCTGAACATGACGGGCATCGTCAAGGAGTTTCCCGGCGTACGGGCGCTCGACGGTGTGGATCTCGACGTCCGGGCCGGTGAGGTGCACTGCCTGCTCGGGCAGAACGGTGCGGGAAAGTCCACGCTGATCCGGGTGCTGACCGGCGCCCACCAGCCGGACGCGGGCATGATCCGGATCAACGACGAGCCGGTGCAGCTGAACAGCCCGACCGCGGCGATCCAGCGCGGTATCGCGGCGATCTACCAGGAGCTCGACCTGGTGCCCGAGCTGACCGTTGCCGAGAACATCTTTCTCGGCCACGAACCGTCCCGCTACGGCTTCAGCCGGACCCACGAGGCGAACACGAAGGCACGCGCGATCCTGCAGGGCCTCGGCCATGCCGAGATCCCCGTGCACCGGACCGTCGGGTCGCTGCCGGCCGCCGGTCAGCAGGTGGTCAGCATGGCCCGCGCGCTGTCCCGCGAGGCCCGGCTGATCGTGATGGACGAGCCGTCCGCGGTGCTCGATCCGGAAGAGGTGTCGAACCTGTTCCGGGTCATCCGCAGCCTGACCGACAGCGGTGTCGCGGTCGTCTACATCTCGCACCGGCTCGAGGAGATCCGCGAGATCGGCGACCGGGTCACGGTGCTCAAGGACGGCGCGACCGTGGCCACCGGCCTCGACGCCCGCCGGACGCCGACCAAGGAACTCATCCAGTTGATGACCGGGCGCTCGATCGAGTACGTCTTCCCGCCCCGCAACGAGGTCCCGGACACCGCCCCCGTCGTCCTCGAGGTAGTCGATCTGAGCCGGCCAGGTGAGTTCGCCGGGATCGGGTTCGGCGTTCGCGCCGGCGAGATCCTCGGCCTGGCCGGGCTGGTCGGCTCCGGACGTTCCGAAGTACTGGAAACCGTGTACGGCGCGCGACGCGCGGCGACCGGATTCGTCCGGGTCAACGGTGCCGTACTGCGGCCCGGCCGGGTGCAGGATGCGGTGAAGGCCGGTGTCGGACTCGCACCGGAGGAGCGGAAGAGCCAGGCGCTGCTGCTCGACGAGGCGGTGTTCAAGAACATCACCGTGTCGACGCTGGGACGGTTCGCGAGCAGCGGTTTCCTGAACAACCGGGCCGAGCGGGAAGCGGCCGGGAAGCTGGCCCTGGCGCTGGATGTGCGTCCGCCGGGCGTGGATCACCCGGTGCGCAACCTGTCGGGTGGCAATCAGCAGAAGGTGGTGCTCGCGCGCTGGTTGCTGCGGGACTGCCGGGTGTTGCTGCTCGACGAGCCGACGAGAGGTGTCGACGTCGGGGCGCGTTCGGAGATCTACGCGCTGATTCGGGAGCTGGCGTCCAACGGGGTCGCGATCGTGCTGGTCTCCAGCGAAGTTCCGGAAGTGCTCGGTCTGTCCGACCGGGTCGTCGTACTGCGGGAGGGGCGGGCCGTCCACACGGGGCCCGCGCAAGAGATCGACGAACACCAGGTCCTCGACCTGGTGATGGAAGGCTCGGCCTGATGAAAGGGAGGGCGAGGTGATGAGTGAGGACATCGCGACGGAAGAGGATGGCACGACACCGTCGAAGCAGGACACGGTCACCCAGCCGGCGAGGCCACGGTCGTCGAGGGACCTGCTGAGGTCGGGCTTCGGCCGCAACCTCGGGCTCGTCGTCGCGCTGGTGCTGCTGTGCGTCGTCGGCGTCGCGACCGCGGGCGACACGTTCGCGACCGGTGCGAACGTGCTGACCATCCTGCGGCTGGCCGCGGTCATCGGGGTGGTCAGCGTCGGGATGACGTTCGTCATCACCGGCGGCGGGATCGACCTGAGCGTCGGCGCGATGGTCGCGCTGGCCTCGGTCTGGGCGACCACGCTGGCGACCCAGCAACTGGCCGCCGACTACCACTGGGTCTTCATGGTCACCACAGCGCTCGTGGTCGGCGCCGCCTGCGGCCTGGTCAACGGCCTGCTGGTTGCCTACGGCAAGATCGTGCCGTTCGTCGCGACGCTGGCGATGCTCGCGTCGGCGCGTGGCCTGGCCGAGATCATCTCCGACCGGAAGACCCAGATCATCACGGTCAACTCGTTCACCGACTTCTTCGGCGGCTCGCTGATCGGCGTACCGGTGCTGATCTGGATCTTCCTGCTGGTCGCCGCGGCCGGCTGGGTGCTGCTGAACCGGACCACCTTCGGCCGCCGGACCTTCGCCGTCGGCGGGAACGCCGAGGCCGCCCGCCTGGCGGGTATCAAGGTCCAGCGTCACACCGTGGCGCTGTACGTCCTGGCCGGGCTGTGCTGCGGGATCGCCGCGGTGATGCTGATGGCGCGGACGACAACGGGGAGCTCTACCCACGGTCAGTTGTACGAACTCGATGCGATCGCGGCGGTGGTGATCGGCGGCACGCTGCTGTCCGGTGGCCGCGGCACGATCGGCGGCACCGTGTTCGGCGTACTGATCTTCACGACGTTGAACAACGTCTTCACCCTCAACAACCTGAGCATCTCCGCCCAGTCGGTGGCGAAGGGCGCGATCATCGTGATCGCCGTCCTCCTCCAGCAACGGCTGGCGCGTCGTTCCACCGGATCGTAGAAGGAGGACAAAGATGTCCCGAAGTTCCGCCCGTACCCTGGTGATCGCAGGGCTGAGTGTGCTCGCACTGGCTGCCTGCACCAGCAACACCCCGAAGGCCGAGGAGAACGCCGGCAATCCACCGGCGAACCAGGCCGCCGTGAAGAACGACGAACCCGGCAAGAAGGTCAAGATCGGGTTCTCCGCACCGGCCGCCGACCACGGCTGGATGGGCGCGATCACCAAGGCCACCCAGGCCGAGGCGAAGAAGTACTCCGACGTCGAGCTGGTGGTCGCCGAAGGCACCAACGACGTGAACCAGCAGATCAGCCAGGTCGAGACCTTCATCAACCAGAAGGTCGACGCCATCGTCCTGCTGCCGTACGACGGGGCCGCGCTCACGCCGGTCGCGACGAAGGCGATGGAGGCCGGCATCACGGTCGTGAATGTGGACCGCGAGTTCGACAGCCCGTTCGCCGCCCGTACGACGGTGCTCGGTGACAACCACGGGATGGGCGTGTCGGCCGGCACGTACGTCTGCCAGCAGCTGAAGGGCAAGAAGGACGCGGTGGTCGCGGAGATCGCCGGGATCGACTCGCTGCCGTTGACTCAGGACCGCAGCAAGGGCTTCAAGGAGGCGCTCGCCGACTGCGGTCTCAAGGTCAGCAACCGGGTGGCCGCCGAGTTCACCGTCGAGTCCGGTGAGAAGGCTGCCGCCAACCTGCTGCAGGCCGCACCGAAGATCGACGCGATCTGGAACCACGACGACGACCAGGGTGTCGGCGTGATGGCCGCGATCAAGAACTCCGGCCGCAAGGAGTTCTTCGTGGTCGGCGGGGCCGGCTCGGCGAACGTGATGCGGGACATCAAGTCCGGCAACTCGTTGCTCAAGGCCACCGTCATCTACCCGTCCACGCAGGGTGCCGACGGCATCCGGCTGGCCCGGCTGCTGGTGCAGAAGAAGGCCCTCGGCGACCTGGTGGAGGTCGAGGTGCCGCGCACCGTGCAGCTCTACGCGCCGGTGGTGACCAAGGACAACGTGGACCAGTACCTGCCCACCGCATTCGAAAGCTGATTCGAGAGAGCTAGGAGAGTCATGGAGAACCTGGGCATCGGCCTGATCGGCTACGCGTTCATGGGGGCGGCGCATTCGCAGGCCTGGCGGAGCGCGCCGCGCTTCTTCGACCTGCCGCTGGACCCGGCCATGAACGTGCTCTGCGGCCGTAACGCCGAGGCTGTTCGAGCGGCCGCGACGAAACTCGGCTGGAAGGAGACCGAGACCGACTGGCGCAAGCTGCTCGGTCGCGACGACGTCCAGCTGGTCGACGTGTGCACGCCGGGCGACAGTCACGCCGAGATCGCGATCGCAGCCCTGGAGGCCGGCAAGCACGTGCTGTGCGAGAAGCCGCTGGCCAACACCGTCGAGGAGGCCGAGGCGATGACCGCGGCTGCCGAGGCGGCCAAGGCCAAGGGGATCAGGTCGATGGTCGGGTTCACCTACCGCCGGGTGCCGGCCATCGGGCTGGCCCGCCAGCTCGTTGCCGACGGCAAGCTCGGCACGATCCGGCACGTTCGGGCGCAGTACCTCCAGGACTGGATCGCCGATCCGGAGGCGCCGCTGTCGTGGCGGCTGGACAAGGAGAAGGCCGGCTCGGGCGCGCTCGGCGACATCGGCGCGCACATCATCGACCTCACGCAGTACATCACCGGCGACACGATCGGTGAGGTGAGCGCGCGGCTCGAGACGTTCGTCAAGGAGCGCCCGGTCGCGGCCGAGCACTCCGGCCTGGCCGGTACGGCGGGCACCGAACGCGGACCCGTCACGGTCGACGACGCGGCCGTGTTCCTGGCCACCTTCCGCTCCGGCGCGCTGGGCGTCTTCGAGGCGACCCGCTTCGCCACCGGCCGGAAGAACGCGATCCGGATCGAGATCAACGGAAGCCTCGGCAGTCTGGCGTTCGACTTCGAGGACATGAACCTCCTGCACTACTACGACGCAGGCGAAGACTCGAGGACGGCGGGCTTCCGCCGCATCCTCGCCACCGAACCCGACCACCCGTACGTCGCGGCGTGGTGGCCACCCGGCCACCTACTCGGCTACGAGCACGGGTTCACCCATCAGGTCGTCGACCTGGTCACCGCGATCGCCGAAGGCGCCGATCCGGAACCGTCGTTCGCCGACGGGCTGCGCGTTCAGCGCGTGCTCGCCGCGGTCGAGGCCAGTTCGACATCCCGTCAATGGCAGGAGATTCCGGAATGAACAGCTATACCCCGACGAAGGACGACAAGTTCTCCTTCGGACTGTGGACCGTCGGCTGGCAGGGCGTCGATGTGTTCGGTACGGCGGTACGCCCCGCGATGGACCCGGTGCACGCCGTCGAGAAGCTCGCGGAACTGGGCGCCGCGGCGGTCACGTTCCACGACGACGACGTCGTACCGGACGACAGCACCCGCGCGCAGACGCTCGAACGCTTCACCAAGTCACTCGCCGACACCGGCATGGTCGTCGAGATGATGACCACGAACCTGTTCGCGCACCCGGTGTTCAAGGACGGCGGCCTGACCGCGAACGACCGTCAGGTACGGCGGTACGCGCTGGCGAAGGTGCTGCGCAACGTCGACCTCGCGGCCGAGCTGGGCGCGACGACGTACGTGCTCTGGGGCGGCCGTGAGGGCGCCGAGTCGGGCGGCTCGAAGGACGTACGGGCGGCGCTCGACCGGTACAAGGAGTCGATGGACATCCTGTGCGCGTACGTCCGCGAGCAGGGGTACAACATCCGGTTCGCGCTGGAGCCCAAGCCGAACGAGCCGCGCGGTGACATCCTGCTGCCGTCGATCGGGCACGCGATCGCGTTCATCAACGACCTCGCCGACCCCGAGCTGGTCGGTATCAACCCCGAGGTCGGGCACGAGCAGATGGCGTCGCTGAACTACGCGCACGGGATCGCGCAGGCTTTGTGGCACGGGAAGCTGTACCACATCGACCTCAACGGCCAGCACGGTCCGCGGTTCGACCAGGACCTGCGGTTCGGGGCCGGCAACCTGCGCGAGGCGTTCTGGACGGTCGACGTGCTGCAGGGCGCCGGAAGCTACCCGGCGTACGAGGGCTACATCCACTTCGACTACAAGCCGCCGCGGACCGAGGACGAGGAAGGCGTCTGGGAGACCGCGCGCGGCTGCATGCGGAACTACCTGATCCTGCGCGACAAGGTGCAGGCGTTCCGGGCCGACCCCGAGGTCGCGGAGGCACTCGCCGCCGCACGTGTCGCGGAGATGTCCGAACCCACCCTGGCCGAGGGTGAGTCCCTGGACGACCTCCGCAACGCGACGTACGACCGGGACGCGCTGGCCGAGCGCGGTCTCGGGTTCGAAAGGCTGGACCAGTTGGCGATGGAGCACCTGCTCGGCGTCCGCTGACCCAGCCGTAGTACTCCCGCGCAGGGCAGAGCACGGGACTTGTAGTGGAGCGCGCGCCCTTGTCCGACCCATGAGGAGCTCCGCATGATCCAGCTACGCAGGCACGGCACTTTGGTGTGTGCTCTCGTGCTCGCCCTGTTCGCGGCACTACTGACTCCGTCACCCGCCCGGGCCCATCCCGGGCACGGTGACGAGACGTTCAACGCCCTGATCTTCAGCAAGACCGCCGGTTTCCGGCACGACTCGATCCCGGCCGGAATCCAGGCGATCAAGGACCTGGCGACCGAGAACGGCTTCACGGTCACCGCGACCGAGGACTCCACGATGTTCAACGACACCGAGCTGGCGAAGTACGAGGTCGTCATCTGGCTGTCCACGACCGGTGACGTCCTGAACGCGGACCAGCAAGCCGCGTTCGAGCGGTACATCCGAGCCGGCGGCGGGTATGCCGGAATCCACGCCGCGTCCGACACGGAGTACGACTGGCCCTGGTACGGGCAGCTCGTCGGCAGCTACTTCGACAGCCACCCCGCGGGTACGCCGAGTGCGACGGTGAAGGTGGAGGACCACGCGCACCCGTCCACGAAGGACGCTCCGACGCTCTGGCCTCGGACCGACGAGTGGTACAACTACCGGACCAATCCGCGCGGCACCGTCCATGTGCTCGCGTCGCTCGACGAAACGTCGTACAGCGGGGGCAACATGGGCCCCGAGCACCCGATCACGTGGTGCCAGGACTACGACGGCGGCCGCGCCTGGTACACGGGCATGGGGCACACGATCGAGTCGTACGCCGATCCGACGTTCCGCAAGCAACTGCTCGGTGGCATCAGGACCGCGGCCGGTGTGGAGCCGGCGGACTGCGGCGCGTCGCTGAGCGACAGCTACGAGAAAGTCACGCTGGACGACGACACGTCGAACCCGATGGAGTTGTCGATCGCCGACGACGGCCGGGTGTTCTACATCGACCGGAACGGCGCGGTGAAGATCGTCAAGACCGACGGCTCGGTCGTCACCGCAGGGACGCTGAACGTCTATACCGGTCAGGAATTCGGGCTTCTGGGTATCGCTCTGGATCCTGGGTTCGCGTCGAACGGGTTCATCTATCTGTACTACTCGCCGGTGAGCGCGGAGCCGTTCGACCGGGTCTCGCGGTTCAAGGTGACTGGTGACACTCTTGACCTCGCGAGCGAGCAGCAGGTGCTGCGGATCGACACGCAACGCGACCAGTGCTGCCATGCCGGCGGCGCGCTCGAGTTCGACGGCAACGGCAACCTTTACATCGCGACCGGTGACAACAGCAATCCGTTCGACTCCGACGGTTATGCGCCGCTGGACGAGCGGGCCGGCCGGGCCGCGTGGGACTCGCAGCGGTCGGCGGCCAACAGCAACGTCCTGAACGGCAAGGTGCTGCGCATCCATCCGGAGGCCGACGGCAGCTACACCGTCCCGGCGGGCAACCTGTTCGCTCCCGGTACGGCGAAGACACGGCCCGAGATCTACGCGATGGGCTTCCGCAACCCCTTCCGGATCGGGATCGACCCGACCACCAATCACCTGTTCGTCGCTGACTACGGGCCGGACGCCGGTGCGGTCTCGCCGACCCGCGGACCGGACGGCCGGGTCGAGTGGAACATCCTGTCCAAGCCGGGCTTCTACGGATGGCCGTACTGCGTCGGCGCGAACACGCCGTACAACGACTACGACTTCGCGACGGGAACGTCGGGGCCGACCTTCAACTGCGACGCACCGGTCAACGAGTCGCCGAACAACACCGGCCTCACTCAGCTGCCCGCGGCGATCCCAGCCACGATGTGGCAGGGGAAGTCGACGACCGGCGTACCCGAGATCGGCGGCAGCGGTGCCCCGATGACGAGTGGGGCTTACAAGTTCGATGCCGCGAACCCGTCGGACCGGAAGTGGCCGGAGTACTTCGACGGCAAGGCGGTCTGGGCGGACTGGAACGACAGCCGGCTGTTCTCCGTGCAACTGAACGACGATCGCAGCGGCGTCGCGGATGTCTCGCGGATGCTGCAGAAGCTGAACTTCATCCGGCCGCACGCATTGCAGTTCGGGCCGGACGGCGCGCTGTACGTGATCGAGTGGGGGAGCGGGTTCGGCGGCAACAACGCCGACTCGGGCGTCTACCGGATCGACTACATCCAAGGGAACCGGGCGCCGATCGCGCAGTTCGCGACCGACAAGACGTCCGGTCCGGTGCCTCTGACGGTCGCGTTCGACTCGACCGGGTCGCGGGATCCGGACGGGCAACCGGTGACGCTGGCCTGGGACTTCGACGGCAACGGTACGACGGACAGCACCGACGCCAAGCCGACGTACACCTACACAACCGCCGGGGTGTTCACCGCTCGGCTGACGGTGACCGATCCGGACGGGCGTACGGCGGTGTCGAACCGGACGATCACGGCCGGAAACACCGCGCCGACGATCACCGTGCAAGCACCGGTCGACGGCGGGTTCTTCGACTTCGGCGACACGATCCACTACAAGGTGACAGTCACCGACCCCGAGGACGGGACGGTCGACTGCAACGACGTCGTCACCCAGCCGGCGCTCGGGCACGACGAGCACGCGCACGGTTATGAGCAGTACCACGGGTGTGAGGGGACGTTCCCGCTGCCCGGCGACCAGGGTCATGTCGGCGCGAACATCTTCGGCATCGTCACCGTGACGTACACGGACAAGGGCGCGCCGGGGACGGGCAAGATCACCACGCAGAAGGTGGTCCAGCTGCAACCGAAGACCCGCGAGGCGGAGTTCTTCAGCGAGACCGGTGGGCCCGGATCGGCTCCCGGCGTACAGGTCGAGGACACCGGTGACACCGCCGGTGGCGGCAAGAACATCGGGTTCATCGAGGACGGTGACTGGTGGGGCTGGAAGCCGACCAACCTGCCGAACATCGACCAGATCCAGCTCCGGGCCGCGTCGCCTGACGCCGGCGCGACAGTGCAGGTTCGCCAGGGCTCGCCGACGGACGGGCCTGTGGTGGCGACGATCCAGGTGTCGCCGACGGGCGGCTGGCAGACGTACCGCGACTTCACCGGCGCGGTCAGCGGCGCGTCACTCGACAGCGGCCCGCTGTACTTCGTGAAGACGACCGGGCAACTGAACGTCAACTGGGTCAAGTTCATCGGCAAGGGCGTCACCGAGAACCAGCGCCCCGCGGTGACCGTGACAGCGTCTGCGACACAAGGTAAGGCTCCGTTGGCAGTCGACTTCACGGCGGCCGCAACCGACCCCGAGGGCGACCTGCCACTCACCTACGCCTGGAGCTTCGGCGACGGCGGGACTGCGACCGGTCCCACTGCCTCCCACACGTTCACAGTTCCGGGCAAGCACACCGTTGTCGCGACCGTCACCGATTCGCGCGGGGCCGCGGGAACCTCGAAGGTCGACGTAACAGTCGACGCACCGTCGGCCCCGACCTGTCTGACCGGCCGTTCCGACGGCTTCGACGGTACGACGCTGGACACGACCCGTTGGTCGGCCGTGGTCCGAGGCAACCAAGAGCTGTCCGTGGGGAACGGTGCGTTGTCGATCCCGTTGACGGCAACGGACATCTACGGAACCGGCAACACCGGGACACCGAACATCGTCCTGCAACCGCTCCCCGCCGGTGCTTGGTCGGCGACCGCCAAGGTGACCTTGCCGGCCCGGTTGGCCTACCAGCAGGCCGGGCTGATCGTGTACGGCGACGACGACAACTACGCCAAGATGGTTCTCCAGGGCCGGTCGACCACGGCGTCCGCGGCTGACCGGATCTTCCAGTTCATCCGCGAGGAGAACGGCGCACCGAACGAGGTGGCCGCATCGAACACGGCGAACCTCGGCGCCGCCTACCCGGACACGGTCTGGGTGCGGTTCACGTCGGACGGCGCGAACCTGAAGGCGGCGTACAGCGCGGACGGCGCGACGTTCACCGAGATGCCGGAGACGAAGCAGCTCGCGGGGATCACCAATCCACGGATCGGGCTGTTCGGTCTCGCGAACCGGGCCGAGGCGCTGCCGATCGCGGCGTCGTTCGACTACTTCACGATCACTCCCGACGACACTGTCGAGCAGCCCGCACCGGACGACGAGTTCGCGGGTACGACGCTCGACGCGTGCCGCTGGACGGACGTCGTACGGCCCGATCCAGCCGCGTACCGGGTGACCGGCGGCGGCCTGGAGATCGACACGAGCAAGGGTGACATCTACGGCGGTACGGCGACGAACCCGCGGAACATGATGCTCCAGCCGGCACCGGACGGCGACTGGACGATCGAGACCAAGGTGGACGCGTCGTCGTTCGACGAGGCGTTCCAGCAGGCGGGTCTGCTGGTGTACGCCGACGATGCGAACTATGTGAAACTCGACTACCTGACGACGAACCCCGCCGGATCGACGGTTGCCCGAGGCATCGAGCTTCGCAGTGAAGTGGCCGACGTCGTCCAGTCCCCGCAGCCGAACGCCCCCAACCCTGCTCAGGGCGTCTGGTATCTCCGGCTGGCCAAGTCGGGTTCTACCTTCACCGGGTCGTACAGCTCGGACGGCCTGACCTGGACCGCGCTGGCCCCCGTGACGAACACCGCGCTGGGCTCGGCGAAGTTCGGTGTGTACGCGTTCGGCGTGGATCAGGCGGCATCGAAGACCGCGAAGTTCGACTACTTCAAGCTGGTCCGCGACAGGGTTGCGCCTGCGGTCAGCCTGACGCTCAACCCGTCGACGCCGTCAGGGCAAGCGGGGTGGTGGACGGGGCCGGTGACCGCCACCGCGATGGGTACGGACGACCAGCCGGGTCAGGTGTACCTGGAGCAGAAGGTTGGTGAGGGCAACTGGTCGGAGTACACCGCACCGGTCACGCTGACCGCCGACGGGACGCAGACCCTCGCGGTCCGGGGGAGTGACACGGCCGGCAACATCTCCGAACCTTCGTCGGTCACGGTGAAGATCGATCAGACGCCGCCGGCAGTTGTGGTGAGCGGGCTGCCAAGTGGCGGGACGCTGGGAGTCGCGTCCACGGCGTCCGTGCAGGCGACCGTGGCGGACGCGTTGTCCGGCCCGGGCGCCGTCACACTGGCCGTCGACGGGAAGCCAACGACCGGGGCCTTGGACGGTGTTGTGCTGGGGCTCGGCGCGCACACGATCACCGCGATCGGCACGGATGTCGCGGGCAACACCTCGACCACCGCGGTGCCCTTCACGGTGGTCGCGTCGTACGCCGAGGCGGTCAAGCTGGTCGACCGCTACCGCGCGGCCGGAAAGGTGCCGCTGGCAACTGCCACGGTGCTGAAGGCGTACCTCCGAACCGCCGAGCGCGCCGCGGGTCGCCACCAGGTCGTGGCCGCGACCGCTGCTCTCAACCTGTACCTGGCCACGGCCGGCACGGTCGCCGACGTACCGGCGCGGACCTTGCTGACCGCGGTGGGCCAGGACCTGAAGGCACGGCTCGGCTGATGACGTCGCCGTGGGTCCTCGCCGCCGTACACCTGCCGCCGCCCCGGCTGGTTCGGCCCCAGACGGGCGACGGCCCAGCGAGATCCACGGTGACAGTCCCCGGCGGCGGACAAGCGCTCCGGACGCCGCCGGGGACGCCCCTGCAGTAGTAGGACACGACAAGGAGACAGACAGATGGCACGACCGATCACGTTGTTCACCGGCCAGTGGGCCGACCTGCCGTTCGAGGAGGTGGCCCGGCTGGCGTCCTCGTGGGGATACGAGGGGCTGGAGATCGCCTGCTGGGGCGACCATCTGGACGTACGACGTGCCGCCGAGGACCCGGCGTACGTCCGGGACCGGCTGGACATCCTGGAGAAGAACAACCTGAAGGTGTGGACGATCTCCAACCACCTGCTCGGGCAGGCGGTCTGCGACGACCCGATCGACCAGCGCCATCAAGCGATCCTGCCTGCGCACATCTGGGGTGACGGCGATCCCGAAGGCGTCCGGCAGCGGGCGGCCGAGGAGATGAAGACGACCGCGCGGGCGGCGCGGGCGCTCGGCGTGGACGTGGTGGTCGGGTTCACCGGGTCGTCGATCTGGAAGACGGTCGCGATGTTCCCGCCGGTGCCCCCGGCGATGATCGAGGCCGGCTACCAGGACTTCGCGGATCGGTGGAACCCGATCCTCGACGTCTTCGACGAGGTGGGCGTGCGCTTCGCGCATGAGGTGCACCCGTCGGAGATCGCGTACGACTACTGGTCGACGACCGCGACGCTGGAGGCGATCGGGCACCGGGAGGCGTTCGGGCTGAACTGGGACCCGTCGCACTTCGTCTGGCAGGACCTCGATCCGGTCGGGTTCCTGTGGGACTTCAAGGACCGGATCTACCACGTCGACTGCAAGGACGCGAAGCGTCAGGTCGGCAACGGGCGGAACGGCCGGATGGGTTCGCACCTCGCCTGGGGCGACCCGCGCCGCGGCTGGGACTTCGTCTCGACCGGGCACGGGGACGTCCCGTGGGAGGCGTGTTTCCGGATGCTCAACTCGATCGGGTACGACGGCCCGATCTCGGTCGAGTGGGAGGACGCGGGGATGGACCGCCTGGTCGGCGCCGCCGAAGCACTCCAGTTCGTCCGTTCGCTGGCGTTCGACCCGCCGACTGCGTCGTTCGACGCCGCCTTCTCGTCCTAGAGCTTGGTGAAGAAGTTCTGGAGGTCCTCGACGACGAGATCGGGGACCTCCAGGGCGGCGAAGTGGCCGCCGCGGTCGAACTCGGTGTAGTGCACGACGTCGAACTCCCGCTCGACCAGCTTGCGCACCGTGCTGTCGTTCGGGAAGACGGCGAGTCCGGTCGGGACAGGGCAGTGGTCGACGTGTGCGCCCCAGGAGGACTGCGCCTCCCGGTAGAGCCTGGCCTGCGAACCCGCAGTACCGGTCAACCACGTCAGCGTCACGCTGTCGAGGATCTGGTCGTTGCTGACGGCACCTTCCCGGTGGCCGTAGTCGTCGTACCATTCCAGGTTCCACGCCAGTTGGCCGATCGGGGAGTCGACCAGCGCGTACGCGAGCGTCTGCGGGCGCGTTCCCTGGATCGCGGCGTACCCGGACCGCTCGTTCCGCCAGCGGTCGAGCCCGCTCAACCGCTGCTGCTCCGCCTCGCTCAGCTCCTCGCCCTGAGGGAACGCGACGTACCCGTCGAGATGCAGCCCGATCACCCGCTCGGGGAAGAGCCGCGCCAGTGCCGGCCCGATCCGCGCTCCCCAGTCGAACCCGTGGACGCCATACCGCTCGTACCCCAACTGCTCCATCAATGTCACCCACGCCCGCGCGATCCGCTCCACACCCCACCCGGTCGCGCCGGTCACTCCGCTGAACCCGAACCCGGGCATCGTCGGCACCACCAGGGTGAAGTCCTGGGCCAGTGCGTCGATCACGTCGAGGTAGTCGGACGCGGCGCCAGGCCACCCGTGGAGGAGTAGCAGCGGCGTACCCGAGGACCCCACGCGGAGGTAGTGCACCCGCTGCCCGTCGATCTCGGTCACGTACTGCGGATACGCGTTCAACCGTCGTTCGAACCGTCGCCAGTCGTACTCCGCCCGCCAGTACTTCGCTACTTCCCGCAGCCGCCCGAGCTCGACGCCGTACGACGCACCGGCATCAGGCAACTGATCCGGCCACCTGGCCGCCTCCAGCCGTCGCTGCAGCTCGTCCAACTCCGCCTGCGGTACCTCTGCTCGAAACTCCATGGCACCGAGACTAGAACCGGTAGCGGACAACCCGTGACCGCTACGGCTACGCTCGATCTCATGAGTTGGCCGGAGGCGCCTGACCTGCCGCGGCCGCGAATCCTGCGGCAGCGGTGGTTGGATCTGACCTTCGTTCATTGGGCTTTCGCGCCGGAGGATGTGGCGCACTTCTTCCCGAGGGGTACCCGGCCGGACACCTTCGACGGCCGGACGTACGTCGGTCTGGTGCCGTTCCGCATGGTCGGCACCGGACTCCCTTACGGCCCGGCCGTTCCGTACCTCGGATCGTTCCTGGAGACGAACATCCGCTTGTACTCCGTGGACGAGACGGGCCGGCGTGGTGTCGTTTTCCTGAGCCTCGACGCGAACCGGCTGGCCGTGGTGGTGGCCGCACGCACGGTCTTCGGGTTGCCGTACCGCTGGGCGCGGATGCGCCACGAACGCCACGGCAACCACCACGCCTACACGTCGACCGTCCGTGGCTCCGGAGCTCATGCGCTCGTCGGCGTAGACCTGGGCGATCGGCTGCCGATCGGGCCACTCGAGGACTTCCTCACCGCGCGCTGGGGCCTGCACGTCCATCGCGCCGGCCGCACCTGGTACCTGCCGAACCACCACCCACCCTGGATCCTGCACAGCGCGACCCTCACGTCCCTCGACGCCGACGGTCTGTTGCGCTCGGTGGGCCTCGTCCCGCCGGATCGCCCGCCCGACCATGTCGCGTTCAGCGCCGGCGTCCCGGCGGAGTTCGCCGTACCGCTCAAGCCATGAGCTCTGCGGTCTGCTCGACGATGAACGGGACGCCCAACTGACGTGCCCATCGGTTGACCTCGGTCGCGAGGGCCCGTGACCCCTTGACGTCACCCTCGTCGCGCAGCAGCACGGCGAGCAGCGCTTGCTGGGCGAGGGCGGGACGTAGGTGACCGACGTCCTGGAACAGCTCGGTCGACCGCTCCCACTGCGTCCGCGCGAGGGTCAGATCACCGGACGCGTGGGCGTGGTACCCGAGATGCCGGAGCGCCTGTGCCATCAGCAACTCGTCGTCGCACTTCTCGCCGAGCTCCACCGCGACCTCGTAGTGCTTGCACGCCTCGGCCGGCTGCTCGTACACGTTATCCGTCATCGCACCTGCCCAGAAGTTCGCCCAGCCCCGCCGCGCCTCGTCAGGAGCCTGCTCGATGAGCGCGCGAGCGCGGCCTCGCAGGTCGTCTCGATCAGCTGTCTGGAACAGGGCCGTCGAGTAGTCCTGGCGGAACGTCAGCATGGCGAGATCCCACGAATCGTCATGGACGGCCGCCAGCGCGGCCGAAGCGTGGTCGGTCGGGCGGCCGAAGTCCTGGTCGACCGCGACCTCGGCCCGGGCCAGGGTGAGTGCCGCGCGCTCGGCGGGATCGTCGCTGGTGGCGGCGGTCAGCAGATCGGTCGCGGCGGTCCACTGGCCGGCGCGCATCAGGTGGGTGGCGGCGGTGACGACATCGATGGCTGCGAGTTGGCTCATGCACTGCACGGTATTTCGACATCGAAATATTTGACAACTAACCTTCAGTGGCTGAAAAGTTAGGCGGGTGAAAGATTTCGTGGACGCCCATGTCGATCTCTGGGCCGGGGAGCTCGACAATCTCGATCGGGACGTCGAAGGCATCACCGTCCGGCTCCAGGTGCTGACGCGGTACCTCGAGCGCCGGCGGGAAGCCGTGCTGGCGGCGTACGGGCTGCAACTGTGGGAATTCAAGACGCTCCACATGCTGCGCCGCGGCGGCACGCCGTACCGTGCGACAGCTGGCGAGCTGGCCAGGCAGCTCGGGATGTCGCCGGCCGCGCTGACCAATCGGCTGGACGCCCTCGAGAGCCGCGGGTACGTCGAACGCACGCACGACCGCGACGACCGCCGCAAAGTGGTTGCGACACTGACCCCCTCGGGGAGCGCCCTCTGGGAGCGCGGCATCGGCGACATCCTGCGGGTCGAGGAGGAACTGATCCACCACCTGCCCGCAGCCGACCGGACCAGCCTCGACAGCCTGCTCCGGCGCCTCGTGCTCGTCACCGAGAAAGATTCCTAGCTGCCGCATGTCAAGTTCGGCCGATCAGATCCGACGTCCCCGTGTAAGCACCGAGAGACCGGAGGACGGACCGATGGAACCGCTGAACCTGATGGTGTCGCTGAGCCACTTCGCCAACGCCGAGCGTGAGAACAAGCACGGACTGAGCGAGCCCGCCGGCCGCGGGCGGCGCGTGCGGAAGCTTTCAGTACGACGAAATGTGAGGCGAATCTGGGTGACTCGTGCCAGAGTCCTCCCGTGACTGATGCCTTGAAGAAAGACCTGCTCGCGGCGTACGACGACCAGCTGCGGGGGAGCAGTGAGACCGCGGACGTGCCGACGAGCACCGACGGGCCGGTGATCCGGGTCGAGTACCCGAGCCGCGGCTTCGTGAGCTACCGCTCTCTCGATGGTCTCGACGGCGCGGAGATCGACGCCCTGATCGCCCGGCAGCGCGACTACTTCGCGGCCAAGGGACAGGCCGTCGAGTGGAAGCTGCGCGGACACGACCTGCCCGCCGACCTCCCGGACCGGCTGAGGGCCGCCGGGTTCGAGCCCGAGGAGCAGGAGACCGTACTCGTCGCCGAGAGCGCCGCCATCGCGGAGCGCCTGCAGGGCCGCGACGTGGTCGACGGCATCACGATCCGGCTGGTCGGCGAGCGCGCGGACTTCGAACGCATCGCCGCGATGGAGTCGACGGTCTGGGGCGAGGACTGGTCCTGGCTGACCGACGACCTGGTACGCCGGCACGCCGGAGGCACCGACGTCTTCGTCGCCGAGGCCGACGGCCAGGTGGTCTCCGCCGCGTGGGCGGTGTACAAGAAGGGCACCGAGTTCACCGGTCTGTGGGGCGGTTCGACGCTCGCCGAGTGGCGCGGCAAGGGCATCTACAAGGCGCTGGTCGCGGTCCGCGCGGCGCGGGCGGTCGAGCTCGGCTACAAGTACCTGCACGTCGACGCGTCCGACGACAGCTCCCCGATCCTCCAGCGCCTCGGCTTCCTCGCAGTCACCACCACCACGCCGTACGTCCACACCCCGGCTTAACGTGGGGCTCGGTACAGGGCGTAGTGCATGGGGCCGTTGTGGGGGAGTTCCAGTTCGGCGATGACGGTGAAGCCCAGTGCCTCGTAGAAGCTGACGTTCGCCGGGTCCTGGGTTTCCACGAAGGCGGGGGAGTGTGCGGCATCCGCGGTTGCGAGACCGGGGGCGATGACCGCGCGGCCGAGCCCCTGGCGCTGGTGGTCCGGGTCGACGGCGGCGAGAGCGAGGAGCCAGGCAGGGTCGCGAGGATGGAAGAGCGCGATCGCCTGGCCGTACTCCGCCGTCAACGGCCACCGGGATCCGGCGATCTCCTGAAACGCGGCCGTGTGCGGCGCGAACGCGTCGGCCGGCAGATCGGGTGGGAGCCAGACGGCCACCGCGCTCACATCGTCGGTGACCCAGACGCGGCCGTGTGGCAGCCCGACGCCGCTGAGGAACAAGCGGTGGTACGCCGTGAGTCGATCGAGGTAGCCGTCCGGGTCGAAGCACGCTCGGGTCATCGGGTAGTCGGCCAACGCGCGGGTCAGGGTGGTGACGGCGTCGTCGACGTCCGAGATGGTTGCCTCGCGCACCTTCATGTGCGGAGCGTCTCGAGAACCAGGTCGGCGACGGCGCGCATACCGGCCGCGTTCGGGTGGTACGAGACGTGGCCGCCCAGATAGGACGGCCGCAGCGTGAACCCGGTCGTCCACGGCTCGGCCGATCCGATCGCGTGGTCCCGGCTCGCCGCCGACGCGGCGACCAGCTCGGCCCCGGACGCGGCCGCTGCCTTCGCGAACGCAGCCGCGAGACCGTCGGCCATCAGCGCGATGCTCGGCAGCTGTTCCTCGTTGAGCGGTACGTCGAGGCGCGGCCGGGTCGCCGGTCCGACCAGACTCAGGTAGTCGACCAGCAGGATGCGCGCCTCCGGGGAGCGCTCTCTTGCCCTCTCGACCACCGTGGTCAGCGAGTCCGTGACCGTCTGGTACGCCGCGTCGTCCTTGAGGTAGCTGACCCGCGCGCGGATCCGGTTCGCCACCCGGCGGCCGAGGATCGTCGCCGGTTTCGCGACGGTGTTCAGGAAACTCCCGCGGAGGAACGCTCCGACGTACTCGAGGTCGTTGCCGCCGACCGTGATCGTCAGCAGAGCGGTCTCCGGCGTGAGCGCGTCGAGCTGCGGCGGCGCCTCGTCCTGCGGGGTGTCGAGCACGTGCGCGGTGGTCGCGCCGGAGTACGAGACGTCGACCAGGTCGAGGCCGAGCTCGGCCGCGACGAGGTGCGCGTAGTTGTTGCCCGAGCGGCCCGCGGGCGGGTGCACGATCGGGCGGATCCCCGGCCCGGCCGCGAACGAGCTGCCGAGTGCGACGTACCGACTGCCGGAAGCGATCACCGCACCACGATAGATGACCTGGGAGGTACGGTGCCTCGGTGACTGAGGATGTGTTCGGAGCCAGGGGGATCCGTGAACGGGTGCTGGCCGGGTGGGCGGCGGCGCCCGTTCGGTTCCGGGAGGACGCGAACGCCGAGGAGGAACTCGCCCTTGGCGGGTACGTCGACCGGCTGGTGATCGAGCTCGCCCAGAACGCCGCCGACGCAGCCACCCGCGCCGGCGTCCCGGGCCGCGTCCTGTACGAGTTCCGCGCCAACACTCTCGTAGTAGCCAACACCGGCACACCTCTGGACGCAGCGGGCGTGGAGTCCCTCGCCACCCTCCGCGCCTCAGCCAAACGCGTGGAACAGGCCGGTTCCTCGGTGGGACGGTTCGGGGTCGGGTTCTCCGCTGTGCTCGCGGTGACGGATGAGCCGGTGGTGTTGTCGCGGACCGGGGGTGTGCGGTTCTCGAAGGCTGACACCGCGTCGGCCATCGCCGACCTCGGGAACGCGGCGCTGGACACCGAGCTGCGGCGTCGCGACGGGCAGGTGCCTGTCCTGCGACTCCCGTTCGCGACCGAAGGCGAGCCGCCCGCCGGCTACGACACCGCGGTCATCCTCCCGCTCCGCGACGAGGCGGCCGCCGACCTCGTTCGCCGCGTGCTCACCGAAGCCGACGACCCGCTCCTCCTGGCGCTCCCAGGCCTCGAACGCATCGAGATCGAAACCGACGACACCCATCGGATCCTGGAGAACGCGGCCGACCGCTGGCACATCCACCGCGCCGCCGGCACCTTCACCACCGCCGAACGCG
The DNA here is from genome assembly GCF_004366075.1 of Kribbella pratensis. GTDB lineage: Bacteria > Actinomycetota > Actinomycetes > Propionibacteriales > Kribbellaceae > Kribbella > Kribbella pratensis. The sequence continues at coordinate 203,613 of NZ_SODU01000004.1, read as the reverse complement.
AGCACCTCCTCGCCGACCGCCCCACCGAAGAACGCACCCGCCCCACCTGGTCAGTCGTCTGGGCCCTGCCCCGCAGGCCTCTCACCGAACTACCGCGTGTGGTCCACGCACCCACCCCCACCGACGAACCGTTCTCCCTCCCAGCGTTGCTCCTGGCAACCTTCCCGCTCGACTCCACCCGGCGTCACGTGGCAAAGGGCCCGCTGACGGATCGGCTCGTCCAGGAAGCGGCGACGTCGTACGCCGAACTCCTCCGCCAACGAGCCGACACCGGAGACGACGTACTGCCCCTGGTCCCGACCGGCCTGCCGGCGGGAGCACTGGATCGCATGCTCCGCGACGAGATTCTCCGCGTACTACCAGGCATCCCCGTCCTCCCCGCAGTCGACGGCACCCTCCTACGACCGAGCGAGGCAGTCGTCGTGGACGGTGCCGACGAAGCGTTCAACGAGGTGCTGGCGCCGCTCGTACCAGGCCTGATTCACGCCCGCCGCGAGGACCGCCTCGCCCTTGACGCCCTGCAGGTACGACGCATCGAACTGGCCGAGGTGGTGGATCAGCTCGGGGGAGAGGAACCGCCCGGCTGGTGGCGCACGCTCTACGCCGCGCTCTCGACCATGGTCACCGACCCACTGATCCGCGAATCCCTCGGCACCCTCCCGGTCCCGCTCGCGGACGGCCGGCTCGTCCGCGGTGCTCGCGGTCTGCTCCTGCCCGGACCCGAGATCCCGGTCGACACGCTCGCCGCGTTCGGTGAGTACGGCGTACGCGTCGTACACCCGGATGCCGTCGACCCCGTCCTCGAACGCCTCGGCGCGATCACCGCCACTCCCCGCTCGCTCCTCGAAGACGGCGCCGTTCGTGCTGCTGTCGAGCATTCCGCGGAAGCCGACGACCCGGACGCGATCGCGCACGCTGTCCTCAGCATGGTCGCCGCCGACCCGACGCAGGCGGACGGCCTGTGGTGGCTCTCCGATCTCGTACTACGCGACGCGGACGGCGAACTCGTTCCCGCGAACGCCCTGGTCGTCGCCGGTTCCGACGCGCAAGCAGTGCTCGACGCCGACGAGGTCGCGCCCATCGCCGGCGACGTCCTCGACCGTTACGGCTTGCCCGCACTGGAGGCCGTCGGCGTCCTCGCCTCGCTCGGGGTCGTCGCCGCATCCGACGTCGCCCTGGACCGCCTGCCCGAAGCCCTCCAGGACCTCGACGGGATCGAGGACTGGGCGTACGACGTCGCGCCCGACGGATCCCGGTACGGGGCAGGAGTCGGCGAGCTCGAAGCGATCCGCGACCTCGACTGGATCACCGACGACAGCTGGCCGAAAGTTCTGCAGCTCCTCGGATCCGACCCCGAGTTGCGTCGCGCGCTCGTCACCCAGGTCCGCGTCGTCGGCCCGGACGACCGGCCGCTCGGCGTACCGTCGTACGCCGCCTGGTGGATCCGTGAGCACGTCCTGCTCGACGACGGCGAACCGCTCGCCGGACGCGCGGATCCCGACGCCGAACCGGTGCTCGCAACCTTCCTCGACGAGGCGCCCGCCTGGACGGCGGGCCTCGATCCCGAGGTCCGTACGGCGGTCGGGCTGGTCCGCGACGTCGGCGACCTCGATGCGGACGGCCTCGGACTCGTGCTCGACCGGCTGGCCGACCCCGAGCGCGACGTCGACGAAGCATCGATCCTGCGGCTGTGGAACCGGCTCGGGACGCTCGCGCTGTTCCCAGGCGCCGCGCCGGCGCACGTCCGCGTACTGGACGCCGACGGCGGCGGGACCCGAGTCACCGACGCGGATGGCGCGGTCGTGGTCGACGGGCCGATGTGGGTGCAGCGCGAGGACCTCGGCGGGTTCGTGATCGGATCCGGTGCCGCGGCGGACGGGCTCAGCGACCTGTTCGACGTACCGCTCGCCCAAGAAGTTGCCGAGGGCAAAATCGACGGCGAGGGTACGGCGGCCGACGTGCCGGAGATCGTCCGCGAACTCGTGCCCGAGGTCCCGGCGGCGTGGTGGGAGCACGAGGAGCTCACCGTCGACGGTGTCGAGGTCTCGTGGTGGGTCGACGCCGAGGGTGCACCGCACGCGGCGACGTTCGACGGGCTGGCGAAGGCCCTCGCGTGGGCCGCCGGGCGATGGGACCAGCGGCACGTGATCCGCGCGGTTCTCAACGAACCGGACCGTTCCGTGGAACTTCTGGTCGACGCCGTCTACGACTGACCGGAACTGGCCGCGGGCCGGAAAGTACACGCCGCGTAACTGCGCTTGGAAGCGTTTCCGCCTACGGGAGTCACGCAGAGCGAGCAACGTTGTCAAAGGTTGGTATATCCACTGAGCTGCAGATATGACGTCTTCACTTCAACGTGGCAACGAACTCTTGTCAACGTTGTCAACGCTACTTATAGTCCGTGGCACCTCTCGGTCCGTGATCCGCCAGTCCACGCAATGCAAACGGAGGTGACCTTCGTCATGAACACGGAGTCCCACAGCGATGGCCCGCGCCCGCAAGAGCAGTACGAAGATGTCGAAGACGTCGTCCGGTACCAGCTGACCCGGCGGAGCATGATCGGAGGAGGCGCCGCGGCACTGACCGCCTTCCTGGCCGCCTGTTCCGGCGGTGGCTCCTACTCCGACAAGCCGGCCAACAGCAACAAGCCGGTGGCCACCAAGTCCATCCAGATCGGCAAGGCCAACATCCCGGTCCCGCGGGACCAGACGGTGATCGTCGGCCAGGTCGAGTACACCGTCTTCGACAGCTTCAACGGGATGATCCCGAACGGATCACCGGGCGGTGCCGGTGTGGAGCTGGCGACCGAGCCGCTGTTCTTCCTCAGTTTCGCCACCGGCAAGCTCACGCCGTGGCTGGCGACCGAGTACAAGTACAACGACGACCACACCGAGCTGACCCTGAAGTTCGACCCGAAGGCGCACTGGAACGACGGGAAGCCGCTGGGTGCGAACGACTTCAGGTTCACCGTCATGGCCCTCAAGGACCGCCCCGACCTGTTCGGCGGCGGCGGCGACCTGAAGGAGTTCGTCAAGACCGTCGAGGTGCCGGATCCGCAGACCGCGGTGGTCAAGTTCCTGAAGCCGACGCCGCGGTTCCACTACAACTTCATCGCCGCGATCGCGGGCGCGCCGAACAACATCATGCCCGAGCACATCTGGAAGTCGCAGGACCTGACCAAGTACAAGGACAACCCGCCGGTCCGCTCGGGTCCGTACAAGCTGAAGCAGGCGATCCGGAACCAGAAGATGTTCGTCTGGGAGAAGGACCCGAACTACTGGAACAAGGACAAGCTCGACGTCAAGCCGCAGTACGTGATCTTCCAGAGCACCTCGAAGCAGCTCGACCAGGCGTCGCTGGCGTTCGAGCGCGCCGAGTTCGACGTCGGCTCGATCGACACGCAGCACGCCACGCAGCTGGCCAACACCGGCTACCCGAACCTGGTCACGACGCAGTTCCACGACCCGAACCCACGGGTGATGTGGCTGAACTGCGACCCGGCCCGGGGCGTGATGGCCGAGGAGAAGATGCGCTGGGCGATCAACTACTGCCTCGACCGGGAGAAGATCGGTACGTCGGTCTGGGACGTCAAGGTGCCGCCCGCGATCTACCCGTGGGCCGACTATCCGACCAACGACAAGTGGAAGGACGACGAGCTCGCCGACAAGTACAAGTTCGAGTACAGCCTCGAGAAGGCAACTCAGCTGCTCGACGAGATCGCTCCGAAGAACGCGGCCGGCAAGCGCACCTACAAGGGCAAGGAGATCAACCTCGAGATCATCACGCCCGCGCAGGTCGACAAGGCCGAGTACGCGATCGCGAACGTGCTGAAGACCGACCTCGCCAAGGTCGGGGTGCCCTGCACGTTGCGCAGCCTGTCCGGCAGCGTGCACGACGAGAAGTTCCAGCGCGGCGAGTACGACATCGACTCGAGCTGGGCCGGGTTCGCCATCGACCCCGAGCAGCTGTACACCGACTGGGAGAGCAGCAAGGCACAGCCGATCGGCAAGAACGCCGCCGGGAAGAACAAGATGCGCTTCAAGGACCCGGCGTTCGACGAGATCTCCCAGAAGCTGTCCGGGATGGACCCGGACAGCGAGGAGGCGAAGCCGCTGCTCAAGCAGGCGCTGGAGATCTACTTCCAGAAGCTGCCGCTGCTGCCGGTGATCCAGACCGGGTACCCGCAGTTCTTCAACACCGCCTTCTGGAAGGACTGGCCGACCGACGACAACCTGTACGAGGTGCCGTTGAACTGGTGGCCGCACTTCATCCTGGTGCTCGGCAAGATCTCGGCCACCGGCCAGAAGGGACCGGCGTGACGGCGGAGGCCCCGCCGGTGGTAGCTGTCGACAAGAGCCAGGACTCCGCGCCGCCTTCGGGGGTGCGGGCCTGGCTGTCGCGGCATCCGCTGGCGGCGTACGCGATCCGAAGGGTCGGGCTCTACTTCGTGGAGCTCTGGGGAGCGCTCACCATCGCGTTCTTCTTCTTCCGTCTGATCCCGGGCGACCCGGTCCAGACCCTGATCCAGACGCTGCAGCAGAACTACATGTACAACCAGCAGGCGAGCACCGAGCTCATCGCCCGCTACCAGCAGGAGTTCGGCCTCACCGGGAACATGTTCTCCCAGTACCTGAAGTACATGGAGAAACTCGTTCTGCACGGTGATCTCGGGCCGAGCCTCATCAACTACCCGACGCCCGCCCAGGACGTGATCCTCAGATCGTTGCCCTGGACAATCGGTCTGCTCGGGATCTCCGCGGTGCTGGCCTGGGTCCTCGGCGTGCTCCTCGGGGCGATCGCGGGCTGGCGGCGCGGGAAACTCGGATCCGCGATCGCGACCAACCTGTCGATCGCGCTCTCCCACGTTCCGTACTTCTTCGTCGCGCTGATCCTGGTGTACATCTTCGCCTACTCGATGGGCGTGCTGCCTGCGAGATCGGCGTACGACTCCAACATCAGTCCGGGGATCTCGCTGGAGTTCATCGGCAGCGTGCTCAAGTACGGGCTGCTGCCGGGGTTGTCGATCGTGATCATCGGGACGTTCAGCTGGATCCTGTCCACCCGGATGCTGATGGTCCCGGTCCTCGGCGAGGACTACCTGGTGTACGCCGAGGCGAAAGGCCTGAAGGGCTGGCGGATCCTGACCCGGTACGCGCTGCGGAACTGCTACCTGCCGCAGATCACCGCGTTCGGCATCTCGCTCGGCTTCATCTTCAACGGCAACGTGCTGGTCGAGCAGCTGTTCAACTACCCGGGTCTCGGGACCACGCTGGTCACCGCGATCCAGCAACTCGACTTCAACACGATCCTCGGCGTCACCGATATCGCGATCTTCTCGGTGCTGACCGCCGTACTCCTGCTCGACCTCCTGCTCCCGCTGCTTGACCCGCGGGTCAAGTACTGGAAGTGATGACGATGAGAATTCTGACCGCGGTGCTGCGGACGATCCGGAACAGCCGGCGACTGGCGGCCGGGCTGATCATCCTCGGAGTTATGGTGCTGCTGGCGCTGTTCAGCCCGGTGATCGTGAACGCGATCGGGGGCGGCAAGGATCCGATCGAGGTGGCGGCGTACGAGAAGTGGCTGGTGCCCGGACCCGGGCATCTGCTGGGCACCGACCAGTTCGGCCGGGACGTGTTCGCGATGGTGATGAAGGCGCTGTCGGTCTCGCTCCAGATTGGGGCGATCGCGGGCATCATCTCCACCGTCGCAGGTGTGATCGTGGCGTTCGTGGCCGGTTACAAGGGCGGCTGGATCGACGGCATCTTGTCGACGTTCACCGGGATCCTGCTGGTAATCCCGACGTTCCCGTTGCTGATCGCGCTGTCGGCGTACGCGAAGAACGTGAGTCTGTTCCAGGTCGGCGTGATGATCTCGATCTTCTCGTGGCCGTTCGCGGCCAAGACCATCCGTTCCCAGGTGCTCAGCCTGCGGACCAGGCCGTACGTCGACCTGGCGCGGGTGAGCAAGGCCCGCGACCTGGAGATCATCGTCACCGAGCTGCTGCCGAACCTGCTGCCGTTCATCGGCGTCGGGTTCGCGTCCTCGGCGCTCGGCGCGATCTTCGGACTGGTCGGCCTGGAGGTGATCGGGCTCGGGCCGGGCGGTGTCGTCGACCTCGGCCAGATCATCTACAACGCCATCACCACCGGCGCGCTGACACTCGGGGCGTGGCCGATGTTCGTGGTCCCGATCGTGCTGCTGACGCTGCTGTTCGCGGCGCTCAACATGGTGAACATCGGGTTGGAAGAGGTTTACAACCCGCGGCTGAGGGGAGTGGCAGGTGAGTGACTCCGTCTTGGAGATCAAGGGGCTCGAGGTCGTCTACTCCACCAACCGCGGCGACGTGAAGGCGGTCCGCGGGATCGATCTCGACGTACGCCGCGGTGAGATCCTCGGGATCGCGGGGGAGTCGGGCAGCGGGAAGAGCACGCTCGCGGTCGCACTGCTCCGGCTCCTGAAGGCGCCGGGCAAGGTGACCGGCGGCTCGGTGATGTTCCACCCGGCCGGCCGTTCGCCGGTGGACCTGCTGAAGGTCCATGGCGAGGAGCTTCGGGTACTGCGGTGGAGTGCTCTCTCGTATCTCCCGCAGGGTTCGATGAGCTCGCTGAACCCGGTGATGCGGGTGCACGACCAGTTCAAGGACGTGATCGTCGAGCACGCGCCGGACCGCAAGGAAGCGGTGTCGGACATGATCCCGCGGCTGCTCGCACAGGTCGGTCTCGAGCCGCGGGTGGCCCGGATGTACCCGCACGAGCTGTCCGGTGGGATGAAGCAACGGGTGCTGATGGCGATCGCGGTCGCGCTCGAACCCGACCTGGTGATCGCGGACGAGCCGACCACGGCGCTGGACGTGACGATCCAGCGGGTGATCCTGCAGTCGCTCGCGGATCTGCGTACCGACTTCGGCGTGACCCTGATGGTGATCTCGCACGACATGGGCGTGCACGCACAGCTCGCGGACCGGGTCGCGGTGATGTACGAGGGACAGTTGGTCGAGGTCGGCGACGTACGGCAGGTCTTCAAGGACCCACAGGACGCCTACACCCGGCAGCTGATCGAGTCGATCCCGAAGCTCGGACGGAGGGCATCATGAAGTCGGAGCTCGAACTCCGTGGCGTGCAGCAACGGTTCCATGCCCGTGGCGTCGCCGACGGCTACATCACCGCGGTGGACGACGTGAGCTTCAGCCTGGCCGCCTCGCCGCCGCAGATCGTCAGCCTGGTCGGCCAGAGCGGCAGCGGGAAGAGCACGATCGCCCGCAACGTCCTCGGCCTGCAGAAGCCCACGGCCGGGTCGGTGCTGTACGGCGGCAAGGACATCTTCAAGCTGAGCCGGGCCGAGTACGACGAGTACCGGCGCGACGTACAACCCGTGTTCCAGGACCCGTACGCGATCTTCAACCCGTTCTACCGGGTCGATCGCGTGCTCTGGAAGGCCCTGAAGAAGTTCAAGCTCGCGGACACCCGCGCCAAGGGACTCGAGCTGATCGAGGAGTCGCTGCGCGCCGTCCGTCTCGAGCCGGAGAACGTGCTCGGGCGGTACCCGCACCAGCTGTCCGGCGGTCAGCGGCAACGCATCATGCTCGCCCGGGTCCACATGCTGCGCCCGTCGTTCATCATCGCGGACGAGCCGGTGTCGATGCTGGACGCCCAGGTGCGCAAGCACTTCCTGGACATCCTGCTCGACTTCCAGACCAAGCACGGGATGACGACGCTGTTCATCACCCACGACCTGTCCACGGTCTACTACCTCGGCGGCGAGGTGATGGTCATCACCAAGGGCCAGATCGTCGAACGCGGCCCGGTCTCCACGGTGATGCACGAGCCCTCCCACCCGTACACCAAGCTGCTCCTCGACTCCATCCCGCAACCCGACCCCGACCAACGCTGGACCAGCCGCATCGCCGTCGACGAACTGGAACGCGTCGACGACGCAAACCCCGCCGCCGACACCAAGCCGGAAGCCCCGATCCTCTAGATCGGGGCTCCGGCTCCGGCCGTCAAACGGTCTTGATGGCGGGGTCGCTGAGGCTGGGGGTGCCGGTTTCTACGTGGCCGGCCAGGCGGCGGAGGTAGGTCGTGTCGGTGGCGGTGGTGATCGAGACGTCGTACCAGCCGTTCGTGGTGGTGATGGTCCGGGTGGTGGTGCCCTTGGGTAGGTCGAGATTCTGGGCAGTGCCGGCGTACGTGTTGGTGATCGTGATGCGGCGGGCGGCGTCGGAGATGAAGGTGAGTACGACGTTGCCGGTGGCGGCGTTCTCGCGGGTGGTGAGTTCCAGGCCGGTGGCGGGCTTGCCCTTGAAGGTGCGGAGGAAGCCGTTCGGGCCGTGGACGGTGAGGTCGGTGACGCCGGCCGAGTAGATCGGGTTCCAGCTGTCGGCGACGGTCTTGCCGGCCTCGGTGGTATACGTCCACGGGCCGTCGGAACGGTTCGCCGAGGTGACCAGGAACTGCGCGCCCGCCCGCGCCCCGGAGCTGAACGTCAGCCTGTACTTGCTGTCGGCAACGGCCCCGTCGACGACCGGTGCGTAGGGCAACGGCCGGGTACGTCGGCGGCCGCGTTCCTGCGCCGGGACCTTGCCGACCGCGGGCGGCGTCGGCACGTAGTCCGGGTGCCGTTTGTTGTCCGGCGGCTCGTACGCGCTGGTGTCGGGGAGGGTCGCCGGCTGCGTCGCCGCCGTACCGAAGTCGAATGCCGACGTCAGGTCGCCGCAGATCGCCCGGCGCCACGGCGAGATGTTCGGTTCGTGGACGCCGAAACGGGACTCCATGAACCGGATGATCGACGTGTGGTCGAACACCTCGGAGCAGGTGTAGCCGCCGGTGCTCCACGGCGACACCACCAGCATCGGCACCCGCTGGCCGAGACCGTAGGCGCCATGCGCGGCCTTCGACCCGGTGTACAGATCGGGGCCCGGGTCGACCGTGGACAGGCCCTGATTGGCATCCATCGGCGGGTACGGCGGTACGACGTGGTCGAAGAAGCCGTCGTTCTCGTCGTACGTGATGAACAGAGCGGTCTTGCTCCACACTTCGGGGTTCGCGGTGAGCGCGTCCAGGACCTGGGAGATGTACCAGGCGCCGTAGTTGGCCGGCCAGTTCGGGTGCTCGGTGAACGCCTCGGGCGCCGCGATCCAGGAGATCTTCGGCAGGCGGTTGTTCGTCACATCGGCGGCGAGCTGCGCGAACAGGCTCTCGCCGGCTTTCGCGTTCGTGCCGGTGCGGGCCTTGTCGTACAACGGGTTGCCTGGCTGCGCGGTGCGGTACTTGTTGAAGTAGAGCAGCGAGTTGTCGCCGTAGTTCCCGCGGTACGCGTCGTCGATCCAGCCCCACCCGTGGTCGCCGTCCAGGCCGTCACCGATGTCCTGGTAGATCTTCCACGAGACACCGGCCTCCTCGAGCCGTTCCGGGTACGTCGTCCACCCGTAGCCCGCCTCGTCGTTGCCGAGGACCGGGCCGCCGCCGGTGCCGTCGTTACCCGTGTAGCCGGTCCACATGTAGTAGCGGTTCGGGTCTGTGGAGCCCATGAACGAGCAGTGGTACGCGTCGCACAGCGTGAACTTGTCCGCGAGCGCGTAGTGGAACGGGATGTCCTCGCGGGTCAGGTACGCCATCGTGGTCGGCGTCTTCGCCGGGATCCACTGGTCGTACTTGCCGTTGTTCACCGCCAGGTGCGCGTCGGACCAGCTGTGCGCGAGGTCCTGGATGAACTGCATCCCGAGGTTGTCGGCCTCCGGCCGGAACGGCAGGATCTCCTTCCCGGCGGCACTCTTCTGGTACCACACCGGCTTGCCGCTCGGCAGGGTGACCGGTCGCGGGTCACCGAACCCGCGGACGCCGTTCAGACTGCCGAAGTAGTGGTCGAACGACCGGTTCTCCTGCATCAGGACGACGATGTGCTCGACGTCCTGGATACTGCCGAACCGGCGGTGCGCGGGGATCGCGGCGGCCTGCTCGATGCTGTTCGCCATCGCAGCGAACGCAGCCGACGCTCCGGCCAACTGCAGGAACCTACGGCGATTGATGTCTGGCATGACAGCTCTCCTCGTGGGGCGGGACGGCTGGAGTGTTCAGCACCAGTGATTCATCAGGCGCACATCAACCCGAACAACCGGCGTACGAGCCATGAACGAGCGCCGCCGTGGACCATAGCGCGCAAAGTTGTCCCCTTACAAGATTCAATACGCAGAATCTTGCAATCCTACGAACAACTCGAGTTCTCTTGTGACCGCTGCCACCATGCCCCATGAGGACGAGCGGAAGGGGCCGCTCAGGCCGCGCGGGCAACCACAAGATGCCCGGGACGACATCCACGCCCCGCACCAGCTGGAACCGACGCTCGATGACTCCGCGCTCGATGACCGGTTGGCCAATCCACTGCAGTACGTCCACATGTCCTCCTGTCCGCATCCGACCATGACGCGGGGGACAGGCGGGACGGCTTCACACACTCTGCCAGCCGTTGGCGGGCTTGATCGCCTGTCGCAGCGTCCCGTCGACCCGGTAGCCGGTAGCCGGTGCGCGGCCGCACTCAGCACGTACGGCTCGACGCCGCCGATCCCCAGCCTCGGCGACCCGGCATGACGCGGTGTTGCCGGTGGAGTGGTGGACCTTCAGCCGGTTGAACCTGGCGCGTTCCCTGAGGCAGGCCGGATCCACGAGCAGAGGCATGGCCTGATGCTTGTGCGGGTACGTCGCCCTACGCCGCGGCGTTGTTGCCGGGTGAATCACGGATCTCGCCCCCACGGGTCCGTTGCGCTCTCCTCGACGGTGTTGGCGTCGCCTTCGCGCTCCGGGCCCTGGGCACTCCGAGGGTCGAGCAGGCGGCCGCTGTCGTGCGCGTCGCCCCAGGGGTTGAGGCGTGCGGCGTCTTCGGGGGTGATCCAGGGTGGATCGGTGTCTCTCGGCCAGGCGCGCGCGGGTGCCCCGGCCGCGTCGGGTCTGCTTGTTCTGGATGTGGTTGTTGGCGGGCGGTATCGATCGCGGGGGATCGGGGCGGGGGTGGCCCAAGTGGGGCGGGTGACGTCGACTGTGCCGTCGGTGATTTGGATGTTCCAGTGGCCGGCGTGCAAGTCGCGGTGGCAGCGTTTGCAGAGCAGAACGAGGTTGGTGAGTTTGGTTTCTCCGCCGTCGATCCAGCTGGTGACGTGGTGGGCGTCGCAGTAGATCGGCGGGGCGCCGCAGCAGACGCAGCCCTTGTCGCGGGCGATCAGGGCCTTGCGCATGGGGCCGGTGGCGAGGCGGACGGTGGCGCCGACGTCGAGGGGCTGGGAGTCCGAGCCGAGCACGACGGGGAGGATCTGGGCGTCGCAGGCCAAACGCCGGATGGTGGCCGCGGACAGGGCGTCGCCATAGATCAGCCGTCCGGTCGAGTTCGCGGCGGCTGTCTTGAGGTCGTCGAAGTCGACCGTGACGAGGATCTGCGGCTTCTGGCCATGTCCGGGGACAGAACCGCCGCTGGTCGCGGTGCTGCTGGCGGTGTTGCTGGCGGCGTTCAGGACGGTGGTGAGGGCGTCGGCCTGGCGCTTGTCGCGGCTGCGGGGGTCGAGGGCGCCGTCGATGGTTTTGTGCGGCTTGGCGTAGGTGTGGATCAGCGTGCGGAACAGTTCGGCGTTCTCGCTGGCCAGGAACCCGGTGAACGCGACACCGTTGTCGGCGGTCCTCATCTTCAGCGTCTCGCGGTCGTACGCCTCCTGTTCGGCGGGCTCGGGGCCGTCGGTGTCGAGCCGGTTGCGGACCTGTACGCCGGCCTTGCGCAGGTCGAGCGGACCGTGGGTGCGGCCAAGTTCCACCATTTCCCGCTCGGCGACAGCCAGATCTTCGACCGGCACCGTGGCGGGCAGTTTGTCCAGCGCGGACACGATCGCCTCGGCCTGCGCCGGATGCAACAGCACTCCACCACCCTCGACTTCAGGATCAGGGTCGGGGAGGGCGGCCGCAACGGCCGGGTACTTCGGTAGAGCGTTGGCCAGGTAGACGTCGCGGCGGGCCTTGGTGGCGTCCACGCGGTAGCGGAAGGTCAGGAATCGGGCGGTGGTGCCGGCGCCCAGGTCCCTGGCGTAGCCGATGGTCTCGAGGCCGGCGGTTAGCCGCAGCGCGAGGGTTTCGAGGCGGGCGATCTCGGCGTACGTGGCATCGAGAGTCGACACCATCTCGTCGCCGCTCATCGACCACACCGGTCGCTCCCCGAGAATCTCCATACCCACAGCGTAGGCAGCCCCTCCGACAGTTTTCGAAGCCGAATGCCCTTGTTTTCATGGGAATTCGGCAATCCAGGTTATCCACAGGATGGCAAGTCCGTGCACACGTGGGAGGATGATCGGGTAGTGTTACAAGGCGGCGTCCAATTTTTCGTTGCCGACAGCAATCAGTGTTCCTGTAGTCCGGAGGAGTTGACAGAGGTTCCGTGGAGCGTGTGTGGTACGTCGCCTACGGGTCCAATCTCGCCCTCGAACGCTTCAGTTGCTATCTGTACGGCGGCCGCCCGCGTGGCGGCGCTCGGATCTACCCGGGCTGCCGCGATCAGACGCCGCCCCAGCGGACCGCGGCAGTCACGGTGTCAGGCGGACTGGTGTTCGCGGGTGCGTCGAAGGTGTGGGGCGGTGGCTCGGCGTTCTACAACGCGGCCGCACCCACCGAGCTCGCAGGCCGTGCCTACCTCCTCAGCCTGGAGCAGCTGGCGGACGTGGCGGCTCAGGAGATGTGGCGCGCTCCGGGCGGTGCTTACGCGCTGGAGCTCGAAGCCCTCCTCCCGGAGGTAGCCGAGATCCACTCCCTCGGCTCCGGCCGCTACGAGACCGTCGTGCGACTGGGGGAGCTTGACGGCCTGCCGATGTTCACCGTCACCCACGGGACGGTCGCCGACATCGATCCGGCCGCGCCAACAGCGTCGTACCTTCGCTGGATCGCCACCGGCCTGACCGAGGCGCACGGCTGGGAGTTGGCGCAGGTGGTCGAGTACCTGCACGCGGCGCCGGGCGTCCAACTCGGCTGGACGCCCGGCGCGCTGCTGTCAGCGCTTAACGGCTGAGCGCTTAACGGCTGAGCGCTTAACGGCTGAGCGATTGGCGGCTCAGCGCTTGACGGCGATGCAGGTGGCGGTTGATGACTTGGTCGGGTCGCTTTCGGAGGTTGCGGTGAGGGTGATCTTGGCGAGCGGGCCGGTGCCGCCCTTGGTGTAGACGGGGACCGTGACCTGCTGGCCCGCGTTCGCGGTGGCGAGTGCGTTGGGCAGGGCGATCGGCCAGCCGTCGGACTTGGCGGACAGGCGGTAGACGTCACCCTTGATGTACTGCGTGACGTCCTCGGGCTGCGTGGACGACGTACCGGCCTTGCCCGTGTTGGTGAGGCTGAAGTTGCAGGTCTGGACACCGTTGCGGTCCGGCTTCGCGACGGTCGGCAGCAGCCGTACGCCGCGCTTCTGGGCGCCGGCGCCGTCGAGGGAGCGGATCGCGACCGTGTACGACAGCTCACCCTTCGCGTTGCGGTGCACGTTCGTGATGTAGAAGTGCAGGCGGTTCGCGGTGTCGGTGTACTCGTACTCGCTGCCGGAGTTCGTGCCGGCGTGGAACAGCGCGTCGGACAACTGCCGGTAGTCGCCGATCGTGATCGGGACCTTCGTGCCGTCGGGCAGCACGTAGTCGGTCAGGTTGATGTCCTGCGGGTTCGCGTCGACGACCCACTCGAACGGCGCGCGGTCCTGGTTCTTGGTCTTCGCGAGCAGTACGCCGGCATCGGGGGTGAACGAGTCGGTGCCCATCCGGTCCACGACCTCGACCGTGTAGTTCTGGTACCCGCGGCCGTCGCAGAGCGGATCCTTCGTCGCATCGCACGGCGCGTCCAGATCGCCCGCGCCGCCGAGCTCGATGTTGATCCCGGACAGGTCCTTGGCATCTGGGTTCACGCTGCGTGCCTTGACGTTCGCGATCACCACACCCGAGGTCGCGAGTGCCTCGCGGGAGAGTCTGAGCACGTTCTGCTCGTCGACCATCTTCAGCTTGATCTTGTTGCGCAGCATGTGTTGCGCGCCCATCGACGCACCGCCGGTCGCCGGGATCATCCAGCGGCTGTGCGGGCCGCCCGGGCCGTTGAAGCTGCCCCGGCTGAGCATCTCCCAGATACCGGTGTACGCGCGCCTCGGCGGGACGCCGTACGGGTTGTTGTAGTTGTCGCCGATGCCGAGGATGTGGCTGAACTCGTGCGCGAACACCGCCATCCCGGAGCTCTCCGCCTGGGTGGACGAGCCGCCGCCGGCGTTCGGCCAGATCGACGAGCCGGCCGCCCACGACGTCCAGTCGACGTACCGGGTCTCCGACCAGTTGCGCTGTGCGGGATCCGGCGGACCGAACTCCTCGGTGACGTCCTCCTTGGTCGGGAACTTCATCATCCCGAACTCCTGCCAGGTCGACGACTCGTCCTGGCCGGCGCTGAGGAAGAACACGAAGTCGTACCCGGCCGGTACGTCGGGACCCTGGTCGGCGACCCAGGCCGCCTGGCCGTCGGTGCGGATGTTGCGCGAGCAGTTGTCACCGGCCGGGCAGTCCTCGTCGCTCTGGAACTCCATCGCGTACTCGTGCGACTTGCCCGGCATCCGGTACGGGCCGAACGCGGTGAGGTCGACGCCGTACCGGCCGCCGGAGTCCTCCATCCAGTACTCGTGCAACGTGTGACCATGGTTCAGCGGCTCTGGGGTGTTCAGGAAGTTCTTGTAGAACTGCGCGGTCTGATCCCGCGGTACGCCGTTCGCCGCGGCACTCGGGTTGCCGAACGCCGTCGAGCCCTTGGGCTTGGTGATGACGAAGTCCTGGTTCGGGTAGTCGAGCAGCACGAGCGCGCCCTTGAAGGTCCGCTCGGAACCCTTCACGGCGGGATCGGCCCAGTTGGTGCCGGGCGGTTTGACGTAGTCGTCCCACGTCATGTGGTCGGGGTTCTCCCAGTTCTGCGGGTCGATCGGGCCCGGCAGCCCGCTCGACAGGGTCTTCGCGACCCGCGTGTCCGGCCCCGACTCCTGCCAGGGCTGCTTCTGCGGCCAGTGCGGGTACTGCCAGGCGTTCACAGGGTCCGGGGGAGCGCTCGGTGCGGCAAGCGCCATCGACGGCACCGAGACAACGGCCAGCACTGCGACCAGCCGCACAACACGACGAAACTTCCGTTGCTCAGACACGGGCGGGCATCCGATCAAAGAGGCGGACAACGGGGCAAGCCATGAGCATGCCCCCAAGACGCAAATGTCACAACCGCACACGGCGCGCTGCCCAAGCCGTCTTTGGGCCCCTGCCAACCATTCCGCGGCGCTCGAAACGGTTGGTGGGTGCCCAAAGTTGGACCGGCGGTAGATTGGGGGGATGCTGTATACAGTATGGTGGCGGTTCTTGGATTTGGATGGAGGTTGCCGATGTACTCAGTCACCGATCCGGCGCGTGGGGTGTTGGTGGAGGAAGTGGCGAACTCGACGGAGGAGGAGGTGCGCGCGGCGATCGGGCGGGTGCATGCGGCGTACCCGGACTGGCGACGGCGGACCGTGGGGGAGCGGGCCGCGATCGCGGCGCGGGCGGCGGACCTCTTCGCGGAGCGGGCCGACGAGCTGGCCGCGATCATGACGCTCGAGATGGGTAAGCGCGTCAACGAGGGCCGCGGCGAGGTCGGGATCGTGGTCGACATCTTCCGGTACTACGCGGAGCACGGGCCGGCGTTGCTCGCGGACGAGCCGATCGACCTCAAGGACGGGAAGGCCGTCATCACCAAAGGGCCGATCGGGGCGTTGCTCGGGATCATGCCGTGGAATTTCCCGTGCTACCAGGTCGCCCGGTTCGTCGCGCCGAACCTGGTCCTCGGGAACACGATCCTGCTCAAGCACGCCTCGATCTGCCCACGGTCGGCGCGTGCGATCGAGGAGATCCTGCACGCGGCCGGCGTACCGGACGACGTCTACGTGAACACGTACGCGTCGAGCCGGCAGATCCCCGCGATCCTCGCCGACCCGCGGATCGCCGGCGTCTCGCTGACCGGCAGCGAGCAGGCCGGGATCGCTGTCGCCGCCGAGGCCGGGAAGAACCTGAAGAAGACCGTGCTCGAACTCGGCGGCTCCGACCCGCTGATCATCCTCGACACCGACGACCTGGACGAGACCGTCAACGCCACCGCGACCGCGCGGATGCGGAACTGCGGCCAGTCCTGCAACGCCCCGAAGCGGATGATCGTCCTGGCCGGCCTGTACGACGAGTACGTCGACCGGCTGACCAAACGCGTCGCGGAGTACTACGTCCCCGGCGACCCGGCCGACCCCGCGACGAAGCTCCCGCCGCTCGCCTCGGCCGCCGCCGCGGACGAGGTCGCCGCCCAGGTGGCGAAAGCGGTCGAACAAGGTGCGACCCTGCGGACCGGCGGTCGCCGCATCACGCCCGGCGCGTACCTCGAGGCGACCGTCCTCACCGACGTCACGCCGGAGATGGACGCGTACTACGAAGAGATCTTCGGGCCGGTCGTGATCGTCTTCGAAGCTGCGGATGAGGACGACGCGGTCCGGCTCGCCAACGACACCCCGTTCGGCCTCGGCGCGTCGGTGTGGGGCACCGACCCCGACCGCAACCGCCGCGTCGCCGACCGCATCGACGCCGGCATGGTGTACCTGAATCGCGCCGGCGGTTCCCAGGCCGACCTCCCGTTCGGTGGCATCAAACGCTCCGGCCTCGGCCGCGAACTCGGCCCGGCCGGCATCGAGGAATTCATGAACAAGAAGTCCATCCGGCTCGGGTGACAGGAACCGGCCAGCGCGCTCCGGGTGGTGGTGTACGACGCCACAGTGGTGGAGGTGACCTACCAGCAGCAGCCCCCGCCTCCGCAAGGCACGCCGTACCCGGGACCTCCGCCGAAGCGGCTGCGGCCGCACGATCCACTGGCCGTTGCCCTGGGCAACGCCTCGTTGCTCGGCCTCGGCTACTTCCTGATCCGCCGCTGGTTCTTCGGTCTTCTCGGCCTCGCCGGTACGGCGGTACTCCTCGTCCTCATGTACCAGCGCAAGGACACGGCGTACCAGTTCGGCCTGCTGGGGTGGGGACTGCTGCAGGTGCTGCACGGACTGTTCCTGGCGACCCGGCCACCGGAGCGGACGGCCAGTATCCCGAAGCGGATCGTCGCCGCTGTGGTCACGCTCGCGGTCGTGGCGTCGGGCGTCGTGCTCAAGCGCGGTGCTGCCGATGTCGCCGACGATGTGACCGCAGCGCGGCGGGCCGGCGACTGCGCGAAGGTCGTGCAGGCGCAGGACGAGGTCTGGTTCGGTGACCGCCTTGTCGCCGGGAAGGACATGGACCGCGGTGACAGCGACGTGGAGATCTGCGGCAGGCTGGAAACGGTGAGGTCGCACCTCGGGACAGCTGTGGGACTGGGGGACGTGGACTCGGTCAAGGAGGGCTACGGCATGCTCGGCCCGATCGCCTCCGACCCGCGGCAGCAGGCGACCGCAGGTGCCGTCATGGATCGATTCGTCAAGGACCTGCAGACGATGGAGTCGTGCGAGCAGATCACGTTGACCGCGTGGTTGCGGACCCGCAAGCTGTCCAAGAACTTGCTCGATCGCGCCAATGCCGTCGTACCCCGGATCGAGCCCAATGCACTGCTGGCCTGCGGCGACGACTATGCGTCCCGGAAGAACTGGGTGACCGCGCGAGCGACGTACCAGCGGCTCGTCACGACGTACCCGAAGGCCAAGCAGGCGGCGCGGGCGCGCGCCGGACTCGTGAAGGCCACGCTGGCGATCGAGCTGGACAACGTCCGCAACCTGGTGCTGGACGGGTCGTACTGCTCGAGTCCCGCGAAGTACAGCGGCGCGAAGCCGTACCACCGCGGTTTCAACCCGGCGATCTTCCTCGGCGACGGCTCCCAGTACGCCGACCAGCTGCCGGCCGCATGGTCGATCGACGACCCGTACCGGGCGACCATCGTCGTGTGTACCGAGACGCCGGGACAGGGCGCGGCAGTGCAGACCTGCCCGTACGTACCGGAGTCGAATCCGTACGGCGGAGAGGTCAGTTACGTGACGTTCCGCAAGGTCACGGTCCCGGTCAAGGTGTACGAGCTACGCACCGGGCGCCTGGTGCTGTCCACCATCGTGCAGATGTCGGGGGAGGCCTGCCCGTACCGCCTGAGCTCCAGCAGTACGGACAACGAGAGCGTGACCCCGAGCGACACGCAGGTCCAGGCGGCGTTTCGGCCTCTCGTGGTGCGCCCCTGACGGCGCATACTGACGGCACCAGGGAGCTCGTGTCGAGGGGGCCGTGGATGACTGTGCCCGGTGGCTACTCCATCAAGACCTATCGGTACCTGCGGATGGCGATGCCGGCGATGATCCTCCTGCTCGCCGCCGCGCTGGTGATCGAGTGGGCGAAAACCGATCCACACTGTCTGCAGACGTCGATCAGCGCGTACTACTACACGCCGGTGCGCGCGATCTTCGTCGGCTCGCTGATCACCATCGGCGTCTGCATGGTGGTGCTGAAGGGCAACACCGAGCCGGAGGACATCCTGCTCAACGTGGCAGGCATCCTGGCCCCGGGCGTCGCGCTCGTGCCGACGCCGGGACAGGGCACGTGTCACTCGGTGCCGGTCGCGCTCGGCGACGCGGCCGCGAACGTCGCGAACAACATGCTCGCGCTGTTCGTGGTCGGCGTACCGTGCCTGCTGGTGACCGCGGTCTTCATCGCCCGGGACCGGGTCCGGCAGCCGGCAGGGTGGACACCGATGTACGTGCTCGGCCTCGCGGTCGCCGTGGTGATATTCGGCGGCGGGCTGGCGTGGTTCCTCGTCGACCGGTCCGGGTTCATCGGCAACGCGCACTACGCGGCCGCGATCGTGATGTTCGCGTGCATCGTTGCGGTCGTGGTGCTGAATGCGGTGCAGTTCCGGCGCAAGCAACGCAAGCACGCGGTCCCGCATTCACCGGCGAACCGGTACTCCGTGATCGCGGTCGCGATGGTCGTCGTACCGCTGCTGATGTTCGGCTGGAAGAAGGTCTTCGGCTGGGATCACGCGGTCCTCTGGATCGAGGGCACGCTGATCCTGCTGTTCGCGGCCTTCTGGATCAGCCAGACGCAGGAGCTGTGGAACGAGGGGATCCGTCAGGAGTTGCCGCGGTCGCAGGCCACGCCGTCACCGTTGCGATCGAGCGCCGCCGAGTAGCCCGGATCCCCGCGGTGCAGCGGCGCCTTGCCCGCCGCGCGAGCCTCCGCACAACTCCGGAACACGACCGTGGTGCTCGTGACCGGCGCCGTCGTCGGGCTCGGCTCCGTCGGGGAGATCGCCGGCGACGGTTCGGTCGGCGTCGGGGTCGGCTCCGTGCCCACCGGCGTCGCACTCGGCGTCCGGCTCTCGGTCGGCGTCGGTGTCGGCGTCCGGCCGGCCTCGGGACTCTCGATTCGCTCCGGAGTCGTCGCGATGGCCGTTGGCTCCGCGACCGGTGTGCTCGTTGGCGCCGCCGTGGGTTCCGAGGTTCGCACGGGCGTCGTACTCGCGGAGTCGTCACCGCCGCCGAACGGGTTGAGCAGCACCACCGCGATCAGCGCGAGCGGGACGGCTGCGACCGCGCCGAGCTTGATCCTGCTCGGTCCGCCGTACCGACCCATCGGACCGCGAACCGGCCGGCCGGCCTCGTCGACCCAGAACCTCCATCCCGCCGGTGCGGGCGGCCACGACTCGGGCGGACGCCAGCGCTTCGGCGGTCGCCATCGCGCGGTCGGCGGGTCGGGCCAATCGGGCGGTGCGTTGAACTGCCTCACTCTTCCTCCCCCAGTACGGGCAGCAGCCTAGCGAGAGGATCGGACGAAGGAAGACAGGAGGTCCCGAAAGCCCAACATTTAAACGCTTGTACGTCGACGCGCGCCCGGACCAGGTCGCGGTACGGCGTCGCCCGGTGACACCAGGCGACCCCATGCTGAGTGCTAAGTCTCGTTGACAGACCCAGGTCGGCGGTGTGAGGCTCGGTCCATGACGGAGACTGAGCAGGCGACCCGGAGCCGGACGTTCTCGTGGGCGGATCCGGCCGAGACCGCGGCCCGGGTCGGCCGCTCGTCGGGGCTCGAGATGCTGCGGGCGATGCGCGACGGGGAGCTCCCGGCGCCGCCGATCCTGCACCTGGTCGGCGGAACTGGGATCGAGGTCGAGGAGGGCAAGGTCACGGTGCTGATGCCGGTGGCCGAGTTCCACTACAACCCGCTCGGCACGGTGCACGGCGGCGTCATCGCGACACTGCTCGACACGGCCGCCGGCTGCACGGTCCATTCGACGCTGCCGGCCGGCGTCGGCTACACGTCACTCGACCTGATGACCCGCTTCATCAAGCCGGTCACGATCGACTCGGGCCTGCTGCGCTGCGAGGGCGGGATCATCAGCCGCGGTCGTCGTACGGCGGTCGCAGAGTCCCACCTGTACGACGAACGCGGCAAACTCCTCGCCCACGCAACGTCGAACTGCCTGATCTTCGAACTGCCCCAGACCTGATAGCGGCTCCGGCCTGATCAGCTCTTGTCGGCGAGCAACTTCTCGCTCGCCACGAGCCGGACGCAGGTGGCCAGACCGGTGATCGCCGCCTCGACCTCGGGCAGCTCCGGGTACGTCGGGGCGATCCGGATGACCTGGTCGGTCGGGTCGTCGCCGTACGGGTGCGTGGCGCCGGCCGGGGTGATCGCGATCCCGGCCGCCTTCGCCTTGGCGACGACCTCGCGGGCGCAGCCCTCGGGGACCTGCAGGCTGACGAAGTAGCCGCCGGCCGGTGCCGTCCAGGACGCGAGGCCGGTGCCGCCGAGCTCGGCGGTGAGGATCTTGTCGACCGCGTCGAACTTCGGCCGGATCAGCGCGGCCAGCGTCCGCATGTGCTCGTGCAGACCGTCGGCGTCGCGGAGGAACTGCACGTGCCGCAGCTGGTTGATCTTGTCCGGCCCGATGCTGCGCTTGACCGTGTGGCTCAACCACCACTCGATGTTCGCCGGCGAGGACCCGAAGAACGCGACGCCGGCGCCGGCGAAGGTGATCTTCGAGCTCGACCCGAACACGAACGCCCGGTCCGGGTGCCCGTTCTCGGCGCACAGTGCGAGCACGTCGGCGAGCTGGGCGGGGGAGTCGGTCAGGTGGTGCACGGCGTACGCGTTGTCCCAGAAGATCCGGAAGTCCGGCGCCGCGGTGTCCATCGCGGCCAGTCGCCGTACGGTCTCGTCCGAGTACACGGTGCCGTCCGGGTTGCTGTACTTCGGCACGCACCAGATGCCCTTGATCGCGGCGTCCTCGGCGACCAGCCGCTCGACGACGTCCATGTCCGGGCCCTCGGGCGTCATCGGCACCGGGACCATCTTGATCCCGTACCGCTCGCAGATCCCGAAGTGCCGGTCGTACCCCGGAACAGGGCAGAGGAACGTCAGCCCCTCGACGTCGGCCCACCGCTGCTCGGCGCCCGGCACCTTGCCGAGCAGCGCGAACACGATCGCGTCGTGCATCAGCTCGAGGCTCGAGTTCCCGGCCGCGAGCAACTGCTCGACCGGCACCTGCAGGTCCTCGGCGAAGATCGCCCGCACCTCGGGCAGCCCGTTGAGCCCGCCGTAGTTCCGCAGATCCGTACCGTCCGCCGATACCGGGTCACCGCTCAGCTCCAGCACTCCGTTCGCCGCATCCAGCTGCTTGGGCGACGGCTTCCCCCGCGTCAGATCCAACTTGAGCCCCTTGGCCACCAGCGCCTCGTAATCCCGCCGCGCCCGCTCAACCTGACCAACCAACTCATCGACACTCACAGAGGAGTCCTTTCCCAAGTACTAGGTGTTGACCCCCAGCCTAGTGATCACCCGACGGAGCGCAGAAACAGGGACTGACCTGGGTCGGTCTTGGTGGCGTCGACGCCGGCGGACTTGGTGAAGTCGTCTTGTTCGTGGCCGGCCCAGTCGGGGATGGGCTTGGTGTTCTGGGTGAGGTGCTGGTACGTCGTTCCGTTCCAGCCGAACTGGTAGATGGTGTGGGCGTTGGCGAGGTACGGCTGGTACGGGCCGGCGGCCGTTGCCTGCTTCGTCAGGGTGTTGTCGAAGAAGACGTTCTGCGGGCCGGTCGCGCCGGACCACTTGACCGCTTTCGGCCCGGCGCCCCACCAGATCGGGTACCAGGTGGACTCGTCCTTCTGCTCGCCGCCCTCGCCGCCGCAGTTCGACCTGCAGTTCGCGGAGCGGTGCTCGTACGGAACGTGCACGGTGTTCAGCTCGAACAGGTTGCGGCGTTCCCAGCCGCCGTGCAGGTTCAGGTCCGAGTCCAGGTCGTTGCCGATGACAACATTGCCCGAGGCGGACCATTGCAGGGTGAGGTGCCGCAGGCCGCGGGAGATGTTGCCGGCGTACACCGAGTCCCAGACCCGCGAGCCGCGCAGGTAGCCGTTGCCGCCCTTGCCCTTGTTCCAGGCGCCGTCGAAGACGTTGTCCTGGATCTGCAGGTTCTTGGCCTCCTCGGTGACGATCGCGTGCGAGCCGGTCATGGTGGTCCGGATGCCGCGCACCCACGAGTTCACGGCCCACTTCAGCACGACCCCGTGCAGCTCGTCCGCGGGCGCGAGGTTGCCGTAGTTGTGCACCGCGTCGGCGGCCTTGGCGTCGACCGGTTGGGTGAGCGAGAAGTTCTCCAGCCCGACCCCGAGTACGGGATCGACGAGCGGCGACAGCTTCGACGCGTACGACTTGTTCAGGATCTTCTCCGACCCGTCCGAGGTCGAGTCGACCGGTACGTCGTACTCCAGCGGCTTGTCGATCGTGACGGTGTGCTGTGCCTCGTCGACGGCGTTGACGGTGAAGATCTGCTGCCGCATGTGCAGGTTCTGCAGCGCGTGCTCGGTCGGCAGCGCCTGCTGCTGCTCGTAGAACTTCATCGTGTTCGCGGCGCGCACGTTCACGTACCCGCCGGGCTTCACCGTGTCGAGCTTGGCCTTCTCGTCCAGGTAGATGACCGTGTCCCCGGCCTTGGCGGCGAACCCGGCGCCACCGGGCTTCTCGCGGAGCTTCAGGCCCGCCTTCCAGTGCACGTTGACCGTGCCCTCGAAGAGATCCTTGCGATTGGCCGGAGCCTTCTCGTACGCCGCCTGGTAGTCCGGATCGACGCCCCGGCTCTGCACCCGGAACAGCCCGCGCCCCGGCCACAGCCAGCCGCCGGTGCCGTCCTCGAACTCCATCCCGTCCTCGTCCCAGTCGCCGCCGTCCTTGGTGAGTGCGTCGTACCGGGTGTTCTCGTCGGGCCGGAACACGAAGTGGGTCTTGTCGGCGCCGGCGCCGCGGATGATCAGGTAGTCCGCGTCCACGCCGAGCTGTTTCGACACGTCGAGCTGACCTGCGGGCAGCTCGATCAGCGACAGCTTGTCGTACGACGCCTGCTCCGAGCAGCCCGTCCGGATCGCGTCGATCGCCTTCTGCAGACCGTCGGAGTCGTCCTTCGAGTCGTCCGGTTTCACGCCGTACTCGCTCGCCAGCCGGTCCGCGCCGATCTTGCACTTCTGGTCGGGGTTGACCTTCGACCCATCCGGCAGTCCGGCACCTTCGCGGTAGCCGGCCTTGCTCCAGTCCGGGAGGCCCGGGAGCGGTGCCCGGCGGTTCGCGGCGGACAGGTTCAGCTTCGGCAGCTTGGCGGTGACCGGGGTCGCGCTGGGCACCGGCGCCGTACCGCTCGCGGACGGCGGGGCGCTCGCGCTCGACTTGCCGGTCTTCTCGGCCGACGTGCCGGCAGCGGAGTCGTCCCGGGTCACGAGGACCACGATCACCGTGGCGATCAACGCCCCGAGGACGAAACCGATCAGACCTGTGACCGCGAGCTTGCGACGCCGCACACCCTCACCCCTCGTTCGATGTGGACTCCGAACGGTAGGCGAGAACCGGGGTCAGCGGCCCTTGCACTTGGGGTAGCGCGGGTCCCACGGCGGGCAGGTCGGGAACCCGGGCGGCGGCTTGACGGTCGGCGGCGTCACGGGTGGCGTCGGTGGGGTGACCGGCGGCGGCGTGGGCTTGGCCTTGCTGCCGTTGGAGATGTACAGCAGGACCGTCGCGCCTTCGGGTGCGCCGTCCTCCTGCCGCGGGTTCGTCCAGGCGACCGTCCCGGCCGGCGCGTCCGAGTCGACCTGCGGGCCGTGACTCATCTGGACCTTGAAGCCCATCGACAGCAGCTTCGCGCCCGCGTCCGCGGGCGTCATGCCCTTCAGGTACGGCAGATCCTTCACGTTGCCGCGGATGACCTTGTCGTCCGCCTTCACGAACTTGGTGGTCGGCAGCCCCTGCAACGCCGCCTGCATCGCGGACTTCCAGATCGGGCCCGCGGTGCCGGAACCCGAGGCGTCCTCGAGCTTCTTGCCGTTGAAGACCTGGTTGATCAGGTTGCTTGCCGGCGGGTCGGCGTCGGCGACCACTGAGGCGGCTGCGAGCTTCGACGAGTAGCCGGCGAACCAGACGGCCTGGTTTTCGTCGATGGTACCGGTCTTGCCGGCCAGGTCGCTCTTACCGAACTTCAGCTTGCCGCCGGTACCGCCCTTCGCCATCACTTGCTGCAGCACGTAGTTGACACCGTCCGCAACCCCCGGCGACAGCACCCGGTGACAGTTCGGGCCGGGCGTCGGGATCGCCTTGCCGGTCTTCAGCGAGGCGATCGACGTGATGATCTGCGGGTTGCAGTACATGCCGCGAGCCGCGAACGTCGCGTACGCGTTGGACAGCATCAGCGGTGTGATCAGACCCGCCGAACCGAGCGTGAACGAGACCACCTGCTCCAGCGGCTTCAAGGTCTGCGCGTCGTACATGCCGAGCTGGGACGCGATCGTGGTGATCGGGCAGAGACCGATCTGCTGGGACAGCTGCAGGAAGTAGGTGTTGGTCGACGCACGGGCCGCGTCGACCATCGACGGGTCGAGGACGGTCTTCGTGGAGTTCTTCGGGGTGTACGAGTCGACCGAGATCGGGCCGTTGCAGGTACTGAAGTTCTGGCCGCCCAGGCTGATCGTCTGCGGCGAGCGGATCCGGTACGTCGTCGGCACGCCCTTGCCGATCGCGGCGGCGATCGTGAAGGCCTTCATCGTCGAACCGTTCTGGAACCCGCCGAATCCACCGGCGTAGGACTTCTCGACGTTGTAGTTGTACGCCG
Organism: Kribbella pratensis; assembly: GCF_004366075.1. GTDB lineage: Bacteria > Actinomycetota > Actinomycetes > Propionibacteriales > Kribbellaceae > Kribbella > Kribbella pratensis. Next base: position 178,480 of record NZ_SODU01000004.1, on the reverse strand, counting down.
TCTGTCCCTTCTTCCCGCCGTACGTGCGGCTCTGTGCCATCGCCTTCACCAGGCCGGTGCCGGGCTCGACCATGGTGATCGCGGCGACGGCCTGGTCGCCGGTCTTCGAATGCTGCGCGATCGCGGTCTGGGCGGCGGCCTGTATCTTCCGGTCGAGCGAGGTCTTGATCACCAGGCCGGCGGTCTCGATGTAGTTCTCGCGCTCCTCCGGCGTCTTGCCGAACGCATTGTTCGCCTTGAGCTTGGAGACGACGTACTCGCAGAAGAACGGGTACGTCGAGTTCGCGCAGCCGCTCGGAATCACCCGGACCTTCTTGGGGTCGATCACCGGGGTCCTGATCGCGTCCTGGGCCTGCTTGGCGGTGATGATGTTCAGTTCGTTCATCCGGCGCAGGACGACGTCGCGACGGGCCTTGGCGCGCACCGGGCTGTCGATCGGGTCGTACCCGCTCGGGTTCTTCACCAGGCCGGCCAGCATCGCGGCCTGCGGCAGTGTCAGCTTGGCGGCGTGCACGCCGAAGTAGTGCATGGCTGCGGCCTCGACGCCGTACGAACGGTCGCCGAAGAAGGCCAGGTTCAGGTAGCGGTTCAGGATCTCCGTCTTCGGGATCTCCTTCTCGACCGCGATCGCGTAGCGCAGCTCGGCGATCTTCCGCTCGTAGGTCTCGGCGGTGGCGTCCTTGACCTCTTCCGGCGTGCGGGCCTTGTTGATCAGGCTCAGCTTCACGTACTGCTGGGTGATGCTCGAGCCGCCCTGCTGGACCCCGCCGGACGACTGGTTGCGCAGCAGCGCGCGGAGGGTGCCCTTGAAGTCCAGCGCACCGTGCTCGTAGAACCGGTCGTCCTCGATCGCGACGATTGCCTTCAGCATCAGCGGGCTGATCGCCTTCAGCGAGACCGGGGTCCGGTTCTGCTGGTACAGCGTCGCGATGGTCTTGCCGTCCGCGTCCTGGATGATCGACTTCTGCGCAAGCGGCGCCGTCTGCAGGTCCTGGGGCAGGTACTGCACCGTGTCGTGCGCCTTGGCCGTGGTCACCCCGGCCAGACCGGCGAAGGGAAGGGCCAGCCCGGCGGTCAGCGCTCCAGCGAGCGCGCTGACCACGAGGAACACGAACACGGACCACACGACGTTGGGCCGCTTGGCCCGCCGCTCGCCTCTGTGCATGGTTGGGCAGATTACGTGAGGAGAGTGCTTTCCGGGAGTCTCCTCGTTACGGAATTTACACATTGACCCAACGATCTTACCGTCAGTAACCATAACTTCACTACCCGACGATCATCCCAGGACGTCGGGGAGCTCGCCGAGGATGGTCAGGTGTTTGGTGGCTCGGGTGATGGCTACGTAGAGGTCGGAGAGGCCGCGGTCGGATTCTTGGACGATGGTGGCTGGGTCGGCGATCAGGACCGCGTCGAACTCGAGGCCTTTGGACTGGGCTACGTCGAGGAGGGCGACGGTGCCGTCGAGGACCGACGGGTCGTGGCTGTGGGCAACTTCTGGGAGTACGGCGGCGAACTCGCCGTACCGGGATGCCGGGACGATCACGGCAAGGCGGCCATCGCCGATGTGTTCTCGCTCGGACTTGACCGCGGTGCGCACCGCGTCGGGTAGTTCGTCGGGCGGGACGTTCCGGAGCAGCGGCCGGGTGCCGGTTTCGCGGACCGAGGTGGGTGGCTGCAAGGTCGGGTCGATGGCGGCGAGGACGTCGCCGGCCACCGCCATGATCTCGGACGGGGTGCGGTAGTTGACTGTCAGTTCGGCGGTGCGCCAGCGGCGGGCGGCGTACCGGTCGAGGAGTTCGGCCCAGGACCGTACGCCGGCGGCCGAACCCGTCTGCGCGATGTCGCCGACGATCGTCATCGACCGGCGCGGGCAGCGGCGCATCAGCATCCGCCAGTCCATCGCGGACAGCTCCTGGGCCTCGTCGACGATGACGTGGCCGAACACCCAGTTGCGGTCGTAGGCGGTGCCTTCGGCGCTACTCGCCGGACGGTTGAACACGCGCGTGCGTTGGGCGATCAGATCCTTGAACTGCTCGATCTCCCACGGCTCGATGGTGATCCGCTCGGCGGTCAGCTCGATGTCGACGATGCCGTGCGCGTACTCCCGGCCGGCCTCCTCGGCAGCAGCGTCCTCGGCCGCACGGCGCTTGCGTCCGGCAACGACATCCGCGGTCTCGCCGAGCAGCTCGGCCGCCTCGTCGAGCAGTGCGACGTCCGACGCAGTCCAGTCCGCGGCGAGTGGACGCAGTACGGCGGAACGCTCGGAGGCACTGAGATGCGGCGCGGCGGCGGCCAGCCGGTCGTCCGAGGAGAACAGCACCGAGACGAGGAGCTGCGGTGTGAGCTCGGGCCACAATTGGTCGAGGAGCTCGAGGACCCGGTCGTCGTCGAACAGTTCCTGCTGGATGTCCTCGATGTCCGCATCCCCGACGTACTGCCGGCCGATGCGGTCGACCACTTGCTTGGTGAGGATCTTGAGGACGCGCCGGACGAACAGCGGCCGGGCCCGGTTGTGCAGGGGCTGCGCCGCGAGGGCGCCTTGTTGTGCCTTCCGGATCGCGTCCGGCCGAAGTACGAGCTCGTCCTGGTTGACCTTCAGCCGGATCGGCTCGGCCGGGACGACCCGGAAGCCGGCGATCGCCTGCGCGATCACGTCCGCCATCGCCAGGTTGCCCTTGATCCGCGCCGCTACGGCCGGCTCGGGCGCGGTCGCGGCGACGCCCGGGAACATCTCGCTGACCGTCGCGAGCACGACATCGGTCTCACCGAGCGAGGGGAGTACTTGGTCGATGTAGCGCAGGAACGTGCTGTTGGGTCCAACTACCAGTACGCCGCTCCGCCCGAGCTGCTCGCGATGCGTGTAGAGCAGGTACGCCGCTCTGTGCAGCGCGACCACGGTTTTGCCGGTGCCCGGACCGCCCTGTACGACGAGCACCCCGGGCAGGCCGGACCGGATGATCTCGTCCTGCTCGGACTGGATCGTCGCGACGATCTCGTTCATCCGGCCGGTGCGGCTCGCACTGAGCGACGAGAGCAGCGCCGCCTCGCCGATCAGCGTGCTGCGTTCGCCGTCGTCGATCGCGTCCGCGTCCAGGAGGTCGTCGTCGACCCCGACCACGGTCCGGCCGTGCAGCCGGATGTGACGGCGGCGTTTGACCCCGAGCGGTTCGGCCGCGGTGGCCCGGTAGAACACTTGCGCGACGGGCGTCCGCCAGTCGATCAGCAGCGGGTTGTAGTCGTCGTCGAACAACCCGATCCGGCCGATGTGGAACCGGTCGCCGGCCGTCTCGTCGATCCGCCCGAAACACAATCCGCGTTCCACCGCCGACAATTGCGAGAACCGCCCGGAGAACAGATCCGTGAACGACTCCCGCTCCGACCGGGCCTGATCCGTCCCGGTAGTTTCCTCGACCTGCACCCGGCCCAGTTCGCCACGCGCCTTTTCGCGCAGCACATCGAGCCGTTCGTACATGATCGTCACTTCGCCTTGCTCTACAGCGATCTCCTGCTCCAGCACTCCTGCCCCCGATCCCGTTGTTGCTTTCACCGAAAGGCTCCGATATTCTGAACCTAGAAGCCCGGAGAGGGCTTCTTTTTGTTTTCCGGCACAAACACACAACGGTACCTATTTCTGCGGCGGCGGGCAACGCCGGGTCAGCCGGCGTTCCAGATGACGACGTCGAACGTGGTTTTGACCTCCAGCCCGTGGCCACCGAGGTGACCTTGAGTCTGGCGATGTTCTGCTCGCTGGTGCGTATGCACAGCACGGTTCTCTTCGACAGCTTCGCCGGCTCCCGGCTGCCAAAGGTGTCGACTGCTGCCGAGCATTCGGCGTACCCCGGCAGAGTGCTGGTCGCGCCGGACCACTGCGCGACCAGAGTGCCGTTCGAGGACAGCAGTTCGTGGTTCAGCTCCATGGCCACGTCGCCGTTGTAGGAATAGCCGACACGCTCGGGTGGTGCGGCGTCCAGGTCCTTGGGCTCGGTGTCGAGCAGGAGCGCGCCCTTCCACAGTTGAGTTGCGACAAGAGAGGTGCTGGGGATCGCGGCCGGAGGCGAGGTCCGGCTGGGTGCCGGGGTCTGCGGCGGGGGCGGCGTCGGAGCCGGAGTGGTAGTCGGCGTGGTGGGAGGGGTCGTAATCGGTGCCGCTGGCGACGTAGGCGCTGAACTCGACGAAGTAGGTGCCACGGACGGGCCGGCGACGGTGGTGCTGTCATCGCCGGAGGAGGCGAAAACCGGTGCCAACGCGGCGATCAGAGCCGCGACGATCGACGCCCCGGCAGCGATCCACGCACTCCTCGTGTGTCTGTCGAACCAGCTGTTCGCATCGGGTTTCTCGTCCGCCAAAGCACTCATCACCCCACTGGCCAACCGGACCGTCGAGGTTAGCAGTCCGTGAGTCCACGAGCACTGCCCGGATTCAGTACGCGGGTGATGACGTCTGCGACCATGCGGCGGGGGATGGGGCGGTGGGCGACGAAGTGGCGGTAGAAGAACGGGCTGGTGAGGAGATCCGTGGTCAGTTCGGGGTCGGTGTCGGGTGGGAGTTCGCCCCGGTCGCGGCCGCGTTCGAGGACTGTGAGCAGCGGCTCGCGGCGGCGGTTCGTGAGGTCGGTGTGGAGTTTCGAGAGGGCGGGATCACGTTCGGCAGCGTCGATGAACGCCGCGAGCAGCCGGGGGAACGGCGTACGTTCGAGCAGCGTCACGAACGCGTTCAGGATCTCGGTGACGTCCTTGGCGACCGAGCCGGTGTCGGGCGTCGGGAACGGACGATAGGTCGCGTCCATCGCGTCCACCAGCAGCGCACCCGTGGTCGGCCAGCGCCGGTACAGCGTGGCCTTGCTCGCGCCGGCCCGTCGCGCGACGGCCTCCATCGTGAATCCGGCCAGCCCGGCCTCGTCCAGTACGTCGAGCGCGGCCGTCAGCATCCGCTGCCGCGCGCCAGCTCCTCGCGAGACCATTGATCCACCTCCATCGAAACGCTATCGTACCGTTAGCGAAGAGTACGGGTCCGTTTCGATAGAAGGTGATCGCGATGAGGACCACGACGTACTGGGCAGTGACCTCGATCGTGGTGGGGGAGTGTGCCGTCGGCGGCGCGATGGATCTGTTCCGGATGGCGCCCTTCTACCCGATGTTGATCGACCTCGGATATCCGAGCTACCTGTCCACGATCCTCGGTACGGCGAAACTCGCAGCTGCAGTGGTGATCGCCGTACCGCGGCTGCCGCGGCTGAAGGAGTGGGCGTACGCCGGTGTGCTGATCAACATGACCGGCGCGGCGGCCTCGAACGCCGCCGCGCACAAGTACACCGGGACGATCGCCCCCGGCGCGTTCGCCGTACTGGCGCTTGCGTCGTGGGCGATCCGGCCCCGCAGCCGAAGGCTCTGACAATCTGCTGAAGCCGGCCTCAGCCGCCCAGCGAGATGATGCCCGCCTCGACGGGCCCGGACTTGCCGTACTGCGCTCCCGTGATCACGAAGACCAGACGCCGTGCCGGCGTCGGGTACGGCGCTCTGCTTGGCCCGCGTCCGGCCGCCGTCATCACTGCGGTAGAGCGGAAACCCGGGCCTCCACCGCCTTGGTAGGTCGCGAGCAGGCTGTGCGAGTTGCCCGGCGCCGCGGCTCTACCGGCTGAAGCCGGCGGTCAGGCCGCCGAGCAGTTGCCGGCGACTCACGGCGTACAGAATCACGATCGGTAGCGTGGTGAGGACGACCGAGGCGAGCACCGCCGGGACGTTCACGCTGTACTGACCCTGAAAGCTCCACAGCGCCAGCGGAAGCGTGCGCTTGTCGGGACTCTGGGTGAGGATCAGCGGCAGGATGAACCCGTTCCACACGCCGAGGCCGTTGTAGATGCTGACGGTCACCAGGGCCGGGCGGGTCAACGGCAGCGCGAGCTTGCGCATCATGCCCCACTCGGTCGCGCCGTCGACCCGCATCGACTCGAAGAGTTCCTTCGGTACGTCGCGGATGAAGTTCGCGAGCACGAGTACGGACAGCGGGATCGCGAACGCCACCGAAGGCAGGATCAGCGCCAGCAGGCTGTCGTACAGGTGCATGCGGATGATCAGCAGGTAGACCGGGATGATCGTCGCCTGCAGCGGGATCGCCAGCCCCATCAGGAACAGACCGTTGACCCCGGCAAGGAACCTGCTGCCGGCGCCGCGGATGATCGCGTACGCCGCCATGAACGAGATCGCGACCGCCGGGATGATCGTGCCGACCGTGACGATCACGCTGTTCAGGAAGTACCGCGGGAAGTCGGACTCGATCACCAGTTTGTAGTTGTTCGTCGTCGGTGCGGACGGCAGCGCGAACGGGTTCTGGCTGAAGTACGCGCTCTGGTCCTTGAAGCTGGTGACCACGATCCAGTACAGCGGGATCAGCACGATCGCCAGCCAGATCCAGCCGGCCAGTCCGCCGAACCAGTTCAGCTGGAGCAGTTTGTGGGCCCGGACGGGTCCGCTGCGCCGGGCGCGGGTCGTCGTACCGCTGCTGGTGGTCGCCACTGCCATGTCACGCACCTTCCTGCTGGCTGGCCGTCGTACTGCCGCCGAGGCGCCGCAGGATCAGCGCGAGCGCGAGGCCGAGCAGCACGATCAGGGCGGCGATCACGCTCGCCGGACCCATCTGGTTGGACATGAAGCCGCGCTTGTACATGTCCAGCGCGAGCACCCGGGTGGCGTCACCGGGACCGCCCGCGGTCAGGACGAAGATCAGGTCGAAGAACGTCAGCGAACCGACCACCATCAGCGTCGACGACGTGATGATCGTGTACTTCAGTTGCGGCACCGTGATGCTGAAGAACTGCCGGATCCGCCCGGCGCCGTCGATCGACGCCGCCTCGTACATCGTGGTCGGGATCGCCCGGACGCCGCCTTGGTAGATCAGCGAGTGGAACGGGATGAACTGCCAGGACACGATGAAGATCAGCACGCCGATCGCGAGGTCGCTCCTACCGAGCCAGTCCTGGGTGAGGAAACCGATCTTCAGGCCGGCACCGAGCCCGAAGTTCGGGTCGAGCAACGCCTTGTAGGTGATCGCGATCGCGGTCGAGCTGAGCAGCAGCGGGATGAAGTACAGCACCGCGAGGAACGCGCGGTACCGCTGCCGGCCGGCCAGGAAGGTGCCGAGCAGCAGGCTCATCGGGGTCTGCACGGCCCACGAGAGGATCATGATCTCGAAGGTCACCAGGATGCTGTGCGGCAACTGGGAGTCGGAGAGCACGGACTTCCAGTTCGACAGCCCGGCGGCGTGGATCGCGCCGAGTCCGTCCCACTGGGTGAAGCTCAGGACGAGTACGCCGATCAGGGGGATGACGCCGAACAGGACGAACAGCAAGAGTGCGGGCAGCACCATCCAGGCGACGGCACCGCTCCGCCCGACGCCGGACGACGGACGTTGTGCGGTGGCCGCCGGCGCGACGGGCGGAGCGGTTACTGTCACTGGCCAATCACCGCGTTCATGTTCGTGGCGAACTGCTGCGGGGAGATCGACAGCTGGAAGAGCTTGGCGATGTTGTCGAGCAGCGTCTCGGCCTGGGTCGGGCTGAGGGCCTGGTCCCAGGACTGGGCGAAGTTCTTCGCGTTCGCCGCGGTGTCGTAGACGAAGTTCAGCCAGGCGGAGTCGTTCTTGTCGGTGATCGACGCGAGCTTGTCCTTCGCGCTCTTCACGACCGGGATGTTGCCGGACTTCACCCAGGCCTCCACCGTGGCGTCGTCGAGAGTGTTGTTCGCGATGAACTTCTTCGCGGTCGCCTTCTCGGCGTCGGTCGCCTTGGACGAGATCGACATGTACTGACCCGGGTTGCCGACCGTGTCGCTCGGGTCGCCCTTGCCGCCGTCGACCGGCGGGAAGTTCATGTACCCGAGGTGCCCGCCGGTCACGAAGTCGCCACCGGACGACTTCATGTTCCCGTAGGTCCAGGCGCCGTGCAGCATCATCGCGGCCTTGCCGGTGAACAGCAGCGCCTGGTCGGCGTTGGAGTCGGCGGTGATCGAGGAGAAGCCCTTGACGAACCCGTTCGCCTTGATCAGCTTCTGCATCTCCTCGAGGGCCTTGAGCGCGGACGGGTCCGACCAGCCGTCCTTCTTGCCGTCGAAGATGTTCTGGAAGACCTCGCTGCCGCCGATCCGGTCGAACAGGAACTCCAGCCACATCATGTTGGTCCAGCGCGACTGGCCGCCGAGCGAGAACGGCGCGATGCCCTTGTCGTTGAACTTCGGCACCAGGTCCATGATGTCGCCCCAGGACTGCGGGGGCTCCGCGCCGATCTTCTCGAACGCGCGCTTGTCGTAGAACAGCACGATCGGGGTGACGGTCTCTCCCGGTACCGCGTAGATCTTGCCGTTGACGGTGGCCGCCGTGAACGCGGACGGGAAGATCGAGTTCTTCAGGTCGGCCTGCTCTTTGGTGAGCCAGTCGGTCAGGTCCTCGACCTGGTTGGCTTCGACATACGCCTTCAGGCCGCCGCCGCCCCAGCCCCAGATCAGCGTCGGGCCCTGGCCGGCGCCGATGGCGGTCTTGATCTTCTGCTTGAACGCGTCGTTCTGGAACTCGGTGGTCTTGAGTTTGGTGTCCGGGTTCGCGTCGTTGAACCGCTTGACCTGCGCCTCCCGGATGCCCTGCTGCGGCTGTCCGGTGAGGAACCAGTACGTCGCCCCGCTGCCGGCGCCGCCGGCCCCGGCGGTCGAACCGGGCGTGCTCTTCGGCCCGGAGCTGCCGCACGCGGCGAGACCGGCCGCCAGTGCGCCACCGCCGACCAGGCCGAGGAAGTTACGCCGAGATGTCGTCATGGGATCCACAGTGATCTCCGTACTCCGTGCTGCCCCCACAGGTTGCGGAAGCACCTGCCGATATGACTTGTTTTCGAAACATAGATTTCGAAGATACTGCTGTCAAGACTTGAACTAAGCAGACTTTGGGGTCACAGTGAGGTCACGTAATCGCCTGTTAGCACAGGGGATTCATCGATCTACGGCGGATCGGCCGGGTCGACCGGAGAGCTTCGAAAAGTTTTCGATAATTGCTCACCGAATGGAACGTTCATCAAGGGAGATTTTCTTGTCCATCTCGACTGACCGGCCCTGGCGCGACCCAGCGCTGCCCGCCGCCGAGCGGGCCGGGCTGCTGCTGGCGGCGATGACGCTGGAGGAGAAGATCGCGCAGCTCGGCAGTCGCTGGGCCGGCAACGACATGGCCGACCACGAACTTGCCGAGCGGTCACCGGACGAGACGATCAACGTCGCACCGATGGAGGACGTGTTCTCGGTCGGCGGTTCGCTGTCCCTGGAGGAGGCGAGTCGCGACGGGCTCGGCCATCTCACCCGGGTCTGGGGCAGTTACCCACAGACCGTCGAGGAGGGTGTCGCCGAGGTTGTCCGGCAGCACGAGGTAGTGCTGAACGAGTCGCGGCTCGGTGTGCCGGCGCTGGTCCACGAGGAGTGCCTCACCGGATTCACGACGTACGGCGCGACTGTCTATCCGGCCTCGATCGCGTGGGGTGCGACGTTCGACCCGTCGCTGGTCGAGCGGATGGCGGCGGCGATCGGGCGCGACATGGCGGCGGTCGGTGTGCACCAGGGACTGTCGCCGGTGCTCGACGTCGTGCGTGACTATCGCTGGGGCCGCGTCGAGGAGACGATCGGCGAGGACCCTTATCTGGTAGGGATTCTGGGCTCGGCGTACGTGCGTGGTCTGCAGAGCGCGGGCGTCATCGCGACACTGAAACACTTCGCCGGGTACTCCGCGTCGCGCGCCGGGCGGAACCACGGCCCGGTGTCGATGGGGCGTCGCGAGTTGCTCGACATCATCCTGCCGACGTTCGAGACCGCGATCGCGACGGCCGGTGCCGGGTCGGTGATGAGCTCGTACGCCGACCTCGACGGGCTGCCCGCCAGCGCGGATCCGTGGCTGTTCACCGACGTACTGCGGGAGGACTGGGGATTCGAGGGGACGGTCGTCTCGGACTACTGGGCGGTGCCGTTCCTGGCGTCGATGCACCGGGTGGCAGCGGACAACGCGGACGCGGGGGTCCTCGCGTTGACCGCAGGGACCGATGTCGAGCTGCCGGACACGATCGGGTACCTGAGCCTGCTGGACAAGGTGAAGGCGGGGGAGGTGTCCGAGGACCTGATCGACCGCGCGGCGCGGCGAGTGCTGCTGCAGAAGGCCGAGCTCGGTCTGCTGGACGAGGACTGGACTCCCCAGCGCTCCGTGCAGTCCGGCGTCGATCTGGATTCGGCGGAGAATCGGGCGATCGCATCGGAGCTGGCCGAGAAGTCGGTCGTGTTGCTGGACGCCGGCTCGGTGCTGCCGCTTTCTGGTGTCGCGAAGGTCGCCGTTGTCGGGCCCTGTGCTGATGATCCGCGGACGTTGATGGGCTGTTACGCGTTCCCGAATCACGTGCTTCCGCGGTATCCCGAGCTTGGGCCAGGGATCTCGATCGTCGCTCCGTTCGAGGCCTTGCGCAACGAGTTGGCCGGCGTCGACGTCTCGTACGCCAAGGGTTGTGAGGTGACCGGCGACGATCGCTCCGGGTTCGCCGCGGCTGTCGCCGCAGCCGAGGACTCAGAGGTCTGTGTCGCCTTCGTGGGCGACCTGTCCGGGCTGTTCGGGCATGGGACGTCGGGCGAAGGCTGCGATGCGGAGGATCTGCGGCTGCCTGGGGTGCAGGGCGAGCTGCTGGAAGCGTTGCTCGACACGGGCAAGCCCGTCGTCGTGGTGGTGGTGTCAGGGCGGCCTTATGCGCTGGGACTGTTCGCGGATCGGGTTGCCGGGCTGGTGCAGGCGTTCATCCCGGGACAGGAAGGTGCGGCGGCGATTGCCGGCGTACTGAGTGGGCGGATCGTGCCGAGCGGGAAGCTGCCGGTGCAGATCCCGCGGCATGTCGGTGGGCAGCCCGGTACGTACCTGCAGCCGGCGCTCGGGAGTGTCGAGAGCGAGGGCATCAGCGGGCTCGAGACCCGGCCGCTGTACCCGTTCGGGTACGGGGCGTCGTACACGGACTTCACGATCGCCGATCTCCGGTTGAGCGTGCCGGAGATCGGCACCGACGGCGAGTTCACGGCCACCGTACGGGTGGCGAACACCGGTGACCGGGGTGGCGACGAGGTCGTGCAGCTCTACCTGCGCGACGTCGTCGCCCGGGTCGCGCGGCCGTTGAAGCTGCTGACCGGGTTCGCGCGGGTGTCGCTCGAGCCGGGTCAGACGGCCGACGTCACGTTCCGGGTGCACGCGGATCGCACGGCGTACACGGGACCCGATCTGCGCCGGATCGTCGAGCCTGGCGACGTCGAAGTGATGGTGGGCACGTCGTCACTGGACCTGCCGTGTCGTGCGATGCTGCGGGTCACCGGTGATGTGAGGGTGGTCGGACACGACCGGGTCCTGACGACTCCGGTCACAATCAGCAAGGCTGTGTTGACTAGCGAGGAGGGTGGAGGAGGGTGATGAGATGTCGCCGTTGAAGGGTCGCGTCACCCTGGCCACGGTGGCCGGATCGGCCGGGGTCTCGGTCGCCACGGTCTCCAAGGTGCTGAACGGGCGCAGCGACGTCTCGCCGTCGACCCGCGCGCGGGTGCAGGACGTCCTCGAGAAGCACGGGTACGTCGGGCGCCGACCGGAGCCGGTCCAGCACGAGACGGTCGAACTCTTCTACCAAGGCGTTCTGAACAGCTACTCGGTCGAGGTGATCCAGGGCGTACTCGACGCGGGCGCGGCGGCCGGGGTCGAGGTCGTGCTCAGCTCCCGGCCGCCGCATCCGAGCCGGCACTCGGCCGGTCGGGCGGCCCCCTGGGTACGGGACCTGATCGCGTCCGGCCGCCGGGCCGCGGTCGGGATCACCAGCGAGTTGTCCGACGCCGACCTGGCCGCGTTGTCCCGCGCGCGGCTGCCGTTGGTGATCATCGACCCGGCCGACGTACCGCAGCCCGACATCACGAGCGTCGGGTCGACGAACTTCGCGGGCGGGATGTCCGCGACGCAGCACCTGCTCGACCTCGGGCACCGGCGGATCGGGTACATCGGCGGGCCGCCGACGTCGGCCTGCAACCAGGCCCGGATGAGCGGGTTCCGCAGCGCGATGGACGCCGTCGGCGCCGAGGTGCCGAAGGACTACATCTGGCTGAGCAACTTCCTGTACGACGACGGTCTGGCCGGCGGATCGATGATGCTCGACCTGCCCGACCGGCCGACGGCGATCTTCGCCGGCTGCGACGAGATCGCGGTCGGCGTGATGGAGGCGGCGCGCGCCCGCGGTCTGCGGATCCCGGACGACCTGAGCGTGGTCGGCTTCGACGACACCCAGGTGGCACGGCATGCGTCTCCGCAGCTGACCACGGTGAAGCAGCCACTGCGCGAGATCGGCGCCGTCGCCGTACGCACCGCGCTCCAGTTGGCAGCGGGGGAGCCCGTCGCCTCACACCACGTCGAGCTGGCGACAACCCTCATCGTCCGCGGCTCAGCCGCCCCGCACGGCCTGTCCTCGGTCGCCGCTTCCTGATCATTCCTTGCGATCGGCGAGGAGTTTCGTCGCGAGGACGGCGGCCGCGAGCAGGATCGCGGAGAGCGCGGCCAGCAGGGTGAGTGGTACGGCGTTCGCGGCGGCTGACTTCTCGTCGGACAGCACGGTCATGATCGGACGGATCGGGGAGATCCAGCGGAGGAGCAGTACGGCGAGGATCGCGACGGCAGCGGTGAGCATCGCGACCCCGATCCGCGGGATCACGAGACGCGAGCAGAGCAGGCCGATCGCGATCCCGATCATCGCCGCGCCGAGTTGGGCGGCCGCTCCGACGGCGAGGTCGGCGGCGGTGACGACGTGCTTGCCGGTGACGATCGGATAGACGAGACCGATCACCAGGAGCGGTACGCACCAGGTGATCACAACGGCGACCGTCATGGTCAGGACGCGCAGCGAGCTGCCGATCATCACCAGCGTGATCTTCCGCTGGGTCGGATCCTCGTGGTTGACGATGCTGACGGTGAGCCACGTCGTACAGACAAGCATCGCCAGCACACAGAACGAGTACGACGACTGCAGCGGGCCGTTGTCGGACGTCGTACCGACGGCCATCGCGGCGAGGAAGATCAGCGTCGGCGGGAGGTACCGCTGCGAGAGGAGAACACTGGTCAGCAGGTAACGGTAGAGCGCGCTCACTCGGACTTCACCCGCCGTACGCTGACGACCGACCAGCCGTGGTTCAGGGCGGTCAGCAGGGCGGCGTCGTGACGGCCGGTCGGCAGCAGCACGGTCACCCCGGCGCCGGTACGCCGTACCTCGAGGACGTCGGGGTGATGGTCCCAGTCGATGTCTGCGGCGGGGATCAGGTGGAGCTCGGTGAGGGCGGTTTCCCGGCGCAGCGAAGTGAGTTTGCCGTGATCGAGTTCGCAGACGCGGGTTGCGGTCGAGCGGACGACTTCGGCGGAGTGTTCGGTGAAGGCGACTGCGGCGCCTTGTTCCGCGGTCTCGGTGAGGAGTTCGCGCAGGGTCGAGTGAGCGGTCGCGTCCAGGCCGGCCCAGGGCTCGTCGAGTACGAGCAACTGTGGCGGATCGAGCAGGGCCTGCGCGAGGGCGACCTTCTGCGCGTTGCCTTTCGACAGTTTGCGCATCGGGGTTTCCGCGCCGCCGGAGAGTGCGAGGCGGTCGAGCAACTCGAGAGAGCGGTCTCTCGCCGTTCGCGTACTGAGTCCACGGATCCGCCCCATGTGCCGTAGGTACGCCGAGGCCGACAGGCGATCGTGCGACGTGAACACATCGGGCACGTAGCTGACGACGTCGGCGTTGCGCTGCACCGATCCCGCGGACGGTCGCGCCAGACCGACCATCAGCCGCAACACGGTCGACTTGCCGGAACCGTTCGCGCCGACCAGAGCGAGCAGTTCACCGGCGTTCAGTTGCAGGTCGACGTCAGCCAGGATCTCCCGGCGCCCGTACCGCTTGGACACCTTCCGCAACCGAACCACTTCCATGCGGCGAGCCTATCCGGGCAAGCGGTCGAGTCAGGGCGATCGAGACCATCAGGGATGCGGCCGCGAACACGGTGATCGCCGGGGCGGCCGCAGTCAGGTCGGCCAGCGCACCGGCCAGGATCGCGACCACACCGAAGGTCGTCATCCGCAGCGCGGACTCCAGCCCGAGCACCTGGCCTCGCAACTCCTCCGGCGTGAGGTCGACGAGGATCTCCTGCTGAGCGAGCGACGCGGCGTAACCGCTGCTCCCGACCGCGACCAGGACGCAGAGCACCGCGAGCGGGAGACCGAACGCGAAACCCAGAAACGGTACTGCGAGCAGGAACCGCAACCAGCGGGCCGCGGTGCGGCGACCATGCCGGCTCAGGTAGCGGCCGACGACGAGGTCCCCGGTCATCATCCCGGCGGCCCCTGCGGCAAGCAGCCAGCCCGCGCGCGAACCGGCGTACGGGACGAAGAGAGCTTCGCAGCCGACGATCAGGCCGTTCGGGAGCGTGAGCGCCAGGAGCAGCGGGCGGGTGCGGGCCTGTGACAGGAGGACGCGGTTGCCTCGCCACGTCTCGGCGAGGCCGGTCCGCGCGACCCGGCGCGGGGCCCGGTCGCGCAGGCCGAAGCGGATGACCGGTACTGCGAGGGCGGCACAGGCTGTCGCGATCCAGAGCACGGTCGACGGGGCGACCGCCTGCAGGAGGACGCCTGCGATGCCGAAGCCGGCGATCTGCATCGCGCCGACCGACAGGTTCATCGCGGACCGGCCGAGGACGAACTGGTCCGAGTGCACGACCTCGCCGAGCAGACCCCAGCGGACGCCGGCCCCGATCGAGAGCCCGTACGCGACCGCGAGCGACAGCACGAGCCGCAGACCGGCGGAGAGCCCGAACGCCGCTTGGACGCCGACCGCAACGGTCGAGAGAACCGAGAGCAGCGTGAGCACCTGGCGGGGACGCGCCGTGTCCGCGGCGGACATCAGCGTGGAAACGCCGAGAACCTGCGCGAGCGACGGTCCGAACATGATGGCCGCGGCGAGTAACGCGGACCCGGTGGCGGCATCGACCAGGATCGCGAGCGTCAGGCTCGTCATCGTCGAGGACGCGTTGCCCAGCGCGCTGCCGATCCACAGGTTCCGGAACTCCCGGTTGGCGAAGATCGCCCGGTACGTGCTCATGTTCGGCAGCATCGACCGCCGTGCTCGCGTCGCCTACAGTTTCGGGTGGAGGCGAAACGTTGTCCGAGTTCCTGGTCGATGCCGACACCCTCGTGAACGCGCGGTTCGGTACGTCGCAGCTCACCGAGACCGTGTCGGCGCTGAAGCTGCTGCGCATGCCGGTGGAGCCGTGGTTCCGGCCGTGGAAGGACACGCACAGCGCCGCGTTCGAGGCTGCGGTGGCGGCGAACCCGATCTGGTCGGCGTTGCTGCAGAGCGCCTTCGGGCGTAGCTGGGTCGCTGACTTCCTGACCGTGCCTCCGCTCGAACCGGATCTCACGCTGGACGCGGAACTCGAGTACCTGACCTCGCTCGACGACGACCACATCCGCGCGGACCTCAGCGTCGTACGGACCCCTTTGCCGCCGATCGTGCTCTCGTCGTCCGGGCTGGCCGCGGAGGCGGCGGAGTTGCTGCGGTGGGTGTGGCGGACGACGGTCGAGCCGGAGTGGCCGCGGCGGTTGCGGGTGCTGCAGGCCGACATCGTGTCGCGGACGTCGCGCCTCAGCGAGCAGGGGTGGTCCGGCGTACTGCGAGGTCTCGGACCCGATGTGCGGTGGCTCGGTGACGGACGGATCCAGGTGAACCGCTGGGACTATCCGACGACCGACGTGCGCGGGCGCGACCTGATGTTCATCGCGGCGCACACCCAACGCGTCAACGTCAGTTGGCGGCTCCCGGATCGATTCGCACTGACATACCCCGTGACCGGGATCTTCGCGACCACCGAAACGCCGGCCGAACCGCTGGTGCAGCTGCTCGGCCGCAACCGGGCCCGCATCCTGGTCGAGGCCGCCGAGCCGGTGAGCACGACGTTCCTCGTGGCCACGACCGGCCTGTCGCTCGCCACGATCTCGGACCACCTGCGGGTCCTGACCGACGCCGGGCTGCTCGAACGCCGCCGTTCCGGCCGATCAGTTCTGTACTGGCAGTCCGACACCGGCCGCCGGGTTGTCCGGCGACCGGCGTCGAACCGCCCCGAGCCCTGATGAGCTCGTGCAGCCGGGCAGCTAACGGATCTCGAGCTCCGTGGAGAGCGGGAGGTCCGAAACCGACGAGCCGGCTCGGATCGTGAAGACACCGGGTTCGACGGTCCAGCCATCGGCCCAGTGCTCGAAGGCGTGCTCGTGCAGGTTGACCGTGACCTCACGGGCCTGACCAGCGTCGAGGCGTACGACGGTGAACCCGGCCAGCCGGCGGACCGGGCGATCCACAGTGCTCTCGGGACGTTCGACGTACACCTGGACGACATGCTTGCCGGCGCGGTCGCCGGTGTTGCGCACGATCAGCGCGACGGACGACGGGTCGTTCGCGCGCAGGTCGGAGAGCTCCCACGTGGTGTACCCGAGACCGTGACCGAACTCGTACGCCGGCTCGGTCCCCGCCTTGAGCCAGGCGCGATAACCGATGTGGATGCCCTCGTCGTACCGCACGACGCCGTTCTCCGGCGTCACGTTGAAGACCGGGACGTCCTCCTCCTCACGCGGCCACGTGGTCGGGAGACGACCACCCGGCTCGGTACGGCCGAGGAGGACGTCGGAGAGCGCGTCCCCGTATTCCTGACCGCCGAAGTACGTCGCGAGCACCGCGGCGACGTCGTCCCGCCAGGGGAGGAGCACCGGGGATCCCGCGTTCACGACCACGACCGTTCGCGGGTTCGCGGCCGCGACCGCTCGGACCAGGTCGTCCTGCCGGCCCGGGAGCGTGAGCGAGGTGCGGTCGTAGCCCTCGGACTCGACCTTCGAGTTGGTGCCGACGACCACCAGCGCCACATCGGCGTCCCGGGCCGCGGCGACGGCTTCGTCGATCAGGGCCTGCGGGTCGTCGTTGCCCGGTTCGACACCGACCGTGATGCTGAGCGCGTTGCTCAGGCCGCCCTCGACCTTGGGCAGGTCGAGCTCGACGCGTACGTCGATCGGCGTACCGGCCTCGACCTCGAGCGGCGTCGAGATCGACGGCGGGGAGAGCAGCGCGGCACCCAGGTCGTTGCCGACCGGGACCGCGGTGTCCTCGCGGAGAAGCTTGCCGTCGGCAAAGATCCGGCCGCGGCCGACCGACGCGAAGCCGAGCTGGATCGCACCGGACTCGCTCGGTGTCCAGGTGGTGCGGAACTCGAAGACCGCCGACTCGCCGATCGGCGCGTTGCCGCCGAGGTACACGAGCGCGCTGGAGAAGCGGTCCTCGGCGAACAGCTCGGACCCGTCGGCGCCGAGGAACCGCACGCGGGCGCCCAGCTGACCGGACTGCGGGTTGGTCATCGTGGCCGGCGGGAGCTCGGCGACACCGTCCTGGACGACCGCGCCGATCGAGTAGGTGATCTCGGCGTTCGGGAGCGCCTTACGCAACCCGTCGAGCGGCGAGACGACCTTCTCCGGAATCACGGTCGCGCTGCCGCCGCCCTGCGTGCGGGCGTCGCGGGCGTTGTGACCGATAACGGCTACCTTCCGCGGGTCATGCCAGGGGAGCGCGCCCTCGTTGCGGAGCAGGACCGTGCCCTCCGCGGCCGCCGTACGGGCGAAGGCGATGCCGTCGACCTGCGGCGGGTCGGCCGGCTTCTCGAAGCCCTCGAGGGCGCCGACACGGGCCGCGAGCGCGAGCAGGCGACGGACCTTGCGGTCGATCGCGTCCTCCTTGATCTCACCGGACCGAACGGCCTCGACGAGCGCGTCACCCCAGGCTCCGACGGGGCCGGGCATCGCCAGGTCCTGCGAGTGCTTCGCGCTCTCCAGGCTGCGTACGGCGGTCCAGTCGCTGACGACCACACCGTCGAAGCCCCAGTCGGTGTTGAGCGGGGCCTCGAGCAGGTCGTTCTCCGACGCGGTCGCGCCGTTGATCGAGTTGTAGGCGCTCATCACCAGCCACGCCTTCGACTCGGTGACCGCCTTCTCGAAGGCCAGCAGGTACACCTCGCGCAGCGTGCGTTCGTCGACCACGACGTTCGCGGTGAAGCGGTCGGTCTCGAAGTCGTTCGCCACGTAGTGCTTCGGGGTGGCGCCGACGCCGAGCTCCTGCACGCCGGCGACGTACGCGGCGGCCAGGTCCGCGGTCAGGACCGGGTCCTCGCTGAACGCCTCGAAGTGCCGGCCACCGAGCGGCGAACGGTGCAGGTTGATCGTCGGGCCGAGCACCACGTCGACGTTCTTCCGGCGCGCCTCGAGCGCCGACACCACGCCGTACCGATGGGCGATGCCGACGTCCCAGGACGACGAGAGAGCGGTCGCCGACGGGAGATTCAGCGACGGGTCGCGCTCGTCCCAGACCGCGCCCCGGACGCCGCTCGGTCCGTCGGACAGCACCATCGAACGCAGCCCGATCGCGGGCAGCGGGTGGGTGGACCAGAAGTCCTGGCCGGTCAGGATCCGGACCTTCTCCTCGAGGGAGAGCCGGCCGAGCAGGTCGTCGAAGTTCATGGCGACGACTGTACGTCTGAAAACCAAGTGATGCTAGGTTTTGAATATGGCCAATTCACGGGGTCCGTACGCGAAAGGCGTCGCCAAGCGCGCCGAGATCCTGCGGGCCGCGCTGGAGGTGATCGCACGGCACGGGTACCGGAAGACGTCGACGCGTGAACTTGCCGCGGCGGCCGGACTCAGCGAGGCCGGGATGCTGCACTACTTCGGCTCGAAGGAGCAGCTGTTCGAGGCGGTGCTGCGGGCCCGTGACGAGGCCGACCTGGCACGGTTCGAGACCGGTGACCCCATCGACAACCTGACCGCGATCGTCCGCCACAACGGATCGGTGCCGGGCCTTGTGCAGTTGTACTCGACGTTCTCCGCCGAGGCCGGCGACCCGGAACACGGTTCTCACCAGTACTTCGTGGAGCGGTACGCCGGGATTCGCGCGGCCCTCGCCGACGCGGTCCGCGCCCGTCAGGCCGCCGGGACCCTCAACGCGTCGGCCGACCCGGAAACGATCGCGACCCTGCTGATCGCGCTGTCCGACGGTCTCCAGGTGCAGTCGCAGTACGAGCTGCAGGCCGACACCGCCGAGCTCTTCAGCCACCTGCTCGACCTGCTGGGTGGTCCCACGCGGGATAGTTGAACCATGACGAGCCCCGCCGACAACCCGCCCCCACCGGTAGCAGAGGCGGTGGATTCCGGCGTCAGTCGGTCGGTGCTCTCGCGGGAGGTCTGGCTGGTGCTGGCGTTGTCGCTGGGGGCGTCCGGGGTGGCGGCGATCATCTCGTTCACCGGCGTGCTCACCTCGGCGAAACCGATCAGCGGGCAGACCGCTGTGATCGTCGGATCGCGCGCGCCGGGCCGCCCGTGGCTGGACCTGGCCTGGCAGATCTTCGCGGTGGTCACCGCGTTGGTGCCGGTCGCGCTGGTCGGTCACCTGCTCGCGCGGGGCAGAGAGTCGTTCCGGACGATCGGGTTCGACCTGCAGGACAGGATGCGCGACCTCGGACGCGGTACGGCGATCGCGGCCGCCGTCGGGGGAGCGGGCCTGCTGTTCTACATCGGTGCACACGCGACCGGCGTGAACCTGACGGTGGACCCGTCGCAGCTGCCCGACCACTGGTGGCGGATCCCGATCCTGATCGCGGTCTCCGTGCAGAACGCCGTACTCGAGGAAGTCATCGTGCTCGGGTACCTGAACCACCGGCTCGACCAACTCGGCTGGTCGGTACGCCGGGCCACCGTGACGAGCTCGTTGCTGCGCGGTTCGTACCACCTTTACCAGGGGCTCGGCGGGTTCGCGGGAAACGTGGTCATGGGCGTGATCTTCACCTACCTGTACCGGCGGTGGGGCCGGATCATGCCGCTCGTCGTCGCGCACACCCTGATCGACACGGCCGCCCTGATCGGGGCGACGTACCTGCTCGGCAAAGTCTCCTGGTTGCCCAGCTGAGCACCAGTTGACCACCAGTTGAGCATTGGTCAACTGTCAAGACTGACACGTAACCGATCATGGCCTGAGCGGGTTGTTGGTGTCGTGACAGTTAACGGGGAAATCACCAGTCCGCCGGAGATCGATGCCGGCCTGGCCGCCGCGGCGCTGGCCGTGTTCGCGCACCGGCACGAGGTCGTCCATCTGCTGTACGCCGCCACGGACGAGCCGGACGCGCTCGCCCGGATCGGCGGCCTGCTGAAGGTCGACGAGGCGGCCATCGCACGGGTTCTGGACCAGCCGCTGCGCTGGATGCTTCCGCAGTTCCGCGCCGAACTGGAGACGATCGCGGCGACGCCGGGCTCGCCCGGCGCCGCAACCGCGAGCGCCGCCACCAGGTCCGCTGCCAAGTCGTCCGGCGGGGCTCCGGCGGGCGGTCCCTCGGATCTGCAGCCGGCGGCGACCAACTGAGCCCGCGGCACCGGTAACACCGGCAGGGCGGACCGCTCCATCGGTAGGTTGGAGCGGTGCACACGCATGGGCGGGACATCCTGGAGATCGCGGACGAACTGGCCACGGCGTACGTCGAGGTGTTCACGGCGCCGCCGTTCGAGCACCGCGATCCCGAGGAGACCCGGATCGCGTTCCGGAAGCGGCTCGGGACCGATGCGGAGCGGGACGGGTTCCAGGCGTGGATCGAGCGGTCGGAGGACGGCCGGATCGCCGGGTTCCTGACCGGATGGACGACGCCGGCGCCGTTCCGGACCGACCGGTCGTACGGGAGCGTCCTCGACCGGATCGGCCGCGAGCAGGTCGAGGAGCTGCTGATCGGCGCGTACGAGGTGGACGAGCTCGGCGTACTGCAGCACGCCCGCGGTACCGGCCTGGCCCGGCGTCTCCTCGAGACCGCCACGCGCCACCACAACCGCGCTTGGCTCCTCGCCTGGAACCAGAACCACGACGCCGTCGCGTTCTACCGGCACCTCGGCTGGCAGGAGCCCGAGGTCCGCGGGCCTGAAACCGACATCCTGGTGTTCGTGGCCGGCGCCCCCGATCTCCGGAAAGAATCCGTCACCAGCTGACGAATTCTCACCGGAAACCCGCGGTCGTCAGAGCCCGAACAGGGCGATGGCGTTGCGGTGGGTGACGGCCTCGTGCTCGTCGGGGGTGAGGTCGGCGGCCTCGAGAGCGCCGAGCGCGACCGACGGATCGATGAGCGTGGCGTCGGTGCCGAACATCATCCGGCCGGGGTCGATCCGGTCCAGGATCCAGCGGATCCGGTTGGCCTCGGGCGCGGACCAGCACGGCTCGAACCAGACCCGGTCGCAGCGGTCCGCCGCTTCGGGGACCCGGGGCCAGCCGTTCGCGCCCATGTGACCGGCGAGCACCCGCGCCCCCGGGACCCGGGCAGCGACGTCGGCGAGATCGACGACGGTGTCGCCCCAGGTGTGGACGAGGGTGGGCAGCCCGTACTCAGTGGTGAGCTCGATCGCGGCCTGCATCGCGGGCGACGTCATCGGCGTCCGGCTGTACTCGGTGTGGATCTTGGCACCGACCCACCGCGTCCGCCCGTCGCCGGCAAGGAGCTCGTCGAGGTCGGTCCGGGCCTCGTCGAGACGGCGCGGGTCCACGACGATCATCCCGCGCAGCCGCGGATCGGCCGGGAGTTGCTCGGCGAGGGAGCGGTTGCCGAGCGGAGCGTCGTACACGATGGCCTCGATCGCCGAGACCAGTTGGAGGTCGATGCCGAACCGGTTGAGGCCGTCGATGTTGGTGTCGATACTCGCGACGTCCATCGAGAAGAACCACGGTCCCCAATGGGCGTGTACGTCGATCAGCATGCGGGCTCCAGCAGAGTCGTGAGACTGCGGCTTCCGGCCTGGGCGATCTCGTCCGGGCTGAGCTTGGACGAGAGCAGCCGGCGGATCACCGAGCGGGTCTCGTGGAACGGCGTCCGGCACCCGAGCACCAGGCGCTCGGCGCCGACCTCCGCGGCCACGATCTCCAGCGAGTCCGGTCCGGTGAGCATCCGGGTGGAGGTGTGGAACCCGGGCTCGGACCGGGCCAGCAGGACGAAGTCGCCGAGATAGTAGAAGTGCGTGTCGAGGAACACCACGCGCGCGCCGAGCCCGCGCAGCGCCGGGCCCACCTTGCGGACGTCGCCCTCGGTGAAGATCGTCAGTCCGGCGTCGACGAGCAGTTGCGCGACGTGCCCGAAGGCCGGGTACGCCGGCTCGACGCTCTGCGCGGTCGGCGCCAGCCGGATCGCCCGCGGCGGCGTGTCACTGGCCAGCTGACGCTCCAGTTCCTTCTCCGCGCCGAGCGGATCACGCAGGTCGAGCACCGGGCACGTCGACCAGCCGTTGCCATCAGCAACCTGCCGCGCCTCGTCGTTCCCGGACGGTACGTCGAAGTGCACCGCCCGCAGCCCGGACACCACGCCGCCGGAGATACCGCTCTCCGCGAACACCTTCGCGACGTTCTCGGGCCGCCCCCAGCGCCCCGTCGTCACGTCGTGCCCGACCAGAACGTCGCAGTCGAGCAGCAGGGGATTCTCGGTCATGATGCCTTCCGGGACAGGGCTTGGTGGACCTTGCGGATTGCGGTGACGATGTCGTCGACGTCGGATTCGCTGTAGTTCTCGTTCCAGCCGAGGACGAGCAGTTTGCGGTCGATGAGTTCCTCGGCGTTCGGGCACAGGCCGGCCGGGTACGAGACGTCCTGCAGCGGGAATCCGGACCGGCCGTACGTGATCCGCTCGCGGACGGCAGGTGCGGCGTACAGCGGGCTGGTCAGGTACCCGCCGTTCGCCGGCACACCCTCGGCGGTCAGCGCCGCGGCCCATTCGCGCATGTCGCCGGCCGCCTCGGAGATGATCAGCGGGTACTGCCAGTACACGTGGTCCTGCCCGTCGGGCGGGGCGGTGACGCCGACCAGATCCGCGATCCCGGCCGTCGCCCGCAATGCCGCCGTACGACGGTCCTGCACGACGCCACGTAGACGGTTCAGTTGGGCGCGCGTGACCGAGGCGACGAGTTCGGTCATGCGGTAGTTCAGCGCGAGGAACAGGTAGGTCCGCTCGTCGGTGTCGCGTGGCCAGCCCTTGTCGGCGAACAACCGCATCCGGCGGGCGTGCTGCGCGTCGTCGGTCACCGTCAGACCGCCGTCGCCGGCGCTGATGTGCTTGGTCTGCTGGAGACTGAAGCATCCGATGTGCCCGATCCGGCCGACGAACGTGTCGCCGACCGGCGCGAGATACGCCTGCGCGCAGTCCTCGATCAGCAGGATCCCGTGCTGGTCGCAGAGCTCACGCAGCTCCCGGACGGCGGCCGGCTTTCCGAACAGGTGCACGACGATCACGGCTTTCGTGCGCGGCGTGATCGCGGCGGCCACGGTCTCGGGCGTCAGGTTTCCCGTGATCGGGTCGACGTCCGCGAACACCGGAACGGCGTTCTGCATCATGATCGGAAACACGGTGCCCATGTCACTGATCGGCGTGGTGATGATCTCGTCGCCGGGATCGGGGTTCACGGCGGCGATCGCCAGGTGCAGCGCCGCCGTTCCCGAACTGCAGGCGACGGCGTGGCCGGCGCCGAGCAGGGACGCGAACTCGAGCTCGAGCGCGGGAACCTCCGTTCCCCAGGTCGCCGAGAGCATGCCGCTGCGCAGCACCCGCTCGACCGCCTTGATCTCGTCGTCGCCGAAGCGCCGGCCGCTGGCGTTCATCACCGACGGCAGCGGGTCCGTGCGGACCGGCGTACCGCCGTCACGGGCAAGCTGACTGTTCTCCATCAGACGATTCCTTTGCTTACGGCAACGGCAACTGGACGAGATCGCGGTCGGCGAGACCCCAGACCGAGTGCTCGGCCGTCTGCTGCACACTGCGGACCGGGGTCAGCTGCGGCACGGTGTACCACCCGTCGCCGAGCTTGTTCACGAGCAGTTTCGCCGTGCTGAGGCCCGGGCCCAGCTGGTACAGGTTCCCGCCGAAGTTCGTTTCACAGTAGACGCCGGTCCGGTCAGTGTGGATCTGGCCGTACCCGGACAGCTTGTTCGCGCCGCGGACGACGGCGCGCGTGCGCAGGTCGTACGTGAACCAGCCGCCGCTGGTGCGCTTCAGAACGCCGTACAGGATGCCGTCGTGAACAGCGACGCTCTGGATCGAGCGTTCTCCGGCGAGTGGCTCGGCGGCCCAGAGCAGTTCGCGGCGACCCACATCGAATGCCGCGATCGCCGCCGAGGTGCGCGTCGGCGGGATGCCACCGCCGCCGACCACATCCCCGCCGAGGTACGCGATACCGTCGACGATCGAGACCGACAGGACGCTCTGGTCCGGGAGTACGCCGTAGTGCACGTCGAGTTCACCGGTGCGTACGTCGAGCAAGGTCAGGGCGCCGGTCAGCTTCCCGGTGCCCGGTGCGGAGGCGATCGCGAGCAGCTTCGACTTCGGGTCGTACGCGGCCTGCCACGGCCGGATCTGCTCGTGACCGATCGTGCCGAAACTGTGCACCTCCTTGGTCCGCGGGTTGATCCGGACCACCTCGGTGCTCGGATACAGCGCGGAGTACAGCTCGCCCCGGACCCAGTTCAGTGTCTTGGCCTCACCGGCGACCCGGAACCGGCGCGTGACGCCGGTGTCGATCGCGTGCTCGGTGACGACCCAGTGACCGCCGACGTACACGTGCGGGTCGCCGATCACGATCGACTGCGGCTTGTCCGGCGCGGGCGTGAACCCGGCGTCGACGAGATCGAGCAGCTCGAACTCACCCGTTCCGACATCGAGCCACCACAGCACGCCGGACCCGGTCGAGCCGAGCAGCGTGCTCGCGTCGAGCATCACGAGACGGCGATGCTCGTCCGCCGGCGCCGGCGTCGCCACCTCGGTGAGACTGGTGTCCTGCGGCCCGCACGACCACACCGTCCCCGACGTCCGAGTGGTCAGGTACGTCGTGCCGTCCGCGGCGACCGTGATCGCGTCGACGCTCGACTGGCCCTCGGGCAACGGCACACTGCGTACGTCGCTGCCGTCGAGCGCCATGCTCAGCAGCGCCTGGCTGCTGCCCACGTAGATCCGGTCGCCGGCGCCCGCGAACGGGCCGAAGTTCTGCCCGCGGGACGCCTCGGGCGTGATATCGCGGAAGACCCCGGTACTCCGGTCGTACCCGACCAACTGCGACGGCGTGTAGATCCCGGCGTACACATAGTTGCCTGCGGCCCCGACGTAGCGCCCGTACTGCGCTCCGGGAACGGGGGCGCCGAGCTGAGTGGCTGTGTTCGTCGCGGGATCGATCTGCCAGACGGCGCCGTTGGGATAGCTGACCGCGAATACCTGGCCGTCGGGTGCCGTTGTCATGTCCCAGACGAAGCCGCCGGGACCGGCGAGCGCTCTTACGTGCGTCACTGATCCGTCGGCCGGGTCGAAGCAGTAGACGTCGGCAGTCGGATAGAGCCCGCAGTAAACCTTGCCCGCGGCAACCGTGATGCCCCAGCCGCCTTCGCCGGTCGGCAGCTCCACCGTCCTGGTCACGCGGCGGGTGGTCAGGTCGACCTCGGTCAGCCGCGGCGGAACGATACCGCGGCTGATGACGTAGGCGTGTCCTTCGTGCACCGCCATCGCGACGACGGCGGCTGTGACGACGGCAGGGCCGAACGTAGGCAGCGTGGAACCGTCGATGGGTCCGTCCTCCGCGTGAGCAGTGGCTGGGAGAGTGGTCAGGGCGCCGGTCGCCAGCGCTCCGGCGAGAGCGGTACGGCGGGAGATGATCATCGGAGCCCTCCGATGCGGACGAGATCGCGGCCCTTGATCGTGTAGAGCGCGTTCCCGTCGTACGACGTGGTGATCAGCGGGTAGCTGTAGATCTGCGCTCCCAGGCCGTCGACCACGGTGCTCACGGCCGGGGCGCCGGTGCGGTTCGGCGTGATCTTGAAGACGCGCTTGTTGTCGGTGCCGTAGAGGCCGGTGCGGGCGATCGTGAGCCGGCTCTGACCGGTGCCGAGCGTCGCGCTCGTGACGAGCTTGCCGGTCCCCGGATCGAGGACGGCGAGCCGGCCGTCGTCCGTGGTCGCGTACAGCCGGCCGCGGTAGAGGGCGAGATCGCTGTAGGTCTGCGCTCCGGACAGCGGGGCGGTCTCCCAGAGCACCTTGTTGCGGCGCTGGTCGAACGCCGCGACGGTTGCCTCGGGCAAGATCGGGTCCGTGCCGAGGCTGTTGCGGGTCGCGCCGCCGAGGAACGCGACGCCGTCGGCGGTCGTCACGGAGCGGACCGACTGGTGCGGTACGACGCCGCGGTGCACCTCGCGCTCGCCGCTGACCAGGTGCTGTTCGACGAGTGTTCCGTCGTACTTGCCGTAGTCGGGTTCGGTGGAGACCAGCCACGTCTGCGAGCGGTCGTCGTACGCGGCGTCTGTCGGGCGGGTCTGCTCGTTGCCGACCTGGCCGAGTTCGTGCAGGTCGGTGCCGTCGGGGTTCATCTGCCAGAGACGGGCCAGTGTGTAGACGCCCAGATACACGCTCTTCCCGACCGGCGTCATCGTCTTCGCCTCGCCGGGCAGGAACGTGCGGGTGCTGGTGCCGGCGGCGAGATCGTGGACCTGGACGCCGGCCTTGCCGCTGACCAGGACGGACGACGGCGTGGCGGCGAGCGCCATCACCTGTTCGGGCGCGGGTGGCAGACCTGCCTGGCCGAGATCGGTGCCGGTGAAGGTCCCGCTCGCCTCGTCGAAGTCGACGACCTGGCTGGTCAGCTCGGCCCGTATGGTGCCGCTCGTCGACCCCTCGACGAAGATCCGGTTGAAGTACGCACCGTCGTACGGCGAACCGAGGCGCGTCAGCGCGTTGTCGCGGTACCGGTAGAGCGTGCCGGACGGGCGGGTACCGAGGTAGATGTCGTCGCCGCTGAGGGTGATCGCGGTGACGTACTGGTCCCCGCCGGGCGTCTGCACCTCGACCGGGTTGCTCAGGTCCGTGGTGTCGAACACGAGCATCGTGCCGGTGGGGGAGAGGCCCGCGGCGAGCCTCGTTCCGTCGAGGGCGAGAGTGGCGACGAACGTGCGGTCCGCGTACTTGGCGGGCAGCACATCGCGGCGTTCGCCGGTCGCGCGGTCGATGGCGATCAGGTGCGCCTTCGTGCCGACGCCGGCGTAGATCGTGGTCGCATCGGCCGCGATGCTGCGGACGTACTGCTCGCCGGCGATGGCGGCGCCGTACGACTTGGTCGCGCCGGTGGCCGGGTCGTATTCGTGGACCCCGCCGTCGGGATAGGTACCGACGACGATCTTGCCGTCCGGGGTCGCGGCGATCGACCAGACGAACGGGCCGAACTGCGCGACCTTGGTCGCGGCGCCGGTGATCGTGTCGACCCTGTAGACGTCGCCAGGGGTGTAGAGGCCGATGTACAGGTCGGTGCCGATATGGGTCATGGCCCACGCCCCGGCGCCGGTCGGCAGGGAGAACTTGCGGTCGACGGTCTTGCCGACCGGGTCGAACGCACCGACCTGGACGGGCGAGACGCCGGAGGTGATGGTCCAGATCCGGTCGCCGACCTGCTCGGCGACGCTGGTCGAGGTCACGGCAGACGCCGGACCGAGGCTGGTGACGGTCGGAGTTTCGGTCCCGACCGGAACAGTCGCCTCAGCTTGAGCGGCAGCGCTGTTGAGAGAAGAAGTGCTCACCAATCCTGTGCAGATGAGCAGAGCGGCAATCATTCCCCGTGCGAATCGCTTGTCCACAAGGCCTCCCGGGACAGTGCGCACCGAATTACGGTCATGGCTGAAATTAGCCGGACGCGCGTCAGTGCGTCAACCGCTGGGGAAATAATCAGAGATGAACGCGGTAGACCACGAGCGGGCGGCCGCTGCCGGTGCCGAGCTGGGTGCCAGTGGCATCCGCCAACCCGGCGCGCTCGAGGCGGTTCAGGACGCGGCGCGCGGTCCGCGGCTGGATGCCGAGGTAGTCGGCCACGGAACGGGTGGTCAGCCCGTCCTCCGGGGTGGCGCGGACGAGCTCCTGCAGCCGTTCGAGCGTCGCCTTCGAGAGGCCCGCGCGTTGCGCGAGCAACTGCAGTTTCGAGCGCTGCTGGGCCCGTGGCGGTGCGCCGCCGACCAGCACGAGATCGATGTCGTTGCGCAGCGACACGACGGCCGCCGTACGTCCGGCGGTCTTCGCCCGGCCGAGCGCGCGGCGGGCCAGCGCCTCGGTCTCGGTCCCGGACCCGCCGATGCCGAACCCGATCCGGACCGGTCCGAACTGCTCCTTCAACCGGGTCAGCATGCTGAGCTCGGTGAACGCCGCGGTCGCCTGTTCGAGCGGTCCGCGCGTCGCCACCACGAGCCAGCGCTTGTCGTCGTACCGGATGACGCTGCCGCCGAGAGAGCCGGCTTCGCGCCGCAGAGCGCTCTCTGCGTCCGGAGAAATCTCCACCAGGCCGAGCGCGATCTGCGCATCGTCACTGCGCAGAGCGTCGTGGACCAGGAGCAGACTGTTCACCGCCGAACGGACCGAGTGCACCGACGGCGCCAGCCGGAGAGTGGTCTGCTCGGTCCGGAGTTTCTCGTACGCCGACCGCAGACAGGTGATCGCGACGGTCGCGCCGGCCTCGTGGTGGAACGCGACGATCTCGTCGAGGCTCAGGCCCGGCCGGTACGGCAGCACGCGGACACCGCGCATCGGGAGCCCGACCTCGTCGAACGTCTCCCGGACGTCGCCCTCGTCGAGTACGTCGATGCTGAGTGACGTCACGTCGTGCCCCTCGCGGAGCAGCTGGACCAGGGCGCGCATCAGGGTCGCGCCCGTGTACTCGACGTGCGCGGCGGGGCGGTCCAGGAGGTCCTGCGCGGCGGCGATCTGGTACGGGACGACGCCGGTGAACAGCCACGCGTCGACGCTGCCCGGCGCGTCGGCCATCACCTTGGGGGTGTCGGTCTCCCGGCGGTACCGGAGCGGGACCACCTCGACGCCACGGAGCCCTTTGATGATCCGGCTGGTGGAGGTGACCAGGTCCGACGGTCCTACTACTCCGATCGTCGTCACCACGTGTGGGCCCCCTCCTTCATGGGGGTCAGTCTCACCACAAGACCCCACCGCTGCAAGAACCCGCGCCGTGGTCGGTTACGTTCGCTTCATGGAGCGCGTTCTTGGGTGGATCGACGAGGGTACGGCGCTGTGCCGCGAAGCACTGGGCGACGTCGAGGCGCCGTCGCTGCTGCCGGGATGGTCACGGCGGCATGTCGCGGCGCATCTGTCGCTGAACGCCGAGGCACTGGGGAACCTGGTGGAGTGGGCGCGGACCGGCGAGGAGCGCCCGATGTACCCGTCGCGCGAGGCGCGGGACGCGGACATCGAGGCCGGTACGTCGAGGTCGGCCGATGAGCTGCGGTCGTGGTTCGAGGCGGCGACGACCGGGCTGAGCGCGTCGATGGCGACGCTCACGGACGCGCAGTGGCAGGCGGAGGTCCGCACGTCGCGGGGCGAGCCGATACCGGCGACCAGGATCCCCTGGATGCGCTCCCGCGAGGTGATGATCCACGCCGTCGACCTCGGCACCGGCCTCACGTTCGCCGATCTCCCCACGAACTTCCTCGAAGCCCTGTGCGAAGACATCCGCACCGAACGCGGCGACGTACCCAAGGTCAACGGCCCGCTCCCCGAGATCGCCGCCTACCTGACCGGCCGCCCGTACACCAATGTCACCGGCCCGGAAGGCAACGCCGCACACCCCCTCGCCCCCTGGCTCTGAAGTAGGGCGCAGGCGGGTTGGGGAGGATTTCCCGCCCAGAACGGGAAACAACCCTCCCCAAGTGCCTCACTTCCCGCGTGCCCACGGCGGGGTCATTTGAGGATGCGGTAGCGGAGGTGGGTTACGTCGCGGGCGGGGAGTTGGCGGACTTGTTCGAGCTCGATGTACTCGGCGGGGAGGTTGTCGAAGAGGCGGCGGCCCTGGCCGAGGAGGACGTTGACGACGTGCAGTTCGAGCTCGTCGAGGAGGCCGGCGCGGAGGAGGGACTGGGCCGCGCCGGCACCGTGGACCATCACGTCCCGGTCGCCGGCGGCCGCCAACGCCTGGGCGGCGCAGTCGGCGACGTCGGAAACGTAGACAGCGCTCCCCGGCGGTACGTCGTCCTCGGCGACGTGGTGGGTGAGGATGAACATCGGTACGCCGTCGTGGTGGTCGCCGTTCCAGCGGCCGGCGTGCTCGTAGGTACGGCGGCCCGCGATGAGAGCCCCGGTGGCGAGCGACTCGCGGACCACCTGCCCGCTCGGCCCGTCGGAGTGGCGGTCGTCGAGCCAGTTGAACAGGCGGAACCCGCCGCGTCCCATCGGATTCTCGGGACTGTCGTCGGGGCCGACCACGAATCCGTCGAGCGACATCGACATGTAGAGCCGGATCATCTC
Organism: Kribbella pratensis; assembly: GCF_004366075.1. GTDB lineage: Bacteria > Actinomycetota > Actinomycetes > Propionibacteriales > Kribbellaceae > Kribbella > Kribbella pratensis. The sequence goes on along the minus strand of NZ_SODU01000004.1, from coordinate 148,082 downwards.
GGACCTCCTAGTGATTGGGGGAAATGAAACACGTTGGAGGGGTCGTACTTGGCCTTGATGTCGCGGAGGCGGGGGAAGTTCGGGCCGTGGTAGGAGGTGTGCGCGTCGGTCAGCTCGGGGTCAGGAAAGTTGGGATAGACGGCTCCGGAGGCGTAGGCGTGGGCGATGGACCAGGAGCGGCGTACGGCGTTGCGGTCGGGGCCGGCGTGTTCCAGGAGGAAGCGCTCTGTGCGGTGCGCGAAGGCTGTCGCGTCGACGGGCACGCGGTTGTAGACGCCGCCCATCGGGGTGAAGTTGAGTTCGCAGCCGGCGTTGAGGAGTTGGGTGATGGCGTCCGGTGGTAGCGGGTCGCGGAAGAACTCGGACTTGCTGTGGATGATGCGGTTGTCCGGTCCGCCTTCCGAGAGGCTGGCCTTGAGTTCGGGCCAGGTGAGGCCGGCGAGGAGGTCGATCTCGGGGGCGAGGGTGGCAAGAGGGCCGGGGTCGAAGGCGGTGAGGGTGGCGCCGAAGACCTGCACGTGGTTGGCGTTGACGGTCAGGCTGGCGGTGAGCTCGTCCGGTGCGTCGGGGGCCCAGGACTGCCAGGCGGAGATCACCTCTGCGGCGCGGCTGCGTGGCCAAGTGAGTTTGAAGCGGGTCGCGGTGGGTGACGGTACGGCGTTGAAGACGAGCGACGTGACCACGCCGAACTGGCCGCCTCCCGCACCGCGGAGTGCCCAGAACAGGTCGGACTCTCGCTCCGCGTCGCAGGTGAGGACGTTGCCGTCCGCGAGTACGACGGTTGCGGCGACGAGGCGATCGCAGGTCAGTCCGTACCGGCGCCCGAGCAACCCGAGCCCGCCTCCCAATGTCAGCCCCGCGATCCCGACCGTCGGCCCACACCCCGCCGGAATCGTCAGCCCGTACTCGTGCAACCCCCGGTAGACGGAAGCAAGCCGAGCCCCCGCCCCGATCGTCGCGAGGGCCGCAGTGGGCTCGACTGAGATCGTGGAGAGGGGTGACAGGTCGAGCATGAGGCCTGTGGTGGAGGAGCGGGCGGCGAAGCAGTGGCCGCCGCCGCGGGGAGTTACGGGGAGGTTGGCGGAGCGGGCATACGCGAGCGCCTCGATCACGTCGGACGACGAGGAGCAACGCGCGATCGCCGCGGGGCGGATGTCGTCGTACAAGGGCAGCGCGGGTTTCCGCAGTACGTCGTACAGCGAGTGGTCAGGCCCGATCAGGTCCATGGGCTGACGTTAGGATGTGGCGACCGGGCTGTGCTTGAACGAAACGGTCGTACCACCCGGCGAGGAACGGCCGGTACGACGCCGAGTGATCGTGACCGCAGTCGCAGCGATCGGCCTTGTCGCCGAGCAACTCGCGCGGGGTCACCCCGGTCAGCCGCACGCACTCCCGCGTCAGATGCGCGTGGTCGGCGTACCCGGTCTCGGCCGCGAGATCCGACAGCCCGCTCCCGAACCCTGCCTGCGCCAACGCGAGATACCCCTGGAACCGCAGCGTCCGCTGCAACGCCTTCGGCCCGACCCCCGTCGCCGTCAGGCACCGCCGCCGCAACTGACTCTCCGACAACGCCAACTCGTCCGCCAGTTGAGCAATCCCTGTCGGCTCCCACGGCATCAACCGCCGCACCATCTCCGCCACCACCGGATCCGGCCGAAGCGGCCGCCCGGCCAGGTACCGCTGGACCGCGAACAACGCCGTCTGCGGATCAGCGGCATCGGCCACTGCGCACCCGAGAGCGTCCGCCGCAGGACCCCACAACTCCACGTCACAATCGACGAGTTCGTCCGCCGGTACGCCGAGCATCGGCGTCCCCGCGCCCGGCATGAACCGCACGCCGACGATCGTCGTCCGCGGCGGAATCACCTGCAGCTGTGCCCGGGTCAGCGGCCCGATCAGCCGCGGTACGCCGCCGACCGGGCAATGCAGTTCGACCCCGCCCGTCGGCAGATCACGCTGCGGGTAGGGCTGCGATCCGGTGCGTTGGATCCAGACCGTACGGACGAGACCGGCGAGTGCCGGCACCGGCGCGCTCTCGTCGTACGTCTGCTCCATCCGTCACACCTCCAGGCGCGTCAAATCTCGATGCACAAATCTCCGGGGGGGTCTACAACTCGATGTGGGAGCCGATGATGACCGTGCGGTCGCGGGGGAGACCGAAGTGTTCGGCGGCGTCGGCGGTGATGTGCGAGGTGGCGAGGAACAGTTGCTTGCGCCAGCCCGCCATCGTGGCGGCCTTGCCCCGGCGGAGCTCGATCTTGGACAGGAAGTACGACGCCTTGTCGAGATCGAGCGGACCTTCGGACTCGTCCGGCTCCAGCTGCGCGAGGGCGGCCGGTACGTCGGGGGCCTCCATGTACCCGAACTTGATCGTGACGTGCGTGATGCCGTCGTCGGCGTACCCGAGGTCGTTGACCGTGACCCGATCCTCCTCGGCGACCCGCGGTACCGGCTCGGTGTCGATCGCCACGATCACCACGTGCTCGTGCCGGACCTGGTTGTGCTCGACGTTCGCCCGCAGCGCGAGCGGAGCGCTGACGCCGCCGCGGTTCAGGAAGATCGCCGTCCCCGGGACCGTGCGGATCGGCATCGTGCCGGAGCGCATCTGGTCGATGAACTCCTGCAGTGAGCCCTCGGCGCGTTCCCGCTCGGCCGTCACGACCTCGCGGCCGCGCTGCCAGGTCGTCATCACGGTGAACGCGACGAGCGCGATCAGCAGCGGCAGCCACGCGCCGTGCACGAGCTTGGTCAGGTTCGCGGCGATGAACAGGAGGTCGACCGCGAGCAGCGGGACTGCGCCGAGCGCGATCAGCCACTTCGGCACGTTCCAGCGGTAGTGGGCGACGTAGAAGAACAGCAAGGTGGTGATGCTGATCGTGCCGGTCACCGTCATGCCGTACGCGTACGCCAGGGCGGCCGAGCTGCGGAACGCGAAGATCAGCGTGAGGACCGAGACGAACAACAGCCAGTTCACGAACGGGACGTAGATCTGGCCGACTGTCGTCGCCGAGGTGTGCGTCACGCGGAGTCGCGGCAGGTACCCGAGGCGGGCGGCCTGGGACGCGACCGAGTAGGCGCCGGTGATCACCGCCTGCGACGCGATGACGGTCGCCGCCGTCGCGAGCAGCACGAGCGGCAGCCGGCCCCAGTCCGGGACGAGCAGGAAGAACGGGCTGCTGATGTTCGCGTGGTCCTTCAGGATCAGCGCGCCCTGACCCATGTAGTTCAGGGTGCCGGCGGGCAGGACGAGGAAGAGCCAGCCGCGGCTGATCGCCTTGCGGCCGAAGTGTCCCATGTCGGCGTACAGCGCCTCGGCGCCGGTGACCGCGAGCACGATCGCCGCGAGCGCGAAGAACGCGATGTGGAAGTGCCCGGCCAGGAACCCGATCGCGTACGTCGGGGACAGCGCCTCGAGAATCGCCGGGTGCTCGACGATGCCGACGATGCCCGCCGCGCCGATCACCGTGAACCAGGCGATCATCACCGGCCCGAAGACCCGGCCGACCGTCTCCGTCCCGCGGCGCTGGACCAGGAACAGCACGATGATGATCACCGCGGTGATCGGTACGACGTACTCGCCCAGCGACGGTTCGACGACTTTGAGACCCTCGACCGCGGACAGCACCGAGATCGCCGGGGTGATCATGCCGTCGCCGAAGAACAGCGACGCCCCGAACAGACCGACCGCGGCGAGGACGGTCGCGGCGCGGCGGCGGCCCGGGTGCGTGGCACGCCAGCGGCGCAGCAGCGTGATGAGCGCCATCACGCCGCCCTCGCCGTCGTTGTCCGCGTGCATCGCCAGCAGGATGTAGGTGGCGGTGACGATGATCATCACCGACCAGAAGATCAGCGACACCACGCCGTACACGTTGTGGTCGCTCACCGGCACCGGGTGTGGATCCTCAGGGTTGAACACCGTCTGCAGGGTGTAGATCGGGCTGGTCCCGATATCCCCGAAGACGACACCGAGTGCGCCGACGACCACTGCGAGTTTGGCCGCGTTGTGGGCGTTGGGCGCGCGCGTTTCCGCAGCCTCCGCCGTTTCCGCCTGCTGATCCGTCACGTCCCCGGACGATACCCGCCCGGGGGAGCCAGGGTCCTGTCTGGTGATCCAGCGCTGCGCATGTCGAGCTGTCCGCCGCGGCTCCGACGTACCGGGTATGACAGCCGAGCGAGTACTGCGGACCTATCTCACGTTGACCGTGGTGTCGACGGGTGCGTCGTCGATGATCTGGGGCATCAACACGCTGTTCCTGCTCGACGCCGGATTGAGCATCGGGAAGACCTTCGCCGCGAACGCGTTCTTCACCGCCGGCATGGTGCTGTTCGAGGTGCCGACCGGTGTTGTCGCGGACACGGTCGGGCGGCGTGCGTCGTACCTCCTGGGCACGGCCACCCTGATCGGGACCACGCTGCTCTACCTGGCGCTGTGGCGGACCCACGCGCCGTTCGCGCTCTGGGCGGTGGTGTCGATGCTGCTCGGTCTCGGGTTCACGTTCTTCAGCGGCGCGACCGAGGCCTGGCTGGTCGACGGGCTGCACGCGACCGGGTACGACGGGTCGCTGGACGCGGCGTTCGCGAAGGGACAGATGGCGAACGGGATCGCGATGATGGGCGGCTCGATCGGCGGCGGCGTGCTGGCGCAGCTGACGAACCTGGGGATGCCGTACGTCGTTCGCGCGTTGTTGCTGATGGCCACGTTCGTGGTGGCGTGGCGGTCGATGCGGGACATCGGCTTCACCCCGGCGCCGCGGACGTCGGTGCGGGTCGAGATGGCCGGGATCGTCCGGGCGTCGCTCCGGCACGGGCTGCTCAACCGGCGGGTCCGCTGGGTGATGCTGGCCGGACCGTTCACGGCCGGGGTGAGCGTCTACGGCTTCTACGCCGCGCAGCCGTATCTGCTCCAGCTCTACGGGCACACCGGCTCGTACGCGATCGCCGGTCTGTCGGCCGGGATCGTCGCCGGTGCGCAGATCGCCGGCGGCGCGTCCGCGTCGTACGTCTCCCGTCTGATCCACGACCGGATCGGGATCCTGATCGGAGCGATCGTCGCCTCGGGCATCGTGATCGCGGTGATGGGAGTCGTGACGTCGTTCGGGGTCGCGCTGGTGCTGCTGATGGTGTGGGGCACGTTGTTCGCCGCGATGTCGCCGGTGCGGCAGGCGTACCTGAACAGCCACATCCCGTCGGCGCAGCGGGCGACGGTGCTGTCGTTCGACAGCCTGCTCGGCTCGGCCGGTGGGGTCGTGATCCAGCCGACACTCGGTCGCTCCGCGGACCTCTGGGGGTACGGACCGGCGTACCTGGTCTCAGCCGGGATCCAGGCGCTGGCGGTGCCGTTCCTCGGGCTGGCGCGGCGGAAACCTGTCGAAGGTGCGGTGGATGAACCTCTAGCCTTGCGGGCGTGACGGCTCGACTGATCATCATCAACGGTGGGTCCAGTTCCGGGAAGACCGGGATCGTGCGGTGTCTGCAGGCGGTGCTGCCGGAGCCCTGGCTCGGGTTCAGCGTCGACGACTTCGTGGACGCGCTGCCCGCCGTGATGGACGGCGGCATCGAGATCGGGCCGGACGGCGAGGTGTCGGTCGGGCCCGCTTTCCGGGAGCTGGACGCGGCCTGGACCGCCGGGATCGTGGCGATGTGCCGGGCCGGCGGCCGCGTGATCGTCGACGACGTGTTCCTCGGCGGCGCCGGCTCGCAGCAGCGCTGGCGGGACGCGATCGGCGACGTCGAGGTAATCTTCGTCGGCGTCCACTGCGCCCCGGAGATCGCCGCGGGCCGCGAGCTCGCGCGCGGCAACCGCACCCGCGGCATGGCCGAGCAGCAGGCGTACGTCGTCCACGAGGGCGTCACGTACGACGTCGAGGTGGACAGCTCGCACGCGGAGTCCGTCGAGTGCGCCCGCGCGATCGCCACCTACCTCGCTCCGTAGTGGATCCGTAGTCGTCACGGATGCCCGCTGCGGGCGGCGGGCGGGATCTTCGTCGTACCGGAAACACGACGACGAAGGAGAAGCTCATGAGTACGACGGTGACGACCCGCCGGACCGTCCGTCCGCGGACCGTGGCGCTGTGGGTGGTGCAGGCGATCCTGGCCCTGCTGTTCGTGATGGCGGCCGTGCCGAAACTGACCGGCGACCCGCTGATGGTCGACATGTTCGCCGAGATCGGTGCCGGGCAGTGGCTGCGGTACCTGGTCGGAACGCTCGAACTCGCCGGGGCCATCGGTCTGCTGATCCCGCGCCTCTGCCGGCCGGCCGCGCTCGGTCTCGTAGCACTGATGATCGCCGCCGGCGCCACCAACCTGTTCCTGTTCGGGGCGTCGCCGGCGATCCCGCTGGCATACCTGGCAGTCGCCGCGGCAGTGGTCTGGTTCCGCAGACCTGCGAGGTGACCGTGGACCACTGGGTACATTTGAGGATGTGCTGACGGCGAAGGGTGCGGCGACGCGGGAGCGGATCGTGGCGGCGGCTGCGGCCGAGATCCGCGAGCGTGGGATCAGCGCTGTGAAGCTGGACGACATCGGCCGGCGCAGCCGGACCGGCAAGAGTCAGCTCTTTCATTACTTCCCCGACGGCAAGGAACAGTTGCTGCTCGCGGTTGCCGAGCGCGAGGCCGAGCAGGTTCTCGAGGACCAGGAGCCGCACCTCGGGCAGCTGACCAGCTGGGACGCGTGGCGCGACTGGCGGGACGCCGTCGTCGAGAAGTACCGGCGGCAGGGCGTGAACTGTCCGCTCGGCGTACTGATCACCGAGATCGGCCGGCACACCCCGGCCGCGCAGGCGGTGACCGCCCAGTTGCTCGCGCAGTGGCAGCGCCGGCTCGAGGTCGGCATCGAGGAGATGAAGGCCGCGGGCGAGATCCGTGCCGCTGTGGATCCCGCCCGCGCCTCGGCCGCCCTGATCGCTGCGATCCAGGGCGGCGTCGCGATCCTGATGTCATCGGGAACGTCGACGCATCTGGAGTACGCGCTCGACCTGTGCCTGGACTACCTGCGGACTAACGCCAGTTGACGACCGGCGGCCGATAGCCGGCCGGCTTGTCGGCGACCTTCGCCCCCGGGTTGATGATCCAGTTCTGGTACTCCGGTGTGAACATCCGGTAGACCGACGACGGCGGTACGGCGCTCGCGTCGTCGAGGGTCGCGCGCAACTCGGCCGGCAACTCGAACCCGAGGGCCGCGATGCTGGACTCCAGTTGCTCCGGACGGCTCGCGCCGACGATCGCGGACGCGACACCAGGCTGCGTTGCGGCCCAGTTGACCGCTACCTGGGCCATCGTCACGCCAAGCTTCTCCGCCACGTCCCGCACGGTCGTCAACAGGTCCCACTCCTGGCCGCACCAGGTCCGCCCGGTCGCGCCGTCGCCGGTGAGACGGCCTTCGCCTGCGATCTGCTGGGTGTCGTCGCGCTGGTACTTCCCGGTCAGGAATCCACCGCCGAGCGGGCTCCACGCGGTGACGCCCAGTCCGAGTTGCTGCGCGACCGGTACGTGCTCGGTCTCGATCGTCCGCTCGATCAGCGAGTACGGCAGCTGCAGGCTGACCATCGGGGTCAGTGAATGCGCGTCGGCGAGAGTCTGCGCGCGAGCGGCGTACCAGGCGGGTACGTCGGACAGTCCGGCGTACCTGATCTTGCCGGCGCGGGCGAGGTCGTCGAGGGTTCGCAGTACCTCGTCGACCGGGGTGATGCGGTCCCAGGTGTGCAGTAGGAAGAGGTCGACGTAGTCGGTGCCGAGTCGGCGCAGGGACTCGTCCAGCGCGCGGATGAGGTGCTTGCGGCTGTTGCCGCCCGCGTTCGGGTCGCCGGTGTCGACGCTGTTGGTCGCCTTCGTGGTGAGCACCATCCGCTCCCGGACGCCCGCCTCGGAGATCAACCGGCCGAGGATCCGTTCGCTCTCACCCGCGGTGTAGAAGTCGGCCGTGTCGATGAAGTTGCCGCCGGCCTCGATATAGGCCCGGAAGATCGCCCGCGCCTCGTCCTCGGTCTTGCCGTACGGCGCGTGGAACCCGGCTTGCCCGAAGTTCATGGTGCCCAGTGCGAGCCGGCTGACACGCAGCCCCGACCGCCCGAGCAGGTAGTAGTCATCTAGTGCCATACCCACAGCGTTCCTCGGAAAAAATGGACCCGCAAGTACAAAGCTGCGGGCGGCGGTGGCGCGTGCAAGGATTTTGCGCGTGCGCTTGTCTGAGGAGCAGCGGAGTGAGTTGGAGCGGTTGGCGGAGTTCGTGCTGCCGGGGGAGGGATGGGCGGCGGCTGGTTTTGTCGAGCGTGTGCTGACGGAGGATCGGCCGGACTGGGTCGGGCGGGTCGAGCGTGCGCTGGCCGACGAGGCTGGCGCAGATCGGCCCTGGCTGGTGCGGCTGATTGCGCAGGGGTACTACGCGGAGCCGGCGACCTGGGAGACGGTCGGGTGGCGGAGCGTGGAGTTTGCGCCGGTGCAGACCGAGTTGCGGGTGACGCCTCGGGACGAGCTGGGGGAGCGGTACGACGTTGTGGTGGTCGGCTCGGGCGCCGGTGGGGGTGCGGCCGCTCAGGTGCTGGCGGAGTCAGGACGGTCGGTGCTGGTCGTCGAGCTGGGCAGCTACCCGTCGACGGAGTCGTTGGCGCGCGATCACCTGCGGAATCCGCGGTCCGTGGCGGGTCTGCCGGCGCTGACGGATCCCGACCCGGCGGGGCGGCCACGGGTGTCAGTGGTGGACGGTGTGCGAAGCGAGGTGCTGCCGCCGGACGGTGGGTGGGGGAACAACGCGTTCACGGTCGGCGGCGGCACGCGGGTGTACGGCGCGCAGGCATGGCGGTTCGTGCCGCAGGACTTCCGGATGGCCACGACGTACGGCGTACCGGAGGGAAGTGCGCTGGCCGATTGGCCGATTTCCTACGACGAGTTGGAGCCCTACTACTCGTTGGCGGAGCAACGGTTCGGGGTGAGTGGCGGTGGCGTGGACCCGTGGCACGGGCCGCGGTCCATCCCGCTGCCGATGCCGCCGTTGCCCAGGACCGGGCCGGCTGATCTGCTGGCGGGAGCCGCCGAGCGGCTCGGGTGGGGGACTCTCGACGTACCGCTGCTGATCAACTCGGTCGACTACCAAGGGCGCTCCGGATGCGTTCGGTGCGGTCTGTGCGTCGGGTTCGCCTGCCCGGTGGAAGCTAAGGCCGGAACGCACAACACCGCGCTGCCCGCAGCGCTCGCGACCGGGAACTGCACGCTGGTCACCGAGACGACGGCCGAGCGACTCGTCACCGACGCGACCGGCCGGGTCGTCGGCGTCGCGCTGGTCGCGAGCGACGGGTACGGCGGGATCTGGCGTCGGACCGTTTGGTGTGAAGAGGTGGTGGTCGCGGCGGGTGCTTCGGAAACACCACGGTTGCTCTTGAACAGCGCTCACGACGGCGAGCCGCACGGGATCGGCAACAACCAGGATCAGGTCGGCCGGCATCTGCAGGCGCATGTGTACGCCGGAGCGGTCGGGCTGTTCGAGGACGAGGTGGTCGATCTTGTCGGGCCCGGTGTCTCGATCGCGACCTGCGACTTCCGGCACGGGAACGACGGGATCGTCGGCGGTGGCATGCTCGCCAACGAGTTCGTGCCGACGCCTGCCGCGGTGTACGACTATCTGACCGGCGCCGGGCTGATCCCGCGGGCCGGTGCGGAGAGCGTGCAGGCGATGCGGCGTGAGATACGGCGGATGCTCCGGGTCGTCGGCCCGATCCAGGAGGTCACGTCGGCGGACTCCCGCGTCCGCGTCGATCCGTCCGTCGTCGACCGGTTCGGTAATCCGGTGGTGGTGACGAGTGGGTCGATCCATCCCGAGGACCTCCGCGCCCATCAGTTCATGAGTGCCAAGGCGAAGGCCTGGCTCGAGGAAGCGGGTGCGGTCCGGACGTCCGTCGGCGAGGTCGGCACGGCGGGGTCCGCCAGCACCGGGCAGCATCAGGCGGGGACCTGCAGGATGGGCGACGACCCGGCCCGATCGGTCACCGATCCCCACGGCCGGATCTGGGGCCACGACAACCTGTGGATCACCGACGCCTCCGTCCACGTCACCAACGGAGGCGTCAACCCAGTCCTCACAGTCCTGGCCGGCGCACTACGGATCGCAGAACAGATCACCCGCGGCTGAAACTGCCGTAACGACAGGACGTAGTCCTATACGTAGACGCCGTTGCCCGCGTGAGCCGGCCGAGAGCTGACCCCGATCGCCGGACACCTCCTGTCGTTAGCGCCCCAGATCAGCCGACGCGGGAGATGCCGACTCCGCTGCGGGCCTCGCGACCGTACTTCGTGATTTCGGCGGGAAGGTTGAGGCGGGAGATGCCGGTCTTGTTGCGGTCCTCGTCGGTGAGGAGATCGGCGGGGATGATCCAGACGATCTCGAACTCGAGGCCGTCGGGGTCCTTGCCGTACAGGGACTTCGTGGTCCCGTGGTCGGAGGCGCCGACCAGGGCGTCGTGCTCGCTGAGCTTGCCCGCCAGATCCTCGAGGTCGCCGAGGGTGTCGACCTCCCAGGCCAGGTGGTAGAGGCCGACCGTCGTCCGCCCGGCGCCCGACGGTCCGGCCTGCGACCCGATCTGGAACAGGCCCAGGTCGTGGTCGTTGCTCGACCCGGGCGCCCGGAGGAACGCCGCGCCGGGGATGGCGTCGCCGGTCTCGGTGTAGCCGAAGCCGAGGACGTCTCGGTAGAACGCGACGCTCGCCGCGACGTCGCGCACATACAGGACCGCGTGGTTCAACCGGAAGATCGCCATACCGATGATGTTAGTTGAAGACTCAACTTATTTCCAGTGGCTAGCGCCGGCGACGGGATTTCTTCGGCCGGGCCGGCTTGGACGGCTGGGCGGCGGGCTTCTTCTGCCGTTGGGGCGTGGCGGGCCCGCGGGTGCTGTTCGCGGTCCGGCCGCGGACGATGCCGATGAAGTGCTCGACCAGTTCGCTGGTCTCGTCCTCCGGCCAGCTGAGCGCGACCTGCGACTCCGGTACGCCGGTCAGCGGGCGGTAGGTCAGGTCCTTGCGGTGGTGCAGCCGGGCCAGCGACTGCGGGACCACCAGCAGCCCGGTGCCCATGGCAACCAGCTCGATCGCGTCGCCGGTGCGGGCCGGGCGCTCGTCGATCAGCCGGCCGGGTGGGCGGTCCCAGTCGAGTACGTCGTCCTGCGGGTGCAGCATCAGCTCGTCGGCGAGGTCGTCGACGGTGACCTCCTCGGCCGCGGTGATCAGGTGGTCCTTGGGCACCACGACGACCGTCTGCTCGACGTACAGCGGGATGGCGTGCAGTCCGGTGCGGTCGATCGGGAGGCGCAGGAGGACGGAGTCGGCGTCACCCCGGCGTACCAGATCGGGGGCTTCGGCGGCGGAGACCTGGACGAGTTCGAGCGGGACGCGGGGGAGTCGCTCCGTCCAGATCCGAACCCATTTGGCGGGTGTCACGCCGGGGACGTAGCCCAGCCGGAATCCGGTCACGGCTCTGAGGTTACCGGGCGTTACGCTGCTGCCATGACGGCGCGCAAGACACCCCAGACCATGAAGCCTGCCACGGCGGCGAAGAAGCTGGACGTGTACCTCCCGGCCACGCCTGCGGAGTTCCAGGAGGGTGTCGTGTCGCGGGACGAACTGAACGCGCTGCAGGCCGACCCGCCCGAGTGGTTGCGGGAGCTCCGGCGTACCGGGCCGCACCCGCGGTCGGTGGTGGCGGCCAGGCTCGGCGTCTCGATCAGTGGGCTGGCCCGGGCCGGGATCACCGAGGCGCTGACCACGGACGACATCGAGGCCATCCGGGACGAGAACCCGGACTGGCTGCAGCACGAACGTGCGACGCTGGCGGAGGTCCGGCGGCAAGAGGCGGAGCTGAAGAAGAAGCCGCGCCCGTAACTCCGGCCGCCGTCAGGTGATCCGGACGCGGAGACGGCGGAAGCCTCTGCCTTTGCTCTCCATCTTGACGACCTCCATGCGGCCGATCAGCGCGGTCGAAGCGACGTGCGTGCCGCCGTCGGCCTGGGTGTCGAGGCCGGCGATGTCGACGATCCGGACGATCTCGATATCGGGCGGCAGCAGGTTCGTCGCCGTCCGGATGATGTCCGGGATCGCGAACGCCTCCTCGCGCAGGAGAAAGCTGGTCGTGATCCTCCGGTCGGTGCGGATCTCCGCGTTGACCGCCTCCGCGACCCGGTCCTTGAAGTCGGGCGGTACGTCGGCCAGATCGAAGTCCATCCGCGCCGACAACGGTTCCATGTTCCCGCCCGTGACGAGGGCTCCGAAGTCGCGGAACACCACTCCGGTCAGCACATGCAGCCCGGAGTGCGTCCGCATCAGCTGAGTACGCCGCTCGTCGTCGAGCGCCCCGCGCACCGCGGTCCCGGCCGCCGGCACCGGGTCCTCCTCGTGCGGCACCAGGTACAGGTCGTCACCCTTGGTCGTCCCAATGATCCGCGTCCGTACGCCGCCCCACAGCAGCACACCCTGATCCGGCGGCTGCCCGCCGCCACCGGGGTAGAACGCGGATCGGTCGAGCACGATCCCGCGCTCCGGATCCACGCCGACGACCGTCGCGTCCCACTCGCGGACCGAGGCGTCGTCGAGGTCGAGCCGATGTGTATGCCCGTGCTGGTTGCTCATGATCAGCCCACTGTGTCACACGGCGCCACATGGCTGACCCCGCCCGACCCGACACTGTCAGGAGGGGGTGGAGACCATACAGATCATCGAGAACAGCATCGTGGGGACCAGGTCCGCCGTACTGCGGCTGACCAGGCGCGGCGGTGGCCCGGCCATCGTGATCTTCCCGATGCTGCACGTGGCGGAACCCCAGTTCTTCCGCGCGGTCGAGTCCCGCCTGCGCGAGTGCGACCTGCTCGTCGTCGAAGGAATCCAGGGTGAGTCGGCGGCGGCCGACGGGCTGACGGCGACGTACCGGGTGATGCCGGTGAACGAGGAGTCCGGGCTGGTCGAGGACGACATTCCGTACGGCGACCTCGGCGTACCGCTCGTCGCCCCGGACCTCTCGGGGGAGGAGTTCCAGGAGGGTTTTCAGAAGTTGTCGTGGAAGGTCCGGGCGCTGACCTGGGCCTCGGTTCCGGTGGTGTCGATCGGCCAGTTCTTCGCCGGGCGGCGCACGCTGCTGTCACCCGACATCGAGGTCAACGATCTCCCGACGGCGCAGGACGAGTTGCGCAGTGAGCAGTGGGACGACTTCCTCGACCTGTTGCTCGACCGCCGCGACGGCCGAGCCGTCGCAGCGGTCGCCGAGGTCGTCCGGGAGCGTGGCGACGAGGACATCGAGGTCGCGGTCGTGTACGGCGCCCGGCATGTTCCGGGGATCCTGCGCGGGCTGTACGGGCTCGGGTACCGGGTGGTCAGCGCTGACTGGTTGGTGGTGGTCAGCGCACAAGAGTCGTGAAGGCGTCGAGGGCCTTGCGGATGTTTTCGACCGAGTTGGCGTACGAGAAACGCAGGTGGTTCTCGCCGTAGATGCCGAACGACGTACCGGGCAGGCACGCGACTCCGGCCTCGTCGAGCAACCTGTCCGACAGGGTCGCCGCCGACACGCCGAGCTCGCTGATGTTCGGGAACGCGTAGAACGCTCCTCCCGGTTCCACACACGACACACCCGGTACGGCGTTGAGCCCGGAGACGATCACCTCGCGTCGTTCGCGGAACGCCTCGAGCATCCGGTCGACGTCGTCCCACGGCCCTTCGAGGGCTGCGATCGCGGCGTGCTGGCTGAACGCCGACGTACACGACACCGAGTTGATCATCAGCCGCGTCACCGGCTCCACCAGCGGCTCCGGGAACACGCCGAAGCCCAGTCGCCAGCCCGTCATCGCGAACGTCTTCGACCAGCCGTCGAGAAGGACGGTCCGGGAAGCCATTCCGTCGACGTCGAGCACGCTGTGGTGCTCACCGTCGTACCGCAGCGCCCAGTAGACCTCGTCGCTCAGGACGACGAGGTCGTGCTCGATCGCGATCTCGGCGATCGCCTGCAGCTGTTCGGGCGTCGACGCGCTGCCGCACGGGTTGTGCGGGGAGTTGAGGATCAGCAGCTTGGTCCGGTCCGTCACCAGCGACCGCAGTTCCTCGGGGTCGATGACGAAGCCGTTCTCCTCGCGCAGCGGCACCGGCACCGGCGTCGCGCCGGCGAAGGACGCGATCGAGGCGTACATCGGGAACCCGGGGTCCGGATAGAGGACCTCGTCGCCCTCCTCGCAGAGCGCCAGGATCGTGAAGAACATGATCGGCTTCGCGCCGGGCGTGATCAGCACCCGGTCGGGCGTCGTGCGCAGCCGGCCGGTGCGCTCCAGGAAGTCCGCGACCGCGGTCCGCAGCTCGGGGATACCGGGCGCCGGCACGTAGTGGGTGAACCCCTTGTCCAGGGCCTGCTGCGCGGCGGCGATCACGTGCGGCGGCGTGTCGAAGTCCGGTTCGCCGATCTCGAGGTGCACGATCTCGCGACCCCGTGCCTCCAGGGCCTTCGCTTTCGCGAGAACCTCGAACGCAGACTCGGTTCCCAGCCGATCCATCCGGCCAGCAAGTTTCACGATGTGTCCTTCCGCCGTGGCTTCTCACACCCTAGTGCGATGATCGCGTGGTGAACGAAGCGAGGCGGGTTGCAGTCACCGGAAGCAGCGGCAAGCTCGGCAGGGCGGTCGTCGATCACCTGGCGGACCACGGTTGGGACGTGGTCGCACTCGACCAGGCCGCACCGGCGCGCGCCGACGTGACGTCGACGCGGCTGGATCTGACCGATTTCGGCCAGACCTACGAGGCGATCGCCGGGATCGACGACCGGCACGACGGTGTCGACGCGGTCGTGCACCTCGCCGCGATCCCGGCGCCGGGCCTGCGGCCGAACGCGGCGACGTTCCAGAACAACATGACCGTGACGTACAACGTGTTCTCGGCGGCGCTGCGAGCCGGCGTCCGCAACATCGTGTGGGCGTCGAGCGAGACCGTGCTGGGCCTGCCGTTCGACGAGTTCCCGCCGTACGTTCCGGTGGACGAGGATTATCCGCCGCGGCCGAACAGCACGTATTCGCTGGTCAAGACGCTCGAGGAGGAGCTGGCCCGGCAGCTGTGCCGGTGGCATCCGGACCTGAAGCTGATCGGGCTGCGCTTCTCCAACGTGATGTACCCGGAGGACTACGCGCGGTTCCCAGCGTTCGACGCGGACGCCCAGGCCCGCAAGTGGAACCTCTGGGGCTACATCGACGCCCGCGACGGCGCACAGGCCGTCCGCAAGGCGCTCGAGTACGGCGTGACCGGGACGGACGTGTTCATCGTCGCGAACGCCGACACGGTGATGTCCCGGCCGAACGAGGAACTTCTCGCCGAAGTGTTCCCCGGCGTAGCAGTGAAGCGCCCGTTCGGCCCGAACGAGACGTTGCTGTCGATCGAGAAGGCGCGCCGCCTGCTCGGTTACGAACCCGAGTTCTCCTGGCGGGGTCCGAACGGGAACAGCGTGTCAGGGTCGTAGGTCGACCGTACGTCGGCCAGCCGCGCGAACGTGTCCGCCGGCCACGACTTCTCGTACGACCCCGGCAGTGCGAACCCGCCGGCGAAGTTCACCGTGGTCTCCTCGGACACCCACGGCTCGAGCCGCCCGAGGATCCCGTCGACCGTTGCCGGGAGCACCTTTTCGAACAGGCTCGGGTCCGGTACGCCGATCAGCGTCAGCGTGCACGCCCCACTCCGCCCGCCGACCGCGCTGCCCTCGGGGACGTCGCGTTCCGTCGCGCCGCCGAGGTGCCGGAGCTCGACCGCGACCAGCGGGAGCTGCTGCTCCGGGCCGGCCACGTCCAGGAACGTGGCGATGAACTCGGCGTCCAGCTCGGCGAGCATCAGCCCGCGGTCCCACGACGGCGTCGGGTCCTTCGGGTCGTTGTGGATCAGCGCGATGTCGGTCGCCGGCATCTCGCCGACGGCGTCGATCAGCGCCGGAGCGGCGTCGCGGATCGGCTGGAAGAGCCGCTTGCCGTCGGCCGCGTCACCGACGTACGCGAAACGCACGCTCAGCACCGTCTTGCCGCGCAGCGGTTCGGGGATGAACTCGAGCGGCGGCAGCCGCAGGATCACGACCGACGAGTTCGCGCTCTCCGGCAGCGCGTTCGTCCACTCGGCCCAGGTGGTCAGCGCGGACGCGATGTGCTCCGCGTCGAAGAACACCGAACCGCCGTACAGCGTGCGCAGCTCGACCAGCCCGAAGTCCATCGCGGTGACGATGCCGAAGCCGCCCTTGCCGCCGCGCAACGCCCAGAACAGGTCCGGGTGCTCGGTCTCGTTCGCGGTCACCACTTCACCGGCTGCCGTCACGACCCGGAACTCACGTGCCCAGTCGGACGAGAAGCCGTACGTCCGGGCGAGCGGACCGAGGCCGCCGCCGAGCGTGTACCCGATGCAGCCGACGGCGTCGGACGCGCCGGTGATCGGTGCCAGCCCGTACGGCGCGGCCGCTGCGATGACCTCGGCCCACTGGGTGCCCGCCGCGATGTGCGCGACCTGCTCCTCTGCGTCCACGGTCACGCCGGTCATCCGCCGGGTGGTCACCACGATCCCGCCCCGCATCGGGTTCGGGATGCCGTGGCCGGTCGCCAGCACGCGGACCGGCGTACCGGTCTCGGCCGCGGCGCGGACCACCGCGACGGCGTCGGCCTCGGACATCAGCCCGACCACGACGTCCGGCGTGTGGGTCACCGCCAGGTTGAACCCGGACAGCTCCTCGTCGTACCCCTTGTCACCCGGTGCCAGCACCGGTCCGGCGACCTCGCCCCGCAGCCGGTCGATCAACGCGTCGGTCACGTTCTTCATCCCCTCCCAGAAGCCCTGCCCTGGAGGTTTCCACACCCTGGGGTCAGGGCCACAGCCGGGTGTCGGCGGGGGTGGTAGCAGGGCTGGAAACACGCCTAGGAGGGGGGCCGACTCGACGGTAACGGCGATGGGCTGAAAACCTGTGCCAGCGACACCTGTCTCCTGCGATCCAGGGGAGAGGTCTGTCCGCGCAACTCAGGGTGAGACACGGAGGCGGTCGATGTTCAAGCGTATCGCAATAGTGAACCGGGGTGAAGCCGCGATGCGGCTGATCAACGCGGTCCGCGAAGTCAACGCCGAAGGCGGTGACCCGATCGAGACCGTGGCCTTGTTCACCGACGGCGAGCGGACGGCGACCTTCGTGCGGGCGGCGGACATCACGTACCCGCTCGGGCCGGCGTCGGCCCGGCCGTACCTGGACCTGAAGGTCCTGGAGCGCGCGCTCCGCGAGACCGGGGCGGACGCCGCCTGGGTCGGCTGGGGATTCGTCGCCGAGGACCCGGCGTTCGCGGAGCTGTGCGACCGGATCGGCGTGACCTTCATCGGCCCGTCGGCCGACGCGATGCGCAAGCTCGGCGACAAGATCGGCTCGAAGCTGATCGCCGAGGAGGTCGGCGTACCGGTCGCGCCGTGGAGCCGTGGAGCGGTCGAGTCGCTGGACGCGGCGCTCGCGGCGGCCGAGCGGATCGGGTACCCGTTGATGCTCAAGGCAACGGCCGGCGGCGGTGGCCGCGGCATCCGGGTGGTGCGCTCCGCCGACGAGCTCTCCGACGCGTACGCGCGGACCAGTGACGAGGCGGCCCGTGCGTTCGGCAGCGGTGTCGTGTTCCTCGAACGGCTCGTCACCGGTGCGCGGCACGTCGAGGTCCAGGTGATCGCGGACGGCGAAGGTACGGCGTGGGCGCTCGGCGTCCGGGACTGCTCGGTGCAGCGCCGCAACCAGAAGGTGATCGAGGAGTCCGCGTCGCCGCTGCTGTCCGCGTCCCAGGTCGACGACCTGAAGGCGTCGGCCGAGCGGCTGGCGATCGCGGTCGGGTACCGGGGCGCCGCGACGGTCGAGTTCCTGTACCACCCGGGGGAGAAGTCGTTCGCGTTCCTCGAGGTGAACACCCGGCTCCAGGTCGAGCACCCGATCACCGAGCTGACCACCGGGTTCGACCTGGTGAAGGCCCAGTTGCACGTCGCGTCCGGCGGCCGCCTGGAGGGCGTGCGGCCGATCGAGAGCGGCCACGCGGTCGAGGCCCGGCTGAACGCCGAGGACCCGGACCGCGACTTCGCGCCGTCGCCCGGGCGGATCGCCGTACTCGACCTTCCGGCCGGACCCGGCATCCGGGTCGACACCGGCGTGAGCGCGGGGGACAGCATCCCGGCGGACTTCGACTCGATGATCGCGAAGATCATCGGGTACGGGCGGACCCGCGAGGAGGCGCTCGCGCGGCTGCGGCGTGCGATGCAGGCGACGACCGTCCTGATCGAGGGCGGCGCCACCAACAAGAGCTTCATCCTCGAGCTGCTCGACCAGCCCGAGGTGATCGACGGCAGCGCCGACACCGGCTGGATCGACCGCGTCCGCGGTGAGGGCCGGCTGGTCTCGCACCGGCACTCCGGCATCGCCCTGGTCGCGGCCGCGATCGAGGGGTACGAGGACGCCGAGCAGGTCGAGCGCACCCGGTTGTACGAGACCGCGCACGGCGGTCGCCCGCAGGTCCAGCACGAGGTCGGTCGCGCGATCGATCTGAAGCTGCGCGGCGCGAGCTACCGGGTGACGGTGGCGCGGATCGGTCCGGAGCGGTTCCGGGTCGGCGTCGGCAACGGCAACGACCACCTCAAGGTGGTGGACGCCGAGCTGGAGCGGCTGGACGAGTACCGGAGCCGGCTGGTAGTCGGTGGGCAGCGGTTCCGCCTGGTGACCGCGACCCACGGCCCGGTGCACCTGGTCGAGGTCGACGGCGTCACGCACCGCGTGAGTCGCGACGAGGGCGGCGTACTGCGTTCGCCCGCGCCGGCGCTCGTGGTGGCGACGCCGGTGCAGACCGGGGCCGAGGTCGAGGCCGGCGCCCCGGTGCTGGTGCTCGAGAGCATGAAGATGGAGACGGTGCTGTACGCGCCGTTCAAGGCGACCGTGAAGGAGTTGCTGGTCTCGACCGGCAGCCAGGTGGAGACGGGCGCACCCCTGCTCCGGCTGGAGCCGCTCGCGGACGACGCGGCCGCAGTGGAGGCTGCTCCGGTGCAGAACGGCGTACAGCTCGATCTGCCGAACGGGACCGGGGAGAAGTCCGCGGCCGAGCGGCTGGAGCGCGGGCTGGACGATCTGCGCAGCATGCTGCTCGGGTTCGACATCGATCCGCAGGACGAGGGCGGCATGCTGGCCGACTACCTCGCCGCGCGGTCCGAGCTCGCGCATCAGCGCTCCGGGCCGCCGATCGGTCCGGAGATCGAGCTGCTGACGGTGTTCGCGGACTTCGCCGAGCTGAGCCGCAACCGGCCGGCCGGGACGGACACCACCCTCGAGAACCGGGTGCACAGCCCGCGCGAGTACTTCTACACGTACCTGCAGAGCCTGGATCCGGACCGCGGTGGCCTGCCGGCCGAGTTCCAGGCCCGATTGACCCGGGTGCTGAGCCACTACGGGGTGACAGGTCTGGAGCGGAGCCCTGAGCTGGAGGAGGCGGTCTTCCGGATCTTCCTGGCGCAGCAGCGCTCGAGTCCCGACGTACTGCTGGTGACGTCCGTGCTGCAGCGGTGGATCGCCGAGCCGCTGCCGGAGGCGCCGCTGGACGAGTGCGTGCACGAGCTGCTGGACCGGCTGGTGCTGGCCACGCAGCTGCGGTTCCCGGTCGTCGGTGACCTGGCCCGGAGTGTGCGGTTCCGGTGGTTCGACCAGCCGCAGGTCGACGCCGAGCGCGCGTCGATCATCGCGGGCGTGGGCGACGAGGTCGCCGACCTGGCGACGCTCCCGGACTCGCCGGAGCGGCAGCGGCGCATCGACGCGCTGGCCGCGATCCCGGAGCCGATCGTCCGGTTCCTCGCCGAGCGGCTGGAAGGCGGCTGGGGCGAGCGGGAGCCGATGCTCGAGGTGCTCGTCCGGCGGCACTACCGCGAGTACGAGCTGCACGACCTGCGCGAGTTCGCCGTCGACGGGCGGCCGTTCGCGACCGCCGACTACTCGATCGACGACCGCCCGAGCCACCTCGTCACGACGGTCGGGACGGTCGCCGAACTGGCGGACCGGGACAGCGGCCTGTCGCGCGCGCTGACCGACCGGATCGACGCCCGTACGGCGGGCCACGAGGCCGTCGTCGAGCTCTACCTGTACGGCCCGGACCTGCCCGACTCGCAGCAGGACGCCGCGGACCTGTACCGCCGGATGGTCGCCGACCTTCCGGTCGCCCAGCGGGTACGCCGGATCTCGGTCGCGGTCGCCCCGGGACAGGGCCGGCCGGTCTCCTACTTCACGTACCGCCCGGCCGGTGGGTCGATGACCGAGGACGACAACGTCCGCGGCGTGCACCCGATGGTCGGCCGTCGCCTGAACCTGTGGCGGCTGCGCGACTTCCGCATCACCCGCCTCGACGCGCCGGAGGACGTGCTCCTCTACTACTGCGTCGCCCGCGACAACGAGGCCGACCGGCGGCTCGTCGCGCTGGCACAGGTGCGGCAGTTCGTCGTCGTCCGGGACGAGGACGGGCAGGTCACGTCGCTGCCGCACGCGGAGCGCGCGATCTCGAACTGCCTGGAGGCGATCCGCCGGGCCCGGACCGCCCGCGGCGCGGCCGGCGCCAAGCTGGACATGAACCACGTCTGGGTGCAGATCTGGCCGGTGGTCGACGTCCAGGTCGACGAGGTGACCGCACTGCAGCGCAACATCGCCCCGATGACCGCGGGCGCCGGGATCGAGGAGGTCCTGGTGCAGGGCGACGTGGTCGCGCCGGACGGCTCGATCAACCCGGTCGCGGCCCGGTTCTACTACCAGCACGGCGCCGGCGTCGTGACGTCGATCGAGCAGCCGCCGACCGGGCGGTTGCTGCCGCTCGACGACTACGCGCAGAAGGTGCAGCGGTCCCGGCGGCGGAACACGATCTACCCGTACGAGGTCAGCGGCATGGTCGCCGGCCAGGGCGGTTCGTTCGTCGAGCACGACCTCGACGACGCCGGTCGCCTGGTCCCGGTGGAGCGAGCGAAGGGCCTGAACAAGGCCGGCATCATCGTCGGCATCGTCACCACGCCGACCACGCGGTACCCCGAGGGCGTCACCCGGGTCGCGATGAGCGGCGACCCGACCATGGCGCTCGGCGCGGTGGCCGAGGCGGAGTGCTCGCGGATCATCGCGGCACTCGACCTGGCCGAGCAGCTGCGGGTGCCGGTCGAGTGGTACTCGCTGTCCGCCGGCGCCCGGATCTCGATGGACTCCGGCACCGAGAACATGGACTGGGTCGCGAAGGCGCTGAAGCGGATCGTCGAGTTCACCCAGGCCGGCGGCGAGATCAACGTCGTGGTCGCGGGGATCAACGTCGGCGCGCAGCCGTACTGGAACGCCGAGGCGACGATGCTGATGCACACCAAGGGCATCCTGGTGATGACGCCGGACAGCGCGATGGTGCTGACCGGCAAGCAGACGCTGGACTTCTCCGGCAGTGTTTCGGCCGAGGACAACTTCGGCATCGGCGGTTACGACCGGGTGATGGGACCGAACGGGCAGGCGCAGTACTGGGCTCCGGACCTGAAGGGCGCCCGGGACGTGCTGATGACGCACTACGACCACACGTACGTCGCACCGGGGGAGCAGGGTCCGCGACGCGCGCAGACGTCCGACCCGGTGGATCGCGATGTCACGCCGTACCCGCACGACGTCGCCGGCAGCGACTTCAAGACGATCGGCGAGATCTTCTCGGCGACGACGAACCCGGACCGGAAGAAGGCGTTCGACATCCGCACGCTGATGCGGGCCGTCACCGACCAGGACCACCCGGTGCTGGAGCGCTGGGCCGGGATGGCCGACGCCGACACGGCGGTCGTGCAGGACGCGCGGCTCGGCGGGTTCCCGGTGTGTCTGGTCGGGATCGAGTCGCGGTCGGTGCCGCGGCGCGGCTTCCCGCCCACCGACGGGCCGGACACGTACACCGCCGGCACGCTGTTCCCGCGGTCGTCGAAGAAGGTCGCGCGGGCGATCAACTCGGCCAGCGGGAACCGGCCGCTGGTGGTGCTGGCGAACCTATCCGGGTTCGACGGGTCACCGGACTCGATGCGGAACCTGCAGCTCGAGTACGGCGCCGAGATCGGGCGCGCGATCGTGAACTTCCGCGGGCCGATCGTGTTCTGCGTGGTCTCGCGGTACCACGGCGGCGCGTTCGTGGTGTTCTCGAAGTCGCTGAACCCGTCGATGACGGTGCTCGCGGTGGAGGGGTCGTTCGCCTCGGTGCTCGGCGGCGCGCCGGCGGCCGCGGTGGTGTTCGCGGCCGAGGTGGACGCGCGGACCGCCGCGGATCCGCGGGTGGCGTCGCTGGCCGAGCGGGTCGGCGCGGCCGCCGGTGCGGAGCGGGCGGCCCTGGCCACGGAGCTCGCGGACGTGCGAACCGTCGTACGGGCAGAGAAACTGGGCGAGGTCGCGACCGAGTTCGACCGGGTGCACAGCATCGAGCGAGCCCGCGAGGTCGGGTCCGTGGACGCCGTGATCAGTGCCCGCGAACTGCGGCCGAAGTTGATCGAGGCAATCAATTCCGGGGTACCCGGGGCTTGATCGCTCGACTAGCCTGGAGGTATGCGTACCGGCAGGGGCGGTCGCAGTAAAGCTCGCTCGTTGATTTTGTTCATCGGCGTGAGCGTGCTGTCAGGTGCCCTGGCGGCGGGCCTCGCGATCCCGTTCGCGGGCTTCGCCGGCCGGGGATCCGAGCAGGTCGTGACGACCGTCGAGAGTCTGCCGCAGGAGTTCGAGAGCGAGCCGCTGGCCGTCCGCACCCGCATCCTGGCGGCGGACGGCACGCTGGTCGCGACCCTGTACGAGCAGAACCGGGTGCCGGTGCCGCTGAGTTCGATCAGCCCGATCATGCGCAAGGCGATCGTGGCGATCGAGGACTCCCGGTTCTACGAGCACGGCGCGCTCGACCTGAAGGGCACGCTGCGGGCGATGGTGCGCAACCAGAGCGGCGGCGAGGTGCAGCAGGGCGGGTCGAGCATCACTCAGCAGTACGTGAAGATGAGCCTGGTCGAAAAGGCGAAGACCGCGGCCGAGCGGGCGAAGGCGACCGAAGTCTCGTACAAACGCAAGCTGACCGAGTTGCGGTACGCGATCGGGGTCGAGAGCGAGCTGTCCAAGGACGAGATCCTCGAGCGGTACCTGAACCTGGCGAACTTCGGCGACGGCACGTACGGCGTCCAGACCGCGGCCCAGCACTACTTCCGGACCACGGCCGACAAGCTCACGCTCCCGCAGGCCGCGCTGCTGGCCGGACTGGTGAAGAACCCGTCGGGCTACGACCCGACCAACGACCTGGGCCGCGCCAAGGCTCGCCGCGACCTGGTGATCAAGCGGATGCTCGAACTCGGCGTGATCACGGTGGGGCAGGCGAACCACGCGCTCCGGACGCCGGTGATCGACCTGGCGAAGGTCGAGCCGGTGCCGAACGGGTGCGCCAACTCGCGGTACCCGTTCTACTGCGACTACGTGGTCTCCAAGCTGCTCGCGAACCCGGCGCTCGGCGCGACCGTCAAGGACCGCGACCACTACCTGAAGACAGGCGGGCTGCTGATCCGAACCTCGATCGACCCGAAGATCCAGGCCGCGGCGCAGGCATCGATCGACAAGCACAGCAAGCGCACCGACTCCGCGATCGCCGCGATCAGCGTCGTCGAGCCCGGCACCGGCCTGGTGAAGGCGATGGTGCAGAGCCGCCCGTACGGCAACGGGAAGTTCCACACGAACTACAACTACAACGTCGAGAAGTCGTACGCCGGCGGGTACGGCGGGTTCCAGAACGGCTCGACGATGAAGGCGTTCACGATCGCGGCAGCGCTGTCCAAGGGCATCCCGATGGACTACCGGATCAACTCGCCGGACCAGATCGACCTGAGCAACAAGAAGTTCCGGACCTGCAAGGGCTGGACGCGTGACCCGACGTACCGGCCGAAGAACTCGACGCGCAGCGGGAACCTGACGATGGTCGAGGCCGCGCGGTACTCCACGAACACGTACTTCCTGCAGCTGTCGGAGCGGACCGGGCTGTGCTCGATCGCGACGATCGCGGCCAAGCTCGGGATGTACAACGGCCAGACCGGCGAGCCGCTCGACCAGGTGATCTCGATGACGCTCGGGGTCGGGTACGTGACGCCGCTGATGCTCTCGAACGCCTACGCGACGTTCGCGGCGCGCGGGAAGTACTGCGAGACGCTGGTCGTGACGTCGGTCCGGGACAAGGCGGGGCATCCGATCCCCGGTCCCGGGATCAACTGCAAGCAGGTCCTCCCGCGGGCGGTCG
Organism: Kribbella pratensis; assembly: GCF_004366075.1. Lineage (GTDB taxonomy): Bacteria > Actinomycetota > Actinomycetes > Propionibacteriales > Kribbellaceae > Kribbella > Kribbella pratensis. The sequence goes on along the minus strand of NZ_SODU01000004.1, from coordinate 123,814 downwards.
CGGACGGCGTGAACCGGGTGCTGAGCGCGGTCATGATGCCGGGCGGGACCGGCGGACGGCTGCGCTTCGGCACCCGCGACATGGCCGGCAAGACCGGAACCATCCAGCAGAACCTGGCCGTCTGGTACGCCGGTTACACCCCGAACCTGGCCGCCGCCGCGGTGGTCGCGGACGCGAACCTGCCGTACACCAACCTGATGTACCGGCACACGCTGAACGGCAGGGACATCGCCGACCCGACCGGCTCCGGCACCGCCGGCCCGCTCTGGCAGACCGCGATGCAGGGCGCCCTCCGCGGTCTCCCGGTCGAACGGTTCGTCGCGCCGCCGAAGAGGCTGATCGGCGACCCGAACCCGAAGCCGGCCGAGCCCGGGAAGAAACCCAGACCCAAGCCGAAACCGCGCTAAAGGGGTCTGAGGTCCGATCCCGGGACCCAGGTGATCTGCCCGTCCTGGTCACGGAACCGCCCCAGCCAGACCCCCTTGTCGCGGATCCAGACGTCCAGCTCGCCGGTCGACCAGGTCGCCCGCTGCACCGGCTGCGCGGGATCGACGTGCCGTACGGCGTCCGCCGCGCGGGGACCGTGGGCGTCGTACTGCACGTCGAGATCGGCGGCGAGCTCCCGCGCCTGCGCCTCGTCGTCGATACCTGTTGCACGCCACCCGTTGACCGCACCGTCCCAGACGCCGAACCTGTTGGATCCGTCGTCGGACGGCCGAACCGTGAACCGACCAAGCATGTTTTCAGATTACCGCTTCATCGAACACATGTTCTAGTCTTGATCCGAGCGGGAGGTGTGTGCGATGGGCGACAGTGCCGTCAGTTGCGGTACCGGAAGATGATCCGGCCCCGGGTCAGGTCGTAGGGGCTGAGCTCCACGAGGACGCGGTCCTCGGGGAGGATCTTGATGTAGTTCTTCCGGATCTTTCCGCTGATATGGGCGAGGACCTTGTGCCCGTTGGCGAGCTCGACCCGGAAGTTGGCGTTCCGGAGGCACTCGACGACGGTGCCCTCGACCTCGATGCCGCCTGCTGTTCTGGGCATCGTCAGGCCGCCTGTCCCGGCCGGCGGACCAGTTCCAGGCTACAGCCCGTACGGCGCGCGCCCAGCCCCTCGAACAGCGCCAGCGCCGCCGTGTTGGTTTCGTCGACCTCCGCGGTGGCGGCTTCGAATCCCCAGCTGTGCAGACCGTCCAGCACGTGATCGAGTAATGCCCGGGCGATACCGCGCCGTTGCTCGGCCGCCCGTACGGCGACGAGCCCGATGCGCGGGCGCCGGGTCATCGTGGCTACCCGGACCAGTCCGACGTACCGACCGTCCCGCACCGCGACCGTGTAGTTCGACGGGTCGATCGGCCTCGTCCCGCCTTGCCAGGGCAGCACCTCTGCGGGCATCGTCTGCCAGCCGGCTCCTGCCTCGACCTCGTCGCGAATCGCCTGGTCCAACTCACGCAGCGGAGCCTCGTCGGCGGTCGTGATGACCACCCCCGATGGCACGGTCGCTCGGGAAGGGCCGGTGGGTACGACGAACTCCGCTTCGCGGCGTGATGTCGTGAATCCCGCGAGTACCCAATTGGTCAGGAGGTCGTGGTCCGTCTCGTCGACCACGGTGTACTGCGGTTGGTCAGCCACCATGGCGGCGGCGAGCCGGTTGAAGACGGTGTCGCGCCAGGTGTCGATGCTGAGGAAGGTCCGGCCGTCGAGGCGCCGCGTCGCGTGACCGCGGCCGACGACCAGGTCGTTCTCGATCGCGTGCCATTGGTTGCCGGCGACGCGAGAGATCGTGAAAGGCGAAGTGTGCATAGGTGTTTCCTTTCGGGAGTGCTTCTCGAGGCGCTCCCGGCGACACCTACGTCAATCGCCCGCCCGTGACCACGGGAAGGGGAGCACCCACTGCGCTGCAGCGTTCATCGGGGCATCACCTCCACGTGCGAATGTCACGGACCACGGCACGGTACCAACCCGCTCACCACACCGGCCAGCCATTTACTTCAGACTGGTTGCCGGGCCGATTCGAAGAAGGAGATCAGTTCGTCAGCGAGAGGGCCCGGGGCGACCAGTGGGGCGAAGTGGCCGACGTCCGGTAGTTCACGGATGTGTACGTCGGTGACGTACTGGGCGATGTACCGTGCCGCGTCGGTGAACCAACTGTCGAGCAGGGTCTGCCGGCCCCGGAGGAGCAGGACCGGTACGCCGATCGTCCTGAGCGCCGCGGGGTCGGTGGATCGGGGTCCCCCGTAGGCCGCGTCGGCCTGGATGAACCGGAACATCGCCGGGGTGCAGCCTGCCCATCGCACGAAGAAGTTCCTCTCCTGCAAGGCGGCGACCTCCTCGTCGGTGCAGATCCACGGGGCGAACGCGCGCATCGCGTCCACGAACCGCCCTTGCGCGGTCGCCGTACCCATTGTCGCCAGGGCGGCGAACGTCCGGGCGCGGTCTTCGTCTCGCATCACCGACATCACGGCGGGCTCGTGGGCGGCGACGGCCGCCACGGATCCGCTGCGTGCGGCCGCGCCGAGCACCCATGCTCCGCTGCCCGACCAACCCACCAGGCAGACCGGCTCTCCGATGCTCTCCACGAACGCGGCGACGTCCTCCTCCAGGCGCACGGGCGAGTGGTTCGGGTTGTCACCCGACAGCCCGCGGCCGCGGGTGCTGGGCAGGTAGCAGGTGAACCGGTCGGTGAGGTGGGGGAGGAGCGCCTCCCAGGCGAGGTCGCCGTCACCGATCCCGCCGTGGACCAGCACCAGCGCCGGCCCTCGGCCCAGCACTCGTCCGGCGATGTCGGTGCCGTCCGCGGAGACGGCTCGGTGGATCCGCTCGTCAGTCATGATGATCCCCTCCTGAACAGGTGCGTGTACCGAGACGGTAGGGCGCGCGCGGCCGCCCCGGCATCGGTGCGATTGACCAACTGCCGGCGGGCGGTCTACGCGGTTGTGCGTAGCCGCGTCACCGACCGGCTGTCAGCCCGTGGTCGATGGCGTAGCGCGCGGCCTGCGTCCGCGAGGCGACACCGATCTTGTGGAAGGCGTTGGTCAGGTGCCGTGCGACCGTGCGGTCGCTGATGTGCAGCGCTTGGCCGATCTCCCGGTTGGAGCGGCCGTCGGCCACGAGTGACAGCACGTCGCACTCGCGTCCGGTCAACCCGTCGGGCGAGCCTGGTGGCTGCCGGTAGGCTCCCAGTCGTTCGAACGTCGTCTCGGCCCGCGCAACCTCAGCAGCGGCGGACGTCTCGTCGCCGAGCGCCCGATACGCGACAGCGAGCCGGACACAGATCGCGGCCGCGTCGTACGCCGCGCCGAGTTCGTGCCAGCGCCGGCACGCGTCGCGAAGTACGGGAAGTGCCTCCTCAGCGCGATCCTGGGCCAGCAGCACCGTGCCGTGTGCCGTTGCTGCCATCGCCTCGAGCCCCGACGTGGCGTACCTCGATGCCGTCGCTGCCAGCTCCGAGGCTGCGTCCGACGCATCGTCCAGCCGGCCCGCGGCGATCGCGATCTCGACCGCGGCAGACCAGAGCGGGGCCCGGCGCAACGGGTCGGGGCCGGCTGCGGCCACGGCCGAGCGAACCGCCGTCGCGGCGGCCACAGGCTGGTTCTTCCGGAGTTGCAACAGCGCACGTCCCGGCTGCGGGTCCCGCCCGCGGGCATGTGCCTCGTCGTACGCATCGGCGGCGCTCGGGTCGCCACGCAGCCGGCGTACCTCGGCTACCACGTACCAGGCCTCCGCGGCGTAGTCGATCCGGTTGACGTCCAGGTCCACCGCGACCCGCAGCGCGGTTCGCTCGGCCTCGTCCCACTCGCCGCGGAGCAACTGAAGCTGGGCCCGGTGCACCGCGCACAAGCCTCCGAACGCGACGGCGGCGGGGAAGCCGGCCAGCCACTGCTCGGTCAGGCCGATCCAGTGGCTCATCCGGCGGATGTCGGCGACCTCGTGACAGGTCGCGATGGTGTGGCAGTAGAGGGTGCCCGATGCGAACGGGTCGAGCCGGCCGTCCAGGACGGTGACCATCGCCTCGTCGAGCAACTTCAGCCCGTCGGCCACCTGGCCGGACCTGATCAGGGCGCGGCCTTCGCCGTTCAGGCCCAGAGCCACCAGGTCGGGCTGGCCGAGCCAGCGGCCGAGATCCTGTGTCCGGCGGGCCGCCTCCGCCGCCGCCCCGGGCCGGCCGGCCTGCAGGTTCGCCTCCACCTCCGTCAGGTGCAGCAGGTATCCGTGCACCTTGCATTCGGGTACTCCCTGCAGCAGACGTCCGGCGCGGCCGATCCAGCCCATGCCCTGTGGCTCGTCGCCGCGTCCCAGGTGGAAGATGCCCAGCACCATGGCGGTCCATGCGGCCTCGACCGGCCGGGAGCCGGCCAGGAAGGCGTCGCACGCAGCGGCGTTCAACCGCAGGGTGTCCTCGATCCGGCCGAGCCACCACGCGGCGTCGGCGTACGCGGCGAGATCGTCCGCGGTGAGCCGCTCGGTCGCGACCACGTCGAAGAGCGCCGCGGCGGTGGCCCAGTCCGTTGCCGTACAGGCCTGCCGCGCCAGGGTGAGGTTGTCCGTGTGCTCGTCCACCCGCCGCGTCCCCTCGACTTACCAGCAGGCTACCTCCCGGGGTTCTGGGCACCGGTCGAACTTATGTTCTAATATGGTTCTAGGTGATGTTCGGGAGTGGCGCATGGGCTACGACAATCCGCCGATCAAGTGGTCGGAGCTGGAGCGCAAGCTGTCGGACCGCTCGCGCCCGGGCAGCCACGGCGGCCGTCCGGTCACGGGCGACGGCGGGGACAGCCCTGCGTGGTCGCAGCATCGTGGGCCGTATGTGCCTTCGAAGACTCTGGCCGCCAGGCCGGAACATTCGGTGCCGTACGCCGAGCTCCACGTCCACTCGAACTTCTCCTTCCTGGACGGCGCCTCGCAACCGGAGGACCTGGTCGAGGCCGCCGTCCGGCAGGGGCTGCACGCGCTGGCGCTGACCGATCACGACGGGTTCTACGGCGCGGCCCGGTTCGCCGAGGCCGCGGCGGCGTACTCGCTGCCGACCGTGTTCGGGGCGGAGCTGTCGCTGGGGCTGACCGGCCCGCAGAACGGGGTGGCGGATCCTGAAGGCAGTCACCTGCTGGTGCTGGCCGAGGGGCAGGAGGGGTACCACAGGCTGGCCGGTGAGATCACCGAGGCGCAGCTGGCCGGTGGGGAGAAGGGGAAGCCGGTCTACTCGTTGGAGCGGTTGGCTGCCAAGGGTCGTGACCACTGGATGATCCTGACCGGATGCCGTAAGGGACTGGTCCGGCAGGCGCTGGAGCTCGGCGGGCATGCCGACGGCCCGGCGGCGGCCGGACGCGAGCTGGACCGGCTGACCGCACTGTTCGGCAAGGACCGGGTGGTTGTCGAGCTGATCGACCATCACGTCCCCGCCGACACCACACGGAACCGCGTCCTGGCCGGTCTGGCCGCCGACCGCGGCCTCCCGGTAGTTGCCACGAACAACGTTCATTACGCGACCCCGGCCCAGCACAAGCTGGCTGCCGCGCTGGCCGCCGTACGGGCCCGTCGCGACCTGGACGCGATGGACGGCTGGCTGCCGTCGAGCGGGATGGCGTTCGTGCGCTCCGGCGCGGAGATGACCGCCCGCTTCCAGCGGTACGACGGGGCGGTGGCGCGCTCGGTGACGCTGGCGGACCAGCTCGCGTTCGACCTCGCCCGGGCGAAACCGAAGCTGCCGCTGCGCGACGTGCCCGACGGTCACACCCCGATGTCGTGGTTGCGGCATCTGACCTTCGATGGCGCTGCCCGGCGGTACGGGACGCGCGCGGCGCGCCCGGATGCGTACGAGCGGCTGGAGCGGGAGCTCGACGTCATCGAGGAGAAGGGCTTCCCGGGGTACTTCCTGATCGTGCACGACATCGTGAAGTTCGCGCACGACAACGGGATCCTCTGTCAGGGCAGGGGATCGGCGGCGAACTCCGCGGTCTGCTACGCGCTCGGGATCACCGCGGTGGACAGCATCCTCTACAACCTTCCGTTCGAGCGGTTCCTGGCCACCACGCGCGCCGAGGAGCCGGACATCGATGTCGACTTCGACTCCGGACGCCGCGAGGAGGTGATCCAGCACGTCTACGAGAAATACGGCCGGCACAACGCGGCCCAGGTGGCGAACGTGATCTCCTACCGCCCGAAGTCCGCCGTCCGGGACATGGCCAAGGCCCTCGGGTACTCCGTCGGTCAGCAGGATGCGTGGTCGAAACAGGTGGACGGCTGGAGCCCGGAGATCACCTCGACCGAGCACGACATCCCGCCGCAGGTTGTGGGGATGGCGACCGAGCTGCTGAAGTTCCCGCGGCACCTGGGGATCCACTCCGGCGGGATGGTGCTGACCGAGCGTCCGGTCGGCGAGGTGGTGCCGATCGAGCACGCCCGGATGGACAAGCGCACGGTCCTGCAGTGGGACAAGGACGACTGCGCGTGGATGGGGCTGGTGAAGTTCGATCTGCTTGGACTCGGCATGCTGGCCGCGCTGCAGTACTGCCTGGACATGGTCCGCGAGCAACTCGGGGAGTCGTGGGAGCTGCACACGATCCCGCGGGAGGAGGCCGGGGTCTACGACCAGCTCTGCCACGCGGACTCGGTGGGCGTGTTCCAGGTGGAGTCCCGGGCGCAGATGGCGACCCTGCCGCGGCTGAAACCGCGGCGGTTCTACGACCTGGTCACCGAGATCGCGCTGATCCGGCCCGGCCCGATCCAGGGCGGCGCCGTGCATCCGTACATCCGCCGCCGGACCGGCGAGGAGCCGATCACCTACCTGCATCCCAAGCTGGAACCGGTGCTGGAGCGGACCATGGGCGTGCCGCTGTTCCAGGAGCAGCTGATGCAGATGGCGATGGCGGTCGGCGAGATCGACGGCGACGAGGCCGATCTGCTGCGCCGCGCGATGGGCTCCAAACGCGGGATCGAGAAGATCTCGTCGCTGAAGGACAAGCTGTACGCCGGGATGGCGGGCAACGGGATCACCGGGGAGCTGGCCGACGAGATCTACGCCAAGATCGAGGCGTTCGCGAACTTCGGGTTCGCCGAGTCGCACTCGATCAGCTTCGCGCTGCTCGTCTACTCCAGCACGTGGCTGCGGCTGCACTACCCGGCCGCGTTCCTGGCCGCCCTGCTCCGGGCGCAGCCGATGGGGTTCTACTCACCGCAGTCCCTGGTCGCCGACGCCCGCCGGCACGGCGTCGAGGTACGGCGTCCGCACCTGCATCTCTCGGGGGTGGACGCGGGGCTCGAGTTGCTGGTCGAAGGGCAGGAGCGGACCGGGCCGACCGGGATGGACGAGTGTTTGGCGGACCCGCAGCCGTTGGTAGGCCCGTTCGATCCGAAGGCGCCGTTCGACACCACGGTGCATCGCCGGGACGGTGCGTTCGCGGTCCGGCTCGGGTTGTCCGAAGTACGCACCGTGGGGGAGAAGGGCGCGAAGCTGATCGTCGAGGAGCGGGAGCGGGGCGGGCCGTTCACCGAGATGGCCGACCTGGTCCGGCGTACCGGGATCACCGCAGCACAGGTCGAGGCGCTGGCGACCGCCGGGGCGTTCGACTGCTTCGGGCTCGACCGGCGGCAGGCCTTGTGGGAAGCGGGCCGGGCGGCCGAGGAGCGTCCGGGGCAGCTGGCCGGGATCACCGCGGCCGGTCCGCCGCCGACGCTGCCCGGGATGAGCGACATCGAGGCCGATATGGCGGACCTGTGGTCCACCTCGATCACCACCGAGAGCCATCCGATGCAACGGGTCCGCGACCGGCTCCGCGCCGACGGCATCCTGTCGGCGGCCGAGTTGAAGGCGGCCCCGAACGGCGCCCGCGTCCGGGTCGCCGGCGTGGTCACCCACCGCCAACGCCCCGCGACCGCCTCCGGCGTCACGTTCATGAACCTCGAGGACGAGACCGGCATGGCGAACATCGTCATCACCGTCGGCTGCTGGCACCGCCACGCCGCCGTGGCCCGCAACGCCGCCGCCATGATCATCCGCGGCCGCGTAGAACGCGCCGGCGAAGTAACCAACCTCTCCGCCGACCACCTCCAACGCCTCCCCCTGGCCGCCCGCACCAAATCCCGCGACTTCCGCTGACCGAGCGCATCGGTGTCGGATCGGGTGTGGGGAGTTCGTGGTAGGGGTGAGCGGCTGCTGACGAGAGCGGCCGGCGTACCTGAGGAGAGCGTGATGACTGCTACCTATACGTTCGATGTCTTTTCCAGTCTTGACGGGTTCGGGGCGCACACTGGGGACTGGGGTGGGTATTGGGGGAAGCAGGGGCCGGAGTTTCTCGAGCGGCGGCTGGCTTTGTACGGCGGAGATGCGCGGATGGTGTTCGGCGCCACCACGTATCGGGCGCATGCGGAGATGCTGGTAGCGAGCGCCGAGGGTGACGAGGTTCGGGATGCGTGGGTCATGCGGATGCGAGAGTTGCCGGCGACGGTCGTGTCGAGCACGTTGCGGGAGCCGCTCGATTGGCCGGACGCGACGGTGGTGAGCGGTGACGTTGTCGAGATCGTTGCCCGGTTGAAGGAAGAGTCCGACGTGCCGTTGCGGTCGCACGGCAGCTTGTCGTTGAACCGGGCGCTGATGGCCGCCGGCCTGGTCGATCGCGTGCAGGTGACGGTGTTCCCGGTGATCACCGGACAGACCGGGGCCGATCCGATCTTCGGAGGAGCGGCCGACTTCGACCTCGAACTGCTCGAGACCCGCACCCTCGACGGCAACACCCAGGAACTCGTCTACCACCCCACGCTGCACGGTTGAGGGTCAGGACGCGGCTGTGAGTTGTCGGCGGGTCCAGAAGGGGGTTGGGTGGGGGAGGGCTATGGCGTAGTAGTCGGCTCGGGTGGAGAGGTAGGTGGTGCACTCGGTGTTTCGGGTGGACTCGTAGGTGGTGAGGGGGATCGCGTCGGCGGGGTGGGTCAGTAGGCGGGCGGCTGTTGTTGCGGCGGCTTCGGCGGTGCGGAGGGCTCGGGGTACGCCGCTGCCTGAGATGGGGTCGACGGCGAGGGCGGCGTCACCGACTGCGAGCCAGGGGCGGATGTCACCGGGCCGGACGAGCCGATGACTGGCAGCCGAGTACACCCGCGGCGTGGTCGGCAAGCATGTTGCGCTGTCGACGCGGAGTGCGGTTGCTGTGGTGGATTCGAGGTGGTTGCGCCAGGGCGCTGAAGCGGCGAGGTTGTGGTGGCGGCAGATGTCGGCGTCGGTCATGAGCATGCCGACCATCACGTGCCCGGGAAGCGGCGCCGTGTACCACCAGCCGTCGGGGACCGACTCGATCAGCAGGTACTGCTCGGCTGAGACATCCACGCCGCTCCATTGAGCGGTGATCCCGACCAGGCGGTCGAAGGCGATCCGCCGCGCGCCGAGCGACCGCCCGATGGTGGCCGAGCGGCCGGTCGCGTCGATCAGGACTCGCGCAGTCAGGCGGTGGCCGTTGGAGCAGGTGAGTTGCCACCTGCCGTCGTACCGGCAGTCGATGAGGGACGTGCCGAGGGACACTGATGTTCCGGCTGCGGCTGCCGCGTCGCACAGCATCCGGTCGAACAACCGGCGATCAACATGCCAGCCGCTGCCGTAACCAGTTTCGAGATGCGAATGCGCAGCAGGTGCCGTGCTGCTCCAGATGCTCCGCGTGCCCCACGATGGCAAGGGGCCCAAGGCAACAAACCGCTCCCAGACCCCGAGGCCCTGCAACAGCGGCTGGATGCTCGGGGCAAGCGTTTCGCCGACGCGCGGCCGGTCGAAGCGACTGCGTTCCAGCAACGCGACGGAGAACCCAGAACCAGCCAGCCGCAAGGCGGTCGCTGCGCCGGCGGGACCTCCGCCGGCGACAACGACGTCATACGCCGTGACCATGTCGACCACGTCGAGCATGGTCAGCAGCCGCAACCGCGCAGGCACTTGCGGAGCGCGTCGAGGTCGAACCCGAGCCGCCGCAGCCGCTCGATCAGCTTCTCGTCGATGACCCCGTCCTTGAACAGGCACGACAACCACTCGCAGAACGCATCACCGCCAGGAGTAGTCGGTGGGGTGTCGCCGCCCCGCCACACCGCCGCCGTGAGCGTACGTTCCCGGGTGAACGGCCGTCCCACGCGAGTACGTCCGCGAGCGCGCACGCGGATCCGGTAGACACCAGGCAACGCCGTACCGAAGCTTGCCGCGAACTCACCGGCCGCAACCTGATCCAGAACGAGCGTTGCCGGCGATCCGTCAGGGCGCGTCACGTCGGCCCACACAGAAGGCTCGCCGTCGACCGGTACGCCGGACTGTGTGAGCGTCGCGTTGATCGTCACCAAGGCGCCGGGCTCGAAGGATCGCTGGTCGGCCGTGGCGCGCAGCGACACGTTCGAGTAGGAGTGCACCACCAGGCTGTACGGAAGACCACGCCGCCCGGGCTGCTCACCCTCGATCGGCTCGTTCGCGACGGCGAAGGCGCGCTCGAACTCGAACGGGCGCCGCGCGGGTGGAGCCGATCGCACCGGCTGGTTGGCGCGGCCGCGGAGGATCGACAGGTCGACGCCATCGGAGTCATCAGGGGTCCTCCCGGTATGCGGTCGCCCGATCGTCAGTAACGCGTGCCAGGTCCCGGCCTGGTCGAAACGGCTCGGCCGGAGCTGGACGGGCAGCGTGATCCGGTAGTACGCGACGCCGTCGCCGGTCACGTACCGCATCGCCGGCTCCGCCTGCGCCCGCCATGGTTCGATCAGCAGACCGTTCGGCGTCTGGAGCCGGAAGTCGACGGCCTCCGGACGTGGTGTCAGCAGTACGACGTCCACACCCGAGTCCCCGTCGGAGAGCTGGAACGGGATGCGGTGCACCGCACCGGCACTCAGCTCGCCGTCCGGGTCGAGCACCACCTCGGCGTTGCTGATCCCCGCCAGCACCTGCAGGAAGTACTTCTGCAACAGGAACCTGTTGTCGGTGGTGATCGCGCCGGTCACCAGCAGGTACCCGCCGTTGTTGCCGGAGATCGTCTGCAAGGCGGGCACGCTGATGTTCTGCGGCTGCCCGAGCCCGACGGTGTACGTGCGCTCGTTGATCTGCGCGGCGACGTCGGAGATCAGGCGTGGACTGTTCTCGATGCCGTCGGTGAGCACGACCAGCGATTTCACGTCGTACGGCGGTGCCGCGTCGAGCAGCGCGCGGCCCTCGAAGATGCCGTCGCCGATGGAGGTCGCGCCCTGCGGATCGAGGCCGGTGCCGTTGATCGTGTCGTGGGTCGCGTTGCGGTTCAGATCGGACAGCCCGCCCGCGCCGAGCTCGAGAACGGACTGCAACGGCTGCGCGTCCTCGTTGTAGCGGACGATGCCGACGCCGTCGCCTTCGAGCATCAGGTCGACGAAGATGTTCGCGGCCTGCTGTAGTGCCACGTGTTTGCTCTGGCCGTCGCCGCGGTCCTCAGTCATGCTGCCCGAGCGGTCGAGCACCAGTGCGGTGGCTGCCGTCTTGCGCGCAACGGTGTTGCCGGTGACAGTCACGTCCCAGGTCTGACCGGACGCGGCTTCGCGGACCGTGAGTACCTGCGGCGGGATGGAGGACGGCGCCACGCCGGTCCTGTACACGACCCACAGCCGAGCGGTCGCCACACCGTTGGGCGCGGTCGGTCCGACCGTGACCGAAGTAGTGGCGGCGACCAACTGGGGATGCGCCGGCGCACCTCCGGGCGCGTAGTCGAGCGTGACGGCGGATCCGGGCGACAGCACCTCGAAGCTGATCGCCAGTGCGGCCTCGCGCACCATGCCCATCGGCCCCTGCGGTACGTCGATGAAACGCAACTCCGGCGTGAGCAGCGTGATGGACGACTCGTCGCAGTGCTCGACCTCGACGTGCTCGGCCCCTTGCTCGACGACGAACCCGAGGGTGTGCCACAGCGTCACCATGTCGTCCATGCTCGTGACGTCACGATCCCAGCGGGCCTGGCTGCCGGTGTCCTGCGCGATCACGTCGTTCGGTCGCGGCACCGGCCACCAGTTGTCACCGCACGCCTTGAAGTCGGCGTGCCACGGCAGCGCCATCGCCTGGCTGATCGTGCCGGCGGTGGACGAGATCCGGAACGCCGCGGCGTACGACGTCTCGATGATCGGCCGGTCGCCCGCGGACAGCCCGCCGGCCTCGATGCCGGGGAAGAACGCGCCGCCGACACAGGCCTCGAGGGCCGCGCGATCCATACCGTCCGGGGTCAGGTCGGTCTGCGGCGCCGGTACGCCGGTCCAGTCCGCGGCGTAGTTGCCGGCCTGCCACCGCTGCATGTGTGCGTACTGGGTCGGCGTCAGCGCGGAGTCGCCGCCGTTGAGCCTGGGCATGTCGCCGGGCGGTCGCAGCCGCGCGAAGATCGCGTCGACGAGCGGCTGCGACGTCACCGGATCCGGCCAGCTGTGCGCGCCGAAGATCCCTTCCACCCAGCGCATGTCGCGGGCGCGCTGCAGGATCGGATAGACGTCGTTCGTGTACGACGTCGTGGTCGGCGCCGGCACGAGTCCGAGGTCGATCATGTGCTGCAGGACCCGGTCGTAGAGCGTGGTCACATTGTCCTGGTGCGGGGCGAACTTCGGCGGCGCGACGATCGCCCAGGCGCCCTCGACCGGTGGTGTCGAGTTGTCTGAGCGCAAGGTGATCGTCGCCGTCACGGGTCCGTCCGACACGTCGTCGTACCAGCCGGCGTTTCCCCAGAAGCTGCCGATCACATTGCCGGCCGGGGACGCGGCGGCGCCGTGCCCGCCGAGGACGAGCAGGTGGTTGTCGTCGTCGCTGCGGATCTCGCCGAGCGGTACGGTCACCGACGGCTGTCCGGAGAAGTCGATCGTGCCTGTGTCGAAGAGCTCCCGCTGGTCGGGCCCGGTCAGGGTTCGTGGGCCCGGGTCGATCGCTAGCTGACCGATCGGCTCGCTGTTGCCGCGGTTCGGGTGCGCGGCCTTGGCGTTCACCAGGTGAACGGTCCACGAGATCTCGGCGGAGGCGTCGTCGATCTCGTCCACGCTGCCGTCGTCGTGGTGCGCGAAGATCCGGAAGCGTGCCGCCTGCCGTTTGACGCGGCACTGGGCGTCCTTGAATCCGCCCGGTGGTTCCGGTCGCTCGCCGAGGTGCTCCGGTCCGACGAAGAACTCGTCCGGGCTGTTGCCGACCCGGGCGATGCCGATCGCCGGATGGATCTTGTAGGTCGTGGCCATTCGTTCTCCCCCTGAGTCAGTGCGCTAGCTGGTTCTGGTCCGGGCGCCGCGGTCGAGCATGCGGCGGAGGCGGCGCAGGACCTGATCGGTGAACAGGCCGGCCAGGCAGCCGGTCAGCACGAGTACGGCGATCGCGGCGCTGGATGTGCTGTCGTCGCCGATGCTGAGCAGACCGGTGTTGACGGCGATGACCGACACCGAGCCGAGCAGGGCCGACCAGAGCGGCCGCATGACGTACCACGCGGCCGGATGATCCGGCGCGGCGTTGCGAGCGAACGCCATACTCTGCTGGATCACGCTGCCGACCGCCCCGGCGGCGGCGCCGACGATCAGCAGACTCATGTTCAGCGTGATCGCGAGGTGCGCGACCGACTGGCTCGCGACGTGGTGCGGTCCGGCGGTCTCCTGGACCGCGACGAGTCGCTCGGCAAGGCCGTATGCCGCGACAAGACACGGCAGGGCGACGACGGCCTCGGTGATGTTGATGGTGACGATCGCGCGCCGTGTGTTCCGCCGTACGGCGGTGGTCCGCTTCCGCTGTGGCCCGAGTGTGTTGCTCATGACAGTTCCTCCCCTTACTCGGACGGAGTCGTCCGCGGCCGCGGCGATACATTCGAATCCAGGAGGAGCCATGACAGTCGACGTACTGACCGAGATCGTGATCGAGCGGCCGGTGGAGGCGGTGGCGGAGTACGTCGGGGATCCGTCCAACGCGCCGCAGTGGTACGCGAACATCGAGTCGGTGGTGTGGCAGACAGACCCGCCCGTCGAGGTGGGGTCGCGGATGGACTTCGTCGCGCATTTTCTGGGGCGGCGGCTGGCCTACACCTATGACGTGGTCGAACTGGTCCCGGGCCGGCGGCTGGTGATGCGGACGGCGCAGGGACCGTTCCCGATGGAGACCAGCTACGAGTGGTCGCCGGTGGGGGAGGCGGCGACCCGGATGACGCTGCGGAACCGCGGTGAGCCGAGCGGGTTCGCCGGAGTCGCGGGGCCGTTGATGGCGGCGGCGATGCGGCGGGCGAACAACAAGGACCTCGGCCGGTTGAAGGACCTTCTCGAGGCGACGTGATTGTGACCGACCGCGCGGTCGCGTCGACGGTGCTGCTCGACCTCAGCGGCGATACACAGCGCTGAGGTTGCCCTCGGGGTCGACCGACTCGAGGATCGCGCCGGTGATGTCGGCGAGCTGGGCGATCTGCTCGGGCGTCAGTACGTCGACCACATGCTGCCGGACCGTCTCGACATGGCCGGGTGCGGTCGCGCGGATCTTCTTCCAGCCGGCCGCGGTCAGTCGCGCGTTGGTGGCGCGGGCGTCCTCCGGGCAGGGGAACCGCTCGACGATGCCGCGGTCCTCGAGGCGCTTCACCACATGCGACAGCCGGGGGAGCGTGGCATTCGTCCGCTGCGCCAGCGCGGTCATCCGCAGCGTCCGCTTCGGCGCCTCGGACAGCATCGCCATCACGTAGTACTCGTAGTGCGTCAGCCCGGCGTCCCGTCGCAGCTGCGAGTCGAGGACACCGGGCAGGAGCTCGAGTACGGCGGCCAGCCGCACCCAGGCCGTCATCTCCGCGTCGTCCAGCCACCGTGTGCTCACGGAAAACATTCTGCCACACATGGTTGTAGCTACAACTATTCTGCGCTATCGTGATGGTTGAAGGTACAACCAAAAGGAGTGAGTATGGCGCACGTCAGCATCATCGGCAGCGGGAACATGGGACAGGCGATCGCGGCCGTCGTCGCCAAGGGCGGCAACACCGTCGAGCTGTTCAACTCCACCGACAAGGACAAGCCGGTCACCGGCGACGTCGTGATCCTCGCGACGCCGTACCCGGCGTATGACCAGGTGCTCGCCGACCGCGCCGACCAGCTGGCCGGCAAGGTTGTCGTCGACATCAGCAACCCGCTGAACTTCGAGACCTTCGACTCGCTGGTGGTCCCCGCGGACGGCTCCGCGGCCGCCGAGCTCGCCACGCGGCTCCCGTACTCCACGGTGCTGAAGGCGTTCAACACCAACTTCGCAGCGACCGTCGCGACCGGGAAGGCCGGCGAGGCGCCGACGACCGTTCTGATCGCGGGTGATGACGCGGACGCCAAGGCGCAGCTGGCCGGGATCGTCTCCGCCGGTGGCCTGAAGGCGGTCGACGCCGGTGCCCTGAAGCGCGCCCGCGAGCTCGAAGCGGCCGGCTTCCTTCAGCTCACCCTCGCCGTCGGCGAGAAGGCATCCTGGACCGGCGGTTTCAACCTCGTTTAGCGCAGGAGGGCGAGGCGGACGCCGAGTCCGATGAAGATGCCGCCGGTGGCGGTGTCGATCCGGCGCCGGGCGGTACGGCGGGTGCGCAGCCAGTTCCCGATCCGCCCGGCCAGCAGGCCGACCGTCCCGTCGACCAGGAACTCCAGCACGATCAGGATCGCGCCGAGCACCGCGAACTGCAGCCACACCTGCCCGTGGGACGGCACCACGAACTGCGGCAGGAACGCGATCGTGAACGTGACCATCTTCGGGTTCAGCAGGTTCGTGGTCAGCCCGGTCAGGTACGCCTTCCGTCCGGACATCGCGGCGTCGCCGGCCGGCCCGTCGTCGACGGCGTCGTTGCGGTGCCGGATCATCTGTACGCCGAGATAGACCAGGTACGCCGCACCGACGATCCGCACCGCGGTGAACGCGACCGGCACCGCCGCGAACAACGCGGCCAACCCGGCCGCGGCCACCGCGACGTGCACAGCCTCACTCGTCGCCACCCCGGCGGTCGCGAGCAGACCGGCCCGCGGACCACTGCGCATCCCGCAGCCGAGGATGAACAGCATGTCCGGTCCGGGCGTGATCATCGCGACGGTCGTGGTCAGCAGAAACGCGAGCAGAAGGTGCAGGTCGATCGGCATACCCCGATCCTCGCACCGCTCGCGCTGCGGGATGCCGTCGTCTCACCTGACCACATGCTGGCAAGCGCTTACCCATTGCGTCGGTTCCCTGCCACACTGGGTGGCCATGGATGCGGCTCGGGTGATCAACGACAACGGTGCATGGTGCTGGTTCCAGGACGAGCGGGCGGTGGTGGATCCGGACGGCGGAGTCCTCGTCGTCGGGTCGATCGCGGCTCCGGAGGGCCCTGGGGGAGACGCGCGGGCAGGCAATGTCGAGCTGACCGTCGTGGAGTTGGACACCGGTTCGGCGGACGTCGTCGTACTGCATGAGCGGTTCGAGGCCGACGATCATGATGTGCCGGCGTTGTGGCGACGCAGGGACGGGCGCTGGCTGGCCGTGTACACGAAGCACAAGACCGACGACCTGACGCGGTGGCGGGTCAGCGAGCCGGGCGATCCGCGGAAGTGGGGTCCGGAGCAGACGTTCGACTGGAGCGAGTTCACCGGCGGCCGCGGCGTCACGTACTCGAACCTGCACGAACTCGACGGCCGGTTGTACTGCTTCGCGAGAGCGGTCAACGACGACCCGTGCGCACTGGTGTCCGACGACGACGGCGACACCTGGACGTACGCCGGGAAGCTCTTCACCCGCCCGAAGATCGGCTACGTCAACGGCTACACCCGCTACGTGTCGACGCCGACGCGCGTGGATCTCATCACGACGGATCACCATCCACGCGACTACAACAACTCGATCTACCACGGGTACCTGGAGGCCGGCGCGCTGCACCGGACCGACGGGACCGTGGTGGACGAGGTCGCGCTGGACGCCGACGCACCGTCGCAGGTGGAACTCACCACGGTCCTCGCGGCGGACTCGGTCTGGGACCGCGAGCCGATGACGCATTGCTGGACCGTCGACATCCGCCGCGCCGACGACGGCACGCTCGCGGCGATCCTGCTGGCCCGGCACGACACTCCCGCGCAGCCGGAGGACGCCTTCGCGCGGCAGCATCCGGTGCCGGATCACCGCTTCTTCTATGCGCGCCTCGCTCCGGGCGGGACCTGGCAGGTACATCAACTGGCCAAGGCCGGGCACGGTCTCCTGCCGCACGAGAACGACTACACCGGCCTGGTCGCGATCGACCCGTACGACCTCGACTCGCTCTACGTCTCCACCCCGATCGACCCACGCGACGGCGCCGCACTGAAGCACCACGAGATCTTCCACGCCCGTACGGCGGACGCCGGGACGACGTGGACGTGGACACCGGTAACGGAGAACTCGACCGCCGACAACCTCCGCCCGATCGTGGCTCCCGGCGACCCGAACCGCGTACCGCTCCTCTGGTTCCGCGGCCACATGACCGCCTCCCAGCACTACGACTGCGAGATCGTCCTCCTCAACCAACCCCGGTAACGCCCGCGGAGTGGCGCGACCTTGGGCTCCGGCCAACCACGGAGCGGCGACCTTGAGCACCGATCAACCAAATGATGGTGATGAAAATGGTTGGTGGGTGCTCAAGGTCGCGTTCGAAGAGGGGCAGGGCTCAGCCGAGGTAGTCGCGCCACGGGCCGGTGATGGCCAGCGTGATGCCCGGCGTCTGGATGTTGACGAAGAGCACCTTGCCGTCCGCGGAGAACGTCGGGCCGGTGAACTCGGAGTCGTTCAGCATGTTCCGGGCGACGGCGTACGTCGGGCCGCCCGGCGTCGCGCTCAGCACGTGGCTGCTGGCCTGGCCGTCCTCGGCGAGGATCAGCGAACCCCAAGGCGTCACGGTGACGTTGTCCGGGCCGTCGAAGTTGAGGTCCTGGAACTTCGACTCGAGGGAGTTCGCGGCGGCGTTCTCCGGGAAGTACGTGACCAGCTGGATGGTCTTCGCGTCGTAGTTGTAGAACCAGACCATGCCGTCGTGCGGGACCGCGTCGGCGGGCAGGTCGGCGGTGCCGGACTCGGCGTACGAGTTCACGACGTACACGCCCTGCTTGGTGCCGTAGACGCCCTCGAACTTCTTGCCGCGGGTGATCTGGCCGTCGGTGAACTGCTTGCGCACCGACGTCGTGGTGCCGTCGCGGTCCGGTACCGGAACCCAGGCTACCCGGAACGGGCGGAGCAGCTGGGCCGACGTCAGGTACGCGACGTCGGGGATCGGCTTACCGTCGTCACCGAGGATGGCCAGCGCCTCGAGGGTGCCGAAGTCCTTGTTCTGCAGGTCCTGCCAGCTGCGCGGGCCGAGCTTGTAGCCGCGCGGCGCCGACCAGCGGTAGAAGGTGCCGTTCGGGCCGGAGGCGTCCTCGGACAGGTAGATGTGGGTCCGGTCCTCGTCGATCGCCAGCGCCTCGTGGGCGTAGCGGCCGAGCGCCTTCAGCGGCACCGGGTGCGCGGTCTTACCGTCGCCCCAGACCTCGAAGACGTACCCGTGGTCCTTCAGCCGGGTGGTGCCGTTGGCCTTGTTCTCGGTCTCCTCGCAGGTCATCCACGTGCCCCACGGCGTCGGGCCGCCGGCACAGTTCGTCAGCGTGCCGGAGATACCGACCCACTCGCCGAGGTTGGTGCCGTCCTTGTCGACGTCGATGACGGTGCAGCCGCCGGCCGCGCCGACGCCGGTGTCGTACACGGTGCCTTCGATCTGCGGTACGCCGAGCTCGCCGGCGCTGCTGATCTCGTGGTTCTGGATCAGCCGGTAGTGGTTCCCGGTGCTGAACACGGCGGTTCCGTCGTGGGCGTTCGGCGTCGCCTGGCCGCTCTTCAGCTTGGTCTCACCGGCCTTGGTGACGACCTTGTACTTGAAGCCGGCGGGCAGTGCCAGGAGACCCTTCGGGTCGTCCAGCAGCGGCGGGAAGGGCTTGTGCTGCGGGAACGGCGAACGGTCGCCGTGCGAGGCCGGCGCGGCCTCGGCGAGCGTCGGCACGGCGCCGACGGTGGTGAAGCCGACCCCGGCGGCGCCGACGGCGGCACCTCGGAGGACGGAACGACGATCGACAGACATGGCTTGACTCCTGCTGACTACGTGGACGGGACGTTGCCGCGATCCTCCACGCCGACGGCTGCCGGACGGCAAACAGAACTTGAACAAAAGACCTGCAACGAACCGGCTGGGGGAGACGTCTACTGTGGGAGGTGATCATGATGCGCAGTGTGACGACCGTGCTGGCGGCAGCCGTACTTTTGGTTGCGTGTGGCAATGAATCCGTGACTGGAGGACAACCGTCGATGACGCCGAGCAGCAGTAGCAGTAGCAATAGTTCCGAGCCGGGTGGAAGTGTGGTCGATCAAGCCAAGGCTGATCTCACCAAGCGGCTGGGCGTGGATGCGGCGCAGGTGTCAGTCGTCAGCTCCGAGGACGTCACCTGGCCGGACGGCAGCCTCGGCTGCCCGGAGCCGGGGATGCGCTACACCCAGGCGCTGGTGCCGGGGAACCGGACGGTCCTCGAGGCCGGCGGCAAGCAGTACAGCTACCACTCCGGCGGTCACCGGGCACCGTTCCTTTGTGAGCACCCGCAGCCGCCCAGCCGTTGAAAACTTTCCGGACAACCGGATGTATCAACCCGCACCGAGGGTGACTCCGCAGAAGTGGGGGGAGGCCTTCGGGCCGCTGCAGGGGGGAGGGCGGCGCGGGGGCACGCAAGAGGGGGAGCTGACGCGGTGCGAGAGTCCGGGCGGCCAGGCCGGAAATCCGCACCGCGTCGGCGCGTTAGTTCTGGCCGAGTGACCCGAGCGCGTCGCCGGCCCGCAGGACCGGCCCGGTGCCCGGCTCGGGTTGCGTGAGCGCGAAGGCCAGCAGGGCGTCGGCCGCCTGCTTGGCGCTCTCACCGGTGACCGACATGCGGCCGGCGATCAGACCGGCCACGAGCGGCGTCGCGAACGACGTACCGCTCCACCGGGCCATGCCCTGGAACGAGCGAAGCTGGCCGGTGTTCGGCGGTTCGGTGCACTCGTAGTCGCCGGTCAGGAACGCGTTCACCAAGTGCTCGCCCGGTGCATAGACGTCGACCCAGCCACCGAAGTTGCTGAACGACGCCCGGTCCCGCCCGTTGTCCGCCAGCGCTCCGACGCCCACAGCCTCGGGGAACGCGGCCGGCCAGAAGTAGTCCCTGGACGACTCGTTACCCGCCGCCGCGACCAGCGTGAGGCCGTTGACGCGGTTCAGCCGGGTCTGGATGAAGACGTCCAGAGCGAGCGGCGCGAGGTCGAATCGCGTCCTGGTGCCCGCCGACAGGCTGATGATGTCGGGCGCCAGATCGAGGATCTCGTCCAGTGCCTGCGCGAGATCGAACTCCCACATCGCGCCGGCCGTGGTGAAGTAGCTCTTCACCACTATCTCCACGTTGCGCGCGATCGCCCGCATCACTCCGGCGATGAAGGTCCCGTGACCGGCGTACGGCTTGATGTGCCCGGACCCGTCGAACGCGTTCTCCGGATCGCCGCTCACCCCGTTCAGCCAGTACGCCGCGGGCGCGTCGGACCAGCCCACATCGAGTACGACGACCTTCACCCCGCGACCGTCCGCGGCGCCCGCGGACAGGAACGGCGTGGGCAGTACCGGGTCCGGCGGAGTACCGGGCATGACCTCCTCGGGCTCGGTCGCCGGGCACGGGCTGACGCTCGGCGTCACGTAGAACAGGTGCTCCGGCGTGACGACACCGCGGCCGAGCCGCAGGTCGGCGTACTTGAGGAATCGTTGGGTGAGCGAGCGATCTTCCGGCGCTTCGGGTGGCACGCGGTCCGGCAGCAGCAACCGGGTGACGCCGCCGATCCCGCCGTCGTCCGGACGGCCGCCCTGGAAAAGCTCGATCACTCGCGGGACGTCCTTGTCGCGTACCAGGACCGCTCCGGTGCGGTACAGGTAGTCGGCCCCCTCCGGCCGCTTCTCCCAGTCCTCCGGGAAAACCTCGACCTGACCCTCGAATGCTCTGAGAATCAGCTCGATCTGCGCAATGTACTTTCGTTCGGTCGTTTGATTTTCCATTTCCCTACATCCCCCCTGGACAGTCGAAATGCCCGATACTATTCCAGAATGCCGACGGCAGGGGGGAGCGCCGAGGCGGCAGAAAATCTGCTGCCTCTCGCGTTGTCACGTCCGCACGACGCGATCGCGTCGGCGCGGTCGCTGCTGGCTGGTGCGCCGGCGGCGGTCGAGGCGTCGATCGCGCACCAGGCCTGGGGTATCAGTCTGCGGCAGCTCGGCGACGTGACCACGGCGGTCCGCGAGTTGCGCACCGCGCTGCGGCTGGCGGAACAGTCCGGGCGGTCGGAGCGGCAGGCGGATGTCCTTGCCACGTTGGGCGCAACGCTGGGTCGCGCGGGCCGGAGCCGGGAGGGTCTGGCGCGGCTCGATCGTGCGGTCGACCTCAGCCGCGGTGCGCTGACCGGGCGGGTGCTGCTACGGCGCGCCGACGTACTGCTGGTCCTCGGGCGGCATCGCGAGGCGCTCGACGATCTGCGGGCCGCGATCACGCGGTTGCGGCGTTCGGGCGATCAGGTCTGGGAGGCGCGGTCGCGGAACTATCGCGGATTCATCCAACTCGCTTTGGGCGCCACGTTGCGCGCGGATGCGGATTTCGCGGTTGCGGAGAAGTTGTACGCCGCGACCGGTCAGGAGTTCGAGTACGCCGAGGCCCGGCAGAATCGGGGATTGGTCGCGTACTCGCGAGGCGATCTGCCCGCAGCGCTGCGGTACCTGGACGAAGCGGGCCGGCGGTTCGCGGCAGTCGGTATGGTGTGGCCGGATCTGGCGATCGATCGGTGCGGCGTACTGCTCGCGGCCGGGCTCAGTACAGAGGCGCTGGCGGAGATGGATCAGGCCGTCGCGGCCGAGGGCGGTACGGCGACCAAACGCGGGGAACTGTTGTTCGCGGCCGCGACCGCTGCGTTGGCGGCGGGGGATCCGGCGGCGGCACAGGAGCGGGCGGATCGGGCGCGGCGGTTGTTCTCGGCGCAGCGCCGGGAGTGGTGGTCGGTGCGTTCGTCGATGGTGCTGCTGGAGGCGCGGTATCAGTCGGGAGAACGCGGAGAGCGGCTCCTTCGACGCGTCAGCGCGGTGGCTGGCCGGCTGGATACGTTGGGTGCGTCGGAGGCGTCGGCCGCGCATCTGCTGGCGGGGCGGTTGGCGTTGGCCGAGGGGCGGGCTCGGGCCGCGGATCGTCAGCTGGAGTTGGCGGGGCGGCACAGCAAGGACGCGCCGCCGATCGCCCGGAGTGCGGCGTGGTTGGGGAAGGCGTTGCGGGCCGAGGCGCGGAGTGACGTGCGAGGGATGTTGTCGGCGTGCGGTCGTGGGCTGGATGCGTTGGACGAGCATCGGCTGGCGATGGGCGCGACCGAGTTGCGGGCGTTGGCGACGGGGCATGGTGCCGAGTTGGCGGAGCTGGCGCTGCGGGACGCGTTGCGGCGCGACGATCCGCGGCGGTTGCTGAGTTGGGGTGAGCGGTGGCGGGCGACCGCGCTCGGGGTGCCGCCGGTGCGTCCACCGGACGACGAGCAACTCGTCGGCGAGCTCGCGGCCTTGCGGGACGTCGTACGACGGCTGGACGGGTCACCCGATCCGTCCCTGGAGAAGGAACGCCGCCGCCTGGAGAAAGCAGTCCGAGACCGAGTCCTACGAGCCCAGGGCAGCGCACTGCGCGGGGCAGCGAATGGGATGAAGGGTGGGGCGGCGAGCAGGCCCGGAGGCGCAGGCGCGCTCGGGGCGAAGGGCACGGCTGCGGGCGGGGTGATGGCGACGGGCGGGTTGCTTCGGTTCGACGTTGACGAGTTGGTGGGGGCGCTCGGCGAGACCCTGCTTGTCGAGCTGGTTGAGGTTGGTGGTGTGCTGCACGCGGTGGTGGTGCGGGACGGGCGGATCACCCGGCACGAGGTCGGCCCGCTGTCCGCCGCAGCACTCGAGGTGGAACGCTCCCGGTTCCGCCTGCGCCGGCTGGCCCACACCCGAGCACACGGTCGACCTCAAGGTGGACCGTCACTCGAGGTGCTGGGTGCGCGGTTGGGGGACGCGATTCTTGGGTCTGCTCAGGAGCTGTTCGGGGATCGGCCCGTGGTGATGGTGCCGCCGGGCAGGTTGCACGCGTTGCCGTGGGGGCTCGTGCCGGCGCTCGCTGATCGAGCCGTGAACGTGGTGCCGTCGGCGGCGACCTGGTTGCGCGCGCGGCAGGTGCGGCCGCCGTCGGATCGTCGTGTCGTGCTGGTGCTCGGGCCGGGTCTGTCCGCGGGCCGCGCCGAGGTCATGCAGCTGGCGAAGCAGTACCCGGACGCCACAGTGCTGGCGGACGGCGACGCGACCGCGGAGAAGGTACTGCGAGAGCTCGACGGCGCCTGGATCGCGCACATCGCGGCGCACGGCACGTTCCGCGCGGACAGTCCGCTGTTCTCGTCGTTGCGGCTCGACGACGGGCCGCTGACCGTGTACGACTTCGAGCGGCTGCGCAGAGCGCCGTACCGAATGGTCTTGTCCAGTTGCGATTCCGGGCTGGCGAAGCCGGTCGGCGCGGACGAGTTGCTCGGCTTGAGCAGCAGCCTGATCCCGTTGGGCGCGGCCGGCATTCTGGCGAGTGTCGTACCGGTGAACGACCCCGCAACCGCTCCCTTGATGCTCGCCGTGCACGAGAACCTGCAGGCCGGTCAGTCGCTGGCGGCAGCATTCGCCGCGGCTCGTCTGGAGACGCGAGGTGATCCGGTGGCCGATGCCGCTGGTCGTTCGTTCGTTGCACTCGGGGCTTGATGTATCAGCGGTCATCCGAATCGCTCTGTACCAGTAAGAGAGGTATAGCTGAGCGGTCCGGTGAAGAGAGGGGGCGGCATGCGGGATGACCCGACAGTCGTCGACCTGGTCACCAGGGCCAGGGACGGCGATAAGAATGCGTGGGACGAACTGGTGGAGCGGTATGCGCCGCTCGTCTATTCGGTGTGCCGGCGATGCCGCCTGGCGCAGCCGGATATCGACGACGTCGGACAGAGCGTGTGGCTGCGGCTGGTCGAGCACCTGCCGGGTCTGCGCGAGCCGGCTGCGTTGCCGGGCTGGATCGCGACCACGACCCAACGCGAGTGCTTCCGGCTGATCCGTGCGACCAGCCGGGTCGAGCCGGTGGACTTCGAGCAGGCGCCCGACGTCCCCGAGCAGGCGATCGCCGAGGAAGAAGTCCTGCGGCACGAACGCAAGATGATCCTGCGGACCGCGTTCGCGGAACTCTCACGGCGCTGCCAGATGCTGCTCGGGCTGCTGATGCAGGACCCACCGGCGCCGTACGACGAGATCAGCCGGCGGCTCCAGGTGCCGATCGGCAGCATCGGCCCGAACCGGTCCCGCTGCCTGACCCGGCTACGACAGACACCCGCGCTGGCACGGCTGGCGGCGGACGGACCCGATGACAGGACAAGGGGGTGAGAGCACCGTGATGGATCCGGAATGGCACGACGACGAGAAGCTGATCGAAGCCCTGCGGGACGCGCTGGCGTCCACGGACGACGTTCCGCCCGCCTTCGTCGAAGCCGGCAAGGCAGCGTTCGCATGGCGGACCATCGACGCCGAACTGGCGGCGCTCACCTACGACTCCGCACAGGATCCGCTGGACGCGCTCGCGATCCGCTCGGAGAGCGCGATCTTGCGGTCGCTCACGTTCGCCTCGGACGGCTGGACGGTCGAGCTCGAGCTGACGCCGAACGCCGTCCTGGGCCAGCTCGACCCGCCCGAGGTCGGCACGGTCACGGCCCGCGGTGACGGCGGCAAGCTGGCCGAAGCGGAGATCGACGAACTCGGGTTCTTCGTGCTCGGCCCGCCGCCGAACATTCCCTACCGCCTGGTCTGCACGACGCAGTCCGGTACGACGATCCTGACCGGCTGGATCACTCCCTAGTCTCTCTGCTCAGGCAGCGAACACCTGGGAGTCGTCCGCGAACGCCTTGAACTCCAGGGCGTTCCCGGCCGGGTCGAGGAAGAACATCGTCCACTGCTCACCGGTCTGGCCCTGGAACCGCACGTACGGCTCGATGACGAACTCGGTGCCGGCCGCCTTCAGCCGTTCGGCGAAGGTCTGGAACTCGTCGACGGTCAGGATCAGCCCGAAGTGCGGCACCGGTACGTCGTGGCCGTCGACCGGGTTGTGGATGCGCTTCGTCTTCTCAGGCGCGACGTGGGTGACGAACTGGTGGCCGCGCAGGTTCCAGTCGATCCAGGTGTCGGAGCTGCGGCCCTGTTCGAGGCCGAGCACCTCGCCGTAGAAGCGCCGCGCCGCGTCCAGGTCGTCGACCGGCATCGCGAGATGGAACCGGGGAATGGGCGAGTCGAGAACAGTCATACCACCATTCAAGCAGTCGTTTCGTCCCGTTGCTCGACCTCGACGTGCGGGCGCGACTGCCACAGGGCCCACTCCGCGCTGACGTCACCCGCCGTACGCAGCAACAACGGCAAATGGTCGTGCAGCAGCGTGTCGACCGACGTCTCGGCAGCGTGCACGGTGACGTTCATCGCGGCCCGCACGGTGCCCGTGCCGTCGCGCACCGGTGCCGCGACGGAGCGGACGCCCGGCGCGAGCTCCTCGTCGGCCAGCGCCCAGCCGCGCGCCCGGATCTCGGTCAACTCGTCACGCAGTTGTTCCGCGGTCCGGCCGATGTACGGCGGCAGTCCGGCGCGGCTCGGCTGCGCGAGAACGTCGGCGAGCGCATCGGGGGAGAGCGCTGCGAGCAGCACCTTGCCCTGCGACGTCTGCGCAGCCGGGAACCTGGTCCCGATGTCGACCCGCAACGCGATCAGTTTCGGCACCGACACGCGGGCGACGTACACGATGTCCGAGCCGTCGAGCTGTGCCATCGACGAGGACTCGCCGGTGCGTGCGACGAGCGTCTCGAGATGCGGCCTCGCGATGTCCCACAGGCCGAGCGAACCGACGTACGCCATGCCGAGCGTCAGCACCTTGGGCGTGAGCTGGAACGAGCCGTCGGTGGTGCGGACGAAGCCGAGTTCCTCCAGCGTCAGCAGCAGCCGGCGCGCGGTCGGCCGGGCCAGACCGGCCGCGGCCGCTACCTCGGTGAGCGACATGGTGCGGTGGTCGACGTCGAAGCAGGCGAGCACGTCCAGCCCACGAGCCAGTGACTCGACGAAGTCCGGACCTGCGCCACGGCCTGCCATTTTGTCGTCCTCCTGTTGCTCGACTAGTGCTCACCGAAGATGGTGCCACGCGCCTCGCGGGTCGAGTCGGACTTGTACGCCGTGTACTGGTACGGATTGTCGAGCACCTCGCCCTCCGGCAGCTCCGGGTTCATCCCGCTCTGCCAGGCCTCCTCACCGAGCGCCGACCGCAAGTGGGCGACGGTCGCCTCGACCTCCCGTCGTACGGCGGTCAGGTCGCAACCCACCAACTGGTGGTCGTGCTTGACCACCTGGCCGTCGACGATCACCGTGTGCACGTCGCCGCGCTGGGCCTGGAACGCCACCTGGCCGTAGGGATTGATGAGCGGGAACGACACCGGTGACGCGTCGTTCTTGATCAGGATCACGTCGGCCTTCTTGCCCGGTTCGAGGCTGCCGAGGTCTTCGCGGCCGAGCGCCCGGGCACCGCCGCGGGTCGCCCAGTCGACGACGTGTTCGGCCCGCAGGTGGCTGTGGGTCACCGTGTCGCCCTTCATGTGCGCCTCCAGGTGCTCACGGGCCCGGTCCGCGCCGAGCGTGGTCCGCATCGCGCTGAACAGGTCGCCGCTCCACCACACGCTGGTGTCCATCGACAGCGACACCGGAATGTTGTGGCGGCGTACCTGCCAGGTCGGCGGGTAGCCCTGGCCGGCACTCTGCTCTGACTCGGTGGAGACCGAGATCGAGCCGCCGGTCGCGGCGATCCGCTGGTACGAGTCCGTGGTGAGGGTGGCCGCGTGGACGTAGATGTTCTGCGGTGTCATGAAGCCGTTCTCGTGCATCAGCTTGATGCCGTTGTCGTTGGTCGCACCCCAGACGCCCGCATGGGTGGTGACGCCGAGCCCGAGCTCGCGCGCGACCTCGAACGCGGCCCGCTCCGGGAAGGCCGGGTCACCGGTCACGTCGAAGGCCAGCT
The DNA here is from genome assembly GCF_004366075.1 of Kribbella pratensis. GTDB lineage: Bacteria > Actinomycetota > Actinomycetes > Propionibacteriales > Kribbellaceae > Kribbella > Kribbella pratensis. Next base: position 96,740 of record NZ_SODU01000004.1, on the reverse strand, counting down.
GCAGACCGAGCTGCGCGTCGTCGCGCAGCCGTTCCAGGAAAGCGCGCACAGACGGATCCGCGGTCCACTCCCACGGGCCGGCCTGGATGTTGCCGTAGGCAAGGACGAATCGGCCGGGTACGGCGCGCAACGCGTCCACGGCAGCCTCGGCGTGCTCGACGCTCTGCAGCCCGTGCGACCAGTCGACCGTGGTCGTGACGCCGGCCTCGAGCGACTCCCACGCCGACGTCAGGTTGCCCGCGTGGATGTCCTCCGGGCGGAAGATCTTGCCGTGCTCGAGGTAGTACCAGACGAAGTACTGCGTGAGCGTCCAGTCGGCGCCGTACGCGCGCATCGCGGTCTGCCACATGTGCCGGTGCGTGTCGATCATGCCCGGCATCACGATGCCGCCGGACGCGTCGACGACCTGGGTGCCCTCGGGTACGTCGAGCCGTTGGCCGGGCTGTCCGACGGCCGCGATCCGGTCGCCGTCGATCAGTACGTCGCCGTCCGTGACGACCGTGTGCTGGTCGTCCATGGTCAGCACGGTCCCGCCCCGCAACAGCACTGTGGTCATCGATGCCTCCAAGGAGTTGCCCGGACATACGTCCGCATGACGGTCAAGGGGCGGTCAGGCTCACTATCTGAGCGCTGCCCGATGGTGTCAAGGGCCTGTTGACAGGTCATGTGAGGAGATCGAGACTGTGCGGACAGATGTCCGTAGATCCGGGAGGTCAGGTGAAAGGTCCGCTGTCCGGGCTGCTGGTGGCCGACTTCTCGCGGATCCTTGCCGGTCCGTACGCGACCATGCTGCTCGCCGACCTCGGGGCCGACGTGGTGAAGGTCGAGTCGCCCGGCGGTGACGACACCCGGTCCTGGCAGCCGCCGGTCCGCGACGGCATCTCGACGTACTACCTCGCGGTGAACCGGAACAAGCGGTCGGTCGCGCTCGATCTGAAGGATCCGTCGGACCTCGCCGCGGCGCAGGAACTGGCGCGGCGCGCGGACGTGCTGGTGGAGAACTTCCGGCCGGGCGGGCTGGCGCGCTTCGGACTCGACTACGAGACCGTTGCCGCAGGCAACCCCGAGCTGATCTACGCCTCGATCAGCGGCTTCGGGTCGGGGCCGGGCGGCGCCGAGCTGCCCGGGTACGACCTGATCGTGCAGGCGATCTCCGGGTTGATGAGCCTGACCGGCGCTCCGGACGGCGAACCGTTCCGCGCCGGCATCTCGGTCTTCGACGTGATGGCCGGACTGCACGCGACGATCGGGGTGCTGTCCGCCCTCAACCTGCGGCACGAGACCGGTCGCGGTCAGCACGTCGAGGTGAATCTGCTGTCGTCGGCGCTGTCCGGGCTGGTGAACCAGTCGAGCGCGTACGTCGCGGGCGGCGTCGTACCCCTGCGGATGGGGAACAGCCATCCGAGCCTGTTTCCGTACGAGCCCCTGCCGTGCGCCGACGGGGACCTGATCATCACGGCCGGGAACAACGGGCAGTTCCGCAAGCTGGTGGAGGTTCTCGGCGTACCGGAGTTGGCCGACGATCCGCGGTTCGACCGGAACGAGAAGCGGACCGAGCATCGGGACGAGTTGCGGCCGTTGCTCGTGGCACGGCTGATGACTCGGACGAAGCTGGAGTGGTTCCGGGACATCATCGCGGCCGGGGTGCCGTGCGGGCCGATCAACACCGTCGACGGCGGGGTGGCGTTCGCCGAGGACATCGGGCTGGACCCGGTGGTCACAGTCGGCGAGATCCCGACGGTCCGCAACCCGATCACGTTCTCCGACAGCGCAGCGTCGTACCGGCTTCCACCGCCGTCGCTGGACGAGCACGGCGCCGAACTACGGAAGTGGCTGATGGAATGACGACTTTCCCGACGTCCCTGGGTACGTCGACCGCCGATGAGATCCGCCTGCTGGGACAGGATCTCACCGCCGACCTGATGGGCAAGGTGGGCTTCGGCGAGCTCGCGTTCTGGCTGGTCGCGTTGCGCAGGCCGACGCCGTCGGAGACCCGGGTGTTCGAGGCGGTGCTGGTCGCGCTGGCCGATCACGGCTTCACGCCGACGGCGATCGCCGCCCGGCTGACCTATCTTTCCGCGCCGGACTCGCTCCAGGGTGCGCTCGCCGCCGGTCTGCTGGGCGGGGGATCGCGCTTTCTCGGTGTGACCGAGGACTGCGGCCAGTTCCTGCACGAGGCTCTCGAAGGACGCGACCTGCCGACTGACGAGGCCGGATGGGACTCGTTCGCGCTCGAGGTGGTGCGCGGGGCTCAGGGGAAGTACCTCCCGGGGCTCGGGCATCCGGTCCACAAGGTGCAGGATCCTCGGACGCCGGTCCTCATCGGCATCGCCCGGGAGGAAGGTCTGGAAGGCCCGCACCTCGAGCTCTTCCAGGCGATCGGCCGGGTGCACGAGCAGGTGCTGGGTCGCAAACTCCCGTTGAACGGCGCCGGTGTGTGCGGAGCGGCGCTTGCCGATCTCGGGCTGCCGGTCGAGCTGCTGCGTGGATTCGCCTTGCTGGCAAGGGCTGCCGGGCTGCTCGGCCAGCTCGCTGAGGAACGCCGCCGGCCGATCGGCATGGACGCCTACCTGACCGTCGACCGCAACGCCGTGTACGTCGATCCGGACCGCTGAGTTACACCGAAGGAGCACCACATGGCCACAGTCGCCGCGGTGATCGCCTCCACGCATCATCCCTTCTACTACCGGGCCAGCACCGCGACAGGCGCCGATCGCCCGCCGTTCGCCGACGAGTGGGTGGCGAAGATCGAGGCCTTCCGGGAGACCCTGACGAAGGCACGGCCGGACATCCTGGTGATGGTCGGCAGCGACCACTTCCACCAGTTGTGGCTGGACAACATGCCGCAGTTCCTGGTCGGCAAGGCGCCCTACTTCGACGCGAACTGGTACAACGAGGAACGTGAGTTCGGGTTGCCGCGGATGCGACTGACCGGGGACGAGCAACTCGCCGGGCACATCCTGCGCAACGGGCTGGACGCCGGATTCGACCTTGCCTTCAGCAACGAACTGCGGATCGACCACAGCATCACCTGCCCGATCATCACGCTCCGCCCGGACGCGGACCTGCCGATCGTGCCGATCTACACCAACATCTTCGCGCCTCCGTTGCCGCGACCGGGACGGTTCGTCGAGCTCGGCCGGACGATCCGGCAACTGGTCGAGTCGTGGCCGATCGACAAGCGGGTCGCGATCATCGGCACCGGGCACCTGTCGCTCGAGCTCGGCGGGCCGCGGCAGTTCGGTGCGCACGGGCCGGACCCGGAGTTCGACCGCAAGGCGGTGGACTGGATCGCGAGCGGCGACCTCGACGGGTGCCTGGCGGAGGTGACGCTCGACAGCCTGCATCTCCCGGGCAACGCAACGCACGGGTTCATGGACTTCATGTTGATGATGGGCGTCGCGGGGGCCGGCGCGAAGGCGGATCACGTGGACTCGCTCGACCTGTTCCACACGATGGAGGCGTACTTCACCTGGTACCCGAACGGAGTGCCGGCATGAGCAAGTACCTGCTGAACAAGTTCCTCTACACGATCGACCGGGATCCGGAGCTCGTCGAGCGGTACCGCGAAGATCCCGCCGGCACGGTGGCGTGGTGGGAGCAGGAGATGGCGAACGAGATCCTGAACTGTGCGGTCGCGGAGAAGTCGACGTGGCTCGCCTTCACCGACGACGAGCGGAAGGCGTTGCGCGAACAGGACCACGTCGCCCTGTTCGGATTGGGGGCGCACCCGTTTCTCACCCTGACCCTGTTCATCGCGATGTTCGAGCGCGACCACGATCCGCTCGAGTACCAGAAGGCGTACGGCCGGGTCCTGCAGCAGCACTACACGTTGCCCTACCCCGATATCGCTACCTGAGGAGTCCGCGTGCGAGCCGCAGTCCTGCACACCCACGGCCAACCACCGTCACATGCCGAGCATCCCGACCCGGTGGCAGGCGAAGGGTTTTCGGTCGTCCGCGTCACCGCGGCCCCGATCGTGCCACTCGACCTGCTGTGCGCTTCCGGTACGTCGTACTTCGGCCCGCCGGCGCTCCCGTACGTACCGGGTGTGCAAGGCGTCGGTGTGGTGGAGGAATCCGCGACAGTCGCCCCCGGCACACGAGTGTTCTTCGCAACCTCGGCCGGGATGGCCGCGGGGGATGGGAGTCTCGCGGAGCGGGCCGCCGTACCGGATGGCGACCTGATCGTCCTGGACGCACCAGTGCGGGATGCGGCGGTGGCCGCGATCGGGCTGTCCGGGGTTGCCGGGTGGATGATGTTGACTTGGCGAGCGCGCCTGCAAGTGGGCGAGCGTGTGCTGGTGCTGGGCGGTGGTGGCGCGGTCGGGCAGGTCGCGATCGGGGCTGCCCGGGTGCTCGGGGCTTCGCGCGTGGTGGCCGTCGTACGGTCGGATGCGTCGCGGGAGCGGGCACTGGCGGCGGGTGCTGACGAGGCGGTTGCTCTGAGCACCGACGTCGACGAGTTGACGGCCCGGCTGGGCGAGCCGACGTACGACGTGGTGATCGACTCGGTGTTCGGCGTCGCGGCAACGGCTGCCTCGCGGGCGCTGGCTGCCGGCGGTCGCCTGGTGAACCTCGGCGGCTCGTCGAGTGATGAGGCGGTCTTCTCGTCGGCCGTCCTCCGGAGCAAATCGGCGAGCATCCTCGGCTACACGAACAACGCGCTCACCGAGGACCAACGCCGCGACGCGCTCACCGCCGTACTCCAACACGCCGCCACCGGCGAGATCACCGTCGCCTACGAAACGGCCACCCTCGCCGACGTGGAGAGCGCCTGGAAGCGCCAGACGACCGGCAACACCCCGGGCCGCCTGGTCCTCACCATTCCCTGATGTGGGAATAGCCCCTGGCGACTGGAGACAGACTATTGCCTATCTCCAGTCACCGGCGGGTATGCCGTGTTCAGCGGAGCCGGGTGATCAGACCGTAGGCCTGCGCATCTTCCGCGGTGAGGACTCGGCCGGTTTCGAGGTCGGCGGCTACTTCGTCGGCGGGGCGGTCTGTGGCGTGGGCGATGAGGTCTCGGAGGCGGGCCGCCTGGTGATCGTGTTCTTCGGAGAAGGTGGCGAGTTCGTCGGCGGTGCCCTCGGCGGTGAAGCGGGGTGCGGAGAGGACGAATGTCGTGTGGCGGTGGGCCTCGCGTTCCTCGGCGGCGGCGAGTACGGCGATCGCGGGGCCGCGGACCGTGCCGCGGGCGACGACGTTCACCGGGGCAGTGATCAGGTCGATCGCGGCGGCGACGGAGAGCGCCGCCTCCAGGTCGGACTCCGTCGACGACAGGTGGAGCGTGACCGGGTCGTTGCCCTGGGCATTCAGTAGCAGCAGCTGCGACGCGATGTGGTTCGCCAGCAGGTCGTCGAGGCGGCCGCCGATCAGGATCACCCGCTCCGCCAGCAGCCGATCGGCCAGCTCCCGCTCGAGCGTGATCGACGTCGGCTCGTACCACGACGGCAGAATCGGCTGCGGCGCCGGCCGCTCGGGCGTTCCCGGAACCCCCGGCCGCGGCACCCCGGGAATCTCCGGCCAGGGCCGCCCCGGAATCCCTGGCTGACCCGGGACGGTCGCGTCCGACTGCTGTTCGACGTACATGTGTGTCCTCCTTCGACACCTCCACCCTGAGGCAGCAGGCGGCCGGGGAGAAGGCTGTTCCGCTGTCAGCAGACGGAAAGCTCAGCGATCGCGGCAATGACCTTGTCCCAGAAGGCGTCCCGGTCGAGGTCGACGGCGATCCGGGCGTTCGCGGGGCGGCCGGTGTAGCCGTCCAGGTCCACGACCGTGGCGCCGGCGGTCCACTCACCGGCTGTTTCGATTACCAGATTCGCCTCGACGCAGCGCACGATCGCAGGATCGACCACCCGTGCGACCGCGACCGGATCGTGCAGCGGCGGCGCCTCGAACCCGAACAGCTCCCGGTACGTCGACGCGAAGAACGTCATCCACTCGCTGCAGACCCGCGCCAATGGCGTCCCGATCCGCTCGAGCCGCGCGAGTACGTCGTCCGTCACGAGCGCCTGATGCGTCACGTTCAACCCACACATCGTGAACGGGACACCCGACCGGACCACCACGTCGGCCGCCTCCGGATCGACGTACGCGTTGGCCTCGGCCAGCGGTGCGATGTTGCCGCGCTCCGTGGACCCGCCCATCCAGACGATCTCGGTGATGTTCGCGGCCAGACCAGGTTCTTCGACGAGCAGCCGCGCGACATTCGTCAATGCCCCGGTCGCGACGATCGTGGCCGGTTTCGAGCGCAGTACGTCGACCAGCAGCTCATGCGCAGAGTATGGCGACTCCGGGACAGACGGCTCGTCCGTGAAGTGCGGACCGTCGAGCCCGGTGCTGCCGTGGACGTCGTCGGCGATGCGCAACCGGCGTACCAACGGCCGGTCGGCGCCCCGCGCGACGGGGATGTCGGAGGCACCCGCGAGGGACAGCACGCGGCGGGCGTTCACGGTACATTTGTCGACGGTCTGGTTACCCGCCACGGTCGTCACGGCGAGCAGCTCGACGGCCGGATCGGCGACCGCGAGCAGGATCGCCAGCGCGTCGTCGTGGCCGGGATCGCAGTCGAGGATCAGGGGCGTGGCCATGCGTCAGGGTATGACGGACGAGTTTCTGCTGTGTCCGAAGTGGGTTCAGGTCCTATGTTTGGCTTCATGAGCGAGAAGGAGCCGCCGGCGAAGGACGAAGCCAGCGCCGACCGGGGCCAGGGTGCCGACCAGGGTGACCGGAAGAACGACGGACCGCAGCGGCCGCACAAACCGTGGCGGACCGAGGGACTGCCGGCCGGCCACGACGGGAACGGCGACAAGCCGCGCCGGCCGGGGTGGTGGAAGTGGGCCGCGTGGATCGTCGGCGGGTACCTCGTGCTCTTCCTGCTCACCACGATGCAGGACCAGATGTCCGGCGGCGAGCAGACCATCGCCTACACCGACTTCACCTCGCAGGTGCAGAAGCAGAACGTTGCCGAGATCTTCTCCCGCGGCGACACCATCGAGGGGCGGCTGAAGCAGGCCGCGGAGGTGCCGGGCAAGAGCGGGTCGACGTACACGAAGTTCACCACCGAGCGGCCGACGTTCGCGAACGACAACCTGTACGGCGACCTGCAGAAGGGCGGCGCCACAGTCCGCGCGACGCCGGTGGTCGCGCAGCGCGGCGTGCTGCTGAACCTGCTGATCTCGCTCGGCCCGTTCATCCTGATCGCCGCGTTCTACTTCTGGCTGTTCCGGCGCAGCCGCGCCGGTGGCGGCCTGGGTGGTGGTCTGGGCGGTCTGCTCGGGGGCGGCGGCCAGCAGAAGAAGCCGGTCGACCCGAACACCGTGCGGGTGACGTTCGCGGACGTCGCGGGGATCGACGAGGTCGAGTCCGAGATCGAGGAGGTCGTCGACTACCTGAAGGACCCGGAGAAGTACCGGCGGCTCGGGGCGCGGGCACCGAAGGGCGTGCTGCTGGCCGGCGCGCCTGGTACCGGGAAGACGCTGCTCGCGCGGGCGACCGCGGGGGAGGCCGGCGTCCCGTTCTTCTCCGCGAGTGCCTCGGAGTTCATCGAGATGATCGTGGGCGTCGGTGCGAGCCGGGTGCGGGAGCTGTTCGGCGAGGCGCGGAAGGTGGCGCCGGCGATCATCTTCATCGACGAGATCGACACCATCGGACGCGCCCGCGGCGGCGCCCGGTCGGTCGGCGGGCACGACGAGGGTGAGCAGACCCTGAACCAGATCCTCACCGAGATGGACGGATTCTCCGGTACCGAGGGCGTCGTGGTGCTCGCTGCCACGAACCGTGCCGACGTACTCGACCCGGCGCTGCTCCGGCCCGGCCGCTTCGACCGGACGATCACGGTGCACGCGCCGGACCAGCCGGGCCGCGAGGCGATCCTCAAGGTGCACGCGCGCGGGAAGCCACTCGCGCCGGATGCCGACCTGGCTGCATTGTCCCGGTCCACGCCCGGCATGACGGGTGCCGACCTCGCCAACCTTTTGAACGAGGCCGCGCTCGCGGCGGCGCGGCAGGGCGAGTCGCAGATCACCCATCGCGACCTGACCGACGCGCTCGAGAAGGTCCAGCTCGGGACCGCGCGGAACGTGGTGATGCCGGAGGAGGAGCGCCGGCGGACGGCGTACCACGAAGGCGGGCACGCGTTGCTCGGCATGATCCAGAAGGGTGCGGACCCGGTCCGGAAGGTGTCGATCATTCCGCGCGGGCGGGCGCTCGGGGTGACCCTGTCGACGCCGGAGTCCGACCGGTACGGGTACGACGTGGACTACCTGCGCGGCCGGATCATCGGGGCGCTCGGCGGCATGGCGGCCGAGCAGGAGGTCCTCGGTGTCGTCACCACGGGCGCCGAGAGCGACCTGGAGACGGCGACGCGGATCGCCCGCTCGATGGTGGGCCGATGGGGTATGTCGGACGCGATCGGCCCCGTGTCGATCCTGCCGTCCGAGGGCGACGCCCGTACGGCGGGAGTCTCCGACGAACTGCTCAACACGGTCGACGAGGAGGTACGCCGCCTGATCGAGCAGTGCTACGCCGATGCCCGCCGCCTGCTGCGCGAGAACCGCTCGAAGCTCGACTCGATCGCCGCCGAGCTCCTCGAACACGAAACCCTCGACGAGGCCGACGCCTACGCCGCGGCCGGCATCACCCACGGCCCCCGCGCCACCGCAGCACCCGAGCCGCAACCCGCACCCCGCGACAGCGCCTAGCGCGCAAGCCTGAAGCGGGGAACCCTGCCCACCTGTACCGGCCAGCAGAGTTCCCCGCGGATGGCGCTTATCCGACAGTCACGGTCTGGGCTAGGTCGTTGTAGCCGGTGGTTGGTTGCCAGGTGTTGTTGTTGGCGAGTTGGATCGAGTATTCGGGGCGAGTCGACAGGAGCGGGTCCGGCAGGTTGATCAGCAGGCGGTACCTGCCGGGGACGGGCGGTGCGGCAACCTTCCAGTCGAGGTTGGTCGTCGTACCGCTTCCCCAGCGACGGGGATCGGCCGGAACGTTGACCTTGAACGTGTGCTCGTCGTTCTGGAAGATCAGCTGCACCTGGTGCGGGTTGTACGGCGCTGCCCACCCGTCGTTCCGGATCTGTACGCCGACGTTGACCTGACCGCGCGGCTTCGCCTTGGTCGTGACCGTGCTCTGGGTGAGCGCGAACCGGTAGCCGAGTTTCTGCTTTGCGGTCTCGATGTTGTCGCCCCACGTGTTCAGCACGTCGTGGTTGTAGTCGGTGTTGAGGAACGAGAAGTGCAGCCGGGCCATCTCGGCGGAGGCAGACTCCCAGTCCGACCGCGGGGAGTTGACTGCGCAGGTCTCGCCGCCCTCAGGGACGTAGTTGGTGTCCTGGGCAACGAAGTCCTTGTCCAGCTCGATCGGGTCGCTGAGGTACGTCCCGAAGTCGTCCGGGCTGGCCAGGAAGCAGTCGTTGTGATGCCCGATCCTGGCCAGCGGCGAACCGTCGTACGCCTGCTCGGCGGTCAGCGCGCCCTCGGTGCCGGTCGGTACGCCGTACATCCGCTGCTTCATGTACGGCGTGCGCACCTGGATCATCCGGTCCTTCGGGAGAGCCGTCAGGAGGGCGTCGGTCACGGCCTTGCGGTCGGCCCAGTTCTGGTCCGAGACCTGGCTCGGGTCCTGCGGGTTGCTGAAGTAGTCGGTGTAGTAGCCCTCGCCCCACAGACCGACGAAGCCGGACTGGACGAGTTCGATCACGTCGGCGTTCTGACGCAGTACCGGCGTGAGTTGCTGGATGTGCTTGAGCACACGGGCGACCGGAGCGTCGCCGTACGGCGTCGGCGGCGGCCAGCCGGCACCTGGCAGCGCGTACGCGAACCGGACGATCACCTTGACGCCGGCCGCGCGGGCGGTGCGGAAGTCGGCGCGGACCAGGTCGAGGTACTGCTTGTCGATCACGTCCCGGCCGGCGAACTTCTCCAGGTAGAACACGCGGAGGATCTGCGTGATGTGTTCCTCGGTGCGGAACTTCCGCAGCGTGGTGACGTCGAGCGGGACGTAGCCGGTGTTGTCGGCCTTGTAGTGCGTTTCGGTGTGGTGGTAGAACCCGCGCTCCGGGTTCGCGATCACCTCGTTGCTGGTCGTGTAGGTGCGGGTCGTCGTCGGCGGCGCGGCGATCGCCTGCTGCGCAGGGAGCAGCAGTCCGATCGAACAGACCGCTGCAGCAAGCCTTCTCATTGTCGTCTCCTAGCTGATGTTGACGGTGTGCAGGAGCGAGTTCATCCCGGTCGCCGCGTCCCAGGTGTTTTGGTTCGCGAGGCGGATCGAGTACTCGGGGCGAGTGGACAGGAGCGGATCCGGCAGGTTGAGCAGCAGGGCGTACGAACCCGCCGGAAGTGTGGTGGGCACGGTGAGGGTCTGCGACACCGTGGTCGACGTACCCGCGGTCCAGCGGCGTGCGTCGGAGGCGATCGGAAGCTTGTAGGTGGCGCCGGTCGAGGTGTTCCGCAGTACCAGCTCGAGGCCGCGCGGGTTGAACGGCGTCGCGTAGCCGTCGTTGTGGACGGTGAAGGAGATCGGCAGGCTCCCGCCGGGGGAGGCAGTCGCCGGGTAGGTGCCGGATTCCAGGCGGAAGCGGTAGCCGAGGTTCTTGCTGACGGTGCCCAGGCAGCCGCCGGTGTTCCACGAGTTGAGGACGTTGGGCTCGTAGTCGGTGTTGATGAACGACCAGTGGAACTGCGCGAGTTCAGCGGTCGCGGTCGGGCACGCCGAGCGCGGTGCGTTCACACCGCAGGTCTCGCCGCCCATCGCGACGTACGTCGTGTCGGCCTGCAGGTACGGATACTCGACGGACGGGTTCTCGTACGTGCCGAAGTCGTCGGCGCTGGCGAGGAAGCAGTCGTTGTGGTGGCCGATCCGGGACAGGCTCGATCCGTTGTAGGCGTTACCGGGCTGGACCGGGGTGGTCGAGTACATGGTCCGCTTGAACTTCGGCGTACGGAGCTGGATCATCCGCGTCGACGGCACGACACTGAGCAGCTTGTCGGTGACTGCCTTGCGGTTCGCCCAGTCGGTGGCGGAGACGACGCCGGCGTTCCCGAAGTTCTGCGTGTAATACCACTCACCCCAGGCGCCGATCAGACCGGTCTGAACGACGGCGATCACGTCTTTGCCGGCGTTGAGGTACGGCGCCAACTGGTCGAGATGCGCCAGTACGCGGTCCTTCGTGGCGTCGTCGCCGGTGGTGGATGTGGTGTAGGCGAGGCGGAGCACCATTTTGAGACCGGCTGCGCGGACCGTGGCGAGCTGCTGCTGCAACTGGTCGAGAGCGGCCTGGGCGATCGGGCCGTTCTTGTACTCGGCCAGGTAGAAGACGCACATCACCAGGGAGATGCCCTGACTGGTGCGGTAACTCTGCAGGGTGGACTGGGAGAAGTCGGCTTTGTCGCAGTCGCCGGTGTGGTGGTAGAAGCCGCGCTCGGGATTCGCGAAGTTCTCGGTCGAGGGCGTGTAGGTCACGCCTCCGCTGCTGCCGCCGGTGTAGGTCTGCGTGTACTTCGCGGACGTCTCGAGCGGCGCCTCCGCCTGGAAGATCAGGTCGGCGTCGTTCGGGGTGGCGGATTCGCCGAGGTCCGCTCGGTCGACCGTCCACTGCGCTACGCCGCCGGTGTTGGTGAACGTGACCGAGCGGACGAGCGTCCAGCTCCAGCCGGTGCCGGTGTGCTGGTAGAGGCTGCCGTTCTCGAGCAGGTAGTCGGCGCCGGTGCCGGCTTGGGCGAATCCGGTGGACGGGTTGCGGTCGGTGTCGACGTACACGCGGAGGAACTGCGGGGTGCCGGTGTAGGAGAAGCGGTAGGTGACGGTCGTGGCGGTGTTGGTCGCGGTCGCGCCGCTGATCGTCGCGCTGGCGGGGGAGACCAGCAGCGTGGCGAGCAGGGCGGTACTGGAAACTGCGGTGGCAAGTGTGGTCAACAGTCGGTACGGACGCATCACGATGCTTCCTCTCGCTGGGCGGGGCGATGGGGATAATCATGGAGTCCAGGAAAATTATGTCAAGGTCTGAGGCCGGTCGTGATGGTCGACTCGACCTCGTCGAGCGCCAGCCGGACGGCGCCGAGCGCGACTCCTTCGTCGGCGAACGCCGACACCCGGATCTCCGGCGTCCGCAGGCACCACCGGTCCAGCTCCCGCCGCAGCGGCTCCACCATCACGTCCGCCGACCGCGAGAACCCGCCCCCGATCACCACCAACTGCGGATCCAACGTCAATACCAACGCCGAAGCGCCCACCGCGAGGTCCTGCACGTACGCCCGAACCGCAGCCAGCGCCTCCCGATCACCCGCCCGAGCCGCCACAAACACCCGCTCGAAACCGTCCGCTCCAGGCGGAGCGGTCTCGAGCCAGGTGTGCAAGTGGTGCGGGGCCTGTTGCCAGCCGGCCGCTGGTAGCGCGCCGATCTCGCCGGACCAGTTGGCGAAGCCGCGGTGGAGTTTGCCGTCGATGATGAGGCCGGCGCCGGTGCGCAGGCCGGCGAGCAGGAACACGACGTCCTTCGCGTAGCGCGCGACCCCGCGCCAGGTTTCCGCCAGCGCCGCCAGCTTGCAGTCGTTCTCGACGCGGACAGGGCCCGGCACGAGCCGCCGTACGTGAGCACCCAGATCGACGCCGGTCCACTCCGGCAGCGAGTCGGACAGCATCACCTTCCCCGTGCCGTCGACGAGCCCGGTCGTCGCCACCCCCGTCGACCAGATCTGACCCGCCTCGACGCCCGCACCCGCCAGCGCCTTGCGCACGCACCGATCCAGCACCGCTAGCCGCTCGCGCCGGCCGAGCTCCGGGTCGACCTCGATCCGGCTCTGGTTCAGCACGTCGCCGTCCAGGTCGGTGACCAGCGCGAGCGCCTTGTGCCCGCCGATATCGATCCCGAGCAGCCGCCCAGCGCCGGCGTTGAACCGGTACCTCCGTGCCGGCCGCCCGACCGACCCGGACGCCGGCGCCACCTCGGTCAGCCAACCGCGCCCGAGCAGGTCCCGCGCCACGTCCTCGGTCGAAGCGCGCGACAGCCGTGTCCGCTTCGACAGCTCGGTGAGCGTCAGCGGCTGATCGCCGCGCAACTCCCGCAGTACGGCGGCCGCGTTGAGCTGTCGCAACCGGGACAGATCCCCGCCGGCCGGCTGTTCACTCATCGCGACACCTCGCCTATTTCCTGGACTCCTGGATAACTATAAGCATCCCGATTGCGCGCGGGTCTCACCGTGTGAACGGGCGCGCCGGAAGTCTGTTGCGCACTCCTGACAACGTTGTACCGTGATCTGCCGACGGTCGAACAGAAACGTTTCCGAAGGTTTCCACTGAGGAGGACCCGCGTGTCCAACCCGTTGAAGATCGCGACGCTCAGCTTCTGGCACGTCCATGCCGGCGACTACTCCAGGCAGGCCCAGGCGCATCCCGGGACGGACCTGGTGGCCGTCTGGGACGACGATGCCGAGCGCGGCCGGGCCGGTGCCGAACAGTTCGGTGTGGAGTTCACCGGCGACCTTGACGCACTGCTCGCGCGGGACGACCTGGACGGCGTCGTGATCACGACTCCGACCGACGTCCATCGCGACATCATGGTCAAGGCCGCAGAGGCCGGAAAGCACATCTACACAGAGAAAGTGCTCGCTCCGACGGTCGCCGAGGCCGAGGAGATCGTGGCCGCGACGGACGCGGCCGGCGTGAAGCTGACGGTCTCGCTGCCGCGGCTCGCGCACGGCTACACGACCGCGATCCGGGAGGTTCTGGACAAGGGTTCGCTCGGGCAGTTGACGTACGGCCGGGTCCGGCTCTCGCACGACGGCGCGATCCCGCGGGACGGCAAGGAAGGCTGGTTGCCGCAGCGGTTCTTCGAGCCGAAAACCGCGATCGGCGGGGCGCTCACCGACCTCGGCTGCCACCCGGTGTACCTGATCCAGCTCTTCCTCGGCGCGACGCCGGAGACCGTGAGTGCGACGTACCGCTCGGTGGCGAACCGGGGGCTGGAAGACAACGCTGTCGTGGTGGCCGGGTACGGCGACCAGAAGATCGGGGTGATCGAGGCGGGGTTCGCGAGCAGCAACCCGTTCACGATCGAGCTGTTCGGGACCGAGGGCACGCTCACGTACACCGACGCGGGCAACGTGCTGACCGTGAACGGCGAGCAGGTACCGGTGCCCGAGCACTCGCCGGATCCGTTCGCGCAGTGGGTCGATCACATCGTCAACGGCACGCGTGCGGACGACAACATCGAGCGCGCGGTCGAGCTGACCCGCCTCGTGGTCGCGGCGAACGCGGCCGCCGAGTCCAACCGAGTGATCTCCTACAGCTGAGAGGACGTCCCGATGAGCAAGGTCGGTCTGATCGGCGCCGGAGGAATCGCTTCGGCGCACATCAAGGGTTATCAGCAGCACGCGGACCGGATCGGTGTCACGGCGGTCGCGGACGCGGTGGCGGAGACGGCGAAGAAGCGCGGCGAGGAGCTGCGTGCCACGGCGTACACAGGCAGCATGGCGTTTCGCGAGATGCTCGCGAACGAGGAGCTCGATGCGGTCGACATCTGCCTGCCGCATCATCTGCACCGGGACGCGATCGTCGCGGCCGCCGAGGCGGGTAAGCACATCCTGTGCGAGAAGCCGCTGTGCCTGTCCGCCGAGGAGGCGGCGGATGTTCGCAAGGCGGTGACCGAGAACGGCGTGACGCTGATGTGCGCGCACAACCAGTTGTTCATGCCGGCCGTCGCGAAGGCCCGGGAGCTGCTGCAGGCCGGGACGATCGGCACGGTGTACGAGGTGCGGACGACGGACAGCTTCTACAACGACTTCGACCCGAGCTCGATGGGCTGGCGGGCGAGTAGCAAGACAAGTGGGGGTGGCGAGCTCATCGACACCGGGTACCACCCCACTTATCTGATGCTGCACCTCGCAGGCGGGCTGCCGGTCGAGGCGACCGCGATGCTCTCCACGCACCGCTTGAAGTTCATGGAGGGCGAGGACTCCGCACAGGTCCTGATCAGGTTCGACAACGGAGTCGTCGGCCAGCTGGTGACCAGCTGGGCGTACCAGCCGGCCGCCGGCACCGAGCGGTTCTCGGCCGTCGGCGAGCTCGGCTCACTGACCAGCGACGGTACGACGCTGTCCTACCGCCTCCGGTCGGGTGAGACCGAGACCTTCGAGTTCGAACCCGTCGACACGTTCGTCGCCGAGATCGGCCACTTCGCCGACTCGCTGCTCGGCAAGCAGCGTCCGCTGCACACCGAAGAGGAAGGCATCGCCGTCCTCGGCATCCTGCTCGCCGCGTACGAAGGCTCGAAGTCCAAGGTCATCGCGCCGGTCTTGAAGGTCTAGAAGGTCTTGAAGGTCTAGAAGTAGAACCCCTCGGCGAGGTCGGCCAGGAGGTCCGGGTGGGTGGGCTGCCAGTTGAGCAGCTCACTCGTCCGGGCCGCGGAGGTCGGGATGTCCATGGCCGCGAACCGCGCGAGGAAGCCCAGGTACTGCGGGGCCTCGTCGGCCGTGACGGAGTGCGTCGGGAGGTCGAGCCCGCGACCGATCGCCTCGGCGATCGGGCGGAACTCGATGGCCTCGTCCTGGATCGCGTGCAGACGAGTGCCCGCCGGGGCGGACTCGAGGGCCAGGCGATAGAGCCGGGCAGCGTCGAGCGTGTGCACCGACGACCAGCGGTTCGTCCCGTCGCCGATGTACGCCGCGAAGCCGTTCCGCCGCGCGAAAGCGATCAGCGACGGCGCGAAACCCTGGTGGTCGAGCCGGCTGTGAGTGATCGGCGGGAGCCGGAGGACTGACGAGCGGACGCCCTTGGCGGCCAGGTCGACGACGTAGTTCTCGGCATCGATGCGGTACCCGCCGTTCGGGTCGTAGTCGTCCTCGGTCGCCACCCGCCCTTGGACCACGCCGGCGAGCATGCCGGTCCCCGACGTACTCACGAGCGGCTTGTCCGTGCCGGCCAGAGCGTCGCCGATCGTCTGCAGCGCGGCGAGATCGGACTCCGCCGCACCGGCCAGATCGCCCGCCTGCATGGCGTCGTGCCGGAAGGCGAGGTGTACGACGCCGTCCGCGGCGGCCGCTGCCGCGCGGAGCCGGTCGAGATCGTGCAGGTCGCCGCGGACGGCCTCGGCACCCCACTCCGTCAGCCGCTTCGCCGACTCGTCGGAGCGGGCCAGGCCGAGGACCTGGTGACCGTTGTGCAGGAGCTCCGGGACGAGGGCCGAGCCGACGTGTCCGGACGCTCCGGTGATGAAGACGCGCATGAAAAGTCCCTTTCAAGTGATGTCCCAGTGATGTCATTGACTGACATCACCGATGCTACACCCTGATGTCACTCGATGACATCGGCTAGGATCGACCGCATGGGACGGTGGGAGCCGGACGCGGCCGGGCGGCTGCGGGAGGCGGCGATGGCGCTGTACGCCGAGCGCGGGTACGACGGCACGACCGTCGCCGAGATCGCCGACCGGGCCGGGGTCACCGCGCGGACCTTCTTCCGGCACTTCGCGGACAAGCGTGAGGTGCTGTTCGCCGGGTCCGAGCAGCTCGAGCAGCACATGGTCGAGGCGCTCGCCGCGGCGCCGGCGGACGCGACCCCGATGGAGGCCGTCACCGCGGCGGTCCTTGCCACGGCCCAGTTCTTCGACGACATCCGCCGGGACTACTCGCGCCGGCGCGCCGCCGTCATCATGTCGACGCCCGAGCTGCGCGAGCGCGAGCTGATCAAGATGGCCACGCTGACGACATCGCTCACCGACGGCCTGCTCGAGCGCGGAGTCGCCCCGGACGTCGCCGCACTCGCGGCCGAGACCGGGGTCGCGGTGTTCAGGGTGTCCTTCGAGCGCTGGATCGCCGCACCCGACGACGTACCGATCGGAGACGTCATCCAGGCGACCCTGAAGACGCTCGCGGGTCTCACCGCCTAGCGTTCCACGAGGCGACGGCGACCACTCCCACGCAGGTCGCGGCCGTCAGTGCGAGGTCCGCGACCGCTCCGACGGCCGGTGTCGCCAGCGGCAGCGCGAGCAGGATCACGATGCCCGCGAGCGCCGTCCCCAGATGGGCTTTGGGCGCATCGGCGATGGATCGGTGCACGCCCCAGAGCAAGGCGATGAAGGACGCGGCCGGTACGGCGACCGCGTAGCTTGCGCCGGTGGGGGACAGGTGCAGTTCGTGGCTGGTCTGTTCGACCGCGACCTCGAGTCCGGCGCCGAGCGCGGCGAGGGCCGCGAACAGGCCGTAGTGGCCGTAGCCCCAGCGGTACGAACGGTCCCGTCGGTCCTCGAGCCGTGGGCCGGCCGGGTGCAGGAAATACAGCCACCACAACGCGAACAGGATCACCAGGCCGCAGCCCGCAACGGCGATCAGCTCGGCGTTGACGTCGGTCTCCTCGACGGCTCGCCGTACGGCGTTGGACGCGGCGAGAACCGCTTCGCCGAGCAGGATGATCGTGAACAGTCCGTACCGTTCCGCGATGTGGTGCGGATGCCAGTTGGTGGCCCGTGGACGCTCGGCCCACAGCGGCACGGACAGCTCCAGGATCGCCAGGACGATGAAGGCGACGAGCAGTACGCCGTCGGACGCGCCGGAGTCGGCGAGGTACAGCCGGCCGAACCAGCCGAGCTGCAACGCCCCGATCCCGATCGCGTAGCGGAACGCCGTACGCCGGGATGCCGGGTCCTCGATGCCCGCGCGCAACCACAACGAGATGAGGCCGAGCCGCATGACCAGATAGCCCGAGGTGACCATCAGGTAGTCGCCGTGATCCGCCGCGGCCGGGACGCCCGCGGCGAGCAGCAGGACGCCGGCCATCTGCACCATGGTCAGGATCCGGTACGTGACGTCGTCGGTGTCGTACGACGACGCGAACCAGGTGAAGTTCATCCACGCCCACCAGATCGCGAAGAACACCTGGAGGAACGGCAGTACGGCGGCGTGACCGTCGGCGATCGTGTGCGCGAACTGCTCGGTGACGGCGGCGACCGCGACCACGAACGTCAGGTCGAACAGCAACTCGAGGTTGCTGGACGCCCGGTGCGGCTCGTCGATCGGGCGCGCGGTCATCCGCACCCGGATGCGGACCGTGGCTTCGGGCACGGGCGGCTCCTCTCGATCGGGGGTCACCGGTAGAGACAGGGCAGGTGCTCTGGATGTGACTGTCACAGGATCGGTGGGTGCCCTGTCTTACCCGGTGACAGCTGAAGACAATCGAAAGGGTTCTGCGATGAAGATCGTCGTGATCGGCGGCACTGGCCTGATCGGCACGAAGTTGGCGGCGAAGCTCACTGAGCACGGCCACGAGGCGGTGCCGGCCGCGCCGAGCACCGGTGTCAACACGATCACCGGCGAGGGCCTGGCGGACGTGCTGAAGGGCGCCGACGTCGTCGTCGACGTGGCCAACTCGCCGTCGTTCGAGGCCGGACCGGTGATGGAGTTCTTCAAGACGTCGACCGGGAACCTGCTGCAGGCCGAGGACGAGGCGGGTGTCCGGCACCACGTCGGCATCTCTATCGTCGGCACCGAGCGGATGCCGGACAACCACTACTTCGCGGCGAAGATCGCCCAGGAGGAGCTGATCAAGTCTTCCGGCATCCCGTACTCGCTGGTGCACGCGACGCAGTTCTTCGAGTTCGTCGCCGCGATCGCCGACGAGGGCACCTGGGACGACGGCAAGGTGCACATCGCGCCGGTCGCCTGGCAGCCGATCGCCGCCGAGGACGTCGCCAAGATCCTCGGCCGGACCGCGGTCGCCGAGCCGCTGAACGCGCGGATCGACATCGCCGGGCCGGACGAGTTCCGGATGGACGAGTTCTTCCGCAAGGCGCTGGCCGCGCGCGGGGACGCCCGTGAGGTGGTCGCCGACGAGCACGCGCGGTACTTCGGCTCCGAGCTCACCGAGCGCAGCCTGGTCCCGATCGGCGAGGCCACCCTGGGCGAGCTGCACTACGACGAGTGGTACGCCGCGCAGGGCGGGCGATGATCATGGGCAAGGACGACTTCCTGCACGAGCTGGCCGTGGAGGTCGAGGCCGACATCGAGCTGGACAGGGCGGGCACACCACCTGACGATGAGGCCGACGGGGTGCTCGACCCGTACGAGGCGCAGGTGGAAGCAGCGGACCTGAACAGCTTGCACAGCGCGATCGAGGCACTGGAAACGGATGCGGGGTCGTATCCTCCAGCTCATGACTGAAGAGCTCGATGACGCGGTTGCGGTCTTCGACGCGGTGCGGCCGCGGCTGATGGGGATCGCGTACCGGATGCTGGGCAGCCACGCCGAGGCCGAGGACCTCGTCCAGGAGGTGTGGCTGCGCTGGCAGGCCGCGGACCGCAGTGCGGTCCAGAGCCCGGTCGCGTACCTGTCGACGGCGGTGACCAGGCTCGCGATCAACGCGAGCCAGTCCGCGCGTGCCCGCCGGGAGACGTACATCGGGCCGTGGCTGCCCGAGCCGGTCGACACCAGCGCCGATCCGTATCTCGGCGCCGAGCGCGGGGAGGCACTGAGTTTCGCGGTCCTCCTCGTGCTCGAACGGTTGTCGCCCACCGAGCGGGCGGCGTACATCCTGCGGGAGGCCTTCGACTACCCGTACGACGAGTTGGCTGCGATGCTGCAGTCGACCGAGCCGGCGGTGCGCCAGCTCGTCAGCCGGGCGCGCAAGAGGATCCGTGCGGAACGCCGTACCGAGGTGTCCGGAGCGCAGCAGAAGACGTTGCTGACGGCATTCATCGCGGCGGCGCGGGCGGGTGACGTCTCCGTTCTCGAGGAGTTGCTGGCGAAGGACGCGATCAGCTATTCCGACGGCGGCGGCGCGGCGCGGGCGTCGAAGTTCCCGGTGGTCGGGCGGCTGCACGTGGCGAAGTACCACCGGGCGTTCCACCAGCACTTCTGGATCGGTGTCGAGGTCGAGTTCGGTACGGCGAACGGCCGCGCGGTCGCGATGCTGCGGCGCGACGGCGAGGTGTTCGCGGTCTGCACCGTGACCGCATCGGACGAAGGAATCGACGAGGTGCTGTGGCAGATGAACCCGGCGAAGCTCACCACGGTCGCTTGAGCAGGAGGCGGAGTGTTCAGGCGTGGCGATCATGCCGTCGTGCACCGGTTCGCGACGGCCTGCCGGGCGGGCAGTGTCGGGGCGCTGCGGAGTGTGCTCGCGCCCGAGGTGGTGGCGGTCAGCGACGGCGGCGGCCGGGTGGCTGCCGCATTGAGCCCGGTCCGGGGCGCCGATCAGGTCGCGCGCTGCGTGACGGAGCTCGTGGGCCCGGAGACCGTGCTCAGTGTGGAGGCGGTCAACGGGGAACCGGGCGTCGTACTGCGGGTCGTCGGTGGCGTCGTCGCAGTACTGAGTCTGAAGGTGACACGGTCGAAGGTGTCCACCGTCTGGATTGTCCTGAACCCGGACAAGCTCCGGCACTGGAGCTCCCGGGAATGAACCCGCTCGGTCTGGTGTTGACGTGTCAACCTAGACTTGTTGTGTGAGCGGACAGGAGAGTGCGGATATGGCTGAGGTGGCCTTCGGGTTGGACACGTTCGGTGACATCCCGGTGGACGACAGTGGTGCGCCGGTGACGGCTGCGGCGGCGATCCGGCAGGTGGTGGACGAAGCCGTCCTGGCCGACCAGATCGGCGTGGACGCGATCGCGCTCGGCGAGCACCACCGGCCGGAGTTCTCGATCTCGTCCCCGGAGACGGTGCTGGCCGGGATCGCGACCCAGACGTCGAACATCAAGCTCGGGTCGGGCGTGACAGTGCTGAGCTCGGACGACCCGGTGCGGGTGTTCCAGCGGTTCTCGACCGTCGACGCGCTGTCGAACGGGCGCGCCGAGGTGATCCTCGGGCGCGGATCGTTCACCGAGTCCTTCCCGCTGTTCGGGTACGACCTGGCCGACTACGACGTACTGTTCGAGGAGAAGCTGCAGCTGTTCGTGCAGTTGCTCGACGAGAAGCCGGTGACCTGGGAAGGCACCGTGCGGGCGGCGCTGGACAACGTCGAGGTCTATCCGAAGACCGAGTCCGGCCGGCTGCAGACGTGGGTCGGGGTCGGCGGGTCGCCGCAGTCCGTGGTGCGTACGGCGTACTACGGGTTGCCGCTGATGCTCGCGATCATCGGCGGTTCGCCCGAGCGGTTCTCGCCGTACGTCGATCTGTACAAGCGGGCGGCGCAGCAGTTCGGGACCGTGGCGCATCCGGTCGGGATGCATTCGCCGGGGTTCGTCGCGGAGACCGACGAGCAGGCGAAGGAGATCTACTTCGCGCCGTACAAGGTGATGCGCGACCGGATCGGGGCGTTGCGCGGCTGGCCGCCGCTGAAGCGCGAGGAGTTCGAGTCCGAGGTGCTGCACGGGTCCATGTACGTCGGGTCGCCGGAGACGGTCGCCCGGCGGATCGCCGACGCGGTGAAGGTCCTCGGCGTGGAGCGGTTCGACCTGATCTACTCGGGTGGCCCGCTGCCGGTGAGCGCGCGGCTGAAGGCGGTCGAGTTGTACGGGACCAAGGTGATCCCGCTGGTCCGCGAGATCCTGGCGGAGAGCAAGTGACCAGGATCGCGATCCTCGGCGCCGGGAAGGTCGGGACGGTGCTGGCTCGGCTGGCGGTCGCGGCCGGGTACCGCGTGCTGATCGCGGGCTCTGGTGACGTCTCGAAGATCGCGCTGATCGTCGAGGTCGTCACGCCCGGCGCCGTGGCCGCGACCGCTGCCGAAGCCGTCGCCGAGGCCGATGTGGTGATCCTCGCGCTGCCGCTGGGCAAGCACCGGACCGTTCCGGTCGAGGCCTTGCGCGGCAAGCTGGTGATCGACGCGATGAACTACTGGTGGGAGGTCGACGGCATCCGCGACGACCTCACCGATCCGCGCACGTCGTCCTCGGAGATCGTGCAGCGGTTCCTCCCGGAGTCCCGCGTCGTCAAGGCCTTCAACCACATGGGCTACCACGACCTCGACGAAGGTGCCCGCCCTGCCGGAGCTCCCGGCCGCAAGGCGATCGCGATCGCCGGCGACGAGACCGACGCGGAGCAGGTGGCCCGGATCGTCGACGCGCTCGGCTTCGACCCGGTCCTCGCCGGACCGCTTGCCGAGGGCAAGCGTCTCGAACCGGGCACCGAGCCCTTCGGCGCCAACGTGGACGCGGACGAGCTGCGGGCGATGCTCGCGCGGTTCCCGGACACCGTGCGCGGCCAGGAGATCCGGCAAGCCCGCGCTTCCTAGGGACGGTTCACCCGCTGGAGGGAGTTCAGCGGGCGGCCGAAGTTCTACTGTCGGGATATGAGGAAGTTTCCCGCGTACGGAGTCGCCGTTCTGATGCTGGGGTACGCCGTCGGCAAGGCGGTGTTCGCGGTCGAAGGGCGGCTGGGGTTCCCTTCGGGGCCGATGGTTTCGGCGTCCGAGCAGGAGGCGTACTTCCTGAATCCCGCTGTGGCGCAGGCGTTTGCGGCGGTGTCCGGTGTCCTGGGGGCCGCCTTGGCGCTGGCCACCGTGAGCCGGTTCGGTCGCCGGGTGCCGCGGAAGCTCCTGCTGGCGGGCGTTGCGATGCTCGTTCTCGGCGTCGGCGCAGGAGCCGTGGTGATGGTGCTCGACGGGTTCGTCGGGCTAGGCATCGGCTGGCAGTGGTACCACGGAGTCGTCGGGCTGGTCATGCTCGGTCTGCTGGGCGCGACGGCTCGCGGCTTTCTCCGCGCCGATCCCGGCGGCGATCACGCCCGCGATGCCGAACGCCTGGAGCAACGTGGGGGACTGGCCGAGCAGGAGCCAGCCGATCATCAGCGCCAGCGCCGGCTCGAGACTCATCAACGTGCCGAAGACACCGGCGTCCAGGCGGCGCAGCGCCAGGTACTCGAGGCTGAACGGGATCACCGGTAGCAGAAGCGCCAGACCGAAGCCGATGACCACCAACTCCCAGGTCATCACCGGGATCGTGGCGGGGCCGGCGACGGCGGTGGCCACGACCGCGGCGACCGGAAGCGAGACACCCATGCCCTGCAGCCCGGTGACGTTGCTGCCAACATGCTGGGTGAGGACGATGTACGCCGCCCAGCACGCGGCGGCACCGAGCGCGAACAGTACGCCGGGACCGTCCACCGACCCGTGCCACGGCTGAGTCAGGAGCAGTACGCCGCCGAACGCCAACGCCGGCCAGATCAGCCGCCCGCGGCTCCGCAGTACGGCGACCGACAGCGGACCGAGGAACTCCAGTGCCCTCGCCGTACCGAGTGGCAGGCGCGCCGCGGCCGCCATGAACAGCAACGTCACGCCCGCGGTCGCGACGCCGAGACCGACCGCCGCCAGGAACGCGTTGCGATCGAACGAGCTCGGCCGCGGCCGGAACAGCACCAGCACGATCAGACCCGCGCACACCAGCCGCAGCCAGGCAGCACCCTCAGGACCGACCCGGTCGAACAGCCCGACCGAAGCGGCAAGTCCCAGCTGGACCATCGTCATCGACAGGACCGCGAAGGCGATCCCGGTCTCCCGTGTGCGCATACGGTCCAGTGAAGCCCGCGATTCCGTTCGCGTCCACGTGAGAATCCTGGACAGATCGTTCATGATCGATGAATGGATGTACGCCGCCTCGAACTCCTGCTCGCCCTGTCCCGGCTCGGCTCGATGCATGCCGTGTCGGAGGTTCTCGGCGTCACCACCTCCACCGTCTCGCAGCAGATCGCCGCACTCGCCAAGGAAGTGGGCACGCCGCTACTGGAGCCCGACGGCCGCCGCGTCCGGCTCACCCCGGCCGGCCGCCGACTCGCGGGTCACGCCGTACACATCCTGGCTGCGCACGAAGCGGCGCGCGCCGACCTCGACCCGTCGGCCGAACCGTCCGGGACCGTCCGCGTCGCCGGCTTCCACACCGCGATCCGCGACACGCTCATGCCCGTCGTCCACCGGCTCCGGCAGGAGTACCCCGCGGTCCGGCTGGAGATCCAGGAACAGGAACCCCCCGACGCCCTGGCGATGCTCGAGCGCGACCAGGTCGACCTCGCACTCATCTACGACTACAACCTCGCCCCCGCGGCCCTCGACCCGTCCCTCGAAGCCGCCCCGCTCTGGGAATCCAGCTGGAGCCTGGCCGTCCCGTCCCGCTCCCGCCGCATCCGCGGTACGGCGGTCGACGTCGTCGCAGCCTTCGCCGCCAGCGACTGGATCGTCAACTCCCGTCACGTCGCCGACGAACAGGTCGTCCGCACCCTGGCCGCCCTCGCCGGCTTCGAACCCCGCATCACCCAACGCGCCGACACCCTCCAACTCGTCCAGGAAATGATCACCGCCGGACTCGGCGTCGGCCTGATGCCCGCCACCTACCCGAAGACCACCGGCATCTCCCTACGCCGCCTCCGCGACCCCGAACCCCGCATGCGAGCCTACGTACTTATTCGTCGCGGGCGCGCCAGCTGGCCCGCACCGGCAATCGTCCTCGACCTGCTGTCGAAGATGCGCGAATAACCAACGAAAACACCGCGGCAATTCGGCAGAAACAACCGCTGCCCGCGGAGGCTTTCCGTGCTCGTCACTGTGCGCTACGCTCCATCAATTGGAACACCGGGGAGGGATGTTCCAAGGGGGGAGTCTGGGATGTCTGATGTTGTGAACGATGCTGCGCAGGTTCTGGTGCCGCTGTTGGCGGCCGGAGCAAATGCTGCAGTGGAAGAAGCTTCGAAAGCAGCGGGAAAGAAATTCGCGCGGGCCGTCGGATCGGTCATCGAGCCGATTCGGAAAGCCCTGCATCGAGCGCCGAAGGCTCCGGAGGTGGCCGCCGCGCTGCAGAGCGCCCTGGATGACGGCACGATCAGGATCACCGATCTCGAGAAGGTCGTGCGCTTGTCCCGCGGTCGGGTCGGCGATACGCGCGTGCGAGTGACCGGCGACAACACCAAGGTCCTCACCGACCCGGTCTTCAACGACCCGGTGACGTTCCAGTAGCCGGCGGGTAGTTCATGGCGGAGGAACCGGGGGCCTCCGCGGGTGATGAACGCCTGGATGGCGGTCAGCAGCCCGCAGAGGTGGTAAAACAAGGGGATACGGTCACATCCGAACCGGAGAAGCCGGCGGATGAACAGGCCGGGAAGGCGACTCCGGGGGAGTTGTCGAAGTCGCCGGGGGAGAAGGAAGCCCCGGCGAAGGTACAGTCGGACGAGTCCGAGGACACGGCCACACCGTCGCAGCCGGTCGACGCCGGGGTCCGAGCCAAGAACGCCCTGATCAACCCGCAGTTCTACGGGTCGGTGTCGTTCCAGGACGGTGCCGGAAAGCCGCGCCTGTCGAGCAACCAGACCGGGGTCGCCGTCGAGCTCGCCGAAAGCCATGTGGAGTCCGGAACGCTGACCGCGCTCGGCGACGCATTGTCCGCCGGTGCTGCGATCGTGGCAGTGTACGGCAGTTCCGGGATGGGAAAGAGATCGGCCTGTCTGGTCGCCCTGCAACGTGGCGGAATGACGCCAATCCTGCAATTGCCGGCCGATCTCGGGTTCGATGATCTGGCGGCTTCAATCGAGCAGTTGAAAGTCAAGCATAAGAACGCTTGTTTTCTCCTCGCGAATGCTCAGGTGTCGTTCGTGGAGAGACTGAACAAATTCGAGCTCGAGCTGCTGACCGAGAAGCTGGGCGAATCCGGGCAGTCCCGGCTGCTGATCACGACGCAAGGGTCGCCGTCGAGGACCGACCGGGCCCTGCACGTCGTCCAGGCAGCGGAGGTGCCGAAGTTCGCACTGGTCGCGGCCTACTTCGATAAGCACCCGGCCGACGAGGAGACCGTCCGCCGGATCAGGCAGGTCGCCGGTGCGCAAGCGGGCCCGATCTCGTTTACGGTCATGGACACAATGGTCGCCAGGCTGCAGGCGGATCCGGAGGTGTCCGACGAGGACCTCCTGCGGTCCTTGCCCGGGGTGGTCACGACGGCGGCGCTCGACCGGTGGTTCGAGACGGAGCGGTCGGCGCGCGAGGTCGCCGCACTCGCATGTGTGGCGACCTGCGTGGGTACACCGCGGACCGATCTGGACGAACAGATCGACGTTCTCGAAGCCAAGCTGCTCGGGGACGATGCGACGCCGGGCTTCCGCCGGACCACCGCCGCCACGCTGGCCGCTGGCCTGGTGACGACGACGACCCAGCCGGTGGAGTCCCGGTACGGCGGGATCCACGACGAGAACGTCTATGTGCTGGAGGCGCATCTCGAACACGTGCAGGTGCTGGAGTATTTGTGGAACAACGAAGGCTCCGGCTTCCGGAAGGGCTTCCTGGACTGGCTCACGACACTGGCCGGCCGTCCGTCCGAGTTGTGGTCCGGCGCCGTCAAGGCCGCCGGCGTGCTGCTGACGATCGACCCGCGTTACGTGGAGTCGACGCTCATCGGTCCGTGGGCGATGGGGGCCGGCTACTGGCCGTCGGTGGCGGCTGCGCAGGCTCTTGGGGTGCCGACGATCTTGAACCTCCCCAGCGATATCGGCCTGCGACTGGCCGATGCCTGGATCGACAGCGGGCAATTCGATCTCAGGTTCTGCGCGATCGTCGCGTACGGCGATCTGCTCGGAGCCTGGGACGTCGAGTCCGAGGCGCCGATCCGGCTCTGGCTGGAGACGTTCGCGGACGACCATCTCGCGAGTGTCGCGGCCAGGCGGCTCGGAATGCTCTGTGCGGCCGGCGACGACGCCCGGTTGGTCCGGCTGGCAGTGCTGAACCTACTGGCCGAGGTCGCCTCCGGTCGATGGCCGGGATCCAGGCGCGAGATGCGTCAGGCGATGTGGGTCTTCGGGTACGCCGTTCACGCGCTGACGACCAAGGACGAGGACGCAGCCGACTCGCTCCGGTCGCTTCTGGGCGGCCAGGAAGCCGAGGCGATGGGCGCCTTCGTCGAGTTGCTCGCGCGCACCTGGTCGGCGCCGTACGCCCGACGGGCCACCGAGAAGACCGTTCGGGATCTGGTCCGTGCGGTGGAGGAGCAGCGGATCGACCGGCATGTGCTGGCCGAGTTGATCCGGGCCGCGAAGGACGCGGCCAGGAAGTTCGGCACTCTCGCCGAACTGGGCGCAGGCCTGCGTCGCGCGCTGGCCCTAGAACGCCGTGACAACCCCGATGGCGTGATCGCACGCCGGCTGCTGGACCAGTTCTTTCCAACTTCGTGAGGTGACCACATGACGCAGACTCAGATCAACCGGCCGCTGGTCGTACGCAGCGGCACGTTCGAGCGCGACCGGCGCAGGTTCAAGTTCCGCCGGCTCCGCCTGGAGTTGCCCGACCTGGAGCACGGTCAGCAGCTGATCCTGCTCGATGCCGGCGGACAGGCCACGATCGCTTCCGGAGCGACGGCCGGCGAGCGCACGTTCGCCGGCTACGTCTCGTGGGTGATCGTCGACGCCGGGGGACGGGACCTCCAACTCGACTACGCCGACGTGTTCAGTACGTCGTACGCGCGCTACATCGTGACCGTCAACGTGCATGTCGACGTCGACGTGGACGCCACGTTCGGCCGCCGGCTCGCGCTGAACGGGATCACTTCGCTCGAGGACCAGTTCCGGCCGACCTTGTCGGCAATGCTGAAGCGCACTCTGCGGAATCAGGAGTTCCCGACCGAGAACCTGGCCGATCCGGTCCTCTACCTGCGCAAGCTGGCGGAGGATCTCCTGAACGACGAGTTGGTCGGTAGGGATCTGACCGACCTACCGCCATGGCTCACCGTGACCGTTCGCGACGTCGTAGTTCGCGACGACGACGCGGCGGCTACCCACCTGGTCGAGCTGCGGCAGGCCCGGACTGCCAAGCAGCTGACGGTGGCCAGGGGTGTCGACAAGCTCGCCGGTCTCGAGCTGACGCTCAAGCAGCGGGAGCTGCTGCAGCAGGCGATCGGCGACAACCTGAAGTCGGCCGGCGGGGCGGCGATGGAAGCGGTGCTGATGGAGCCGTCCGCGCAGAACATCCAGATGGCCATAGCGACACTCCAGAACTCCGAGGCGGGCGAGCAGAACATGTTCCTCGAGTTCATCAAGCGACTCGAGAGCGGCGATCTCGCGGCCGATCCGAATAGCGCGGCGAGGGGTGTCGGGACCTTCATGGACGCCCAGCGGCACCGCGACGTGATCCCCGCTGTCAGTGCGATCGAGGCGGTCGGCGAGAAGACGCCGGACCCGCAGGTGGAGAGCGCCGCGGCGGAGGACGGTACAACGGATCATTCCCGGCCCGCGCACCGCGCAGAGCCGGCGGAGGACGGCGAGCGCCCCGGTGACTCCGACTTCAGCCAAGGCGGGTGATCGGTGATGCTTGTCCTCGGATCACCGCTGGGATGGTTGCTGAACGCGTTGTCGTTCCTGCCGCTCTGGGTTCGGCCGTGGGCGTTGAGTTTGCTGGTCCTGGTGGCGGTCTGGCTCCTCTTCTTCCGCTCCGGTCCGAAGCGGCTCGCCGTCCTGGGCCTGCGGCTGGTGCTGCTGCTCGGAGTCGTCGTACTGACGATCCCGCTTGCCGTCGAATACACGAACACTCGCCGTCGGCGAGCTGCAGGTAAATCGCCAGGGCAGGCCGGAGCTGCGGTGAGTGAGGTCGCGGAGGCGGTCTCGCTCAACCTGGCCGGCGCGGACCAGCGGCTGGCGAAGACGGAGTACTCGAACAGGAGCTGGCCGCGGAAGACGATGGCCTTGCTGGCCGGAGCCGGCATCCTGTCCTGGATCGTGTTCGCGGCCTCACCCGCGTTGGCGGCGCCGACAGCGTTCGGTGGGAAGGCCTACGGGTGGTACCGAGACTTCGAGAATTGGGCCGGCGCCGGCAGCACGCGCATCGTCGTACCGGACAAGGAAGCGGTGCCCACGCTGGTCGGGCGGAAGACGGACGTGATCCTGAGCACATCGCCCGCACATCATGGCGAGATCGCGCGGGTGAGCCCGGTCGGGCAGGAGAAGCGGGCCGTTCAGATCCTGCTCGACCGGAGCGGCAACGCGGTCATCCACGTGACTCCGGCGAACGCTGCGACGTACATGCGTGGAGGCACGTACCTCGTCCAGGCGAAAGACCTGCGCGTGCTCGTCAGGCTCCAGTAACGAGTGTCAGGTGCGCCTCACTCGACCAACTTGCCGTCGGTTGCGACGTGTCGCATCAGGTGCCGCAGGTCGTCGGGGATTGCCGGGATCGGTTCCTTCTCGATCGTGTCCGGGCCTGACCAGACGAGGTTGACCTGCAGCGATTCGTCGAGTTCCGGGTAGTCCGAGCGGTTGTGGCAGCCACGGGTCTCCCGTCGCACCAGGGCCGCATCGAGGGTCGCACGTGCGGCCAGTGCCGACGCCTTCAGATCGAACGCGTGGGCCAGGTCCTGGAAGCCGGCGATGTCCGGATGTACGCCGACCTGCGTGATCCGCTCCTCGACCTCGGTCAGCTCCGCGATCCCGGCCCGCAGTCCGTCCTCGTCGCGGACGACACCTGCCCGTGCCGTCATCGTGTCGCGCAACGCGCGCTGCAGAGCGCGGACGTTCTCCGGCCCGTCGTTCGTCAGCAGGTGGTCGATCTCGGCGCGTGCCTCGGCGACGGCGTCGGCCGAACGCACCTGGGCCTGCCGGCCGATCGAGTACTTCGCGGCTTCCTCGGCGACGATCCGCCCGAAGACCAGCAGCTCGATCAGTGAGTTGCCGCCGAGCCGGTTCGCGCCGTGCAGTCCGCTCGCGGCCTCGCCGATCGCCCACAGCCCGTCGACGCCGGTGCCGTGGTCCTCGGGACGGACCCACACGCCACCCATCGAGTAGTGCGCGGTCGGCGCGATCTCGATCGGCTGCTTGGTGATGTCGAGCATCTGCAGCTCGAGCAGCGTCTGGTACACCCGCGGCAGCCGCCGCATGATCGTCTCGCGGGGGAGATGCGACACGTCCAGCCAGACACCGCCGTTCTGGGTCCCGCGGCCTTCCTTGATCTCCGTGTACTCCGCGAGCGCGACCCGGTCCCGCGTGGACAGTTCCATCCGCTCCGCGTCGTACCGCGCCATGAACCGCTCGCCGAGGGCATTGCGTAGCTGGCCGCCCTCGCCGCGGGCCGCCTCGGAGACGAGTGTGCCCGCCGCGTTCTCGGGCTCGATCAGTCCGGACGGGTGGAACTGGACGAGTTCGGGATCGCGGAGCCTGCCGCCCGCGAGGAAGGCGAGCCGGAACGCGTCGCCGGTGTTCTCGTCACGGCGAGACGACGTACGGCGCCAGATCCGGGTGTGACCGCCCGCGGCCAGGATCACCGCGTCGGCATGGATGACGTACCGCCGGCCGGTCGTGACGTCGAAACCGTAGGCGCCGAAGACCGTGTTGTCCTTCACCAGGATCCGGGTCACGTAGACGGTGTCCAGGATCGGTACGCCGAGCTGGACCGCGCGGTTGATCAACGTGCGCTGGATCTCCAGCCCGGTGTAGTCGCCGGCGAACGCGGTCCGGCGGTAGGTGTGCGCGCCGAAGAACCGCTGCGAGATCCGGCCGTCGGCCTCGCGCGCGAACGGCATACCCCAGCGTTCGAGGTCCTCGATCCCGCGCGCCGCGCCCTGGGCGACGATCTGCACGGTGACCGGGTTCGCGAGCAGGTAACTCTCCTGGAGCGTGTCGGCTGCGTGCTGCTGCCAGGTGTCCTGGGCGTCCATGGTGCCGAGCGCCGCGTTGATGCCGCCGGCCGCGAGCGAGGTGTGCGCGTCGGAGCGCGGGCGTTTGCCGAGCGCAAGAACCTCGACACCCTGCTCGGCCAGCTCGATCGCCGCCCGGAGCCCGGCACCACCGGTCCCGATCACCAGGACCGACGTGGCGATCTGCTGTTCGGCGATGCTCATCTGTTCTCCTTAGGGGCATTGGCTGTACCTACACACCAGGACAACCCGGAGTGGCGTTCTGTGACTGTCTCGCCGGTCACAACCTGGCTGTCTGTCTGGTCTCATCAAGTAGTCCGAGAAAAGGAGAGCCCCATGAGTGAGAATCCGGTCGTCGTCCTGGTGCACGGCGCGTTCGCCGAGTCGGCCAGCTGGAACGGCGTCGTCGAGCGGCTGCGGGCGCGGTCGATCGAGACGGTCGCGGTGGCCAACCCGCTGCGCAGCCTCGAAGGCGACGCGCAGTACGTCCGCGACGTCATCGCCGGTATCGGGAAGCCAGTGGTCCTGGTCGGGCATTCGTACGGCGGCATGGTGATCACGCAGGCCGCGGCGGACAACGACGCGGTCAAGGCGCTCGTCTATGTCTGCGCGTTCGCCCCCGACCACGGCGAGACCGCCTTCCAGCTGTCCTCGCAGTTCCCGGGCAGCACGCTCGGCGACGCACTGACCGCGTACCCGGTCAGCACCGGCGGCAACGAGCTCGCGATCCGGCAGGACGTGTTCCGTCAGCAGTTCTGCGCCGACGTACCCGCCGACCAGGCCGCGCTGATGGCCGCGACCCAGCGTCCGGTGACCGAGGCGGCGCTGACCACCGGTCTGCCCACCTCCACGCCGGCATGGAAGACGATCCCGTCCTGGTTCGTGTTCAGCGACCAGGACCTGAACATCCCGGTGGCCCTGCATCGCTTCCTCGCCGAACGCGCGGGCGCGAAGGACACCCGCGAGATCGCCGGTGGCTCGCACGCGCTGAGCGTCTCGCAGCCGGAAGCGGTGACCGCCACGGTCCTGGACGCCCTGGGCGCCCCCTAGCAATGTCACATCCGGACGGGCCGAGGTGTCTTACCTGTGAGAAGTCGACGGACGGAGAGTGTGGTGCGCAGGATCTTGGTGGTGGGCGGCGGGTACGCCGGGTTCTACACGGCATGGCGGTTGGAGAAGAAGCTGCGGCGCGGTGAGGCCGAGGTGGTCGTCGTCGACCCGCGGCCGTACATGACGTACCAGCCGTTCCTGCCCGAGGTGGTCGCCGGTTCCGTGGAGGCCCGGCACGCGGCGGTGTCGCTGCGCCGGAACCTGAAGCACACGAAGGTCGTGGCCGGCATGGTCACGAACATCTCGCACGCGGACAAGACGGTGACGGTCCACCCGGCGGACGGGCCGGATTATCAGCTGACGTACGACGTGATCGCGGTGACCGCCGGTGCGGTGACCCGGACGTTCCATGTACCGGGGGTGGCCGATCGGGCGATCGGGATGAAGCACGTCGAGGAAGCCGTGGCGATCCGGGACCGGCTGTTCACCGCGTTCGACGAGGCGGCCGGACTGGAGCCGGGGCCGGAGCGGCGCAAGCTCCTGACGGTCACGTTCGTGGGCGGCGGGTTCTCCGGTGTCGAAGGGTTCGCCGAGCTGCTGTCGCTGGCGCGGTGGTTGCTGAGGAAGTACCCCGAGCTGTCCGAGAGCGATCTCGCGTTCCACCTGGTCGAGGCGACCGGGCGGATCCTGCCGGAGGTGAGCGACCGGCCCGGCGAGTGGGTGGTGAAGATGCTCGAGAAGCGCGGCGCGGTCGTGCACCTGAACACCTTCATGCAGTCGGCCGACGACGGGCACGTGGTGCTGTCCGACGGGACGGAGTTCGACTCTGAGCTGATCGTGTGGACGGCGGGCAATGCGGCGACCCGGCTGCTCCGCAACCACACCGACCTGCCGCACAACGAGCGTGGACTGGTCCAGGTGCGGGCGGATCTACGGATCGGCACCGAGACCGAGGTCATCCCGGACGCCTGGGCGGCCGGCGACGACGCGGCCGTGCCTGATCTGGCGGCGCCTACCAAGGACGCGTACACGGTGCCGAACGCGCAGAACGCCGTACGGCAAGGGAAGCTGCTGGCGAAGAACCTGCTGCGGTCGCTGCGGGGACGGGAGCCGAAGAACTACGTGCACAGCAGCCTCGGGGTGATCGCGACACTCGGCCTCGGCAACGGGATCTTCCAGTACAAGCGGATCGTCATCAAGGGCCTGCCGGCCTGGTTGATGCACCGCGGGTACCACGTCCTCGCGGTCCCGACGTGGGACCGGAAGATGCGGGTGCTGTCGATCTGGCTGGTGTCGTTCTTCTACAGCCGCGACATCGTGTCGCTGGCCTCGGTCCAGAGTCCGCGCGATGCGTTCCAGACCGAGGCCAAGGCGCGGTCGCTCAGTGCGAGCCGGCCGGGATGAGCAGGTCGGTCAGGCCGAACGTCTCGCCGGCGGCCGGGAGGTTCGGCTGCCAGTCCGGTTCGAGGCTGAGGTAGCTGGCCGGGTCGGCCCGGAGCAGCCCGATCAGTACTTCGGCGACGATCCGCCCGCCGACCGGTCCGAGGCGGTCGCCCGCACCGAGGTACTCGGACTCCTTCAGGATGTAGAACCACAGCGGCGTACCGCCCGGCCAGGTGCCTTCGGTGAGCGGCGGTACGCCGAGCAGCTTGGCGACCTCCTCGCCACTCGGCAGACCGGTCGTGTCGCCGCGCAGCAGATCGCGGACCGCCAGGGACTTGTACGCGGTCTCGTCCACAGCGCCGGTGACCTGCTCCGGCAGGCCGATCAGGCTTGCGGCGAGCCGGCCGTCGAGCCGCTTGGCCCGCTGCGCCGGCGGATGTCCTGGTACGTCGAACACCTGCGTGAGATCGAGCCGCTGCCGCACCGGCCCGAACCCGACCAGATCGGGGAACAACGGCAACTCGGGACCGCCCTCGACCAGTCGGTACGCGTGCCGGATCTGGCCGTGCCCGTAGCGGTACGCCGCATCCGCGAACTCCAGCGGGATGAACGCCTGCAGGGGCTCCGGCGCGAACCACTTCCCGCCGTCCTCGAGCACCTCGTCCACCAACGGCCGCCCGACCAGTCGCGGCAGGAAGTCGTGGACGACGATCCACTGGTAATGCCACGTGAGCGTGACCCGCGCCTGCTCGAACACGTCCTCCTCAGGTACGCCGCTCGCCCGCAGACTGTCGACGATCCGGTTGTGCGCCCGCAGAAGCGCGACGTGGAGACTCAGCGAGAACAGGTGGACGTCGTTGCGCGGGTCACCGATCAGCGCCACACCCTGGGGATTCCGCGGTACGTCGTACCCGCCGGCGCCGAGCAGGAACTTGGCGGGGTCGTCCCGATCGAACAGGTACGGCGCACCGATCGGCCCGTCGGCGCACAGCATCTCGAGGTTGAGCCGCGGCGAGCGGGCGTTCCGCAACGCGTCGGTGTCGACTCCGCCCGCGATCGGCGACCGGTCCGCGGTGGTGTCGTGCGCCAGCAACTGCCCGAAGAACGGCCAGCCGGCCGCCTGCTCAGCGTCGCCCCCTGCCTCAGGATCCAGCGCGGCCCCGGGATCGAGCGCCGCCGCGGCGTCACAGATCCCGCCGTCGGCGCCGGCCCGCATCAGCACGTGCGGATCCGTCCCCAAGGGCTCCAGGTCCGGAAACATCCGCCCGTACCGTGCACCACCTGTCGGCCGATCCACGCTGCGCACCAAACTCAAGCAGTGGTCCCGCGTCGCCGGATGCCTACTCATCCACAACCTCCCGAAGAATCGATTCAACAGGAGAGACAAGGCAGGTACGACGGTTGTGACCGGGTGGCAGCTGCCGAACAGTGATCAGCTGATGCGGGTGAGGCGGCCGTCCTGCTGGACCCGGACGGTCGTCTTTCGGGTGCCGACGGTCAGGTCGACGAACAACATGCCGCTGACGGTTCGGGTTTTGTAGGTGACGGTTTCGGTCGAGTCTGCCGGGACGATCGCGCTCAGGATGGTCGCGCTCGTCCCGTTGCGGTTGAACTTGACCACCGGAGCCGACTGGCGGTGGAAGATGTCGGGGTAGTACCAGCCTTGGACCGGGTCCTGCTGACCCTGGACGACGGTGATGCCGTCGGCGGCCGGTTGTTGCTGGTACGGGATCTGCAGCAGGTACGTCTTCGCCTTGTCGCCTGGTTTCGTTGCGACAGCAGTAGTAGGGGATCGGACCGTCACCTTCTGGTCCGGCGCGAGGTGCCAGAGGGTCTCGTACCGCTGGGTCTCGGTCGCCTGGCCGCGGTCGAGCGTGATGATCAGGTCGGGATCCTTGAGCACGAGTACGTCGCGCTTCCGGGTCACACCCGGCGCCGGTGAATCAGCGAGCGAGTACGACTCCCAGGTCGGTGTGATCGATGCGCGGACCAGTTGGGTCACCACGCTCGCGGTGTCCGCCGACGGGATGGTCATCACGTTGTGCGCGGCCTGGCTCTTCGACCACGCCTGCCACTTGTCGAGCTGGTACCCGGAGTGCCCCGGGTCGATCAGCACGTCCCTGCCGTGCGACGAGTAGGTGATCGACATGTGGTCGTCATGACCGTGCAGTGTCCGCGCTGCGCCGTACCGGATGCTGTACGTCGACTCCTGCGCGAACGGCCGCGTTTCGCCCCACCCGGTCCGGCCGAAGATGTAGCCGGCGTCGAAGACCGCGACCCGCTTGGACGGTCTCGTGCCCTTCTTCCCGAGCGAGGCGACGTAATCGAGCGCGGTCCCGGCCGCACCGGTCGGCTTTTGCCGTACGGCGTCACCGACCTGCTGCAGCTCACCTGTGGCCTTGGTCGCGAGCGCCAGCCACTCCGACAGAGCGGCACGCCGCTGTGCGATCACCGGTCCGGGGTTCGACCCGCACCGCTGCAGCGCAGTCGTCGCGCGACCCCACAGCAGGTAGTTGAACATCGCGTACCCGACGGACTGCTCGTTCGTCGAGCCCTGCGTGTCGATCGCCTTCGTGATCGCCTGCGACAAGCGGTCCACGGCCAGCGTCTTCAGCTCCGGCCGCTTCAGCGTGCACCCGACGCCGAACAGGGCGATGCTCTCGTCCGTCCCGTGGTTCGACGGCCCGCTCCAGTTCACGATCATGAACTGCGCATGGTCGATGAGCGCCTTGTCGAGCCAGGCGTACTGCGTCGGCAGCGAGCTGACCTTCAAGCCGGTGAGGACGGCTTGGCGGGCGCACAGCAGCACGTTGGTGCGGTGCATCGTGGCCTCCCACGCGCCGACATCGCCCTTCCACGTGTACGGGTTGTCCCGCACCCAGTCATGGATGATCGCCATCACGTGCGTCAGCGCCTTGCGATCACCACGCTGCCCTGCGGTGATGCCGTTGCCCAGCCAGCGCAGCGAGTGCAGCCACATGTACCAGCTCGGCTTCTTGTACGGGTCGGAACGCCAGTTGACGTCACCGCTCCCGTTGCCGACCTTGTACGGCGGATCGTCGCCCCAGGAGAACGTGTCGTTCATCAGCATCGACAGCGGGACGTTCGATTCGATACCGCTGAATCCGGGGCATTCGTAGGTGCCGGTGTTCGCGACCGGGGTCGACGGCGGGGGAGTGGCCGGGGTGTCGACGCCCGGCAGCGGCTCCTCGCTCGAGGTCGAGTCCGGGACGCTCGGCCTCGGGGTGGGTCGCGGGCCGGGAGTCGACGGCGTCGCGGAACCGGCGGCGATGGGCGTCGTACTGCGGTCCCGAGCGCCTGGCATCAGGACGAAGACGGCACCGGCGAACGCGACGCCGCAGACCAGGACGCAGGCAAGCGTCAGCGCGACCGTCGTCCCCAGCCGTCTCTTCGACTGCCCGCTCGACTGTGCAGCCACCCGCCCCCCTCTCCACCCCACCCCTGCCCCAGGAAAGCTACCTGCCTGAGTGAAACACCCTTCAACCCGGCCGTGGTTGCAGGCGGATCACGAATCGCAGGCCGCCGAAGGTACGAGGACCGGCGTACGGCGGCCGAAGGCGGTCACGCACAGACCCGCGATGCTCGCGGCGGCGGCGACGATCGCGCAGGTGACGAAACCGCCGGCGAGGTTGTGCGCGGTGCCGAGCAGCGGGCCGAACGTCGCGACGCCGATCGCTCCGCCGATCTGGCGGGACGTGTTGAACGCGGCCGAGGCGGCGCCGTGCAGGTCGGGTTCGACCGCGGCGATGGACTGCGCGGTCATCGTCGGGACGAGCAGCCCGGAGCTGAATCCGATCGGAATCAGCGCGAGCACCATCGGCCAGACCACGGACGACGTACTGGCCCAGGCGAGCGCCAGCAGCGCCAGCGTCAGGACCGCCTGGCCGATCGCGAGGACCGCCGGTCGGCCGAGGCGACGGGCGAGCGGCGCTGAGCCGAGGTTGGCGATCGAGATCAGGCCGGTCAACGGCAGGAAGAGCAATCCGGTGACGAGTGCGCTGAGGTGGCGTCCTTGCTGGAGCAGCAGGCTCATCGAGAACAGCACGCCGTAGAAGGCGAAATTGAGCAACGTGCCCTGAAGTGCGGCAGTCGCGAAGCCGCGTTCGCCGTACAGCTTGAGTGGGAGCAGCGGTGCCCGGACGGAACGCTCGATCACGATGAAGGCGACGAGGCCGGCCACGGTCAGTGCGACCGCGCCGAGCACCGCGGGATCACGCCAGCCGCGTGCCGGTGCCTCGATCAAGGCGAACACCAGCCCGCCGATGAACGCGGTCGCCGTTCCCATCCCGGCCAGATCAAGTCGTCGCATACGTCGAACCACGGCAGGCATCGAACGCAGTGCCCAGATCGCGGCGGGGATGCCGATCACCAGATTGACCGCGAAGACGGCTCGCCAGTTCGCGAGCGCGACGAGACCGCCGCCGAGCAGGGGACCGGCGGCCATCCCGGCGCCGCCGGCCGCGGCCCACCAGCTGACCAGGCGATGGCGAGCGTGTTCGTCGGTCGCGGACGCGGTCGCGAGGACGAGGGCGCTGGGCAGCAGGAGGGCGGAGCCCGCGCCCTGGACGAGCCGGGCGAGGTTCAGCATCAGCATCGAACCGGCGGTCGCACAGACCGCCGACGAGACGGTGAAGACGAGCAGCCCGGTGAGGAACGCGCGCTTCGCGCCGAGGGTGTCGGCGATCGCCCCGGCGCCGAGCATCAGCGCGGCGAACGACAAGGTGTAGGCGTTCAGCGACCACTCGAGCTCGGCGCGGGACGCCTGCAGGTGGGTCGCGAGCTGGGCGAGGGTGACGTTCACGATCGTGCTGTCGACGAAGACCATGAACGAGGCGATCAGCGCGAGCGCGACGACCGACCGGCGGTGCTCGAGAGGCATGCCACCACCTTACGACGTTGTTCGATGTACGTCGAACAGTATCTCGGCCGGCGGGACCCGTTGACCTCGGGGCGGGTGCTGGCTACGGTGTCGGAAATCGATTTCTCCCGCACCGTCCTCGCTGAACTTCTCCCGCACCGCCCTCGCTTAGGAGAACCGAATGACGACGCATGAACTGCCGCCCGGTTGCGCGAACCGATCCTGTGCCGGCGACTGTCCCCGGGCGCACCTGAGCCGCCGTACCTTCATCTCCCTGAGCGCCGCCGCGGTCGGTGCCATGGCCGTCCCGGGCCAGGCGCTGGCAGCGCTAGCGGCACCGCCGCGGCGCGATCCCGCGGTGCTGTTCGATCGCGGTACGCCCACGACGTACACCGGTGCCGCACTGCCCAAGATCGGAATGCCGGTCGGCGGTGGTACGACGGGACAGGTGTATCTGGCCGGCGACGGGCGGCTGTGGGCCTGGGACATCTTCAACCCGACCTCGTTCCCGCTCGGCGGCGCCGACTTCTCCGGGCACAACTACGCCTTCCCGCTCTCCGCCGACCAGCCGGGCGCGTCGCAGTTCGGCCAGGGTTTCGCGCTCCGCACGACCGCTCACGGCCGGACCACCACGCGTTCCGTTGACGCGGCCGGCTTCAAGGACGTGCGGTTCACCGGTTCGTACCCGATCGGCCGGGTCGCGTACGCCGACCCGGACAGCCCGGTGTCGGTCCAGCTGGAGGCCTTCTCGCCGTTCGTCCCGCTCGCCACGCCGGACTCGACGCTGCCCACCACGATCATGGCGTTCACGCTGCGGAACACGTCGTCCGCGGCAGTTCGCGCGACACTGCTCGGGTACGCCGAGAACCCGGTCTGCATCAACAGCCGTCTCCAGCAACCCACAACGCTGCAGGCGCGGGCCTTCACCGGCGGGATCCAGTTCGGGGCGATCGACGACACCACCGCGGAGCAGGGCGACATCCTCTTCGAGGACTGGGAGAAGGACACGTACGACGGGTGGACCGTCACCGGTGACGCGTTCGGTGCGGGCCCCGTGCGGCCCCTCGACGTACCGAATCTGATGAAGCGATTCGGCGACCTGAATGTGTCGGGCACGCGGTTCGTCACGTCGTACGACTTCCGCGGCGGCACGAACGACGGGTCGACCGGGAAACTGACGAGCCGGGAGTTCACCGTCGAGCGCCGGTACGTCGCGGTCGGAATGAGCGGGGGCCGTCATCCCGGCGAGACGTGCGTGAACGTGGTCGTCGACGGGCAGGTCGTGGCGTCGGCGACGGGTGACGAGAGCGAGCCGTTGGTCCCGCAGATGCTGGATCTGGCGGCGTACCGGGGGCGGACGGCGCGGATCGAGATCGTCGACGCGAGCACCGGCGCGTGGGGGCACCTGAGCTGCGACGCGATCGTGTTCACGGATCGGCCGGACATCGTGTTCGAGACCTGGGACAAGCCGACGTACGACGGCTGGACCGTGACGGGTGATGCCTTCGGCGCGGGCCCGGTGACCGCGGCCGAGACGCCTGACGGGTTCCGGAGAGCGTTCGGGGTGCGGACCGAGCTGAACGTGAGCGGGCGGTTCGTCACGTCGTACAACTTCCGCGGCACCAGCGACCCGGACCGGTACACGGGCTCGTTGACCAGCCGGGAGTTCGTCATCGAGCGCCGGTTCGTCACGGCGTGGGTCGGCGGCGGGCACCACAAGGGCGAGACCTGCCTGAACGTCGTGGTCGACGGGCAGGTCGTGGCCTCGGCGACGGGGACCGACATCGAACCGCTCACCGCGGTGTCGATGGATGTGGGTGCGTTCGCCGGCCGCACGGCGCGGATCCAGATCGTCGACAACAACACCGGCGGCTGGGGTCACGTGAACGTGGACCGGATCCTGTTCAGCGACCGGCCGATCCGCCGGCAGCCCGTGGCGGACCGTCCCGACGGCGGCACGTTCGCGCTGGCCGCGTTGACGCCGGGTGGGGTCGCGCGGCCGTCGATCGCGGACTGGTCCTCGGTCGATGCGCTCTTCGACTCGGCGACCGGTCCGGGTGATTCGGACAGTCCGCAGGCCGGAACAGTCGCCGTGACGGTGACCTTGCGTCCGGGGGAGTCGCGGACGGTCCGGTTCGCGTACGGCTGGTTCTTCCCGAACCCCGAACGTGAGCTGTTCGCCGAGCTCGTCGGCGCCTCGACCTTCCGCCGGCACTACGCGACCCGCTTCTCGTCGGCCCGCGAGGTCGTCGAGTACGTCGGCAAGCGCGCGGACCGTCTCGAGCGCGACACGAAGCTGTGGGCGAAGACCTGGTACGACGACTCGTCGCTGCCGCACTGGTTCCTCGAACGGACTCTCGCGACGGCGTCCACGATCGCGACGAGTACGTGCTATCGCTGGGACGACGGGCGCTTCTACGCCTGGGAGGGAACGTACTGCTGCGCCGGCACCTGCGAGCATGTCTGGAACTACGCGCAGGCGATCGGCCGGCTGTTCCCCGACCTGGAACGCGACACCCGGGAGCGGGTCGATCTCGGGATCGCGTTCCGGCCGAGTGGCGAGATCGGCAACCGCGGCGAGGCCGGCGACGCATCGACCTCGTTCGCCGACGGGCAGACCGGAACGATTCTGCGGATCTATCGCGAACACCAGATGAGCAAGGACTCGACGTTCCTGCGCCGCGTCTGGCCCCGGGTGCGGACGGCGGTCGAATTCCTGGTCACGCACCGGGACGGCGCCGACGAGGACGGGATCTTCCGCGGCAGTCAGTGGAACACGCTCGACACCGAGTGGTTCGGCGAGGTGCCGTGGATCAGCGGCCTGTACGTCGCCGCGCTCCGGGCCGCTGCCGCGATGGCGGGCGAGGTCGGGGACGGGGCTAGCGCTGCCAGGTACGCGGCGATCGCCGATCGCGGGTCGGCGTACCTGTCTGAGAAGTTGTGGAACGAGGAGTACGGGTACTACGTGCAGAAGGTCGATCCGGCCCATCCGACGGCCGAGAACAGCAACCGCGGGTTGTTCATCGACCAGATGTACGGGCAGACGTACGCGGCCCAACTCGGCCTGCCTCGGGTGTTCCCGGCCGACCAGGCGCGGACGGCGTTGGCGCGGTTGTACGAGTCGAACTTCCGGGCCGATCCGGGGACGTACCGGCCGCCGGGGATCGGGGCCGGGCGGGTGTACACGACCGAGGGGGAGAGCGGCGTGATCATGGCGACCTGGCCGCACGGCGGGTCGTCCGAGACACGCGGGCTGATGTACTTCAACGAGGTGTGGACCGGGCAGGAGTACCAGTTCGCCGCGCACCTGTTCTCCGAGGGCATGACGTCGGAGGGGCTGGCGGTCACACGTGCGATGTACGAGCGCTACTCGGCCGAGAAACGGAACCCGTACAACGAGATCGAGGCCAGCGATCACTACGCCCGCGCAATGATGGGCTACGGCGTCTACCTCGCTGCTTGCGGCTACGAATACCACGGCCCCCAGGGCCACCTCGGCTTCGCGCCACGCATCCACCCGGAGAACTTCCGCTGCGCCTTCACTGCCGCGGAAGGCTGGGGCTCATACCAGCAACGCCGTACCCCTGGCGCCCTGTCTGCATCGCTCGAGATCCGCTACGGCCGGCTGACCCTCACCACCCTCTCCTTCGAAACCACCAAGCCACCACGCCAGGCCGAAGTCCGCCTCGGCCGAGACCGCATCCCGGCCAAGGTAGTTGCCACCGGCAACCGCGCCGTAGTCACCCTGACCCACCAGACAACCCTCACACCCGGCCAAACCCTGCACACAACCCTCAGCTAGCGAGGCGCCGTAGCGCTGTCTCGACAGCGATCTCAACCCGGGAAGTCATGCCGGGTACGTCGACGGGGCGGCGGCCGGCTACCTGGCCGTGGAGCCACTTCGGTGCGTTGGCGTCATAGTGCAGCAGGGCGTACAGGTCCCACCACGGATCGAGAGTCACCCCGGCGATCGACTCGTAGATCGATCGAAGCTGCTCCGCCCACTCGGGCGAGTAGAGCGTCGCCAAGTATCGCCGGCAGTGTCCGATGTCGATCGCGCGCGACCCCCGGTGGATTGAGTTCCAGTCCGTGAGTCCAGTGATTCTCCCGCGCGACCACAGCATGTTGACAGGCAGGAGATCGCAGTGCAGAAAGACGGCAGGGTCCTCCGGCGGCGGCGCCGTCATGACATCGAACGCCGCCTTCCATACAGCCGGCTTCTGTGCGTCGACCGGCACCTGAAACCCGTCCCGAGGGGCGATCCAAGAATCCGTCCAAGGTCT
This sequence comes from Kribbella pratensis, assembly GCF_004366075.1. Lineage (GTDB taxonomy): Bacteria > Actinomycetota > Actinomycetes > Propionibacteriales > Kribbellaceae > Kribbella > Kribbella pratensis. The sequence goes on along the minus strand of NZ_SODU01000004.1, from coordinate 54,632 downwards.
GAAGGTCTTCGCGGGAAGATCGAGGGCATGCAGCTGTACAGCAAGCTCCGCGATCCTCGTCAGCCACGACCGAGGTTCGGCCGGATTGAGGTGAACATGCCCCGGCAACCGTGTCATCAGCAACGATGGCGCGCCTCCCGTCGAAGCACCGGCGACGTCAGCAGCCAGGATGCTCGGAACCGGGAGCCCGCTTCCCGCCACCACACCAAGGTTGGCGATCTCCTGCTCCAAGGGCTCCTGCAGGCCAAGCCCGCCGGGGTACTGCCGCAGTACGACGAACGTTCGTATTCCACGTCGCTCGACAGTCAGCCGATGTACGGCGGAGCAGACGCCACCGGTCATTCGGCGATAGCCAACGACGCGACTGCCTCGACCCATCGACGCCGCGACCCAGGCGAGAGTCTCCACGGAGGGCCGACGTTGTCTGAACCCGTTGTCCCTCCAGTCGCCGTCGGTCATGAGCGCGAGCCTATTCGTCAGGGGCTCGCGGCGATACGGGTTTTCCAACTGACCGCCGGAGGCAGCGACGGCTGCGTCAGTCCGTGTCGGGCTCCGCGACGTGGCAGGCAGCCTGGTGGTTCTTGCCGAGGACGCGAAGGAGTGGTGTCTCCACGTGGCAGCGGTCCACGGCGAGTGGGCAGCGCCAGCGGAAACGGCAGCCGGGTGCGGGGTCGATGACCTTCGGCGGTTCGCCGGTGTCGCCTTCGATGCCGGTGTTCAGCGGCGCCCGCGGATCGGGGACGGCGCCGAGGAGCAGGTCCGTGTACGGGTGCTTCGGGTTCTGCAGGACCGACTCGGTCGGACCGGTCTCGACGACGTGGCCGGCGTACATGATCATCAACCGGTCGGCGACGTACCGCGCGCTCGCGATGTCGTGGGTGATGTAGAGGAACGAGACGCCCTGCGACTCCCGCAGCTCCGCCATCAGGTTCAGCAGGCCGATCCGGATCGACACGTCGAGCATCGACACCGGTTCGTCGGCGAGGATCAGTTTCGGCTTGTGCGCGAGCGCCTGCGCGAACCCGATCCGTTGCCGTTGGCCACCGCTCAGCTCGTACGGGTACCGATGCATGACGTCGCCGGCCGGCGACAGGCCGACGGCCTCGATGACCCGCTCCGCCTCCTCGAAGCGTTGCGCCTTCGTCGTCAGGTCCCGCCGGTGCAGCTTCAGGCTCCGCAGGACTCCGTGCTTCACCCGGAACGCCGGGTTCAGCGACGAGAACGGATCCTGGAACACCATCGGTACGTCGCCCCGATAGGACAACTGGTCCTTCCGGGAGCGGTACGTCGACATCGCCCGGCCCTGGTAGAAGATCTCGCCGCTCGTCGGCTTGTAGACCCCCGCCAGCAGCCGCGCGATCGTACTCTTGCCGCTCCCGCTCTCACCGGCCAGCGCGACGATCTCCTGCTGCCCGATCGTGAAGTTCACCTCGTCGACCGCGTGCAGCATCTGCCGCGAGAACCCGCGCCCGACCCGGAAGTGCCGAGTCAGTTCCTTTGCCTCGAGCAACGGTGCACCGGCGGTGTCCACGCCGGCCTCTTCCATGTCCACCGACGTCATGATGTGCGCTCCCGGACCGGTTCCTTGACATGCAGCAGGCAGCGCGCCTGGACGGCGCCCACCTGGTAGAGCTCCGGTGCGATCTTCGGGCAGTCCTCGAACGCCTTCGGGCAGCGCGGCTGGAACCGGCAGCCCGGCGGCGGATCGGCCAGGTTCGGCGGACTGCCCGGGATCCCCGTCAACGGCACCTTGGGACCGCGGATCGACGGGAACGCGTCCAGCAGCCCGGCGCTGTACGGATGCTCCGGATGGTCGAACACCGCGCGCGTGTCGCCGAACTCGACGACCTGCCCGGCGTACATCACCACCAGCTTGTCCGAGAAGTGACTGACCAGCGACATGTCGTGCGTGACGAAGATGACCGCGAACCCGAGCTGCTTCTGCAGTTCCTTGATCTGCACCATCAGCGAGCGTTGCGCGACCACGTCGAGCGCGGACGTCGGCTCGTCCATGATGATCAGGTCCGGCGTGAACAGCAGGGCCATCGCGATCATCGCCCGCTGCCGCATGCCGCCGCTCAACTGGTGCGGGTAACTGCGAAGGTGGATCGGGTCGATGCCGACCAGCCGCAGTACCTCGGCCGGCCGTTCGTCGGCGACCGGCTCGTCGTGCGCCATGATCGTGTCCCGGAACTGCGCGCCGATGCTCTTCACCGGGTTGAGCGCGTTCATCGCGCTCTGCATCACGACCGAGAAGTCGCGCCAGCGCAACGCGGACAGTTTCTTCTCGTTCATCGTCACCAGGTTCTGTCCCTGGAACGTGACGCTGCCGCCGGTGATCGCGGCCGGCGAGCTGAGCAGCTGCGCGATCGCGAACAGCAGCGTCGACTTGCCGCACCCGGACTCGCCGACCACGCCGACGAACTCACCGGCATGGACGTCGAGATCCACGTGGTCGACCGCGACGACCGGGCGGTCCCCGGTGTCGTACTCGACCGTCAGGTCCCGGACCTCGAGAAGTGGCTGGCCCTCAAGACTTGGCACGTCGCCTCCGAACCGGCCGTAGCGCGGGGTTGCTGATCTCGTCGAACGCATAGTTGAGCAGGGCGAACGACACACCGAGGAGCGCGACCGCGAGACCCGGTGAGAGCGCCCACGCGGGCAGGCCGTTCACCAGGGCGCCCTGGTTCTGCGCCCAGTAGAGCATCGTGCCCCAGCTGAGTGAGTTGGGATCGCCGAGCCCGAGGAACTGCAGGCCGGCGGCGGTGAGCACGGAGTACAGCGCCGCGCCGAGGAAGTTCGCGACGATCAGCGAGATCATCGTCGGCAGCACCTCGACGACGATGATGTACGACGATCGCTCGCCACGGACCCGCGCCGACTCCAGGAAGTCCCGGTTCCGCAGGGACAGCGCCTGTGCCCGCATCTGTCTGGCCCCGTACGACCACCCGGTCAGGATCAGCACGATGATGATCACGGTCAGGTTGCCTTTGCCGGCGTACGTCGCCAGCACGATGATCAGCGGGAACGTCGGGAGCACCAGGAAGATGTCCGTCAGCATCGACAACCCGTCGTCCGCGAACCCGCCGAGGTACGCCGCGGAGACGCCGATGATCACCGAGAGGATCGTGGCGCCGAGACCGGCGACGACCGCGATCACCAGCGACTCCCGGGTGCTGTAGATCAGCTCGGCGTACACGTCCTGGCCGAGACCCGTCGTACCGAGCCAGTGCTCGCCGGACGGTTTCGCCAGCGGTACGTCGCCGATCGCGCGCGGATCGCCGTGCAGCCCGGGTGTGAACAGCTGCGGAAACGCCGCGAGCAAGATGAACAGGAGCAGCAGCGCCGCACCGACCATCGCCTTGCGGTTCCGCAGGATCGCCCGCAGCAAACCACCGCGCGGACGGCGAGTCACGCTCGGCGTCGGGGCGGCCGTGCCGGCAACGATTGCGCTCATCGGTTACCCCTTCGTCCGGGCGCGCGGGTCGAGCAGGAACACCGCGAAGTCGCAGAGCAGGACACAGATCAGCACCGCCAGTGTCACCAGCAGGAACAGGGCCTGGAGCAACGGATAGTCGGTGCTCACCGTGGCGTTGTAGAACATGTAGCCGAGACCCGGGTAGTTGAAGACGTACTCGACCAGGATCGTTCCGGAGATCACGAAACCGAGCGACATCGCGAACCCGGACAGGTTCGGCAGGAACGCGTTCCGGCCGGCGTACCCGAACATGATCCTGCGGCCCGGGATGCCCTTCGCGCGGGCCATCCGGACGTAGTCCTCGGCGAGCGTGGTCACCATGTTGTTCCGCATCGTGAGGATCCAGCCGCCGACCGCGGTGATCAGGATCGTGCCGGCCGGCAGGATGCCGTGCTTGATCACGCTCCAGATGAACTCACCGGTGAACCCGGGCGTCAGGCTCTGGTCGTAGTTGAAGTCGTTCGGCAGCACCGGGTTGTTGCCGATCGCGAACAGTGAGATCAGCAGCAGCGCCACCCAGAAGTACGGCAGCGCCGAGGTGACGATGAACACCGGCGGCACGATCCCGTCGATCAGGCCGCCGCGGCGCCAGCCCGCCACCGTACCGATCAGGGTGCCGAGGACGAACGCGAGCACGGTCGAGAGGCCGACCAGCCCGAGCGTCCACGGCAACGCGTCGCCGATCAGCGTCGTCACCGGTACGCCGAGACTGCTGCCGATCGAGACACCCCAGTGCCCGGTCACCATCGACCTCAGGTACTCGCCGTACTGCAGGAAGATGTTCTTGTCCGGATCGAAGCCGAACTCGGCCAGCACGGTACGCAGCTGCTCGGGCGTCACCACCGCGCCGCCCTTGCTCAGCCGTTGCCGCAGTGCTTCCTCGGGGCTGCCCGGCATCATCCGCGGGATGAAGAAGTTCAGCGTCATCGCCGCCCACAGCGTGAGCACGAAGAACCCGAGGCGTCGTATCAGGTATCGCACTCCCACCAGCTCCTCGTGCACGCTTCGCCAGTCCTCAGTTCTACGCAGACTTACTTCTGGGCGGACTTCGAGTACAGGTTCGTCAGGACCTGACCGACGTCCGGGATGTTGTACGGCGCGGGCTGCGCGTACGGGTCGTCCTGGGTCGGCCAGCCGTCCAGATCCTTGGTGTTGTACTGGTACCAGTCGACCGACTCGGTGGTCGGGATGATCGGCACGTCCTTGATCATGTACGACGAGATCTGCTTGATCAGCTTGACCTGCGTGTCGGGGTCCGCGCTCGCGTACTGGTCGAACAACTTGTCCACCTCGGGCTTCATGTACCGCGAGTAGTTGCTGTTCGCCTGCTTGCCGATCGGCGCGGAGTTCTTCGAGTACAGCAGCTGCCGCAGCTCGTAGTACGGCGACGGCCCGCCGGACAGGCTGGAGTACGCGAGGTCGTAGTCACCGGTGTACAGCTTCTGGTTGTACGACTGCTGCTGCAGGTCCTGGATCGTCAGCTCGATCCCGACCTTCGCCAGTTGCTGCTTCACGACCGCCAGCGACGCGTCCCAGTCGGTGTAGCCGGTGACCGTGATGACGTTCAGCTTCAGTGGGTTCGACTCGGAGTACCCTGCGGTCTGCAGGAGTTGCTTGGCCTTGTCCGGGTTCGGTTTGTCGTACCCGGCTGCCGTCAGTGCGTCCTTGTCGAAGTACTTGTCGAACGTCGGCGTGACGACACCGGTCTGGTTCGCGGCCGGCTGGTACCCGCTCTCACCGATCTTGGAGATCTGTTCGCGGTCGAGTGCGTACGCGATCGCCTGCCGGACCTCGAGCTTGCTGGTCGCCGGACGGGACGGGTCGTTGTTCGGGACCAGGGCGACGTTCGCGGTCGGCGGGAACCAGTAGTTGTTCTCCGGCGACTTCGCCTTGTAGAAGTTGTCGATGTTCGGGATGTACTGACCGCCCCACTGCGCCTTGCCGCTGGCCAGGTCGAGGTTGGCGGGGTTGTTGTCCAGGTACGCCGGGTACTGGACCTTCTCGACGTACGGCTTGCCCGGCTGCCAGTAGTTGCCGTTGGCGACGTACGAGATGTTGTTGCCGCTGCAGGACTCGACCGTGAACGGCCCGGTCCCGACCGGCTTGGGGTTGGTCCAGGTGGCCGGCTTCGAGGCGGCCTCGCCGGCCGACCAGATGTGCTTGGGCACGATGCCGACCTGGCCGGCGAAGTTGAAGAAGTACGGCTCGGCCGCGGCTTTGAACTTCAGCGTGACCTTGTTGCCGGCGGCCGACACGCTGGTCAGCCCGGCGCCGGTCCACAGCGAGTACAGGTCGAGCGCGGGCTGCTCCTTCATCCGGGTGAAGGTGTAGACGACGTCGTCGGCGGTGAACGGCTGCCCGTCGCTCCACTTCACGCCGTCGCGGATGGTGAAGTCGATCGAGTCCTTCTTCGGCGACCAGGTGAAGGCGGTGGCCAGCATCGGCGTGGTGGCGCCGGCCTTGAGCACGTTCACGAACGTCAGCGGCTCGTAGACGAAACCGAGCGCGACCTGGTTGACCGCCGGGTTGAACGGGTTGAACTGGCACGGCCAGGTCTGCCCGCCGACGTTGGCGATCGTGACGGTGCCGCCCTTCTTGTGCTCGCCGGTGCTTCCGCCGCCGCTACTGCTCGACGACGACGGGTTGGACGACGCCGCGTTCCCGATCGGCTTGTCACCCCCGCCGCACCCGGCGGTCAGTGCGCCGACCGCCACAGCGGCGACGGCGATGCGTTTGATGCCCCTCATCGTCTTCTGCCTTTCACTACTGGAAATCCTGCTCATGCGAATGCTTCGGCGCCGAGGTCGACTCCTGCGGCCTCGACGCCGAGGGCGAGCGCCCCGATCAGCGGTGCGTCCGTGGGAAACCGTGCCACCGAGAGCTCCGGCGGAAACGGGACGGCCGCGTCGAGGGCGCGACGCAGGCCGGGTTCGAGCTGGTCCCAGGACCGGACCAGCCCGCCGCCGACGACGATCCGGGACGGATCGACGGCGATGGCCAGGTTGGCGAGGTGGGTGGCCAGCTCCCGGACGAATTGGTCGGTGAGGACGGCGGCGTCCGGGTGGGTGCGCGCCATCGTGAAGACGTCGGCGGCCGTGACCGGTCGCCCGAGCCGGGCGGTCCCGGTGGTCTCGAGCGCCTGGCCGCTGACGACGTGTTCCAGGATCGTGCGCCCGTCACCGGCGACGTACACGTCGGCGGGGGAGCGCAGGTTGTAGCCGATCTCGCCGGACGCGCCGTGCGCGCCGGTGATCACGGTGCCGCCGGCAACGATCGCGACCGCGAGACCGGTGCCGAGATTGACGTAGAGCCCCGGGTCGCAACCGGCCAGCGCACCCCAGCGCAACTCGGCCGCCGCGGCCGCCTTGACGTCGGTCGCCAGCCGCACCGGTACGCCGGGGAACGCGTCCCGGATCAACCGGCCGAAGGGGAGCTCGCCCCAGCCGGGAAAGGTCGGAGCCAGTTCCACGCGGTCGTCGTACGGGATGCCGAGCGTCGCCGCGCCGACACCGGCCAGTTCGTGATCCGGCGCGACCTCCGCGAGGAGTTCGCGGGCCGCTGTCAGGCAACGGCTCATCGCCTCCGCGGCGCCGGCGCCGTCCCGGCTGTCGATGGTCGTCGCGCCGAGGCGGCGACCGGTGAGGTCCCCGACGGCGACGGCGATCTTCGTGCCGCCGAAGTCCAGCCCGAGGACGACCGGTGTGGAAACCACGGGGTGGCACCTCCTCGCGCCGACCAATAGAATCGATAGGAAACTAACTTAACTATCAGCGGCACCACAAGGGATCGCCAGAACTTGTTGGCCGAGTTGTCCGAGTTGTTAGCGAGCGAGGGGGGTTCGGCGTGACTGTTATTGCCGGTGGTGCTGCCGGAGGCGCCGCGGCTGCGCGGCCGCAGCTGATCCGCGAGATCAACGAGCAGGTGCTGCTCGACCACATCCGGCGGTCCGGGCCGATCTCTCGCACCGAGCTCGCCGGGCTGACCGGTCTGTCCAAGCCGACCGTGTCCGCGGCGCTGAGCTCGCTGGAGCGGACCGGTCTGGTCCACGTGACCGGTCAGCGCACCGGCGTACCCGGGCCGGCGGCCAGTCTGTACGAGGTACGGCCCGAGGCCGGGTTCGTGCTCGGGCTCGACGTCGGGCGCGAGTACCTGCGCGGTGGGATCGCGGATCTCGCGGGGACGGTGCGCTCGCGGTTGAGCGTGCGGACCAAGGCCGGGGACGCGATGGCCCGCATCCAGGAACTTGTGGATCTCACGGGGACGCTTGCGGCCGAGGCCGGCATCGAGGTCACGCAACTCACCCAGACTGTGCTCGGCAGTCCCGGTGTCTACGATCCCCGGCTCGATGCGCTGACGCTGACCGGCCGGCTGTCCGGCTGGGATTCGCCGGCGACCCTGGCTGCACTGCGGGAGCGTTTCGGGCCGACCTTGATGATCGAGAACGACGTTGACGCGGCGGCCATTGCGGAGCGGGCGCACGGTCACGGTCGCGACGTCGACAGCTTCGCGTTCGTCTCGGTCGGCACCGGTATCGGGATGGGCCTGGTGCTCGACGGCAAGCTACGGCACGGGTCGCACGGTGTGGCGGGGGAGATCGGGTACCTGCCGTTCACCGAGGGCAGCGGCAGTGATCCGCGGGACGCGCGGAAGCGGGGCGGGTTCGACGCGTCGGCGTCGGCGGCTGCCGTCGTACGGGCAGCGCGTCGGGCCGGTGTCCGTGGGGCGTCGACGGCGGAGAAGGTATTCGCGGCCGCGGTACGGGGCGATCCGCTCGCGGCCGCGGTCGTCGCCGAGGAGGCGTTGCTGGTCGCCAAGGCGGTGTGCACGGTGATCACCGTCGTGGATCCCGATCTGGTCGTCCTGGGCGGCGGTATCGGGCAGGCGCCGGGGTTCCTCGAGGCCGTCACCAAGCAGCTGCGTCAGCTCGCCCCGGTGATGCCGGAGGTGAAGGCTAGTGTGCTCGGTACCGAGACAGTGGTGGCCGGCTGCCTCGCGGCAGGACTCGATCGCGCCTGGCAGACGCTCGCCGGGAATTCTGCCGGCTAACCGGACGCAAACCGTCCGCAATGGCTACTAGGGTGCGAGCCATGGCTATCGCAAAGTACCCGAGTTTTGTGCTGGACTGCCCGGACGCCGCTGTCCTGGGCCAGTTCTACGGTGAGTTGCTGGGTTGGAAGGTGGAGGCCCGTGAGGGCTGGGCCGACATCCGCCCGGAGGACGGGAGCAACTGCATCTCGTTCCAGCAGGTGGAGGACTACAAGGCGCCGACGTGGCCGACCCAGGACGTGCCACAACAGCTGCACCTCGACGTGATGGTGCGGGACCTCGACGAGGCGGAGCCTGAGGTACTGGCCATCGGTGCGACCAAGGCCGACCACCAGCCCGGTACGTCGTTCCGCGTCTTCCTCGACCCCGCCGGACACCCGTTCTGCCTGTGCGTCGACTGACCGTAGGGTGAGGGGGTGACGAGCTGGCGGGAGGAGCGACGGCAGGCGGCGGTCGAGCATGCGGCCGCGCTGGAACGTAAGAAGGCCGCCGAGAGCGCTCAGGCGCGGGAGTTGCTGGCCGGCTTCATCGCGACCCTCAGGGAGCGCGGCGTCGACCCCGAGCCGTTGCGCGCTCAGGTGATCGGCTCGAACGCCAGCTACCGCACCGATCTCATCGGGTGGTACCTGCGCCGCAACCGCTCGCTCGCCGTTGACGTCGACGGCAACTTCTACATCCTCGGCGTACCCGCCAGCCTCAAGTCCCGCGTCGCCGGCGTCCGCGTCCAGCCGTCCGATCCGCCGCTCGTCGTCGGACAGGGCGCCCGCGACGGCGAGTCGATGCCGCTCGCCGAGTTGCTACGCCTTCGGCTCGAGTCCTAGAACGCTCGCGATCAATGCCGTACCGGGAGCTGTCCGCCCGCCCGGTCCCGGCGACGGCTCGACGTCGCCCATGTCCAGCGCCTCGCCGCATTCCGAGCAGCAGACCGTCGGGGTCGTGACCTTGCCGCAGGTCGAGTGCGTGAACCGGATCGGCTGGCCCGCCGGGGGAGTCGCCCAGCGGTCGCCCCAGGCGGTGAGAGCCATCAGGATCGGTACGAGCTCCCGTCCTGCCTCGGTGAGCTCGTAGCTGTAGCGCACCGGGTTCTGCTGGTACGGCGTACGTCGTACCAGGCCGCCGTCGACGAGCGTGGCGAGCCGGTCCGTGAGCAGGTTGCGGGAGATGCCGAGGTCTTTGACGAACTGGTCGAAGCGGTTCAGGCCCAGGTAGAGATCGCGCAGCACCAACGGTGTCCACCAGTCGCCGATCAGCTCCAGGGACTGGGCGAGCGAGCAGTGCATCGAGGCGAAGCTGGTGTTCCGCATGCCCCCGAGTGTAGTCAGTTGCGTCATTGAACTCACTATGGTTACGGTGGCGGCATGGGCATCTACCACCGGATCGTGGCGCGGCAGGTACGGAACGCGTTCACGCAGATCAGCGCCGGCAACTGGGAGGCGATGGTGGCCGGGATGGCGCCGTCGTTCACGTACCGGTTCTACGGAGATCACGCCCTCGGCGGCGAGCGGCGTACGCACGAGGCGTTGCGGCGCTGGTGGGAACGCTGCTTCCGGCTGCTGCCCGGGACCCGGTTCGAGGTCCAGGACGTGCTGGTCACCGGCTGGCCGTGGGACACGCGGGTCGCCACAGCGGTCACCGTGCACGTGAACGTCGTCGACGGGTCGACGTACGAGAACGTCGTGCACCAGTTCCTGCGGATCAAGTGGGGCAAGATCACCGAGGTCCGGACCCTCGAGGACACCGCGGTCCTGCAGCGCACCCTCGACCGCCTGGCCGCGGCCGGGTACGCCGAAGCGCACGCGGAGCCCATCGTCGGATAACGACATCTTCCGCCGCCGCGAACCAGGATCTACCGTGTGGAAACATTTCCCTGCGAACGATCCGGAGCGAGCCATGCGGTCGAAGACCTTGAAGGCCTCTGTTGCCCTGACCTCGGCTGCTGTGCTGACCCTGGCGGCTCTGGCCGCTCCGGCCGCCGACGCCAAGCCCCCGACGGGCGCCACGACGGCGAAGGCGCTGGTGTTCATTCCGAACCCGGTCCAGTCGAGCGGTAACGAGGGACTCACGGACCAGAAGGATTCGGCAACGGCCGTTCCGCGCGGCGCCTACTACGAGGTGACGCTGACCGACCTGGACGGCTCGGGCTACCTCAACGGCACCTGGGCGAACGTGAAGAGCGCCACCGGCACTCCGGCGTACACCACGAACGGCACCTACTTCTACGACCGGCACGACGACCAGTTCGAGCAGGTGATGGCGTACTTCTGGGGGACGCAGGCGCAGAAGTACCTGCAGTCGCTCGGTTTCGGCCGCGACCTCCCGGCGGTGAATGCGGAGAGCCAGGACTACAAGGTCGACCAGTACGGCGTGGACAACTCGTTCTCCTGGGACAAGCACGACACGATCACCCTCGGCAAGGGCGGTGTGGACGACGCAGAGGACGGCGAGGTGATCGTGCACGAGACCGGTCACGCTGTGCACGACGCGCAGGTGCCTGGCTTCGGGACGTCACTCGAGGCGGGCTCGATCGGTGAAGCGTGGGGCGACTACTTCGCGGTGACCGTGGGCGAGTGGGTGGCGAAGCAGTACGGCGTACCCGTCGCCGCGGACCTGGCCTGCGTGATGGACTGGGACGCGACGTCGTACACCTCGACCGTGCCGCACTGCCTGCGCCGTCTCGACGCCGGCAAGCACTACCCCGAGGATGTCGTCGGCGAGGTGCACGCGGACGGGGAGATCTGGTCCCAGGCCTTGTACCAGATCCGGACCGCTCTCGGCCCGGCGGTGGCCGACCGGATCATCGTCGACGCGCAGTTCGGCTTCGCGCCGGACACCAGCTTCGCGGCGGCGGCCCGGCAGACCGTCGCGACCGCGCGGTCGCTGTACGGCCCGAGCCAGGCGACCGTCGTCCAGAAGGCCTTCGCGGACCGCGGCATCCTCTGACCATCCCGGCGATCGGACCAGAGCGACCGATATCCGGGGTCGGGTCGATGTCTCGGAAAGATCACGGTAGTGTCACGCGCCAGGCAGTGCCGGGCGACCGATTCGCCCGTCAGTGACCGCCGCGTAGCGCGGGCTGTCGGCTGGGGCGCAGCACGAACACCGGCGGTGACCTGCCGACCCGGACGGACCCCTGCCGTCCGGTGTTTCCGTCGCGCCCCGAGAGGTTTCCGCATGCCCGCCTTCCCTCCTCAGCAGCTCCTGGCCCGATTCGCCACCCTTGTCGCGACCCGCGGCGAGAGGGGCCGCCCGTGACGCGCACCACCAAGATCGCGCTCGGCGCCGGCCTGCTCGGGCTGCTCGCAAGTCTCGTCGTGGCCCTGACCGGCACGTCCGGCGGGGCTCAGGCCGAGGCGCAGACACCGACCCGGCACTTCGTCGCGAATCTCCAGGGCGGAACCGCACCCTTCGCCCTCGGCTACAACCTGGCCGACAAGTCCTCGGTGTCCAGCCTGAGCGCGCTGCCGACCGGCGTGCAAGCCGTCTTCTGGCTGGGTCAGAAGTGCCCGAGCCCGGCCGACAGCACCTTCAAGGCCAAGGTCGACGCCCTCGCCTCGAACCCGAAGGTCTTCGCCTACTACCTGTCCGACGAGCCGCACATCGGGGACTGCCCCGGCGGTCCGGCGGCGCTGCGGTCGCGAGCGGACTACATTCGCGCCGCGAGCGGTGGCCGGCAGAAGTCGTTCATCGTGCTCAGCAAGGTCGCCGACTACCAGCCGTTCGCGCCGGCCAACAGCCACGTCGACCTGGTCGGACTCGATCCGTACCCTTGCTCGGTCGCGAATCCGCAGTGTGACCTCGGCAAGATCGGGGAGAAGGTCAGCGCGGCTCGCGCGGCCGGCGTCCCGCTGGCCGCGATCGTGCCGGTGTACCAGGCCTTCGGCCAGGAGCGGGCGACGAGCCACTACTACAACCTGCCGACCGCAACTCAGGAGCACGCGATCCTGACGGAGTGGAAGCGGCTCGTGCCGTCCCCGGTGATGGACTACACCTACGGCTGGGGCAACCAGGGCAGCGCGAATCCGACCCTGGTCGACTCGTCCGCGCTGCAGAAGGTCTTCGCAACCTTCTTCGCCACCGGTAGCTGACGTACCGATCCGGCGGCCCGCTCCGGGCCGCCGGATTTTCCGGTCCGGCCCGGAAACTCGGGTGCGTTTTGTCGGTGCGGGCCGTTACGGTCGGTGGGGTGCTGACGCTGCTGCGGTACGGAGTGCGGGTTGCACCTGGAGGCACCCTTCTGACGATGGGTCTGGCTGTCCTCGGTTCGCTGCTGGGGATGGCGGTCACGTTGCTGACCGGCCGGGTCGTCGGGGCGGTTCCAGGGGTGATCGACGGCGGCCCGGACGCGATGCCGATCGGCGAGTTCGGGTGGCTGCTGGGCGGCCTGCTCGCGGTGTTCGTCATCGACAGCCTGACGCCCGCGGTGCAGCAGGTCGCATCGCTGGTGATGGACGCCGGCCTGGTCCGCGCGATCGGCACCGGCATCACCGAGCCGCTGCTCAAACCGCGCCGGATCGAGCACCTCGAGGACTCCGAGGTACTGGATGTCCAGGAGCGTGCGAAAGGAAAGGGCGGCTTCCATCTCGCGCAGGGGCTCGGGCAACTGCCGTGGTTGATCGCGAGCCGGGTGACGCTGGTCGGCTCCGCGGTGATCGTCGGCGTGATGTTCGCCTGGTGGGTGGCGGCGATGCTGGTCGCGGTCACGATGCTGCTGGAGTGGTACGGCGGTCGCTTGATCGAGCGCGAGGTCGACGTCTGGTGGGGCAACACCGAGGAGCAGCGCCGAGCCCATTACCTGTTCAACCTGGGCATGCGTGACGCTCCGAAAGAGTTGCGTGTGTTCGGTCTGCACAACTGGCTCGTGGAGCGGTATGTCCGCGAATGGACGGCGGGCTACCGCCCGGTCTGGGCACGCCGCCGGCGGAACGCGAAGTGGTCGTTGCTGATCGGCGGCGTCCACCTGATCGCCAACGGCGTCGCGATCCTCGCCGTCGGTCGCGCCGCCTACAACGGAACGCTGCCGCTCACGCAGGTCGCGACCACGCTGCCCGCGATCCTCGCGATCGGTCAGGCGAGCAACGGGTACGGCGTGGCACAGGTCCGCCGCGGACTCTCGGCGTACCGCGCGATGCGGGACCTCAGCGCCACGATCGAGGAACGCCATCCGGAGCCGGCCGTGACCACGAAGCATCGGATCGAGACGATGCCGGCCCGCGAGATCCGGTTCGAGAAGGTGAGCTTCCACTACCCGGGTGCGGACGTCGCCGTACTGCGCGACCTCGACCTCACGATCCGCGCGCGGGAGGCGCTCGCGCTCGTCGGCGTCAACGGTGCGGGCAAGTCCACGCTGGTGAAGCTGCTCGGCGGCGCGTACAAGCCGACGAGCGGCCGGATCCTTGTCGACGGTGTCGATCTCGCGGACCTCGACCTGACCGTGTGGCAGCGGCGGGTGGCCGCGATCGTGCAGGACTTCCTGCGGTTCCCGTTGTCGGTGACCGACAACGTCGTGTTCGGCGCGGTCGAACGCGCGGGTGACGAGCTCACCCTGGCGAGGGTCGCGCGTGAGTCCGGGATCGACGAGGTCGTACGGCGCCTGCCGAAGGGCTGGGACACCGTGCTGGACAAGACGTTCGACGGCGGGGTCGACCTGTCCGGTGGTGAGTGGCAGCGGGTCGCGCTGGCTCGGGCGTTGTTCGCGGTGCATGCCGGCGCAGGTGTTCTGGTGCTGGACGAGCCGGCCGCGGCGCTCGACGTACGGGCCGAGGCCGAGCTGGTCGAGCGGTACCTGGAGCTGACCTCCGGAGTGGCGTCGCTGATCATCTCGCACCGGTTCTCGGTGGTACGCAACGCGGATCGGATCTGTGTGCTGTCCGACGGCCGGATCGTCGAGGACGGCACCCACGAGGAGCTGCTGGCGCAGGACGGCGAGTACGCCGGGATGTTCCGGCTCCAGGCCGAGCGGTACGTGACGGGACCGGAGGCAGTCGATGCGTAGTCTGCGGATCCTCTGGCTGTGGCTGTCCACCTCTTTCCGTGCAGCACCTGGGCTGATGGCGATCTCGACGGTGCTGGTCGCGGCCCGCGCGATCACGGCACCGACCCAGACGTACGGCGTGAGTCGACTGGTCGACGGGATCGCGTCGGACCGGTCGAGCACGATCGCGCTGGGCATCGGCATCATCGTCGGCGGCCTCGCGGTGTCGTTCGTCGCGGACGGGCTCGGATGGCCGCTCCAGGACACCGCGCAGGAACGGATGGCGGGCCGGGTGCACGCCGACCTGCTCGATGTGACGACAGCGATCCCTGGTCTGTCGCATCACGAGCGGCCCGATGTCGCGGACCGGCTCGAGCTCGTGCGCGAGAAGGCGTGGCGGATGGGGGTCGGCGCCGAGGTGCTGCTGTGGGCGTTCGCCACCGTGACGAACACCGCGACCGTGCTCACGTTGCTCGGATCGGTGCATCCGCTGTTGCTGGTGCTCCCGTTGCTGGGCGGTGCGCGGATCTGGTCGGCGTACCTGAGCAGCACGCGACAGAGCAAGGCGTGGGAGGAGTCGATGCCGCAGGAGCGGCTCGTCGACCGGTTGATCGAGGTGGCGAAGGATCCGCGGACCGGCCTGGAGCTGCGGGTGTTCGGGCTCGGAAAGGTCTTGCTGGACAGGATCTTCGCATTGCAGACGCAGCGTTTCGATCGCCGGGTCGCGGCCGCGCGGTGGGGCGGGAAGGTGGACGGCTCGGTGCGGCTCGCCTTCGGTCTCGCGTACGCCGCGGCGATCGTCTGGGTCGTCGCGCGGGCACGGAACGGTCAGGCGTCCGCGGGAGACGTCGTACTCGTCCTGCTGCTCGCGCCGCAGGTGGATCAGATGACCGGCGGTATCGCGCAGAACGTGTACTGGGTCGGTGAGGTCGTGCGCAGCTTCGGGCGGTACGACTGGCTGCGCGAGTACGCGAAGCAGAACTCGTGGCGGACCAGTGTCACCTCGGCGCCCGACCGGATCACCACCGGGATCGAGTTGCGGAACGTCGGATTCTCCTATCCTGGTTCGGATTCCGCGGTCCTGAGCGACCTGAACCTCAGTGTGCCGGCCGGGGCGGCGGTCGCGCTGGTGGGGGAGAACGGCGCCGGCAAGACGACGCTGGTCAAACTGCTCGCCCGGATGTACGACCCGACGACCGGCCAGATCCTCGTCGACGGCGTGGACCTCGCGACGGTCCAGCCGGACGCGTGGCGGTCGCAGCTGTCGGCGGGTTTCCAGGACTTCGTGAAGTTCGAGTTCACCGCGCGGGAGGTCGTCGGGATCGGCGACATCGAGCGGGCGGCGGACGAGGACGCCGTCCGGGCGGCCGTCGTCCGCGGCGATGCCGAGTCGGTGGTCGCCGGGCTGCCGCGGGGGCTGGATTCCCAACTGGGCAAGAAGTTCACCGACGGGGTCGAGCTGTCCGGCGGGCAGTGGCAGCGGCTCGCGCTGGCTCGCGCGTTCATGCGCGAGCGCCCGCTGCTCCTGCTGCTCGACGAGCCGACCGCTGCTCTCGACCCGGAGGCCGAGCACCGGCTCTACGAGCAGTACGCGTCCGCAGCGAAGATCGCCGCGGCCGAGACCGGCGGGATCACCGTCCTGGTGTCGCACCGGTTCTCGACCGTGCGGATGGCGGACCTGATCGTCGTCATGCACTGCGGCCGCGTCGAAGAGGTCGGCACTCACGAAGACCTGCTCGCGGCCGGCGGCCGCTACGCCGAACTCTTCGAACTCCAGGCCCGCGCCTACCGCTGAACCCGACGCTCCGCCCGCTCGGCCAACTCTTCCTCCGGGACGAGTGTGAACATCTCCTGCCCGGGGGCGCACAGCATCGTCACGGTGAACTTCACCGGGACGTCCGACCGGTTGTTGCCGTCCTGGTAGTGGATGACGTCACCGCCCGGCTCCCAGAACGCCTCGCCGGCCTTGATCACCCGCGGCGCTTCCCCCTCCAACTCGAACAACATCTCGCCCGCGACGACGTACCCGAACGCCGGACCCGAATGCCGGTGCGGCGGTGCGCCGGGGTCACCCGCCGGGTACTCGATGTCGACGGTCATCACGTGGAAGCCCTCGGGAACGAAGGGCGGCTCCACCTCCTGCAGCATCGTCAACGCGGTCTGCCACGCGGTGGAGGTCGTATCAGTCATCGAAGCTCACCTTCCAGTTGATCGGTCTGTAGTGGAAGACAGTTCAGACCGGCGAGCTGTGACGGTCACAGGGGAGGTGGTTGTGCTGTCTCAACAGGTATGAACCAGCGCATCGAGACAATTGACAGTCTTCACCAGCACCTGCAGTGGGCGATCGAGCTCGAGCACGCCACGATTCCGCCGTACCTTTGTGCCCTCTACTCGCTGGATCCGGCGCGGAACCCGGACGCGGTGGAACTGGTGAGCAGCGTGTTCGTCGAGGAGATGATCCATCTCTCATTGGCGGCCAACCTGCTGAACGCCGTCGGCGGCGAACCACGGCTGGACGTCCCGGCGATGCTGCCCGGATACCCGCGGGAGTTGCCGCACGGTTCGATCGAGCTGTCGCTGCTCCCCTTCGGGCCGGATGCTCTGGAGATGTTCCTGCGGCTCGAGAAGCCCGAGGCGCCCGGTTCACCCGCCGAGAGCGATCACTACGAGACCATCGGGCAGTTCTACGACGCGATCGAAGACGGGCTCCGGTACCTGTGCGAGACGCTCGGCGAGGACAAGGTGTTCTCCGGCGACCCGGCTCGTCAGGTGACCGCAGGACCGTTCCACCACACCGCCGGCACGCTTCAGCCGGTCACAGACCTGGCGTCGGCGCTGGCCGCATTGGAAGAGATTGTCGAGCAAGGAGAAGGTACGTCGCGGGGAGAGGTCTGGGACGGCGACCACGACATCTTCCACTCGGACCGCGACGAGGTCGCGCACTACTACCGGTTCGAGGAACTGAAGCTCGGTCGGCGCTACCAGCGGGGAGACACGCCGCAGTCCGGTCCGACCGGCGAGCCGGTCACCTTCGATCCCACCGGAGTGTCGCCGATGCAGGCGAACCCGCGCCGGTCGGACAACGCGCAGATCCGCGCCGCCCAGGAGCAGTTCGACAACACCTACTGCACGCTGCTGTTCCTGCTCGAGCAGAGCTTCACCGGCGAGCCCGCGCTGATCCGCGACGCCGTCAAGGCGATGTTCGGTCTGAAGGCCGAAGCCCTGAAGCTGCTGCAGCTGAGCGAGGACGATCACACCACGGCCGGACCGACCTTCCACTACATCGATCCGCAGCAACGCAACTGAGAGTCCGCTGAGAGCTTGGCTGAAAGGAGTTCACGCTAGTTCGCCAATAGTTAACCTTTGCTCTTCACGTGACCGTACATTGCTTTCTAATGTATTCCCCATGGACGCACCGCCCACTGTCCGTGCCCGCGGCATCACCAAGTACTTCGGCGAGGTCGTCGCACTCGACGGCGTCGACCTCGACGTAGCACCCGGCCAGATCCACGGCCTGGTGGGACCGAACGGAGCCGGCAAGACCACGCTCCTCGGCCTGCTGCTCGGCCTCGCCGTTCCCGACCGCGGCGAACTGGAGATCCTCGGTACGCCGGTCGGCCGCGCACTCGCCGTCCCCGAAGGCGTCGCCGGCTTCGTCGACGGCCCCGGCCTGTACCCGTCGATGACCGCCAAGCAGAACCTCGCCGCCCTGGCCCAGCTGCGCGGCGACCGCACGATGAACATCGACGACGCGATCGACCAGGTCGGCCTGACCGACGTGGCCGACGACCGGGTCCGCGGGTTCTCGCTCGGCATGCGCCAGCGCCTCGGCCTCGCCGCCGCGTTGCTCACCAAACCTCGGCTGCTGATCCTCGACGAGCCGTCCAACGGCCTCGACCCAGCCGGCAAGAAGCACGTGTACGGCGTCCTCACCCGGCTGGCCGCCGACGGCACAGCGGTGATGCTGTCGAGCCACCGGATGGACGACGTCGAGGCGCTCTGCTCCGAGGTGACGATCCTGTCGACCGGACGGGTCGTGTTCTCGGGCCCGATCAGCAAGCTGGCCTCGGAGGACAGCGAACTCGACTACCGCGTCCTCACCTCCGACCCGGTAGCGGCTCGTCGACTGGCCCGCGAGACCAAGGGCATCCGGCTGCGCGACCCAGGCGCCGTACAAGAGGGTGTCGAGCTTCTGGTGATCTCGGCAGCCGTGCCGGCAGTGGACGAGTTCGTGAAGCGGCTGGTCCGTGACGACATCGCCGTCCGCGAACTCGCGCCGGTGGTGTCGCCACTCGAAGCCGCGTTCATCGCCCTCACCGAGCAGCAGGAGACCAACTGATGACGGCCACCGTGGCTGCCCCCGAGCCCCGTGAGGTCGCCCGCCGGGTGCCGATCATCCGGGGGTACCGCTTCGAACTCGCCAAGCTGCTCACGCAGTGGCGCGTCCGCGTGCTGATCGTTGCCTGCTGGCTTGCGCCCGCCCTCTTCGTGGCCGTCATCAGCCAGCAGGCGTCGCTCCCGGTCGACACGTTGTTCGGTCGCTGGATGCACGCCACCGGATGGGCCGGTCCGCTGGTGCTGCTGGGCTTCTCCGGTTCGTGGGCGTTGCCGTTGCTGACCTCGTTGATCGCCGGTGACGTGTTCGCGTCCGAGGACCGCCTCGGTACCTGGCGTCATCTGCTGGTGGCGGTCCGCTCGCCGCGCCGGATCTTCGTCTCGAAGGCGCTGTCCAGCCTGACCGTGATCCTGGTGCTGGTGATCGGGCTGGTCGTGTCGAGCACGATCAGCGGCCTGTTGGTCGTCGGCAACCGGCAACTGATCGGCCTCGACGGTCACCTGCTCTCACCGGGCAACGCGGCCGGCACTGTGTTCCTCGCCTGGCTCTGCGCCCTCGCACCGACTCTCGCCCTTGCCGCAATCGGCCTACTGGGCTCAGTTGCGCTCGGCCGATCGCCGATGGGCCTCCTGCTCCCGGCGGTCGTGGCGCTTGCGATGCAGCTCGTCCAGCAGCTTCCGGTCCCGGTTGCCTTCCGCCTCGCGCTTCCCGGCTACGCGTTCATCAGCTGGAACGGCCTCTTCACCAGCCCGGCACAACTCGGCCCGCTGCTGATCGGCGTGATCGTCAGCCTGGTCTGGGCCCTCGTCGCGACCGGCCTTGCGTACTTCATCTTCGTACGCCGTGACTTCACCAACCCGACGCACGACGGCTCCGGTCGTCTCGCGTTGACGGCCGGCCTCCTGCCCCTCGTCGTACTGCTCGGTGTCACCACCGCGGCCGTCGCTCCGGTGACCGGCTTCGGGTCGGGGATCGATCAGGGCAAGGTGCAGCGCGCGGTTGCGGTCGAGTTCGCGCACCTGTACCGGTTGCAGACCAAGCAGCTGAACCGGGCCGACGTGACCGAGCAACAGCTGCAGAGCGCCGCCGAATGCACCAAGGGCGGTGACCAGGTCGCCGCGCAAGGACCCGGCAACGACTGGCGCTGCGTCGTCAGCTGGCACATCCCCGGAGTGGAAGCGGCCGGCTCCGCGATCTACCAACTCGACATCAATCCACTCGGTCGGTACGTCGCCGACGGGGACGGACCGAAAGAAGTGAACGGCTTCTTCCTGGTCCGCACCCCGTCCGGGGACGAACCGAACCCCCTGTGGCAGTTCGACGGCAACATCGAACTGCTACCTGTCAACTGAAGCCCAACCCGAAGGGACAACTCCCATGCAGGTAACACGCCGCCGCAGGCGTGACGAAGAGGGCTCGCCAAGTCCCCTCCGGCGCAGAGTACCACTGGTCACAGCGGGCGCTACCGCCGTCGCGGTGGCCCTGGCCGGCACCGCGGTCGCCTCGACGACCGGCTTCGGCCACGACCAGGTCGGGCAGGTGACCGACAAGGGTCAGGTCGTCTCGGCCGACCAGTACATCAAGCCGATCGGCGACCGTCTCGTCCTCCAGAAGGGCAAGATCATGTCGTCCTCGGTCAGCCCGGACGGCAGTCACATGGCCGCCTCGGTGACCGACGGCGGGATGGCGCTCGCGATCATCGACCTGAAGAACTGGAAGGTCCAGCAGTACATCGGCAACAACGCCGCGGCGGATCTCAAGATCCCCGGCAACGACGTCGGCCAGGAGGGTCCGACGTACTCGCCGGACGGCTCGCAGGTCTGGCTCGGGCAGGCCGACGGCTACCGGAAGTTCACCGTAAATGCAGACGGCTCGCTGGCGAACCCGACGTTCGTGGCGATCCCGGCTGACGGGACGAAGCGCGCGCTGGCCTCCGAGGCGGTGTTCTCGGCGGACAGCTCGACGGTGTACTCCGCGGTGAACGGCCAGAACAAGGTCGTCGCGATCGACACCGCGACCGGCGCGATCAAGCAGAGCTGGGCGACCGGCAACGCGCCGCGCGACCTGGTCATGGTCGGCGACAAGCTGTACGTGAGCAACGAGGGTGGCCGGACCGCGAAGCCCGGCGACACCACGATCAACTCGTACGGCACCGACGTCGTCGCGAACCAGAACGCGATCACCACGACCGGTACGGTCAGCGTGATCGACCTGAAGAACCCGGGCGCCGCTGTCGCCGGCATCGACGTCGGGCTGCACCCGACCGCGCTGTACGCGAAGAACGGCGCCGTCTTCGTCACCAACACGGCCACGAACAACGTGTCCGTCATCGACACCAACCGTGACAAGGTCGTCCAGACGATCGCCACGCAGCCGTGGCCCGAAGCGTCGGTCGGCTACGAGCCGGACGGTGTCACACTGACCGACGACGGCCACCTGCTGGTGTCGCTCGGTCGCGCGAACGCGATCGCGGTCTACAAGTACCGCAACCCGCTCGAGCCGGTCAGCTACGTCGGCCTGCTGCCGACCGACTACTTCCCGGCCGAGCTCGCGCAGGTCGGCAAGGACATCGTGGTGTCGAACACCCGAGGCATCGACGCCCGCCGCACGACGACGGCCGCCGGGCACAGCACGCACGACACCACGTCGAGCCTGACCAAGTTCCAGCTGCCGGACGACCACGCGATCAAGAAGTACACGCAGACCGTCTTCGACCAGAACGGCTGGACGAAAGGCTCGGCCCAGGTCGCCACGGACCAGGGTCGGCGTCAGCCGGTGCCGGTCCCCGCGAAGCTCGGCGACCCTTCGACGATCAAGCACGTGTTCCTGATCGTCAAGGAGAACCGGACCTACGACCAGGTGTACGGCGACATCCCGGAGGGCAACGGCGATCCGGCGCTGGCGCAGTACGGCGAGAACGTCACGCCGAACCAGCACGCGCTGGCCAAGCAGTTCGGGCTGTACGACAACACCTACGACATCGGCACGAACTCCGCCGAGGGCCACAACTGGCTGATGCAGGCCGACAACCCGGAGTACACCGAGTCGTCCGCCGGTGAGTACCTGCGCAGCTACGACACCGAGAACGATGCCCTCGGCCACCAGAAGAGCGGCTTCCTCTGGACCGGTGTCCAGGCGGCCGGCAAGTCGGTGAAGAACTTCGGCGAGTTCCTGTCGATCGAGCAGAAGCCGGCCGACGGCACCTGGCAGAACTACTACTGCGACACGAAGAACATCATCGCGACCGGGGCGGACACCAAGTATCCGATCAAGATCGGGTCGGCGATCCCGTCCCTGAACGACGTGTCGGTGCAGGGCTTCCCGCAGTTCGACACCAGCGTCCCGGACATCTACAAGACCGAGATCTGGCGCAAGGACTTCCTGAAGAACGGCCCGGCGAACCTGAACATGTTCTGGCTGTCCAACGACCACACCGGCGGTCCGGCCAACGGTCCGGCGCAGGTTGCCGACAACGATCTGGCCACCGGCCGGATCGTCGACCAGATCACGCACAGCAAGTACTGGAAGGACTCGGCGATCTTCGTCGTCGAGGACGACTCGCAGGCGGGTCTCGACCACGTCGACGGTCACCGGGCGCCGATCCAGATCATCAGCCCGTACGCGCAGCACGGTGCCGTGGACAGCCACTACTACACGCAGATCACGCTGCTCCGGACGATCGAGCAGATCCTCGGGATGAAGCCGATGAACCAGAAGGACACCGCGGCCACCCCGATGTTCGGCGCGTTCACCAGCAAGCCGGACTACACGCCGTTCACCGTGCTCCCGAACCGGGTCGCGCTGACCGACGGCCTGAAGACCCCGCCGCCCTGCGGTCTGGACGTGCCGGCGGCGCAGAACCCGGCCGTCGCGGCTGCGCCGGCGGTGACCGTCCCGGCCGGCATGGAGTCGATGGCGGCGCAGTGGTCGGCGTGGAAGGACCAGCAGCGGACCACCGGCCCGAACGCCCGGGCCGACTTCGCGAACCCGGCCCAGATGAACCACTACAACTGGTACGAGGCGCACAACTGGTCCCTGCCGTACCCCGGTGAGGACAAGATCGTGGCGCCGCAGAACGTTCCGGGTGCGGTCATCCCCGCCGCCGAGAACGACGGCTGACACCTTCAGCCGGTAGAAAGAACGTATGCCTGAACTACCGTCGCGGGCGTCGGCCCGGATCGAGCAATCCGCCGATCCGGCCGACGTCCGCGCCGTCGGTTACGGCCCGGGCGACGTACCGGTGGTGCCGGAGAAGTACGCCGGGCTGCCGGTGCACAAGGAACAGTCCGGGCGGGTCGGCCACTGGAACACCGACCTGATGAACCCCGAGCCGTCGGCCGTGTACGTCGTCGACGACCGGTACCTGTACACGACCGACAAGGCCGGGCGGGTCACCCATGCCGAGGGCTGGCTGGGCTGGCTGCCGGCCGACCAGAACGACGAGCGGCGCAACGTGTCCGCGCAACGGGAGGCCGGCGAGCCCGATCGCCAACGCACCGACGACGGCGGTCACCTGTTCGCGACGGTGTTCGACGGTCCGGGGGAGTCGATCAACCTCACCGCGCAGTCGCAGGAGCAGAACCGGGCGCGCGCCGGAAGCAACAACTGGCGCGCGATGGAGCAGACCTGGCAGGCGATGCGCGCCTCCGGCATCCAGGTGCACGCCGCTATCGACGTCCGCCACGCGAACAGTACGACGGACCGGCCGTCCTCCCGCACCGTCGTGGACCGGCACGACGGCAAGCACTCACCCCGGCGTATCTTCAGAGAGACCAAGCCGGTGTCGTCCCGGGAGCGTGCATGAGGGAGCGCAGCGAGCGAACAATGGGTAGAGCCGAGCATCTCGCTCATGCCGGAGACGAGCGCAGCGAGGCGGAGGCATGAGCGAGATCGGCATCATCGACACGATCGCCCGCGCCCTGGTCGCGGATCTGCCCGCCGGGTGGCGTGAGGTCAGCGCGGTCTACCGGGCAACGACGTCGTACGCCGAACTGGATGCGGACGTGGTGCTGCCGTCGGGGGAGACCCAGCTGGACCCGTTGCCCGAAGGTCTCGAGGATCACTTCGAGGAGCTGCGGCGGTCGATGTACCAGCCGGGCAAGGGCACCTGGCTCACCGCGAAGGTCACGGTGACCTCGACCGGGCACTTCGCGACCGACTTCGACTACGACCACGAACCGGCGTGGTCGATTGCTGTCGACCGGGCGATCTACCCGGCCGATCTGGCCGCGTTCCCCCGGGACGCCGAGCACACGCCCGACTGGCTCAGATAAATCGGTGGCAGGCCACCGGCCTCGGTGGTAGCGTCGCCGGTCTGTCTTTTCGGGATCGAATCGAACCGGATGGATCTGCTCCGGGGCGGGACCCAGCTCACGATTCGAGGCTCTCACCGATGGTCGAACCTGAATTGGCGTCCGAACGCGCCTTTCTCGCCACCGCCCGCACCGCACTCAGCAAGATGTACGCCGAGGTCGTGGACCGCGACGTCCAGGTCATCGGCGGCGAGGACAACGACGAACGCTTCACCAACGAGGCCAACCAGCGGGCCAAGGAGATGCGCACCCACGCGCTCCTCGACCTGCCCGACGTACCACTGTTCTTCGGCAGGCTCGACTATGAGCACGGCACGATCGAGGACCTGGACCAGATCTACATCGGCCGCCGGCATGTCCACGACGGCTCCGGCGTCCCGCTGGTGATCGACTGGCGCGCGCCGGTGTCGGTGCCGTTCTACCGCGCGACCGCCAGCGACCGGCGGCGGGTGGTGATGCGACGGCGGTACGGCTTCTCCGATCACGCCGACCTGACCGGGTTCGAGGACGAGCCGTTGATCGGCGGCGTCGAGGGCGGTGTTGATTCTGGTCAGGCGGACAAGTTCCTGCGGTCCGAGATCGAACGCCCGCGCACCGGCCCGATGCGCGACATCGTGGCCACGATCCAGCCCGA
Source organism: Kribbella pratensis (assembly GCF_004366075.1). Classification (GTDB taxonomy): domain Bacteria; phylum Actinomycetota; class Actinomycetes; order Propionibacteriales; family Kribbellaceae; genus Kribbella; species Kribbella pratensis. The sequence continues at coordinate 29,855 of NZ_SODU01000004.1, read as the reverse complement.
GCAGGACGACCTGGTCCGCGCGCCCCTGCATCCGAGTGTCTGCGTGCAGGGCGCACCCGGCACAGGTAAGACGGCGGTTGGTCTGCACCGCGTCGCCTACCTGCTCTACACCGAACGCGAACGACTCGGCCGCGGCGGTGTCGTGATCGTCGGCCCGAACCGGTCGTTCCTCTCGTACATCCGCAAGGTCCTGCCCGCGCTGGGCGAGGTCGACGTCCGGCAGATCACGATCGACGAGCTGCTCACCCGCCCCACCGCGGCCACCGACGCCACGGAGGCGGCGCGGTTGAAAGGCGACGCGCGGATGGCCGACGTACTGCGCCGTGCGCTGTGGTCGTACGTCGGTACGCCGACCGAGGGAGTCCTTTACAGCAAGGGGTCTCGGCGCTACCGAGTGCACGACTACGAAGTCGTCGACATCGTGTCGGACCTGCGCGAGTCGACCCGGTACGCGCCTGGGCGGAACGCGCTCGCGCAGCGGATCGCGCACGTCGTGCTGGTCCGGATGGAGGAGCGCGCCGAATCGCCGGACGACCGCGTGCAGAACGCGGTCGCGCGCTCGAAGCCGGTGAAGGACGTCCTCGACTCGGTCTGGCCGCGGGTCTTCCCCGAGCAGGTCCTGCACCGGCTCTTCTCGGACGCGGACTTCCTGGCCGCCGCGGCCACCGACCTGACAGCCGAGGAGCGTACGGCGTTGCTGTGGCCGAAGCCGGCGCGCTCGTGGAAGTCGGCGAAGTGGTCGTTCGCGGACACCGTCCTGCTCGACGAGCTCGAGGACCTGATCGAGCGGCGTACCGGCTCGCTAGGGCACCTCGTCCTCGACGAGGCGCAGGACCTGTCGGCGATGCAGTTGCGGGCGCTCGGCCGGCGCTGCCGCACAGGATCGGCCACAGTGCTCGGTGATCTCGCGCAGGCGACGACGCCGTGGGCCGCCGGTCCCTGGGACCGTGTGCTCGGTCATCTGGACAAGGGCGACGGCGTTGTGGCCGAGCTCGACCGCGGGTTCCGGGTGCCGGCCCAGATCATCAACTTCGCGGCGAAGCTGCTGCCCGAGATCGCGCCGACGCTCGGCACACCGAGCGGCGTACGAACGGTCGCCGACGCGCTGAGCATCGTGCCGGCCGACGCGTCCACGTTCGCGGACCAGGTGGTGGCCGAATGTCGTGCGGCGCTCGCGGGCGAGGGTTCGGTGGCACTGATCGCGGCGGACGACCAGGTCGTGGCACTGCGGGACGCGATCGCGGCGGCCGGACTCGAAGTGGCCCTGATCGGCGAGACCGAGGACGAGATCGACACCGTGCGCCTGGTGTGCGTGCCGGCCACGCTGGCCAAGGGCCTGGAGTTCGACGCGGTCGTGGTCGCCGAGCCGGCGCACATCGTCGCCGCCGAGCCCCGTGGCCTGCACCGCTTGTACGTCGTCCTCACGCGAGCGGTCAGCCGCCTGCAGATCGTCCACGCCGAACCGCTGCCGGCTGCCCTCACCTGATCCTGTCCCGGCGCTATCGTCCGGTGTGCAAGCAGCCGGATCGGGGAGGCCTACGTGAGCAGTTTGATCGTTTTCATGGTGCTCGCGCTGCTGCTGGCCGTGGCTGCGATCGTGTGGGGGATCGTCGCGCTCGTCCGCCGGCAGCGGTACATCGGATCGATCCGGGAGCGTGGCTGGAGCTTCGTCAACAGCCCGACGTTCGACGCGGTGGCCCGGCTGAGCAATCCGCCGTTCGGGCTCGGGTTCGTGCGCAAACCCGATGACCAGATCACCGGGCGGACGGCGACCGGGCGCACGTTCCAGGTGATCGAGTACAAGTCGGCGTACTGGTCGGGCTGGGTCGGCATGGTGACGTTGTCGCGGCGGCTGCCCGAGCTGTGGATCACGGGCGGCCGGACCGCACCCCGGTACGGCGTTCTCGCGCAGGGCGTCGTCGCCCCGCCGCAGCTCGGGCCGGGATGGCAGGTCGGCGCGATGGACCCGGCTTTCGCGCAGGAGGTGATGACCCCGGAGCTGTGCGTGCAGCTGAGCGCGCTGGCGACCGGCCAGCCGGGCGTGAACCTCGGCGTCGACGGCGACCAGGTCGTCGCACTGAATCCACCGCGCAAGGACCTCGATCAGCTCGGCCCGTGGCTCGAGCAGCTCGATGCGATCGCGGCGGCGATCGACGCAACGCCGCTCGACCACTGGATCCAGCCGGAGCCGGAGCCGCGGCTGCGGTTCTACCACCACCCGGACTGGTACTGGATCGGCGTCGACGACAGCCTGTTGCAGTACACGCCGGTCAACCGCGGCGGTTACGGTCACCGCACCGACGAGGTGATCCGCGGGCGGGATGGTGACGGCCCGCCGTTCGTCGCGTTCAAGCACCACTGGAAGACCTCGCGCACCGAGACCTACACGGACAGCAACGGCAACTCGCAGACCCGGACCGTGGTCGAAAGCCACTCCGAGCCGATTCTCGGCTTCCAGTTGCCGGTCCGCATGCCCCAGCTCAGCGTCGGTCCGAAGGGCCTCTTCCGCAACGGCATCAGCTTCGAGAGCGCGGCGTTCAACGATCGGTTCGCGGTCACCGCGGCGGACACCAAGTTCGCCTACGACGTGATTCATCCGCGCCAGATGGAGTACCTGATGGCGGCACCGGGCGCGCCGTTCCGGATCGTGGAGGACTGGGTCTGGTTCACGCCGGGGGAGCACAGCCAGCCCGCGATCGCGTTCTGCTCGGCGTACCTGCGCGGCTTCCTGGGCCGGGTCCCGCGTTTCGTCTGGCGCAACCTCGGCCTGCCGGACACGCCGTACCCATCCCTCGAGACAACCGTCGGGTAGGGGAATGCGGTTGCCGCTCACGTGGTTGAGTTTGACCGTGTTGACTCAACGTACCGTCGTCATCTTCGGCGCCAGCGGCGACCTGAGCTCCCGGTTGCTGCTACCCGGCCTGGGCAGTCTGCTCGCCGGCCCGCGCGCCACCGCCGTGCGGATCATCGGCACCGGCCGCTCGCCGCTGGCGGCGGACGAGTGGACGGATCGCGTCCGGACAGCGTTCGAGTCCCAAGGGGAGATCGGTCCGGTTGCGGCGGAGACCCTGGCAACCACGCAGTACGTCGCCGGTAACCCGACGGACCCGGCGCACCTCCGCGCGCTCCTCGAGCTCGCCGGTCCGGCGCCCGTGCTGTACTTCTCGCTGCCGCCGGCCGTGACGACCTCGATCGTCGAGACGCTCCAGCGGATCGAGCTCCCCGAGGGCACCGAGCTGGCGTTCGAGAAGCCGTTCGGCACCGACGCCGCGTCCGCGGCCGCGCTGAACAAGCTGGTCGGCTCGCTCGTGCCCGAGGAGAACGTGCACCGCGTCGACCACTTCCTCGGCCGCACCGCGGTCCTGAACCTGATCGGCCTCCGGTTCGCCAACCGGCTGTTCGAGCCGGTCTGGAACGCCGAGCACATCGAGAGTGTCGAGATCGTGTACGACGAGACACTCGGCCTGGAGGGTCGCGCGCAGTACTACGACAACGCGGGCGCGCTGGTGGACATGATCCAGAGCCACCTGCTGCTCGTCCTCGCCCTGCTCGCGATGGACGCCCCGGCCACGATGGACGCGGTCGAGGTCCGCAGCGAGATGGCTCGTGCCCTGCGCAGTACGCACCTGTATCGCGGCTCCGCGATCGAGGCGAGCCGGCGAGCCCGGTACACCGCGGGTATCGCGAACGGTCGCGTGGTTCCGCCGTACGCCGGTGAAGCGGGCGTGGACCCGGCCCGCGAGACCGAGACGCTGGCCGAGGTGACGGTCGAGGTGGGCACGAACCGCTGGGCCGGTGTCCCGTTCACGCTGCGATCGGGCAAGGCGCTCGGCGCCGCGCGCAAGGAGATCGTGATCAAGTTCAAGCCGCTGCGGCACCTGCCGTCGGGCCTGCACGGCGGGCGCGACGGCGAGACCCTGCGGATCGGTCTGAACCCGGGGGAGCTGTCGCTGTCCGTCCCGGCGCTCGGCGTCGACGGCCCGTACACGATGGGTCAGGTCTTCCTGGACGCGACGCTGCCGTCGTCGGCGGTGCTCCCGTACGGCGAGGTGCTGAACGGCATCCTGCGCGGCGACCCGCTGCTCTCGGTGCGCGGTGACGTCGCCGAGCGCTGCTGGGAGATCCTGGAGCCGGTGATCGACGCCTGGCACACCGATGAGGTACCGCTGGAGGAGTACGAGGCCGGGTCCGACGGCCCCGCCGAGTGGCAGACACCCAGGGAGTCCGCCGCCTGAACCAGGGATTCTCCCTGGGGCGACGGGTGGTCGCGGGCCGGAGAGTGGTTGCGGTAACCAACCACTCTCCCCGAACGAGGTACTCAAATCGTGAGAACCATCCGTCCCCGCCTCCTACTCACTGCGGCGGCGACCGTAGCTGCCACCGCGGCCGCCGCCGTGACACTCGGCTCCGGCAGTCTGCCCGCAGCCAACGCCACCACCACGGCCACCACCACGGCCTCCATCGCCGGTCATGATCCGGTTGTTGCTACGGGCAACGGTGCTGTGCGTGGTGTGAGTGTTGACGGCACCTACTCGTTCCGTGGTGTGCCGTTTGCCGCGGCTCCGACCGGGAGTCTCCGGTGGCGGCCACCGCAGCCCGCGGCGAGCTGGCAGGGCGTGCGCGACGCGACGTCGTACGGGCCGGGCTGTCCGCAGGCACCGAGCGTGGTGACGCCTGCCCAGTTGTCCGAGGACTGCCTCTACCTGAACGTTTCGACGCCGGCCCAGCACTCGCTCACCAAGCGCCCGGTGCTGGTCTGGATCCACGGCGGCGGCCTGGTCGGAGACGCCGGCTCGAACTACGACGGCACGAAGCTGACGAAGGCCGGCGCCGTAGTCGTGACCATCAACTACCGGCTCGGCGCCTTGGGCTTCCTCGCCCACCCTGCGCTGGCGGCGAGCCCCGGGGGACCGGCCGGCAACTACGGGCTGATGGACCAGCAGGCCGCGCTGCGCTGGGTGCAGCGCAACATCGGCCAGTTCGGCGGCGACCCGCACAATGTCACGATCGCCGGTGAGTCGGCAGGCGGCCTGTCCGTACTCGCGCACGTCACCTCCCGCAGTTCGAAGGACTTGTTCCAGCGGGCGATCGTGGAGAGCGGCGCGTTCGCCCTGGAGCAGGAACCGCTGGCCAAGGCTGAGACGTTCGGCGAGGAGTTCGCCACGAAGGTCGGCTGCCCCGACCAGTCGGCGGACTGCCTGCGGAAGGTCCCGGTGCAGACGCTGGTCGACAACATCTCGACCGCGACCGCCCTCATCCCGGGCGTCGTCGACGGTGCGGTGCTGAAGGAGTCGATCGGTACGGCGCTCGCCGCCGGCCGCTTCAACCACGTGACGATCCTCAACGGCAGCAACCACGACGAGGAAGCGCTCTTCACGCTCGGCGGTCGCGTCGTCAGCCGCGGGTACAACGTCCCCTACACCAGCCCGGTCACCGCGGCGAACTACGAGAGCAACATCGCCACCGCGCTCCGGATCACACCCGCCCAAGCCGCAGCCATCGCCGCCGACTACCCGCTCTCCGCCTATTCATCACCTGACAAGGCGTTCGGCACCTTGATCGGAGACGCAACTTTCGCCTGTGGTGCAGCTCAGGTCAACAAGTGGACCGCCCGCCACGTCCCGACGTACGGCTATGAGTTCAACGACGACACGTCGCCGTTCATCTTCGCGCCTCCGGGGTTCCTCTCGGTCGCGACGCACGGCTCCGAGATGTGGTACCTGTTCGACCTTCCGAACGCTCCCTTCCCGGCCGCGCTGAATGCGGAGCAGACCGCGCTGGCGGACTCGATGCGCGCTGCCTGGGTCAAGTTCGCGGCGACCGGCAACCCGTCGACGCCGGCGGTGCGCTGGCCGTCGTCCGGCCACAACGGGACGGTCCTGTCGCTGGAGCTGCCGGTGTCGCAGGTCTCGACGGACTTCGCGGCGCGTCATCACTGTGCCACTTTCGCACAGAATCTTGACAAGGTTAAGTAATAGACCCAATATCCTATCCGATTCGGTTTTCTCCTGAGTTCTCTGGGAAGAGGTCACCGCCATGACCAGATCCGTTCGGAGCAGGGTGTTGCGGGCCGCGCTTGCGGGGCTCGTAGTCGCCGGGCTGCTGCCGGCAGGTTTGAGTACGTCGACAGCAGCACCGGCACCAGCTACCACGAGCGTGACCACCACGACCTCCGCCACCGAGCTGTCAGGGCCGGCGGGGGACAAGGCTGCGCACCCCTACATGGGCTGGAGCAGCTACAGCATGCAGGTCTACAACCCGAACGGCGGCAGCTGGATCACGGCGGATCAGCTGATCGCCCAGTCCGACGCGATGCACGCGAAGCTGCAGCCGTACGGGTACGAGTACATCAACATCGACGCCGGCTGGAACGACGGCATCGACGGGTACGGCCGGCCGACGCCGAGCAAGAAGCTCTACCCGAACGGCCTGCAGGCGGTCATCGACCACATCCACGCCAACGGCCAGAAGGTGGGCCTCTACACGATCCCGGGCATCAGCAAGGCCGTCATCGACGCGAAGCTGCCGATCTACGGCGCCCCGGGCTGCACGACCGGCGACCTGCCGGTGCTGCCGCTGCAGAAGGGCGACTACTGGGGCATCGGCTACCGCATCGACTTCTCGAAGCCGTGCGCGCAGAAGTACATCGACTCGATCGCGGACCTGTTCGGCTCGTGGGGGCTGGACTTCCTCAAGTTCGACAGCGTCACCCCGGGCTCGGGGATCAGCGACCTGTCGGTGGACGCCCGCGACGACGTGAAGGCGTGGTCTCAGGCCCTGAAGCGGCACAACATCTGGCTCGAGCTGTCGTGGGCGCTGGACATCAACTACGCCGACACCTGGAAGCAGTACGCCAACGGCTGGCGGATCGAGTGGGACGTCGAGTGCTACTGCACGGGTACGGCGCTGACCGCCTGGCCCAACATCAACCGGTTGTTCCCCAAGCTCGCCGAATGGTGGCGGCACGCGGGACCGGGCGGCTGGAACGACCTCGACTCGCTCGACGTCGGCAACGGCCAGATGGACGGTCTTACCCAGGACGAACGGCGTACGGCGGCAACGCTCTGGGCCGTGTCCGCGGCGCCGATGTACATCGGCAACGACATGACCAGGCTGGACTCGTACGGCCTCGAACTGCTGACGAACCGCGAGGTGATCGCGGTCAACCAGGCCGGCCGTCCGGCGCACCCGCTGTCCATGAAGACGAATCGGCAGGTGTGGTTCGCGCTGAACCCGGACAGCTCGTACACCGTTGCCTTGTTCAACCTCGGCCAGACCGACGCCGACATGACGGTGAACTTCGCCGACCTCGGCCTGAACGGGGCCGGCAAGGTGCGTGACCTGTGGGCCCGCAAGGATGTCGGCACGTTCGCGTCGAGCTTCACCGCCGAGGACGTCCCGGTCCACGGCGTCCGGCTGCTGAAGGTCACGCCGCAGAAGGGCGCCGCGATCAGCGTGAACGACGACGACCTCCGGGTCTCGTACGACGGCGCGTGGCAGCGCAACAGCAACTACGAAGTACCCGCTGTCTCGCAGGCGCTGACCGTCGGAGTGACGGACTCGTCCGCGAAGTCTTCGGCGGCGGCCGACCTCCCGACCCGGACCGTCGAGGTCAACAACAACAGCCCGGAGATCGCCTATTCCGGCAACTGGAACTACAGCTCCGGGCGGGGTCTCGGCGACTACCAGGACGACGTGCAGTGGACGGAAGGCAACGGCGACTCGTTCTCGTACAGCTTCGTCGGCACCGGCGTCGACTACGTGACCGAGACCGACCCGGGTCAGGGTGACGTCGACATCTACATCGACGGCGAATTCAAGCAGACGGTGAGCACGTACCTGGATCCGGCGCAGGGGCACAACAAACCACAGCAGGTCGTCTACAGCGTCTCGGACCTGCCGAACGGCAGTCACACGATCCGCGGTGTGAAGAAGTCCGGCCAGTTCATGCTGCTCGACAAGCTGAACATCCGGCAGGAGAGCCTGCTGAACCCGGACACCGCGGCGTTCGACAAGAACGCGCCCGCCGATGTCAGCGTGCAGCTCGGACGCGATCCGGGCGAACTCGCCGGCATCTCGAAGGCGGGCCAGGATCTGGTGAAGGGCACCGACTACACGGTTGACGGGAACGTGGTGACGATCAGCAAGGCGTACCTCGCGACGCTGCCGGTCGGCAACACGGCGCTCGACGTCCGGTTCCGTGGTGACTACCGCGACGACATCCATGCCACCAAGGCCGACGGTGCGTCGGTCAGCCTCACCTTCACCGGGACCGGTGTCGACTGGAGTACGGCGCTCGCACCGGATCAGGGCGACGCGGACGTGTATGTCGACGGAAAGCTGGTACGTCGGGTGAACCTGCACAACGACACCCGGGTGACGAACCGGACGGTGTTCTCCGCGACCGGACTGAAGAACGCGCCACACGTCGTACGCATCGTCAAGGTGAACGGCGACGTACTCCGCAACGACACGATCCGCTACACGCTCGCGAAGTAGACCGGGCAGCAGCGGGTGGTGGTCTGAGGGCCGCCACCCGCTGTTCTGTTGCCGGGGTCACAAGCTCTGACTGACTGATCAGTCAGGTAACTTGTTAGGCTTGCCTCTGGGGGATCGAGCGCGCATCCCTGTCGGATGAATGAGGGGGCCGCCTATGTGGCTGAGCGATGTGACCGTTGCGCGCCGGCGAGGCCGCCGGCGCGAAGACTCCCGGCTGGCCGACCATGTCGATCGGCTCGGTGAGGAGCACCCGCCGATCCCGCTCGGCAGCGTCGACTACTCGATGAAGAAGCCCGGCCTGATGGCCGAGCGGTTCGGTCCGGTGCTGGCCTACATGACCCGGGTCGAGCTCGAGGTCGAGCGCAACGTGCTCGAACTGAACATCCTGCTGCCCGATCCGCCCGAGGTCGACCGGCACTTCTACGCCGACGTGTGGATGCCGCAGGAGACGCGCCACGGGCAGATCCTCGACAAGCTGCAGCACCTGATCGGCGTGCAGCCGCACGAACCGAACCTGGCCGACGTCTCGTTCAGCCTCAAGTTCCTCGGCGCGCTCGGCCGGATGCCCGGCGTCCAGGACGTCAGCCGGATGCTCTACTACCTGACCGGGCTGGCCACCGAGCGTTCCGCGGTCATCGCCTACAACAAGTTCCATGCGGGGCTCGTCGGGCTGGGTGAGCGGGCCATCGCCGCAACGGTGATCGCGCCGATCCGCCGCCAGGAGCCGGGGCACTTCGCGTACTACCAGATGGCCGCGCAGCAGCTGTGGGACCAGTTGTCGGGATGGCAGAAATGGCTGACGCGCGAGCTGCGGAAGCGTACGTTCGAAGTGGTCGGTGCCTACAACAAGCGTCAGGTGGCCGATTTCGGGAACGTGATGGAGGCGCTGAAGATGAGTGACGGCGGCGAGGCGGAACTGCGCGAGTACGCGCGGCAGGTCGGACGGGCCGAGCACGAGCTGATGTGGGCGCACCGGCAGGGGATGCGGGTGCCGGACTATGTCTTCAAGTCCCTGAAGCGAGCCGCCGTGCTCGCAGCCGAACGGAAAGGTGACATCTGGCCGGCCGCCCAACCGGCAGGGTCATGACCGCTCCCGCGCACACGCGCCATGCGACGCGACCGTCGAAACGGCAGCTCATCATCGAGACCGCCGAGCGGCTGTTCGCCGAGCACGGGTACGACGCCACGTCGACGGCCCGGATCGCGACCGAGGCCGGCGTACCGTCGGGGCTGGTGTTCTACCACTTCGCGACCAAGCTGGATCTGCTGCTCGCGGTGGTGCAGGAGCGGCCGGCGCCCAGTGAGGTACTGCGGTCCACGGCGCGCGGCCGGACGGTACGGCGGCGGTTGCGGGCGGTCGTGGCGAGGATGGCCGAGGAACTGGAGCACGATCGCGCGGCCCGGATCATCGTGTTCCGCGAAGCGCAGGGGAGACCGGAGATCGCGTCCCGGGCGGCCGAGTTGTTCGCGGAGGCGACCGAGACCGTGGCCTGCGTCCTGGCCGGTGCCGAGGACGTGGTGGCCGATCCTGCGCGGGTGCAGGCGGCCGCGGAACTTGTGGTCAGCCGGGTGTTCCTCGACACAGTCGCTCTCGGGCCGCTCGGGCAGGCCGAGACGGCGACCAATCGGCATGCCGCGATGATCGACCTGATCGCTGAGTCGCTGACGGACGGCGTGAGCGCCCACGAGTGAGCGCGCACGCCGGTCCGGTCAAGCCCAGGGATCGAAGGGGATTCCGGACGGCTTGGACGCGTTCAGCAGGTTGCGGAACCGGTCGTCCTTGTCGGTGATCTTGATCGTTGCGGATCCGAAGTCCGCGGTCATCAGGGTGTCGCGCAGCGCCGTAGTGGGGTAGCCGTTCCAGTCGACCAGCGGCGGGTATCGCCAGTTGTGGTAGTGGTTCTCGGGCGGTTCGTCGTTGCTGTTGGCGAGCCGGAAGAAGTGGGTGCTGGCGCCGTCCTTGTGGTAGACGACCTTCGGGTGCGAACCGTCGAACCGGACCTGCGAACGGGTGTACGTGACCTGGCTGGAGTGCTGGGTCGTGGTCACGTAGTCGACCTGGTTGGTCGACTGGTTCACCCAGGAGATGACGTGCTCCCAGTCGTGCCGGTGGCCGCCGAGGCTGCTGCCGGGGACCGCCTGGTCCTTCTCGAAGTAGTTGGCGTACACGATCGCGCACCAGCCGTTGTTGCACTTCGAGCGCGCATAGGTCTGCGAGTTGTCGAGGTCGGACTGATCGTGGCAGTTGCCGTTCACAGCGCCGGTCGGGTTGAGGCCCGGGTTCAGCGTGCCGTCGGCGCCGATCGCGGGCGTGGCGTAGCAGCCGTCGGTGTCGTAGTCGTACGCCGGCGAGAACGACTGCTCGTACCCTCCGGCGTTCTGCGGCAGGCTCGGCGGCGGAGCGGCGTACGCCATCGCGGCCGAGGTCACCATCAGGGCGGTTGTCCCGAGGACGACACCGAGCGTCCGGCGGAAGGTTCGTGGTCGAGGAGGCGGGGCGGAATCCTGCATCGATCGCTCCTTTGTTACTTCAGGGCGGAAAGGAACGATCCGAGAATGCCAGGGCGGAACCACTTCCGCCTATACCTCACGTGACTACTGGTCGACGGTCCGTCAACGGCGGAAATCGATACGTGCCAGGCTCGATGACGGTGGTGCAGAGTGGGACCTGACGCTTGCTGCCGTGGGGAGACCGTGAGGAACGACCGGCGGGCGTCACCGGGAGGAACAGGTGTCTGTTGAGGATCAGGCCAGTCTCGGTCAGCCGCCGCCGGCGCTGCCCGACGGCTCGATACCGACGTACGTCGGTCACCCGTTGCCAGGAACCGGCGACGGTGGGCCACTGTCGCCGCCATTCGGCTGGGGGCCGGATCTCGACCGGTTCGATCAGCTCGACAGTGTCGACGGGGCCGGCCACGAGCCGCCGCGGGCGGAGAGCCCGCTGCTGATCGTTGCCTTGATCATCCTTTCCGGCGTTGCGGTGTCCGTCCTGATCGCCGCCATCGCCGTCCGGGTGTGAAGTCCGGGGCCCTAGTCCTCCGGCTTTGCGAGAGGTTTGGTCGCCGGGCCGTCCAGGACGGCGCCGTTGGGGGCGAAGCGGGAGCCGTGGCAGTTGCAGTCCCAGGTGGAGTCGCCCTGGTTCCAGCGCAGCGGGCAGCCGAGGTGGGTGCAGACCGGTACGACGGTGTGCAGCCGGCCCTCGAGATCCGTGTACGCGCCGACCGTCTTGCCGTCGACGTCGAACAGGCCGCCTTCACCGACCTCCACATGGTCGAGCCCGGGGCCGAGCAGCCGGCGGAGATGGCCGGCCGCGAACTCCTTGCCCACCTTCAGGTTGTCCTGGACGAGCTTCGCCACCGACCGCGCGTCGCCGATCCGGCCGGCGTCGAACACCTCGCTCCACGGGTTGTCCCGGCCGAGCACGGTGTCGCGAAGGAGGCCTGCGGCAACGGTTCCGTTGCTGAGTCCCCACTTGTGCATGCCGGTCGCGATCAGGGCCGGCGAGCCCGGCGCCTTGCCGACGTACGGCAGTTGGTCCGGGGTGCTGTAGTCCTCGGCCGACCAGCGGTACTCCGGCTGCACCTTCGTGCCCCACACCTCGTCGACCCAGTCGACAAGGCTCTGGTACGACGTGTTGGTGTCCTCCTGCCCACCGGTCTCGTGGTTCGCGCCGACCACGATCAGGCCGCTCGGCCCACCGCCCGGCCAGGGCCGGGTGGACCGTGTCGGTGCGTCGGCGGAGATCGTCATCGCCGTGGGCGCCTCGACAGGTAGCTGGACGGCGATGCCGTGGGACTGGTTCGGGCGGCTCCGCGCGAAGTACCCGCCGATCGTGCCGAACGGCAACAAGGTCGCGACCACAGCATGGCGGGCCACGACACGGCGGCCGGCTGCCGTCCGCGCCTCGACACCATCGCCCTTGCCGTCCAGGTCGGTCACCCGTGACTGCTCGAAGATCCGTCCACCGGCCGCGCTGAAGGCGGTCGCCAGACCGGCGAGGTAGCGGGCCGGGTGGAGGAGCAACTGGTCGTCGAAGCGAACAGCGGCCGCCGCGGTGATCGGTAACCCCATCTCCGCCGGGTCGGCCGGATGCGCGGGAAGACCGAGCTCGCGCGCCACCTCGGCCTCGCGCGCCAGGTCGGTGTCACCTGTCGAGTAGACGAAGGACGGTCCGCGGCTGAGCTCACATTCGATGCCGAGCCGGCGTACCAGCTCCTCGACCCCGTCGACGGCTTCCTGGTTCGCCGTGGCGTACTGCTGTGCCTTGTCGCGCCCGTGCCGGTCCAGCAGTCCGGCATAGATCGCACCGTGCTGAGAAGTGACCTTGCCGGTGGTGTTGCCGCTGGTTCGCGTACCGATGCGCCCACCCTCGAGCAGGACGACGCCGAGGCCCTCCTGCTGGAGGTAGATCGCGGTGGTGAGCCCGATCAGGCCGCCGCCGACGACGAGCACGTCCGTCTCCTGATCGGTATCGAGCACGTCGTACCGCGGCAGGTTCGCGGTGCCCAGCCACACCGAGTTCTGAATCGTCATGACCCGCCGGTTCCCGGGCGTGTACTCCGCCAACCGTCGGGTACCGGGCCTGACATGCGCCTGACCGAAACAGCAGACGTCTGGTGGAAGAACGCGGTCATCTACTGTCTCGACGTCGAGACGTTCTTCGACACCGACGGCGACGGGCGGGGAGACCTGCGTGGGGTGTGCCAACGGATCGACCACCTGGCCGAGCTGGGGGTGACGTGCCTGTGGCTGATGCCGTTCTACCCGACCCCGGACCGCGACGACGGTTACGACATCGCCGACTTCTACGGCGTCGACCAACGACTCGGCACCCACGGCGACCTGGTCGAGCTGATCACGCTCGCCCGGGACCGCGGCATCCGGGTGATCGCGGATCTGGTGGTCAACCACACCTCGGACAAGCACCCGTGGTTCCAGAGTGCGCGGGCGTCGCGCGAGTCGCCGTACCGGGGCTGGTACGTCTGGCGCGACGAGCCGCCGCCGGATGCGGACAAGGGCATCGTCTTCCCCGGACAGGAGACGAGCCTGTGGCAGTACGACGAGGAGGCGGGTCAGTACTACCTGCACCGGTTCCGCAAGTTCCAGCCGGACCTCGACATCGCGAATCGTGAGGTTCGCGAGGAGATCGAGCGCGTGGTCGGCTTCTGGTCAGAACTCGGGCTGTCCGGGTTCCGGGTGGACGCGGTGCCCTTCCTGATCGACACGGCCGGCGCCGAGGATGCGGCCGCCCTGCCGGATCCGCACGACTACCTGCGGGACCTGCGGGCGTTCCTGCAGCGGCGGCACGGAGACTCGATCCTGCTCGGCGAGGTCAATCTGCCCTACCCCGACGTACGGCGCTTCTTCGGTGACGAGGACGGCGACGAGCTGACGATGTGCTTCGACTTCATCGGAATGCAACGGCTCTACCTGTCGCTGGCCCGCAACGACCCGGCCGAGCTGGTCAAGGCGTTGCGGGAGCGGCCGGACCCGCCCGAGGAGGCGCAGTGGGGAACGTTCGTCCGCAATCACGACGAGCTGACGCTGGACAAGCTGTCCGAGGACGAACGGCAGGAAGTCTTCGACGCGTTCGGGTCGGAGAAGGAGATGCAGATCTACGGCCGTGGACTGCGCCGCCGGTTGCCGCCGATGCTGGGCAACGACCAGGCCCGGCTCCGGATGGTCTACAGCCTGCTGTTCTCGTTGCCGGGTACGCCGGTGCTGTTCTACGGCGAGGAGATCGGCATGGGGGAGAACCTCGCCGCCGAGGACCGGCACGCCGTCCGGACGCCGATGCAGTGGACGGCTGATCCGTCCGGCGGCTTCTCGACGGCCGACCCGTCCCGGCTGCCTGCCCCGATGGTCGAGGGCGAGCTGGGCCCGGAGAACGTGAACGTGGCGGCACAGCGGCGTGATCCCGAGTCCCTGTTCAACTGGATGAAGCTGCTGATCCGGCGGTACCGCGAGTGCCCGGAGTTGTCGTGGGGGTCGTGCACGATCCTCGAGACCGGAGTGCAGTCGGTGTTCGCGCACCGCTCGGACTACGAGGACGGCACGATCGTCGCCGTTCACAACTTCGCCGCGGAGGCCGTCCGAGTCAGCCTGGCGGTCGCCGGGAGTGCCATCGGCCTGCGTGCGATCGATCTGCTGGAGAACAACGGTACGACGGACGTCGGCGACGACGGTGCCCTGTCGCTGGAGCTGCGGCCGTACGGCTGCCGCTGGCTCCGGATCGTGCACCCGGGCGACCGCTACCTGGTGTGACTCGGCCCGCGTGGTCGTCGGTCAGGTGCTCTCGCGGGTGCTGAGGATAGTGAAGGCGACGATCGCGAGGGCGGTCAGGCACGCCGGGATGAAGAAGACGTGCGGCAGGCCGATCGCGGCCACGCCGATGCCACCGATCGTTCCGCCGATCGCCGAGCCGAGCGGGATCGCGCTCAGGAAGATCCCGGACGCGGTCCCGACTCCTTCGGGGTAGAGCCGCTGGGCGATCGAGACGCCGAGGGCGCCGACGCACGCCCACAACCCGGCGGTCAGGGCCTGGCCGACGAACAGGCCGACGACCGAGGTACTGAGCGCGTAGGCGAGGTTGCCGGCCAGCCCCAGTACGGCGCCCCCCGTCATCGCCCGGATCGCGCCGAACCGGTCGGCGAGCCGCGCGACCACCGGGAGCAGCAGCAGTTCGAGGAGCGGCTGGATGCCGATCACGGCGCCACGCACCGCGTCGGACACGTGGAGTTGCTCGGCCATGTAGATCGGGAGGTAGCCGAACTTGATCGTGTCGCCGGTCATCGCGAGCACGCAGACCGCGGTGAATATCAGCAACGGCGCCATCTGGTCGATCCTGCGGCGCTCGTCGGGCGTCCCGGCGCGTGGAGCGTCGTACCGCTCGACGCGTTGCCGGCCGAGCGGGATCATCTGGGCGAACACGCACGCGGCCGTTGCCACCAGCAACGCACGGAGCCCGAAGACGCCCCCGAACCAGCTGCCGAACACCGGGCCGAGGATCCAGCCCGTGGTGAATGCCATCCGGACGGTCGCGACGACCCGGTTCTCGGCCCGGGTCGGATGCCGGCTGAGCTCGTCACGGCAGGCCGCGAACAGCTGCGCCATCGAGCCGCCGGCCACGCTCAACGCCAGCGCGCTGATCAGGAACGGCATCCAGACCTCGGTCGCCCCCGCCATCGCGAGCCAGCCGGCCGCGCCGATCACCGAGCAGATCCGGAACCACAGGAGCCGGTCCTGGGTGCGGTCCGACCATCGCCCGACCAGGAACCCGGCGAGCGGCGCGGCCAGGTTCGTGACGTAGTACAGACCGGCGACGGGGAGTGGTGTGTGGAGCTCCCGCACCAGGAAGAGCGTCAGCTGCGGAGTCGCGGCCGACAGCCCGATTCCAGCCACCAGCAACGACAAGAACGCCGAGCGATAGAACCGCGACCGAAGAACAATCCCCAACGCGGACTCGGACCGGTCCAGCATCACTCTGAGTACTCCGATGCCAGCTGCACCTGTTCGTCCGTCACGAGGACCAGTCCATCACGTCCGGCTAGGGTCTGAACATGTTGCTCAGCCCACTGCCCACCGCGGCCTCGTGGACGCATCGGGGAGTCCGCGTCGGATTCGAGGTGCTGTTCGCCGGTGCCGGCTGGTTGAGAGGTCGTACGTCGGCTCGCGAGGGCGGGGCGACCTGGTACGTCGGGTATGACATCACCGTCGACGCCGACTGGGCGACCGAGTCCGTGCACGCGGTGAACTCGACGGTCTCCGGTGATCTCGAGGTCGTGTTGACACGCTCCCCGGATGGTCGCTGGACCGTGAACGGTGTGGCTCGGCCTGATCTCGACGGCTGCCGGGACGTGGACTTCGAGTCCTCGGCGGTCACGAACACGCTCCCGGTCCATCGGCTCCCGTTCGTTCCCGGTACTGCGGTCGACGTGCCGGCTGCCTTCGTGCAGGCCGAGGATCTGACGGTGGTGCGACTCGAGCAGCGCTACACGCTCACGAGCTCCGGCGAGCACGGACACGTGTTCCACTACGAGTCCGCGACGTTCGACTTCGAGTGTGAGCTGACGTTCGACGCTTCGGGTCTGGTGCTGGACTATCCGGGGATCGCGACCCGGGATCGCTGACGGGCTGTCAGCCCCAGATCGCCTGGCTGACAGCTGCTCCGAGGAACACGCTGCCCAGGCCGGCCACGATGCTCGCGGTGACGTTCGCAACCGCGAGGAACCGCGCGCGGTCCTCGTACAGCCGGATCGTCTCGTACGAGAACGTCGAGTACGTCGTGAGCGCACCGCAGAACCCGGTGCCGACGAGGAGCTGGACGCCGTGGGGGAGAGCGGAGGACGCGCCGGCCAGGAAACCCAGGATCAGCGATCCCACGATGTTCACGCTGAATGTCCCCCACGGGAACAGCGAGTCGTGCCGGGACTGCACGGCGCGGTCGGCGACGTACCGCAGGGGCGCTCCGACCAGGCCGCCGGCGATCACCAGCAACAGCCGGGTCATCGTGTTCTCCAGGTGATCAGCGCGCGCGTCGCGCTCACCGACGCCCGGACCGCGAGCAACGCGCCGACGACGGTCGTGGCGAGGTAGAGCAACGCGATCCCGGCGTTCCGCCCGGTGACGAGCTGCTGGATGTCGACGGCGTACGTCGAGAACGTGGTGAACCCGCCGAGCACACCGGTGCCCAGAAACGGGCGCAGGAGCCGTTGCCGGGTGAGAACGTCGGTGACCAGCACCATCAGGATCCCGATCAGACCGCAGCCGATCACGTTGATGATCAGCGTGCTCACGGGGAAACCGCCCGGGGGAGTCGGCCAGCCGAGCCCGACCAGGTACCTCGCGGCGGCGCCGATCGCGCCGCCGACGGCGATGGCGCCGAGGATCACCGGGTCGTGCACACGCTGCGCCCGGCCGTCGATCCGCAGGTCGACGTCAGAGTCGACCGGTCCCCTGGGCAAGGGTTCGACGGGGTGGTGGTGCTCCACAGACATGCCTCCTACCTGGACCGTGCCTCCCGGCGTGGCGCCGCGAGGTTCCTCAGGTAGGGACTGTTGGCCGCCGAAGGCGACAGTTGGATCCGGCGAGCCCCACCGCCGGTCAAACTCCGAACAGCATAACGGTCGCCGGCCGGCGACCGTCTCGGTGGTCCGGTTCAAGCAGTGCGGCTGGCTGCGGTGGCGAGGCTGGGTTGGAGACGGCGGAGGACTTCCAGGTGGTCACTGGTCCAGAGGATGCGGATGGCGGTCGGTGTCGCTCTGCCGTTCTCGTCGTGGAGGTCCCGACGTACCGCCTCGATCAGTCGCCCCTTCGTCGTGAGGTCGGCTGCGATCGGCTCGGGCACCTGTCCGCGATCTTCCAACGCGTCAGCGAGGCCGTCGTACCACTGGCGTACCCGTTCAGCGAGCACCAGGAGCTCGTCGTGCGCGGCGATCCGATCAGCTGGTGGCAGCTCGTCGTCCACGAAGCGTTCCCAGAGCTCGAGTACTGCGTCAGCCGCCAACCGGACCCCGACAACGCCGGTGACCAGCGTGGTCATCTCGCTGAGTGGAGCAGATTTCGTACCGCGTTCGGCGAGGTAGGTACGGAAGGCGTCGTCCAGCCGCCGGGCCGAGGCGGCGGCTCGGCGAGCGTCTCGTGGAGATCCGGGGACAGTCCCTGGGTTGCAGCAGGCGACGGCGTAGTCCACCGCGTTGACGAGGTACTGGGCGCTGTCGGCGTACGCCTCGGAGAGCGCCTTGTCGACGGCGGACGTCGCACCGCGCGGCCAGAAGAACAGGCCGACGACCAAGCTCACAGCGCAGCCGAGCGCGATGTCCTCGATGCGGAAGAGGATGAGCGACCAGCCTTCCGGCTGCGCGATGTTGAACAGGATCACGAGGGTGACGGTGAACGCAGCCTGTCCGGTCGCGAACGAAATCGCGGCCGGCACGATCCCTGCGATCAGCACCGCCACCGGCAGCAGGATCCACAGCACGGTGGCGTTGTTCCCGATGAGCTGGAGCAGACCGGCGCCGACGATCGAGCCGACGACCGTGCCGGCGAGGGCACGGAACGCGTTCTGCCCGGTGTTGAGCGCATTGGACCGCAGGACCGACAGGGCGCCGAGGATGACCCAGAACGCGTGCTGGACGCCGGTCACGTCCGCCAGGGCGACGGCGATCGCCAGGCCGACCGCACCGCGGATGCTGTTGTGCAGCCACACCGAATGGGGCTCGACGTGCGCGGCGGCGCGTTCCACGGCGCTGGCGAGAGGCCCGGTCAACGAACCGGGTTCGTGGCCGAGGAGGCGATCCGGCCAGCTGCGTCGGTCGGCTGCCCGGTGGGTCTCGACGTTCTGCGCGATCTGCAGGACTCCGAACGAGATCTCCTGCGCCCGGAAGGAGACGTTGAGGCTGCCGAAGAACAGGTGCAGGTCCGGGTCGGCGACGTCGTTCCCCGGCAGCCTGCCGACCGCGCTCGTCTCGAGCGCGGTGACGGCACGGCGCAAGTCGTCGGCCGCGGCGCGCAGGTCGGCGGTGCCGAGACGTGGGTCCTCCAGCACCTGCGCGCAGAGGTCCAGGACGGTCGCGGCGGCTAGACGGACCGCGGACGACTCGGGATCCCGCGCCGACTCGGGCAGCGTGGCAGGGGATGACTCGTCGAGAATCGTGCTCAGCCAGGTCAGTTCGTCGACGAGCCTGACCAAGGCCCGGGATCCTGTCGACAGGCCGGTTGGCCGGTACGGCGTCGCCGTGAAGGTACTGCGGAGTGCCGCAGTCGCGTTGGTGGTCGCCTCAGCCACCACGCGGCAGGTCTGCAGGTTGGACCCGGCCGAGAAGTGCTCGGCGTCGGCCCGCACTTGCTTCGCGGCAGCCCGGCAGACCTGTGCTGCGGGCGCGATCAGCGGGTCGACGGACGCTCGCGGCCAGAGCAGCCAGACCGCGATGACCGCTGCACACGCGGCGATGGACACGCCGGCGAGCCGTTGCGGCAGGAGCGCCAGTGGGGCGGGCGTCGACACGGAGAGGATGAATGCGAGCAGCAGCGACGTACCCGCACCCGCGAGAACCGAGCTGACCACGCCGGAGAACAGCACGACGAACGCTACGACCACCGTGGCCGCGACCGCGGTCCACACCGACTGTCCCGCGAGTGTTCCCAGCGAGACGAGCACCAGCCACGCCACTGCGAGCGCCACCTGGGCCCGCAGCCGCTGAACCGCCGTGCCGGAGAAGTCGACCAGGAGCAGCATCGCGAACGCACCGAAGGCGGCGAACGTCGCCACGATCGGCGCATGCAGGACCTGAGCGCAGAACGCGAACAACGACGGCATGATCAACGCTGTCCGCGCCGCCCGCCGAGTAGCGGCCAGGCCAGGATCTCGGCGCCGCAACCATCCCACGAGGAGCCCACCGGGGGCCGTCACGCTAGCCACCCCCGAAGGATCGCACGAAGGGACGCCGTCCCCCAGGCGTTCACGCTGGAGGACGGCGTCCCGACAGTTGATCAGCCGCCGTTGAGGACGTCGTACTTCGGGGCGATGCGGAAGTACTGCGGGTCGGAGAAGGTCAGCGGGACCTTGCCCAGACTCTTGACGGCGGTGCTGGTGCCGTTGGCGTGGCCAACGGCGTACAGGTAACCGGACTTGGTTTCCTTGTCGATGCCGAGCAGCAGCGTGCCGCTCGCGCCGCAGTTGGTCGCGATCAGCTGCTCGAAGCCCTGCCAGGTCGTACCGCGGACCACCTTGCTGGTCGGCGCGGCCAGGTACTTCGTCGGCCAGGTGACGGTGACGAGTGCGCCGGACCTGGTGTTGGCGAGGAACGTCTCCGAGGTCGCGGTGCGGCCGATGAGCGCGATGCCCTTGACCGTGCTCAGACCGCCGACGCCGGAGGTGATGCGCCAGCCGCTGCCGTCGGAGATCCAGCGCTGCGTGATGCCGTCGGTGCGCTGGCCGTACAGCAGTGTGCGGGCCGGGTCCCCGGCGTTCGCCGGACGCAGGATGGACTGCTCGATCCAGCGGTAGTTGGACCAGCCGCCGCCGATCCGGAGATTGTTGTGCGGGTAGTGCGGGTCGAGCTGGCTCTGGCCGTCGACGACGAACGAGCTGGAGTACAGCGCGCCGCCCATGACGGTGAGACCGGACCGCGACTCGCCGCTGCCGAGCGGCGTGCCGGTGAACGTGCTGATGTGCTGGACCTGGTTCGCCGGGAACACCCCGGCCGTCCCACGGACCCCGCCGATGGTGATCGGTGCGGTGGCGTTGACCATCCGGCTGGTGAACGCGCCGGTCGACGTGACCGACCCGAGCCGCAGCGCGCACGCCGCGGTAGTTGCCGTCGTGCTGCCCGCTGTGGACTGTGCAGCCTGCGCAGCCTGGGCCGACGGCACCATGGCCGCCCCGAGGCCCAACGCGAGCACGCCGGCCGAGGCCAGACCTACGGTCTTACGAAACATCTGGATTCGTCCTCCCCATTCACGCGGAGGCACCCCAGCCTCCGTCGTACCGCATTGGAGTCCGGCTGCCGCCGAAAAGTTGCCGGTCGTGCTGGAGCAAAATGTCCCGGCCGGGCAGCCGTTTGCCGGCCGGAAAATGTAAGGGCGATGTGATGTCCCCGACAACGCCTGAGGGGCTCGGTCGGCCGGGCTTCCTGGTAGACACGGGCGTGAGGACGTGTCGCCGACAGGGAAGCGGATTCGATGGTCATGGCGTGGCGGTTCGGTGCCGTTGACGTCGATGCCGTCATGTCGGTGCTCCGTGACGCGACAGCCTTCGCGGACTGGATGGTCGCTGTACCGCCGGAGCTTCGCGCCGGCCTCAACTGGCCCCAGGTGGGCAGCGTCATCCTGCGGGACGACGGTCGCGAACCGCGCGCCCGGCACGCCCACAACCGGCAGTTGCTCGTCGCAATCGTCGAGCGCTGGCGACCCGACAGCGAACTCGTCGTACGACTGCGAAGTGGACTGGGGGGCTGGGTCCAGGTAGCGGTCAAGGTGCAGCCACGCCCGGGCGGTTCGCTGATCGAGGTCCGCTCCGAACCGCTCACCGCCACCGCCCGTCTCCGCTACACCGGCACGGCCCGCGGCCGCGCCGAGGAACGCTGCGCCCAGGTCGCCGAGAACCTGATCGCTTTGGCCACCGTCGACGAGCCCGAGGACTAGACCGGCTCCAGGACGATCCGCCCGAAGACCTCGCCGTCCTGCATCTTCTGGTGTGCCAGTACGGCGTCGTCCAGCGGCAACTGCTCGTGGATCACCAGCGGCAGCCGACCCTCCGCCGCAGCGGCGAACTGCTCGGTTCTGACAGTACGGCGTTCTGCAGGCGACACCGTGTCCGCGCTGAAGGTTGCGAAGGACAACGACTTGCGGAAGTTGGCCATCAACGCCGTACCCAGATCGGGCGGTGGTGGGCCGGCGATCGCTCCGACCGCGACGAGCCGGCCGTTCGGTCGTAGCTTGTCGAGGAACACCGGCAACTGCGGGCCGGCGACGACGTCGATGATCACGTCGTACGCCGGGGGAGCGGTGGGATCGCCCGCCCCGGACCGGTCCAGAACGTGCGTAGCGCCGACCGCGCGCAACAGTTCACCGCGTGCCGCTGACGAGGTCGTGACCGCGACCGCCGATGCACCGCCCTGTGCGGCGAGGTGGACCGCGAGGATGCCTATGCTTCCGGCAGCGCCACGCACCAGAACGGACTCGCCCGGGCTGAAGTGCGCGTGTTTCAAGCCGAAGTGCGCCACGATGCCGGAGCTCCCGAGCGTCACCGAGCCCGCCGCGGACAGGCCGGTCGGTAGCGGTACGACGTCCTCGACCGCAGCGATCGCCTGCTCGGCGTACCCGCCACCAAGACCTGTGAACGCCCAAACGCGTTGGCCGATCCACGAACGGTCCGTGTCGTGGCCGACGGCAACTACCGTCCCCGCAACCTCCGAACCCGGTATGAGACCTTCGCGGAATCCCCACGCGGCAAGGGAACCGCTGCGAATCAGCGCATCGACACCTCCGACCCCGACCGCCTCGACCGCGACGAGTACCTCACCCTTGCCGGGCTCGGGCGCCGGTACCTCGACGACGCTCAGCCCGTCGGGGCCGCCGAACGCCTTGATTTCCACTGCCTTCACTTGTCGTCTCCTCTCGATCTGTTACGAGCCTAAGTGGACGCACCCGTCCGGTTGGCTAGAGTGAGAGGAGTGAAGGATCGATTGCCTCAGAAACTGCGCGCCGACGCGGAGGACAACCGCGAGCGGATCCTCGCCTCGGCCCGGACGCTGTTCGCGAGCGAGGGACTGGCGGTGCCGATGCGCGAGATCGCCCGGCACGCGGGCGTCGGGCCCGCGACGTTGTATCGCCGCTATCCGACCAAGCAGGCGCTGGCGACCGCGGCCTTCGCCGAGCAGGTCCGTGCCTGCGAGACGATCGTCGAAGAGGGGCTTGCGGCAACGGATCCGTGGCAGGGGTTCTGTCTGGTGATCGAGCGGATCTGCGAGCTGCATGTCCGCAATCGAGGGTTCACGGATGCGTTCCTGGCGACGTACCCCGACGCGGTCGACAGCTCGGCGAGTCGCGAGCTCACGCTGAAGTCCGTGGCCATTCTTGCGCGGAGGGCGAAGGCCCGGGGTCAGCTGCGGCGGGACTTCGAGTTGAGTGATCTCGTCATCATGCTGACCGCGCACCGGGGGCTGCAGGCGTCGACGCCGGCTCGGCGGCTGGCTGCGTCGCGCCGGTTCGCGGCGCTGACCGTGCAGGCCTTCAGCGCCTGAAAATCCCTCCGCCCTTCACGAGCCGGTCATCCGATGATCCGGCGGAGCCGGTTCGTCGCGCGGAACTGGAGTTGTTTGACGGCGCCGTCGGTCCGGTCCATCGCGGCGGCGGTCTCGCTGATCGACAGCCCCGCGAAGAACCGCAGGAGCAGGCACTCGCGCTGGTCGTCCGGCAGCAGCGAGAGGGCGCCGCGCAGCGACGCCTCGCTCACGGACGCCAAAGCGGCCTGCTCGGGTCCCATGGACTCGTCGACCCGCGGGTCGATCTCGTCGGTGACAATCGCCAGCCGGCTCCAGCCGGAGCGGTGATGGTCGATCACCACGTTCCGGGCGATGGTGACCAGCCAGGCCGCGAAGTTCAGGTGCGCCCGCGGCCGGCGGGCAATCGCGCGGAAAGCCCGGAGGAACGTCTCGCTGGTCAGATCCTCGGCCGCGCTGCGGGACGAGGTCTTGCTGTAGGTGTACCGGTAGATCGACGGCAGGTAGCGATCGTAGAGCCGGCCGAAGGCCGCTGCGTCACCCGCTTGCGCGAGCCGGATCAGTTCATCCTCGTCGTCGAGATCGTCGGAAACTGCGACAGATGTGGCGGTGTGTATGGACATGTTTCGGTTACGCACCGCCTGGTGCGAAGGTGTTGATGGCCATGCGCTTCCTAAGCCCCGTTCTCAGTCAGCTACGCGGTGAACATCACGAAAAGGTTACACAAAGTCGCCCACCGTGTCACCACCTATCCGCTCCGTAGCTTCAAGCAACAGTGTGGGAGCTATGGAAGACGTCCACCTCAGACCGGCCACTGCCGCCGACGACGAGTTCCTCTACGACCTGCACCGTCGCACCTTGGGCGACGTCATCGAGGCGACCTGGGGTCCGTGGGACGACGACGTACAACGGGAGTTCCACCGGAAGTGGTTCGCGCCGGACACCGTCGAGATCGTCTTCGTCGGCGGCCGCCCGGCCGGGATGGTGCAAGCGGCGATGACCGATGCCACGACGTTCTACATCTCCCGCATCGAGATCGCACCCGAGGTGCAGGGCGGTGGCGTCGGTACGGCGTTGTTGCGTGGTCTCCTCGATCGCGCCCGGGCATCGGGTGCGAACGCCGTCGAGTTGCACGTGCTGCAACTGAATCGTGCGCGTCATCTGTACGAGCGTCTCGGCTTTCAGGTGGCCGACGTGGAGCCTCCCAAGCTCAGGATGCGCTTGGCGCTGTAAGGCCGGAAGCTGCAGTGGTCGGGACCGTGTGCCGGCGGGCGGTGCAAGATGGGGCGCATGGATCTGTCTCTCGCCACGTCGTACGACGCCTCTCCGGAGGAAGTGTTCGCGATGATCACCGACGTCACGTTCCAGGAGCAGGTGTTCGAGCGGCTGCAGGCGCCGTCGTACGACGTGGTGGTGGGCGACGACGGTGACGACCTGGCGGTTCAGCTCCACTGGCAGACGCAGGTTTCCGACGTACCGGTGGTGGCCCGCAGGTTCGTCGGGAACACGCTGGAACTCGAGCAGTCCAAGGTCTGGCATCGCCCTGACGTCGACGGTGCGCGGCTGGCGGAGGTCGGCGGAGCGCTCACCGGCGTGCCGGTGAAGCTGACGGGTACGACGCGGATCGCTCCGGAAGGCCGCTGGACCACGCAGGCCTTCGATCTGCAGGTGACGGCATCCGTCCCGGTCGTCGGCACCCGCCTCGAGTTGCTGGTCGCGGAGGCGGTGCGATTCCGGCTGGAGAAGAAGTTCGAGGTCGCCTGGTCCTGGCTGTCCGGCTCACTCTGACCAGTTCCAGGTGGTGATTGCTGTGCGCATCAGTTGGGCGGCAGTGGTCAGGTTGGCGTCGGCGCTCCAGAGCAGGGACAGGGTACGGCGGCACTCGGGGTG
The DNA here is from genome assembly GCF_004366075.1 of Kribbella pratensis. Classification (GTDB taxonomy): domain Bacteria; phylum Actinomycetota; class Actinomycetes; order Propionibacteriales; family Kribbellaceae; genus Kribbella; species Kribbella pratensis. The sequence goes on along the minus strand of NZ_SODU01000004.1, from coordinate 4,743 downwards.
GTCGACCGGGATGGCGGCGACGGGGTAGCTGGGGATCGAACGGCGGGCGAAGTCGGGGTTGAAGCCGATGCCGAGACCCGCGCGGATCAGCTCCTGGATGGCCGCGGCCTCGTCGCTCTCGCAGACGATCCGCGGTGTCACGCCGGTGTCGGCGAACAACCGGTCGAGAAGCCGGCGTTGCCAGTGGCCCTTGCGGGCGATGACGAACGGCTCGTCGACGAGATCCTCGACCGTCACCGACGTACGGCTCGCCAGCGGATGGTCGAGTGGCGTCACCACCCGAACGGCTTCGTCGAGCAGGACGGCCGATTCCAGGCCGGCGCTCGGCACCGGCTGGGACGCGACGCACAGGTCGATGTCCTGGGCGCGGAGCCGGCGCGGCATTTCGTCGGCCGACATCTGCTGGAGCTCGATCTCGACGGCCGGGTGGTCGCGTTTGAAGCCGGCGACCGATTCGGTGAGCGCGAGGAACGTCTCGGCGGCGAGCCGCACACTGCCTGAACCCTGCACGGTCGCCTCGGCGACGGCTCGGCGGCCTGCGTCGAGTTCGCCGAGCGCGCGTTCGACATACCCGCGGAACAAGACGCCTGCCGGGTTCAGGCGGAGGCGTGCGGCGCGGTCGAACAGCGGCGTACCGAGTTCGCTTTCCAGGCGCGCGATCGTGCGGCTCAGCGAAGGTTGCGCGACGTGGAGTTCCTCAGCCGCGCGGCTGAGGTGCTCGAGGCGTGCGACGACGACGAACTGGCGGAGCGTGGTCAGGTCCATCATGACTCTTCCGTCATAACGAGATAGCGATATTGGTCTTGGACTCTCATAACGTTCGAATCATAGTGTCGCTCGCATGGTCAGTGGGTGGGTGTTGCGGGGCGTCGTCAGTGCGCACCTGATAGCGGTGTTCGGTCAGCCGGTCTTCGCCGGGGTCTATCTGAGTGGTGACTTCGACGGGCTGCGAATGCACGCGGTGGGTGCGGACGTCGTCACCTCTCTTGGGTATCTGCAGGTGATCGCCGCGGTGGTGGTGTGGGTGCGGCTGCGGCAGGTCTGGCCGTTCGTCGCGTCGTTGGGAGTGGTGGTGGCCGAGACGGTGCAGTACATCGCGGGGGAAGGCGGCGCCTTGTGGTTGCACCTGCCGCTGGGAGTGGTGACGGTTGCGGCTGTCGTCGTGCTGTTCATCGGGGTCTGGCGGCAGCCCGTCGTACGGCGGGAGGTCGAGCATGCGTGACCGGATGAGTCGGCGTCAGGTGCTGGGGATCGGGGGAGCGCTCGGAGTGGTGGCATTGGGCGGGTTGTCGAGTGCTGCTGCACTCTCGCGACGGCCGGCGTCGACGGGTGCCGTGTTGCGTAGCGCCGTACCGCTGCCGCCGGCGTTTCAGGTGCCGTTACCTCTTCCGCCCGTGCTGTCGGGTGCAGAGATCGAGATCGTGCAGAGAGAAGTCACAGCGGAGATCCTGCCCGGTGTGCCGACCCGGTTGTGGACGTACGGCGGGACGTTCCCGGGACCGACGATCGAGTCGCGTCGCGGCCATGCGGTCACGGTTGCCCACCGCAACGAGTTGCCGGTGCCTACCGTCGTACATCTTCATGGTGGGCGCACGCCGGCGGAGTCGGACGGGTATCCGACCGATCTCGTGCTGCCTGCCGGGTGGGGGCACGCGGGGCACGGGATGCATGATCCGCGGGCGGTGACCAGCGAGGTCACACGCTCGTATACGTTTCCTTTGGATCAGCGGGCGACGATGCTCTGGTATCACGATCACCGGATGGACTTCACCGCACCGGCGATCTGGCGCGGGCTGGCCGGGATGCACATCGTCCGGGACGCCTCCGAGGAATCGCTCGAGCTGCCGTCCGGGGTGCGCGAGCTGCCGCTGATGATCGCGGACCGGGCGTTCGCTGCTGACGGGTCGTTGGCCTATCCATCGATCGATACGACGTTGCAGATGCATCCGGGTGTCCAGGAGCCTTATATTGCTGGGGTTCTGGGTGATGTCATCCTGGTGAACGGGGCGCCTTGGCCGGTGCATGAGGTGGACGGCGCGCGCTACCGATTGCGGATTCTCAATGCGTCGAACGCGCGGCACTACGACCTCGAAGCGGTCCTCGACGACGGCCGCCGCCTCGACCTCGTGCAGATCGGCGCCGATCAGGGGCTGCTCCGTGCACCCGTCATTCATCGCAACCTGCCGATCGCACCGGCCGAGCGGTACGACGTGATTCTCGACTTCGGCCAGGTGCCCGTCGGGAGCCGGGTGCGGATCGTCAACCGGATGGGATCCGGGCGCGCGCGTGACGTGATGGCGTTCAGCGTCGTACGGAAGGCGGCCGATGGCAGCCGGATTCCGGAGGTGCTGTCCGACGATCTGCCGGTTTGGCAACAATCGGAGGCATTGCGGGTGCGGGACTTCTCGTTCCGTGCCGGGAGGATGGGGAACGGGCACGGCTGGCTGATCGGCGGGCAGCCGTTCGCGCCGGATCGCACGGACGTCACCACCCGGCTCGGCGACGTGGAGATCTGGCGGTTGGTCGCCGACGTCCACCATCCCGTACACCTGCACCTGGTCGGCTTCCAGGTGTTGTCACGCGGCGGACGTGCTCCTCTGCCGCATGATGCGGGTCTGAAGGACACGGTGTCGCTGCGGCCGGGGGAGTCCGTCGAAATCATTACCCGCTTCGACGGCTATCGCGGGCGCTACCTCTTCCACTGCCACAACGCCGAGCACGAAGACATGGGCATGATGGCCAACCTCGAAATCACCTGATCCACCGCGGCTTATTCGCGCCAGCCGGTGAGTTCCACGGATTTGGCGGTGTCCACTCGGAACGCGAGTTTGACGGTGGTCTCGGTGTCGGGGGCGAGGTCGAGCTTCCAGGTGATGACGCCTAGGTCGGTGGTTTCCGTGGGTTCGGGGTCGGCGGTCAGTCGCTTCACGGTGATCTCGTGGTCACGGGACACGGGGAACTGGTCGAGCACCGTGATCCGGGCGGTGCGCGGCGTGTGGTTCTCGATCTTCGTCTCGTACTCGACCTGCCGACGACGCGTCGACCCGAGCGTCGCCTTCGTCGCGTCCCGCCGTACCAGCTTCCGCTCGACCCGGATGCGGTCGTCCATGCCAAGAGCGAGCTCGACGTCCTCCCCGGGCGCCCACAACGGCAACGCGGCCGAGCCGACGAAGTCCGCCTCGTGGAAGACGGCGGCCTTGCCGGCGGGGAGCGTGTGGGTGGACGAGTTCACCACCGTCGCTCGCAGATGGACGTCTGTCGATCGTACCGGCGCCGTGATGTAGTCCAGGTCGGCGTCGAGCTCGATCGCGGCGATCGTCGCGCGGTGGGTGGCGGCGTCAGAGGGTACGGCGACGGGGCGCGGCGGGGTGTACGTCGCCGCGGTCACGCCCTGTTCGACAGTTGCGCCCAGGTCGACGAACTCGGCCGACTGTTCGATGAAATCCGCCTGTTGACCTGCCCCGCGAGCCAGTGGGAGGGCGGCTGGTGCGTGCGGCATCGGCGGACGCGTGCGGTCGAGGTACCAGGCGTCGAGCTCCGGCACCTTCGCGGTCACGGTCGGTCGAGCCGTGGACAACGTGAGGTCGCACTCCGGCCAGTCCTCACCGGTTCGCTGCGTGATCAGGCCGTACCAGTTCAACGTCAGCCGATCGCCCTTGAGACGTACGTCGTACGAGCTGGTCCACCCCGCCGCGGGCACGACGTACGAGAGTTCGATCTCGACCTCCGCCTCGGACTCCAGTGCCAACGCGACAGCCGCAGTACGCCGGTCGGGCGCGCGCTTCTCCGTGAGTGCAGCAAGCCGACGGCCCACTGCAGCGAGCCGCTCTTCGACCTCGCGGCGCTGCACAGTCAGCTCCCGGCGCGTCGCCCGTACGGCGGACAACCGGCCCGCCAGCGACTCAGTGAACTCACTGAGCTCCGCCCCCGGATCACCCGACGCGAGCGTGCGCGCAAAACTTCCACCGGCCCGCTTCGCCAACTGCGCCAGGAAGGCCTCGAGCTGCACCTGTACGTCGTCCGCGTCGGTGAGCGCCGCGACCTCGTCCTGCGCCGCACGCTGAACCCGCTCGAGCTCAGCGACCGTCTCGTCCGGGGCCTGCGGATGATGCCGCGTCGCCACGTCCACCCCGAGTACCGTGGCCGGCCCCCGCCCCGACACCCGCACGGAGTCCTCTTCCAGCAACAGCGGCAGCGGTTCGACGTACACAACCTGATCCCCACCCGGCACCGTGATCCGCCCACGCCGAGTAACCCGCGCCCGATCCGGATAAACAGTCACAGCAACAACCGGCGCCTCCACCACAAGCTCACTCATCCCACGACAGTAGGCCCCCAGAGGACTAACAGCCCCAGCCACCACCGCCCGGATCCGCCTCCCTTCGCATCGACCACCCTGCCCACGCACACACCACGTGCACGCCCCACCCACCGCCCCGCCCCCCACCGGCCCACGCACCGCCCACCGCACCGGCCCACCGCACCGGCCCACGCACGGCCCACGCGCCGGCCCATGCACCGCCCACCGCACCGGCCCACCGCACCGGCCCACGCACGGCCCACGCGCCGGCCCATGCACCGGCCACCGCACCGGCCCACCGCACCGGCCACCGCACCGGCCACCGCACCGGCCCATGCACCGGCCTATGCACCGGCCCACCGCACCGGCCCACGCACGGCCCACGCGCCGGCCCATGCACCGGCCACCGCACCGGCCCACCGCACCGGCCACCGCACCGGCCA
>NZ_SODU01000003.1 GCF_004366075.1 Kribbella pratensis | reverse complement strand
GGGCACTGGGCGGCGTTGTCGTCGGTCGACAGGACTCCGTCCTGCCTCCCTCCTCCGCCTTGCCCAGCACTCCGCGGGACGACGCTCGCGACGGCACCACCGCTCCGCGCGACCTCTGAGCCGTCTGGGAGAATGGGGTTCGTGACCAAACCCCGGATCCCCAACGTTCTCGCCGCGCGCTACGCCAGTCTGTCGATGGCGGAGCTGTGGTCACCGGAGCACAAGATCGTGCTCGAGCGGAAGCTCTGGGTCGCCGTACTGAAGGCCCAGAGCCGGCTCGGGGTCGAGGTTCCGGACGGGGTCGTCGAGGACTACGAACGAGTGGTCGACCAGGTCGACCTGGCGTCGATCGCGGACCGCGAGCGGGTCACGCGACATGACGTGAAGGCGCGGATCGAGGAGTTCAGCGCTCTCGCCGGGCACGAACACATCCACAAGGGGATGACGAGTCGTGACCTGACCGAGAACGTGGAGCAGCTCCAGATCCGCGCCGGCCTGGAACTGGTCCGGGACCGTGCGGTGGCGACCGCCGTACGGCTGGGCCAGCTGGCGGCCGACCACGCGGCGCTGGTGCTTACCGGCCGCTCCCACAACGTGGCCGCGCAGGCGACCACGCTGGGCAAGCGGTTCGCGTCGGCCGCCGACGAGCTGCTGGTCGCGGTCGCCCGGATCGAGGAGCTGATCGAGCGGTACCCGCTGCGCGGCATCAAGGGCCCGGTGGGTACGTCGCAGGACATGCTGGACCTGTTCGGCGGCGACCCGGCCAAGCTGGAGGAGCTGGAGCAGGACATCGCCCAGCACCTCGGGTTCAGCCACACGCTGACGAGCGTCGGCCAGGTGTACCCGCGGTCGCTCGACTACGAGGTCGTGTCCGCGCTGGTGCAGCTGGCCGCGGGGCCGTCGAGCCTGGCGACCACGATCCGGCTGATGGCCGGGCACGAGCTGGTCACCGAAGGCTTCAAGGAGGGCCAGGTCGGCTCCTCGGCGATGCCGCACAAGATGAACACCCGGTCCTGCGAGCGGGTCAACGGTCTCGCGGTGATCCTCCGTGGGTACGCGTCGATGGCGGGCGAGCTGGCCGGCAACCAGTGGAACGAGGGCGACGTCTTCTGTTCCGTCGTACGGCGGGTTGCGTTGCCGGACGCGTTCTTCGCGCTCGACGGGTTGTTCGAGACGTTCCTGACCGTGCTGGACGAGTTCGGGGTCTACCCGGCCGTCGTGTCGCGTGAGCTCGAGCGGTACCTGCCGTTCCTGACCACGACCAAGGTGCTGATGGCCGCGGTGAAGAACGGCGTCGGCCGGGAGACTGCGCACGAGGTGATCAAGGAGCACGCGGTCGCCACCGCGCTCGACCTGCGCAAGGGCCTGCCCGCGAACGACCTGTTCCACCGCCTCGGCGCCGACGGCCGCCTCGGCCTCACCGAGGAGCAGATCGTCGGCATCGTCGGCGAACCACTGTCCTTCACCGGCGCGGCCGTCGCCCAGGTCGCCGCGGTCGTCGCCAAGATCGACGAACTCGCCAAGCGCCACCCGGAAGCAGCCGCCTACACCCCGGGTGACATCCTCTAACTCGTGTTCGCACCGCTCACCTGGTTTCTTGTCGCGTTGGCGCTGCTTGCGATGGTGTACGCCGTTGTACTGGCGGCGCGGGACAAGCGGATCGACTGGACCGTGCTGGGCGCGGTCGGAGTTGTCGAGGTCGGGCTGATCGCGCAGTTGGTCATCGGGATCGTGCAGTACGCCGGGACCGACCGTGACGTGTCCGGGCCGTTCTTCATCGGGTACCTGATCGGGTCGCTGATCATCCTGCCGATCGGGGCGTTCTGGGCGCTGGCCGAGAGCAGCCGCTGGGGTGCCGGAGCGCTGGCCATCGCGTGTCTGGTGATCCCGATCCTCGAGCTACGGCTGCACGACCTCTGGGCGGTCTGACATGACCGATCCGGCGGCCACGAAGCACGGGCCCGGACGGATCCTGATCGCGGTGTACGGCGTGTTCGCGCTCGCCGCGACCGCACGGGCCGGCGTACAGATCGCGACCAAGTTCGGCGACGCCCCGATCGCGTACCTGTTGTCGGCCGTTGCCGCGGTCATCTATTGCGCCGCGACGTTCGCGCTGGCGAAGGCGACCGTGGTGTCGCGCAAGGTCGCCACGGCCGCGATCGCGATCGAGCTGGCCGGCGTGATCGCGATCGGCGCCTTCAGCTACGCCGTACCCGACGACTTCCCGGACGCGACCGTGTGGTCGCACTTCGGGCAGGGGTACGGCTTCGTACCGCTGGTGCTGCCAGTACTGGGGCTGCTCTGGCTCCGTCGCACCCGGTAGGTCCCAGGGAACTGCCAGCCACGCACAGGGGCTGACTCAGGTTCACCGACCAGCATCGGTGACATGCAGATTCCAGGTCATCCTCGGGTCGAGATCGTCGTACCCGTCAAGAACGAGGAACACGACCTCGGACCGAACATCAGACGGTTGCGGGAGTTCCTCGACACCGCTTTCCCGTTTCCGGCCGAGGTCTGCATCGCGGACAACGGAAGTACGGACGCGACCTATGAGATCGGTACGCTGCTCGCCGCCGAGCTGCCCGGGGTCCGGGTGGTCCGGCTCGAGCAGTCCGGGCGCGGCCGCGCGCTGAAGCAGGTCTGGTCCGCCAGCACCGCCGAGGTGCTCGCCTACATGGACGTCGACCTGTCCACCAACCTGAACGCGCTGCTGCCGCTGGTCGCGCCGCTGCTCGCCGGGCACAGTGACGTTGCCATCGGCACCCGGTTGGCGAAGAGCTCCCGGGTGGTCCGGAGGCCGAAGCGGGAGTTCATCTCGCGCTCGTACAACCTGTTGCTACGGGCAACGTTGAATGCGCACTTCTCCGACGCGCAGTGCGGGTTCAAGGCGATCCGCGCCGACGTGGCGCGCGAGCTGCTGCCGCTGGTGGAGGACACCAGCTGGTTCTTCGACACCGAGCTGCTGGTGCTCGCGGAGCAGGCCGGGCTGCGGATCCACGAAGTACCGGTGGACTGGGTCGACGACCTGGACTCCCGGGTCGCGATCGCGAAGACGGTGGGCGAGGACCTGCGGGGGATCGCCCGGCTGATGCACAACCGCGTCGACCTGGAGGCCATCCGGCAGAAGTACGGCCGGCCGCGCATTCTCGATCCGCGTACGGCGTTGGCCGCGCGGGTGCTGCGGTTCTGCGCGGTCGGGGTGCTGAGTACGGCGGCGTACGCGCTGCTGTATCTCGTGCTGCGCCAGGGCATGCCGGCCCAGGTCGCGAACCTGCTGGCACTGCTGATCACCGCGGTCGGCAACACCGCGCTCAACCGGCGGATCACGTTCGGGGTGCGCGGGATCGAAGGCCGCTGGCGGCATCACCTGCGCGGTCTGGTCACCTTCGGGATCGGCTGGAGCCTGACCGCGGCGTCGCTCTGGCTGTTGCACGCCATGTACGACGGGGTTTCTGCGCCGCACCAAGCGGTCGAGATCACCGTCCTGACCATCGCGAACCTGGCCGCCACCGTCGTCCGGTTCAGCCTCTTCCAGGCCTGGGTCTTCGACGACGACGCACCTACCTTGCCCGCCTTCGAACCCCCAGCGGTTCTCGAAAACACCCGGAGCAATTGATATGGCAACCCTCACCGATCCCGTCGAGGCGACAAGACCTCGGGCGATCACAACGCAGTACACGCTCGGGAAGGACAAGGTCCTGTACGGCGGGCTGCTGGTGCTGACCGCGATCGCGTACCTGTGGGGCCTGTCCAAGAACGGCTACGCGAACGAGTACTACGCCGCCGCGGTGCAGGCCGGGTCGACGAGCTGGAAGGCCTGGTTGTTCGGGTCGCTCGACTCCTCCAGCTTCATCACCGTCGACAAGACCCCCGCCTCGCTGTGGGTGATGGGGCTGTCGGGGCGGATCTTCGGCTTCAACACCTGGAGCATGCTGGTACCCGAGGCGCTGATGGGCGTCGCGAGCGTCGGCTTCGTGTACGTCGCCGTACGGCGCTGGTTCTCCGCGAACGCCGGCCTGCTCGCCGGAGCGATCCTCGCGGTGACGCCGGTCGCAGTCCTGATGTTCCGGTTCAACAACCCGGACGCGCTGTTGATCCTGCTGCTCTGCGCCGGTGCGTGGGCCGTGACACGGGCGATCGACTCTGTGAAGCACTCGGCGCGATGGATGATCCTGGCCGGTGCGCTGGTCGGGTTCGGGTTCCTGACGAAGATGCTGCAGGCGTTCCTGATCCTGCCGGCATTCGGGATCGCGTACCTGGTCGCGGGGAAGCCGGCGCTGGGGAAGCGTCTCATGCACCTGGTGCTGGCGACTGTTTCGCTGATCGTGAGCGCCGGCTGGTGGGTCGCGATCGTCGAGCTGATTCCGGCGTCGGCGCGACCGTACATCGGCGGGTCGTCGACGAACAGCATTCTCGAGTTGACCCTCGGCTACAACGGACTCGGCCGGTTGAGCGGCAACGAGACCGGTTCGGTCGGTGGCGGGGCAGGCAACCCCGGTTGGGGTGGGGCGGCTGGTGTCCAGCGCCTGTTCGGCGGTGAGTTCGCGTCGCAGATCGCATGGCTGCTGCCGGCGGCTCTGCTCGCGACGATCGTGCTGGTCGTTGCTTCGGGCAAGGCCCCGCGGACCGATCGGAAGCGGGCATTCGCACTGCTCTGGGGTGGCTGGCTGGTCGTCACCGGGTTGGTGTTCAGCTACATGCAGGGCATCATCCACAGCTACTACATGATCGCGCTGGCACCGGCGATCGGTGCGCTGATCGGTGCGGCGATGGCGGTGCTCTGGAAGCGACGTACGGAATGGTTGCCGCGGACCACGTTGGCCGGCGGGATCCTGCTGACGGCTGGGTGGAGCTTCGCGCTGCTGAACCAGACACCGACGTGGCAGCCGTGGCTGCGCTGGGTGGTTCTGGCCACCGGTGTGGTGGCAGCCGGGGTGCTGATGGTCCTGCCTGAGTTGAAGTTGCACCGTACGGCGGCTCGGCGGGCCGGGCTGTTCGCGGCGACACTGCTCGCGGTGAGTGCGCTGGCCGGACCGACGGCGTACTCCGTCGAGACGATCAGTGCGGCGCACGCCGGTGCACTACCTTCCGCCGGCCCCTCGGGTGCCGGTGGCATGGGCGGCCTGCGCGGTGGCTTCGGCGGCGGCCGGATGGGTATGCCGCCCGGCCAGACCGGCACCGGTACGACGCAGCAGCCGGGCACCGGTACTACGCAACAGGCTGGTCCTGGTGGTGGCGGTATGGGCGGGTTCCTTGGTGGTGGCGGGATCAGTGGAGTCTCCAGCGAACTGGTGACGCTGCTGCAGCAGGGCGCGAAGGGATACACCTGGGCCGCGGCGGCAGTCACCGCGAACGGTGCGGCACCGCTTCAGATCGCGTCCGGCGAACCGATCATGGCGATCGGCGGGTTCAACGGGACCGACCCGGCGCCGTCGCTCGACGAGTTCAAGGAACTGGTTGCTCAGGGCAAGATTCACTACTTCGTCGGAAGTGGTGGCGGCGGGATGATGGGCGGCCGCAACGCCACCTCGAGTGAGATCGCTACCTGGGTCAGCGAGAACTTCCAGTCCCAGACCGTCGGCAGCACCACCGTCTACGACCTCTCCACCGGAACAGGAGCATGAAGATGACACAGTCCGCGGAAGCCCAGTTCCAGGCGGCACATGCTGCCCAGAACAACCCGCCGGCCCAGCAGCCGGAGGTCGCGCAGCCTGGTGGGCGCCCAAGCAATCTGATGCTCGCCGGCGCCGGTTCGATCCTCGCCGTACTGGCCTTCCTCGGCGGCATGGCAGTCGGCCACTCGTGGGACGGCACGAGCAATCAGCAGGGTCAGTTCGGTGGGCCCGGCGGTGGATTCCCCCAAGGAGGCACAGCCCCGAACCGCTGACCCCCTCAAGGCAACTTTGGGCCCCCACCGACCATTCTGCACGCTGAAATCTGGTTGGTGGGGGCACAAAGTTGGTGGTGAGGTGGGTGGGACGACACGCTGAATGGTTCACTTGCCCATCGGGAGGGGTAAGGATCGGTGCGTGGAATGGTCGAACGTCACCTGGTTCCTGACCGCGCTCGGAGCGGTCGTCGTACTGATCACGCGCGTCCGGCTCGGCGGGACTGTTGTCGACGGCACCGGTCACGGTGCCGGCCGGCACGGGTACTCCGCAACGCTGTTGCGGCTGCACACCGTGGTCGGAGTGATCACGCTGATCGGCTGGGTCGTTGCCCTGGTCACCGGTCGGCGGGGGGTCGCCCTGGTCATACTGGCCGGCTGGTGGTTGCTCACGGTCATCGGATTGTTGCTTCTGGCCCGTTGGCTGCCGAGCGGAGGCAAGCACTCCGAGGATGCGCAGAGTGACGCCTGGGGTTCCGGTGCCGGCCTGTCCGTCCTCGGCCACGTGGGCATGCTGGTCGGCGTCTGCTATTTCACGTTCGTCGCGGTCACGGACCGTCTCTGAGTCCGGCGATCAGCGCCGTGACAGAGCGTCGTACGGCGGCCTCGAACGCTTCTGGTGAGAGCGTTGTGCCGGTCCCGGCGACCCGGTCGTACATGAGTCCGTCCAGCATCGCGGCGACAGGCCACGCGGCCGCCTCCGGATCGGGTACGCCGAGTCCGGCCAGCAACTGCGTGAGCATCGCCCGCAACTGCCGCCCGCCTTCGTCGATCGCAGCCCGCAGCTCGGGCTGACGGCTCGCCTCCAGCGACAACTCGTACCGCGCGACCAGATCGTCCGGCCGATCCTGCGCGAGTCCCACCGTCATCGCCACCATCAGCTCGACCGGATCCGCGCCGGGCGGCGGCATCCCGGCCACGTCCCGGGTGAGCATCCGGCTCACGCACGCGGTGAGCAGGGCGTTCCGCGTCCGCAGGTAGTACGACGTGGAGCCCGGCGGCAGGCCCGCCTCGGCGTCGACGGCGCGATGCGTCAGCCCGCGCAGTCCACGGGTCGCGACGAGACGGATCGCCGCGTCCGCGATGGCGTCCTGCCGATCCGCGCCCCGCGGAGCCGTCTTCGTCACGTCGCACAGTCTCGCACTTCCCAGCTGAACTCTACAGATGTAGAGTCGATCGCATGAGTACGGCGATCGTGGTCGGGGCGGGTATCGGAGGGGTCATGGCTGCTGTCGCGCTGCAACGGCGCGGCTGGCAGGTCACAGTTCTGGAGCGTGCTCCGGAGCTGGGTGAGGTCGGGGCCGGTATCTCGGTCTGGCCGTCGGCGGTCGCCGTGCTCGAGGAGCTCGGGGTCAAGGGGGTCGAGAAGGCGTCGGTGCAGTCCAAGCCGGCCGGGATGCGCAAGCCCGACGGTCGCTGGGTGGTCGGTGCGGCCGATCTCGGCATGGAGCTCCCGGTGATGATCCACCGCGCGCAGCTGCACGACCTGATCACGGCCGAGTTCGGCCCCGCGGTGACGGTTCGGACCGGGTACGACGTACGGACGGTGACGCAGGATGCGGACGGTGTCACGGTCAACGGTGAGCTGCGGGCGGAGCTGCTGGTGGCTGCCGACGGGATTCGGAGCGCGGTGCGTGGAGCGCTGTCTCCGCAGTACGCGGGACCGCGGTACTCCGGGTTCACGGCGTACCGGGGAATCGCCGATGTGGACCTCGACGACGGCGGTGGCGAGACTTGGGGGCGCGGGCAACTGTTCGGGTTCGCGCGGCTGATCGACGGGCGGTTCTACTGGTACGCGACGGCGAACCAGCCGGCCGGTACCAAGAGCGAGCCGACGGTATTCGAGAGCTGGCACGATCCGTTGCCGCGGTTGATCGCGGGCAGCGAGAAGATCCTGCAAAACGACATCTACGACCTGACGTTGCCTCTGGTGCCGTTCGTGCAGGGGAGGGTGGTGCTGCTCGGCGACGCGGCGCATGCGATGACACCGAACCTGGGCCGCGGCGCCTGCTCCGCGATCGAGGACGCCGGTGCGCTGGCCCGGCACCTCGGACGGACCAGCGATCTGCCGGCGGCGCTGACGGCGTACGACGCCGAACGACGGCCCGCGACGACGAAGCTCGTGAAGCGCTCCCGCAGCGTCGGCCGCCTCGGCCAGACCGAGAACCCACTGCTCTGCGCGATCCGTGACGCCTTGTTCACCGTCGGCGGGAAACTGGTGGCCCTGCGGGCCCGCAAGTAGGCGGATGGAACAATCAGGCCCGTGACCACACTTCCGCAGGCGCCTGAGATTCCCGGTGCGAAGCACCTCCACTCCGGCAAGGTCCGGGACCTGTACGAGCTCGAGTCCGGCGACCTGCTGATGGTTGCGACCGACCGGATGAGCGCCTTCGACTGGGTCCTGGAATCGGTGATCCCCGACAAGGGGAAGGTGCTCACCGCGATGAGCCTGTGGTGGTTCGAGCAGTTGGACGTGCCGAACCACATCATCTCCACGGACGTGCCGGCCGAGGTCGCCGGACGGGCCGTGGTGTGCGAGAAGCTCGCGATCTACCCGGTGGAGTGCGTGGCCCGCGGGTACCTGAGCGGCACCGGACTGGTCGACTACAACGCCACCGGCGCGGTCTGCGGGATCCCGCTGCCGGGCGGCCTGGTCGAGGGCTCGCGCTTCGACACCCCGATCTTCACGCCGGCGACGAAGGCCGAGCTCGGCGAGCACGACGAGAACGTGTCGTACGACGTGGTGGTCGCGACCGTCGGCGCGGACACGGCGGCTGTCCTGCGGGACACCACGCTCGAGATCTACACGACGGCGCGGGCGATGGCCGAGGAGCGCGGGATCATCCTGGCGGACACGAAGTTCGAGTTCGGGGCCCGCGCGGACGGGACGCTCGTGCTGGCCGACGAGGTGCTGACACCCGACTCGAGCCGGTTCTGGCCGGCCGACCAGTGGGCTCCGGGCAAGCAGCAGCCGTCGTACGACAAGCAGATCGTCCGCGACTGGCTGCAGTTCGAGTCCGGCTGGGACCGCACGTCGGGTGAGGCGCCGCCGCCGTTGACCGACGAGGTCGTCGAGCGGACCAGATCGTCGTACATCGCGGCGTACGAACAGCTGACCGGGCGGAAGTTCGAGGGTTAGAACAGCCCCACGCCGAGCGCGAGCAGGATGAAGCGGCCACTGCGGCCGGCCAGGACCGACAGCGTGAAAACGACGGTTCGCATCCGCGAGGCGCCGCCGATGAGCGCCACGCCGTACAGCGGTGGGATGCCGACGAAAGCGCTCAGGAGCGTGACCGGGGCGCCCCAGCGGCTGTCGCTCATGGCGTCCATGAGGCGTTTGCTGAGGTCGCGGTTCCACTGGACGAAGCGGCCCCAGCGGGTGTCCAGGTTGACCGGCCGGGGTTCCTTCTTGGTCTTGCGGGCCGCATATCCGGGGCGGTAGCGGACGGCGAGGAACATCGCGACCTTGCCGATGGTCTGCCCGATCGACACGCCGATCGCGGCGACCACCGGGTTCAGGGCATGCGTGGCGCCGAGCGCGAGGACGTACGCCTCCGCGTTCATGAACGGTACGACGGCGGAGCCGATGCCGAAGCCCACCGCCAGTGCCAGTTGCCACACCCACATGACACCGAGGCTAAGCGTGATCCCGGCCATTGCCACGGAACTCAGGCCCCCTTCCAGGGGTAGTCCAGGGTCCACCCCGTCATCGTGCCTCGCCCGGCGCGGCGGCGCGACGGCCGCAGAGGATCTCGATCAGGCGGTACGACGAGACCACTTTGACCGCGAGGGCCGCGATCGCGACGGCGTACGGCAGCCAGTGTGCGCCGGTCTGACCGGCGACGATCAGCGAGACCACCACGGCGCCGGTGTTCATCGCCTTGGCGGGCTTGGACCAGTTCCAGACGTAGATCGGCCGGTCCACCTTGTAGAAGTAGTTCGGGCTGAGCATCCACGGCCAGAGCAGGAACGAGAACGTCAGCATGGTGTCCAGTACGCCGAACTGCACCAGGTAGAGCGCCAACGGGCCGATCGTGTCCGGGTACGTCGCCATGAACGCGGCCGCCAGCAGGAACGAGCAGGCCCGGTCGCAGACGATGTCGAACACCGCACCGGACAGCGACTCCTCGTTCCGGCGGCGCGCCACCCAGCCGTCGAGACTGTCACCGAACCAGTAGGCGACATACCCGATCACCAGCCAGAGCAGCTCGCCGGTCTGGAACGCATACGTGGCAAGCGCCATCGCGATCACGGTCCGAACCAGCGTGATCCGGTTCGGTATCGCGAGCAACAATGCAGGCCGGACTTCCAACGGTAGTGAGGTCATGGGCCCTCCCGGCCTGGACTGAGGAGCGTAGGGAGCGAAGCGACCGAAGCGACGAGGGAAGGCCGGGAGCCGAAGGCCCATGACCACGCCGGCGCCGGAGGCCCGGCCAAATGCAGAGTCATCAGGCCGCCCTTAGGTTCTCGGGATCGAGTGCGTCCCGGAGTTGGTTGCGAAGCAGGAAACCGGCGGCGGCGCCGCCGAGGTGACCGAGGAGCCAGCCTGCGATCGTCAGGATCGCCGCGAGCAGCAGCGTCCCCGGCTCGAACGGCTCGACCGCACCGCCGGCTACTCGGTTGATGCCGGTCACGGTGCCGAACAGCAGACCGACGGCCAGTGCGGGAGCCGCGACCGCGGTCAACTGGCGGCGAATGACCCGGCGAAGGAACGGCAGGTCCACACCCAGCGCGGTCAGGCTGGCGAACTGGCGGCGCTGGTCGACCAGTTGGTCCGCGACACCGACGATCAGCGCGGCCATCGCGGTCAGCACCACCAGAACGAGTCCGGCGATCGTCAGCCCGAACCCGGTGTCGTAGAACGTGTGAGTACCGTCCAACTCGGCATCGGCCTGGACGCCGGCGATCCCGTTCACCATGGTGCCGACGAGGAAGCCGCAGCACCCCAGCAGCATGCAGATCCGGGAGGCGGGCCGGGAGTCGGTCACCAGGCGGAGGCCGGTGAGCAGGTTGGCCGGGTCTCCGGACCGCTGCAGCCGCCGCCCCAACCCGCGGATCCAGACTCCGGAGGTGCTCAGGAAGAAGAGCGCCAGGCCGGCGAGCAGGATCGTGGACCCCACGTAGCCCGCGTAGGGCGAGGCGAGCAGGCCGAGCGCGATCAGTACCGGTCCAGCGATGATGCCGGTACGACGCTGCGCCACGGACTGTGGTTGCCTCGAGACGGGCCCGTCTCGGTGCAGGAGACTTCCGATCACCGCCCCGGCTGCCGTCATCATCACAACCACGGGAATCCACAGGACCGCGTCCATCAGTTCCGCGCCGGGCAGGACCCGAGCCATCAATGGCAGTGCGCCGAAGAGCAGGCTGAGGATCAGGTAGGCAGGTCCAGCGAGCAGTCCACCGGCCAGACCGGCAATGGCAGCGTCGGTGACGGTCAGCTGCCGTAGCTGCTTCCGGGACGCGCCTGCCAGTCGTAGCGCAGTCAGCCGCCGCTCGCGGGCCGCCGTACCGAGTCGTAAGGCCTGGACCGCGAGGCCCCCGGTGAGTGCGGCCAGGATGATCAGGATCGCGATCAGCCCGGACCGGAGGCCGCTCTCGGCGACGTAGTTGCTGTAGACATCGTTGCTCAGCTCACCTTTGCCCAGGCGGGCGATGCGCAGTGCGCCGAGCAGCAGGGCTCCACTGAATGCGAGCGCTGCAGTGGCCAGCTGGACCCGGCTGCGGTCCGCCGGCGTCCGTGAGCGCGCAAGCTGCACCAGCGTCTCGAGTGTCATCAGAGTGACACCTCGTGCTGGATCAGGCCGTCGCGCAGCCGGATCTCGCGGTTTGCCGACGCCGCCACCAGGTTGTCGTGGGTCACCATCAGCAGAGCGGCACCGCGGTAGCGGGCAGCCTCGAGCAGTACGTCGAGCAGCTCCTGGCCGGCCCGACTGTCCAGGCTGCCGGTGGGCTCGTCGGCGAGTACCACGGACGGACCGGTGACCAGTGCGCGCGCTACCGCAGCACGCTGCGTCTGGCCGCCGGACAGCTCGCCCGGAACCGCGTCGGCGTCGTCGGCGATGCCTACCTGGTCCAGCCAGTTCATCGCGGCCTTGTGTGCCTCACCGCGCTCATGGCCACCCAGCAGGAGCGGCAGCGCCACGTTGTCGACCAGTGGCAGGTCCGGCACCAGCTGACCGAACTGCAGCACGATGCCGACCTTCGTACGCCGGAGCGCCGCACGCTGCTCCTCCGGCAGAGCAGCCAGGTCCTGGCCGTCCACGTGCACAGCACCGGCGTCCGGAGTGAGGATGCCGGCCGCGCAGTGCAGCAGCGTGGACTTGCCGCATCCGCTCGCACCGGTCACCGCGACGACCTCGCCCGGCTTGAGTTGCAGGCTGACGCCGCGCAGGGCCGTGTTCCGCCGGTAGGCGTACTCGACTCGTTCCAGTTCCAGAGCAGCATTCATCAGCGAGTCCCCCTCTGCTCGGAGATGCGGTCCAGTGCGCCGTCCAGCCAGCGCAGGTCGGCGTCCAGGTGGGCCACGATGTACTCGCGGACCAGCGGCGAGGTCGGGTCGTCGTCGGCCGGGGTCTCGCGCAGCTCACGGATCCGGCGCAGGTGGCTGGCGCGCTGGCGGGCGAGGAACCCCGCCGCGTCGCCTCCGGTCCGGATCGCTGCCACGAGCTTCCGCAGTACCTCGTCGGCGCTTCCCCAGGCCGGCGGCACCGGGTCGTTGAGCCAGTCGCTCAGGTGGTCGCGGCCCTTGCTCGTCAGCGCGTAGACCGTCCGGTCCGGTCCGCCGCCGGAGGTCTTGTCGACGATCTCGACCAGTCCGTCGCGCTCCAGTCGCCCGAGAGTCGTGTACACCTGTCCGAAGGCGAGCGGCCGGCTGTCCGGGAACCAGGCGTCATGGCCCCGCTTCACGTCGTACCCGTGTGCCGGGCCGGCGGACAGCAGCCCGAGGACGAGCTCAGCAGTGGCCACGGCCAGAACTATACACCGCGTGTATGTACTCAGTGAATAGTCCAGGATGCGGCAATCCACGCCGCGGTCGGTAGGATTCAGCCGTCACCCCGCAACGAACCTGGAGTAGTCAGTGGCTCGCGTTGTCGTCGACGTCATGCTCAAGCCCGAGATCCTCGACCCGCAGGGCAAGGCGGTGCACGGCGCGTTCGGCCGGCTCGGCTTCGACGGCGTGGCCGACGTCCGGCAGGGAAAGCGCTTCGAGATCACCCTGGACGGTGAGGCGACCGATGAACGGGTCGCCGAGATCCGGAAGGCCGCCGACACGCTGCTGGCCAACCCGGTGATCGAGGACTACACGCTGCACGTGGAGAACGGCCAAGAGGACGCGCAGTGAAGATCGGGGTCGTCACCTTCCCGGGCTCGCTGGACGACGCGGACGCCCGCCGCGCGGCTGCGGTGGCCGGCGCCGAGGCGGTCGCGCTCTGGCACGGCGACGCGGACCTGCACGGTGTGGACGCGGTCGTCCTGCCCGGCGGATTCTCGTACGGCGACTACCTGCGGGCCGGTGCCATCTCGCGGTTCGCGCCGGTGATGGAGACCATCATCACGCGGGCCGGCCAGGGGATGCCGGTGCTCGGCATCTGCAACGGCTTCCAGGTGCTGTGCGAGTCGCACCTGCTGCCCGGCGCCCTGATCAAGAACCACCACCGCAAGTTCGTCTGCAAGGACCAGGCGCTGCGGATCGAGAACAACAGCACCGCGTGGACCAGCGACTACGACGCGAACCACGAGATCACCATCGTGCTGAAGAACCAGGACGGTTCGTTCGTCGCCGACGAGGCGACGCTGGACCGGCTGGAGGGTGAGGGCAGGGTGGTGGCCCGCTACCTGGGCAACCCGAACGGCTCCTACCGCGACATCGCCGGTATCAGCAACGAGCGCGGCAACGTGGTGGGCCTGATGCCGCACCCGGAGCACGCCGTCGAGACACTCACCGGCCCGACGACGGACGGCCTGGGCTTCTTCACCTCGGTGCTGAAGGCCGTCGTCGCCTCCTGATGAGGTTCACCGGGCTGGTCCGCGCCATCCTGCTCACGGCGACGGTCCTGCTCCTGAGCAGCGGTACGGCGGCCGCGCAGCCCACCAGTCTGTTCGCGAAGGTCGTGGTCATCGGCGTACCCGGACTGACCTGGAACGACGTGAAGGCGTCGCCGGAGCTGACCGCGCTGGTGAACCAGTCGCACGTGGGCTCGATCTCGGTGAAGACCGCCGGGCCGCACACCTGTCCGATCGACGGGTGGCTGACGATCAGCGCCGGCACCCGGTCGTGGGGGAGCGTGGCCGATCAGTCGTGCGGCGACCTGCCTGCGGTGACCAATGGCAAGGTGAGCGACTGGCAGACGTACGTCGACCGCCAGGCCGAGCATCACACGGGCGCACCGATCGGCCGCCTCGGCCAGACCGGGCACCCCATTTGCGGCTTCGGTCCGGGCGCTGCGATCGCGCTGGCCCGGACCGACGGCACTGTCAGCAACTGGCAGCCTGAGTTCGACGCTTCCCAGTTGGCGAAGCCGGACTGCCGTGACGCGATCGTCGACGCCGGTGCGCTGCCGCCACGGGAAGGGCGGGCGGAGGCGCGCCAGAAGGTTGCTCAGCTGGTTACGCAGGCCCGTGCGGCCGGTGGCTGGGTCCTGCTGGTCGGTGTCAGCCAGGAGCTCGCGAACGCGCACCAGGAGCCGCTGGTCGCCATGCAGCTACCTCCGGACAACGGACCGCGCTGGCTGACCAGCGACAGCACCCGGCGTCCGGGGCTCATCCAGCTCACCGATGTGACAGCGACCGTCCTCAGGGGCCGGACTCCGGCGAACGTCGACCCCGCGGGGTCAGCTGACCCAGGTCCGCTGGATGGTAACGAGATCCACTTCACGGGAGACCGTCACACCGACGCGGCAGCCGTCATCGAGGACCGGCTGGACGCCAACCAGCGGTTCGAGCAGCCACGGCCGATGCTGTTCGCGGTGTCGCTGACGATCGTTGCAGCCGAGGTGCTCGCGCTGCTCTGGTTCTTGTTCCGGCGATCGCCCGCGTCCCGTCGTACCGCGGTGTTCACGTTGCTGATGCAGGGCGGGTTCTACCTGGCGGTCTTCCTGTCCACACTGACCGTCTGGTGGCGCTGGCCGTCACCTGGTTTCTCCTTGTACTGCGTGACGATCGGGATCAGTGCGCTAGCTGCTCTGGTGGCACAGGTCATGCTGAAGAAGTACGCGTACCTCGGACTCGCAATGGCGGCGTACCTGATCCTGCTGGTCGACGGCGTGCTCGGTACGCCGCTGCAGGTCGGCAGCATGTTCGCTGACGGGCCTGTGATCGGTGGGCGCTTCTACGGCTTCGGGAACTCCACCTTTGCGACGCTGGCGGTCGGAGCACTCGTCGCTGCAGGCTTCGCGGCACAGAAGCTCATCAGCAAGAGCAGGGTGCAGGCTGCGATCGCCGTACTGGTCGTCGGCGGTGCTGCGATCGTTGTGGACGGCAAGCCGGGCTGGGGGACGGACTTCGGCGGCATCATCGCGCTGACTCCGGCCGTGCTGCTCATGGCCTGGTTGACGTGGCACGGGAGCATTTCACTGCGCGCATTGATCGGTGTGGGCGTGGCAGGCGTACTGGTGGTTTCTGCGGTCGCCTTCCTCGACTACCTGCGTCCGCCGGACCAGCGCAGTCACTTCGGCGCGTTCGTCGCCCGCCTCCTCGACGGCGACGTCAGCGACGTACTGATCCGCAAGCTGGAGATGGCAGTGCAGTTCTTCAGCGGACCGGCCGGCTGGGCCATGCTCATCGCTGTCGTCCTTTGCATGCTGGCCACGCTCATGCCGCAGCGTGTGCCGTCCGTGTCGTACCGCGCCTTCTACGACAGCTTCCCGATGGTCCGTCCGACTCTGGTGGCGCTGTCCACCTGCGGCCTCGTCGGCATGCTCCTCAACGACGCCGGCGTCGCACTGCCCGCGATCATGGCCGGTTTCGCCGTCCCACTGCTGGTGGCCCATCTGATGGCTTCTCACCAGCCCGCTACCGTTTCACCTGAGTCCCACCTAGTGCAGGAGTCGTAACGTGTCCACCGACACCGTCAGCAACGCTACGAGTACCCCGGACGTCGAGCAGCCGTGGGCTGAGCTCGGGCTGAAGCCGGACGAGTACCAGCGGATCCGGGACATCCTCGGGCGGCGCCCGACCAGCTGCGAGCTGGCGATGTACTCGGTGATGTGGAGCGAGCACTGCTCGTACAAGTCGTCCAAGGTGCACCTGAAGCGCTTCGGCGAGATCCCGCAGGAGACGCCGGCCGGGAAGATGCTGGCCGGTATCGGTGAGAACGCCGGCGTCATCGACATCGGCGAGGGGTACGCCGTCACGTTCAAGGTCGAGTCGCACAACCACCCGTCGTACGTCGAGCCGTACCAGGGCGCGGCGACCGGGGTCGGCGGCATCGTCCGCGACATCATCGCGATGGGCGCCCGCCCGGTCGCGGTGATGGACCCGCTGCGCTTCGGCCCGCTGGACGCACCGGACACCAAGCGCGTGCTGCCGGGAATCGTGTCCGGCGTCGGCGGCTACGGGAACAGCCTCGGGCTGCCGAACATCGGCGGCGAGGTCGTCTTCGACCCGACGTACCTCGGCAACCCGCTGGTGAACGCGCTCTGCGTCGGCGTGATGCGGCACGAGGACCTGCACCTCGCGAACGCGACCGGCGTCGGCAACCAGATGATCCTGTACGGCGCCAAGACGGGCGGCGACGGTATCGGCGGCGTGTCGGTGCTGGCGTCGGAGACCTTCGCGGAGGGCGGCCCGACCAAGCGTCCGGCGGTCCAGGTCGGTGACCCGTTCATGGAGAAGCTGCTGATCGAGTGCACGCTCGAGCTCTTCGCCGCGAACGTCGTCGAGGGCATCCAGGACCTGGGCGGTGGCGGTCTGTCGTGTGCGACCTCCGAGCTCGCGAGCGCGGGCGACGGCGGCATGCGGGTGTCGCTGGACAAGGTGCCGCTGCGGGACGCCTCGCTGTCGCCCGAAGAGATCCTGATGAGCGAGTCGCAGGAACGCATGATGGCCTGCGTCACCCCCGAGAACGTCGAGGCGTTCCTGAAGATCTGCGAGAAGTGGGACGTCCAGGCCGACGTGATCGGTGAGGTGACCGACACGGGGCGGCTGGAGATCGACTGGCACGGCGAGCGGGTCGTCGACGTACTGCCGGAGACCGTCGCGCACGAGGGTCCGGTGTACAACCGCCCGTACGAGCGGCCGTCCTGGCAGGACGAGCTGCAGGCCGACGGTGCCGAGAAGTTGCCGCGGGCAAGCAATGGCGCGGAGCTGCGGGACACGCTGCTGAAGCTGGTCGCCTCGCCGAACCTGTGCGACAAGTCCTGGGTGACGGACCAGTACGACCGGTACGTGCTCGGCAACTCGGTGCTTGCGCAGCCCGAGGACAGCGGGATGATCCGGGTCGACGAGACCAGCGGCCTCGGCGTCGCGGTGTCGACCGACTGCAACGGGCGGTTCGCCAAGCTGGACCCGTACACCGGCGCCAAGCTCGCGCTCGCCGAGTCGTTCCGGAACGTCGCGACCACCGGCGCCCGTCCGGCCGCGGTCACCGACTGCCTGAACTTCGGCTCGCCCGAGGACCCGGCGGTGATGTGGCAGTTCACCGAGGCGATCCGCGGCCTGGTCGACGGGTGCAAGGAGCTCGGCATCCCGGTCACCGGCGGGAACGTGTCGTTCTACAACCAGACCGGCGAGACCGCGATCCTGCCGACCCCGGTGGTCGGTGTGCTCGGCGTGATCGACGACGTCACCCGCCGTACGCCGATCGGGTTCACGCCCGAGATGGAGGGCCACCAGCTGTACCTGCTCGGTGAGACCGAGGAGGAGCTGTCCGGGTCCGAGTGGGCGCACGTCGTCCACGGCCACCTCGGCGGGCGGCCGCCGGCGGTGGACCTGGCGGCGGAGCAGCAGTTGGCCGACATCCTGATCAACGCGTCCCGTGACGGGCTGATCGACGCGGCGCACGACGTCAGCGACGGCGGCGTCGCGCAGACGCTGGTCGAGTCCGCGCTGCGCGGCGGTGTCGGCGCGCGGGTGTGGGCCCCGGACGGTCTCGACCCGTTCCTGTTCCTGTTCGCGGAGTCGGCCGGCCGTGCGGTCGTCGCCGTACCGCGGACCGAGGAGGTGCGGTTCACCGACATGTGCACCGCCCGCCGCTTCCCGCACGCGAAGATCGGCGTCATCACCGGCGACACCCTCGACGTCCAGGACCAGTTCGAGGTCCCGTTGACCGAGCTGCGCGAGGCCTGGACGGCAACCCTGCCGTCCGTCCTCAACTGACGGTTGTGTGACCCGGGCGCCGCTGGTGCCCGGGTCACCTGGCCGTGGTTCGCCGCGGTGCGGATGTCAGCCGACCAGCGCCACCCGCTGGGTCGCCTCGGTCAGCACCTTGCTGAGTCCGGCCTGGTCCTGGGGACGGCCGGCGACCGTGATCTCGATGTACGCGCGGCGGCCGTTCTCGTAGGTGTCGACGAAGCGGGTGGTGACCCACCGCTGACCGCGGGCGCCGTCGCGGTAGGTGTAGGTGATCTGCGTGTAGGCGACGCGCGGCGCGTCCCAGACGACCTTCGACGCCGTGCTGCCGTTGCCGCGGTACTTCAGTTTGAAGCCGGCGACGCCGTGCAGAGCGTGGACCCGCTGGTCGGCGGCGCGGCTCGTGCTGACCTTGCCGCCGAGGCCGCCGTTCACGCGCAGCATCCACGTGTTCGAGCTGTCGGTGAACTTCGCCTGCTCCCGGCTGAGCTGGGCGAACTTCCAGCCCGTCGGCGCGTACACCGCGACGTTGCAGTGGCTCCCGACGCCCCAGCACTTGTAGCTGAAGTGCAGGCTCGCCGGCTTGAGTGCCGGCTTGGCGTGCGTGGTGACGGCGGCGGTCCGGGCCGGGACGGCGGCATCGCTCGGCGCGATCCCGAGGACCAGCCCCGCGGCGCCGATGATCGCGGCGCCGGCCAGAACGCGAGCGGTGAGGGTCTTCTTCATAATGTTGTCTCCATCGTCAAGGGTGGCCCGTTCGGCCCGTCGAGATCAGAGATGACTCGGTGGCTACGCGACGTTGAGTGCCGGATCTGTGATCAGCGTCTCCGCCGTACCCGGCAACCAAGTGCGCCCGATGCGGCGTCAGAAGACGCCTTCCGGGACGTCTGGCACACTCGGAGGGACGAGTGTGAGGTGAGGCGGATGGCGGAGCGGCGACCGGTGAAACCGGCCGATCTGATCGGTTTTGCCACGGCGGCCGGTCAGGAGGCGCGGGAGGTCGCGGCCCGGCGGCGGATGGTCAACATCCGGCTCACCGACGAGGAGCGGCGCGTCTGCACCGACGAGCTGGCCGAGCAGTTCGCGATCGGGCGACTCGACGAGGACGAGCTGCACCGCCGCGTCGATCTGCTGAACCGGGCCGTCACGCACGGCGATCTGCAGCCCGTGTTCGCCGGCCTGCCTACCCCGGCGCTCTACAGGCCGGTGCCGCGCAAGCCGGGCCGGTGGCGGTGGGCGGCGTTTGCCGGGGCTGTGTGGCTGGCGGTGCCGTTTGTGTTGGCGGGGTTGTTGTTGCTTGTGTTCGGGCGGGAGATTGCGGCGGCGATCTTCGGCGTACCCGCGGTGGTTTGGGTCGCGTACGCGTACCGGTGGGCTTCCAAGCCGCGGCGGGAGTCAGGTTCCTAGAGTCGACTCGCGCGTGATCAGTTGCGTGGGGAGTTCCAGTACGCCGTGGTGCGGCTTGCCGGCGATTGCTTCCAGTAGGAGCGTGGCGGCGCGGCGGCCGAGGTCTTCCAGGCGGAGGTCGACCGTGGTGAGCGGCGGGCGGCTGGCGAGCGCCATGACGGGCCAGTTGTCGTAGCCGGTGACCGCGATGTCCTCGGGGACCGAGCGGCCGAGTTCGCGGAGGCGATCGCAGACACCGCGGGCGATCTGGTCGCTGCCGCAGCTGATCGCGTCCGGGTTCTGACGCAGTACCAGATCCGTGGCTTGGCGGCCCCAGCGTTCGCTCCAATCGCCGTAGAGCGGTTCGCCGCAGAGAGCGGTGCCGGCCGTTGCGGTGACGGCCTGGGCGCGTTCGGCGGCGGAGCGGTGGTGTGCGGGGCCGGTGACATGGGCGATGCGGGTGCGGCCAAGTCGGAGCAGGTGGGTGATCGTGGCGGCGGCGCCTCCCGCGTCGTCGACGATCACTGAGGCATCGGTCGGGTCGGTTGAGGCGGCTAGCGCGTACACAACCGGGAGCGGTACGTCGATGCGCGTCCGCGGCTCGGTCCGGCGGCCGGTGACGACGATGCCGTCGACGCCGCGCGCGACGAGGGAACGTAGGTAGGTCTGCTCGCGCAGCGGGTCGTCGCGTGTGTCGCAGAGGACGGTCGCCAGCTCACCCGCGCTGAGCACGTTCTCGACACCGCGCATGATCGGGATGCTGAAGCGACCCGAGCTGTCGGTGGTCAGCAGTGCCACGGTGTACGTCCGGCCGGACGAGAGCGCACGACCGCGGGCATCTGGCGTGAACCCGAGCGTCGCGGCGGCCCGACGTACCCGGTCTCTGGTCTCCTGGCTCAGCTGGCCGGTGTTGCTGAGGGCCTTCGACGCGGTCCCGGCGGACACCCCGGCGAGCGCGGCAACGTCCACCATCCGCACACCTGGCCTCTTCATCCTTGTTTCCTTCCGGTCAATGGGCGAAGCGTATCAGGATTGCCCTGGAGGCCTTGCTGACCTGCGCTTTGATCTTGACCGGCACCGTTGGCAGTCCTACGTTGTCAACGACGGAAAACGTGTGCGGTCTTTCCGTCGCAGTGATGTCCGCCCCCGTCACTCGAAAGGCCTCACCATGCCTGAACCCACTCCAGAAGGAATGCCCCGACGTGACTTCCTTGCTGTCTCCCTCGCCGCGGCGGCAGTCGTGACTGCCCTCGACCCGGCTCCTGCCGAAGCCGCCCGACCCTCCGGACCGCCGGCCGGCCGCGGCGGGCACTACGTCCCACAGCGGGTCCCGCTCCGGCCGGTCCCGTTCCAGAAGCTCCCGCCCGGTGCGATCGAGCCGCGCGGCTGGTTGGCGCAGCAACTCGCCCTGCAGGTCGACGGGCTCTGCGGCCGGTACGACGAGATCTCGGACTTCCTGGTGTACGAGACCAACGGCTGGGTCGACCCCGCACAGGGAGCCTGGGAGGAGCTGCCCTACTGGCTCCGTGGCTTCGGCGACCTCGGCTACGTCACGGGCAACAGCGGCGTACTGACCCGGACACAGCGGTGGATGGACGGGATCCTCGCGACACAAGCAGACGACGGGTGGTTCGGTCCGGAGCGGTTGCGGACCTCCTTGGAGAACGGGCCGGACTTCTGGCCGGGTATGCCGCTGCTCGCCGCGTTCCGGTCCTGGTACGAGTACTCCGGTGACGAGCGGGTCATTCCGTTCATGACGAAGTACCTGCGGTTCCAGAACACGCAGCCGCCGGAGGTGTTCAACCGGTCGTGGGGTGCGTTCCGCTGGGGCGACAACATCGACAGCGCGTACTGGCTCTACAACCGCACCGGAGAGCAGTGGTTGCTCGATCTGGTGACGAAGATGCACAACGGGTCCGCGGACTACGTCAGCGGCATTCCCAACTGGCACAACGTCAACCTGGCGCAGGGTTTCCGGGAGCCGCTGCAGTACTGGCTGCTGTCCGGGGACGCCAAGCACCGAGACGCGACGTACCGGAACTATGCGACGGTCATGGGGTTGTACGGCCAGTTCCCCGGTGGCGGGTTCGCTGGGGACGAGAACTCACGGCCCGGGTTCGGTGACCCGCGACAGGGGTTCGAGACGTGCGGGATCGTCGAGCTGATGCACAGCTGCGAGCTGCTCACCCGCTTCACCGGTGACGTCGCGTGGACGGACAGGTGTGAGGAGCTGGCGTTCAACTCGCTGCCGGCGTCGTACGACCCGCAGCAGCAGGTTATGCACTACATCACCTGTGCCAACAGCGTGCAGCTCGACGACCGGCCGAAGCACGGGCAGTTCCAGAACCCGTTCCCGATGCAGGCCTACAAGTACGGCGTACATCAGTACCGCTGCTGCCCGCACAACTACGGCATGGGCTGGCCGTACTACGTGCAGGAGCTCTGGCTGGCCACGACGGACAACGGGCTCGCTGCATCGATGTATGCCGCCAGTAAGGTGACTGCGACGGTCGGAGCTGGTGAGACCGTCAGTGTCGTCCAGGACACGGAGTACCCGTTCTCGGACACCATGACGTTCACGGTGCAGACGCGACGACCGGTCCGATTCCCCTTCTATCTAAGGCGTCCTGGCTGGGCGGCCGACGTCACTGTGCAGGTCAACGGACGACAGGTGCAGACGTCTGGTGACTGGATGAAGCTGGACCGCACCTGGCATACAGGTGATCGCGTCGAACTCACCCTGCCGATGCGCACCACGACGCGCGTGTGGGACGACAATCAGCACTCGGTGTCCGTCGACCGCGGCCCACTGACCTACTCGCTGCAGATCGACGAACGCTATGAGCGCATCGGCGGCACCGACGAGTGGCCGGAACTCTCCGTCTACCCGGAATCGCCGTGGAACTACGGTCTGGTCGCTGATGCGCCGATCGACGTCGTACGACGGGAGGCGGGCGACAACCCGTTCACCACGGACGGAGTGCCGCTCGCACTCACCACACTGGCCCGGCGGATCCCGCAGTGGGAGACAGACACCGAGGACGTGGTCGGACTGCTTCAGCCGGGGCCGGCGAAGTCGGACGAGCCTGTGGAGACCGTGACCCTCATACCGATGGGTGCGGCCCGCCTGCGGGTCACGTCGTTCCCCCAGGTCGCTGCAGACGGCAAGGAGTGGAGCTACCGCACCAGGATCACCGCGTCCCACGTGAACGACGGTGACTCGCTCGAGGCACCGGACTCCGGACGTACGCCGGAATCCTCCGCAGACACGTCGATTCCGCGCTTCACCTGGTGGGACCGCCGCGGTTCGACGGAATGGATCGAGTACGACCTGCGCTCGGTACGCGAGCTGTCTGAGGTCTCGGCGTACTGGTTCGACGACACCGGCTCCGGTCAATGTCGTGTCCCTCAGTCGTGGCAAGTGCTGTGGCTGGACGGTGAGACGTGGCGGCCGGTCCAGAACACCACGCCGTACGACGTAGCGGTGGACCGGCTCAACACGACGACGTTCACACCGGTGCGGACGCAGTACGTCCGGGTGGAGGCCGTACTGCGTCCGACGCACTCCGGAGGCTTGTTGCAGCTCCTGGTTACTTGACCGGTGTCGGGCTGACGTACAAGGAGACCTCGCCCTCTGCGTAGGCGGAGGCGTCCTTGACGTACCAGTTGCCGGGCGGGGACTTCACCGGCTCCTGGTTGGAACCGTTGCTGGTCAGGTACTCGATCTCGCGGACACCGCGGGACCTGACCAGCGGCAGCACCTGGTCGATGGTCTTGTTCTTCACCGTCAGCCCGGCCAAGACCTCCCCCTTGTCCGTCGCCGACGACGAGGTGTGGAAGTAGCGCTCGCCCTGCTTCGCCACGCGGCCGAACTGGATCTCGGTCTTGCCGTCGTAGTTCTTCGGCAGCTCGACACCCTCCTGGCAGCCCGGGTCCGCGGCGTTCAGCGTTCCGTTGCACTGTTCACCCGGCTCCAGCATCCTGAGCTGGCTCATGTCCTTGTCGTTGCGGCCGGTGAAGCTGATCATCCTGCCGACCCACGGCGGGCTGACCGGGACGCTCAGGACCGTCACGTCCAGGCCCATCTTCTTGAACTCGGCGTTGTACCGCTTCGGGTCCGCGTTCGCGTCGACCACCCGGACAATCAGCTTGTCGCCGCGTTCGGTGAAGGACAGCGCCTGCGGCTGGCTCTGGTCGGGGCGGTTGACCACGGTCGCCGCGACCACACCGCCGATCAGCAACGTGCAGGCAGCGGCCAGGACGAGCCGGCGCGGATGGGAGCGGCGCAGGGGGCGTACTACCGGAGCTGACTCGTCCGTGGTGACCGCGTCGGCCAGCTCATCCCAGGCGTTGTCGGAGACGCGGTCGGTGGACTGGTGCGGGTCGAGGCCGCGGACAGCGGCGTCGATGTCATGCGTCTTCATGGGAAACCCCTTCTTCCAGGGTGGACGCAGTGTTGAGAGCGACCACGGTGCGGTTCACGAGTGGGGCGGTGAGCAGCTTGGCGAACCGCTTCCGGGCGCGGTGCAGCCTGATGCGTACGGCGTTGCGTGAGATGCCGAGGACTGTGGCTATCTGGCCTGTGTCCAGTTCCTCCCACGCAACCAGTGACAGCAGCTCCCGGTCCTGCTCCGGCAGTGCGCGGAAGGCACGTGCCGCGGGAGTGTCGTCCAGCAGCGGGTGCACCGGTTCGGCGTCACTGAGCTCGCCACGCAGCTTGGTCGCCAGTGCGTGCCGGCGGCCCTCACCGCGGCGGTGGTTGGCGAGCACCCGGCGCGCTACGCCGTACAGCCATGGTCTGGTCTGCGGGTCGAGTGGTACGTCGTCCAGCCGGCGCCAGGCGACCAGGAACGTGTCGGCGAGCAGGTCCGCGGCGTCGTGGCCGCTGTCGGTCCGGCGGCGCAGGTACCCGAGCACCGCCTCCCGATGCGTCGCAAAGACCTGCTCGAACCGCTCCCGGCGCGCATCTGGTGGTGGGCCGTGCACAACTCCCTCACTCACCGGCCCACTCCGAGCCTCGATCGGTATCAGCGTCATACCTGGTGGATGTCCACCAGCCGGTCCACCCATTTCACCCCGCCGAGATTGCAGCTTCCTGCAGCTTTCCGTGTGGGTTCGATGACCACGAGTACCTGCGAGAATCGGACCGGGGCCAGTCGAGGGGGACATCTGTGGGGAACGATCCGGGGTTGGAACACGTGCTCTTGGAGCACCTGCGGTTCGCGCCGTTGACCCGGGCGGAGCTGGTCCGCCGTACCGGTATGGGCAACCAACGGGTCCAGGCTGCCCTGGACACGCTGGTCCGCGAGGCGTTCGTCGTACGGCGGCCGCAGGACGACGGCCCCGAGGACTACGAACTGACCGAGGCCGGTACCGGCCGACTGGGCGTGTTCCTGGACCTCACCAACTCGCCACTCAAGACCATGGGAAAGCTCTTCGCCGCGACCGTCGTCCAAACGATCCGGCCCGGACAACACCAGCCGGCGGACTCGAGGGAGGCACGGCGTGCGGGTTGGGGGCTGATCGGGTGGATGCTGCTGCCGGTTCTGATCGTGTGCTTGATCATCGGTGGATCCATCGCGTCCGGGGACGCGGATCTCTCCACTGCGGTCCTGTTCGTCGTCGTTACCGTCGGTGCCTTGGCCTGGAAGTTCGGCGGAAGTGGCAGGAGAGGTCAACCAGCAGCTGCGGTACGGCGACGTCCACAGCCCCGCCCGGAGCCCGCGGCGAAGTTCGCGGCTGCGCCGGCACGGATGGACCGCGAGTTGGTCGTGAGTCTGGCGAAGATCCTCGGTGCCGGGGTGGTCTTCGCAGTCGCCATCATCCTGACGAACCCCAGCCTGGTGTTGCTGTTGGTGCTGCTCGTGGTGACGGCGGGCAACATGTTCTCCGCGTACCGAGCCTGGGCCAGGAAGCGCCGTTCCGAGTGAACTAGCCTGTGGGTTGTGGAGGCTGTGTTGCGGTTGGCGGTGGCGGCGGACGGGCCCGCGGTGGCTGAGCTGAGTCGGGCCGCGGTGGAGACCCAGTTCCCGGCGTACTACGACGCGGAACAGACGGCCAGCGCAGCCAAGCACATCACCACGCTGGACACCGCATTGATTGACGACGGCACCTACTACGTCCTGGAGGCGGGTGGTGAGGTCGTCGCCTGTGGTGGGTGGAGCCGGCGGAACAAGCTGTTCAATGCGAGTACGGCGGGAGCGGACGAGCGGCTCCTGGACCCTGCGACCGAGCCGGCTCGGGTCCGGGCGATGTTCGTCCGGGCGGACTGGACGCGGCGTGGACTCGGCCGGGCGATCCTGACCGCTTGCACCGAGGCGGCCCGCGCGGAGGGGTTCACCCGGCTCGCACTGATGTCGACGCTGCCCGGCGTACCGCTCTACAAGGCCTTCGGCTTCACCGAGGTGGAGCCCGCTCAGCTACCGATGCCCGACGGCATCACCCTGGCCGGTGTCGCGATGGAACGACCGATTGAGGAGACCGCATGACTGCAGGCACCACTGTCACCGCCCCCGACGGCAGCGAGGTCGTGCTTGGTGAGATCGGGACCCGCGTGCTGCTGAAGAACTCCCGCGTCCGCGTCTGGGAGGTGTCGCTGCAGCCAGGTGAAGCCCAGGGTTGGCACCTGCACCACAACCCGTACGTCGTCCTGTGCCTCTCGACCTCGCCCTGCCACATGGACTGGCTGGACGGCAGCCCTGCGCGCCAGCTGAGCGAGACCGTCGGCGGCTCGGTCTACCGCCCGGTGTCGCCGGTGCACATGCTCACCAACGACGGCGACGCGCTGTACCTCAACCGCCTCATCGAGGTGCTCGACCTGGGCGAAGAGGCCTCCGGTGACCCGTACTTCGGCGTGGCCGGTGTCCCCGCCGAGTCCGGCTTCGAAGAGGCCGGTGAGATCCCCAGCAAGGTAGTCGTCGACGAGGACGACGTACGCGTCCAGCACGTCACCCCCGAGGCAGGCGAGTCGTACACCTGGCGCACCGGCGCCTACCCGGCCCTGGTCGTCGACCTGGACCTGGGCAGCCCGGACGTCACCTACCTCGAGCCCGGCGAGAGCTACACGCTCCCAGCCAAGCCAGAGCGCACCTCCGGCTTCAACCTGGTGGAGCTGCGCTACTACAGCAGCCCGCGCACCTGAGCCGCATCCCGAGCTGCCAGCACAGCGGCAGTGTCGACCCGTCGGAGGTCGGCCTGCCGTAGGCGGGCCTTTACCAACGGCACCTGCGGTCCGACGGCGCTGAGCTCGCTCACACCGAGGGCAGCAAGCAGTACGGCGGCCTGCGGGTCGCTGGCCAGGTCACCGCAGACTGCGACGCGTACGCCGGCGTTGCGGACGACATGGTCGATCAGCTGGAGCACGGCCGGATCGAGCCCGTCGGCGAGCGGTGCGACCGCGGCGTTGGTCCGATCGGCGGCGGTCGTGTACTGCGTCAGGTCGTTGGTGCCGATGCTGACGAAGTCGAGCTCCGTGGCGAGACTGCCGACGCGCAGTGCCGCCGCGGGCACCTCGACCATGATGCCGACCTCGAGACCGTCCCGCGGCCCGAGCTCCTGCAACGCCCACGCGACCTCGTCCGCGGTCGTCACCATCGGGAATATCACGTGCACCGGCGTCTCGGCCGCCGTACGCCGGATCGCTTCGAGCTGATCGCGGAGCAGTTCGGGGCGGCGGCGAAAGACCCGGAGGCCCCGTTCACCGAGGAACGGGTTCGCCTCGCGGTCCTGCGGGAGGAACGGGAGCGGCTTGTCGCCGCCGATGTCCCAGGTCCGGATCGTGATCGGCTTGCCGCCGAGGGCTCGTGCGATCGCGCGGAAGGCGTCGACCTGTTCGTCGACGGTCGGCGCCGTACGGCGATCACCGAAGAGCACCTCGGTCCGCACCAGCCCGGAGCCGTCCGCACCGCGCGCGTCGACGGCATCCTGGACGACGCCCACGTTCACGAGTACGTCGATCGTCCGGCCGTCGCGGGTGGTGGCCGGTTGGTCGGCGTCTGCGATCGCCCGCGCCCGCTCGCCCTCGCGTTCGGTGATCGTCGCGCGGACCCGCTCCTCGTCCGGCGCGACCTCGAACGAGCCAGTACGAGCGTCGAAAGAGACGACCGCGCCCGGCGGCACGTCGACGTCCCCGATTCCGGTGATCAACGGGATCCCTCGTGACCGTGCAACGATCACCCCGTGTCCGGTCGTCCCGGCTGCCCGGACGGCGATCCCCACGATCCGCGTCGCGTCGAGGGTGGCAGCGGTCGCCGCATCCAGCTCGGGTACGACGAGGATGCCGTCCGTCGGCGCTTCCTCGGTCACTCCGACGAGCAATCGCAGTACCCGATCCCGCACCGAGCGGACGTCCTGCGCGCGCTCACGCTGATACGCGTCGTCAAGCCCTTCGAAGGCGGCCGCCAGCTGGTCGTACACCTGCCGCCACGCGGCCGGGGCCGATGCGCCGGCCGCGATCGAAGTTCGTACGTCGTCGAGCACCTTGCCGTCACGCAGCAAGGCGAGATGGGCCGCGAAGATGTCGCCGTGGTTGTCCCGCAGTTCGTCGAGCTGCTCGCCCGCGGTCGCGAGAGCCGCGTCCAACCGGCCATGCTCGTTGTCTCCGGCAACATAAGCGCCGAGGTCGATCTGAGCCCCCGCGAGGACCGCCGGTCCGATCGCCACATCCAGCCCCGACCCACCAGGAGCTGAGCCAACCGCCGGGGACCCCGCCGGAGCGGGCTCCGCCGATCCCGGGCCATCCCCGAAGTTCTGTTTCGCCAGCTCCTCGACTGCGGCCAGCGCCTCGGCTGCCTGCGGGCCGCTCGCACCCACCCGCAATCGATGCCCCTGCTGGGCGTTCAGCGTCGCGACCATGCTCAAACTGCCCGCGTCGACAGGCCCCTTGCCGTTGTCCAGATCGGTGAGTGTCACGACCGCATCGAAGCCGTTGACCAGCCCCACCAACCGCGCCGCCGGCCGGGCATGCAAACCGTGCTCGTTGCCGACAACCAGCTCGACAGTGCGATCGGCCTCAACAACCGGAGCAGCGTAGGCGGCGGCGACGCCGAGATGGTCCTGCTTACCGACGAGCCCGCGCTCAGCCTCCGCGGCAACCGCATCCAAGGACGCATCGGTCGACGCGGTGACAACCGCCGCCACCAGGCCCTCGACCAGCGGCGCACTCGTCAGCCGCACCCGCGCGGCGAGCTCCGGGTCAACGAACTCCAGCGCCATCTCGGCGCTCAGCACCGCGCTACCCAGATCGAGCAGCACCAGTACGCCGTCCGGACTGTCCGCCGCACCAAGGGCTTCCGAGACCGCCATCGCGTCGGTCCCGAACGTGGTCGCGTCCAGTCCCGCGGCGATCGCGATCACCGGACGCTTGTCCTCGGCAACCATCTCCGCCGCGAGCCCAACCGCCGCCTCGGCCAGCGCGCGGCTGTGCGACACCACCACGATCCCGATCATGGCAGCGTTCGGGCCGCGGACTCCAAGATCAGCGTCGTGCTGGTCGCGCCGGGATCCTGATGGCCGGCGCTGCGTTCACCCAGATAGCTCGCGCGGCCCTTCCGCGCGACCAGCGGGATCGTCGCGTCCCGGCCCTTCGCGGCGGCCTCGGCAGCAGCGGTCAACGCCGTACCGAGTTCCGATCCGCCCGCCACCGCGGCGTCGTACGCGTCCAGCGCCGGCGCCCAGGCGTCGTACATGGTCTTGTCGCCGAGCTCCGCCTTGCCGCGGGCAAGCACTCCTTCGACCCCGGCGTGCAGCCCCTTCCCGATCGTCTCGGGCGTCAGGTCGACCCCGGCGAGCGCGGTCCCGAACCGCAGGAAGAACGTCCCGTACAGCGGCCCGCTCGCCCCGCCGACCTTGCTGACCAACGTCATCCCGGCCTTCTTCAGCAGTTCGTCGGCGCTGTCGAACGACGTCTCGTCCAGCAATCCGACCACCGCCTGGAACCCGCGATCCATGTTCGCACCGTGATCGGCATCCCCGATCGCCGAGTCCAGCTCGGTCAGGTACGCCGCGTTGTCGTGCAGCGAACCGGCGACATCACGCAGCCAGCTGACGAAAGAATCGACTCCCATGCTCACGCGCCCCAGCGTAGGCCGGGGGTGTTCACCGGGGCGTCCCAGAGACGTACCAGTTCGTCGTCCGCCTTCAGGAGGGTGACCGAGCAGCCGGCCATCTCCAGCGAGGTGATGTAGTTGCCGACCAGCGAGCGGGCGACCGTGATGCCCGCGCGGTCGAGGAGTTGGGCGACCTCGTTGTACATCAGGTAGAGCTCGAGCAGCGGCGTACCGCCCATGCTGTTGACGAAGGCGATCACCGAATCGCCTTGCTGGTAAGGAAGATCCGAGACCACCGGGTCGACGAGCATCGCGGCGATGTCGCGCGCCGGAGCCAGCGGCAGCCGCTGCCGGCCGGGCTCGCCGTGGATGCCGATCCCGACCTCCATCTCGTTCTCGGCCAGCTCGAAGGTCGGCTTGCCCGCGGCCGGGACGGTGCACGACGTCAGCGCCATACCCATGCTGCGGCCGTTGTCGTTGACCTTCTTCGCGAGGTCCGCGACCTCCTGCAGCGGGCGGCCCTCCTCGGCGGCAGCGCCGACGATCTTCTCCAGCAGTACGGTCACGCCGACGCCGCGGCGACCGGCCGTGTAGAGGCTGTCCTGGACGGCGACGTCGTCGTTCGTCACGACCGACAGCACCTCGGTGCCGGCGTCGGCAGCGGCCAGTTCGGCGGCCATCTCGAAGTTCATCACGTCGCCGGTGTAGTTCTTCACGATGTGCAGTACGCCGGCGCCCGCGTCGACCGCCTTGGTGGCGGCCATCATCTGGTCCGGCACCGGGGAGGTGAACACCTCACCCGCGCAGGCCGCGTCCAGCATCCCGAGCCCGACGAACCCGCCGTGCATCGGCTCGTGCCCCGACCCGCCACCGGAGATCAGCCCGACCTTGCCGGGTCTCGGCGCGTCCTTGCGATAGACGATCCGGTTCTCCAGGTCCACCCGGAGCCGGTCCGGATGCGCCGCCGCCATCCCCTGCAGCGCTTCACTCACAACATCGGCCGGGTCGTTGATGAGCTTCTTCATGCCCCCCATCTGAGCACACCCGGGCCGCCTGCGGGAGGGGCCCGAAATCAGTCTTTCGGGCGGAGGAGGGGGCGGACGACCTCGCGGGCGTCGTGGATCCGGGACTTGACGGTGCCGAGCGGGGCACCGACCTCGGCGGCGATCTCCTCGTACGACAGGCCGTAGACGTCCCGCAGGACCAGCGGCGTGACCATCTGCGGGCGGTCCCGCTCCAGGGTCTCCAGGGCCTCCAGGAGGTCCAGGCGGGTGCCGGCGATCACGCTCGTGGTGCGCGGGTCCGGCTTCTCCATCTGCTCGGGGTTGTGCGCGGCCTGCGCGGTGCGCTTCAGCTTGCGGTACGTCGAGCGCGCGGAGTTCGCCGCGACGGAGTGGACCCAGGTCGAGAAGCTGCTGCGGCCGGAGAACGAGTTGATCTTGGTGGCGATGTTGAGCAGTGCCTCCTGGGCCGCGTCCTCCGCGTCGGCGGAGTACGGCAGGACGCTGCGGCAGATCCGCAGGACGCGCGGATACACCTGCCGCAGCAGGTCGTCCATCGCGTTCTTGTCGCCGGCCTGCGCCTGCTCCGCGAGGGTGGCGAGGTCGTCGGCCGGACTGGTGCTGTCGCTCATCTGCGCCTTTGCTCTCGATCGGCCCCCGTAAGGGACACTCCAATGACCCATAATGCCCTGTATGGGGGTCCCAACCAGACTCGGTCGATACGTCGTGCGCCGACGCCTGGGCTCGGGCGGTTTCGCCACGGTGTGGCTGGCTCACGACGAGCAGCTCGACGCCGAGGTGGCGATCAAGGTGCTCGCCGACAACTGGGGGCACGACGACTCGGTCCGGCAGCGGTTCCTCGAGGAGGGCCGGTTCCTGCGCCGCGTCGAGTCAGAGCACGTCGTCCAGGTGCACGACGTCGGCGAGCTCGAGGACGGCCGGCCGTTCCTGGTGCTGACGTACGCCGACCGCGGCACGCTCGCCGACCGTCTGAAGAAGGCGCCGCTGGAGCTGCCCGAGGCCGTCGACGTGGTCGTCCAGGTCGGTCGCGGCCTGCAGGCGCTGCACCGGCGCGGCCTGCTGCACCGCGACGTGAAACCGGCGAACGTCCTGTTCCGCAGCACCGACGACGGCGAGCGGGCGGTGCTGTCCGACCTCGGGCTGGGCAAGTCCCTCGACGAGATCTCCCGCATCACGATGCCCGGCGGCACCCCGTCGTACGTCGCTCCTGAGCAGGCGCTCGGTGAGCGGCTGGATCAGCGCGCCGACCAGTACTCGCTGGGCGCGGTCGCGTACGCCGCTCTGACCGGGCGGTCCCCGCACCAGGTCGACGGCCTGGGCGCCGCGAGCCGGGTGAAGGTGGCGGCGCCGCCGAGCTCGCTCGGGTTCGAGCTGCCGGAGCAGGTCGACGCGGCGATCGTCCGGGCGCTGGATCCGGACCGGGAGAAGCGCTGGCCGGACGTGCAGTCGTTCACGCGGCAACTCGTGGGCGCGCTCGACGAGACCACGCGTGACTTCCCGCTGTCGACCCGCGAGACGGTGACCGTTGCGTCCGAGGACCTGGACGCGAAGACGGCGCTCAGCGACGAGAACCAGCCGACGATCGTGAAACCCGCCGAGCCGTCGGAGAGCGTGACGGCGGACTCAGAGACCGTCGCACTCGAGAGTGCTGCGGTGGAGCCCGCTACCGCTGAGGCTGAGACCGCCTCGGTTGAGACGGCGGCGCCCAGGAAGCGGCGCCGCGGGCGATGGGTGGTGGCTGCTCTGCTGGCGCTGCTGGTCGGCGGCGGTGTCGGGTACGGCGGCCACTGGTACCTCTCGAGCCGCAAAATGATTCAGGTCTCGGAGGGCCAATTCTCCGTCACCCTGCCAGAGGCCTGGGCGCAGTCGATGGCCCAGTCGGTCTGGACCGCGCCTGGCAGCACCGGGAGTGCCCCGGCGTTCCGCGTCAGCCGCGACCCGGACTGGTCGGGGAAGACTCCGGGTGTGTTCGTCGGTGTGTCGAAGTCGAAGCTGGCGGTCCCGGACGGCAAGCAGTGCAGCAACGAAGGCACTCTGCAGCCGCACATGGTCCGTGAACTCTCGGTAACCGACCGGGTGTCCGCTGACTGCTTCGGTGCCGATATCGTGTTGCTCCAACGGGTCGTCGATCACGGGGACGGCGGCTCGCTACTCGTACAGGTGGTCGTACCCGGATCGGATGTCCTCCGAGCCACGGAGATCGCCGATTCGGTGCAGTACTTCGACTGAGGAAGTCCCCATGCATCTATCGACCGAACGGTTCCGACCGTCGCCGGCGCTGCTCCAGTCCGCCCGCCGCAGGTTCTACCGCCTCCGCTTCACCATCTTCCGCACCATCTGGCCGGCCGACTGACCCACCGGCCGGCTGGGTACGTCGTACTGCGTGATCGAGTCCTTCCGCGAGTTCGACGTACCGGTGTCCGGCGCTGTCATCCACGGCAGCCGCGGTGGTGACGGACCGCCGCTCCTGCTCCTGCACGGCTTCCCGGAATCGCACGTCATGTGGCACCGGATCGCGCCGGTGCTGGCCCGGGAGTTCAGTGTGGTCGCGACCGACCTCAGCGGATTCGGTGACAGCACTTCCTCCGGCGACCAGTCGATGCGAGAACTCGCGAGGCTCCAGGTCGAGGCAATGCAACAGCTGGAGTACGACGACTTCGCCGTGGTCGGCCACGACCGTGGCGCCCGCTGTGCCTACCGGATGGCGCTCGATCATCCCGATGTGGTGACGAAGCTCGCCGTACTGGACGTCGTACCGACGGGCGACGCCTTCGACCGCGCCGACAGGGACTTTGCCCTCGGCTACTGGGTCTGGACGTTCATGGCCGCCCCGATCGCCGAGACCTTGATCGGCCGGGCGCCCGACTCGTTCGTGAACCACCTCCTCGATACCTGGTCCGGTGGCGACGCGTTCCCGCCGGAGATCCGGGCCGAGTACATCCGTCACTTCCGCGACCCGGAGGTCGTCCACACGATGTGCGAGGAGTACCGCGCGGCCGCCACGATCGACTGCGAACACGACGCGGCCGACCGGGGTGTGCGCCGTATCACGTGTCCGACGCTGGTCCTCTGGGAGCAGGACGGCTCGGTCGGACGCTGGTACGGCGACCCGATCGACATCTGGCGCAACTGGGCCGACGACGTCACCGGCGGCCCGGTCGCCTCCGGCCATTTCCTGCCCGAGGAGGCCCCGGACGAGACCCTCGCCTGGCTCCTACCGTTCCTCAAAGTCGGCAGCTAGGCCGTAGTGGTCGCTGGGAATCTCGCCAGGCTGGTCGAACGTACGGCGGCAGCTCTGGATCGGTAGCGTCGGGCGGCCGTCGGCGCCGCAGCGGACCAGGATGTGGTCGAGTCCGCGGTACGGCCAATCGCCGTCGACGAACAGCGGGTTCTCCGGCACGAAGGTCTCCAAGGGCTCGTGCGGGTGTGTCGCCTGCCAGGCGCTGCGGTAGCAGACGCTCAGGTTGTCGACGACGTGACGCCCGGTCCAGAAACGCAGACTGTCCGCAGCGTCGTCAGCATCCAGGTCTCCGGCGACGACGACGTGCCCGGGGGAGTCTGAAACCAGCTGCTCGAGCTTGCGCGCGACAAGGACCGTCTGCGCGCACCGTTCGCGCTCGTGATCGACCTGGTAGTCCGGGAAGTGATTCGCCACCCAGACCCGTCCGAACGGCGCGAGCACCTCGGTGAGCAGCGCCGTACACGCGAAGTCTCCGGTCCGGTCGGTGACGTTCAGGTCGAGCTCGAGTACGTCGCCGATCGGCCAGCGGCTCGCAGTGCTGATGCCGGATCCGTCGTACTCACGCTCCGACGAGTGCACCACGTGGTACTCCGGCCCCAGCATCTCCATGACCTGATCGACGTCGGCGTTGAACACCGTCTCCTGCAACGTGAGTACATCGGCATTCAGCTGTTGGAAGCCCTTCCGGAACAGGGCGAGTCGGGCCGGCCAGTCGCCGCGGACGCCCCAGACGTTCAGCGTTGCCAGTCGCATGTCTACTCCACTGTGAGCCAGGTGATTCCCAGGCCCAGTACCCACAGTGCGCCGCCCAACCAGGCCAACGTGTGGAGGCCGGTGGTGAACGGCGTGGAGTGGCTGAGGATGGTGCTGTAGAGGCCCACGCCGACCGCGCCGACGCCTTGCCGTGCCGTGTTGTTGACTCCGCTGGCCAGACCGGCGCGGTCCGGAGGAAGCGCGGCGACGGCGGCGTTGACCACGGCTGCGGTGAGGAAACCCATGCCGATGCCGAGGCAGAGCTCGACCGGGACAACTGCGGCGTACCGGCTGGTGGGCTGTACGGCCAGCAGACAGAAGGACCCGACGGCGCCCAGCGCCAGTCCGAACGACATCGGAAGTCGCGGGCCGTACCGGGCCGTGACCCGTCCGGAGACCGGCCCCAGGACCGCCAACGGCAGCAGAACCGGAATCAGTTCCAGCCCGGCGCGCAGCGCGCTGTGGTGGAGGTGTTCCTGCAAGTAGAGCGTCAGCGCGAGCAGCGTGCCCAGACCGACCAGATTCATCAAGCCTGCGACCACATTGGCGCCGATGAAGTCCGCGCCGATGTGTAGCCTGCGCGTGGTCTCGCGCTGGGCGACCTGGCGCCGCGGCACAATGCGCCAGGCAACCGGTAGCGCGACCGCGATGATCGGCAGGTTGATCAGGAACACGGAACGCCAGCCGAGATCGCTGACCAGCACCCCGCCGAGCGTGGGACCCGCAACGAGGGCAAGCGCACCGGCACCGGCCCAAATCCCGACAGCACGTGCTCTGGCGGCTTTGTCGGTGTACTGATCGGTGATGACGGCCAACGTGCCTGGCAGCAGGAGGGCCGCGCCGACACCTTGGATCGCCCGGGCCGCGACCAGGAGCTCGATGCCGGGGGCTGTGCCGCACACCAGCGACGCACCACCGAACACTGCCAGCCCCGCGAGCACGATCCGCCGGTGACCGATCCGGTCGCCCAGCGCTCCGCAGACGAGCAGGAGCGCGGCAAGCACGATCATGTACCCGCTCACGACCCACTGCTGGCCGGCCGCACTGGTATCAAGGCCGGTCCGGATGGCCGGCAGCGCGACATTCACCACGGTCACGTCCAGCTGGACCAGGAAGATTCCGATACACAGCAACGCGAGAAGCATGCTTTCCACGTTCCCACCGCAACACTTCGGGTCACGTCGAAATGTGACGGTGTGAGTATGGGAAGCATGGACGGAGATGCCGACGTGGCCCAGGTCGCCGGTCTGATGGCCGAGCCCGCCCGGGCGAAGGTCCTGATGGCGCTGGCGGACGGCCGCGCTCTTCCCGCCTCGCTGCTGGCCACGGAGGCCGGAGTGTCGCCGCAGACAGTCAGCGCGCACCTGCGCAAGCTGCTGGAGGGCGGCCTGGTCACGGTCGAGCAGTCCGGTCGGCACAGGTACTACGGACTCTCTGGGCCTGAGGTGGCCGCCGCTGTGGAAGCGTTGGCGCGCATAGCCAAGCCACAGCCGATCAGGTCACTGAGGCAGAGCACTCGGGCCGCAGCGCTCCGCGAGGCTCGCACCTGCTACGACCACTTGGCCGGTCGTCTCGGCGTGGCCCTCCTGGAAGGCCTGGTACGCCGTGATGCCCTGACGCGCACCGACGGCGGCAGAGGCACAGAGCGCCGTCCGAGCGACCCCCTGGCCCAGCAGCTCCCGGACGGCCCGTATGCGCTCGGACCCAACGCCACAGAGGTCCTTACTGAGCTAGGAGTCGACATCGCCAGTCAGCCGTCCCGACGTCCGCTCCTGAGGTTCTGCGTCGACTGGAGTGAACAACGCCACCACCTGTCCGGGCAGCTCGGTGCCGCGATCACCGAGGCGCTACTGAACCGCAACTGGCTCCACCGCCGCCCCCGCCAACGCGCCGTACACCTGTCCGAAGCAGGCCGCCACGGTCTCGCCCAACTGCTCTAACCCGACAGCGGAGTGTCCCGGCGTTCGACGCTGTCGGTGGCGTGGTCGAGGACATCCAGCAGAGCGTCCTTATCCTGGGGGAGCCCAGTGGAGCTCATCTCGACAGCGCAGTTGCCACTGTCATCCGCGACCCAACGCACGATGACATAACGCAAAACGCCTTCGGGGGAGAGTTCCTCGTCCGGCACGTAGGTGTAGGCGAGCGTCGCGTAGTTCGCTTCCACGGTCCGTGACAGGACCTTCACCATCTGGCTCGCCGAGATGCCGGCGAGCTGCTTGAGCCGGGCTTCCAGCGAGTCGGCGGGCGGCCGCGTGATCGTGAAGCCGGCTTCGATCCTGATCCAGCGCTTCTTCGTCCGGTCGGTGAACCGGCCGCTCTTCGGCGGATCCTGCTTGGTGTACGCCCAGTCCGACGGCACGCGGACCGAGATCCGCGACTTGAACATGTCGGTCACCGTGAACGTCCGGGCCTCGTAGTCCAGGTCGTCGACCTCGAGGGCGGGCGACTTGTCGTACGTGACCTTGCGTGGCGGTCCGGTCGGTGTTGGCGTCGGGGTAGGCGTCGTACTTGGCGTGGACCCCACGGCGAGCGGTGCCGCCGTGCCGGCGAGGCTTGGTTCCTTGGTGAGGAACAGGCCGACGCCGTAGCCTCCCGCTCCGCCCACGCCCGCAAGCGTCAGCAGACCGGCGCCGAGCATCGCCCGCCTACTCACCGTCCCCGCCATGCCCCACCTCCCCAGGTCTACTAACAGAAGACACCTCAGCCCCCGCAGAGGTTGCACCGGATAAGTAACGATTCTGTGAAAAGGGTCAGCCGACCTCGCTGACCGAGGCGGTTGCTCGTTGTAGGACCTCGTCGAGGGCTTGGGCGTCCTGGGGGAGGCCGGTGATGCTCATCTCCACGTTGGTGAGCTCGCCGTTGATCGCGACCCAGCGGACGATCACGTAGCGCAGGGTCTCGCCCGGGATGAAGGTGTAGATCAGCGTGGCGACCGACCGGGATTCGCCGTCGTCGCCGGTGATCACGTCGGTGGTGTGGCTGGCGATGCGTACGTCGTTCTCCGGCGGCTGGCTCTTCTTGAGGTCCACGATGAGCTGGGCCATCTCGGCGGCAGGACTCTGTGCGGCCGGCGCGACTGCTTCGACGCGGACGCCGCGTTCTCTGAGTTTGTCGAGGTACTTGACCTCGCCGGGGCGTTTCGGGTCCCTGGGTGCGATCTTCCAGCCCTGTGGTGTCTCGATCGAGAGCTGGACCGGCTCCGCGTCCTTCGGGGTCACGGTGAAGGTGCGGTTGGTGTAGTCCAGCCCGGTCTCGAGAGGCTCCACGGTGCTCGGGACCGGGGTCTTCACCGGGAGCGGGGGCTCGGTCGGTGTCGGCGTGGGGGATGGGGAGATGTCGCCGAGTGGGCCGGCGGTGCCGGAGGCAGTGGGTTCCGGACCGTCGAAGTAGTCGCCCGCGTAGTAGCCACTGCCGGCGCCGAGAGCCAGGGCCAGCAGCAGGAGGCCGGCCAGGAGGACTCGTCTCACGCGCACGTGGGCCATCTTCTCAGGCGAGGTGGGCCGGGCCCCAAAACACCGGTGGAGGCCTTTTCACACCGGTCCGACTGAATCCTTTCAACGAGGTCTTGACACTCTCCCGGGCCGTACGTACCGTCCCCGTGACAAAAGTAACACGATCCTGCGGTTACTTCACATTCTTGGCCGGTACTTCGGCGCTCAGGAGGAACCATGGCACTCGAACGGTCCGTCAGCCGAAGGCGGCTCCTTCAACTCGTCGGCGGGGCGACCGTCACCGCCGGTCTGGCCGGTGCGTTGTCGGCCTGCGGCGGCGGCAACGGCAGCTCGTCGTCCGGCGGTCCTCTCAAGGTGATCGGCGCCGGCAGCCAGGAGGCCGGTCTGCGGAAGGCGCTCGACGACTACAAGAAGGCGCATTCGGACTTCGACTTCAACCTCTCGTTCTCGCCGGCCGACCAGCTGCAGACCGCGCTCCGGGCGCAGCTCGCGGCCGGTAACGCCCCGGACCTGCACGCGGTCTACCCGGGCAACGGCAGTGCGATGTCGATGGTCCAGCTGAGCAAGGCGAACCTGCTCACGGACCTCAGCAGCCAGTCCTGGACCCAGAAGATCCCGACCGGCTTCAAGGGCGCGTTCCAGAACGACGGCAAGACGTTCATCTTCTCGCCCGGCACCAGCGTGCTCGGCGCGATCTACAACAAGAAGGCGTTCGCGACCGCGGGCGTCGACGTACCGACCACCTGGTCGGAGCTGCTGTCGGTGTGCGACAAGCTGAAGAAGAAGGGCATCGTGCCGATCGCGCTCGGCGCCCAGACCCCGTGGGTCACGCAGCTCATCGACTACGCGCTCGTCCCGGGAACGGTCTACGCCAAGACGCCGGACTTCGACGACAAGATGACCGCCGGCAGCGCGTCCTTCGCGGACTCGGGCTGGGCGGACGCGATGAACAAGTACCTCGAGCTGCAGAAGAAGGGCTTCTTCAA
Organism: Kribbella pratensis; assembly: GCF_004366075.1. Lineage (GTDB taxonomy): Bacteria > Actinomycetota > Actinomycetes > Propionibacteriales > Kribbellaceae > Kribbella > Kribbella pratensis. Next base: position 1,669,138 of record NZ_SODU01000003.1, on the reverse strand, counting down.
CGACAACCCGAACGGGACGACGTACGAGCAGGCCACCTCGATGGTCGGCACCGGCAAGGCCGCGATGGCCGTCCAGGTGTCCGCGGTCCTGCAGGCCTTCCGCCAGGCGTCGCCGACGCCGGACGACCTGGGCATGTTCCCGTTCCCGGCCACGGATGTCGCCGCCGACAACTGGATCCCCGGCGGCGTGGTGGTCGGTATCGCGGTCAGCGCGAAGAGCAAGAAGGCCGAGCAGGCGAAGAAGTTCATCGAGTACTGCGGTCAGCCCGAGGTCGTCAACGCCTGGGCCGAAGCCGTCGCGTGCGTCCCGCTGTACTCCGAGGGCGACGCCAAGGTCGACCCGGTGCTGAAGCCGTTCCTCCCGTACCTCAAGGACAACAAGGCGGTTCCGTTCATGGACCAGCGCTGGCCGAACGCCGAAGTACAGCCGACCCACTTCGCCGTCGTACAGGAGCTCCTCGGCGGCAAGAGCACGGTCCCGGCCGCCCTGAAGAAGATGGACGAGGCCTACCGGAAGACGGCATGACGGTCACAGCTCAGGCGGTACGCCGGGACGCTGTCAAGGCACCGCGGCGCCGCGGCGGCGGGATCGCGCCGCCGTGGTTGTTCGCGGTGCCGGCGTTGCTGATCTATGCGTTGGTTGTCTTGTATCCGGCGTTTTCCGGGGCCGGGTCGGCGTTCACCGACTGGTCCGGGGTGGGGGCGCAGCGGTCGTTCGTGGGGCTGGACAACTTCCAGCAGTTGTTCCACGACGACCAGGCGCTCGGCGCGTTGCGCAACACGTTGCTGCTGACGGTGGCGATCGTCGTCGTACAGAACGGGATCGGGTTGCTGCTGGCGCTCGGCGTACACACCGGGATCAAGAGCCGGATGGTGCTGCGGGTGGTCTTCTTCGCGCCCGTCGTGGTGAGTCCGGTGATGGTGTCGTTCCTGTGGAAGTACGTGTACAACCCGGCGCCGGACGCCGGGTTGAACGCGGCCCTCGGGGCGATCGGTCTCGGCGGGCTGCGGCAGGACTGGCTGGGCAATCCGTCGATCGCGTTGTGGTCGGTTGCCTTCACCGTGATCTGGCAGTGCGCCGGGTACTCGATGGTCATCTTCCTGGCCGGTCTGGAAGGCGTACCGCAGGAGCTGCACGAGTCCGCGATGGTCGACGGCGCGGGCACCGTGGCCCGGTTCCGGCACATCACCTGGCCGTTGCTCGCACCGGCCGTGACGATCAACCTGATGCTGTCCACGGTCGGTGGCCTGACGTTGTTCACCCAGATCATCGCGATGACGAACGGCGGCCCCGGGTACGCGACCGACACGTTGTCGACGGTCCTCTACAAGCAGGCCTTCGTCTTCGGGAAGTTCGGCTACAGCACCGCGGTGGCGCTGGTACTGGCGATCTTCGTCGCGGCCGTGTCCTTCATCCAGATCGGGTACCTGCGCTCGAGGGAGACCGCGGCATGAAATACAAGCCCCGTACTTTCGTGCTGGAAGTCGTCATGGTGGCGGCCGCCATCGCCTTCCTCTTCCCGGTCTACGCCCTGGTGACATTGGCCTTCAAGGATCCCGGCCAGATCGCCAACAAGCCGCTGTCGCTGCCCGATCCGCCGTCGGTGGGAAGCTTCGGTGAAGCGTGGCAGTCGGCATCACTCGGCTCGGCGCTGCTGAACAGCACCCTGATCACGGTGAGCAGTGTCCTCGTGCTGATCGTCCTGGGCTCGCTGGCGGCGTACTTCCTGGCCCGTACGGCGACACGCCTGGGCTACACGCTCTACATCCTGTTCCTGGTCGGCATCATCCTGCCGTTCCAGCTCGGGATGATCCCGCTCTACCAGATGGTCAACGACCTGGGCCTGCTCGGCACCTACCAGGGGATGATCCTGTTCTACACCGGCATCCAACTGCCGTTCACGGTGTTCCTCTACACCGGGTTCATCCGCTCGCTGCCGGCCGACTACACCAACGCGGCGCTGATCGACGGCGCGTCCCATCTGCAGGCGTTCGCGCACGTGATCTTCCCGCTGCTGCGGCCGATCACGGGCACGGTGCTCATCCTCAACGCCGTACACATCTGGAACGACTTCTTCACCCCGCTGCTGTACCTGGGTGGATCCGGCCGCGAGACGGTCCCGGTCCGGGTCTTCGCCTTCGTCAACGAGTACACGTCGAACTACGGGCTGGTGGCCGCCGGACTGGTCCTCGCAGCGCTCCCGATCCTGCTGCTCTTCCTCGTCCTGCAGCGGTACGTGATCCGCGGATTCGCCTCCGGATTGAAGGGATGACCTCTTCGCCCAGGACACTGAGCACTCACAAACGAACAGAGGGGGATCGGCATGGTACGTCGGTTGTGGGTCGGAGTTCTGGCAGTCGGAGCGCTCCTGGGCGGGGTCGCGGTCGTGGGGAGCACCCAGGCCGAAGCGAAGGCGGTGGCGGTATCGGACACCCTGTTGCCGGGTCAGAAGCTGCTGGCTGGGCAGTACATCCGCTCGCACAGCGGGGTCTACACGTTGATCATGCAGCCGGCCGGCGACGTCAAGCTGTACCAGCGCGGAGTGAAGAATCCGCTGTGGGCCTCGGGCACCTGGCGGCGGAACTCGGTGCTGGTGATGGGCACGGACGGGACGTTGCAGGTGATTTACGGCCGGACGAAGATCTGGTCGATGAGCATCAAGAGCGCCGGCGCGAAGCTGGTGCTGCCGGACACCGGGAACCTGGCGATCTACAACACTCGCGGCAAGGCGAACTGGAACCGTCACATGGTCGTCGGGACGTTGATGCCGCAGAGCAAGCTCGCCGGCCCGGACGCGACCTGGGACGAGGTCATCATGTACTCCGTCAACCGGATCTACACGCTGAAGTTCCTGACGACCGGCAATCTGGTGCTGTACAAGGACGGCACCACCGTCCTGTGGAGCACCGGCGTGAAGAATGCCCCGGGCGCGTACGGCTGGGTCAACCCGGACGGCTCGTTCGGCACCGTGAACGGTTTCGGGGACCTGACCTTCTTCTACCAGACCCGTCGCGACGGTAGCGTCCTCCAGCTGACCGACGACGGCCACCTTCGGATGGTCAACGGGAAGACCGTCGTCAAGATCTTCTACTGACAAGACACTGAGCGAACTAGGGGTGCGGGATGGTACGTCGACTGGTGGCCGGGGTCCTGGCCGTCGGGGCACTGTTGGGTGGGGCCGTGCTGGTGGGAAGCGGACCGGCCGAGGCGAAGACGGCAGCAGTCTCGGACACGCTGCTACCGGGTCAGAAGTTGATGACACTGCAGTCGATCAAGTCGGCGAGTGGTGTGTTCACGCTGACCATGCAGCGCAGCGGGAACGTGACCCTGTTCCAGCGCGGCGTGGCGCAGCCGCTGTGGACGTCCGGAACCTACCGGCCGGGGTCGGTGCTGGTGATGGCGGCCGACGGCACGATGCGGATCATCTACGGGCGGACGCAGATCTGGTCGATGGGTGCGGCCAGCCCGCAGGCGAAGCTGGTGCTGCCGAACACCGGTCTGCTGGCGATCTACAACACCCGCGGCAAGGCGGTCTGGAACCGGCACATGGTGATCGGCACGCTGATGGTGGGTGCCATGCTGCACGCACCGGACGCACTCGGCCGCGACGTGACGATGTACTCCCTGGACCACATCTACACGCTGAAGGTGCTGACGAACGGGAACATGGTCTTCCAGAAGAACGGCACGACCGTGCTGTGGAGCACCGGCAAGACCCAGTACCCGGAGTCGTTCGCGAACATCGACCCGAACGGCACCTTCGGCACCTACAACCGTGACGGCGAAGGCACGTGGGACTTCGCGACCCACAGGCCGGGCACCGTCGTCCAGATCCGCAACGACGGCCACTTCCTGCTGATCAACGGCCGCACCGTCGTGAAGATGTTCGTCTAGCCTGTGCCACTGAGCATTCACAATCGAACCGAGGGGGCATGAATGGTACGTCGGCTGTTGGCTGGGGTTCTGGCCGTGGGGACGCTACTGGGTGGGGCCGTGCTGGTCGGAAGCGGACCGGCCGAGGCGACGACGGTGGCGGTCTCGGACACGCTGCTGCCGGGTCAGAAGTTGATGGCCGGGCAGTACATCCGGTCGCGCAACGGGGTCTACACGTTGATCATGGATACGCGTGGGGAGGCGAAGCTGTACCAGCGCGGGGTGTCGTGGCGGTTGTGGAGCTCCGGGACCTGGCGCGCGGGCTCCGTGCTGGTCATGGGCACGGACGGGACGCTGCAGATGATCTACGGCCGGACGAAGTTCTGGTCGATGAGCATCAAGAGCGCCGGCGCGAAGCTGGTGCTGCCGGACAACGGGAACCTCGCGATCTACAACACCCGCGGCAAGGCCAACTGGAACCGGCACATGGTGATCGGCACGCTGATGCCGCAGAGCCAGATCCATGCCCCGGACCCGGAAGGACGTGAAGTGATCATGTACTCCGTCAACCGGATCTACACGCTCAAGTTCCTGACCACCGGCAATCTGGTGCTGTACAGGAACGGCACCACCGTCCTGTGGAGCACCGGGAAGAAGACCTCGCCGGAGTCGTACGGGTCGGTCGGACCGGACGGCACGTTCTACAACTTCAATGACTTCGGTGACATCACCTGGATGTACGAGACCCGCCGCCCCGGCAGCGTCCTCCAGCTCACCGACGACGGCCACCTCCTCATGGTCAACGGCCGCACCATCGTGAAGACGTTTGTCTAGTAGACCTCGGTGCGGTCGAGGCTGATGACCGCGCTGGTCGACGCGGGGTTCTTGTCGCCGGTCACGCGCACCTTCAGGGTGTGCGGGCCGGACGGCAAGGCCGGGCTGATGTACATCAGCTGCTCGCCGACGCGGATCGAGCTGTAGTAGTCGATCCGTTGCTCGGGTCCGCCGTCGACCGAGATGGCGGCGATGCCGTTGCCGGTGTCCGCCACACTCAGCAGGGCCACGCGGGTGCCGGTGAACCGGATCGTCGCGGTCGCGTTCGGCTCCCAGCTCCAGTGGTCGTTGCCCCAGAAGCACTGGTTGCCGCAGCCGGCACCGGAGCTCCACGCACCGGTGTAGGCGACGGCCGCGTCGGTGTCGTTGATCCAGTAGTTCGGTGAACCCGGGTCGCCGGACGGCAGGTTCTGGGTCGCGCCCGCGGCGAGCGGCCGGCCGAGGTTCGGCGTACCGTCGGCGTTCCAGGTGATCTTCTGGACGCGCGTCGTGCGGTACGAGTACGTGTAGGTGCTGGTGTTCTTGCCGTGGTACGCGATCCAGTCCTCGGTCCCGTCCGGTGACTTGAAGAACGAGTGGTGCCCGGGACCCCACACGCCGGTCGCGTCGTTGCGGGAGAAGACCGGGCCGGGGTGCTGCACCCAGTTCGCCGCGACCATCGGGTCGGCGCCGTTCGCGATGCTCTTCATCCACAGCTGGTAGTCCGGCTTGCCGGTGTCGCACGTCGAGTAGGTCAGGAAGGTGCGCGTCGCGCCGTACAGCGGGGTCGGCCCTTCCCGTACTTCGGTGCACCCGCCGTCGGCCGGGATCGCGACGCGGCCGCCGGTCGCGGTCCACGGGTTGCTCATCCGGACGATGTACAGCTGCGCCGGTCCGCCCTGTCCGCGGCCCGGGCCGGTCCAGACGAAGTACTGCTGCCCGTTGACCGTGATCGGCTCGCCGTCGATCGCGTACCCACCGAAGTCCGCGATCTTCGCCTTGAAGCTGTACGGGCCGAGCGGGTCGTCGCCGGCCGACTCGAGCACGTACATCCGGTGGTTGGCGTCCACGCCGTCGGAGGCCGTGTAGTAGATGTACCAGCGGTTTCCGACATGCCGGAACGCCGGCGCCCACATCTGTGTGTTGCGGCTGGTGTTCGAGTCCCGCCACACCACCTGTTCCGGTTGCACGAGCAGCGTCGCGAGGCTGGTCGACGACCAGATACCGATCCGGTCGCCGCGGGTGGTCGCGACGTAGTACCTGCCGTTGTAGAACATCAGCGACGGATCCGCGGACGGATTCACCGGGTTCCGGAACGTCTGCGACGTCACAGCATTCTCCTCGCGTTCGACGGCGGGAGCGGGACCGGCGACGGATCCGGTCATGAGTACGGCGAGCAGCGTGCAGAGGACGGGGCGGACGAACCTCATGACGGACACCTCCGGGGTGTGGGCGGACCATCTCCCTGGTTGTAGAACGAGCTTGCCAACGTTGTAAACCGTTCAACAGTGGTTGAATGGTTCTCAGGCAGCTATTTCGACGTACGGCGAAAGGCCTGTTGCCGGAACCTTGTGCCGATGGGTGGCGTCTCACCGGTCATGAAGCTCAAGGTCCGGGTCGTGCACTACCGGCACGATTGCTGGTACGCCGACATCGACGACGCCGACGACCGGCAGCCCGACGACCCGTTCTGGTACGCCGACGGCTGCCGCACCCAGGCCGAGGCGATCGCCCTAGCCTGCACCGAGCTCGCCGCACTCGACCAGGCGATCGCGGCCGGCAACGTACCGACCCGCATCAGCGAGTCGCGCCTGACCGCCGCGTAGCGATACACGCTGAAGATCTGTAACACATTGTCACGGTGACGGGATGTAACCCCCGAGGGGGGACTCACCATGGCAATTTTCAATTCACCACCGGGCTGGCCGGCTCCACCGGCGCCTGACTGGCAACCACCGTCCGGCTGGCAACCGGACCCGTCCTGGCCGCCGGCGCCGCCCGGTTGGGCGTTCTGGCTGAACGCCCGCGGCCTGCGGACGCGCGGACCCAGTGGCCGGTACGGCGCCGAGCCGCCGGTGAAGTTGATCGCGGGATGGGTGGCCGGGGCGTTCGCGTTCATCGTCATCCTCGCCGCGATCGGTGGGGCGAGCAGTCCAGCCGCAGTCTCGTCAACGCCGGGCGCGACGGTGACCGTACCGGGGCCGACGACTACGGTGGCCGGTCCGACCGTGACTGTGTCCGGGCCGGCGGTCACGGTGCAGCAGACCGTTCCAGGGCCTATAACCACGATCACGCAACCGCCGTTGCCGGCCCGGACCGTGACGGTCGGGGCGCCGCGGGCGAGCACCAGTACGACTGCGCCGGTCCCGTTGGCCCGGCCGCAGAGCCCGCGTCCGACGAGGACGACGGCCGCGCCGGCCGAGGTGTACTACGCCAACTGCTCCGAGGTGCGTGCGGCGGGGAAGGCACCGCTGTACCGAGGTCAGCCTGGTTACGCGGCGCACTTGGATCGCGACAACGATGGCGTGGCCTGTGAGTGAGTCGATCGCCACGCGCTGTGTCCACAGCTCGGCTTGTGGATAACGCAGCAGAGTTGTGGATATATAGGCGGTTGCTGTGGACAACCGGGGGATCGGCTGTGGGCGAGGCAACTAATTCCGTTGCCGATGCACGTGCAGTCCGGTGGTTGAGAGAACGGTTGCCGCGGTGCTGTTTCGGTGCTGAGATGGGTCCCCGTACGCCGCTGAAACTTTACGAAGATTTATCCGTGACATTCGGTGTGCCAGGTCGTTGATCTGTCAGACAGTTCGCGCTCAGTGGATCGCTGGGGAATCCGGAGGGACCGCTCGTGCACAAGTTCAACCCGCCACCGCAGTGGCCGCAGCCGCCGACGGCCGGCTGGCGTCCGCCGGTCGGCTGGAAGCCTGACCCGACCTGGCCCGCGGCTCCCGCGGGCTGGCGCTTCTGGCTCAACCGGAACGGTCGCCGCAGCAGCGGACCGATCGGCGCGTACGGCGCTGTCGACGCCGGCCGGCTCGAGCTGGCCACGGCCGATCCCGCCCTACTTCTGATGCACTCCTGATCGAACACTGCCGGCTCCCGCAGGCTGACCTGTGGGAGCCGTTTCATGTCCGCCTTCGGTCAAGGGCTGGTGCGTTCTTATCGCCTTCTGGTGTTATGTTATCAAGGTAGATAACACTCACTTGGGAGGCGTTTCGTGGGCTGGATCGGGCTCGACCTCGGCACGCAAAGTGTGCGCGCCGTGCTGGCCGATGCCAAGGGTCACGTTCTGTCCCGTGCAACGCGTCCGCTCGCCAGCCATCGTGACGGCACCCGTCACGAGCAGGACCCGCAGGCCTGGCTGACCGCCGTCGACGCGGTCCTCGCGGAGGTCGGGGCCACCGACCTCGACGGCATCGCGATCTGCTCGACCTCTGGCACCTTCCTGCTGACCGACCGCGCCGGCCGCCCCGTCACACCGGCCTTGATGTACGACGACGCCCGCGCGGCCGCCCGTCGCGACCAGATCGTGGACGCCGACCCGGATCGCTGGGCGACCAGCATGCAACCCACCTGGGCGCTCCCGAAGATCCTCGATCTCGACCTGACCGACCGTCGCGTCGTCCACAGCGCCGACTTCGTCGCTGCGCACCTCGTCGGACATCCGGTCGCGACCGACACCAGTCACGCCCTCAAGACCGGTTACGACCTGATCGCCGACGCCTGGCCGGCTGCCGCGTTCGACAAACTCGGTCTCCCGCTCGCGGCGTTCCCCGAGGTTGTCCGTCCCGGCACCGAGCTCGGTCGCACCCCGGACGGCGTGCCCGTTTACGCAGGTATGACGGACGGCTGCGCGGCCCAGATCGCCGCCGGCGCCCTCGCTCCTGGCGCGTGGAACTCGGTCCTCGGCACGACGCTCGTCCTCAAAGGCGTCAGCACCGAGCTGCTGACCGACCCCACCGGAGCTGTCTACAGCCACCGTCACCCCGACGGCGGCTGGCTTCCGGGCGGCGCGTCCAGCACCGGTGCCGGCGTACTCACCGAACTGCTTCCTGGTGCCGACCTCGACGCGCTGGATCGTGCCGCCCACCCGATCGACGCGGTCATCTATCCCCTCACCAAAACCGGCGAGCGATTCCCCTTCGTGGCACCGCAAGCCGAACGGTTCACGCTCGGGACCACCTCCGACGACCTGCAGACGTACGCCGCTGTCCTGCAAGGTGTCGCGTTCATCGAGCGGCTCGCGTTCGAGCACCTGCAGACACTCGGTGCCGACCCGGTCCGCTCGGTCTCGCTCACCGGCGGCGCCACCCGCGCCGAGTATTGGAACCAGCTCCGCGCCGACGTCCTCGGCGTACCGGTAGAGCTTCCAGCCGTCCCGGACCCGGCGTACGGAATGGCCGTCCTGGCCGCGTCCGGCGGGACCGATCTCACCGGGACGGCGCGACGGATGGTCCGCGTCGATCGCGTCCTCGAACCGCGCGGCGAACGACTCGACGACCTGTACGGCGAGTTCGTCGCCGAACTCGACCGCCGGGGGTACCGGGGATGAGAACGACGATCGTGCTGGCCCGCCACGGCCGGACCGAATGGCACCATGGCAACCGGTACACCGGTTCCACGGACCTCCCGATCGACGAGGTCGGCGTACAGCAGGCGCAGCAACTCAAGGACTGGGCAGCGGAGTACGCGCCGGATGCGCTGTGGGCGTCGCCGATGCTGCGCGCGCGGCAGACCATCACGCCGACGGCGGAACTGCTCGGCCTGACGCCCACCCTGGACGGCCGGTTGCGCGAGGTCGACTTCGGTTCGGCCGAGGGCAAGATGCTGAGTGAGCTGCCGCCGGCGGTGGGCAAGGCGTTCGAGCTCGACCCGGTGCGGGACCACTTCCCGGGCGGCGAGGATCCGGCCGCGGCGGCCGATCGGGTCCGTGAGGTCTTCGACGAGATCGGGCAGCGGCACCAGGGCCAGAAGGTCCTCGTGGTCGCGCACAACACACTCATCCGGCTGCTCGTGTGCAGGGTGCTCGATCTGCGACTGAGCGACTACCGCAGACTGCTACCTGCGCTCGGTCCCGCGGCGCTGGTGCGTTTCCGGTGGCAGGACGGCACAGTGGGTCTCGAGGCGTACAACGTTCCTCCTGTGCGAATGGAGACCCTGGCATGACAACGGATGTCGACGGCGACACCACCGAACTGAGTCGTCCCGCGCGCCGGCAGGCCGAGATCGCGGCGTACGTCGTGAAACACGGCTCGGTCTCGGCGAACGACCTCGTCGAGGCGTTCGGCGTGAGCGTGATGACCGTGCACCGCGACCTGGACGAGCTCGAGCGGCAAGGTGTGGTCCGGAAGTACCGCGGCGGGGTCAGTGCGCAGCCGACCAGTGTGTTCGAGAGCAACGTCGCGTACCGACTGAACACCGCGCACGCGGAGAAGGCCGCGATCGCCCGGCACGCGCGGGCGATGATCGAGCCGGGGATGTCGGTGATGCTCGACGACTCGACCAGCGCGCTGGCCCTGGTCGACCTGTTCGAGGACATCGCTCCGTTGACGGTGGCAACGAACTTCCTGCCGGCGATCACCAAGCTGGCGCAGCTGCGGGACGTCACGCTGCTGGCGCTCGGCGGGATCTACTCGGCGACCCACGACTCGTTCGGCGGCATGCCGTGTGCGGAGGCCGTCGAGGCGCTGCACGCCGACCTGCTGTTCTGCTCGGTGTCCGCGGTGTCGTCGACGCACGCGTTCCACCAGGAGGAGGAGATCGTCCTGGTCAAACGCGCGATGCTGCGCTCGGCGCGGACCAAGGTGCTGCTGGTCGATCACGCCAAGCTGCAGCGCACCGCCCTGCACCGGCTCGCTCCGCTGACCGACTTCGACGTGGTGATCGTCGACGAGAAGACCCCGAAGGACCTGATCCAACCGCTGCGCGACCACGGCGCCACCGTGGAGGTCGCCAAACTCTAGGAGGGGGCAGTGCGTATTCATGGGCATGGACGTCGGAGTTGACGTAGGTACGACCGTCACGAAGGCCGTCGCGTTCGACGCCGACGGCCGGCCGGTGGCCGAAGCATCTCGACCGACGCGCCTGGTTCGTCCCGGTGTGGGGCGGTTCGAGCACGAGACCGCCGAGATCGTTGCTTCGGTCAACGAGGTGGTGGGGGAGCTGGCGGCCACGGTCGGAACCCGTCCCGATGTCCTCGCGATCACCGCGCAGGGCGACGGCCTGTGGCTGGTCGATCCGGACGGTACGGCGGTCCGCCCGGCGATCTCGTGGCTGGATGCGCGCAGCAGCGCGATCCTCGACCGGTGGACCGCGGACGGCGTCGCGGAACACGTGTTCCGGCGTTCCGGAAACCGCATGTTTCCCGGTGCATCGGGCCCGCTGCTGTCCGCCGTACTCGCGGAAGAACCCGAGGTGGTCGAGCGGGCCGGTACGGCGGCGTACTGCAAGGACGTCGTGATGCAGGCGCTGACCGGCGTCCGTGCGACGGACGTATCGGACGCGTCGGCGCCGTTCCTCGACCCACGGACCGGTGGCTACGACGATCAGGCGCTGACGGCCACAGGCCTGTCCGAGGTGCGCCATCTCCTTGCGCCGGTCGCCGCTGCCGGACCGGTCGGTGAGCTGCGCGACGACTCGACCGGTATGGCGCCCGGGACCCGCGTCTCCGCCGGTCCGTACGATCTCCCGGCCGCCGCGGCAGGCGCCGGCGTGACAGAACCAGGCGACGCTCTGCTGACCGTCGGCACCACGTTGGCCTGCCAAGTCATCACCCGCGAACTGCCCGTAGACGGCGAGCCCGCCGGCCTGTTCCTCGGGACGTGGACGCCGGGAGTCTGGCTCCGCGCGATGCCCGCGATGGTCGGTACGGCGGCCCTCGACCGGGTGCTCGCGCTCGTTGGCGTCACCACCGATCAACTGCCGTCGCTGCTCGCGGACAGCCCGCCCGGCGCGTCCGGCGTCACCGTCCTGCCCTACCTGTCGGAGGCGGGCGAACGTGCCCCGTTCGTCGACACCCGCGCCCGCGGCACGATCGACGGCATCTCGCTGTCCACGACGACGGCCGACCTGGTCCGTGCGACCTGCGAAGGCATCGCGTACGCCGCCCGCCACTGCCTCGATGCGGCCGGCTGGACCGGTCGCGTCACCGTGTGCGGCGGTGGCGCCCGGAGTAGCGAGTGGACCCAGATCCTCGCCGACGTACTGAACGCGCCGTTGCACACCGCCGAGGCCGAGCAGGTCGCCGCCCGGGGAGCGGTCATCTGCGCGCGTCGTGCCGTCGACCCGGACAGCGCCGGCGCGGAATGGATCGCGGAAACCCGCCAGGTCGACCCGGACCCGGCCCGCGCCGCCTTCTACGCCGAGGGCTACGCCCACTACCTGCGCCGCATCGAGTCGACCCGCCCACGCTGGTCCGACCCAGCACCTACGTTCACAGGAGATCGATGAGAACCGTTAAGACGTTGCTCGCCGGCGACTATTTCGTGCGGAACGACCTGCTGGCCGCGGCGCTGTCCACGATTCCGGACGTTGCGTTCGAGTTTCGTGAGGTCACGCTGCCCTGGCCGCTGACGCCGTACGGACGGGTTGCCGAGGTGGACGAGGCGAGTGACGCGGAGGACCAGCTGATCGAGGCGCTGGCCGGGGTCCAGCTCGCGGTCACGCAGATGGGGCCGTTCACCGAGCGGGTGCTGGACGCCGCACCCGACCTGCGCTTCCTGGTCGTGTGTCGTGGCGGTCCGGTGAACGTGAACGTGGCCGCGGCGGCCCAGCGGGGGATCGCCGTGGCCTCGACGCCCGGACGGAACGCGGTGGCGGCCGCCGAGCACGCGGTCGCGTTGATGATGGCTGCCTTGCGCAACCTTCCACGCTTGCAGCGGACGCTGGAGCAGGGGGAGTGGCGCTCCGATCTCTACGCATACGACGAGTGCGGGCTCGAGCTCGACGGGTCGACAGTCGGCCTGGTCGGGTACGGCGCGATCGGGCAACGGGTCGCCCGGGTGATGCTGGCGTTCGGCGCCCGCGTCCTGGTCGCCGATCCGTACGTCGAACAAGCGCCCGAGGGCATCGAACTCGTCGAACTGGACGAGTTGCTGCGGCAGTCGGATGTGGTCAGCCTGCATGCGCGGCTGACCGATCAGACCCGCGGGATGATCGGCGCGCAGCAGATCGCTGCGATGCCGCGCGGCGCCGTACTGGTGAACACGGCGCGTGGTGGTTTGCTCGACTACGACGCGACGGTGGACGCGTTGGAGTCGGGGCAGTTGGGAGCGGCGGCGTTCGACGTGTTCCCGTCCGAGCCGGTACCCGCGGGATCGCGGTTGCTCACAGCGCCCAACATCGTGATGACACCGCACCTTGCCGGCGCCACGCGACAGACCGCTCACCGTGCAGGCTCGATCGCGGCAGAGGCCGTCGCCGCCTTCCTCAACGGAAAGGACCCCGCTGGACTGGTGTCCGCTTAGGCGGGGCACAGGACAGGATCATGAAGCTAGCGACCTCTACTACCTGGACCGAGCTCCTCCTGCTGCTGATCGCGTTCGTGCTGTCGATGGTCATCGGCATCGAGCGTCAGATCCGGCAGAAGAGCGCCGGCATGCGTACGCACACGCTCGTCGGCACCGGGGCGGCACTGTTCACCCTGGTGTCCGGGTTCGGCTTCAGCGCCGTCCTCGGGACCGACGTCAATCTCGACCCGTCCCGGATCGCGGCGCAGATCGTGTCCGGCGTCGGCTTCCTCGGCGCCGGCGTGATCTTCATGCGCCGGGACGTGGTCCGCGGGCTGACCACGGCGGCCACGATCTGGATGACCGCCGCGATCGGCATGGCCTGTGGTGCCGGGATGCCGGTCCTCGCGCTCGCGGCGACCGTGCTGCACTTGGTTGCCGTCGGCCCGTTCGCTCGGCTCGCCCGGTTCCTGCCGTCACCGGACCGCCGGCGGATCGTCACGGTGCGGTACGACGACGGAGCCGGCGTACTGCGGGCGATCCTGGCAACCGCTACGTCCATGGGATTCGAGGCGTCGGTGCTCGGGACCGAGGTGCACCGGGACGGCGCACGCCCGCAGGTACGGGCGGCGATGCGGTTCTCCGGGCGCGCGCCGCTGCAGAACCTGGTGCTCGCGCTGGACGACCTCGACGGCGTTACCGGCGTACGGCTGCGCAACGACGATGACGATTGAGCTACGAATGTGATTTCGGTGAGAAAATCACACTGATTCTCTATACCTAACCATCGTTCGGTGATAATTTCACCGGCATGCCCGCTGCTTCGAACCTCGTTGACCTGCGCGAACTGGCCGTCCGGCTGGCGATCGCGGCGGGCGAGGAACTTCTGGCCCGTCAGCGGAGTCTGTCGATCGACGCGGCCGGTGTCGAGACCAAGAGCTCGGCCAACGATCCCGTCAGCGCGGCCGACCGCGCGTCCGAGAAGCTGATCGTCGACGGCCTGACCGCGGCCCGTCCGGGTGACGGACTCCTCGGTGAAGAAGGTGCTTCGCGAGTTTCGAGCACCGGTTTGACGTGGGTGATCGACCCCCTGGACGGCACGGTCAACTACCTCTACGGCCGTCTCGACTGGAGCGTGTCGATCGCCGTCGAGGACGAGAACGGTGCGCTCGTCGGCGTGGTTCACCAACCGCGCACCGGTACGACGTGGTCCGCCGTACGCGATGCCGGCGCGTTCCGTGACGATCAGCGCCTCGGGTCGCTACGACACACTCCACTGGAGTCGGCTCTGGTGGCTACCGGCTTCTCGTATCTCCCGGATCGCCGGGCCGAACAGGCTGCGCTACTGCAGGACTTGCTGCCGGTCGTCCGCGACATCCGCCGCGGTGGATCGGCGGCGCTCGACCTGTGCTCGGTCGCCGACCGTACGGCGGACGCGTACTACGAGCACCTGATCCAGCCCTGGGACGTCGCCGCCGGTGCGCTGATCGCCCGCGAGGTCGGCGCCGTCGTCGTCCGCGGACCCGTTTTCCCCCAAGGCATTCTGGCCGCCGCCCCCTCGGTGGCCGCCCCACTACAAGAGTTACTCACGAGGAGGTCGGCATGACCGAGCGAAGCGAGGTCATCATCAAGCACAGCTCGGCTCGTGTCTCATCCGCGCCCGGAGCGAAGCGAGGACGTGGATGAGCATAGTTGACCTGCCGGCCCGGACCCATCCGGACGAACGAACGATTGCTGACGGCAATGATCAGCGGAAGCGCCGGCGACGGCGCGAGTACGGGCTGTTCGCGTTGCTGGTCGCGCCGAACCTGCTGGTGATCGCGGTCTTCGCGTACTGGCCGATCATCTACAACGCGTTCCTCAGCCTGACCGACTGGAACATGATCGCGGCCCGCCCGAAGTTCGTGGGCCTGGCCAACTACGGCCGGACGCTGACCGACCCCGCGTTCCACAAGACGCTGTGGATCACGGTGGTGTTCACCGGTCTGATCGTGGTCGGCAGCCTGGTGATCGGGCTGGCGCTGGCGTTCCTGTTCAACCTGCCGCTGAAGGGCCGCGGCGCGGTCCGGACGATCGCGTTCGCTCCGCACATCCTGTCCGGTGCCGCGGTCGCGACCATCTGGGCGTTCATCTTCGACCCCGGCTACGGCCTGATGCGGGCGCTGATCGAACCGTTCGGCGCCGAGCCGCCGGACTGGATGAACAACTCCGACTGGGCGCTGCCGGGTCTGGTCATCGTCTACCTGTGGAAGAACGTCGGGTTCGCCGCGCTGATCTACCTGGCCGGCCTGCAGGGCCTGCCGAAGGAGCTCGACGAGGCGGCCGCGATCGACGGCGCGTCGACCTGGACGCGGTTCCGGTCGATCAAGCTCCCGCTGCTTGCCCCGATCACCTTCTTCCTGCTGATCACCACGGTGATCGGCACCTTCCAGGCGTTCGACGTGATCGCGGTGATGACCGGTGGCGGCCCTGGTGATGCCACCACCACGCTGAGCTGGTCGATCTACAACGAAGGCTTCCAGGCGTTCAACGCGGGCCGCGCGGCGACGCTGTCGATCATCATGTTCGTCATCCTGCTGGTCGTCACCACGGTGCAGGCCCGGGTGATGGAGAGGCGGGTGCACTACCGATGAAGACACGCGCGATCCAGTACGTCGTACTGATCGGTGTGGCGGCCGTGTTCCTCGGACCGCTGTACTGGTTGCTGTCCACCGCGTTCAAGCAGCCGACTCAGATCTACCAGTGGCCGCCCGCCTGGTGGCCGCACCTGACCTGGGAGAACTTCAGCCTGGCGTGGAAGGCCGCGCCGTTCGACCGGTTCTTCCTGAACTCCACGATCATCACCGTGATCGGGACCGCGTTGAAGGTGGTGAACGCCGTGCTGACGGCGTACGCCTTCGCCTACCTGCGGTTCCCGTTCAAGAAGATCCTGTTCTTCGCGGTGCTCGGCGCGATGATGGTGCCCGGCCACGTGACGTTGCTGCCGAACTACCTGACCGTGGCGACCCTCGGCTGGATCAACACCTACGCCGGCCTGATCATCCCCGGCATCGGGTCCGCGTTCGCGACGTTCCTGATGCGGCAGCACTTCCTCACCCTGCCCACAGAGGTGACGGACGCGGCCGCTGTCGATGGCGCCGGACACCTGCGCACCTTGTGGCGCGTCGTTCTCCCGATGTCGCGGCCGATGCTGATCACGGTCGTGGTGATCACCGCCGTCGAGGAATGGAACAACTTCGTCTGGCCGCTGATCGTCACCAACACCGCCTCGATGCGGACGCTGCCCGTCGGGCTGCTGATCCTCAAGGACGAGGAAGGTCTCGCGGCCTGGGGAACGATCATGGCCGGCACGCTGCTGGTGCTCGCACCGATGCTGCTGATCTTCCTGATCGCCCAGCGCTACATCGTCGGTGGGATCACGGCCGGAGCTCTGAAGGGATGAGCATGCTCAAGCGCAGGATGTTCCTGGGGCTCGCGGCCGGCGCCACGCTGGCGGGCTGCGGCTACCGTTCCGTCGACGCGATCTACTCGCAGCCGGCCGGGTCCGTGCCGAAGCAGTACGCCAACCGCACCCGGGTCGTGTTCTGGTCGCCGTACGGCGGCGTGAACGGGAAGGCGGTCGACAAGCTCGTTGCCAAGTTCAACGACTCGCAGCACGACGTGTACGTCGAGGTGCAGTTCCAGGGCAGCTACGACGACGTGGCGCAGAAGGTCGCGGCCGCGCTGGTCGCGAAGCAGGCGCCCGATCTCGCCGTACTGTCGGACGTCACCTGGGAACGGTTCTTCCTGAACGACGCGCTCGAACCGTTGAACGGCTACTTCACCGACGGTTTCGGTCCTGGCGTGTATCAGGAGAAGCTGTTCGGGGAGTACGTCGTGAAGGGGCAGAGCTGGGCCGTTCCGTTCGCCCGCAGTACGCCGATCATGTACTACAACCGGGACGCGTTTGCGAAGGCCGGGCTGCCGGACCGGGTGCCGCGGACCTGGAGCGAGCTGCGGTCGTGGGTGCCCGAGCTCGCGAAGGTGCAGTCCGGCGGCCGGTCGTTGCGGACGATCGCGTTCGCCAAGATCGACGGCGACTGGCAGTTCCAGGGCAATGTGTGGCAGTTCGGCGGCGCGTACTCCAAGGGGCTCGACGTCACCATCGACGAGGCCGGTGCGGTCGCGGCCGGTGAGTGGCAGCGGGAGATGGTGCACGAGCTCGGGGCGGCGTACATGGCGAGCAGCCCGAGCACGGACTTCGCGAACGGGCTGGTCGGGGTGATCCAGGAGTCGACCGGTGCGATGAAGACCATCGGGTCCAAGGCGAAGTTCAAGGTCGGGGCCGGGTTCATCCCGTCGGAGGTCGCGGCCGGGATCGCCACCGGCGGTGGCGGGATCGGGATGCTGCGGAACATCTCGACCGAGCGGAAACAGGCCGCGGCGACATTCCTGCAGTTCCTCGCCCTGCCGGAGAACTCGGCCTGGTGGACGACGCAGACCGGCTACCTTCCGGTGGTGAACAAGGCCCGCGAGGACGCCGAGCTGAAGAAGCTGATCGCGGAGCAGCCGAACTACGGCGTCGCGATCGCGCAGCTGGAGAACGCGCGCCGGCAGGACGCGATCCGGCTGTACGGGCGGAACGCGAACGTGCAGATCTACACCGGGCTGCAGCAGATCTACGCCGACAACGCGCAGCCGAAGAAGGTGTTCGCCTCCGTCGCGCGCCGGCTCGAGGTGATCGGCGACGAGGTCAAACGTCTCTACGAGGAGAAAGTTCTGTGATCATCACCGGCCACCGGGGCGCACTCGGGACCGAACCGGAGAACACGCTGCGCTCGTTCCGGCGGGCGGTCGCGGACGGCTGCGACGAGATCGAGCTCGACCTGCGGGTCAGCGCGGACGGCGAGCTCGTGATCATGCACGACGCCACCGTCGACCGCACCACGTCGGGATCGGGCGCGGTCGAGGAGCTGACGCTGGCGGAGCTGCGGGCGTTGGATGCCGGTCTCGGGGAACAGGTGCCGACGTGGACCGAGACGGTCGCGGCGATCGACGTACGGTTCCAGGCAGAGGTCAAGGCCGAGGCCGCCGTACCGCTGCTCGCCCAGTCGCTGAAGTCGGACCGGGCGCTGGCCGAGCGGACCCTGGTGACGTCGTTCCACCCGGAGATCCTGCTCGCCGTCCGCGAGGCGTTCCCGGACGTGACGACCGGCCACATCTTCGGCCGTACGCCGGACACCGCCGAGATCATCACCCGCACCCGCGCAGCCGGCGCGACCTGGTCCCTCTGCGGAATCGCCGGCCTCACCCCCGACGCCGTCGCCGACCTCCACGCCGCCGGCCTCTCCGTCACCGCCTGGCCCGTCCCCGACTCCGAAACCCTCACCAAGGCCACCGCCCTAGCCGCAGACGGCATCACCACCGACAACCCCCACCTCCTCCAGCACCTCTGACCCAACTTTGAGAACCCACCAACCGTTTCGACGCCCTGAGAATGGTTGGTGGGTTCTCAAAGTGCCTCGGGCGGGTGGGTGGTGTGGGCTGGGTCACACGTTTCGACGTGCGAATTTGTTCTTCCGTGGAACATAAATGTGTGATTGGCTCTTCCGTATGGGAATCAGCATCGGTGTGGCCGGAGCCGGACAGTTCGCCCCTTCGTTCCTGCGGTTGTGGTCCGCGCATCCGGACGTGTCCGACGTGCGACTGACCGACGTCATCCCGGAACGGACCGCGGAGATGGCCGCCAAGCAAGGGATCACGGTGACGCATGCGTCGTTCGAGGAGATGCTCGAGTCGGACGTGGACGCGGTCGCGATCTTCACGCAGCGGTGGCTGCACGGCGAGATGGCGATCAAGGCGCTCGAGGCCGGCAAGCACGTGTACTCCACGGTCCCGATGGCAATCGAGGCGGACCAGATCGCGCGCATCATCGAGCTCGTGAAGGAGACCGGGCTCACCTACATGATGGGTGAGACCAGCTTCTACTACCCGTCCTCGGTCTACTGCCGGCAGAAGCTCGCCGAGGGCGCGTTCGGCCGGGTGTTCTACAGCGAGGGCGACTACGTCCACGACATGGACCTCGGGTTCTACGCCGCGTACCAGTACTCCGGCGGCGACGACTGGAAGAAGACCGCGTCGTTCCCGCCGCTGCTCTACCCGACGCATGCCGTCGGCAACGTCCTCTCGGTGACCGGTCAGCACGCTACCCACGTGTCGGCGATCGGCGTCAAGGACGACCGCGGTGACGGCGTCTTCGACAAGGAGATCAGCCAGTTCGACAACGACTTCTCGAATGCGACCGCGCTGTTCAAGCTCGCCGACGGCGGGATCATGCGGACGAACGAGATGCGCCGGGTCGGGTACCCGTCGCACATCCGCGAGTCCCGGCTGCGGGTGTTCGGCACCGAGGGCAGCTTCGAGCAGCTCGCCACCACGACGCTGTGGCAGAACAAGCAAGGCGTCGAGGACGTCAGCCACTTGATGGAGACGAAGCCGAGCGGTTCCGGGGACGACGCCGACCTGGCGAACGTCGACCCCGCGCTGCGGGACGCGTTCCGGTCCGGGCTGTCCCCGGTGCACGACCGCTCGCGGCTGCCGAAGGAGTTCGACGGTCTGCACAACGGGCACGAGGGCTCGCACCACTTCCTCGCCGACGACTTCGTCCGCGCGGTCGCCGACAAGACCCTGCCGCCGATCAACGCGTGGGTCTCCGCCCGCTACACCCTCCCCGGCATCTACGCGCACCAGTCCGCCCTGCAAGGCGGCGTACAGCTCGAGATCCCCGACCACGGCGACGCCCCGGAGTGACCTCCTGCCGATAAGATCCGGTATGGATCTGTTCGCCGGGATTTCTGTTCGGGACTACGACATCGCGGTCGCCTGGTACGAGAAGTTGCTGGGGGCGCCGCCGAGTTTCCTGCCCAACGACATCGAGGCGGTGTGGGAGATCGGCGAGCACCGGTACCTCTACATCGAGGTCGTTCCGGAGCACGCCGGCCACGCGCAGCACACGTTGTTCGTCGAGGACTTCGACGCCGCGCTCGGTGCGATCGCCGAGCGCGGCCTCGAGCCCGCCGACCGGGAGACGTACGAGAACGGCGTACGGCATGCGACCTTCTACGACCCGGACGGCAACGAGGTCTCGTACGGCGGCGCGCCGGTGGCGTGACGTCACGGTACGGCGATGTGGTCCAGCTCGGACCACTGCAGAACTCGCGCGCTGATGGTCGGATGGTGTTCAAGTTCTGCCCGCAGCAGCCGGTGCACGCCGTCCAGGATGGTGATGCGGTCGTCGGGGCGGTGGACGACGTCGATGGGATGGCGGAGGTCGGCGGCGAGGGTGCGTTCGTACTGCGCCTGGTACGTGACCGGATCCGCGGCGACCTGGCGGGGCGTGACCTGAAAGGGCCGGTCGTCGTGCGCCCAGAACGGTAGGTCGAGATGGTGGGTCAGGTCGCCGATCGGCAGCTCGACCGTCGGTAGGTCGAGGGCGTGCAGCCGTTCGAGGTCCCAGTGGAAGTCGAGGATGTACGCCGTGAGTTCCGGTGGCACCGTCAGCGGGAAAGGGCGCCGGGTCATTCGTAGATGCGGCGCAACCGGAGCGTCATCGAGTTCTCGATGTGCTGGGTCATCGCGGACTCGGCGGCGGCCGGATCGCCCGAGGTGATCGCCTCGACGAGCATGCGGTGTTCGGTGAGGACCTCGGGACCGATGTCGCGGTCGTAGTGCAACCGGAAGATGTGCAGGTGGCAGTGGGTCCGCTCGAAGGCCGATCGAACCTGTTCGCTCCCGGACAGCGACGCGATCAGCGAATGGAACCGGTTGTCGTGCACGGTCAGCGACTTGTACCCGGCGTAGTCGATCGAAGTCGGCTCGACTGCGTTCGCCAGCTCAGCGCGCAAGAGCTTCACACCCTCGGGGGAGATCAGCTCGGCCGCCCGCCGGGCCGCCCAAGGCTCGAGCAGGAGCCGGAACCGGTACAGATCGTCGAACTCCTCGAGCGAGAGGAGCGGAGTCGCGCGGTAACCCTTGAGCGGCTCCTTGACCGCCAGCCCTTCCGACTCCAGCCGGGCCAGCGCCTCCCGCACCGGCGTCGACGACACCTGGAACTCCCGCGCGAGCCCGTCGATCGAGATCCGCGCCCCGGGCCGGATGACGTGGTCCATCAGCATCGTCTTGATGGCCTCGTACACGTCGTCGGCGAGCATCTGCCGCCGGAGCAGCCGCCGGTCCACCGGTGCCACTGGCTCGCTCATGAGGTGTCTCCGGAATCTGGTCGCGGGGTTGACCCCACCGTTCGGTTTCGGCAGGGTAACACTGGTAATCATGCATCATGCACGATTCGGGTGAGAGCAAGCTATGGGAAGGTCGCGAACGATGGTGAGGTTCGAACAGATCGGCGTCCTGCCCGAGCCCGGCGACAACGTCGCGATCGCCTCCCGGCGGCTGGACGCCGGCACCGAGGTCGAGCTCGACGGTACGACGATCACGCTGCCGCACACCGTGCTCGAAGGGCACCGCTTCGTGGTCGTTCCGGTCGCGACCGGCGATGCGCTGACCTCGTGGAACACCCCGTTCGCACGCGCCTCCCGTGACCTGGTCCCCGGCGACTACGTCTGTACGCCGACCAGCCTCGCCGCGGTCACTGCCCGCGGTGTGGACGGCCTGCCCGAGGTGCCGAGTGCGACCAACGAGCCGCTCGACCCGTTCGAGTTGGACGAGTCGGCGCTGCACTTCGGCTCCCAGGTGACCAGTGTCGAGCAGCCCGGCACCTTCCTCGGCTATCCCCGTGAACAGGGCCCGGCCGGGACGCGGAATCACGTCGTACTGCTGGCAACCAGTTCGCGGAGCAGTGGGTTCGTCACGGAGTTGGCCCGGCGTTTCGACGGCGCAGCCGCGGGCGACGGCGTCGTACCGGTGGCGCACACCGAAGGCGGCGAGGACGAGGTCCCGAACAACCTGCACTTCCTGCTCGCCACGCTCGGCGGCTTCACACTCAACCCGAACGTCGGCGCCGTCCTGATCGTCGACACCGAGGGGGACGTGGTCTCCGGCGAGGCGATCAAGAACTTCCTGGCCGAGAACGGCTATCCGTCGATCAAGGTGCCGCACGCGTACTTCACCCGGAAAGGCGGCTTCGAGCACGACCTGACGGCCGCCGGCGCGCTGATCGAGCCGTGGCTGCCGGTCGTCGACGCGCAGCAGCGCGAGGAGGTCCCGCTCGCGGACCTCAGGATCGCCCTGCAGTGCGGCGGATCCGACGCGTTCTCCGGGATCTCGGCCAACCCGCTCGCCGGCCAGGTCAGCGCGGAGGTTATCCGGCATGGTGGTACGGCGGTGCTCGCGGAGACCGACGAACTGATCGGCGCCGAGCCGTACGTGCTGAAGAACGTGCGCGACCTCGCCACCGCCAAGCGCTTCCTGGCCACCATCAAGTCGTTCAAGGAACGTGTCGGCTGGCACGGGCACACGGCCGAGGGCAACCCGTCCGGCGGCAACGTGTACCGCGGGCTCTACAACATCGTGCTGAAGTCGATCGGCGCCGCCCGCAAACTTCCGCGCGAGGTCCGCCTGGACCACGTCATCGACTACGGCGAGCCGCTGCCCGGCAACGGCTACATCTTCATGGACAGCCCCGGCAACGACCTCGAGTCGGTGGCCGGCCAGATCGGCAGCGGCTGCAACCTGATCTTCTTCACCACCGGCAACGGATCGATCACCAACTTCCCGTTCGTCCCGACGCTGAAGTTCGTCACGACGAGCGCGCGGTACGAGCGGTTGCGGGCCGAGATGGACGTCGACGCCGGCAAGTACCTGACCGGTACGTCGATGGCGGACCTGACCGCGGAGACCTTCGATCTCGTGGTCCGCGTCGCATCCGGTGAGAAGAGTGCGGGCGAACGGGCCGGCCACAGCCAGGTGTCGATCTGGCGGAACTGGAAGCAGACCGGCCCGCGCGAGGGCATCTCGATCACCACCGACGGCCGGATGAGCCGCAAGCTCGCCGACCTCCCGACCGAGGACCGCGACGCGCCGCTCGACGGGGTCCCGCACCGCGGCCTGACCGCCGAGAGCCGGACCCCCACGGACTTGTTGCGTGTCGACGACCGGTTGGTGCCCGAGGCAGTCGGCCTGATCCTGCCGACCAGCCTCTGCTCGGGCATGATCGCGCTGCGGATCGCCGCACAAGCAGAGCTGGAGAGGTGGGCAGGTGACGCCGTCACCCGGATGGTCGCCCTCCCGCACACCGAGGGTTGTGGCAGCAGCGGCGGCGCGTCCGAGGAGACGTTCGCGCGGATCATGCTCGGCTACCTCCTGCACCCGAACACGCGGATGGCTCTGCTGCTCGAGCACGGCTGCGAGAAGACGCACAACGACTACTTCCGGTCCCGGCTGGTCGAGGCGGGCAAGGATCCGTCCCGCTTCGGCTGGGCCAGCATCCAGGCGGACGGCGGTCTCGACGCTGTCGGCAACAAGGTCAAGGAGTGGTTCGGCAGCTTCGACCTGCCCGCTCCGGTCGCGCAGTCCGGTGATCTCGGCGCGCTGACGATCGGGTTGGAGGCACGCGGTCCGTTCTCGGTCGAAACCGCCGAGGCGCTCGCGCTGATCGGCCGCGAGATCGTCGGCTCCGGCGGATCCGTCGTACTGTCGTCACGTGGCGCGTTGCTGGCGCACGACGGATTCCGTACCGCGGCGTTCGGTTCGGCGGACCCGGTGGGCCCGACGATCGCGCACGGGCAGCGGTTCGCGGAGCCGGGGTGGCACGTGATGCGGATGCCGGGGACGGACTGGATGGAGACCGCGACCGGCTTCGGCGCGACGGGCGTTCAGCAGATCCTCGCGCATGTCGCGGGCGGCACCTTGTCGGCGCAGCGGTTCGTCCCGGTCGTCGAGTTCAGCAACGACCCGGAGACGGTTGCGACGTACGGCGACGACCTGGACGCGGTGGCCACCGGTGACGCCGCCGAACAGGCGCGGATCGGGCTGGACGTCGTCGCCGCGGTCGCGAGTCGCCGGCTCGTCCCCAAGGCGGTTGCCTCCGGCAACGTCGGTTTCCAGATCACCCGTGGTCTGCTCGGTACGTCAATGTAGCTGTGTCTGTTAAGGGAAGGCCTTGCCATGCACTTGGTCCGTTATCTGTCTCCCGTCGACGGTCGTCCTGTCCCCGGTGTACGCACCGGGGAGACGGTGGCTCCGCTGCCGGGGGTGAACAGTTTCGCCGAACTGCTCCGGCTCACCCGCGAGGAGCTGCAGGCGGAGGTCGACAAGGCCGGTGAGGCGTTGCCGGTCCAAGGGCTGACGTTTCTCCCGCCGATCGACGGTCGCGGCGAGGTGTGGTGCGCGGGCGTGACGTACGAGCGCTCGCGCGGCGCCCGGATGGAGGAGAGCAGCGAGCAGTCGGTCTACGACAAGGTCTACACCGCTGACCGGCCCGAGCTGTTCCAGAAGGCGCCCGCCTGGCGCGTGGTCGTCGACGGCGAGCCGGTCGGGATCCGGTCCGACTCCGGTCACGACGTACCTGAGCCGGAGCTTGCGGTCGTGGCCAACAGTCACGGTGAGATCGTCGGGTTCACGGTCTGCAACGACATGAGCTCGCGGTCGATCGAAGGCGTCAACCCGCTGTACGTGCCGCAGGCGAAGCTGTTCGCCGGCGGTTGTGCGCTGGCGTCGGGGATCCGGCCGGTCTGGGAGGTCCCGGACCCCAAGAAGCTCGAGATCAACCTGGTGATCCGTCGTGCGGGCGAGGAGGTGTTCAGCGGTACGACGTCCACCGAGAAGCTGGTGCGCGAGCTCCAGGACCTCATCGACGTACTGTTCCTGCCGAACGACTTCCCGGACGGCGTGATCCTCGCGACCGGCACCGGGATCGTCCCCGAGCTGGACTTCGCACTCGCCGGGGGCGACGTCATCACGATCACCATCGACGAGGTCGGCACCCTCACGAATACCGTGGCCGCAGGCCGGGAACCGTTCGCGTTCCTGGCAACCGACAACCTGGAGGGAATCCGATGACCGGCTCCGACACCACCCCCGCTCAGCTGGAGCAGGCGCTCGCCGCCGCCGCTGCGGCCGCGCCCGCCTTCGGGGCCTCCGAGCCGTCGGTCCGGGCCGGGTGGATCCGCGCCGTCGCGGATGCGCTCGACGCGGCCTCGGACGAGCTGGTGCCGATCGCGATGCGTGAGAGCTCCCTGCCGCAGGCGCGTCTGACCGGCGAGGTCGCCCGCAGCACCGGACAGCTGCGGATGTTCGCGGACGCGCTCGAAGAGGGTTCGCTGCTGGAAGTCGTCATCGACACCTTGGACCCGCAGGCCAAACCGGTCCCGCGCCCCGATCTCCGCCGCGTCCTCGTCCCGCTCGGACCGGTGCTGGTGTTTGCCGCCAGCAACTTCCCGTTCGCGTTCAGCGTCTGCGGCGGTGACACCGCGTCCGCGCTCGCGGCCGGTTGCCCGGTGATCGTCAAGGCGCACCCGGGTCACCCGGAGCTGTCTGCCCGGACCGCCGAGGTGATGATCGAGGCCTTGAAGGCAGCCGGTGCGCCGGACGGGACGTTCGGTCTGATCGCGGGCTTCGACGTCGGCGTCACGGCCCTCAAGGACCCGCGGATCACCGCCGCCGGCTTCACCGGTTCGGTCCCCGCCGGCAAGGCACTGCACGAGATCGCGGTGACGCGGCCGGAGCCGATCCCGTTCTACGGCGAGCTCGGCAGCCTGAACCCGGTCTTCGTCACGCAAGCAGCGATCGATGCCCGCGGCAAGGACATCGCGAGCGGGTACGTCGGTTCGTTCACCCTCGGCGTCGGGCAGTTCTGCACCAAGCCCGGCCTGCTCTTCCTCCCGTCCGGCCACGGCTTGCAGGAGCAGCTGTCCGAGGCGACCGGTGCCGTCGCCGAGGCGCCGATGCTGAACGATCGGATCAAGGACGGGTTCAGCTCCGGTCTCGACCGCCTGGAGAAGGTCGACGGCGTACGCGTCTGGGCCTCCGGCGGCGCGACCCTTCTGCAGACCACGGTGACCGAGCTGCTCGCCCGCCGCGGCGAGATCCTCGAGGAGTGCTTCGGCCCGGTCTCGATCGTCGTCGAGTACTCCTCGGTCGACGAGCTGCGCGCAGCGGTCGAGGCTTTCGACGGCAACCTGACCGCGACGCTGCACGCGGAAGACTCCGACGCCGAGCTCGCGCGCGACCTGCTCCCGCTGCTGACCGCCCGTGCAGGGCGCGTGCTGTGGAACGGCTGGCCGACCGGGGTCGCGGTGTCGTGGGCCCAGCATCACGGCGGGCCGTTCCCGTCGACGGTCGGTTCGATCCACACCAGTGTCGGGGTGACGGCGGCGCGGCGGTTCCAGCGTCCGGTTGTGTACCAGGACGCTCCTGATGCGGTGCTGCCCGACGTACTGAAGGACTCGAACCCGGCCGGGATCGCCCGCCGGGTGAACGGAACCGTGACTACGGACGAGGTGTCGCGATGACTGATGTACCTCCGACCAACGACCCGGCCGAGGGCGACGTCCTCGCCGGTGAATCGGCTCCCGCGTCGACCGGACGGCGGAGTTTCGACCACTGGTTCGGTGAGCACGGCCGCAACGGCTTCATCCACCGGTCCTGGATGAAGTCGCAGGGCTTCTCCGAGGAGGCGTTCGACGGGCGCCCGGTGATCGGGATCTGCAACACCTGGTCCGAGCTCACCCCGTGCAACGCGCACCTGCGCCGGCTCGCCGACTCGGTGAAGCGCGGCGTCTGGCAGGCCGGCGGGTTCCCGCTGGAGTTCCCGGTGATGTCGCTCGGCGAGACGCTGCTGCGGCCGACCGCGATGCTGTTCCGCAACCTGCTCAGCATGGACGTCGAGGAGTCGCTGCGCGGTAATCCGATCGACGGCGTCGTCCTGCTGACCGGCTGCGACAAGACGACGCCCGGCTCCATCATGGGCGCCGCCAGCGTCGACCTGCCGACCATGGTCGTCACCGGCGGTCCCATGTTGAACGGCAAGTTCCGCGGCTGCGACATCGGCTCCGGTACGGCGGTCTGGCGCTTCACGCAGGACCTCAACGCGGGCCGGATGTCGGCCGAGGACTTCGCGGCGGCCGAGGGCGGGCAGTCCCGCAGCAACGGGCACTGCATGACGATGGGCACGGCGTCGACGATGGCCTGTATGGCCGAGTCACTCGGTCTGCAGCTGACCGGCGGCGCGGCGATCCCAGCCGTCGACTCGCGCCGGTACGTGATCGCGCAGAAGACCGGGCAACGGATCGTCGAGATGGTCAAGGAAGACCTGAAGATCAGCGACATCCTCACCCGCGACGCCTTCGCGAACGCGGTCCGCGCGAACGCGGCGATCGGCGGCTCGACGAACTTCGTCATCCACCTGCTCGCGATCGCCGGCCGGGTCGGCGTCGACGTGACGCTCGACGACATCGACGAGTGGGCGCGCGGCGTCCCGTGGCTGGTCGACCTGCAGCCGTCGGGCAAGTACCTGATGGAGGACTTCTACTACGCCGGCGGTCTGCCCGCGGTGCTCAAGGAGATCCTCCCGCTGCTCAAGACCGACGCGATCACGGTCACCGGCAAGACGATCGGCGAGAATGTCGCGAACGCGGAGCGGATCGAGGCGACGTACCCCGGTGGCGCTCCCGGCAGCGAGACGTACGCCGTGATTCGCCCGGTCGGCGATCCGCTCGGTAGTGGTGCGGGAACCGCCGTACTGAAGGGGAATCTCGCCCCGGACGGCGCGGTCATCAAGCAATCGGCCGCGTCCGAGCGGCTGTCGCGGCACCGTGGCAAGGCGCTCGTGTTCAGCAGCATCGAGGAGTACGACAAGGCGGTCGAGGACCCGGATCTCGACGTCGACGAGGACACCGTGCTGGTGCTGCAGAACGCCGGGCCGCGCGGGTACCCGGGGATGCCCGAGGTCGGCAACATGACGATCCCGCGCAAGCTCGCCGAGATCGGCGTCGACGACATGGTGCGAATCTCGGACGCGCGGATGAGCGGCACGGCGTACGGCACCGTCGTACTGCATGTCACGCCGGAGGCTGCCGTCGGTGGGCCGTTGGCGCTGGTGCGGACGGGGGACTGGATCGAGCTCGACGTACCGGCGCGGCGGCTGCATCTCGACGTACCGGACGAGGAGCTGGAGAAGCGACGCGCCGACTGGCAGCCGCCGGCGCCGCCGACGGACCGCGGATGGGCCAGGCTGTACGTCGACCACGTAACCCAAGCCAACCAAGGCTGCGACCTCGACTTCCTCGTAGGCCGCACCGGCTCCGCTGTCGGCCGCCAGAGTCACTGATATGACCACCTCACCTTCGCCTTCCTCCTCCAGCCCGTCTTCCTCCAACCCGCCGAGCGAAGCGAGGCGCGGTTGGGGTCCGTTCGAAGCGGTCCGGGGATTGAGGCCGTCGGGGACGCTCCCGCAGGTGACGCCGATCCGGCGGATCCTCTCGGATCTGCCGGTGTCGGCCGACCCGTACGCCGACGCGCGTGCGGCGCTCGAACCGCTCCGGGGACGGATCGTGCCGGATGCCCGGATAGCGGTGACCGCGGGCAGCCGGGGCATTCACGATCTGGTCCCGGTGGTGAAGGCGGCCGTGGACTGGCTCCGGGACGCCGGCGCCGCGCCGTTCGTGATCCCCGCGATGGGATCACACGGCGGCGCGACCGCCGACGGCCAGCGGGAGATGCTCGAAGGCCTCGGAATCACCCCGGAAACCGTTGGCTGCCCCATCGAGGCAACAATGGAGACCGTCGTCGTCGGCAGGCTCCCGGACGGCACCGAGGTCCACCACGACGCGATCGCCGCCAAGGCCGACGGCGTACTGCTCGTGAACCGGGTCAAACCGCACACCGACTTCCGCGGCCCGATCGAGAGCGGGATCGCGAAGATCCTCGCGATCGGACTCGGTAACCATCTCGGCGCGGCCTCCCTGCACGCCGGCGGCATCCCGTCGCTCGGCGCCAACATCGAGGCCGCCGCCCGGATGGTGGTTGCACAAGGCAAGATCCTCGGCGGCCTGGCGATTCTCGAGAACGCGCGCGAGCAGACCGCCTCGGTCGAGCTGCTCGCGTCCGACGGGATCGCCGGGGCAGCCGAGAACGCCTTGCTGCAAAGGGCTTCCAGCCTGCTCGGACGACTGCCGTTCGACGAGCTGGACGTCCTGGTCGTCGACGAGCTGGGCAAGGACAAGTCCGGCGCCGGCATGGACACCAACGTGATCGGCCGGTGCTGGGTGCACGGGATCCCGGAGTTCGAGTCGCCGTCGATCGCCGCGATCAGCGTGCACTCGCTGTCGCCGGCCTCGCACGGCAACGCCTCCGGACTCGGCCTCGCGGACGTGATCCCGGCGCGGCTTCTGGACCAGATCGACCTGCGGGCGAGCTACGTGAACGCGCTGACCTCGGGCGCCGGCGGTGCCCGCCGTTCGCGGTTGCCGATGGTGATGGAGGACGACGAGGCCGCCGTACTCGCCGCCGTGACGATGTGCGGACGACGGCACTGGTCGGAGCTTCGGCTGGCCCGGATCAAGGACACCCTGTCACCGAACGAGTTGATGGTGACACCGGCCCTGCTGACCGAGGCGGCCGAACGGTTCGACCTGGAGATCACCGGTACGGCGAGGGACCTGACGCAGGCCGGTCGACTCGGACCTTGGAGCGAGACATGAACCTTCGCGAAGCACGTGCCCTGCTGGCCGACCGCGGCTTCCGGCCGGGCGAGACGTCGACCCGTACCTTCCCCGACGGATCGCCGTACAAGGTCGAGATCCCTTCCTGTGAAGGGCCGCGGGTGATGACCGCGGTACTGGAGGAGGCCAAGTCCCGCGGCATCACGATCGACCGGGTGTCGCAGGGCAGCGGCGTGATGATGCTGACCGACGGCGAGATCGAGGAGATGCTGTCTTTGGGCGCCTCCGCGGGAGTCGAGGTGTGCCTGTTTCTCGGTCCGCGGGGCGCGTGGGACATCGGAGGTCAGGCGAAGGTGTCGGCCGCGGTCGGTGGTGTTGCGCGGGGCAACGAACAGGTGGCGGCGTCGTTGTGTGACGCGTTCCGCGCGGTCGAGCTCGGCGTACGGAGCCTGCTGGTCGGCGACATCGGCGTACTCGAGATCCTGGGCCAGTTGAAGATCGAGGGCGAACTGCCGGCAGATCTGGTGCTGAAGACGTCGGTGTTGATGCCGTTGCCGAACGCACCGACCGCCCGGCTGTACGAGCGGCTCGGCGCGACCAGCTTGAACGTGTCGACGGACCTTCCGGTGCCGGTGCTCGCGGAGATCCGGTCGGTGACGACTGTGCCGATCGACATGTACATCGAGGTTCCCGACGACCAGGGCGGCCACGTCCGCTTCTACGACGTACCGGAGATCGTCCGGACCGCGGCGCCCGTCTATCTGAAGATGGGCCTGCGGAACGCACCGAACATCTACCCGGTCGGGGCGCATCTGGCCGGTACGGCGGAAGCCCTCGGACGGGAGCGTGTCCGGCGGGCGGAACTGATCCTGCGGTTGCTCGCCGAGCAAGATGAGGGATGAGCTCGTGGACCGGCTGCGGTCGGTCCTCGGAGATGACGCTGTCGTCGACGATCCCGACGTACTGGACAGCCATCGCAACGATCACGCGAAGTTCTGCACGGCCGGAATGCCTCGGGCGCTCGTGCGTCCGTCGTCGACCGCAGAGGTCGTCGAGGTGGTTCGGGCTGCCGGTGAGCTCGGCGTCCCGATCGTGACGCAGGGCGCGCGGACGGGGCTTTCGGGTGCGGCGAACGCGATCGACGGGTGCTTGCTGCTGTCGACTACGCGGATGACGCAGATCCTGGAGGTCTCGGCCGAGGACCAGGTTGCCGTGGTCCAGCCGGGCGTGGTGAATGCTCAGTTGTCGCGCGCTGTCCTCGAGCAGGGGCTGTTCTACCCGCCGGATCCTTCCTCCTGGGAGCAGTCCACGATCGGTGGGAACATCGCGACGAACGCGGGCGGGTTGTGCTGCGTGAAGTACGGCGTGACCGCGGACTTCGTGCGCGGACTAGAAGTCGTGCTGGCGTCCGGAGAGGTGGTGCGCACCGGGCGGCGGTCGGCGAAGGGCGTCGCCGGATACGACCTCACGCGGCTGATCGTCGGGTCCGAGGGCACGCTCGGGGTGGTGACCGAGGCGACGCTCGCGTTGCGCCCGGCGCCCGAGGCAGCGTTGACCGCGGCGGCGACCTTCCTCTCCATCGAGGACGGGATCGCGGCCGCTGCCGCCGTGATGGCGTCGGGTCTGCGTCCGTCATTGCTCGAGTTCCTGGATCAGCCGACACTGCGGGCGATCCAGGACTACCGGGACATGGGTCTCCCGGAAGACGTCGGCTCGATGCTGCTCGCGCAGTCCGACCGGGGATTGCGCGCTGCGGACGACGTCGCGCGGATCGCGGAGATCTGCACGGCACACGGCGCGGTCGACGTCGCCGAGGCGTCCGACGCGGAAGAGTCCCGCATGCTGCTCGAGGCGCGCCGGCTGGTGAACTCCGCGCTGGAGCCGTTGGGTACGACGCTGATCGACGACGTCGCCGTACCGCGGTCGCAGCTGGTCACGCTGCTGCGCGGGATCGCGGAGATCGGCGCGAAGTACGACGTACTGATTTGTTGCCCTGGGCATGTAGGTGACGGAAACATGCACCCGACCGTGGTCTTCGACCCCGCCGACGCGGCGGCCGAGGCGCGGGCGCTGGAGGCGTTCGGTGCGGTGATGCAGCTGGGACTGCGGCTCGGCGGGACGATCACCGGCGAGCACGGGATCGGGACGTTGAAGGCGCGCTGGCTGGAGACCGAGCTCGGGCCGATCGGGCTCGACCTGCATAGGCGGATCAAGGCCGCGTTCGATCCTGGGAATTTGTTCAATCCTGGAAAGGTGCTGCTGTGATCGATGCCTCCGCAGTCCGCCCGTCGCCTCGACAGGTCGCGTGGCAGCGGCAGGAGCTGACCGCGTTCGTGCACTTCGGGCCGAACACGTTCACCGACCTCGAGTGGGGGACCGGTGTCGACGATCCGGCGGTGTTCGATCCTTCGGCGCTGGACTGCACACAATGGGTTGCTGCGTTGGTCTCCGCCGGGTTCAAGAGCGTGATCCTGACGGCCAAGCATCATGACGGATTCTGTTTGTGGCCGAGCAAGTACCTGCCGCATACCGTTGCCGCGTCGCCGTATCGGGGCGATGTCGTCGCGGAGCTGTCGGCCGCTTGCCAGGCGGGCGGGCTCGGGTTCGGGGTGTATCTGTCGCCGGCGGATCTCTATCAGGAGAAGGCGCCGGGCGGGTACTACGGGAACGGCAGTCCCGCTGTGGCCTCGCGGATCGGTGAGTTCTCGTACGTCGTGGACGACTACAACCGGTTCTACCTTCAGCAGTTGCATGAACTGCTCACGTCGTACGGGCCGATCGCCGAGGTCTGGCTCGACGGCGCCAATCCGACCAGCAGTGCGCAGAGCTATGCGTACGACGCGTGGTTCGACCTGATCCGGCGGCTCGCTCCGGACGCGACGATCGCGATCGGTGGGCCGGATGTGCGGTGGGTCGGCAACGAGGACGGGTTCGCACGGGAGACGGAGTGGAGCGTCGTGCCGTTCGTTGACGGGCGGATGGTGGCCGCACAGACGGCGGCTTCCGTGGCTGGGCCTGACGAGTTGGCCCAGGCTGACGAGTTGCGGTGGTATCCGGCTGAAGTCGACGTGTCGATCCGGCCAGGGTGGTTCTACCACGCGTCCGAGGACGCGTCGGTGAAGTCTCTGCCGGAGCTCCTGGACATCTATCGCAAGTCGGTCGGGCGGAACGCCGTACTGCTGCTGAACATTCCGCCGGATCGGCGAGGGTTGTTCGCGGATCCTGATGTGGAGGCGTTGGCCGCATTTGGTGCGGCGGTGCGGGAGTACTACGACACCGCGGTCGCGCTGCCGGGGCAGGTCAACGTGCTCGACCTGCGCGAGGACATCACGGCCGGCCAGCAGGTCGAATCGTTCGCCGTGGACGGTTTCGTCGACGACGAGTGGACCGAGATCGCCCGCGGTACGACGATCGGCCATCGCCGACTGCTGCCGTTGAGCACGCCGATCCACGTTGACGACGTACGCGTCCGGATTCTCGCCACCCGAGCCGAGGCGGCTGTCTCGCTGGCCGTCCACTTCGACCCGCTGCTGTCCTGAGTCCCCCTGCCCGGAGTCGAACCAGGAGCCGAGCCTTCGGAGGGCCCGGTGAGATTCCGTCACCAGGGGGATGTGTGCGTAAGGACAGGTAGTGCACCGGTGAGACGCCGTACGCACGAACGTCTTCACGCTCAGGTGCACTAGGTCGTTGCCGGACACTACCTGTCCTTGTGTGCACTACTCCTGGACCGAGACCACGCGGGTCCAGTCGGAGCATTCGGCCTCGCACCACACGTGATCCCCGCGGTGTGCGATCCGGTCGCGCTGCACATGCCCGCAGGCAAGCAGCACGCGTCGCATCGAGTGCCCCTGCTGGACCGGAGCACCGGTCCTGCCGCCAGGCACTCGTTTCCTGTTCCTGAGGTCGGCCATGGCCGGTCCTCCTCTCTTGTCCTATCTGTTCGTCCTGCGTGCAGAAGGCAGGATTCGAACCTGCTCAGCGCGTGGCAACGGGTTTACAGCCCGCCCCGCCTCTCCAACGGCGGCGCTTCTGCTCATCGCCTGGGGAGATAGCGACCGACTCTTTCCGAGTAGCGCTCGTACTCGTCCCCGAAACTCGCTTGCAGCCGGTTTTCCTCCCGGACAACATCCCGGTGGATCCACAGGCCAACGGCCGGCAGGGTCGCCAAAGTCCACCCCGACCCGGTCGCCAGTCCGATGCCCAGGTGCGCGAGCGCCCATCCGACGTACATCGGATTCCGGCTCAGTGCGTACGGCCCGCTGGTGACGAGCCTGTCCGGGCTGGACAGATCGGTGGTACGTGCCGCTCGCAACGAGCCCGCGATGACCAAGCCTCCGGCGGCGACGAGCGACCATCCGGCAGGTCGTCTTCCGACTCGCCACGGTCGCACCTGCTCGAGCGCGAAGCCGACCGCGATCCCGGCCAGGCTGGCTTCGGGGATCGGGATGTTCGTCAGCCGCGTGTCCGTATGACTTCCTCGACAAAGGCGGCGGGCCGCTCGATGTGCGGGACGTGCCCGGCGTCGCCGATCACCTGTAACGGCCAGCCAAGCCTGGCGCCTGCCTCCTCGGCGAGGCGCAGCGGTACGAATCGGTCCTTCGCGCCCCAGAGCAGCGTCGTGGGGACATCGATCTGGTCATGGACCTGTTTGGTGCAGGTGGTGACCAGGTAGCGCATCGTCCGCTTGACGTGCGGCACGTGGGCGCGGCTCCGCGTATAGGTGCTGAAGGCGTGCATCCAGTCCGGGGCGCGACGTCGTACGGCATCGAGATCGGCGAACGCCCACCGTTCGAAGCGCTCCATGTTCGCCTCGGAGGGGCGCAGCGCGAACCGGACAGCGATCACTTGCAGCCCGATCGGCATCCGGTACGGCCCAACCCCCGGTACGCCGTACAGCACCAACCGCTGCAGTTGCTCGCCATGAGTCGCCGCGAACCGTGCGGCCAACGTCCCGACCAGCGAGTGCGCGATCAAGGCCGGCGGCTGATCGCAGGTCAGCTCGAGCAGCGCATTCAGCCAGCCGTCGAACGTCGCCTGGTCCAACCGAGCGACCGGATCGGACTGACCGAGCCCCGGCACATCAGGTACGACGAGCTGGTACTGCTCCGCGAGCCGTGGAATCACCGGCGCCCAGTAGGCCCCGCCACACTCGATACCACCGTGCAGGAGAACGAGCGGCGGACCGTCCCCGCCTTGGAGAACGACTGTCGACACGTCGTTGACGTCGATCCGCCGTTCGTCCACAGGCAGCCCTTTCAGCAGCCGCTCACGCTCGATCATGAGGTCAACGTAGGACTCGGCGACGTACATCCGCTTCGGAAGAACTACCCAAACCGCTCCACGCGGAACTGCGAACAACCACGTACCAGCTGGACTCGGCTTGGCAGGGCGGCCGGTCGTTCCCGGCCGCCCAGCGGTGAGAGCGAGATTCGAACTCGCGAGCCGACCGAAGCCGACCGACGGTTTAGCAAACCGCTGCCCCTGCCAACAGGCGGACCTCACCAACAGGCCCTGCCGTGTCCCCTGACCACGGCAGGACCTGTTCAGCCCTTGACGCAGATGACCTGCTTCAGATGAGCCACGACCTCGACCAGGTCGGACTGGGCGGCGATGACCGAGTCGATGTCCTTGTACGCGGCCGGAATCTCGTCGATCACGCCGGCGTCCTTGCGGGACTCGACACCGGTCGTCTGAGCGACCAGATCGTCGACGGTGAACCGGCGCTTCGCCTCGTTGCGGCTCATCCGCCGGCCTGCCCCGTGTGAGGCCGAGTAGAACGAGCGCTCCGAGCCGAGCCCGCGCACGACGTACGAACCGGTTCCCATCGACCCCGGGATCAGCCCGAGGTCCCCGCGCCCCGCCCGGATCGCACCCTTGCGGGTGACGAGCAGGTCGAGCCCGTCGATGTGCTCCTCGGCCACGTAGTTGTGGTGGCACGAGATCGGCTGCTCGAACCGTACGTCGACCTCGAACGACTCCCGCACCGCCTGCATCACCAGCGCGAGCATGACGGCCCGGTTCCGGGCGGCGTACTCCTGGGCCCAGGTGAGGTCGCGACGGTACGCGTCCATCTCCGGCGTACCGGACAGGAACACCGCCAGGTCACGGTCCGGGAGATCCGCGTTGTGCGGCAGGTCCCGGGCGATCCGCATGTGCCGCTCCGCGAGCTCCTTGCCGATGTTCCGGCTACCGGAGTGCAGCATCAGCCACACGCGGTCCTCGTCGTCGAGGCACACCTCGATGAAGTGGTTGCCCCCGCCCAGCGACCCCATCTGTTGCTTGGCCTTGCGCTCGCGGTCCTGCACTCCGTCGTGCAGACTCGTGAACTCGCCCCACAGCTTGTCCCACGGACGCGGGTCCAGCCCGAGCCGTCGTACGCCGACCTGATCCTCGTGGGCCCGGAAACCCACAGGTACGGCGGCCTCGATCCGCGAACGGATCGCCGACAGGTCGTCCGGAAGGTCCGAGGCCGTCAGCGAGGTCAGGACACCTTCCATCCCACACCCGATGTCGACCCCGACCGCGGCCGGCGACACCGCCTGGTTCATCGCGATCACAGACCCGACGGTCGCGCCCTTACCGAGGTGCACGTCCGGCATCACCCGGACGCCGTGCACCCACGGCAGCGCCGCAATGTTCCGCAGCTGCTGCAGCGCCTTCGCGTCGACGTCGTACTCCTGCGCCCACATGAGCGTGGAGCTCTTGGCCCCACTCAGCTCAACCGGAAGCTCCACGTTCATCTCCCCACTCTCCTCGATCGTGTACATGCGGTGAGACTGGGACTCGAACCCAGACGTCCGTTGAAGGACCTGCCGTTTTCGAGACGGCTGCCGCTAGGCCTGACACTCGGCTTATCTCACCAGGGTTGTGCAGCTGCCAGGGCAGGGCTCGAACCTGCGGGGCCTCGGGTCAGAACCGAGGGTGGGTCACCGGCGCCCACCTGGCATCGCGCTCCTCGGCGGCACCGGTGGGTGTCGCGTCAGAGCGCTATCTCGGCACGGGAAGGGACCCACGGCTGCCACAGCAGCGGCATGCCGGCCTCTTCCGGTGTTCGCGAGCCCTTCTTCTCGTTGCACTCCGCGTGCGCGGCGACGGCGTTCAGCCACTCGCCTCGACCGCCTCGTGATCGTGGGATCACGTGGTCCATCGTGGTGGCGCCGAGCTTGCCGCAGTACGCGCAGGTGTACTTGTCGCGCTTCAGTACGCTGGCCCGCGTGTACTGCAGCCGGCCGGAGGCGTAGCGCCACTTCATCACGACGTACCGGACGAGACGCAGGACGCGGGGGAGGGGGAACGGTCCGATGCTGGCGCCGTCGTGCGCTTCCTCGACGACGGCGACCTCCCGGACGAGCATCCGGATGGCGTGCGGGATCGACACGACGTGCAGCTGCTCGTACGACGCGTTCAGCACGATCACACCGCTCATGTGGTTCCTCCTCCCTTCCAGTGTGCCCGACCCGCGGTCAGCAGGTCGGCGAATTCGGTGTCGGTCGGTGCGTGCGGCCCCAGGGATTCGAACCCTGAACCTCCTGGTTCTAAGCCAGGCGCCTCTCCCAGTTGGGCCAGAGCCGCGGGCGTACGACGTACGCTGCGTGAGCACGTCGTACTAGAGGGTGTCCGGCGGGGCTCGAACCCGCTTCCTCCGGGGCCACATCCCGGTGCCTCGCCCACTTCGACCTCGGACACAGCACGCCCGGCAGGATTCGAACCTGCACCCTCCTGCTTCGTAGGCAGGCGCTCTGTCCGGTTGAGCCACGGGCGTTCGGTGCCCTGCGCCGGATGTACTGCGGATTTCCGTCGCAGGGCACGCTTGTGGCGCCCGCTCGGCCGGTAGCTGAGCATCCTGCGGGCGCCTGGTCCAGTTGGAGGGACTCGAACCCCCGATCCCCTCATCCCAAATGAGGTGGCCTGGCCGCTGGCCTACAACTGGTCCTCTCCCGGCCCTCGGACAGGCCGGGAGAAATGCGATGAATGTCCAGTTGTCATTGTTCGTGCCGATATCCGTGAATACCGGAAAATAGTCTCGGTGAAGTAATCCCGTCGCCGGGCAAAAGAAAAGAGCCGCCTGCTGCCGGTATCCGGCCCAGACGGCTCCTGGAGATCTCTCCACTCGGAGATCACCCAGGCGGGCCGCCCATGCACAGGCTGAGCTGGTGGTAGAAGGTGTCGCCCACGGATCGCAGGCACGCCGACAAAGCCACACGGCCGGGCCGCCAGGCTTCATTCGCGATCTGCGTCCTGTACACGATCTTCTCCTCAGGGTCTCGGTCTTGCCGGAATTAGTTTCACCCACCACCTACGACGAAGTCAACGCATTTCCTCAAACAATTGTTCCGCCGCAATTCCGTCGCCCCTCCGACGTACGCCGCCGCGCACCGGTTCCGGTACGCCGCCGTCCGCCCCTTCCGCCGTACGAGGCCGCTCACCCCCGACGCAGACACCCGTCCACCTCGTGACCCCGACCACACCCCGCACCCCGCCGTACCCCTCCCAAGGATCCGATTCGGAATCCTCCCCCTCCGCCCGCTACACTCTTGCCTCGGCACCCGCCGCCTTAGCTCAGTCGGCAGAGCGTCTCACTCGTAATGAGAAGGTCGTCGGTTCGATTCCGACAGGCGGCTCCACCAAACCCCCAGGTCAGAGATCAATCTCTGAGGCTGGGGGTTCGTCGTTCCCCGCCTCGATCGCCTTCGGTGCCCCCGTGGTGCCCCCAAGCTTCTTGGCCGCGTCCCACAGGTTCTGGTCGATTAGGTGCCCGTAGAGGTCCATCGTCATCGCCGCCGAGGCGTGCCCCACGATGCGCTGAACCACCTTCGGATCAGCGCCGGACCCAAGCCAGACCGACGCCGCCGTGTGACGCAGACCGTGGATCCTGAGCTGGCCTGGGTTTGGCAGCTATGAGGGGGACGGGGCGGGTGTGGAGACGCTGACGGACGAAGTCCTTGGCCACGCTCGGGGCAGCGCAACTATCGTCGGCCAAGTGATCATTCGCCCCGTTCGTGAGAGCGACATTGAGAGCCTTCATCAAAACCGTCTGTGCGGGCTCACCATCGACGAGACCACCACGCTGGTCATGTCGGCGATCGACGAGGAACACGGGCGCGACTCCCGCTTTCTCGTCGCGGCCGAAAAGGACGGCGGCGTGGTGGGGATGACCACGGTAAAGCGCCTGGAGCATCGGTTGTGCAGGCATCGGGCCGAGCTGGGCGGCCTTGTCATTCTTCCCGTCGCTCGTGGGACAGGTCTCGCTCGAGGGATTGTGGACGCTGCGGGCAGTCACGCCAGTGACTGGGGTTGCTCGATCCTTGAGGTCAGCTGTCGCGGAGGCACTCATGCCGAGAAGGCCTACATCGGACTCGGATTCCAGGTGTGGGGTCAGTTGCCCGGCGGCTACCACGATCACGATGGTCTCGTCTTCGATGAGGTCCGATTGTGGATGTCGCTTCCAACGAAGACACCGTGACTGGTCCTTTGAGTTCGCAATGACGACCAGGGCGTGCATCGTGCCCTCCACGTGCCCTAACCGATGGTCAGTGGCGGTCACTCAGGGGGTGCTGTAGGCATCGGTTTCAGGCGCCGAGGCACGATCACAGCCCCAGGCCGGGAGTCGTCGCATGGTTGGTGCTTATGGCAACGGGCTCGTGATGAGAAGGTCGTCGGTTCGATTCCGACAGGCGGCTCCACCCAGACCCCCAGGTCAGAGATCTCTCTGAAGCTGGGGGTTCGTCGTTCAGCGGCTGTTTGCGGGTGCCTCGGTTGAGGTGGTGACTGCGGCTGGGTCGGTGGGACCTTGTGGCGCTGCGGGCTTGGATCTTGTGAGCCACAGGCCGGTGAAGACGGCGGTGGTCAATGTGACGGTGCCGGCTGCGAGGAAGGCGCTGTTGAGGCCGGTCTCGAAGGAGGCGCCGTCGGATTGCCGGGTGCGGACGATGGCTCCGAGAACTGCCACGCCGAGCACCGCGCCGATCTGTCGCGTGGTGCTGCTGATGCCTGATGCGAGGCCGCCTTCCTGCGGGCTGACCGCTTGGATGGCGGCTCCCGTCAGTGGGGACATGGTCAGGGCGAAACCGATGCCGACGACTCCCAGCCGCCACCACACGTTCCCGTAGCCGGTGTCGGCGTGCACCATGCCGAGCGCCAGCAGTCCCAGGCCGGCCAGGGCCAGACCGGTGGTCACCACGATTCGGAAGCCGTACCGGGCGGCGAGCCGGCCCGCGTACGGGCTGACGATCACCATAGCGAGGGTTGCCGGCAGGGTCTGCAGGCCGGCGCGCAGGATCGAGCTGCCCTGGACGTACACGAAGAACTGGGAGAAGAAGAACGATGACCCCATGAGTGCGAACCCCACCACGACCATGGCGGTGTTGGACACGGTGAACAGCTGCTGCCGGAACAGCCGCAGCGGCAGCATCGGAGCGGTACGACGCGATTCGACGGCGATGAAGGCGGCGAGGAGGATCACGGCGGCGGTGAAGCTGCCCAGGATCACCCGCGACGTCCAGCCGCGGGCACCACCCTCGATCAGACCGTAGGTCAGCGCTCCCACCCCCAGAACGGACAACACCATCCCCGGCACATCGATCGCGGGGGCGCTCGGATTGCGGGCTTCTGCAAGGCTGCGCAGACCGACCAGCAGAAGGACTACGCCGATAGGCAGGTTGACCAGGAAGATGGCGGGCCAGCCGAAGGCCTCTGTCAGTACGCCGCCGGCCACGGGGCCTGCTGCCAGACCGATTCCGCTGAATCCGGCCCACAGCCCGATCGCCTTGATTCGTTCTTGCGGCACGGGATAGGCGGCGGCGAGCAGGGCCAGCGAGGCAGGGCTCAGCGCCGCGGCCCCGATGCCCTGCAGCACCCGGCCGGCGACCAGCCAGCCGAGCGAGGGCGCGAGGCTGCACACCACCGACGCGGCGGTGAAGACCGCGACGCCGGTCAGGTACACCCGCTTGCGGCCGAACCGGTCGGCGAAGACACCGCCGGACAGCAGGAGCATGGCGACCAGCAGTACGTACGCGTCGACGATCCACTGCAGACCAGTCAGCTGAGTGTGCAGCCGGTGCTGCATGTCGGGCAGCGCAGCTCCAACAATCGTGTTGTCGAGCAGAACCATGAATTGGCCCAGGCAGGTCACCGTGAGCAGTACGGACCGGTTCGGTCGACTGCTTACGGCCGCAGGCGATGCAGCCATGGGGATCCTCTCAATCGTCAGGTGCGCCTCGGGCGCTCTAAAGCAGCCAGCAGCTGCGTTAGGCGAGTGTAGGAAGGTATGCGTAGCAAACGCAAGTCGCAACTGCGTTAAGGTGGGGTTCATGAACGAGCGAGAGCGAGCCCGGCGGCCCGGCGGGCGTAGCGCCCGCGTCGCCGCGGAGGTGCACCAGGCGGTCACCGACCTGATCAACGAGCGCGGCTACGGCAACTTCACCGTCGGCGACGTTGCGGCCCGCGCTGGTGTG
Organism: Kribbella pratensis; assembly: GCF_004366075.1. GTDB lineage: Bacteria > Actinomycetota > Actinomycetes > Propionibacteriales > Kribbellaceae > Kribbella > Kribbella pratensis. The sequence goes on along the minus strand of NZ_SODU01000003.1, from coordinate 1,627,956 downwards.
GCCGACAGCAGCATCTATCGCCGGTGGGGCAACCTGGCAACCCTGCTCACCGACGTTGCGCTCACCCGGCTCAACGCGCAGTCGCCGATGCCCGACACCGGGAGCCTGGCCGGCGACCTACGCACCTACGCGGCCCAGGTGGCCCGCGAGATCACCGGACCCGACGGTCTGGCGTTGCTGCGCCTCGCCGTCGCGCTGTCCAGCCAAGGGCGCCAGGGCCAGCAGGCGGGTGACGACCTCCTCGCCGAACGCACCCGGCAACTGCAGTCCATGCTCGATCGCGCCGTGGAACGCGGCGAGCAGGCACCCGATGCGTTAGGCGTGGTGGACCACATCCTGGCCCCGATGTATGTCCGCGTCCTGCTCGGCATAGGCCCGCTCACCCCGGAGTACGTCGACGGGCTGGTCGACCGATTGCTGTGACCTCAACCCGGCTGCGGCGCTGGGGTCCGTCGTTCCGGGGCGCGGTCAGGTGCCGTGCGGTGGAACGCCGTTCTCGAGGTACACGGCTTCCGGCGTACGTCGGCTTTTGAACCCGGCCGCGACGCGTGCGAACTGTTCTGGGTCGAGGAGGTGGCCGGCCTCTTCGAGTGTGACGAACCTGGAGGAGGTGACCTCCGCCGGCTGGAGCACGATGCGGTCGGTATCGGCCGGTGCCAGCACCCCGCCGTCGAACAGGAACGCGACGATCTCTGTGAAGTCTCCCGTCTGCGGGATCCAATCCACGGCGAGCAAACTGCCCGGCTCGACGAAGAGGCCGATCTCCTCCAGCACCTCGCGCTGGGCGGCGAGGCGTGGCGATTCGTCGCGTTCGACCATGCCGCCGGGGATGTCCCAGGTCGTCTTGTACGGCGGCTGAAGCACCAGCAACCGGTCCGCTTGATCCGTGAACAGGCAGTCGGCAGCCATCCGTTTGGTGGGGAACCTCCCGGTGAAGTGCACGTCGTCGGCCACGTCGCCAGCCAACCACAGTTCGCGTTCCCCAGTTCGGTTCGTGGGGTTAGCGGGCGCCGCCGGGCAACGCCTTCTACCGGGTGGTTGATCTCAACGTTGACAGGGGTTGGGCTTGCGAGGATGGTGAGCAGCACGGGGCGTGAGCGGGTGGGGGTGTCGGGCGTGTTCGTTGTCGACGGGCACGGACGCCGGGGTCTTGTGCTGCCTGCAGGGGGAACTCAGACGCGTGGCGAACATGAGCGCACGGACCGCGACTGTCGCGGGCGTGTTCTATCTGGCGACCGAGATCACCTCGGTCGCGGCGCTACTGCGGTATCAACCGATTCTGCGTGACGGCAGCGCAGTCAGTTTTGCCATCTGAGCCCTCCTCGACTTCATTCGTTGTGCAATCCCTTTGGGGGATATTTCTGATGACAACATCTGTGGTGTACCCGGTGCATGTGAACGCCGCATCCGATCCGAAACCGTCCAGGTGGCTCTGGCTGGTCAAGTGGATCCTCGTGATCCCGCACTACGTCGTGTTGCTGTTCTTGTGGATCGGCTTCATGGTCAGCTCGGTCGTGGCGTTCTTCGCGATCCTGTTCACCGGTCGCTATCCGCGCGGCATCTTCGACTACAACGTCGGCGTGATGCGGTGGTCGTGGCGCGTGACGTACTACGCCTATGGAGCACTCGGCACCGACCAGTACCCGCCGTTCACGCTGGCCGAGGTCGAGGACTATCCCGCGCACCTGTCGGTCGACTACCCCGAACGCCTGTCCCGAGGCCTGGTCCTGGTGAAGTGGTGGCTGCTTGCGATCCCGCACTACATCATCGTCGGCTTCTTCGTCGGCGGTGGAATGTGGGCCGCGAACCGGTCCGACAACTGGCAGTGGAACGTCGGCGGCAGCGGTGGTCTGGTGGGAATCCTGGTGATCATCGCCGCGGTCATCCTGGCCTTCACCGGCGCATACCCTCGACCGCTGTACGACGTGATTCTCGGAATGAACCGCTGGGCTCTCCGGGTCGCAGGCTATGCCGCTCTGATGACTGATGTGTATCCGCCGTTCCGTCTCGACCAGGGCGGCAGTGATCCCGTCCTCGCCGTACCGCCTCCGTCCGGCGACCCGAGTTCTGAGCGCCTGCTGAGGGCATCAGACACGCCGTGAGCGGACGAAGCAACACCGCTAGTCGCGACGTACGAACGCCCAGCCCAGGTCGCGATCAGGAGCTGACTGTCCGGCGGATGAACGTCATGCGGCTCGGGTACGCGTTCATGGGGATGGGGCTGGCGATCGTCAAGTGGCCGGTTCTGGTTCAGGACGTTCGATCGCTGCCGGTGATGGAAGGAGTTGTCGCCTGCCTGCTGACGGCCATGTCGTTGCTGGCGTTCCTCGGGCTCAGATACCCCGTGCGGATGCTGCCGATCCTGCTGTTCGAGGTGACCTGGAAGGTCATCTGGCTCGGTACGGTCGCGATTCCCCACCTGATCGCCAACGATCTGAGCACCGAAGCGCGCGACGTACTGTTCAACTGCACCTTCATCGTCGTCATCGTGGCCGTCATCCCGTGGCGCTACGCCTGGCAGCGCTACGTCCGGACCCCGGGCGATCCCTGGCGCTGACACTCGATCAGCGGTCCTGGGTGTCCAGAAACCCATCCACTGCTCGGCGCCCCAGGCTTCGTAACTGCTCATGGTCGGCCACCCTGTCCGCGCGTCACTCGATCAGTTCGGGGTCGTGCACGAACTTGCGGACGTCCTGGGGACAGCGGCAGGCGGCGGCGATCTTGGCGGCCCAGGCCAGGGCTTCTTCGCGGGTCGGGACGTCGACGGTCATGAAGCCGCCGATGAGTTCCTTGCCCTCCAGGTACGGGCCGTCGACGACCTGCCCGTCGGTGCCGACCACCGCGTGTTCCACGTCGCCGTCGTCGTAGCTCAACCCGCCGCCGAACCGGAACACGCCGGCGTCCTTCGCCTCCTGACACACTGCGTGCGAGGCCTTGCCCACCTCGGGGAAGTCCTCCTCCGGGATGTGGTCCATCGCGCCCTTCTCGAACGAGATCAGGTACCGCGGCATCTCATCACTCCTTTGTCCTGACGACCTCTTCCGGCCGCCGCTCACCCTTGCAACGAACGCCGAGCTCCGGATCCGACAGGGCTGCTGAAATCAATCATGGTTGAATGCGCGGATGGAGGCGCACCCGGTTGATCAGGCGCGGTGGGCGGACCTGGTCGAGCTGTTCGGGCCGAGCGGCGGTACGCGGGGTTGCTGGTGCATGGCCCGTCGACTGCCGGCAGCAACTGTTGCCGCGAACGGGAGCGCCGAGAACCGTGCCGCACTTGAGGGTTTCGTCGAGGCGGGCGTCCCGGTCGGGCTCATCGGGTACGTCGACGACCGCCCGGCGATCTGGTGCGCCGTGGCCCCGCGGACGGAGTACTACGCGATCCTGCACTCGCGAACGCTGCCGATCGACGAGCCGGACGACGACACGATCTGGGCGATCAACTGCCTGTTCGTGAAGAGCGGGTACCGCGGGCGAGGGCTGACGTCGCCGATGGTCGACGCGGCCGTCGAGTACGCGCGGAGCTCGGGCGCGCGGATCGTGGAGGCGTACCCGGTGAAGGCGATGCCCGGTGATCCCGGCCGTGGCGTACTCAGCACGTTCCTCGCTGCCGGCTTCACGACGTACGCCGAAGGCCGTACGACGGCCAAACGCAACGTCGTCGTACGCCGAAGCCTGTGAACGCCCAAGCCCGAGCCGCCCGCGCCGCTCGCGCCGGGGCCCGTCTGCAGGCGGCGCACGAGCTGCTGCGGGACCTGGACCTGATCGCACGATGGAGCGTTTACGGCGAGGTGACCGTCGTCGGCTCCGTCGCGATCGAGCTGGTCGTGGACCCGGACATCGATCTGGAGATCCGCTCGGAGGAGCCGCGCGCCGCGGACGGGTTCGCCGTGATGAGTGTCCTGGCGGAGCTTCCGCAGGTACGGCGGATCACGTATCTCGACGCGCGCGACCGCCACGAGCAAGGGCAGTACTGGAAGCTCGAATACGAAACGCCGGATGACACCTGGACCGTCGACATGTGGGTGTTCGGCCCTGATGCCCCCGGTGGCGGACCGTTCGCCGAAGCGCTCCGACGCCATCTGACACCGGACACCCGCGACACGATCCTCGCGATCAAAGAGGAGGCCGCAGCCCGGGGCGAGCGCGCGCGGGGCTACTGGCTGTACCAGGCGGTCCTCGACGGCGGCGCGTCGACGTACGACGAGTACCGCGACTGGCTCGGCAACCGCAACATCTACGAACGCACCAACTGGCTCCCTATCATCAGTCCATGAGGGGACTGGTGGCTCTGCTCTGGGTGACCGTGGTCGTCAATCTTGGCGCCGCAGTCGGTAACGGGCTGGCCGGTGACGCCTTGGGTGCTGTCCTGCCCGCCGTCATCGCCGTGCTGATGGCGTTCGGGGCCTATCGCACCATGAAGCATCCGCCGAAGCCCCAACCGTTGACCAGGGCGCCCGTCGTGGTGGGCGCGGTGCTCGGTGGAGCGGCAACTCTCGCGGTGCTTGCAACCCTTGGCTGGACTGCGATCTTCGTTCCGGACTGGCCGATCAGGGCGGTGTCGTTGGCCGGCATGGTGTTCGTCGTCTACTTGGTGATCTGGACTGTGCGGACCGTGCGTCGCCTGGATCGCGAAGCCCGCGCGCTCGGCGACGCCGCCGGCTGAGCGGCAAGGGCCGTCTGACGTCAGGCCTCCCAGCTCCAGACTTCACCATCCAAGGTGAAGTCCCAGTTCCGTCCGCGTACGCCGTGGGTCAGGTAGTCGACCGCGGGTAGGGCGATCGGTGGGTACGGCTGGTCGCGCAGCAGCCGTACGGCGTCCTCTACCGGGAACCACCGGACCTCCATCACCGACCCGTCCGGATCGTCGACGGCGAACGCGGGATCGCTCACGTCCACCACGTAGTTCCAGGACTGCGACGTCATCCGACCGTCGACAACTGTCCGTGTCGTCCACACCAGTTCGAGTTCATGGGCCGCGGCGAGCAGCCCGGACTCCTCGCGTAGCTCCCGCACCGCGCCGTCCGCCGGAGTCTCCCCGTCTTCGACGGCTCCGCTCGGGAGGTTCCAGTACGGCGCATCCCAGGCCTTGTACTGCTCCCGGACCACCGCGACCATCCCGTCGTACCGTGCGATCACGCCCGCATACCGCTGCATGCGGAGGAGTATTCCAGGTTCCGGAAGGGGAGTGTCCGGAATTGGATTTACCGTGCTGTTTATGAGTGAGAGCGCGTGGGTTTCGCCGTGGTGGGAGCCGCCGGTGGCGGGGAGTGATGTCGAGCATCTGGTCGGGGCGCTGGACCGGTTGCGTACGACGTTCCGGTACAAGGTCGACGAGCTGGACGCGGATGGGTTGAACACCCGGATCGGGGCGTCGTCGATCACGCTCGGTGGGTTGATGAAGCATCTGGCGGCGAACGAGGACTACATGTTCGACGTGAAGTTCCAGGGCAAGCCGATGGGTGGGCCGTGGCTGCAGAACGGCTGGCGCGACGACAACGACTGGGAGTTCAACTCCGCGGCCGACAACACGCCGGCAGAGCTGTACGCGCTGTGGGACGGCGCGGTCGCGCGGTCCCGGGAGACGTTGGCGGCGGCGATCGCCGAGGGCGGGCTCGACCAGCCGGCCGACATCGCCTGGCCGGACGGGCGGCACGCGAGCCTCCGTCGGCTGGTGTGCGACCTCATCGAGGAATACGGCCGCCACACGGGCCACGCCGACCTGATCCGCGAGGCCGTCGACGGCCGCGTCGGCGAGGACCCGCCCCACGACTGGAACCCCGTCGGCCCCAAGCCCTGAAGCCGCCGCCTACCGCCCTCCCCGCCTACCGCCCGGCGCCGCCCGCCCCCTACCGCCCGGCGCCGCCTGCCGCCCGCCGCCGCTTGGCGCTGGGGCGGACCGCCAGCACTGCACAACCTCCTCCGGCGACGTCGGCTCACGCTCAGCGCGCGCCGCGAGCGGCAGTTGTGTAGTGCTGGCGGTCCGCAACGACTACTTGATCCGCTGCATCGTCCCGTCTGCCGCGACGCCGATCACCGTCGTCACGCCGTCGACCGTCAGGTTCACGATCATCCGCGAGCCCTGGAAGGACGTGGTGTACGACACTGTCGCGTTCGTGCGGGTCGGTGCGATCACCGAGAGGATGCTCGCGTTCCGCCCCGATCGGTTGAACTTCACCACCGGTGACGGCAGCCGCTTGTCGATCGTCCTGTAGTGCCAGCCCTGGATCGGGTCCTGCTGCCCGGTGGTCACCTCGATCGGCGTCGTCTGCTGCTGGAACGGGATCTGCAGCAACGTCGTCTTCACCTTGTCGCCCGGCCGCGCGGCCACCGCCCGGTCCTTGCCGCTGACAACCACCTTCTGGTCCGCGGGCAGATGCCACAGCGTCGAGTATTCCTGTTCCGCAGCCGACGAGCCGCGATCCAGCACCACCATCAGATCGGGATCCTTCAGCACCAGCACGTCCCGCGTCCGGTCGATCCCGGCGCCCGGGGAGTCGTGCAGCTCGTAGAACTCCGACGTCGCCTGGATCGACGACCGCACCAGCTTGGTCTCCGGGTGCCCGGTCGCCGACTTCACGGTCATCTCGTTGTGCGCGAACTGGCTCCTCGCCCAGAACCGCCAGTCGTCCATCTTGTACCCGGCGTGCCCGCCGTCGACCAGGATGTCGCGCCCGCGCGAGGTGTACGTGACCGAGGTGTGGTCGTTGTGCCCGTGCAGCTTCTGCGACGGCCCGAACCGGATGCTGTACGTCGATTCCTGCGTGAACGGCCGCGTCTCGCCCCATCCGGTCCGCCCGAAGATGTACCCGGCGTCGAAGATCCCGATCCGCTGTGTCGGCCGGATCCCGCGGACGCCGCGGGTCCCGGCGTACTCGAGGACCGTCCCGGTGACGGGCGTCGTGCGCACCACCTCGGAGTCGCCGAGCTGCGGCAGGTTCCCGAGCGAGTTGGTCGCCAGCGCGAGCCATTTCGCGAGTTCCCGCCGGCGGGCCGTGATCGTCGTACCGGGGTCGGCGCCGCACTTCCGCAGTACGTCGATCGCCCGCCCCCAGAGCACGTAGTTGAACTGCGCGTACGCCGTCGACTGCTCGTTCGTCGAGCCCTGCGTGTCGATCGACGTCTTGATCGCACTCGTCAACCGGTCGGACGCGATCTTCTTCAGATCGTCGCGCTGGAGCGTGCACCCGATCCCGAACAACGCCAGGCTCTCGTCGGTGCCGTGGTTCCAGTCGCCGCTGTAGTTCTTCTGCAGGAACCACGCGTGCTCCAGCAGCGCCTTGTCCAGCCATGCGTACGTCAGCGGCAGCCGCGCCACGTGCAGCCCCGACAGCACCGCCTGCCGCAGGCAGATCAGCACGTTGGTGCGATGCATCGTGGACTCGTACGCGCCGACGTCGGACTTCCACGAGTACGGGTTGTCCTTGACCCAGTCGTGGGTGATCGCGCTCACCCGTTGCAGGGCGGCCTTGTCGCCGGCCGCGGCGGCGTCGATTCCTTGCCCCAGCCAACGAAGCGAGTGCAGCCACATGTACCAGCTGGGGTTGTTGGGCGGATTCATCCGCCAGTTGATGTTCCCCTCGCCGTCACCGACCTTGGTGGGCGGCGTCGTACCCCAGGTGAACGTGTCCTTGTAGAGGTTGGCGACCGGGTTCGCGTGGTCGATCCCGCTGTACGCCGGGCACGTGTAGACGTTCTGCCGCACCGGTGCCGGTGGGGCGGTCGGCGGCTCGGGCGTATGGCTCATGGTCGGGTCCGGAGCAGCCTCCGGCTCGGAGCCGCCCCACGGGATCATCAGTACGGCGCCCAGTACGGCGACGCTCGCGAGCAACGCGATCGTGAGTCGCAGCGTCGTACCGGACGTGCGCAGATGTCTCGCAGGCATCGTTGGTCCTCCCCGCACACCCGAAGGCATACCTATTCTGGCCTAGACCTGAATTCGGGTTGGGCGATCCCCGGGACAGAGTCAAGTGGTTGTGTTGCTGAGTCGCGGTACTTCAGAAACGCGGTCCTTCAGAAAACGCGGAGCGAGTCGTCGAAGGTTGCACCCGGCATCAAATCTGCCGGTCAGCTCCTGTCAGGTACGTCGCCATCGGTTCCCCCCGAGGTCGGATTGTTGCCGCTACCTGATAGATGTCGCGAGCGGGCCGAAAAGTTGCGCGGATCGGCGACTTCGGTTCCGTTGCCCGGAAGGGCAGGGTCAGTTGGGCCGGATCGCCTGCAGAATCAGGGCGTTCCGCGCGTTCTGACCCTCCGGCACGGTTGTGTGGCGGCCGTCACGTAGGTCGGTGTGCAGCCGGTCAGGGCGTTCGGCAAGGAACTCGGCCCAATGGACGATCCGCAGGTTCGGATGCCGCAGTGCCGCCTGCTCCAGTTGCAGGTTGATCCACTCGCTGTTGCGCTGATCGGCGACCTGGACCGTGGTCGGCTCGTCGGTCCGGGAGACCTGTACGTCGACCCAGTACACGGTCCGCTGCGGGCCCGCGATCCGGAGTGCACGCTCGACCTGCGCCGCGAACGCGGGCGGATCGAAGATGTCGTTGGACCCGACTGCGATCACGATCCGTCGCGGGAGGCCGTACTCGCGGGCCCAGACTGCCATCGCGTCGACCGCGGCGGATGTCGGCTGACCGGCCCAGCTGTACTGCGCGAACGACGTACCCAGTTGTTGCCCGAGGAGCCGGCCGAGAGCCGCGCCGTCCTGTACGGCGATGCTGTCCCCGAAGAGCACTACGCCGTCGGACGCGACGACGTGGCGGACCTCCGCACTGCTCGAGATCACGCGGTTGTTCGCCTGCCAGGATCCGAGCGCGCCGGATCCGTAGGTTCCCGCGTTGACCACCGGTGCGGCCGCCTTCGCGTGCGCCGACGGGGCTTCGAGGTGCAGCAGGGTCAGGAAGAACGCGGTCAGGACCACGATGACGGCGGCCGAGGCCGACCAGCGCTTGATGAACACACCTCTGTTCACGCTGAGGTTGGCACTGAGGTTGGCACTGAGGCTGGCACGTCGGCTAGCGACTTTGGATCGCGTCCGCGATCAGTTCGTTGCGGGCGGATCCGCCCATCGGCGGACGGGTGTGGACGCCGTCGCGCAGGTACTGTGCCGGGCGGTTCGGCCGGGACGTGAGGAACCCGGACCAGTCGATGATCCGCAGGTTCGGGTGGCGGAGCGCCGCGTCCTGCAGCTGCTGGTTGATCCACGCGCTGTTGGCGAGATCGGCCTCGCGTACCGCGGCCGGCTGCTTGGTGCGGTCCGCGTACACGTTCACCCAGTACACGGTCCGGTCCGGCCCGGCGATCCGCAGCGCGCGCTCGACCTGTGCCGCGAACGCGGGCGGGTCGAAGATGTCGTTCGTACCGACCGCCATCACGATCCGCCGCGGCAGACCGTAGTTGCGCGACCACTCTTCGAGCGCGTCGACCGCTGCCGACGCCGGCTGTCCGGACCAGTCGTGGAAGGCGATCGAGTCGCCGGTGCGATCCGCCAGCAACCGCTCGAGCGCGGCGCTGTCCTGGACGGCGATGCTGTCGCCGAACATGAGGATCCCGTCGAACGCGAGCACCTCGCGGATCTGGTCCTCAGGACTGATCCGGTGGATCAGGTTCTGCCACGGGCCGAGCGTGCCCGATCCGTACCGCCCCGGCCCGCTCGACGGGACGCTGTACGACCCGCCGACCGTGGTGTCGGCGCTCGTCGGCCGCGGATCGAGTACGACGAGGACGCCGCCGAGCAACGCCACCACGAGGAGCGTCACGACAATCGCGGCCACCGACTCCAGAAACGCCCGTAGCGCGGATGGCTTCTTATGATGCGCATGACCCGGCCGTTCCCGTACCTGTTGCAACATCTCGACACACCCCCCAGCCTCCGTCGCCGCTCCCTACACAGACATGACGCGGTGACCCCCGAATTCGCTGCATGCTCCTACCCTCAACACCCCGGAGCGAACCCCCCGGTTCCCACCCCAGCATCCCCGAAGACCCAAATTCCGGCCATACCGGAACCCGTCACCCGTGAGCGAGTGACGGTACGTGGGCGTTCGATCACGACTGGTGGACGATGCCGCGCGCCCGCGCCGTGCCTGGACACCCGTCGGGTAGCTCAGCCCGCCCGCTCCGCCTCGCTGCGCTCGACGCAGAACTCGTTGCCTTCGGGATCGCGCATCGTGACCCAGCCACGGCCGTCCGGGACCCTGTGGTCCTCGTAGATCGTGCCGCCGAGCGACAGGATCCGCTCGACCTCGTGGTCGCGCGTACGCTCAGTCGGGCCCCAGTCGAGGTGCACCCGGTTCTTCACGGTCTTTCCTTCCGGGACCCTGATGAACAGCAGCCCGGGGACCGGCGCCGGCGCCTGAAGCAGGACCTCGTCGTCGCCCGGCACGTCCCCGTCGGCCATCGGCCAGCCGGTCACGGCACTCCAGAACTGCGCGAGCTTGTACGGGTCTCCGGCATCGATCGTGATGTGTCGCAGCACCATGCCGAGACCTTAAGGCATGTCTGGATTCAGGGGGTCGCGAACTGTCGGGGGCCGGGTCTACTGTGCGGGACATGGGTGCCGGGCCAGAGGGCCCGGCCGGTTGGGGGAAGGACAGTTCGATGGCATCTCGGCTCAATCCGTACATCCAGTTCGACGGCGACGCGCGCGCGGCGATGGAGTTCTACCAGGGGGTCTTCGGCGGGGATCTGTCGTCGAACACCTTCAAGGAGTTCGGCGCCAGTCACGGACCGGACGACGACGAGAAGCTGATGCACAGCCAGTTGGAGACGCCGAGTGGGTTCACGCTGATGGCGGCCGACACGCCGCAGGGCATGTCGTACAACCCGGGCGAGAACATCGCGATCAGCCTGAGCGGCGACGGTGACGAGCTGCGCGGCTACTACGAGAAGCTGTCCGCCGACGGCGGCAAGGTGACGGTCCCGCTCGAGAAGCAGATGTGGGGCGACGAGTTCGGCATGGTCACCGACAAGTTCGGCATCAACTGGATGGTCAACATCGCGGCGAGCTGACACCCGCCTCCCCGGGGAAAATGGGTGTCCCCGGGGAGCGTCGCGCCGCTAGCTTGGGCCGGTATGGGACTCAACGACGTGCTGTACGACCCGATCCGGCACAACAACTGGGCGACCGGGAGCCTGATCAGGTTCTGCCTCGCGCAGAACCTGACCGCCGAGCAGCTCGAGATCACCGGCGTCGGGACGTACGGCGGCATTCTCGCCACCCTCGACCACATCGTCCGCTGCGACGGTAGTTATCTGCGCCGGATCGCGGACCGGCCCCTCGAGTACGTCGACAGCGAACCGGCGACCGACCTGGAGACCCTCGCCACCTGGAACGCCGAGGCCGGCGCCCTCTGGGAGTACTTCCTCACCCAGCCGTTCGACGTCGAACGCGTGATCGTCGTCGACGACAACACCCGCGGCACCCGCGCCGGCATCTTCGTCGCCCAGGCGATCAACCACGCCAACCACCACCGCGAGCAGGTCTGCGCCATTCTGACCGGCATGGGCATCGAGCCCCCGGACATCCAGGCCTGGGAATACGCCTGGGAGACCGAGCGCATCTGGGACCTTCCCGCCCCGGCCGCCGCGGCGGAGTAGGTCAGCTGCTGATCGTGGCCGCCATCAGGCCGGGTTCGTAGGAGCCGCCGAGCTGGTTCAGGGTGACGGCGATCCGGTTGCTCGCGTTGATCATGGCGATCAGCGTGACCAGTCCGATCAGCTGGTTCTCGTTGTAGTACTTCGCCGCACGGGCCCACGTCTCCTCCGAGACGCCCTCGGACGCGTCGGCGAGCCGGGTCGCCTCCTCGGCCATCGCCAGCGCGGCCTGCTCCTCTTCGGTGAACACGGTCGAGTGACGCCAGCCGGCGACCAGGTTCAGCCGAGTCGTCGTCTCACCCTCGGCCGCGGCTTCCTTCGCGTGGATGTCGATGCAGTGTCCGCAGCCGTTGATCTGGCTGGCCCGGAGCATCACCAGGTTCTGGGTCGCCGCCGGCAGGCCGGTCTGCTGCACGAGGCTGTGGACCGCGAACATCCGCTTCGCGAGCTTGGTACCGAGCTCGTTCTGCAACAGGTCGATACGGGGTTCCATCGTCGTCGTCCTCACTATGGGATCTACTGGACGAACACGAGATGCCGTCGGCGCGACTCCCGTGACGACCCGACGACGTGACGAGCGCCATACCGCCGGAGCTGTCACAGAATCCGGCCGAGCGGCATCTGGTGGGTGACACACGCGCGTACGAGGAGACCAGACCATGACCGGTACGGACCGGGCCACCGAGGCCTTCGTTGCCCATCGCAACCTCCTGTTCACTGTCGCCTACGAGCTCCTCGGCTCGGCCGCGGACGCCGAGGACGTGCTGCAGGAGACCTGGCTGCGCTGGGTCAAGGTGGACCTCGACACGGTGCAGGACAACCGCGCGTACCTGGTCCGGATCGCCAGCCGCCAGGCCCTGCAACGCCTCCGCACCCTCGGCCGCCGCAAGGAGTCGTACGTCGGCCCGTGGCTTCCCGAACCGCTGCTCACCGCGCCGGACGTCGCCGAGGACGTCGAACTCGCCGACAGCGTCTCGATGGCGATGCTGCTGGTCCTCGAAACCCTCAAGCCGACCGAACGCGCCGTGTTCGTCCTCCGCGAGGTGTTCGGCCTCGACTACGACGAGATCGCCAAGGCCGTCGACAAGACTCCCGAAGCCGTCCGCCAGGTAGCCCACCGGGCCCGCTCCCACGTGGCCGCCCGCCGCCCGCGCGGCGTCGTCTCCGCCACCGAGACCCGCGACGCCCTCGAAGCGTTCCAACGCGCTGTGAACACCGGCGACCTCCAGGGCTTGGTCGACATCCTCGCCCCCGATGTGGTCTTCCTGGGCGACGGCGGCGGCGTGGTCCAGGCTCTCCCACGCCCGGTCGTCGGCGCCGATAAGGTCGCCCGCATCCTCGCGGTGGGCTTGGAACATCTGGCCGAGGGGTCCCTCGAAATCACCCAGATCAACGGGCAACCCGCGTTGATCCTCCGCTTCACCGACGAGGTGGACACGGTCACCGTCCTCCACGTGGAGGACGGCAAGATCGCCGGCTTCTACGCCGTACGGAACCCGGCCAAGCTGGCCCACCTCAAAGAAGAGACCTTCCTGACCCGCTGACTAGGAGACGTCGGGCCTGGTCATCAGTGGCGACTGCACATGCAGCACCAGGCTGGGCCCGGTCAGAGGCAGAGTGTTCCAGGTCGCTACCGCGGTCCCCGCTTCTACCACCAGGCGGACCCGGTGCGGGGTGGTGATGACGAACAGCTCGGCGACGAACGTGTCGTCCTGCCAGGCGCCGGTCGCTACAACCGGACGGCCGAGCGGCGAGCTCTCCCGCCATCCGCCGTGGCCGACCTCGAAGTCGAGCAGCGACCCGAGCCGCAGGCGCCATCCACCGCCCACGGGGTCGACGGTCACGGTAGTGCCGTCGGGCAGCGGCGAATCCGCTGCGGAGCCGTCGAGCCTCGCCTTGACGGAACGCTCCGGCGCGGCCGAACCCGGCACCGGCGCGAACGACAGCTGCCGCAGCCGATCGGCCAGCAGTTCCTCGTCCTCGGCGCTTCCTGGGTCGTCCAGGCCGGGCAACAGACATTCCCACAACAGGCCGGGCAGCGCGTGTTCCTGCTCGTTGGAGCCGGTCACCACGACCACTAGATCGTGTTCCGGGGCAACCACGCAGTACTGACCGAAGGCGCCGTTGCCGTGGTAACCGTGCTGCGACATCCAGAACTGGTAGCCGTATCCGTACAGAAATTCCGGGTTCCGCCTCCAGTTCGGGAGGGGGAGAGTGTCGACGTGCCGGCTCGTCGCCAGCTCCACCCACTCGCGCGGGACGAGCTGGCGGTCGTGCCACAGGCCGCCGCGTAACAGCAGTTCGCCGAAGGCGGCGACGGCCTCGGTCGTGAGGTGGAGGCCGTGGAATCCGAACGCGGCGCCGCTCGCCACCCGGTCCCATTCGGCGTGATCGATGCCCATCGGCTGGAAGATGCGTTCGTCGAGCAGTTCCGGGAGACCGCGGCCGGTGACCCGCTCCACCATCCGAGCCAGGAGGAACGTGGTCGAGTTGTCGTAGGTGTGCTGGGATCCCTCCGGCGCGGAGAACGGCGTACGAAGGAAGCCCTTCACCAGATCGCCCGGCTCCAGTTGCCAGGCCTGTTCGAGGCTGTCCTCGGCGTGGCCGGCCGTCATGGACAGCAAGTGGTGAACGGTGATCCGGCGGCCCTGCTCGGAGACGTCATCCGGAACGTGGTCGGGCAACACGTCGACCAACCGATCGTCCAGCGCGAGCAGCCCATCGGCGATCGCGAGCCCGACAGCGATCGAGGTGAACAACTTGGTCAGCGAGTAGAGCAGGTGCGGGCGTTCCGCCGAGTACGGCGCCCACCAGCCCTCCGCGACGACGTGACCGCGCCGTACGACCATGATCGAGTGACACTCGACCGACTCCGCTTCGAGCCGATCCAGCAACTCAACGATCGAACGCGCCGAAACCCCCGCCGCACCAGGCGCCGACCGCGGCAACAGACCAACCATCCCGAAACCCTAACAACGCCAAGGGACGCTACGCCCGTGCTTTTCCGGCTCAGTTAGTCGAGCAGGTGGGTGGATTCGGGGACGGGGGTTACGGGGGTGCCTTTGGTCAGGTAGGTGGTGAGGTTTTGGACCACCAGGTTGGCCATGGCGGTTCGGGTGGGGATGGTGGCGGAGCCTACGTGGGGGAGGAGGACGGCGTTGGGGAGGGTGAGGAGGTCGGGGTGGACCTTGGGTTCGTGTTCGAAGACGTCGAGGCCGGCGGCGTGGATGGTGTTGGTGCGGAGGGCGTCGACGAGAGCCTGTTCGTCGACGACGGTGCCGCGGGCCACGTTGATGACGATGCCGTCGGGGCCGAGAGCCCTCAGTACTTCGGCGTTGACGAGGTGGCGGGTGGTGTCGCCGCCGGGGATGACGATCATCAGTACGTCGACGTCGGCAGCCATCTCGACGAGCGACGGGTAGTACTGGTACTCGACGTCCTTCGGGCGGCGGTTGTGGTAGGCAACGGTGATGCCGAAGGGCTGGACGCGGTCGGCGATCGCCTGGCCGATGCGGCCGAGGCCGAGGATGCCCATCCGGCGGCCGTGCATGGTTGCGCGGGTCAACGGATACGGGGTGCCGTCGGCCCACTTGCCGTCGCGAAGGTAGCGCTCGGCCTGCCCCAGTTCGCGGACCGTCATCAGCAGCAGACCGAGTGCGGTGTCGGCAACCTCGTCGTCCAGGACGCCGGGAGTGTTGGTGACGATGACGCCGCGCTCGGCGGCGGCGGTCGCGTCGATGCGGTCGTAGCCGACGCCGAAGCTCGCGACCAGGCGGACCGCGGGCAGGCGGTCGAGGTACGGGCCGTCGATCGCCGTACCGCCCGTGGCGACGGCGACGATCTCGTCCCGGCGGGCCGCGAGTACGGCGTCCGGGTCGGTCTCCTCCCAGAGCCGGATCAGCTCACAGTGACCGTCCAGCCCGGGGGCGACGGCCTCGTGCATCGGTCCTGGCATCAGTACGACTGGTAGTCCCATGCCTTCATCCTTGTCGACCGTCGGCGGCCGGACAGGAACCGCCCCGGATTTCTCACGGCCTGGACAGGAACCGGAGTTCACCCGGCCCACTGTCGCCTCGGTGCGGGAAAGGACGACGATCAGGGGAGGAGGTCATCATGATCATCGACTGCGCTTACTACCGGGACGGACGCCGCCAGCACGTCGAGGCGATGTCGGTCGCGGACGCCGCCGCCAGTTGCCGGGCCGGCGGGTTCGTCTGGCTGGGCATGTACGAGCCCACCGCCGAGGAACTCACCGAGGTCCGGGAGAGTTTCGGCCTGCACGAGCTGGCCGTTGAGGATGCGCAAACGTTTCACCTCCGCCCCAAGGTCGAGCCGTACGAGGGCGACATCCGCCTCGTCATCCTCCGCACCGCCCGGTACGACGAAGAGCGCGAGGAAGTGGACTTCGGCGAGGTCAGCATCTTCGTCGGGCCGGCGTTCGTGATCACCGTCCGTCAGGGTGTGGCCAGTGACCTGCACGGTGCGCGGATCCGGCTCGAGCAGCGGCCCGAGCTGCTGGAGGCCGGCACGAGTTCGGTGCTCTGGGCGATCCTCGACCAGGTCGTCGACGGCTACGGTCCGGTCGTCGCCGAACTGGAGCGAGACATCGAGGAGGTCGAGCGGACGGTGTTCGCCGGTTCGGTCGCCCCGACCGAGCGGATATATTTCCTGCGCCGCGAGGTGACCGATTTCTACCGCGCCGTACACCCGCTGCTAGCAGTGCTAGCCACCCTGGAACGCGGCGCCCGCGACACCGCGCTGCTGCCGTACTTCCGCGACGTGCACGACCATCTCGTCCTGGTGAACGAAGAGGTCGCCGCTCAGCGGGACCTGCTCGCGACGGTCCTGGAGGCGAACATGGCGGTGATCGGTGTCGAGCAGACCAAGGTCAGCGTCCGGCAGAACGCGACGATCGAGCAGCTCACCATCCTCGCCACGGTGTTCCTCCCACTGACCTTCGTCACCGGCTTCTTCGGCCAGAACTTCGGCTGGCTGGTCGACCACATCGGCGCCGAATGGGACTTCATCGTCCTCGGCGTCGGCGGACTCCTGGTCCCGTGCATCGCCCTGGCGATCTGGTTCCGCCGCCAACGAGCAGCCCGCCGAGAAGCCGCCTGAGATACAGTCGCGATCCGTGGCGCGAGTACCCCTTGACCCCGCCGACGGCCGGGAGATCGAGAACCTGATCGTTCGGTACGCCGAGTTGGTGGACGACGGTGATTTCGCCGGCGTGGGCGAGCTCCTCGCCCACACGACGTACCGCGGAAGTGGTGCACCGCTGCACGGCCGAGCGGAGATCGAGCAATGGTTCCGCGACACGCTGATCGTCTATCCGGACGGTACCCCGCGCACGCAGCACGTCACGACCAACCTCGCGATCGAGCGCGACGACGCCAACGACGACGAGGCGTTCGCGCGCTCGTGCGTGACAGTCCTGCAGGCGGTGCCCGGCGACGTCAGCAAGCACCTGCGGTCGTGACGCCGCAGCTGATCGTTGTCCGGGGCAACTCCGGATCGGGCAAGAGCTCGGTCGTGGAAGGGATTCGCGGGCAGTACGGTCACGGCATCGCCTACATCGAGCAGGACTACGTACGCCGTACCGTCTTCCAGGAACTGGCCGAGCCCGACGGTGCGAACATCGAGCTCATCGGTCAGATGGCCCGATACGCACTCGCTCGTGGATTCCACGCTGTGGTGGAGGGAATCCTCCCGACGGTCCGGTACGGCGGGATGCTTGCGGAGCTCGCCCGGGACCACGGCGGGCACTTCTACTACCTGGACATCCCGTTCGAGGAGACCGTGCGCCGGCACGCGACCCGCGACAAGGCGAGCGCCTTCACGGCCGAGGACATGGCCGACTGGTACCGGCCGAGGGATCTGCTGGAGCGGCCGCGCGAGACGATCATCGACGAGTCGAGTTCGCTCGATGCGACCGTCCAGCAGATCCTCACCGAAACAGGGTTAGGTCCTGTCTGGTGATCCAGACAGGACCTAGGACGACCAGCCGCCGAGGTTGAGGTCGGCGACGACGACCGGCTGGCCGGTGGCGAGTGACTGGTTGGCCGCGATGCCGACCGCGACGGCGCGGACGCCGTCGTTGACGTCGGCGGCGCGACCCAGCGGATCGTTGCCGGGGCCAACAAAGAGGTCGTTGTAGATCAGCTTGTCGCCGCCGCCGTGGCCGCCTTCGCCGCGGGGGATCTCGACCTCGACGGCCGGCGCCCAGTGCTTCTGCAGCACGAGCCGCTCGCCGTTGGTGCGGACGTCGCCGGCGATCACGCGGTCGGACGGATAGCTCGGGTCGATCTGGTCGTCGACGACCGCGGCCCGTTCGACCACCTCGAGCTCGGCGCGGCCGAGCGTGCCGTTGATTGAGACCCGGTACCCCTCCCACGGCGAGTGCGCGTTCAGCGAGTAGCTCAGCCGCGCGCCGTTCGCGTACTCCGCGATCACGGACATGTTGTCCTCGATCGTGATCCCGGGAGCGAACACGTCCTGGTCGCGCAGGTACCCGTCGTACTTCTCGGCCTCGTAGTACAGCTGCCGGTTCGTGTCGTCGGTGCGCAGATCGAGCAGCCACGGGTCGTCGGCGGCACCGTCGATCGTGCCGCGCGCCGGACGCTCGCCGAGGCCGCGGGCCGCCGCGTTCTCGGAGCCGTAGAACGCCAGCGCGCCGGACGCGAACACGCGGGTCGGTGTCGAGGCGATCCACCAGTTCACCAGGTCGAAGTGGTGGGACGCCTTGTGGACGAGCAGACCGCCGGAGTTCTTCTTCTCGCGGTGCCAGCGGCGGAAGTAGTCAGCACCGTGCCGGGTGTCGAGCACCCACTGGAACTCGACGCTGGTCACCTGACCGATCTCGCCGTCCTGGATCAGCTGCCGCAGCGCACTGTTCCGCGGTGAGTACCGGTAGTTGAACGTGACGACCACGGACTTGCCCGATTCGTTCATCGCGTCGACGATCTGCCGGGTGCCGCCCGCGTCGATGGTCAGCGGCTTCTCGACGATCACGTCCGCACCGGCCCGCAGCAGCCGCGACACGACCGACGCGTGCGTGTAGTCGGGGCTGGTCACCACCACGCGGTCGACGGACTGCTCCTTGACCATCTGCTCCAGGTCGTCGGCGCCGTACTGCGGAAGCTCGGTGCCGCCGAGCCCCGCGACGAAGCGCTGGTGGAACGCCAGCCGGCCCGGGTTCGGGTCGAGCAGGGCGACCAGCTCCGCCTCCTCGGGGTGCTCCTGGAGGATCGCGCGGATGTACGACTGCGCTCGCGAACCGGTCCCGGCGACTGCATAGCGTCTGGCCACGGTGAACTCCTTCTACTCGTGTAGACACCGACGCTAGCAACCGCTTTCCAGACCGGTCAACCGTCGTACCATCACTGCATGCCCAAAGATCCGGTGACCCGCAACGACGTGGCGGAGTACGCCGGAGTCAGCACAGCCGTCGTCAGCTACGTGGTGAACGAGGGTCCGCGGAAGGTTGCGCCGGAGACCCGTGAGCGGGTGCTCGACGCGATCCGCGCGCTCGGGTACCGCCCGAATGCGACCGCGCGGGCGTTGCGGATGGGTACGACGCGGACGTTCGGGCTGATCACCCCCGACGGGGGCAACCCGCTGTTCGCGGAGCTCGCGAAGGCGATCGACCGGGAGGCGGCGGCCCGCGGGTACGTCGTACTGCAGACGAGTGCCGACGGGGACCCCGTAACCGAGCGGGCGAAGATCGCCGAGCTGCTCACGCGCCAGGTCAGCGGGCTCGTCCTGGTGGCGCCTACCGCGGATCCGTCGCTGGACGACGTCGAGGTCCCGGTGATCGCGATCAACCGCGTACTGCCGACGGTCAGCTCGGTGCGGCCGGCGTATCGCGAGGGTGCACGCGCGGGTGTCGAGCACCTCGTCTCGCACGGTCATCGCGTGATCGGGCTGGTCATCGGAGGCGCCGGTCACCCCGAACGCGAGCTCGGCTGGCGTGACGCGCTGACCGCCGCGGGTCTCCCCGAGGGGCCGATCGCGCGCGCGACGTTCTCCCGCGAGGGTGGTTACCGCGCTGCGCAGACACTGTTGTCGGCCGAGCCCACCGCGATCTTCGCAAGCTCCGACCTGCAAGCGATTGGCGTACTGCGGGCACTCCACGAGGCTGGTGTGCGCGTGCCGGAGGACGTCGCGGTAGCTGCCTTCGACGGCACTCCTGAAACGGAGTACACCTGGCCGCCGTTGACCGTCGTACGCCAGCCTGTCGAGCTGGTGGCGCGCGAGGCCGTCCGCCGGCTGATCGACGGTGAGGACGCGATGGAGGCCCTGACCGTCCCGACCGAGCTGATCCTGCGCAGGTCCTGCGGCTGCTAAAGCGTCCCGACGTCCTCGAAGATCAGCGCCGTACGGGTCGCCAGGACCTCGGGGATCGCCTGGAGCTTCTCCAGGACGAGGCGACGGAGACCCTCGTTGTCGGCGGCACGGACCAGCAGGATCGCGTCGAAGTCGCCGCCGACGAGGGCCATGTGCTTGATCTCCGGGATCGCCTGCAGTTGCTTCCGGAGGGTGCGCCAGGAGCTCTGCCGGAGACTGAGGGTGACGTACGCCGACGTTGCCAGGCCGAGTCTGAGCGGGTCGACGGTGACCGTGAAACCGGTGATCACGCCGGTGTTGGTGAGCCGTTCGACGCGGGCGTACGCGTTCGCGCGGGAGATGTGCACCTCGTCGGCGAGGGCCCGGATCGACAGCCGTCCGTCCCGTCCGAGCGCCTCGATGATCTGCCGATCGATCTCGTCGAGCGCCGGAGCGACGACAATCTGTCCAGGGCCGGCCCGGTGGACCATCACCTCGTCGGACATTCGTGCGACCTCCTCGGCTCGGGTCCGGGCCAAACGTCTCTCAATAATTCCAGCTATAGATCCACTTGGCCAGTAGGGACGACGATGTGGCTACCGTCCGTCTCCTGCTGGAGGGCCCCATGACCACCGTCGAGGAGCGTTTGCTCCCGTCCGCGGAACCCGTCTGTCTGATCGATCAGAACGGCGTACCGCACGACCACCCGTCGTACCGGCTGCCCACCAAGGAAGCCCTGCTCGACGGCTACACACAGTTGATCCGGGGCCGCCGGTTCAACGATCAGGCGAGCGCTCTGGTCCGCCAGGGCCGACTCGCCGTCTACCCGTCGTCCTTCGGTCAGGAGGCCTGTCAGCTCGCGGCGACGATGGTGCTGCGCGACGGCGACTGGCTCTTCCCGACGTACCGCGACTCGGTGTCGATCATGAGTCGCGGCGTCGACCCGATCGAGACGCTGACGCTGCTCCGCGGTGACTGGCACTCGGGCTACGACCCGTACGAGCACAAGGTCGCGCCGCAGGCGACCCCGCTCGCGACCCAGCTCCCGCACGCGGTCGGTGTCGCGCACGCGGCCCGGCTCAAGGGCGAGGACACGGTCGTGATGGCGCTCGTCGGCGACGGCGGCACCAGTGAGGGCGACTTCCATGAGGCCCTCAACTTCGCCGCGGTCTTCCAGGCGCCGGTGGTGTTCTTCATCCAGAACAACGAGTACGCGATCTCCGTGCCGCTCGCGAGGCAGAGCGCCGCGCCGTCCCTTGCACACAAGGGCATCGGGTACGGCGTCCCGGGCGAACGTGCCGACGGCAACGACCTGGCCGGCCTGCTCGCGGTTCTTGGACAGGCTGTAGAGAAAGCACGGGCAGGTGAAGGTCCGCAGCTGATCGAGGCGCACACCTATCGCGTGCAGGCGCACACCAATGCGGACGACGCGTCCCGGTACCGCCAGGACGACGAGGTCGCTCCGTGGCTGGACCGCGATCCGATCGCGCGCCTGACGACGTACCTCGAGCAGCAGGGTTGGCTGGACGACGACGTTCGGGCGGCCGCTGAGGCCGGCGCGGTGGAGGTCGCCGCGCAGTTGCGTGACGGGTTGATGCCGGAGCCGGAAGTGGATCCGGCCGATCTGTTCGCCTACTTGTACGCCGGGCAGACGCAGCAGCTGCGGGAGCAGGCCGCGTTCCTCCGCGACGAGCTCGCCCGCGAGGAGGCCTGATGACGCACACGAAGATCTCGATGGCGCAAGCGCTCAACCAGGCGCTGCGGGACGCGATGACGGCCGACGAGTCGGTGGTGATGTTCGGTGAGGACGTCGGCGCGCTCGGCGGGGTCTTCCGGATCACCGACGGGCTGACCGCGGAGTTCGGCGAGAAGCGGTGCTTCGACACCCCGCTGGCCGAGGCGGGCATCGTCGGCATGGCGGTCGGGATGGCGATGAACGGGATGCGCCCGGTGGTCGAGATGCAGTTCGACGCGTTCGGGTACCCGGCGTTCGAGCAGGTCGTCTCGCACGTCGCCAAGATGCGCAACCGGACCCGCGGGCGTGTGCAGCTGCCGATGGTGATCCGGATCCCGTACGGCGGCGGCATCGGCGGGGTCGAGCACCACAGCGACTCCTCGGAGAGCTACTTCGCGCACACACCCGGGCTGACCGTGGTGACCCCGGCAACGGTCGCGGACGCCTACGGATTGTTGCGCAAGGCAATCGAGTTCCCGGATCCGGTCGTGTTCATGGAGCCGAAGAAGCTGTACTGGGCCAAGGAAGAGGTCGACCTCACCGAGTCGCAGCCGGGGATCGGTACGGCCGTCGTACGCCGGGAGGGTGCGGACGCGACGTTGATCGCTTACGGGCCGGCTGTTCCGGTCGCGATGGAGGCGGCCGAGGTCGCCGCCGCCGAGGGGCGTCAGCTGACCGTGGTGGACCTGCGGTCGGTGGTGCCGTTCGACGACGAGACGGTGTGCGCGGCAGTACGGCGTACCGGACGGGCTGTCGTGGTGGCCGAGGCGAGCGGGTTCGCCAGCGTGTCGTCGGAGATCGTCGCCCGGGTCACCGAGAAGTGCTTCCACTCGCTGGCCGCTCCGGTGCGGCGGGTGACCGCGTTCGACATCCCGTTCCCGCCGCCGAAACTGGAGAGGTACCAGCTGCCGAGCGTCGACCGGATCCTCGACGCGGTCGACGACCTGCAGTGGGAGGACTCGTGAACACGTTCCATCTCCCCGACCTCGGTGAAGGGCTGACCGAGGCGGAGATCGTCCGGTGGCTGGTGAAGGTCGGCGATGTGGTCGCGGTCGACACTCCGATTGCTGAGGTCGAGACCGCGAAGTCGATCGTCGAACTGCCGTGTCCGTACGCAGGGGTGATCGAGGAACTGCATGGCGAGCCCGGTACGACGGTCCCGGTCGGGAAGCCGCTGATCACGGTGGGGGATCCGGACGGGGCGGCGTATCGCGCTGAGGAGCGGGCCGGGTCGGGCAACGTGCTGGTCGGGTACGGGACGTCCGAGTCTTCCGCGGCCGGGCGACGGCGTCGGCCTCGGGTTTCCGGAACAAATGTTGCGCCTGCTGCAGAAAAAGTTCCGGAAACAAGGGTTCCCCTGGTGATTTCGCCGTTGGTACGTCGGTTGGCGCGCGACGCCGAGGTGGATCTGCGTACCCTGACGGGCTCAGGCCCCGATGGGTTGATCGTCCGCCGCGACGTGGAGCTCGCGATAGCGCACCGCCTGCAAACGGAGAGCGCGCCCGCCGCACCAGCGCCCGCCGCAGCAGTGCCCGCTGCAACAGTGCCCGCTGCGGCGCAGCCGGCCGCGCCGGGATCGTCCGTAGCGCGGGCCGCACTACCTCAGCCTTCTGTAGTGCAGTCGGCTGAGTCGCGGACCGGGTTGGCTGAGTTGCGACGTACGCCGATGAGTGGGTTCCGCAAGGCCGTGATCGCGACGTTGAGCCGGAGCCGGGCCGAGATCCCCGAGGCGACCACCTGGGTCGACGTCGACGCGACCGCCCTGGTCGAGCTGCGCGAATCATTGCGATCGGCAACGGACCCCGGGCCGGGGCTGCTCGCGCTGATGGCGCGCTTCGTGGTCGCCGGACTGCTGAGGTATCCGGAGCTCAGCGGGTACGTCGACACCGAGCGCGAGGAACTCGTCCAGTACGACGGCGTGAACCTCGGCCTCGCGGCGCAGACGGATCGTGGCCTCATGGTCCCGGCCGTGGCGGGCGCTCATGCTCTGACGACGCGCGGTCTGGACGCCGAGATCCGCCGCCTGACGGCATCGGCGCGCGACGGCCGGCTGACTCAGCAGGAGCTGACCTGCGGGACGTTCACGTTGAACAACTACGGCAGCTTCGGGGTGGACGGCAGCGCGGCGATCATCAACCACCCGCAGGTCGCGATTCTCGGCGTCGGCCGGATCATCGACCGTCCGTGGGTGGTCGACGGTGAGCTTGCCATCCGCAAGCTCACCCAGCTGTCGCTGGTGTTCGACCACCGCGTCTGCGACGGAGGTACGGCAGCAGCCTTCCTCCGCTTCGTCGCCGACGCCTTCGAAAACCCCGCGTCCGCCTTCGCCGACCTCTGAGAAGTCACGGCGGCGCCGCCGACCTACCCGAGACCTGGCGCGGCGCCGCCGACATCTAGGAGATCTGGCGAGGCCGGAGGCCGACCAGGATTACCCGCAGCCCGGAGGCGAAGCGTGCTTCTGGGCCGGCGGTGCTCTCGCGGTTGAGGTAGGCGGCGAGGTGTTCGGCATCGACCCCCATCTGGTCCGCCGACCTGGCGGCCCAGCGCGGTTCGTCCAGCCCACTTCGCCGTACCACAGCCAGCCAGGCCGAATCGGTCACCGCCGACCCGATCAAGTAGTGGAAGATCGCCGACACCGCCGAATCCAGGTGAGTGCCCCTGAAACCGGCCTCGTTGAGGATGGACTGCACACGTTCGGTCAGGGCCTGGTAGTTCGGCCCGAGACCGGCATGCGTCGGGAGCAACTGCGCGGCCCACGGGTGTTCCCACAGCGCCCGGTACGCCGCCTGCACGACAGCAGTCACCTGCTCGCGCCAGTCGCCCTCCGCCGGGATCAGTGCTTCCCCGAGCACCGTGTCGACGACGAGCTCGAGCAGGTCGTTCTTGGTCGCGATCCGCCAGTACAGCGCGGACGTCGCGGCGGTCCCCAACTCGGTCGCCATCACCCGCATCGAGAACGTGTCCAGACCTTCGCGGTCCAGCACCTTGATCGCCGTCAGGACGATGTCCTCCCGGCTCAGCCGCGCCCGCGTCGGAGGTGGTTCCTCGCGCAGCCACACCGATCCCAGGGCGGTCTTCCGATCCGCTTCGCGCGCCATCCGGCGGAGCATAGCGAATACGCCGTATCAGATCCTAAAACGGTGTTTTAGTAGCGATCGGCAACTACTCCTCGTCCACAGCGGCCACGGTGCGTCGCGAAACGTAAGGAACACGGCGAGTCGTGGCGATGAGACTTGCGTGCGGTGATCCGAATCACCACAATCGCGAAGGTCGACTTCTGTCGGGGGACCGGTTCGACCGGATCGAGAACGACGACGGACCGCCTGATTCAGCCCTGGGGACAACGCCCGGGGTTACCGGCGCGCTGCTGGTCGCGAGAGACCGGCATCAACCTAGGGGAGACTGTGAAAGACACATCGGTAGGCGCCAACGGGCGCCTCAAGAACTCACGCGTGGTCGCATTGCTCGGCGGCGCCGGCGCAGTAGCGCTCGCCCTGGGTGGCGTCACCCTCGCCCTGGCCCCCTCGGCCTCGGCGGACGGCATCGTGAAGCCCGGCAACCCGACTTGCGCCGAACTTGTGCCGGGCTCGACCGAGATCAAGTTCGACCCGCCGAACTCGGGCGAGAAGACCGCTGACGGCGTAACGGTGAAGTGGCAAAAGCGCAATCTGGCGGTCGACGACCCCGCGCACGACGGGGACCAGACCGGTAATGAGGTTGCGGACTTCACCGCGACCGGCGGCACCGTGCTCGGTGTCATCGTCAAGGGTGGCAATCAAGGCGCCAACTTCTACGACTACGCTCCGGCCGGGACCGTGGCCGGCATCGGCCTCCACACGCCGGTCAACGAGAAGAACCAGAAGTTCCAGGACATCAGCCACATCACGTTCTGCGTGACCAAACTGGTGATCACGCCGACCCCCTCGGTGACGCCGTCTGAGACTCCGTCGACGACGCCTTCCGAGACGCCGTCCACGACACCGTCCGAGACGCCTTCGGAGACCCCGTCGACGACACCGTCCGAGACGCCTTCCGAGACCCCGTCGACGACGCCTTCGGAGACCCCCTCGGAGACTCCGTCGACGACGCCTTCTGAGACGCCGTCCACAACGCCGTCCGAGAGCCCGACTGTGACTGTGACGGCGACGCCGTCGGAGTCGCCGACCGTCAGCCCGACCAGCACCACCAGCAGCGCTCCGGTCGGGGTTCCGACCGATGTCGACGCTGGTCTGTCCGGTGGGATGAAGAACGCGTCCGCGACCACCAGCAGTCAGAGCGCCTGGGGTATCGCGTTGCTGACCCTCGGCGGTCTGCTCGTGTTCGCCGGTGTTCTGAAGGCTCGGCAGCGTCGCGGGCAGCACTCTGCCTGAGGTATCCGGCAAGCGCCGTCGCCAGGGTCGTGCCAGGTCGTCGTGGTTGACGATCTCGGCCCTGGCGGTCGGCGTCGTACTCCTCCTGGTCGGCGGTTACGTCCAGCTCAGGATGAACAACTCTGACGAGGGTCGGCAGCAAACCACTGCCGGCCCGACGCAGCGGCCCGGCACGACATCCGTCGTACCGGGCCGGACGTCGTCCGGCACCACCTCGCAGCAGGCCACAGAACCGACCACACAACCGACCACGCCGCAGGAAACACCTCCGGCGGAGGTTCTGAGCACGGCCCCGGTTCGGCCTGGGGACCCGATCTCGCTGTCGGTGCCCAGCCTCGGAGTGTCCGCGCGCGTGCTGTCGATCCGCGCCCGTGGTGGTTCGCTCATCCCGCCGTCGAACCCGCGGCTGGTTGGCTGGTGGTCCGACGGCGCCCGGCCCGGGGCGACCACAGGTTCCGCGGTCATCACCGGTCACACAGTGCACACCGGTGGAGGAGCGTTCGACGATCTGGACCGGCTGGGCGCGGGCGACAAGGTCTCCGTGACGACTCGGCACGGGACGATCAAGTACGTCGTAACGTCGGTGGCCATCTATCGCAAGAAGACCCTTGCCAAGCGGGCCCAGCAAGTCTTCAGCCAGGGTGTCCCCGGGCGACTCGTACTCGTCACCTGCGAGGACTGGGACGGCACGGGCTACCTCAGCAACGCCGTAGTGATCGCAGTCCCCACAACGTAGCGAAACGGGATCCCGGATCAGCGGCTTCCTTCAAGTACTAGTGCGGGGGCCTGGCTGCTGTGACGGCGGTCCAGTAGGCCGGAGGCGAGGGCGACGAGCAGACCGGCAACAGCCAGTGCAGCGCCGACCCAGTTGGGGGCGGTGTAGCCGAGGCCGTGCTCGATGGTGAGTCCACCGAGGTATGCGCCGGCCGCGTTGCCCAGGTTGAACGCGGCGATGTTGGCCGCGGACGCCAGCGCCGGAGCGCCCTTCGCCTTGTCCATCACCCGCTTCTGTAGCGGAGCGACCGTGGCGAACCCAGCAGCACCGAAGAGCGCGATCGTCACGGCAGAGCCGACCTTGGCGTGCGCCGTGAAGACGAAGACGACCAGTACGGCGGCCAGCAGTGCGAGGATCACGTACAGACTCGGCATCAGCGAGCGGTCCGCTGCTCTACCGCCCAGCAGGTTGCCCACTACGAGCCCACCGCCGAACAGCACGAGCAGCCAGGTCACCGCACCCGCGGAGAAGCCCGCGACCTCGGTCATCATCGGTGCGATGTAGGTGAACGACGCGAACACCCCAGCGAAGCCCAGTGCGGTCATCGCCAACGCCAGCCACACCTGCAGGCTCTTGAACACCGCCAGTTCGCTCCGCAGCCCAGGACCTTCCGCAGTGTCCTGCCGCGGCACCAGGAACACGATGCCGAGCAGTCCGATCACACCAAGCGCAGTCACCGCCCAGAACGTCGACCGCCAGCCGAACTGCTGACCGAGCGCGGTCCCACCCGGTACGCCGAGCACGTTGGCGACCGTCAGCCCGGTGAACATCAACGCGATCGCACTCGCCTGCTTCGCCTTCGGGACCAGCGAGGCCGCGACCACGGACCCGACGCCGAAGAACGCGCCGTGGGACAGCGCCGCCACGATCCGTCCGGTCATCAGAACGCCGTACGACGGAGCGACCGCGGAGACCAGGTTGCCGGCGATGAAGACGCCCATCAGCGCGATCAGCACCGTCTTGCGGGAGACCTTGGAGCCGATCGCGGTGAGCAGCGGGGCACCGACCACGACGCCCAGCGCGTAGCCGGAGATGAGCAGTCCCGCGGACGGGATGCTGACACCGAAGTCGGTGGCGACCTCGGGCAGCAGTCCCATGATGACGAACTCGGTGGTGCCGATCCCGAACGCACCGATCGCGAGTGCGAGCAGAGCCGCTGGCATAACGCTCCTTCGAATGTAAGCTGAAGACTATTACCGGCGTGCGCGATAGTTGCACACGCGGGCTATTGCACAAGCGTCATGATTGCGCATACAAGCGTGATGTTCAAGTGGAGGTGTCGTGGGACTACCGGATGACGCCGCGGAGGCGCGGGCTCAGGGGTGGCGAACTCTGGCGGCGCTGCACGCCCGGATCGAGGACGAGCTGGAGCGAGCGCTGCAGAAGCAGCACGGGCTGTCCGTGAGTGAGTACAGCGTCCTTGACGTGCTGGCCCGGCAGGACGACTACCACCTGCGGATGAACCAGCTGTCGAACGCGGTGGTGCTCAGCCAGTCCGCCACTACCCGTCTGGTGAACCGGCTGGAGGACCGCAAGCTGCTGCAGCGGTACCTGTGCCCGACGGACCGGCGTGGCATCTACACAGAGGTCACAGAGGCAGGCCGCGACCTGCTCGACCAGGCGCAGCCGACCCACGACGCCGTACTGACGTCTGCGTTGGAGCGTGCCGCTGAGCTACCTGAGCTGTCCCCGCTGGTCACCGCGCTGGGGAAGCTCCCGCTGATGGTGTGACATGGCCCGCCGGTACGACAATCGCAAGCTCTACTACTGGCTGATGGGCAGCTGCCTCGCCCTCATCGGCATGGCATGGTTCGTCGTGCGCCTGTTCTCGATCCCGGCAGCGGTCGGGATGAGCGCGGTCGCCGCCGTACTCCCTCCGATCGCCGTCATCGTCGCGAACTGGGGTCACGACAAACGTTGACGCACGTCCGCGGGGGTCGGGTCGAGATAGAGGTGCCGCACCATCGGGAACGCCTCGCGCACCTTCTTGTCGATCCGCTCGGCAAGCTGCTCGACGGCGGCACCGGTGGTCTCGGAATCATCCAGGTCGACGGTCGCGACCACCAGGACCTGCTCCGGTGCGAGCCGCAGGCTGAGCAGGTCGGGTACCTCGTCGATCCCAGGCTCGCCGGCGATGATCGCGCGGATCTCGCGCTGTACGTCGGGCGGTAGGGCGCGCCCGATCAGCATCGCCTTGTTGTCGCGGCCGAGGACGACTGCGACAACGATCAGCAGCAGGCCGATCGCGATCGACGCGGCGCCGTCCCAGAGGTGCTCGCCGGTGACGACTGCCATGGTCACCCCGATCGCGGCGATCAGCAGGCCGATCAGTGCGGCGGAGTCCTCGAGCGCCACGGTCTTGACGGCAGGTTCGGCGCCGCGGAACTGCTGCAGGAACGGTACGCCGGCCTCCCGGGCCTCGCGGCGGAGCTGGAGCATCGCGCGTAGCCAGGAGGCGCCTTCGAACAGGAACGAGACTCCGAGCACCGGGTAGATCACGGCGAGGGCCGCGATCGGCTCGGGGGAGAGGATCGAGCGCAGCCCTTCCGTGATCGAGAAGCCGGCGCCGAGCACGAGGATGCCGACCGCGGCGAGCAGCGACCAGAAGTACCGCTCCATCCCGTAGCCGAAGGGATGCCGCGTATCGGCCGGCTTGCGGCTGCGATGCAGCGCGGTCAGCAGGAACGCCTGATTCAGCGTGTCGGCGACGGAGTGCGCCGCCTCGGCCAGCAGCGCGGTCGAGCCGGAGAGCAGACCGGCGACGATCTTCGCGATCGCGATCGCGAGATTCGCCGTACCGGCCAGGAGGACTGTGGCGTCCGACTCTTCGTCAGGCATCACCTTCGCGTGCCCGGATGCCTGCGGATCGAAACAGTACGTCGATGAAGGCGGCGGCGAGCGGATCTGGTTCGCCGCGCGTGTACGCCGTGAGCGTCCGACGTACTGCTGGTTCCGGGTGCAGGATGTGGCCGTCGAAGTCCTTCGGCAGAATGTTGTCGGGGACCAAGGCGGGGCCGAGACCTGCCGCGGCCAGCGCGGGCGCGGCGGCAGTCTGTTCCGTCCGTACGGCGATGCGCGGCTCGAATCCTGCTTGTGCACAAGCGTTGTCGAGGACGTCGGCGAGGCCGTGACCTGGTGCGTAGTGGACCCAGGAGCGGTCCGCCAGGTCCTGCAGTTTGACGGTGTCTCCGGTGGCGGCGGGATCGTCGGCGGCGACCACGACCACGAGTTCCTCGGTGCCCAGCACACGCGTGACGCCGGGCCAGTGCGGCGGCTCGGGGCCGACGGCGAGGTCTGCTTCGCCGGCGTTCATCGCGTCGACGAGTTCGTCGGTGTGCCGGTGCTCGAAGAGGCGGATGCCGACGTTCGGGCAAGTCCGTCGCCACTCGCGGAGCGCGGCAGGCAGCACGCCCAAGGTGATCGAGTAGAGCGTCGCGATCTGCAGCTCGCCGACCTCGAGCCCGGCGGCTTGCCGGGCGGCGCAGCGAGCCCGTTCCGCGTCGGCCAGGGCGGCGCGCGCGTGCGGAACCATCGCGCGACCGGTCGGCGTGAGGCGGACGGCGCGGGGGAGCCGCTCGAGCAGCGGTCCGCCGGCCGAACGCTCGAGGGTGCGGATCTGGTGGGAGAGCGCGGGCTGGGTGACGTGCAGGAGCTCGGCGGCCTTCGTGAACGAGCCCTGATCGACCACGGTGACGAGGTACTCGAGCTGCCTGAGCGTTGCCATGTCCTCAGCTTATGGCTTCGGTGAAAACTATGCCTTGGTTTTATCTCCGCAGGTCAGCGAGGCTGTTGGGCATGGAGAACGTTGCGTTGGTCGTTGGTTCCCGAGGCGTCATCGGGACAAATCTGGTCGAGCATCTGGCGTCGCTGCACGACTGGCGGGTGATCGGGCTGTCGCGTCGCGGCGGTACGGACATCCCTGGGCGGGTTCGGCAGGTCGCCGTCGATCTGCTGGACCCGGACGACACCCGGGACAAGCTGTCCGGGCTGACCGACGTGACGCACGTCTTCTACGTCGCCTACCAGGACCGGCCGACCTGGGCGGAGCTCGTCGCGCCGAACCTCGCGATGCTGGTCAACGTCGTCGACGCGATCGAACCAGTCGCCCGCGGACTGCGGCATGTCAGCCTGATGCAGGGCTACAAGGTGTACGGCGCGCATCTCGGGCCGTTCAAGACACCCGCCCGGGAGGACGATCCGCCGCATCTGCCGCCGGAGTTCAACGTCGATCAGCAGCGCTTCCTGGAGGAACGTCAGCAGGGTAAGACGTGGACGTGGTCGGCGCTGCGGCCGTCCGTGGTAGGCGGGTCCGCGCTCGGCAACCCGATGAACCTCGCGGTCGCGATCGCCGTGTACGCGTCGATGTCGAAGGAACTCGGCGTACCGCTGCGCTTCCCCGGCAAGCCCGGTGCGTACCACTCGTTGCTCGAGCTGACCGACGCCGGATTGTTGGCGAAGGCAACGGTCTGGGCGGCGACCGCGCCGGCTGCGGCGAACCAGGCGTTCAACATCACGAACGGCGACCTGTTCCGCTGGAGCGAGTTGTGGCCCAAGCTCGGCGCGTGGTTCGGGCTGGAGGTCGCGCCGCCGCTGCAGCTGTCACTGCAGGACGTGATGGCGGACAAGGAGCCGATCTGGAAGCAGTTGCAAGTGGCGCACGGCCTGACCTCGACGTCGTTCGCCGAGGTGTCGTCCTGGCCGTTCGCCGACTTCGTGTTCGGGTGGGACTACGACTTCTTCGCCGACGCCTCGAAGTCACGCCGGGCCGGCTTCCACGAGTACGTCGACACCGAGCAGATGTTCTACGGAATCTTCGCCGACCTCCGCAGCCGCCGCATCATCCCGTGATCACTCGCCGCGCAGATAGGTGCCGTGGGTGCGGAGGAAGTAGATCGGGTCCGTGTAGGTGCCGGGGAGCTTGCCCAGCAGTTTGATGACCGTCGACGGGCCGTTCGCGTGGCTCATGGCGTACAGGTAGGCAGTGCCGGTGTCCTTGTCGATCGCTGTCAGGAGAGTGCTCACCTGCCCGCATCGCTGGGCGATCAGGTAATCGAACGCCTGCCAGGTCCGCGACCGGACCTGCTTGACCACCGGCGTCATCGTCCTGGTCAGTGGCAGCCGGATCGTGTACAGCGCGCCTCCGCGGGTCGTGGCCAGGAACGTGTCGTACGTCGTGGACTGGCCGAGCAACGCCCACGTCTTGACGGCGCTGAAGCCACCGGTCTGCCCGGTTGGGGTCCACCCGAACGAGTTGATGACCCAGCGGCGCACCGTCCCGTTGCTGAGCCCGTAGAACTGGTTCCGCGCCGTACGACGGTCATCGTCGACGGAGAGCCCGATGGCCGAGTACCCGCCCCAGCCGGCGCTGATCTGGGTGAACGCCGGGTCCGCCGGCTCGGCGGTGTTGGAGTTGTACGACGCCTGTCCGATGACACCTGTGTTCTTGACCACGATGCCGGACTCCAGTGACGGCAGGTTGCTGCTCCAGTTCCAGATCGTGCTCAATCGGGCCTCGCCGGGGCCGAAGACGTCGACCTGTCGCTGGATCGCGGAGACGGATACCGGCTGGGTGGCGGTCACGGTGCGGTACTGAACGACGCCTTGACTGGTCACCGAACCGAGGTCCATCGTGCAGGCGGTCGCTGTCGGCGTGGCGGTCGCAGAGCTCGGGGCAACCAGCAGGGACAAGGGCAGTGCGAGCGCCGGCAGGCCTCGCAGAAGCTTCGGGTAGATCATCGTCACCATTCCTCTCACTGAGGGTTGATGCCCGCAACGGATCCGAAGTTACCGGCCTGATGTGGCATGCTCCGGGCTGTGACGGCGATGGGTGCGGGAAAACTTCTCGGGACGAACCTGCGGGCGCGGCGGGACGAACAGGGCATCTCGCTGTCCGAGCTCGCCCGGCGGTCCGGGATCGCGAAGGGCACGCTGTCGCAGCTCGAGTCCGGCGCGGGCAACCCGACGATCGAGACAGTGTTCAGTTTGTCGAACGCTCTCGGCGTGCCGGTGTCGGCGCTGCTGGCCGATACGCCGGCCTCCGACGTGGTGCTGGTGCGGTCCGCGGACGTCGACGTACTGTCCGGCGACGCGATCGACCTGCGGATGCTGCGGCGGCTGGAGCACCCGGGCGGGCTGTTCGAGATCTACAACCAGGAGATCCGGCCGGACGCGGTCCAGCAGTCCGACGGTCATCCGGGGACCGAGCACCACATCGTCCTGTCCGGATGCCTGCGGATCAACGCCCACGGGCAGATCGAGGAACTCGGTCCGGGTGACTACCTGGCGTTCCGGGCGGCCGGACCGCACTCGTACGAGGCCGTGGAGGGGCCGGTGCGGTCGGTGCTGCTGCTCGAGTACCCGCCGGACGTGTACCCGACGGCGGCGGGCGGGCCGCACCTGCCGGGATAGTTCCGGGAAAGGTCCGGACGAGGTCCGGTTGCGTGCATTGACCGGCCGCCGGGAGCACGCGTACGCTCGGTATCGTTCATTTTAGCGAACGCCTGCCGAGGAGGCTCGCCATGCACCGGTCCGCGACACCCGACGTGGTGGTGGTCGGCGCGGGCATGGTCGGGGCCGCGTGCGCGGAGGCGCTGTCGGCGGCCGGCGTGCGGGTGCTGGTGATCGACCGCGACGGCCCGGCCGCGGGTACGACGGCGTCCGGCGAGGGCAACGTGCTGGTGTCGGACAAGGAGCCGGGGCCGGAGCTGGAGCTCGCCGTCGCGTCCCGGGCGGAGTGGGAGACGGTCCGCGGCCGGCTGCCCGAGTGGGTCGCCGACGTGGAGTGGGAGGCGAAGGGCGGCGTCGTGGTCGCGACCGGTGACCCGGAGCCGTTGACCGCGTTCGCTGCAAAGCAGCGCGCGGCCGGGGTCAGTGCGCGGGTGATCACGCCCGCGGAGGTCTTCGACCTCGAGCCGTTGGTGACGCCACGGGTCACGGTCGGGGTGCACTACCCGGATGACGCGCAGGTGCAGCCGGTGCTGGCGGCAACGGCGTTGCTGGCAGCAGTTCGCGAGCGCGGCGGCGAGGTGAGATCGGGGGTCACCGCGCTCGGGATCCGGCAGTCGCGTGGTCGCGTTGTCGGTGTGGACACCTCGGACGGCGACATCGCCTGCGGTGCGGTGCTCAACGCGTGCGGGCCGTGGGCCGGCGCGTTCAGTGCGGCGGCCGGTGCGCCGATCGAGGTGCTGCCGCGGCGCGGCATGATCCTCGTGACGGCGCCGCTGCCGGAGTGTGTGCGTCACAAGGTGTACGACGCGGACTACGTCGGCGCGGTCGGTAGCGGGGACGCCGACCTGCAGACATCCACCGTGGTCGAGTCGACGCGGGCCGGGACGGTGTTGATCGGATCGAGCCGGGAGCGGATCGGGTTCGACGAGGCGGTCCGCGTCCGGGTGCTGCGGGAGTTGGCGCGGAAGGCGGTCGGATTGTTTCCGTTCCTCGGCGACGTGCCAGTGATGCGGACGTATGGCGGGTTTCGCCCGTACGCACCGGATCACTTGCCGGTGATCGGCGCGGATCCGCGTGTGCTGGGGCTGTGGCACGCGACGGGACATGAGGGTGCGGGGATCGGTCTGGCTCCTTCGACCGGCCGTCTCATCACGGAACAGTTCCTGGGCCTCACGCCGCACGTTGACCCATCCCCGTTCCGCGTCGACCGGCGGGCGGTGATCGCCGCATGAGCGCATACCTTCGCCCGCGGGCGGGTGATCCGGCGGAGGTCGGTACGCCGACGGCAGTGGACGTGACGGTCGACGGGCAGCCGGTCGTGGCTCAGGCGGGTCAGACGGTGGCCGCCGTACTGCTGGCCAACGGTCGTGACACCTGGCGGACCACCCGCGTGCACGACCGCCCCCGAGGCATCTTTTGCGGAATCGGCGCCTGCCAGGACTGCCTCGTCACAGTCAACGGCCTCCCCGACGTCCGCGCCTGCCAACGCACCATCACCCCCAACGACACGATCACAACCCAACCGGGCGCAGTCCTCCCCACTACCTCCTCCACCGCAGGCTCGGAGGATGCAGGAGCGGACGTTGTGCAGGATGCGGGGGCTGCGAGGGACGCTGGACCCGTGGCGGGGCGGGGGCGCCGGGTCGCGGAGGTTGTTGTGGTTGGGGGTGGGCCGGCCGGGGTTGCGGCTGCGCTAGCGGCGGGGGATGCGGGGGCGCAGGTGCTGGTCGTGGATAGCGGGCGGGCGGTTGGGGGGCAGTACAACCGGCAGTTGCCGGAGGAGTTTGCTGCTCGGCGGCCGGATCGGCTGCAGCATGAGTGGAAGGCGTTCGCCGAACAGCGGGACCGGCTCTCAAGCCATCCGCGGATCACGTATCTGCCGGACACCTCGGTGTGGGCAATCGAAGGCCTCCGGGTCTGGGCTCAGACCGGTCCGGCCGACGCCAGCGGGCGGCAACCGTTCGCCATCGACGCACGGTCTGTCGTGCTGGCCGCCGGTGCCTACGATCGCGTGCTTCCCTTTCCTGGTTGGGATCTCCCGGGCGTCTACACCGCCGGTGCCGCACAGGCGCTCGCCAAGGGGCAGCGGATCGCGGTCGGCCGTCGCGTCCTGGTCGCCGGCACCGGCCCGTTCCTGCTGCCGGTCGCCGAATCGTTGGTCGGCGTCGGTGCACACGTCGTCGCGCTCCTCGAAGCCAACTCGCTGACGACCGTCCGGAAGGGCTGGTCCAGCGATCCATTGGTTGCCCCGAGCAAGCTTCGGGAGGCCGTCGGGTACGGCGCGTTGCTCGCCCGTCATCGCATCCCGCTCCGCCACGGGTGGACCGTGATCGCCGCGCACGGCTCCGACCACGTCGAGGCAGCCACGATCGCGCGCCTGGACAGTGATTGGCGTCCGATCCGTGGCAGCGAACGCCGGGTGGACGTCGACGCCATCTGCGTTGGCTTCGGTTTCACCGCGAACCTCGAGCTCGCAGTCTCCGCCGGCTGCACGATCGCCACCGGCCCCGACGGCGGCCCAGCTGTCGCCGTCGACGCCAACCAGCAGACCAGCACCCCCGGTGTCTTCGCAGCCGGGGAACTCACCGGCATCGGCGGCGCCGCCCTCTCCACCGCCGAAGGCACCCTCGCCGGCACCACCGCAGCCCACCACGCCCTCACCACGGCAGCCGACCACGCCCGGACCGCTGCAGGCGACCAGACCCTCACGACGGCGGCCCACCACACCTTTCCCGGATCTGGAGTGGATGGGGTTGCGGGTGTTCGGAGGGCGGTTGAGGGGGGCGGCGGTTTGCGGTGGCGTTGGGGCGGGCTTATCCCGTGCGGGACGGGTGGAAGAGTTGGAGCACTGCGGACACGCTCGTCTGCCGCTGTGAGGAAGTGACCCGCGGACAGATCGAAGCCGCCGCGCAGCAGCGTGGGCTCGACGACGGGCGGGCGATGAAGCTGAGCAGCCGCGCAGGGCTCGGGATGTGCCAGGGGCGGGTGTGTTCGCGCACCGTCGCAGCCTTGCTGGCCGCGCCGGGCGACGTACCGGAACCAAGCATGAAACGACCGATCGCCGTACCAGTGAGGCTGCGGGATCTGGCGGACGCCGAGGTCGCGGAATCACCAGAAACCGTGCCGGACACCATGCCGGACACCATGGAGGAACAATGAGCGAGAAGCTGGACGGCGTGATCGTCGCGACCGCGCTGCCGTACGCCGAGGACGCGTCGGCGCCGGCGGGATTGCGCCCCGACCTGG
Source organism: Kribbella pratensis (assembly GCF_004366075.1). GTDB lineage: Bacteria > Actinomycetota > Actinomycetes > Propionibacteriales > Kribbellaceae > Kribbella > Kribbella pratensis. The sequence goes on along the minus strand of NZ_SODU01000003.1, from coordinate 1,591,469 downwards.
ACAAGTACGCCGAGCACTGCCGCTGGCTGGTCGACAACGGCTGCCGTGGCGTCGGGCCGAACGGGTCGCTCGGTGAGTACTCGTCGCTCTCCGACGACGAGCGCCGCGCCGTCGCGAAGACCGCGATCGAGGCTGTCGGTGACGACGGTGTCGTGGTCGTCGGTGTTCACGGGGTCGGCTCCCACCAGGCCCGCGCCTGGGCGGAGAAGGCGGCCGAGGACGGCGCGGACGGTGTCCTATGCCTGCCGCCGACCATGTACCGCGCGAACCGCGGCGAGGTGATCGCGCACTTCACCGAGGTCGCGAAGGCCGGCCTGCCCGTGATGGTCTACAACAACCCGCTCGACACGAAGGTCGACCTGACCCCGGACCTGCTCGCGGAGATCGCGCAGATCGAGAGCATCGTCGCGGTGAAGGAGTTCTCCGGCGACGTACGGCGGATCCTGGAGATCCGCGAACTGGCGCCGGATCTGGCCGTGATCGCCGGCGCCGACGACCTGACCCTCGAAGCGCTGCTGATGGGTGCGACCGGCTGGTTCGCCGGCTTCCCGAACGTGTTCCCGAAGGAATCCGTTCGGTTGTTCGAGCTCGCCACGCAGGGCAAGCTGGAGGAGGCCCGCGCGTTGTACGAGCCGTTGGTCGCCGCGTTCCGGTGGGACTCGCGGACCGAGTTCGTCCAGGCGATCAAGTACGGCATGGACTACGTCGGGCGGTTCGGTGGACCGTGCCGGCCGCCGCGCGGACCGCTGGTTCCCGAGCACGTCGCGCAGCTGGAGCAGGACATGAAGAAAGCAGTGGAGTCACTGGTATGAGGTCCGTCCGGACGATCAGTGCCATCGATTCGCACACCGAGGGTATGCCGACCCGCGTCGTCACCGGCGGGGTCGGCGTGGTCCCCGGTGCGACGATGGCTGAGCGGCGCGAGTACTTCATCAAGCACCTGGACGACCTGCGGTTGTTCCTGATGAACGAGCCGCGCGGTCATGCGGCGATGAGCGGCGCGATCCTGCAGCCGCCGACGCGGGCCGACGCGGACTGGGGCGTGCTGTACATCGAGGTCTCCGGCCTGCTGCCGATGTGCGGGCACGGCACGATCGGGGTCGCGACCGTGCTGGTCGAGTCCGGCATGGTCGAGGTGACCGAGCCGGTGACCGAGGTCCGGCTGGACACGCCGGCCGGCCTCGTCGTCGTGGACGTTGCCGTGAGCAACGGTCGCGCCGAGCACGTGACGTTGCGCAATGTTCCGGCGTACTCGCATGCTCTGGACGCGTCGGTCGAGGTGCCCGGGCTGGGCCGCGTCACCTATGACATGGCGTACGGCGGGAACTTCTACGCGATCCTGCCGCTGGAGCAGCTCGGGATTCCGTTCGATCGGGCCGAGAAGGATCGCATCCTGAAGGCCGGGCTGGACATCATGGACGCGATCAACGCCACCGACCGTCCGGTGCATCCACTCGATCCCGGCATCAACGGCTGCAAGCACGTGCAGTTCACCGCACCCGGTCTCGACGGTGCCGACTCCCGGAACGCGATGGCGATCCACCCCGGCTGGTTCGACCGTTCGCCGTGCGGCACCGGTACGTCGGCACGGATGGCGCAGCTCCACGCCCGCGGCGAGCTCGCCCTCGACACCGACTTCGTCAACGAGTCCTTCATCGGCACCCGCTTCACCGGTCGCCTGATCGAAGAAACCACAGTCGGCCCCCACGCGGCCGTGGTCCCCACAGTCACCGGCCGAGCCTGGATCACCGGCACCGCCAACTACCTCCTCGACCCCGACGACCCCTTCCCCACCGGCTTCGTCCTCTAGGCCCAGCTCGCGCGGGTCAGCGGTGGAGTTGGGATTGCCAGTTGGTGGGAACGTTGCCGCCGGGCACGGGCTGGGATTCGGGGCGGGAGAGTGGTGGGGCGAGGGTGGGGCCGTCGTAGTACTGGGACTCGCCGTAGTGCCAGAACCAGTCCTCGCCGGGCTCGAAGCTGCGAACGATCTGGTGGCCCGTCTCGCTCGCGTGGGCGGAGGCGTGCTGGGCGGGTGACGAGTCGCAGCAGCCGATGTGACCGCACTGCGCGCACCGGCGGAGGTGGAACCACCAGCCGTCGGCCTGCAGACACTCAACGCATCCGGTGCCGCTCGGGGGAACTGTGCTGTCGATGCCTGGCGTTCCAGAACTCTCCGTCATACCGCCCATCCTGTCCCGTCCCGCGGCCCTTGGACAAGGAACCCCCGGCTACTCGGGCCAGGACGAGTTCTTGATGACTTCCACGAAATCGGTGCGGTGGAAGCCGGGGACGAAGTGCTCCAGCACGTCCGCCTTGACGTTGCCGAAGGTCGTCGCCGGGCGGTCCTGGATACCCTCGGTGAACGCCGCGAGGATGCGGTTCTTGAAGTCGGGCCGTGGGTGGGCGGCGGTTACGGCGGTGCGTTGCGCTTCGGTGACGGCGTCGTACCCGATGCCGAGTACGTCGAGTTCGACGCCGCGGGTGACGAGGGCGATCTCGGCGGGCAGGTGCAGCGGGATCTCCGGGGTGGTGTGCAGCGCGATGGCCGTCCACACGCGGTCGGCGGCGTCGCCGGTGATGCCGTGCCGCTGCAGGAACCGGCGGGCCTCGTCGGCGCCGTCGATCTCGAAGCGCTGGTCGGTACGGCGGTAGCGCTCGGTCAGACCGAGGTCGTGGAACATCGCGCCGACGTACAGCAACTCAGCGTCGTACGCGAGTCCTTGGCCGCGGAGGGATCCGAACAAGAAGACGCGGCGGGAGTGGTCGAAGAGGAGCGGTGACGCGGCCTCGCGGACGAGCTCGGTCGCCTCGCGGGCGAGTGTGCTGTCGGGGATCCGGATGCCGGCGATCTCCTCGGTCATGGTGGTCCTTTCACATCGGCAACGGTGGGATCAGTGGTCTCAGGTTCGCCGGGATCGCTATGCTGACGCCATGTCCTTATCGCCACATGAACCACAGATTCGGACACGCCGGGTCGCGTTCGTCGTGTACGACGGCGTGACGCTGCTCGACGTCACCGGGCCCGTGGAGGTGCTCCACCAGGCAAACCAGGTCGGGAGCGGGCAGTACGAGACGGTGCTTGTATCTGCGGCGGGTGGGCAGGTGACTGCTGCGTCGGGGCTGGTGCTGGCGGGCACGATCACTCCCAACGAAGCAGGGACGGTTGACACGGTGGTCGTGGCTGGGGCCGATCACTTGGTCGATGGGGTGCCGAGCGAGGTGCTGAACGTGACGGCGGCGTTGGCGGCGAACGCCCCGCGGGTGGCGTCGGTCTGTAGTGGCGCGTTCGTCCTGGCGGCGCTCGGTTTGCTGGACGGGCGGCGAGCGACGACGCACTGGCGGCACGCGGCGGCGATGGCTCGGCAGTACCCGAAGGTAGAGGTCGTGCCGGACGCGCTGCACATCACCGACGGGCGGTACGTGACCTCGGCCGGCATCAGCGCCGGCATCGACCTCACACTCGCCCTCGTCGAAGCGGACCACGGCGCCGACACCGCCAGGGCTGTCGCGCGCGAGCTCGTGGTGTTCATGCAACGACCGGGCGGCCAGTCACAGTTCTCGACTGCGATGGCGACCCCGCCGGCGCGGACCGAGTTGATGCGCACGATCACCGACACAGTCGTTGCAGACCCAGCCGGCGATCACACTCTGCCAAGGCTCGCTGCCACGGCCGCCGTCAGCTCGCGTCACCTGACCCGCCTGTTCCAGAACGAGTTCCGCACCACGCCGGGCCGCTGGGTCGAACGCGTACGGCTGGACCGTGCGCAGCAGCTCCTGCTCGACGGGCACAGCATCACCACGGCCGCCCGTCTCAGCGGCCTCGGAAGCGACGAGACCCTGCGCCGCGCGTTCGCCCGCCACCTCGGCGCGACGCCAACGGAGTACCTTCGCCGGTTCAAAACCGTATAGGACAGAATCTGTCCGCTACCTCGTCCAGACTGAAGGCATGACAACACAGCAGATCCCCGGCGGTAAGTCGACCATCACGCCGTACGTCGCGGTGAAGGGCGCCGACAAGTTCCTCGACTTCGTGGAGCAGACGTTCGAGGTCCGGACGAGTGGACGGTTCCCGAACCAGGACGGCACGATCGGCCACGCCGAGATCACCGTCGGCGAATCGGTCCTGATGACGTTCGACGCGGCACCGGACTGGCCGGACACCCCGAGCTTCCTGAGCGTGTACGTCAACGACGTGGAGAGGACCTACCAGCGGGCAATCGACGCCGGCGCGACCGTCGTGACCGAGCTGATGTACTCCGGGATCACCGGCGACCGCGGTTGCCGGGTGAGGGATCCGCTGGGCAACGTCTGGTGGCTGCAGACCCACGTCGAAGACGTCGACCCGAGCACGATCCCGGCCCTGTTCGCGGACCCCGAAGAGGCCGCCAAGATGCGCCACGCCCAGGACACTTTCGCCGACGAGATGCGCAGGCGCATCAAGAACTGAGCAGTCGCACCGGCTGGCCGGGGCGGACCTGGGCGCACGCGTCGAGGTCCGCCGAGGCGACGTACGCGATGACCGGGTACCCGCCGGTCACGGGATGGTCCGCGAGGAAGACGACCGGCGTGCCGGACGGTGGGATCTGGATGGCGCCGCGGGCCATGCCTTCGCTGGCGAGTTCGCCGGTGCGGGCGCGTTCGAGTGGTTCCCCGTCGAGCCGAACGCCGACGCGGTTGCTGTTGCTGCTCACCTCATAAACCTGCGACACGAGCGACGCCCACCCGGCGTCGGTGAACCAATCGCGGCGCGGTCCCGGCGTAACCCGCAGTACGACGGTCCCGTCGGCCGGATGCGCGACGGGAGCGAGGTCCACACCGGGCATCGGTTCGACCGATGACCCGACCGGCAGCGTCTGATTCGCGACGAGCGGCGCCGGCCCGAGACCGGACAACAAGTCGGTGGAGCGCGAGCCGAGCACCGCGGGTACGTCGATCCCGCCGCGGACGGCGACGTACGTCCGTAGTCCGCTCGCCGGTGCTCCAAGACGCAGTACCTGACCCGCGCGCAGCATCGTCGGAGCGTTGAGCGGTACGCCGGTGCATGGCGCGCCGGTGATCGCGACAACAAGATCCCCATCCGCATGCAGCACCAGACCGCCGTACGTCACCTCGACAGCGGCTGCACCGACCGGGTTGCCGACGAGCCGGTTGGCCAGCGAGTAAGAGGCCCGGTCGCAGGCTCCCGACGCCGGTACGCCGAGCGCCGCCTGGCCGGATCGTCCGCGGTCCTGGATCGTTGCCAAGGGCCCCGGTTCGAGAACGGTCAGGCTGCTCATCCACGACCCGCGTCGACGAACCGGACCCGGCGCCCGGGGTGGAACAGCGCGGCGGGTTCGCGCGAGGAGTCGAAGATCCGCACCGGCGTCCGGCCGATCAACTGCCACCCGCCCGGCGACTCACGGGGATACACACCGCTGAATTCTCCCGCAAGCGCGACGGCGCCCGTCGGCACCTTCGTCCGCGGCGACTCCCGCCGCGGGATGTCCCACGAGCCGGCAGACGTCAGGTAACCGAACCCCGGCGCGAACCCGCAGAACGCCACCGTCCACTCGTCCCCGGTATGACGCTCGACAACCTCGGCCGTCGAGCACCCGAGCAACTCCGCCACGTCCGGCAGGTCCTCGCCGTCGTAGACGACCGGGATCTCGATCAGGTCCCCCGCCGTCCGCGCCCCGGCGATCGGGGTGACCGCGCGCAGAGTTCGTGACAGTACGTCGAGACTGCCCGACGTCGTGACCAGCACGGTGCGCGCGGCCGGTACGACGTCGACGACATCCGCCGGCGGATCCGCGGTCAGTGCGGTGTAGTACCCGAGCACCTCGTCGAGATCGTCGAGTTCGACCAGCAACGCCCGATCACCCGACGGGAGTAGACGCATCAGCCGGTGAACGGGCGCAGCGTCACGCCCGCTCCCTCCACCGCGGCACGCACCCGGCGGGCGATCTCCACAGCTCCCGGAGTGTCGCCGTGTACACAGATCGACGCCGCGTCGACCACCAGCGAGCCACCCTCGATGTCACGGATCGGCTCCCCGGTCGCCATCGCCGTACACCGCAAGGCGATCTCGTCCGCGTCGTGCAGAACCGCACCGGACGAGCGTCGCGACACCAAGGTGCCGGCCGGCGTATATGCGCGATCAGCAAAGGCCTCATGTACTGGGGTCAGACCGGCCTCCGCAGCGAGCCGGAGCCACTCTGAGCCAGGAAGTCCCAGCACCGGAAGGGTCTTGTCGTACTCCGCAACAGCCGCGACGACTGCGGCGGCCTGCTCCGTGTGGTGGCCGATCGTGTTGTACAGCGCCCCATGCGGCTTCACGTATCTGACCCGATCGCCCGCGATCCTGGCGAACGCGTCCAGCGCACCGATCTGGTACACCACCTCGTCGCGCAGCGCGGCCGGCTCGATGTCCACGAACCGGCGCCCGAAGCCGGCCTTGTCGGCGTACCCGACATGCGCGCCGATCGCGACGCCGCGCTCGACCGCCTCGGCCGTCACCCGGCGCATGATCGACGGGTCGCCGGCGTGGAAGCCGCAGGCCACGTTCGCACTCGTCACGACGTCGAGCAGCGCCGAGTCGTCACCCATCGACCAGGAGCCGAATCCTTCACCCATGTCCGCGTTGAGGTCCATCTGCCACCTCCTGGCCCCGAGCGTAGGGATTGTTGAACAATCCTGCAAGAGGCTTGTTCCACTTTTCCGTGCCACCTGGGATGATGCGGGCATGAGTACGGGTGGGGCCGAGGGGACGGCATCGGACACTGGTCGGCAGGCGTGGTTGCGGACCGTCGCCGCCGACGTCGCGCGGCTGGACCGGAGCAGTTCGGCCGAGCGCGCCGCGGACATCCTGCGCCGCAGTATTACCGAAGGTGCGCTGCCGCCCGGCGCCCAGCTCTCCGAGGTCGAGCTGACCGAGGTCCTGGAGGTCAGCCGGAACACGCTGCGCGAGGCGTTCCGGCTGCTGACCCACGAGGGCCTGCTCGTCTACAAACTGCACCGTGGTGTCTTCGTGCCGGAGCTGGACGAGCACGACGTGATCGACCTGTACCGGCTCCGGCGGGTCCTCGAAGTGGACGTCGTACGCGGTCTGGCTGACCGTGATCCGGAGCTCCCCGCCGGCCGGCTCGAGCCGTTGCACGACGATGTCGAAGCTGCCGAGGCGGCCGCGAGCGCGGACCGCTGGCCGGCTGTCGGTACGGCGAACATGCGCTTCCACGAGCACCTCATCGGGCTCGCCGACAGCGCGCGGATGGACGCGATGACCGGCCGCCTGCTCGCGGAGCTGCGGCTCCTTTTCCACGTGATCGCGACCCCGCGCGAGTTGCACGAGCCGTACATCGCGCGCAACCGCGGACTGTTCGAACTGCTCGAGGCCCGCAAGTACGAGCAGGCCGCGGCCGACCTGCACCAGTACCTGCTCGACTCCGAACAGGGCATCCTCGCCGCGTTCCGCGATAAGGGCTTGCGCGGCCCCGTCGGGACCTGAGTTGATGAACTGACAACGACAGCTGCAAAGGGGAGCTCAGCTCATGACCGATGACGACCGGACCGACGAGACGCCGAAGTCCTACCGCCCGATCGACGCCAAGGGATTCCGGGACTTCATCTCGCGTGGCTGGGGGCCGGTCGACCGTTCGGTGTCGGTTCCGGAAGGGCTCGCGGAGGCGGCCGCGGAGCATCGGCGCAAGCTCGCCGCCGCGCTGCCGGGGCGCCGGATCGCGCTCGCCGCCGGTCGTGCGCCGGTCCGGTCGAACGACACCGACTACCAGTTCCGCGCCGACAGCGATTTCGTCTGGCTCACCGGTTGCCAGGCCGAGGGCTCCGTACTGGTGATCTCGGCGGACGGCGACGCGACGCTCTACCTTCGCGAGACGGCCGGTCCGGACGAGGCGGACTTCTTCTCGAACGCGCGCGACGGCGAGCTGTGGATCGGTCCGGTGCCCGGGCTGAAGGACTGGTCGGACGCGCTGCAGATCGCCTGCCGCCCGATCGAGGAGCTGCCGGCCGCGGTCCGTGGCGCGGTCCCGTTCATGCTGTCGGTGCCCGGTGTCGAGCCGATGCTGGACGCCTTGGTACGGACGTCGCCCACGGACGGCAACGCGCTGCGCCAGACGCTGGCCGAGCTGCGCCGGATCAAGGACGACTGGGAGCTCGACCAGCTGCGTGAGGCGGTCGCGGCGAGTGTGCTCGCGTTCGGCGACGTGGCGCGGGAGCTGCCGGAGGCGATCCGCGGCGGCGGTGAGCGCTGGCTGCAGGGCACCTTCGACCGGCGCGCGCGGACCGCGGGCAACGGCGTCGGGTATGCGTCGATCGTTGCAGCCGGCAACCATGCGCCGGTCCTGCACTGGGTCCGCAACGACGGCGCCGTGAACGAAGGCGACGTGATCCTGCTGGACGCCGGCGTCGAGACCCGGACGCTCTACACCGCCGACGTGACCCGGACCTTCCCGGCCAGCGGCGAGTACACCGCGGCGCAGCGGCAGGTGCACGACCTGGTGCACAAGGCACAGCTCGCCTCACTGGACGCGGTCAAGGTGGGAGCGCCGTACCGCGCCTTCCAGTACGAAGCGCTGCGGGTGCTGGCCGAAGGGCTGCGGGACTGGGGCGTGCTCGACGTCTCGCTCGACGAGCTGCTCGGCCCGGACGGGCAGCAGCACCGCCGGTACATCGTCTGCGGGACCGGTCACTACATCGGCCTCGACGTGCACGACTGCGACGCGTCCCGGCCGGAGGCGTACTTCGCCGGCACCATCGAGGCCGGTATGGCGCTCGCGGTCGAGCCGGGGCTCTACTTCCACCCGAACGACGAGACCGTCCCGCCGGAGCTGCGCGGTATCGGCATCCGGATCGAGGACAACGTCGTCGTCCACCAGGACCGGCTGGAGATCCTCACCGAGGACCTCCCGATCACCACCGACGGCCTCGAGCAGTGGACCCGGTCGCACCTCGGCGCCCGGTAATCAAAATTACTCGTCACGAACAGTAACGTTCGTCGCCGCCCCACGATGTACAGGGCGGGGGAGGGTCGACTCGGCCCGGCGCGTGGCAGTGGGGGGCCGCGGATCACGCGCCCGGCCGAGTCGGCCTCGAAACTGGGTCCAGGGGGGACCCGGCATCCCCGGCTACGGGGGGTAGTCAGCATGAACCTACGAGTGCGAGTCATGAACTACGGCAGCCGGCACTGGTACGCCGACATCGACGACGCCGACGATCCGCAACCGGACGACCCGTTCTGGTTCGTCGACAACTGCCGGACCCAGACGCAGGCGCTGGAGAGCGGCTGCGCCGAGCTCCGGCTGATGGCGGGCCGGCTGGTTCGAGGTGATCACCTCGACCGTGTTCTCGAAGTGACCGGCGTACCGGTCTGACCCGTCAGCCTGCGGGCTGTACGGCGGCACAGCTGCTGCCGCGCTCCGGTACGTCCCGCGCGATCAGGTAGTCGTCGATCGTGCTCTGCATGCCCGGGCTCTTCGAGTAGCTCCCGTGTCCCCAGCCCTCGTACGTCAGCAGTACGCCGTACCGTCCGAGCTGCCGCTCCACGCTCTGCGCCCAGGCGTAGCCAGTGGCCGGGTCGTGGATCGCGTTGGCGAGCAGTACGGGCGTCTTGAGCCCACGGACCTTCAGCAGGTGCTGTGGGTTGTTCGCGAGCGGTGAGCCGAGACAGATGGACACAGCCATGAGCTGACCGGGGTAGCGCAGGTCCTGGTTGTTCCGTGCGAGCCGCTGGAGATGGCCCTCGTACTCGCGGTAGCTGCGGACCGGCAGGTTCCAGTCCTGACAGAAGACCGCCAGCGGGTACGGCGCGACTCCCGTCTGTACCGGCTTCGGGGGAGTGCCGCCTGCCTTGAGCATCTCGGCCAGTGCGGACCACTTCGGTTCGTAGAGCGCCCGGAACACGGAGAAGCTCAGTGTGAACGGGTCAGGCGACTTCGCCAGCAGATCCGCCCAAAGAACGTGGATGTCGCGACCGTGCAGCGCACACGTCGTTGTGGCGTCGCACCACTTCACGAACTCGTCGAACGAGTCCTGGCCGGCGGCCGCCTGGTCGTCGAGAAAGTCACGTGTCGTGGACGAGCTGTGGTCGCTCACACTCTCCAGCACCATCGCGCGGACCCGGTGTGGGTACGTCTCGGCGTACTGCGCTCCGAGCAGCGTCCCGTACGAGCTGCCGTGGAAGGAGATCGTGGACTCGCCGAGCGCTCGCCGTACGGCGTCGACGTCGCGCACCGTCTGCCAGGTGTCGATGTGGTCGTACAGCGGGCCGGTGTGCTCGCGGCAGTCCGTGGCGAGCTGCCGGTTGTAGCTGATCGTGGAGGTGAACTCGGCCGCGCTCTTGATGATCGGCGACGGCTGCTTGTTGAGGAGTTCCGCCGAGCAGCGCACCGGGTTGCTGCGCGCCACACCGCGCGGGTCGAAGCTCACGATGTCGAAGCGGTCCTGGAGATCGGTGCTGAACCGGTCGATGCCGGTCTTGATCCGGTCGACCCCCGAGTCGCCGGGCCCGCCTGGACCGAACACCAGGACGCCGACGCGTTCGCTCGGCACCTTCGCCGTACGGCGGGCGATCGCGAGCTCGAACGTGGCGCCGGCGGGGTCGCGCCAGTCGACCGGCAACCTGAGCGTCGCGCACTGCGAACCGCGAACCTCGGCCGGATCGTCCTTGCCTTCGGGCTTGCAGTCGGCCCACTGCACACCGGTCGTAGTCGCTGCTGCGGGAAGTGCTGTCAGCCCGGCGACCGCGACGCCGAGCAGTACCGCGCCGGTGACGGCGCGCTGGGTGAACGTCATGCGCCGATCCTTCGGCAATCGCTTGCTGAGGGCATCAGGGAGCCGCCCTCGTGCGACCCGGAGCGCGGCTTGGGGGACTTGTTAGGGTCGGGCGTTGATGAGTACCAAACATGCGGCGTGGTTCCGGACGGTGGCGATCGCCGAGGCGATCTCGTGGACCGGACTGCTGGTCGGGATGCTGTTCAAGTACGTGCTGTCCGACAACGAGATCGGGGTCAAGATCTTCGGACCGATCCACGGCGGCATCTTCATCGCCTACGTGGTCACCGTGCTGGCCGTGCGCGGCCCGTTGCGGTGGTCCTGGCCGGTGACGTTGGTCGCACTGGCGGCCGGCATTCCTCCGTTGTTCACCTGGTTCTTCGAGATCTGGGCAGTCCGCACGGGCCGGATTGACGCCGTACAGCAGACCGCCGTACCGTCCACCACAGAAGTCAATTCAACAGCCGCATGAACCCGTGCGGGAGAGACCCGGCCACGAACCGGGCGCCGTAGGAGCAACTCTCCCCAAGAATCTCTCAGGCACCTTCACCGCGCGGGCGAGGCACCTCTGGAAGGCATCCGCCTGACAGAGCGGGGAGGACACCAAACGGTCAACGACGACCGGAAGGAACCTCCACACGATGGCGATCAGCGTCTTCGACCTGTTCAGTATCGGGATCGGCCCGTCGAGCTCCCACACCGTGGGACCGATGCGCGCGGCCCGCACCTTCGCACGCGGTCTCGCCGACGACGGCCTGCTGGCCGCGACGACGACCGTCCAGGCCCAGCTCTTCGGCTCGCTCGGCGCCACCGGCCACGGGCACGGCAGCAACAAGGCCGTCCTGCTCGGCCTCGAGGGCGCCGACCCGGAGACCGTCGTCACGCACTCGGTCGACGCCCGCGTCGAGACGATCCGCGAACGCGGCCGGATCCTGCTGGCCGGCAGCCGCGAGATCGCGTTCGACGAGAACACCGACCTGCTCATGCACCGCCGCAAGGCGCTCCCGTACCACCCGAACGGGATGATCTTCGTCGCCCGCGACGCGGACAACGCAGTACTGCGGGAACGCACCTACTACTCGGTCGGCGGCGGCTTCGTCGTCGACGAGACAGCTGCCGCGGGTGATCGGATCGTGCCGGACACGACCCCGCTGAAGTACCCGTTCACGACCGGCGCGGAGCTGCTCGACCGGTGCCGCGAGTCGCAGCTGTCGATCAGCGAGGTGATGCTCGCGAACGAACTCGCCTGGCGGACCGAGGACGAGGTCCGCGACGGCCTGCTGCACATCTGGCAGGTGATGCAGGACTGCGTCCGCGAGGGCTGCGAGACCGAGGGCATCCTGCCCGGCGGCCTCAAGGTGCCGCGGCGGGCCCACGCCCTGCACAAGAAGCTCAGCCAGGACCCGTGGTCGGTCGATCCGCTCAAGGTGATGGACTGGGTGAACCTGTTCGCGCTCGCGGTCAACGAGCAGAACGCGTCCGGCGGCCGGATCGTCACCGCCCCGACGAACGGTGCCGCCGGCATCATTCCCGCCGTGCTGCACTACTACCGGCGCTTCGTGCCGGGGGCGACCGAGGACGGCGTGGTCCGGTTCCTGCTGGCCGCCGGCGCGATCGGCGTGCTCTACAAGGAGAACGCGTCGATCTCCGGCGCCGAGGTGGGCTGCCAGGGCGAGGTCGGGTCGGCCTGCTCGATGGCCGCCGCCGGGCTGTGCGAGGTGTCCGGCGGTACGCCGGAACAGGTGGAGAACGCCGCCGAGATCGCGATGGAGCACAACCTCGGCCTGACCTGCGACCCGGTCGGCGGACTGGTGCAGATCCCGTGCATCGAGCGGAACGCGATGGCGTCGGTGAAGGCGATCAACGCGACCCGGATGGCGATGCACGGCGACGGCGTCCACGTGGTCACCCTCGACAAGGTCATCAAGACCATGCGGGAGACCGGCGCCGACATGAAGATCAAGTACAAGGAGACGTCCCGCGGCGGCCTCGCCGTCAACGTCATCGAATGCTAGTAACAGCAGTACCAGGCTGACATGCGTGCCGCCCGTAATACTGGGGAGCATGGGTGAGCTCGGGCGGACGTTGCACGCGTGGCGTGATCGGGTGACGCCTTCGGAGGTCGGGCTTCCCGCCGGTGGGAAGCGGCGGGCGCCCGGGCTGCGGCGCGAGGAGTTGGCGCACCTCGCCGGGCTGTCGGTCGACTACATCGTCCGGCTGGAGCAAGGGCGGTCGGACTCGCCGTCGGTCCAGGTACTGACCGCACTGGCCCGCGCGCTGCGGTTGTCCGATGCCGAGCGCAACCATCTGTTCGTGCTCGCGGGCGAGGTCGAGCCGTCGTCCGGGCGACTGCCCGCGCACATCCCGCCGGGCGTGCAGCGGATCGTCGACCAGTTGGAGGGCGCGCCGCTGTGCGTCACCGACGCCGCCTGGACGATGATCGCCTGGAACCCGATGTTCGCCGCGCTGATCGGCGACCCCTCGCCGTTGCAGGGGCGGTGGCGGAACATCGTCTACCGGCATTTCGTCGAGCCAGGCGACCGCGTCGTCATGACGCCGGAGCAGCAACAGAACTTCCGGAACGCGATGGTCACCGACCTGCGCGCGTCCCTCGCCCGGTACCCGCGCGACGCGGACCTCAGGGCGCTGATCGAGGAGCTTCGCGCCGGGTACGACGACTTCGCGCAACGGTGGGACCAGCCGGTCGTCGGCTTCCACCAGTCCGAGCGGAAGACGATCCGGCACCCGGAGGTCGGCACCTTCGACATCGACTGCGACATCCTCGCGGTCCCGGGCAGCGACCTGCGCATGGTCGTCTACACCGCCGCCCCGAACACCGAAGCCGCCGAGAAACTCCGCCTGCTGTCGGTGATCGGCCTGCAGGCACTCACCTGAGCAGTTCGGCAACCGCCGCAGGATCCTCGACCTGAGCGTTGTGCCCGAGTCCGGGCAGCGCCACGACTTGGTGGTGCAGGGCATGCAACTCGGCGTCGGCATTCATCGGATCCCGCTCGCCGCGCGCGAGCACCACATCGGCCTGACTCGCCGCGATCAGCGCGGGCATGTCCGGTGCGCCGACGCCGAAGGTCCCGGGATCCATGGCCAGACGCCAGCGCCCGTCCTGCTCGAGCACGCCGTGGTCCACGACGGCGGCGGCAGGATCCACAAGTCCCTGGAGGCCGGAAACCTTGAGGAATCTCGCGGCTGCCTCGTCACGGGTGCCGAACCAGGCGACCGGTTTCTGGGCGAGCGCGTTCGCTCGCCCCAGGTCGTCCGCGGTCCAGCTCACCTTCACTCCGAGCGCGACGGCCCGGCTCACGGTGACGTCGTACCGCCCGCTCGCCAGTTCGAGCGCGATCACGCCGCCCAGCGAGTGACCGAGCACGACGAGGTCGCGACGTACCGGAAGGTCGGCCGCGACTGCCTCGGCCATGGCAGCGAAGGTGTACGTCGAGAGCGGGGCGGCCGAGCCGTGGCCCTGGAGGTCCGGCGCGTACTTCGGGTGCGGCCAGGTGTCCCAGACGCGGCCGTTGGCTCCGAGACCGTGCAGCAGCACCAGATTCGCCATGAGAGCAGGTTGGCAGAGGACCGCGGACGCTGCTGGACAGGTCGGCGCGTTGTCAGCTAACGCACTGCATTCCTACGGTCGCGTAAGTGGTACAGAATTCCCGGAACATTTCTGTTTGGCGTGGAATTTGTTCCAAGGGGTGTTTGAAACGACTCAGCAACCGATACTCTGCGGGACTTGTGAATCCGATGTCTGCCACGGCTTCCCGCCGCCCGCCCTGGCAGAACCCGCGGCGTCGCCGCCAGGCTGCCGCCGGCGCCGGCATCCTGTTGTTCGGCTACCTCGTGCTGGTCTTGATCGCCCTGTTCGGCGGCCCGCGGATCGGCGCCGGGTTCCTGCCACTGCCCGGTGGCGGGCCGAAACCGGCCGCCCCGGTCGCCGGCCCGCAGCCCGGCGAGCCGACACAGAACGTCGCCGTACTCCCGCCCAGCACCATCACCCCGACGCCGCCGGCGGCGACCCCCGGCGCCACAACCAGCCCGTTCGCAACGCCGTTGCCGACAGCAACCAAGCCTGATGAGCCTCAGTTCCCGGTTGATAGCACCAGTACGCCGTACCCGACGCTCGTTCCCGGGACGCCGACGCCGCAGATCGTCGAGACCACCGAACCCACGGTCCCGCCCGCAACCAAGCGACCCCCGACCGTGCCGCCCACAAACCCGACCACCGCGCCAACAAGCCGCCCCACCACCACAACCACCCCAACCGCGCCCCCCACCAGCACCACCCCGAGCACCCCGCCGACAACCCCCAACGACCCGGACCAGCCTCGAGGACTCGGCGGCATCCTCGGCCACCTCCTGGACAAGCTGGGCCTCTAGTAGGCCTCGACTTCGGTGGTGGCGGCGTTGCCGCCTGGGCGGGGTTGCAGGTCGATCTGCCAGGCCTGGTTCTTGCCGAAGGTCTGGTCGAACTTCTTGAACGAGCAGTCCGACCGGAACTTGCGGTGGTCGGCGTCCCAGTCCGTGCCGCTCTTGAAGTAGAGGCGGTAGGCGCCGCCGATCCGGTTGACGGTCGCGGACTGGGTCGCCCGGAGATACAGCATCACCTGTGGAGTACCCGGTGGCTTGCCGTCGCTGACGATCGAGATCGCGACGTCCTTCGTCGTACCGTTGGTGATCTTGAGCCGTCCCATCCCCTCGAGATCACGCCGTACCAGGACCTCGCCGTTGTCGGGTCGCACCTGCTCCGGCGCAGACCCGGGATCGGGCAGCGTCCGGCCGAACGTCAGCTTGATCCGCTGCAGCTGCACGAGCGCCGTGCTGAGGTCGGCACGCAACTGCCGCTGGACCTTCTGCGAGGTGTACGCCGTACCACCGCAGCGCGCGTCCTCCTCGGTCTTCTCCGCCGAGCTCGTCAGCCGCGTCGCCGCCACCCCGATGCGCTCCTGCAGCAGTGCATGTACGCCGGTCAGCCGGGACGTCACCGTCAGCGCGGACAGCCGGATCGCGATCGTGTTGAGCGACTCCGCGAGCGTGCTCACCGCCTCGCTCAGCCCCTCGGCCGTCCGGACCCGGGTCAGCGCCCGCCCCGGCCCGGCCAGCACCTGGTCGATCCGGGTCAGCTCGGACTGATAGCTCGCCGTACTCAACGGTCCCGCAGCCGGCGCCGATGCCGTGGGAGCCGGCGCCGCAGTACTCGAAGAAGTCGCGACAGGACTCGGCGCAGCCTCCCCACCGCAACCCGCCACCAGACCGACCGCAGCGCAGAGCGCAACCCAGCGCCTCATCCCCACCCCCACGCCTCAGGTTCCCCAACCTGTGAGCTGTAAGGGTAGAGCATCAATCCCGTGGTGCGGGACGGACGAACGGGAACGCCAGCGTGCTGCGGATGTTCTGGCCGGTGAGCATCATCATGACCCGGTCGACGCCGATGCCGAGGCCGCCGGTCGGAGGCATCGCGTACTCGAGCGCCGACAGGAAGTCCTCGTCCAGCGACATCGCCTCGGGGTCGCCGGCGGCGGCCTTCAGGGACTGTTCGGTCAGCCGGCGGCGCTGCTCGATCGGGTCGACGAGCTCGGAGTACGCCGTGCCGATCTCGGCCCCGAACGCGACCAGGTCCCAGCGCTCGGCGAGCCGTGGATTCGTGCGGTGGTTGCGGGTCAGCGGGGACGTCTCGAGCGGGAAGTCGGTGTAGAACGTCGGCAGCATGGTCTTCGGCTCGACGAGCTCGTCGTACAGCTCGAGGACGAGTTCGCCGGCCGACATCTCGAACGTCGTGTGGACGCCGTGCTCCGCGCACAACGCCCGGAGCTGGTCCGCGGGCGTCTCCGAGTCGATCGCCGTACCGGCCGCCTGGCCGACCGCGTCGTGGACGGTGACGACCGGCCAGTCGCCCGAGATGTCGAGCTCCTCGCCGTCCCGGCGTACGACGGGCTTGCCGTAGACCGCGGTCGCGGCCTCGATCAGCAGCTCCCGGGTGAGTTCGCGCATCACGTGGTAGTCGGCGTACGGCTGGTAGGCCTCGACCGAGGTGAACTCCGGGTTGTGGGTCGCGTCGGCGCCCTCGTTGCGGAAGTTCCGGTTCAGCTCGAAGACCTTGCCCATCCCGCCGACGCTCAGCCGCTTCAGGAACAGCTCCGGTGCGATCCGCAGGAACAGCTCGGTGTCGTAGGCGTTGATGTGCGTGACGAACGGCCGCGCGTTCGCGCCGCCGTGCACCGCCTGCAGCATCGGCGTCTCGACCTCGATGAACCCACGGGTCTCGAAACCGTTGCGCAGGGCCCGCACTGCGGCACTGCGCTGCTGCATCATCCGCAGCGAGTCCGGGTTCATCACGAGGTCGAGGTGGCGCTGCCGGACGCGCGCCTCGGGGTCGGTGAAACCCTTCCGCTTGTCGGGCAGCGGGTGCAGGCACTTCGCCGCCATCACCCACGACGTCGCGGCGATCGACAGCTCACCCCGGCGGCTCGTGACGACCTCGCCGGTGACGCTGACATGGTCGCCGATGTCGACAAGCCGCTGCCACTGGTCCAGCGGTACGTCGCCGCAGGACTCGGCCGTCAGCATCACCTGCAGCTGCGTGAGCCCGTCCTGCAACTGAGCGAACGCGAGTCCGCCGTGGCTTCGCATCCGCAGCACCCGGCCGGTCACGGACGCCGTATGCCCGGTGTGGTGGTCCGGCGGAAGGTTCGGGTACTGCTCCCGGACCCGTTCCAGCGTCTCCGTCCGCGGCACCTCGACCGGATACGGGTCGATGCCTGCAGCAACAAGTTCGGCGAGTTTGGTACGCCGGATCTGCTCCTGCTCGGTGAGCTTGCGCGTCGGCAACGCCGGCCGCAGCAACTCCACTTCCTGCTCGTGTACGGCGGTTGCGAACGCGCGACCGTCCGCGGCTCTGATCGCGTGCCGCTCCGCCGCCTCGACACTGTCGACGCGGGTCCACGGCCGGGGCGCCGGCAGGAAGCCTTCCGCGGTACCGGCTGCCAGCACCACCTGCGCGAGCGACGCGCCCCGCGAGTAGCACATCAACCGCGGCGACCAGCGCGGCAAGTACTTCTCGTTCGACTGGTACAGACTCTCCAGCTGCCAGAACCGTGATCCCGCGGTCAGCAACGCGTTCGTGAGCCGCAGTACCGGTCCCGCGCCGACCCGCTCGGCGTCGCTGAAGATCTCCCGGAACATCGCGAAGTTCAGCGAGATCCGGTGTACGCCGAGATCGCGGGAGGCGTCGATCAGCGAGGTCACCATGAACTCCATCAACCCGTTCACGGACTCGGGATCGCGCCGCATCAGGTCCAGCGACACCCCCCGGACACCCCACGGGGCGAACGACAGCAGCCCGCGGACGACGCCGTCGGCGTCCCGCGCGATCACCATCACGCAGCGCGCGTCGGCCGGATCGCCGAGCCGTCCGAGCGCCATCGAGAACCCGCGCTCGGTCCGCGCCCCACGCCACTTCTCGGCAAGGTGGACGTACTGCGCCAACGTCTCCGGCGAAAGGTCTCCGTGCCGCACGACCTCGGCGTGGTACCCGGCCCGCTGGACCCGCGTCACGGCCTGGCGCACCGGTCGCATCGTGCGGCCTTCGAGGGTGAAGTCCGCGACGTCGATGATCGCCTCGTCGCCCATCGACAGGGCGCGCAGACCGGCGTCGACGTACGCCCGCGCCGCCTCCTCGCTCGCCGACAGGACCGCCGGCGACCAGCCGTACCGGCGGGCTTCGGCGAGCCAGCGCTGGATCGCGGCGGGCCAGGCGACCGGGTCGCCGAGCGGGTCGCCACTGGCCAGGCTGACGCCGTTCACCACCCGGTACGCGATCGCGGCGTCGTTGCCCGGTGCGAACACGACCGCCTTGTCCCGGCGGGTGGCGAAGTACCCCAGCGAGTCCCGCTCGCCGTGCAGCAGAAGCAGCCGCCGTACCTCGAGCTCCTCGGGCTGGGTGAGGTACCGGACGCGCTGCACCGAGCGGAGGAAGATCCAGAACGCCAGCACCAGCGAGGCCGCCGAGATCGCGCCGACGGTCAGGCCGACCCAGCCGTGGCCCTCGTGACCGCCCATCTTGCTGCGCGACTGGCCGAGCGCGGCGATCACGGCCCAGCCGATCTTCTGCCGCTGGCCGCTCAGCGTGCGCGGGAAGATCTGGGTCAGCGTGATGCTGACCGCGATCGAGATCAGCATGCCGAACACCAGCGTGCCGATCGCGAGCCGTCGGCTACCGGGTGCGAGCCGGGCCGGGAAGGCGCCGCGGATCGTCCACAACAGCGCGACGATCGCGGCGACCACGACGGCCTGGACGATGCCCCACTCGAGGTCCTGCACGCTGGCCGGGCCGAAGTCGCGGAGCAGGTCCGCGTCCGTCGGGTTCGCCAGCCGGACGCTGGTGAACGCGATCCCGGCGACCTGCGCGAGAAGCCAGAGCGCCTCGAAGACCCACAGCACCCAGAGCAGCGCCGCTCGCTTACCGCGCAGCAACGCGCTGCCGACGACAGCGAGGTAGACGGCGGAGAAGATCGTGTGCCCGGCCGGGATGCCGACGAAGTCGAACGCGAAGTCGACGTGCTTGACCAGCTTCGGCGCGCCGACGTGCAACGGGATGGCGATGAACGACCACACCGACGCGAGCACGACGACGCGGCCCACCCAGACCGCGGCCCGGTGCTGCCACGCCGGGATCATTGCTGCTTGTTCCGACGGCACCAGCCGATCATCCCACTAGTTCGCTGCGACTTCGGTCGACCTAGCACTACCTCGACAGTACAGCTGACGCCACAGTCAAGACTTTGGTTGACATGCCACGGTGTTGTGTATGGCCGCCGTCCCTTACCGCCTCATCCGCAACCTGATGCTCGCCGCAGGGGTGCTCTACTGCAGCCTGCTGCTCGAGGCAGCGGCCGGCTTTCCACTGGACGTCCACAGTTCGTTCCTGAGTGAGCTGGGGGCGCGGGACCAGTCCACGAGTCTCTACGCGCGCGGGATGGACCTGGCCACGGGCGTGTTGCTGCTGGTCGCCGTACTCCTGGCCAGACCCGCCGCGCGGAGGCAGCGGGAGCTGACCGGTCTGCTGATCAGTACGGCGGTGTTCGGCCTCGGCACGTTGTTCGACTCGTTTTTGCCGATGGACTGCGCACCGTCGGCCAGTGCGACCTGCCGAGCGGCAGAGGCGAACGGCCAGGTCGGGGTGGCGCTGGTGCTCCATGAGGTGACCTCGACCCTCGCAGGTCTCGGCAGCATCGCCATGGGCGTCTTCGCGGTTCTCGTACTGCGCAAGAGCGGCTGGGGTGGTCCGTGGGGCAAGGCAGTCGCCGTACTCGCCGGAGCGGTCGCAGTAACGCAGACGTGGCTCGGTCTCCAGACCGGGAGCGACGTCCTCACCGGCAACGAACTGGATGCTCCAGGCATCCTGCAGCGCGTCTCGGTCGCACTTGTCTGCTTAATGCTGGGGACAGTGTTACCAGGTCTGAGGCACGCTGTATCTCGATGACTGTGACGTGGATCCTGGTGCCTGGGCTGGCTGAGACTCCGGAGGAGTTCGGCCGGCTTGTCGAGTTGCTCCCGGACGAGGATGTTCGCGTCATCGATCCGTGGCGTACGCCGATCACGTCGGACGTGGACGCGTTGCGGGCGGCGGTCGGCGTACGGCCCGATGCGGAGATCGGACTGATCGGGCACTCGATCGGTGGACTGGCTGCACTGCGCTGGGCGCTGACGCGGCCGCACGAGGTGACCCGGTTGGTGCTGGTCGACACCAGCCTCACGTCCGAGACGGGGCTGCGTGCGTTCTATCCCGGGAAGCGCGGCGACCGAGTGGTTCGCGCGGTGGCGCGGTTCCTCGGGCGGGTCGGCGTACCGCAGCTGTTGGGGCCTGCAGTACGACGGTTGATCGTGCGACTCGGCAGCACGTCGAACCACGACCTGTTGTCGAAAGCAACGGCCAAGGCGCGGTACGGCGGGGACAGGTCGTGGCTGCTGTTCTGGGACGAGCTAGCGGGCAGCTGGGCGCTGGCCGCAGAGGTGGCCAAGCTGGTCGCCGGTCCGGTCGGTGCAATCGCTCCGACGTTTCTCCTGGTCGCGACCGGCGGTACGTCGCGCTTCACCGCCAGCGGCTGGCTGGCCGGCCAGCAACGCCTGGCCGACACCTTGGGCGGAACGGTCGAGGTCCTGTCCGACTCCGCTCACCTGGTCCATCTCGACCGCCCCGACGCCATCGCCGCGGCAGTCCGCCGATAACCCCTTCCACTCACCGGCCGGAGTGCTTTACGCTCATTCTACTGAAACAGTCGTGGCAGTAATTTTCTGTAGTGGAATGTGCACAATGAGTCAGGAGGTCGCAGATGATCGTCATCACCTGCTCGGTGTGCGACCGGCGCATGCTGCTGCCGATGAGCATGGTGACGGGCCTGGACCGCCGCGTCGATCTGGCGGGACAGGTGCTCTACGAGCTCACCTACACGTGCTGGTGTGGTGCGCCCGGTGCGAAGGTCGTGAAGGGACCTGTGGTGGCTAGGTAGTGCTCGTCATCGCCGGGGTCGGCAGCTTGCGTTGCCAGACCTCGTCGAGGGCCATGCGCATCGCACCGGTGACCACGGCGTCCTCGGCCAAGGCGGAGAGCTCCAGCTTCGGGTGGTTGAGCGTCAGGAGGCGCAGCTGGTCCGAGATGGCGTCCAGCAGTACGGCGCCGGCGCGGGCGACACCGCCTCCGATCACCACCGCAGTGGGGTCCAGCACGAGCACAGACGGCGCCAACGCGCGTGCGAACGTCCGGGCGACCTGCTGTACGACGGCCTGCGCGACTGGGTCACGCTCTGCCGCAGCGGCGAACACGTCCGCGGTGTCCAGTTGCTCTCCACCCAGCTCGGCCAGCCGCGACTGCGGGTTGTCCAGTGCGGCCTGACGACCCAGCGCCGCGATCGCCTCCGAGCCGACCGCACGCTCCAGGGGGCCGCGGCTGTCCTCCGGGTTGATGACGTCGTCCGTGTCGGTGGCGATGAATCCGATCTCACCGGCCGCGCCGGTGCCACGGTGCAACCGGCCGTCGATGACGATGCCCGCACCGAGCCGCTCACCCCACTGCACCGCCAGCAACGTGCCGGTCCCGCCGCGCGCGGCGGCGATCGCCAGCGCGGCCAGGTTGGCGTCGTTGTCCAGCATGACCGGGCAGTCGAGCAGACCGCGGACGTGCTTGATCAGGTCGATCGCCGACCAGCCCGGCACACTCGGGACCAGCTGGACCCGGCCGGTGTGCTCGTCGACGATGCCCGGGCTCGCGGCGACGACGGCCGCGATGTCCTCGGCAGGTACCTCGGCCTCGGAAAGAGCCTCGTTGATGACCTCACCGATGACGCCGAGCAGCTCCTGCGCGGTCCATCCGGGTCCGGAGCGCCGTACCAGCGACAGCTTGCGGCCGGCCAGGTCCGAGACGCCGACGGTGACCCGGTGCGGGCCGACGTCGAGGCCGAGCACAGGTGCGGCGCGGCCGCGCAGTGAGACGCGGATGGCCGGGCGACCGAGCGAGCGGTCCGCGGAGTCGGGGCCGTGTTGCTGCAGCCAGCCGGCGTCGAGCAGCTCGTCGACGGCCTGGGCGACGGTCGGCCTGGCCAGGCCGGTGCGCTCGACCAGTTCGGCGACGCGCAACGGTGCGGGCGCGGAGCGGCGTACCGCGTCCAGGACCGCGGCTACGTTGATCCGACGCAGCATCGTCGTACCGCCGCCGCCGACCGTTCCCTTGCTCATGTCCGACCCCTTGCCTGCCACTCGCACAGTATAGATAGCGAGCGTTCGTAAATACTGTCCATTGACCGACCGAACTGGCGGATATCGGTGCGTGAGTCGACAACCTAGTCCTGAAGCACGGTCCGGGCGAAACTGCTCAGTGCCTCCCGATCCGGTTGTTGCGTCTTGGACATCAGGCTGGCGACGTGCTTCTCGACGGTGCGCGGCGAGATGTGCAGCCGGGAGGCGATCGACTTGTTCCCGATCCGGTCCACCAGCAGCTGGCACACCTCGTACTCGCGGGTGGTGATGCCCAGCTGCCTCAGGTACGCCGGAACCTGCTCGGAGCCGATCCGCCGCTGTGACACTGTCGCACCGAGTTGCCGCATCAGGCTGCGACACGCACTCGCGACTGCTGGAATGTCGGCATTGTGGAAGTAGTCCTCGGCCTGCCGCAGCCAGGCGACCGGTTCACCCCACCCGTCCGCGTGAGCGGGTTCAGCGACGAGCCGTAGCCCGAGGTTACGCGCCAGCGGGTACAGCGACGCGGTATCCATCGCCTCCACCACCTTGGCGTTGGCCGCTTCCACCTGACCGTCCCGTCCGAGCAGTACGGCGTGCGCGAGCTGGACGAACTGGTTGTTCCAGCGCATGCCACTCGCGGCCGTCGCGGTGACCACCTCGAAGTGCGCCCACCCGTTCCGTCCGGACAGTACGCCGAGCAGCAGCCCCAGACCGTTCTTCCCCGTCAGGTGGAGGGTGGTCGGGTTCTGAGCGTCGTACGCGAGCGCCTGCGCGAGCTCGGAGTCGGCCAGCTCGCGGTTCTCCTCCAGGAGCGCGCAGAACGTCCTGGCCAGCCCGTAGGAGTACGGCAGCTCGTACGACGCCCGCTCGCCGCCCCAGTTCGCGACCTCGGTCAGGGTCGCCTCCATCGCGGCCCGGCGGCCCTGGTGCGCCTCCAGGATCGCCTTGATCACCAGGAAATAGGTCGCAGCCCGGCCCATCCGCAGCCGCCGGGTGACCTCGAGACACTCGGCGATGATCTCGGCTGCCCGCTCGTACTCGGACCGCAGGATCGCCTGCTGGCCGAGGATGCCGTCCACCTCGTACATCAACGGGATGGCGCCGATCCGCAGCGCCTGCTGCCGGGCCCGCTCGAGTTCGACGATGCTGCCGTTCGCGAGCACGATGGTGCCTGCCTGGAAGAAGTGTGAGCCGACCCGCTGGTACGTCATCCCGTGGTCCTCGGCGAGCTGCCGGGCCCGATGGAAGTAGTCGATCGACAGGTCGAGGTCGTGCTCGCGGGCCAGGATCCCCAGCAGTTGCAGGGCTTCGCAGGCCACCTCGGGCAGGTCCGCGCGTTCGGCCGCGGCGGCCGCGCGGGTGGCCAGCTCGGTCGCGGCCTTGAGCCGGCCGGGACTCGTGCGGGCCAGCTCGAGGTTCGCCGCGATCGCGTCGACCGGGGCGAGGTCGGCGTCACTGGCATCGCTGCCGAGCAGGGACCGGGCGGTCGCGACATGGGCCAGCGCGGCCGACCAGCGGCCGGCCATCATCTCGGCGTTCGCGAGCTGGACGTGCAGCGCCGCCACCTTGCGGCTGTCGAGGTTGCGGTCCGCCAGCTCGTCGACGGTCGCGGCATGCGCGGCGATGTGCTCGAAGCGGCCGGTCGCGCTCAGTGCGAGCAACAGCGAACCGAGGACGTCGGCCCGGTGTCCGATGTCGGGATCGGCGCTGAGCAGGGTGTTCGCGCGCTCGAGCAGATTGGCGGCCGACCCGGTCGAGCCGTCGTCGAACGACCGGCGCCCGGCCAGTGCGAACAGCCGCCCGGCGCGAATGCTGTCGCCACCGGTTTCGGCGAGCTCGGCGACCATCGGGCACCACTCGCCCGGCAGACCGGGATGCAGTTCCTCGACGGCGTCCGCGCAGCGACTGGCCAAGGCCGATCGTTCGGTCGGCGTCAGGCCGGCCAGCAGCGATTCGGCGGTCAGCGGATGCCGGAACGCGTACCAGTCCGGGGCCGGCTCGTCCGGACCGACCAGCTGAGCGGCGAGGCCGGCCCGCAGCGTTGCCAGCAGCAAACGTTCGTCCGTCCCCGTCGCCTCGCGTACGACGCTCAGCGGGAACCGGTGCCCGATCACCGCCGCCAGCACGAGGATGTCCCGTGACTGCGGCCCGAGCTGCGCCGTACGGCTGCTGATGCTGCGCACCACCGCGGGCGGGACGCTCGTCTGCAGGTTGTCGACCACCTGCACGCTGCCGTCCGGCCCGGACACCAGCTGCCCGCTGCGGTTCGCCTCCTGCAGCAGTTCCTCAACGATGAAAGGGATTCCGGCGCTGTCGCTCCACAACTGATCCGCCAGTTGTTCGGGCACGCCGCTGACCGAAACCTCCAGACAGCCCGCGGCGAGCTCCGCCACTTCGCCGCGGTCCAGTGGGTGGAGTTCGATCAGTTCGGCCGCACCGCGCTGTGCCGACAACTGTGCCAGTTCGTACGCCGCGCAGGTCTCGGACCGCATCGTCGCGACCAGCGCGATCGGTTGCTCGTCCAGGTTGTCGAGCAGATACTCGATCACGGCCAGCGTCTCCGGGTCGGAGCCATGCAGGTCCTCGAGCACCAGCAGACAACCTCGGTCCCGGCCCACCAGGGTGAGCAGCCGCAGCACTGCCTCTCCGAGCACGACCGGTGACGCGGCGGTGTCGTGCGCGGTGCCGTCGTCCCAGTCCGGCACCAGCCGGCCAAGAACCTGCCGGTACGGGCCGAGGCTCTCCGTCGTGGGCATCTCGCCGCGCCGGATCAACGAAAGCAGCGCCTCGGTGAACGGGCGGAACGCGACCATCGTCCCGATCGCGCCGACGCGTCCGCGCAGCATCGTCATACCGGCGTCGAGGGCCTGCGTGGTGGCGGTCGCGGCCAGGCGGCTCTTACCGATGCCGGGCTCACCGACCAGGAAGATCGCTCCGCCGTGACCGTCGCGGGCTCCGGCCAGCAGGCGGCGAAGGGTATCGATCTCCCGGTCTCTGCCGACCACCGTAGGCGAACGGGTCTGCATGATTGCCAACTGTAACGACTGATGGTTGTCACCGCAGGCAGTTCGACCGGTGGCCGGCCACTCCCGGACGGGGCGGCCGGCCACTGCGTCGAACGCTTGCTGGTGTCGTCCAGCAGGTCGTCCGGCCTAGGTCGTCCCGAACGGGAGGCCGTCGGGGACCACGACGGCGGCCGCCGCGGCGCTCAGGCCGACGATTCCGACCAGGGCCATCGCCCGGGCGCCGACCTTGTGCCGCGTCGGCAACGTGATCGGGCCGAGCGGGTCGGTGCGGTCCGGCGCCGCGGACGGCTCGTCGGCCGGATGGTGGTGCTGAACATCGTGGTGCTGGGCGGTCATGCTGTTCCCCTTGTCACACTGTGGGCTCTGGTGCTGTGCCACACCGCGGCCCGGCGGTTGGTTCGAGCAGCAGCACGGACGGAACCCTCTCGGGGAACGCAAGTCGGAGCAGTCCGTAACCGATTCCTGCCAGACCGGTCAGCAGGCCTGGAGACGGTATGGCACGGGGTGTCCCGCATTGCGGTCCGTACTGCTGTACTGCCGCGAGCACCAACCCGGCACGACGTCGCCGTGCCGCCTCTGCAGTTGGGTACTCACGTGCGGCGAGCCACACGAGTGACTCCACCGCGCCGAGCTCGCCGTGGCACAGACTCAGGTCGGCGAGCACCGGTCGTTGTGTTGCGGCCCTCAGGTAGGCGTCGAGGTCCGCGGGTACTCCGGTCGCGGCCCGCGCCAGAGCGGTTCCCGCGTCACCAGAGCACCAGCCAGGTCCACCCGGACCGCTGTGGCGATCCAGGTCGGCCGCTGTGCGAGCTGCGTCCAGGTACCGGTCGCCGGGTACGCCGTACTGGCCGAGCGACCACGCGATTCCCTGGAAGCCGCGAGCGAAGCCGTGGTCCGCTGCTACTCGGCCACGGAGTCCGCTCTCGACGGTTGTCACCAGGTGATTCGCGTAGCGCTCGGCCAGTCGGCCGGCGGCCGGAAAGCCTTGCACTGCTTGCATCGCGGCCAGCCCACCCGCCGCGCCTTCGGCGTACGACGGGAATTCGGTGGGATCGGTTTCGAGCCGTTCGCTGAGCTCCAGCGCCGCGGCCAGCCAGTTGGCGAGGTCGGGGTCGCCGAGGAGCGCGGACAGCCGGTTGAGCCCGTAGCTGATGCCCCCGAGGCCGTGGAAGCCCGGGCCGACCAGAGCTGCGGACTCCGGGTCGCAGGCCAGGGCCTCGAGCAGCTGGGGGAGCGGACGGATCGCGTCCCGGGCCAACTCGCAGTACTTGTCCGCTCCGGTCAGTACGCCGACCTGCGCGAGGAAGAGCGCCGTACCCGTGTAGCCGTTGGACAGGCCGGCGCCCATCTGACGGACAGCCCAGTGATGGTCGTCGATCAGTTCGAGGCCGAGCCAGTTGGCCGCACCGCCCGGGTCGCTGACCACCTGCGCCATGACCTCGTCGGCGATGTCCACGGCCGCGGCCAGTAGCTGGTCGGGGTCCGGTACGGTCGCTCCCACGTGTGCCCGGATGCCCGTGGTGGCGTGCGTGATCGGCTCCGGGCGGGTGGCGAGCGATGCGGAGATCAGCCACGTCTGGCGGTGCTCGTCGATGTCGCCGAGGCTCGCGACCTTCGCCTGGACCGCGGTCAGGCCATCGGTGGCGAGAACATCGGCAACCCGCGTGCCGTCGGAGGCCCACACGTCCCGGCTGTCCGGGCGAGCCGTGAACAGCGGTACGTCGCCCGCCCACAGGTCGGCCAGCTCGAAGGGGACGATCGCCTGCAGCGACTCGTCCGCGTCCCACAGCAGATCGAGCAGCTGACTCCGGCCGGCCGCGTCCCGCAGCGCGTCCGGATGGGTCGACTCGTCCAGCAGGCTCGTGTACAGGCTGGTGCTGCGGGGCACGAATCGCATCTGGTCAGCAGCACAGGCCGCCAGCAAGCCGTCCGGCCCCAAGAATTCGTCACGGTGCCAGGCGATCGCCTCATACGCGGCCTGGAACCCGGTGATCAGGGCGGTTTCGTGATCCCGCGGATCCATCAGCTGTCCGTCGAGCGTCGGACGGTTGGCGGCGCTCCGCCGCTGCCCAGGTCGCCGTACCAGGTGCATCGAGTCCAGACCGGCGTCGGCCCAGTCGACCACACTGGCGGGTGTCACCGAGCCCGCGTGCCCGCCGAGCCCGGACAGGTCCGAGACGCCGTGCTCACCCGGCACGAGCAGCGGCAGCAGCGCCGTGCGGAACACCGATCCGACGAGCGAACGGTGCGCCGGATCGAGGGTCAGCGCGGACACCGGCACCGGACTGGGGTGGAACAGCGTTTCGATGTCCACCAGTACGGGCTGGTCGCCCGCGGCGATCAGGTTCTCGAAGTGCATGTCCGTGCCGTCGAGCACGTAGAGCAACGCCAGCAAGGCGCCCTGCCGCTGGTAGAACCGCCGTACGCCGGCCGGGTCGGTACACGGCTCGTGGACGACGTACTCCTGCCAGCCGTAGCCGTCGCGGGGAAGCAGCCGGACCGTGCGGATGCCCAGCGTGGAGCGCGTGTTCAACCAGTCCACGAAGGTGTTGAAGTGCCCGTGCAGCTCGAGCGACCGCGGCTTGTAGACCACCCGCTGACCGTCCGCGAAGGTGAGGATCGCGGTGCAGCGTCCGCCGCGGTGCGGATCGCCGCTGGGCTCGATCGCGGTCACGGCACCGGGGTCCCGGCCGCCCAGCAGCCCGGTGACCAGTGATTCGCGGTCCTCAGCGAGTCGTGCCACCAGCTCGAGGTGTCCCTCGACGCCCTGTCGGCACGACTCGCTCAGGACCCGGGCCAGTACCGGGTAGGCGGCCAGGAACTCCGCCAGCTCGCTCCCTCCGACGAGCCGGCGGGTGAAGTCCAGGAAGCGTTCGGCCGGGGTGTCACCGGCCAGCTCGCCGCGGTCCCGGGCCCGGGCGAGCTCCAGGACCAGCGTCCGCGCGGCCAGCTTCACCAGCCGGAGGCCGAGCCGATGCAAGAACTCCTCGGCGACGGCTCCGGTGTGGCCGGCCGCGGCCAGGTCCTGGCGGGCCGAGTCCAGCAGGGGTGCCAGACAATGCATGAGCGCCTGCCGCCAGTCCGTGCCGGACCCATCCGCTGTCGCGGCCGCCCCACCTGAAGTGTGGCCGCCGGGAACACCGGTCCCTGCAGGGTCTCGACCGGCGGCAGGCGCGCTCGGTGGGAGGGAAGTACTGCGTTCCACGTACGCGGCCCAGGCCGGTGCGGACCGGGTGCGCGCGTGGGTCAGCTCGTGCGGCCGCAGGCCCGCGGACCACCAGATGTCTGGCTGGCCGGTGCGGATCGCGGAGTTGAGCACGCGCTCAGGCTGCCACCGCCCCCTGGGCCCGGGCATGGGTAGTCGGCCCCCATATTTTCGCTGTAATCAGCACCTCGACGGCCTGTGGTGGCAGCAGGCGGGTAGACCGGAACGATGCCTGCGCGGTACCTGCCGGAACAAGAGCCCCGAACACCCAAATTCACCCTGCGGAAACCCGCCGTGCGGATGGGGGCAGGCGGCGCGGAAGTTGGGGGCCGAACCCCCATGTGGATCGGGCCCGGCGCTGGGACCGTGGGCTGGTGCTCACTCCACCCGTTCCCGGTTTGACTGTCTCGGCTCACTCTGTGCTGGACGTCGTACCGCAGCTGCCCGGTCAGTCGGCTGCGGCCGCGCTCCGGGAGACGGCGGAGGTGGCACTGGCCGCTGATGACCTCGGGTACCGCCGGTTCTGGATAGGCGAGCAGCATGGTGTCCGAGGCGTCGGCGGTGCAGCGCCGGCGGTGCTGGCAGCCGTCCTGGCTGCACGAACCGACCGCATCCGGCTGGGAGCCGGCGGGCTCCTTCTGACCAACCATCAGCCGCTGGTGGTCGCTGAGCAGTTCGCAGCGCTCGCTGCGGCGTACCCGGGTCGGATCGACCTCGGTGTGGCCGAACAAAGCAGCGTTGCGTCCAGTACTGCGGCTGCACTTGCAGGCGGTGCGCGAGACACGTTTCCGCAGCGCCTGGACGAGCTGTGCGGCTTCCTACGCGACGGAACGCCGGGACGGGCGCCGGTCGGCGACGTACGGCTGTCGCTGGCCGGACAGCCGCCACCTGTGTTCGTGCTGGCCGATCGCCCGGCTGCTGCGATGACGGCCGCCGCACGTGGGCTGCCGGTCTTCCTCACGCATCACTGCGCGGCGGCAACGACACCTGCTGCGATGGCGGCGTACCGCGAGCACTTCGAGCCGACCGGGCCGCAGACGCGCCCGTACATCGCAGCCACGGTCGGAGTGGTGGCAGCGGACTCGGACGAGGAGGCGCTGGTCCGGTTCGCCGAATACGTCCGGGTGCAGACACGCCTGGCCGCTGCAGGACCGCGCGTGACGTCGGGCGAGCTGATGGCATTGCTGGAACCCCCGCTGACCGGACGCGAGCGCGGGCGAGCCGAACGTCTGCTGGACTATCCCGGACACATCGTCGGCTCCCGTACGACGGTGGCGGCCGCGCTGGGCCGGCTGGTCGCCGAGACCACCGCCGACGAGATCATGATCGTCCCGCTGGCCTTCGACGGGCTGATCCGCTCGTCCATCCTGCGCAACGTCGCGGCCGCGCTGACCCGGATCGTCCGCACGGTCCCGAGGTCCGCACCCCCGCTCATAGCCACGGCTTAATCTGGGTACTGCCCCCTAGTCGAGAGGCAGACTCATGTCACGAGAGCGCGAAGTCGTCGAGGCGTGTCCGACCGAGTTGTTCATCGGCGGCAAGTGGGTGGCGGCCGGCAGCGGCAAGACCCTCGCCGTCGAGGACCCGGCCACCGGTACGACGCTCTGCGACGTGGCCGACGCAAGCCCGGCGGACGGTATGGCTGCGCTGGACGCCGCGGTCGCCGCACAGGCCGAGTGGGCCGCGACGGCACCGCGAGAGCGTGGCGAGATCCTCCGCCGTACCTATGAGCTGATGACCGAGCGGGCCGACGACCTCGCGCTGCTGATGACGCTCGAGATGGGCAAGCCGGTCGCCGAGTCGAAGGGCGAGATCGCCTATGCGGCCGAGTTCTTCCGCTGGTTCGCCGAGGAAGCGGTCCGGATCGACGGCGGCTACCAGATCGCGCCGAACGGTGCGAGCCGCTTCCTGGTGATGCGCCAGCCGGTCGGCCCGTGCCTGCTGATCACACCGTGGAACTTCCCCGCGGCGATGGGCGCCCGCAAGATCGGCCCGGCGGTCGCGGCCGGCTGCACGATGGTGATCAAGCCGGCCTCGCAGACGCCGCTGTCGATGCTCAAGCTGGCCGAGCTGATGACCGAGGCCGGACTCCCGGCCGGCGTGCTCAACGTGGTCACCACACACGACTCGGGCGGCGTGATGGAGCCGCTGATCCGTGACGGCCGCGCCCGCAAGCTCTCCTTCACCGGCTCGACCCCGGTCGGCCGCAAGCTGCTCGAGCAGGCGTCGGAGCAGGTACTGCGGACCAGCATGGAGCTCGGCGGGAACGCGCCGCTGCTGGTGTTCGAGGACGCGGACCTGGACAAGGCCGTCGAAGGCACGATGCTGGCCAAGATGCGCAACGGCGGCGAGGCCTGTACGGCGGCCAACCGGATCTACGTGCAGTCGTCGGTGATGGCCGAGTTCGCGACCCGGCTGACCGAGCGGATGGCCGGGCTGAAGGTCGGCCGCGGCACCGAGGACGGTGTCGACGTCGGCCCGCTGATCGATGGGAAGCAGCGGGACAAGGTCGCCGATCTTGTCGCTGACGCGATCGCGCAGGGCGCCCGCGCGCTGACCGGCGGGGCGGTTGCCGAGGGCAACGGCTACTTCTTCCAGCCGACGGTGCTGGCCGACGTGCCGCAGAGTGCCCGGCTGCAGAAGGAGGAGATCTTCGGACCGGTCGCCCCGCTGACGGCGTTCGACACCGAGGACGAGGCCGTGCGGATGGCCAACGACACCGAGTTCGGCCTGGTGTCCTACCTGTTCACCAAGGACCTGAGCCGCGCGCTCCGGGTGTCCGAACGGCTCGAGGCCGGGATGATCGGCCTCAACCAGGGCATCGTCTCCAACCCCGCCGCACCGTTCGGCGGCGTGAAACAGTCCGGCCTCGGCCGCGAGGGCGGCAGCGTCGGCATCGAGGAATACCTGGAAGTCAAGTACGTCGCCGTCAACGTCGACTGACCAACCGAGTCACGGTGACCAGCTCGTAGCCGCGGGCGCGTAGCTCGCGCACGATCGGGCCGACCGCCTGTGCTGTGTACGGCGCATTGTCGCCGCCGTGCATGTGGAGTACGACGATCGACCCGTTCTGCACGTGGTCGAGGACTTGCTTGACGATCGGCTGCGCTGACTTGGCGAACCCATCCGCACCTGGCACATCTAGCCCGACTGCGGTGACACCGGCCGGTGCCAGCTCGTGCAGTGCGGTGGCGTCGTAGCACCCGCCGGGGAAGCGGAACCACCTGGTGGCGTGCGGATCCAGCTGGTCCAGTTGCACGACGGCCCGCCGTACATCGGCGAGCATCTCGCCGGGCGGCACTGTCCCGAGGGTGTAACAGTGCTTGGCGAAACCGCGGTGGTCGTAGGTGTGCGTCCCCAGCTCGAACAGCGGGTCGTTGGCGAGCTCCCGAACCACCTGCGGGTACTGCTCCATCCACATGCCCGTCAGGAACATGGTCGCCGGCACATGCATCGCTCGAAGCTCGTCGACCAGGGCCTTGTTGTAGTACGACTTGACCTTCCCGGAGAGCAGCCGCTTCCGCATCAGCGCAGTGAGGTCAGCGTCGAATGTCAACGCGATCTGCTTCTTGTTCCGCGGCCCGTGATCCAGCACTGGCATCAGCTTCGTGTTGCTGGAGGCACCTGGTCTGACCTGCACGGGCGCAAGGGTCGGCCGAACTGTACGCACCGGCGCGGCCGGAGCGCGAGTCTGAGGTGTCTCAGTCACCACTCCGGCCGTCGGCTTCGTATCACTGCACCCGACAACGGTCAGCAGGAACAGCCCGACCGCAACACGCTTCCCCCAGGTCACCCACTCACCCTAGGCCAGCAGGTCGTTGACCGACCGCAGGACGGGTACGGCGACCTGCTCGGGAGCGGATGCTCCGGTGACGTGGAAGGTGTGGCTCTCGCCCGCGGACAGGGTGATGAGGCACGAGTCCACGCGTGCCGCTGCGTCCAGCCGGTCCGGGAACAGCGCGAGGTCCTTCGCCAGTGCGGTCGCGGTGACGGTCACGTCGTACCCGCCCTCCGTCGGCGTGACCGTGGAGGTGTAGGCGTCGCCCGCGAGTTGCAGTTCGGTGTCCTCGACGAAGTACCAGTACGCCGTGACGCCGTCGGCGCCCCGCACCTCCAGGTATTCGGCGCGCGGGTTCGACGCAACCGCAACCGACTCCGGAAGCTCGCTGACGATCGCCGAGCGCGCCGCGATCTCGATCGCGAACGTCTCCCGGGCCAGCACCTCATCGCCTGTCGTCGAACGCCGTGTGACGGTCACCTCGGTCGACCAGGTCGCGTCGGTGTCGTTGTGTGCGGCAACGACCAACTGGTCCTCCCGTGGCTGCACGGTCAGCAGCCGATCGGCGTACACGCGCTTCAACGCGTACCACAACGGCTTCCGGATACCGTGCCCGTCGACGGCCGCCCACGAGACCACCGGCCAGTTGTCGTTCAGCTGCCAGACGACCGCGCCGGTGTTCAACGGGAACAGGCTGCGGAAGTGCTCGATGCCGTAGGCAATCGCCCGGGCCTGGTTCAGCTGCGTCGTCCAGTGCCAGTCGTCGATGTCCTTCCAGATCGGCAGGTGATCGCCGAGCCCTCGCTCCAGCTTGAGGTTGCCCTCGAAGGCCTTCTGGTGCACCAGCATCTGCGAACCGTACGGATCCAGGGGCGAGTCGTGCACGACCGACGTCAGCGTCGACCACGCCGGCGGCCCCTGGAACCCGAACTCCGACACGAACCGCGGCTTGTACTTGCGGTACGTCGTGTAGTCCACCTGGTTCCAGACGTCCCAGATGTGCATCGTCCCGTGCCGGTCGTCGTTCGGGTGGATGAACTGGTCGAACGAGTACGGGCTACCGGCCGAGTACGGCGTCCGCGGGTCGAGCTCCGCGACGATCTTCGGCAGCAGGTCGAGGTAGTACCCCGCGCCCCACGGCCGCCCGGCGAGCGGGACCCGCCAGCCCCACTCGACGTACCCCCAGATGTTCTCGTTGTTGCCGTTCCACACCGCGAGGCTGGCGTGCCGGCTCAGCCGGGTGACGGCCTCGCGGGCCTCGGCCTCGACCTCGCTCCGGAGCGGCTCCTCCTCGGAGTACGCCGCACACGCGAACAGGAAGTCCTGCCAGACCAGGATTCCCAGCTCGTCGCAGACGTCGTAGAAGTCCTCGCTCTCGTAGATCCCGCCGCCCCAGACCCGCAGCAGGTTCATGCCGGCGTCGACCGCGTCCTCGATGCTCGTCCGGTACGTGTCCGCGTTCAGGCGGGTGACGAATGCGTCGTCGGGGATCCAGTTCGCGCCGCGGATGTAGATCGGCTTGCCGTTCACGGACAGCACGAACGGCGTACCGTCGTTGTCCGGGGCAACGTTCAGGGTGATGTCCCGGAAGCCGACCCGGCCGGTCCACGTGTCGTCGGCCAGCGTCACCGTCACGTCGTACAACGGTTGTTCGCCGTACCCGCGCGGCCACCAGAGATCCACCGCGGGGACCCTGTTGGTGACGACGGCGGTGTCGGTGCCGGGCTTGACGCTCGTGGACTGCGTCGTACCGCCGACCTCCACGGTGACGGTGGCGTACTCGGCGGCGGTGTCGGTCCAGACCAGCGAGACAAAGGTGTTCAGAACGCCATCGGCGCCCGCCAGCGGGCGGACCGAGTCGATGCGTACGCCGGACCAGGACTCGATCCGGATCGGCCGCCAGATCCCTGCGGTCGCGACGTCCGGTCCCCAGTCCCAGCCGAAGTTCGAGGCCATCTTCCGCAGCTCGTTGTACGGGTGCAGGTTGGTGTGCGGCCAGCTGCCGACCTTCGCCCGCTCCGCCTCGGCCGCCGCCACCGGACCCTCGAACTCGATCACCAGCTCGTTGTCCCCGGCAACCAGCACGCCGGTGACGTCGAACCGGTACGAGCGGTGCTGGTTCGCGGTCCGGCCGAGCTCCTGGCCGTTCAGGGTGACTGTCGCGACCGTGTCCAGGCCCTCGGCCACCAACTCCTGCCGATCGTTGCCGTCGGCAGCCCAGCTGAACGTGGTCCGGAAACTCCAGCGGGTGCGGCCGATCCAGTGCAGCGCCGACTCGTTGTCGCCGTCGAACGGGTCGGGGATCTCGCCGGCGGCGAGCAGGTCGGTGTGCACCTCGCCCGGCACGGTCGCGGCCACGGCGCGGCCGATCAGGCCGTCAGGGGCCGGACCTTCGACCGCTTGCACGGTCCAGGCAGCACCGCCGTCGGTGGTCAGGTCGAAGGTCTTGAGTGATGTCACAGTCGGACTCCAGGGATGAACCGGTTTAGTAGAACAGCACCGCTCCCCGCGACATCCGGGGAGCGGTGAACGTCAGGCGTCCAGGACGTACCGTCGCCACAGATCGGCGAGGGCACGATGTCCGGCGGCGGACGGGTGTACGCCGTCGCCGGCCAGCGCCGCCGGCCCGACGGATACTGCTTGCTTGGTCAGCTCGACATCGGTCGGCACCAGGATCGCGCCGTACTCGACGGCCAGTTTCCGGACCACGTCGAGCTTCGGGTCCAGGTCCTCGCGCCACTCCTCCTGCCCGTCCTTCACCGGCAGCAGGAACGGCTCCATCAGCACCACGGGACACGACAGCGGGTCGAGCAGTGACCGGTACGACGCCTCGAAGTCCTCAGGTGTCGTCGGGTCGTCCTCGTCGTACCGCCGCCAGGTGTCGTTGATCCCGATCAGGATCGACACCAGCGACGGGTTGTGCGCCAGTACATCGTCGGCCCACCGGGCGGCCAGATCGACCGCCCGGTTGCCACTGATGCCGGCGTTGACGATCGCGGGCCGGCGATCGCGGAGTTCGCCGGACAGGTCGTCGTACAGGTTGCGGACATAGCCGTCGCCGAGCCCGTCGGGGTCGGTACGGCGGCCGCAGTCGGTCACCGAGTCCCCGGCGAACACAACGGTCCGCCGGGGATCGAGGAGGATGTTGGTCATAGCGTTGCTGCGGTGACGTCCCAGTCGTCGGGCAGGATCGGCGCGACCTCGACGGTGCTGTTCACGTCCACGAACGTGCCGGTGTCGATCGAGTCGGTGATGGAGGCCATCACGTCGACGATGTGGAACGCCAGCGCCCCGGTCGCCCGGTGCGGCCGGTCGGCCCGGATGGCGCGCGCCATCTCGAGGACGCCGGTACCGCGCTGCGCGACCGCCTTGGTCTCCGCGATGGTCTCCCAGTCGTCGGCACCGCGACGACGGATCTTGATCTCACCGTCGAACCCGTTCGGATCCGGCACGGCCAGCGTCGCCTCCGACCCGGTGATCTCGACGAACCCGGCCCGCGGCAGCGGCGAGTCGAAGCTGAAGATGCTCTGCGACGACTGACCCGACTCGAACCTCGCGATCGCGCTGACATGCGTCGGCACGGTCACGTCGAAGTCGGTCCCCGCCAGCGGACCGGAACCGATGGTGCGCTTGTCCCGCGACTTCGAGCCCAGCCCCGCGACCGCGGCCACCGGACCGAACAGCTGGACCAGCGTGGTCAGGTAGTACGGGCCGATGTCCCACAACGGACCCGCGCCCTCCTGGAACAGGAACGCCGGGTTCGGATGCCACGACTCCGGGCCGGGCGACTGCATCAGGGTGAGCGCGGTCAACGGCGTACCGATGTCACCGCGCTCGATGATCCGCCGCGACTCCTGCAGACCCGGACCCAGGATCGTGTCCGGAGCACAACCCAGCCGCACGCCCGCGTCCTGTGCCGTCGCCAGCAGTTTCAGGCCGCTGTCCTGGTCGAGCGAGAACGGCTTCTCGCTCCACACGTGCTTACCGGCGGCCACCGCAGCAAGCGCCACCTCGACGTGCGCGACCGGGATGGTCAGGTTGACCACGATCTCGACGTCCGGGTTGCCCAGCACCGCCTCGGGACCCCCGTGGGTCTCGATACCGTACTGCTCGGCCTTCTCCTTGGCAGCCTCCGGCCGCAGATCACCGATCGCGACGACCTTCAGATCCGGAAAGCTCTGCATACTCTTGATGTAAGCGTCCGAGATCACCCCGGCGCCGACAACACCAACACCGACCGAACTCATCGACGTCCTCGCTTCGCTCCGGGCGCCGATGAGGCACGAGGCCCGCTGTGTTGAATGATGAACTCGCTTCGCTCGTTCATGCAGGTGCACCCTCTCCGGTGAGGAACGCGTAGCTGCCCGCGACCGCGTCGAGGATCTCGCCGGAGAAGTCGTCCAGCTCGACCACGCGGAGCGCCTGCGGAGCGGCGGCCAGGATGTCCCGGACCGCGATGACTCCGTCGCCGACCGCGACCTGCGCCTTGTTGTCCAGGGTGCCGTCGCCGTCCTTGACGTGGATCGCGGTGACCCGGTCGCCGAACTTCTTCAGCAGCGCCGGTACGTCGGCGCCGCCGACCGCGGCCCAGTACGTGTCCACCTCGAGGATCACGTCGTCGGACAGGTTGTCCACCAGGATCTCCAGCCCGTGCGCGCCCCCGATCTTCGACTCGAGCTCGAACTGGTGGTTGTGGTAGCCGACCGTGATGCCGTGGTCGGCGGCCTCGACGGCGGCCTTGTTCAGCCCGTCCGCGATGACCTTGATCTCGTCGGCCGACTGCCAGCGCGCCGGGTCGGTGTGCGGGTCGATGACCGTGGTGATGCCGAGCCGCTTCGCGGCCGCGTAGATCGGGGCGCTGTCCTCGCGGAGCAGGCCGGCGTGCGTTGTCGGGGCCGAGAGTCCGTGCTTGGGCAGCGCCTCGGCCAGACGATCCGCGTAGGCGGTCACACCGAAGGGCTCGACCTTGGTGTAGCCGATCTCCGCGATCCGGGCCAGGGTGCCGTCGAAGTCCTCTTCGAGCTTGCCCCGGATCGTGTAGAGCTGGAGGGACAGGTGGTCCTTTGCGACCATGGTTTCTCCTTGTCGGCGGCGCCTCTACCCGCTGCCCTGGGGTCGACGCCGATTGATAAGCCGAACCGGTTAAGTAACGAAGGAAACCGTATCCCACCCCGACCCGTCCACACCACCCTCCGCCCAACGACTGGGCGGTCACCTGATGCTCCCCCACCGACCACACAGCCGGGGATATCCCCTCGTGGTGTGGGTTATCCGGTGGTGTACGAGGGGAGAACCCAGAACGGGCGGGGATATCCCCGCTGGTGGGGAGCGGGGCGGTTTGATCAAACGGTCACTTTGTGTGCCTAGGTGATGACAGAGGGTTGAAACGGCGTCACACTGAAGGGTGCTGGATCGACCGTCAGCGATCCGGCCGCCCGGTGAGGAGGGTGTCGTCGTGTCTCGTGTGACCATCAAGGAGATCGCCCGGCGTTGTGGGGTCTCCCAAGGAGCGGTGTCGTACGCGCTCAACAACCAGCCCGGGGTGTCGGAGGCGACCCGGGCGCGCGTGCTGAAGGTCGCCGCCGAACTGGAGTGGGTGCCGAACCGGGCCGCGCGGCAACTGTCCGCCGCGCGCAGCGAGACGTTCGGGCTGGTGCTCGCCAGGTCCGCGCAGACGCTGATCGAGGAGCCGTACTTCATGGGTTTCGTCGGCGGCGTCGAGTCGGTCCTGTCGGAGAAGTCGTACGCGTTGGCCCTGCAGGTCGTAGCCGACCTGGACGAGGAGGTCGCGACGTACCGGAAGTGGGCCGCCGAGCGCCGCGTCGACGGCGTGATCGTCGTCGACCTCCGGGTCGCCGATCCCCGCATCCCGGTACTGCGCAAGCTCGGTCTGCCGGCCGTTCTGGTCGGCGATCCCGCGCTCGCGGACGGGATGCCGTGCGTCTGGACCGACGGCACCGCGGCGATGACCGCGGCGCTCGATCATGTGGAGTCGCTCGGGCACCGGGTGATCGCGCGGGTCGCCGGTCCGCCCGAGTTCGGCGACGTCTGGATCCGTGACCAGGCGTACGACGTGGCCGCCCGCCGGCTCGGTTTGACGACCTCGGTCCATCACACCGACTACTCGGCGGCGCAGGGCGCCGATGCGACACGCGACGTACTGGCCGCCACCCCACGGCCCACGGCGATCATCTACGACAACGACCTGATGGCGGTGGCCGGTCTGGCCGTCATCCAGGCGCTCGGCCTCCGCATCCCGGACGACATCACGCTGGTCGCCTGGGACGACTCGGCCCTGTGCCGGATCACGCATCCGACCCTCACGGCCCTGAGTCACAACGTGGTCGGCTACGGCGCCGAGGTGACGCACCGCCTGCTGGATGTCCTGGCGGGGGCGCAACCCCAGTCCCACCTGTACTCGACGCCGCTGCTGCTCATTCGGGAGAGTTCTGCCCCGCGGTGACGGTCACGGGGACTCCGTTGACGGCCGCGGTGCCTGACGTGTGGTCGATGCGGCTGCGATCGGTGATGTCGTTGGCGCTCGGCCCCGCGAGCTGATTGGCGACCGTCAGACGGGTGCCGGGACGGTTGTGGCCGAACCCGTGCGGCAGGCTGACCACGCCCGGCATGATGTCGTTGCTAGAGGCAACCTCAACCGAGATGGACCCGGCCGCGGAGGTCACTGTCACCACCTGGCCGTCGGCGAGGTCGCGGTCGGCCAGGTCGTGCGGATGCATCAGGAGCTGGTGGCGCGGCTTCCCCTTCACCAGCCGTGCGGAGTTGTGCATCCAGGAGTTGTTGTTGCGCAGGTGCCGGCGGCCGATCAGCAGCAGCTCGTCGGCCGCCACGCTGGTCAACGCGTCCAGCCGCGGCAGGTCGTCCAGGATCATCCGCTGCGCGAGGTCGATCCGCTTCGACTTCTTGTGCAGAGCCTCGGGCAACGCCGGCTGCAACGGTCCCAGGTCGACACCGCCCGGCGAGCGCCGCAACTTCCCGACGGACAAGCGATATGGCCCGATCCGCAACCCCGCGTCCACGATCCACCGCGGCGACAGTCGCAGTCGTGCGGTCGTCTCGACCCGGCGCCGGTTCCAGGGAGTACGCCGTACCAAGGCGAGCCCGAGATCACGGAAGATCTCCCAGTCGTGCCGTGCCTCGGCGGGCTTCGGGAGTACGGCGTCGTTCCACCGCGCGGTGTTCCGTACGGCGAGTTGGTGGAAAATGATGTCGTAGTGGTCCCGCTCCAGCGGCGGCGCCGGTGGCAGGATCACGTCGGCGTGCCGCGTCGTCTCGTTGATGTACGGATCCACCGCGACCATGAAGTCCAGCGAGCCGAGCGCCTCGTCCAGCCGCCGCCCGTCCGGTGTCGACAGCACCGGGTTCCCGGCGACGGTCACCATCGCGCGGATCTGGCCCTCGCCCGGCGTGAGGATCTCCTCCGCCATCGTCGACACCGGCAGCTCACCACCGAACTCCGGCAACCCGCGCACCCGGCTCTTCCAGACGCCGATATGCCCGCGCCCGAGCCCGAGCAACGTGTTCACCGCCGGCCGCGGGAACATCGTCCCGCCGGCCCGGTCGAGGTTTCCGGTGATGATGTTCAGCACCTGGATCGCCCACTGGCAGATCGCGCCGAACTGCTGCGTCGACACCCCGACCCGCCCGTAACAGGCCGCCCGGTCGGCCGCCGCGAACTCCCGCGCGATCCGCCGGATCACGTCCGCCGGAATCCCGGTGATCCCGGCTGCCCGCTCCGGGGTCCACGCCTCGACCGCCGCCTCCACGGCCTCGAATCCGTCGACGTACTCCGCCGGCCGCGCGGAGCCCTGCGTGATCACCTCGTGGATCAGCGCGAGCAGAAACGCCGCGTCCGTCCCCGGACGGACGAAATGGTGCTCGTCGGAAACCGCTGCAGTCTCGGTCCGGCGGGGATCGATGACCACCAGCTTTCCGCCGCGATTCCGCAACTCCTTCAAACGTTTTCCGAACCCGGGCGCGGTCATCATGCTGCCGTTCGACGCCAACGGATTCGCCCCGAGCATCAGCAGGTACGACGTCCGGTCGATGTCCGGCACCGCGACCATCAGCTGGTGCCCGTACAGCAGGTACGACGCCAGCATGTGCGGCAACTGGTCGATCGAGGTCGCGCTGAACCGGTTCCGGGTCCGCAACTGCCGGACCATCGTCGGCAGGTGCGTGAGCGCGCCGAGACTGTGCACGTTCGGGTTCCCCAGGTACACCCCGACCGCGTTCCGGCCGTGCTCGCGCTGGATCCCGGTGAGCTTGTCGACGACGAGCTCGTACGCCGCCTCCCATCCGATTTCCTGCCAGCCGTCGGGAGTACGTCGTACCGGCGTGGTCAGTCGATCGGGGTCCTCCTGGAGATCGCGCAGTGCGACCGCCTTCGGGCAGATGTGACCGCGCGACAGCGGGTCGGACTCGTCGCCGCGGATGTCGGTGACCTTGCCGTCCTCGACGGTCACCAGGACACCGCAGATCGCTTCACAGAGATTGCAGGACGTCCGTCGTACGGTCATCCACTCAAACTACCCCCGGGTAGCAGACGGGTCACCTTGTCGCCGCGCGGCAAGTTGGTGACGGCGTCAGTCGAAGCGTGCCTCGTCGAGACGCCCGAGGATCGCGTCGACGGTCTCGCCGACCGACAGGTCGGAGTTGTCCAGCCACAGGCCGCGCCGCGGACTGAACGCGTGCAGTTCGTAGTCGAGCTCGTCGACCAGATGATGCGCGCCGCCGCCGAGCCGGGTCGAGATGATCTCCGGTCGCGGCGTCAGTACGACGAGGTACCGCGGCCGGGTCTGGATGCCGTCCAGGAATTCGCGTAGCAGTTCGCCGATCACCACGTCCTGCAGGACCACCGTGAAGCCGGCGTTCGCGTACTCGTCGGCGGACTTGCAGGCCAGCCGGTAGCGCAGCTGCAGTTGGCGTTGTGCCTCGAGCACATCGTCGGCCATCGAGGCCTGACCGCTGACGATCATCCGCCGGAAAACGTCCCCCCGAAGATGCACGCCGTACTGGAATCTCTCGGCGAGCATTTGGGACACCGACGACTTCCCCGCCGCCATGATTCCACTGACGACGATCACCCCCTCTGACTCCATGCGGTGATCGTGCCACGTGCCGCGACGTTTTAGTCCGGTCTCGGCGATTCTTCTCCGAAAACCCAGGTTTGTAAGGGGTTACTCAGGCTATGAGCGTCTCGAGATGATGCCGCAGGATCTGCCGGATCCGGGTCGCCGTGCTGCGTTCGGGTTGGATTGCGGCATGCAGGGCGAGGCCGTCGATCAGGGCATGCAGGCGTTCGGCCTCGCGGCGTAGATCGAGACCGTTCTTGAGAGCTCCGTCGTCGGCGAGCGAGTTCAGCAGCGACTCGCACAACCGGCGTAGTCCGTCGTGCACGGTGTCGACGTGTTCGTGCAGGCTGCCCGCGCCGGTCTCGGCCTGGGCCTGGGCCATGAACGCCATCCAGACGTCGAACTCCGCGCGCCGTTCGGCGTCCAGCGGGAGGGCCTCCTCGAGGTACCGCAGCGCGATCGCGATCGCGCTGCCCTTCGGCTCGATCCCGCTGACCCGCTCCGTCACCCGGCGTGACACCAGGTCCATCGCGAAGCTGAGCAGCCCGTCCTGGTCCGGGAAGTAGTAGCGCACCGCGCCCGCGGACCAGCCCGCCTCGGCGGCGACGGTGCGGACCGACGCCGCGCGGATCCCGTCCCGGCGGACCACCCGCCACAGCGCCTCGGCGATCTCCTCGCGACGGACGGCGTGATCGACGATCTTCGGCATGGCGTCCTTTTTAGCACAGCTGTGTTAGTCTCGTTTACAACACAGTCGTACTGAAAACTTTCTCGGAAGGGGAACGCCGTGCTGATCGCTGTGATCGCCGCGTGCGAGATCGGATTCTGGGTCCTGCTCGCCGGCGGCCTGGTGACGCGCTACCTGTTGCGGCGGCCGAAGGCGGGTCTCGTCCTACTGGCCGGCGTACCGCTGGTCGACGTCGTGATGCTGGTCGCGAGCGTCCTGGACATCCACCGGGGAGCGGAGCCCGCGTTCAAGCACTCGCTGGCCGCGATCTTCATCGGCGTCAGCGTCGGGTTCGGGCACCAGACGCTGAAGTGGGCGGACCAGTGGGCGGCGCACTTCCTGGGCGGCGCGCCGCGTCCGGTGAAGCCGCCGAAGAAGGGCCCGGAGCGCGCGCGCCGCGAACGCGCCGGCTGGTTCCGGCACTTGCTCGCGTACGTCGTCGGCGTTGGCATCATGATCGGCCTCGGCCTGCTCTCCGGTCGCGGGTACGACGCGGTCCTCGCCCCGGCCGGCACCTGGACGCTCGTGCTGGCGATCGACGCGGTCGTTTCGTTCAGCTACTCGTTCGACGGGGCGTCCCGGGAGAAGCAGTCCGCCTGACCTCCCGGGATCACCCGGCAACTCGTCGTACATTCTCGGCATGACAATGGTCGGGCGGATCTGGGCGGCGATCACCGGGCTGATCGTGGTATGCGGGATCGTCATCCAGTTGGTGGTGACGGCGACCGGACACGAGGGGTTCTTCCCGGACAACCCGGAGCGGGTGTTCAACGTGTTCGCGTTCTTCACGATCCAGTCGAACCTGCTGCTCGGTGGGACCGCGCTGATGCTGGCCGCACTTCCGGACCGCCCGCGGAGCCGGCTGTTCGACACTCTGCGGCTGAACGGCGTGCTGTGCATTGCGGTGACCGGGATCGTCTACCACGCCGTACTGGCCGGGACGGACGACCTGCACGGATGGGGGTCGGTCGCGAACTTGCTGCTGCACACCGCGGCGCCGGTCGTCGGCGTACTGGGCTGGCTGGTGTTCGGGCCGCGTGGCCGGACCGACTGGGAGATCGTCGGCTGGTCGATCGTGTACCCGGTGCTGTGGCTGGTGTTCACGCTGGTCCGCGGCGCGTTCGTCGGTTTCTATCCATATCCGTTCGTGAACGTCGACGAGCACGGGTACGGAAAGGTGCTACTGAACTGTCTGCTGGTGGCGGTACTGTTCCTGGCTCTGGCGGCGGGGGCGACCACCCTCGACGGCAGGTTGCGCCGGAAGACCACCGTCGAAAGGTAGACCCGTGCTGGTGACCTCGCGCTCGTACGCCGAGTACGAAGCGATGTTCGACCTGAAGGAACTCCCCGACTCCGTGCTCGACTGCTGCGCGGGTGGCGCCGGCTTCACCGCCGAGGCCGCGGCCCGTGGCGTGGACGCGATCGCCGCCGATCCGGCGTACGAGCTGGACCATCCCGAACTCGTCGACAGCGTCCGGCGCAGCCTGCCGGCGACGTCGGGGATCGTCGGCGAGCACGAGGGGAGTTTCGTCTGGCACTGGTACGGATCGCCGGAGCGGAAGGACCAGCTCCGGATCGAGGCGGCCGACCGGTTCCTGCAGGACGTCGCCGCCGCGCCGGAGCGGTACGTCGCCGCGGGCCTGCCGGATCTGCCGTTCGGCGATCGGCGGTTCGAGTTGGTGCTGTGCTCGCACCTGCTGTTCACGTGGGCCGACAAGTACGACCGGGACTGGCACGCGGCCGCGCTGCGCGAGCTGATCCGGGTCAGTAACGCCGAGGTACGGATCTTCCCGCTGGTGCTGCAAGGGGCCGGCGAGCCGATCCCGTGGCTGCCGGACCTGCTGGAT
This sequence comes from Kribbella pratensis, assembly GCF_004366075.1. GTDB lineage: Bacteria > Actinomycetota > Actinomycetes > Propionibacteriales > Kribbellaceae > Kribbella > Kribbella pratensis. The sequence goes on along the minus strand of NZ_SODU01000003.1, from coordinate 1,547,288 downwards.
TCGCTCGAAGGGGTGACCTACGAGATCCGCAAGGTGCCCTACGAGTTCCAGGTAGGCGCCGACCAGATGCTGGTCATCACCCGCACCTGATCCACTGGGAAAGCCGTCCGGGGTGCCGGGCAGGTGGTGGGAGGACGGTCTGCCACCGGCCCGCCCGGCTGCCGGGTCAGCGGAGGTACTTGCCGCAGACGGGCCAGGGGGAGGCGCCGCGCTGCGCGTAGAGCTTCTTCGCGCGCATCAACTGCTCGGCCGCGGAGGCGTTCGCCGGGTTGCCGGAACCGCCGACGCTGCGCCAGGTCCGCAGGTCGAACTGGAACAGCCCGTAGTAGCCGGCCGGGTTCACAGCGCGCGGGTTGCCGCTGGACTCGCAGTTCGCGACCTTGGCCCAGGCGCCGCTCAGGTCGGCCTTGCCGCTCCTCGTCGCCGGGCGGTCCTCGGAACGGTTGGGCCGGGCCTTGCGCTCGGTCTTCTCGGACTTCGAGGTCTTCTCGGCCTTCGTGGTGACCTTCTTCGGCGCGGCGGCGGCCTTCTTCACGCCGTCCAGCGTCAGAGTCTGACCGATCAGAATGAGGTTGGGGTCCTTCAGGTTGTTGATCCGGGCCAGTTCGTGCCAGTCGGTGCCGTTGGCCTGGGCGATCTCGGAGAGGGTGTCGCCGGACTTGACCTGGTAGTCGGTCGCGAACGCCGCACCGGCGCCGGCTGCGGTGATGCCGGCTCCCAGACCGGCGATGGACAGGGTTCGAGCCACCCGGCGGGTACTTCGCCGGGTGCGCGCATGTCGGGCCTTGGACATCTGAAAAGCGCTCCTTGTGAGGTTGGGCATGGTGGGACGCACCAGGCCCCCGTGCAGGGGAGAGGGGCACTCGGACAGGTCACAGGACGGCGTCCGAACGGTCACGCCCCGGTAACGGCGTGACCTGAGTCATCCTGTGGGACGTTCGGCGGAAACGCAACCCCAGATTCCGATCTGCCCCGAACTTTTTCCAGGGCCTGACATTCCGAAACCCCAACAACAGAACGGTTTCCGGGCTCGGCGCGCAGGGCGACGATGGGCGGAACCGATCGGTTTACCACCGCTTGGAATCGGCTGTCCGGGGCTGTCTCGGCGGCGTTGTCCCGTGTCGTCCGGGCGGTTCGCTCGTTATCGAGACACGGGTGCCGCGGTCCGGCGATCGCGGCGTGGCAGCCGGTGGATGAGGCGACGGATGTGATGGGGGCGGAAGCGGTGATCCGAGTGGCTCTCGGCCATCACGGCACGTTGGTGCGTGGTGCACTGGCCGCGGTGCTGGCAAGAGAGAACGACCTGGACGTGGTGGCCGAGCTGGACCGTTCGGAGGACGTGCTCCAGGTGGCCGGGCGACGTCCGGACGTGTTCCTGCTCGACCCGCAGCTGCCCGGCCGGATCCGGATCGAGGAGCTGTGCCGCAAACTCGCCGGGCGCGGGGTGCTGGTGCTGATCGACCACGAGGCGATCGCGGCGACCAGCCTGGCGCTGGTGAAGCAGGCGCCGCGGATCGGGTTGATCGCGACCGATGCGACCACGGACCTCCTCGTGCAGGCAGTGCGCGACGTCGCGAAGGGGCTGCCCGTGGTCGACGTACGGCTGGCTGTGGCGGCGTTGAAGGCCGGTGACAACCCGCTGACCGATCGCGAGTGCGAGGTACTGCGGCACGTCACCACCGGCGCGACCGCGCAGGAGGTCGCCCGTACGCTCAGCCTCAGCGCGGGCACTGTGCGGAACTATCTGTCCCGGATCCTCGCCAAGACCGGATCCCGCAGCCGGATCGAGGCGATCCGGAAGGCTCAGGACGCCGGCTGGATCTGAGCAGCTGTCCGGGGTGCGGGTGTCCAGCTGCCGTGCAGGTCGCGGTACATGCGGGACGTGCGCATCAGGGTGACGTGGGTCCCGAGCGCGGCCTGGTTGCCGTCCAGGACGAGGATGCGACGCGCGCGCAGGGCGGAACTGATGCGGTGCGCGATCACGATGAGCGTTCCGTGACGCTTCGCGAACGCCTCCTCGGCCTGCCGTTCGGCCTCGGGGTCGAGGAAACAGGTCGCTTCGTCGAGCACTACGAGCGGTGCGGGTGACAGATAGGCGCGCACCAGCGCGAGCAGTTGCTTCTCACCGGCGGAGAGCTCGTTCGGCCGGACGGTGGCGTGCAGGCCGCCGATGCGTTCGACGAGTTGCTCGGCGCCGATAGCCTTCGCGGCGAGCTCGAGTTGGTGATCTGTTGCATCAGGCAACAAGTAGGCCAGGTTGTCGCGGACGGTGCCGCTGAAGACGTAGGCCTCCTGCGGGATCAGTACGCGGGTCTTGGCGAGCCTTTCCGGAGTCACCTCGGCAGGAGGGGCGCCACCGACCAGCACGCGACCGCTCGTCGGCGTGAGCATGCCGCAGATCAGGCCGGCCAGCGTCGACTTGCCGATGCCGCTGGGGCCGACGACGGCGAGGTGTTCACCCTCGGGGATCGTCAGCTCGAGTTGGTCGAGCACCGGCTCGGCTTTGGGACCGTATGCGAACGTCAGCGCACGCAGGCGGACCTGGTAGCCGTTCAGCTCGTCGACCGGTCGCGGATCCTCGGCCGGTGTCGAGGCGTCGAGGATCCGGCCGAGCGTGATCACGTACCGCAGGCCGCTGTCGCCCAGAGCGTTCATCACCGTGTTCAGCGCCGGTTGCAAGCCGATCAGGACGTAGGTGAGCCCGCCGAGCAGCGTGCCCGTGCTGACTCCACGCCCCACCAGCCACGGCCCCGCCGCGAGCAGGATCAGCAACGGAAGCCAACCGCCGACCGCGAAGCACAACGTCCGTAGCGCCGACACTTTCGCCAGGGCGCGCTCCGCCGCCGCGTGGGCCTCGATCGGCTGGCCGGCCAACCACTCGGCGTACTCCTCGGTCCCGGCTGCGGAGATGTCGCGTACTCCGCCGAACACCATCCCCGCCGACGCGGCGAGTTCCTCGTCCGCTGTCAGCGAGGCGCGCACCCGGTCCGCTGCCATCCCGAGCACCGCGAGCGACAGCATGAATCCCAGCAAGAACGGCGGTACGACGAATGCGGCGACGAGCGGAGCGAGTGACAACAATCCGGTCAGTACGCCGAACAGCGTGACCGCAAAACTGCGCAGCACGAGGACCAGTCCCGCGAACGTGTCACGAACGATCTCCACCTGCCGGTTCAGTCGCGCAACCGCCCCGTCGTCCCCGGAGCGGAGCGCGCCGCCGACAACCCGGCGTACCAGATCGTCTCGCAACGGCTCGACCAGCTCACCGAGCCGGCCGTACACCTGCCGCGCTCCGGCCGCGCCCAAACAAGCTGTCGCGACCAGCCCGCCCAGCCAGGCGATTCCTTGCCACGCATGCCCGTCGAGAAAGCTGTCCGTCGCCCGCGCCACTGCGATCCCGTACACCGCCGTCGGCAGGATCTCCGGAACCGACCACCCGATCAACCTGACCGTGGCCCGCTTCCGCAGCGCGGCAGCGCCGTACGACAGCTCTCGTCTCATCCGAAGACAGCTCTGTAGGACGTGTTGTGCCAGAGGTCGGCGTGCGGGGCGATGGCTTGGACCTGGCCGTGGTCGAGCCAGATGACCAGGTCTGCGCGCGCGGCGGTGGCCGGGCGGTGGGTGACGATCAGGCGGGTGCGATGGTGCCGGTCCTCGGTGAGGGTGCGGCTGATCTGGCGTTCGGTCGCGGTGTCCAGGCTCGATGTCGCGTCGTCGAGGACCAGCAGGCGACGGGCCGACCAGGCACGCGCCAGGCCGAGGCGTTGCCGTTCGCCGCCGGACATCGGTGCCTTGCGCAACGAAGTGAAGTACCCGTCGGGCAGGCGGCTGACGAAGTCGTGGGCGTGGGTGGCGCGGGCGGCAGCGAGCGTACGGACCGGGCTGACCGCGTGCGGATCGATCGCCTCACCGACGGTCCGGCCGACCAACTGCGGACGCTCGAAGGCGCATCCGACCGCGCTGCGCAGCGCGCGCCGGCTGACGGCCTGCAGCGGTACGCCGTCCAGCGAGACCTGTCCGGTCGACGGGTCCCGTAGCCGCGCCGCGACCGCTGCGAACGTCGACTTGCCTGCACCGCTCGGGCCGACGACAGCGATCGTGATCCCACCCGGGAGATCGAGATTCACGTTGTCCAGCAGGACGTTCCCATGGGCGACCACGCTGACGCCGTCGAACGTCAGTTGTCCGGGACCGGCCGGCAGCGTCAAGGTGCCGTGGGCGACTGGCTCGATGGCGATCACCTCACCGGTCCGCTGGACGCCGGCCTTCGCCCGGGCGAGCTCGCCGAGCACACCGGTCAAGTTGCCGAGGCCGGCGCCGAGCACGGCGTACTGCGAGGCAGCGAACAGCTCGCCAGCGGTGATGTTGCCGGCCACGAGCTGCAGTCCGCCGACGGCCAGGACGGCGACGAGGACGAGCGGGCCGACGACCGCGGCCTGCGCGCCGGAGCGAGCCAGGATCCGCCAGGTGACGACGCCGTTGCGGTGCAGTTCGGGGAGCAGACCGAGGATGCGGCGCTCCTCGCGTTCCGTCGTACCGGCGGCCGTGATGGTGCGGATGCCGGTGAGCGACTCGGACAGCAGGGCGGCGATGCGGCCCTGGGTTTCCTGGTAGGCGAGGCTGACGTCGGCGGTCCGCTTGGCGAAGGTCCAGAGGACAAGGACCACGAGCAGGACGCCGCCGAAGAACGCGGCGGCCAGCCAGGGGTCGATCACTGCCAGCAGGACGAGGCTGCCGAGCGGGGGCGCGATCGCGGCGATCGCGGTCACCGCGGCCGGTCCGGCCTGAGCGGCGTCGGTGGCGTTGGCCGAGACACGGGTGACGAGGTCGCCGGTCTCGAAGTCGCGCGTACCGCCGGGGCCGCCGCGGACGACGTGCCGGACGAGCCGATGGCGGAGCCAGGCCGTGGTCTCGGCGACACAGGCTGCGCCGGCGAACGCGTCGACGATGCTCGCCGCGATCCCGAGCCCGATCAGCCCTGCCGCGACAATCAGCCAGCGCGTATACCCGGTGCCGGCCACGATCGAGTCGACCGAACGACCGAGGATGGTCGGGAGTGCGAGCGTGACGGCGCTGCCGATGAGCGCGTTGACCCCGATCAGCGGCAACCAGCCTCGCCCGTGCTTGGCCACTTGGTTGAAGGTGATCATTGGCTCAGGCCCGTCTCGGTGGCGATGAAGGCGAGCATGTCGGCGGCGAGGTTGATGCCGCCGGTCGTATGTCCGGCGTTCGGCTCGAACCTCAGCAGCACCGGCCGGCTGCTCGCCGTCGCGTGCTGCAGCGCCGCGCACAGCTTCCTCGCGTGCAGCGGATCGACGCGGGTGTCGTTCCCGAAGGCCGTCAGCAGCACGGCCGGGTACTTCACGCCGTCGGTGACACGGTGGTACGGCGAGTAGCTCGCGAGGGTCTTGAAGGCGTCGGGGTCTTTGACCGAGCCGTACTCCGCGGTCCAGCGCTCGCCGAGACCCGACAGCTCGTAGCGGATCATGTCGGTCAGCGGTGCCGAGCAGACCGCGGCGGCGAACAGCTCCGGGCGTTGGGTGAGTGCAGCCGCGGTGAGGAGGCCACCGTTCGACTCACCGCAGATGGCGAGTTGGTCGGCGGTGGTCCAGCCTTCGGCGATCAGGTGCTCGGCGGCGGCGATGAAGTCGTCAATGGTGTCCTGCTTGTGGTGGCGGGTGCTCGATGCACCGTCGCCACGGAGTGTCGCGGTGACGAAGGAGCCGCCTGCTTCGACCCAGGCCAGCGCGAAGGCGGAGTACGTCGGGGTGAGCGCCTGCCCGAACCCGCCGTACCCGTAGAGAATCGTGGGACGCGGTCCTGGTTTGCCGATCACTCGCAGCTCGACACCGGAACCAGCCGTCAGCCGATGCGTCTCGGCCTCGTGCCCACCGCCTTCCGCGCTACCCCAGTCCGTTGTGTTGTGGGTGCTCGCGTCGTAGCAGTAGGCCCTCGGCGGCGTGACGCTGTCTGTGTAACTGAACCAAGCCCGATTCCCGTGCGCCGTCAAAGAACCAACCGATCCTGCACCGGGCAGCTCGACCCTGCCTTGCCCTTCACCCGTCAAACGGTCGTGGACGGTGATCTTGGTTGCCGTGCTGACCAGGACGACGTCGTCGAGGACGGCGAGACCGGTCAGCGGCGCGTTGGGCTGGATGTAGTCGTGCCAGACCGTTGGCTCGGTCGGGTCGCCGACGCAGATTCTGCCGGTGGGCGCGTCCTGCGTGGTGACGACGTACAAACGGCCGTCCGGACCGACCGACATGATCGTGGTCGCGTCCTGCGGGAGGTGCCGCGGCGGCGCGTCCGTTGTCAGGTCAGCGAGCCACACCTCGGTTGTCGTACAGATCGTCAGCCAGCGGCCGTCCGCGCTGATCTCCAGCCCGTACGACGCCTCGTCGGCAAGGATCGTGGCGTCGTCGGGGTCGCCCACGCGGTGGCGGCGTACCTGACGGAAGCGCACGTAGTAGAAGGTCTCGTTGTCCGGGATCCAGGCCACGGGGGAGTAGCGGCAGCCGTCGATCGGGCCGTCGATCAGCTCGCCCGTCAGTACGTCGAGGACGTGGAGCGAGGAGCGTTCGTCGCCGCCGCGGGAGAGTTGGTATGCCAGCTTGGTGCCGTCCGGAGAGGGCTGCCAGGCGTCGAGCGTGGTCAGGCCGCTCGGATCGAGTTGCTTCGGGTCGATGAGCGGCGTCTCGTCGACGTACAGCACGGCGTACTGCTGCCCGGTCTCGCGGCGCAGTGTGAAGCAGCGGCCACCGCGCCAGACGGGCGTGGACACGCTGCGGACGTCGGACAGCTGCCGGACGCGGTTCTTCCAGCGGAACCGGCTGGTCAGGGACGCGGCGTACGTCAGCCACAGGTCGTCCTGGTCCCGGAGCCAGTGCTCGGAGGCTGAAGCATCCTCGAGCCAGCGGTACGGGTCCGCGACGGTACAACCGTGCACCTGCTCCACGAGCGTCAGACGCTCGGCGCATGGATAAGCCTGCACGGAGACAATCACCTCACTCTCCTTGTCCACCAACACAACGAGCCCGCGGGCTCGGAGCTACCCAGAGACAGGTCGGCCCTGGGCGGGTACTGCCCGCCCAGGGCCTCACTACCTGACATACAGGTGCCGTTATCAGTGGCAGAGCAGCAGGCTCAGGTTGCTCGGGGTCTGCGAAGCGCAGCCCAGCACGGTCAGCGTGGAGCCGCCGTGGTGGTGGCCGCCGTGGCCGTAACCCGGGGTCTCCAGACCCTGAAGGTCGAGAAGTGCCATGTGTTTACACCTCCTTCGGTGCAAGTCGTCGGGATGAGGACTCGGACCACTGGGGAGGTCCGAGGAACGGGAGGGACACCGGCGCAGGATCCGCATGGTGCAGCGCCGTACCCAGAGCCAGCAGGACGCCGGCCGATCCGGTGGCCAGGTCCATCGAGAGACGGAGCAACTGGTTGCCCGGGTACGCGAGACCGCCCTCGAACGGCATCGCGTGCCAGCCGAGGCCGTGCACGAGGTCGTCGACCGTCGCCTGGTCCTCGCCGAGCGCAGCGGCGGTGAGGAGCAGGCCGGCGCGACCCATGAACAGGCCGGGCTGGACGTAGTAAGAACAGTGAGTGACCCGCTTGAGCTCCTGGAGCGTGGCGGCGAACTCTTCGGACGGGCGGTGGCGCAGGTAGCGTTCGAGCACAAGAGCGATACCGGCCGAGCCCTCTTCGAGGTACGGCAACGTCCGCCAGCCCTGGTTGACCTGGCGCATCCCGTCCTCGGTGAGCACGGTGCGTTTGAGGTCCTGCCGGATCGCGATCTCCGCAAGGTCGAGCAGACCGGTGTCGCCGAGTTGCTCGAACGCGTTGAGGAACAGCAGCGCCGGACCGGAAGCGCCGTACATGAGGCCGGCACGGGCATGCTGACCGCCACTGATCTCGGGTACGTCTTGGTCGAGCCGGTCTGCGACCAGGTCGAGGACTCGGACGGCCTTGGCCCGCAACGCCGGCTCGGTGTCGAAGTGCAGAAGGTTCAGGCCGATGCCGGACAGGCCGGAGTGCAGTCCGAGCTCGCGGGAGCTCCAGTCGTCGGCGAGAGTGCGTTCGACCAGGTCGAGCGCGTCCTGCCGGTGACCGAGCTCGTCGAGGACGTGCGCGACGCCGTGCAGACCGTCGTACAGGCCGGGGCCGGCCGCGGTGTTCAGGGCTTGCTTGCGCAGCCAGTCGTCGTACTCCGGGAAGCGTCCGGCGCCTGTCCTGGCGAGCGCGTAGAGGACACCGGCCGCACCGGTGGCCAGGTCGATGCCGCCGCCGTCGCGGAACTGCGCGATGTCGCCGGGGAACAGGCGGTCGGTGCGTTCCGGGGTCGCTGCCGCGACGATCGCCTTGGTGAGTGCCGCGCGTACGTCGGTCCACTCCGCCTTGCCGGGCAGGGCCAGGTCTTCGAGCTCGTTGGTGGTGTTGGCGCCGACGATCGTCCGGACGGCCTCGTCGAGCGTCGCGCGCGGCACCGGGAACGTGTCCGCGATCATGTCGGCGAGCTGGAACGCCTTGCCGGGGTGGAGATTCAGCAAGATCGTTGCCTGCGGCGCGTAAACGCCGAGCGCGATACAGGCGAGCGCATACCGGTCGACGTCGACACCTTGCCGGTCCTGCGGAGCGGCGTACCCGGGATGGGCGAGCGTCGAGCGCGCGTGGTCCTCAGCCTTGGTCGCGACCTCGAAGTCGATCAGCGTCAGCTTGCCGTTCACGTCGAGCAGCAGGTTGTCCGGATGCAGGTCGCAGAACACCACGCCGCGCTCGTGCAACTGGCCGACGGCCTCGCCGACCTTGGCGATCATCGCGGTCGCCCATTCGGCGTACGCCGCCTTGTCGGCCTCGGTCGCGTCCGGATGCGTCAGCGGATAACGCCGTACCAGCTCGCGTTGCAGTGACACCGAGTCGATGTGCTCCTGCACGAGGAAGTGATGGTCACCCAGCTGCAGGTAGTCGTGCGTCTTCGGTACAGCGTCGAGGCCGTCGAGCTGCTCGAGGATGTCGCGCTCGTGGGCGATCCGCGCGACCGCGTCCCGCCCGGCCATGTCGAGACCCGCGTGCGGGCGGCCCTCCTTGAGTACGACGCGGTCGCCGGTCTCGTTGTGGTGGCCGAGGTACACGCCGCCGCCGTTGGAGAACTGGATGACGCCGTCGATCGTGTACGCGAGGTCGTCGGTGGTGACGGCATTGCGCGCTTCGAGGTGCGGCCGCAGGAAGTCCGGGAGCTCGACCCAGGGCGGCAGGACGAAGGTCGGGCCGCGGTGGTCGGGGACGAGATTGCCCTGCGCGTCTTCGATCGCCAGGACGCGTTCCCCGGTCAGGGAGAGGCAGTATCTGCTGACGAAGGCGCCGTACCGCACGAACAGCGGACCCTCGGCGTAGCGCAGATCGCTCAGGATATAGGGGCCTTCGACGCCGTGGAGGACCTCGTCGAGCTCCTTGAGCACGAGCTCGAGCTGCGTGTCGTCGGTCGGGTAGATCGTCACCAGCTTGCCGCTCGACCCGCGGGGAGCGGCCTTCGAGTTCGTCATCACCAGGACGGCCTCGTTGCGCAGGAACTTGAACGCGATGCCGCGCGGGACGCAGTACTCCCACACGGCCTCGAGCGTCCGCCCGACGTCCTGGAGCCGCGCCGAGACGTGAATCTTCCAGCCCTGCTGGGGAAGCCGGAGACCGTCGGGCGCGTAGTGCATCCACTGCTCGCCCGGCACGTGCTGCCAGCCGCTCGGCACCGGCCGCTGTGTGATCGCGAAATCCGGATGCTGCGCACCACGGTTGGCCGGCGTCTCGTAGAACCGCCGATCCGCAAGGCAGTAGAACTCGTAACTCTCGTGCATGACTGTCCGACCCCCCTTTCGTGGTCCCGCCACATCTTGGGCGCCCCGGGAGGGGTCGGCGTAGTGCACGATGTCATCACTCTTACGTGAAGAACGCACACACTACGAGTGAGTAAGTAGACACTCTTCGTTACCGAATCGAGTATCCTGAGCGCAAATCACCCCGCGACAACATGTCAATCCACCGCAAGAACATCACGGCCCGTAACTTCCGTCGGTCTTCGTCGTACAGCCGGCGCGATCAGACCGGGTAGGTGTGGACCTCGGTGGCTTTGAGGGTGGTGTGGAGGGGTTGGCCGGGGGTGAGGTGGAGGTCGGCTACTGCGGCGGGGGTGATGTCGGCGAGGAGGTCGGCGGGGCCGCTGGGGGAGGCGTCCAGGCGGACTCGGACTGTGTGGGCGTGCTGTTCTATGCCGGTGACCACCGCGGGCCAGGTGTTGCGCGGGCTGCCGGACGGGGGCTCTACGTAGAGGCTGACGGCGGTGGGCGGGAAGGCTACGTGGACTGGGCCGGTGGCTGGCTCGGCGAGTGTGATCGTGCCGCCCTCGGGCAGTCTGACTGCGGTGCCTGAAGCGTCGCCGCGGTAGAGGTTCAGGCCTACTAGTTGAGCTACGTAGTCGGTGCGGGGGCGGTGGGCCACCTCGGTGGGTCTGCCTTCCTGGACTACCTGGCCGTGCTCGATGATGACCAGGCGGTCGGCCAGGACCATGGCGTCCAGCGGGTCGTGGGTGACCAGCAGGGTGCGGCCTTCGAAGCGGTTGAGGTGCTGGCCCAGTTCGGCTCGGACATGAAGCGTCGTACCGGCGTCCAGTGCGGCCAGTGGTTCGTCGAGCAGCAGGAGCTCGGGGTCGGTGGCCAGCGCGCGGGCCAGGGCCACGCGTTGGGCTTGCCCGCCGGACAGAGCGCGGGGGCGAGTACGGGCGTACTCCGACAAGCCGACTGTTTCGAGCCAGCGCGAGGCCTCCAGCCGGGCGGTCTGCTTCTCTACACCGCGGGCGCGAAGACCGAACGCCACGTTCTCCAAGCAGTTCAGGTGGTTGAACAGCAGGTAGTCCTGGAACACCACGCCGATCGGCCGACGGTCCGGCGTACGAAACGTGCGCGGCGGCTCGTCCCACACCGTGTCGTCCAGGGCTATGCGTCCGCGGTCCAACGCGAGCAGTCCGGCGATGGCACGGAGCGCTGTGGTCTTGCCGGCTCCGTTGGGGCCGAGAAGCGCGACAACCTCACCAGGCTCGACAGTCAGGTCCAGTGCGAGCTCGAAGGAGCCACGGCTCACCTGCACATCGGCGTACAGAGTCAACGAAGCCCACCGATCCAGCGTTCGCGGAGAGCCGCCAGTACGACGACAGACACCAGCAGAAGCACCAGGCTCAGTACGACGGCCACCTCGGGATCAGTCTCCAACGCCAAGTACACGGCCAGCGGCATGGTCGTCGTACGGCCCGGGAAGTTGCCCGCGAACGTGATGGTGGCGCCGAACTCACCCAGTGCCCGCGCCCAGCAGAGTACTGTCCCCGCAACAACGCCAGGTGCGATCGAAGGCAGGGTCACGCGCCGGAACGTCAGCCACCGTCCGGCACCGAGTGTTGCGGCCGCCTCCTCGTACCGCGGGTCAGCAGCACGCAGCGCGCCCTCCACGGAGATCACCAGGAACGGCATAGCCACAAAGGCTTCTGCAACAACCACACCGGCAGTGGTGAACGGCAGCGACACGCCAAACCACGTGTCGAGGTGCTGACCGACCAGACCGCGCCGTCCGAGCACCAGCAACAACGCAACGCCACCAACCACCGGCGGCAGCACTAGAGGAACCGTCACGAACGCCCGGATCAGACTCCGCCCCGGCAACCCGCCACGGGCGAGCAGCCAGGCCAGAGGAACACCTAGTAGCAAGCACAAGGCAGTGGCAAGAGTCGCGCACACCAGTGACAGCCGCAGTGCCTGCCACACGTCGGCGCTGAACAGGCGGTCCGGCAGCGTCGACCAAGGCGCCTTGATCAGCAGACCAACCAAGGGGACGAGCAGGAACGCCAGACCGAGCAGAGCAGGCAGCAGGAGTACTAGAGGCAGCCGCCCGCTGGTGCTCCTGCCACGACGGCTCACGGCGCGTCGAAGCCCGCGGCGGTCAGGACCATCTTGCCCTTGTCGGACAAGACGTAGTCGACGAAGGCCTGGGCGCCGTCCGGGTTCGGGGCCTTGGTCAGCGTGGCGATCGGGTACTCGTTGACGGCCTTGCTCGACTCCGGGAACTCGATGCCCTCGACCTTGTCCTTGGCGGACAGTACGTCGGTCTTGTACACGAGGGCCGCGTCGACCTCACCGAGGCTGACCTTGGTGAGCGCCGCCTTCACGTCCTGCTCGAGGCTGTCCGGCTGCGCGGTGATGCCGACCGCCGCGAACACCTTCGCGGCCGCCGCGCCGCACGGCACCTGGGCCGCGCAGATCGCGAGCTTCTTGTTCTTGTCCGCGAAGTCCTTGATCCCGGTGATCTTGCCCGGATTCCCCTTCGGTACGGCGATCTCCAGCGTGTTCTTCACGAAGTTCGTCGGCGTGCCCTTGTCCTTCACATCGTCCATGTTCTTCGGCGCCGCCGACGCGAAGACGTCCGCCGGCGCTCCGGAGTTGATCTGCTGCGCGAGTGCGGAGCTGCCGCCGAAGTTGAAGGTCACCTTCACGCCGGGGTGGACGGCCTCGAAGTCCTTGCCCAGCTGGGTGAACGTGCCGGTCAGCGAGGCGGCGGCGAAGACGTTCACCGTGCCCGACAACGCCGACGAGCTGGTCGACGGAGACGATGCCGCCGGGGTGTCGCCGCCACACCCGGCCACGGCGAGCGCGGCGACCGTGGCAAGGGCGGCGAACGCGGTACGGCGGAACATCAAGCCTCCGGGATCTCGACGACGACATGGGTGGACTTGATGGAAGCGACGGCCACCACCCCTGGCTCCAGGCCGAGCTCGTCGGCGGCCTCACGGCTCATCAGCGACACGACGCGGAACGGCCCGGCCTGCATCTCGACCTGGGCCATCACACCGTCCTTGAGCACCCGGGTGACGATCCCCCGCATCCGGTTGCGCGCCGACGCCGCGGCGGTGTGACCCGGCTCAGGCGAGTCCGCCAGCTCCTGCGCGAACGCGGCGAGCACTTGCCCGTCGACGGCCATCCGGCCGTTCTCCTGCTTCGACCGCAGCCGGCCCTGATCGATCCAGCGACGCACGGTGTCGTCGCTGACCCCGAGGAGGGCGGCCGCCTCACTGATCCGCAAGTTCGGCACGGAAGACAGCCTACCGCCGCAGATGCGGATTGATGCCAGGTTTTCCACAGTCGCGAAGCGGTGACGGAAAGTAGTGGCGATTCCTCGTAAGTTAGAGGACATGAGCACATCGGCGATGCGGGACTACTTGGACGGGCCGCACAAGGCGGCGCGGGACGTCGTGCGGGCAGGGCTGGGCGCGCACGCTGACTTGGGTGACCTGGCGGTCCGGCTGCCCCGGGACGAGTACCGGGACCGGATCCTCGACCTGCTGCTGCAGTCCGCCAAGGACGGGCTGCCCGCGCGGGGCTATCCGAAGGAGTACGGCGGCGAGGCGGACCTGGGCGGGTTCATCGCGGCGTTCGAGACGCTGGCCTTCGGCGACCTGTCGCTGATGGTGAAGGCCGGTGTGCAGTTCGGCCTGTTCGCCGGCGCGATCCAGCACCTGGGGACCGAGAAGCATCACGAGCGGTATCTGGCGGATGCGATCAGCGGGCGGCTGCTCGGCTGCTTCGCGATGACCGAGACCGGTCACGGGTCGAACGTGCAGGCCCTCGGCACGACGGCGACGTACGACGAGGCGACGGGAGAGTTCGTCGTCCACACGCCGTCGGCCGCGGCGCGCAAGGACTACATCGGCAACGCGGCACGGCACGGGCGGATGGCCGCGGTGTTCGCGCAGCTGATCGTCGGCGGCGAGAGTCATGGTGTGCACTGCCTGCTGGTGCCGATCCGGGGTGCGGACGGTGCGGCGCTACCGGGCGTGACGTTGTCGGACTGCGGGCCGAAGCTCGGGCTGAACGGGGTCGACAACGGGCGGATCGTCTTCGACCAGGTCCGGGTGCCGCGGGACGCGTTGCTCGACCGCTACGCGCAGGTCGATGCGGACGGCAACTACAGCAGCGCGATCGAGAACCCGGACCGCCGGTTCTTCACCATGCTCGGCACGCTGGTGCAGGGCCGGGTGTCGGTCGGCGGCGCGGCGATCAACGCGAGCAAGGTGGCGCTGACGATCGCGATCAGGTACGGCGCTCAGCGGCGCCAGTTCGGTGCTCCGGGAAGTAGCGAGGAGGCGATCCTGCTCGACTACCGGATGCACCAGCGCAGGCTGCTGCCGTTGCTCGCGCGGACCTACGCACTGCACTTCGCGCAGGCCGAGTTGGTGGAAGAGTTCGCCCGGGTGTTCGACGACGACGAGGGCGAGCACGACCGGCGGGCGCTGGAGGCGCAGGCGGCCGGGACGAAGGCGCTCGGGACGTGGCACGCGACCGAGACGATCCAGATGTGCCGCGAAGCCTGCGGCGGCGCGGGGTACCTGGCGGAGAACCGGCTGGCGGCGCTGAAGGCGGACACCGATGTGTTCACCACCTTCGAGGGCGACAACACGGTCCTGCTGCAGCTGGTGGCCAAGGGTCTGCTGACGGACTACCGCGAGTCGTTCGGCAAGCTCGACCCGTTGGGTACGGCGAGGTTCGTCGCGGCGCAGGCGGTGGAGATCGCGGTCGAGAAGGCCGCGCTGCGTCCGCTCATCGAACGGCTGCGAGACGTAGTGCCGAATCGGAGCGATGCGGCGGACCCGGACGGCGGGCTGCGGGACGACGCGTACCACTCGGGACTGCTGCGTTTCCGGGAGCAGCACATGCTGTCCGGGGTGGCGCGGCGGCTGAAGGGCGGGATCGACGCCGGGGACGATCCGTTCGACGTTTTCAACCGGTGCCAGGACCACGTGATCGCGGCCGGACGGGCGCATGTGGACCGGATCGTTCTCGAGGCGTTCCAGACCGCGGTGCGGAACGCGCCGGAGGAGATCCGGCCGCGGTTGCAGGATGTGTACGACCTGCACGCGCTGGCGACCATCGAGGCGGAACGCGCGTGGTACCTCGAGCACGGGCGGTTGTCACCGGGGCGGTCGAAGGCGATCACCGCGCTCGTCAACGAGTTGTGCGCGGTCGTCCGTCCGGCCGCGGTGGAGCTCGTCGACGCTTTCGGAGTACCGGGCTCGGCAACGGAGGTGCCCATGGTTGTACCGTCACAGCATGAGTGAGTCGACCGAACCCGCGTCGGCTGCCGAGGCCGCCCGTGAACTCGCCCGGGTGCTGCTGGAGCAGGCTGACGCGCTGGACCTGCACGACCTGCGGGCCACCGGCGCGATCGAGAACGTCCGGGTCCAGGCCCGGGCGCTCGCGGACGCCGTGCACGAACGAGGCTGGGGTGACATCTTCCTCGGGATCGACTCGTACGACCCCGACGAGCTGGACGACCTGCCGCTGGGACCGGACGACTTCGACGACCCCGCGGACTACCGGGAGATCGTCGAGGGCGGGTCCCTGGACGACCTCGAGGAGCTGGAGCCACTGCTGCCGGAGAACGGGGTCCGGCTCAGCTACCAGGCGCGGTACGACTACGTGGTGACGGACCCGGACGCCTTCGTGCGGTACGTGCGGAGCCGCGCGGACGAGGCGCAGAACGACGAGGTGGTCGACGACATCGAGGACGCGCAGTCGGCGTTCGAGCTGCTCTGCTACCTCGACGGGCTGGGCTCGAAGGAGTACGAGTCGTTCGGACTCGTCCCCGGCGGCGGCGAGGAATCCCACAAGATCGTCCAGTTCTCCCTGTGGGACCTGGACCCGACCCGGCGCGACGACACCTATCCGTACTAGGCCGGAAAAACCAGCCCGGAAACAGAACCGCCTCGCTGTACTGGTCCCCAGCAGCACCAGTACAGCGAGGCGGTTTTCAGTAAGAAACGCCGACCGTGCCGGGTGTTGGTCGCCACCTCACTGGCGACCAACACCCCACCGACACGGCCGGCGTCCTGCTGTTGCCCCGAGAGGGCAGTGGCCCGAAGGAGGGCGGTCCCGCGTCTCATTCCGTGACCGGCAGGGGAGGTACAGTCCGGTCGCGGACGGGAGTACTGCGGAATCCACCTGGACCTAGTGCCGGCGACCCGTCCGCCGCCGACAAGAGAACGTTGTCACGCGGCCCGCCTTACCGGGAATCCTCCGGTTCAAACATTTGCATTGCCTTTGAAGTAAGCAACGCTCAGTGAAAATTCCCTCACTTTCCGTGCAGATGTTGCCTTCTGCAACAACTAACCACTCGTCAAGTTTTCCTGTGGTCATTGGCGAAGCTGGGTGAGAACGGCGAGTACGCGGCGGTGGGTGTCCGGAGCGTCGGCGATGCGCAGTTTCTGGAAGATGCTCCGCATGTGACTCTCGACCGTCCGCTCGGCGAGCACCAGTTGCGCGGCAATCGCGCCGTTCGAGCGCCCCTCCGCCACCAGTGCCAGCACCTCGCGTTCCCGCGCGGACAACGCGGCCAGCGGATCGCCCGCCCGCGTCGGCGTCACGAGGGCGGCGACGATCGCCGGATCGAGCGCCGATCCGCCGTCCACGACCCGGCGCATCGCGTCCAGGAAGTCGCCGACGCGCAGCACCCGGTCCTTGAGCAGGTACCCGAACCCGCCGGTGCCCACGAGCCCGACCACGTTCCGGGTCTCGATGTGCTGCGACAGCATCAGGATCGGGCGGTCCGGCCGCTCCGCGCGCAGTGTCGCGGCGGCCCGTGCACCGTCGTCCGTCATCGTCGGCGGCATCCGTACGTCGATGATCGTCAGGTCGGGATCCAGCGCGCGCACCACGTCGACGAGTGCGTCCGCGGTCTCCGCCGTACCGGTGACGTCGTGACCGTTCTCGGTCAGCAGCCGGCTCAGACCCTCACGGAACAAGGCGGAATCCTCGCCGATCACGATGCGCACGGGATCTCCACGGTGATCGAGGTCCCGGCTCCGGGTGGGCTGTCGACCGTGAACTCCCCGCCCACCGACGCGACCCGGTCCCGCAGTGACGTCAGCCCGAACCCCTCCCGGGCTCCGCCGACACCGTCGTCGCGCACGACGGCCCGCAGTACCTGGTCGGTCACGCCGACCGAGATCGAGATCCGGGTCGCCCGCGCGTGCTTGAGCGCGTTCGCGATCGCCTCGCCGACCGTGAAGTAGACCGTCGTCGCCGCACTCTCACCGACCTCCAGTTCGGGTACGACGAGATCGACCGGCAGAGTGCTGTCCGCGACCAGGTCCCGCAGCGCGACGGCAAGACCGTCGTCGAGCCGACTCGGCCGCACCCCGTGCGCGATCCGCCGGAGCTCCGCGACGGTGTGCTCGAGCGTCTCCACCACCTCGTCGAGCTCCCGGTACGCCGGTACGCCGGGAGACAACTGGTACTGCACCGATCGCACCCGCATCCCGATCGCGATCAGCCGCTGCTGTGCGCCGTCGTGCAGGTCCCGCTCCAGCCGCTGTCGTTCCGCGTTGACCTCGTCCATCAGCCGGGCCCGACTCGACCGCACCTCGGCCAGGGCTTCGCGGAGCTCCAGCCGCAACCGGCTGACCTCGATCGGCAGCCGAGCCTCCACGGCCGCTTCGCGTGCCCGCCGGACCCGGCGTGCAGACGTCGTACCGAGGATCAACGCGCCGACCACTGAGTCGCCGGTCTGCAACGGGATCGCGTCGTCGGGTACGGCGAGTTCCGCTCCGGGGCGACGCAGGAGCACCCGCAGCCCGGGGTCGTCGAGCGCGGAGCGCAGGACGGACTCGATCTCCTCCGGCTCGGCCTCGCCGTCACGGACCCGCCGGACGAAGGCGCGGATCCGGGCCAGCGCGACGGTCCGGTCCGGGTCGACCAGCCTGCCGATCGCGCGGTGGATCCAGTGGTACAGCGGAAGCAGGACGAGCGCGGTGACGAAGGCAGCGGTCGTGATGCCGACCCGGTCGGGGAAGTATCCGCCGACCACGAGGACCACGACCGCGAACACACTCGCCGAGATCAGCGTGGTGACGAGCCAGCTGACGGTCGCACCGAGCAGCCGGTCGATGTCGAACAGGTCGTGCCGCAGGATTGCGACGGTGATCGCGCCCGGGACGAGGAACAGCATGGCGACCAGGAACCAGGTGTAGGCCAACGTCCCGGGGACGCCGAGTGCGGTGGCCAGCCAGCTCGCGGCGAGCAGGATCGGCACCGCGACGGCCGCGGCCATCAGCCAGCGCAGCCGTTGCCGAGTCAGCTCATCGCCCCGCCGGTACCGCACCACCAGGCTGGAGGCGGCCGCGAGCAACGTGGCCAGAAACGCTCCGAAGACAACGACGATCAGCACCACGCGCAACGGCGTCGGGCTGGTCCGCGCGGCCCCTTCCCGGGACACGACGAGAGTCACCAGCGCCGCCGCGACCGGCGTCGCCGCCCAGACCCACCGCCAGAGCCGACCTGGCAGCAGGCCGTCCGGGAACAGCAGGACCAAGGTGACGAACCCGAGGAAGATCCACGGCCAGGTGCCGTCCGCGATCGCGTCCAGAGCGGATGCCCAGGGCCACGGCCGAGAGGTTCGCGCCGACGCGCCCCAGTCCTCGACGGTGAAGACCAGCGCGGGCATCGTGGCGGTCAGCGCGAGCGCCGGCGCGATCGGACTGGCCGGAACGCGAACGACAACCAGCCAGCTGAGGAGGAACGCCGGCAGCAGCAGGACGGTGGTGACGGGCCAGTCTGCCGGTGACCCGACCGAGGGCGGACCGTAGGCGAGCACCGCGCGTACGGCGGCGGCCGCGACGAACACGACCGTCGCGGCGACGACCAGACGCCGAGGCCGGAGCACAACCACATGATGACCGCGGACCGCCGCTCGCGCACCCGTGCCAGCACTTAGTGGCCGGCCACGACCGAAGTCCGGCGACAGCACTGATGCCGAGGGCGGTGCGGCGAAGCGATCGTGAGGGGATCAGCTACTCGAGGAGGGGATTCCCGTGATCGCCATCGCCACCGTCCTGTTCGCCTTTCCGCTCGGCTTCTTCCTGCGGAACCGCCTGTCCGCCTACGTCGCGTACGTCGCGATCTTCGGCTACTGCTTCACGTTCCAGTTGGTGTACCTGATGCGCAGCTGGGTCGGCGACCGCTCGCAGGCGTTCCCGGCGGACCCGAACGCCTGGCCGTTCGGGTACCTCTTCGTGACCGCGGGCATCTACGTCGTCGGCAATCTGCTGGTCGCGCTCGGGCACCGGGTCGGCAGCAAGCGCCGTAACCGGGCCGTCGACCTCGACCCGGTCACGTGACAGTCGCCTGGCGCTCCCGGAGGGAGGAACGTCAGGCGAGTTCCAGCGACGGCCGGACGGGGACATCGCCGTACGTCGTGGTCCGCTGCCGGGCCGGGCGGCCGGCGGCGGTGGCCATCGCGGTGAGTTCGGCGATCGACTTGCGGCTGCCGTGCTTGGAGCCGGCCATCCGGCTGATGGTCTCCTCCATCAGCGTGCCGCCGATGTCGTTGACGCCGCCGTTCAGGACCGCGACGCAGCCGTCCACGCCGAGCTTCACCCACGAGCACTGGATGTTGTCGATCCGGCCGTGCAGCATGATCCGCGCCATCGCGTGCACCGCCCGGTTCTCGTCGTACGTCGGGCCCGGCCGAGCGACACCGGCGAGGTAGATCGGCGAGTTCTGGTGGATGAACGGCAGCAGCACGAACTCGGTGAAACCACCGGTCCGGTCCTGTACAGCGGCGATCGTGCGCAGGTGCTGCACCCAGTGGTGCGGCGCGTCGACATGTCCGTACATCATCGTCGACGACGACGGGAGCCCGACCTTGTGGGCCGTGGAGATGACCTCGATCCACGAAGCCGTCGGCAACTTTCCCTTGGTGAGGATCCAGCGGACGTCGTCGTCGAGGATCTCGGCCGCGGTGCCGGGGATGCTGTCCAGTCCGGCCTCCTTCACCGAGATCAGGAACTCCTCGATCGACAGGCCGGTGCGCACCGAGCCGTTCACGATCTCCATCGGCGAGTACGCGTGGACGTGCATCTCCGGGACCCGGTCCTTCACCGCGCGGACCAGGTCGGCGTACGCCGTACCGGGCAGGTCGGGGTGGATGCCGCCCTGCATGCAGACCTCGGTCGCGCCGATCACCCACGCCTCCTCGGCGCGCTGGCCGACCTCGTCCATCGACAAGGAGTAGGCGTCGGCGTCGGTGCGGCGCTGGGCGAACGCGCAGAACCGGCAGCCGGTGTAGCAGACGTTGGTGAAGTTGATGTTCCGGTTCACGACGTACGTCACGTCGTCGCCGACCGTTGCCTTCCGCAACTCATCGGCAAGGTGCGCGAGCTGGTCGAGCGCGGGACCCGTGGCCGTCATCAACGTCAACGCCTGAGCATCGGAAAGCCCGGCGGGATCGCGCTCGGCGGCGGCGAGAGCCGCCTTCACCTCGGCGTCGATGCGCTCGGGCGCACCGCCCGACGCGGAGCCCGCGGCGGCTTCGGCCGCACGCCGTGCCGCGACGTCTTCGCGCAGTACGTCCCAGTCGCCGTACGCCGCGTCGAAGTCGGAGCGGGTCTCGGTACGACGGCCTTCGGTGTCGATCGCGGTGTGCAGGTCGGTGCGGCCGACGCTGTCCCAGCCGCCGTCGGGCTCCTGCCAGGGGAGGCCGACCGGCTTCGCGGCCTCGTTGGCCAGACCAGTGGCAGGATCGACGAGCGCCTCGACGTGCGAGATGAGGCGCGGATCGAGCCACGGCTCCCGCAGGTACTCCGGGTGCGCGGTGAGCCGCTCGCGCAACTCGAACCCGGCGTCGGCGGTCACCTTCGCGAGGTCGTCGATCTGCGGCCAGGGGCGCTCGGGGTTCACGTGGTCCGGCGTGAGTGGCGAGACCCCGCCGAAGTCGTCCACGCCCGCGTCGAGCAGCGCACGGCACTCGGCGAGGTCGACCAGGTTCGGCGGCGCCTGGACCCGGACCCGCGGCCCGAGCACGATCCGCGTCACGGCGATCGCGGCCAGCCACTCGTCCAGCGGTACGTCGGCGTCGTTGCGCATCGCGGTGTCCGGCTTCACCCGGAAACCCTGGATGATGACTTCCTGGATGCCGTTGTACTGCCGGGCGATTTTCCGCAACGCGAAGATCGAGTCGGAACGTTCCGGCAGCGTCTCCCCGATGCCGATCAGCAGCCCGGTCGTGAACGGCACGTTCGACCGCCCGGCGTCCTCGAGCACCCGGAGCCGGACCGCCGGGTCCTTGTCCGGTGACCCGAAGTGCGGCTGGCCCTTCTCCTCGAACAGCCGCCGCGACGTGGTCTCGAGCATCATCCCCATGCTCGGCGCGACCGGCTTCAGCCGCTGCAGGTCTTGCCACGACATCACGCCGGGGTTCAGGTGCGGCAGCAGACCGGTCTCCTCGAGCACCCGGATCGCCATCGCCCGGACGTAGTCCAGGGTGCTGTCGTACCCGGCCTCGTCGAGCCACTGCCGCGCCGCGTCCCACCGCTCCTCGGGCGCATCGCCCAGCGTGAACAGCGCCTCCTTGCAGCCCAGCGCCGCTCCTTGCCGCGCGATCTCCAGCACCTCGTCGGGCGACAGGTACGGCGAATGCACCCGACCCGGGGTGGTCGCGAAGGTGCAGTAATGGCAGCGGTCCCGGCACAACCGCGTCAGCGGGATGAAGACCTTCTTCGAGTACGTGATGATCCCCGACCGGCCGGCGTCGGCCAGCCCTTGGTCGCGAACCCTCGCCGCAGTGGCCATCAGCGCGGTCAGCGCGTCGCCGCTCGCGCCGAGCAGCACCTCCACCTCCGCCGGGTCGAGGGTCTTGCCGTCGTCCGCGCGCTTCAGGGCGCGCCGCATCGCTGTCGTCAGATCAGGGGCCACGAAATCCGAGCCTAAATCGCGGAAAACGCTGGATCCCGCGATTCCGGACAGCAAAATCAATCCGTACAGACGTCCTGATAGTTTGCTGTTCGTGCAGGTCAGGCGGGGTGTCGACGGGCGCCGGGTGCGCGGTGAGCAGCGCCGGAGCGAGTTGCTCGCGGCGACCCTGACCGTGATCGAACGCGACGGAGTCGCAGGTGTGAGCCATCGCGCGGTGGCCGCGGTGGCCGATGTCTCGGTCGCCTCGATCACCTACCACTTTCCGACGCTGGACGACCTCCTGGTCGCGGCCCTCCAGTCGGCCGCGGAGGATCTCGCCGTCGAGCTGCACGGTCGCGGGAGCGAGTTGGGCGCGCGACCGGCGGACGAGTTGGCGCGGCTGATCGAGCACAGCGTCGTACGGCGCCGTGGCCGGACGCTGGCGCTCTACGAGTTGTACCTGTACGCGGCTCGGCGGCCGGAGCTGCGGGAGACGGCCGGTGCGTGGTTGGAGCCGCTGACCGAGATCGCCAGGGCGTTCACCGCGGATCCCCAGAAGGCGAGGCTGTTGGTAGCCGCGCTGGATGGCCTCCTGATGCAGGCGCTGATCGGCGCCCGTGACCTCGACCAGTCCGACGTCGCCGCGTTATTGGAGGTGCTGAGGTAGCCCGCGCCGAGTACTGTCGCGAAGGAACTCGCCAACAGGGAGGTCCTCGGTGTCAGAGCCCCCAGTACAGCCACTGTTCGCATCCGCAGCCCGCGCCGTCCGGAAACTGCAGGACCTCGGCGATCCGCTGCCCGCCGAGGCGGTCACTCAGCTGTCCAAGCTGGAGAGCAGCTCCCTGAGCGACGCGGAGCGCCGTACCCAGCTCGAGACCCTGCTGCGGCCGTTCGTCCTGCTGGACGTGTCGATCGACGAGCAGGGGATCGCGTCGTGTACTCCGGGCGCCGCGCCGCCGCGACTGGTGCAACACGGCTGGCGCAGCTTCCTCGTACGGGTGGCGAATCCGCACCGGATCGAAGCCAACCTGTCCGCGGGGAACAGCGGTGTGTACGGCGTGATCGACTATCAGAGCCACTCCGCGCGGATCGCGTTGCACGACACGCTGACTGTCGTACCGCGGATCAAGGACGCGTGGCTGGACGCGAAGATCGCCGTACCCAGTGAGCTTTCCGGCTTCGAGGTCGAGTACAAGGTCATCAGCCTCTACACCCGCGATGACGGCATCCAGCAGGGCGGACTGTCGGTCTTCGCCGCGGACGAGCACAACCATCACAGCCTGAGCCGGTCACCGCTCGCCGTCGCGGGCTTCCGGACGAACTTCGAGTTGCGTGAGTACGCCGCTTCGTTCGACTTCGACTGTGCACCGGCCCGCGAGATCCGGCTCGACATCCGGGAGCCCGACGGCCGCAGTTGCATGGCCGCGATCACGGTGCAGGACGGGCAGGGACGCTCGTACCCGTCCAAGGCGATGCGACTGGCTCCGGACATGTTCTTCCACGAGCACGTGTATCGGGCGACCGGCGAGATGATCCTTCTGCCCGAAGGCCGGTACCGGGTCAGCGCGATCCGCGGACCGGAGTATCGACCGGTGCTCCTGGAGACCGAGGTCGACGCGGGGACCGAGGCGATTCCGATCACCCTCGACCGCTGGGTCGATCCGGCGGGCCGCGGCTACTACTCGGGCGACCCGCACATCCACGCCGGCGGCTGCTCGCACTACAACGTCCCGAGCGAAGGCGTCACGCCCGAAACCATGATCCGGCATGTCCGCGGGGAAGGTCTCTGGCTGGGGAGTGTGCTCACCTGGGCGCCGTGCTACTACCACCAGAAACAGTTCTTCAGCGGTGAGTCGATCAGCCCGCCGGCCGACCTGGAGGACCCGTTGATGCAGGCCGCCCAGGGCATGACCTGGACTCCGCAGCCGACGGACCGCGATGCCGAGAGCGCGTTGCGGTACGACGTCGAAGTGTCCGGGTTCCCGTCCAGTCACTCGGGCCACCTGATCCTGCTCGGGCTCACCGACCAGGACTATCCAGGGACGAGCCTGATCGAGGACTGGCCGTCGTGGAACCTGCCCGTCCTGCGCTGGGCCAAGGAACAGAACGCACTGGTCGGGTACGCGCACTGCGGAGTCGGTCTCGGGGTCGGCACCGAGGAGTTGCCCAACTACATCGTGCCGTCCTTCCAAGGCATCGGCTCCAACGAGATCGTGGTCGACGTACCCCTCGGTGCCGCCGACTTCCAGTGCGGAGGCCAGTTCGCACCGGCGGCCGAGCTGAACATCTGGTACCACCTGCTCAGCGTCGGCTTCCGCACCCTGATGCTCGGCGAGACCGACTATCCCTGCATGTACGACGAGGGACCGGGCGTCGGGCGTACGTACGTGCGACTGACCGAGCCACCGTCGGGCCCGCAGGCGATCGAGGCGTGGATCACCGGTCTACGGGAGAGCGCGTCGTACTTCGGTGACGGCCGCAGCCATGTCTTCGATCTCGCGGTAGACGGCGACGTCTCTCGTGAGCACCCGCTGGACACTCCCGGCCCGGTGCGGGTCAGCGCGACCGTTGCCGCGTGGCTGCCCGAGGTCCCGCCGCCACCGCCGGCGGGGCGTCCCGTGTACAGCGCGCCGGTCGGCTGGCACCTCGAACGGGCGCGGATCGGTACGTCCCGGTCCGTGCTGGTGGAGGCAGTGCTGAACGGCGTCGTAGTGGCCTCGCAGGAGGTGGTTGCCGATGGCACCGAGCAGGAGGTCGCGTTCGACGTACCGGTGGAAGAATCGTCCTGGCTTGCGCTGCGGATCCTGCGCAGTGTGCACACCCAGCCGATCTTCCTCGAGGTCGGCGGCCGGCCCATCCGGGCCTCCCGCCGCAGCGCCCAGTGGCTGCACGACTCTGTCGATCAACTGTGGAAGGTGAAGTCGGGGTTCATCCGGGAGGACGAGCAGGCTGCCGCGCGGCAGGCGTACGACGAGGCGCAGGCGATCTACCGGTCGCGGCGAGCAGAATGCGAGACCGACTGATGACTCACCAGGCACCTGCCATCGGCTGTTGCGGGCCGGTCGACACCGATGCGCCGCTCGCGGTGACGATCAACCCGGAGGCGCGGGTGAACGTGACCCGCAGCGGTGCGCCGATCGGGACCTTGAAGCCCGGCGAGTGGCACACGCTCGCCGTGACGGTCGTCAACGACGCCTTCGTCACCGGGCCGTTGGCCGTCGAGGCCGAACCGGTCAGCGGACTCCAACTGGATCTGCCGGTGCACGAACTGACCGGTGAGCATCGTCAGGAGGCCGCCTTCCGGGTCCGGCTCGACGCACCCACCGTGGTCGACGTGACGTTGACCTTCCGGGCGCTCGGCGCGCTCGGAGGTCTGGCCAATCACAGCACCGTCAACCTGTTGCTGTCTGCCCGGTAGCGCCTGAGCTACCTGAGGTCGGGCGCTGAGGCCAGCGCCTGTTCCTGTCGCGGGCTGTTGGCTGGGTGCATGCTGAGGTTGTCTGTCGGGGCGCTGAGGACCAGGTGGCAGCTGTTCGCCGGTGCGGTGGTGGCTGTTGCGCTCGGGGTCGGTTTGGTGCAGTCCGGGTTGCAGATGCTGGCCGCGACCGACAGGCCGGTGTTGCCCGCGGGACTGTCGGCGTACGAGCGGGCCAAGGTCCGGGAGGGGTACGTCGGGGCCGCGACGCTGCTCGGAATGTCGGTCATGCTGGCTGTTTTCCTGAGCGTGTTCATCGTCAGCACGACGTTCGGCTTCATGACTGTGCAACGGCGGCGTGAGTTCGGGCTGCTTCGGCTGGTCGGAGCGCAGCGGGGTTACCTGTGCTTGATGGTCGTGACGGAGGCGGGTCTGCTCGGAGTGGTCGGCAGTGTGGTCGGGCTGCCGTTGGGGGTGCTGGCGACCTGGGCACAGTCGTGGTTGCTCGTTCGATTGGGGATGCTGCCGGAGTGGTTCGACGCGCCGTGGGATCAGGGTGCGGTGTGGGCGGCCATGATCGTCGGCGTGAGTACGGCGTTGGGCGGCGTACTCGCTGCGGCCTGGCGGGCGTCGCGGGTCAATGCGCTCGAGGCGATCGTCGAGGGACAGGCCGCGCGGCGGGTGATGACGGGATGGCGGTGGTTCTGGGGGCTGTCGGCTGCGTGCGGCACGGTGCTGCTGGTGATCGTGGCGCAGGCGGCGCGGGACCTCGTGGCCGGGTTGATGATCGGGCTGGTCGTGATGATCAGTGGGTCCGTGGCGTTGAGCCAGCTGAGCCCAGTCGTCGTACCGCTGGTCGGCCGGCTGCCCGCGATCGTTGTCCGTGGCAACTTGATCGCGGATCTGGCGCGGGCCGGTGTGCTGCACGCGGTACGCCGGAGCGCGGCGACCGCGGCGCCGTTGATCGTGCTCGTCGGGCTGGTCATCGGGCTGTGGGGCACGGTCGGGTCGCTGGCGAAGGCGGTCGGGGTCGAGCAGAAACAGTTGATCACGGCGGATGTCGTGGTCGATCACGTCGTTCGTCCGGGACCGGGGATCGCGGCGGCCTCGGCGCAGACCGCCGTACCGATCGCTGTGACACGCGGACGGAAAACGCTGTACTCCGAGGCGATCGGCATCGATCCGGCCGCGTACCAGCAGACCCACAAGCTGCGGCCCCGGAAAGGCTCGCTGGATCGGCTGACCGGGCGGACGATCGCGATCGGGCCGGGGATGGCCGCCGAGGGTTACCGGCTCGGATCGACCTTCAAGGTTGCGCTGGGCAACAGATCGATCGCCGTGAAGGTGGTCGCGGTCATGCCGGAGACGCTCGATGTGAGCGAGAACTTCTTCGTTCCGAGGAGTCTGCTGCCGGCCGGTGGGCGGACCGAGACGCTGGTGAAGCTGGCGCCTGGTGCGACGCTGGACGGCCGGTCGGTCGAGCAATGGGCGGAGGCGCGTGGCGAGGCGCAGCAGCGCAGCAATTCGGGACTGTTCGCCGCGCTCCTTGGATTGGCCGGAATCTTCACCGCGGTCGCGGTCGTCAACGCGGTCGTGATGTCGACAGCTGACCGGCGGCAGGAGTTTCACCTGTCACGGTTGGCCGGTCTGACGCGGGCACAGGTCGTGATGGTCGCGCTCGTGGAGTCCGTGACCGTTGTGGTGGTCGGCGTACTGCTCGGATCGTTGGTCGCCGCGGCCGCCCTCGCCGGCATCGCGGCGGGGCCTTACGGCCTTGCTGCGTTGGCGATCCCGTGGCGGCTGCTCGGACTGATCTTCGCGTCGGCGCTGGTGGTCGTCGGGGTCGCCGCGGCGCTCACTGCCGGTCGCGCCACGTCTCACCGGCTCGGCACATACCGAGCAGAATGACGTGGTGGAACGGCCGGATCAGGTTGTAGTAGAACCTCCCGGCCGGCCGCAGGAACTGCACCAGCGTCACGACCTTGAACGTCGCCGGCCGCTCGTTGTCGGTGATGAACGCGAGCCACGCGTCGAGGTGGTTGTCGGAGACCTTCAGCAGCAGGTAATGGTCCTCCTCGCCGCGCACGACGGTGAAGAACGCGTTCTTCTCGCCCGGCGTGAAGCTCACCGTCTCGGGCCGCAGGCGACGCGAGTCCGGTACGCCGGTGGTCTCGAGGCGAAGGACCGCGGCCACCGCCATCCGCACCGCGAACAATCCCTTGACCCACAACGGACTGTGCCCCAGCGCCCCCGCCACGAACTCCCGTAGCGTGACGTCGCCCCGGCCCGTCTTCACATCGATCTCGTCCACAACCGGCACCAGATCGTCGAGCTCGTGCAATGTGGTCGGCATGTGTGCTCCTCTGTCGATCAGCGTCTAGTCGATCAGCCGGAGAACCAGGTCGTAGATCTCCCGCACGTCCCGCTTGCCGATCGGCGGCACCACCTGCTCGGCGCCGATCAGAATCAGGTACAGCAACTGCGCGAACCGATCCGGGTCCACGTCCGCACCCAGGCCGCGGCACAGCTTCTTCAGGTACGCCGTTCGCGCCTTGTCCACCCGCTCCTGCGCGGCCCGCACCTCGCTGTCCTGCAAGGCCCAGGCGCGTACGGCGATCTCCAAGGCCGCGCTGTCCGGGTCGGCCAGCACCAACCGCAACAGATGCTGGAGCTTCGCGTTCGCGTCACGACCGTCCTCAACGGCGTCGATCAGCCGGGTCGTGTTCCGCGCCTCGAAGTACTCCAGCAAAGCCGCCTTGTACCCGGAAGCCCCGTTGAAGTGGTGGTAGTACGACCCCTTCGTCACCCCCAGGGCACCGGTCAACCGCTCGATCGTCACCGCCGGCGCACCCTCCGCCGCGAGCAACTCGAGCCCTGCGTCCAACCACTCCGTCCGACTGACCACAGCCGGACCATACCATACCGTTTGGTATGGTCGGCGGGCTGTAGACGCGGACGACCCGCCGGAGAGGGGTCCGGCGGGTCGGGATCGGGTGGGACGAGGGTCAGGCGTCGGCGGCGGTGAGGGCTTCGGCTTCCGACTCGGAGTGGGTGGTGGGGACCCGGAGGTGGGAGAGGGGCTTCCAGCCGCTGGCGAGGACGCCGACCGCGAGGAGTACGGCGAAGGCACCGACGTAGAACGGGAGCTGGATGTTGAACTCCTCGCCGAGCTTGCCGGCCAGCCACGGTGCGACCGCGCCGCCGGAGAAGCGGACGAAGGAGTATGCCGCGGACGCCGTACCGCGTTCGACCGGAGCGGCTGCCATCACGGCCTCGGTGATCAGCGTATTGTTGATGCCCAGGAACAGGCCGGCCACGATGACGCCGGCCGCGAGCACCGGCTTGTGGTGCGCGTAGACACCCATCACCGCGAGGTCCGCGCCGAACAGCAGCAGCACGGTCATCGCCACCGGGAGGGTGCCGAACCGGCGCTGCAGCCGCGGCGCGACGAACACCGAGGTGAACGCGAGACAGATGCCCCAGCCGAAGAAGATCAGCCCGATCTGCCGCGCCGACATCGCCAGCGGGAACGGGGTGAACGCGAGCAGCGTGAAGAACCCGAAGTTGTACAGCAACGCGGTGACCGCCACGGTCGCGAGCGACCGGTGCCGCAGTGCCTTCAACGGCTCGAGGATCGACGTACGACGTCCTTCCGGCGGTGATGCGGGCAGCAGGAAAGCGGTGGCGGCGAGGGCGATCGTCATCAGGACGGCGACGCCGAAGAACGGGCCGCGCCAGGAGATCGTGCCGAGTTCGCCGCCGACCAGCGGGCCGGCCGCGATCCCGACGCCGAGGGCGGCCTCGTAGAGGATGATCGCCTCTGCGACCGAACCGGCGGCCGAGTTCACGATCGTGGCGAGCGCGGTCGCGATGAACAGCGCGTTCCCCAGGCCCCAACCGGCCCGGAAGGCGACGATCATGCCGATGCTGCTGGACAGGCCGGCCAGCGCGCTGAAGACGACGATGACGGCCAGGCCGATGAGCAGGGTGCGCTTGGCGCCGATCCGGCTGGAGACCGCGCCGGTGATCAGCATCGCGACACCGATGACCGCCATGTAGCTGGTGAACAGCAGCGAGACCTGGGACGGGCTCGCATGCAGTTGTTCGGCGATCGGCTTGAGGATCGGATCCACCAGGCCGATGCCCATGAATGCGATCACGCAGGCGAACGCGACCGCCCAGACGGACTTGGGCTGCTTCAGGAACGACGACGTGCTCACCGGGCTGTGTCCTCCACGGGTTCGAGGGTGAGAAGTTTGTGGACGATGGCGACGGCGGCCTCCAGGGTGGTGAGGTCGGTCGCCGGGAGCTGACTCAGTTGCGCGGCCAAGGCGGCGCCGGCCTGGTGGCGGGCGCTGCGCAGCTCGGCGAGGCCTGCGTCGGTGAGGCTGATCAGACTGGCGCGCGAGTCGGCGGGGTCCTGGGCGCGGCGCACCCAACCCTGCTCCTCGAGGCGCTGCACGAGGTTGGACATGGTCGGCTGCGAACACCGGTCGGCCTTGGCCAGCTCGCTGATCCGGGCCTGTCCGAGTTCGTCCAATCGCCCCAGCACCCGCATCGCGGCGTGCGGCAGCGTGTTCACGTTCCGGGTGGCCAGCCGCGACAAGCGCGTCGACGCCACCACCATGTCCTCACCGAGCTGCGTCAGATCCCTGGTGCTCACACCCACAAATATACATAGGAAAGCTATGCATCTGCCCGGAAGTGAACAGAATCACGGCCCCCACCGGGCAGCGGTGGGGGCCGTGATCGTGAGGTCGGCGGCTGTAGGAAGTCAGCAACCGTAAGAGGTCAGTCGGATGTACCAGACGGGGTCCCAGCTGGGAAAGGCACGCTCGTGGGGGTCACGGCAGCCGATCTGAACGCCGTTCTGGTCGAGGGTCCTGACGGCCGCCGTCCCGGTCTGTGCGTTGGTCAGGTCGCCGCTGCCATGCCAGTAGCTCAGTCGGTACGTGCCATAGCTGTAGAACTTGAACACGAAGCCGCCGCTGCCCCAGGGAACGCCGGCGCAGGCGTAGCCGGGTTCGCAGGGCACGAGCGACCCACCCGGGTACCACTTGCGGGACGCGGCGGCAGGGCTGGTGGTGGGCTCCGGCAGCGCGATCGCCGGCGTCACCGACGGGCCACTCGGAACCCGGACGTAGTAGGCGACTTTGTCCGGGGTTCTGGGTGTCTCGACCGGCGCTGCGTTCGCGGTGGTCAGCACGGTTGTCGCGGTGCCGAGAGTCAGCAGCAGTCCGGCGGCTGCGACAAGTGTTCGTCGTACCAGGCTCATGTATCCCCCTTCGTGCGGTTGGGTGACCCAGCCTGGTCGGAGCCGCTTTCAGAACACTTTCACTCGCTTGGGTCGAGTCGAGCGGGGCGCGTACGGCGAGGTTGATCAACCGATCACCGGGGCGCCGGCCGCCGTGCGGAAGGCGGTCAACGGGATCGGACCGCGGTGCAGGATGTGCGGGATGTCGGCCCAGGGGTAGAGGGGCTCCGTGGCATTGAGGTTGCGGAGCCGTTGGAGTGCACGCTCGGAGGGAGTGGACAGGGCGGCGGCCGCCTCGGGGGTGTAGGGGATGAAGTCCTCGGCCGGTTGCGGGCGGAGTTCGGGATCGTGGCGCTTCAGGAGGATGCAGGTGCGGGCCGGGTCGAGAAGGTCGGCGTCGAGGGTCCAGAAGTCGATGACGACCGGGCCGATCCGGCCTGACTCTTGCATGGCCTCGAAGATCGGGGCCGGGTGGACGGGGGAGAGGAACACGACGTCGGCCCAGCAGCAGTCGAGTGGGTAGACCGGGGTGCGCAGGGTTTCCGGGCGAGCGGCGTACTTCGCGAGCTCACGCGTGTAGATGTCCGGGTAGTGCACACGCAGCTGGTTGAGCGGCAGGATGGCGTCACCGCGGATGTCACCTGCGGCCTTGTAGAGAAGAGTCGTCATACACAAAAGCCTCCGAGCACGAGAACCGTGCCGGAGGCTGCGTCTACATTTTACCGGGATCCGCATGGTCAAAGCCATCCTCGGAAGCGCACTGTTCTTCTTCGCTGCGCCGTGCGTGGTCGCCGGCGTGCTCCCGTGGTGGGTCAGCGGCTGGGCGGCGGCACGGTTCTGGCCCGGCTTCGTGATCGTGGCGGCCGGTGCGTTCGTCGTACTGCGTGCCTTCGTCCGATTCGTCCGAGAAGGCCGCGGTACGCCGGCTCCTGTCGCGCCGACCGAGGAGCTTGTGGTCGGCGGTGACTACCGATTCGTGCGGAACCCGATGTACGTCGGGGTGGTCGCGGCGATCTTCGGGCAGGCACTCGTTTTCCTTGATTGGCGGGTGCTCGGGTACGGCGTGATCGCGTGGGCCGTGATGGCGTCGTTCGTGCGTTGGTACGAGGAGCCGGTGTTGCGGGAGCGGTACGGCCGGCAGTACGAGGACTACTGCCGAGCCGTGCCGGCGTGGATTCCACGGTTCAAGGCTTTGGGCGGGTAGGAGCCGACGCGATCCTGCACGGCTGCAAAGTTGCAGTGTTTAATTGTTTGCAGTGGGTGCAAGTTTGTCCGTAGGCTGGTGTGCGTGAGGCACGGAGAGGGTGGGTTGCGGGAGCGCAAGAAACTGCAGACGCGGGCGGCGTTGGCCGATGCGGCGTTGCGGCTGGCGCTGGAGAAGGGGCCCGACCAGGTCACGGTCGAGGAGATCGCCGAGGCGGCCGACGTCTCGGTGCGGACCTTCTTCAACTACTTCCCGCACAAGGAGTACGCGATCCTCGCGCGGAACCCCGAGCACCTCGAGCGGGCCCTGGAGCGGATGCGGACGGCGCCGGCCGAGGAGTCGCCGCTGACCACGATGTGGTTCATCGTCAACGACGTACTGCGGGACCTGGAGAGCGACGGTCAACTGTCGCGCCGCGGTGAGCTGATCATGAGTTCGCCGAGCCTGCTGTACCAGCTGATGCTGTCGAGCCTGGACGACGAGCGGCAGCTGACCGCGGCCCTCGCCGAGCGAATGGGCGAACCGGCCGGATCGGTCCGGCCGGCACTGATCGTCAGCACGGCCGGCGCCGCCTGCCGCGTCGTGATGGAGCTGCACAAGTCCGCTCCCGACCGGCCGATCCGCGATCTGCTGGACGAAGCGTTCCATTTACTTGCCCAAGGCATCGATGCCGCCTTCGGGCCGGACCACCAGAAGAAAGGCACCTCATGACGACGACCTCGTCACCCACTCCGGAACCCGTGGGTGAGGTCACCACCACCGAGACGGCGACACTCACGCCGCGGCAGACCATCCAGGCCATCTCCGGCCTGATGATGGGCATGTTCGTGGCGATCCTCGCCGGCACCGTGGTGAGCACCGCGCTGCCGCGGATCATTCACGACCTGGGGGCGAGTCAGTCGTCGTACACCTGGGTCGTCACCCTCGAGCTGCTGACGATGACGGCCACCGTGCCGTTGTGGGGCAAGCTCGCCGACCTCTACAACAACAAACTGCTGGTCCAGCTGTCGCTGGGTTTCTTCGTGATCGGCTCGCTGGTCGCCGGTTTCGCGCCGAACATCGAGGTGCTGCTGGGCAGCCGCGTCCTCCAGGGCCTCGGCGCCGGCGGTCTGACCGCGCTCGTGCAGATCGTGATGGCGGCCATCATCCCGCCGCGCGAGCTCGGCCGGTACTCCGGCATCTTCGGTGCGATCTTCGCGTCGGCGACCGTCGGCGGACCGCTGCTCGGCGGCTTCCTCGTCGACTCGCCGCTCGGCTGGCGCGCCTGCTTCCTGGTCGGCGTGCCGTTCGTGCTGGCGGCGATCGTCCTGTTGCAGCGCACGCTGAAGCTGCCGACCGTCCGTCGCGAGGTGAAGATCGACTGGTGGGGCGCGGTCCTGATCATGGGCGGCGTGAGCACCCTGCTGGTCTGGTCCTCGTTCGCAGGCAACAAGTTCGAGTGGGTCTCCGGCTGGAGCTTCGGGCTGGTCGCGGTCGCCGTGGTCGCGCTGGTCGCGGCGGTGCTGGTCGAGCGCCGCCACCCCGAGCCGATCATCCCGATGGACCTGTTCCGCAACCGGACGGTGACGCTGTCCATCATCGCCAGCGCGCTGGTCGGCGTCGCGATGTTCGGCGGCTCGGTGTTCCTGGCGCAGTACTTCCAGATCGCCCAGGGCTACACGCCGACCAAGGCCGGCCTGATGAGCCTGCCGCTGATCCTCGGCATGATGGTCGCCTCCACGATCGCCGGTGGGCTGATCACGAAGTACGGCCGCTGGAAGATCTACCTCGTCGTCGGCAGCGTCCTGCTGCCGATCGCGCTGGCGCTGTTCGGCACGATCGACGCGCACACCTCGAAGTACATGCTGTGGAGCTTCATGATCGTCCTCGGCGTCGGCATCGGCCTGGTCATGCAGAACCTGGTCCTCGCCGCGCAGAACGACGTACCGGCCCGGGAGCTGGGGGCGGCGACGTCCGCGGTCAGCTTCTTCCGGAGCATGGGCGGCACGATCGGCGTCAGCGTGCTGGGCGCGATCCTGGCGAACAACGTCGCCGAGACGCTGAACCCGGGCGGCGCGTCGTCCGGCGGCGGCAACGCGGTGCCGAACATCGCGGAGCTGCCTCCGGAGGTACGGACCATCGTCGAGAACGCGTACGGCGCGGCGACCGCGGACCTGTTCATGATGTCGGTCCCGTTCGCGGTCCTCGCCCTCATCGCCGTCCTCTTCATCAAGGAGAAGGCCCTCCTCACCACCTCCGGCGCCGAACGCCGCGCCGAAGAAGAGGGACCTGACAAACTGGATGCATGATCGTCGCATTCAGCATCAGCCCGTCGGCCGGTGACGAGACCGGGGGCGTGAGCGAAGCGGTGGCCGAGGCCGTCCGCGTCGTCCGCGCCTCCGGTCTTCCCAATGAGACCAACGCGATGTTCACCAACATCGAGGGCGAATGGGACGAGGTGATGGCGGTGGTGAAGCAGGCCGTGGATGCGGTTGCCGCGGCGTCGCCGCGGGTCAGCCTCGTGCTCAAGGCGGACATCCGGCCGGGGTACACCGGCCAGCTGACCGCGAAGGTCGAGCGCATCGAACAGGCGTTAGGCGAGTGAGTTCAGGGCGCTGATGACCTGGTCGTAGCGGTTCTCACGTTCGGCGTGGCGGAGGAAGTGGACCCGGTCGACGAGGATCTCGTCGGCGTCCGGCTGTTGCTGCAGCAGGCTGATGGTCTCGTCGGCGTACTCGTCCAGCGGCATCGCTCCCTCGCCGTCGTCCTCGTCCAGCAGGCCGGTCCGGACCTTGGGCGGGACCACCTCGATCACCTGGATCCCGGTGTCCGCGAGCTGGATCCGCAGGCTCTGCGTGTAGCTGTGGATCGCGGCCTTCGTCGCGCTGTACGTCGGCGTGATCGTCAGCGGCACCGAGGCGAGGCCGGACGAGACCGTCAGGATCACCGGGTCGGTCTGCTTCAGCAGGTACGGCGTGAAGGTGGCGATGGTGCGGATCGTGCCGAGCAGGTTGATGTCGATGGTCTGCTCGGCGGTGTCCAGGTGAGCGGGGTAGCGGAGGTCCTCGACCTGCATGATGCCGGCCATCGTGATCAGCACGTTGACGTCGTGGCTGCTGGTCACCTGCTCGAACGCCGCAGTGATCGAGGCCGGGTCGGCGACGTCGAGGAGGATGCCTTCGATACCGTCCTCGGCGGCGATCGTGTCGAGCAGGTCCTTGCGGCGGCCGCTGATGATCACGGTGTTGCCGAGGTCGCGGAACCGCCGGGCGAGCTCGAGGCCGATACCCGACGTACCGCCGGTCATGAAGATCGTGTTGCCTGTTGTTTTCATGGCTCCAGAGTGGAACCGGATGCTCCGGGCAACCAGGCTGCACTTAACCACTGCTCGCCAAGCAGTGGTTAACCGGCGCGACGCGTGGACACTGGAGTCATGGAGTACGCCGACCTGTCCGACTTCCTGCGCAAACGCCGCGAGGCCCTGCAACCCGAGGACGTCGGGATGCCCCGCGGCCGCCGACGCCGTACGCCGGGACTGCGCCGTGAGGAGGTGGCGGCGCTCGCGTCGATGTCGGCCGACTACTACAGCCGGCTCGAGGGCGGACGCGGCCCGCAGCCGTCGGTCGAGATGCTGGGCGCGATCGCCCGGGCGCTCCGGCTGACGCTCGAGGAGCGCGACCACCTGTTCCTGCTGGCCGGTCACGGTACGCCGCCGCGCACGACGCGGGCGTGCCACGTCGACCCCGGCATGCTGCGCATCCTGGACCGGCTGCAAGACACTCCCGCGATGCTGCTCAACCGTTGCGGCGAGGTGCTCGCGCAGACGCCGGCGCACGTCGCGTTCGCCGGCGAGCTGACCAACTTCGAGGGGATGGAACGCAGCGAGGTCTACCGCTGGTTCGCGCATCCGGAGGAGCGGGCGCTCTACCAGGAGCCGGAGCTGTCGACGCACAGCCGGCTGCTCGTCTCGATGCTGCGCACGGCCGCGACCATCGACGGCCCGAAGTCGTACGCCGCCTCGATCGTGCGGGCACTGCAGAAGCTGAGCCCTGAGTTCGCCGAGGTCTGGAACGCGCACGAGGTGGTGGTCGCGCACAGCCGGACCAAGAGGTACCGGCATCCGGTGGTCGGCGAGCTGGAGCTGTACTGCGAGCTGATCGACAACCGCGACCAGCAGCAGACCCTGATCGTCTTCACCGCGGAGCCGGGCAGTGAGAGTGCGGAGAAGTTGCGGTTGCTGAGCGTTCTGGGCAGCCAGGCGATGAACCCTGGACAGGGCTTTGATCGGGAGTTAATTTAAGCTCTGAAATTTACAGAGCGTTCTTACGGAAAGGTCCGCCCCCATGCTTTCCGATCGATTCCGCCTGCCCGCATTCATGCTCGCCCTCGTGCTTGTGGTCGCCGGCCTGACCAGCACGGCGACGGCACAGGTCCAAGCCACCTTCAAGGTCCTCGCGTTCTACAGCGGAACCTGGGACGCCGCCCACATCGACTTCGAGAAAGAGGCGAACCAGCGCTTTCCCGAGTTCGGTGCGCAGAACGGGTTCACCTACACGGCCACGAACAACTGGGACCAGCTCAACAACCTGAGCGCCTCGCAGTACCAGGTCGTGATGTTCCTTGACGACTCGCCACACACCGACGCGCAGCGCAACGGGTTCAAGAACTACATGGACAACGGCGGCGCATTCTTCGGCTTCCACGTCACGGCGTACAACGACGCCAGTGGTGGCTGGCCGTGGTTCAACAACACGCTGCTCGGCACGGGGCGGTTCCAGTCGAACACCTGGGGTCCGACCGCGGTGACCCTGCGGACCGAGAACCGTTCGCACCCGGCTTTGGTGAACACCGGTGCGACGTTCCGGTCGTCGGTCAGCGAGTGGTACAGCTGGCAGAACGACCTGCGGAACAACCCCGACATCCAGATTCTGGCGTCGATCGACAACTCCAGCTTCCCGGTCGGCACCGACCCGAACCAGACCTGGTACGGCGGCTACTACCCGATCATCTGGACCAACAAGAACTACAAGATGATCTACGCGAACTTCGGCCACAACGCGATGAACTACGAGACCAACACGCGGCTCTCGTCGACCTTCGACAGCCCGGCGCAGAACCAGTTCATGATGGACGCGCTGAAGTGGCTCGGCGGTGCCGGGACGACGCCGCCGGCCGACCAGCCGTCGCCGGCCGCGTGGTACTCGATCGCGAACAAGGCCAACGGGAAGTGCGTCGACGCCCGCGCGGCCGGGACTGCCAACGGGACCGCCATCCAGCAGTACAGCTGCAACGGCACACAGGCGCAGCAGTTCCAGTTCCAGCCGACATCCAGCGGGTTCACCCGGGTCAACAACCGGAACGACGTAACCAAGGTCATCGACGTGACCGGTGTGTCCGTCGCGGACAACGCCGGCCTTCAGCTGTGGACGTACAGCAACGGCAACAACCAGCAGTGGCAGGCCGTTTCCGAAGGCAGCGGCTACTTCCACTTCGTCAGCCGCCTCAGCAACAAATGCCTGACGGTTCCGGGTGGCTCGACGGCCGACAGCACTCAACTCGTCCAACTCACCTGCAACTCCAGCACAGCGCAGTCCTTCAAGCTGACGTGATGGCCGGGTTAGATTGCGGCGCATGAGAATCCTGCGTGTGGCCGCCTTGGCGGCAGGAGGTCTGTTGTTGATGGGTCAGGTCGTGCCCGCCCAGGCTCACGGCGGATCGTCGTACCGGTGGGAGCTGACGCCGACCGGTACGACGGCGCAGTTCCGTGGGCTCGCGGCGGTCAGCAAGGACGTCGCCTGGGTTGGCGGGACCGGAGGGACCGTGCTGCGGACCGTCGATGGCGGGAAGCACTGGGAGAACGTCAGTCCGGCCGGTGCGGAGGCGCTGCAGTTCCGCGATGTCGAGGCGTTCGACGCCCGGCGTGCGGTCGCGCTCACGATCGGGAACGGCGAGGACTCCCGGGTCTACCGAACCGCCGACGGCGGAAAAACCTGGTCGGAAACGTTCCGGAACACGGACGCGAACGCGTTCTACGACTGCATGGCCTTCAACGACGACAAGCACGGCCTGGCGCTCAGCGATCCGGTGGACGGAAAGTTCCGGATCGCGGCGACCTCCGACGGCGGAAAGTCCTGGAATGTGCAGCCGACCGACGGAATGCCGGCCGCCCTTGCCGGGGAGTTCGCGTTCGCGGCGAGCGGCACCTGCCTGGTCGCCGGCCACGGTCGTACGGCGTGGTTCGCGAGCGGTGGCGGCGATCGGCCGCGGGTGTTCCGGACCGTCGACGGCGGACGGCGCTGGACGGTCTCGGACTCTCCGATGGCCAGTGGTGAAGCGGCCGGGATCTTCAGCCTCGCGTTCCGGAACACGTTGTTCGGCGTCGCGGTCGGCGGTGACTTCCTCAAACCGACCGAGGCCGTGAACGCCGCGTCGGTGACGTACGACGGTGGTCGCACCTGGAAGCTGGTGCCGGCCGACAGGGCGCCGAAGGGCTACCGGAGCGGGTCGCACTTCGTTCCGTGGTCGCCCACGACCGTCGTCGCGGTCGGTCCGTCCGGGAGTGATGTCAGCTTCGACGGCGGACGCAGCTGGAAGCAGTTCTACGACGGCAGCTTCGACAGCGTCGAATGCGCCGGCCACGGCATCCAAGCAGGCTGCTGGGCCTCCGGCGCCAAGGGCGCCGTCGGACGTCTCGTGCACTGACGTTCGAACCGGCGACACTCGCTCGTTGTGCGGGTGTCGCCGGTTTTCCGGAAGATGAGTGCATGCGTAAATTACTGACCATCCTCGTGGGGTTCCTGATCGTGGTTCCCACCGTCGCCGCGGCCCGTCCCGACGCGGGTCGTCCGGGCCGGCCGCTGACCGTCATGTCGTACAACATCCACCACGGCGCGGGGATCGACGGCGTACTCGATCTCGAGCGGATCGCCGTCCTGATCGAGCAGTCCGGGGCCGACGTGATCGGCCTGCAGGAGGTCGACCGGCACTGGGACGTGCGCAGCAACTGGGTGGATCAGCCGGCCTGGTTCGCCCAGCGGCTGAAGATGCACTACGCGTACGCCGCGAACCTCGACCTTCCCCCGGTCAACCCGGGAGAGCCGCGCCGGCAGTACGGGACCGCCATCCTGTCCAGGTATCCGATCCAGGACTTCAGCAACACGCTGCTGCCGAAGTACCCGACCGGTGAACAGCGCGGCCTGGCGGTGGCGGACCTCATGGTCCGCGGCGCCGAACTGCGGTTCGCGAACACGCATCTGACCAGCAACAACAACGCCGAGCGGTTGGAGCAGGCGCAGAAGGTGGTCGAGCTGCTCAGCGGATCGCGGACGCCGACACTGCTCGTCGGCGACCTGAACGCGACGCCGGAGAAGCCGGAGATCAAGACGCTGACCGCGGTGTACGACGACACCTGGACCGAGGTCGGTGTGGGTCCGGGCTACACGATCGAGGCGGACAACCCGACCAAGCGCATCGATTTCCAGCTGCACAGCGCGGGACTGCGCCCGACGAAGGCCGCCGTACCGGTGACGCCGGCCTCGGACCACCTGCCGGTGGTCGCCTCGTTCGTCCTCAGCTGAATCACCGAGCTCGGCAACGCCCCTCCGGCTCCGGCCGGAGGGGCGTTTTCGTGCGCCCACCTGCGGGTTCGCCGAATCACAAGCTTGTAGTTTGTCAAGCCGACACACGGGTGAAACAAAGATACTCGTGTGAAAGGTGTTCCCATTGGGGCTGTGGGCAACTAGTGTCACGTATGTGGTCCAGGAGGACCAAAAGTTCACGAACCCTGGGGAAGGGGTTCGTGACCGGCGGAAGGAACGATCCCGATGCGGACGCCCACCAGGGCCACGTCCGGCGGGCGGATCACGAGTGCTGGGAAGACCGGCAGAGCAGGCAAGGCCCTGCTCTCCGGGGTGCTCGCGATCTGCTTGGCCGGCACGATGGCCGTGCCCACCCTTCAGGCCGAGGCCGCGAAGCCGAAGCCGCCGGTGATTCCGTCCAAGGCCGCGGTCGAGCGTGCCAAGCAGGCCGCCGCCTCGAAGGCCGCTCAGGTCGCCGCGATCGAGCGTCAGCTCGCCGCCGCCGGCGCACGGCTCGAGCAGCTCGGCATCCAGTCCGGCATCGCCGACGAGGCCTACAACGGCGCCGTCTACCGCCTGCAGCAGGCCAAGGCCGAGGCGGCAGCCGCCGCGGCCCGGGCCGCCGAGGCACAGAAGACGCTCACCGCCCAGCGGCAGCAGATCGGTCGCTTCGCCGCCGCGTCGTACCAAGGTGGTGGCGACGTGGCGAAGATCGCGCCGCTGTTCACCGCCGAGGGTCCGCAGCAGCTGCTCGACTCGGCCGGTGCGGCGCACTCGGTGTCGGCCGCAATGCAGGGTTCGTACCTGCGGTTCACGGCGACGCAGGTGATGACGAACCTGTTCAAGGTGCAGGCCGACCAGGCGGTCGTGAAGGTGAAGAAGGCGGCCGACGAGGCGGCCAAGGCGAAGAAGGCGGCCGAGGATGCGGAGGCCGCGCAGTCGGCGGCCGTGACCGCGATCGGCGTCCAGCGCAAGCAGTCGATCGCGCAGCTCGCCACCTTGCAGAACATCTCGGTGCGGGTGGCCGCCCAGCGGCAGCAGGGGCTCGAGGAGCTTGCGCGGCAGCGGGCCGCTGCGATCGCCGCGAAGAAGGCCGCCGAGCTGAAGCGCCGGATCGCCGCCCGGGAGGCCGCGGAGCGCCGCGCGGAGGCGGCCGAGCGGGCTCGCGAGGCAGCGGAGAAGGCTCGCGAGGAGAAGGAAGAGCGCGAGCACAACAACGGCAAGAAGAACCCGCCGAAGCGGCACAAGCCGTCCACGCCGAGCCGTGACAAGCACGACAACGACAACGGCAACCACAGCTCGCGGAAGGGCGCGTCGGCGGCGATCGAGTTCGCGATGCGACAGCTCGGCGACATGTACCTGTGGGGCGCGACCGGCCCGAGCCGGTGGGACTGCTCCGGGCTGACCCAGGGCGCCTGGGAGCAGGCCGGTGTGCAGCTGCCGCACTACAGCGTCGCGCAGTACGAGCAGATCCAGCACATCGACGAGGACGAGCTGCGGCCCGGTGACCTGATCTTCTGGTCGCTGGACCCGAGCGACCCGGGCACCATCCACCACGTCGCGATGTATCTCGGCAACGGCCGGATGATCCACGCGCCGCGGACCGGCAAGCCGGTGCAGATCGACAGCGTCTACTACTGGGAACCCCCGGACTTCTTCGGGCGTCCCTGATGCGGTTGTCCCCGGCAACGGTCTGTTGCCGGGGACGTTTCGCTTCTAGGCCAGCCGGTGTCCGCCGTCGGCGTGCAGAACGGTGCCGGTGATGAAACCGTTGCGGAGCAGGGCGATGATCGCCGCGGCGATGTCCTGGGGACGGCCGATCCGGCCGACCGGGAGGCGGGCCGCCATCGCGGACAGCGTCTCGGGCGCCGCGTCGCCGGCGACGTCCTTCCAGATCGGGGTGTCGACCCAGCCGGGTGAGACCACGTTGACCCGCAACGGCGCCAGTTCGACCGCGAGCGCCGCGGCCAGCGAGGCGAGTGCGCCGTTGAGTGCCGCGAGCAACGATGCCCGCGGTCCCGGCCGGTACGCCGCGATACCCGAGGTGAACACGATCGAGCCGCCCGGTTCGAGCATCGGAGCGCCGTGCTTGGCGAGCAGCAACGGGCCGATCAGCTTGGAGTCGACCGCGGAGCGCGCCGCCGCCACGTCGTACTTGGCGATCGGCTGGTAGGCGCCGCCGACGTCGGCGGCCGTGGTGACGATGTGGCTGACCTTGCCGGTGGTCGCGAAGAGACGTTCGATGTCCTGCTCACTTCCGAGGTCCATGGCAACGGTGCGTACGCCGAGTTCCCGGCGTACTGCGTCGAGCTTGGCGGGCGCCCGGCCGGCGACAGTGACCTCGCTGCCTTGGGCGACGAGTTCGGCGGCGAGGGCGCGACCCATCCCCGAGCTGCCGCCGACGATCACGACGTGTTCCTGCAAGAGTTTCTCCTTCGGTGGTTGACGTTTCGAGCCAACCACCGGGTGCGTCAGTCCACCACGACTTGTTGCCTAACGACCGTTAGGCCGGGGCTAACGATCATCGCCTGGAGCACCGGGTTGTGCGAGTCGGTGCGCCATACGGCGGCGTACCGTGCGACCAGCGGGCGGCCCGTGAGGGGTCGCCAGACGATGTCCGGTGTGGCCGCGCGGCGGGACCCGAGGCTGAACGCGGAGCGTCGTACGAGGAGTGCCGACCGGAGTTGTGAGTGGCTCATACTGATGTCACTCAGCCGTACTCCGGTGCCGATCCGGCGGATCGTGTCGTCGTAGAACTCGGGCGCCGCGGCGCGGGGGATCCAGATGAGCTCGAGTCCGGTCAGGTCGTCGAGCGTGAGCTCCGGCTGGGCTGCGAGCGGGTGAGTCGCGGTCAGGAGTACGCCGAGCTCTTCGTCGTCGAGCTGTTCGGAGGTGATTGCCGTAGGCAACGTCAGCGGGGTGCGGACCAGGCCGAGGTCGATCTCGCCGGCGTCGAGCATCCGGAGCTGGTCGGTGGTGGTGCCTGCCACGAGGGTGACCGTGCTGTTCGGGAAGCGTTCGGTGGCGAGCTGTTCGAGGGCGGCCGGGAGGTGGCCGGGGATCCCGTTCAGCAGACCGAGGCGGAGCACCGGTTCGTCCAGGCCGGCGGCCCGGCGCGTGTCCTTCAGCGCCAGGCCGGCCGCCTGGAGAGTTTCCCGGGCGCGGGCGAGCAGGACCTGCCCGGCCGGGGTGAGCTCGACGCCGCGGCTGTGCCGGATCAGCAGGGCGGTGCCGATCTCGCGTTCGAGCTGCTTGATCTGCTGGCTGAGCGTCGGGGTGGAGATGTACAGGCGCTCGGCGGCCTTACCGAAATGCAGCTCCTCGGCGACGCCCACGAAGTACCGCAGCTGCCGAAGCTCCACTCGGCAATTCTATTCAGACAGTCGCGACGAGGCGGCCGAGGTTGGTGCGGGCGTCGAGGGTCTCGTGGATGCGGGCGACGTCCGCGAGCGGGTAGGTGGCGTGGACGATCGGGCGGAGCTCGCCGGACTGCCAACGACGGGTGGCCTCGGTGATGTCGGCGCGGGCCTCGTCGGGACGGGCCTGCTGCCAGCCGTACAAGGAGACACCGGTGACGTTTCGCAGCTGCAGGCCGAGGGCCGGGATCGTTGGGACCTCGGTTGTGATGGCGCCGTACGAGACCATCGTGCCGAGTGGCTTGACCAGGTCGAGGCCCTGCGTGAAGACGGTGCCGCCGACCGCGTCCAGGACCGTGTCGACACCGTCCGGGGCGATCGCGCGGACCTGGTCCGGCCAGTCGGCGGCGGTGAGGTCGACGGGTTCGGCGCCGAGCTCGCGGATGAAGTCGAGCCGGTGCGCGGAGGACGCCGTACCGATGATCGTCTTCGGGGCGTAGGAGCGGGCCAGCTGGACGGCGAGGTGGCCGATGGTGCCGGCGGCGGACTGGATCAGGATCGTGCCGCCGGCTGGGACCCGGCCGGACTCGAGCAGGCGGAGGGCGAGCGGGGCGGCCAGCGACATCATCGTGGCCTCGCCCGCGTCCGCGTCGTCCGGGATCGATGCGAGGAAGCCCGTGTCCGCCACGGCGTACTGGGCGAAGGCGTCCACGGTGAGGGCGGAGACGCGCTGGCCGACGGCGACGCCGGGTGGGGTGCCGGGACCGAGTTCGACGATCCGGCCGACGACGTCGCCGGTCAGGGTGCCGGGCAGCTCGCGGTCCCAGGGGGAGCCGCCGCGGCGGAGAACGGTGTCGATCGCGTTCGCGCCGATCGCCTCGGCCTGGATCAGGACCTGGCCGGCAGCGGGTTCGGGGACGGCGACCTCGTCGAGCTGGAGTACGTCGGGACCGCCGTGGCGGTGGAAGCGCACTGCACGCATGATGGGTGCTCCATATCGTGGGGAGTATAAATAATGGGAGATTCCCACGATAACTCTACGCGTCGGCGTTGCCAATAGAGTTGGTGCGGTGAAGAAGTCGCCGCACCACCGGCTGTCCGACCACGTGCTGTTCGCGCTGGGGCGGTCGAGTCAGCACGCCCAGCGGCTGGTCCGGCAGCACATGATCGACGGCGGCGTCCGGACGCAGCACTATCACGTGCTCGCGAGCCTCGCGGACGACGGCGAGGCCGCGCAGGCGACGGTCGCGGACCGGATCGGGTTCGACCGCAGCGATCTGGTCACGCTGCTGGACGAGCTCGAGGAGCTGGAGTTCCTGGCGCGGCGGGTCGATCCCGCCGACCGGCGACGGAAGATCGTCGCGATCACCCCGGCGGGTGAGCGGCAGCTCGACGCGATGGACGAGCTGATCCGCGCCGCGGAGGCGGAGCTGCTGGAGCCGCTGACCGCGGCGGAG
Organism: Kribbella pratensis; assembly: GCF_004366075.1. Lineage (GTDB taxonomy): Bacteria > Actinomycetota > Actinomycetes > Propionibacteriales > Kribbellaceae > Kribbella > Kribbella pratensis. Next base: position 1,503,300 of record NZ_SODU01000003.1, on the reverse strand, counting down.
CGCAAGACCTTGCTCGCGCTGCTCCGCCGCGTATCAGGGGACTAGTGCCCTTCGGTCTTCAGGCGGGCGAAGGAGGCGGTGATCTCGGTCTCGGCCTCGGCGCGGCCGACCCAGGTGGCGCCCTCGACCGACTTGCCGGGCTCGAGGTCCTTGTAGACCTCGAAGAAGTGCTGGATCTCCAGCCGGTCGAACTCCGGCACGTGGTGGATGTCGCGGAGGTGCTCCTGCCGCGGGTCACCGGCCGGGACGCACAGGACCTTGTCGTCCGGCCCCTTCTCGTCGGTCATCCGGAACATGCCGATCGCGCGAGCGCGGATCAGGCAGCCGGGGAACGTCGGCTCCGGCAGCAGCACGAGCGCGTCCAGCGGGTCGCCGTCCTGGCCCAGGGTGTCCTCGATGAACCCGTAGTCGGACGGATACTGGGTCGCCGTGAACAGCGTCCGGTCCAGCCGCAGACGGTTCGTCTTGTGGTCCAGCTCGTACTTGTTGCGGGTGCCCTTGGGGATCTCGATGAAGACGTCGAACTCCATACGGCAGATACTGTCACGGTTCCGACCGACCGATTGACAGGAGCAGCCCGGTGGCCCGACCTGCCCGTGCGGCATTCGTCACGCTCCTCGCCACGGCGCTCTGTGCCGGTCTGGTGAGCAGCGCACGCGCCGTACCCGGATCAGTGCAGACCACACAGCAGGCGCCGCCCGTTCTGACGCCGGCGACCACCGAGGGAGCCGCCCCGACCGCGGCCGGCGTCGGTACGGCGCTCGCGGCGATCCTCAAGGACCCGTCGCTCGGCCCGCACCACGGCATCTATGTGTACGACGCCTCACGCGGCAAGCCGGTGTTCTCGGTCGGCGCCACCACGCCGTACACGCCTGCCTCCACCTTGAAGCTGCTCACCACCGTCTCCGCCCTCGCCACGCTCGGGCCGGACCACACGTTCGCCACCAAGGTCGTGAGCACCGGCAAAGGGTCGATCGTCCTGGTCGGCGGCGGCGACCCCCTGTTGACCGCGAAAGCGTCCGCGAGCGACGGCTTCCCGGCCCGTGCCACGCTCCAGGCTCTGGCCGCGAGTACGGCCAAGGCGCTCAAGGCACAGGGCGTCGCCTCCGTGACCCTCGGGTACGACGCCTCGCTGTTCAGCGGCCCGGCTGTCAACGCGAACTGGGAAGCGAACTACATCCCGGAAGGCATCGCCGCCCCCACTTCCTCGCTCTGGGTCAACGAGGGTCGTGTATCGCCGGGCATGGCCAAGCGCGCGACCTCTCCGGCGCTCGCCGCTGCTACGTCGTTCCAGAGGCTGCTGACGCAGTACGGCATCAAAGTGGGCGCTGCCAAGGCCGCTGCGGCACCTGCGGGCGCCACGCCGCTGGCGCAGGTCAAGTCGCCGACGCTCGGCCAGATCGTCGAGTACGTGAACCTGCACAGCGACAACGACGGCGCCGAGGTGCTCCTGCGGCATGTCGGCATCGCGACCGGCAACGGCGGCTCGTACGCCGGTGGCGTCCAGGGACTCCGGGCCACACTGACCAAGCTCGGCCTGGACGTCAGCAAGGCCCGCATCTACGACGGCAGCGGTCTGACCCGCGCCAACAAGGTCCCTCTCGACCTGCTCGCCGGCGCGGTCCGCGTGGCCGTGTCGAAGGACCACCCGGAGCTGCGGCACCTGCTGAGCGGTCTGCCGGTGGCGGGCTTCAACGGGAGCCTCAGGCAGCGGTTCACCTCGGCCGGCACCGGCACGGGGACCGGGCTGGTCCGTGCGAAGACCGGGACGCTCACAGGGGTCCACAGCCTGGCCGGCTATGCGCGGGACCGCTCCGGCACGCTGCTCGTGTTCGCCATCGCCAGTGACAGTGTGCCGGTCCCGAAGACGCTTGACGCCCGCGCTGCGCTGGACCGCGCGACCGCCGCCCTCGCCAACTGCGGCTGCTGAATGTTGGGACATGGCACTAGGGTCGTTGTATGAGCACGGCTGAAGGTGGGACCACGACCGAGATGGTCGACTGGCAGCTGGCGACCGGTGTGGCGCGGAAGCTGCTGCGCCCGGGCCCGGCGGTCAGTCGCGCGGAGGCGGACCAGGTGGTCGCCGAGCTGCGTCAGTTCGCGGCGGAGTCCGAGGGTCACGTGCGCGAGTTCACCGGGCTGAAGGCCACGTCGGCCACCGCGCCGGTGATGATCGTGGACCGGCCCGGCTGGGTCCAGGCGAACGCGGACGGCTTCCGGACCGTGCTGCAGCCGCTGGCGGAGAAGCTGCGCGAGAAGGCGGAGCGGAGCGCCGGCCTGTCCTCTGCGGTCGGGTCCCGGGTGACTGGGATCGAGGCTGGTGCGCTGCTGGCCTTCCTGTCGTCACGGGTGCTCGGTCAGTTCGACCCGTTCTTCCCGGCGCAGCCTGACCCGGACCGTCCCGGTCTGACGGGCCGCCTGCTGCTGGTGGCGCCCAATGTCGTGCAGGTGGAGTCCGAGCTGGGCGTCGTACCGCGAGACTTCCGGCTGTGGGTGTGTCTGCACGAGGAGACGCACCGGGTGCAGTTCACCGCGGTCCCGTGGCTGCGGGACCACCTGCGGTCGGAGATCGCCCTCTTCCTGGACCAGGCCGAGCTGGATGCTTCGGCGTACGCCGCGATGTTCCGGGAGGCCGTGCAGCGGCTGGGACGTTCACTGCGCGGTGAGTCCGAGCTGAGCCTGATGGACCTGATGCAGTCGCCCGAGCAGCGTGCGGTGCTGGACCGCCTGACCGCGGTCATGTCGTTGCTGGAGGGCCATGCCGACTTCGTGATGGACGGCGTCGGGCCGTCGGTCATTCCGACGGTGGACACCATCCGCTCCAAGTTCTCGTCGCGGCGGGCGAGCGGCAACCCGGTGGACCAGCTGCTGAAGCGGCTGCTCGGGCTGGACGCCAAGCTGCGGCAGTACAAGGACGGTGCCGCGTTCGTCCGCAGGGTGGTCGACCAGGTCGGTATGGAGGGCTTCAACCGGGTCTGGACCGGTCCGAACACGTTGCCGACCAAGAACGAGATCGCGAACCCCGATGCCTGGGTCGCCCGACTCCACGGCTGAGCGCCTGGTGGGGCAGCGGCGGGGAAAGCTGCACCCCGCCGTCGCTCGCGCCCGCGAGGCGGTACGCGCGACATTGGCCGAGTTACCGCAGGGCACGGCCGTCCTGGTCGCCTGCTCCGGCGGAACCGACTCGCTCGCGCTGGCGGCCGCTACCGCGTTCGAGGCGCCGAAGCTCGGTCTCCGGGCCGGTGCGGTCATCGTGGACCACGGTCTGCAGGCGGACTCGGCACATGTCGCGGAGACCGCCGCGGAGCAGTGCCGGACGCTGGGCCTGGATCCTGTCCAGGTCCGAGTGGTCGAGGTCGGTACAGACGGCGGTCCGGAGGGCGCTGCGCGCACAGCGCGGTACGACGCACTTCGCGACGCGGCCGATGAGCTGGGCGCAGACGTCGTACTGCTCGCTCATACCCGTGATGATCAGGCCGAGACTGTCCTGCTGGGGCTGGGGCGTGGCTCTGGTGCGCGTTCGCTGGCTGGGATGGCTCCGGCCGTCGGACGGCTGCGCAGACCGTTCCTGGAGGTGCCGCGGGCCACTACGGCTGCTGCGTGCATCGCGTCCGGGTTGCGGCCGTGGCACGACCCGCACAACGACGATCCGCAGTACACGCGGGTCCGCGTACGGCACGAGGTACTGCCGGTGCTGGAGGAGGCCCTGGGGCCTGGTGTGGTCGAGGCGCTGGCTCGTACGGCGGGGCTTCTCCGAGCGGATGCGGACGCGCTCGATCAGCTCGCTGCGGACGTTGGGGAGACCACACTGAGCCGCGCTGAGGGGCAGGTCCGTGGCGACATCGGCGTACTGGTCGAGCAGCCTGCAGCGATCCGAACGCGGGTACTGCGACAGGCAGCGCTGGAAGCCGGTTGCCGGGCCACCGACCTCACTGCCGGTCACGTCGCGTCGGTCGACGCGCTGGTGACCGACTGGCGCGGGCAGCGCTGGATCGATCTCCCGCAGGGCGTCCGAGCGGTCCGCACCGGCGGATTCATCATCCTCGGCCCTGATGTGACAGGCTGAGTCGCGTGGATGCGGCGGACATCGAGAAGGACCTGAGCAAGATCCATTACACCGAGGACGAGATCCTCGCGAAGCTGCGGGAGCTGGCAGCGCGGATCGAGGCCGACTACGAGGGCAAGGACCTGCTGCTGGTGGGCGTCCTGCGCGGCGCGGTGATGGTGATGGCCGACCTGGCCAGGTCGTTCAGCCGGCACGTGGAGATGGACTGGATGGCCATCTCGTCGTACGGCTCCGGGACCAAGTCGTCGGGCGTGGTGCGGATCCAGAAGGACCTGGACACCGACATCACCAACCGGCACGTGCTGATCGTCGAGGACATCATCGACACCGGACTCACGCTGAGCTGGCTGGTCAGCAACCTGGAGTCACGCAAGCCCGCCTCGCTGGAGCTGTGCACGGCCTTCGTGAAACCGGACGCCGCCAAGATGCAGGTGCCGGTGAAGTACGTCGGCCTGGAGCTGCCGGACGAGTTCGTCGTCGGGTACGGGCTGGACTACGCCGAGAAGTACCGGAACCTGCGCTGCGTCGCCACACTGGCCCCGCACGTCTATTCCTGATCCGCGCTTCAGGGCAGACTTGGTGACGGCCTGTACAACGGGTCGTACTGTCCATTGGTGACCCTCGTGCTGTGTTGTCTTGTGCGACACGAGACACTTGGACTGGTATTACCGTCACAAGCCCGCCACACCCGGGCCTGCCGAGCTAGGAGGGACGGGGCCTAGGCCTCGATCATGGACGTGAAGCGCATCTTCCGCGGACCCCTGTTCTGGATCGTCGTCGCCTTTTTGGGCGTCCTGGTGATCGGGCAGCTCCTGACCGGCTCGACCGGGTACAAGACCGAGCCGACCGGCCAGGTAGTCCAGCTGATCCAGCAGGCCAAGTCGTCGAGCGACAAGACGATCAAGACGGTGACGCTGATCGATCCGGATCAAGAGATCCGGGTCGAGAAGACCGACGGCACCAAGCTCCGGGCGCACTGGGTGGACGGTCAGGCCGAGAACCTCGGCAACGACCTGCAGTCGCTGTTCACCGACGGCAAGATCGAGCGGTACGACGTCGAGAACCCGAAGCCGAGCTTCATCGGCCAGGTGTTCTCCACGCTGATCCCGTTCCTGCTGATCGCCGTGGTGTTCATCTTCCTGATGAACTCGATGCAGGGCGGCGGCTCCCGGGTGATGAGCTTCGCCAAGTCGAAGGCCAAGCTGGTCACCAAGGACACCCCGAAGACCACGTTCGCCGACGTCGCCGGGGTCGACGAGGCGATCGAGGAGCTGCAGGAGATCAAGGAGTTCCTGCAGGAGCCGGGCAAGTTCCAGGCGGTCGGCGCCAAGATCCCGAAGGGCGTGCTGCTCTACGGCCAGCCCGGTACCGGCAAGACCCTGCTGGCCCGTGCGGTCGCGGGTGAGGCCGGGGTGCCGTTCTACTCGATCTCCGGTTCGGACTTCGTCGAGATGTTCGTCGGTGTCGGCGCCTCCCGGGTCCGGGACCTGTTCGAGCAGGCCAAGACGAACGCGCCGGCGATCGTGTTCATCGACGAGATCGACGCCGTCGGCCGGCACCGCGGCGCGGGCCTCGGCGGCGGTCACGACGAGCGCGAGCAGACGCTGAACCAGCTGCTGGTCGAGATGGACGGCTTCGACGTCCGCGGCGGCGTGATCCTGATCGCGGCCACCAACCGGCCCGACGTGCTCGACCCGGCCCTGCTGCGGCCCGGCCGGTTCGACCGGCAGATCGCCGTCGACGCGCCGGACATGCCCGGCCGGCAGAAGATCCTCAAGGTGCACGCGCGCGGCAAGCCGATGGCGCAGGACGTGGACCTCACCGCGGTCGCCCGCCGGACGCCGGGCATGACCGGCGCCGACCTGGCCAACGTGCTGAACGAGGCGGCCCTGCTGACCGCCCGGTCGAACCTGCAGATGATCGACAACAACATGCTGGACGAGGCCATCGACCGCGTCATCGCCGGTCCGCAGCGCCGCACCCGGCTGATGTCGGACAAGGAGAAGGTGCTCACCGCGTACCACGAGGGTGGTCACGCTCTGGTCGCCGCGGCGCTGCCGCACTCCGACCCGGTGCAGAAGGTGACGATCCTCCCGCGTGGCCGTGCGCTCGGCTACACGATGGTGATGCCGGACGAGGACAAGTACTCGACCACCCGGTCCGAGATGCTCGACAAGCTCGCCTACATGCTCGGCGGCCGCGCGGCCGAGGAGATGGTCTTCCACGACCCGACCACGGGCGCCAGCAACGACATCGAGAAGGCGACGGCGCTGGCCCGCGCGATGGTCACGCAGTACGGCATGACCGAGCGGCTCGGGGCGATCAAGTTCGGCCAGGACAACGGCGAGCCGTTCCTGGGCCGTGACCTGGGCAGCCAGCGGAACTACTCCGAGGAGATCGCGGCCGCGGTCGACGAGGAGGTCGGCAAGCTGATCCTGAACGCGCACCAGGAGGCCTTCGACATCCTGGTGGAGAACCGGGCGGTCCTGGACCACCTGGTCGAGGAGCTGCTGGAGAAGGAGACCCTGGACAAGCACCAGATCGCCCGGATCTTCGAGCCGGTGATCATGAAGGAGCGCCGGCCGGCCTGGACCGGGTCGTCGACCCGGGTCCCGTCCGACCAGCCGCCGGTGATGCCGGTCGGCAGCCGCGCTGAGCAGAACGGGCAGAACGGGCAGAACGGTTCGCTGTCCGACGTCCTGCCGGGCGGTTCGGTCGGCCCGGACGAGGCGATCCGTCCGCCGGACTACGGCGGCGGCCCGACCCCGCCGAGCCACCAGTGAGCTGACAGCTGCAACGAACGCCGCCACCCGGACCGGGGTGGCGGCGTTTTCGTTTGCGCGCGGGGTAGCGTGCGAAGTTCCGTTGGCAGGAGGAGAGCCGGGATGGCGTCACCGAATTTCGACCACGAGCGCGCCGAGCGGGCGGTGCGCGAGCTGCTGTACGCGATCGGGGAGGACCCTGAGCGCGAGGGGCTGCAGGACACCCCGGCCCGGGTGGCCCGCTCGTACGCCGAGATCACGGCCGGGCTCGGTCAGCAGGCCGAGGACGTGCTGACGACCACGTTCGCGCTCGAGCACGACGAGATGATCCTGGTGAAGGACATCGAGGTCTGGAGCCTGTGCGAGCACCACCTGGTGCCGTTCACGGGCGTCGCGCACGTCGGCTACATCCCGAGCCGGGACGGCCGGGTGACCGGGTTGTCGAAGCTCGCCCGGCTGGTCGACGTGTACGCGAGACGGCTGCAGGTCCAGGAACGGCTGACCACGCAGATCGCCGAGTCCCTGGTGGAGATCCTGCAGCCGCGCGGCGTGATCGTGGTGGTCGAGTGCGAGCACCTGTGCATGACCATGCGCGGCGTCCGGAAACCGGGCGCCAAGACGATCACCTCCGCCGTCCGCGGCCAGCTCCGCAACCCGGTCACCCGCGCCGAGGCGATGAGCCTGATCGTCGGTTGACCCACCCGTAGCTCGGGGAGGGCTGTTCTCGTTGAAGTTTGAGAGTCCGGCACTATGGACATTCTGTCGCTGAGCGTTTACTTTCCGTAGTGGCGCTTGGCCAACGGGGACCAGGTGCCGGTGTGAGGAGGACAGGATGTCGGGGCGTTTCCGGGTCGGCGCCGCACTTGCCGGGGTCGTCGTCCTGACGGCCGGCGGGCTGGCCGCGGCTAACTGGGCCACCGCGGACACGCGGAACAAGACCGGACCTCAGACCGCGCACCAGAAGCAGGCCGCGAAGACGGCCGTGGATCCACTGGTCGTCGAGACCCTGGAGTCGGAGCTCGGCTCCGACTCGGGTGTCGTGGGCAGCTACTACGACGATTCCGGCGAGCTGATCGTCGCGGTGTCCGACCTGTCGACGGCCGCTGTCGTCCGCCGGATCGGCGCGGTCCCGCGGCTGGTCAAGTTCACCGCCGAGCAGCTGAACGCCGTACAGGGCGAGCTGAACCGGCTGGCCGTCTCGTCGAGCGCCGGCAAGGTGCGGTCCTGGTACGTCGACCCGGTGTCGGGGACCGTCGTGGTCTCGGTGCCGCGAGGGGTGCACGACTCGATCACCGAGCGGTTCCTGTCCCGCGCGCTCGCGCACGGCGAGCGGGTCACCCTGCGCCAGGTGTCGGGGACGGTCCGGACGACTGCGGACGATTTCAGCCTGCGCGGCGGCGTACAGGTCACCAAGAACACCGGGTACGTGTGCTCGCTCGGCTTCAACGCCCGGACCCGCAAGGGCAACCGGATCTTCCTGACCGCGGGACACTGCACGGCCGGCAAGCCGTCGTTCTCCCGCAACGGGTACGTCCTCGGCAACACGTCCACCTCGAGCTTCCCCGGGCACGACTTCGGGTCGGTCGGCGTGATCGAGGGCTGGGACCAGCAGGGGTACGTCGAGGGCTGGGGCAACGGGAACGTCGCGGTCAAGGGGATCGCGGACGCCACCGTCGGCTCCACGCTCTGCAAGTCAGGCAAGAGCACCGGGTGGACCTGTGGGCGGATCGTCGCCCGGAACGTGACGGTCAACTACGGGAACAACCGCGTGGTCCGCGGGCTGTTCCAGCACACCGCGTGCGTCGAGTCGGGTGACTCCGGCGGCGCCAGCATGACCGGGAACTACGCCCAGGGCATCACCAGCGGGGCGGCGCTGATCGACGGGCAGTGCCTGGAGAAGTACGGCCAGACCAACGAGTCGTACGCCCAGCCCATCGCCCCGGCACTCCAGTCGACCAAGTCCCGCCTGATCCTCGCGAACTGATCACTCACCCGTTTCCCCGCCCACGGGAAATCGGCGGCGGGTTGTTGGGGTGGGGGCGGGGGCTACTACGGTGTGTGGGTGAGAACTGAGCCGTGGGGTCACGTGGACGGGTTGCCGGTGATGGACCGGTGTCTCGTCATGGGTGTCGTGAACGTGACGCCGGACTCGTTCTCGGACGGCGGCGAGTGGTTCGAGCCGAGCGCCGCGATCAAGCACGGCCGCGAGCTGCTGGCCGAGGGCGCCGATCTGCTGGACGTGGGTGGTGAGTCGACCCGTCCGCGGGCCGTGCGGCCGTCGCAGGAGGAGGAGATCCGCCGGGTGCTCCCGGTCGTCGAGGCCCTCGCCGCGGAAGGCGCGATCATCTCCGTCGACACCATGCGGTCCCGGGTCGCCGAGCTCGTGCTCGATGCCGGCGCCACGATGATCAACGACGTGTCCGGTGGGCTGGCCGATCCGGACATGCTCCCGCTGATCGCCGAGCGCGGATCGCCGTACCTGTGCATGCACTGGCGCGGGCACTCGGTCGACATGCAGAACAAGGCGGAGTACGGCGACGTGGTGGCCGAGGTCATCGCCGAGCTGCGCGAACGACTCGAGGCGATCGGCCAGGCGGGGATCGAGCTGAACCGGGTCGCCCTCGATCCCGGCCTCGGTTTCGCGAAGACGGCGGACCACAACTGGGAGATTCTGCGCCGGTTGCGGGAATTCGCCGTACTGGAAAGACCGTTACTGATCGGTGCGTCCCGGAAGACGTTCCTCGGTAGGCTGCTCGCCGACGAGCAGACCGGTGAACCCAGACCGGCCGTACGACGAGACGACGCGAGCGTGGCCGTATCCGCCCTGGCCGCCGCCGCGGGTGCCTGGTGTGTCCGGGCGCACGCGGTGGCACCGAACGCGGACGCGGTCCGAGTGGCTAAGAGATGGGGAACTGTATGACGGACGGACCGCGGCAGGACGGTACTCCCAAGCGGCCGCCCAGCGCCCCGGTGCAGGACGTCGTACTGAATGCCAACACTGCCTTCTACAACGCGTTCGAGGCCGGTGACCTGGATCTGATGGCGGCGGTCTGGCTGCCGGAGCCGGATCCGGTCTGCATCCATCCGGGGAACGCGGCGATCTACGGGTACGCCGAGATGATGCGGGCCTGGGCGATGATCTTCGCGAACACGCCGTACATCCAGTTCTTCCTCACCGACGTGCAGGTGCGGGTGGATGAAGACGTGGCATACGTCACGTGTACGGAGAATGTCCTGTCGTCGGGTGAGGGCGCCCCGGAGGAAGGGTTCGCGGGCGGAAAGGCGCTCGCCACGAACGTTTTCCGCCGAACTTCTGGCGGCTGGCGGTTGTGGATCCACCATGCCTCACCGGTACTGTCGTCTGGGGGCCAACAGGAGGAGGCGGAATGAGTGGTCCCTTGCTTCCGCCTGACGTGATCGAGATCCGGGGCATCCGCGGTTTCGGGCGCCACGGGGTGTTCGATCACGAGCGGGCCGACGGACAGGAGTTCGTCGTGGACGTCCGGCTGGAGCTGGACACCCGGGCCGCTGCGGCTTCCGACGACCTGGCCGACACCGTGAACTACGGGGTGGTGGCCGAGCAGGTGCACCAGGCGATCGAGACCGACCCGGTGGACCTGATCGAGACCCTCGCCCAGCGCATCGCCGATCTCTGTCTCGCCGACGAGCGGGTGACAGCGACGGCCGTGACCATCCACAAACCCTCGGCGCCGATCTCGGTGCCGTTCGACGACGTTGTCCTGACCGTGCAGCGCAGAGCCGGAGAATCCTCGTGACTGAGACCCCTAGTCCCCACGTCATCGATGCGGACACCCTGAGCGGCGGCCTGAAGCCGATCCGCCAGGTGATCCTGTCGCTCGGCAGCAATCTCGGCGACCGTGAGGCCAACCTGCAGGGCGCGATCGACGCACTGCGGGACACCCCGGACGTCGTGGTGGTCGATGTCTCGCCGGTCTACGAGACCGAACCGATCGGCGGCCCCGACGAGTCCGGTCCGTACCTGAACGTCGTCCTGCTCGCCGACTCCACACTGGGCGTCGACCTGTTGCTCGAGCGGGCGCACGCGGTCGAGCAGGCGTTCGGCCGGGAGCGCAGCGTGCCGGGCGCGCCGCGGACCCTCGACGTCGACCTGATCACCTACGGGCAGAAGACGATCGAGACCGACGAACTGACGATTCCGCATCCGCGGGCGCACGAGCGTGCGTTCGTGCTGGCGCCGTGGCTCGACATCGAGCGGGACGCCGTACTGCCGGGCCACGGTCCGGTCGCGGAGCTGCTCGCCAAGGTCGGGACCGAAGGTGTGACCAAGCTCGACATCGAGCTGCAGTAGTGGTGTCCGGCGGTACCGAGCCCGATCGGGCGCCTCGAAACGGCGATAAACCGGAGCCGCCACCGGGCTCGGTGCGGCCGACCTCACGGCGGCTGCTGGTCGCGATCGCCGTCCTCGGGGTCGCCGTCGGTCTGACGATGGTCAAGGCGGTCGAGGCCCGCGGCGGTGTCGCGCCGGCCGTGTCCTGGCTGACGTTGATCGCCTGGGCGTTCCTGGCGGCGCTGCTGTTCGCCGCGGCCCGCAACACCCACCAGCGGGTCCAGGTACGGCGGGAACGGATCGAACCGTCGCGCGCGGTCTTCCTGTTGATGATCGGGAAGGCGAGCGCCTTTGTCGGCGCGTTGTGCGCCGGTGTTTACGCAGGGTTCGCGTTAAGCTTCCTCCAAGCGGTGGGCTCCTCCGGGCCTCGTAACCGTGTGATCATGGCCGGTGCCGCGGCCGTGGTCTCAGTGCTGGTCGTCACGGCCGGATTGTTGCTCGAACGTGCGTGTCGTGTGCCCGAGGACCCCGACAAGACCCCCTAACATGCGGTCCATGGGTTCCAGGGGTAGCCGCCGTCGAACCAGGACCACAGTTCTCACCGTCGCCAACGGTCTGCTGATCGTTGTCTGCCTGGGCGTGAGTATCGCGCTCTTCTCGCAGAATGCCTGGATTCTCCGGGCCGCCGCCGGCGGGGCTGTTCTGGTCGCGATCGCTGCTGCCTTCCTGTTCCGCCACCAGTTGCTGGTCGAGCGGCTGGCGCACTCCGACGAGCGCGCGCAGGTCGCGCAGGAGTACTCGCGGATCACCAGCGCCCGGGTCGTCGAGAACGCGGAGTTCGTCGACCTGATGCAGCGCCGGCTGGACAAGATCGACCAGCGCCTCGACAAGATCGACCAGGAGGTCGCGACCGTGGTGGCCGCCGGCGACAAGCATTCGCAGGCCGACGCCCCGACCGTCGTCGACCTCAAGCTCCGAGGCCTGGCCGCGTCCTGATCCCAGCCCCATACTGCGGTCATGGGGCTGGATGCGAGGTACCCGGCTGTGACGATGAACGATCCGAACGGCCACGTCACGGTCTACAACGAGGACCATCTGCCGATCGGGCAGCTGGGGCCGTCGCCGTACGAGTCTCCGTCGGTGAATGTGACGTGCCGGCGCAAGGCGTGGGACGACCTGTACTGGTACCGCCTGCTGAACCCCGAGGGCTTCCCGTTCCCCGCGGACGAGGCGTACGTCGGCGCCGACGAGACCCACGAACTGAACCCCGGCCAGCCGTACCCGATCCCGGACTGCGCAAGCGGCTGCCCGATCAAGATCGCCCAGGCGGCCGGCGCCGGACTCCTGGTGATCGGAGGCGCCGCTGCGGCCGCGGCCTGGCGTCGAAGGGCGAGATCACTCGGTACGGCCTAGCTGCTGTCGCGTAGGTTCTGAGGTGTGGATCTCGCGAAGCTGCTGAAAGTTGCCGGAGCTGCCGTCGAGCGTGGGCGGGCGGTGACACAGAGCCGTGCGGTCGGGGAGTTGACGTTCAAGGGCGACCGGGACATGGCCTCCGAGGTGGACTTCGCCGTGGAGCGGGAGGTGCGGGCCTTCCTCGAGCGGGAGACGCCGGAGATCGGCGTACTCGGCGAGGAGGAGGGCGGCGCCACCGACGGGACGCGCTGGGTGCTGGACCCGGTCGACGGGACGGTGAACTTCATCCACGGCGTGCCGCTGTGGGCGATCTCGCTCGGGCTGATCCACGAGGGCCGCGCCGTCGCGGGTGTGATCGACCACCCGGCGCTGGGGACGACGTACGCCGCCGCCGAGGGACTGGGCGCGACCTGCAACGGGAAGGCGATCCGGGGAAGCCAGTGCACCGACCTCGAGAACGCGTTGGTTGCCGTGGGCGACTATGCGGTCGGGCCGAACGCCGAGGCGGTGAACGTCGATCGAGCGGCGCTGACCCAGCGGCTGGTCCCACGCGTGCAGCGCGTCCGGATGATCGGTACGGCGGCCACCGCGCTGACCTGGACGGCGAACGGCTACTTCGACGCGCTGATCATGTTCTCCAACAAGCCCTGGGACACAATGGCCGGCGTAGCAATCTGCCGCGAGGCCGGCGTCACCGTCCTGGACCTGGACGGCACCAACCACACCCCCGACTCCCAAGGCGTCTTCGCCGTCGCGAACGCCCTCCGCGAACCCCTCCAGGAACTTCTCGGCTGAGGCAGCTGGGAAACTATTCGTCACCACCTGCCCATTTGTTTCCCAGCGGTGTCCGTCCGCTGTGCCGGCGCGGAGTTGTCCACAGGGGGTCTGCGGCGGTCGGCGAAATCCGTCACGCTGATGCCGTGGATTGGTGGTGGCGGCAACAACTCGAGGACGAGGGCCTCGCGGTCCTGATACACGAGCAACATCGCGTCGTGGCGCGTGCGCAACTGTCGGCCGCCGGGGTGTCCGACGTCGAAGTACGGCGCCGGCTTCGCAGCCGCCGCTGGCAAACCATTCATCCTGGTGTGTATGTGACACACACTGGTCCCGTCGGGTACGACGAGCAACTCGTGGCGGCGCTGCTCTACGCGGGGCCGGAGGCCGCTTGGAGTCACTACACGGCCGCGGAACAGTTCGGCCTGATCAGGCCTGACGACCGGCGTCCGGTGTACGTGACGATTCCATGGCGCCGACGGGTTCGCGCTCGCCCGAATGTTGTGATCACCCGGGACGCGCACTGGGAGGAACGTCTGGCCGCGGTCAGACCGCCACGAAGCCGGCCCGCCGAGGCGGTTCTGGAGATCGTCGGCATCTCCCGATCCTTGGATGCCGCCGCGGCAGTCGTCGCGGAGGCTTGCCAGAGCGGCAGGGTGAGGCCCGACCAGATCCTGGCCGCACTCGCGGGCCGCCGGCTCCGCTACGGCGCTGCGCTGCGTCCGATCCTCGCGGACGTCGCGCAGGGCACGCACTCGTTGCTCGAACTTCGGTACCTGCGAGACGTCGAGCGAGCTCACGGCCTACCGTCGGGGCAGCGCCAGCGGGCTGTTGACGACGAGTTCACGGATGTCGCGTACGTCCTGTACGAGTTGGTGGTCGAGTTGGACGGCCGCTTCCATTTCGCACCCGACCAGCGGTGGCGAGATCTCGATCGCGACAACCGTGCAGCCCTGAGGTCGGAGACGACCTTGCGTTACGGCTGGCTCGACGTCACGAGCCGTCCGTGTGCGGCAGCCGTGCAGGTCCTGCAAGTGATGCGTCGCAAGGCCCCCACCCTCTCCGCGCGCCCCTGCAGCCGCCCGTCCTGCCCCGTCCGCTGATCGTGGCTGGGAAAGTATTCGTCACCAGACGCACATTTGTTTCCCAGACACCCTCTACTTGTCGATGTCGCCGACTACGAAGAACATGCTGCCGAGGATGGCGATCATGTCGGGGATCATGGTGCCGGGGAGTAGGGCGGGGAGGGCGGAGATGTTGTTGAAGCTGGCTGAGCGGAGCTTGAGGCGCCAGGGGGTCTTGTCGCCGCGGGACACCAGGTAGTAGCCGTTGATGCCGAGGGGGCTTTCGGTCCAGGCGTAGGTCTGGCCCTCGGGGACCTTGAGGATCTTCGGGAGCCGGACGTTGACCGGGCCGGCCGGCAGCGTGGACAGCTTGTCGAGGCAGGCGTCGACCAGGTCGAGCGAGACCTTGACCTGTTCGAGCAGTACGGCGAACCGGGCGAAGCAGTCGCCTTCGGGACGGGTGACTACGCGGAGCACGTCCTGCAGTTCGCCGTATGCCAGGTACGGCTCGTCGCGGCGGAGGTCGGCGTCGACCCCGGAGGCGCGGGCGATCGGCCCGGAGACGCCGTACTGCGCGACGAGTTCGGGGGAGAGCTTGCCGACGCCGACCGTGCGGGCGCGGAAGATCTCGTTGCCGAGGATGATCTCCTCGATGTCGGGCAGCCGGGTCCGGACCGCGGCGGAGGCGGCGGCCGCGCGGCCGAGCCAGCCGTACGGCAGGTCCTCCTTCAGGCCGCCGACCCGGTTGAACATGTAGTGCATCCGGCCGCCGGACAGCTCCTCCATCACGGCCTGGATCGTCTCGCGCTCGCGGAACGCGTAGAACACCGGCGTGATCGCGCCGAGCTCGAGCGGGTACGAGCCGAGGAACATCAGGTGGTTCAGGACCCGGTTCAGCTCGGCCAGCAGGGTCCGCAGCCAGACCGCGCGGACGGGGACCTCGAGGCCCATCATCCGCTCGACCGCGTGCACGACACCGAGCTCGTTGGCGAACGCGGACAGCCAGTCGTGCCGGTTCGCGAGGACGATGATCTGCCGGTAGTCGCGGACCTCGAACAGCTTCTCCGCGCCGCGGTGCATGTAGCCGATGATCGGCTCGCAGCCGACGATCCGCTCGCCGTCGAGGGTCAGCCGCAGCCGCAGTACGCCATGGGTCGCCGGGTGCTGGGGCCCGATGTTGAGCACCATGTCGGAGGTCGCCAGCTCCGAGCCGGCGCCGGTCCCACCCCGTTCGTACGCCGGGTCGAATCCTGCGGCTCCCGCGCCGACTCCCACGACTCTTTCCGTGCTCATGACCACTATCGTGACAGGCTTTACCCGTGGACGACCTCTTCGCACCCTCGGATGTCAGTTGGACGCCGGTCTCGCCCAAGCTCGCCACGCTGCGCCGGCTGAACGCGGCGATCGTCGCCGGGCTGGTCGCGATCGCGGCGCTGGTCGTGCTCGGGCTGACGCTGAGCTGGCTGTACGGCGTACTTGCGGTCGTGCTGATCGCACTGCTTCTCGGCTGGGCGTGGGTGCTGATCGGCCGTAACCAGCGCTCCTGGAAGTACGCCGAGCGTGAGGACGAGCTGCTGGTCAGCCACGGGGTCATGTTCCGTGAGCTGGTCGTCGTACCGTACGGCCGGATGCAGTTCGTGGATGTGACCGCCGGGCCACTGGAGCGGGCGTACGGGATGGCCACGGTGGAGCTGCACACCGCGACGCCGGCCACCGACGCGAAGATCCCGGGGCTGCACCCGGACGAGGCCGGCCGGCTCCGTGACAGGTTGTCCGCTCTCGGTCAGTCACAGGCGTGGGGCCTGTGAGTCAAGAACCGGTGACACAGCAGACCGTCGAGGTCGTCGGACAGCGGCTTCACCCACTCACCCCATTCGTCAAGGGATGGGGGTACTTCGTCGTCGCGGCCGTCGCCCTGGTCAACAACGAGGGTCTGCGGAGCAACCTGACGGTCGCCGGTATCGGCCTGGCCGGTGTGCTCGTGGGCGGCATCCTGCTCGGCGCCCTGTCCTGGTGGTTCACCAAGTGGCAGCTGACCGCCGACGCGATCCGGGTGGACAGCGGATTCCTGTTCCGCCGGACCCGGATCATCCGGTTCGACCGGATCCAGGCGATCGACGTGGCGCAGCCGTTCGTCGCGCGGCTGTTCGGTATGGCCGAGCTGCGCATGGACGTGGCCGGTGGCGGCAAGAGCGACGGCAAGCTGAGCTACTTCCGGTACGACGAGGCGCAGCAGCTCCGCACCACGCTGCTGGTCCGCGCCAAGGGCGAGAGGGCTGCTGAGCAGCAGGAGCACGATCAGCAGGCCGAGGCGCTGGCTCCGCCGCTGCTGACGGTCCCCACCAACCGCCTGCTCGGTGCGACGCTGCTGTCGTCGACCGTCGTCGGTAGTGCCGGCGCACTGGTCTGGCTGATCGTCGCGACCATGGTGCTGGACTTCCACATCGGTCTGTTCGCCGGTCTGCCCTTGCTGCTCGGTGTGGTGCAGCCGATCTGGAAGCAGGTCGTGGGGAACCACGGGTTCACGCTGTCCGAGTCCAGTCATGGGCTGCGGACGAAACGTGGCCTGTTCGACGTTCAACGCCAGACAGTGCCTCCCGGCCGCGTGCAGGGCCTGCTGATCACCGAACCGCTGATCTGGCGGCTGCTCGGCTGGTCCCGGGTCGAGCTGGACATCGCGGGCGTGGCCGGTCAGAAGGAGGACGGCGACGACGCGCTGGAGGGCGCACAGTTGCTACCGGTCGGCGAGCGTGCCGAGGTGGCCTACGTCCTCGCGCGGGTGTTGCCCGGGTTCGACCTGAGCCGCATCCAGCTGCACCCGGCACCGGAGCGTGCCAAGTGGCTGCGTCCGATCGGCTGGCGCTACTTGATGTACGGCGTCGACGACCAGGTCATGGTCACCACGCGCGGCTGGGTGAGCCGCCGTACGTCGATCGTGTTGCACCACAAGACGCAGTCGGTCCGGCTGGAGCAGGGGCCGATCCAGCGGCGCCTGGGGTTGGCCAGCGTGCATGTGGACACCCCACTGGGTCCGACCGACGCCACCGCGCTGCACCGCGACCAGGTCGAGGCTGCGGCGCTGGTGGCGGCTCAGGCGGAGAGGGCGCGCGAGGCCCGCCGTACGGTGGCTGCGTCGGTCGCCGTCCAGACCCAGCCGAACCCACCGAGTCCGGACGGGTCCAGTAACTCTGCAGCCTCGCCGGCTGACGACAGCTCGGACAGGTAGCGCAGCGGCTCGGTCTGAGCCAGCTCGAGGCTCGGCCGGGACCCGCTGACGCCCAAGGCTCGCAGGGCGTCCCGCTGGCTCACGATGGTGCCGCCGAGCGAGTCAAGCGCCACATGGGCCGTGATGTCGCAGCTGCCGTCGGGATCCGGTGAGCACTCACGACCCGAGCGGAAACCGGTCAGGGTCCCGTACGGCGGCCTGGTCGACTTCAGGTGCCCGTAGTCGATGGCGATCGCGACTGCGCCGTCCGCGAGCCGCCGCATCACGTCCTGCCAGGCCTCGTCACGTGCCCTGCCGACCTCGGCCCGGTCACCGGGGTCGCCAGGCCACCATTCACGCAACCAGTCCAGGTCGTTGCCGTCCACAACGTCCCCCGGTGTCAGGTCAGCGGCCAGATAGCGCGGTACGCCGTCCTCGTCCCACTCGACCACCTCACACGGAACGTTGTCGAGCCACTCGTTGGCGATGACCAGTCCGGTCAGGCGCTCGGGCAGTTGATCGTCCAGCTCGATGTCGACGACCGTCAGGCCCTCTGCGCGCAGGACCTTGCCCAGCTCACCAGAACCGGCGGCGATGTCCACGACCGCGTCCAGGCCGAGCTGACCGGCCAGGCGCGCGATGGCCTGCCCGAACAGGGCGGACGCGTGGACCGACGTACGGAAATGCGCAGACGGACGCTCCCGGCGGTAGAAACCGCCAGGGCCGTACAGCGCCTGTTGCCAGGCGTCTCGGAAGGTCTCGGTCATCACGCGCCCTTCGGAGAGGTATGGACCGCCACGATCCTAGGATCAGGCATCGTGGCGAAACTTCCGGAGGAGCTCGCGGTCCTGTTCGAGGGTGACCCGGCATTCGATGTGGTCGGCGCCGAACCGCCGTACGTCGTCACTCCGGAGTGGCTCGCCGCGACGAAGGACAAGATCGCGGATCTGGTGGACCGGCCAACGCTGGGCAGGGTATCGGCCAGCAACAAGTACTTCATCGAGGGCTCACCGCTGCTGGTGGACACGTTCTACTTCGTGTTCAAGAGCCTGTGGCCGGCGCTCGGCATCCTCGTCGGCGGCGCGCGGAATCTGCACTTTCTGCTGCTCAACCAGTGGCGCGAGGAGCAGCAGGAGATCGACACGGACATCGCCAACTGGCGCGAGACCGGCGCGTCCTTCGACATTCCGTACCCGCTCCGGCGGGACCGGGACTCGCAGGAGGAGGTCATCCGGGCCTGCCGGGAGATGCTGGACCTGCTGACCGGCATCCCGGGACTGGAGGCCCGCCGGAAGGCGATGGCGTCCATGCTGGACCACGTTCTCGCCAGTCCGGAGCTGCTCGACCTGCACCTCACCCAGTCCCGGCCGGCGGTGCTGAAGCGCTGGATCGAGGAGTTCGGCGACGACGTCCGCCAGCTCTACCCGAACCTGTCCGGCAACCCGCTCGACCTGATGGTGCACGGTATGAACCGGCTGCAGGCGGCGTACGCACGGATCGCGGCGGTGACGCCCGAGGCGGAGAAGCCGTTCGCGGAGGAGATCGCGAGCCTGCTCCAGCAGATCGGACGGACCGACCTGCCCGCCGGGCTCTCGTTCTCGGTGCTGGGCCCGTCCGGGACGGCCGACGTCCAGAAGGCGCTCGACAAGGCGACCAGCCGGACGGATCCGGCCGAGTGGCGGCGCCGGCGGCAGGCGTGGATGATCCGGGCGGTCGAGGCCGGAGCGCCGTACGACGCCCGCGAGTACCTGGCTGCGATGTACCAGGTCGGCGCCGGCCTCAACGGCCTTCCGGACAAGGCGAAGGCGTCGAAAGAGCTGTACATGGTCGCCGGTTTCTTCCGGGGACTGCGCGACCTGCACTCGTTCCGGCCGCCGAAGGCCGTGGTCGAGGCCGAGGCACCGGACAAGCTGCGGGCGGATGTGCCGACGGCAGGCGACCCTGTCGCCGACCTGAACGAGATGACCGGTCTGGGCGTGGTGAAGGCCCGCGTGCACGAGCTGGTCGCGGAGGCGAAGGTCGCCAAGCTGCGCGCCGAAGCCGGGCTGCGGCTGCCGAAACCGATGGGGCACCTGGTCTTCAGCGGCAACCCGGGCACCGGCAAGACCACGGTCGCCCGGATCCTCGCCGAGGTCTATCGGGACCTGGGCATGCTCTCGTCGGGCCACCTGGTCGAAGTGGGGCGGGCCGACCTGATCGCGTCGTACGTCGGCCAGACGGCGCCCCGGGTGACCGAGGTGGTCGAGCGTGCGCTGGGCGGCGTGCTGTTCATCGACGAGGCGTACGCGCTGTTCAACACCTCCGGGCGGGACTTCGGCCGGGAGGCTGTCGCCACACTGATCCAGCTGATGGAGACGCACCGCGACAACCTGGTCGTGGTGATGGCCGGCTACCCGAACGAGATGTACTCGCTGGTGGAGAGCAACCCGGGCCTCAAGTCGCGGATCCGGACGTTCGTGAACTTCCCGGACTACACCGACGCCGAGCTGCACCAGATCTTCCTGCAGGCGGCCGAGCAGGCCGGTTTCGTGCTCGGCGACGGGGTGTCCGAGCAGGCGCTGGCCGCGCTGCGCAAGGCGCCGCGGGCACCGGGGTTCGGCAATGCGCGGACGGTCCGGACGCTGCTGGAGCGGATCGCGACGCTGCAGGCGGTCCGGCTGTCCGCGCTGGAATCCCCGACCATGGAGCAGGTCCGGACGATAGAGCGGTCCGACGTCGCCGATCTGACCGACGAGAACCTGGGCGACCTGCCACGCCACGAAGATCCGCGGTCCGAGCTGACGGCGATGACCGGGCTCACCGAGGTCAAGGCGACCGTGGAGCGGCTCGCCGCGGAGGCGCAGGCCGACGTACTGCGGTCCAAGGCCGGAATGCCGCCGACCGAGCGGTCCCGGCACATGGTGTTCACCGGCAACCCGGGCACCGGCAAGACCACCGTGGCCCGGCTGCTCGCGGAGATCTACCGCGACCTCGGTCTACTCGGCGTCGGCCACCTGGTGGAGACGAGCGGTAACGAGCTGATGGGGCAGTACGTCGGCCAGACCGCGCCGAAGGTGAAGCGCCTGGTGGAGCAGGCCCTGGGCGGCGTGCTGTTCATCGACGAGGCGTACACGCTGGCAGACGCGCGCGGCTACGGGGCCGATGCGCTCGCCACGCTGATCAAGCTGATGGAGGAGCACCGCGAGGACCTGGTCGTGGTGCTGGCCGGGTACACCGAGCCGATGGAGGGGCTGTTCCTGCAGAACCCCGGGCTGCGTTCGCGGGTGCCCACGACGTTGGAGTTCCCGGACTACTCGTTGCCGGAGCTGCAGGAGATCTTCCAGTACCTGAGTGGCAAGGCCGGGTACCTGCTGGCCGACGGGGTCGTGGAGCGGGTCGGCTCGTTGCTCGACCGGATCCGGCACATGGCCGAGTTCGGGAACGGTCGGGACGTGCGAAACCTGTTCGAGGCCACGGTGTCCGAGCAGGCCGTCCGGATCGGTGCGCTCACCGACCCGAGCGTCGACCAGTTGCGTGAGCTGACGCCGGCCGACGTGCCAGCGGACTGGCAAGCCAAGAAGGCAGCCGGCGCGGTGGGGTTCCAGGTCAGGAAGTAGCGGACCCCAGCGGTACGGCCGCGAGCTGGTGCCACATGCCCTCCGCGTCCTCGCGCCACAGCTCCAGCTCGGTCAGCTGGACGGTCGGGGCCGGTGCAGCTGTCAGCGCGGCGTTCGCCTCGGCTACCACGGCTGGACCACCTTGGGCGGACGACGAGATCGTCAGGTGCGGATGCGGGTCCGGGAACTCACCGCCGTACGGCGGGCACTCGGGGAAGGCGTCGAAGACGGACAGGAGTATCGAGCGCACCTTGTCGAACGGCTCCGGCTTCAGCCACGCCGTACCGTTCGGGAACTGGCCCGCGGTCGGGAAGCTGAGCTCGAACGGCTCGATGGACGTGACAGCTGCCTTCAGCCGGGCCAGGTCGGTGTCGGTGGGCTCGGCAACCCAGGGGACCAGCACAGTCACGTGCGGCGGGATGAGCTCGGTCAACGGGACCTGTGGTCTCGCGGTCGACCGTGACACCGAACGCCAACGCTCCGTGTACTCCGCCAGCTCGGGAACTGTGATCAGGATCGCGGTCAATTCGGCACCTGCTGCCCACGCATCACTCACCGCCACATGCTCTCATCACCTACGCTCATAGGTAGATCGTCTGGTACCCGGCAGCGGGACTGGAACGAGAAGAGAGTGAGCGATGGAACGGATCGGCTTGATCGGAGCCGGCCGGGCCGGAACCGCCTTGGGAGCAGCCTTGGCGGCAGCCGGACATCCCCTGGTCGGAGTCACCGCGCGCTCGGACGCGTCCCTGGACCGCGCCGCCCGCCTTCTGCCTGCTGTGCCCGTGCTGACCGCTGACGAGGTCACGAGGTGCGCCGACGTCGTACTGGTCGCCGTACCGGACGACCTGATTCACGACGTTGCGCACACACTGGCGTTGACCAGTGCGCAGTACGTCGTGCACCTGTCCGGAGCGCACGGCTTGGCCCCGCTAAGCGGGCTTGCTGCGACGCCGGTCGCGCTGCACCCGTCCATGACGTTTCCAGGCGGTCTGGTCAGCCTGGACGGGGTTATGTTCACTGCGACCGCTCCTGATGCGGCACGATCGATTGTCGAGCGGTTGGTGAAGGCGCTGGGCGCACAGGTGCAGTGGATCGCCGACGACCAGCGAGCGCGCTATCACGCCGGTCTGGTCCACGGCGCGAACCACCTCACCACACTGGTCTCGCAAGCAGTCGCCGTACTGCGGGAGGCGGGAGTGGCGGATCCGGTGGCGACACTGCGGCCGTTGCTCGTCGCAACCCTCGACAACACGCTGCGATCCGGTCATCATGCGCTCACCGGGCCGATCGCCCGGGGCGATGCCGACACGGTGGCAGCACACCTGGCAGTACTTCGGGACAGTACGAGGCGCACGTACGCCGAACTGGCCCGGGCGACTGTGGAACTGGCGACGGACGGGCGGCTGGACGCGGAGACGGTCCGCCGCTTGACCGAGGTACTGGACGGGCACCGGGCAGACCGGACAGGGGAGGCACCGCGATGAGACTCACCCAGACCAAGGCCGAACTGCGAGCGGCGGCCGCGATCAGGCCACGGGCGGTCGTGATGACGATGGGCGCCCTGCACGACGGCCATGCCGCGCTGCTGGCCGAGGCCCGCGAACGGGTCGGGCCGGACGGCAGTGTGGTCCTGACGATCTTCGTGAACCCGTTGCAGTTCGGGCCGACCGAGGACTTCGACCGGTACCCGCGGACGCTGGCCAGCGACCTGGCGATCGCGAAGAACGAGGGTGTCGACCTGGTCTTCAACCCGTCCCGGGACGAGCTGTACCCGAACGAGCCGTCGATCACGGTGCATCCGGGCCCGTTGGCGGACGAGCTCGAAGGCGTGTTCCGGCCGGGCCACTTCTCCGGCGTACTGACCGTGGTGTCGAAGCTGCTGCACCTGACCGCGCCCGACCTGGCGTTGTTCGGCGAGAAGGACTACCAGCAGCTGACGCTGATCCGCGAGATGGTCTGCGACCTCGACATGGACGTCGACATCGTGCCGGTGCCGACCGTGCGGGAGGCGGACGGTCTCGCGCTGTCCTCACGCAACCGGTACCTGAGCGAGACCGAGCGTGACGAGGCGCTGGTGCTGTACCGGGCGCTGAGCGCCGGCGCGAAGGCGGGGATGAACGGACCGGATGCGGTGCTGGCCGCGGCGCAGGCCGAGCTCGAGGCGGTGCCGTCGGTCAAGATCGACTATCTCGCCCTGCGCGCACCCGATCTCGGCCCGGTGATCGGCCCCGGCGAGGCCCGGATGCTGATCGCCGCCCGCGTCGGCCTGACCCGTCTCATTGACAACATTTCCATCACCCTTCGATGAATCCGGTTGATACGGTCACCGAATGACCGCACCTGCAGTCCCGCAACGGTTGGCCGCGCCGGAGGCCGGTTGGACCGACTCAGTTGACGTGGTGGTGATCGGCTCCGGCGTCGCCGGGCTGAGCGCCGCGCTCAAGGCCCGCGAGCTGGGCACTGTTCTGGTGGTGACGAAGGACGTCGTCGCTTCCGGCTCCACGCAGTGGGCGCAGGGCGGCATCGCCGCTGCCCTCCACCCGGAGGACTCTCCCGAGGAGCACCTGCAGGACACGCTCGTCGCCGGCGCCGGACTGAGCGACCCGGAGGCAGTCCGGGTGCTCGTCACCGAAGGCCCGGACGCCGTCCGCGACCTCATCGACCTCGGCGCACGCTTTGACACCATGGCCGACGGGGAGATCTCGCTCGGCCGTGAGGGCGGGCATCACCGCAACCGGATCGCGCACGCGGGTGGCGACGCGACCGGCGCCGAGATCGAGCGGGCGCTGGTTGCCGCGGTCAAACAGGCCAAGGGCATCCGGCTGGTCGAGCACGCCCTGGTCCTCGACCTGCTCGCCGCAGCCGACGGCTCCATCGCCGGCGTGACGTTGCACGTGATGGGCGAGGGACAACTCGACGGCGTCGGCGCGATCCGTGCCCGGGCGGTGATCCTGGCGTCCGGCGGTCTCGGACAGTTGTACGCGGCAACAACCAACCCGAGCGTCTCGACCGGTGACGGCATGGCGCTCGCGCTCCGGGCCGGCGCGAAGGTGCGGGACCTGGAATTCGTGCAGTTCCACCCGACGGTGCTCTGGCTGGGCAAGAGCGCGAAAGGCCAGCAGCCGTTGGTGTCCGAGGCGGTTCGCGGCGAGGGCGCGTTCCTCGTCGACCACACCGGCAAGCGATTCATGCAAGGCCAGCACGAGCTCGCCGACCTGGCGCCGCGGGACATCGTGGCGAAGGCGATCATGCGCCAGATGCTTGCCACCGGCAAGGACCACGTCTACCTGGACGCCCGGCACTTCGGCGACGAGAAGTGGCGGGTACGGTTCCCGACCATCCTCGCGTCCTGCCGCTCGCACGGTATCGACCCGGTCCGCGAGCTGATCCCGGTCGCCCCCGCCTGCCACTACTCATCGGGCGGCGTGTGGACGGACCTGAACGGCCAGACGTCGGTGCCCGGCCTGTACGCCTGCGGTGAGGTTGCGTGCACCGGCGTACACGGCGCGAACCGGCTCGCCTCGAACTCGTTGCTCGAAGGACTCGTGTTCGCCCGCCGGATCGCCGCGCACCTCGCGAACGGGCTGCCCGAACAGCGGGAGCCGGTCGTGGACCGCCGTACGCCGGGACTCGTCGACGCGGACGTCGTACCCGAGCTGCAGCGGGCGATGACTGTGGGCGCCGGCGTGATCCGGAGCGCGACCGGTCTGTCGGAGGCGGGTGCGGCGATCGGCAAGCTGATCGAGCAGCCGTACGACGAGCCGGGAACGCCGGGCTGGGAGGCGACGAACCTGGTGACCGTCGCCTCCGCGCTGATCGCCGCGGCGACCGCCCGCGAAGAAAGCCGTGGCGCGCACTGGCGCGAGGACCACCCGGACCGCGATGATCTGCACTGGTTCGGAAGCCTGGACGTGACACTTGATCAACAGGCTGTGCCACAGGCCACGTTTGTTTCGCGCGAATCCGAGGAGAATGACCGGCATGGATGAGACAGTCGACCGGCAGTGGGTCGGTGACCTCGTGCGGGCAACCATCGAGGAGGACCTGGCCGGAGGCGTCGACGTGACGACCACCGCCACGGTCGACCCGGACCAGGTGTCGGTCGCCGAGTTGGTCGCCCGCGCCGACGGCGTGGTGGCGGGCCTGGAGATCGCGGAGCTGGTGTTGCGCCAGGTCGCGGCGCCGGACGAGATCGAGATCGAGCACACCGTCCGCGACGGCGACTCGGTGCAGCGCGGCGGCATCCTGATGACGGTCCGCGGCAAGACGCGGCAGCTCCTGACGGCCGAGCGCACCACGCTGAACCTGCTCTGCCATCTGAGTGGAGTGGCCACGCTGACCCGGCACTGGGTCGATGCGGTCGAGGGCACCGGCGCGGTCATCCGCGACACCCGCAAGACCATGCCGTTGCTCAGGTCCCTCGAGAAGTACGCCGTCCGTTGCGGGGGCGGGAAGAACCACCGGATGGGCCTGTCCGACGCCGCGCTGATCAAGGACAACCACGTGATCGCGGCCGGTGGTGTCGCGGAGGCGTTCCGCCTGGTGCGCAAGGCGTATCCGGAGATCGGGATCGAGGTCGAGGTGGACTCGGTCGAGGACGCGGTGATCGCGGTCGAGTCCGGCGCCGAGCTGGTCCTGCTGGACAACATGGACGTCCCGTTGCTGCGTGAAGCCGTCGAGAAGGTCGCCGGCCGCGCCCGGCTGGAGGCCTCTGGCGGGCTGACCCTGGACAGGGCGCGAGAGGTCGCCGAGACCGGTGTCGACTTCCTCGCGGTCGGTGCGCTGACACACTCCGCGCCGGTGCTCGACATCGGGTTGGACCTCAAGGAGGCCTGAGTGTTGCTGGCCGTTGCCGTCGAGAACACCAGGACGCTGGTCGGCCTGGTGTTCGAAGGCACGGTCAAGCGGCACTGGTGGGTCGGGACCGATCCGCGTCGTACGGCGGACGAGTGGGCGGTGCTGCTGCAGGGCCTGCTCACGGGTGAATCGCCGGTGTCCGGGATCGCCGTGTGCTCCGCCGTACCGCATGTGCTGCACGAGTTGCGGGACGTCGTGTCGCGCTACTACCAGGGTGTGCCGAGTGTCGTCGTCGAGCCCGGTGTGAAGACCGGGCTGCCGGTGCTGGTGGACAACCCGCGGGAGGTCGGCACGGACCGGATCGCGAACGCGCTGGCGGCCGCCACCTTGTACGGCGCGCCCTGCCTGGTCGTCGACGTCGGTACGGCGATCACGATCGACGCGGTGAACCCGGCCGGCGCCTTCATCGGCGGAGTGATTGCCCCGGGCATCGAAACCGCGTCCGACGCGCTCGGGCAGGCGGCCGCGCAACTGCGCCGGGTCGAGCTGGTGCGGCCGCGGTCGGTGGTGGCGAAGAAC
Organism: Kribbella pratensis; assembly: GCF_004366075.1. Classification (GTDB taxonomy): domain Bacteria; phylum Actinomycetota; class Actinomycetes; order Propionibacteriales; family Kribbellaceae; genus Kribbella; species Kribbella pratensis. The sequence goes on along the minus strand of NZ_SODU01000003.1, from coordinate 1,476,732 downwards.
ACCGTCGAGGCGCTGCAGTCCGGTGCGATCCACGGCTTCGCCGCGCTGGTCGACGGTCTGGTCGCGCGGATCCGGACCGAACAGTCTCTGAACGACGACGTCGCAGTCGTGCTCACCGGCGCCCTCGCGCCACTCCTGGCCGGCCAGTTGACCACCGCGGTCCGCGACGAACCGTTGCTGACCCTGCGCGGTCTGTATCAGGCCTTCGCCCGCAACCACGGCTGAGATCGGCAACCTCTTGTGCGCTTGAGGTGACCTGCCTCACTATGAGCCTAGGGGTGACTTCAGGGGTTGGGGGAAATATGAGGTCTGTTTACCGGGCACTGGCCGGGCTCATTGCGATCTTGGTGGTCGTCCAGGCGATGGCGATCGCACTCGCGTGGTTCACGGTCATCAAGGACGTCGACGGCGGCCTGGTGTTCGACAAGAACTCCGATGCCAACGTCGGACACATGATCCACACCATCGTGGGCAGCGGGGTCATCCCACTGCTGGCGATCCTGTTGCTGATCGTCTCGTTCTTCGCGAAGGTCGACGGCGGCGTCAAGTGGGCGCTGTACGTCTTCGGTCTGGTCGCCCTGCAGTTCGGGCTGGCTGCCCTGTCGTTCGGCGTATCCGCGGTCGGCGCACTGCACGGGCTGAACGCGTTCGCGCTGCTGGCGGTCGCGGGCATGGCGGCCCGGCGAGCAGGGTCTCAGCCGGTGACGACGGCCGCAGCGTCCCCGGCCTCGACGATCTAGATGCTGTTGGCAACTGACGGACGGCGGTCGTGAGGATGCGATCGCCGTCTCGGCGTGCGCTGATCGCGGTGGTCGCGACACTGGTCGTGCTGGCGCCGATCGGGTTCTTCTGGCAGCGGAGCCTGATCCCGAACGACCTGTCGCCGATGGCGATGGGGTACGCCGATTACGGCGGCGGGCCGGCGTCGGCGCATCACGGGACCGACCTCAACCGGCTGACAGGTCCTGCCGATCAGAAGCCGGATGTCGCGGTGGATCTCGTCGCGCGCAAGGAGCGTTTCCACCTTCCCGGCCGCGGGCCGATGGACGGGTACACGTTGAACCACACGTCGCCGGGGCCGCGGATCGTCGCGAAACAAGGCGATCTCGTCCAGGTCACCCTGCACAACGAAAACGTTGCCGAGGGCATCACATTGCACTGGCACGGGGTCGACGTACCGAATGCCGAGGACGGTGTCGCGGGCGTCACGCAGGACGCGATCCCGCCCGGCAAGTCCTTCGTGTACCGCTTCGTCGCGAAGGACGCCGGCACGTACTGGTACCACTCGCACCAGGTCTCGCACGAGCAGGTGCAGAAGGGGCTGTACGGCGTACTGATCGTCCAGCCGACCGCCGCGGACGTGATTGCGGCGGTGCACACGTACGCCAAGGTCCGCACGGTCAACGGCGAGTACGGCGAACGCCGCGTGAAGGCGCCCGGTCCGATCGCACGGGTGCGGTTGATCAACACCGACAACGGACCGATGGCGGTCTGGGTCGACGGGGCGTCGTACAAGGTGGTCGCGGTCGACGGGAGCGAGGTGAACGCGCCCACCGAGGTGAGCGGGAAGGCGGTGCTCGTCACCGCGGGCGGCCGGGTGGACCTCGAGGTTCCCACGGCGAAGGCGGTGCGGATCGGGCTCGGCGGCGGACCGACGACGCTGGTGATCGGGGACGGCGACGCGCCGACCGGGACCGAGCCGCGGGACCGGGTCGACCTGCTGAACTACGGAGCGCCGAAACCGATCGGGTTCGATCCCGCGAAGGCGACCCGGGTGTTCCGGTACGACATCGGCCGCCGGATCGGGTTCTTCGACGGGAAGCCCGGGCTGTGGTGGACGATCAACGGGCATCAGTACCCGGACGTGCCGATGTTCGTGGTGCGCGAGGGCGACATCGTGCGGATGACGATCAAGAACACGTCAGGCCAGGTCCATCCGATGCACCTGCACGGCCACCACGTCGTCGTCCTGAGCCGCGACGGGGTGCGCGCGACCGGGAGCCCGTGGCGCACGGACTCCCTCAACGTCGAGGACAAGGAGACCTACGAGGTCGCCTTCGTCGCCGACAACCCGGGCATCTGGATGGACCACTGCCACAACCTCCCGCACGCCGCCCAAGGCCTCGTGACCCACCTGATGTACGCCGGCGTCACCACCGACCACCATCTCGGCGGCACCCCGAACAATCAGCCCGAGTAGATCGGGCGCCCGACCGTGAGGGATGTGCGGAGGGTTTCGGGGAGGCCGTTGAAGGCCTCGTCGGGTTGGGTGCCGGTGGCGTCGAGGGTCTTGGAGAAGAACGCTCGGGCCGCTGCTGCCAGGGCCACGTCGAGTACGTCGGCGTCCGTCAGGCCGAGTGCTTTCAGTACGTCGACGTCCGCCTGGGTGACAGTGTCCGCGGCGAGCGCGACCTGGCGGGCGAAGGCCATCACAGCGCGGTCGACCGGGTCGTGCGCCGGCTCGTCGACGAGCGCCGCGACTTCCTCGGCGGTGTAGAACTTGTCGGCCAGGACCTGGCCGTGCGCGAGGCTGCAGTAGCTCGACTTCAGCGCGGTCGCCGCGGCCAGCGTGGCGAGCTCGTAGCGGCGCAGGTCCATCGACTCCTTGATCGCGCCGTTCAGCTGCTTCCACGCCTCGTAGACGGCCGGTCGCGCGGCGAACGTGTGGACGAAGTTGGGCACGTGCCCAGCCGGCGCCCGATTCGCCGCGAACATCTCCGGAACGTTCGGCGTACTGATGAATGCCATCGTGGTTCCCCCCTCACTGGCTTACTTCAAGGTAAGTGCGCGATACCGATCCGGCAACGGGTGTAGGGGGAGGGCACCTGCGACTGGGTATGGTTCACCCGGTTGGTCGTGAGGAGACGAGGGGTGGTCGGAATGCGGCGCGTGCTCGCCGTAGCGCTGGCGGTGGTCGCGGGCGCTGCCTCGCTGACTGCTTGTGCCTCCGATCCGCCGCCGACCGATGTCGCCGTCGCATGGGCGCCCAACGGGCGGGCCGCGGTGCTGGTGACCTGGAAGGACAACGGGCAACCGAACCGGATCACGATCGAGGGTGTGCTCAGCGAGAGCCCGTCGTACGTGAAGTACGTCCCGGCCGGTGAACCGAACCGGTGGGAGATCCCGACCTCGGCGTTCCCGGCGGACGGGAACTACAAGGTCGCCGTCGCGACCGGGACTTCACAAGGCGGCGTGACCAGCAAGCTCACCAAGTCGCCGGTGTTCGACACCGACGGTCCGGTGCGGCCGACCGCGGCGACGGTGGCGAAGCAGGGGCGCGGGGTGCTGATCAGATGGTCGGTGCCGGTCGCTCCGCAGGACTTCACGCCGAACGACCCGCTGGACGTGAAGGGCAAGAAGACCCAGCGGTACGTGCCGATGATCGGCCGTCCCGGCCAGATGCTGAAGGTGATCGGCCCGGCGACGACCTCGAACCGGCAGGTGATCAAGAGCGTCAAACCGCCGTACACCTTCCAGCTGCGCACCCAGAACGAGTGGAGCACCAGCATCGGCGGGCAGGTTCTCGGGCTGACCAGCTCGATCAACGCCGCTGTGCCGAGTCTGGCCCAGTTCAGCGTGCCGATCCGGGTCCGCGGGCGGGTCATCCTGTACCAGGTCGGCTGCGACCTCGACTCGCCGTGCACGAGCCAGCGCGCGACCCCGGCCGGCGTACCGGTCGTGGTGCTGACCCAGGTCACCCCGGGCTCGCGGTGGACACCGGCGGCACGCGGGTCGACGACGGCCGGCGGGTACTACGACATCGCGGTGCCGACCGGCGGCAGCCGCCCGTACAAGATCACCGTGCCGGAGAACACCAAGGGCGGGACACACACAGGTACCTCGACCAGCAAGCCGGCGTACACGAAGAGCATCGTCCGGGTCGCGTCGGCCGGATTCGCCAACGGGAACACCGCGACGGCGAAGGGCTCGACCGTGACCGTGTCCGTCGCCGTGAAGCCGGCCCTGAACACGACCGTGATGCTGCAGGCCTGGAACCGGCAGACCCGCCGGTGGGTGGACTCCAAGGCGCTGCCGATGCGCAACGGCCAGGCCGCGCTCGCGTTCAAGGCCGCGCAGCCGGGCGACTTCGTCTACCGGTTCGTCATCCCCGGCGCGATGATGTTCGGCCGGCCGATGGACGGGACCACGACGCCGCAGTTGCAGCTACACGTCCGCTGACTCGGTCGCCGCCGCCTCGGGAACCGACTCCGCCTCGTCGCGACGGCGCTTGCGGACCTTGCGTACGACGTACAGCGCGACCGCCACGACCGCGACGGCGATCAGCGCGAAGACCGACACCCGGCCGAAGATCCTGTCGGCGTTGTCGCCGATCTTGTACGCGACGACACCGATCGTGGTCGCCCAGGCGATGCCGCCGGCCGCGTTCGCGGCCAGGAACCGCGGGTAGTGCATCCGCAGCATGCCGGCCATCGGGCCCGCGAAGATCCGCAGCAGTGCGACGAAGCGGCCGAAGAACACCGTCCAGACGCCGTACTTGTGGAAGTACTTCTCGGCCCGGACGATCCGGTCCTCGGAGAAGTGATGGAACCGCTTGCCCAGCCGCTCGAAGAGCCGCCGGCCGGCCTTGCGGCCGATGAAGTACCCGATCGAGTCGCCGATGATCGCACCCGCGGCGGCGGCCAGGATCACGAACTCGATCTTCAGATGATGCTGCTGCGACGCGAGCAGCGAGGCCGCGATGAGCGTGGTCTCACCGGGCAGCGGCACACCCATGCTCTCCAGGCCGATGACAAGTCCGACCACCAGATACGCCAGCACGGCCACCCCGGTAGGAATGGCGATCGCCTGGGCGAGTAGAGGTTCCCCCATGCACCCATAGTGACATCGCCAGACAACCTATTTGGTGTCAGGGCAACTAACTCCGGGGAATCTCAGGGGCGTGGCCGTTGTCCGAGGGGATTTGTGGGGCTGTCTCGCCGGAGAACGCCTTGGTGACGTTCTGCAACGCGGTGGTGACCTCGGAGGGGATCACCCAGAAGGTGTTGCCCGGGCCCTTGGCGAGTTCGGGGAGCATCTGCAGGTACTGGTAGGCGAGCAGTTTGGGGTCCGGGTCGTTGCGGTGGATGGCCTCGAACACGGTGTCGATCGCCTTCGCCTGCCCCTCGGCGCGCAGGATCGCCGCCTGCCGGTCGCCTTCCGCGGTCAGGATCCGGGACTGCCGCACGCCCTCGGCGTTCAGGATCGCGGCCCGCTTCTCCCGCTCGGCCCGCATCTGCTTCTCCATCGACTCCTTGATCGATCCCGGCGGCTCGATGGCCTTCAGCTCGACCCGGTTCACCCGGATCCCCCACTTGCCGGACGCCTCGTCGAGGACACCACGCAGGATCGAGTTGATGTGCTCGCGCGACGTCAGCGTCTTCTCCAGGTCCAGCGCGCCGATCACGTTCCGCAGCGTGGTCACGGTCAGCTGCTCGATCGCCTGGATGTAGTTCTGGATCTCGTACGCCGCGGCGCGCGGATCGGTGACCTGGAAGTACAGCACCGTGTCGATGTGGACGACCAGGTTGTCCTCGGTGATCACCGAGTTCGGCTCGAACGACACCACCTGCTCGCGCAGGTCGATCAGCTGCCGCGGCCGGTCGACGAACGGGATCACCACGTTCAGGCCGGGCTCGAGCGTGCGCAGGTACCGGCCGAGGCGCTCGACGTTGCTGGCCCGCGCCTGCGGCACGATCCGCACGGTCCGCAGGACCAGTACGACGGCGAGCAGCGCGACGACGATTCCGATGATCAGTTCGGCCATGGTTCCTCCTGAGGATGGACGAGAGCGGTAGCGCCCTCGATGGCGAACACGTCGACCCGGGTGCCCGCGGGGATCTGCAGGTGCGGGTCGTAGGAGCGGGCGCTCCACTCCTCGCCGCCGATCCGGACCCGGCCGGCGTCCCGGTCACACGGCGCGAGTACGACGGCCTCGCGCCCGATCAGCGCGGCGACACCGGTACGCAGCTTCGGATGCCCCATCAGATGCCGGCGCGCGACCGGGCGCACCAGCGTGACCATGGTCGCCGCGGTGACCGCGAAGGCCAGCACCTGGAAGGCGATACCGAGTCCCAGCCCGCCGACCGCGGCCGCCGAGAGCGCGGCGACGGCGAGCAGGAGCAGGTCGAAGGTCGCTGTCATCAACTCGGCCGTGCCGAGGACGGCGGCGACGATCAACCACAAGATCCAGGACTGCATAGCGACCACCCGACGGCGGAAAGTACCTCTACATTCGACGGTACTCCTGGATACGCGGTCAGGCAGCTAACGGTTCAGCTGTTGTCCGGCGGATCCCCGGTCGGTACGACGGCGATCAGCGAAGTGACCTCGCGTGCGCCGGCCGGATGGCTGGTGATCGTCCGGCCCTTCTTGTAGCGGTCGACGACCTCGATCAGCTCTTCGTTGAACCTCTTCGCCTCGTCATGGGTCAGCCACAGCCGGGACCTGCTCATCGAACTGACATCGTCCCAGGGGTCGTCCGCGTCCATGTCCACGAACTGGTCGAGGACGCCGTCCATGGCGGTCTTGATCATCGCCTGGCTGGCCAGCCGCCCGGCGCTGGTGGACTGCGACGAGATCACCAGGCTGGCGGCCGGCGCCTGCCAGGGCCGCTCGCGGCCGTCGGCGGACTCGTCGGCGCGCTGGATGATGCCCCACTTCTCCAGGGCGCGGAGGTGGTAGCTCATCGCGGACGGCGTCAGCCCGGCCAGCTCCGCGCACTCGGTGGCGGTCAGCACCTTGCCGTTGAACAGCTCGTCGATGACCCGCTGCCGGGCCGGGTGCGCGAGGGCGCGGATCGCCTTCGGGTCCGTGATCACCAGCCGCTTCTTCTTCGCCACGAGGTCAGCGTAGCGAACCCCTTGACGCCGCAAAATCCGAAGTGTTTACTTCACAACTATGAAGCAAACACTTCAGACCTCGATCTGGTCGTTCCGGGACATCCGGCTGGTGCTGCCCGCTCGCGCGCTGTCGTACGCGGGCGACTCGATCGCGATGATCGCGTTGATGCTGCGGGTCTCCGACGGTCACGGGCCGGCGGCCGTCACGGCACTGCTGCTCGCGTTCGCCGTACCGACCGTGGTGATGATCCCGTTCGCGGGGCGGATCGTGGACGGGTTCGACTCGCGGACGGTCCTGGTCTGGTCAGGGCTGCTGCAGGTGGGCGCCGGCGTCGGGCTGGCGTTCGTGCACGACCTGGTCGACACGCTGGCGCTGGTGTGCGTGCTTCAGATCGGCCAGGCCGTCGCCGGACCGGCATGGGGTGCGCTGATCCCGCGGATCGTCGGCGAGGAGCTCGTCGGTCGCACCACCGGCACCAGCCAGGCGCTGATCGGGGTCGCGACGCTGGCCGGCTCGGCGGCCGGTGGTGTGCTGGTCGGTTGGGTCGGCAGCCGCGGCGCACTGCTCGTCGACGCCGCGACCTTCCTCGCCCTGGTGGTCATCGCGCAGCTGGTCCGCACCCGCCGCCGACCGGAGCCCGGGGCCGCTCGCGAGCGCGGCGGGGTGTCGGCGGGACTGCGCGCCATCTTCGGTGACGACATCCTGAAGATCCTGGTGCCGGCGCTCTGGATGTTCGTGGTCGTGGGCGAGGCGGTCAACGTCGTGGAAGTGTTCTTGATCACCGGGGAGCTCGGCCTCGGGCCCGCTCTGTACGGCGTGGCGGGCGCGGCGACCGGAGCCGGGGCGATCGTGGGAGCCTGGTACAGCGGCCGGCTGAACGGCGACCGGGCCCGGGCGGTGGGAGTCGTCGTGGGAACGGCGGCGATCGGCGGGGCGAGCGTACTGATGGGTCTGGCGGGCAACCTCGTGACGCTGCTGATCGGGGCCACCACGATCGGCGTCGGCAGCGGGTTGCTGAACGCGGCGACCAGCGCACTGGTGGTGACCAGGTCCGCCGAAGCCGTCCGTGGCCGAGTGATCGCGGCCCTGAACGGCACGGTCCGCTCGTTCAGCATTCTCGCGATGCTGCTGGGCGGGCTGGCCGGTGCTCTGCTCGGTCCGCGCGGGACGTTCGTGACGTGCGGAGTGGCGTGCGTGGTGGCCGCCGCGATCGTCGGCGCCCTGGTCGCCCGGAGCAAGGACGAATCAAAGGATTCGGAGCTGGAGGCAGTCAGTCACTAGCCTTTGGGGCATGACTGACGCACACGTGGACCCGGTGAACCCCGACAGCGGGCAGGACGACCTGCCCGAGCAGATGCGGGTTCGCCGGGAGAAGCGTGACCGCCTGCTGGCGGAAGGAGTGCCGCCGTACCCGATCTCGGTGGCCCGGACGCACCTGCTCAAGGACCTGCGGGCGAAGTACGACGCGCAGGACCTGGAGCCCGACACCCGGACCGGCGAGCAGGTCTCGGTGGCCGGCCGGGTGATCTTCCTGCGCAACACCGGCAAGCTCTGCTTCGTCCGGCTCCGCGAGGGGGACGGGACCGAGCTGCAGGTGATGTTCTCGCTCGCCGACCTCGGCGAGGAGGAGCTGGCCCGGTTCAAGCAACTCGTCGACATCGGCGACCTGCTGGCCGTCCAGGGCGAGGTGATCACCAGCCGGCGCGGTGAGCTGTCCGTGCAGGCGACCGCGTGGCAGATGGCCGCGAAGACCCTCCGCCCGCTGCCGAACGAGCACAAGCCGCTCAGCGAAGAGGCCCGCGTCCGGATGCGGTACGTCGACCTGATCGTCCGCCCCGAGGCGCGCGAGATGGTCCGCGCGAAGGCAGCCGTCCTGAAGGCGCTGCGCGCGACGTACGACGGTCACGGCTTCGTCGAGGTCGAGACGCCGGTGCTGCAGCTGACCAACGGCGGCGCCGCGGCCCGGCCGTTCTCGACCCACCTGAACGCGTTCGACCAGGAGATGAAGCTCCGGATCGCGCTCGAGCTCGACCTCAAGCGGGCGATGATCGGCGGCGTCGACCGGGTGTACGAGATCGGCCGGACGTTCCGTAACGAGGGCCTGGACTCCACCCACTCCGCGGAATTCTCGATGATCGAGGCGTATCAGGCGTACGGCGATTACGACACGATGGCCGAGCTGATCCAGGAGCTGATCCGGAACGCGGGCCGTGCGATCGGTCGTACGACGGTCACCGGGCGCGACGGTTCCACCATCGACATCGAGCAGCCGTTCCGGCATGCGACGCTTTTCGGGCTGCTCTCGGAAGCGGTCGGGGAGAGTGTCGACGCGACCACCGACCTGGCTGGTCTGACCAAGTTGGCCGAGCAGCACGACGTCGAGTTGCAGCCGGGCCGGAATGCCGGCGAGATCGCCGTCGACTTGTTCGAGAAGCTCTGCGAGCACACCCTGATCCAGCCCACCTTTGTCCGCGACTATCCGGAGTCGGCGCGACCGCTGGCGAAGCCGCACCGGGAAATTCCGGGGCTGGTCGAGGCCTGGGACCTGTTCTTCAACGGTGTCGAACTCGGGGTCGCGTACTCAGAGCTGAACGACCCGGTGATCCAGCGCGATCGCCTGGTGGAGCAGTCGTTGCAGGCCGCCGCGGGCGACCCGGAGGCGATGGATCTCGACGAGGACTTCCTGCGCGCGATGGAATTCGGGATGCCGCCGGCCGGCGGGATGGGGATGGGCCTGGACCGCTTGGTGATGTTGCTCACCGGGACCGGTATCCGGGAGACGATTCTGTTCCCGTTGCTGCGTCCGGAGTGATTTTCCAGTTCGTTGCATAGCACAACGGTCGGCCTTGGCAAATCCCGGGGCCGAATTCATTCCGGCCCGGCCGGTTCGTACCGGATGAATACTCAAGGTCACCGTGACTGCGCAGCGTCGATGAATGACAAGCACCTGGTTTGTGCGGTACAAATCAGGTGCTAACAATTCAGCAGGGGATTGTGCCCGATGGCGGGCGCGGAAAGGTTGTCATCGATGGCGCAAAGGGTGCAGGTGGTTCTCGAGGACGATCTCGACGGCGGTAAGGCCGACGAGACCGTCACTTTCGGGCTGGACGGAACGACCTATGAGATCGACCTGTCCAAGAAGAACGCCGCGAAACTGCGCGACGCCCTCGCCGCGTACGTCGGCTCGGGCCGCCGGGTGGCCGGCCGCCGGGGTGCGGCGGGCCGGGCGCGCGGCCGCGGCCGGTCGGCCTCGGACTCCGCGGACATCCGGGCCTGGGCCAAGGAGAACGGCTACGAGGTCAGCGAGCGCGGCCGGATCTCCGCCGAGGTACGCGCGGCGTACAACGACGCGAAGTAATTCCAGCTGTCGCCGGTCCCGGCACCCCAATGCGGGTGCCGGGGCCGTCCGCATTCCGGTTGTTTCACAGAGTGGGACACGGCGTGTCGGGCCTGATGGCTGACCGGGCAGGCAGTTCTGGGAATTCGCTGGTGGCGAACACGCTGTCGGATCGCGGTGAACCGGGAACACGCTGGTTACCAGTGCGGTTGTTCCCTTGTGATGCCACCCGGACTGCCGATGGACGCGTGATCAGATGTTCGCCGAGAGCGAGCCTGTCGGTACCGGGGACTAGCATGCATGTACGGGGGTCGGCCAACACGGCACGTCCGACTCCTCTGAGGCAAGGAGCGCTTTGGCGATGTTTGAACGATTTACGGACCGCGCCCGTCGGGTAGTCGTCCTGGCACAGGAAGAAGCCAGGATGCTCAGCCACAACTACATCGGGACCGAGCACATCCTGCTCGGCCTGATCCACGAGGGTGAAGGGGTCGCCGCCAAGGCTCTCGAGAGCCTGGGTATCTCGCTCGAAGCCGTCCGCTCCCAGGTCGAGGAGATCATCGGCCAGGGGCAGCAGGCACCGAGCGGGCACATCCCGTTCACCCCCCGCGCCAAGAAGGTGCTGGAGCTCTCCCTGCGCGAGGCCCTGCAACTGGGCCACAACTACATCGGCACCGAGCACATCCTGCTCGGCCTCATCCGTGAGGGTGAGGGTGTCGCAGCGCAGGTCCTGGTCAAGCTCGGTGCGGACCTGAACAAGGTCCGGCAGCAGGTCATCCAGCTGCTGAGCGGTTACCAGGGCAAGGAGTCGTCGCCGCAGGGCACGGCTCCGGAGGGTGCACCCAGCAGCTCCCTGGTGCTCGACCAGTTCGGCCGGAACTACACCCAGTCCGCTCGTGAGGCGAAGCTCGACCCGGTGATCGGGCGCGAGACCGAGATCGAGCGGGTCATGCAGGTGCTGTCCCGGCGGACCAAGAACAACCCTGTCCTGATCGGTGAGCCGGGCGTCGGCAAGACCGCCATCGTGGAAGGTCTGGCCCAGCAGATCGTCCGTGGTGACGTCCCGGAGACGCTGAAGGACAAGCAGATCTACTCGCTCGACCTGGGCGCCCTGGTAGCCGGTTCGCGCTACCGCGGTGATTTCGAGGAACGCCTGAAGAAGGTGCTCAAGGAGATCCGCACCCGCGGCGACATCGTGCTGTTCATCGACGAGATCCACACCCTCGTCGGGGCCGGTGCGGCCGAGGGCGCGATCGACGCGGCGAGCATCCTGAAGCCGATGCTGGCCCGCGGTGAGCTGCAGACGATCGGCGCCACCACCCTCGACGAGTACCGCAAGTACGTCGAGAAGGACGCCGCGCTGGAGCGCCGCTTCCAGCCGATCCAGGTGGCCGAGCCCTCGATCGCCCACACGATCGAGATCCTCAAGGGCCTCCGCGACCGGTACGAGGCGCACCACCGGGTGACCATCACCGACGCCGCGCTGGTGAACGCCGCGCAGATGGCCGACCGGTACATCTCGGACCGGTTCCTGCCGGACAAGGCGATCGACCTGATCGACGAGGCCGGTGCCCGGCTCCGGATCCGCCGGATGACCGCGCCGCCGGACCTGCGCGAGTTCGACGAGAAGATCGCCACCGTGCGCCGGGAGAAGGAATCGGCGATCGACGCGCAGGACTTCGAGCGCGCCGCCCGGCTGCGGGACGACGAGAAGAAGCTGATCAACGCGAAGGCCGAGCGCGAGAAGCAGTGGAAGGCCGGCGACATGGACGTCGTCGCCGAGGTCGACGAGGAGCTGATCGCCGAGGTGCTCAGCACCGCGACCGGCATCCCGGTCTTCAAGCTGACCGAGGAGGAGTCCTCGCGGCTGCTCGACATGGAGAAGGAGCTGGCCAAGCGGTACGTCGGCCAGACCGACGCGGTCAAGGCGCTGTCCCGCTCGATCCGGCGTACCCGCGCCGGCCTGAAGGACCCGCGCCGCCCGAGCGGCTCGTTCATCTTCGCCGGCCCGTCCGGTGTCGGTAAGACCGAGCTGTCGAAGGCGCTGACCGAGTTCCTGTTCGGCGACGAGCACGCGCTGATCAGCCTCGACATGTCGGAGTACTCGGAGAAGCACACCGCTTCCCGGCTGTTCGGTTCGCCTCCTGGGTACGTCGGCTACGAAGAGGGTGGCCAGCTGACCGAGAAGGTGCGCCGCAAGCCGTTCAGCGTGGTGCTGTTCGACGAGGTGGAGAAGGCCCACCCGGACATCTTCAACTCGCTGCTGCAGATCCTGGACGAGGGTCGGCTGACCGACGCCCAGGGCCGCGTGGTCGACTTCAAGAACACTGTGATCATCATGACCACGAACCTCGGTACCAAGGACATCGCCAAGGCGGTCTCCCTGGGCTTCTCGCAGGCCAGCGACACCACGTCGTCGTACGAGAAGATGAAGTCGAAGGTCACCGAGGAGCTGAAGCAGCACTTCCGGCCGGAGTTCCTGAACCGCGTCGACGAGATCGTGGTCTTCCACCAGCACACGATGGAGGACATCGTCCGGATCGTGGACCTGATGGTGGCCCAGATCGAGCTGCGGCTGAAGGACAAGGACATGGGCATCGAGCTCACGCCGGCGGCGAAGGAACTCGCCGCGAAGCGTGGTTTCGACCCGGTCCTGGGTGCCCGTCCGCTGCGCCGCGCACTGCAGCGCGACATCGAGGACGTGCTGGCCGAGAAGATCCTGTTCGGGGAACTGCGCCCCGGTCAGATCGTCCTGGTCGACGCGGCACCGGAAGGCACGGTCGACGGCGACGGACTGCCGGAGTACTTCACCTTCACCGGTAACCAGAAGTCGTCGGCCTCCGACCTGGAGCTCACCGACCTCACCACCGGTGGCACGACCGGCACCACAGGTCTCCAGGACAGCTGAGCCAGTAGCCGGTAGCGAGGGCCCCGCGGACACCATGTCCGCGGGGCCCTCGTCGTACGCCTGCCAGTTCCGGGGAATGCAACCGGGCGCTCGCCCCACCCGGTACTTAACGGTGAGGAAGCGCCCAACCAAGACCGGAGGACGCGTGGCGAGCAACCGAGATCAGGACTTCACCGAGTACGTGAGTGCCCACCGCGGGCGGATGATGCGGATCGCGCGTCTGCTGACCAGTGGGGACGCGCACTGGGCCGAGGATCTGGTGCAGACCGCACTGACCAAGCTCTACGTGAAGTGGGGCGCGGTCCGGGCCGAGACCGGAGCGGCGCGGTACGCCGACAAGATCCTGATCAACGTGTTCCTGGACGAGAAGCGCCGGTTCTGGCGTCATCGCGAGACGTTGACCGGCGAGGTCGCCGAGCCCGGACCGCAGGCCGGCTCCGGACCGGAGGATCGGCTGACCGTGCTGGCCGCGCTCGAACAGCTGCCCAGGCGCCAACGGGCCGCTGTCGTCCTGCGGTACTTCTGCGATCTGGACGTGGCCGCTGCCGCCGAGCTGATGGGCAGCAGTCAGGGCACCGTCAAAAGCCAGACCGCTCGTGGACTGGACAAGCTGCGCGACCTCATCGTCGAACCCCTGAACACACTGGAGCAAGTGCGATGACTGATCTGAAGAGCCTTCTCGAGCACGCAGCCGGTACCGACCCGGTCGTCACCGACGAAGACGTCGCAGCCGACCTCAGCCGCGGCCGGCGTGCCGCCCGTCGCCGCCGGTTCGCCGGCGCCGGCCTCACCGCGGTCGCCGCAGCCGTCGTCGTCGGCGCCCTCGCGGTGCCGCTGGCGTTCGCACCTGGCCCGCACTCCGGCGACTCGGACTCCGCACTCTCGGCGCCTCCCGCGGCCGGCACCACGACGGCCATGTCGGCCGGCCAACTGCTCCTGGTCGCGGCGGCCCAGGAGGAGAAGGCCGAACCGACGACGGGTAAGTACTTCCGGGTGCGGAAGGTCCAGAGCAGGGAGTGGACCGTCATGGCAGGCGGCAAGATCGTTTGCTGCGGGTCGGGCCCGGCCGGTCCGGGCGGCTACAAACTGCGTGAGCTGACGGTGACCGAGACCTGGACCGGCCTGAAGGGCGGCACCGCCTGGATCGGAACCCGCTCGCTGGGTGCACACCCGGCAACGGCGGCCGACGAGGCGGCTTGGCGAAAGGCGGGAGCGCCGGCGAACTGGAACGCCGGTCCGGCCGACACCGCGGTCAAGCACGACCAGGTCATTTCGTCCAAGCTAGGAAAGGCCACGTTCTTCGAGGCGAAGGACGCCGCGGATCGCTACACCGCGCTCGGTGCGAACGGCACGCTGCAGGACGTGTTGGCGCTGCCGGCAAGCCCGGAGCAGTTGCGCGCCCGGCTGCTCGACGTGAAGGCGTCGACCGCTCCTGATGCCACTGACGTCGCGGCTCTCGCGCAGCTCTCGGCCGGTCTGCTCAGTGACACTCCAGCACTGCCGAAGGTCCGCGGAGCCGCATTCCGGCTACTGGCCGGGCTGCCGGGCGCCACGGTCCAGCAGAACGTCACGGACCTGGGAGGCCGGACGGGTACGGCGGTCGGGTTCTCCTTCCCGGCGTACCAGCTGAACCTCCGGCTGATCGTCGACCCGAAGACCGGCAAGCTGCTGAGCAGCAGCCACACGGGCGGGAAGAACGGGGACAGCACGATCCTGCTCTCCGGCTGGACCAACGACACCCCGGAGGCGCCACCCGCCGCCATCAAGTGAGGTCACCTCGCCTCGACCCGCCGACCCTCCCGGGGGTTGGCGGGTCGTCGCATGTTCACTACGGGACTGGTCCAGGCCGGTGTGCGAGTACTCCGACGCTGCTCGGCGTACCGAAAACACGCCCGATTTGTGCGAAGGCTACTGATTGGTCGTATCGTCCTGCGGAGCGTGATCGCTTCGATACGGAGACGGCTTCCGTCGCAGAAGGATCGATGGGAAGATCGCGCGACTGCTGAGCAAGCAGTTACTTACCGCCTGTCTGCCGCGTTGTAACCCTGTGACCACGCTGTTCGGACCCGGACTGTCGGAAAGGGGGCCGAGGATGGAATCATCTCGTCGCATGGACGCGCCGCGTCTGCCATTGACCCAGGAACCGGTCGCCGACACCGGTTCCTTTGGCGTGCGGCAGGCGGGTGGAGTTCTCGAGCGGGCCCAGCGGATCGCTGACACGCTCCGCGAGCAGGCCGAGCACGAGAACGATCTCGCCCGCGACGAGGCCGCGCGGATCCGGGCCGCGAGCGAGCGTCTGCAGGCCGACGCCGAGGCCGCCGCGAAGAAGCTCCGGTCGGACGCGATGACGGCCGCCCAGCGCGTGCTGGACGACGCCGAGCGGTCCGCCGAGCAACTCCGCGCCGAGTCGACCGCCGAGGCCGAGCGGGTACGCCGGGATGCTGCCGCCGCGGCCGAGCAACTGACCTCCGAGTCGAAGGCCGAGGCCGAGCGAGTTCGTGCCGAGGCAACCGCTCTCGCCGAGCGGCTCAAACTCGAGTCGGAGTCCGCCGCCGACCAGCTCCGCGCTGCGGTCGCCGAAGAGGTGGCCAAGCGTCGGGCGGACTCAGAGGCCGCTGCCGAACAGCTTCGGGTGGAGAGTGAGGCGGCGGCCGAGAAGTTGCGGGTCGAGTCGCAGGCGGCGGCGGATCGGCGGGTTGCGGAGGCCGAGGCTGAAGCGCGCCGGGTGAAGGACGAGGCCGACGATCTCCTCGACGAGGCCCGGATGGCTCGCGAGTCCGCCCAGGCGATGGTGGAGCGGGCCCGCCGCGAGGCGCAGCAGCTGGTCGCCGACGCCGGCGAGCAGGCCGCGCTGGTGTCGCAGGCCGCCGTACGCAACGAGGCCGACCTGATCGCCCGTGCCGAGTCGGAGGCGGCCGAGCTACGGGCCGCGGTCGAGCGCGAGGTCGAGGCGGCCCGGGAGCGGTCCCGCGTCGAGATCGCCGACGCGCACGCCGAGATCGAGCGGCTGCGCGGCGAGAACCGGACCGAGCTGGAACGCCGTACGGCGGAGCTCGAGGAGACCGAGCGCGCCAAGCTGGCCGCGATCTCGCTGGAGATCGACAAGCTGCGGGCCGAGGCGGTCGCGGAGATCGCCGAGCAGAAAGCCGAGGCCGAGGCCGGTAACGAGCGGCTGATGGCGGATGCCCGGGCCCAGGCCAAGCTGGTCGTGGACTCGATCGAGGCGGACCGCCGGACGGCGGCGGCCGAGGCGCAGCGGATCGTCGAGGACGCGAACAAGGCGGCCGAGGCGGCGATGGCCGAGGCCGAGAAGCAGACGCTGTGGAGCAAGAAGACCGTCGACGAACTGATCGGCGCCGCGGAGTCCGAGGCGCAGTCGATCCGCGACCAGGCCGCCGCCGACGCGGCCGAGCTGCTCAAGCAGAAGCGTGCGCACCTGCGCCGCGTGGTCGGCCGGTCGACCAGCCGGCTCAAGCAGACCCAGGACGCGATCGCCAAGGAGAACGCCGAGCTGACCCAGCTCGCCGAGACCACGCTGTACTCGGCCGGCGAGCAGGCCGAGGCGACCCTGGCCGCCGCCAAGCAGGAGGCCGAGCGGCTCACCGCCCAGGCACAGACCCGGGCCGACCGGCTGAAGGCGTCCGCCGCCGAGGACGCGCGGGAGATCATCGAGCGCGCCAATCGCCGCGAGGCCGAGGCCGAGCAGAGCACCCAGGTCCTGCGGGAGCGCGCGGCCAACGACCTGTCCGCGGCGCAGCGTCAGGCGCACGAGCTGATCCGCAAATCCCGCGCGGAGGCGCAGCAGCTCGAGGCCCAGGCCCGCGAGCACGCCGACACCTTGCGGGCCCAGGCCCGAAAACTTCTCGCCGAAGCCGAGGCGAGGGTCGCTGCGCTGAACCAGCGCCGTGATGAGATCACCAAGGAGCTCACCCAGCTTTCGGGTGTGATCGAGGCACTCGCTGTACCGGGGTTCCGCCCAGGTGGTGGAATGTCCTCCAGTGAGGGTTCCACGGGGGAATCAGGATGAGGACGTGACAGTCAGATCCTTGTCAGTGACAATGTGTGATCCACCCACCCATCGAAGTGAGCATCGGAAAACATGAGCAGTGAAAGCCCAACCCCGTTCCGCACCGTTCTGCGTGGCTACGAGCCTGCCCAGGTGGATCAGCACATCCGTGAGCTGACCACCTCTCTGACCGCCCTGCAGCAGCAGTCCGAGCAGCTGCAGCGGCACGTCCAGGAGCTGCAGTCCCGCACGGACGCGGCGGAAGCGGCCGTCATCTCCGCCCAGGAGGACTCCAAGGACCGCACGCCCACCTTCACCGAGTTCGGTGAGCGCGTCGCGAAGATCCTGTCGCTGGCCGACGACGAGGCCCGTGACCTGGTGACCCGCGCCCGCACCGACGCGGAGGCGATCGTCGCCGACGCCGAGGCGCACGCGAAGAAGGTCCGCAAGGAGGCCGAGCAGTACTCCCTGGACTGGAAGAGCGAGGTCGACGCCGAGGCCGCCCGGATCCTCGAAGAGGCCCGGACCCAGGCCGACGACATGCGCGACGAGGCCGAGCGCGACGCCACCGCGCGCCGCAGCGAGGCCCAGGCGCTGTACGAGCAGGAGCGGGCCAAGTCCGCTCAGGCCGCGGCCGCCTTCGAGACCACCCTGGCCGAGCGCCGGGGCAAGGTCGAGCAGGAGTTCGCCGCCCGTACCGCGCTCGCCGAGCAGCAGCTGGCCGCCGTCACCGACCGCGCTGCTCAGGTGCAGCGTGAGGCCGACCGTGCGCGGTCCGAGGCCGAGCGGCTCGCCCAGCAGCAGCTCGCCGACGCGAACCGGCAGGCCCAGGAGATCGTCGCCGCCGCGAAGGACAAGTCCGAGCGGATCCGTGCCGAGTCCGAGCGCGAGCTCGCGGCCGCGACGCAGCGCCGGGACAGCATCAACGCGCAGCTGACCAACGTCCGCCAGATGCTGGCGACGCTGTCCGGCAGCCCCGCGATGCCGCTCGACCTGCTGGCCGACGACGAGGAAGACGCCACCTCCGGCAGCAAGAAGAACTGAAGTACCACGACATAAGACGCCGGCTCGAGCCCATCGAGCCGGCGTCTTGGTCTGTCACGCAGGAAGCCGGTAGCGGTGACGGCTGAGAGGTTCGACGAGGCCGTCGGCCACCAGACCGTCCAGGGCCCGTTCGCGTTGGACGGGGTCCGGCCAGCAGGTGTCCAGCTCGCTCTTCGCTACGGGCGCCGATGCGGCTCGCAGTACGGCAAGAAGACGGCCGCGAGCTTGCCGGTCGGTGCCTTCGTAGGTCTGGCCGCGGCGCGGAGGTCCGTCGTACGGCGGGCTTCCGGCCAGGACCCATGCGCACTGGGACTGGATGGGGCAGTCGGCGCAGCGCGGCGTACGGGCGGTGCAGACGAGGGCGCCGAGCTCCATGGAGGCCACGGCCCAGCGGGCGGCGGTGCGCTCGTCGGCGGGCAGTGCACTGACGGCGAGGCGCTGATCGGCCGCGGTGGGGGAGATGCTCGGCTGCGCGACGCCGGTGAGGGAGCGCGCAAGGACCCGGCGTACGTTCGTGTCGACCACGGCGTGCCGCTGGCCGAAGGCGAAGGATGCGATCGCGGCGGCCGTGTACGTCCCGACTCCGGGCAGTGCGAGCAGAGCGGCATGGTCGTCCGGGACCTCGCCGCCGTGACGCTCCACAATCGCCTGAGCGGCCGCGTGCAGCCGGAGGGCGCGCCTGGGGTACCCGAGCCGGTCCCAGGCCCGCACAGCCTCACCAGGAGCCTCTGCGGCCAGGTCCACCGGCTTCGGCCACCTCTCCAGCCAGCTCCGGTACGCCGGCAGCACCCGATTCACCGGTGTCTGCTGCAGCATGAACTCACTGACCATCACAGCCCACGCCCCGGCCCCCGGCTCCCGCCACGGCAACTCCCGCGCATTTACGTCGTACCAGCGCAGTACTGGGTCATGGAGAGCTAGCGGCGAGCCTGAGTGGTCCTGCACGGAGCCGATATTAGAGTGCGCTTCATGAGCAGTCTGCTCCGTCCGGTCGGGCACCTGCCCGCCAGCGTGTACTGGTTCCGGCGTGGACTCGTGCTCGCGGTCGTAGTGGTGCTGGTCATCCTGATCTCGCGGCTGTTCGCGGGCGGTGGCGACGACACGAAGAACGCCGCCGCGTCGGACCCGCAGCCGAACCCCACCGGCGCCGCGCCGGCCACACCTTCCGGGACGCCGAGCACCGAACGGAGCACCGAACCGAGTACGACGCCGACGAAGACTCCGAAGCCGACGAAGACCACGCCGCCCGCGGACCTCACCTGCAAGGGCTCGGACCTCAGCATCGACGCGTTGCCCGCGAACCGGAAGATCGTCTCCGGCTCGATGCTGAACTTCGTCATCCAGTTCACGCCGCTCGACGACGGGTGCAAGGCGACCGTCAACGCCGACAAGCTGACCGTCACGGTCACGTCGGGAACGGACCAGATCTGGAGCACGACCCAATGCGACAAGGCGATCCAGACCACGGCCCTTGTCATTGCCAAGGGCAAACAATCGACGGTCACGGTGCCCTGGAACGGACACCGGTCCAGGCCTGGCTGCCTTCCGGGTCAACCGGTCGCAAAGCCTGGAACCTATGTCGTCAAGGCCGAGTACGACGGCCGCCTGTCGGGCGCCCAGGCCTTCCTGGTGGTGTGATCAGCCGGCTTCGACCGGCTGAGTCGCCTCGTCTGTCTGCTTCTGCAGGTGACTGGGCGCGACGAAGAGCAGCGCGGCGACCAGCCCGACCAGCAACACCAGGGCCGGCAGCACCATCGACTGCGCCATCGAGTCGCTGAACCCTTGCCGGACCATCTCGGGCAGCCGGCCGCTGGAGAACCCCTCGCCCGCAGGCGTGCCGCCGGCCATCGCGGGCAGGTTGTGCGCCAGCCGCGACTCCATCAGTACGGCGATGCTCGCACTGCCGAGCACCGCGCCGACCTGTCGCGTCGTGTTGTAGACGCCGGCCCCGGCGCCGGCCTGGTGCATCGGCAGGTTCCGCGTCGCCGTCGTACCGATCGGCGCCCACATGAACCCGTTGGCGACACCCAGCAAGGCGATCGGCAGCAGCAGCTGCCAGATCGGTACGTCGGGTTCGATCACCTGACTCATCCAGAACAGCGAGACCGCGCAGCACAGCAGCCCGAACCCGGCGATGAAGCGCGGCGGCGTCCGGTCGACCAGTCGCCCGACGAAGGGCGACAACGCACCCGCGATGACCGCCATCGGCACCAGTAGCAGCGCCGATCGCGTGGGCGTCAGCCCGCGGACCGCCTGCGCCCACAGCATCAGCGGGAACGCCATCGCGGTGATCGCGAACCCGACCGTGGTGATCGCGACGTTCGCCAGCGAGAAGTTGCGGTCCTTGAACAGGCCCAGCGGCAGCAGCGGCTCGCCGCGGTTGCGGGACTGCCAGACGACGAAGATCGCCAGTACGACGAGGCCGGCGATGATCAGCGACCAGACCGAGATCGGGCCCTTGATCTGACCCCAGTCGTACTTCTGCCCCTCCTGGATCCCGAACACCAGCAGGAACAACCCGACCGCGCTCAGCACGACCCCGATCAGATCGAACTTGTGCTCGTGCGTCGGCAGGTCCGGCACCAGCCGCATCGCCAGCACGAAGCCGACCACGCCGACCGGCGCGTTGATGAAGAAGATCCACTGCCAGCCGAGCCCGTCGACCAGCACACCGCCGAGGATCGGGCCGACCAGCGTGGCCACGCCGGCGGTCGCGCCCCACAGGCTCATTGCCCGGCCGCGCTCGTTCGGCGGGAAGATCCGGGTGATGACCGCCATCGTCTGCGGCGTCATCATCGAGGCGCCGAGACCCTGGAACACCCGGGCCACGATCAGCATCTCGATCGAGTTGGTCAGGCCGCACCAGACCGACGCCAGCGTGAACAGCGCCAGCCCGGTCAGGTACAGCTTCTTGGGGCCGATCCGGTCGCCGAGGCGGCCGGTGATCAGCAGCGGTACGGCGTACGCGAGCAGGTACGCGCTGGTCACCCAGACGACCGTGCCGACGTCCGCCCCGAGGTCCTCGAGGATCGCCGGGGTGGCGACCGAGACGATGGTCGAGTCGACCAGGATCATGAAGAAGCCGAGCACCAGCGCCCACAGCGCGGGCCACGGCCGCACCTCGGAGGGCCTCACGGATTGTTGCGGGGTTGCCATGGCAGATCCTTGCTCTCGATACGTTCGATGGTGGTGGCGAGCCAGTCGCGCTCGGAGATCAGCTGGGTCCGGAGGTAGTCGCCGCCCATCCAGTACACCTCCGGCACCTGCCGCTCCTGAGCGCCGGCCAGTGCGCCGTCGATCTCGGTCACCCAGCGCTCCAGATCGACGATCCGGCTGCGGAACCGGAGTACGGCGTCCTCGGCGTCGAGGTTGTGCGCCTCGCTCAGCACGACGGGGAAGAGCGGGTACTCGTGGACGTACTCCTCGATCCCCGTCTCGACCCGCCGGGTCAGGGCGTCGTCGCCTTCCGGCGTGAGCTCGTACGTCGTCCGTTCCGGGCGGTTCCCGGCCCGTTCGGTGCCGGTGGCGCGGACGTAGTTCAGCCGCGCCAGCCGCTCGACCGTGTGGTAGAGCGAGCCGGGGCGGACCTTGACCAGCCAGTGCGTGTGTCGTTTGACCAGCAGTTGGTACATCTCGTAGGCGTGCATCGGTTCCTCTTTGAGCAACGCGAGGACCGAGATCGCCAACGGGGTCAGTTCGGCCGCCATGATCCTCCACCTGGATTGCTCCGCACGAAATGTTCCACATGGAGTATTAGACGATCCGCACCGAAATGCAAGACGCCCCCGGGTTCTGTTACGAACCGGGGGCGTCTGCTGACCGCGGGTGGTCAGACGTAGCGTTCGAGGATGCTGGACTCGGCCAGCCGGGACAGGCCCTCGCGGACCGTGCGGGCCCGGTTCTCGCCGACGCCCTCGACCGTCTGCAGGTCGTCGATGCTTGCCGCGAGCAACTTCTGCAGGTGCCCGAAGTGGTCGATCAGCCGGTCGATCACGGCACCCGGTAGCCGCGGCACCTTGGCCAGCAGCCGGTACCCGCGCGGGGTGACCGCCGCGTCCAGCTGCTCGGCGCCGCCGAGCTGCAGCGCCCGGGCGACCTGGCCGATGTCCAGCAGGTCCGTCGGACTGACGGCGTCCAGCTCGAGCAATACGTCGTCCGCGGTCTTGGCCCGGCGACCCGTCGCCGGCGGGAGATAGTCGCGGACCACCAGTTCACGTTCGCCGGCCACGCCCGCGACGAGTTCGTTGAGCTGCAGGGTGAGCAGCCGGCCGTCGGTGCCCAGCTCGACGACGTACCCGTCGATCTCGGTCGCGATCCGGCGGACCATCTCGAGTCGCTGCGCGACGGCGGCCACGTCCCGGACGGTGACCAGGTCCTCGATCTCGAGGGCGGACAGCGTGCCGGACACCTCGTCCAGCCGCAGCTTGTAGCGCTCGAGGGTGGCCAGCGCCTGGTTGGCGCGGGACAGGATCGCGCCCGAGTCCTCGAGCACGTAGCGCTGGTCGTCGACGTACAGCGCGATGATGTGCATCGACTGCGACACCGAGATCACCGGGAACCCGGTCTGCCGCGCGACGCGGTCGGCGGTGCGGTGCCGGGTGCCGGTCTCCTGGGTGACGATCGACGGGTCCGGCATCAGGTGGACGGCCGCGCGGATCAGCCGGGTGGCGTCTCGGTCGAGGATGATCGCGCCGTCCATCTTGCTCAGCTCACGCAGTCCGGTCGCGGTGAACTCGACGTCGATCTCGAAGCCGCCGGTGGAGATCGCGTCCACCGCCTTGTCGTGCCCGAGCACGATCAGAGCGCCGGTCCGTCCGCGCAGGATCCGTTCCAGGCCTTCGCGTAGTTCGGTACCCGGTGCCACCGCCGCGAGCGTCGCGCGGAGCCGGGCGCCGGTGCTGTTCTTGTCCGTGTTCGCCGCCACGGAACCTGAGTCTATGCGGTCAGCCGCCTGCCGTTGTCCGGATATCTGGCGCAGCGCTCGCTACGGCGCTCGCGGATCGGCCCGCGACGGCGCATGCGCGTGCACTCGCCCGTGCATCGGACTGTGCACTTCTGATTTCCCGCGTGAACGAGGTCCCTGGAGGTACGACGGCTTCCGTGTCAGGGGCAGCGGATGACCTGACCGGCGTACGAAAGACCGCCGCCGAATCCGAACAGCAGCACCGGCGCGCCGGATGGAATCTCGCGCTTCTCGACCAGCTTCGACAACGCGATCGGGATGCTCGCGGCCGACGTGTTGCCGGACTCCACGACGTCCTTGGCGACCACCGCGTTGACCGCGCCGAGCCGCTTCGCGAGCGGCTCGATGATGCGCAGGTTGGCCTGGTGCAGGACGACGCCGCCGAGGTCCTCGGGCTTCAGGCCGGCCTTCTCGCAGACCTGCCTGGCGATCTCCGGCAGTTGCGTGGTGGCCCAGCGGAAGACGCTCAGGCCTTCCTGGGCGAACGGGCCGTCGCGGCCCTCGATCCGGACCGCGTCCGACATCTCCGGCACCGAGCCCCACACCACCGGACCGACCTCGGGTTCGTCACTCGCGACCAGCACGGCCGCGCCCGCGCCGTCACCGATCAGCACGCAGGTGGTGCGGTCGGTCCAGTCCGTCCAGTCGCTGAGCTTCTCCACGCCGATGACCAGGGCCTTCGTCGCGGCGCCGGCCCGGATGGCCTGGTCGGCCGTCGCCAGTGCGTAGGCGAAGCCCGAGCAGGCGGTGTTCAGGTCGATCGCGGCCGGGTTGCCGAGGCCGAGGCGAGCGGCGACCCGGGCGGCCATGTTCGGCGACCGGTCGATCGCGGTGCAGGTGGCGACCACGACGTAGTCGATCTCGGAGGTGTCGATCCCCGCGTTCGCGAGGGCCTTGTCGGCGGCCCGCCAGGCCATCTCGTCGACCTGCTCGTCGGGCGCCGCGATCCGGCGCTCCCGGATGCCGACCCGGCTCTGGATCCACTCGTCGTTGGTCTCGACCATCGTGGCGAGCTCGTCGTTGGTGAGCACCCGTTCCGGCTGGTAGTGGCCGAGCGCGACAACTCTTGATCCGGTCATCTGCGTGCTCCTGCGGGTCGTCGTACACCCGGGCTCGACGATGAACCCGGCGGGGCGTCCCCCAGGGTACGTTCCCGCCCCACGGCCTGTAGATCCCCCGTCTCACCTGTGGCGGGGAACACAGGGGTTCTACGCGAGGCCCGCGGCCAGCAGGGCGGAGCGGAGGTCGGGGGCGGCGAAGGTGCGGAGGCCGTACTTCTTCTGGATGTCCATCGGCTTCACGTCCTTGCTGCGGTTCGGGATGTCGGCGGGGACGATCGCCTTGGTGAAACCGAGCCGGGCGGCTTCCGCGAGACGTTTCTCCAGGCCGCCGACGCGGCGTACCTCACCGGCCAGGCCGACCTCGCCGATCGCGACCAGCCCGGGGTGGATCGGCTTGTCCATCACCGAGGACGCGACCGCGATCGCGACCGCCAGGTCCGCGACCGGCTCGGTGATCTTCACGCCGCCGACGGTGGCGACGTACACCTCCTGGTCGGCGAGCTTCAGGCCGGCCCGGTTGCCCAGTACGGCGAGGACCATCGCGACCCGGGACGACTCCAGCCCGGACGTGGTGCGGCGCGGTTGTGGTGCGGCGGAGGGACCGACCAGTGCCTGCACCTCGGCCAGCAGCGGGCGGCGGCCCTCCATCATCACGGTCACGCACGTGCCGGCCACCGGCTCGGCGTGCTCGGAGACGAACAGTCCGGTCGGGTCGGTGACCTCGACGATCCCGGTGTCTACCATGTCGAAACAGCCGACCTCGTCGGACGGGCCGAACCGGTTCTTGGTCGCGCGCACCATCCGGAACCCGGAGTGCCGGTCGCCGTCGAACGCGAGCACGACGTCGACCAGGTGCTCGAGCATCCGTGGACCGGCGATCGCGCCGTCCTTCGTCACGTGGCCGACCAGCACGACCGCGATGTGCCGCTCCTTCGCGAGCCGGACCAGGGCACCGGTCACCTCGCGGACCTGCGTCACGCCACCCGGCGCCCCGTCGACCTCCGGGTGCGCCATCGTCTGCACCGAGTCGATCACCAGGAACGACGGCTCGACCGCGTCGACCTGACCGACCACCGCGCCCAGATCGGTCTCGGCCGCCAGGAAGAGCTCGTCGACGAGCGCGTCGGTCCGCCCGGCGCGGAGCCGCACCTGCGCGGCCGACTCCTCACCGGACACGTAGAGCGTCCGCTGACCGCCGCGGGCCGACTGCGCCGCGACCTCCAGCAGCAGCGTGGACTTGCCGACGCCCGGCTCGCCCGCGAGCAGGATCACCGCGCCCGGCACGACACCGCCGCCGAGCACGCGGTCGAGTTCGCCGATGCCGGTCGGGCGGGACTCGGCCTCGATCGCGGACACCTTCGCGATCGGCATCGCCGGCGACGTCACCGGGCCGGCGGTGATCCGCGCGGCCTTCGGTGCACCGACCTCGGTGACCGTGCCCCAGGCCTGACACTCGCCGCACCGCCCGATCCACCGCGCCGAGGTCCATCCACACTCGGAGCACGCGTACGCAGCCTTGCTCTTTGCCTGAGTCCCCGCCTTCGCCATGGGACCAACCTAGGTGAGCCCGCCGACAAAACGTCTGACCGTCCGCAGGAGGCGTTTCAGCCAGGTGACCGCCGTACGGCGTGGTGGGTCGTCGGCGACGACGGGAAGTTCCGAGGTACGGCGGGCCGCGTCGAGGTACTTGGTGAGGATCTCGCTCTCCGACGTCCGCAGCGTCGCGCTCCGTTCGAGCAGTTCGCGCGCGGTGTCCAGGTCGCCGGAGTGGACGGCCGCGGAGCCGAGGTGCTGCAGGCAGCGGGCGTGGCCTTCGCGTTCGTCGATCTCGGCGTACAGATGGGCGGCATGCTCCCACCGGCTGCCGGCCTCGTGCTGGTTGCGCCGCATCCACGCGGCCACGCCCATGAGCTCCAGCGCATGGGCCTGTCCACTCACGTCGCCGGCCGCTGTAGCACGGGCGAGTGCGGGTCGCAGCTGCTCCAGGGCGCCTTCGTCGTCGTGCTGATACAGGTGCACGACGGCGAGGTTGATGGAGATCGCCACATCGGCCGCGAGGTCAGGACCGGGGCGAGCGAGTCGTGCGTCGTCGAGACGGTCGCGGGCGTTCAGGACGGCCTCGTCGCGGTCGTTGCCGGCTGGTGCGCGTTCGGCCCGGGCCAGGTGCAGCAGGGCGCGTTCGACTTGGCGCCTCATCTTCAGCGCAGCCGCCGTACGGCCGTGGGTCGCGATGTTGTCGGAGACGCCCAGCCGGGTGCTGGCGGTGTCCAGGTCACCCAGCATCCGGTACGCCGTTGCCGCGCGCGCCGCTGCGAGCTCGGCGAGACCCCGGCGTCCGTTGGCCTCGGCCGTGGCGCTCAGGAGCTCGCTCAGTTCGAGGAGGGCTTCGGGGTCGGGACGGCGTACGTACCACGCCTCGAGGGCGTCGCAGATCCGGGCGTAGTCGTCGACGGCCGCGTTCTGCGGCTTCTCGGTCGCAACCAGGTCGCGGAGCCAGTCCTCGTTGACCGTGAACCACTCGGCGGCGGCCATCCCGCCGGCGTCCGAGCCGAGCGCGATCATCCACTGCTCGGCTTCCTCGGCCGCAGCGTGCAGTTCACTCGCGCCTTGCAGGCGGCGGCTGCGTGCACGCCGGCGCCGTGCACGCAGCCGAAGGTAAGAGATGACCACGAGCAGAGCGGCCACGGAGTACCCGACCCACTGCACAATGCCGCGTTGGCCGAGGCTCTGGTTCAGCAGCTGGGAGGTGAGGTCGGTGAGCAACGCGGATGCGACACCGCCGACGACCAGGGAGAACTCCTGGATCCGCGACTGCTCCTCTGGTGGCTCTTGCGTCGGCTTCGGCTGCTCCTCACTCATGGCCGGCTCCCTGTCGTCAGTCCGCGCACCACGGTCCGCCAGAACGACAGCATGAGAACCACAGGTACTACCGACGCGACAACAGCCGCAGCAGCGACCGGTCCGCTCGACGTGGAGAACTGCCGCGCCTCACCCCACAGCACCAGCGACAACGGCGTCGTACCAGGACCACTGATCAGAAACCCGACGATGAAGTCGTTCCACACCAGCGCGAACTCCAGCACGGCAACAGCAACCAGTGCAGGGCGGTATGTCCGCTGCACAGTCGCCAATACGGCGCTCTGTCGCGCTGGACCCTGCAGAGCCTCGGACACGAGCGCTGGTGGGGCAGAGGCGAAGGCGGATCGCAGCAGCAGTACGGCGAACGGTAGACCGGCCGCCGCGTGTACCAATGCCAGTGCGACCCGCGACCCGGCCAAGCCGGCTGTGTCGATCGCATCCCGCAGCGGAGCGGCGTACATCTGCACTGGTGTCACGGCCAGTACGACGAACACGCCCATCGCGATTCGCCCGAGTCGCGTCGGCAGACCGCCCCAGGCGACCAGGTAGGCCGTTGGTACGGCGATCACGAGCAAGACAGCAGTTGCAGCGGCCGCGATCACCAGCGTGGACAGCAGAGCCCGGAACAACCCGACGTTGGCCGCGGCAGCGAACGACGAGAACCCCAGGCCGGACAGCGACCACCACCCGCGGAGACCGGCTTCCCGCGGTGCGTGCAACGCCGTAGCGACGAGTACGACGGCCGGGAAGATCCACACCAGTGCCACAGCAAGCCCGATGAGCCAACCGAACCGCCGTACCACCCTGCCCGGCTTCGGTCGCCCTAGTGACGGATCCGGCCGTACGACGGTCACCGGCATCGCCCACCGCCGCCGGCGCAGTCCGCGGACGCCGATCAGTCCGACTGCCGCGACGATCGCGAACAGCACGACACCGAGCGCCGCCGTACGTCCGGAGTCGTCACCTGTCGTCGTGGCCCGCCACCAGTTCAGCCCCAGTACGTCGGCGGACCGCTGCATCGACCCTGGTACGACGATCAGCACCAGGTCGAACACCCGCACTGCTGCAATCACCAGCGTCAGCGTGACCACACCGGTCACCGGACGCAGCAGCGGGATCTCCAACGCCCGCAGCCGTCTCCAGCCCGTCACGCCTTCAGCTGTGATCGTCCGCGACACGTCGTCCGGTATCGCGTCCAGACCGGCGCGGAAGAGCGACACGACGTACCCGAGCCAGGTCCAGCCGAACGCGGACACCAGCACCAGCCAGAACAGGCCAGGACCCAGCCACACCGGGCTGGTGCCGAACAGCCGCGTCCAGACGGCAGTGATCGTCCCGCGCTCCGGTGTCGGGTCGAAGATCAGCCGGAACGTCGCACCGGACGCCAGCACCGACACAGCGAACGGAATGACCAGTGCGGGCTGCAGGAACGTCGTGACAGCCGGGAGCCGATAACTCAACAGAGCAAGGAAGAACCCGACCACCACGGTCCCGAATGCGACCATGACCCATAACAGACTGTTGCCCACGGCATGCAGCGCGGACGGGTCGCTCATCACCGCGAAGTTGCCGAACCCGAACCCGCCACGCGTCCGGAACGCCGCCACCACGGTCACACCGATCGGTACCAGCAGCACACAGCTCAACAGCAACGCCGGCAGCCCCAGCAGGTACGGTCCGGCGGGTCGGCGCGGCTTGCCCTGCACCGGACGGCCGGTGATCTCCCGGCCGACGATCTCGAGCGACAGGCCGTTGGTCTGCAGGCCCATCAGCCCTCCTCCACCTTCCGCAGTTCGGCCATCGCGTCGTCGACCGCATCCTGTACGGCGGTGTCACGACGGCCGACCGCGACCAGGAAGTCGGTCAGCACTCGCCACAGCCCATTGATGTCTCCGATGCGACCGAGCCGGTCCGAGAGGTCGAACTGCAGTTGCTCTCCCGGCCTGGTCAGCTGCTCGGCGAGCCGGGTGAGCTCGGGGGAGTACCCGCTGGTCCGTCCGTCGACCAGGAACCCGCCTTCGGCGATCCACGGGTTCGCAGCGGCCGGCGCGGACAACCGGCGTACAAGGTCGCGTGCGTCTTCGGTCGTCGGCTTCGGCAGCACCATCACGTCGCCTCCGACGACTACGGGTGCAGCAGCGCCGGCAGTCATGGGAGGGAACGTGAAGAGCCCTATGTCGCTGGGGTCTGCGGCAAACGAGCGCACCACTGGTTCGGCGAAGTCGGACGCGAGCACCATAGCGGCCTTGCGGTGGCCGAACACCTCCACCACCGCGTCCGGGAACTGCTGGACGAGCGACTCCTCCACTCCGCCGGCCAGCAGGCCAGGTGCCGACCACATGGTGCCCAGCAACCGCAGTGCGGCCCCGAACTGCGGCTGCTGCGACGGCCGCGGGTCTGTCGCCGTAGCCAGCCCCAAGTACACGGACGGCGCGATGCCCAGCAGGACGTTCTCCAGGAAGTCCGTCAGGACCCAGCCGTCACCTGCGGCCAGTGCGAACGGCGTGACGCCCGCCTCTGTCAGCGTCCGGTTCAGCGTCAGCCACTCGCTCCACAGCCGTGGCGGCTGTACGCCGACCTGCCGGAACACCGAGGGGCGGTACCAGACCGCCGACTTGTGCGCTGTCTTGAACGGCACGCCGTACGTCGTTCCTTCATGGACCAGGAGCTCTTTCCAGAGGCGGGCCCGACCGAGTGGTGCGATGTCGTCGGGGATCGGCTCCAGGTCAGAGAGATGGCGGGGGACCAGACCCGGTTGCGGCAGCATGACGATGTCCGGTCTGCGGGTGGAGCGCGCGCCGAAGGCGGTGGAGATGTCGTCGCCGAGCGGCACGACCTCGACCGGGTAGCTCAGGCTCAGGCCGTCCAGGACCTTGTGGAACGCGCGCAGTTCCTCGCCGCTCCAGCTGACGGCCACGCGGACCGCACGTCGCAGTCCCAGTACGTCACTCGAGCACCCGGCGAGCAGAAGCGTTGCTGCGGTTCCCAGGAACGCTCTGCGGCTACTCAGCATCGGCAAACCCCGTAGTCCGTGACGCGCTGGTCGTGATGAGCAGCAGCGCGGCTGAGGCCAGGTCGGGATTGGGGCGGAGCGACAGGAGCGATCCCCACGTAGGCAGGCCGTTGGCGTCCTCCAGCACGATCGCTCGCGGGTACGCGCCGAGTGCCCGAGCCACTCCGGCCAGGCGGCGACGGCCTGCGGTGATCTCGTACGGGTAGCGGTCCAGCACGTCTTCCAGCCCACAGCCGATCGCCTTGACCACACTCGCTTCCCGCGCGGCCTGTCTGGTGATCGCCTGCGACGTGCGGTGCCCGTGCATCACGTTGCCGAGCACAGTGAGGTGGGGGAGCAGGCCGCCTTCCGCAGGCACCAGCCGGACCGTTCCGCCGGCCAGCACCAGCGCACCAGGCGGTGGATCGTCCAGTCCGGTCACGATGTCGGCCAGCCTGCGGCGGTCGGCAGCCTGAGGCACCACCACCGCACGCTGCTCACCTACGTCAATCCGGAGCCGCCCCGGCAGCCCCGGCACGTGATCGAGCAGCAGTCCGTCCATCCGTGGCTGGCGCCTCCCCAGGAATGCCCCGTCAAGTGGTGCGTCAACCCTATGAGGACCGGAGGTCCGTCCGCAGACCACAGAGTGTCGTCTAGAAGGTTCGACTCCACAGGTTGATCGCGTAGTCGACCTCTACTCCTTGATGCGAGGCCAGGATCCGCTTGGCGTCCTGAGGCGTGAACTCGATCTTCACGACCGCCTCGAGATCGGCGCGGCTCTCGAACCGCCAGCCCATGGCCAGCGGCGTCCGGTGCCAGCCGCGATCGGTCCAGAACCGTTCCACCACAGGCGCCTTGATCTTCGGGTACGACGTACTGAACCACTCACCGAACGTCGACCGGCTCCCGTCGTTGTCGATCACGAACGCGGTCCCGCCGCGGCGCATCACCCGGTCGAGCTCGGCCAGCCCGGGCTCGCACCCCGGCCCGAAGAAGTACGCCCAGCGCGCGTGCATCACGTCGATCGAGGCGTCCGGTACCGGCAGGCGTTGCGCCGTGCCCTGTCGTACGTCGACGTTCGGCAAGGCCTGCGTACGTCGACGGGCCGCGTCCGCCAGGGCTCCGTGCGGCTCGACGCCGATCACCTGTGCGGCCGTCGCGGCGAACGTCGGCAGATGGAACCCGGTGCCGCAGCCGATGTCGAGGACCGTCGCGCCGGCCCAGTCGCGGATCGCCCGCATCGCCGGCTCGATCACGCCGTTCGGGTCGACCGCCCGGTTCTCGATCTCGTACACCTTCGGGTGGTGCCAGATGTTCGGACTCGGGATACCGCCCTCCGCGATGCTCACACCGCTAGACCCTAGCTACTGCCTGTTTGGTCGTTGCAGCGAGCAGGGCGGCCGGAATGAGGAGGATGCCGCAGAAGACGGCCAGCCAGTGGAAACCGAGGTACGCGAGGACCGGGCCGGCCGCTGTGCCCGAAAGGGAAGCCAGGACGCCCATCGTCAGGTCCGACAGGCCCTGCGCCGACGTACGGATGCCGTCCGGCACGGACCGCGACAGCAGCGTGGAGCCGGCCACCAGACAGGCGGACCAACCGAGGCCCAGGGTGAACAGCGCCAGCCCGGTCAGCGCGTGCGCGTCGTCCGGCGCAACAGCGGCCAGTGTCATCGCGACCGCGAGAATGCCGAGCCCGATGCCGATCGTGGGGATCCGGCCGAGCCGATCGGCCAGCCACCCGGTCAGCGGGGACAGGGCGTACATGCCGGCCACATGCCCGCTGATGACGAAGCCGACGATCGTCAGCGAGGCGCCGTGGTGGCGCAGGTGGACCGAAGTCATCGACATCACCCCGACCATCACCGCGTGTGCCGTCGCGATCGCCAGCAGGCCGAGACGCGCGTGCGGGATGCGGATGACCTGGCGGAACGTCTCGGCGAGCGGCTGCCGCTCCACCTTGCCCGGCCGTACTTGACTGCGCATGCCGACCCACACCGTGGCCGCGCTGAGGCCGAAGGCGACGACGGAGAACACGTACGGACCCGCCAGGGCCAGGATGCCGAGTGACGCGCCCACCGAGCCGCCGACACCGGTCAAGTTCGGTCCGACGATCACACCGATCGTGGTGGCCCAGACGACCAGCCCGAGCGAACGGGCGATGCGGCTGGGCTCTGCGGCGTCCGTGGCGGCGTACCGCGACTGGAGGTTCGAGGCCGAGCCGCTGCCGAAGAAACAGCCCGCAGCCAGCAGCAGCGCCAGCGAGCCGATCTGCGCGGCGAGAATCGTCAGCGCAGCGCCCACGAAGGCGATCAGATAGCCGACGCTCAACGAGACCCGTCGACCGTGTGAGCGAGCCAGACCGGCCAGCGGTACGGCGAGAACGGCTGCGCCCAGTGTGGTCGACGTGGCGACCAGACCGGCCATGGACGTGGAGCCGGAGACGTTCTCCGCGAGCAGAGCCGCGACGGCGAATCCGCTCGCCGTTGCGACCCCACCGAGCGCGTTGCTCGCCACCAGGACCCGCAGGGTCGTCCGCTGCCGCTCGCTTGTCACGGGCAAACCTTCTCATGAACCTGACGCAGAAGGCAGCTCCGTTACGGATGCTCACGACTGCTCTCCGCCACCGACTTCCACGCACTTATAGGATCGTTCCGACATATCTCACCGCGCCTCTGGAGACTCCGGATGTCCGACATCGCGATCGTCCCTGCCCCGCGACAACTCACCGTCGACGAAGGCCGGTGGATCACTGCCGACCCGGTCGCCGACGCCGTCCGGGACGTGGTCGAGAACCTCGACCCGAACGAGTACCGCATCGACATCAGCGCGGACGGCGCTCGGCTCACGGCCGGCTCCGAGGACGCGCTGCGGTACGCGGAGACGACGTACGCCCAGCTGGTGGAGTCGGCGGAGCCGGCCGCGGACGGGAAGGTCGCCGTACCGCTGGCGCACGTCGAGGACGCGCCGCGGTTCGGCTGGCGCGGGATGATGCTCGACGTCGCGCGGCACTTCATGCCGAAGGAGTTCGTCCTCAGGATCATCGACGTGCTCGCACTGCACCGGCTGAACGTGCTGCACTTCCACCTCACCGACGACCAGGGCTGGCGGGTCGAGATCGAGGCGTACCCGCGGCTCACCGAGGTCGGCGCGTGGCGGGCCGAGACCATGGTCGGCAAGATGTCGCACGGCCAGCAGGAGTTCGAGTACGACGGCACGCCGCACGGCGGGTTCTACACCAAGGACGACCTGCGCGAGATCGTCGCGTACGCAGCGGACCGCGGGATCACCGTCGTACCGGAGATCGACCTGCCGGGTCACATGCAGGCCGCGATCGCGGCGTACCCGGAGCTCGGGAACCACCCGGACCGGCAGTTGACGGTCCGCCAGTACTGGGGCATCAGCGACGACGTGCTGAACGTGAACGACGCGACCGTCGAGTTCGTGAAGACCGTGCTGCGTGAGGTGCTGGAGATCTTCCCGTCGCCGTACATCCACCTGGGTGGCGACGAGTGCCCGTCGGTGCAGTGGGCCGAGTCGGAGGCGGCGCAGAAGCGGCAGGCCGAGCTCGGGCTGGACGAGCCGGGGCAGTTGCAGGGCTGGTTCACCGCGCAGGTCGCGGAGGTGTTGGCCGAGGAAGGGCGCCGGCTGGTCGGCTGGGACGAGATGGTCGAGACCGACTGCCCGAAGGACGCGGTCATCATGGCGTGGCGGAGCGCCCAGCGCGGCGAGGTCGCGGCGAAGGCGGGGCACGAAGTCGTGATGGCGCCGTGTGAGTCGGTGTACTTCGACTACTACCAGGGCGACCCCGCGACCGAGCCGCTCGCCATCGGCGGGAACATCCCGCTGGAGAAGGTGTACGACTTCGAGGTGATCCCGGCGGCGCTGTCCGACCAGGAGAAGGCGCTGATCGTCGGGACCCAGTGCCAGATCTGGACCGAGTACATGGAAGGCCCGGAGCAGGTCGGCTACATGCTCCTGCCGCGCCTGTCCGCCTTCGCCGAACGCGCCTGGGGCTCCCCGAAGGTCTCGTACGACGAGTTCCTCGCCCGCCTCCGCCCCCACCTGGCCCGCATCGAGGCCCTAGGCCTCAACTACCGCCCCCTCGACTGACGGGGGTGGACGGCTCGCCCGCGCCTGGCCAAGGATGAGGTCATGAGCGTGGTGGGGCCGCTGGATGCGATGTTCCTGGGTGGGGAGTCGCGGGAGCAGCCGATGCATGTCGGTGGGCTGATGCTGTTCGAGCTCCCGGAAGGGGCCGGGCGGGATCATGTGTTCCCGGAGTCGTCGCGGGACTTCGTGTCGCGGCTGTACCACGAGATGGTGGCCGCGCCGGAGGTGAACCCGGTGTTCGCGCGCCGGGTGCGGAACCGGCCGGTGGACCTCGGCTACTGGTCCTGGGAACACGACGACCAGATCGACCTGGAGTACCACGTCCGGTTGTCCGCGCTGCCCCGTCCCGGGCGGTACCGCGAGCTGTTCGAGCTCACCAGCCGCCTGCACGGGACGCTGCTCGACCGGCACCGCCCGCTGTGGGAGATGCACCTGATCGAGGGCGTCGAGGGCCGCCGGTTCGCGATCTACAGCAAGATCCACCACTCGATGATCGACGGCGTCACCGCGCTGCGCTGGATGCAGGACACCCTCACCACCGACCCGACCCGCACCGGCATGCCGGCCACGTACGCGCTGCCGCCGAAGGTAACCGCGCCGCGGCCGGAGACCGGGTTGCTGCAGGCAATCGCCAAGGTGCAGGGTGACGCGGTGAAGACAGCCGCCGGGCTGGCCGGTCTCCCGCTGGCCGGTGTGAAGAGCCTGCTGCACTCGACGATGCCGTTCCAGGCGCCGCGGACGATCTTCAACCAGCCGGTCACCGGCGCGCGGCGGTTCGCGGCGCAGTCGTGGCCGATCGAACGGCTGGAGAAGGTCCGGACGATCACCGGCGCGACACTGAACGACGTACTGCTGGCGATGTGTTCAGGGGCCCTGCGCAACTATCTGCTCGAGCTGGACGCGTTGCCGGACAAGGCGCTGACCGCGATGGTGCCGGTCTCTCTGCGTACGTCGGACGACGCGCCCGGTGGCGGGAACTCGCTCGCCACGCTCATCGCCGACCTGGCCACCGACCAGGCCGATCCCGAGCGCCGGATCCGCCGGATCATGGCGTCGACCGCGCACGGAAAACGTGTTCTGTCCGACCTCAGCCCGCTGCAGAACCTGATCGTCGGCGCACTCGGCTTCGGCGTCGCGGGCCCCGCCGCGGTCCTACCGGGCGTCGCCGGTCATACGACACCGCCGTACAACGTCGTCATCTCGAACGTGCCCGGCCCCACCGACAGCCCGCTCTACTGGAACCGCTCGCGCCTACTCGGCATGTACCCCGCGAGCATCGTCCTCAACGGCCAGGCGCTGAACATCAGCGTCACCAGCTACGCCCACGAACTCCACTTCGGCCTGATCGGCTGCCGCCGCACCGTCCCGCACCTGCAACGCATGCTCGCCCACCTCGAGACGTCCCTGACGGAACTCGAGAAGATCCACCAAGGCCCTGTCTGGTGATCCATCGCCTAGAGCCGGACGGTGCCGTTCGGGGTTTCGAAGACGGCGGAGACCAGGCCGGGCTGGCCGTTGGGGCGCCAGTCGACGTCGAGGTCGTCGAGGAGGTGGTCGGCGGGGTGGCCGATCCAGTCGGTGACGCGGGCGGGGTCGCCGGCGATCTCGAGGGCGGTGAGTTTGATGCCCTTGCCGCCGATCGACGGGTGCTGACCGAGGTCGTCCCAGTGCACGAAGAACGGCAGTTGCGGGTCGGCGATCAGGCCCTTCACGCCGATCTGCCGCCAGGTCAC
The DNA here is from genome assembly GCF_004366075.1 of Kribbella pratensis. GTDB lineage: Bacteria > Actinomycetota > Actinomycetes > Propionibacteriales > Kribbellaceae > Kribbella > Kribbella pratensis. The sequence continues at coordinate 1,440,879 of NZ_SODU01000003.1, read as the reverse complement.
GTTGACCCCGTCAGGCCGATGCCGGTTGCCCGGGACCGCTTCCCGTCCGAGGCGCTTCTCCATCCGCTCCATGTCGCGGACCGCCACCACCCAGCCCAGCCAGCCGCCGCCGAGCTCCTTGCGGGCCCGGACCGCCTGACCGAACGGCGCCTTGTCCGATGCCGGGTGGTCGAGCACGTCGACGACCTCGATGTACCGATCGTTCTCCAGCGGGAGGATCTGGTTCACCGTGCCGAACCGTGGATGCACCCCGCCGTCGACGAACTCCGCCCCGAGCGCCGCCGACAGCCGCTCGACGGTCGCCCGGCACCCATCAGGCCCGCACGCGTACGACAGATGATCCAGACGCATGCCTGTCATTCTTGCGCCCTTCACCGACACTCGCGGCCCCCGGGGTGTGTCGGACTACTGTGAGGTGCCATGCGCACAGTAGTCATCGGCGGTACCGGTCACATCGGAACCTATCTCGTCCCGCGGCTGATCCGGCTCGGACACGACGTCACGGTGCTGAGTCGCGGCGAGCGTACGCCGTACCACTCGGACGGCACCTGGAAGGACGTGGAGTTCGTCCAGATCGACCGGGCTGCGGAAGATGCCGCGGGGACGTTCGGCCGACGGGTCGCGGACCTGAGCCCGGACGTCGTCATCGACCTGATCTGTTTCACCGAGGACAGCGCCCGGCAGCTCGCCGAGGCGGTCGAAGGGAAGATCCAGCACCTGCTGCACTGCGGCACGATCTGGGTCCACGGACCGAGCGTGAGCGTCCCGACCCGCGAGGACGCACCGCGCAAGCCGTTCGGCGACTACGGCACGCAGAAGGCCGCGATCGAGGCCTACCTGCTCACGAAGGCCCGCCGCGACGGCTTCCCGGTCACGATCGTCCACCCCGGTCACATCTGCGGCCCCGGCTGGACGCCGGTCAACCCGGCCGGCAACTTCGACCTCGCCGTCTACGAGAAGCTCGCCCAGGGGCACGACGTCCTGCTGCCGAACCTCGGCCTGGAGACGCTCAACCCGGTCCACGCCGACGATGTCGCGGGCGTGTTCCTGGCCGCGATCGCGAGTCGCTCGACCGCGATCGGCGAGAGCTTCCACGCGGTGGCGAGTGACGCGATCACCCTGCGCGGCTACGCCCACGCGGTCGCCGACTGGTTCGGCCGGCCGGCCCAGCTCGGCTTCCTTCCGATCGGCCAACTGCGGCAACGGATGTCCAAGCAGGACGCGGCCGCTACCTGGGACCACGTCGAGCACAGCCCCCACTGCTCGATGGACAAGGCCGCCAGACTGCTCGACTTCCGTCCGCGCTACTCCGCGTTCGAGGCAGCCCTTTCCGGCATCAGCTGGCTCGTCGACAACGGCAAGATCGCTACTTAGAGGCGGGATGCGGCAGCAGCGGCCGCGCGGCCTCCAGGCGCTGACGGCACAGATCGGCGAGTACGTCGTACGCCTTGGGACCCATCAGTGTCTGCAGTTCGACCTTGCTGGACTCGAACACCGGCTCGACCGCGATGTGCGCCTCGGTGTTGCCCGTGCAGTACCAGTCGAGGTCGTGCCCGCCCGGTCCCCAGCCGCGCCGGTCGTACTCGCCGATGCCGACCTCGGTGTACGTCGTCCCGTCCGGCCGCTCCACCTCGCGGAAGGTCCGCCGGATCGGCAGCTGCCAGCACACGTCCGGCTTGGTCTCGACGAAATGTACGCCGCGCTTCAGTGCCAGCCCGTGCAGCGCGCAGCCGGCGCCGCCCTCGAAGCCCGGCCGGTTCAGGAAGATGCAGGCACCTTCCCAGACCCGGGTCTTGCGCTCGCCCTCGTCGTCGGTCTCGACCCAGCCGTTGCTCCGGCCTTCCTTGCGGAACTGCCAGTCGTCCTTGCCGAGCTCCTTGACGTACTTCTTGACCCGCTTCTCGTCGTCGGCGTCGGAGAAGTGCGCGCCGAGGGTGCAGCAGCCGTCGTTCGGACGGCCCTTGTAGATCCCCTGGCAGCCACCGCCGAAGATGCAGGACCAGTTGGAGGTCAGCCAGGTCAGGTCGCAGCGGAAGACCTGGTCGGGGTCGGCGGGGTCGGTGAACTCGACCCAGGCACGGGGGAAATCGAGAGAAACCTCAGGCACCTGGAAAGCCTACGCTCACTACCTCCACATCCGTGAACGCCGACTCCGGAACGCTGAATACTCGGGTTGTCCAGTAGCGTGAGGGTATGCGGCTCGGCGTACTCGACGTGGGATCCAACACCGTCCATCTGCTCGTGGTGGACGCGCATCGCGGTGCCGCGCCGCTGCCGGCGTACTCGCACAAGATCGAGCTCCGGCTGGCCGAGCACCTGGACAAGGACGGCAAGATCGACCAGTCCGGTGCCGACGGGCTGGTCTCGTTCACCAAGCAGGCGGTCGAGCTGGCCGAGGACAAGGGCTGCGAGTCGGTGCTCGCGTTCGCCACCTCGGCGCTCCGCGAGGCTCCGAACGGCGAGAAGGTGCTGGCCCGGGTCCGCAACGAGACCGGCGTGGACCTCGAGGTGCTGAGCGGCGACGACGAGGCCCGGCTGACCTTCCTGGCGGTACGGCGGTGGTTCGGCTGGTCCTCCGGGCGCCTGGCGGTGTTCGACATCGGCGGCGGCTCGCTGGAGATCGCGGCCGGGTCGGACGAGCAGCCGACCGTGGCGGAGTCGGTCCAGCTCGGCGCCGGGCGGCTGACCCGCGAGGGGCTGACCACGGACCCGCCGGCCAAGGACGAGGTCCGGGCGCTGCGTCGCCGGATCCGGATGGAGCTGGCCGCGGTCGCCGGTCCGGTACTGCGGGCCGGTAAGCCGCAGCGTTCGGTTGCCACCAGCAAGACTTTCCGTTCGCTGGCCCGGATCACCGGCGCGGCCCCGTCCGCCGACGGACCGTACGTGCCGCGCACGCTGAACCGGGACGACCTGAACGAGTGGATCCCCAAGCTGACCAAGATGTCGGCCGCCGAGCGGGCCGCCCTGCCCGGGGTGTCGGCCGGCCGCGCGTCCCAGCTGACCGCCGGCGCGCTGGTCGCCGACGCCGTGATGGACCTCTTCGACCTGCCCGCGCTCGAGGTCTGCCCGTGGGCCCTGCGTGAAGGCGTCATCCTGTCCCGGCTCGACCAGCTGCAACCTCGGTGAACGAATGAACCCCCGTACGACCGCCAAGATCGGCCTGTCCACCGCCTCGGTGTATCCGGAGTCCACCGCGAGCGGCTTCGAGCTGGCCGCCCGGCTCGGGTACGACGGTGTCGAGGTGATGATCGGGATCGATCCGCTGAGCACCCAGATCGACGCGATCCAGCGGCTGATCGACTACCACCAGCTGCCGGTGCTTGCGATCCACGCCCCGACCCTGCTGATCATGCAGCGCGTCTGGGGGACCGATCCGTGGAGCAAGCTCGAGCGCAGCGCCGAGGCCGCGAAGGAGCTCGGTGCCGACGTGGTCGTCGTACACCCGCCGTTCCGCTGGCAGCGGGACTACGCGCGCGGGTTCGTCGAGGGGATCGCCCGGCTGGAGGCCGAGACGGGCGTGACGCTCGCGGTGGAGAACATGTACCCGTGGCGCGCGCCCGGCCGCGACCTGCAGGCGTACGCGCCGAGCTGGGACCCGACCGAGCAGGAGTACGCGCACACCACCCTCGACCTGTCGCACGCGTCCACCGCCGAGCAGGACTGCGTCGAGCTGGCGGCGACGATGGGCAAGAGCCTGACCCACGTGCATCTGACCGACGGCACCGGCTCCGCCAAGGACGAGCACCTGGTCCCGGGCCGCGGCACGCAACGCGCCGCGGACCTGCTGGGCGTCCTCGCGCAGCAGGACTTCCGCGGCCACATCATCATCGAGATCAACACCCGCCGCGCGACCAGCCGCTCCGAGCGCGAGGTCGACCTGGTCGAGTCGCTGGAGTTCACTCGCAAGCACTTCGTCCGGCCTGGAGCCTCCCGGTCCCGGCGTACGTCGTTCGCGGTCACCCCGGAAGGTGAGATCTCGGAGCTGACTCCGTGACAGCTACCGGTCGTACGCCGGGACGCCGCCCAGGGGGACCGGATACCCGGGGAGAGATCGTCAAGGCCGCCCGGGAATCCTTTGCGGACAAGGGATTCGCGGCCACCTCGATCCGCGCCGTCGCACGCCGGGCCGGTGTCGACGCGGCCCTCGTGCACCACTACTTCGACAGCAAGGACGAGCTGTTCATCGAGGCGATGGCGATCCCGGTCGACCCGCGCCGGATCGCCGCGCAGATCATCGACGGACCGCTGGACGAGATCGGGCGCCGGATCGCGACCGAGTTCCTCGGTGTCTGGGAGTCGCCGGACGGGCAGCAGCGGATGAAGGCCCTGTTCCGCAGCGTGGTCACCAGCGACGAGGTGGCGCGGATGATGCGCGAAGGCATCACCCAGATGATCATCCAGCCCGTCTCCCAGGTGCTCGACGTACCGGATGCGCAACTGCGGGTCGGCCTGGTCGCCACCCAACTGGTCGGCACCGCGATCGTCCGGTACCTGGTCGGGCTCGAGCCGATCGCGTCCATCGACGTCGAGACATTGATCGACCGATTGGCGCCGGTCCTCCAACTGCACCTGACCGGTTGATGGACATCCCGACCGACGACGAGATCCGCGCGCTCCACCGTGAGTACGCGCCGAGTCGCGAAGCGTTCGAGCTCGTCCATGAGCACTGTCGTCTGGTGTGCTCGATTGCCGAACAGTTCTTCGCCGGCGTCGACATCGACACCGACCTGGTACGTGCGGGCGCGCTCCTGCACGACATCGGGGTTTATCGCCTGGAGTCGACGGCGTACGTGCGGCACGGCGTACTGGGGCACGAACTGCTCGCGTCTCTCGGCCTCCCGGTCGAGCTCTGCCGGTTCGCGTCGTGTCACACCGGCGTCGGGATCACGCGCGACGACGTGGTGCGTCAGGCGTTGCCGATCCCGGTCGACGACTACCTCCCGCGGACGCCGGAGGAGGAACTGGTCCTGTACGCCGACAAGTTCCACAGCAAGCGGCGCCCGCCGGTGTTCCTCACCGGCGCCACGTTCGCCGCCGAGATCAGCCGGTTCGGCACGGACAAGGTGGAGCGCTTCGCCGCCCTGCGCGAAAGGTACGGCGACCCGTCGCTGACCGCGCTGAGTGAGGCCACGGGCTACGCCGTCGTCTAACGACCTGTTGCCAGGGAACGACGTACGCGCTAAATTCATCATATGATGAAAAACGCGGTGAGCTGCCGTGACCTCGTCGTGGTCCGGGGTGACCGGGAGGTCCTGCGCGGGGTCGGGTTCGACATCCGGGGCGGATCGGTGACCGGGCTGCTCGGACCGTCCGGCTGCGGCAAGACGACGCTGATCCGCGCGATCGTCGGCCTGCAGGCGCGGGTGACCGGCGACATCTCGGTCCTCGGGCTGCCGGCCGGTGCGCCGAAGCTGCGTGGACGGATCGGCTACGTGACGCAGGAGCCCAGTGTGTACGGCGATCTGACCGTCACCGAGAACCTGCGCTTCTTCGCGGCGGTCCTCGGGGTCCCGTCGTCCGATGTGGAACGGGTCGTCGAGGCGGTCGATCTCACGTCGCACGCGGACGCCCGGGTCGACCAGCTGTCGGGCGGCCAGCGATCACGCGCTTCCCTGGCGGCCGCGCTGCTCGGCAGTCCGGAGCTCCTGGTGTTGGACGAGCCAACGGTCGGGCTGGATCCCGTTCTGCGCCGCGATCTCTGGAACCTCTTCCACGAACTCGCCGACGCCGGCTCGACACTGCTCGTGTCGAGTCACGTCATGGACGAGGCCTCGCGCTGCGATCGTCTTCTGCTGATGCGCGACGGTGAACTGCTGGCCGACGACACGCCTCAGGACCTGCTCCTGTCGGCGGGGACCAACGACATCGAGCAGGCGTTCCTCACCCTGATCGAGCGAAAGGCTGGTGCGCGATGACACCGCGTGTGACGTTTGCCGTAGCCGCTCGAGTCCTGGCCCAGCTGCGGCGGGACCACCGGACGGTGGCGATGCTGATCGTGCTGCCGGCGTTGCTGGTCAGCCTGATGTGGTGGATGTTCACCGATTCCCCGATGGTCTTCGACCGGGTCGGCGGCCCGCTGCTGGCGGTGTTCCCGTCGATCATCATGTTCGTCGTCACGTCGGTCGCGACGCTGCGCGAGCGGTCGAGCGGAACGTTGTCGCGGCTGTTCACGATGCCGATGGGCAAGCTGGACTTCCTGCTCGGGTACGCGCTCGCGTTCGCACTGATCGCCGTCGTCCAGGCGCTCGCCGTGGTCTCGATCGCCTTGTACCTCTTGGATCTGGACATCCAGGGCGCCGCCTGGCAACTCGGCGTGGTCGCCGTCCTCGACGGGGTTCTCGGTACGGCGCTGGGACTGTTCGCGAGCGCGTTCGCGGCGACCGAGTTCCAGGCCGTACAGATGATGCCGGCCGTGATGATCCCGCAGATCCTGCTGTGCGGGCTCCTGGTCCCACGCGATCAACTACCCACGGTCCTGCACGCGGTGAGCGACGTACTGCCCTTGTCCTACGCGGTGGACGCCGTACTAGGAGTTGCCAAGGGCAACGGCTTCACCACCGGCACAGGCGGCGACACCCTGGTCGTCCTGGGCTTCATCCTCGCCGCCCTCGGCCTGGGCGCAGCCACCCTCAGACGCCGTACCGCCTGAGGAATCCGGCGCGCGCCACGACGGGCGCGCGCCGGGTCTTTTACTCGCCGAAGAGCCAGTCGGACTTCACCGGTGGGGCCCAGCGGAAGTAGCTGGGATCGGCGAAGGTTCCGGGCACCTTGCCGTGACCGGTGATCGACGTCTTCGTGCCGTCCGCGTGCCCGAAGGTGTACAGGTACGCCGACTTGGTGTCCTTGTCGATGCCGACGACAACGGTTCCGTAGTTACCGCACTGGCCGGCGACCAGCGACTCGAACCCCTGCCAGGTCGCGGACCGCACCTTGGTGACGATCGGCCGCATCTGGCTGTTGACCGGGATCCGGATCGTGTAGAGCGCGCCGCCGCGGGTGTTCGCGAGGAACGTGTCGTACGCCGCGGTCTTGCTGATCAGCGTCATCGACTTGACCGACGCGAACCCGGGCGCCGAGCCGTACGCCTTCCAGCTGCCGACGTCCCCGACGACCCATCGGAACAGCACACCGTCCGAACGCAGCGCGTACTCGTAGGTCCGCGGATGTGTCGGGCTGTCGTTGAACACCGACGTCTCGTGGTCGACGAACTTGCTCCACCCGCCGCCGATCCGGGCCAGCTCCGACGACGTCACCTTGCCGGCCTTGTCGAGCTCGAGCCAGTGCTGGTACATCGTGTCCCCGAGCACGACCCGCCCGTGCCGGGAACTGCCGGTCGGTGTCGCCTCGTTGACGAGCGACCCGATCATCCGGACGGCGCCGTCGGCGTACACGTTCGGTACGACGCTCCGCGCGCCGGCGGCCGGCGGAGTCGATGCTGTCAGTCGTTGCAGTGTCTGGTCACCGCCGGCCGTCACCGAGCCGAGGCTCAGCCCGCAGGAAGCGGTGGAACTGGCGGGCGCGGCGCCCGCGGTGGTCGCGCCCGCGGCGGCCAGTCCGGCCGCCGCGAGCAAGGTCAAGGTCGTACGCAGTTTCCCCATGTCTCCCCCTTCTCGGTTCTTCGGGGGTGAGACCAACGACGTCGCCCTTTGGTTGATAACGATTCGTGCCTACTCGAAGACTTTGACGACCTTCCCGGCCTTGGTGTACGCCGCAACCTTCGGGAACGTGCCCTGCTTGTACTTGGCCGCGGTCTTCCAGGTGAACGCGAACCAGCCGCCCTCGCCGACCGGGACCTGGTAGATCGGACCGTTCCCGATCCGCAGGCGGACCGCGGCGGCGTCCTTCGAGGCGACCCGGCCCCAGCCGGTCATCCCCCAGCCGCTGCAGGCCCCGGCCTTGCAGGGGCCGCCGCCACCCCCGGCGGCGTACATGTCGGTGCGAGCGGACTTGTCGGCCGGGTTCAGCACCGGGTCGCTACTGGTGAGGTTGGTCAGCGTCGCGAACGTCGTATTGCCCTCGAGGCCGGTCCTGAACGGGACGTCCGTGCGCAACGCGCACTCCATGACCTTGTGCCCGGTGGGGGAGATCGCGACCACCTCGGCCTGACCGAGCGTCTTCGACTCGTCGGACGCCACGACCTGCCAGCCGGTCACGTCCACCCACGCCAGTACGGAACAGTTGCGGAGCTTGCCGGCGGTGCTCTTCGGCATCGGATCCTTGTCCGCCGCCGCGATCAGGTCGGCCGACGGCCTGTCCCCGCCGGGAACGATGCACAGGTTGCGCTTCTCGCCGATCTTGATGTCGTACATCGCCACGTGGCCGGACCGGGCGCCCTTGGTGCCCCGGAGCTTCCGTTTCTCGGTCGGGTTCCGCAGATCGCAGCGGCGCTGTGCCTCGTCCATGGTGATCCGCTGGTCGGCGCCGGCCTCGCCGCGCGGCACACCTGGTACCGAACTGAACTGCTCAGGTGGGTTCTTCGCGACCCCCGGCTGGTTGTCGGCCGAGCTCAGGCTGGGCAGCAGGCTCGCGCCGACCGCGATCACCGCGACACCGGCGACCGCCCCGCCCGCGCCGATCAGTTTGCGACGCCGCCTTCCGCGGCGGCCGCGCTCCAGCATCCGGGTCGTGTCCAGCGGGTCCATCGCCTCCGACTCGGCGAGCCGGTGGAGTTCGGCGCTGACCTCTTGTACGTCTTCCATCTCGTTCTCCTTCACAGCGCCCGGCTCACCCGCCGCTGGTCAATGGCTCGTCGGAGAGTGTCGAGACCACGTGCCGCCTGGCTCTTCACGGTGCCTGTGGAACAGCCGAGGATCTCCGCGGTCTGCTCGACGGACAGGTCCTCGTAGTAGCGCAGTACGACGCACGCCCGCTGCCGCGGCCCGAGCGACCGAAGTGCCGCCAGCACCTCGTCCCGCTCGGCATGCCCCGCCGCGAAGTCGTCGTACCCGACCTGGTCCGGTACGTCGGCGATCGTCACCTCCCGCCGCCACGGCCGGCGTTTCCCGTCGTACGCCGCGTTCACCACCATCCGGCGCGCGTAGGCGAACGGGTTGCTCACCCGCCGTACTTTCGGCCAGGCCAGGTACAGCTTGTACAGCGCGTCCTGGACGACGTCGTCCGCCCGGTGCCGATCCCCCGACACCAGGAACGCCGTCCGCCGCAGGGCCGCCCCCGCCCCTTCGACGAACTCGACGAACTCCCGGTCCCGCTCCACCATCCGAGCCTCCACTCTCCATCTCCCCCTCAAGACGAAAAGCCCGCCACCTCAGGTTGCACCCGTCAGCCGGAGAGGTGGGCGACGTTTTGCCACGCGGGGTCGGGGGTGGTGGTGAGGGTTACCTTGCCGTGGGGCCAGCCGGTGGTGGCGGCTTGTAGTTGGGCGTCGGCAGGGGTGGTGCCGTCGACGTAGTAGTGCAGGATGCGGGTGCCGGCGGAGGTCTCGTGGGCCAGCAGGTTGCCGGAGCCGCCCAGGCGGTCGGTGAGGTGGTCCTCGAACGCCCGGAGCTCGTCGAGCATCTCGGACTCGGGAAGCCCGTCCTCACGCACCACGGGATAGTGGATCGCGACAGCGACATGCGTATCGAGATGCGGCCGCCGGATCGACCGCAACGGGTACTCAGCCGTCGCGATCACCCGCTGACCGTCGCGCGTACCCTCCAGCATCTTCCACGCCGGACTGCCGTCCTCGAGCGTGTGCTCGGCAGCAAACCCGGCCACCGCAGGCAGCAGCTCCATCACCGGTACGGCGTCGGCAGGCGCGGCGGGCAGCGTGTCGATCGCACCGACCCACGTCTCCACCATCTCCTCGCCGAGCACCAGATCGAGGATCAGGAACGTCACCCGTCGCTGCACGTCCACCGACAACGACGAGAAGACAGGATGGTGTACGCCGACATGCACCGAAGCCGAATCCGGCTCGATCGACACCACCGACTCGTCGACCGCGACCGGCGGGAGCCCCTCGAACTGGATCGTCACCGCGGGCCCGGGGCGGCGCAGGTCGGCGTACTCCCAGACGTGATCCGACGGCGGCGCGGCCCGCAGCCAGCGGCGAGCGACCGCGCGCTGCGCCGGGTTGCCGGCGGCGGTGACGATGAGCGCGTGCTGGGCGTGCAGGCCGGGGCCGAGCTCCCACTCCAGGTCCGGGTGGATGCGGGCGACCCGCTCGTTCAGTTCCGCGTTCGCGTCGGTCGGCTCCCGGCGGGCGATCGCGTCCGCGACGCTCGTCGCGCCGGCGCTCGACCACCAGGACCAGAACGCGCCGATCGGATCGGCCTCCACGGCGTTCCGGCGGCGACGCTTGAAGATGGGCATGGCCGCATCCTCTCCCAACCAGGGGTGCGACGATGGACACCGTCGGCAATGGGTGGCTTGAGGAGGAACACGGAGTGCTTCGGCGAATCCTGCTGGGCGTGTCCCGCAGCTCCCAGATCAAGAAGGCTGTGTCGTCACTGCCGGTGTCCAGTGGCATCGTCGCGCGGTTCGTCGCCGGTGAGACCGCTCCGGAGGCGGTCCTGGCCACCGAGAAGCTGGTCAGCAACGGGCTGAACGTCACCCTCGACCACCTTGGTGAGAACGTCACCGACCGCGCCGCGGCGTCCGCGACCGCCAACGCGTACCTCGACCTGCTGCGGAAGCTCTCCGCCGCCGGCCTGACGAAGCACGCCGAGGTCTCGGTGAAGCTGTCCGCCGTCGGCCAGGCGCTCCCGGGCGACGGCGAGAAGATCGCACTGGAGAACGCGCGGACCATCTGCCTCGCCGCCCGCAACGCGGGTACGACGGTGACACTCGACATGGAGGACCACACCACGACCGACTCCACCCTGGGGATCCTGCGCGAGCTGCGCCAGGACTTCCCGGAGACGGGTGCGGTCCTGCAGGCCTACCTCCGTCGTACCGAGTCCGACTGCCGCGACCTCGCGTACGCCGGCTCCCGCGTCCGCCTGTGCAAGGGCGCCTACAAGGAGCCCGAGTCGGTCGCGTTCCAGGAGAAGCGCCAGGTCGACAAGGGCTACGTCCGCGCCATGAAGGTCCTGATGAACGGCGACGGCTACCCGATGATCGCGTCGCACGACCCGCGGCTGATCTCGATCGCGGGTGCGCTGGCCGACCGCGCGAACCGCAAACCGGGCAGCTACGAGTACCAGATGCTGTTCGGCATCCGCCCCGAGGAGCAGCTCCGCCTGGCCGGCCTGGGCCACACGGTCCGCATCTACATCCCGTACGGCGAGGACTGGTACGGCTACCTGGTACGACGCCTCGCCGAGCGCCCCGCCAACCTGCAGTTCTTCGCCCGCTCCTTGATCAGCAAGAAGTAGAAAGGGCCGACCCGGCTAACCTGTGGTCATGAGTAACAAGGTGGCCGTTCTCGGGGCCGGAGTGATGGGGGAGACGTTGCTGTCCGGGCTGATCAGGGCCGGACGGCGACCGGAGGACCTCCTGATCACCGAGCGCCGGGAGGAACGTGCCGCCGAGCTCCGTGAGCGGTATGGCGTCGACGTCGTGTCCAATGTGGAGGCGGCGAAGCAGGCGGACACGCTCGTCCTGGTCGTGAAGCCGCAGGACATGGGCGATCTGCTCGCCGAGATCGCCCCGGCGGTGCAGCCGTCGCAGACCGTTGTCTCGCTCGCGGCCGGTATCACCACGAGCTTCGTCGAGTCGCGGCTGCCTGAAGGGGTTGCCGTCGTACGCGTCATGCCGAACACGCCCGCCCTGGTCGACGAGGGCATGGCGGCGATCTCTCGCGGTGCGCACTGCGACGAGAGCCACCTCGAGCTGGCCGAGAGCCTCCTCGCCGCGACCGGTCGCGTGATCCGGGTCCCGGAGAAGCAGCAGGACGCGGTGACCGCGATCTCCGGCTCCGGTCCGGCGTACCTGTTCTTCGTCGTCGAGGCGATGATCGAGGCCGGCGTCCACATGGGCCTGCCGCGCGGTACGGCGACCGAACTCGTCGTACAGACCGTGGTCGGATCCGCGAAGCTGCTGCGCGAGACCGGCGAACACCCGACGGTACTGCGGGAGCGTGTGACGTCCCCGGGCGGTACGACGGCCGCCGCGGTCCGCGAACTCGAGGACCACAAGGTCCGCGCCGCGTTCCTGTCCGCGATCGAGGCCGCCCGCAACCGTTCACGGGACCTGGCTGCCGAATAACACTCGCCGCAACCGATCGCGGCGACCTGGCGGCCGAATAACACCTGTCGCGTGGGTGGCGTTATGGTTGGGCGCCGAGGTTTCCTGCCATGTTCGAGGGATATGAGTCCGCCCATGGGTAATGGTTCGGTCGAGCCGGCGACGACGCATGCGCAGCATGAGGATCGGCCTGCGCAGCTTCAGGAACGCGCGGTGCCGCCGCTGCCGTGGCGCGTGCCGCTGGACCCGGCGCCGTGGTGGGCCTGGGCCTTGTTCGTGCTGCCGTTCGTCGTCGTACCGGCCCTGAACTCGTGGCTGTGGATGGGTGCCCGCGACATGCTCGCGGTCGGTCTGCTGACGATCATCGGAGCGTCGGTCGTCCGCGTCGCCGGCGGCGTCGTGCTGTACCGCGTCGAGCTGTTCCCCAGCGGCCTGAAGGCCCGCACCAGCATGCTGATCCGCAGCCTCGCCTGGCAGGACGTCGGCAAGATCGAGGTCGGCGACGACAACGTCGTACTCACCCGCGGCCCGGACGAACACGAGATCAACGGCATCCCCACGGACCGCACCGCCGAGGTCGCCGCCGTGATGGAGGTGCTGCGCGAGCAGTCCTTCGAGGTCAAGGTCCAGCGCCACCGCCCACGCCCCGGCATCGGCACCCTCCTCGTCCTGCTCTACGTCGTCCTGTCCATCGGCGCCTTCCTGCTCCGCTGGCACATAGTCATCTGAGTCATCTGACCCACGGCCCTTCGCCCGCGATCCGGTCGACGGTCACCCGGGCGATCACGCCGGTGTCCCAGATCCCTTCGCCGAAGGGGAATTCCGGCAGCCCGAGGTAACGCTGCGTCTCGCGGTCCATCAACGCCTTGTACTCGCGCGGAATCCCCGGCCCTTCGAGTTTCGCCGTACCGCGGATCGTCAGGTACTGCGTGACGCCGCGCGAGCTCACCTGGTCGTCCTGGACCAGCAGCGTCACTCGCGGATCACGGAACAGGTTGCGGGTCTTGCGGTGCGGCGCCTGGAGGCCGATCAGGAGGTCGTCGCCGTCGCGCTCGGCCCACACGAGCGATGCCTGCGGCGACCCGTCCGGGTCGATCGTGATAATCGTGATGTCCTTGGGCTCGTCGAAGAGCCGATGAGTGCTCTCGGGAAGGTTCATGGAGCAGACGCTAGACAGCGCCGTGGGAACCTCTGAGTACCCTGAGCGCTGTGCATGGTGTTGAACCTGGCGACGTCTTTCTGGCCGACTGCCCGGCCCGTCTCGCGGTCGAGGTGATCGCGGACAAATGGGCCGTCGTCGTCCTGTGGGGTCTCAACGACCACGCCCGCCGGCACTCGGAGCTGATCGAGCTGATCGGCGGGATCTCGAAGAAGGTCCTCACCCAGACACTCCGCCGGTTGCAGGCGAACGGCCTGGTCACACGGACCGACCACGGCGGTGTCCCACCCCGCGTCGAATACGCCCTGACCGACCTCGGCCGCACCCTGATGGGCCCCATCCGCATGCTCACAGAGTGGGCAGAGCAGAACGGCGAGGCAGTCCTCGCCGCCCAAGAATCCCCGTAACCCCCACCTCGTCCTCCGGACGACGAACGTAGGGTCGGGTCATGGACTTTTCTTTGTGGCCGGCGGCGTCACGGACCTGGCAGGGTGTGCTCGAAGGTGCTGAGTACGCCGAGCGGACCGGATGGCACGGCGTGTGGATCGCTGACCATTTCATGCAGAACGGGGACGATCTGAGCGTCCCGGTCAACGAGGTACTGGCGCTGATCGCGGGAGTCGTCGCGCGCACTCAGCGGGTTCGGGTCGGCTCGATGGTGCTCGGGAACACGTACCGGCATCCGGCCGTGGTCGCGAACGCTGCCGCGACGATCGACCAGATGGCGAACGGCCGGTTCGTGCTGGGAATCGGCGCCGGCTGGCAGGTCAACGAGCACGAGGCGTACGGCATCGAACTGCCGCCGATCGGCCCGCGCCTGAAGCGTTTCGAGGAGGCCTGCCAGGTGATCAAGGGCCTGCTCACCCGGGAGCGGACGACGTTCGACGGCAAGTACTACCAGCTCACCGACGCGCCCTGTGAACCGAAGCCGGCCAATCTGCCGATCCTGATCGGCGCCGCGGGCGAAAAGGTTGCCCTCGGCATCGTCGCGAAGTACGCCGACGAGTGGAACCACTGGGGACGTCCGGAGCTGGCCGCGCAGAAGGGCGAGGTCTTCGCGAAGCACTGCGAGCGCGTGGGGCGCGATCCGTTGACGGTACGGCGTTCCGCGCAGACGTTCCTGGAGGTCGTCGTAACGGGCGACACCGAGGCGATCGAACGCAAGGAGCGCCTGGAGAGCCGGGGTGCGCACGTGATCATGGGGTCGGCGCAGGAGGTGCTCGACGTGGTCGCGCAGTACCCGGCAGCCGGGATCGACGAGCTGCTGGTGCCGGACGCGTTCCTCGGCGACGGCAACCGGCGCTTCGAGGCCTTGGAACGGTTGCGCGAAGAGGTTCTAGCCAAGATCTAGGGTCGCGACCACCGGCCAGTGGTCGCTGGGCAGCCGCCCGTCCGGGCGGTAGTGCGAGACGGCCGCGTCGGTCACGGTCCACGTCGAGGTGACGAGGATGTGGTCGATGCGGTCGTCGTCGACGGCGCCGGTGAAGTCGTGCCAACTGCCGCCGGCCTCGATCGGTACGGCGATCCGCAGACCGGAATCCACCAGCGTCTTCACCGGGGGAGAGTCCGGGGTCGAGTTCAGGTCGCCCATCACGATCCACGGGATCGATCCGCTGATCCAGCGCGCGATCAGCCGCGACGACTGCAGTTGCGCGACCTCGCCCGCGTGGTCGTAGTGCGCGTTGACAACGCCGACCGTCGTACCGTTGCGATGCCGCAGCCAGACCAGGGTCGCGACCCGGGTCAGGTCGGCGTCCCACCCGATCGATCCCGGCGTCCCCGGGTCGTCGGACAGCCAGCGCGTTTCCTGCCGCTCGACCCGCCAGTCGCCGGGCCGGACCAGGACGGTCGCGTGCTCACCCGCGTTCATGCCGTCGTCCCGGCCGGCGCCGACGATCTCGTACTTCGGGAACCGCCAGCGCAGGTACTCGAGCTGGTCGGGCAGCGCTTCCTGCAGCCCGACCACGTCCGCGTCCAGCTGTTCGATCGCCGCCACCGCCGCCTTCCGCCGTACCGGCCAGGCGTTCTCGCCGTCGGGTGCGGAGGAGTTGCGGATGTTGAACGTGGCGGCGCGGATCTTCATGGAGTAGATCCTGCCAAACCCATCGCCCGGGTCGCCGCCTGGAGCCGGGGAGTGCTCGCCTCGAGCGCCCGGTCGCGCCCTTGGGCGAGCAGGTTCTCGATCGCTCCCGGGTCGGTCGTGAGTCGCGCGTACTCCTTCTGCAGCGGCTCGATGACGGCCAGGACCGCGTCCGCGACGTCCTGCTTCAGCGCGCCGTACGACGCATAGGCCTTCGCGAGCTCGACCGGGTCGCCCTCGGTGCACGCCGCGAGGATCTCCAGCAGGTTGGTGATGCCCGGCTTGTTCGCCTCGTCGTGCCGGACCTCGTTGTCCGAATCCGTCACGGCGCGCATGATCTGGCGGCGGATCACGTCCGGCGGGTCGAGCAGCCGGATCGTCCCGATCGCGTCGTCGGCGTCCGACTTGCTCATCTTCGCGGTCGGGTTCTGCAGGTCCTTCACCCGCGTCGCCAGCGCCGCCTTGTTGAGCTGCGGTACGACGAACGTGTCGCCGTACTCGCGGTTGAACCGGATCGCGATGTCCCGGGCCAGCTCGACGTGCTGGTCCTGGTCGCCGCCGACCGGGACCCGTTCCGCGCCGTACAGCAGGATGTCCGCGGCCATCAGGCACGGGTACGTGAACAGCGAGGCCCGCGTCATCGGGCGGCCGTTGCCCTTCTCCTTGTACTGGATCATCCGTGACAGCTCACCGACGTACGACGTGCACTCCAGCAGGTACGCGAGCTGGGCGTGCGTGGGTACGTCGGACTGGATGAAGACCGTGCCCTCGGGGACACCGGCCGCGAGCATCAGCGTCGCGAACTCGCGGGTCAGCGTGGCGAGTCTTCGGGGATCGTGCCGGGTCGTCATCGCGTGCAGGTTCGCGACGAAGTAGAACCCGTCCGGGTCGGTGAACCGGCGCAGCGCGCCGAGGTGGTTTCCCAGCGTCAGACGGCCGGACGGGGTGATGCCGGAAAGCGAGGTCATGATCGTGCCCTTTCGGTGTGTGGAGCCCCACCGAGGACATAAGCGGCGTTTAACCAAAAACGAGGCCGCCTCGGCGAGACGGCCTCGTGGATGCGTGCGAACACGCCGGGTGGACCGCCCTAGGCGGCCCACCACAGCTGCAAGTTCGTGTTCACGCTCCGAGGATAGCTCATCGCTGCGTCAGCGACTGGACGATCAGCTCGTTGCGGGCGTCCTGGCCCAGCGGCACCGTCGGGTGTACGCCGTCGCGCAGGTAGTTGAGCAGCCGGTACGGCTTGACCCAGAGCCATTCGGCCCAGCGGATGATCCGCAGGTTCGGGTACTTCTCCTGCTGGTCGTACAGCTGCATGTTGAGCCACGAGCTGTTGCGCTGGTCGGCGAGCTGCACGGTCGAGGTCACGCTCTTGCGGACGACCTGGATGTTGACCCAGTACAGCGTCCGGTTCGGGCCGACGATGCTGATCGCCCGTGCGACCTGGGCCGCGAATTTCGGCGGGTCGAAGATGTCGTTGGACCCGCTCGCCATCAGGATCCGCCGCGGCAGGCCGTACGTCGACGCCCACTGCTGCAGCGCGTCGACCGCGCCGGACGTGGGCCGGCTGGACCAGTTGTGCACGGCCAGCGGACTGCCGTCCCGGCCCTGGAGCCTGATTGCCAGCGCTTTGCCGTCCTGCACGGAGATGCTGTCGCCGAACATGAAGACGCCGTTGACGTCCTTGGTGTGCTGGATCTGCGCCGGCGTGGAGATCGCGCGTTGGGCGCCGGCCCAGGAGCCGAGCACGCCGGAGCCGTACGGTCCGGTGGACGACGACGTCGTCACCGCGAACTCCGTGGAATCGGCCGAGGCGGTGGACGCCGGGGTGGCGGATGCGGTTTCGGTTGAGGCGGCGACCGTGGCGGCAGCCGCAGCGGCGGCTCCTGCCGTGAAGATCTGCCGCCGGTTGGGTTTCATTTGCCTCACCGGAGAACTGTGGCCGCCGGCGCCCGTACTCGCAAGTCCGAATCTCACTGTCCGCAGTCGGCCGGCGGCACAATCGGGCCAGAAATTGCGGATTTTCCGTCAGTCGCTGCAAATTCTGTAACGCTTTGCAGTCCGCCGCCGATGAATCGACTGTTGGTCCACTGACGGGCCGGCGCGACCGGGGAGGGGTGTCGCGCCGCCCGTTTAGTTGTGCCCAGGTTCCGTCGAGCCGGTCGTCAGCTCCTCGATCAGCGGCCCGGCGACTGCCATCAGCTCCGCCGGCGACGCGTCCAGGCCGTCCAGCCGCACCAGGTGCCGCGAGATCACCAGCCCGAGCGTCAACGCGCCGATCACGCCGGATCGCACCAACGCGTCGTCCCCGGACAACTGCGCCGCAACCTGCTGCTGCTGCGCCGCCATCGCGGCCCGAACCTCTTCAGCCGCTTCCGGATGGGTGAACATCGCGCGCAGTGCGGCGAGTGCCGCCGTCGGCTCGTCGGCGAGTTTCTCGGTCAGAGCGGCGATGAGTTGTTCCGCGATCTGCTCCGGTGAGCCTTCGATCGGACCGTCCGCGGGGATCGCGGCCGCCTGCGCGAACAGCTTCTCCTTCGAGCCGAAGTACCGCATCACCAGCCCGGGATCGCTGCCGGCGCGGGTCGCGATCGCGCGGATCGTGGTCCGGTCGAAGCCCTGCTCACCGAACAGTTGCCGGGCCGCGGTCAGGATCCGGGTCTCCGTCCGCCGCCGCTGTTCCACCCTGGTCACCACGGCCCTCAGTCTACGCATGTTGACCCAACGCCGGATGCCGGTCTACCTTTCAGTCAACACATGTAGACCGAATGAGGAGTACCGATGATCCGGACGATCGTGCTGGCCTTCCTGGCCGGCCTGATGGGCACCAACGGCATCCCGCACTTCGTCAGCGGCATCACCGCCCGCGAGTACCCGAACCTGACCGGCAACTCGGCCATCAACAACGCGGTCGGCGGCCTGGCGGCGTTCGCGATCGCCGGTGCCCTCCTTGCCCTGGCGCAGGTCGGCGATCACCCCCGCGCGGCCCTGATCGCGGGCTCCCTGGGAGTCGTCGGGATGACCGTCTTCCATGCCCGGCGAGGCGCTTACCGGATGAGCACCCGCTTCGGGAAACCCCTACCGGAGTCCTGAAGGTTAAGGTCAAGGGCATGAGTGGTGAGGCGTTGCTGGTCTTCGACGACGGGTTGACGGCGTACGACTTCGGCCGTGGGCACCCGATGAGTCCGATCCGGGTGGAGCTGACCATCAAGCTCGCCCGGGAGTTCGGCGTCCTCGACCAGCTCAAGGTCGTGCCTGCCCCGACCGCCGACGATGCGCTGCTCGAGACCGTGCACACCGCGGAGTACGTCGCAGCGGTCAAGCACGCGGGCGAGAACCCCGACGACGCCGATCCCGCGCACGGACTCGGTACGTCGGACACGTACTGCTTCCCGAACATGCACGAGGTCTCCGCGCGGATCGCCGGCGCCTCGGTCGAGGCGGCCCGATCGGTCTGGGAGGGCGACGTACTGCACGCCGCGAACGTCGCCGGTGGCCTGCACCACGCAATGCCCAACCAAGCCAGCGGCTTCTGTGTCTACAACGACCCGGCGATCGCGATCCAGTGGCTTCTCGACCACGGCGCCGAGCGGGTCGCGTACGTCGACGTCGACGTTCACCACGGGGACGGCGTACAGACCGTCTTCTACAACGACCCGCGCGTCCTCACCGTCAGCCTCCACGAGTCGCCGACCACGCTGTTCCCGGGCACCGGGAGCGCCGGCGAGACGGGCGGACCGGGCGCCGAGGGTACGTCGGTCAACGTCGCTCTCCCGCCCGGGACCGGGGATGCGGGCTGGCTGCGGGCTTTCCATGCGGTCGTCCCCGATGTCGTGAAGGCGTTCCGTCCGAGCGTCCTGGTCACGCAGCACGGGTGCGACTCGCACGTCGAGGATCCGCTGGCGCACTTGACGAAGACGATCGACGGGCAGCGAGCGGCGTACCTGGCCTTGCATCAACTCGCGCACGAGGTGGCCGACGGGAAATGGGTCGCCACCGGCGGCGGCGGGTACGCGATCATCGACGTCGTACCGCGGGCCTGGACGCATCTACTGGCGATCGTGGCCGGCCACCCGATCGACCCCGCCGCGCTGGTGCCGGAGGCCTGGCGTGAGGAGGTCCAACTGCGGTTCGGCCGGGTCGCGCCGGTGCGCATGACGGACGGCCGCGACGCGTCGTACGTCGACTGGTCGAGCGGCTACAACCCCGACACCTGGCTCGACCGCGCCATCAAGGCCACCCGCGACGCCAGCTTTCCTTTGTTAGGCCTTGACCCGACCTACTGAGTCCCACGAGTCCCCCTCTTTCCCATTCGTACCAACAGCCACTACGCTCGTGCCATGCACGGACGGAGGTGCCGGAGGGGAAGCCGGCGCACGATCCGTGCTGGAAGTGCGGTGCGCAATGGCATCAAAGAAGTCCGGTGGTGAGCAGCCGCTCGCCGAGGTGAAGTTCCTGACCGTGGCGGAAGTCGCCACGGCCATGCGCGTGTCCAAGATGACGGTGTACCGCTTGGTGCACTCCGGTGAGCTGCCCGCGGTGCGGGTGGGTCGTTCGTTCCGGGTGTCGGAGGACGCCGTGCACGACTACCTCAAGGGCGCCTTCTTCCAGGCCGGATAACCACGAGAAGCCGGAGGGGCCGGATCCGATCAGGACCGGCCCCTTCGTCATGTCCCAGGCCTGTTCAGCGCCCGGAGCGCCTTCGCTGCTTGTGCGACGGTCTCGTCCGGCACGCCGGCCCACAGCTCGTGGTGGGCGGCCGAGCTCGCCTTCACGGCCTGCTCCGCCAGGCTGATGCCCTCCGGAGTCAGGCGGATCTGCGTCCCACGCCCGTCGTCCGGATCCGATTCGCGGACGGCCAGGCCGCGGCGGACCAGCTGATTCGTCACGTTGCTGGTCCCGCCCGACGACAGCAGCAGGCTCCGGACCAGGTCCGACGGCTTCTGGCGGTACGGCGCACCGGACCGGCGCAGCGAGACGAGTACGTCGAACTCGGCCATGGTCAGCTCCAGGTCGCGCAGCACCCGCCGCGTCGCAGCGTTCAGCTCGCCGGCCAGCAGCATGATCCGCTTCGTCAGCTCGCTGGTCGGATACAGCACCTCGGGCAGCTCCTGCTCCCAGGACGAGATCAGCCGGTCCACAGGGTCGTCGGTCACGGTTGACAGCCTATCTGCCTTTGATGATAGCTTTCTTCAAAGCTTTCTACTGAGGGAGATCGACGTGAGGCTGTTGCTCAAGGGCGGGACGGTGATCGACACCTTCCCGGAGGTCGTCGTACGGCGCGACACCGACGTACTGATCGAGGACGGGCGGATCGCGGCCGTCGGGGCCGGGCTGACCGCGGACGCCGAGGTGATCGACGCGGGGGAGCGGATCGTGCTGCCCGGGTTCGTCGACACGCATCGGCACCTGTGGCAGACCGCGTTACGCGGGATCACCCTCGACGCGGGTCTCGGGGTGTACTTCGAGCGGGTGCTGGGCGGCTACGGGTCGAGGTTTCGCGCGGCAGATGTCGCGGCCGGCAACCTTGTCGGCGCGCTGGAGTGCTTGGACGCGGGCATCACCACGGTCCAGGACTACTCCCACGTCCAACGTTCCCCGGAGCAGGCCGACGCGGCGCTGGACGCGTTGGAACACAGCGGGATCCGGGCCGTCTTCGGGTACGGTCCCTCACCGCTCGGTGGTGGCGCGGTCGATGCCGGGGAGATGCGCCGGATCATGGCGCGCCGGTCCGAGCGGCTCGAGTTGGCGGTCGCGGCGATCGGGCCGGCGTACGCGCCGTTCGAGACGGTCCGCGAGGACTGGGAGCTGGCCGACTCGCTCGGGGTGCCGGTGGTCGTCCACGTCAGCAGCACGGCGCAGGCCCCCGACCCGATCACGCGGTTGCGGGATGCCGGGCTCGCGCGGCCGAACACGTTGTACGTGCACGGCAACAACCTGCCCGACTCCGAGCTGAAGGTGATCGCCGAAACCGGCGCGGCCGTTTCGGTCACGCCGACGGTCGAGTCGCGGATGGAGATGGGCTCTCCGTTGTCCGGTCGGCTCCGCGAGGCCGGGATTCCCTTCAGCCTCGGGATCGATGTCGTGACCACGGCCGGCGGCGACATGTTCCGGGCGATGCACGAGGTGCTTTCCCTTGGCTACCAGGCATTCACGGCCGCGGAGGTGCTGCAGCTGGCGACGTACGGCGGAGCTCGAGCGCTCGGGTTGCCCGACGTGGGGTCGCTCGCCGTCGGCAACAAGGCCGACGTCGTGCTGCTCCGCAGTACGGACGTCAACCTGGTCGGCGGTCTGCACGACCCCGTCGCCACCGTGGTGACCGCCGCACATCCGGGGAACGTGGACACGGTCCTGGTCGGAGGCGCGGTGGTCAAACGCGACGGTCGACTCGTGAGCCCGTTGCTCCCGGCGGCCCTCGCCGACCTCGCCGAGTCGACCGCCTACCTCACCGGAGCCGCCTAGCGGCCGAAGAGTTGCCGGCATCTTTCTAGCGGCTGAGAGCTGACCGCCTGCCCGCAGCTGTCTAACGGCTGAGGAGCTTGCGGATGGCTGTGGTGATTTCGGGTGGGTTCTGCTCTGCCATGAAGTGTCCGGAGGTGGTGGTTTGATGATGGAGATCGGGGGCCCAGGTCTTCCAGCGGGCCGCGGCGTCGAAGCCGAGCGCGGCGCCCCAGTCCTGCTGGATCACCGTCACCGGCATCCGCAGCTTGTTGCCCTGGGCAAGATCCTCCTCGTCGTGGGTGACGTCGACGGTCGCCGAGGCGCGGTAGTCCGCGACGATCGACGGCACCGCGAGCCGGCAGGCCTCCAGGTACGCCGCGCGGACGTCGGAGGGGATCGCCGCGGGATCGTTCGTCCACAGGTCGAGGAAGTACCCGAAGAACTCGTCCGAGCTGGCGGCGATCATCCGCTCAGGCAAGCCGGCGGGCTGCGCCATGAGGTACAAGTGGAATCCGACGGCTGCGGTGGTCCCGTGCATCACGTCCCACATGTCGAGCGTCGGCAAGACGTCCAGGCACATCAGGTGCGTGACCACGTCCGGGTGATCGAGACCAGCACGGAACGCGACCAACGCACCCCGATCGTGCCCGACCAAAGCGAACTGCGAATGCCCCAACGCAGCCGCCACCGCGACAACGTCCGCAGCCATGCTCCGTTTCGAATACCCCTCGGCCGGCTTGTCGCTCGCGCCGTAGCCCCGAAGATCCGGACAGATCACGGTGTGATCCACCGCCAACTCAGCCGCAACCCGCCGCCACATCAGATGCGTCTGCGGAAACCCGTGCAACAACACCACCGGAGTGCCCGAGCCGCCGACAGCAACATTCAGCACCACACCATCCGTACCCGGCACCCGCCGGTAGTCAAAGCCTTCAATCTCCATGTCGCCCAGCCTCACCGATCCGGATGAGCAACGGATGAGCGCTACCGTGACCGAGTGGAGTTCGGCGTACTGGGACCGGTGGTCGCCTGGGAGAGCGAGTCAGCCGACCTGAGGTCGGCGCGGCATCGAGAAGGCGAGCCAGCCGACCTGAATCGGGCGCAGCATCAGGTGGTGGAGCCGATCGACCTGAAGGGGGCGCCGGTTGATTTGCGGGGGCCGCGGCATCGGGCTGTGCTGGCGCGGCTGATCGTGGCGAGGGGGCGGGTCGTGCCTGCGCAGGTGCTGGTGGACGACTTGTGGGTCGATCCGCCGGCGGGCGCGTTGAGTGCGGTGCGGACGTTCGTGGCCGCGCTGCGCCGAGCGATCGAGCCGGAGCGCGCCCCGCGCGAACCACCCCGGCTCCTGGTCACCTCAGGCCCCGGCTACGCCCTGAAAACAACAAACGTCGACGCCTGGCAGTTCGAGAACGCCCTACGCCCCTCCACCCCGAGCGACGGGCCAGCGGGGTTCGTGTCGCCGGAGGAGCGGTTGCACGAGCTTCTGGCCGGGTTGGGGTTGTGGCGCGGGCCGGCGTACGCCGAGTTCGTGGACGAACCGTGGGCGCTGGCCGAGCGGGCGCGACTGACCGAGTTGCGGCTGCACGCGGTGGAGCAGATCGCGGAAGCGCGCCTGGAGTTGGGCCTCGCAGCGGAGGCCGTGCCGGACCTCGACGCACACGTCATCGAGCACCCGTGGCGCGAGGACGCCTGGCGCTTGCTGGCCCTCGCCCTGTACCGGAGCGAACGGCAAGGCGACGCCCTCGCCGTACTGCGTCGTGCCCGGGAAACCCTGGTCGGCCAACTCGGCATCGACCCCGGCCCCACGCTCACCCGCCTAGAGACCGACATCCTCAACCACGCCGCACACCTAACTCCGCCAGCCCAGCGCACTCCGCCAGCCCATCTCACCCAGGCCGCCCATCTCACCGAGGCCGCCGAGCACACCGAGGCCGCCCATCTCACCCAGCCTGGGCAGCGCACCCAGGCTGGGCGGGTCAGTCTGTCTGGGGAGGTTAGCTCGGGCGCGTACCTGACGCAGGTCGGGAGCGTGTGGGCGGAGGCGGCCGCTGCGTATGACCGCGCCGTCGGCGGGACGCGTGCTCGGATCGAATCGACCGTCGGGCTGCTCCGCAACCTCGCGGTCACCGGTGGCGGCGGACTGGAGGCAGCCCGTGGACACCGGCTCGCAGCGATCGCCGCGGCCGAGGAGCTCGGCGACCCCGACCTCACCGCCCGCGTGATCGGCGCGTACGACGTACCAGCGATCTGGACCCGCTCCGACGACGAAGCGCAGGCAGCGGCCATCGTGGCCGCGGCCGAACGCGCACTGCCGACCCAGGATCACGCCAGCATCCGCGCACGACTGCTGGCCACGATCGCGCTCGAGTCCCGAGGCTCTCGTTCGCCGCGAGCACGGGAGGCGGCGCTCGAGGCCGAGCAACTCGCCCGTGGCCTCGACGACCCCGCGCTGCTGGCGTTCACGTTGAACGGCGTCTTCATGCAGACCTGCCACCGCGCCGGCCTCGCCCCACAACGAGACGCGATCGGCGCCGAACTCATCACCCTCTCGCAGCGCCACAACCTCTTTACGTACGAGGTTCTCGGCCACCTGATCAGGCTGCAATCCGCCTGCGCAAGAGCCGACCACACCACAGCCGACGAACACGCCGCGGCCGCCGACGCGTTGGCCGCCCGGCACGAACTCCCGCTCGTCGCCGTTTTCACCCGCTGGTACGCCGCCCTCCGCGACGACACCCCCGAGTCGTACCGCGCCGCAGCCGCCCTGCTCGACGACGCGGGCATGCCCGGCCTGAGCGCCGGTCTCCTCCCGCTGGCGTTGGCCGCACACGCCGTACGCCATGGCGAACCGATCCCGACTGCCGACTACGGCCCGCACGCTCCGTGGGTGTACGGAGCGCCGGATCCGCCGCCCGGCTTGCTGTTGGAGGCCTACTGGGCCCTGACCGCCCACAGCACCCAAGACCCCGAGCTGTTGGCGAAGGCACAAGCCGCGCTGGCACCGGCGGCCGACGAACACGCAGCCGGAAGCGGCCTGCTCACCCTCGGCCCGATTGCCGACTACCTGCCTTAGAGGTCGTCCGGAGAACCGCTCTCGGACTTCCGATCGGCCTGCATCCGCAGCTCGTGGTGCGACTGGTGCGCCGTGGTCCGGTACGCCTCGTCGTGCGCCGCGAGCGCGCCCGCCACCCCGGACCCCCGCCCGTGGCGCTTCGCCCACGAGGCGAACCAGGTCAGCCCCGCGAGCACCACGGCCAGGCCAGCGAGAAACACCAGGTACTCCATCCGGCCAAGGTACCTGGCGTTTGGTCACCGGCCGGTCGGGAACAAGACGCAAGACTCTGCGGGAGCGGCCGAATGAAACTCAGTATCACGGTGACGGACCACGCTTGGAGCGACGGCGTGGACGGGCTGCGACGGGTCGTGGAGCTCGCCGACCAGGGTGGGATCGACACGATCTGGGTGCCGGACCATCTGTTCCAGGCTGATCCGACCAGTCATCCGCAGGCCGAGCTGTTCGAGGGGTTCAGCCTGCTGGGGTACCTGGCTGCGATCACCAGTCGCGTGCGGCTCGGGATGCTCGTTTCCCCGGTACCGTTCCGGCCGCCCGCGGTCCAGGTGAAGGCGATCGCGACGCTGGACGCGTTCACGCGTGGGCGGGCGTGGTTCGGTGTCGGGATCGGTTGGGAGGGGGACGAAGCGCGGGCGATGGGGATTCCGCTCGGACCGGCCAAGGAGCGGTTCGAGCAGTTGGAGGAGCTGCTGGACATCGCGGATCGCATGTTCGCCGGCGACAGTTCGCCGTACGCCGGGAAACACTTCCAGCTGGACGGCCCGATCTGCAGCCCGCGGCCGGCCGGGCACGTACCGGTGCTGATCGGCGGCACGGGCGAGCAGAAGACACTGCGGATGGTCGCGCGGCGGGCGGACGCGTGCAATCTGTTCGACCTGCCGGACGGCGGTACGACGGTCCGCCACAAGCTCGACGTACTGCGCAAGCACTGTGACGACGCAGGCCGCCCGTACGACGACATCGCAAAG
This sequence comes from Kribbella pratensis, assembly GCF_004366075.1. Classification (GTDB taxonomy): domain Bacteria; phylum Actinomycetota; class Actinomycetes; order Propionibacteriales; family Kribbellaceae; genus Kribbella; species Kribbella pratensis. The sequence goes on along the minus strand of NZ_SODU01000003.1, from coordinate 1,415,029 downwards.
ACGTTGTCGACCCGGCTGAATCCCGGCGACACCGTCGGCGCTCTGATCGACCGTTGCCGAGAGCAAGCAGCTTGGGGGATCGACCACGCGATCGTGATCCGCTCCGGGCCGTGGACATCGGAAACCGTCGGGATCATTGCCGATGCGGCGCCTGAGGTCGCGTCGCTCTGACTCACAGCCTCCTCCCAGGAATCTTCCAGGGCCGTCGCAGACCGTGCGATCAGGATGGAATCACCAACCTGAAGGAGGCTTCCGATGCCGATCCGAATCGTCAAGACCGTTGCCGTAGGCACCATCGCGACCCTGGGGCTGGCCGCCGTCGCCTTCACCCCCGCCGCCTATGCGAGCACCACCACGAAGACCGCCACTCCCCACCTCGCCGTCCTCCCCAAGCCGGTCGTGCCGGTCGCGGTCCGCAAAGCTGCCTGAGATGCTGACTGCATGACAGCACGAGTGGTCGCCGACGGACTGGTGCTCCGCGCCTGGGAGCCGGCGGACGCGCCGGCGATGGTCGAGCTGTTCGACGACCCAGAGGTGGCGTACTGGACACCGCTGAAGTCCCCCTTCGACCTCGCCGTCGCGACGGAGTACGTCGAGAACGCGCGCAGGGCGACGGACAAGCTCCAGTTGGCGATCACTACGGACGGTGTGCAGCCACTCGGCGAGGTCATGCTCAACCTCGCCACGGGTTCGCTCGGGTACGCGATCGGACCGGCGCATCGCGGGCAGCGTCTCGGGGTGCGGGCGCTGAAGGTGCTGACCGCCTACGCACACGAAACGGCCGGCCTGCCGCGGGTGATTCTCGAGATCGAGCCGGACAATGCAGCAAGCGCCGCGGTGGCGCGGGCAGCCGGCTACCGGCAGACCGACCTACCGCCAGAACAGGTCGTGGACAAAGGTCGCGAGCTGACCCTGTTCACCTGGGAACATCTCGCGCGGTAGTGCCGATCAGGTCGAGAGACCAGTCGTTGCAGCGCATCCAGTGCCCTTTCGGGTATTCGAAGTCGCGTTCACCGAGAAGCGTGAAACCTTCGCCACCTGACGCACGGCGGCCGTGGCCAGTCCACGCCCCTGGAACTCCGGCAGAATCGCCCACCCCGTCTCCCAGACAGTCTCGTCGCTCTCGCTGTGCTCCCAGTAGCCGATCAACCCGGCGCGCTCGCCGTCCTCGGTGACGATCACGAACATCTGTCCGGTGAAAGCGTTCTCGACGTACTTCCGATGCCGGTCCCGCAGCTTCCCGGGCGTCTCCGGACCACCGAGGTACGCCGTCATCTCCGGCGTATTGCACCGCTCGAGCAGCCGGAAGTCCTGCTCAGTCCAAGAAGCCAGTGTCACCATGCCGGCAGTACATCAGCCGCCGGCGACAATCTCAGGCCGGGCGGTGGGCCCGGAAGGCGAACGCGTGCGGGACGTCGTAGCCGCCGGGTTCCTCGAAGCGGTCCACGGCCAAGCCGCTGCTGATCACGGCGTTCAGGTAGTCCGCCAGGGGGACATGGTTCATGCCGATGCGGCGGCGGATACCGTCCTCGCTCCACCAGGGCGACTCGGTGTGCCAGCCGGATTGCCGGTACGTCGGGTGGACGATCCGGCGACCGTCCTCGGCGTACACGACGTGCGGACCGTTGAAGCACGGGTGCACGCCGTACACGACCAGCACCCCGCCCGGTCGCAGTACTCGCGCCGCCTCCAGGAGGACCGCACCGAAGTCGTCCACATCGGTGGAGGTCCACAGCGTGATCGCGGTGTCGAACGACTCGTCCGCGAAGGGCAGGGCCGCAGCGTCGCCGTGCATCAGCGGGCCGTCGGTACGCATCCTGGCGCGGCGGAGCTGGTCGATGGAGTAGTCCAGCCCCACGACAGTGCGCCCGCTGGCGCGGATGCTCTCGAAGTTCCGCCCGGTGCCGCAGCCGATGTCCAGGCACGGCCCGGATCCAGGCCCGAGGAGGTCCAGCAGACCAGGCTGATGAGGCTCGGCGTCCTTCCCGAAGCGTTCGTCGTACCACTCCGCAAGACCGTCGTACCGAGCCCGCATCCAGCCTCCCCAGGTAAGGTCCCAGTCTACTGGTGCAGCCTGCTTTAGGTCGGGACAGTGACCTACGGGTAAGCTTTGCCGACGTTCTCTTTGAGTTTGGATGGTCAGACGTGGGTTCCGTAATCAAGAAGCGCCGCAAGCGTATGGCGAAGAAGAAGCACCGCAAGCTGCTGAAGAAGACGCGGGTGCAGCGCCGCAAGCTCGGCAAGTAGCCGGGGCAAGTACTGGTCTGCCGCGCCCGGTCCGGCTGGGGGTTGCTCGTGGCACAGGTAGTGATGGTGACCGGCGTCTCGAGGGACGCCGGTGCTCGCTGTGCCCGCAGACTGGCTGACGACCCGTCGATCGGCACCGTTCTCGGTGTCGACGTGGTTCCGCCGCGCGCGGAGCTGGGGCGGGTCCGGTTCGTCCGGGCGGATATTCGTAATCCGGTGATCGCCAAGGTGATCGCCGCCGAGGACGTGGACACGGTCGTCCACACCGGCGTTGTGGCCACGCCCGGCAGCGCCGGTGGCCGGTCGTCGATGAAGGAGATCAACGTCATCGGCACCATGCAGCTGCTCGCTGCCTGCCAGAAGGCGCCGGGTGTGGCCAAGCTGGTGGTGAAGTCGTCGACGACGGTGTACGGCGCGGGTCCGCGGGATCCGGCGATGTTCACCGAGGAGATGGCGCCGCGGGCGATCCATCACCACGGATTGAGCAAGGACGCGGTCGAGGTCGAGGGCTACGTGCGGGGCTTCGCCCGGCGCCGCCCCGACGTCTGCGTCAGCACGCTCCGGATGGCGAACTGGATCGGCCCGAAGACCGATTCCCCGATCACGCGCTACTTCGCGATGCCCGTCGTACCGACCGTGTTCGGGTACGACGCCCGCCTGCAGTTCCTGCACGAGGACGACGGTGTCGAGGCGATCCACCACGCGACCGTCAACGATCTTCCGGGGACGTTCAATCTGGCCGGTGACGGCGTTCTCTCGCTGTCCCAGGCGATCCGCCGCCTCGGCCGGCCGACGCTGCGGCTCCCTTCGTTCACCGCGTCCAGCACTGCGGCCGCCGTACGGCGAGCTCGGCTGGCGGACTTCTCGCCGGACCAGATCACCTTCCTGACCTACGGGCGGGGAGTGGACACGACGCGGATGCGGACCGAGTTCGGGTTCGAGCCGAAGTACTCGACCGCGGAGGCGTTCGACGACTTCCGCCGATCGCTCGGGACCGGCGCGATGACCCGGGTGGCCGGTTTGCTCACCGCAGGTCTGGGGGCGCTGCGTGGCTGATGCGGACGTGATCCCGATCGGTTCCGGCGGCCGACCGGGCCGGGGGAGCGGACGTCGTACGACGCCTTCGGCTGCGGCTCGTGCGCTCGCGGGCGGCCGCGCGAAGAAGAAGGGTCGCGTCGACGAGCGGGCCGACGCCGATGTCACCGCCGCGACCCGTGCCGCGAAGAACGGCCCCTCGGCGGGCCGTCGTTCGGTCGAGGCGGCCGGCGCTGGCGAGACGCCAGCTGACGCCGTACCGGATGTCGATGGGCCCGAGGCGCCTGCTGGTTCTGACTTCGCCGGGCTCGAGCAGGCGGTGCGGGGACTGTTCGGGGAGGACGGGGAGCGGCGGGTCGCCGAGTGGCTGGCGTTCCTGCGTCGGCGGTTGACCGGGGAGTACGAGCTCGACGAGTTCGGGTACGACTCCGACCTGACCGACCAGGTGCTGCTGCCGATGCTGCGCCCGATGGTGGAGAAGTGGTTCCGCGTCGAGGTCCGCGGGATCGAGAACATCCCGTCCGACGGCAGCGCTTTGATCGTCGCGAACCACTCCGGCACGATGCCACTCGACGGGCTGGTCACGCAGGTGGTCGTGGCGGATCACACCGGCCGGCCGCTGCGCACGCTGGCCGCGGACCTGGTGTTCCAGACGCCGTTCGTGGGTGAGCTGTCCCGCAAGGGCGGTGCGACGCTGGCGAACAACGACGACGCCGAGCGGCTGCTCCGGCAGGGGAACCTGGTCGGTGTCTGGCCGGAAGGTTTCAAGGGGCTCGGGAAGCCGTTCGCCGAGCGGTACAAGCTGCAGCGCTTCGGGCGCGGCGGGTTCGTCAGCGCGGCGATGCGGACCGGCGTACCGATTGTTCCTTGCTCGATCGTGGGCGCCGAGGAGATCTATCCGCTGGTCGGCAACATCGCCTCGCTGGCGCGGTTGCTGGGCGTCCCGTACATCCCGGTCACGCCGTTCTTCCCGCTGCTCGGGCCGCTCGGCCTGATCCCGCTGCCGTCCAAGTGGCTGATCGAGTTCGGCGAACCGATCCGCACCGACGACTTCCCCGACGGCGCCGCCGACGACCCGATGCTGGTCTTCAACGTCACCGACCAGGTCCGCGAAACCATCCAGCAAACCCTCTACACCCTCCTCATGCAACGCCGCAGCGTCTTCTTCTGACCCCACCCGCTGCCCCGCCCAGAGCACGGCTGATCGCCCAGCCACCGCCTCTCCCGCGCGCACCATCTCTCGCTTCGCGCGCCGCCCCCGCTCCGCGCGCCTCCCTCCTGTTCCACCGGGTGGGTGCGGGAGGACCCGCCCCGTCGAGGCCGCCGCCGGCAGAAGAGCCAGGGTTACCCCCCTCGCATGCAGGGTTCTCCCCTCGCGTATCAGCAGAGAACCCACAACGCGAGGGGATAACCGCCCCGATGCCGTTCAGCTCAAAGGAGTGCGCCGGCCGGCAATCCCGTCGGTGGTCACACCGGCCAGCCCCGGCCACGCCTCAAACCGGAGGTTGCCTCCTCAACTGCAGGGTTGCCCACCGAAAATCCGAGGGGGCATCCCACCACAACAGGGTGCAACCCGGCCAACGCAGGACCGCTGTCGACGAAGCCCATCACAGCCTGAGCTCCGGGACCGGGGAGGATTACCCGCCGGATCCGGTACACGAGCCTCCCCGCTTCGGGCCGATTCGGCAACTCCGACGACCGTCAACTCCTGAGGCGGAGTGCGTGACGGCCTCCTGTTGGGAAACAAATGTGCAAATGCCGACGATTTCTTTCCCATCACCGGGATTGACGGCCGGACCACGTCCTTCACTGAACGGCACTGGGATAACCCGTCGTCTGCTCGATGCAGGGGCGGATGACTGGGCGGTCTTGCGGGGCGGGAAGGGCGGCGGGGAGTGGAGGCAGGCGCTGGTCACTGGGGACAGGCAATACCGGGAGCCGTCCCACCACCGGCTGTCGCAGGACCCCGGATCGGGCTGATCACCACCCACACATCGGACAGGACAGCCGGATGTCTCCTCGAATGTCATCCGTCGGCGCGGTTGGCGACGGGAGCAACCGGGTGCGGGGCGGGAAACGGAGTACGCCCGGGGGGGGGTACGCGCAGGCGGGGAAATGGTGCGCGCGGAGCGGGAGATGGTGTGTGCGCAGGGTGGGGAGGTGGTGGGCGCCGGGGAAGAGGGCCGTGGAGGGGGACGGCGCAGCCCCCGGCACGTGGTGCTTGTGCCGGGGGCTGGCGTGCTCGGGTTCGGTGACTACTTCCAGGGTGGGAAGAGGGTTTGGATGATTCCGGGCAGGTTGATCAGTGGTGTTGTCGGGAACGGCCATGGCCAGGACGGTGTGGCCGGGGGCAGTGTGGAAGGCAGCACGGTGGGCGTCGCAATCGGCGAGTTTGACGACGACGGCCGGGGCGGTGTCTTCAGGCTGGTCGGAGGCGGAGCGGTGGACTGCTGCACGATGGTGGTGTTCGGCAGCTTGGTCGGCACGGTGGTCGGCTGCTGAGAGATCGAGTTGACCGGTGTCGGGATCGTCGACGACACCTTGGGGCTCGACGACGCCTTGGCCGGGTTGCTCGACTCGGAGCCGGTGCCGGGGCTGGTGCGGTTCGGCTGGTTGTTCGTGCCGGTGCTCGGCGCGCCCGACGGCTTCGGTGCCGCACACTTCGGGCATGCCGCCGAGGTGTGCTGCGCCAGCTGCTCGATCGTGGCCAGTGCCTCGACCCCGGACTTCAGCGACTCCGGCGGGAGTTTCGGCGCGAGCTCGACCAAAGCCTGGCGGGCGCTGGTGATGAACGCCGTGATCGCGGTGATCGAACTCTCGTCGTTGTCCTGCTGGTACGACGCGACCAGTCGGGACACGCCCTTGCGGGCCTGCGCCGAGAAGTCGTCCAGTGTCGCGTTGATCGTGCCCACCGAGCCGCCGTTGCTCGCCAGCTCCCGGACTTCGGACAATCGGGTCATCGCGTGCTCGAGATCGCGCCGGCCGCGGGAGTCGTCGCCGACTCCGACATTGGTCGCCACGTTCTCGATGCTGCGCTTCATTCCGTACAAGGTGTCGCCGGGCATGGCCTGCTGAGCGGCGGCGGCGGAACCGATGCCACCTCCGAGCAGCACCAGCGCGGCGGTGCTGGCCACGAGCCGGATCCTCCGGCCCTGGCGACGACGGATATCTGTCACGGACGCGCCAACGTCCTCGCTACCCGGCGGGTCGTCCGAGTCGTCTGGTGCGGTGTGCACCGTCAACGGAGTCGCAGTGGTCGCCGCGCGCGCCGCCGCCTGCTCCAACAGGCGGTGCCGCAGCTCGGCACTGAACTCCGGTCGCGGGGCAACTGCGCCGGCGGTCCTCAGCCGTCCGACGAGCTCCACAGCTTCCAGTAACTCGGGGTCATCGCCCAGTCACGTGGAGTGACGGGGCCCGTGATCGACCGCATGCGCGAATGCCTCCGCGCGCGCTCGAGCCCTGTGTAGGTCACTCATGAGTTCTCGTTCTCCTCAATGGCCAGTCGGGGTCACCGACAGGTCCTCACCAGGCAAACGAGGTAACTCCCTGACGGGTTACGAAAGACGTTCGTTGTCATCCGCCTCATCTCAAGTCCTTGGGGATAACCTTCGCCAAGTGCCGTACGGCCCTCAGCTGGAGTTGCTTCACGGCGCCTTCGGATTTCTCCAGCGCCTTGGCCGTTTCGGCGATCGACAGACCGGCGAAGAACCGCATCGTCAAGCAGTCGCGCTGCTCGTCGGGCAGGCCGGCGACCGCGTCCCGGAGGACCTCGGCGGTGGCCGCGGCCAGCACGTCGATCTCCGGGCCTTCGGTCTGCCGGTCGTGGGTCTCGATCTCGTCGGTGACCACCTCGAGCCGGACCCGGCCCGACTTGTAGTGATCGGTGATCAGGTTCCGGGCGATCGTCACCAGCCAGGCTCCGAAGTCCCGGCCCTGCCAACGGAACGAGTCCAGCGCGCGGAGCGCCCGAACGAAGGTCTCGCTGGTCAGGTCCTCGGCGAGTGCCGAGGACGACACCCGTGCGTAGATGTAGCGATAGACGGTGAGCGAGTACTCGTCGTACAGCTCACCGAAGGCACCGACGTCCCCGGCCTGGGCGCGATCGACGAGCTCCGCACGTCTCATCCCGTCCGGGCTTGGCTCCGGCGTGGTCAAGTGTTCTCCCCGTTCAACTGACACGTCGTTCGACACATCCGCGAATGGCCACAGCGACTGGGACAGCACTGAACGTTACTGCTCAGATACGTGCTGTCAACAGGCTGGGGCGTGCCGCCTTCCGTCCGGTCCGATGGGTCACGAATGCGCCAGCGGACTGCGTCCGCGGGACGGAGCAGCCTGCTGTCGGGGGTAGTGCATTGCGCATGAAGGTCCCCGCTCGCGGGCGGGTTTCTGCAGTGTGAGGTTCAGCAGAAGCGCGCTCGCGAAGTCACCTGTATATCGGTGGTTACGCTCCGCTGCAACCGTTCTGTGAAAGACGGTTGCTCCCGCAGCGGATCCCGGCCGTGACAGACTCGCCTGGTGAACGTGAATTTCGCGGACATTCTTCGTAACACAGCGCAACGGCACGGCGAGCGTCCCGCGCTGGTCGACGGGGATCGGCAGCTGACCTGGAGCGAGCTCGACCAGGCCGTCGACCGGACCGCGCAGGGGCTCGCCGCGGCCGGTCTGGTGCCGGGGTACCGGGTGCTGCTCCTGGTTGCCAACAGCATCGAGTTCGTCACGTCCTACCTGGGCATTCTCCGGGCCGGGCTGGTCGCCGTACCGCTGAACACCGGGCTCACCAAACCCGAGCTCGCGGCCGTCACGGCGCACTCCGGAGCCCGGCTGGCGATCGCCGGACCGGGGCTCGCGGACCGGTTCGAGGGCGTCCGCACGGTGGCACCCGACGAGCTCCAGGGTGACGCTCCGTTACTGCCGTCGAAAGATCCCGAGACGCTCGCGGTCCTGCTCTACACATCCGGAACCAGTGGAGATCCGCGCGCCGCGATGCTCACCCATCGCGCCCTCGCGGCGAATGTGCGGAACCTCAGCGAGCTCGGCGAGGACCGGATGGGGCCCGAGGACGTGGTGCTCGGGGTGCTCCCGATGTTCCACGCGTTCGGCCTGAACGCGGTCCTCGGCTGGGCGGTCGCCACCGGCGCCGCGCTCGTCGTCGAGCAGCGCTTCGATCCCGACGAAACGCTCGACCTGGTCTCTCGGTACGGCGTGACACGGCTGCCGCTCGCTCCGCCTGCACTGAACGCGCTGCTGGCCCGCTCCGATCTGCGGGAGGCGCTCAAGACGGTCAAGGTCGTGCTGACCGGCGCGTCCACGCTGGATCGCGCGCTCGCGGACCGCTTCGAGCGGGCCACCGGGCTGCATGTCCACCAGGGGTACGGCCTGACCGAGGCGTCCCCGGGTGTCACCACGACCCTGGGCGAGGCCGAGCCGAAGCCCGGCTCGGTCGGCCGCCCGCTGCCGAACGTCGAGGTCCGGATCGCCGACGAGCAGGGCGAGGACGTCGAGGGCGACGACCCCGGCGAGATCCTGATCCGCGGCGGCAACCTGTTCTCCGGCTACTGGCCGGACGGCGTCGACGGCCCCGACGCGGAGGGCTGGTACCGGACCGGCGACGTCGGGTTCCTGGACGCGGACGGCGACCTGTTCCTGGTCGACCGGCTGCGGGAGCTGATCATCGTGTCCGGGTTCAACGTCTTCCCGAGCGAGGTGGAGGACGTGCTGGTCGCCGCTCCCGGCGTACGGGAGGCCGCGGTCATCGGCGTACCGTCCGAGGAGACCGGCGAGGCGGTCAAGGCCTTCGTCGTGCCGTCGCCGGACGCATCGGTCGACATCGCCGCGGTCCGCCAGTACGCCGAGGGCCGGCTGGCGAGGTTCAAGAGCCCGGTCGAGATCGAGGTGGTGGACAACCTGCCGCACTCGGTCACCGGCAAGGTCGCGAAGGGCCGGCTCCGGGAGGCGGACCGGTGACCGAGCGAAGCGAGGGCACCAAGACAACACAGCGTCCCTCAAGTCGTGTGGTGATGTACGGGAAGCCCGGCTGTCATCTGTGCGACGACGCGCGGGAGGTCATCCGCGCGGTCTGTGCCGAGGTGGGCGCGGACTGGTCCGAGGTGGACATCACGCAGGACGACCGGTTGTTCACGCAGTACGGCGAACAGATCCCGGTCACGTTCGTGGACGGGAAGCAACACGACTTCTGGCGCGTGGACCCCGCCAGACTGCGAAAGGCCCTGATGAGGTAGGGGTCACTTCCGCCGATTTTGTTCTCACGTTCACAAGCTCCTAGAGTAAGAGAGCCGCCGGCCGTCAGACCGCGGTGAACCAACCGCTCCCAGGAGAATTGTGACGCGTGCCAGCAGCCGTCGCCCCGGCCCGCCGACGAGAACCGAACGCGGCATCCCCGAGGCGACTGTCGCGCGCTTGCCGGTCTACCTGCGGGCCCTGACCGCGCTCTCGGACAGTGGCATCGCGACCGCGTCGAGCGAGGACCTGGCGACCGCGGCCGGCGTCAACTCGGCCAAGCTCCGCAAGGACCTGTCCTACCTGGGCTCCTACGGCACCCGCGGCGTCGGGTACGACGTGGAGTACCTGAGGTACCAGATCGCCCGCGAGATCGGCGTCACCCAGGACTGGGCCGTGGTCATCGTCGGGATCGGAAACCTGGGCCACGCGCTGGCGAACTACTCCGGCTTCGGCACCCGCGGCTTCCGGATCGTCGCCCTGCTGGACGCCGATCCGACCCTGGTCGGCGAGCGGATCGGCGAGATGGAGGTCCGCGACTTCGCCGAACTCGAGGACATCGTCAAGGCCGACCGGGTCTCGATCGGGGTCATCACCACGCCCGCCGGTCCCGCGCAGGACGTCTGCGACCGGCTGGTCGCCGCCGGCGTGACCAGCATCCTGAACTTCGCGCCCGTGGTGCTGTCCGTGCCCGACGGCGTCGACATCCGCAAGGTGGACCTCTCGATCGAGCTGCAGATCCTGGCGTACCACGAACAACGAAAGTCCGGAGAGGCGGCGCTCCCCCAGGTGCCCGAACTACCAGCGCTGAACGGTATGCCGGATCTCCCGAGTGTCGGGGGAGGTGTCGGCGCATGAGTTACCTGGTTGTCGGCATCAGTCACCGTTCTGCTGCCATCGACGTACTGGAGCGGGTCGCGCTCGACGCGGACGCGGCCACCAAGGTGGCCCTGGCGGTGCGGGACTCCGCGGCCGTCGCGGAGTCCGCTGTCCTTGCCACCTGCAACCGCACCGAGGTCTACGCGACTGTCGACCGGTTCCACGCAGGGATGGACGAGGTCACCGGGATCCTGTCCGACGTCACCGGCGTACCGCTGCTGGATCTGGCCGAGCACCTCTACGTGCACTTCGAGGAAGGCGCGGTCGCGCACCTGTTCCAGGTCGCGGTCGGGCTGGACTCGATGGTCGTCGGCGAGAGCCAGATCCTCGGCCAGGTGAAGGAGACGCTGCGCGTCGGCCAGGACCTGGAGACTGTCGGCACCGACCTGAACGCCCTGTTCCAGCACGCGTTGCGGGTCGGCAAGCGGGCCCGCACCGAAACCGGGATCGACTCGGCCGGCCGCTCGGTCGTCTCGGCCGGGCTGGACGCGGTCGGCGGCTTCGCGGGCCGGCGTGCACTGGTCGTCGGCGCCGGCTCGATGGCCTCGCTGGCCGCCCAGACGCTGCTCAACGGCGGCGCGAAGACCGTGACGGTTGCCAACCGCAACTACGACCGGGCGGTCGCGCTGACCGACCGGATCGGCGGTACGGCGATCCGCCTGGCAGACGTGCCCGAAGCCTTGCGCGACGCCGACCTGGTCGTGTCGTGCACCGGCGCGCGCGGCGTCGTACTGACCGCCGAGACGATCCGCGGCGCGACCGACGGCCGGCCGCTCGGCGTGCTGGACATCGCGCTGCCGCGGGACGTCGCTCCCGAGGCGGCCCGGATCCCCGGCGTCACCCTGATCACGCTGGCCGACCTGATCGGTACGGCGGGCGGCAGCCAGGCCGACATCGACGAGGTACGCCGGATCGTCGGCGAGGAGACCGGTTCGTTCGAGGCGACCCGCCGGGCTGCTTCGGTGGCGCCGACCGTGGTCGCGCTGCGGGCGATGGCGAGCTCGCTGGTCGACGCGGAGCTGGCCCGCCTGGAGCGCCGGCTGCCCGAGCTCGACGAGCACGAACGGCACGAGGTCGAGCGGACCATCCGCCGCGTCGTCGACAAGGTGCTGCACAACCCGACGGTCCGGGTGAAGGAGCTCGGCGGCGATCCGGGCGGACCGACGTACGCCGACGCGCTGCGGCAACTGTTCGCGCTCGACCAGGCGACCGTGGACGCGGTCACGGCCGCGAAGACGCCGGCCGAGACGAGCAACACCCGCGCCGACTCGAAGGCGACCGGAGGTGAGCAGGCATGATCAGGCTCGGCACCCGCCGCTCCAAGCTGGCGACCGCGCAGTCGACGATCGTGGCCGACCAGCTGCGCGCGCTCGGTCACGAGGTCGAGCTGGTCCTGATCACGACCACCGGCGACGTGAACCGCGCACCGGTCGAGCAGATCGGCGGCACCGGCATCTTCGTCAGCGCCTTGCGCGACGCGCTGCTGGCCCACGAGATCGACATCGCCGTGCACTCGTTGAAGGATCTGCCGACCACGCCGCTCGACGGCCTGACGCTCGGTGCCATCCCGGTCCGCGAGGACCCGCGCGACGTGCTCGTCGCCCGCGACGGCCTGACGCTCGGCGAACTGCCGCGCGGTGCCCTGGTCGGCACCGGCGCTGCACGGCGCGCCGCGCAGCTCGACGCGCTCGGCCTCGGCATCGAGTGCACCGGCATCCGCGGCAACGTGGACACCCGGATCAGCTTGGTCACCGACGGCAAGTTGGACGCCGTGGTGCTCGCGAGGGCAGGCTTGTCCCGGTTGGGCCGGCTCGCCGAGGTGACCGAGACCCTGGACCCGATCCAGATGCTGCCCGCGCCGGGACAGGGTGCCCTGGGCATCGAGTGCCGCGCGGACGACACCGGCGTACTGGCCGCGCTGGCCCCGCTGGAGGACCCGGCGACCCGCGTGGCGGTGACGGCGGAACGCCAACTGATGGCCACGCTGGAGGCAGGGTGCACGGCTCCGGTCGGCGCCCTCGCCGAGGTGGTCGAGGGTGAGGACGGTCCCGAGCTCTGGCTGCGGGGCGCGCTCGGCCAGGACGACGGCGTACGGCGGCTCTCCGCGAACGGGCCGGTGGACGACCCGGTGTCTCTCGGCAAGGCGCTGGCGAACGAGTTGCTGGAGCGAACATGACACCGGCACAGGGCACGAGCACTGCGGCCCATCAGCAGGGCAAGAAGACGGCCCACAGGACGAGCAGGAAAACGACGAGGGCGAAGGCAGACGTGAGCGCGAAGACAGCCGCAACCGCGGCACCTCAGAAGGCCGCGACCAGTACCGCCAAGCAGACCAAACCGCTCGGCCATGTCACATTCGTCGGCGTCGGCCCTGGTGACCCGGCGCTGCTGACACTGGCGGGCCGGGACGTGCTCGCGAACGCCGACGCGGTCGTTGTCGAGGGCCCCGAACACGACGCGTTCCTGACCTACTGCAGGCCGGGCGTCGAGGTCGTGGACGGGTCCGGCGCCGAGGGCAGCCGGGCGCTGCGGGTCGCCGCCCGGGCCCGCCTGGTGGTGAAGACGGCCAAGTCCGCGGCGAACGTGGTCCGGCTGCTGACCGGCGACCCGTTCACCTTCTCCAGCGGCGCCGAGGAGGCGGCCGCGTGCAAGAAGGCGGGCATCGGGTTCAACGTGGTGCCGGGGGTGAGCGAGGTGAGCGCGGTTCCGACGTACGCCGGGATCCCGCTGACCATGAAGGGCGACCGCGAGGTCACCGTCGTCGACCTCGCCGAGAACAAGCTCGACCTGAGCCGCCTGCAGCCGAAGCAGACACTCGTCCTGCTGAACGCCTCCGAGGTGCTGAAGGAGACAGTCGCGGCGCTGGTGGAGGCCGGCTTCGACGCGTCCACCCCGGTCGCGGCGACGGTCTGCGGTACGACGACCTCGCAGACCAGCGTGGTGGGGACGCTCGAGACGATCGTCACCGACCTGCGGGCCGCGAAGGTGACCGGCGAGGCCGTGATCGTGGTCGGTTCGGTCGTCGAGCAGCGCGAGACGCTGTCCTGGTTCGAGACCAAGCCGCTGTTCGGCTGGCGGATCCTGGTCCCGCGGACCAAGGACCAGGCCGGCCCGCTGATGGACCGGCTCCGTCGGTACGGCGCGATGCCCGAAGAGGTCCCGACGATCTCGGTCGAGCCGCCGCGAAACCCGCAGCAGATGGACAAGGCGATCCGCGGTCTGGTCGAGGGTCGCTACGAGTGGGTTGCTTTCACCTCGGTCAACGCGGTGAAGGCGGTCCGGGAGAAGTTCGACGAGTACGGGCTGGACGCGCGGGCGTTCTCCGGGCTGAAGATCGCGGCGGTCGGCGACAAGACCGCCGAGGCGATCGGGGCCTGGGGCATCCGTCCGGACCTGGTCCCGTCCGGTGAGCAGTCCGCCGCCGGGCTGGTCGAGGACTGGCCGCCGTTCGACGAGGTGCTGGACCCGATCAACCGGGTGTTCCTGCCGCGCGCGGACATCGCCACCGAGACGCTGGTCGCGGGCCTGACCGATCTCGGCTGGGAGGTCGACGACGTCACGGCGTACCGGACCGTCCGGGCCGCTCCGCCGCCCGCGCCGACCCGCGAGGCGATCAAGTCCGGCAAGTTCGACGCGGTCGTGTTCACCTCGTCCTCGACCGTGCGGAACCTGGTGGGCATCGCCGGCAAGCCGCACGCGTCGACGGTGATCGGCGTGATCGGCCCGGCGACGCTGAAGACCGCCGAGGAGCACGGCCTGCGGGTCGACGCGATGGCCGAGACGCCGTCCGTCGAGGAGCTGGCCGACGCCCTCGCCCGGTTCGGTGCGGATCGGCGTGACACCATGGTGGAGGCCGGCGAGCCGGTCACCCGCCCGTCCGAACGTCGGTCTGGTTCTCGTCGAAAGAGCTGAATGTGCCTGGATTCCCGGAAGTGAGGCCCCGGCGGCTGAGGTCGTCGGAGGCGGTGCGCAGGCTGGTCGCGGAGACCTCGCTGGAGCCGCGGCAGCTGATCCTGCCGATGTTCATCCGGGAAGGCGCCCGCGAGCCGATCGCGATCAAGTCGATGCCGGGCGTCGTACAGCACACCCGGGACACGGCGCGGAAGGCGGTCGCCGAGGCGGCTTCGTTGGGCCTCGGCGGCGTGATGCTGTTCGGCGTACCCGCTGAGAAGGACGAGGTCGGGTCGGGTGCGCTGGACCCGGACGGGATTCTGAACGTCGCGATCCGGGACGCGGTGTCCGAGGCCGGTGACTCCTTGCTGGTGATGTCGGACCTGTGCCTGGACGAGTTCACGTCCCACGGGCACTGCGGCGTACTGGACTCCTCCGGGCGCGTGGACAACGACGCGACGCTGAAGATCTACGCGGAGATGGGTGTCGCGCAGGCCACTGCCGGCGCGCATGTCGTCGGCCCGTCCGGGATGATGGACGGTCAGGTCGGCGTCATTCGTACGGCGCTGGACGCGGCCGGATTCATCGACACGGTGATCCTGGCGTACGCCGTCAAGTACGCGTCGGCGTTCTTCGGGCCGTTCCGGGAGGCCGTCGACTCGTCGCTGACCGGTGACCGCAAGACCTACCAGCAGGACAACGCGAACGCCCGCGACGCGATCCGCGAGGTCGACCTCGACATCGCCGAGGGCGCCGACATCGTCATGGTCA
This sequence comes from Kribbella pratensis, assembly GCF_004366075.1. Classification (GTDB taxonomy): domain Bacteria; phylum Actinomycetota; class Actinomycetes; order Propionibacteriales; family Kribbellaceae; genus Kribbella; species Kribbella pratensis. The sequence goes on along the minus strand of NZ_SODU01000003.1, from coordinate 1,399,966 downwards.
AGCCCGCGCTGCCGTACCTGGACATCGTCCGCCAGATCCGCGACCACGTGAACGTCCCGGTCGCGGCGTACAACATCTCCGGCGAGTACGCGATGGTCGAGGCCGCCGCCGCCAACGGCTGGATCGACCGCGACAAGGCCATCCTCGAAACCCTCACCTCGATCCGCCGAGCCGGCGCCGACACCATCCTCACCTACTGGGCCACCGAAGTAGCCCAGCACCTGAGCTACCGCTGATCAGCGCGCGACCGAGTAGTCGGATTGGGTGAAGCCGGCTTTTAGGGTGCGGGTGGCGTTGTGGGTCAGGGGGATGTCGGTGGGGACGGGGCCGAAGAGGGGGATGCCGGCGCCTAGGAGGACGGGGGCGGTGGTGATGGTTAGTTCGTTGAGGAGGCCTGCCGTGAGGAAGGTCTGGATGGTGGCGGCTCCGTCGGTGTAGATGCGCTGTGCGCCACGGTCGTTGAGCGTCTCGACGAGGGCGTCCAGGGTGCGGTGGACGAGGACGCGGTCGTCGATGTCGGGGTCGAGCGTGGTGCTCAGGACCTCGACCTGCTTGCCTTCGTACGGCCAGCTGTCGAACGTGCGGGCCAGTTGGTACGTCTTGCGCCCGAGTACGACGGTGTCCACCGACGCCAGGAACTCGTCGTACCCGGTCTCCCCGGCATGCTCCGCACGACTGGTCAACCAGTCGATGGACCCGTCGACCCGCGCGATGTACCCGTCGAGGCTGGTGGCGATGAACGCAGCGGCATGAAAACTCACAACCACCATTTTCCACGACCGCTCAACGCGGCGACGGCCCGACCGTCCCTTCCAGGGTGTGCTCGCACGGAAGCAGGATCTGGCGCTCGTAGTCGCCGTTCGGCTCGGTCAGCAGACTGGTGAGCAGCCGGACCGCGCGGCGCCCCATCGCGTTCCGCGGCACCCGCAACGTTGCCCACGGCAAGGAGCCGACCTCGGTCTCGTCATCGACCAGCAGTACGACGGACAGGTCGCCGGGCACCGACAGCCCGCGGAGGTTCAGCATCGCCGCGAGGACCCGCAGCAGATTGACGGACTCGACCAGGATCGCGGTCGTCCCGGCCGCCAGTGCCTGGTCCAGCCAGCCGGTCGTCAGCCCGGACGGAGCCGAGAACACCGGCTCCGGCACCGGCAGCGCAAACCGCTCCAGCGCCCCGGCGAATCCGGTCCACCGATCCTCCTGCGGCTCGTCGCGCGACTGCTCGCCGAGATACGCGAACGTCCGGTGGCCGAGTGCGACCAGATCGTCGACGATCTCGCCGGTCGCGGTCCGGTAGTCGCCGCCGACGTAGCTGATCGACGCTCCGGGCACCTCCCGATGACCGACGTACACGAACGGATAACCCTCGTAGGCCAACCGGGCCAGGTCCTCGCGGTCCGCGTGGTGACCGAGCAGCAGGCTGCCGGCCGCCTGCCGGAGCCCGTTCGTGTCGTCGGCGAAGACCCGCCGTACGCCGGACTCGTCGGGGGCGGCCGTGAACAGCACCAGGTTGCACCCCTCGGCCGCGGCCTGCTCCTCGATCCCGCGCAGGAACTCGAAGTAGTAGTCCCGGGAACTCGTCGGGAAGATCGGCTCGAACGTGTGGACGCCGAGCAGGTGCGGCGTGGCTCGGGCGACCGCTCGCCGTTGCCCGGCCGGCGCGTACTGGAGCCGCCGGGCCGCGTCCATGACGCGGCGCTGCGTACCGGCCGAGATCCGCCCGAGGTCCGCCGTACCGTTCATCACCATCGAGACGGTCGATTGCGAAACCCCGGCCGCTTTGGCCACGTCCGCCTGCCGCGATGCGGTCTTCTTCATGCCGCCTCCCCTCTGGGCCACCCCACGATGCCACCCGACCCGGTCAGGTCCCGGCGCAGTACGTCGTAGTCCACATCCTGTACGGCGATCCGCGCGGACACCGCGAGCGACGCAGCACAACCGGCGGCTTCGCCGACCGTCATGAACACAGGCTCCATCCGCACCGACGCGAACGCCACGTGCGACGCCGACACCGCCGCCGCGACCAGCAGGTTCGCGCACTCGGAAATCCGCGGAACGATCGACCGGTACGAGATGCCGAACGGGCGGACCAGCGGAACCTGCACATTTCCCTCGTTCCGCGGATTTCCGTCGACCAGCACGCGCCGGGCGTTGTGCGAGTCCATCACGTACGACGCCACCGCGATCGGGTCCGGCACCACGGTCCGTCCGGTCGCCTCGTGCTGCGTGACAACGTGTTCCGCGACCATCCGCCGACCTTCCCGCACATACAGCTGGTGCGGCCAGTACGACGTTTTCCTGAATTCGCCCGGTGCGAGCCCGAACGCCCGGGTCGCCGCACGTACGTCGGCAGGCAGGTCTGCCGAGGTCGACAGGTAGTGCAGCATCCCGGCCTGGTAGCGAACGTGGTCCTGGAAGATCTCCTCCCGGCGGGCGTAGCCGGCCTCCGGCCACTCGTCGCTCGCCCCGATGTGGTCGGAGGAGAACGCGCCGTGGTTGTTCATGTCGAACACCCTGCCATGCACCCGCGTGGTCCGCCCGTACAGCTCGTAGATTCCGGCCTCGAGGTACCGGCGCAGCAGCTCGTACCGCGAGGCGTCGTAGCCCTCCGGCCGTGGGAACGGGATCCGGTGCGGTCCGTCGGTCACGTGCAGCCGGAAGTTGTACGCCTGCACGTGCCGGTCTCCGGATCCGATCGCGCCGTACGGCTCCGCGGAGATGCCGGGGAGCAGGCCGCTGGACGGTTGGCCGGGTACGACGTACGGATCGACGGGCCGCTCGAACTGGTGGTTGATGCTGTGCTGCACACCGGCGATCGATTCGCCGTACACCGCCGACGACTCGCGCCCGACCGTGTACGAGACGCCGGCCGCGGCCAGGAGATCGCCTTCGTACGACGCGTCGACGTACACCTGCGCGCGGTAGCTGGAGCCGTCGTCGGTGCGTAGCTCGGTGATCCGGTTGCCGGTCTTCGTCACGTCGAGCAGGTGCCGGCGTCGATGGAGTACGACGCCTGTGTCGGCCAGCCAGCGCAGGAAGATCTCCTCGGCGACGTGCGCCTCGACCTTCCAGTGCGGATCCGGCGCGTGGTACGCCGCCGTGACCTCGGCGTAGAAGGCCCGCGCCAGCCCGCCGACCGTCCGCGCGTCACCGACGTCGGTCTCGCCGAGACCGGACGCGGTCATGCCGCCGACCTGGTCGTCGAACGCGAGCAGGACGACGCGGAGCCCGGAACGTGCCGCCCGGACGGCGGCGGTGACCCCTCCGGACGTCGCGCCGTACACCACCACGTCGGCGTCGGTGGGTCCCGCGGGCTCAGCCGCCAGCGGTGGGCGGTGGTACTGGAGACCTTCGAGTGCGAGCGTCATGTGGACCGTTGTATCAGCTCTGCTGCTGATAATCAGCTAATACTTCATGGCCCGGAAATCGGGCTGCAACAAGCTATTGACAGCGGACGAGAGGTCGAGCGTACGGTGATCCGCAACCCGGGAGAATAGATTTTGCTGAACTATTAGCAGATATGAGGATGGTCGTGACCGATCGAGAACTGAGCGCCGGACTGCTGGTGGTGGGCGGTGGCCTGGGTGGTGTGGCCGCGGCCCTGACCGCCGCCAAGCTCGGGTGCCAGGTGCTGCTGACCGAAGAGACCGACTGGCTGGGTGGACAGCTGACCGCCCAGGCGGTGCCGTCCGACGAGCACCCGTGGATCGAGAGCCCGCACATCTCGTCCGGGTACCGCGAGCTGCGGACCCGGATCCGGGACTACTACCGGCGCAACTACCCGCTGACCGCCGAGGCGCTCGCGGAGCCCGCACTCAACCCAGGTCTCGGCAACGTCAGCCGGCTCTGTCACGAGCCCCGCGTCGCGGTCGCCGTGATCGACGAGCTGCTGGCGCCGTACGTCTCCGCCGGCCGGATCACCGTGCTCTACAACCACGTGCCGACGGCTGCGACGACCGATGGAGACCACGTCACGTCCGTCACGCTGCACGGTCCGGGCGGATACGTCACCGTGACCGCGCCGCTGGTCGTCGACGCGACCGAGCTCGGCGACCTGCTCGAACTCGCCGGCGTCGAGCACGTGATCGGCGCGGAGGCGCAGAGCGAGACCGGTGAACAGTACGCCGCGGAGGTCGCGGACCCGCTCGACCAGCAGGCGATCACCTGGTGCTTCCCGCTCGAGTACCGTCCGGGCGAGGATCACACGATCGAGCGGCCGGCGTCGTACGACCACTGGAAGACGCATGTGGATCCGTTCTGGCCGGGGCCACAGCTGTCCTGGGTGAAGATCGACATCAAGACGATGGGCGGCCGCGAGAATCGGATCTTCGAGGTCGACATGGACGTCCCGCACGCTGCCGACCTCTGGCACTTCCGCCGGATCCGCGCGCGCAGCCAGTTCGACCGGTCGCTGATCGACACCGACATCTCGCTGGTCAACTGGCCGAACGTCGACTACTGGGAGGCGGCGCTGGTCGGTCCGGGCACCGACAAGGACCGCGCTCTGCAGCGTTGCCGCGAGCTGTCCCTGTCGTACCTGCACTGGATGCAGACCGAGGCACCCCGCCATGACGGCGGCACCGGCTACCCGGGCCTCAAGCTCCGCGCGGATCTCACCGGTACGGCGGACGGCCTCGCGAAGTCGGCGTACATCCGGGAATCCCGGCGGATCAAGGCGCGGTTCACGGTGCTCGAGCAGCACGTCGCTGTCGCCGATCGCGGTCCCGAGGCCGGTGCGGAGTTCTTCCCCGACGGTGTCGGCGTGGGGCATTACAACATCGACCTGCATCCGAGCACCGCCGGGATCAACTACGTCAACCTCGAGGTGTATCCGTTCCAGATCCCGCTCGGCGCGCTGATCCCGCAACGGCTGCGGAACCTGCTGCCGGCGAACAAGAACATCGGCACCACGCACCTGACGAATGGTTGCTACCGGCTACATCCGGTCGAGTGGAGTATCGGCGAGGCCGTCGGCGCCCTGGCAGCGCAGTGCTTGACCAGCGGCACCGAACCGCACGCGGTCGCCGACTCCGCACAACTGACCGAGGATCTGCAACGGGTGCTGACCGGAACACTGAAAGTGCCGGTCAAATGGCCTGACGGCATCGCTCGCACGCGTCCGTCCCAGGCCGCCAACCCGACGCCGGTGCATGCGGCGCCGCAACCTCGCGCAAAGGCCAGCTGACATGACGGACGCACAGGAATACGACGTCATCATCTACGGCGCGACACTCGCCGGGATCATGGCCGCGCTGCGCCTGCGGGGCAGGGGCTATCGCAGCCTGGTGCTCGAGCCGACCGGCCACGTCGGCGGCATCGTCGCCGGCGGTCTGGTGAAGAGCGATACCCCGAACACGCTTTCCGCCCTGGCCGGCTGGACGCAGAGCCGCTTCTTCGGCGGCATAGCGGCCGAGTACGGCAGTGACGACCGGGCCGACGGCCCGCGGTACCGCTTCGAGCCGAAGGTCGCCGAGCGCGTCGCGCAGGGGCTCCTCGACGATGCCGAGGCCGACGTACTGGTCAACGAACGTATCCACGGGCCTGCCGATGTCGAGGTTCGTGGCGACCGGATCCAGGGCGTTCGCACCAGCCACGGCTGGCGGCGGGCGCGGGCGTTCGTGGACGCGTCGTACGAAGGAGACCTCCTGGCAGCCGCGGGCGTCCCGTACGCCGTCGGTCGAGAGCCGGCCGGCCGGTACGACGAACCACTCGGTGGGTTCCTGCCCGACCGGGCGTACCGTCGGCGGGCGTTCCGGCCGAACACGTTCTACCCGGTGAAGCCGGTGCCGACGGAGGCACCCGGGGACGGCGACGCGAAGGTGCAGGCGTACAACTTTCGCGGCGTACTGGACAAGGGGCCGGACCGGATCCCGTTCGAGAAGCCGGACGACTACGACCCGAAGCTCTACACGTACCTCGGCCAGCTCCTCGAGCAGCGCGGGGTCACCGGGCTCTCGTCGATCGTCACGCACACGGCGCTGCTGCCGAACGACAAGTACCAGACCAACCAGGCGCTGTTCATCGGGTTCGACCTTCCGGGCGCGTCGTGGGACTACCCGGACGGCTCGTGGCAGCGGCGCGACGAGGTGATCGCCGAGCACGTCCGCTGGCATCGCGGAATGCTGTACTGGCTGGCGAACGATCCGTCACTTCCGGAAAGTTTCCGAAAGGATGCCGGAACGTTCGGACTGCCTCCGGACGAGTTTTCCGACAGCCCTTACGGACAAGGGTTTCCGCACGCGCTCTACATCCGCGAGGCGCGCCGGATGATCGGGCAGACCGTGCTCACGCAGCACGACCTGCGGCGACCGGGCAACACCAAGGAAACCGCAGTCTGCTGCTGGAACTACGGCATCGACTGCCACATCGTCCAGTACTACGCCGAAGGCGACGACACGATCGTCGGCGAGGGAACCGTTACCGGGACCGAGAAGAACGGTCCGGTCGACCTCTACCAACTGCCGGCCGAGGTGCTGTTCCCGGCCCGCGGCGGGATCGGCAACCTCGTCGTACCGCTCTGCTTCTCGGCCAGCCATGTCGGCTACCTGTCGGCCCGGATGGAGCCGAACTACGGAATGCTCGGCGAGGCCGCGGGGGAGCTGCTGGCTCAATCGCTGCGGACCGGCCAGGCCGTCCAGGACTACGACTACCCGGCGCTCGCCGCCGCCCTCACCGAGCACGGCAGCATCCTCTCGCTGCCCGAGCTGCACCAGAACTAGGAGAGTGCTCATGCAGTCGAACAGGCGGGACTTCCTCAAACTGACCGGTGGCGTTTCGTTGCTCGCGGCGACCTCCGGCACGGTGCTGGCGGGCTGTGGCGGGTCCGACGGATCGGGCACCGCGGCGAAGGCGGCCGCGAAGGCGACACCACCCGAGTACCTGCCCTACACGTCGGTGAAGCCGGACCTGCCGGGCACGGCCGACGGCGTGATGCCGGGCTTCTTCAAGTATCCGCGTCAGTTGGTCGACGGGTACAAGGACAAGCCGGGTGCGGGCGCGGGTGACGTCAAGATCCTCACCAACATGTTCAACCCGGCGCCACCCGGGGCCGGCAGCAACACGTACTGGAAGGCGCTGAACGACCGGGTCGGCGCGAACCTCGACATCACGATGACGCCCGCCGCGGACTACGTGAGCAAGCTGTCGACCGTGATCGCCGGCGGCGACCTGCCGGACATCCTGATGATCGCGTCGAAGTTCCCCAACCGCGGCGAGATGCTCACCAAGCTCTGCGCGGACCTGACCTCGCACCTGTCCGGATCGGCGGTCAAGGACTACTCGTTCCTGGCCAACCTGCCGACCGACTCCTGGTTGCCGACGATGTACAAGGGCGGGATCCACGCGATCCCGATCGCGCGGTCGGTGATCGGGACGATCATGTTCAGCCGGGTGGATCTCATCAAGGCCCGGTCGCTGAACCCGGAGCCGGCCAGCTACGCGGACTTCGTCGAGACCGCGAAGGGCCTGACCGACGCGAAGGCGAACAAGTGGGCGTTCGGTGCGTCGAAGGGCGTGACCACGTTCATCGGCAACATGCTCGGTGTACCGAACGTCTGGAAGCAGGACGGCGGAAAGTTCGTTTCCGAGCTGGAGGTTCCGGAGCGGAAGGAAGCAGTCGCCCGGACCGCCGAGTTGGTGAAGGCCGGCGTTTTCCACCCGGATGCCCTGGGCGGGAAACTCCAGCTCCGCGACCTGTTCGGCAACGGCACGATCGCGCTGAACGCGGACGGGTACGCCGCCTGGGACCTGATGGCCGACACGTACGGCGTCGACGTCGGCGGAATGCCTGTTCCGGGGTACGACGGTGCTCAAAAAGGTAAGCCCGTGCAACGCGAAGGCGCCGCGATCTTCGCGCTGACCGCGTTCAAGAAGGCCGGCGACGACCGCGTCAGGCAACTGCTCCGGATCTGCGACTGGCTGGCCGCGCCGCTCGGCACCAGCGAGTACATGTTCCGCCGGTTCGGTCTCGAGGGCATCCACTACACCTGGAAGGGCGACAAGCCGGAGCGCACGTCGGCGGGCAAGACCCAGGTGAGCCTGCCGCTCGAGTACGTCGCGGACGCGCCCCACGTCCTCGGGCCGTCCAACGAGCAGCGGGCCCGTACCCAACGCGCGTACCAGGAAAAGATCGTTCCGAACCTGCTCGCGAACCCCTGCGCCGGACTGTACTCGGCCACCTCGATCAGCAAGGCCGACGAGCTCGACAAGCTGATCAACGCCGCCGAGCTGGACATCATTTCTGGCCGGAAACCGATCAGCAGCTGGGACGACGCCGTCGCGAACTGGAAGAAGCGCGGCGGCGACAAGATCCGCGACGAGTACTCCAACCAGTGACTCTCGTGCTGCAACGGAGATTGGTTGCGCGGAGCAACCAGAAGACCTTGACCGGGTGGCAGCGGTTCCGGCGGGACCGGTTCCTGCTGCTGATCGGGTTGCCGGGCGTCCTGCTGCTGGTCCTGTTCCACTATGTGCCGCTGCTCGGGAACGTGATCGCGTTCAAGGACTACGCGCCGTACCTGGGGATCACCGAGGCGCCCTGGGTCGGCCTGGACAACTTCCGGGTGATCGTCGACGGCGACCCGGACTTCGTCAACGCGCTGGTCAACACGCTGGTGATCTCGTGCGTGCAACTGCTGCTGGTGTTCCCGGTGCCGATCGCGCTCGCGCTGCTGCTCAACTCGTTGCTCAGTGAGCGCCTGAAGCGGGTCGCTCAGTCGATCCTGTACCTACCGCATTTCATGTCCTGGGTGATCGTCGTCGCCATCTTCCAGCACATGCTCGGCAACGCCGGCCTTTACAACACCTGGGCCCGCGCGCACGACCTGCCGCTGCTGAAGATCATCGGTAATCCCGATCTGTTCATCCCGCTGATCACCTCGCAGGTGATCTGGAAGGACGCCGGCTGGAGCACGATCATCTTCCTGGCCGCGATGTCCCGCGTCGACACGCAGCTCTACGAATCGGTCGCCGTCGACGGCGGCGGGCGTTGGCGGCAGCTCTGGCACGTGACGCTGCCGGCGATCCGTCCGGTGATCGTCCTGCTGCTGATCCTCCGCCTCGGCGACGTGCTCTCGGTCGGGTTCGAGCAGATCTTCCTGCAGCAGGGACCGGTCGGGCTGGACGCGTCCGAAGTCCTGGACACCTACGTCTACAACCACGGCATCGTCGGCGGCAACTGGGGTGTGGCCGCCGCGGTCGGCCTGGTCAAGGGGCTGATCGGCACGATCCTCGTGCTGGGCGCCAACAAGGTCGCCCATCTGTTCGGTGAGCGCGGGGTGTACTCGAAATGGTGAACCTGATCAGCGGTACGGCGCCGCCGAGCACACCGGTCCGCGGGCTGAAAGGCGTCGTACTGATCGTCGCCTGCGCGCTCGTACTCGTACCGTTCCTCGCCGTCCTCTCGACCTCGCTCGCCGACCAGCAGCAGATCACCAGTTCCGGCGGGTACGTGCTGTTTCCGCACGATCCCTCGTTCGCGGCGTACGAAGCGATCTTCCGCGGCGGTGTCGTCACCCGGGCGACGATCGTTTCCGTCCTGCTCACCGTGGTCGGGTCGGGGCTGTCGATCGTGGTCGTCGTCTCGATCGCCTACTCGCTGTCCCGGCCCGGATCGTGGGGACAGCGGCCGCTGCTGTTCATCGTCTTGTTCACGCTTCTCTTCAGCGCCGGAATCATCCCGAACTACCTGCTGATCAAGGAGCTCGGGCTGATCGACTCCTACTGGGCACTGATCCTGCCGGGGCTGACCAGTGCGTTCCAGATCATCATCGTCCGCGCGTTCTTCCTCGACGTACCGGCCGAGATCATCGACGCGGCCCGGATCGACGGCGCCAACGAGCTGCAGATCCTCACCAGGGTGATGCTGCCGCTGTCGAAGGCGGTGGTCGCCGTGGTCGGCCTGTTCAGCGCGGTCGGCTACTGGAACGCGTACTTCAACGCGATCCTCTACATCAACTCACCCGAGAAATGGCCGCTGCAGCTGGTCCTGCGGACCTATGTCGTCGACAACACCCAGGTCGGCGGCGATCTGCCCGGCGAGGTGATGCCGCCGCAGCAGTCGTTGCAGATGGCAATCCTCGTCGTCTCCCTCGTTCCGATCTGCCTGGTCTACCCGTTCCTGCAGAAGCACTTCGCGAAGGGCGTTGTGCTGGGGGCGGTGAAGGGCTGAGTCCCACCTTCCGTCCGAGAAAGGTTCCGCCATGCCTTCCGACGAATTACAACCCCCTGCCCGACTGAGTCGCCGTACCCTGTCCGTTCTCGGGGTGACCGGCCTCGCAACCGCCGTCGCCGCCCAGCCGGCTCACGCCGCCGACAAGAAGTCTGCCCTGGCCGCGGCGACCGGCGTGGCGAGCACCGTCGCAGACCTCCGAGCCACGCCCGGTACGTCGGACGGCGAACAACTTCTCCTGCTCGGCTACACAGCACCTGGTCTCGGCGGAGGTGTCGTCTACTGGGACGCCGCCGCGACCGACCCCGACGACGGGGGCATGATCTTCGCCGTCACAGGTACGGCGACCGGCCGCTGGAAACGCCCGCGCACCAACGAGCTCGACCTGTCCTGGTACGGCGTGACCGGCGCCGGTACGACGGACGACTCGGGTCGACTGCAGAACGCCGTGAACGCGCTGCCTGCCGGTGGAACGATCACGATGGGCCCGGGCACGATCCGGCTCGAGCACACGGTCACCGTCAAACGTGTGCCGGTCGTGTTCCAGGGCGCCGGTGCGAGCGACGAGTTCACCTCCGGCACGCAGATCGTGCTCGCCACTGGGACCGCCGACGGGTTCGTGCTGTCCGGTGTGCACGGGGGCGGTTTCCGTGACCTGCAGATGCACGGCGAGAGCCTGACCGGCGGCGCAATGATCCGGACCCAGCAGGAAAACGGTCTCGGAAACTACCTGATCTCGTTTTCCGACTGCCGCTTCATGGACGGCTACAACGGCGTCATCCTGCGCAGTGCCAACACCGTCCGTTTCCGCAACTGTGTCTGGAACGGCTTCTCCGGGCAGCAGGTGATCCTGCTGAACGGTCAGAACAACATCTCCCGCGCCGATCCGGTCGAGTTCGTCCAGTGCGCGATCGCCGCCGGTACCGCGAACCCCGGTGTCGACAACGTGGTGATCGACGGACAGGGCGGATCGATCAAGTTCATCGCGACCGCGATCCTGTTCGGTCACCACGGCATCTGGATGCGGAACACCACGTCCGAGGGCCTGCCGAAGTTCCTGTACTTCGAGGGCGGCGGCTTCGAGAACGGTCACGGCGTACCGGTGTTGCTGGAGGCGGGTGCTCAGGCGCAGTTCATCAACACCTACATCTCGGCCGACAACGCCGAGGACGCGGTTCGGATCGGCGTGGGGTTCACCGGCACGGCGACGTTCGCGAACTCGGTGATCCGCGGCTGCGGCCGGCACGGGATCGACATCGCGTCGACCCGGATCACGGTCACCGGATGCCTGATCGGGAACAACGGGCGGATGGCGCACCCGTCGTTCGCCCAGCAGATCACCGGTGTGGCGTCGAGCGCGGCCGGTGTCCGGATCACGACGGCCGCACCGCACACCTGGGAGACCGACGACCGGGTCACGCTGCAGGACGTCGGCGGCGCGACGGGGCTGAACGCGGCCTGGCCGATCGCCGTCGTCAGTGCGACATCGTTCGACCTGGTCGGCGCGACCCTGACGCAGGCCTGGACCTCGGGCGGAATCGTGTTCCGGAACGGTTCCGGAATCAATCTGCGATCGACCGCGAACCGGATCGTGCTCACCGGGAACGCGATCGGCGGCCTCGCGGACGGGGTGAACCGGCAGGAGTACGGGATCGTCAACCGCAGTACCGACGTACTTGCTGCCAGCAACGAGCTCACCGGTAACAACGCCGGCCCGTACCTCGCCTACGCGGCCGCCCGGTTCACCGGCAACAAGGGCGTCGAGCAGACCGACGGATGGCTCACCCTCCGGCTCCCGGGCACGGTGACCGACGGCCTGTACGACTTCAGCGACCTCCTGTACGTCGACGGCCGTCCGATCCGTGTCACCCGAGTAGCCCGCGCACTCAGCACCGGCTCCTGCCAACTCCGCCTCGAAGCCGGCAACTCCCCAGCCGGCACCGCCGCCATCGACGCCACCTCGACAACCCAGTCCACCAAACTCGCCACTCCCATCGCCATCGACGGCACCAACGCACCGGTCCGCATCCAACTCCGGGTGTCCAACGCAACCTCGGCCACCGGCCTCACCGCCCAGTTCGGCTACGAGATCCAGGCGTGACCTGCGGAGGCCTCGCTCAGCCCTTCAAACCGGTCTGGGCGAGGCCTTCGACGAATTGGCGTTGGGCCAGGATGAAGATGATGAGGACGGGGAGGGCGGAGAGCGTTGCGGCGGCGAGTTGGGTGTTCCACATGGGGCCGCCGTACGCGTCGACGTACTGGGTGAGGGCCTGGGGCACGGTGAACTTCTGCTTCGAGGAGAGGAACACGATCGGCTCGAGGTAGAGGTTCCAGCTGTGCAGGAAGGTGAAGATCGACACCGCACCGATCGCCGGCCGCGCCAGCGGAAGGCACACGCGCCAGAAGAGGCCGAAGCGGCCCAGCCCGTCGACCCTCCCGGCTTCCTCGAGCTCGGTGGGCAGCGTGATGAAGAACTGCCGCATGATGAACGTCGCCAGCACGCTCGGCGCACCGAGCATCGGGATCAGGATCAGCGGCCAATGCGTGTCCACCAGCCCGAACGCGTCGAACATCCGGTACAGCGGGATGATCGTGACCTCGTTCGGCACCAGCAGCCCGCTGAGTACGACGACGAACACAACCCCGGCACCGCGGAACTTGACCCGCGCGAACGCATACCCGGCCAGCGCCGACACCGCCAGCGTCCCGATGGTGACGACCAAAGCGATGTACAGGCTGTTCAGGTACTGCCGGCCGAACGGCTGCAACTCGAACACCTGGCGATAGGCGTCCAACGTCGGCGATCCCGGCAGCAACGACGGCGGGAACGCGAAGATCTCGGCCACCGGCTTCAGCGACGTCGTCGCCATCCACCAGATCGGGAACACGAACGGCACACAGCACACCAGCAGTACGCCGTACATCAGCAGCTTAAGCCTCATGGAACACCCACCTACGACGCATCCGCCACTGGACGACAGTCAGCACCAGGACGATGAAGAACAGCAGCAGCGACAGCGCCGAGCCGTACCCGAAGTGATGGAACTGGAACGCCTGCTGGTACAGGTAATAGACGAGCACGGTCGTCGACGTCTCAGGTCCGCCTTGGGTCAGTACGGCGATCTGCGCGAAGACCTGCAGCGACCCGACGATGGTCAGGATCATCGTCAGCAGGATCGTCGGACTGATGAGTGGCACGGTCACCCGACGGAACCGGGCCCACGCCGACGCGCCGTCGATCCGGGCCGCCTCGTAGAGCTCGGCCGGAACGCCTTGTAGCGCGGCCAGGAACAGCACCATGTTGAGGCCGGCGTTCTTGAACAGCTGGACCACGATCACCGACGCCATCGCCGTACCGCCGGATCGCAGCCAGTTCGGCCCGTCGATCCCGAGCACGTTCAGGAACCCGTTCACGCCGCCGTTGTCCTGCAGTAAGAACCCCCACACGATCGTCCAGGCGACGAGCGTCACCACGACCGGCGAGAAGAACAGTGTCCGGAAAACCACTGTGCCGCGGAGCTTCTGGTTCAGCAGCACGGCGAGGAACAGCGCCAGGCTGAGATTCAGCACCACCAGCCCGAACGAGAACAGACCTGTTGCCCTGAGCACCGGGCCGAGTCGTTGGTCGTCGGCCAGCGCCGCGTAGTTGTCGCCGCCGACGAACTCGAACGTCCCGCCCAGCACGTTCCACTCGTGCACGCTGTACCAGACCACGAGCCCGAGCGGAACGATGACGAAGGCAACAATCCCGGCAAGCTGCGGAAGCACCATCAGCCATCCGGCCAAGGTGTCCCGCCGCCGCATCGTCCAGTACGGCGGCGCCTTGTCTGCATTCGCCGGCGCTCCAGCTGATAGCTCTTTGAGCAATAGAGTCATTGGACTAGGCGCGGCAGACCGCGGCTGCCTCCCTTCGGATCTCAGACTGTCGGTGCTTGCTGCTTAGGTGTGAGGCATGTCCAGGTTCCGGATATATCCGACCCCCGCGCAGCACGCCGCGCTCTTGCACCACTGCGCGCATGCCCGGCACATCTGGAACCTGGCCCTTGAGCAGTGGTCGATGTGGACCCGGGACAAGGGCCCGACGCCTGGGTACGTCGAACAGTCGCGGCAACTGACCGAAGCGCGAGCAGCGTTCGGCTGGCTGCGGGCTGGGTCGCAAACTGTTCAGCAGCAGGCGCTGCGCGACTTTGACCACGCGATCAGAAACTTCCACGCGGGGACGCATCGGAGGCCGACCTGGCGCAAGGCCGGCCTGCACGAGGGCTTCCGCATCGTCGGACCGCCGGCGACTCGGATCGTCAAGCTGAACCGAAAGTGGTCCCAGGTGCTCGTACCCAAGGTTGGTTGGGTGCGGTTCCGGCGTTCCCGCGCCGTACCCGATGCCAAGTCCTATCGCGTCACCAGAGACCGGGCGGGCCGCTGGCACATCGCCTTCGCTGTCATTCCGAAGCCGATCCCTGCCCCCGGCACCGGCGACGTTGTCGGCGTGGACCGTGGCATCGCGGTCTCGGCAGCGTTGAGTACCAGTGACCTTCTGGCTTGTCCCGGGTGGTCGAAGTGCGAGCAGGAACGGCTCAAGGATCTGCAGCGCCGACTGGCCCGGTGCCTGCGCGGCTCGAATCGCCGTCGGCGAGTGAAAGCTGCGCTCGCGAAGCTGCACGCCCGAGCCGCCGACCGTCGAAAGGACTGGGTGGAGAAGACCAGCACCGACCTTGCCCGCCGGTTCGACGTGATCCGTGTCGAGGAACTGCGCATCGCCTCGATGACCAGACGTCCCAAACCCAAACCTGATGCACAACGACCAGGCAGCTACCTGCCGAACCGGCGTCGCGCCAAGGCGGGACTCAACCGCGGCATCCTGACCAACGGCTGGGGCGACCTGGTCCGGCGATTGGAGGACAAAGCACCGGGACGGGTCGAGAAAGTCAACCCCGCGTACACGTCGCAGACTTGCAGCGTCTGTGGGCACTGCGCACCGGAGAACCGCGAGAACCAAACGGTCTTCAGGTGCGTCGTCTGCGGACACCGGGCGCATGCGGACGTGAACGCGGCAGTCAACATCGCGGCCGGACGGGCCGTCAGTGCACGCCGAGAGACGCCCGTACTGGTCTCGCCGAAGCGTGAACCTCAACTCGCTACCTCCGCGTAGTAGTTGGAATCCCCGGCCTGTCCAGCGGGGAGGACGTCAATTCGCCAGCAGGGGGTTGATTTTCGAGCAGACGCCGGACATCACCGTTTTCACGTCGGCGTCCGGCTTCCACAGCGGGTCGAGGGCGGCGCGGACGGTCTGCTGCAACTCGGCGTACCCGGTATGGCTGGTCTTGATGTCGCCGCGCCGGATGCCGTCGATGACGACACTCTGCAGCTGGGCCGGCTTGAGCAACGGGTTGGCCTTGGCGAGCGTCGCGGCGTTCAGTTGCGACTTGCGCGGCGGCGGGAAGAACTGCGCGAGCTTGGCCGAGTTCTCGGCGTTGCTGAAGTACGCCAGGAACTGCTTGGCCGCGTCGGCGTGCTTGCCGCGCTTGAAGACACCGATCCCGGCCTGACCGACGACGGAGTACTCGCCGGACGGGCCCTTGGGCAGCGGCACCAGGTCCCACTTGAACTTGGACTTCTCCAGCAGCGCCGCGCGGCTGATCTGCGTCAGGATCATCGCCGAGTCACCGGCGTAGAAGTCCTTCGTCACGCCCGGTCCCGGCATCCCCTTGTCGGTGAAGATCAGCTTGTGGATGAAGGTCATCGCGTCGACCATCTCGGGCTGGTCGAAGCCGCAGGTCTTCCCGTCCTCGCTCCACGGCCGCGCGCCCCAGCCGGACCAGATCGAGTTCAGCGTGTCCCAACCCTTGTAGTCGAAGTCGCCGACCACGAGCCCGCCCTTCCCCCGGGCCTGTACGGCGGAGGCGGTCTTGGCGGCCTCCTCCCAGGTCCAGGTCCCGGACGCGATCTGCTGGGCCGGAGCCGGCCGCCCCGCCGCTTTCACCAGGTCGGTGTTCACGAACACACCCAGCGGCGAGGTGGAGAACGGGTACGCGTAGAGCTTGCCGTCCTTCTCCCAGTTGGCCGTCGTGCTCGGCACGAGATCGGCGTCCTTGTCGATCGGCTCGAGCGCGCCCGAGCTGACGAAGTCCGGTGCGGTGCTCTCCAGGATCCACGCCAGGTCGGGCACGTTGCCGCCGCCGATCTGCGTGGTCAGCGTGGTCGTGTAACTGTCGAACGGGATCGACTCGAAGGTGATCTTGCCGATCTCGGGATGGTCCTTCTTGTAGTCGGCGGCGATCTGGTCGAACAACGCCAGATGCTTGGCGTTGGCGCTCCAGATCGTCATCCGCAGGTCCACCGGACCCGAGGAGCCGGAGCCGCCGTCGGACGAGCCGCCGCAGCCCGCGAGGGCCAGCAGAGCGGCGGCCACACCGGCCGCTGTCAGGGAACGGAGTTTCATCGGTCAGTCCTCCATCAGTAGCCAGTGACGCTTGGCCAGGCGAGTTCGATGCCCTGGGCAACCAGGCGGTCCTGGAACTCGGCGAGCAGAGCAGGGGTGTTGCGGACTGCACGTGGGGCGGTGCCGCGGTCGAGGCAGAACGCCGCGAGTGCGCCGGCGGACTCGCCGATGTTCCATTCGACGGGATGCAGCCGGTAGCAGCCGTTGGTGATGTGCGTGGTGCCGAGGTTCTTGTTCGCCGGCAGCAGGTTCTCCACCCGCTGCGGGATCAGCGCGCCGAGCGGGATCCGGAACGGACTGCTGGCCACGTCGATGTAGTTGTCGCCACCGGTCGAGGGATGCAGGTCGATCCGGTACATGCCGATGCCGACGCTGTCGTCGTACTCGACCGCTCCATGGTCACCGCGCACGGCAACGGAGAGGTCCTGCTCGACGATGGTGTACTCGGCCTTGATCCGACGGGATTCGCGAATGTACGGCGCCTGGGCCAGACCGTCCGCGGAGCCGACGAGGTCGCCCCGCAGCCGCAGCCCGGAGAAGCCGGTGCCGCCGTCGGGTCGCGGCGCTTCGGTCTGCAGCCAGTACAGAACGGATTGAGACAGTTCGCGAGCCGCCGCAAGATGCTTCGCCGCGTCCGGTACGTCGATGACCGGGCCCTCGAAGTAGTCGATCATCGGCCAGTTCACCAGGCAGATGTCGCTCTCGTAGGCGCCCGGAACGAAGTGCCGGCGGGCCGCGATCCGGCGGAACGTCCACAGGTTCGTGTCGCCGCCCGTCCGTCGCTGGTCCGCGACCACCGCGAGCGGGTCGTCGTCGGGATTGGGCGTGAACGTGCGCCGCGAGCTCTCCAGCGTCCGTGGGTTGGGCGCGGTCCAGGACAGCAGCCGATCGCCCCAGAACGACGGCTGGTAGTTCCGCCAGAACGCATAGTTCGCAGGCTTGTCCCCGACCTGGTCCCCGTCCACGTGATCGACCGCGAAGCAGTACGACACCGCCTGCATGTTCAGCGGCTGCGCCTCGGCCGGGGCGCTAGGCTCGCCGGTCTCGGCCTGCGCCTCGAATCCGGTCACGTACTCGGTCCCGGTCAACGGCAGCAGCTCACCCGTCTCGGTCGCATCCAGGATGTACGGCGCGGTGAGCGTCAACCGTTCCTCGGAGTCGCGCTGCTGCACGGTGACCGCGGTGACCCGATCGCCGTCGGTGTCGGCGGCCACGGGCCGGTACGGCTGCAGCACCTGGAGCCTGCGACTGGCTCGGTAGGGGGCAAGCACGGCCTCGATGACGGCGAGCGCGACGCGAGGCTCGTGACAGAGCTTGGACACGTACCCGGCGCCTGGATTGAGGTTGGCCGCGGCGCGCGACGCCGCCGTCAGCGGGTAGTGGCGGCGGTAGTAGTCACGGATCCCGTTGCGCAGCGTCCGGTACGACGCCGTGACGCCGAACTGTTCGACCCAGGTGTGCTCGTCCGGCGGGACGGCCTGGCTGGTCAGCTGTCCGCCGAGCCAGTCGAACTCCTCGGTCAGGATCACCGAGCGACCGGCACGTAGCGCGGCGAGAGCCGCGGCGACGCCGCCGAGTCCGCCGCCGATCACAAGTACATCGGTATGCATTCAGGCACCTTTGGGTGGAGTGAGTGTGATTCCATCGGTCAGGTCGCAGGGGAGCAGCAGTTGCCGCTCGGCGGAGGTTCCGCTGAGGACCGCCTCCAGCAGCTCGACCGCGCGCACGCCCATGGCTCGCCGCGGGACGTGGAAGCCCGTGAAGTCGAGATCGCTGGCAACAGGCCGCGTCGAGTCACCGAGCGCGATCACGGACAGGTCGCCCGGTACGTCGACTCCGCGCTCGGCCGCCGCGGCGTACAACGCGATCGCGTCGGCCCGCTCCTCGACGAACGCCGCGGTGATGCGCCGCTGCAGAAGATCGTCGAGCACCTCGCCGGGCGAACGATCGAGCGTCGGCACGTGCGGTGCACGCGGTCCCGCGGCCTCGCGGAAGCCCCGGAGCCGGTCGGCCGACGACTCGGCGCCGACGCCCAGCCCGACGAAGGCGAACCGCCGGTGACCGAGGTCTCGCGCCCGTTCCGCGACTGTGCGCGTGGCGGTGCTGTAGTCGGCGCCGACGTACGGCACCGGGGCGCCGGCGTCGTCGCGGCGGCCGACCGAGACGAACGGGTAGTCCTCGGCGATCAACCGAGCCAGCTCGTCGGAAGGGATCTCGCGCCCGAGCAGCAGGCAGCCGTCGGCGATCCGGAGCCGGTTGTTCTCGTGGAAGATCCGCCGATGCCCGTCGGTCACCGGAGCGCTGGTGAACAGCAACAGGTCCCATCCGAGGCGCTCGGCGCGGTCCTCGATCCCGGCCAGGAACGGGTGGTAGAAGTCGCCGCTCGCACTCGGGAACACCGACTCGTAGGTGAAGACGCCGAGGATTTGGTTGCGCTGGTTCGTCATCCGGCGGGCCAGCGGATCGGCCTGGTAGCCGGTCTCGCGGATCACCTTGAGCACGCGGTCCCGGGTCTCGGCCGGGATCCGCGCGATCGCGTCGCTGCGGTTGTTCAGCACCAGCGACACCGTCGTCTGGCTGACCTTGGCCAGCCGCGCGATGTCGCGTTGGGTGAGTCGGGTGGTCGCCTTGTCCGGCATCGATCGATCCTTCACGGTAATACGGATTGCCGGGGACATTAGAACAGCCACCGGACCGTCGTCAAGGGCTCGGTTCGGCTGCTAATCCGGATTACTAAAGCCGAGGTCTTGACCAAGGTCGGTCCGGCGCAGAAAACTCGCCGCAGTTCCGATCGTTGCGAG
Source organism: Kribbella pratensis (assembly GCF_004366075.1). Taxonomy (GTDB): domain Bacteria; phylum Actinomycetota; class Actinomycetes; order Propionibacteriales; family Kribbellaceae; genus Kribbella; species Kribbella pratensis. The sequence continues at coordinate 1,380,558 of NZ_SODU01000003.1, read as the reverse complement.
GAGAGCGTTCATGCTGAGTCGCCGCCACTTCACCGGCCTGGCTGCCGCCGCCGTCGCCGTGCCGTTCGTCAACGTCGGCATCCAGCCGGCGGCAGCCCATCCGGAGGCCCTCGGGTTCGGGTCGGCGTACGACGCCCGCCCGCCGGATCCGACCGGGGTCGTGCTCGGTTCACCGGGCTTCGAGGTCGGCGCGGACGCGACGGAAGCCCTGCAGGCGGCGGTCGACGAGGCGTCCCGCCGGGGCATCGCGAACAAGCTCGGCGACATCCTCGGAGGCGCCCGCGACTTCCCGCTCGGCGACGGGGGCGGCGTGGTGTTCGTGCCGCCCGGGACCTACAACCTGTCGGCGCCGATCGACGTCCACGACTCGGTGCGGATCATCGGCTTCGGCCGCCGGCGTCCGCGGTTCGTGCTCGCGCCGAACAGTCCCGGGTACGCCGGTTCCGTGCCGCGCGATGTCTTCTCGTTCCGGCGTCGTCCTGTCGGGGGTCCTGTCAGCTACGCGAACAACGACACCTTCGGCTCCGGTCTGATCAACGTCGACATCGCGATCGGTTCGGGCAATCCGCAGGCGATCGCGGTCCGGTTCGGCGGCGCGCAACTGTGCCTGCTGCAGGATCTCGACCTGGACGTGGGCGACGGCTGGGCCGGCATCGACCACAACGCGAACCTGATCCAGCGGGTCCGCGTGCGTGGCGGCGCGGTCGGCCTCAACGCGTACGCCGCCTCGGCCGGGTGGCCGACCACGGTGCTGGACTGTCGCTTCACCGGTCAACGGGAGACCGCGGTCCGTGCGAACAACGACGCCAAGCTGGTGCTCGTCCGCACTGTCCTGGCCGGCACGCCGCGTGGCGTCGAGTGTGTCCCCGCCCAGTTCCTGCATCTGTACCTGCACGGGTGTGTTCTCGAAGACGTTGCCGAGGGCATCGTCATGAACGACAGCGACCAGTTGCCCGGGGCCACCGATCCGCGGATCCGCAACAGCAACCAGCTCAACCTGGTCGACAGCGTCGTACGCCGCACTCCGACCGTCCTCACGCTTGCGCAGAGCGGTCGCCGTACGTCGGCCCGCGACGGCGGCATCGACCTCAGCTACGGCCTGCGGATCACCGATGGACTGTCGGCGCGCGAGGCTCGCGCCGACGGTGTGGTGATGGTGCAGGGTGCTCCCGACCGCGACGTACTGACGACCGATGTGCCTGAGTTGCCGAGCGTCTCCACCTGGGTCAGCGTCGCCGACGTGGCTGTCCGGATGGGGCGGACCATCGGCACGGGCGGTGACGATCTTCCCGTCTTCCAAGCAGCTGTAGATCGGCACGAAAACGTTTTCGTGCCGATCGGCGAGTACGTGCTCGCCGGGACGCTTCGCCTCCGCCAGAACACGAACCTGATCGGTCTGCATCCTCGCCAGACCTGGCTGCGCACCCCGGACGGCACGCCGTACTTCGGAGATCCGGACCGTCCGCGGGCCCTGGTCGAGACGCCGTTCGGCGGACGGAACATCGTCCACGGGCTCGGTCTCGACACGGCTCGGAACACGCCCGGCGCGGTGAACATCAGTTGGCGATCGGGACGCGGGTCGTACCTCGCCGACCTCGCCACTCAGTTCGTGAAGTGGCACCCGAACGACGTACCTGGCGGCGACCCCGGCTACACGTACAGGGGGAAGCACAAGTACGGCATCTGGGTTCGCGGTGGCGGGGGAGTGCTGTCGAACATCTGGAGCTCGAACGGCTGGGCCGACAACGGGTTACTCGTCGAGCACTCGTCCGTGCCGACCTCGGCGTACGAGCTCTCGATCGAGCACCACCAGCATCGCGAGGTGGTCCTCCGTCAGGTCTCCGGTTGGCAGTTCTTCGGCCTGCAGACCGAGGACCACATCTACGGCTGGCAGTCACAGGCCGTCGAACTCGACCGCTGCCACCACTTGCTGTTCGGCAACTCCGTCCTCTTTCGCGTCGCCACGGTCCTCGGTCCTTCCCCGTACGGCGTCGGTCTCCGCGACTGCCACGACATCGTTTTCCGCGGCACCCGCGGCTACCGCGACAAGACCCCCGAGTTCACCCAGTGGGGCGCCGCGGTCGCCGACGTCCGATCGCGGCGCGTTGTGCCGGAGCCGGAGTTCGCCGTACTGGAGATCCGATGATGCGCCGGGTGGCAGCGCTGCTGGCGGCGGGTCTGGTGATGTCCTCGCTGTCGGCAACGCCTGCCGTGGCTGAGGCCTGTGGAACGGCCGACGATCTGATCCCGGCACAGGGGGCGCACTTCGGGGCGTTCGCCGACGAAGATCTCGACGGTGTGTCCGAGCCGGCGGCTCTGGAGGCCAAGCTCAGCCACAAACTGGGCATCAACCACAACTTCCAGCACGCCGGCATCGAGGAGGAGCCGATTCCGGACGACATCGCGGCCGGGCGGATTCCGATGATCTCCTACGCCGCAGGCCCCGAGGAGGTGCTGCGCGCGAAGTGGACCAACGGCACACTCGCAGCCGATGCCGTCGAGGAGGCGGACGCGCTGGCCGCCTTCTGCGTACCGATCTTCTTCCGCTACAGCTGGGAGTTCGAGCTTCGCTACACCGACACCGAGCTGTTCAAGAAGGCCTGGAAGCTGTTCCACGACATCTTCGCCGAGCGGGCGCCGAACGTCGCCTTCGTCTGGAACCCCACGTGGCGCGCGTTCATCGACACCGAGAGCGGGCTGGCCGACGAGTTCTGGCCGGGTGCCGAGTACGTCGACTGGGTGGCGGCCGACGGTTACTCCCGTCCGAGAACCGACAAGCCGGCGTACAACTACCGGTCCTTCGAGTCGATGTTCGGCCCGGCGTACGACTTCGCGGTCAGGTATCAGAAACCCTTCATGGTCGGCGAGACCGGCGTCCATCGCGACGAGACGGACCTGACCCGTCAGGCCGGCTACCTGGACGCTGCCCGCACGAAGATCAAGACCTCCTATCCCGATCTCAAGGCCTTCCTCTACTTCCACATGGACGGCGACCTGTCCGACAACCACTGGCGCGTCGACCTGCCCGCCGGCAATCCCGGCCTCACCGCGCTGCGCGGCTTCGCCTTCGATCCGTACTTCAACCCGTGAGCGCCGTTCTCACATCCGCTGAAACTAGTTCAGGAGTTCAGTTATGCACGTCAAACGTCGTACCGTCCTGTTCGGCGCCGCCGCAGCCGCGGGTGCCGGGCTTGCGCCCGGGATGATGTCGGCGCCGGCTCGTGCCGCCGGCCTTCCACTGCTGGCGAACCTGCCGGCCGGAGCACCTGATCGACGGCTGTTCGCGCCCGGGGAACAGCGGTTCGCGGGGTACCTGGTGATCCTCGCGCCGATGACGAACGACATCGTCACCAGTGACATCGAGGGCGGGGACCCGTACGGCTTCATGGGCGGCGGTTGGTGGCGGACGCCGTCGCAGCCGTTCAACTCGCGGGTTCAGGAACACGTTTTCACGCTGAGCTGGTTCTACGCGAACCAGCGCGCGTGGAACCCCTACTACCGCGACACCGCCCTGCTCGGCCGACTCGACGCAGCGCTGCAGCACTACCTGGCGCTGCAGAATCCAGACGGCTCGTGGCCCGAGTACTCCCCGGGCGAGCGCGGCAAGGCGTCCAGCGGTTTCGGCATCGGCTACCTCGCCAAGACGCTGGCGAACCTTCGCCAGGCAAATGCGTTGCCGAGCCGGAGGACCCACCTGGAAGGCGTCCTCCGCAAGGGGGTCGACTGGTATCTGGACCCGGGCAACTCGGTCGTCTGGGACGAGCCGTTCAAGTACACGAATCAGGCCGTCGCCGGTGTCGCGGGCTCGGCGCTCACCCTCCGCCTGCTGCCCGACCAGGCCCGCTGGACCAAGCTGCAGGATCGCATCCGCTTCGTCGCGAAATGGGCGCAGAGCCCGGCCGGATTCTTCTACGATCCGCGCGGGATGGACATCAACTACAACTTCGAGGTCATGCTCCCGGAGATGGCCGAGCTCTACCTGCAGACCAAGAACCCGCTGCTGGTCTCGATGACGCGCAAGTTCTCCGACTGGTTCGGCTACAACCTGCTCCGCGAACCGGACGGCTCCGGCTGGCTGACGTACTACGCCGTCTCCGACCGGACCTCGGTCGCGTTCTACGACGACGTCATCCCGGATCCGGACCGGAGCATCCTCGGATCACACTTCGTCCCCGCCGTACCGGACTTCGGAGCCTTCTTCACGGCCCGCGAGGACAAGGCGGCGACCCGGCAGGCATGGGCCGCCGACCCCGCTCCGGTGCCTGCGCTCGCCAAGCAGGACACGTCGCCGCGCATCATCGCGCACGCGCCGTACGGCGAGACGCTGCCGACCCGGAGTGCCAAGCGTGCCGCGATCGCGAACCTCCCGTACCTGCGCCGCGACGACTTCACCGAGCGGCGCCACGACGACTACGGCAACCAGGACTACCTCTACGTACGCCGTCCCGGCCTGTACCTCGGCGCCTTCTTCGGCGAGCGGCAGGGCAGCGCGGTCAAGGCCGGGACCGGATTCCTCTGGCACCCGGCGGCCGGCACCGTGATCCACGCGCAGCAAACCGCGACCGGCTGCTGGGGCACGGTCCTCGAGGGCAAGGCCGATGCCGAGAGCAACCTGATCGCGGAGTACCCGTCGAAGGATCGCGTCCGCTACCGCACGCCCGACGGCTCGGTGTCGACCGAGCTCGTGATCGGCTCGCATTCGGTCAGCCGCCGGGTGACCGCGACGAGTGCCGCGACCGAGCAGGTCCCGCTGGTGCTCCAACCGGGCGACGAGGTGGTCTTCTCGGACGGGACAGTCGTGCCGTACGGCGAGACGCGGACAGCCACTGCCGACAGCATCGTGATCCGTCGTGGCCGGGCCACGATCACGATCACCTGGTCCGGACGGCGTACGGCGACGCTCAACACCTCGTCGCGAACGTATCTGCGCGAACAGCGGCGGCGGGTCCACGTACTCCGCATTCCGCACGACGGCTCGCTCGAGACCGTCGTGCGGACAGCCGGGTAGTCAGGAGGTGCGCAGCCTCAAGACCTGACGCCCCGGCGTACGGCCCGTCAGGTAGACGCGGAGGCCGTCCGGGGTGAGGCTGCCACCCAGATAGGTGTAGCGCTCGCCCGGGTCCATGGCGACCCGGGCGGCGCCGTTCCCCGGCCCGAACTCGATCCGTTCCGCGCCGACCGTGTAGGTCCCGGTCCCGGACGCCAGTTGGTAGTTGCCCGCAGCATCCAATGCGTCGACGCCGGAAAGCGTTCCGCCGGCCCGGAAACACAGCTCGATCGCGTACGCCGTCTCGTCGCCGGCGAACTCGAACGCCAGGTCGTAGCCGCCGCCGACCTCGGTCACCGTCACCTCGGTCGTCAGCGTCCGGTACTGCTTCGGCCGGTGCCCGAAATCCATCGCCGCGTAGAAGCGGCCGTCCGGAGTGAGCGCGTACTGGCCGTCTGACCGGCGGTAGCGCTTGGGGAGCGGCAGGTGGTACGGAACCTTGACCTCTTGGGACAGACGGAACGAGTTCTCTCCAAGCCTGCGGAGTCCATTGCTGCGGAAATGCCCGGTGCTGAAGAACTGCGGCGACAGGCGAACCGAGTCGAGGATCGCCGCACCGTTGCGGAGCTTGAAGAAGGTCGGGTTCGTGGAGAGGCCAGACGAGATCACCGGGAGGTCATGGAAGTCGGTGCCGCCGAACACCGTCGCGGTCCGAGCCTCCCGCCGGATCCGGACCGAGGCCTGCGACGGGTAACGCTGCACGAAGTTCGTCGGAGCCGGTGCTGCCGTCGGAAGGACAGCCGACAGCTCGGGCCGCTCCAGCACCTCCGCCAGGAAATCGCCGAGCTCGCCCGTGCCGCGCGCCTCGATGCTCTTGGCAATGGTCGTGAACCGTCCGTCGTGCGTCTGCAGTGCCAGCTCGCGGAACTGCGTCAGGTACCACCAGACCTCGCGCACGCCCTTCTGGTCCTGCCGCCGGGACGCGGTCGTGTCGACCTCGCCGTTCGGTTCCAGCAAGTACAGCGTCACGTCGAGGTTCCGCCGTACGTAATCCAGCAGTGCCGGCTTGTCGCGCAGCCACGCGATCGTCAGCAGGCACGGGTTCGTGACCTCGGCGGCGTACGTCGAACTCCGCTCGCTGTAGATCCCGTCCGGGGTCGCGTCGATGCCCTCGTCGAGCCAGTCGTCGATCCGCGCCGCGTACCGCCGGTCCGGGAACAGGTGGTTCGCCCGAGCCAGCGCCGCGGACACCTCCCACCGGTGGTTCGGCGTGTGTACACCGCCACTCGCCAACGCCGGCCCGGCCTTCTTGATCACCGAGGCCAGCGTCGCGCGCATCGAAACGGTTTCCGTAGCGGCGTCCGCGTCGAGCAGCGCGTACAGCATGCACACGTCCTGGATCGCGAACGCGCTGTCCGGCGGCGAGTGCAGGTTGCCGACGTCGTACAGGCCGTCCTCGTGCTGGCGTGCGGCGAGCTGGTCGACCAGCCAGCCGAGCGGTCCGAGGAGCGTGGCGTCGTGGTGGTACGACGACCTTCCCCAGACGTAGCCGGAAACCAGCCGGCGGGCCTTTCGGGCCACGGTCCGGACACTGTCGGAAACGTTCTGAAAGTTGCCGAGCACAAGCGGAATCTGTTTCCGGTTCGCTTCGGTCAGCAGGGTCAGGAAGTCCTCGTCCACAGCTGCCACCTCAGCACGAGCCGCGGTCGGATGCAGCGCGCCGAGCGCAACAGTGGTCAGCGAACCGGTGAGAAACGTACGTCGCAGCATCGGGATCTCCCGTCGGTAAACGGTTGCCAAATGCTCAGAACTGTCGCGGTGGAACTATGTCCTGTCAATACCTCGCAGCCGGTCCGGATCCCGGTCGTTTCCTACATCGATGAACCCTTGCGGGAACCGGTTTCTTGTACTAGTTTGACCGGCCAAGGCAAGCGCTTTCCGAGCGTTGGGGGTGCAGGCCGACGGCCATGGAAGAGAGGTGACCATGAGTGCGCTGGGCGAGCTGGGCAGTCTTCGCGGGAAGAAACCGGTAGGTCAGAAGAAGGACAACCTCGCGGGATATCTCTTCCTGGCGCCGTGGTTGCTGGGGCTGTTCCTGATCACGATCGGGCCGATGGTGGCCTCGCTGTACCTGTCCTTCACGGACTACAACCTGATCCAGGCGCCGAAGTGGATCGGCCTGGAGAACTTCAGCCGGATGCTGTCCGACGAGCGGCTGCACAACTCGCTCCGGGTGACGTTCACGTACGTGTTCGTCTCGGTGCCGCTGCAGCTGACCATCGCGCTGCTGCTGGCCGTCGTACTCGACCGTGGTGTCCGTGGCATGGCCTTCTACCGCTCGGTGTTCTACCTGCCGTCGCTGCTCGGCTCGAGTGTCGCGATCGCGATCCTCTGGCGGCAGGTGTTCGGCACCACGGGCCTGCTCAACCAGGTCCTCGACGTGATCGGCATCCACGGCAAGGGCTGGATCTCCGACCCGAGCACGGCGCTCGGCACCCTCGTCGTACTGAACGTCTGGACGTTCGGATCGCCGATGGTGATCTTCCTGGCCGGACTCAGACAGATCCCCACGATGTACTACGAGGCGGCGTCGGTCGACGGCGCCGGCGTACTGCGGCGGTTCGTCAGCATCACGCTGCCGCTGCTGACGCCGATCATCTTCTTCAACCTGGTGCTGCAGATCATCCACGCGTTCCAGTCGTTCACCCAGGCGTTCGTCGTCTCCGGGGGCAGCGGCGGACCGTCGGACTCGACGATGTTCTTCACGCTGTACCTCTACGACCGGGGCTTCGGGAACTTCGACATGGGCTACGCCTCCGCGATGGCGTGGTTCCTGCTCGTGATCATCGGGGTCTTCACCGCCGCGAACTTCTTCGCCTCGAAGTACTGGGTGTTCTATGACGACTGAAACGCTCCGCACCACAGTCACCGCCGGGCGTACCGGCGTCATCACCTGGGCGAGGATCCGGCCGCTGGTGATTCACGTGCTGCTGGCCGGGTCGGCGCTGGTGATGCTGTACCCGGTGATCTGGATGGTGGTCAGCTCGCTGCGACCGGGCAACGAGATCTTCCGCGATCCCGGGATCCTGGTGAAGGACCTGCGGATCGAGAACTACCGGGTCGGCTGGCATGCGCTGACCGAGCCGTTCACCCGCTACCTGCTGAACTCCGCGGTCGTGGTGCTCGGCTCGATCATCGGCAACCTGGTGTCCTGCTCGATGGCGGCGTACGCGTTCGCCCGGCTGGAGTTCAGGGGCAAGAAGTTCTGGTTCGCGATCATGCTGCTGAGCATCATGCTGCCGATCCACGTGGTGATCGTGCCGCAGTACATCCTGTTCTCGAACCTGGGCTGGATCAACACGGTGCTTCCGCTGATCGTGCCGAAGCTGCTCGCGACGGACGCGTTCTTCGTGTTCCTGATGGTGCAGTTCATCCGCGGTATCCCGCGCGAGCTGGACGAGGCCGCCCGGATCGACGGCTGCGGCAAGGCCTCGATCTTCCTCCGGATCATCCTCCCGCTGATGGTGCCGGCGCTGGCCACCACGACGATCTTCACGTTCATCTGGACCTGGAACGACTTCTTCAGCCAGCTGATCTACCTGACCGACCCGCACATGTACACCGTCCCGGTCGCACTGCGGTCGTTCGTCGACGCCACGTCGGAATCGTCGTGGGGGTCGATGTTCGCGATGTCGGTCGTTTCCCTGGTCCCGGTCTTCCTCGCATTCCTGGTCGGCCAGCGATTCCTGATCAAGGGCATCGCGACCACCGGTATCAAGTAACCCCTGAAAGGTGCACATCATGAGGCCGCACATCCGACGCACCGCGGGCCGCCGCCTGCGCGCCCTGGCCGCCATGGCGGTCGCCACCACCTTGCTGGCCGCGAGCGCCTGTGGCGGTGACTCCGGCGGTGGCGGATCGTCCGCCGGCGGCGGCGGCGACGTCACGCTCCGATTCACCTGGTGGGGTGGCGATACCCGCACGAAGCTGACCCAGCAGGCGATCGACGCGTTCCAGAAGGACCATCCGAACATCAAGATCAAGGGTGAGTTCGGCGAGTGGTCCGGGTACTGGGACAAGCTCGCCACCAAGGTCGCGGCGAACGACGCCCCGGACATCATCCAGATGGACGAGAAGTACCTGCGCGAGTACGCCGACCGCGGCGCGCTGCAGGACCTGAAGAAGTCCGAGGGCCTCGACACCGGCAAGTTCGAGGACGACACGCTCAAGGCCGGTGAGTTCGACGGCGGTCTGTACGGCCTGAACGCCGGCATCAACTCGTTCGCGATCGTGGCCAACCCGGCGCTGTTCAAAGCAGCCGGTGTCGCCATGCCCGACGACACCACCTGGACCTGGGACGACTACACCCGGATCGCTGCCGAGCTCACCACCAAGCTGAACGGCAAGGCGTTCGGCACCGGTGCACCCGGCACGAACGAGGCCGCGCTGAACCTGTGGGCCCGCCAGCACGGCGAGTCGCTGTGGACCCAGGACGGCAAGGTCGGCGTCTCGCCGGAGCAGGTGACGGCGTTCTACCAGCAGGTGCTGAAGATGAGGGACGCGAAGGCCATCCCGTCGGCGGAGGCCATCTCGCAGGACATGAACGCCGCACTCGACCAGTCCGCGATGGCCACCGGCAAGCTGGCGATGAATTGGATGTGGAGCAACCAGCTGAACGCCATGAGCAAGGCGGCCGGCACGGAGCTCAAGTTGCTCCGCGTCCCGAGCGTCGAAGGCAAGGCCAGCGCGAACGGCTCGTACTACAAGGGATCCATGTTCTGGTCGATCTCGTCGCGGAGCAAGCACCAGAAGGAAGCGGTCGAGTTCGTCAACTTCCTCGCCAACAACACCGCTGCCGGCAACATCCTGCTGGCCGAGCGGGGCGTGCCGCCGAACACCGAGATCCGCTCTGCGGTGACGCCGAAGCTGCAGCCGGCCGACGCCGCGTCCGCCAAGTTCATCCAGGACATCGGCAAGGAACTCGGCGACCCGTCGCCGGCGCCGCCGGTCGGTGGCGGTCAGGTGGAGAAGATCATCCAGCGGTACACGACCGAGGTACTGTTCGGTCGGCAGACACCGGACGCGGCCGCCAAGGCCTTCCTGGACGAGGTCAACGGGGAGCTCAAATAGTGTTGCTGACGGCAACTGATTGTCGATGACGGTGGCCCGCGTGGCCGTGGTGGGAATCCACGGCCACGGAGCCTCCCACGTACGCAACGTCGCCCGGCTGGCGGAGGCCGGCCGGGCCGAGCTGGTCGCGGTCGCTGATCCGCAAGGCGGCGGCGACCTGCCCGCGAGCGTCCAGGTCTTCGGCGGCCTGGACGAGTTGCTCGCGGCAACCGAGGTCGACGTGGTGGTGATCTGTACGCCGATCCAGACCCACGTCCCGCTGGCGGAGCTGGCGATGCGCGCGGGCGCCGACGTACTGCTGGAGAAGCCGCCGACGGCGTCGATGGCCGAGTTCGAGCAGTTGTCCGCGGTGGTGGCCGAGACCGGGCGGGCGTGTCAGGTGGGCTTCCAGGCGCAGGCGTCGGAGGCCACGCTGAAGCTGGCGGCGATGGTCGCCGAAGGGCAGCTCGGCGAGATCCGGGGCATCAGCGCGGTGGGGAAGTGGGTGCGCAAGGCCCGGTACTTCCAGCGCGCGCGATGGTCCGGCAAACGGCGGCTCGACGGTGTCGATGTCGTCGACGGCGCGGTCACGAACCCGCTCGCCCACGCGACCGCGGCGGCCCTGCTGCTGGACGGTTCGACCGGTGTGGACGACGTACGGTCGATCGAGACCGAGTTGTACCGCGCGAACCCGATCGAGTCCGACGACACCTCCGCGGTGCGGATCACGACCACCCGCGGTACGCCGATCCTGATCGCGGTGACGTTGTGCGCCGTCGATCATCTCGAGGCGACGGTGATCGTGCACGGGTCGGAGGGGCGCGCGGTCCTGACGTACCAGTCGGACCTGATCGGTGACACGAAGTACGGCAGAGCTGATCTCTTGGAGAACCTGCTCGCGCATCGGGCGGATCCGTCGGTCCCGCTGTACGTGCCGCTGGAGGCCACGGGCGGGTTCACCCGCGTGGTCGAGGCAGTGCGGACGGCGCCGGACCCGGTGGCGATCCCGCCCGAGCTGGTGCGCTGGGAAGGCGAAGGACTGGAGCGCCGGCCGATCGTCCTCGACGTCGAGGACTGGATCGACCGGGCCTCGGACGAGCTGGCGCTGTTCAGCGAGATCGGGGCGCCCTGGACGAAACCAGTGGAACGGGAGAGCTGATGACGCAGAACCTCGGCTGCAACCACGCTGTCGGCCGGTCGATCCAGGTCACGGCGGGCGGCGGCGAGCTGTTCACCTATGTGTACAAGGCGGACGACCCGCAGTACGAGTCGCCGCGACCGTACTTCCACCCGATCCGGACGCTGACCGGCGACCTGGTCAGCGTGTACCGCCCGTGGGACCACCTGTGGCACAAGGGCATGTCCTGGTCGTTGCCGCACTTCGGGCACGACAATTTCTGGGGTGGCCCGACGTACACCAAGGAGAACGGGTACAAGCCGCTCGGCAACAACGGCTCGCAGGACCACGACCGGGTCCATGCGCTGGACGTGTCCGACGACGAGGTCCGGTTCGCGCATCACCTGTCCTGGCACACGCAGGGCGGTCAGCATGTCGTCGACGAGGCCCGCACGATCACTGTGCGGCTCGCAGACGATGGATGGGTGCTGGTCTACGAGACCGCGATGACGAACGTCTCCGGCGAACTCATCCAGATCGGCAGCCCGACTACGGCGGGACGGCCGAATGCTGGGTACGGCGGGTTGTTCTGGCGTGGGCCGCGGTCCTTCACGAACGGGACGATCCTCGCGCCGCAGGGCAAGGGCGGGGACGAGTTGCGCGGGCAGCGCGCACCGTGGATGGGCTTCACCGCCCGCCAGGACGAGACCGACACCGCGTCGACCATCATCGTCGCCGACGCCGCCGACAACGTCCGCCACCCACCCGAGTGGTTCGTCCGCTCGGAGGACTTCGCCGCGGTCTGCCCCGCCCCGTTCTTCACCGAAGAACTCCCCTTCCCCGCCAACGACACCCTCCGCCTCCGGTACGCCGTACTCGTCGCCGACGGCCTCACCGACGACAACCGCGCCAAGTCCCTAGCAGCCCAAGCCCAAAAAGCCCTAGCCACCTAAGCAGCCCCGCCATCCCACCCCGCCATCCCACCCCGCTAAACCGCCACCGGCGCCCCGCTACCCGCCAGCCCGCCAAGTCCCGCCGGCCGCATTTGCCTGGCCCACCCACCAAATGGGGGGTTCCACACCCGCGACCAGGGTGGCGAACCCCCAACTTGGTGGGTGGGCCAAGCAAATTGATGGGTGAGCCAGGCAAATTGGTGGGCCAGCCAGGCAAATGGCGGCTCAGCGGGGGAGGGTGAGGGTGAAGGTGGTGTTGCCGGGGGTTGAGGTGAGGGTGAGGGTGCCTTGGTGGGCTTGGGTTATGGATTGGGCCAGGGAGAGGCCCAGGCCGGCGCCGCCGGTGGAGCGGTTGCGGGCGGTGTCGGCTCGGGTGAAGCGCTGGAAGACGTTGGGGAGCAGGTCGGCGGGGAAGCCGGGGCCGTCGTCGTGGATGGTGAGCAGGGCGGAGCGGTCGCTGCTGGTGGCGGCGACGGTGACTGTGGTGCCGGGCGGGGTGTGCCGGCGCGCGTTGGTGAGCAGGTTGGCGACCACCTGATGCAGGCGCTGCTCGTCGCCGATCACGATGATCGGTTCGGCCGGCAGATCGAGCTCCCAATGGTGGCTGGGGGCAATGATTCGCGCGTCGGTGATCGAGTCGAGGGCGAGCCGGGACAGGTCGACCGGGCGGCTGTCGAGCGGCCGGCCGGCGTCCAGCCGGGCGAGGAGCAGGAGGTCCTCGACCAGTGACGCCATCCGGGTGGTCTCGACCATCACCTTGCCCATCGCGTGCGTGAACAGTTCGGGATCGCCCTGGTGCAGGCTCAGCTGGGCATACCCGTGGATCGTGGTCAGCGGCGTACGCAGCTCGTGCGAGGCGTCCGCGACGAACTGCCGGACCTGCTGCTCGCTGCGATGCCGCGCGTCGAGGGCGTTCTCCATGTGACCGAGCAGCGTGTTCAGCGCGACGGCGACCTGGCCGACCTCGGTCCGTTCGTCCGTGAGCTGATCCGGCACCCGTGCGGTCATCCCGATCTCGCCGGTGTCGAGCGGCAGGCCGGCCACCTCGCGGGCGGTCTGCGCGACGCGGCGCAGCGGCCGCAGTTGACGCCGTACGACGAACACCGCGACGCCGCCCGCGGTGAGTACCCCGATCCCGCCGAACAGCGCCTCCCACCCGATCAGACTGTTGATCGTGTTCTGGATGTCCTTGGTCGGGAGCCCGGTGATCACGGTGAACTGTCCGACGCTCGTCGCGTGCACGCGGTACTCGCCGAGGTCCGGGAGATCGACGGTCTTGTTCTGACCGTCGGCCAGATCGTCGAGTACGTCGACCGCCTGGTCGGACAGCTCGCTGAGCTTGCCGTCGGCGGTGATCACGTCGCCGACGGCCGAGGAAGATCCCGTGTAGACCGTCACCGTGCCGGCGTCCTGTCCGTGCGGTGCGTCCGGCGGCGGGCCGCCGTTCTTGAGCGCACCGATCGCGCGGTCTTGTGTGGCGGCGACCTTTCCGTCCAGTTGCCTGGTCAGGTACGAGCCGATCGCGGCGGTCGTCAGCACGCCGATCACGAGACTCACCACCGCGACCAGCGCCACCATCGCCGCCGCGACCCGCACACTCAAGGAACGTGCCGCGACCTTCATGCACCCAGGATGTGCGGCCGGCCCTGTGGGTTGCTTCGTGTTTCCTGGGACGTTCCTGTGAACGTCAGAGAAGTACGGCGGCCGCCGCGCGCAGCCCGTCGAGCTCGGCCGCGGCCCAGCCCTCGTCCCGCGACTCGGCGCCGCGCCAGCGCGGCTTGTCGACGAGGTGGAAGTACAGGTTGAAGATGCTGCCGGCGACCTGCAGGTACGGGATCGCCGCCTCGTCCTCGGGCGTGATCGGCCGGCGCGCGGCGTACCCGGCCTTGAAAGCGTCCCAGTGCGGTGTCGTCGCGACGCCGCCGAAATCCGCTGCCAACGGCCCGACCGCGGCGAGATCGAAATCGAGCAGCAGAAGTCCCTGCTCGGTCAACAAAACATTGTCCATCGTGACGTCGCCGTGGCAGGTTCCTGCCTTTGAGTACTGCGCGAGGTTGCTCCGTACAGCACCCGCAAGAGACCGGAGCAGGTTTTCCTCCGTGTCGTCCACGGCGAGGATTTCTTCGAGCGGCCGGTCGAGCCGGTGAACGAGATCGGCCGGCGGCCGATGGTACGGCGACGTGTAGTTGTCGGCGGCATCGTGAAATGCGGCGAGTTGCCGGCCGAAGTCGGCGTACACCTCGTCGGTGAACGGCGGTCGCGGCTTGGTGCCCTCGACGTACCCGAGCAGGGTGAACGGCCGCGGACCCTCGGGGGTCTCGAGGAGTCCGACGGTCTCCCCGTCGGGCAGCGGAACGACCGGTGGGGCGAGTACGCCGGATGCGCGCAGATGCTCCGAAAGCCCTGTCTCCCAACGGATTTCGTCCGGTCCGCGGCCGCCGTACCGATAGAGCTTGAGGACGTACCGCGCGGTCCCGGTGGCCAGCTCGTAGACGTCGTTCACGAGCGAACGGAGCAGCGTGCAACTGGTGAAGCCGAGGCGGTAACGCGTGCCGAGCTCCGCGGCCAGGGCCTCGGGGTCGGGGAGTGAGCGGAGCGTCGGGATCATGGAGCCGACCCTACGAATCTCGGAGCCGACCCCACAACGCGTTTGAATTGACAGGTTAGAACCGGGGCCCGAGCGGGGAGGTTCGAGACGTTTCCGGATTCGCCTCCCCGTTCGGGGCCGGAAACCGGTAGCCTCTTGCAGCGCGCTAAATGGGGCCGCCGTACCACCCACCCGACGAACTGCCGGAGAGCCCAAACCGGTCAGGAGAGCACGTCTTGCAGGAGAACACCAGCACAACCAGTACTGGCGAACTGGTCAACGTACCCCTCACCGGTGCGGACAAAGTCGCCTACGCTTTCTACGCGACCGCGGCTGCCGCGGCGCTGGTCGGCCAGGTCTGGGCCGGCGTGACCCATATCCCCTGGCCGGACGACGGCTTCTCGCAGCTGCTCAAGATCGTCCTCGTCACGCCCGCTGTCGCGGTGCTGGAGCTCGGTGGTGTCGCCACGGCGGCGCTCGCCGACCTGCGCCGCCGCAAGGGCGAGCAGGCCTACGCGTACCGCGCGATGTCGTTCTTCGCGGCGCTCGTCGCGGTCGTCTTCAACGTGGTCGGCCACTGGCGGCCGGAGGAGCGGTTCCTGGCCTTCGGCTTCGGCGGTCTGTCCGCGTTCGCGTACGTGCTCTGGCTGATCCACAGCTCGGCCCGTCGCCGTGACGCGCTCCGTCGTGCGGGCCAGATGCGCGAGACCGGCCCGGTGTACGGCATCGTCCAGTGGGCCCGTGAGCCACGGGTCACCTGGCTGGCGCGGTCGCTGGCGATCGAGCACGGCTACGGGCTGTACGAGAGCCTCCGTGCGGCCCAGCACCAGATCCGGAACAAGAGCCGCCGGGACGCGATCGCCGGCACCGTCGCGGAGTACATCCGTTCCGAGCACCAGGACGAGCGGCTGGCGAAGATCGCCGAGACGACGTACGACCCCGACCGGCTGGCCGGGATGCTCGAGGAGCGGATCAACTACGAGGTCATCACCAACAAGCTGACCAAGGCGATCTCACCGCCGCCGGAGCAGCCCGAGGACCGTCCCGCCGTACCCGCCGCCGTGTGGGTGCTCGAGGGCGGGCAGCCGCGGCGTGCCGACGGCACCGGGGTAGGACTGCGGGACGACGACGCCTGGACCGGCGAGCTGATGGCGATCGTCGACCAGCCCGATCCGACCGACAGCGGGAACGTGTCCGAGGCCGTTGTCGTCGAGGACGAGAGCGAGCCGCAGCACGTCGTCACCGGTACGGCGAGCAGCCTGAAGCCGTTCGCCCCGCAGCCGAAGGCGGAACCGCTGGTGGAGAAGCCGAAGCCACCGTCACCGTTCGCGGGCCCTGCCGATCCGCAGCCGCCGGCGCTGATCACCACCCCGAAGGTGGAGCCCGTCCTGCCCGACCCGGAACCTGTGGTCGCGGCAAAGCCCGCAGAAGAAGAAGCGGTCGAACCGACCGATCTGGAGAAGCGGCGCATGCGCGCCTGGAACATGCTGACCGAGTGGCCGGAGGGGCACGAGCGCACTGCGGCGAACCTGGCGCGTTCGGTGGGATGCAGCGAACCGATGGCGAAGCGCTTCATCGAGCAGTACGAGGCCGAGCACGGTCTCGTGTTCAGCTCGCAGAACTGATCATCCAGCTGCCGGTGGACCGCCCAGGTTCACCGGCAGTTCTGCGAGACCGCTGACCAGCACGCGACGCCACTCGAGCTCTTCGGCCGGCTTCGCGAGACTCATCCGCGGGAACCGTCGTACGAGGGCCGCCAGCGACTCCTGTAGCTCGATCCGCGCCAGTTGAGCGCCGAGGCAGAAGTGCGGGCCGAAGCCGAAGGACATGTGCTTGTTGTCGCGACGGTCCAGTCGCAGCTCGTCCGGAGCGTCGTACGCCCGCGGGTCCCGGTTCGCCGAGTTGAGCGCGGCCATCACCCCTTCACCGGCCTTGATCTGCACGCCGTGCAGCTCGACGTCCTCGATCGCGACCCGGAGTTGCCCGACCTCGCTGAACCTGTTGAACCGCAGCAGCTCCTCGATCGCCGACGGAATCAGCTCGGGCTCCTCGACCAGCCGCGCCCAGTTCTCCGGCCAGCGCAGCAGTGTGGCGACACAGCTGGAGATCTGGTTCGCCGACGTCTCGTGGCCGGCGACCAGCAGGTTCACGCCGAACGCGATCAGCTCCTCCTGGCTCAGCCGGTCGCCCTGCTCGCGGGCGCGCACCAGCTCGTCCAGAAGATCCTCCGCGGGACCCGAGGTGTTCGCGAGCTTCTTCGTGACCAGATCCTCGATGTACGCCGTGAGGTTGGTCATCGCGTCCTCGACGAGATCCTTCTCGGCCATCTTCATGCTGTACCCGAGCTCGGTCCACTCCCGGAACTGCGCGCGGTCCGCGTACGGTACGCCGAGCAGCTGGCAGATCACCTGGATCGGCAACGGCAAGGCGACCAGTTGCCGGATGTCCGCGCCGTCGCCGGCCTGCGCGACGTCCTCGGCGAGCTGCGCGGACAGCTCCGCGACCCACGGCCGGGTCTGCTCGATCTTCCGGTGCGCGAACGTTGGCACCACCAACCGTCGGAGCCTGCTGTGCTCCGGCGGGTCGGTGGTGGTCAGGCTGTTCGGCATCGGTTTGGCCAGCGCGACGCGCGGAGCTCCTTGCTTCACCACGGCGGCGCGGGAGAACCGCGGATCCGCGAGCACCAGTTTCACGTCGTCGTACCGCGTCACCAGCCAGACCTCGGCCCCCGCCAGCGTCCGCACCCGCGCCACCGGCCTGTTCTCCCGCAGCTCGGCGAACGTCGGCGACGGATCGAACCGAAACGCATCGTCGAACGGAATCTGCAGAACCGGTTCGCTCATGCCCCAACTCTAGGCAACTTAGGAACATTGCCCTACAGATCCGCGCGTCGGTGCTAGTTGGTGCGGCGGGTGGTGATTGTGGAGACGACGACGGCGGATCCGATCAGCAGCAGGAGGACGGCGCCGATCAGTGCGCCGATCGTGATCCCCTCGACGGCGGGCAGGGTGCCGCCGACGCTCAGCTCGGCGTCGAGCTTCGGTGATCCGTCGGCGTTCATGATCACGACGGACCAGTTGCCGCCGCGGGCGGTCCAGTTGAGGGTGTCGTTGCCGGAGGCGACCCAGAACGACTGGTCGGCGGGCGAGTCGGCCGGCTTGTCACCGGGCCTGGCAGTGGTCGTCAGGTGGAAGGGATCGACGTCGAAGTCAGCGATCTCGTCGTGGCTCACTCCCTTGAGGTACGCCGCGACGTCGGCGGCCGGACCGATGCCGATGAAGACCGGCGTGCCGGACGTCGATTTGATGTCGATCCGGACCTTGCCGAGGAAATCGTCGGTGTAGAAGGCATCCGGCCCGACGCCGCCGATGTCGAGCCCGGGCGCCGACAACGCGTACGTGCTGGTGCTGACCCGCTCGGGTCCGGCGGTGAAGTAGCCGTCGTCGTCGCGTTGATGCTGTGCCCACAGCCCGACGCCTCCGACAGCGAACAGAGTGACGCCGACCAGGGCCAGCAAGGCACCCAGGACGACCAGCACGGTGCGCCAGCCGCTCCACTTGCGCTTGACGGGAGGAGTACGAGGGGGAATCGAGGTGGTGGTCATGAGACTGGCTCCTTGACGTTGATGGGTGCGGGTGCGGTCGGGGTGGTCCAGAAGCGGCGGTTGACGAGCAGTAGGCCGATGGCGACCGCCCACCACACCGCGACGTACAGCCAGGTCTCTCGGGTGAGGTCCGAACCGGCGGGCCAGAGGTCGCTCGTGTTGATGCTGCCTTCGGTGGCATGCGCGATGAGAGTGATGAGGACGCTGCCGGAGGCGTGGTTGAACAGCCACGCGTACCAGAAGGTGACGCCGACCGTGGTCAGCGCTTCGAAGGGCTGGAGGCCGAACGAAGAGATGAAGAACAGCGGCAGGTGCCAGCCGGTGATCGCCACGGCCAGGATCGCGGTCGAGACGAGCGGAGTACGGCGTGACTGGAGCTTGGGCTGTGCGTAGCCGCGGAAGCTCGGTTCCTCGCTGAACGGGCCGCCGGTCGGGTCGATCATGATCATGCCGACGACGACCGCTAGGCCGTACCAGGGCGTGAACTGCCCGGTGTTCGGAGCCGGTGCGCCGAGGGCCTGGTTGAGCGACATCGTCACGAGGTGCACGGCCAGCGGCACGGCGATCGCGGCGACGTACCAGATCCAGCGGACCCGCCAGCGGATCAGCCGGGCGCCCATGGAGCGCAGGCCGGCGAAGCCTTCGGTCAGGTAGACGACGACGAGTGCGGCGACCAGGGCGCCGGGAGCGTAGAAGCTCCCGAACGGGACGCCTGCCCAGGCCAGCGCATAGGCCAGGACGAAGAAGCTGACGACGGGATGATTGCGGACGAAGGTCATGACGGATCTCCTCGGAATCGCGGGTGGCTGGGGACTCGGTGCACGGTCCGGCCGCGGCGGGTCGGGTTCGTTCTGCATCACGCGGGACTTGTGCACTGGTTCCTCCAGGGACGGGGTCTACGTCGAGACTCGCGTTCCCGGCCGCGTTCGGGAGACCGGGCGACCGGTGGAGGGAGGGTTCGGGTTTCTGGTGTGTCAGGCGCGCAGGTACAGCAGCACGGCCAGCACCCGGCGGGATTCGCTGCGGGTGGACGGGATGCCGAGCTTGGTGAAGATGCCGGAGACGTACTTCTCCGCGGCCCGCAGTGTGATCGTCAGCGCGTCGGCGATGCCCTGGTTGGAGGCGCCGGTCGCCATCAGTTCGAGGGCTTCCCGCTCGCGCGGAGTCAGTACGGCGAGCGGATCGTCGCCACGCCGTCGTTTCAGCAAGGTGGAGACGATCTTCGGATCCACGGCCGAGCCGCCACCGGCCACCCGCCGTACGGCGCCGACGAAGTCGTCCACGTCGCTGATCCGGTCCTTCAGCAGATAGCCGACTCCTTCGGCGGACTCCGACAGCAGTTGCATCGCCAGGCCGAGTTCGAGGTACTGCGACAGCACCAGGACGCCGACGTCCGGATGCTGCTCGCGGATCCGTAGGGCGGCGCGCATGCCCTCGTCGTTGTGGGTCGGAGGCAACCTGATGTCGAGGATCGCGACCTGCGGCGGGAAGCTGCGGACGTACCGCAGCAGGTCGTCGGCGTTGTCGTACGCCGCAGCAACTTCCAGGCCGGCGCTCGCGAGGATCCGGGTGAGCCCCTCGCGCAGCAGGACGCTGTCCTCGGCGATCGCTACTCGCACGGGAACTCCGCCTCCAGCCGGGTCCCGTGGCCCGCCGGACTCCAGATTCGCAACTGACCGCCGACGGCCTCGACCCGGTCGGCGAGACCGCGCAGCCCGGTCCCGCGCTCGGTGTCCGCGCCGCCGATTCCGTTGTCGACGACCGCGACGACGATCGCGTCCGCCGACCGGGTGACGCGGACCGAGGCGGTGGTCGCCTCGGCGTGCTTGCCGATGTTCGTCAGGCTCTCGCTGACGACGTAGTACGCGGCGACCTCGACGCGTTCGGGCAGCCGTCCGTCGATCGCGACGTCGAGCTCGACGGGTACGCCGGCTTGTACGGCGAGGGACTCGAGCGCGACCGCCAGCCCGTGTCCGGTGAGCACCGCGGGGTGGATGCCGCGCGCCACATCCCGCAACTCGTCGAGAGAGACGGCGACCTCGCGCTTGGCCTGCAGCAGGCGTGCCGCGGTTTCGCTGCTGTCCGTGGAGCTGTTGGCGAGCAGTCCGAGTTCGAGCGCCAAGGCCACGAGGCGTTGCTGCGCGCCGTCGTGCAGGTTCCGTTCGAGCCGCTGGCGTTCCTTCTGTTCGGCGTCGACGACCCGGGCCCGCGAACCTTGCAGTTCCTGCAGACGGGCGCGGAGCTCCACCTGCAGCCGGTTGTTCTCCAAGGCGATTCCGGCCGCTGCTGCGACGGCGTCGAGCAGTTCGCGTTCGTCCTCGAGCGATCGGTCGAATTCCAGGGCGATGATCGGTTCGTGGTCGCGGTGGATGACCCGGGTCGCACGTCCCGCGTCGGCGCCCCGCAGCGTGACGGCACGACCATCCGGATCGGCCCAGGTGCCGTACTGCGGTAGCCAATAGGCGAGGGTCAGAGACGGGTCGTGCAGGGCACGCGCCAGGGGTTCGCGCAGATCGCTGGTCGGGTGCGCGCGCAACTCCATCAACAGCGTGCCGACGTCGGTGCGGGCCAGCCGGGCGTCCAGCAGGCCGAGCAGGAAGGCGGCCGGCGCGAGGCCGAGGGCGGCGAACGTGATGTGCCGGACCGTCTCGATCTGCGGCCAGCCTCGCAGGCCTGCGACGTACAGGAGGGCGAGCATGACGAGCGCCAGTCCGAAGGTGTCGACCAGCAGCGTCACCGGGCGTCGCTGCGCGCGGCTCGGGCTTGGCCGGCGTACCAGAAGCAGAGCGGTGCCGATCAGCAGCAGGGCGCTCATCGCGATCAGCTGGAACTGCTCGATGCGGCTCGCGACCGCCGGTTGTGCGGTGATTGCGAGCAGGCTGTCCGGATTGCTGCCGAGCAGGATCTTCGCCAGTTGGAGAACCGCGACGTTCACGTAGCCGGCGATGACGACGACCTGGCGCGGCCGGGTCGCCAGCTGTCCGGTCGGATAGGCGAGGAATACGTGCAGGAACATGGCGGACGGCACCATGTCGAGGAGGTTGCCGAGCGAGTGCAACGCGGGCAGCGAGGACCATTGCAGAGCGGTCAGGGCCATCACGAAGGCGGCGGCGATCATCAGCGGACCGAGGCGGCTCTCCGGCCGCCGCCACCACGCGAGCGTTCCGCTGATCAGGTACGGGATGGTGATCCAGTTGAACAGGAGCGCCTGCAGACCGGGCCGGACCAGTTCGTCGCCGGCCATCGCGAGCGCGATCGAGGCCAGCAGCGTGCCCAGACCCAGTACGACGGCGGCCCACAGCGCCCACGGCCCGGGACCGCGGGCGCGTGCGATCGCCGGTGCCACCACCTGTCACCCCCACCCCTGCCCAGCGTGCGCCCGTTGCAAAGGTCAGGCAAGGGCGCGGAACGACAGGAGGTGGTCCCGCCGGGACGGGACCACCTCGCCGTATGCACGCTCGGCCGGCCCGGTGCGGGCCGACTACCTCCTGTCCTTGGCGCTACTTGGTGCCGAAGGAATAGATGGTGGTGCTCTTGTAGGTCTGGTCGGGGCGCAGAACCGTGGACGGGAAGTTGGGGTGGTTGGGGGAGTCGGGGAAGTGCTGGGTCTCGAAGGCGAACGCGTCGCCCTGGCGGTAGGCCTTGTTGCCGATGCCGAGGAACGTGCCGTCGAGGAAGTTGCCGCTGTAGAACTGGACGCCCGGCTGGTCGGTGAGCACCTCGATCGTGCGGCCGTGCTCCGGCTCCCAGAAGCGCCCCGCGAGCCGCAGGCCGTTGCTGTCCGGCTGCCCGCCGAGCACGAAGTTGTGGTCGTACCCGCGGCCGAAAACCAACTGCTCGTGGTCGCCACGGAGCCGCTTGCCGATCGCGGTCGGCTTGCTGAAGTCGAACGGCGTACCGGCGACCGGGGCGATCTCGCCGGTCGGGATCAGCGTCGCGTCGACCGGCGTGTACTTCGGCGCGTTCAGCTCCAGCACGTGGTCGTAGATGGTGCCGTTGCCCTCGCCGAGCAGGTTGAAGTACACGTGGTTGGTCAGGTTCACGATCGTCGCCTTGCCGGCCACGGTCGCGTGGTAGTCGATCCGCAGGTCGTCACGCTTGTCCAGCGTGTACGTGACGGTGCTGGTGAGCTCACCGGGGAAGCCCATCTCGCCGTCCGGGCTGATGTAGGTGAACGCGACGCCAACGGCCTTGTCCGTCTGGACGACCTTGGCCTTCCAGACCTTCTTGTCGAAGCCGAGGGGGCCGCCGTGCAGCGCGTTCTCACCGTTGTTGACCGGGATCTGGTACGTCGTCCCGTCCAGCGTGAACTTGCCCTTGGCGATCCGGTTCCCGTACCGCCCGATGGTGGCGCCGAAGTACGGGCTGAGCTTGGCGTAGTCCGGCAGGTTGTCGAAGCCGAGGCTGATGTTCGTGGTTCTGCCGCGGCGGTCCGGCGTCTCGACCTTCTGGATGGTCGCGCCCCAGGTGAGCATCGAGATCGTCACCCGGCCGTTGGTGAACGTGTAGACGTCCACCTTCTGACCGTCCGGAGTGGTGCCGAACGGGTCCTTGCGGATCTCGAGCTTGCCGTGGTGTGCGCCCATGGTCCTCAACTTATCCGGCGTACCAGCGGCCGAACTGGCCTGGGTACTGGCGTCAGCGGTGGTGCTGAGCGCGCCCGCGGCGGCGGCACCGAGGCCCAGTGCGCCGGCGGTCCGCAGGACCTGGCGGCGGGGCAGGTGATCGGGCATCGCAACTCCCTCAATCGTTGTAGAAACCAGACCTGGGCACGATAAGCACGCTGGACCAGTGTTTGGAACAGTTCGGAACGGTGTGAATTCGTCCGATCTCTGCGACCTGGTCGTCCTCGTGACCAGATCGGTCCGGTCCGGGGCCCGATCGAGCCTTCAGCGGTACGCCGACCGCGGGCGAGGATGAGGTCATGAGCCGAACCGCACTGATCGTGATCGACGTCCAGGAATCGTTCCGGGTCCGCCCGAACTGGCAGCTGGTGAACCACCCCGACATCGCCGAACGCGTGGACCGACTGGTGCGCACGGCCCGCGACAAGGGCGACCTCGTCGTCTGGGTGCTGCACACCGAGCCGGGGACCGGTGGCGCGTTCGACCCGGTCAACGGCCACGTCCGGCTGATCGACGGTCTCGAACCGTTGCCGGGTGAGCCGATCCTCACCAAGACCTCGCACAACGCTTTCACCACAACGAATCTGCAGCAATTGCTGACCCAGCACGGCGTCGGCGAGATCGTTGTCTCCGGCATCCGTACCGAGCAGTGCTGCGAGACCACCGCACGCGTCGCGTCCGATCTCGGGTACGACGTCGTGTTTGTCGCCGACGCGACCGCAACGATGGCGTTGGCCCACTGGTCGATCCGCGACGAGGCGGGAGTCGATGAGATCCTCGCCGACCCGCGGACCCTGACCGCGGAGCAGGTCGTCGAGCGCACGGAGTACGCGCTGGCCGGCCGGTTCGCCACGATCCGGACGCTCGACGAGTTCACGGGCGTACCCGTGTCATCCTGACCGGATGCGTCCCACTCGCGTCGTCTTCGTACTGGTGCCGCGGCTCCATTTGCTGGATCTCGCCGGGCCGGCACAGGTGTTCACGACGGCGAACGACTTCGGGTACGGCTACGAGGTGTCGTACGTCGCCGAATCCGAGGAGATCGCGACCGCTCAGGGCGTGCCGTTGCGGGCCCAGCTGCAGTGGCCGGAGCTCGATGCCGGGGACCTGGTCGTCGTACCGGGCTGGCGGTCGCCGCGATTGTCGCCGGAGCCGCCGATCGGGCCGGACTTCCGGGAGCGATTGCGTGCCCACCACGCGCGCGGTGGGTCGGTTGCGAGTGTCTGCTCGGGGGCCGACGCCCTCGGGTGGGCGGGCCTGCTCGACGGGCGGCGCTTCACGACCCATCACGACCTGACCGACGAGCTGGCGACCCGGTACCCGCGGGCGATCATCGTGCGAGACGTGTTGTACGTCGAGGACGATCGCGTCATCACCTCCGCCGGGATCGCGAGCGGTATCGACCTCGCGCTGCATCTCGTCGCGGTCGGCCGCGGCGCTGAGGCGGCGGCCCGGGTGGCGCGCGAGATGGTCGTCTACGCCCGCCGCAACGGCGACGAGCTGCAGGAGTCCGCGATGCTCCGCCACCGGGGTCATCTCAACGACCTCGCGCACCGCGTCCAGGACGTCATCGACGCGCGGTACGCCGACCGGTTGCCGCTGACGGATCTGGCCGGGCAGGTCGGTGTCAGCGAACGCACACTCACCCGCATCTTCACGGCCGCCACCGGCCTCACCCCGCTCCGGTACCAGCAGCTCCTCCGCCTGGAACGAGCCGAACACCTCATCGGCCACGGCACCACGGTCGAGTCCGCCGCTCGCACCGTCGGCTTCGAGGACGCCCGCATGCTCCGCCGCCTCCGCGGCCGAACTTCCGTCTAGACCAGAACCAACCTTTCCCGCGGGTCGCACGTCTACTCGTACAACCAACCGACGAGGGGACGGAACATGAAGTTTGCTGGGGGCATGCGCCGAGGTGTGGTTGCGACGGGTGTGGCGACAGGAGTGCTGGCCGTGGGACTCACCACCCTGGCAACGCAGGGCGCGGACGCCGGTACGACGTCGGCCACCGCGCTCAGCCGGTCGCAGATGCTGACGATCGGCGAGGTGAAGAAGGCCGATGCACGGCGGGACTGGATCCGGCAGGTCGACAGGGGGATTCTGCCGAAGACCTACTGCGGCCCGGCGTCGACCGAGGGCAAGCGGGTCTCCGCGCGGATGGCCCGCGGGTTCACCGACGAGATGGACGCGTACGGCGGGCAGTACGTCAGCCAGTACGCGAACGCGGCGACCGCGCGGGCGGCGTACAACTCGATCATCGCGACGCTGAAGAGCTGCACGTACAGCAAGCCGGCGCCGACGCACGCACGGAAGATCACTGAGAACCGCATGGTCAAGGGCGCCTCGGGCGACCTCACGCAGGTGATCCGCTGGTACGACTACCCGAAGCCGAACGACCCGGGCAGCGAGGCGGGCGGCTTCCCGTACGCCGTCACGCTGAAGGGACGCAACGTCTCGGTGCTGGCGTTCAGCGAGATGGGTCCGGGTATGCCCGCGCCGAACTTCGACAAGCTCGCGCGCCAGGCGGCGGCGAAGATCAGCCGCTGAACGTCGCGCAGGAGGCACGGGGACTGCGTGCGGGGGGAGCGAGCCTGGGGGGTGTTGGCCGGGACGGGTGAGGGGTCACCGTCCCGGCCAACGCTTGTCTTACCTGGAAGCTGCAGTCAGCTTCGTGACCGCGGTGCTCAGCTGCCCGCTGAGGAGGGCGTGGTCGGCGTCGGAGATGAGCTTCGACGCCGGCTCGTTCAGGTTCTGGCCGACGTGGTTCTGCGCGATCCAGCGCGCGACGCCGACGACCGCATCGTCCTCGGCGAAGGTGTCGGCCTTGGTGCGCTCCAGGAACTTGGCGGACTGCGCGGCCGCGGCCAATGCGATGGTTGCCTGCGGCCCTGACCAGTCGCGGACCTGGAGTGCGACACCCGCCGCGATCCCAGCCGCGACCGCGTAAGGATCGTGCTTGCTCAGCAGGGTGTTGCGGGTCTCTGTCAGTGCGGCACGGGCTGCGGCTTGGGTCGTGAGGCCCCATCCGAACGGGTACTGCGGGTTGTAGGACGCATCGCCGACGTTCAACGGCTGCTGGTCCTCTGCGCGCGGCCAGCTGACCGGCAGGCGGCCGCTGAACGGGACCTTGCCGAACAGCACATCCGCAACGCCGGCACCCTCGGTCCCCGGTAGCCATGACGCGACCAGTGCGTTGATCTTGCCGAGCTGGTCCGCGATCACCTGCGGGCGGCCGGACACGATCAGCACGACGCACTTCATCGCGCCGCAGACCTTGTCCACGGCGGCCTTGTCGGCAGCCGAGAGCAGCAGGTCGTGACCGTTGCCGACATCCCCGATTCCTTCGGCGTACGGGCGTTCGCCGACCACGACCACGCCGACGTCGTGACCGTCGAGCGGTGCTGACGCGTCGGCGCTGAATGTCGCATCCGGCGCCACCTGCTTGATCCCGTCGAGGATCGTCGTACCCGTTGTCGTCGCACCGGATCCGCCTTGCCAGCTGATGCTCCAGCCGCCCATCTGGTTGCCGAGGTCGTTCGCGTTGCTTCCGGCGACGTACACCTTGGCAGTCGATGCCAGTGGCAACAGATTGCCGTCGTTCTTCAGCAACACCTGGGATTTCGCCGCCGCCTGGCGACCGACGGCTCGGTGTGCGGCCGATCCGACTGTCGCGGCGTTGGTCGTGTCGGCGTACGGGTGCTCGAACAGGCCGAGCTTGAACTTCTCCGTCAGGATCCTGCGGACCGCGTCGTCGATCCGGGTCATCGGGATCCGGCCGCCGCCGATCTCCGCGGTCAGGCCCTGGGTGAAGCCCTGGTAGTTCGTCGGCACCATGATCATGTCCAGGCCGGCGTTGATCGACGTACGGATGTCGCTCGCGTAGTCGCCCGGCAACTGGTCGATCGCCTGCCAGTCGCTGATCACGAATCCGTCGAAGCCCATCCGCTGCTTCAGCACGCCGTTGATCAGCTCACCGTCCCCGTGCATCTTGACCGGCGCGGCACCGTCGACCGACATGCTCGAGTACGAGGGCATCACGGTGCCGATGCCGAGGTCGACAGCCGTCTTGAACGGCGCGAGGTGGATGGTCTCCAGCTGCTGCCGGGTCACCTGCGTGATGCCCTGGTCGATCTTGTACGAGCCGGTCGTCGAGCTGCCGTACGTCGTACCGCCGTCGCCGGCGAAGTGCTTCGCGGTGGCGAGGACGTGGTTGTTGCGCGCGAGCTGACTGCCGTCGGCCTTGCCCTGCAGACCGGTGATCACGGTCGCCATCGACTGCACGAGCGCCGGATCCTCGCCGTACCCCTCGTACGCGCGGCCCCACCGGTCGTCTCGGACCACGCACACGCACGGCGCGAAGTCCCACGGGATGCCGGTGGCGCGGACCTCGGTCGCGGTCACCTCACCGGTCTTGTGCGCGATCGACGGATCGCGGGTGGCGCCGATCCCGATGTTGTGCGGCAGGATCGTCGCGCCGATCACGTTGTTGTGCCCGTGCACCGCGTCGACGCCGTAGATCAACGGGATCTGCAGCCGGGTCGCCTGCGCGTTGAGCTGGAAGGTGTCGATCATCGCGGCCCAGGCGGCCGGGGTGTTCGGGGTCGGGACGGAGCCGCCGCCGGACAGCAGCGAGCCGAGCGCGTACGACGCGATGTCCGAGCGGGACCGGAGCGCGTTCCGCTCGGCCTGGGTCATCTGTCCGACCTTTTCCGCCGTCGTCATCCGGGTGAGCAGATCGGTAACGCGTTTTCCGATCGGGAGTTTCCGGTTCAGGTACGGCAGGTCGTGGGCGTCGATCACCACGACGGGCTGGGTCTGCGGGGCCTTGGCGCCGGTGACGGCGAGCTCGAGGGGAACGGTTTCCGCAACCTCCGCGGAACCGTCTTTCCGGGTGGTCACGGAAACGTTCTGCGACGTTCCGGAAACTGTTCCGGCCGGGAACATGATCGTTCCGGAAACCGGCGTGTAGTCGTCGGCGCCGGCTGTTCCGGTTCCGGTCTTGTAGTCGACCGTGACCGGCTCCTCGAGCGGCGTACCGCCGGTGGTCGCGACCGAGACCTTCACCTGTGCGGTTCCGCCCTCCTTGACCGGGTACACGTCGGCGTCGGTCACGACACTGTTCTTCAGCGCCGGATCGGCCTTGCCGTAGACCTCGACCTGGTCGATCGCGAACTCACCCGGCGCACCGGCCGGCATCGTGAACGCGTAGCCCCACATCTGGGTCAGGTTCAGGATGTGGTCGATCCCGCCGACGGGCTGGTAGTCACCGCGGTACACGAGCTCGCCGAACGGGATCTCGACCAGGTGCCAGCCCTGCCAGTCGTCGGTGAAGCTGGTGTTCCACAGCTCGGACGCCTCGGCGTTCGCGCCGCCGTCCTTGATCTCGAAAAAGATCCGCTTCCCGGAGCCGGGCGGAAGCGGGGCGGTGTTCTGCCCGTACCACCAGAACCGGATCCCCTTGTACGGCGACCAGTCGCCGGGGTTCACGTCGTACGTGACGTCGTGACTGAATCCGCCCCAGCCGCTGATGTCGTACGTCCCGTGCAGCACCTTCTCGCCGGCCGGAGCGTCCGCCCGGGTCTGCAGCTCGAGCGTCGGCGGGTCGTCGGCGTCGCTGCCCCAGGTGAAGATCCCGGCGTTCGGCGGCGCCGCGAACGGCTCCGCACCCTCGAACGCCGCCAACGTCACCGGAGCCGGATCGTCGGCCGCCGCCGGCGTCGCCACCAGCAGCCCGCCCAGCAGAGCAGCCGCCGCGACGAGCGCCACCCGCCCTCTCCGGCGATCCACCACTCGAGAACCAGACCACCAGAGCATGGGCGACTCCTCACAGGGATATCGAGCACGGGCGCTCGGCCCCGACTCTCAGCCCTCCCCGAACCCGGGTCAAGACCTCACCGGTTCCGGAACTAGAGCGCTCTCACGGGCTTGGGATCCGCTGGTGAGCATCGCCACGCAGTGGACAGCCATCGAAGAGAGCCTGAGCGCCGGTACCAGGCGTCGACTCCACCCTCCGCCCGCCGGCAACGCAAGCGGACCTCGAGCGATGGTCCGCCGTCGTCGGGTCCACCCTGCCTGCGCAGCTCCTCGAATTGTGCGCCGTCCACGACGGCAGCTCGGTTGTGGCCCGGGTACCTGCGCTGGATCGACCGGGACATCGAGGAAGAGGACCTCGGCTACCGCGTCTGACAGGTCAGCCCGGGATCGACCGTGCTCGGATCGGTAGACGCAAGGACTGGACAGTCGGTTGGTGGGTAGATGACTGTGGGTCGCGACCGTGCTGGACGGGAAGGGACACCTATGAAGCTCCGATATGTGCTGGGCAGCGTGATGCTGGTCGTTCCGATGGCTGTGGTTGCCGTGGGCTCCCCGGCGACCGCGGCGGCGCCACTGGACCCCGCGGCAGCACCGGCCGCACACGGCCGGGCCGCGGTTAAGGTCCCGTCGATGCTGCGGGACGCCGCGACGCTCGCCGCGAAGAAGCAATCGAACGTGCAGGCCCGCTCACTGGGCGTCGAAGGCAGCCGTCTGGGCGTCCAGGTGTACGCCGCCGCGCCGGTCACCGCGCAACAGCAGGCCGACCTGACCGCACTCGGCGCATCAGTCCTCAAGAACTCCGCCGACTTCCCGGCGGTCGCCGGCGCCGAGCTCCCCAGCACCGGCCTGGTCTCCGCCACGGTCCCGTACGACAAGCTGGACGCCGTCGCGGCACTCGACTGGGTGACGGCGCTGCGCCCGTCCCTGCGGCCCGCCGTCGATGTCGGCCCGATCACCGCCGAGGGCGTCCAGTTGCACCAGGCGGACAAGGCACAGGCCAAGGGCTTGACCGGTCGCGGCCAGAAGATCGGCGTGATCTCCGGTGACGCCGACCACGTCGCGGACGCGATCGCCGCGGGTGAGTTGCCGGCCGACACCCAGGTGCTGCAGTCGGCGCCGTACGGTAACGACGAGGGCACCGCGATGATGGAGATCATCCACGACCTCGCGCCGGACGCGAAGCTGGCGTTCGCGAGCACGCTCGACACCAATGCCGACTACTTCGAGGCGTTCCACCTCCTTGCGAAGTCCGGCGTCACGATGATCGCCGAGGACATCGCGCTCGACGACGAGCCCGCGTTCCAGCAGGGCCTCGGCGCCGCAACGGCCGAGGCGCTCGCCAAGCACGGCATCTGGGTCAGCTCCTCGGCCGGCAACCTCGGCAACCGGCACGCTCCGCGGGTGACCGCGACCGGAACGGGCAAGGGTGCGGACGGCGCGACCGGGCCGTACACCGGCTGTAAGAAGGACCCCGACAACGTGGTGCAGTTGCGCGGCAGCGACACGTCGTACGACCTCAATCTGCTGCCCGGCGCGGGGATCCTGCCGACGCTGCAGTGGAGTGAGCCGCGGGCGATCTACCCGACCGCGGGCCAGGGCGGATTCACCGACCTCAACCTGTACCTGATGGACAGCACCGGGACGAAGTGCCTCGCGTCCAGCACCGCCGTCCAGGCGAACGGTGTGGGCGACACCATCGAGCAGTTCGAGTACTTCAACACGACGAAGACGGCGCAGCCCGTGAAGCTCGTCGTCGACGTCGAAGGCACCTCGACCGCGCGGAAGGCTCCGATCCTGGATCTGCGCTGGCGGGCGCTGGCGTCCGGCGTCCAGACGATCGACCCGCCGGAGCGGGCCGGCTCGATGAACCCCGACTCGAACTACACCGTCTTCGCCACCAGCGCGGGCGCCGTGAACTCGAGCGTGTCCACCGACCCGAAGACCTCCCCGCTGGAGCCGTTCAGCGCCGCAGGCCCGACGCAGCTCGTCACCACGACCCGCTGCCCCGGCGGTCAGCCCGGTCCGTGCCGCGGGATCCCCGGGGCAGGTGCGCTGAACTTCCCGGCGCCGAACTGGCTCGCGGCCGACGGCGAGTCGGTCAGCGGCGTCGGCGGCTTCGGTTCCGGAACCTGCCCGACCACGACGCAGGGCGGTTGCCGCTTCTTCGGTACGTCGGCCTCCGCGCCGACCGCTGCCGGTGTAGCGGCCCTCACCCGGCAGGAGTTCGGCGGCCGGGTCTCGCCGCTCATCCTGAACACGATCCTCTCCGGCCGAGCCGTGGATCGCAGCGAGCCCAGCACCGGAGCGGGAGTCCTGAGCGCGAATTAAGAAGCTGTAGTGGTCCGATTGAGTGCAAATTCAGTACTCGGATTGATGGACCGATGCTGCCATCCCCGGAAAGGATGGCAGCATGACTACACGTTTCGGGGTCTTCGTACCGCAGGGCTGGAAGATGGACCTGGCCGGCATCGCCGATCCGATCGAGCAGTGGGAGGCGATGACCGACGTCGCCAAGCGGGCCGACGAGCAGTCGTGGGACTCGATCTGGCTGTTCGACCACTTCCACACGGTGCCGGAGCCGAGTGACAACACCACCTTCGAGTGCTGGAGCGCGACGGCCGCGCTGGCCCGCGACACCAAGCGGGTCAACATCGGCCAGATGGTGGGCTGCAACGGGTACCGCAACCCGTCGCTGTACGCGAAGATCGCGTCCACCGTCGACGTCGCCAGCCACGGCCGCCTGTACGCCGGGATCGGCGCGGGCTGGTACGAGCACGAGTGGAAGGCGTACGGCTACGAGTGGACCGACGTACCGCAGCGGATGGCGGCGTTCCGTGAGGCGACCGAGATCATCTACAAGATGTGGACCGAGGACAAGCCGGTCTACAACGGCAAGTACTACTCGATCGACGCCCCGATCAACGAGCCGAAGGGCGTCCGCAAGCCGCACCCGAGCTTCTGGATCGGCGGCGGCGGGCCGAAGGTCACGCTGAAGCTGGTCGCGCAGTACGCCGACGCCGCGAACATCGGCGGCGGCAACCCGGAGCTGTTCAAGGAGAAGGCCGACATCCTCCGCGGCCACTGCGAGAAGCTCGGCCGGAACTACGACGACATCATCAAGTCGACGAACTTCAACGTGTTCCCGATCGACAAGGGCGACGACCCGCAGAAGGCGACCGAGAAGGCCCTCGGCCCGATGAACCGGGAGAAGTTCGACCGGGACAACATCATCGCCACCGAGGACGAGATCGCCGACAAGGTCGAGGCGGTCCTCGAGGCCGGCGCCGACTACGTGATCTTCTACGTCCCCGGCGTCGCCTACGACCTCGACCTCCTCGAGCGGGTCGAGAACATCACCAAGCGCTTCGCCTGACGCGGGTTGCCCATCGAGCTGGCGGGTTGCCCACTCGAAATACGGGTGGGCAACCCTCCGGCTGAGTGGATATCCACTGAGGTGGAGGGTTCGCGCGATGGGTGGCTGGTATCGGTCATGGCGGGTGTAGGTCAGGGGGAGTGGTGGACTGGGGCTGATGGCAACTGACAGGCTCCCGATGACGGCCTCGCGTGGGTCGGGGCGTCGGGAGGTTTCCCCCTGTGATGTCTCGAATGTCCCGGTCCGCGGCCGGCCTGCTCGCCGCGGTGGTCGCCGGTTCCCTGCTGCTGACGACCACCACGGCGAATGCCGGCCCGCCCGATGTACCGGCCGGCCCCACGGCGACCAATTCGACGACCAACCCGACGCCTGGCGCGAGTAGCAAGCGGATCACGCTGGTCACCGGCGACGTCGCCGAGCTGACCACCAGCTCCAACGGCCAGGTCTCGGCCCGCCTGCTCGACGACGAGCCGTACTACTTCGGCACCTTCGACGGAGACCTCACCCTGGTCCCGGCCGACGCCTACCCGCTGCTCTCCGCGGGCCGCCTCGACAAGCGCCTCTTCAACCTGACCGAGCTCGCGGCGCAGGGGTACGACGACGCTAGCAGGGCTAGCCTTCCGCTCCTCCTCACCGCGCCCGCCACCCTTCGCAGCGCACCTAGTACGCCGGCGGCCTCGACGTACCGCCGTACCCTCGCCAGCGTCGGAAGCACCGCGGTGACCGTGCAGAAGGCCGACGCGAAGACGTTCTGGGACGGCATCAGCGGCCCGACCACGTTCAAGTCCAGCCAGGTCACCAAGGTCTGGCTCGACGGCCGCACCCACGCAACCCTCGACCAGTCCACGAAGCAGATCGGCGCCCCGACCGCCTGGAAGCAGGGGTACGACGGCCACGGCGTGAAGGTCGCCGTCCTCGACACCGGGTACGACGCCGGCCACCCCGATCTCGCCAAGCAGGTCGTCGCGGCGGAGAGCTTCGTGCCCGACCAGGCGGTCCAGGATCTACACGGCCACGGCACGCACACCGCGTCCATCGTCGCCGGTCTCGGTACGGCGTCCGCCGGCAAGCGGAAGGGTGTGGCGCCGGGCTCGGAACTGCTGATCGGCAAGGTGCTCGACAACAGCGGCGGCGGTTACGACTCCGAGGCGATCGCCGGCATGGAGTGGGCCGTCCAGCAGGGCGCGAAGGTCGTCAGCATGAGCCTCGGCGGCTGGCCGTCCGACGGTACCGATCCGATGAGCGAGGCCGTCGACCGGTTGTCGAAGTCGAGCGGCGCGTTGTTCGTGATCGCGGCGGGCAACTCCGGCGCCGAGGAGACCGTGGGATCGCCGGGTGCCGCGTCCGAGGCGCTGACCGTCGGCGCGGTCGACCGGGACAACAGCCTCGCGAACTTCTCCAGCCGCGGTCCGCGCGTCGGCGACGGCGCCCTGAAGCCCGAGGTGACCGCCCCCGGCGTGGAGATCGCCGCCGCGCGCGCCGCCGGCACCGAGCAGGGCCACGTCCTCGGCCAGTACTACACAGCCATGAGCGGTACGTCGATGGCGACGCCGCACGTCGCCGGTGCGGCCGCGATCCTCGCACAACGGCACCCCGACTGGACCGGGCCGCAGCTCAAGGCCGCACTGGCCTCGACGGCTGTCCCCTCCGCCGGCGCCCGCACCGACCAGCAGGGCCTCGGCCGGATCGACATCCCGAACGCGCTCGACCCGTCGGTCCTCCCGGACGCCGCCAACCTGTTCTTCGGTGACCTGTCCTGGACCGGCCCGGCCGCCCCCGCGCCGGTCACGCGTACGGTTGCCTACCGCAACAACTCGAGGCGATCGGTGACGCTCACGCTCTCGGTCGACGCACAGTCTCCGGCGGGGGTGGAGGCCGGGCTGACGGTGAGCCCGGCCCGGCTGACCATCCCCGCCGGTGGTACCGGGTCCGCGACGGTCACCCTCGACCTCGCCAAGACCCAGCCCGCCAAGTACGCCGGTGTGCTGACGGCCCGCGCCGGCGCCACGTCGTACCGGACCGGCCTCGGGTTCGCGGCCGGTGGGCGGCTGAACCAGGTGACCGTGAAGGCGATCGGCCGCGACGGACAGCCCGCCACCACCAAGGCCGGTGCGAGCGGCGTGCAGCTGTGGAACCAGGACACCGGTGACGTCAGCGCGATCGCGTTCGACGAGACCGGCAGCCGCACCGTCGACGTACCGACCGGCCGCTACAGCGTGATGGCGTACGCCGTCGGCGGCGACGAGGCGAACTGGGCGAACTCGATCACGCTGCTCGGCGATCCGGACGAGTGGATCGGCAGCGACCGGACGTTCACGTTCGACGCCCGGACCGCGCACAAGGTGACGATCAAGACGCCGCGACCGGCCGACGCGCAGAGCATCGGGATCGCCTGGCACCGCAAGGTCGGGGACCGGGACGCGGTCTCCGGCTGGGCGTACAACGGCCGGGTCGCCGACGGCGTCTACGTCCAGGACTTCGGAAAGGTTGCCAATGGCACCTTCCAGGTCGTGCAGCGCTGGGACCTCGCGCAGCCGAAGCTGACCGTCGACATCAACGGCGTCCGGCTGGCCACGCCGGCCGAGGGGTCGTCCCGGACCGTGTACGTCGGGAACGCGAAACTCCCGCTGTACAACGGCGGCGACGGTACCGCGGCCGAGCTGACCGGCGCCAAGGACACCGCCGTACTGATCCGATGGGGCGGCTTCAGCAAGACGACCGCACAGGTCAAGGCTGCGAAGGCCGCCGGCGCCAAGGTGGTGTTCCTCTACAACGAAGCGCCCGGCTTCTGGTCGACCAGTAGCGATCAGGGCGTCCCGCTCTACCTGCTGCGATCCGAGCAGGGCAAGCAACTGCTCGCCGAGCTGGCGAAGGGCCCGCAGTCCGTGCAGCTGAACGGTCTGCTCGACAGCACCTACCGGTACGACGTCGCGCTCGGCCCGTCGGTCGTGAAGGGCGGACTGACGTACGACGTCGCGAAGATGCGCCCGGCCGTGGTGACGACGGACTTCCAGCGCAACGATGCGTTCTGGCTGCACCGGGACCAGCGGATCGCGCACCTTCCGGGTATCTCGACCGGGTTGTCGGCGTCACGTCTGGTGGCCGGTGCGGTGAAGCGGACCGACTACCTCGTCACCGACCAGAAGGGCGTCACCTGGGACGAGAAGACGTCCGCGGGGGAGTGGAACGAGACCGGCTTCGAGGCCACGATCGCGCGGTCCTACCGGCCGGGCGAGCAGGTCACGCGCGGTTGGTGGGAGTCGATCACGCGTCCCGCCGTACCGGGACTGTCCGATGCGCCGGGTGACGAGGCGCAGGGCTGGCCGCCGGCGCGGTTCGAGGACGCGCTGCGGATCGCGATTCCGCAGTACGTCAGCGGCGACCGGACCACGTTCGGCTGGGCCGACCGCGGCGACGTGACGAGCATGAAGCTGACCAGCAACGGCGTCGAACTGGGCAGCAAGAACTGGTCGGTCGCACAGTTCACCGTCCCGGAACGCGCCGCCTGGTACGACCTCACGCTGGACCAGCGGCGCGGCCCGAACAGCTGGGCGAAGACCTCGACGTCGACGCAGACCCGGTGGCACTTCCTCTCGGTGCCGTCCAAGAGCCGGGCAGTGCTGCCGCTCGTTCAGGTCGACTACAAGCACACCAACGGCTGGCTCGAGCTCACTCCGCGCTACCAGCCGGGTGTGCGCGGCGGCGGGATCTTCCGGACCACGGCCGAGATCTCGTACGACGGGAAGACCTGGACGAAGCTGTCGCTCCGCGGGATCGGCACGCTCCGCGCCCAGGTACCGGCCGGTGCGTACCCGAGTATCCGGGTGACCGCGACGGACCTGATCGGCAACAGCATCACCCAGACGATCGACCGCGCCTGGGCCGCCTGAACGTTAAAAAGAGCGACGCCACGAAGCCGGGGGGATTGCTTCGTGGCGTCGCCAGGGGCGCGCCAAGGGAGGGGTGGGGGCTGGCGCGCCGGTCCAGTGGGGATCAGCTCCCGAGGATGCCTCCACCGAGGATGCCCAGCAGCCCGAGGGCCGACAGCAGGCCGCGGATGACCTGGTCGACCGCCTTGGCGCCACCGGTCTGGTAGGCGGTCACGCACTTCTGCAGCTGGGTCTGGGTCGGCTTGGTGATCGTCACCTTCGCCATCTCGGACTGGCAGTACGTCGTGGCCTTCTGCAGCTCGGCCAGCGTGCTGCCGGCCGTGCCGACGATGACCCCGACGGCCGTCGTCAGGCTGGTGAGACCCGGCTTCGGCGTGGTCGTGGCCGGAACCGTCGGCTTGGCCGTGGTCGGCTTCGAGGTGGTGGGCCTGACCGTCGTCGGTGTCGCCGTCGGCCGGCTGCTCGGAGTCGCCGTCGGTGTCGCGGTCGGCCGGTCCGTCGGCCGGTTGCCGTCCCGCTCGTCGGTCAGGATCGGAGTCGGCGTCGCCGTCGCGGTGGGCGTCGGGATGTCGATCGCCTCCGGCAGGTCCTTGTCCGACGGGGCGTCGATGGTCGGGTCGTCGATCTGGTCGCCGGCTTCGTCCACGTCGTCACCCGCGGTGCCGTTGCCGACCGCGATCCAGCTGCCGCCGGCGTACGCCTTCGCGATGCTGACCACCAGGTCGACGTACTGCTGCGAGTGGTTGTAGCGCAGAACCGCGGCGTTCAGATCACTGGCCTTGGACAGGTCGGTCTTGCCCGAGCAGAGGTAGACCCCGGTCGACATCGCCGCGTCGTCGATGTCCTGCGGATTCCGCACGCCGTCGCCGTCGCCGTCCACTCCCATGGCTCGCCACGTGCCGGGGATGAACTGCATCGGGCCGACCGCGCGGTCGAACGCGCCGTCACCGTCGAACGAACCCGCGTCCGAGTCGGAGATCCGGGCCGTCCCGGATGAACCGTCCAGCCGCGGGCCGAAAATGCCCGGCACCGCGACGCCCAGCGAGTTCAGCGAATTGCCGCCGAAGCGGCCGTGGTTGGACTCGACCCGGCCGATCGCTGCCACCAGCGTCCACGGCAAGTGGCACGTCGGGTCTGCCTGGGCCAGCACCTGCTGGGCTCGGGAGTACGCCTTGAGGGCGGCGTTCGGGATGCCGTTGCGGGACAGTCCGGACACCACCTGGGTCGGTTGCTCGCCAGGATCGACTCCGTGGCCGACGACGCCCGGCACCGGCACATTGGCCGGGAAGGCGATCGGCTGCTTCGGTACGACGACCGGGTTGCCTCCGGACAGTCCGTTCTCCAGCGACGCCGTAGCGATCGCGGGGTCGTCCGTGGCACTGACGGTGAACGCGCTCGCGAACAGCGCCAGCGGGATCAGCGGCGCCACCTGACGCCAGCCGCTACCCGTGGCGCGGCGCTTGCCCTTCGCCATCGATGATTCCCCTCCGTGACTCATCGACCGGTCCGGCCCCACGCAGCGGACAGTCTTTGTGCCTGTGTCGGTTGCCGTCGTAATAGGTCTAACGTCCGCCCCGTTGCGTGGGTTACGCGTCGAACGCAGACCGTGTACGTGCGGTCACCGGGTATCCATACTGGCGCGTAACAAAGCGCCTGTGAACCCCTTGGCGGGATCAGGACCTGAAATTCGCCCTCCCCTGCCGATCAGGGTGCCGGACCGGCGAGGGAGAATGGCCGTCGTGCCCGCACACACTGAACATTCCGCCGAACTCTTCGCCCGAGCCTCCACGGTGACCCCGGGTGGGGTCAACTCTCCGGTCCGCGCCTTCCGCGCCGTCGGCGGCGTACCGCGTTTCATGGCTTCCGGTGACGGATGTCACATGACCGACGTCGACGGCAACCGCTATCTCGACCTGGTCAGTTCCTGGGGCCCGCTGCTGCTCGGCCACGCCCATCCCGAGGTGATCGCCGCCGTCCAGGCTGCCGTCGGCCGCGGTACGTCGTACGGGACGCCGACCGAGACCGAGGTCCTGCTCGGCGAGGAGATCGTCGCGCGGACACCGGTGGACAAGGTCCGGCTGGTGTCGTCCGGGACCGAGGCGACGATGTCCGCGCTCCGGCTCGCCCGCGGGTTCACCGGGCGCGCCAAGATCGTGAAGTTCGCCGGGTGCTACCACGGCCATGTGGACGCACTGCTGGCCCAGGCCGGTTCCGGCGTCCTCACGCTGGGCATCCCCGGTACGCCGGGAGTCACCGAGGCCACCACCGCGGACACGATCGTGCTGCCGTACAACGACCAGGCCGCGGTCGCCGCCGCGTTCGCGCAGTACGGCGACCAGATCGCGGCCGTGATCACCGAGGCGTCGCCCGGCAACATGGGCGTCGTTCCGCCGCGGGACGACTTCAACGCGTTCCTCGCCCGGACCTGCACGGAAAACGGTGCACTTTTCATTTCCGACGAGGTCATGACCGGCTTCCGGATCACCCGCTCGGGCTGGTACGGCGTCGACGGCGTCCGGCCGGACCTGATGACCTTCGGCAAGGTGATGGGCGGCGGCTTCCCGGCCGCGGCGTTCGGCGGCCGCGCCGATGTCATGTCGCACCTCGCGCCGGAGGGCTCGGTCTACCAGGCCGGGACGCTGTCCGGGAACCCGATCGCCACGACCGCCGGCCTGACCACGCTGCGGCTGGCCACCGACGAGGTCTACGCCAAGCTCGACGAGACCTCGCTCACCATCCAGCGCCTGGTGTCGACCGCGCTGGACAAGGAAGGTGTGCCGCACGTCATCTCGGCGGCCGGGAACCTCTTCAGCGTCTTCTTCGTGGAGTCCTCGGAGGGACCTGCCGAGATCCGGGACTTCGCCGGAGCCAACGCCCAGGTGCTGCCCCGGTTCAAGGCGTTCTTCCATGCCATGCTGGACGCCGGTGTCTACCTGCCACCGAGCGCGTTCGAGGCCTGGTTCGTCAGCGCGGCGATCGACGACGACGCGCTGGCCGAGCTCGAGGCTGCTCTGGCTCCGGCAGCCCGCGCGGCGGCCACGGTGGCGACGCAAGTACAGAACTGAAGGGACAGCGGTGACCGAAACGACGGTCGTGCACCTGATGCGTCACGGCGAGGTGCACAACCCGACCGGCGTGCTCTACGGCCGGATCCCCGACTTCCACCTGTCCGAGCTCGGCCGCGCGATGGCCGACCGGGTGGCCGAGCACGTCAAGGGCCGCGACATCGTGCACCTGGTCAGCTCGCCGCTGGAGCGGGCCCAGGAGACGATGGAGCCGATCGCCAAGGTGTTCGGCCTCACGCCGGACATCGACGAGCGGGTGATCGAGGCGGCGAACCTGTTCGAGGGCAAGAAGTTCGGCGTCGGCGACGGCGCACTGAAGAACCCGAGCGCCTGGTGGCTGCTGCGGAACCCGTGGAAACCGTCCTGGGGTGAGCCGTACCAGCAGCTCGTCCGCCGGATGCGGGACGCGATCGAGACCGCCCGGCAGAAGGCCGCCGGGCACGAGGCCCTGATCGTGTCGCACCAGCTGCCGATCTGGATCGTCCGGTCCGCGATCGAGGGCCGCCGGATGTTCCACGACCCGCGCAGGCGCCAGTGCAGCCTGGCCAGCCTGACCTCGTTCACCTTCCACGGCGAGCAGATCGTCTCGGTCGGCTACTCGGAACCCGCGAAGGATCTGTTGCCGGTCAAGAACCCGAAGAAGTTCGTCGGAGGGGCGTGATGCGTCGTACGGCGTTGCTGGTTGCCGGAGTGCTCCTCGTCGCGGGGTGCAGCTCCGGCCAGCAGGCGGCGCAGAACCGCCAGGGTCAGTCGGGGTTCGTCAGCGGCAACGGCAACGTGTCGACGTTCGCGGCCGGCGATCGGAAGGCGGCGCCGGAGCTCACCGGGAAGACGCTCGACGGTAAGACCTGGACGCTGTCCGAGCAGACCGGCAAGGTCGTCGTACTGAACGTGTGGGGTTCGTGGTGCCCGCCGTGCCGCAAGGAAGCGCCCGAGCTGGTCGCGGCGTCGAAGGAACTCGGGTCCGGAGTGCAGTTCATCGGACTGAACACGCGCGACCTCGACCCGGCGCCGGCGAAGAAGTTCGTGCAGGAGTTCGGCGTCCCGTTCCCGAGCATCTACGACCCGAACGGCAAGGCGCTGCTGCGGTTCCGCGGCCAGATCTCCCCGAAGGCCATCCCGACCACGCTGGTGATCGACAAGGACGGCAAGGTCGCGGGACGCGTCGTCGGCGAAGTCACGAAGCAGACGCTGCTCGGAATGGTCAAGGACGCCGGTTGAGCTGATGGGACAGTGGTTCGCCGACTCGATGACGGGTTCGATGCTGGTCGCACTGCCGATCGCGGTGCTGGCCGGTGCGATCTCGTTCTTCTCGCCGTGCGTGGTACCACTGCTGCCCGGCTACCTGTCCTACGTCACCGGCCTGTCCGCGGCCGAGCTCGGCTCGGACAAGCGCGGCCGGATGCTGGCCGGTACGGCGTTGTTCGTCGCCGGGTTCTCGGCGGTGTTCATCCTCACCGGCGTGGTGTTCGGCAAGGCGGGCGACCTGCTGATCGACCACCAGACGACGATCACGAGGGTCCTCGGCGGCCTGACCGTCGTACTGGGTCTCGTCTTTCTCGGCGGGTTCGGGTTCCTGCAGAAGGATCTGCGGGTGCACCGGGTCCCGGCGGTCGGGATCGCGGCGGCGCCGCTGCTCGGCGTACTGTTCGGATTCGGGTGGACGCCGTGTATCGGGCCGACGCTCGGGACCGTGATGACGCTGGCCACCACCGAGGGCAGCACCGGGCGCGGGGCGACGCTGGCGCTGGTGTTCAGCCTCGGGCTGGGGATTCCGTTCATCGTGGCGGCGCTGGCGTTCCGGCGGATGCTGTCCGCGGTGGCGTGGGTCCGCAAGCATCAGCTGCTGGTGATCAGGATCGGCGGCGTACTGATGATCGCGGTGGGACTGCTGCTGCTGACGGGAGTGTGGGATGCGATGACCGCGGACCTGCGGCAGTGGGTCGCCAACTTCGGATCGGCGGTCTGATGACTGAAATCAAGGATCGGATCGCCGCGGCGTCGGGCCCGGAGGAACCGTCCGGACCGCCCGCGCTCGGCCTGGTCGGCTGGCTGCGCTGGACCTGGCGGCAGCTGACGTCGATGAAGACCGCGCTGGTGCTGCTGTTCCTGCTGGCGCTCGGCGCGGTGCCGGGATCGCTCGTCCCGCAGACGCCGATCGACCCGATCAAGGTCTCGGACTTCCTCGCCGCGCACAAGACCCTCGGGCCGCTCTACGACAAGCTCGGGCTGTTCGACGTCTACAAGTCCGCGTGGTTCTCGGCGATCTACCTGTTGCTGTTCATCTCGCTGATCGGCTGCGTCGTACCGCGGTTGTCCGTGTACGTGAAGGGGTTGCGGGCCAGGCCGCCGAAGCCGCCGCGGAACCTGAACCGGCTGCCCGGGTACCAGCGCTTCGAGCTCGCCGAGGCCGGCGACGTCATCGAGGTCGCGACCCGCGAGCTCCGGAAACGCCGCTTCCGGGTGCAGTCGTACGACGGAGCTGTCGGCGCGGAGCGTGGATACCTGCGCGAGGCCGGCAACCTGCTCTTTCACTTCTCGCTGATCCTGGCGCTGGTCGGGGTCGCCTGGGGTTCGCTGTTCGGCTACCGCGGCACCGTGCTGGTTGTCGTGGGCAACGGTTTCTCCAACTCGGTCGCGCAGTACGACGACTTCACGCCGGGACGCGCGTTCAGCGGTGACGACGACCTGCCGCCGTTCTCGCTGACCGTGAAGGACTTCGAGGCGAAGTTCCAGGAGGACGGTCCGCAGAAGGGCGCGGCGCGGGAGTTCAAGGCGCAGCTGGATTACCAGCAGACGCCGGATGCGCCGGAGAAGTCGTACCTGCTCGAGGTCAACCACCCGCTGAAGCTGGACGGGAGCAGCGTCTACCTGCTCGGCCACGGATACGCACCCCGGGTCACCGTGAAGGACGGGCAGGGAAATGTCGCGTTTTCCGGCCCGGCGCCGTTCCTGCCGCAGGACAGCAACTTCTCGTCGTTCGGGGTGATCAAGGCGCCGGATGCGCGACCGGAGACGCTCGGGTTCGAAGGCTTCTTCCTGCCGACCGCGTACATCGGTCCGAACGGACCTGTGTCGGTGTTTCCCGATGATCTGAACCCGGAGTTGGTGATGACCGGGTACTACGGCCGGCCGCGGCCGGAGACCGGGAAGCCGGAGTCGGTGTACCAGCTGGACAAGTCGAAGCTGACGCAGTTCCAGCAGAACGGCGACAAGTGGCGGCTCCAGCTCGCGCCGGGGCAGAGCGCCCAGTTGCCGGACAAGGCCGGGTCGATCACGTTCGACGGCTACAGCCGTTGGGTGAAGCTGCAGATCAGCCATACTCCGGGCACGGGCCTTGCGCTGGCGGGCATCTCGCTGGCGATCCTCGGCCTGATGGGTTCGCTGTTCGTGCATCCGCGCCGTACCTGGGTGCGGGTCCGCGAAGAGGACGGGCGTACCGTTGTCGAGGTCGCCGGTCTGGACCGCGGCCCCGAGCGCGGCCTCGGTGACGAGATCCAGGCCATCACCACAGCTTTGAAACCCGCCAGCTCGAGCACCCAGGAGCAGCCATGAGCCCGGAGGCCTACGCGCAAGTCTCCAACTTGCTGATTCCGACGGCCACGGTGATCTACGCCCTCGCGATGGTTTCCCATGCGATGGAGTGGGCCCTCGGTCGTGCCGCGGTCGCGAAGTCCGCCGCGGTCAAGGAGGAGGTGCTGGTC
Source organism: Kribbella pratensis (assembly GCF_004366075.1). Lineage (GTDB taxonomy): Bacteria > Actinomycetota > Actinomycetes > Propionibacteriales > Kribbellaceae > Kribbella > Kribbella pratensis. Next base: position 1,337,730 of record NZ_SODU01000003.1, on the reverse strand, counting down.
GCCTCCGACGGCGCAGCGGTCTCCGGGGACCCCACCGACGTACCTGATGTTCCTGCTGTTGATGTTCCTGCTGTTGAGGAGCCGGCGTCGAGTGAGCGGCTTGATGCGGCCAGCCGGATCGGGTTGCTGCTGACCTGGTTGGCCTTCGTGCTGCACCTGGGCGGTGTGGTGACGCGTGGACTCGCGGCCGGGCGCGTGCCGTGGGGGAACATGTACGAGTTCTCCATCACGGCGTCGCTCGCGGTGGCGATCGTGTACCTGATCTTCGTGCAGCGCTACAAGCTGCAGTACCTCGGGCTCGGCGTGACGTTCGTGGTCGCCGCCGTCCTCGGTCTGGCCGCGCTGGCGCTCTACACGCCGGCCGGTCCGCTGGTTCCGGCGCTGCACTCGTACTGGCTGGTGATCCACGTGTCCGCGGCCGCGATCTCCGGTGGTGCGTTCACCGTCGGCGGCCTGGTCTCGGTGCTGTACCTGGTCAAGGCCCGCGCCGAACGCCGTGTGTTGGCCGGCGGCACGATGGCGGCATCGCTGCGCCGGCTTCCGAGCGCGGAGGCGATGGACGGTACGGCGTACAAGGTGCTGGCGTTCGCGTTCCCGCTGTGGACGTTCGGGGTGCTGGTGGCCGGGCCGATCTGGGCCGAGCATGCCTGGGGCCGGTACTGGGGCTGGGACCCCAAGGAGGTCTGGTCGCTGGTGACCTGGGTGGTGTACGCCGCCTACCTGCACGCCCGCGCGACCGCCGGCTGGCGGGGCAGCGGAGCCGCGAAGATCGCGATCGTCGGCTGGTTCGTCTTCATCTTCAACTTCGTCGGGGTGAACCTGCTGGTCTCCGGCCTGCACTCCTACGCCGGGGTCTGACATGAAGGAGTTCGGGATCTACACCGGCCTGCGGGCGGCCCTGTTCGCCGTCTGCCTGGCGGTGCTCTGGATCGCGCTGCGCACCTGGCTGTCGATCTGGCCGATCGCCCTGCTGGCCCTGATCGTCTCGTCGATCCTGTCGATCTTCGTCCTCCGCGCCGCCCGCGACCGCCTGGCCGGCAAGATCGAGACCCGCGCCGCCAAGATCTCCACCCGACTCGAACAGGCCCGCTCCGCCGAGGACGACGAGTAAGTCCTGTCTGATCCCGCCGTACCAGTAGTCGACTGGTACGGAGAGTGATCTATGCCATCAGCGAATTCCCGGCAAAATCGTTTGTGCACTCCTTCACATGAGTCGTATCGTGATGGATGAAACGGAACCGTTTCGTTCTATCCGTGGTGTTTTAGCTACTCAGGGTGATGATCGTGGAGGCAGCAGGCGTGCGGCAGCGGCCGCGGGTCGAGGGTGGGCGTGAGGACGAGATCCTCGACGCGACCGTGGCGGTCGTGGCCGAGCTCGGCTACGACCGGCTGACCATGGACGCGGTGGCGACGGCGGCGAAGGCCAGCAAGGCCACGCTCTACCGGCGCTGGTCCACCAAGGCCGAGCTGGTCGTGGACGCGATCAGCCGGGCGAAGGGCTGTCCGATGCCGGAGGACGTCGACACCGGCAGCCTCCGCGGCGACATGATCTCGATGGCGTGCGGTGACGGTGGCTTCACCGACGAGATGCCGATGTCGGTGATCGCCGGCCTGATCACCGCCCTGCATCGTGACGCCGACCTGCAGAAGGCGTTTCGTGAGCGGTTCCTGGCGCCGCGGCTGGAACTGACCCGCAAGGTGTTCGAACGGGCTGTCGAGCGGGGTGAGATCGGTGCCGACGTCGACATCGAGCTGCTCTCGACGACGCTGCCCGCCGTCATCGTCCACCACGCCTATGTCCTCGGCATCGAGCCGACCGACGAACTGATCCTCCGAGTCATCGACAACGTGATCCTGCCTGCGGCGCGGGGGTCGCAGGTGAGCTGACCGGTGAGGGGCCGGTCCGCGATTCAACCAGGCAAGTCTGCCCAAGAGGGGAAATATTCCATGTCCGAAGAAGTCATCGACGCCGATCCGCCCCAGCGGCGGCCGGTCGACGCTGAGACCGTGGCCGGCGCGCACGGCCACCGCAACCTCGGTATCGCGCTCGCGCTGATCTGCATGGCGCAGTTGATGGTGGTGCTGGACGGCACCATCGTGAACATCGCGCTGCCGCACATCAAGGACGCGCTCGGGTTCACCGACGCCTCGCTGCCGTGGGTGGTCAACGCCTACGCGCTGGCGTTCGGCGGCCTGCTGCTGCTCGGCGGCCGGATCGGGGACATCCTCGGCCGCCGTAAGGTGTTCATCGTCGGCGTCGTGCTGTTCGGCCTGGCGTCGTTCGTCGGCGGTATCGCCCAGAGTGAAGGCGTGCTGCTGGCCAGCCGGATCCTGCAGGGCATCGCGGCCGCCGCGGCCTCGCCGAACGCACTGGCACTCATCACCACGACGTTCCCGGCCGGCAAGGAGCGCAACCGCGCGATGGCCGTGTACGCCGCGATGTCCGGCGCCGGCGCGGCTGTCGGTCTGATCCTGGGTGGCGCGCTGACCGAGGCGTCCTGGCGCTGGACCTTCTTCATCAACACGCCGATCGGCCTGATCGTGGCGGTGCTGGCGTTCCGGTTCCTGGGCGAGTCGGCCCGGCAGACCGGCAAGTTCGACCTCCCGGGTGCGATCACCGGCACCGTCGGTCTGACCTCGCTGGTCTACGGTCTGACCCACGCCGCCACCGACGGCTGGGGCGACACCTGGACGCTGATCTTCATCCTCGGCGGCCTGGCGCTGATCGGGACCTTCCTCGCGATCGAGGCCCGCTCGCGGCACGCGCTGATGCCGTTCCGGATCCTCGCGAACCGGACCCGCGGCGTGAGCTTCTTCGTGATGCTCATCGTCGGTGCGGCGATGTTCTCGATGTTCTACTTCCTGGGCATCTTCGTGCAGAGCATCATGGGCTACAGCGCGATCAAGACCGGCCTGTCGTTCCTGCCGTTCAGCTTCGGCATCGTGGTCGCCGCGCAAGTCGCGTCGGCGCTCGTGGCCCGGGTCGACCCGCGGTGGATCTCGGGTGCCGGTGGGGTGTTCGTGGCGGCCGGTATGTTCGGGTTCAGCCGGCTCGAGATCGACTCGACGTACCTGACCCACCTGCTGCCGTACATCCTGGTGCTCTCGTTCGGTATGGGCCTGATCTTCGTCCCGCTCACGCTGACCGCGGTCAGCGGGGTCGCGAACGAGGACTCCGGCGTCGGTTCCGCCGTACTGAACACGGTGCAGCAGATCGGTGGCGCGGTCGGCCTGGCGTTGCTCGGCACGATCTCCACCAACGCGATCAAGGACAAGTTCGCCGAGCTGGCCCCGGGCCTGCAGAAGGCGGCCGAGTCCGGGCAGTCGCCGGAGCAGATCAAGCAGCTGCAGGGGCAGTTCACGGCGCTCGCCACGACGCACGGGTTCACCCGGGCGTTCATCTGGTCGGCGTTCCTGGCGCTGGGTGCGGCCCTGATCACGCTGGTCGGCCTGTCGATCAAGCACAAGGACCTGGCCAACGACGGCCAGCCCGTCCACATGGGCTGATCGCCGCAGTACTCGAAGGGCCCGCTTCCCGGGAGGGGGGAAGCGGGCCCTTCGTCTTGGCTACAGCTGTTTGCGCATCACGAGTTCGCGACGTACGCCGTCCGGCATCAGGTCGCCGGGCTCGTCGGTGTCGACGTACCCGTGGCGCAGGTACAGGTTGTGCGCCGGGTCGTTGCCCGGGACAACTGACAGCTGCAGCGTGCCGGCGCCGATGCCGCGGGCCCAGTCCTCGATCGCGGTCATCAGCGCGTTGCCGACGCCCTTGCCGCGGCCGGCGGGCGCAACCCACATCGAGACGAGCTCGGCCGTCTGCGGTTCCTCGCCACGGAAGCCGCCGGCCATACCTACCGGCGTACCGTCGATCGAGGCGATCACCTGATAGGCGCCGGGTACGGACAGCCGTTCCCGCCAGCGTTCCTCCGGAGCGTCGACCCAGTCCGCGAGCTGCGACCCGAACGCGAACGGCGCTTCCTCCAGTGCGGCCAGCCGAAGCTCCCGCCAGGCTTTCCAGTCATCCGGACCAACGGTGTTCAGCTCGACCATCAGGTCCTCGGCGGGAACTTCGAGGAGACCCAGTCGCGGACGCCGCCGAGGCCGTCGCCGAGGTCGCGGAGGAACTTGGCCAGCGGGTCCTGCGAGCGGTTGAACGCGTCGGAGTACGACTTGGCGGCGTTCTTCGCCTCCTGCGAGATCGACGCGTCGCCGTCGTCCTGACGCTTCGGGTAATCACCGGAGACGATCGTCGTGTACTCGCCCTCGTCGACCCAGCGCCGCAGCTCGTGCGCGCGGATCACGGCCAGTGGGTGCGACTGCGCCTCGAGCAGCAGCAGCTTCAGCACGCTGTCGCGCAGGTCGCCGGCGCTCTCGTACTCCGTTCCTTGCGCAAGGAACGCGGTGGTGTCGAGTTCGTTCAGCTGACCGCCGCTGGCGAGCTTCATCTGGACGCGCAGCGCGACCGCCGGGTCCTGGACCGCGAGCAGGCCGGCCCGGTCACCGGACAGCTCCGCCTTGCGGGACCACTCGTGCAGTGCGGCGATGATCGCGCGCAGCCCGAGCGCGCCGATCGGCATCCAGCCGATGGCGCCGGTGAGGCGCATCAGCCAGAGCAAGAGCGACTGGTAGAGGGCGTGCCCGCTCTGCGCGTGGCCGAGCTCGTGACCGAGGACGAACCGCAGCTCCTCCTCGTCCAGGCCCTGCAGCAGGGCGCTGTTCACCACGATGAACGGCTTGTCCATGCCGATCGTGACCGCGTTCCAGATCGGGCTGTTGGTGACGTACAGCTCGGGGAGCTGGCGGACGTCGAGGGTCGAGCCCGCCTCGGTGAACAGCCGGTTCACGGTCGGGAACTGCCGCTCGTCGACCCGGATCGCCGAGCCGAGGTACTGCAGGCGGAACGCGCGCTCGTTGATCAGGCCCGACATCTTCCGCAGGACGTAGTCGAACCCCTTCAGCTGCCGCAGCGCCACCAGCGCACCACGGTCCGCGGGGTGTTCCCAGGCCCGCGAGCTGATATCGGTCAACGTCACCCGCTGCCGCGTCGGCCGATCACTGTTCTCGGTCATCGTTCCCCCAACCCGTTCGTCATGGGTTCCCAACCTAGCTCGCGTTCGGGGTCCAGCGGGGGTTGAGCACGGCGGCCAGCAACAACGTGGGAATCCATCCGATCGGTACGGCGAACCAGCCGAGGCCCTGTCCCGCCGCCAGTGCGGTCGTTGCGACGGAGAGCGCCGTACCGCCGAACCAGTACCAGAGGGCGTTCGCGGCCGGTCGTGTCGTGCCGCGGCGGTAGCCGACCCAGGCGAGCGTGAGGGTGGCCGGCAGCGCCAGTGCGATCGACCCGAAGGCGAGGATCGCGAGGATCAGCGCGACCTCGGCGGGGGAGAAGTGGATGGCGCCGAGCGGGATCATCGAGGCCACCCGGCGTACTGCTGCGCGTGCAGCTGTTGCTGTGGGTACGGCGGCTGCCCGATGTTCGGGTGATGCAGGATGCGTGCCCGGCGCTCGCGGGGGAGGAGGAACCAGGCCAGCGACCAGAGCACTGCGCAGTCCAGGACCGTCATGAGCCATCCGAGGTGTAGCAAGAGGCAGACGGCCATGATTGCGGCCGACAGCGCGATGCTCCAGGTGAGGTGCCACACGCCGTTCCAGAACCGATGGCGTTCGGCGCGCAGCCAGCCGACCACCGCGAGCGGACCGCTCGTCATGAGGGCACCAGTCCCCACGAGAGCGGCGACGGCCAGCGCGGCGTACCAGTCAGGAATGACGTTCATGAGACTGATCCTCGCCGCCGGGACGGGTGGTTGCGGAGCGTAGGAATACTCAAATCGCGCCGTACGTCCTAGCCTGGCCCGCATGAGTGAGGTTGACGGGGTGTGCCGTGAGGTCGATCGCCGGGACGAGAAGGCGCGCGCCTGGGTGTCCGAGGCGATCCGTATCGTGGACGCCGACGCGAACCGGAGCGCGGACACGCATCTGCATGTGTTCCCGATGCCGGAGGGTTCGGGTGTGGACCTGTACCTCAAGGACGAGTCCGTGCACCCCACCGGCTCGCTCAAGCACCGGCTCGCCCGGTCCCTGTTCCTGTACGCCCTGTGCAACGGCTGGATCCACGAGGGCACCACGGTCATCGAGGCGTCCAGCGGCTCCACCGCGGTCAGCGAGGCGTACTTCGCCCGCCTGCTCGGGCTGCCGTTCATCGCGGTGATGCCGGCGTCGACCAGCCCGGAGAAGATCGAGCTGATCGAGTTCTACGGCGGCCGCTGCCACTTCGTCGAGCGCTCCGGCCAGATCTACGGCGAGGCCAAGCGCCTGGCCGACGAGACCGGCGGCCACTACATGGACCAGTTCACGTACGCCGAACGCGCGACGGACTGGCGCGGCAACAACAACATCGCCGAGTCGATCTTCGGTCAGCTCTCGCTGGAACAGCACCCGATCCCGACCTGGGTCGTCGTCGGCGCCGGGACCGGCGGTACGTCGGCCACCATCGGGCGCTATGTCCGCTACCAGCGGTACGACACGTCGGTCGCCGTGGTGGACCCGGAGAACTCGGCGTTCTTCCCGGCCTTCGAAGCCGGCGACCACGAGTTCTCCACCGGTCGCCCGTCCCGCATCGAAGGCATCGGCCGCCCACGCGTCGAGCCGTCCTTCGTGCTCGGCGTCGTCGACCGGATGATCTCGGTCCCCGACGCCGCCTCGATCGCCGCGATGCGCTTCTGCTCCCGCGTCACCGGCCGCCTCGTCGGCGGCTCCACCGGCACCAATCTCTGGGGCTCACTACGCCTGGCCGCCGAAATGCGCCGTACGGGGGCCCGCGGCAGCATCGTCACCCTGCTGTGCGACAGCGGCGAACGCTACGGCAACACCTACTACGACGACGCCTGGCTCCGCACCAGCGGCATCGACATCACCCCCTACACCACCACCCTCGAAACCTTCGCCACCACCGGCCACTGGACCGAACCCGCCTAACCGCCCGCGTCCTGACCAGCTGCACAGCGGACGCGGCAACGGTTAACCCCTCGTGGTCGCCAGCGCGGAGCCGGAGCATTTCACAGCAGTAGTGCGAGTTTGCCGATAGTGGCTCGGGATTCGAGTTCTGTGAGTACTTTCGGGCCGTCGGCGAGCTCGTACGTCGTGGGCTCGGCGGGGCCGAGTACTCCGGTCGCGAGGAGGCGGAACAGTTCGCCCATGATCTCGCCGTACAGCTGTGGCGTGGTCTGGATCAGGATGCCGATGTTCAGGCCGATGAGCTGGACCTGGTGTTTGTAGACGAGGTCCCAGTTGCTGAGTGCGGCCTCGCCGGCGGGTAGGCCGAAGACGACTACTCGGCCGGTGACGCGTTTTGTGGCGGACAGGCTCGCGTCGAGAGTCGGGCCGCCGACCGACTCGAGCGTCAGGTCGACGCCGACGCCATCGGTCAGCCGTAGTACTTCGGCGGCGAGATCGGCACTGCGGGAGCTCAGGACATGGTCGGCGCCCAGCCCGCGCACCACCTCGTGCTTCTCAGGTGAGGCGGTCGCGATCACCGTCGCGCCGTAGTGCTTCGCCATCTTCACCGCGGCCTGCCCGGTCCCGCCGGCTGCGGCGTGGATCAGTACGGTCTGTCCGGCGCCCAGCCCGCCGAGCCGGAGCGCGGCCAAGGCAGTCGGCCAGCTCACAACCAGACCCAGCGCCTGCTCGTCGTCCCAGCCAGCCGGCACCGGGAGGGCCGCGACCGCCGGGAGCACCAGGTATTCCGCGAACGCCCCGCCCCGGATGCTGACACCGACCACGTGAGTGCCGAGTTCCAGCTCCACTCCTTCGCCGACAGCCGTCACTTCACCGGCGGCTTCGATGCCGGCCACGTACGGCGGTTGCGGGCCGCCCGCGAAGGTTCCGCGAGCCTGCGAGATGTCGACGAAGTTGAGGCCGGCGGCAACGACCCGGATCAGCACCTCGCCCGGGCCGGTGACCGGAATCGGTGCATCGGTGACCAGCCGGAGGTCCGCCGGCCCGTTCAAGGACGTCTGCTGCAACGCACGCATCGCGGTCGCTCCTATTTATTGGTCGAATGATCAACAAATGGTGGCACCGCCGGATCCAGGGGTCAAGATAAACTTGATCGATCGACCAAGAATTCTTTCGGAGGGACCCACATGGCCACTCGTGGCAGACCGCGGACGTTCGACCCGGACGTCGCCCTGCGCCAGGCCCTCGACGTCTTCTGGGAACGCGGCTACGAAGGCACCTCGCTGAACGACCTGGCCCAGGCCATGGGGATCAAGTCCGCCAGCATCTACGCCTGCTTCGGCAGCAAGGAAAGCCTGTTCCGGCAGGTCATGGGCCTGTACGGCGCAACAGCCGGCGAACCGCCCCGCCGCGCGCTCCGCGAAGGACCGACGGCTCGGGAGGCGATCCACGCGATGTTGCAGGCAACCGCCGACCAGATCACCCATCCCGAGCACCCGCACTACTGCATGCTGATCCTGGCCGCCCCCACGGGAGCTACGGAAAATCACGCAGTACGAGAGTTCCTGGCTGCCGGCCGCCAAGGTCAGTACGCCGAGATCAAGGACCGCCTGTCCCGCGGCGTGACCGACGGCGATCTGCTCGCGCCACCGGTCGGCCTGGACGCGATGGCCAGGTACTACGCCACCGTCGTCCAAGGCCTCTCGATCCAAGCCCGCGACGGCGCCACCCGAGCCGAACTCGAAACCGTCATCACCTGCGCCATGGCCGCCTGGCAAACCCTCGCCCCATGACCCGCGTCCTGCTCACCGGCATGTCCGGCACCGGCACGTTCTCATCGAGCGCTTGAGCCGGCGTACCGGCAACCCGTACGGCCGAACCGCGGAGCAACAGGCCGAGATCGCGAACTACGTCCGAGCGGTCGAGCCATTGCTGCGACGAGGTGCGACTCTGGAGTTGGACGGCGAACAACCGGTCGGCGCACTCGCCGACGCCATCGAACAGCTCATCGCAGGCATCAGCTGACCGAGGGGGACCGCCGTCAGGAACCTGGCTGGGAGGCGGACCATGAGGCTCGACCATCTCTGTGACGTCGAGTGGCGCTACGACCTACTGCAGTCGGTCGAGCCCTCGGAGGCAGGCGACGGTTTGCTGTACGGGCAGGGGACCGCGGCTTTCATCGGTCGGCTGAGCGGTACGGCTCGATGGTCGAACAACCCCAGAATCCAGGACGGGTACGCCCATCCCGACGCCCGCGGAACGGTTGACGTCGGCGACGGCGGCTTCGTGCTGTTCCGCCTCACAGGCCTGTCGAACCTCGCCGACGGCTCGGGCCTGCATGTTCTGACCTTTGTGACGGATCACGAACCCCACCGGTGGCTCAACCATGCCCTCGCCATCGGCGAGGGAGCCGTCGACGTCGAGCGCGCGGCCCTGTCGATGCGGTACTACACCTGCGAGGTTGACTTCCGCCCGCAGGTTCCCAGCGATGCCTGACTGCGGGATCCGGCGCTTGGGGAGGACCTAGCTGCCTAGGGCGAGTCCCAGTCCGAGGCCGATGGCGTAGAGGAGTTCGGTGAGGCCGGTGAGCTTCAGGACGGGGATGAGGGCGGGGCCTACTGCGTCGCTGAGGATGATGCGGGTGGACTTCACGGCCAGGGGGAGGGCGATGAAGGCCAGGAGGGTCCACGGGGTGGCGATGACCGAGATCGCCGCGAGGACGAAGGCCACGGCGATCAGGGCGGCGTAGAAGCGGCGGGAGAGGGCCGCGCCCAACACCACAGCCAGCGTGCGCTTTCCGGTGACCGAGTCGGTCGGGATGTCGCGGAGGTTGTTGGCGACCAGGAGAGCGCAGGCGATCGCGCCGACCGAGACAGCGCCGGCGACGGCCGACCAGTGCAGCCTTTCCGCTTGGGCGTACGTCGTACCGAGGACGGCGACCAGGCCGAAGAAGAGGAACACGCTGACTTCACCGAGCGCTCGGTAGCCGTAAGGCTTCTTGCCGCCCGTGTAGAACCAAGCACCGAGCAACGACGCGGCCCCGGCGACGAGCAGCCACCACGTGGTCGTTGCGCACAGCACGATGCCCAGCGCAGCGCCGATGCCGAGGCAGGTGAAGGCCGCGGTCTTGACGGCCCGTGGAGTGGCGACCTTCGAGCCGACCAGGCGGAGTGGGCCGACCCGGTTCTCGTCGGTGCCGCGGATGCCGTCGCTGTAGTCGTTGGCGTAGTTGACGCCGATCTGCAGGGCCAGCGCAACGCCCAGGGCGAGCAGCGCCTTCCACCAGACGAAGCCGTCCAGGTACGCGGCCGCGCCGGTTCCGACCAGAACGGGGGAGATCGCGGCGGGCAGGGTTCGCGGGCGGGCGCCTTCGATCCACTGGGCAGGGGTGGCCATGACCATCGATTGTGTCAGCCGGGAGCCGGCCGTCCGGAGGCGGGCCGTACGCTCGGTGTGTCATGTCTAGGTTGCGACTGGTTCCGGGGACGCCGGACGGGGTGTTGGCGGCGCTCGCCGGGGTGCTGGACGGCAGCGGTACGCCGTTCGCACCGGTGCCGAGCGACCCGGCCGCGGCCGCACGGGTACACGATGCGGCCAAGCCGGATGAGCCGCTCGAGGACGGCTGTGCGGTGGTCCTGACCACCTCCGGGTCCTCCGGTGAGCCGAAGGGTGTGCTGCTGTCACGGGAGGCGCTGATCGCGTCGGCGACCGCCACGCACGACCGACTCGGCGGTCCGGGGCAGTGGCTGCTCCCGATGAAGCCGTACTTCGTCGGCGGCCTGCAGATCCTCACGCGCTCGCTGGTCGCCGGTACGACGCCTGTGCTGCTCGACGACAACTTCACCGCGGCGGCGCGTCAGTTGACCGGTGTACGCCGGTACACCGCGATGGTGCCGACGCAGCTGGCCCGTTATCTCGAGACGGATCTGGATGCGCTGCGGTCGTTCGACGCGATCATCATCGGCGGCGCGTCCACACCTGAGCCGTTGAAGGCCAAGGCAGCGGAGGCCGGCGTCAATGCGATCCCGGCGTACGGGATGACCGAGACCGGCAGCGGGTGTGTTTACGCCGGGGTGCCGCTGGACGGTACGTCGATCGACCTGGACGACGGACGCATCCTCATCAAGGGGAGCACGCTGTTCGATGGGTACAGGCTGCGGCCGGACCTCACCGCCGAAGTACTGCAGGACGGGTGGTTCCGTACGCAGGATCGCGGTGAGCTCGTGGACGGGCGGCTGCGCGTGATCGGTCGCGTGGACGACGTGGTGATCTCCGGCGGAGTGAATGTCACGCTGACGACCGTGCAGGCGCGGCTGCTCGAGCATCCGAAGCTCGCGGACGCTGTAGTACTTGGAGTTCCGGACGCTGAGTGGGGGACGCGGGTGGTGGCGTTCGTAGTAGGTGACCCGACGCGCGACGAGCTCAGGGACTGGGTCAGTCAAACCTTGCCGCGGACATGGGCCCCGCGAGACGTCGTACAGCTGCAGGCGTTGCCGATGCTTGCCTCGGGCAAGGTGGACCGGCAGCGGTTGCTGGAGGGCGTGCGGTGATCACGTACTCGATCGGCCTCAAGAACAAGTTCCGTGGCATCACAGTGCGCGAGGGAATGCTGTACGAAGGCCCCGCGGGCTGGGCGGAGTGGAGCCCGTTCCTGGACTACGACGACGCCACCTGTGTGTCCTGGCTGCGTGCGGCCCGGGAGGCGGCCGAGGAGGGCTGGCCGGCACCGGTCCGCGACCGCGTGCCCGTCAACTGCACAGTGCCGGCCGTTGGACCCGAGAGAGCTGCGGAGATCGTCAGAGCGTCCGGCTGCAGTACGGCGAAGGTGAAGGTAGCCGAGCCGGGTCAGACGCTCGCCGACGACCTGGAGCGTGTCGAGGCGGTGCGGGACGCGATCGGCGGCGGACAGGTGCGCATCGACGCCAACGGGCTGTGGTCAGTGGACCAGGCCGTGCAGAACCTGAAGCAGTTACAGCGGTTCGACCTGGAGTACGTCGAGCAGCCGTGCGCGACCGTGGAGGAGCTGGCCGACGTACGGCGACGTACCGACGTACCTGTTGCGGCTGACGAGTCGATCCGCCGGGCCGAGGACCCGCTGCGGGTCAAGAAACTCGACGCCGCGGACATCGCCGTGCTGAAGGTGCAGCCGATCGGAGGCGTCCGCGCGTGTCTGGAGATCGCTGAGCAGATCGGACTGCCCGTAGTGGTGTCGTCTGCACTAGAGACCTCGGTAGGCATCGCTGCCGGCGTCGCGCTCGCCGCTGCGCTTCCGGAGCTGCCCTACGCCTGCGGTCTCGCCACGGTCTCGATGTTCACCCAAGAGGTGGTCGCCGAGCCGCTGCTGCCGACCAACGGGTTCCTGCCGGTCCGAAGCGTCGTACCGGATCCCCTGCTGCTGGAAGCCGCGCGTGCGGACGCGGACCGGACAAAGGTGTGGGAAGAACGCCTGTCCCGAGTAAGGAGCGCCGGATGAACCCGTCCACGGCTTTTGCGACTGTAGTGGTCGACGAACTGATCCGCTGCGGTGTACGTGAGGCCGTGGTGTCGCCGGGCTCCCGCAGCGCCCCACTGGCCCTGGCACTTGCGGCCGCCGACCGTGACGGGCGGCTCCGACTGCATGTGCGCATTGACGAGCGTACGGCGGGATTCCTGGCCATCGGCCTGATGCGGGGGAGCGGCCTACCAGTACCCGTGGTGACTACCTCAGGTACTGCGGTAGCGAACCTGCACCCGGCTGTGCTCGAGGCATCGCACAGCGGGCTCCCGCTGATCGTGCTGAGCGCAGACCGGCCACCTGCCCTGAGAGGCAGCGGTGCGAACCAGACCACCGACCAGATCAAGGTGTTCGGCTCTGCGGTCCGCCTGTTCCACGAAATGGGTACGCCGGTCCGTGAGATCGGCCAGGTCGCGTACTGGCGCTCGCAGGTGGCCAGAGCCGTGGCTACGGCAGTAGGTGCCCGCACCGCCGACCCGGGTCCGGTGCAGCTCAACTGTCCGTTCTCGGAGCCGCTGATCCCGACAGAGGGACCAGAGTGGCCTGAGCCGCTGAGCGGACGCAGCACCGGCCCGTGGACCTCGATTCACGCAGCAGCGGGCCGTCCAGCCGCTGTGTCGCCCGGACCGAAGACGGTGGTCGTCGCCGGCGACGGTGCGTCGCAGTCCGCGCGGTTGGCGGCGGAGGCCGGGCAGTGGCCGTTGTTCGCGGAGCCGTCGAGCCGGGCACGGACCGGTCCGTCGGTCATCTCGGCGTACCGGTTGTTGCTGCAGGCAAACACGTTGGCGGGCGAGATCGAGCGGGTGCTGGTGTTCGGGCATCCGACGCTGTCCCGCCCGATCTCGAAGCTGCTGGCCCGGCCCGACGTCGAGGTTGTCGTGATCTCGCCGATCGGACTGTGGCCTGACCCGGCCCGGCGTGCCGCCTCCGTCGTCACCGCGCTCGAGGTCACCGGTGCCGACCAGACCGACTGGCTCGCCAGATGGCAGCACGCCGACCAGCTCGCCCGCCCGGAGCTCGACAAGGTCCTCGCGGACGGCTTGAGCGGGCCACGCGTCGCTGCCCTCGTCGGCGAGGCCGTCGGCGCGGACGGCATGCTCGTCGTCGCCTCGTCGAACCCGATCCGCGACCTCGACCTCGCCCCGATCGTCCCGATCCGCACGATCGCGAACCGCGGCCTGGCCGGTATCGACGGCACGATCTCGACCGCGATCGGCGCCGCTCTCGCGAACGCCGGCCCGACGCACGCGCTGATCGGCGATCTCGCCTTCCTGCACGACAGCAACGGGCTCGTCATCGGGCCGGACGAGGCGCGCCCCGACCTGCGGATCGTGGTCGTGAACGACAACGGCGGCGGGATCTTCTCCACGCTCGAGCAGGGCGATCCTACGCACGCGACGCACTTCGAGCGCGTCTTCGGTACGCCGCACAACGTGGACATCGGCGCACTGTGCGCGGCCAGCGGTACGGCGTACACGCTGGTGCAGACCGTCGACGAGTTGCGGGCCGCGCTGACGCCCGCGGTCGCCGGCCTGGACGTGGTCGAGGTGCGGATCTCCCGGGACGACCACCGGCCGCTCGGCGCGGCGATGGTCGCGGCGCTCAAGCAGCTGTAAGGCGCTCAAGCAGCTGTAGCGGGGACCTTCCGCGCCGGCTGCAGCGTCCGCAAGTGGCTGAGCAACGGCACTGCCATCGCGATCACCAGTGCGGTCGTCGTGAGGATCGGGATCGTCGCGCCGCGCAGAGACGAGTTGAGCGGAGCGGCGATCGTGAAGATCAGGCTGACCGCGGTCATGATCGTAGTCAGCCGCCGTCCGGGGCGTGCGACGGCCAGGAACGGCAGGCACCAGAGGAAGTACCAGTCGTGCGCGCTCGGTCCGAGTACGACGACCGCGAGTAGTGCGACGCCGACAGCCCTTGCCGCGTAGTGGATCGACGACCGGAGGCTGAGCCACGCGATCAGAGCGAGTGCGGCGACCATGCCGACCAGGCGGACAATCTGTAGCGCTTGTGCGGCCGCAGTGTCCTCTCCGAGCCAGCCCAGTACGCCGGACGCCGCCATACCGATCAGGTTGGCGATGGAAAAGGGTGAACGGACCAGCCCGGGTACGTCGAGCGCACCGAGCCACCCGGAGCCCACACCGGTCAGTGCACCGATGGTGACGAGGGTCAGTACAGACGCAGCGCCCGCAATCACCAGGCTGGCGAACCGATGCAGCCGTCCGGCCAGTGGGCTCATCACTGCGGCGATCGCGATCACCACCAGTCCGCCCGGGAGCTTCACTGCGGCAGCCACACCGGCCACGACTGCCGCCGTACCCCAGCGACCAGTCAGTGCCAGTGCGAACGCGCTGCTGGCCAGCCCGAGCATCAGTACGTCGTTGTGGGCCGCGCCGATGCCGTGGGTGATCAGCATGGGATTCAGCACGACCAGCCAGGTGGCGAAAGCCGGGTCGACGCGACATGCGATCGCCAAGCGCGGCACTGCCCAGGCGATGAGGACTATGCCCAGTACGGCGAGGAGGCGGTGCGCCAGCATCAGCACGTACGGGTCCATGGTGAGGTGGGCGACCAGACCGCCGTACGCGAGTGGCAGGGGCCCGTACGGTGCAGGTGTCTGCATCCACATCGGGTCGACGGCCTCGATGATGTGGCCGGACAGTGCGCCGGGACCCACGTCGTACGGGTTGTAGCCCTCGGCGACGAGTGCGCCCTGAGCCGCGTAGCTCCAGGCGTCGCGGCTGAACAGTGGCGGGGCCAGCAGGAGCGGTGCGCTCCAGCACCCCGCCATACGGAGCAGTGGGAGGCGTTCGCGGGCTATGACGCGCCTGCCCACGGTCAGCCAGGCCCAGGCCATCAGCCCGAGCCCAGCGACCATGAACGTCAGCCCGACCATCCGGCCAAGCAGGGAGTGCCGTAGCGGGATCGGAGCGACCCAGGACGACGCCGGTACCACTGACGTCACCAGACTCGCCGCAGCGACTACAACAGCGCCGACGACCCCACAGACCACCGGCGAACGCATGGCCGGACGGTAGCCCGGCCATACGACGACACGATGAACATCAAGCGGATTCCTTGCGGAACGTTCTTGCTCCGACAGCCAGTCCGATGACGGTCAGCAGGACCACCCAGAACAGGCCCCAGAGCGACGACGAGCTGCTGATGTCGCCGCGGAACAGGGCGCGTACGCCGTTCACCACGTGCTTCAGTGGGCTGATGTCGGACAGCCGCTGCAGCCACGTCGGACCGATCTGCATCGGCAGGAGGATGCCGGACAGCAGCAGGAGCGGCATGGCGATGCCGTTCAGCAGCGGGGCCAGTGCGTCCTCGCTCTTGGTGATGAGCGCGACGGAGTACGACAGCGAGGCGAACGTGGCGCCGAGGAGCGCGACGATCACCAGCGAGAGCAGTACACCGGCCCACGGGGCACGCAGACCCAACGGCAGTGCTGCGAGCAGCAGGAGGATCGACTGGACCACGAGCACGACGACGTCCCGCAGTACTCGCCCTGCCATCAGCGCGATCCGGGAGGCCGGGGTGACGCGGTCGGCCTCGATCACGCCGGCCCGGTACTCCGCGATCAGGCCGAAGCCCACGAACATCGCGCCGAACATGCCGAGCTGCACGATCAGGCCGGGAATGAAGACCTGGTAGGCGTTCGTGGTGGCGCCCTGGCTGATCTGCGCGGTGATCGGCTTGAGCAGCGGGCCGAACAGGAACAGGTACATCAGCGGCTGGCTCAGCATCAGGATCGACCACATCGGGTTCCGCAGCGACAGCCGCATCTGACGATGGAAAACGATCCAGGTCTCACGGAGGACGTTCACGCCGCGGCCTCCTTCTTCTCTTCGGTGGGGTTGGCGTCCTCGTCGCGGAGGGAGCGGCCGGTCATGGTCAGGAACACGTCGTCGAGCGTCGGCCGATGGACCTCGACGCCGTGCAACTCGATGCCTTGGGCATCGATCGAGCGGAGCAGGGTGGGCAGCACCGACCCGCCGCGGGGGATCCGGAACCCGACCACGTCGTCCTCGGTCCCGACCTCGACCGCTCCCTCGAGCTCGCGGACGATCTTCATCACCGCCGGCGCCTGCGCGGTGTCCGCGATCGTCAGCCGGACGGCGTCCCCGGAGACCTGCTGCTTCAGGTTCTCCGGCGTACCCGAGGCGACGATCTTGCCGTGGTCGATGACCAGGATCCGGTCGCAGAGCGCGTCCGCCTCGTCCAGGTAGTGCGTGGTCAGGAAGATCGTCGCGCCGCGGTCGCGGAGGCCGCGGATGTGCTCCCAGAGGTTGGCGCGCGCCTGCGGGTCGAGGCCGGTGGTCGGCTCGTCCAGGAAGATCAGCTTCGGGTCGTGGATCAGGCCCATCACGATGTCGAGGCGCCGGCGCTGCCCGCCGGAGAGCGTCTTGCACTGGCGGCGCCAGAGGCCGGGGAGGTCGAGCTCCTCGAACAGGCGCTGTCCCTCCGCGATCGCCTTCGCCTTCGGTACGCCGTACAGCCGGGCGTGATCGACGACCTCGTCACCGGCGATCGCCTCGGGCAAGGTGGATCCGCTCTGCGGGACGTACCCGATGCGGCGGCGGACGCCCACCGGGTCCTTCGCGAGGTCACATCCGGCGACCGTCGCGGTCCCCGCCGTCGGCTGGATCAGCGTCGCCAGCATCCGCATCGTCGTGGTCTTACCGGCCCCGTTCGGCCCCAGAAAACCGACGATCTCCCCGTCGGCCACCTCGAGGTCAACCCCCTGTACCGCCTGTACAGGTCCTCGCTTCGTCTTGAACGTCCGCACCAGCCCGCGAGCTTCGATCATCATGCGGCCCAGTCTGACTAATCAACATTGACTAGTCAATCTTGACTACCGCCCCACCAACCCCAACTTTGAGAAGCCACCGACCGTTTCGGGGCCGCGAAAATGGTTGGTGGCTTCTCAAAGTTGGGCGCGGGAGCGGGGGAGCGCCGGGCGGGGGTGGGGGTTAGGAGGTGGGGGCGTCGGGGATTTCGCCCCAGTGGGTGACCATGCCGGGGTAGGGCTCCCAGTCGGCCGGTTCGCCGGCGAAGGCGTACGCGCCGTTGCGGATCCGGTCCAGGAAGTCGCGGGTCCACTGGAGCTCGCCGGCGTCGCGTGCCTTCGTGATGCGGAACATCTCGACGACGTGGTTCGGCGTACCGGGGTCTTCCTGGATCTGGCGTTCGGCGAACGGTTCGGACTTGAGCCAGGCCTCCAGTTGCGCGATCCGGGCCTCGAGGGCGGCGATCACCTCGTCGCGGCGCAGCGACCACAGGAAGCTGAGCGTGGCCTGCATCTTGTCGGGGTGGAACCCGTCGACGGTCCACAGCATGCCGCGCAGCAGCGAGAAGTACTCCGTCTCGCCGTCCGCGGTCAGCTTGTACGACGTACGCCCGGGGCGATGGGCACCGTCCTGCTCGAGTTCCTGGAGGTACCCGTGCTTCGCGAGCGTGCGCAGCCCTGTGTAGATCGAGCCGGGGTTGATGTTCGCCCACGCCTCCACGTTCCACGTCAGCAACTCACGCCGCAGTTGGTACCCGTACGCCGGCTGGAAGATCCGCACGACGCCGAGCAGCAACAACCGCGTGGTGGACATGCCCGCAGTGTAAATCCGGGCGACCGGTCCGGTGCTGCGGGCGTACGCTCCCGGACATGGATGTTCGTGTGACCAGCGATCCACAGGCCTTCGAGCAGACCGTGTTTCCTTTTCTGCAACGGGATCCGGTGCTGAACAACCTGGTCATGACGGTCGTCCACGAGCGGGCGACCGGCCGGATGAGGGAGACCGAGCCGTCGTACTACGTCTCCGTCCACGACCCGGACGTGGTCGGCGTCGCGATGCGTACGCCGGGGCGGTACGTGTATCTCGGCGCGCTGCGCGAAGATCTCGCGGAGCCGGTCGCCGACGCGCTCGCCGACGTACTGCCGCGGGTCCCCGGCGTCGCGGGGGATCGACCTGTCGTGACGAGGTTCGGCGAACGGTGGGGTGCGCACCGCGGTGGGCGGGCGACGGTTGTGCGTGGCACTCGGTTGCACAAGCTGATCGAGCTCACGCCGCTCGAAGCCGACGCCGGCGAGGCGCGGTTGATGGCGGCGGACGAGGTCGACCTGGTCGCCGCGTGGGGCAAGGACGGGTTCGCCGAAGAACTGACCATCGGACACCGTGAGTGGGCCGAACGGCACCTGGAGCACGAGAGCATGCTGATCTGGGAGGCCGACGGCGAACCGGTCAGCATGGTCGGCTTCCACCAGCCGGTCTTCGGCGTCTGCCGGGTCGGTCCGGTCTACACACCCCCGGAGCGGCGGCGGCACGGCTACGCCGGCGCGTTGACCAGTCACGTGACGGCAATGATTCTTGCCAACGGCAACCAGGCCTGCCTGTTCACCGACCTGTCGAACCCGACCTCCAACAAGATCTACCACCAGGCGGGATACCGCCCGGTGGCCGACTTCGTCGAGGCAGAGTTCAGCTGATCTCGAGGGATTGACCGGGGGTCAGGCCGTGGTACGGACGGCCGCCGGCCTCACCGATCCAGCGTTGCATCATGCCGAGGCCGATGTCGCTCAGCAGGGCGTTGTGGATGCCGACCGTCTGCTCGGCCTTGACCGAGCGCGCGTACTCGACCGCCGGCGCCACCGAGAACCACGGGCCGGAGATCGGCACCAGGTTGGTGTGCACCTCGCGGTCCGGCTGGGTGAACGAGTCGCCCGGGTGGTAGACCGCGTCGTCGACCAGGTAGCCGATGTTCTCGCACGGTACGCCGAGCTCGGGCAGGATCACCGCGTGATCCTTGCCGTAGGCACGGACCGCGAAACCGGCCGCGTCGAACGACTGACCGTCCGAGACGACCGTGACCCGCTCGTCGTTCAGCTCGGCCGCGACACCGGCGGTGGTGAAGACCGGCACCTGCAGCCCGCGCAGCCGTTCGACGTCGACGTGGTCGGGGTGCTCGTGCGTGATCAGCACCGCATCCGCCTTCTCGAAGGCCGCGTCCTCGGCGAACGTGCCCGGGTCGATCAGCAGGACCTTCCCGTCCTTCTCCAAGCGAACACAGGCGTGCGCGAACTTCGTCAGCTTCACAGTCAGTCTCCCAATGCGTCTCTCATCGGCACCAGCTTGGCGTTCGTCTCGGCAAGTTCGGCGTCCGGGTCGGAGCCCGCCACGATGCCGGCGCCGGCGAACAGCCGCATCCGGCGTGGCTCCTCCGGGTCGGCCTGGCCGCAGCGCAGCGCGATGCACCACTCGCCGTCGCCGACCGCGTCCATCCACCCGACCGGTCCGCTGAACCGGCCGCGCCGCATGCCCTCGATCTCACCGATCAGGTCCCGCGCGACCGGTGTCGGCGTACCGCAGACGGCCGCGGACGGGTGCAAGGCGGCGGCGAGGCCGAGCGCGGACGCCCCGTTGTTCGCGACGCCGGCGACATCGGTCGCCAGGTGCATCACGTTCGGCAGATGCAGGACGAACGGGGTCTCCGGCACGTTCATCGACGTACAGTGCGGCTCCAGCGCCTCGGCGACCGAGCGGACCGCGAACTCGTGCTCCTCGAGATCCTTCGACGACCGGGCCAGCGACGCGGCCAACGCCAGGTCGTGCGCGTCGTCGCCGGTACGGCGGATGGTCCCGGCCAGCACGCGGGACGTGATCAGGCCCTTCTCCCGGCGTACCAGCAGCTCCGGGGTGGCGCCGATCAGGCCGTCGACGGAGAACGTCCAGCAGTTCGGGTACGCCGTCGCGAGCCGGTGCAGCGGCCAGCGCAGATCGATCGGCTGCTCGGCGATCGCGATCAGGTCGCGGGCCAGCACCACCTTCTCGAGCTCGCCGGCGGTGATCCGGCGGACCGCGTCGGCGACGATGGCCGACCAGTCCGTCCCGGTCCGGGCGCCGTCCGCGAACGCCACGTCGTACACCGGCGACGGCTCGTGGACTACCAGCTCGGGCGGGGCGCCCAGCGAGCTGGCCGGCGAGATCGTGGTCACCCAGGTGGTGTCGCCGCGGCGGCCGACGATCACGTCGGGGACCACCAGCTCACCCGGGTCCTGATCGGTGAAGCCGAAGGAGCCGAAGCAGACCAGCCCGGAGCCCGGTACGCCGACCTCGTCGCGGATCACCGCGGCCGACGTCAGCTCCTGCCACCAGGTCATGGCCTCCTGGAAGCGGTTGCCACCGGCAACGTCCAGTCGGGCGGCCACGCCCCAGCCGACGTGCCCGTCGCCCCGCCGTACCCACGCGAGTCCGCCTTCGGCGGGCAGATGATCCAGCAGTTGCGCCGAGACCCCGTCCACCGACTGACTGCGAACCACCAACTGCGGTGCGGGGCCTCGGGTCGCGAGGGCCGCACGGCTCCCTGGAGATGCACTCACGAGATGCAAGCGTATGCCTCCTGTCCGGCGGACTCCCCCTCGCGTGATCAACTAGACAAGTGACCCGCGCAGACCTGACCAAACAACCACACGATGTGGCGGCCATGTTCGACAACGTGGCCGAGGGGTACGACCGGACCAACGCGGTCGCGACGATGGGGCTGGAGAAGCTGTACTGGCGGCCCGCGACGCTGGCCGCGATCGCGCCGCGGAAGGGGATGAAGATCCTCGACCTGGCGGCCGGGACCGGCGCGTCCAGCATCAACCTGCGCGAGGCCGGCGCCGAGGTGGTGTCCTGCGACTTCTCGGTCGGCATGCTCCGGGTCGGCAAGCGCCGGCACCCTGAACTGGACCTGGTCGCGGGCGACGCCTTGCGGCTGCCGTTCGCCGACGAGACGTTCGACGTGGTGACGATCTCCTGGGCGCTGCGGAACGTGAACGACGTCGGGGCCGCGCTGCAGGAGATGCTGCGGGTGACCCGCCCCGGCGGACGGCTCGTCGTACTCGAGCAGTCGCATCCGACGTGGAAGCCGTTCCGGGTCGTCTACCTGGAGTACATGATGCGGGCGGTGCCGGCGGTGGCGAAGGTGGTGTCGACCAACCCCGAGGCGTACGAGTACCTGGCGGAGTCGACGCGCGCCTGGCTGCCGCAGGAGCCGCTGGCCCGGGCGATCGAGGGCGCCGGGTGGACCCGCGTCCAGTGGCGCAACCTGACCGGCGGCCTGGTCGCCATCCACCGGGCCGTGAAGGCCAGTTAATTACGCAACGGAAATTAAGCGTAATTGGCTTGCCTGCAAGGGGGTTGGGGCGAGTTTCGTGTCCGAGTCAGGCAGTCCTAGACTGTCGAGTGAAGAGGGCTCGTGAAGTCGTTCACGAGCGCACACGCCCCCAAGAACATCCAGGCCGGAGAGATGAGCCAGAGCGTGCCGAGCGGGCAGCAGGCGGAGACCGCCGATGTGATCGTCGTCGGTGCCGGACCCGCCGGATCGGCGGCGGCGTACCACCTGGCGAACGCCGGGCTGGACGTCCTGCTGCTGGAGAAGACCGCGTTCCCGCGGGAGAAGGTGTGCGGCGACGGGCTCACCCCGCGCGGCACCAAGCAGCTCATCAACATGGGCATCGACATCTCCGAAGAGGCCGGCTGGATCCGGAACTACGGACTCCGCATCCAGGGCGCCGGGCACGTCCTGCAGCTCGACTGGCCGGACCTGGCCAGCCACCCGAACTACGGCCTGACCCGGAACCGGATGGACTTCGACGAGATGCTCGCCCGGCAGGCCGAGAAGGCCGGGGCGCGGCTGCGGGAGCGGACCAACGTGACCGGCCCGATCCTGGACGCCAAGGGTGACATCGTCGGGGTCACCGCGAAGCCGGTCGACGACAACGGCCGCCGGGCCGGCGCCGACGTCGAGTACCGGGCGCCACTGGTGATGGCGGCCGACGGCAACTCGTCCCGGCTGAGCATCGCGATGGGCCTGCACAAGCGCGACGACCGCCCGATGGGTGTCGCCGTACGGACGTACTTCACCAGCCCGCGGACCAACGACGACTACCTCGAGTCCTGGCTGGAGCTGTGGGCCGACGACCCGAAGCAGCCCGGTGGCCGCGTGCTGCTTCCCGGCTACGGCTGGATCTTCGGGATGGGCGACGGCACCGTCAACGTCGGCCTCGGCATCCTGAACACCTCGGAGGCCTTCGGCAAGGTCGACTACGCCGACCTGCTGAAGCAGTGGCTCAAGGTCACGCCCGAGGAGTGGCAGTTCCGCGACGAGTTCCAGACCATCCCGATCCGGGGCGCCGCGCTGCCGATGGGCTTCAACCGGCAGCCGCACTACACCCGCGGCCTGATGCTGCTCGGCGACGCCGGCGGCATGGTCAACCCGTTCAACGGCGAGGGCATCCCGTACGCGATGGAGTCCGGGGCGTTCGCCGCCGAGGTCGCCGCCCAGGCGCTGCACCGGCAGCCGAACCAGCGGGAACGCGCGCTGTCGGCGTACCCGAAGGCGCTGAAGCAGGAGTACGGCGGTTACTACACGCTCGGCCGGATCTTCGTGAAGCTGATCGGAAATCCGGAGGTGATGCGGCTCTGCACGAAGTACGGTCTGCCGCGCACCACCTTGATGAAGTTCACCTTGAAGTTGCTCGCCAACCTCACCGACCCGCGCGACGGGGACGTGATGGACAAGATCATCAACGGCCTCACGAAGCTCGCCCCCGCCGCCTGACCGGCGGGGCGGGTGAGTTGAGCCACACGCGTACTGATATCCAGAGAAACACACAGACCACCGGCTGAAGGAGGGAGCACGCAGCGATGCACCCCTATACACCGATTCTCGCTCTCGGTGTGCTCGCGGCGCTCTTCGTCGCAGGCAGCATCACCATTAGCGCCCTGGTCGGCCCGAAGCGCTACAACCGGGCCCGGCTGGACTCCTACGAGTGCGGCATCGAGCCCACTCCGCAGCCGGTCGGTGGTGGGCGCTTCCCGGTGAAGTACTACATCACCGCGATGCTGTTCATCGTTTTCGACATCGAGATCATCTTCCTCTACCCCTGGGCGGTGGCCTTCGACCAGATGGCGCTGTTCGGGCTGGTCGAGATGGTCATCTTCATCGTCACCGTCTTCGTCGCGTACGCCTACGTGTGGCGCCGCGGCGGACTGGAATGGGACTGACATGGGTCTTGAGGAACAGCTTCCGGCCGGCGTCCTGCTGAGCACCGTCGAAGGACTGCTCGGCTACATGCGCAAGGCCTCGTTGTGGCCGGCAACCTTCGGGCTGGCCTGCTGCGCTATCGAGATGATGACCACCGGCGCCCCGCGGTACGACGCCGCGCGGTTCGGCATGGAGGTCTTCCGGGCCTCGCCGCGACAGGCCGACCTGATGATCGTGGCCGGCCGGGTGAGCCAGAAGATGGCTCCGGTACTGCGCCAGATCTACGACCAGATGCCCGGCCCGAAGTGGGTGCTGGCGATGGGCGTGTGCGCGTCGTCGGGCGGCATGTTCAACAACTACGCGATCGTGCAGGGCGTGGATCACGTCGTACCGGTCGACATGTACCTGCCCGGCTGCCCGCCGCGGCCGGAGATGCTGCTGGACGCGTTCCTGAAGATCCACGACCAGATCCAGCACATGAAGCTCGGCGCGCACAAGAAGGCGCTGCAGACCGAGCAGGAGGCCGCGGCCCTGACCGCCGCCCCGACGATCGAGATGAAGGGTCTGCTGCGATGACCGAGCGCAGCGAGGGAACAAACAACACAGCGACCTCGTCGCGCAGCGGCGACCGAGCGCAGCGAGGTGTCCGATGAGCGACACGCAACCCGAGAACCTGCCGGCGACCTCTGCGGCCAGTGACGCGCAGACGCCGCAGGCCGAGGTGATCGACCAGCGCGAGGGCATGTTCGGTGTCCGCGGTACCGGTGACACCTCCGGCTTCGGTGGCCTGCGCCGCCAGGTCGCGCTGCCGGGCAGTACGCCGAAACCGTACGGCTCCTGGTTCGACGGTGCCGTGGACCGGCTGGAAGGCCTGGTCGCCGACGGTGCGATCGAGAAGGTCGTCGTCGACCGCGGTGAGCTGA
Source organism: Kribbella pratensis (assembly GCF_004366075.1). GTDB lineage: Bacteria > Actinomycetota > Actinomycetes > Propionibacteriales > Kribbellaceae > Kribbella > Kribbella pratensis. Next base: position 1,313,331 of record NZ_SODU01000003.1, on the reverse strand, counting down.
CCCTGCACATCAAGCGCGAGAACCTGGTCGAGGTGTGCAAGCACCTGCGTGACGACGAGGCGCTGCGGTTCGAGTTCTGCTCCGGTGTCAGCGGCGTGCACTACCCGAACGAGACCGGCAGCGAACTGCACGCCGTCTACCACTTCCTGTCGATCACCCACAACCGCCGGATCCGGCTGGAGGTGTCGGCGCCCGACAGTGACCCGCACATCCCGTCGATCGTCTCGGTCTACCCGGCCAACGACTGGCACGAGCGGGAGACCTGGGACTTCTTCGGCATCGTCTTCGACGGGCACCCGGCCCTGACCCGGATCCAGATGCCCGACGACTGGCCGGGGCACCCGCAGCGCAAGGACTACCCGCTCGGCGGAATCGACGTCGAGTACAAGGGCGCTGTCATCCCACCGCCCGACACGCGGAGGTCGTACAACTAATGACCGCAACAGATCCGTACGCGACGACCCGGGACACCACCGAGGGCAAGGTCTTCACCGTCACCGGCCAGGACTGGGACTCGGTCGTGTCCGGCCTCGGCGAGGAGCCCGAAGAGCGCGTCGTCGTCAACATGGGCCCGCAGCACCCGTCCACGCACGGCGTGCTCCGGCTGATCCTCGAGCTCGACGGTGAGAACGTGACCGAGGCCCGCTGCGGCATCGGCTACCTGCACACCGGTATCGAGAAGAACATGGAGTTCCGCTCCTGGACGCAGGGCGTCACGTTCTGCACCCGGATGGACTACCTGTCGCCGTTCTACAACGAGGCGGCGTACTGCCTCGCGGTCGAGCGGCTGCTCGGGATCGAGGACCAGATCCCGGACAAGGCGAACGTGATGCGGGTGCTCCTGATGGAGCTCAACCGGATCAGCAGCCACCTGGTCTGCATCGCCACCGGCGGTATGGAGATCGGCGCGCTGACCGTGATGACGATCGGTTTCCGCGAGCGTGAGAAGACCCTGGACCTGTTCGAGCTGATCACCGGGCTGCGGATGAACCACGCGTTCATCCGGCCGGGCGGTGTCGCGCAGGACCTCCCGGCGGGTGCACTGGACAAGATCCGCGAGTACATCACGTGGATGAACAAGCACCTCAAGGAGTACGCCGAGCTCTGCAACGCCAACCCGATCTTCAAGGCGCGGCTGCAGAACGTCGGCTACCTGGACCTGGCCGGCTGCATGGCGCTCGGCATCTCCGGCCCGACGGTGCGCTCCACCGGCTACGCGCTGGACCTGCGCAAGAGCCAGCCGTACTGCGGGTACGAGACGTACGACTTCGACGTACCGACCTGGGACTCCTCGGACGCGTACGGACGGTTCCGCGTGCGGCTGCAGGAGATGCACGAGTCACTGAAGATCGTCGAGCAGTGCGCCGACCGGCTGGAGAAGATGGACGGCCAGCCCGTGATGGTCGCCGACAAGAAGATCGGCTGGCCGGCCCAGCTGGCCGTCGGCGCCGACGGGATGGGCAACTCGCTCGACCACATCAAGCACATCATGGGCGAGTCGATGGAAGCGCTGATCCATCACTTCAAGCTGGTCACCGAGGGCTTCCGGGTGCCGGCCGGCCAGGCGTACGTCGCGCTCGAGTCACCGCGCGGCGAGATGGGCTGCCACGTCGTCTCCGACGGCGGCACCAAGCCGTACCGGGTGCACTTCCGTGACCCGTCCTTCGCAAACCTGCAGGCGATGCCGATCATGTGCGAGGGCGGCCAGGTCGCCGACGTGATCGTCGCCGTCGCCAGCCTTGACCCGGTGATGGGTGGAGTGGACCGCTAAATGGCCGAGAACCACACGACTGCTACCGACAAGACGGTGCCGTACAGCACCGGCGACTCGATGATCACCGACGCCACGATCGCGGAGATGCGCGAGATCGCGGCGCGGTACCCGGTCGCCCGGTCCGCGCTGCTGCCGATGCTGCACCTGGTGCAGTCGGTCGAGGGCCGGGTCACCCCGGAGGGCATCGAGGCCTGCGCCGACGTGCTCGGGCTGACCGGCGCCGAGGTGTCGGCGGTGGCCACCTTCTACACGATGTACAAGCGCCGCCCGGTCGGCGACTACCACGTCGGTGTCTGTACCAACACGCTGTGCGCGGTGATGGGCGGCGACCTGATCTTCGACCGGCTGAAGCAGCACCTGGACGTCGGCAACGACGAGACCACCGAGGACGGCAAGATCACCCTCGAGCACCTCGAGTGCAACGCCGCCTGCGACTACGCGCCGGTGATGATGGTCAACTGGGAGTTCTTCGACGACATGACGCCGGAGTCGGCCACCCAGCTGGTCGACGACCTGCGGGACGGCACCGAGGTGAAGTCGCCGCGCGGTGCGACGGTCTGCACCTGGCGCGAGGCCGAGCGGGTGCTGGCCGGGTACCCCGACGGCCGTGCCGACGAGGGCCCGACCGGCGGCAAGGCCACGCTGGCCGGCCTCCGTCTGGCCCGCGAGCGCGGCTGGACCGCGCCCGGTGGCTCCTCCAACGCCGACACCCAGAAGGAGGACTGACCATGGCTGACACGTTGACTCCGGTGCTGTCCGACAACTGGGACCAGATCAGGTCCTGGCAGCTGTCGTCGTACCAGCGGTCCGGCGGGTACGACGCGCTGCGCAAGGCGCTCGCGATGCAGCCGGCCGATGTCGTTGCCACGGTCAAGGACTCCGGGCTGCGCGGCCGTGGCGGCGCGGGCTTCCCGACCGGCATGAAGTGGCAGTTCATCCCGCAGGACAACCCGAACCCGAAGTACCTCGTGGTGAACGCCGACGAGTCGGAGCCGGGCACCTGCAAGGACATCCCGCTGATGATGGCCACGCCGCACACGCTGGTCGAGGGCGTCGTCATCGCGTCCTACGCGATCCGCGCGTCGGTCGCGTTCATCTACGTCCGTGGTGAGGTCCTGCACGTGATCCGCCGGCTGCAGCAGGCGGTCCAGGAGGCCAAGGACGCGGGCTTCATCGGCACGAACATCCTCGGCAGCGGCTACGACCTCGACGTGGTCGTGCACGCCGGTGCCGGCGCCTACATCTGCGGCGAGGAGACGGCGCTGCTCGACTCGCTGGAAGGACGTCGCGGTCAACCTCGGCTGCGTCCTCCCTTCCCGGCCGTGGCCGGTCTGTACGGCTGCCCTACTGTCATCAACAACGTCGAGTCGATCGCTTCCGTTCCCGCCATCATCAAGAACGGTCCGGACTGGTTCTCCTCGATGGGCACCGAGAAGTCCAAGGGCATGACGCTGTACTCGCTGTCCGGGCACGTCACCCGCCCGGGTCAGTACGAGGCCCCGCTGGGCATCACGCTGCGGGAGCTGCTCGACCTGGCCGGCGGGGTCCGCGAGGGCCACGAGCTGAAGTTCTGGACGCCGGGCGGCTCGTCGACGCCGCTGCTGACGTCCGAGCACCTCGACGTACCGCTGGACTACGAGGGCGTCGGCGCGGTCGGTTCGATGCTCGGTACCAAGGCGCTGCAGATCTTCGACGACTCGGTGTGCGTCGTGCGCGCCGTACTGCGCTGGACCGAGTTCTACAAGCACGAGTCCTGCGGCAAGTGCACGCCGTGCCGCGAGGGCACGTGGTGGCTGGTGCAGATTCTCGAGCGGCTGGAGAAGGGCCAGGGGTCCGACGAGGACCTGGACGTCCTGCTCGACCTGTCCGAGAACATCCTCGGCCGGTCGTTCTGCGCGCTCGGCGACGGTGCGACCGCACCGATCACCAGCTCGATCGCGCACTTCAAGGACGAGTACCTGGCGCACTTCGAGAACGGCGGCTGCCCGTTCGACCCGATGGCAAGCACTGTCTTCGCGACTGCTGGAGCTAGCGCATGACGATCCAAGCGAACCCGCCGGCCGGGTCGGAGGTGGAGCGCACCGACCTGGTGACGGTCACCATCGACGACATCGAGGTGAAGGTTCCGAAGAACACCCTGCTGATCCGGGCCGCGGAGCAGATCGGGATCCAGATCCCGCGGTTCTGCGACCACCCGCTGCTCGACCCGGTCGGCGCCTGCCGGCAGTGCCTGGTCGAGATCACCGATGCCGGGAACGGCCGCGGGATGCCGAAGCCGCAGGCTTCCTGCACGATCGTCGTTGCCGACGGCATGGTGGTCCGCACCCAGGTGAGCTCGCCGGTGGCGGACAAGGCTCAGCACGGGCAGATGGAATTCCTGCTGATCAACCACCCGCTCGACTGCCCGGTCTGCGACAAGGGCGGCGAGTGCCCGCTGCAGAACCAGGCGATGAGCAACGGCGCCGGCGAGAGCCGGTTCACCGAGATCAAGCGGACCTACCCGAAGCCGATCAACATCTCGGCCGAGGTGCTGCTGGACCGTGAGCGCTGCATCCTCTGCGCGCGCTGCACCCGCTTCTCCGAGCAGATCGCCGGTGACCCGTTCATCGCGCTGATCGAGCGCGGCGCGCTGCAGCAGGTCGGCATCTACGAGAAGGAGCCCTTCGAGAGCTACTTCTCCGGCAACACGATCCAGATCTGCCCGGTCGGTGCGCTGACGAGTGCGGCGTACCGCTTCCGCTCGCGGCCGTTCGACCTGGTGTCGGTGCCGTCGGTGGCCGAGCACGACTCGTCCGGTGCGGCGATCCGGGTCGACTACCGGCGCGGCAAGGTGATGCGCCGGCTGGCCGGCGACGACCCGCAGGTCAACGAGGAGTGGATCTCCGACAAGGACCGGTTCGCGTTCCAGTACGCGAGCACCGGTGACCGGCTGACCCACCCGCTGATCCGCGAGGACGGCGAGCTGCGGCCGGCGTCCTGGCCGGAGGCGCTGACCTTCGCGGCCGAGAAGCTGACGGCGGCGCGTGGCAACGCGGCGGTGCTGACCGGTGGCCGGCTGACGGTCGAGGACGCCTACGCGTACTCGAAGTTCGCCCGGGTCGCGCTGGGCAGCAACGACATCGACTTCCGGGCCCGCCCGCACTCCGCGGAGGAGGCGGACTTCCTCGCCGCCGCGGTGGCCGGCACCGGCCTGGGTACGACGTTCTCCGACCTGGAGAAGGCCGGCACCGTGCTGTTCGTCGGGTTCGAGCCCGAGGAAGAGGCGCCGTCGGTGTTCCTGCGGGTGCGCAAGGGCGTGAAGAAGCACGGCACCAAGGTGTTCACGATCGCGGCGTACGCGTCCCGCGGTGTGGAGAAGCTCAACGGCGTCGTCGTCCAGGCTTCGCCGGGCACCGAGGCCGCCGTACTCGCGGATCTCGGTAACGCCGGTGAGGCCGGGGCAGCTGCCCGGGCCGCACTCGGTCCGGACTCGATCATCGTCGTCGGCGAGCGGCTGGCGGCCGTACCGGGTGGCTACTCGAACGCGCTCCGGCTGGCGCTAGACACCGGTGCCGACCTGGCCTGGATCCCGCGGCGTGCGGGTGACCGGGCCGCGCTCGAGGCTGGTTGCCTTCCGGGCCTGCTGCCCGGTGGCCGGCTGGTCAGCGACCCGCAGGCGCGGGTCGACCTGCAGGCCGCCTGGGGCGTCGACAACCTGCCGGGTGAGCCCGGCAAGGACCTCACCGAGATCATCGCCAACGCAGGTTCGCTGCAGGCGCTGGTCGTCGCGGGTGTCGAGATCGACGACCTGCCCGACCCGGCCGCGGCGCTCGCCGCGCTGGAGGCGGTGCCGTTCGTGGTCAGCTTCGAGGTTCGCAACTCGCAGGTGACCGAGTACGCCGACGTGGTCTTCCCCGTCGTACCGCCGGTGGAGAAGTCCGGCACCTTCGTGAACTGGGAGGGCCGCGAGCGGCCGTTCCCGGTCGTGCTCAAGGTGCCGGCCGCGATGCCGGACGTCCGCGCGCTGGCCGCGCTGGCGCAGGAGATGGGCAACCCGCTCGGCTTCAGCACGACCGACGGCGCCAAGCGCGAGTACGACGAGCTCGGCCGCTGGGACGGCGACCGGGCCCAGGAGCCGACGTACCAGGCCGGTCCGGCCCTCGGTGCGTTCGACTCCACCCGGCTGGCGACCTGGCGGATGCTGATCGACGACAGCCGCGCCTGCGACGGTGAGCCGCACCTGACCGCGACCGCGCGGACGCCGGTCGCCCGGGTCTCGCTCACCACCGCGCGCCGGATCGGCGTCGCCGACGGGGACGAGCTGGTGGTGAGCACCGACGCCGGGAGCATCCGGCTGCCGGTCGTCATCACCCCGATGACCGACAACGTGGTCTGGCTGCCGACCAACTCGGCCGACTCCCACGTCCGCCGGTCGTTGCACGCAGACCATGGCTCGATCGTGACGATCGCCGGAGGAAACGCATGATCTCGCTCGCGGTGCCTGACGCGGGGGTCGGTCACGACCCCTGGTGGGTGATCCTCATCAAGGTGCTGTTCATCTTCGTGTTCCTGGTGGTGCTGACGCTGTTCAACATCTGGTGGGAACGCCGGGTGGTGGCGCGGATGCAGCAGCGGATCGGCCCGAACGTGCACGGCCCGCAGGGTCTGCTGCAGTCGCTGGCCGACGGTGTGAAGCTGATGCTCAAGGAAGACCTGATGCCGAAGGGCGTCGACCGGCTGGTCTTCGTGCTGGCGCCGGCGATCGTCGCCGTACCGGCCTTCCTCACCTTCGCGGTGATCCCGTTCGGCCCGACGGTGAAGATCCCGTTCACCGACACCTACACCCGGCTGCAGCTCACCGACCTGCCGGTCTCGGTGCTGTACGTGATGGCGATCGCATCGATCGGCATCTACGGCATCGTGCTCGGCGGCTGGTCGTCGAACTCGACGTACTCGCTGCTCGGCGGTCTGCGGTCCAGCGCGCAGATGATCTCGTACGAGGTCGCGATGGGACTGGCGCTGGTGACGGTGTTCCTGTTCGCGGGCTCGCTGTCCACCTCGGAGATCGTGGCGGCGCAGTCGCACCAGACCGTGCACTGGTTCGGGGCCGACATCCCGCTGCCCGGGTGGTACGCGTTCCTGCTCTTCCCGTCGTTCGTGATCTACGTGATCTCGATGGTCGGCGAGACGAACCGGGCGCCGTTCGACCTTCCCGAGGCCGAGGGCGAGCTGGTCGCGGGCTTCCTGACCGAGTACTCCTCGATCAAGTACGCGATGTTCTTCCTGGCCGAGTACATCAACATGGCGACCGTGTCCGCGCTGGCCACCACGCTGTTCCTGGGCGGCTGGCGGGCGCCGTGGCCGATCTCGATCTGGGACGGCGCGAACTCCGGCTTCTGGCCGGTGCTGTGGTTCATGGGCAAGCTGATGGGCTTCATCTTCTTCTACATCTGGCTGCGCGGGACGCTGCCGCGACTGCGCTACGACCAGTTCATGAAGTTCGGCTGGAAGGTCCTGATCCCGATCTCGCTGGCCTGGATCCTGCTGGTCGCCACCGTCCGCGCGGTCGGCCGCGAGACCAACTTCAGCCGTACGACGCTGCTGGTCGCGGCCGCGATCGTGCTGCTGATCGCGGTGATCAGCATGTTCGTCCCGCAGAAGCCGAAGGAAGAGCCGGCTGAGGTGGCCGACGGCAAGGAGTTCGACGCCTTCGCCGGCGGATTCCCGGTGCCACCACCGCTCCCCAGTCAGCAGACCGAGCCGAAATCGAAGGCAGGCAGCCGTGGCTAGTGTCAAAGAGTCCCTCTGGGACCCGGTAGCCGGGTTCGGGGTCACCTTCCGGACGATGTTCCGGAAGGTGTTCACCGAGGAATACCCGTTCACGAAGAAGCCGACCGCACCGCGGTTCCACGGCCGGCACCAGCTGAACCGCTGGCCGGACGGGCTGGAGAAGTGCGTCGGCTGCGAGCTGTGCGCGTGGGCCTGCCCCGCGGACGCGATCTACGTCGAGGGCGCGGACAACTCCGAGGGCGACCGGTTCTCGCCCGGCGAGCGGTACGGCCGGGTGTACCAGATCAACTACCTGCGCTGCATCCTCTGCGGTCTGTGCATCGAGGCCTGCCCGACCCGGGCGCTCACCATGACCAACGAGTACGAGCTGGCCGACTCCAGTCGCGCGTCCCTCATCTACGAGAAGAAGGACCTGCTGGCGCCGCTGCTTCCGGGGATGCAGGAGCCGCCGCACGAGATGCAGCTCGGCAAGACCGAGAAGGACTACTACCTCGGTCTGACCGGCGCGGCCTCGCACGCCGACGGGAGTGACGCCAAATGATCGGGTTGGTCACCGGGGGGCAGGTGGCGTTCTGGCTGCTCGCCCCGGTCATGATCCTGGCCGCGATCGGGATGGTGCTGGTCCGTAAGGCGGTGCACTCGGCGCTGCTGCTGGCGACCGTGATGATCTGCCTCGCGGTGCAGTACGCCGCGCAGGACGCGCCGTTCCTGTTCGCCGTACAGATCATCGTCTACACCGGCGCGATCCTGATGCTGTTCCTGTTCGTGCTGATGCTGGTCGGCGTCGACGCGTCCGACTCGCTGGTCGAGACGATCCGCGGTCAGCGGCTGCTCGCCGGGATCGCGTTCCTCGGTTTCGGCGTGCTGCTGATCTCCGCGGTCGGGAACGCGATCTACGGGCACCCGACCGGACTGGGCGACGCGCAGCCGGACGGGAACGTCAAGGGCCTCGCGCAGTTGCTGTTCGGTAAGTACGTGTTCGCCTTCGAGGTCACGTCGGCGCTGCTGATCACCGCGGCGATGGGCGCCATGATGCTGGCCCATCGCGAGCGGCTGACCAAGAAGAAGACGCAGCGCGACCACGCCGAGGAGCGGATCCGCAAGTACGCCGAACAGGGCATCCACCCCGGACCGCTGCCGACGCCCGGTGTCCTGGCCCGGCACAACGCCGTCGACACCCCGGCCCTGCTGCCGGACGGGTCGATCGCACCGACCTCGGTTTCGCGGGTGCTCCAGGCACGTGGCACCGTGTTCCCCGAAGCCGAGGAGCGCGCGGACATCGAAGAGGTCCGCAAGCTCGACGCGGGTGAGCTGTACCCGCCCGAGGCGGAGAGCACCGACACGACCGGGTTTGCCGAAGGAGGAGAGAAGCGGTGACAACCGAGCCGTACATCGTGCTCGCGGCGATCCTGTTCAGCATCGGCGCTCTCGGCGTGCTGGTACGCCGGAACGCGATCGTCGTCTTCATGTGCGTCGAGCTGATGCTGAACGCGACCAACCTCGCGTTCGTGAGCTTCGCCCGCCAGCACGGCAACCTCGACGGCCAGATCGCCGCCTTCTTCGTGATGGTGGTGGCCGCGGCCGAGGTCGTGATCGGGCTGGCGATCATCATGGCCATCTTCCGCACCCGTCGCTCGGCCTCGGTCGACGACGCCAACCTGCTCAAGTACTGAGGTAGCAACCGATGAGTCATGAGCTGACGTGGCTGCTGGTCGCGGTACCGGCTTTGTCCGCGGCGATCCTGCTGCTCGGTGGCAAGGCCACCAACGCGTGGGGTCACCTGCTGGGCACGCTGGCGCCGGTGATCTCCTTCGCCTTCGGCGTCGTGCTGTTCTTCCAGATGCGGGGCCGGGCGAGCGAGGAGCGGTCCGAGACGGTCCGGCTGTTCGAGTGGTTCTCGGTCGGCCAGATCAAGGTCGACTTCACGCTGCTGATCGACCCGCTGTCGATCCTGTTCGTGCTGCTGATCACCGGTGTGGGTTCGCTGATCCACATCTACTCGATCGGCTACATGGAGCACGACCCCCGCCGGCGGCGGTTCTTCGGCTACCTGAACCTGTTCATCGCCTCGATGCTGCTGCTGGTGCTCGCGGCCGACTACCTGCTGGTCTTCGTCGGCTGGGAGGGCGTCGGTCTGGCGTCGTACCTGCTGATCGGTTTCTGGCAGCACAAGAACTCGGCCGCGGTCGCCGCGAAGAAGGCGTTCGTGGTGAACCGGGTCGGTGACATCGGCCTCTCGCTCGCGGTGATGAGCATGTGGGCGCTGTTCGGCTCGTCCGCTTTCACGACCGTGAACGCCGGCGCCGAGCACGTCTCGAAGACCTGGGCCACGCTGCTCGGCCTGATGCTGCTGCTGGCTGCCTGCGGTAAGTCCGCGCAGGTGCCGCTGCAGTCCTGGCTGCTGGACGCGATGGAGGGCCCGACCCCGGTGTCGGCGCTGATCCACGCGGCGACCATGGTCACGGCCGGCGTCTACCTGGTGGTCCGGTCGCACGCGATCTACGAGGTCACCGACGCCGCGTCCACCGCGGTGGTGATCGTCGGTACGGTCACCGCGCTCGCCGGTGCGATCATCGGTTGCGCCAAGGACGACATCAAGAAGGCGCTGGCCGGTTCGACGATGAGCCAGATCGGCTACATGATGCTCGCCGCGGGCCTCGGCCCGGCCGGGTACGTGTTCGCGATCTTCCACCTGCTCACGCACGGCTTCTTCAAGGCGAACATGTTCCTCGGCGCCGGCTCGGTCATGCACGGCATGAACGACGACGTGAACATGCGCCACTACGGCGCCCTGCGGACGTCGATGAAGGTCACCTTCGCGACCTTCGCCTTCGGCTACCTGGCGATCCTCGGCATCCCGCCGTTCGCCGGCTTCTTCAGCAAGGACAAGATCATCGAGGCCGCGTTCGCGGACAACACGGTGATCGGTCTGTGCGCGCTGCTCGGCGCCGGTATCACCGCGTTCTACATGACGCGGGTGATGCTGATGACGTTCTTCGGCAAGAAGCGCTGGGCCGAGGACGTGCACCCGCACGAGTCGCCGGCCGTGATGACCTGGCCGCTGATCATCCTGGCGGCCCTGTCGCTGGGCGGCGGCGCGCTGTACTTCGCGGGGCACTGGATCGTCGACTGGCTGGAGCCGATCGTCGGTCACGAGGAGGAGCACCCGCCGGTGAGTGCCCTGGTGATGACGCTGATCACCCTCGCGGTGGTTGCCGTCGGCATCGTCATCGCGGTGCTCAAGTACCGCCGGGACATCCCGCGGGAGGCGCCCGCCGGCTCGCCGGTCACGGTCTTCGCCCGCCGGGACCTGTACGGCGACGCGCTGAACGAGGCGGTCCTGATGCGGCCCGGGCAGTACCTGACCCGGACGCTGGTCTGGCTCGACAACCGGGGCGTCGACGGTCTGGTCAACGGCCTGGCCGCACTCTTCGGCGGTCTGTCCGGCCGGCTCCGCCGGTTCCAGACGGGCTTCGTCCGTTCGTACGCACTCAGCATGGTCTTCGGCGCCGCATTCGTGGTCGTCGCCCTCCTCGCGGTGAGGTTGTCGTGAACATCGGTTGGCTGACCCTGTTACTGCTCCTGCCGTTCGTCGGGGCCATCGCGACGATGCTGGTGCCGACGGCGAAAGCGCTGACGGCCAAGCAGGTCGCGCTCGGGTTCTCGCTCGTGACGCTGGTGCTGACCGCGATCGTCGCGATCGGCTACCACCGCAACGGCGGCGAGGACTACGCCGAGACGCACACCTGGATCAAGGCCTTCGGCGCGCACTACGCGCTCGGTCTCGACGGTGTCGGCATCGTGCTGGTGGTCCTGACCGCGCTGCTGACGCCGATCGTGATGATCGCGTCCTGGAACGACGCACAGCACGGCCGCTGGTCGGAGAAGTCCTTCTTCGCCTGGATCCTGGGCCTCGAGGCGCTGTCGATCGGCGTGTTCTCCGCCACCGACGTGTTCCTCTTCTACGTGCTGTTCGAGGCCACGCTGATCCCGATGTACTTCCTGATCGGCGGCTTCGGCGGCCCGCAGCGTTCGTACGCCGCGGTGAAGTTCCTGCTCTACTCGCTGCTCGGCGGTCTGCTGATGCTGGCGTCGGTCGTCGGCCTGTACGTCGTCTCGGCCAAGGCCGGTGAGCCGTCGTACCTGCTGAGCGACCTGATGAAGCTCGACATCAGCCAGAACACCGAACGCTGGCTGTTCCTCGGCTTCTTCTTCGCCTTCGCGGTGAAGGCGCCGATGGTGCCGTTCCACACCTGGCTGCCGGACGCGGCCGGTGAGGCGACGCCGGGTACGTCGGTGCTGCTGGTCGGCATCCTGGACAAGATCGGCACCTTCGGGATGATCCGGTTCTGTCTGGGCCTGTTCCCGAACGCGTCCGAGTGGGCCACCCCGGTGGTGCTGGTGCTGGCGCTGATCTCGGTGCTGTACGGCGCGCTCCTGGCGATCGGCCAGACCGACATCAAGCGCCTGATCGCGTACACGTCGATCTCGCACTTCGGCTTCATCGTGATGGGCATCTTCGCGCTGACGTCGCAGGGCCTGACCGGGTCGACGCTGTACATGTTCAACCACGGTCTCTCCACCGCGGCGCTGTTCCTGGTCGCCGGGTACCTGATCTCCCGGCGCGGCTCCGCGCGGATCGCCGACTACGGCGGGGTGGAGAAGGTCGCCCCGGTGCTGGCCGGCACGTTCTTGTTCGCGGGCCTGTCCAGCCTGGCGCTGCCCGGTCTGTCGCCGTTCATCTCCGAGTTCATGGTGCTGGCCGGGACGTTCAGCCGGCACAAGGTGATCGCGGTGATCGCCGTCCTCGGTATCGTGCTGGCCGCGCTGTACATCCTGCTGATGTACCAGCGCACGATGACCGGTCCGGTCCGCGACGGGATCGAGAAGCTCAAGGACCTGACCGGGCGTGAGATCCTCGCGATCGCGCCGCTCGTGGTCCTGATCATCGGCCTCGGGATCTTCCCGAAGCCGATCGTGGACATCATCAAGCCCGCGGTCGACGAGACCATGCAGCGGGTCGGCGTGACCGACAAGGCACCGCAGATCCCCGTGACGGAGGGACAGAAGTGAGCGCGATGTTGCTGCCGGTGGCGGACTTCACGGCGCCCAAGATCGAGTACAACGAGCTGGCTCCGCTGCTCGTCGTGTTCGGCGCGGCGTGCGTCGGCGTCCTGGTCGAGGCGTTCCTGCCGCGGCCGTTGCGGCACCTGGTGCAGCTGGCGATCACGGTGGTCGCCGTGGTCGTGTCCGGTGTGCTGACCGGCATCCTGATGAACGACAAGAAGGAACTGCTCGCCGCTCAGGGTGCGATCTCGGTCGACGGTCCGGCGCTGTTCACCTGGCTGATCCTGCTGGCACTGTCCCTGATCAGCGTGCTGCTGTTCGCGGAGCGCTCGATCGACGGCGGCCTGTCCGCGTTCGCCGGCCAAGCGGCCGCCGTACCGGGCTCCGATGCCGAGCGCGAGGGTACGGCGGCGCGCGTCGAGCACACCGAGATCTTCCCGCTGACGCTGTTCGCGGTCGGCGGCATGATGCTGTTCGCGGCGTCGAACGACCTGCTCGTGCTGTTCGTGGCGCTCGAGGTCTTCTCGCTGCCGCTGTACCTGCTGTGCGGTCTGGCGCGCCGTCGCCGGCTGATCTCGCAGGAAGCCGCGATGAAGTACTTCCTGCTCGGTGCGTTCTCGTCGGCGTTCCTGCTGTTCGGGATCGCGCTGCTCTACGGGTACGCCGGCACGATGTCGCTCGGCGGGATCGCGGACGCGCTCAGCTCGGACACCGGCAGCGACACCATCCTGCTCGCCGGCACCGGCCTGCTGGGTGTCGGCCTGCTGTTCAAGGTCGGCGGCGTACCGTTCCACTCCTGGACACCGGACGTGTACCAGGGCGCGCCGACGCCGGTCACGGGGTTCATGGCGGCCTGCACCAAGATCGCCGCGTTCGTCGGCCTGATGCGGGTCTTCTACGTCGCGCTCGGCGGCTCGCGCTGGGACTGGGCGCCGATGATGTGGATCATCGCGATCCTCACCATGGTCGTCGGTTCGATCGTCGCGATCACCCAGACCGACGTGAAGCGGATGCTGGCGTACTCGTCGATCGCGCACGCGGGCTTCCTGCTGACCGCGTTCGTCGGCCTCGCGCAGGCCGGGAGCGGCGTCCACACCGGCATCACCTCGACGCAGGCGGTGCTGTTCTACCTGGTCTCGTACGGCTTCCCGACCATCGGCGCGTTCGCGGTCGTCACGCTGGTGCGCGACGCGGGCGGCGAGGCGACGCACCTGTCCCGCTGGGCGGGCCTGGGCAAGAAGTCGCCGCTGCTGGCCGGTATCTTCGCGTTCTTCCTGCTGTCCTTCGCCGGTATCCCGCTGACCGCTGGCTTCACCGGCAAGTGGGCGGTCTTCAGCGCGGCGTGGACCGGTGGCGCCTGGCCTTTGGTCGTCGTCGCTGTCCTGTCCAGCCTGGTCGCCGCGTTCTTCTACGTCCGCGTGATCGTGCTGATGTTCTTCTCCGACCTGCCGGCCGACGCGCCGGACGTGGCGCTGCCGGGCTGGCAGACCACGTCGGCGGTCGCCCTGGGTCTTGCCGCCACGGTGGTTCTCGGTCTGGTTCCCGGACCGGTGCTCGACCTGGCGGCCCGAGCTGGTGAGTTCATCCGTTGAGTCCGACCCCGCTGCCGGCCGAGAGCCTGGGATTCGAGTTCGCCGATGCGGCGCTCGAGTCCCGGGTTCGTGCTGGGCTGGAGCGTGTGGAGCAGGCGCTGCTCGACGCGACCCAGTCCGAGGCGCCGTTCGTCACCGCGGCCGCCCAGCACGTGATGGTTGCCGGTGGCAAACGGTTCCGGCCGTTGCTGGTGCTGCTCGGGGCCGAGTTCGGCGCTGACGTCGCGTCCGACGAGGTGGTGAAGGCGGCGGTCGTCGTCGAGCTCACCCACGTCGCGACGCTGCACCACGACGACGTGATGGACGAGGCCGCGCTGCGGCGGGGCTCGTCGACGGCGAACGCGCGGTGGGACAACTCGGTCGCGATTCTGTCCGGTGACTGGCTGTTCGCCCGGGCGTCGGACCTGGTCGCGGATCTCGGCCCGGAAGCGGTCCGGATCCAGGCCCGCACCTTCGGCCGGCTGGTCGAGGGTCAGATCCGCGAGACGATGGGCGTCGGCGAAGGCCAGGATCCGCTCAAGCACTACCTGTCGGTGGTCGCCGACAAGACCGGCTCACTGATCGCGACGTCCGCCCTCTTCGGCGCCCGGTACGCCGGTGCGTCCGAGGAGATCCAGGAGTCGCTGCGGGCGTTCGGCGAGGAGATCGGCGTGGCCTTCCAGCTCGCCGACGACCTGCTCGACATCGCGTCCGAGTCCGGCCAGTCCGGCAAGACTCCCGGCACCGACCTCCGCGAGGGCGTGCCGACCCTTCCGGTCCTGATCTTCCGCGCCCAGGCGGACCCCAGCGATCCCACGGACGCCCGTCTCCTGGACCTCCTGGACTCCGACCTCTCCGACGACGAGCGCCTCTCGGAAACCCTGGACCTGCTCCGCTCCCACGCCGCCTTCCGCCAGGCCGAAGACGACGTACGCCGCCGCGCAGCCGACGCCCGCAAACTCCTCACCACCCTCCCCGAAGGCCCCGGCCGACAAGCCCTCGACACCCTCTGCGACCTGGTAGCCACCCGCTCGGTCTGACGCGAGGTCTGTCCGGTACGGCGACTGTGTGCGATGCTGTGCCGACTATGGGTGAGCGGGATGTTGCGTTGCCGGTGGTGGGGCTGACGGTCGAGGCGTTGGCCGAGAGTGTGTTGCTGCATCTGCCGGCGTTGACCGATGCGTTGGTCGAGACGATCTACGAGCAGAACCCGGCGTATCGCGAGATGGGTGCGGTCCCGCAGCAGGATCTGTGGCGGTCGTGTCATGACAACGTTGCTCGCGTCGTGCGGATGATTGCCGACAACGACGATCACTTCGACGCGGCGCAGGCGACCGGGCGGCGGCGGGCGGAGCAGCGGATGCCGCTGGACGACGTCCTGAAGTCGTTCCGGCTCGGCGGGCGGCTGGTGTGGGAGGCGTTGATCGACGAGGCCCGTGTGCAGGGCGTGGTCGACTCCGAGGCGTTGCTGGATGTCGCGAGCAAGGTCTGGGAGGTCGTCGACCGAACGTCGTCGCAGGTCGCGGCCGCTTATCACGCCGCCGAACGGCAACTCGTCCGCGCGGACGAGCGCCGTAGATCGACCCTCTGGGAAGGCCTGCTGCACGGCCCGGGGAAGGATCGGGCCTTCATCCAGGAGGCGGCCACCGTCCTCGACGTGCCCGTGAACGGCGGCTACGCGGTGGTGGCCATCGACAACCTGATCGACGACGAGTGCACGACATCCTTGTTGGTACGGCGCTTTGCGGGCCTCCGGATCGCTTCCGCTTGGCAGGTCCGTCCACAGACCGTGGTCGGTTTGCTTGCTGTGGGCACGGAATCCCCGGTCACGGTGCTCCGCACGCTGCGTGACGTCGTCCACGCACCGGCCGGTCTGTCCGGCGTTGTCTCCGGTCTGGCCGAGGTGAATGTCGCGTACCGGCAGGCGATGCTGGCCCGGCATACGCTTCCGGCCGGTCAGATCGACGTAGCGGCGCTGACCGAACGGCTTCCCGAGGCGTTGTTGCTCAGTGCACCGGAGCTGGCCGAGCAGCTCGTGCAGCACTGGCTGTTGCCGCTGATGACAGTACCCGCGCCCGAACGCGAACTGTTGC
The DNA here is from genome assembly GCF_004366075.1 of Kribbella pratensis. Lineage (GTDB taxonomy): Bacteria > Actinomycetota > Actinomycetes > Propionibacteriales > Kribbellaceae > Kribbella > Kribbella pratensis. Next base: position 1,297,057 of record NZ_SODU01000003.1, on the reverse strand, counting down.
TCGACACCTTGGACAAGTGGGTGCTCGCGGCGGGTTCCGTACGTCGTACCGCCGATCTAGCGCACTGTCACCGCAATACGGTCATCAACCGCCTGCACCGGGTCCATCAGATCACCGGCCGTAACCTCAGCGACGAAGGCTTCCACTTGGAGCTCGGCCTTGCGTTGCGTGCTTTCAGACTGTTCCCGCCGCCCTCTGCGTGACCGAAGTGCCGGGCTGTGCGTTGTGCACAGTGAGACCGCGCAAAACGTGGGCATCGTGGCCATGCCGCCGCGCCGATGACGGTGCCAGACTGCGTTCCCAGCATTGCTCGAGCACGGAGGAACCTTCATGGCCGAACATCGTCGTTCGTTGGATCGACCAAGCGACCGACCGGCCGACAGACGCGGTCTGCTGGGCCGGCGCAAGGTTCTCGGATACCTGATTGCCGCGCCCACTCTCGCGGTCGGCGTGAGCTGGCTGACCAACGAGTCCGACCCGCGCGCGGCCGATGCGGCGGTTCCCTCGGTGCCGCAGCCGGCGGACGTCTTCGACCTCGGCGACCTGCAGAACCTCGCCGCGGCACCGACATCGGGGCTCATCACGGTCCAGCTGAAGTCCGACGGCACCGCGTACTTCGCCGTACCGCGGGCCGAGGTCGGTCAAGGCATCACGACCGCGTTCGCGATGATGGTCGCCGAAGAGCTTGATCTCCCGATGAACAAGGTCGAGATCGCGCTCGCCGACGCACGGCCGGAGCTGCTGATGAACCAGCTGACCGGCGGCTCGAACTCGATGCGCAGCATGTACGTCCCGGTGCGGACGGCCGCCGCGATCGCCCGGCAGCGCCTGGTGGAGACGGCCGCGACGCACTGGGGCGTCGAGGCCGGCCAGGTGACCACGCGCAAGGGTGTGTTGAGCGGTCCGAGCGGCCGTACGGCGACGTACGGCTCGCTGGCCGAGCTCGCCGCGACCGCGAAGACGATCACGGTGTCCGCCGAGCTCAAGTCACCGTCCGAGTTCAGTGTCCTCGGAAAGCCGCGGAACCGCGTCGACGCCCACGACATCGTCACCGGGCGCAAGCAGTTCGCGATGGACCTGAACGTCCCGGGTGCCAAGCCGACGATGGTGGCACGGCCGCCGACGATCAACGGGACGCTGCGGTCGATCAACAACCTCGCGGCGCTGCGGGCGATGCCCGGGATCACCGATGTCGTTGGCATCACCCACGGTGTCGCGATCAGGGGCGAGACGTTCGGCCAGTGCATCGACGCGATCCAGAAGGTCGACGCGACCTGGGGCCCGGGCACGGTGGACGGCGAGTCCGACGCCACCGTGCTGGCGAAGCTGCGTGCGGCCCAGTTGCCGATGGCCGCTCCGGCGCTGCCGTTGCTGACGAAGACGATCGACGCCGAGTTCGTGTTCGCGTTCGCCAGCAACAGTCCGCTCGAGCCGGACTGCGCGATCGCGGACGTCCGCCCGGACAGCGCCGAGATCTGGTCCTGCCTGAAGGTGCCGATCGTCGCCCAGGAGGACATCGCCAAGCAGCTCGGCCTGCCGATCGACGCGGTCAAGGTGCACGTCATCCAGGGCGGTGGCTCGTTCGGCCGGCATCTGTTCCACGACGTGGCGGCCGAGGCGGCGGAGATCTCGCAGAAGATGGGCAAGCCGGTCAAGCTGTCCTGGTCCCGCACCGACAACTTCCGCCAGGGTCGGACGCACCCGATGAGCACGTCCCGCGTCCGGGTGAACTACCTGGCCGGCAACGTGCTGACCTACGAGCAGCGCCATACCAGTGTGGAAACCGACTTCGGTCACGGCCTCGGCGAGATGATCACCGCGTTCGCCGCGGATATCCCGGTCGGCGGCAACCTGTCGTTCGCCGAGACGATCTTCGCGCTCACCCAGTCGTCGCCGTACAACTTCGGTGTCACGACGCAGCTGCTCAACGAGATCCCTCTGAAGTTCAACACCGGCAGCATGCGCAACATCTACTCGCCGAACGTGGTCTGCGCGGAGGAGCTGGTGGTCGACCAGCTCGCCGCGAAGATGGGCCAGGACCCGGTCCGGTTCCGCCGCAACTTCCTCAAGGACCAGCGCTTGCTCGCGGTCTTGAACAAGGCGGCCGAGGTCGGCGAATGGGGCAAGGCGATGCCGAAGGGTACGGCGCAGGGTGTCGGTGTGCACTCGGAGTACCGGGCGGCCGTCGCGACGCTGGTCGAGATCGACTGCCGGCCGGAGACGGTGAACCGGCCGGTCGAGGGCGAAGGCGTGACCGGTCCGCGGGTGACCAAGGCGGTGATCGTCGTCGATCCCGGGTTCTGCATCAACCCGCGTGGTCTGGAGGCGCAGATGTTCGGCGGTCTGCAGGACGCGATCGCGCTGGCGCTGACGTCCAGCCTGCACATCAAGACGGCATCCCGCTGGAAGGCAGCTGGGACAACTACTTCTACACCCGGCAGTGGAACTCGCCGCTGGACGTGCAGGTGGTGATCATGCCGAACACGAGCGAGAGCCCGAGCGGTGCCGGTGAGCTGGCGGTGGCGCCGGCGTTCGCCGCGATCGCGTGTGCCTATGCGCGGGCGACCGGGACGATGCCGACGTACTTCCCGATCAACCACGGCAAGCTCAGCTTCGAGCCGCTGCCGGTGCAGCCGTCCACCCCGCAGTCGCCGACCGACGGCCTCGACCACACGTTCTGAGGAATCCATGCCTACGCACACTTTCAAGCTCAACGGCAAGCAGATCAGCGTCGAGGCCGAGGACAACGTCCGGCTGCTGTGGGTTCTCCGGGACCTGCTCGGCGTCACCGGCCCGAAGTACGGGTGCGCGCTGGAGGTGTGCAAGTCGTGCACCTCGCACATCAACGGCAAGGCGTTCAATCCGTGCTCGGTGCAGGTGAAGGACATCGAGCCGGCCGACGAGGTCACCACCATCGAAGGGCTGCCGGCGACGGTCGGGAAGGACCTGCACCCGATGCAGGAGGCCTGGCTGAAGTACGACGTCGCGCAGTGCGGGTACTGCCAGCCCGGCCAGATCATGGCGGCCGTCGCCAAGGTCAAGCAGGCCCGGGCGGAGGGCCGCGACATCACCGACGCGGACCTCGACGAGCTGCGCAACATCTGCCGCTGCGGTACGTACTCGCGGATCCGCGAAGCGGTCAAGGCGGGCGCGGAGGACATGGGTGCGTGACGTCCTCGCGCACCTCCGCCCTTGGTACGGAGAGCGGTTCGCACTCGCTACGGTGATCGACACGTTCCGCTCGGCTCCTCGCCGGCCTGGCGCGGCGATGGCGGTGTCCGGCGACGGTGTGGCGGTGGGCAGTGTGTCCGGTGGGTGCGTCGAGGCCGACGTGTACGCCGTGGCGCAGGAGGTCATCCGGACGGGCGCACCGACGGTCCGCCGGTACGGCGTGTCCGACGACGACGTGTTCGCGATCGGCCTGACGTGCGGTGGCGTGATCGAGGTGTTGGTGGAGCCAATCGATCGGGCATCGTTCGCGGAGTTCGAGACGGTGGCCGCTGCGATCGAGTCCGGCCGGCCGATCGCCGTCGCGACCGTGGTCACGGCGGGGGAGGACCTGGGGCGGCGGCTCGTCGTCGAGCTCGACGGGGTCAGCGGCAGCCTGGGTGATCCGGGGCTGGACGCGGCGGTGGTCGAGGACGCGGTGGCGATGCTCGGCAACGGTTCCACCGCGATCAAGCAGTACGGCGCGCACGGGGAATGCCGGCGTACCGAGGTGTCGGTGTTCGTGCAGGCGTTCACCCCGCCGCCGCGGATGTTCGTGTTCGGGGCGATCGACTTCGCGGCCGCCGTGGCACGGGTCGGCAAGTTCCTCGGCTATCACGTGACGGTGTGCGACGCCCGTGGCGTGTTCGCCACCCGGGCACGGTTCCCCGAGGCGGACGAGGTCGTGGTCGACTGGCCGCACCGCTTCCTGGCCGGTGCACTCGACCAGGTCGATCGCCGTACGGCGTTGTGCGTGCTGACCCACGATCCGAAGTTCGACGTACCGCTGCTGGAACTGGCCTTGCGGACGGACGCCGGCTACATCGGCGCGATGGGCTCGCGACGCACCCACGCAGATCGACTGGCCCGCTTGCGATCCGCCGGCGTGACCGAGGACGAGCTGGCCCGGCTGACCTCGCCGATCGGGCTGGACCTCGGCGCCCGGACGCCCGAGGAGACGGCGATCTCGATCGCGGCCGAGATCATCGCGACCCGTAGCGCGGCGAGTGCCCGCCCGCTGTCGACGACCAGCGGGCGGATCCACGGTGGCACCAACGAGCTCGTCACCTCGGCATGAGCTGACGGGTCGGCGGGCGGTGGTCCTCGACGTACCCGCCGTCGGGACGCCGGACGATCCGGCCGGTCTCGATACCGTGCGTCGCGATCTCGGTGTCTTGTTGCTGCAGGCCCAGGCAGATGCGGCGGGTGATGTGTAGCGCCGCAGGCGGGCCGAGGATCAGGAGGATCTGGAACACCCGCAGCAGCGTGTTGAACGAGAGATGGAACTGTACGGCGATCGTGTCGGCGCCGGCGGCCGCCCACAGGACGCCGTAGAAGACGATGCCCGCGACACCGATGCCGGTCCGGATCGGATTGGCACGCGGCCGCTCGAGCAGATGGTGTTCCTCCCGGTCGCCCGTCAGCCGTTCCTCGATGAACGGGTAGACCGCGACGAGCGCGAGGAACAGCGTGCAGATCGCGACCGGCAACAGGACGGCGAAGCTGATCGTCCTTTCCCACCAGACGACTTCCCAGCCTGGTGCGAGCCGGAGCGAGCCGTCCAGGAAGGCGAGGTACCAGGCCGGTCCGACACCGGCCGAGGTGTCCGCCGGATCGGCCGGGCCGTACAGCCACACCGGGTTGATGGTCGCCGTCGCGGCCATGACCAGTGAGACCCCGACGACGAAGCAGAACAGGCCGGCGCGCTTGATCACGGCGATGGTCGCCGCGCGGCCTCCGACGGTCTGGTCGGTTTTCCGCCTGAGCGCAAGGAAGAGTACGACGAGCGCGGCGGGCAGTACGGCGATGTGCAGCGGGTAGAACCGCGAGATCACGTCGCCGGGGAACTCGCCGCCGAACAGCAGCGACGACAGGGAGGAGCCCACGAACGGCGTGGCCTGCAGGACGCCGTCGAGTACGGCGAGGCTCGTCCCCGACGCCATGTCGTCCGGAAGCGAGGTGCCGGTGAGGGCTGCGCCCAGCGTGATGACCAGCAGGCCGAAAACCACCAGCCAGTTCAGGCGTCGTGGCCGCCGGAAGCCGCCGGTGAAGAAGAGTTGCAGCAGGTGCAGGAGGATCGCCGCCACCATGATCAGCGTGGCCCAGTGATGGAGCTGGCGGATCAGCAACCCGCCGCGGGTCTCGAAGGTGATCGCCAGGGTCGAGTCCAGCGCCCGCGACATCTCCGTTCCGCGCAGCGGACCGTACGGCCCGTCGTACACGACGTGTTCTGCCGACGGCTCGTAGTCCAGCATCAGGACCACGCCGCTGAGCAGGATCACGACGAAGCTGTAGAAGGCGATCTGGCCGAACAACAACGACCAGTGGTTGGGAAATACTCTCGCTCGCAGGTTGCTCGTAGGACGCTGCATGCTCGACCTCCCTCGGTCACCCATACGACCCCGCAACCGCCGAGATTGTGACGTCCCGTGTCGCACATCACGCCGCGCGGAGAAGGTGCCACGGGATCGGCGAATGCCGCAGCACGGCGGATCTGGGGAGGGTTTTGTGCTCGAATCGGCATGAAATCCTCCCCAGGTCCGGTCGTTCGCTGAAGGTCAGCGGTTCTGCCAGATGGGGAGGCCCGGCGGCTGAGCGCCGGGCCTCGGGAGGGTCAGCTGCCGACGCGGGCGCCGTCGTGGCGCCAGACGCAGGCGATCGCGGGGCGGGGGAACTTGTCGGTGTGCGGCCAGGTCGAGCTGGGGTTCTCGAAGGTCGCGGTGTCGGTCTCGCCCGGATGCTGTACGGCGACGAACGCGGTCTTGTCGTCGTCGGAGACGAGCGGCCCGCACGCCTCGGCGGCGAACGGTACGGAGAGGAACTGCTTGACCTGCCCGCGGTTCGGGCCGGCGACCGGGACGGTGAAGATGCCGTCGTTCGAGCCGAGCACGTTGCCGTCGGTGGAGATCCACAGGTTGCCGGAGCCGTCGAAGGCGACGTTGTCCGGGCAGGAGATCGGGCTGACCTTCGACTTGTCGAAGCCGCCGAAGTACGTCTCCTGCGCGGCCGGGTCGCCGCACACCAGGAACAGGGTCCAGAAGAAGCCGGTCCTGGCCGCGTCGTCGCCCTCCTCCGTGATCTCGAGGATGTATCCGTTGCGGTTGCCGGCCTTCTCGACCAGCGGTCCGCCCAGCGTCTCCCGCACGTGCGAGACGGCGAGCGGGTTCGCCTCGTCGACCGGGAAGCTGCCGCCGCGCTTGTCGTTGTTCGTCAGCGCCGCGTAGATCCGGCCGTTGACCGGGTTCCGCTCCACGTCCTCGGGGCGGTCCATCCGGGTGGCGCCGACCTTGTCGCCGGCGACCCGGGTGTTGATCAGCACCTCCTGCACGGACATGCCCTCGACGTACGACTTCTTGTCCGACGTCAGCGGGATCCACTGGCCGATCCCGTCGTACACGCCGTCCGCGGTGCCGTCGCCGGTGAACTTGGCGACGTACAGCGTGCCCTCGTCGAGCAGGGCGAAGTTGTTCTTGCGGTTCTTCGGGTCGTACTTCCCGGCCGAGACGAACTTGTAGAGGTATTCGCCCTTCTCGTCGTCGCCGGTGTACACCGCGATCCGCCCGTCGGCGGTGATCGTGACGGTCGCGCCCTCGTGCTTGAGGCGACCGAGCATGGTCCGCTTCTTCGGCGTCGACCGCGGGTCGTACGGGTCGACCTCGACCACCCAGCCGGACCGGTAGACCTCGGTCGGCGTCTTGGTCAGGTCGAAGCGCGGGTCGACGACGCTCCACTGCCGCGCGGACTTGGTGACGGTCGTCGGTACGCCGTACCGCTTGTAGGAATCCACATGCTCGGCGGGAACCGTGCCGCTCACGTCGTAGTACCCGTTGAAGTTCTCCTCGCCGGACAGGATCGTGCCCCACGGCGTGACGCCGCCGGAGCAGTTCCCGAAGGTGCCGTAGGCAACCTTCCCGACACGGGCGTCCGCGGCCGCCGGCCCGGTCACCTCGAACCTGGTGGACGCGGTGATCCGGCGGTTGTAGCGGGACAGCTGCTTGTCGCGGCGCCACTGACCCTTGCTGCCAACGCGCTCGAGCTGGACGACGGCCATGCCGTGCGCAGCCATCCCGATCTTCGCGATCTCGGCGGTCGAGTACTTGCCGGTCGGGAACATCAGGTTCTCATCGGTGTACTCGTGGTTGCAGACCAGCAACGCCTTACGGTCGTCGCGCAGCGGCACGATCATCGTGTAGTCGTTGTTGTACCCGAACTGCCGCGCCTGCGCCTCGGCGGACTGCTTGTACGGGTCGAACTTCGGCGCACCCGGCAGCACCGGGTCGCCCCAGCCGATGACCACGGCCTGGTCGTACCCGTGCGGTACGACGATGTCGTCCTGACGGTTCGGCGGTACGACGCTGTGCGTCAGCTCACCGCGCCGGCCGAAACCGGGGAAGGCGTCGCTGCCGGATCCGCGGCTGGTTTGGTCGGCGATCGCGGGCGCGTTCACCGCGAGCGTGGCGACGCCGGCGGCGCCGACGCCGGCCGCGCCGATCGCGAGCACCTTGCGGCGGCTGAAGGCGGAGCGCATCACGGTCTGGATGTGCTCGTTGCCGGACGTGTTCGGCTCGGGGTGGTCGCACTGGTTCGCGCACTTGTACTCGCAGGTGCGCAGGGAGCGGGACCCGTGGCGGGTGCCGATCTGACTGATCAAGGGCAGAAACTTGGTCACCTGCCGGACCCTAAGGAGGGCAAGCGGTGAGCAAGTGAAGGTCAGGTGAACACTTACACTGCGGACGCAGTGACCGCGGTCCGTTCGAGGGCGAGGTTGCGGCGGCGCGTGTGCATGCTGTCGAAGGTGAACAGCGCCAGCGCGACCCACACCAGGCCGAAGCCGACCCAGCGCATCGGCGTCATCTGCTCGTGGAAGATCACCAGGCCGCAGATGAACTGCATGATCGGCGCGATGTAGTTCAGCAGCCCGAGTGTCGTCATCGAGACCCGGGTCGCCGCGGCGCCGAAGAGCAGCAGCGGTACGGCGGTGATCGGCCCGGTCAGCAGCACGAGCACGAGGTACGCCGTCCCGTGGTGGGTGACCGTCGCGTCGCCGTGCAGCCCGAGGGCGACGATCCCCGCGACCGCGAACGGTAGGACCGTGCCGGACTCGATCGCCATCCCCTCGATCGCGCCGGCGCCGGCCTGCTTCTTCGCCAGCCCGTAGAACCCGAACGAGAACGTCAGGATGATCGCCACCCACGGCGGCCGCCCGTTCTCGACGGTCAGCCCGGCGACGGCCACGAACGCGATCCCCAGCGCGGTCCACTGCACCGGCCGGAGCCGTTCCTTGAGGACGAAGACGCCGAGCAGGACCGTGAACAGCGGCGTGATGAAGTACCCGAGCGAGGTCTCCACGACATGCCCGTTGCCGACGCCCCAGATGTAGGTGCCCCAGTTCGCCGAGATCAGGAACGCAGCCGCGATCAACGGCCACCGCCGTCGCGGTTCCGCCAGTAGGGCCTTCACGGCCGCGAACTTCCGCAGTACGGCGACCAGGATCACGATCGTGACCAGCGACCAGAGCACGCGGTGGGCCAGCAGTTCGAGAGCCCCGGACTGGTCGAGCAGCTTCCAGTACAGCGGGAACAGGCCCCAGATCAGATACGCGGCGAACCCGTAGGTGAATCCTTTTCGCTGTTCTGGCACGGTGTTCAGACTATGCCTGACCGACAGCCGCATCCAAGCACTTTGCTCATGACGTGAGACGGGCGCGGCCTCCCGCGTGGATACTCTGTGCGCACTTCACGGACCACAGGAGGAATCGGATGGCGCAGGCCCGCGGCAAGCTCATCGACGAGTTGACCGACGACGTCACACGGACGGCGCTCGCTTCGGCCAGTCTCACCGCGGAGGATCGCGTGCTGGCCGGGCAGCGGGTGCGGCAGGCGATCGCAGCGGAGGCGATGGGGGCTCACCGCGATGTGGTTGCGGCGACCGTCGGCGACAAGGACAGTCCTGAAGCGGAGCCGTTCAGCGCCTATCTGAACAGCAATGATCGGCCGCACGTCGAGCAGGACCAGACGCGGCCGGAAACAGTGGCGGCGCGAAAGCTGGCGGCGGAGCTGCTGGCCGCTGACGATCGGACCCACGCCATGGACGCGCAGCGGACCGGGGGTGCCGAGGACTACATCGCGCACGCGGTGGTGTTCGCTGCGGAGGCGGCGGTCAGGAAGGCGCCCGGTGGACCGTCCCAGGCGCCTGCTGCCGCCGCGGGTGCCGCCGCCGGTACTGCCGCCGGTGCCGGTGCGGTGGCCGCTCCGGTCGTCGCCGTCAAGGCCGGAGTGGCAGTTACCAGAGAGAAAGAGGTCGGTGTGTACAGGCGTGGACCGTCCATCGGCTGACGCGTGATGTGAGACCGCTGGTGTGATGCGGTTGGATGGAGGGGTGGACACCAGGAGGCGCACGTGAGTGTGAGGACCGGTCTGGTCTCGGTGACGTTTCGTCAGTTGCCGGTCGACCAGGTGGTGGAGGTGGCGGCGAAGTCCGGGCTCGCGGCGATCGAATGGGGCGGTGACGTGCACGTCCCGCTCGGCAACCTGGTCAACGCCAAGCGGGTCCGGAACCTGACCGAGGTACACGGCCTGCAAGTCGCGGCGTACGGCTCCTATCTGCGGGCGGGCAGCGTGGATCGCGAGGAGATGCGCTCAGCGGTCGCCACCGCCGAGGCGCTCGGCGCGCGCCGGATCCGGGTCTGGGCAGGCAACGTCGGTACGGCGGACGCTGGCGTCGGCGACCGGATGGCCGTGACCCGCGGACTCGGCGAGCTCGCCGACATGGCCGCCGGCGCGGGGATCGAGATCGCGATGGAGTTCCATCGCAACACGCTCACCGACGAGGTCGACTCGACGATCACGCTGCTGCTGGACGTCGGTGCGCCGAACCTGACGACGTACTGGCAGCCGCCGGTCGATCTCGACGACGCGGAGTGCCTGCAGCAGCTCGAGGCGCTGATGCCGTGGCTGAGCACGGTGCACGTGTTCTCGTGGTGGCCGTCGAACAACCGGTTGCCGCTCGCGGCCCGGGAGTCGTTGTGGCGGCCGGTCCTCGACCGCCTCGCCGCCGAGCCGCGCGAGATCAACGCGCTGCTGGAGTTCGTCGCGGACGACTCACCCGAGCAGTTCACCAAGGACGCCGCCGACCTCCACAGCTGGGTCTAGCAAGCCGGCCCAGTTCTAGTCCGGTAGGTAGATCGCCAGGATCAGGGTTCCCTTGGTGGGTTTGCCCTCGGCGATCGTCAGGGTGGCGCGCTCGGACGGGGCCGCGCCGTGTGCGTCCCAGCCGATGCCCATGCCGCCGCCGTCCGGCGCGACGCCGAGGCCGGTCTCGGTCTTGCCAACCGTGAGACTGGCCCGGAACTCGCCGGTGCCGAGCATCGAGCCTCCATAGGCGACGACGTACGGCTGATCCGCCGGGGTGTCCGCTACGAGACGCCGGTCCGGGCCAGGAGCGGTCTTCACCTGCGCGAGCCGGTACCGATAGCCCGCCACCTCCGTCTGTTCCGGGAGTTCCATCCCGTCGATGACCCGCTGCGGTCCCTGGAAGTAGATGCCCAGACCCAGCCGGACGTCCGGCGGCATCCCGACCAGGTTCGGGCTGGTCGGCAGGACCTTCGCGACCACATCGACGCGTTCCCCAGCCGGTGCCGGCGAGGCGATCGTGAAGCCGCCGCCTTTCCCGGCGTCGGTCGAGCTCGCGTCGCAGGTCGCCGTGAACGGCTGCCTGGGGCCGATACGCATCTCCACGGTGTACGGCGGGTTGCGGTCGCCGGCTGACCCCGCGTTCGCCGTACAGAACGGGCGCAGCGACAGCTTGGCCCCCGTTGAGGTGAAGCTGAACCGCACCTCGAGGCGTCCCGGATCGGCGACCTTCGCGGCGGCCAAGGTATCGCCACCGATCGTCCTCCGGTAGACCACGCCGTCCTTTTGGTACGCGCCCGCGTCGACCGGCGCGTACCGTGCCGGTGCGCCGTTGCTGCTCGGCGGGTTGGGCGAGGTGGAGTAGATGCCGAACCAGATCCGGCCGCTCTCGCCGGCCGGCTTGCCGGACTCGAGATCGATCAGCTCGGCGGAGACCTGGGCCGGCCTGCCGACCGGGGAGCCCAGCCAAAAGGCCGAGTCAGGCGCAAGTGTGACGCCGCTGTCGATCGCCCACGAGTCCGGGCCGCTGTCGCAGCTCGCGTCGCCGAGGTACCAGCCGTTGATGCGGAAGCGGATCGCGGACATGCCGGCAGCGGCCTCGCAGTTGGCGTGGACGGTGATCGAGTCGGTGGTCGGGATCCACGCGAACGTCAGACTGCTCTGGCCGCGGTCGCCGATCCACGCCTTGAGCAACTTGTCGTTGCCGACCGTTCCGGGGACCGTGAGGCCGTCCCGGGTGTAATCCTCGGGTGGGTTGTCGGCCGGTGGCGTCGGGCGCATGGTGGGGACGAGGGTGGCCGCGACGGCCGCGAGTACGGCGACCACGCCGAGTGCGGCGAAGGTGCGGCGCTGCTTGGTGCGGCGGATCTTCTGCCGCACACCGGGCAACAGGTCGCCCGCGTGCTGGTCGGCGGCGGTGGCGCGAGTGGTGAGCTCGTCGCGCAGGTCCTGGAGGTTCATCACGGGGTCTCCAGATCTGCTGGGGTGGCAAGGGAAGGGTCGAGGCGGAGCTTGGCGAGAGCCTTGGCGGTCTGGCTCTTGACGGTGCCGACAGAGCTGCCCATCAGCCGGGCGGTCTCGGCCTCGCTGAGGTCTTCGTAGAAGCGCAGTACGACGACCGCGCGTTGCCGGCGAGGGAGGCGGCCGATGGCGTCCCAGAGGTCGAGTCCGTCCTCACCGTCCGCGGTCGGGGCCTCGGGCAGTTCCTCGGTCGGGATCTCGCCGTTCCAGCGGCGGCGCCACCATGAGGAGTACGTCGTGACGAGGGTTCGCCGGACGTACGGCTCCGGGTTGTCCTCGCGGATCTGGGACCAGTGGAACCACGCCTTCGCCAGCGCGGTCTGGACCAGGTCCTCGGCCAGCGCGTGGTCGCGGGTCAGCAGGTAGGCGGTCCGCAGCAGGGCCCGCGAGCGCGCGGCGACGAACGTGTCGAACGTGTTCGTGCCGTCGTGCACCGCGGTCACCCCCGTCGCCAAGACTCCGTCGTCGATGCTCACATCCTGCTGGACCGGCTGGCCGTTGCGGAAAGTTGCCTGCCGTGTCGGAAAGTCGGCTGCGTGTCGGAAATTTCCCGCGAGCGCTGGCCAAGAGGCGGAAAATGACGGAATGCTGTTCCGGGACAGATTCCTTCACCGCCCCGGAGGTGTCCGATGTCCATCACTCGACCGTTGCCGCGGCTGTTCGCCGTACTCCTGCTGTTCGTGGCGACCCTCACCGCCTCACAAGTCGTGGCCACGACCGTCGCTCACGCGGACGGCTGCTACACGTGGGGCCGCCAGCTCAGCGAAGGCATGTCCGGCGCGGACGTGCGGCAGTTGCAGATCCGGGTCTCCGGCTATCCCGGATACGGCGCGCACCTGGCGATCGACGGCGAGTTCGGCCCGGCTACGAAGGCCGCGGTGCAGCGATTCCAGGCGGCCTACGGGCTGACGCAGGACGGAGTCGCCGGTTCGGCCACGTTCAGCAAGATCTATGCGCTGCAGGACGACGACTGCACGCCGATCCACTTCACGTACGCCGAGCTCGACGACGGCTGTGGCGGATCGGGGTACGACGGCGGTCCGCTGTCCGAGGCGGCGACCAAGGCAAACGCGCTCGAGACGATGTGGCACCTGGAGGCGATGCGGCACGCGCTCGGTGACCAGCCGCTCAACATCACCAGCGGTTTCCGCAGCTACTCCTGCAACAGCCAGGTCGGCGGCGCCAGCAACAGCCAGCACCTCTACGGCCGGTCCGCGGACCTGGTCGGCAGTCCCTCGCTCTGCACTCTCGCCAAGCAAGCTCGCTACCACGGCTTCGGCGGCATCTTCGGCCCCGGCTACCCGGACCACAACGACCACACCCACGTAGACATCCGCACCAGCAACTCCTGGAGCGCCCCGAACTGCGGCATCTAGTCCAGCGGACGATCCCCGAAGTCGGTCAGCGGCGGTAGCCCAAGCGCTACCGCCGCACCCAACCGATCCCAACCAATCCGAACGGCTCCACCGCCGGCCGGGTTCACAGCAGCTGGCTCACGGTGTGGATGGTGAGGCCGACGAGGGCTCCGACGACAGTGCCGTTGATGCGGATGAACTGGAGGTCGCGGCCGACGTGGAGTTCGATGCGGGCGGCAGCTTCGCGGCCGTCCCAGCGTTCGATGGTGTCGGAGATGACCGAGACGATCTCTTGGCCGTACGTGCGGACGACGTACCCGACGGCCTCGGCCGCGCGGCTGTCGACCTTCGCGCGCAGCGCCTCGTCGTCCTGGAGCCGTAGCCCCAGCTCCTGCAGAGCCCGGATCCCGCGCGCCCGGAGCGTGCTGTGCGGGTCGTTGATCGAGTCGATCAGGGCGGTGCGCATCGCGTCCCAGACTGCGGTCAGGCTCGAGCCCATGTCCGGATGTGTCAGCATCCGCGCCTTCCACGCCTCGAACCGCGCCATCATGCCCGGGTCGTGCTGCAGGTCGTCCGCCAGTTGCCCGAGCAGCCGGTCGATCGCCCGCCGCGCCGGATGCGACTGGTTGTCCCGTACGTCGGCCAGCCACGCCAGCGCCTCGCGGTGGATCCGGTCGATCACCATCCGGTCCACCCACTGCGGTGACCACCGCGGCGCCCGCGGCCCGACGACATCCGCCAGCAGGTCGCGGTTGTCGGCCAGCCAGTCGTGCGCTTCGACCAGCAGGAGATCCAGCAGCGCGTGGTGGGCACCGTCCTCGACCACCGACTCCACGAAGTGCCCGGCGATCGGGCTCAACGGCTCCTTCACGAACCGCGGCAGCAACGACCCGCTCACGAACGCGGTCACGTCGTCGTCGCCGAGTTTCGGCAGTGCCGCTCCGACCGTGCGCGCGCCTTCGGCCACGATCCGCTCGGCGTGGTTGCCGGCGGCAAGCCACTCACCGGCCCGCCGGCTCACCTCCGCGGTCCGCATCTTCTCGCCGACGACCTCCTCGGAGAGGAAGTTCTCGGTGACGAACTGCTCCAGGCTCTCGGCGAGACTGTCCTTCCGGGTCGGCACGATCGCGGTGTGCGGGATCGGCAGCCCAAGCGGTCGCCGGAACAGTGCCGTCACCGCGAACCAGTCCGCCAACGCACCCACCATCGCCGCTTCGGCCGCCGCGTTCACATACGCCCAGCCGCCGCTGCGGTGCAGCGTCACCAGGTAGATCACCGCGGCCAGCACCAGCAGCGCCAACGCCACCGACCGCATCCGCCGCAGTCCACGCCGCCGTACCAGATCGGCCGCGCCCAACGTCAAGGTCGCCATACACCGATCTAACCAAGTCGGCGGTGACGAACCACTCAGGCAAGTACCTGAGTGGCCCCGCGTCGTTCCATGAGACCGGAGATCGCGGCCAGGATCAGCCCGGCGACGGCAAGGGCGGCGCCGAGGCGGCTGGGCCATTCGTAGCCGTAGCCGGCGGCCAGTACGACGCCGCCGAGCCAGGCGCCGAGTGCGTTGGCGATGTTGAGCGTGGAGTGGTTCAGGGACGCGGCCAGCGACTGCCCTTCATGCGCGACGTCCATCAGGCGGGTCTGCAGTGCCGGCACCAGGATGCTCGCGGAGCAGCCCATCGCGAACACACCGACCAGCGCGCCAGGCCGGGTCTGCGCGAGCCAGCCGAACGTTCCCAGTACGACGGCGACCGCGACCAGTCCGCCGTACACGCTGCCCATCAGCCACCGGTCGGCGAGGCGTCCACCGAGGACGGTGCCGGCGGTCATGCCCACGCCGTACACGCCCAGGACGATTGTCACGGCGGACTCGGAGAAACCGGCCAGTTCCGTCATCGTCGGGGTGATGTACGAGTACGTCGCGAACATCCCGCCGAACCCGACCATCCCGACCAGCAGCGCCATCCACACCTGCGGCCGGGCCAGCGCGCTGAGCTCGCTGCGCACGTTGACGCCGCTCCCGACCGGCTGCGGCGGCACCCAGAACCAGACCGCGACCAGCGTCAGCAGACCCAGTACGCCGACCGCGAGGAACGGCACCTGCCACCCGAGTTGCTGGCCTAGCAGCGTCGTCACCGGGACGCCGATGATGTTCGCGATCGGGAGACCGACCATCGTCATCGACACCGCGCGGGCGCGCCGGCTCGGCGGCACCAGCGACGCGCCGACCACTGCGCCGATCCCGAAGAACGCACCGTGTGGCAGGCCGGACAGGAACCGCGCGGCCAGCAAGAACTCGTAGCTCGAGGCAACCGCCGACAGGACGTTGCCGACCACGAAGACCGCCGTCAGCCCGAGCAGCAGCCGTTTGCGCCCGGTCCGCGCGCCGAGCGCCGCGATCACCGGAGCGCCGACCACGACGCCCAGCGCGTACGCCGAGATCACGTGGCCGGCCGTGGGGATCGAGATGTGCACGCCGTCCGCGATCTGCGGCAGCAGCCCCATCGTGACGAACTCGGTGGTCCCGATCGCGAACCCACCCGTCGCCAATGCGAACAACGCGAGGTTCACATGCCGTGCGGTTGTGTCAGGAGTCACTGAACTTGTCACGCCTGATTGTCGCAGATCCCATGGTGGCGACCGGTGCGGTCGTGGGAGCATCCCGCATGGCCAACTTCGGGGACTTCCAGTTGCAGATCTACCTGCAGGGGATGCTGCAGGGGGTGACGCCGGAGATCACGACCGACCTGGCGCGGCTGGAGTCGCAGGCGGCCGGGAAGCTGCCGGCCGAGGCGATGGGGTACATCGTGCCGAGCGCGGGCAGCGGCGCGACCGCGCGGGCCAACCAGGCGGCGTTCGAGCGCTGGCGCCTGGTGCCGCGGATGCTGCGCGGCAGCACCGAACGTGATCTGTCCTGCACGGTCCTCGGTACGGCGATGCCGGCGCCGGTCCTGGTCGCGCCGATCGGCGTACAGACCCTCGCGCACCCGGACGGTGAGCTGGCGACCGCAGGCGCCGCGAACACCCTCGGCCTGACCTACACGCACTCGACCCAGGCCAGCCACGCGATCGAGCAGATCGAGGCGACCAGCAAGTGGTTCCAGCTGTACTACCCGACCGACCGCGACGTCTGCCTGAGCTTCTTGCAGCGCGCGAAGGCCGCGGGGTACGCCGTACTCGTCGTCACCCTGGACACCGGGACGATCGGCTGGCGGCCGGCCGACCTGGATCGCGGGTTCCTGCCGTTCCTGAAGGGGGAGGGGCTGGCGAACTACTTCAGCGACCCGGCGTTCCGGGCCAAGCTGGCCAAGCCGATCGAGGAGGACCCCGGTGCGGCGGTGATGCACTGGGCGCAGATGTTCCCGAACGTCGGCCTGTCCTGGGACGACCTGTCGTTCCTGCGCGACAACTGGGACGGCCCGATCGTCCTCAAGGGCATCACCCACGTCGAGGACGCCAAGCTTGCGGCCGAGCACGGCGTGGACGGCCTCGTCGTCTCGAACCACGGCGGCCGCCAGGTCGACGGCGCGATCGCCTCGCTGGACGCACTCCCGGCGATCGCGGACGCGGTCGGCGAACAGCTCACGATCCTCTTCGACTCCGGCGTCCGCACCGGCGCGGACGCGGCCAAAGCACTCGCCCTCGGCGCGAAGGCGATCCTCCTGGGCCGCCCGTTGCTCTACGGCCTGGCCCTGGCCGGCCAAGCCGGCGTAGAACACGTCCTCCGCTGCTTCCTCGCCGAACTGGACCTAACCCTCGCCCTCTCCGGCCACGCCAACCACCGAGAACTAAACCGCGACTCGGTAGTCCGTGCGTAACTCAACTTGGGGCTGCCGACCGCACTCCAAGGCTGCAGGTCGACAGTACGTATATGTCTACTACCCGCCACTGCGCAGCGGGTGGCAGACCGAATCGCCCGACAGTGGACGTATACGTACTGTCGACCTGCACAAATCCGCAGCCCGGACCACCCCTTGAGTTCACGTCCAACACAAGAGCCGTAATAGCCTGTCCACAGACTCTCCGCCTCCTGTTCACAGTCCGGCTCAGGCTCGCGGACTTGGGCGGACGGAGGAGGACGGGTGGCTGAGAAGGACCACGACGCCAACAGGTGCGACGAGATCGCCGACGTTTTGCGTCGGCGTACTGATGAGGGTTGGAACTCCGACCGCGAGTTGATCGACCAGAACCTGGCCGATCCATGGGAGCCAAGCAACAAGGGCGCTGGTCTGTGAAGGCGATCATCTTCGACCTCGACAACACGTTGTTCGATCACACGGGCTGTGCGGTGGCGGGGCTTCGGAGTTGGGTGGCGGGGCTTGGGATTGTGCCGACGGATGAGTTGATCGCTGAGTGGTTCGTGATCGAAGAGGATCAGTTCAATCGGTTCCTGGCGGGGGAGCTCACGCATCAGGGGCAGCGGCGCGGGCGGTTGCGGGCGTTCCTTCCGGTGCTCGGTCTGCCGGTGCCGGCGAGCGAGGCCGAGCTGGACGAGGTGTTCACGGGGTATCTCACGCAGTACACGAACAACTGGATCGCCTACCCGGACGCGCGGCCGGCGCTGGAAGTTGCTCGGGGCAACGGATGGCGGATCGGCGTGCTCACCAACGGCAGCACCCGGCAGCAGAACGCGAAGCTGCAGAAGATCGGGCTGGCGGATTTGATCGACGTCGTCTGCACCTCGGAATCGCTCGGTTTCAGCAAGCCCGATCCGCGGGCCTATCAGCGGGTCTGCGAAGCGCTGGGCGTCGAGCCGTCCGATGCGCTGATGATCGGCGACAACCTCGAGCTGGACGTGGTGGCCGCACGAGCGGCCGGCCTGACCGCGCTCCATCTCGACCGGCCCGCCGGTATGAGCCTGCTCGATCTGCTGCGCTGAGATTGCGCTCCTCGGCGTCACTCACGACAGACCGCCCTTCGGATCCGCACCGTATCGGTTCGAGGCGGCGGTGCCGGGCTGGACGGCGAAGACGAGGTAGACGATCGTCCCGACCACCGGTACGAAGTGGATCAACCACCACCAGCCGGTGCGGTTCGTGTCGTGCAGACGGCGTACCGACACTGCGATCGTCGGCAGCAAGGTGCCGAGCCACCAGAGCGTCTGCAGAATGCCGAAGGTGCCACGCCTGCCGTAGGTCAGTCCGAGGACGACGTCGAGCAGCCGCAGGAGGCCCGCACCGATGATCACCGTGACGAGGACGAAGTACCAGTACTCCTTGCGCCGGGCGCGGCCGTTGAACACGGCGTACTTCCTGAGTGCAGTGATGAACCACGTCATGGCCCGATCGTGCGGAACTCCGCCTGCGGTGGACCCGGTGCTCGGCAACCGCGTCCGGATCTCTGCGGCACCCTGCCGGAATCCTGGTGTCAGGCCGGCGTCCGGCGGTACTTCGACGCGCGGTACTTCGACGGCGGTACGCCGTACCGGTCGAGGAACGCCTGACGCAGTGACTCGGTGGAGCCGAACCCGCACTGCCGCGCGACGGCACCGAGAGGAAGGTCGGTGGACAAGGCCAATTGGGCCGCGGCCTCGGTCCGGACGTCTCTGACGTACTGCGCCGGCGTGCGCTCGACGTGGGTCAGGAAGAGCCGTCCGAGGTGACGTTCGCTGACGCCCGCGAACCGTGCGAGTGCGGGAGTGGTCAGATCGCTGTCCAGGTGGCTGACGACGTGGTCGCGAATCCGCCGTACCAGCAGATCACCGCTCACCCGGGTCGATACGAACATGCTCATCTGCGATTGCCCGCCCGGGCGCTGGAGATAGGCCACCGTACCCATCGCCACACCCCGGGCCAGCGTTTCGCCGTGATCCTCCTCGATGAACGAGAGGGTGAGATCCAGCGCGCTCGTCACACCGCCGGACGTCGCGATCTCGCCGTCCCGGATGTAGATCGGATCCGCGTCGACCTGGACGTCGGGGTAGCGCGCGGCGAGCGTGTCGGCGTACATCCAATGGGTCGTGACCCGTCGGCCGGTCAGCAAGCCGGCCTGCGCGAGCACGGTCGCGCCGGTGCAGGCCGACGACACCCGCCGGGCCAGCGCGGCCAGCCGTCGTACGTGGCCGACCAGCACGGGATCGGCCGCGGCACGTTCGTGGCCGAGGCCGCCGGAAACGACCAGCGTGTCCATGGGCTCGTTGAAGTGCTCGAGCGCCTCGTCGGCCTCGACCCGCAAGCCCGAGTCACACCGGACGGTGCGCCGGCCCGGGGTGGCCAGCACCACGCGGTACGGCGGCGCCGCGCCGATGCGGTTCGCGATGTCGAGACACGACGTCACACACGCGATGTCGAGCAGTTCGGCGCCGTCATATCCGACCAGCAGGACCAGACGTTCGACCATCCCGTCACGGTAGACAGGCGTCAGTTGACCGTCCAGGTGTCCGCGCCGGTGACCAGGGCCTGCAGGTCGCCGGTGCCCTGGGTTTCCTGGGCGGTGGTGATCTGCTGACGGACCAGGTCGTCGTACGCCGGGCGCTCGACGGACCGGAAGACGCCGATCGGGGCCTGGTGCAGGACACCGCCGTCGGTCAGCCGGGACAGGGCGAACGCGTACGCCGGGTCGTCGGTGTGGGCGTCGTGGACGACCAGGTCCGACTCGCCGCCGGGCAGGTCGGCGACCTCGCGCACGGCCAGCGACGCGAAGCCGTCGCGCACCACGCCGAGATGCCCGTCGGTGCCGAACCGGATCGGCTCGCCGTGCACCAGCGGGATGATCGCGTCGTCCCGGGTCTCCGGGTCCTTGAACGCCTCGAACGCGTTGTCGTTGAAGATCGGGCAGTTCTGGTAGATCTCCACGAACGCCGTACCGCGGTGCTCGGCCGCGGCCCGCAGGACCGAGGTGAGGTGCTTGCGGTCGGAGTCGACGGTGCGCGCCACGAACGTCGCCTCCGCGCCGAGCGCCAGCGAGACCGGGTTGAACGGGTTGTCCACCGATCCCATCGGCGTCGACTTCGTCACCTTGCCCGGCTCCGACGTCGGCGAGTACTGGCCCTTGGTGAGGCCGTAGATCCGGTTGTTGAACAGCAGGATCTTCATGTTCACGTTCCGCCGCAGTGTGTGGATCAGGTGGTTGCCGCCGATCGACAGCGCGTCGCCGTCACCGGTCACCACCCACACGCTCAGGTCCGGCCGGGCGGTCGCGAGCCCGGTCGCGATCGCCGGCGCGCGGCCGTGGATCGAGTGCATGCCGTACGTCGACAGGTAGTACGGGAAACGGGACGAGCAGCCGATCCCGGACACCATCGCCACGTTCTCGCGCTTGATCCCGAGCTCGGGCAGGAAGCCCTGGAAGGCCGCGAGTACGGCGTAGTCGCCGCAGCCGGGGCACCAGCGGACCTCCTGGTCCGACACGTACTCCTTGCGGTTCTGCGGCTCGGTCGCGGCCGGGACGCCTTGCAGTCCGTTCGGCAGGCTCGGCATACCGAGCTCTACGGCGCTCATCGTGCACCCTCCGTCTTGAGATGACCGTTCTGGTCGGCCAGTGCCTCGCCGTGCTTGACGGCGGCCGCGGCCGCCCCCAGGTGGCGGGCGTCGTCGTCGATGCCCTCGGTCTCCTCGACCAGGTTGCCGATCACTTCGGCCAGCTCCGCGGCGCCGAGCGGCATACCGCGGACCTGCGCGTACGAGACGACGTCGACCAGGTACTTGGCGCGCAGCAGCATCGCCAGTTGGCCGAGGTTCATCTCCGGCACGAGGACCTTGTCGTACGACTTCAGCACGTCGCCGAGGTTGGACGGGAACGGGTTCAGGTGCCGCAGATGGGCTTGTGCGATCTTGCCGCCGACCTTGCGGACCCGGCGGACAGCGGCGCCGATCGGGCCGTACGTCGAACCCCACCCGAGCACCAGGACCTTCGCCGCACCGTCCGGGTCGTCGACCTGCACCGGCGGGACGGCAATCCCGTCCACCTTCGCCTGACGGGTGCGGATCATCAGGTCGTGGTTGGCCGGGTCGTAGGAGATGTTCCCGGTCTTGTCCTCCTTCTCGAGACCGCCGATGCGGTGGTCCAGGCCCGCCGTACCGGGAATCGCCCAGGCTCGGGCGAGGGTCTCCGGGTCGCGCAGGTAGGGGAGGTACTTCGGAGCGCCCTTGTCGTCGGTCGCGTTCGGCTCGACGGTGAAGTCCGGGTCGATCGTCGGCAGTTCGTCGATGACCGGGATCCGCCACGGCTCGGAACCGTTCGCCAGGTAGCCGTCGGACAGCACGATCACCGGCGTGCGGTAGGTGATCGCGATCCGGGCCGCCTCGACCGCGATCGCGAAGCAGTCCGCGGGGGACTGGGCGGCGAGCACCGGTAGCGGCGCCTCGCCGTTGCGGCCGAACATCACCTGCAGCAGGTCGGCCTGCTCGGTCTTCGTCGGCATACCGGTCGACGGGCCGGCGCGCTGGATGTCACAGACGACCAGCGGCAGCTCGAGCATCACGCCGAGGCCGATCGTCTCGGACTTCAGGCTGATCCCGGGACCGGACGACGTGGTCACGCCGAGCGCGCCGCCGAACGACGCGCCCAGGGCGGCGCCGACACCGGCGATCTCGTCCTCGGCCTGGATCGTGGTGACGTTGAACCGCTTGAGCTTGGACAGCTCGTGCAGGACGTCGGAGGCCGGGGTGATCGGGTACGCACCGAGGACCAGCGGCAACCCGGCCCGCTGGGCGCCCGCCACCAGGCCGTACGCCAGCGCCAGGTTGCCGGAGATGTTCCGGTAGGTGCCGGTGGCCATGTGGGCCGGCTTCACCTCGTACCGGACCGAGAACTCCTCGGCGGTCTCACCGAAGTTGTAGCCCGCGCGGAAGGCCGCGATGTTCGCGTCCCGGATGTCCGGCTTGGACGCGAACTTGGTCTGCAGGAAGGTAATGGTCGACTCGACCGGCCGCTGGAACAGCCAGGACACCAGGCCGAGCGCGTACATGTTCTTCGCCCGGGACGCGTCCTTGCGGGACAGGCCGAACTCCTTGACCGACTCGACCGTCATGCCGGTCAGGTTCAGCGGTACGACGTGGTAGCCGTCGAGCTCGCCGGTCTCCAGTGGGTTTTCGTCGTACCCGATCCGCTTGAGGTTGCGCGCGGTGAAGTCCGCGGTGTCGACGATCAGGGTCGCGCCCCGCGGCACGTCCTTGAGGTTCGCCTTCAGCGCCGCCGGGTTCATGGCGATCAGCACGTCGGGCGCATCACCCGGCGTGAGGATGTCGTGGTCGGCGAAGTGGAGCTGGAACGACGACACTCCCGGCAGGGTTCCGGCTGGTGCCCGGATCTCCGCTGGGAAGTTGGGCAACGTCGACAGGTCGTTGCCGAACGATGCCGTTTCCGCTGTGAACCTGTCCCCCGTGAGTTGCATCCCGTCGCCGGAGTCGCCGGCGAAGCGGATCACCACGCGGTCGAGCTGCTTGACCTCGATGGTCACTGTTCTGTTCATCTCCAAGTGGAAGCTTGGGTCGGCTTGCCACCGTGTGAGCGACAGGTCGATCCCCCCGTCCAGGGCGATAACCCCAATATTAGTTCGCCCTTAGAACGGAATCATGCGGAAGCCCCGGTGGTCCACAGCCTGGGACGCGGTGTTAAAAGGTGATCGGGTCAGGTAGTGGCGAAACCGGCGCGTGTCACCGTGTGCAAGCGCTCGCTTGCGATCCGGAGTGAGAACCGGCAGGGTGGCGTCATCCAGCTGTGAATTCAGGGAGTGCCGCATGCGCCGTGTGCTGATCGGACTGCTGACGTTGCTGATGCTGGGGTCCGCTGCGCCGTCGTCGGTGGCGGCATCTGGGGCGGCGTCTGGGTCGGCTTCGGTGCGGACCGCGAAGATCTACAGCATCCGTACGACGGACGCGACCAAGGGCGTGATCACGGTCGTCGGAACGCTCTCGCCGGCCCCTGCCGCGGGCACCAGGATCCCGTTGCACCAATGGATCCCGTCGCTGAAGCGCTGGCAGGAAGTTGCGCACGGCTACTCGTCGGGCAGCAGCGTGACGATCACCACCGTGCAGCCCGGGTCGATCCGGACGTACCGGATCGCGGTCGGCCCGCAGGCGCCGTACGCCGCGGCGATCTCGCCGATGATCAGCTTCAAGCACTACGTGTGGCGGGGGATGTTCAAGAAGGGGCTGCTGGCCGCGGGCGGGGCGGGTCAGCCGCAGTTCACCGTCGTACCGCCGAAGGAGGGGCCGCGGCGATCCGAGGCGGACCTGCTGGCGAACCAGGGCGGGTACGTCTGGGGTGACGTCGACTCGACCGGCTGCCGGTACTCGCGGAACTGGCTCGGCAACCTCACCGACGGGCTGGCCCGGGTGTCGCTGCACAACGGGACGCAGGCGCTGACTTCGGTCCGGATGCAGCAGGAGACCGAGACCTGGCTGAACTACGACATCACCGGCGTCACCCGCTTACGCCTCCAGGTCGCCGACGTCCGCTCCGGCTACGGCCCGTACGTCTCGATCGACTCCCTGCTGCTCTGCACCAATTAGACTGCTGCCCGTGTCGGACAGCTATGGCGTCATCGCCGCGGTGGTCGCGCTCGGCCTCGTCGGGCTGCTCGGCGCGTTCGCGCTGAACAAGGCACTGACGGTCACGTATCCGACCGAGGGCAAGCTCAAGACCTACGAGTCGGGCGTCGACCCGGTCGGCGAGGGCTGGGCCCAGGTCCACATCCGGTACTACCTGTTCGCGTATCTCTACGTGATCTTCGCCGTGGACGCGATCTACCTGTTCCCGTGGGCGACGATCTTCGCGACCCTCGGCGTCGCGACCCTGATCGAGATGTTCGTCTTCCTGGCCTTCGTCGCCGTCGGCCTGCTGTACGCGTACCGCAAGGGCGTCCTGCGCTGGACCTGAGGGGCTGGACCTGACCACTGACTTCGAGGGGGAACGGATGGACCTGCACCGCGACGCGGTGGTGGCGGATGCACACAACGACCTGCTGATGGTGGTGGCGCGGCGGCCGAAGGAGGTCTGGTCCACGTACTTCCGGGAGCGGTGGATCCCGCAGTTGCGGGACGGCGGCATCGACGTGCAGGTCCTGCCGGTGTTCATCGATTCGGAGTTCCTGCCCGAAGGGGCGCTGCGCGAGACGCTCCGGATGATCGAGGCCGCGCACCGGGTCGCCGACGCGAACGCCGACGAGGTCGCGCTGTGTACGGCGCCCGGCGACATCGAGGCCGCGACCGCGGCGGGCAAGATCGCGCTGGTGCTGGCGCTCGAAGGCTGCCCGCAGATCGACACCGACCTCGAGCTCCTGCAGACCCTCCAGCGACTCGGCGTCCGGATGGTCTCGTTCACGCACTTCGGGCGCAGCGCCCTCGGTGACGGATCCGGTGAGGACGCGACCGGCAGCCGGCTGACGCACGCCGGCGTCGAGGCGGTACGGCTCCTCGAGGAGCTCGGCGTACTGATCGACGTCTCGCACGTCGGCCGTGCGGGCACCGAACACATCCTCGAACTCGCCACCAGGCCCGTCGTCGCCTCGCACTCCAGCGCGTTCGCCCTGCGTGAGCACCACCGCAACCTGACCGATGACCAGCTCCGTGCGATCGCCGCGACCGGCGGCGTGATCTGCGTGAACTTCTTCGCCGGCTTCCTGACCACCGCGGAGAAGCCGACCGTCGACCACCTGGCCGACCACGTCCTGCACATCCTCGACGTCGCCGGCGAGGACCACGTCGGGCTCGGCAGTGACTTCGTCGCGGAGGTCTTCAGCGAGAAGATCCCGGCCTGCGACCGGCCGGTGGTCATCCAGGGCCTGGACGCCGAGCTGTACGTCCCCGGCCTCGAAGGCCCGGCCGGGATGCCCCTGGTCACCGACGCACTGCTGGCCCGGGGACTGCCCGAAGCAACCATCCGGAAGGTCCTCGGGCAGAACCTGGTCCGGGTTCTCTCATCGAAGGAGTGACGACGTGCAGAGCTGGCTGGACGGCAACCTCGCGGACCTGATCACGAAGCACGGCGTACCGGCCGCCTCGGTCGCCGTCCTGGCCGACGGCGAGGTGAGTACGGCGGCCGCGGGCATCCTCAACCTCGACACGGGGGTCGAGGCGACGGTCGACTCGGTGTTCCAGATCGGGTCGATCACGAAGCTCTGGACGACCACGCTGATCCTGCAGCTGGTCGCCGACGGCAAGGTCGATCTCGACCGGCCGGTGCGGGACTACCTGCCCGAGTTCAAGCTCGCCGACGAGGAGGCCGCCGCGGTGATCACACCGCGGCAGCTGCTCACCCACACCAGCGGGTTCTCCGGCGACGCCTTCACCCCGACCTCGCGTGGTGACGACGCGGTCGAGTTGTTCGTCCGGGACGTGTTGCCCGGGCTGGCGCAGGAGGTGCCACCGGGCGCCGGGTTCTCGTACAACAACTCCGGATTCGTCGTTCTCGGGCGGATCGCCGAGGTCCTGTTCGGGAAGCCGTTCCACCAGCTGATCCGGGAGCGCATCGCCGTACCGCTGGGGCTGGAGCACGTCGCGACGATCGCGGACGAGGCTCTCCTGTACCGCGCGGCGCTCGGGCATGTGGCGCCGAAGCCGGGTGCTCCGTTGCAGACCGCGCCGGTGTGGAGTCTGGTGCATGCGATGGCCCCGGCCGGGTCGTTGCTGGCGATGAGCGCTCGGGACCTGCTCACGTTCGGTCGGTCCTATCTGGACGCGACGCTGTTCGACCGGGCCACGATCGAAGGGTTGTGGGAGCCGCAGGTCGACGTACCGGCGACCGGTGGGTTCGCGGAGCGCTGGGGAGTCGGCTGGATGATCTTCGACGTCGAGGGCGGGCCGCTGTACGGCCACGACGGCGGGACCGTCGGCCAGTCGGCGTTCTTCCGGCTGGTGCCGGAGAAGGGCGTCGCGGTCGTGCTCCTCACCAACGGCGGCAGCACCGGACCCTTGTACGACGAACTGGTCGGCCACATCCTCCGCGAGACCGCCGGGGTCGAGCTGCCGGCCCGGCCGGTGCCGCCGACAGAGCCGGTCGACATCGCGCCGGAGCTGGTCGCCGGTCGGTACACCGGCGTACTGGCGCAGGCCACGATCAGCGTCCAGGACGGGGAGTTCTGGGTGCTCGACGAGGCGGTCAGCGACGAGGCGCGGCTGCTGTACCCGGAGCCGCACCGGACCAGGTTCGTCGCCCTCGACGACACCCGGTTGATCGCGGCCGAGCCGGAGCACGGGACGCACGAGGTGCTCGCCTTCCGCGAGGCGGTCGACGGCCGCGCGACGTACCTGTTCCGCGGTGGCCGACTCACACCGCGTAGTCACTGAGAGTAGCTACACTTCGCCGCTCCGGGGTTGTTGCCCGATCACCGTATGTGTTTGCAATGGGCAACAAAACGTGAGCTTTTCAGCGCCGGAATGACGGAATGCTTACAACTGGTCGCCAAGCGCCGATATCAGGACTATGGTGATTACTCGGGGACACGGGGCGAATACGTGGCGGTGAGGCTATGGCGTGGCAACTGTGGGTATTGATTGCCCTCACTGCGGCCGGGATCGTGCTGCTGGCCGCAGCGCGGATGCGGCACGCCCGCAAGGTCTTCGACGACATCACCGAGCTCGACCGCCCCACGGCTACGCCGCCCGCCGAACCGATGCCTGCGCGTGACGACCTGGCCCGCGCCCGGGCCCGGCATCTCGACACCGAATCCGGCGACCGGCACCGCAAGCACGGCTAGCGGCCTAATCTCCGTCGAGCAGTCCGTCGCGTCGGGCTACCGCGGCTGCCTCCGTGCGGGAGCGGACGCCGAGCTTCGCGAGGATGTTCGACACATGCACGCTGACGGTCTTCTCGCTGATGTACAGCTCGCGCGCCAACTGCCGGTTGGTCCGTCCCTCCGCCAGCAAGCGCAGTACTTCGGTCTCCCGAGACGTCAGCGCACTGGCGCCACCGGTGTCGACTCCGCCCGCCTCCTCCAGGAGCGGCCGCGCGTTCAACTCCCGTCCGACCTCGGCCGCCAGCGCCGTCTGCTCGTTCGCCTCGGCGACCCGCCCCGCGGCGCGTAGCGCGGCCGACAACCGGACCCGCGACCACGCCTGCTCGAAGACGTACCCGTACCCGAAGGCGTCCGTGGTCCGCGTCCAGGAGGCGACATGTTCCTCCGGCGTCGGCGCGTCGATCCCGGTCAGCCAGCGCAGCCGGTCCCACTCCGACTCCACCCGCGCCAGCCAGGCGAGCCCTTCGACACCCATCAACCGGCCCGGCGGCAGCCCTTTCTCCGCGGTCGCCTGTCCGGTCGCGAGGAGCTCGGCGCCGCGGGCGACCAGGTCGGCGGCAGCGGACGGTTCGCCGGCTGCCCGGTGGCACAACACCTGCAGGCCGAGCGCGGAGAACCGGATCCGGGCGAGATGCCACTCCGTCTGGAACACGTCGGTGAGCAGCGTGTGGACGTCGACGATCAGCTTCTCGGCCTCAGCCGGCTTGTCGAGCCGCAGGTATGCCTCCACGGCCGGCTGCAGCCCGATGATCGGCAGCATCACGTCGAGGTCCCACCACTTCCGGGACAGCTCGTACTCCTCCGCGACCGCGGTGTCGCCCCGTCCGCTGCGGACCGAGAACTCCACCGCCCGCAACGCCGCCGCGGCCGCCGCCGGCGTCATCGCGTCCGTCCGGGCGGTCGCCGCCGCCTCGTCCCACTCGCCGAGCATGAACTGGGTCAGCGCCAGCATCCGGCGTGCGTCGAACCCGTACGCCGCCCATTGCCGCCCGAGTTCCGCGGCCCGTTTCATCGCGAACGACAGCGCGGCCTTCGCGTTCAGCAGGTCGCCCTGCTCGTAGTGCGTCGACCCGAGCAGGAAACGGCTGCGCACCTCGGCGGCCGAATCGCCGGTGAGCTGCGCCCGTACGGCGGCCTCCTCGAGCTGCTTCGCGGCGGTCTCCGGATCGCCGGCCCGGCGACGCAGCTGGGCCAGCGTGATCCCGGCGTCGCTGGCCGCGGACTCCTGACCGGCCTCGCGGGCGATCTCGAGCGCCTTGTGCGCCCAGCGCTCCGCCTCCATCGGCCGGCCGAGCGCGTCGGACACGCGGGCGTAGAGCGACGCGACCTGCGCCTTGAACACGCTGGCCGGCTCGTCCTGGACCAGCTTGAGCGCCTGCGAGATCGCTTCGCTCGCCTCCTTGTCCTGGTCGATGACCAGCGCGATGTCCGCCAGCGGCAGCAGGAGCTCCGCCCGCTGCAGCTTCGGCGCGTCGGGCGGCAGGTCGGCCAGCGCCTTCCGGAGCAGCTTGACGGCACGCAGGTGCTGGGAGGACAGGGTGGCCGCCATCGCCGTGTCGACGATCAGCCAGGTCTTGTCGACCTTGCTCGTCGGCGCTGCGTTCGGGAACAGCTCGAGGGCCATCTCGTAGTGCTTCAGCGCCTCCTGCGGCGCGGCGACCGAGAGCGCCTCCTGACCGGCCCGGACCCGAGCCTCGAACGCGGTGGCCAGGTCATGGGACCGGGTGGCGTGCCCGGCCAGCTCGGCCGCGGTGCCGGCAACGGTCTGGCTCTGCAGCTCCTGCACGTACGCCGCATGCTGGCGAACGCGCTCGCCCGGCAGCAGATCGTCGTACACGGCCTCGGCCAGGAGAGCGTGGCGGAAGTAGTACCGATCGCTGGTCGGTACGTCGATGATGTGGGCGTCGATCAGCTCGCGCAGGGCGTCGTCGAGCTCACGATCCGGCAGCTTGGCGACCGCAGTGAGCAGGTTGTGCGGAACGCGGCGGCCGGCGACCGCGATCACGCGAGCGACCTGGCGGGCCTCGTCGGACAGCGGGTCGAGGCGGACCAGCAGCAGGTCGGCGAGGTCGGGCGGCACGGCGTCGCCGTCACCCATCGAGGCCGCGGCGGCGAGCTCCTCGGTGAAGAACGCGTTGCCGCCGGCCCGCTCGAGGATGCGGCGCTCCTCGGCCGGGGACAGCGGGTCGGTGAGCAGCAGGTGCAGGAGGGTGCGGGCCTCGTCTGCGTCGTGGGGGAGCAGATTCACGCGACGTACCCGGGGGTTGCGGGACCACTCGGCGATCGGGCGGCGCAGCGGGTGCCGGCGGTGCAGGTCGTCGCTGCGGTACGACACCACGAGGGCCAGGCGCTGCGAGGTCAGCCGGGTGATCAGGAAACCGATCAGGTCCCGGGTCGAGTCGTCGGCCCAGTGGGCGTCCTCGATGATCACCAGTTGCGGCTCGCTGGTGGCCAGCGCGGTGAACGCGCCGAGGACGGCGTCGAACAGGGCAGCCCGGTCGAGCTGGCCCTCCTGCGGCACCGGCTGCGCGCTCAGCAGGCGGTGCGCCGGGAGCAGCCGGCCGATCGCCGGGAAGTTGGTCAGCACGCCCTCGACGAGGTCGGGGCGGTCGCCGGCCAGCCGGCCGAAGATCTCCGAGAACGGCTGGTACGGCAGGCCGGCGTCGCCGAAGTCGGTGCAGTGCCCGACCAGGACGCCGAACCCGCGCTCGTGCGCGCCGGTCGCCACCTCGTCCAGTAACCGGGTCTTGCCGACGCCGGCGTCACCGGACAGCAGCACGGCGCCGGCCCGACGCGTCCTGGCGTCGTCCACGGCGCTGAGCAGACTGGCCATCTCGGATGAGCGGCCGACGAGAGGTGTCGAGTTCCAGGGCACGTCGTCCATCTTCGCCCCTGGTGCCGACACAAATCGACGGTATCCCGTCCGCCGGCTGCTCCCGGCCTTTCTCCCAGGCGCAGAAACGCCGTCCCTGATCGTGAGTTCTCGATCGGGGACGGCGGTTTCGGCGGTCATGCGGCCGGGCGGGGTCGAAGGGCGTGGCGTGGCTCGGACTGTGCGGCCCGCTCCGTGCGCTTGCGGCGGTTCGCGACCCGGAAGTCACGCTTGGCGCGCTCCAGCCGGTAGGCCGATTCCGCCTTCATGGCTTCCGGGGTCAGTGGCATGTTGATCATCATGGTTTCCCTCCCTTCAGGCTTTCCGGCCGAACAGGTGGCTGATGGTCCGGCGGCTCCGGGTGTTCCGGGTCTGCCGGAAGTCACGGCTGAGGCGCTCCCTGCGGTAGTCGACCTCTGCCTTGACCGATGCGTTGGTGAACATGTGTTCCTCCGGTTGTCTGTGCCGGCTGCTTGCCGACAGGTGTAAATCTGCTCGTCTGAGGAGGACCGGCACATCGGAAGTCCTCCCTATCCCCGCGGGTGGGCGGTACCTAGGTGCTCTGAGGGGGTCCTAGGGGGCCGAAAAGACGGTGGCGCGGCCGGCTCCGAAGAGCCGGCCGCGCCTTGGGGGAGGGGGCTGGGGCGGTGATCGTGCGGTCACATCGCGGGACGGGCCCGAAGTTCGGGCGCGCAGGGCTGGGGCGGCTGCGGCGCACGCTTGGGCAGGAACCACAGCGGACGCTGGTAGTCCCGCCGGATCCGGTCCTGCCGGTACTTGATCTCCGCCCGCACCGCGTCAGTCGAGTAAACGAACATGATGTCCTCCGAGCTCCTGTCGATGAGTAGACAGTGCTCGTCTGAGGCAGCCCCCCACATCAGCACAACTCCCTATGCCCGAGGCAACAACCTCCTTAGGTGGACCGAATCAGCACCTCGACAGGACGTCTCACCCCACCCGGCCACCCGCCCCGCTCAGCACCACGACCGCAGCCCCCTCCATCCCCAACACCTCCTGTCGACCTGCCGACGCACTTTGCCCGCAGCCCACCTCCCGCCCCGCCCACCTCCGCCACCGCCGCGCGGCGGCTGGTTCGCCGAGTCGTGGGAAATGGCTGGTGTCGCCGACCTTGATCCACGACTCGAGGATTGCGGTGTCAGCCGATCGCCACGACTCGGTGGGAGCATGCGCGGAGGGGTGCAGCAGCTCGGCGGTGGGGCCTCTGCGCGGGACCACGGGACCGTCCGCCGAAGGCGCAAGAGGACTGTCGCCGCCGCTAGGCGGTGTCGTTTAGCTGCGGTAGGTCAGGCTCAGTTCGTAGTGGGTGGGGTCGAGGAGTTCGTCGGCGTGTTCGGCGAAGGTGTCGGTGGCGGTCCAGCTGGTTCGGGTGGTGTGCAGGAACCAGGTGCCGTCCGGGCGGGCCAGGTGGCCGGCCTCGACGGGGGTGAGGGGACGGCCTCGAAGACGTTGCTCGCAGTGGTCGAGGTACAGGCCGGCGCGGTTCAGCGTGACGCTGATCGACCCGTTGTCCAGCCCGCGTTCGGGCAGGTCCCGCAGCGACTCGATCGCCGGAACCCGGCTGCGCTCGAGCGAGATCGCCGTACCGTCCGTGAGCTGCCGGACGCGTTCGATGACGACCACCTCAGGCGACGTCAGCCCGAGCCGATCAGCGAGCGCGGGATCCTCCTCCAGTTCGATCCGGACCGTCCGCATCCGGGTCTCCACGCCTTGCTCGGACAACGCGTGCGTCCACCCGAGCCGCCCGTCCAGCGGCCGCCCGTCGAACAGCACGTACGACCCCTTGCCGGTGTGCGTCGCGATCAGCTTGTCCTCGGCGAGTACGGCGAGCGCGGCGCGGACGGTGTTCCGGCTGACCGAGAACCGTTTCGCCAGCTCCACCTCACCGGGCAGTTGCGTGCCCCGCCGTACGACACCGGACTTGATCTCCCGCGCGAGCACCCGCGCGATCCGCTCGTGTTTCAGGGAGATCCGGCGCATCACCGCAACTGCTCCACGCTCACGATCTCCAGCATCGGGGCGTACAGCCGCATCACGTCGATCGCCTTGCCGTGGTTCTCCGCGGTCGACCCGGCGCACGCCTCCTCGACGACCTGGACCTGTACGCCGGCGTCCACCGCGGCAAGCGCCGTACTGATCACGCAGCAATCGGTCGACACCCCGGCCAGCACCAGCCGCCCGTCGGCCCGCGCCGCCAGTTCGGGGCCCCAGGCACCGAACGTGGTCTTGTCGAGAGTTGAAGCACCCTTGAACTCGTCGACCAGCTGATAGTCCTGCGAGTCCGGCGGCTGCAACGCGAACGGAAACTGCTCGTAGTAGCCGACCCACGCACCGTCAGGCTGCTCCGGCGCGACGAACCGCGTGAACACCACGTCCGGCGCGAACAGCTTGATCAGCTCGCGAGTCGGCTCGACGACCCGCTGGAAATCCGGTGCCGCCCACCCGGACGCCGGGTCCGCGAAGATCCGCTGCAGGTCGATGAGGGCCAGCACCATCAGGCCTCCTGACGCCGTACGGCGGACCGCCCGCCGAACCACTGCACGACGAAACCGAGCACCAGTGCGACCAGTACGCCGAGGTTCGCGTAGGCCCACGTGCCTTCCTTGCCGCCGAGACCGAACGCCCCGAGCAGGTACCCCTGCCACGTCAGCCACGACGCCAGCGCGTTCGTGACGAGACCCCACCCGATGCCGGTGGCAACGACCATCGTCACCACCGGCAGCCACCGCACGTCGCCGTACCGTCCCGTAGGCCGGTAGAGGTCGTCCTCCGCGTAGTCGCGCCGCCGGGACGCGATGTCGGCGAGCATGATCCCGCACCACGCCGCGATCGGTACGCCGAGCGTGATCAGGAACCCTTGGAACTGCCCGAGGAACTCGCCGCCGTAGAACACCACGTACACGGTCCCCGCGATCATCACCACACCGTCGATGAACGCCGCGACGTACCGCTTCACCGGCAACCCGAGCGAGAGCAACGCGAGCCCGGACGAGTAGATGTCCAGTACGGCGCCGCCCACCAGCCCGAGCACCGCCACGATCACGAACGGCACCAGGAACCACGTCGGCAACGCCTCGGCGAGCGCCCCGATCGGGTCCGCGCCGATCGCTTTCGACAGATCCTCCGACGAACCCGCCAGCAGCAGACCGAACACCAGCAGTACGACGGGAGCCAGCGAACCGCCGAACGTGGTCCAGCCGACCACGCCGCCGCTCGACGCCCGGCGCGGGAGGTACCGCGAGTAGTCGGCGGCCGCGTTCACCCAGCCGAGCCCGAAGCCTGTCATCAGGAAGACCAGTGCGCCGATCACCGCCTGCGCGGACCCGCTCGGCAGCGCAGAGACGGTGCTCCAGTGGATCTGATCGGCGACCAGGACGATGTAGACGACCGTGAGTACGCCGGTGACGATCGTGATGACTGTCTGCGCCCGCATGATCAGGTCGAACCCGAGTACTCCGCAGGCGACTGTCAGCAGACCGACCACGAGCAGCGCGATCACCTTGGTCAGCGTGCCGCCGCCCCAGCCGAGCCGCTCGAACACGGTCGCGGTCGCCAGCGTCGCCAGGATCGTCAGCACGGTCTCCCAGCCGACGGTCAGCAGCCAGGAAACCAGTGACGGAATCTTGTTTCCGCGGACACCGAACGCGGCCCGGCTGAGCACCATGGTCGGCGCCGAACCACGTTTTCCGGCGAGGGCGATCAGCCCGCAGAGCAGGAACGAGAACACCACCCCGAGCAGCCCGGCGATCACCGCCTGCCAGAACGAGATCCCGAACCCGAGCGCGAACGCGCCGTAGCTCAGCCCGAGCACGGACACGTTGGCGCCGAACCACGGCCAGAACAGCTGGTTCGGGCGGCCCTTCCGCTCCGCGTCCGCGATCACGTTCAGCCCGTTGCTCTCCACCGCGAGCGCGCGGGTCTGCTGCACCTCGACCTGGTCGGTCATATCGGCTCCTCGAAGAACCTGTTCAGTCCTGTTCAATCACGGTAGGCCCGCGCCACGTCATGGTCAACAGATGCCCCTGGTCGCCGGTCACCGGACTAGGGTGAGGTCTGTGGGTGAGATCGAGCTGGGGATGCCGACCGTGCGGCCGGCGGTGGGTGCGTTGGCGAGGCTCGCGCCGGAGCCGGTCCGGTACCTGCTGAACTGGGGCCGGAAGTACTCGCTCTGGGTGTTCAACTTCGGGCTCGCGTGCTGCGCGATCGAGTTCATCGCGGCGTCGATGGGCCGGCACGACTTCATCCGGCTCGGCGTGATCCCGTTCGCGCCCGGACCGCGACAGGCCGACCTGATGGTGGTGTCGGGCACCGTGACCGACAAGATGGCGCCGGCGATCAAGCGGCTGTACGACCAGATGCCGGAGCCGAAGTACGTGATCTCGTTCGGCTCCTGCTCGAACTCCGGCGGCCCGTACTGGGACTCGTACTGCGTGACGAAGGGCGTCGACCAGATCATCCCGGTCGACGTTTATGTGCCGGGTTGCCCGCCGCGGCCGGAGGCGTTGCTGCAGGGCATCCTCAAGCTGCAGGAGAAGATCGCCGGGGAGCCCCTGGCGAGCCGGTACGACGAGCCGTCCGCGGCCGCTCTCACCCGGGGGCTGGTGCAGCCTTGAGCACCGACGCGCTCGAGGCGCTGACGGGTGCCGGGATCGCCGCGACGTCGGCGGACAGCTTCGGGCCGATCGCGCTCGACGTACCGCCGGAGTCGTGGGTCGCGGCGCACGAGGTACTGCGGGACGCGGTCGGTCTCACGTTCTTCGATTTCCTGAGCGCGTCCGACGAGCTCAAGGACGGCTTCCGGGTGGTGTCGCATCTCGCGGACTTCTGGGGCGGCTCGCATGTCGACCACGTGCTCGTGCGGACGTTGGTGCCGCGCGGCAACGCCGTACTGGCGACGCTGTCGGAGTTGTACGCCGGGGCGAACTGGCACGAGCGGGAGACGTACGAGATGTTCGGGATCGCCTTCGAGGGGCATCCGAACCTGACGACGCTGCTGCTGCCGGACGAGTTCGAGGGGCACCCGCTGCGGAAGGAGTTCGTGCTCGCGTCACGGGTCGCGAAGCCGTGGCCCGGCGCGAAGGAACCGGGCGAGTCGGACCACGCGCCGTCGGGCGCCCCGAGCCGCCGCCGCACACTCCCACCCGGCGTCCCCGACCCAGAAACCTGGGGCCCCCGCCCGCCCGGATCACCCGACCCCGACCCCCTGGCCCCGGCCGAAGCCGCCGCCACCCCCGCTCGCCCCCGCCGAGCAGGTGCAGGCGGAGAACGCCGCGCCCGCCGCCAATCCACCCCAACCGCACCACCGGCGGCCGACGCCCCGCCCACCGCACCACCGGCCGACCCGCCCGCTGATCCGCCGACGGGTGATGTGCCGTCGTGATTCCGTCTGCGGAAGAGCTGGCGCGGTACACGCTCGAGCGGCAGCATCCGATCACCCGGACCTGGGTGGACGACGCGCAACGCCTGGCGACGCTCGCCGAGGAGCATGCCGCGCTGGACATCCTGCTGGCCGAGGACCTCGAGATCGCCACCCAGCGCACCGAACGCCTGGCGCCGGGAACGCCGCCCGAGGCGATGCTCAACCGCTGGATTGCCGTAGGCAACGACCTGCACGCGATGCTCGGCATGCGCTTCGAAAACCTGAACCCCACAAGGCCGTTCGTCGACGCGACCCCGATGAGCCGGTCGCCGAAACCATCCGACCTGCCCGCCCTGGCCGCAGCCGCCCAAGAGCACTACGGCATCCACCACCCGCTCTACGTCCGCCTGTGGAGCGCCGACGCGGGCATTCCCGGTACCGTCCCCGACCGCCGCTTCCTCGCCGCGCCGATCCGTGAGCTCCGCGCGCGCGACGTACCACCCGGCCTGGCGCTCCGGCCGGCGAAGACCGTCGACCACTACGACGAGGCCCGCCGCGCGTACGCCGCGGTCGATGCCGACCACCCGCACCACCGCGAGGAAGCAACCATCCAGGATCGCGAGGACCTCCAGGAGGCAGCGGACGAAGGCCTGCTGTTCGACGTCACGGTGAACGACGAGTGGGCCGGGTACGCCGCCGCCATCATCAAGCCCGACGACGCACTAGGCCTCCCCGCGTACGTCGTCCGCGAACTGGTCCTGGCTCCACAACACCGAGGCCACGGCTACGGCCCCCACCTCAGCGCTCTCCTGGCCCAGTCCCTCCCCGACCCGACCCGCATCCTGATCGGCACCATCCACGAAGCCAACCACGGCGCCCGAACCGCCGCCCTCAAATCCGGCCGCCAAGACATCGGCGGCTGGCTCCAACTACCGCTGTCATGACCAAGCCTGGTCCATCACCTCAGGGTCCTCCAGGTCGCGAGCGAGCTCCGAGAGCCGCTGGAGATCGGCAAGGGTCACCGCAACCTCCGAGCGCTCGGTCTCCTGGTTGGGCTCTTGGTGCAGATCATCACTCATGGCATCACCTCCTAGGCGAAGTTTGATGATTTCAAACGTGCGGTGGCGTGTAGTAGAAGACCTCTTCTCGGGTTATTTGGGCGGCTCGGACTGTGTAGAGGGAGAGTTTGGTGGTTTGGGAGCGGGTGCCGGTTCGGACGTTCAGTTGGTCGAAGGTGAAGCGGACGGCGAAGTGATCGTCGAGGAGTAGTGGGCCGACGATGTGAACGCCGAGGTACTCGATGTCGGCGTTCAGGCGGCGGGCGTTCTCGAGGATGGCGTCGGCGCCTTTGACCTCGATCTCCTCGCCACCGGTCTCGAGCGGTGCGACGCGTACGACCTCGGGTGCCAAGAGCGCGAGTGCCTGGTCGAGACGGCCGGTCGACAGCGCATCGACGTACCGCCGGGCGACCTCGGCCGCGGACAGGACGCGGAACTCGTCGGCGTGCTCGTCCGCCCACTCGGCGAACGTGAGCGCGGGGCGGCCGGTGAGTTCGGTGACGGTGGTGGTGACCGGCTCGGGGTTGTCGACGAGCGAGGCCCAGTAGGCGACCGAGCTCTCGGCGAGGATCGGGTCGGCGCCGAGGTCGAGCATCGCCTGCCGCGCCTCCGCGTCGGTCAGCGCCTCGACCCGCATCTGTTTGCCGATCGCCCGCGCGATGGTCCGGATCTGCTCGGCCTGCGTCAGCACCTCGGGTCCGGTGAGGTCGTAGGTCTGGCCGATGTGCTGGTCGTTCAGGAGCGCGAGTACGGCGACCGCGGCGATGTCCCGTTCGTGGATCAACGACCGGCCGGCCTCGGGCGATGCGACTCGGACGACATCACCGCTGCGGAACTGCTCAGCCCAGGTCTGCGCGTTGACCGCGAATCCACCCGGTCGCACGAACGTCCAATCCTTGTCCCGAAGGAGCTCTTCCACGTCGGCCCACACCCCGCCGGACGGTGCGCTCAACGAGGACAGGTAGACGACCCGCCGCGGCAGTTCGGCCACTACGTCGGCGGCTCCGTCGGCGCTGAACGACGGCCACAGCAGGAACGCGGCGTCGACGTCCGCCGCAGCCCGGCGTACGGCGGCGGGATCGTAGAGATCGCCCTTGATCAGTTCGACGTCCGGCGGGAAGCCGGCGAGGTCCGGCGTACGGACGAGGGCGCGAACGGTCACGCCCGCGGCGCGCAGCCCGTCGACGACATGGCGGCCGACGCGGCCAGTGGCTCCGGTAACAACAATCGTGGTCATGGGAGCCAGCCTGTGACCTCAACGTTGGTTGAGGTCAAGCAGAAGCCACTAGGCTGGCGGGCATGCTGGAGTTCGTGGTGCGGGTGGTGGGCGTTCTGGTCGCCTTCCTGGTGGCGCCCTTGCTGGTCGGTCAGGCCGAGCACAAGGTGATGGCGCACATGCAGTCGCGGCTCGGCCCGATGTACGCCGGCGGGTTCCACGGCTGGGCGCAGCTGGTCGCGGACGGGGTGAAGTTCGTCCAGAAGGAGAGCGTGGTCCCGGCCGCCGCCGACAAGCGGGTGTTCGAGTGGGCCCCGATCGTCGCGATCCTGCCGTACATGGCCGCGCTGGCCGCGATCCCGCTGGCGCCGGGTGTCGTCGGCGCCGACCTGGACTCGGGCCTGTTCTTCGTGATCGCGGTGATGAGCATCGGTGTCCTCGGGTCGCTGATGGCCGGCTGGGGCAGCGGGAACAAGTACAGCCTGCTCGGCGGGCTCCGGGTCGCGGCGCAGCTGATGAGCTACGAGCTGCCCTTCGTGCTGTCCGCGGCGAGTGTCGCGGTCGCGGCCGGGTCGCTCAGCCTGACCGGCATCGCGCACGCGTGGAACCCGTGGTGGTTGCTCTGGCAGCTGCCCGGTCTGGTCGTGTTCTTCATCGCCGGCCTGGCCGAGCTGCAGCGGCCGCCGTTCGACATGCCGGTCGCGGACTCCGAGGTGATCTTCGGCCCGTACACCGAGTACACCGGGCTCCGGTTCGCGATGTTCCTGCTCGCCGAGTACGCCGGGATCGTCGTACTCGCGGGCCTCACCACGGTCCTGTTCCTCGGCGGCTGGAGCGGTCCCGGGCCGGAGTCGATCGGCTGGATCTGGACGCTGTTGAAGGTCGCCTTCGTCTCGGTCGTGGTGATCTGGGTACGGGTCTCGTTCCCGCGGATGCGCGCCGACCAGTTGCAGAAGCTGGCGTGGCAGGGCCTGGTGCCGGTGGCGCTGATCCAGCTCGCGCTCACCGGCATCGGCGTCGTCGTCTTCTAAGGAGTAGCCAGGGCCTCCGTTGGTGAAAGCCGAGACGCCCGGACGGCCGGGTACAGACCGGCGAGTCCACCGATCACCAGGGTCGCCGCGACGCCGCCGGCCAGTGCCCAGACCGGGATGACGGTCAACCAGTTCTGGTACGACGCATAGGCCGCGGTGACCGCGGATCCGAGTAATGCCCCGCCGACCCCGCCGAGCGCGGACAGCAGCAGCGACTCGGTCAGGAACTGGGTGCGGATCTGGCCGCGGGTCGCTCCGAGCGATCGGCGCAGTCCGATCTCGGCGCGACGTTCGAGGACCGAGATCACCATGATGTTCGCGACCCCGACGCCGCCCACCAGCAGCGCGACCGCGCCCAGGCCGAGTAGGAGCCCGGTGAACGCTTGGCCGGCTGCCTGCTTCGCGGCGAGCGCGTCGGACGGCCGCGACACCTCGACCTCGTTCGGCGCTTCCGGATTGGCCGTTGCGCCGAGCACCGATCGGACCGCCGGCACCTGGGTGTCGTCCGAGCGGGTGTAGATCGTGGTCGGGTGCCCGTCGAAGGACAGATCGCTCGCCGCGGGCCAGCCCATCAGCGCGGCGCTGTCCAGCTCGGGTGCGAGCGCGGCGGGTTCGAGGATGCCGAGGACGGTGAACCACTGGTTGCCGATCAGCACCTGCGTGTCCGGGCCTGCCTTGGTGATCCCCAGCCGCTCGGCTGCGCTCGCGCCGAGGACGGTCGCCGGATAGCTGCCGGTCGCGGCGTCGATCCACTTTCCGCTGCGGATGGTTGCGCCGATGGTGTCGAGCAGGTTGGTACGGGCGGCATACGCGATGATGCCGTTGGTCTGCACGTCCGGGATCTTGTTGGTCCGGTAGACCGATGCGTCGTCGACCTTGCCGATCGCGGACTCGGCACGCACCGGTGGGATCCGGCGGACCATGGATTCGGCGGCGAGCGGCAGTTGGGCCTGTTCGCCGGTCAGGCGGGTGCCGGGGGTGACCGTCAGCAGGTTGGTGCCCAGGGCATCGAGTTGTCCGTCGAGCTCGGCTCGCGAGGACGACGAGATGCCGACCACCGCGACCATCGCGGCGATCCCGATCGCGATCCCCAGCGCGGACAGGAACGCCCGCATCGGCCGAGTCCGCAACCCGACCGCACCCACGCGTACGACATCCCGGAGCTTCAAAGACGCGGGTTTGAGTTCGCCGCTCCGCCGCCCCCGACCCGGCGCCGGCTCATCGCGTCCGCCGCCCGCGCCCGGTGCCGACATCGGCTCACCGCGCGGGCCGCCTTGGGTTTGTCCCGGTTCGCTGGTCATGCGTGCACCTCCTCGATGATGATGCCGTCGCGCATCCGGATCTGGCGGGGGAGGGAGGCTGCGATGTCGCGGTCGTGCGTGATCACCACGACCGTCGTTCCGGCGGAGTGCAGGTCTCGTAGTAGTTGCATCACGCCTGCGCCCGACGCGGAATCCAGTGCCCCGGTCGGCTCGTCGGCCAGCAGTACGGCGGGTTCGCCGGCGACTGCCCGCGCGACAGCTACGCGTTGCCGCTCGCCGCCGGACAGCTCGTGCGGCTCGTGATCGAGGCGGTGCGCGAGACCGACCCGTTCCAGGGCAGCCGCCGCGCGCTTCCGGCGTACCGACAGGCGGAGACCGGAGTAGAGCAGCCCGTCGGCGACGTTGTCGACCGCCCGGACGCCGGCCGCGAGATGGAACTGCTGGAACACGAACCCGATCCGCGTCGCGCGCAACGCCGACAGCCCCGCGTCGGACAGCCGCGCCACGTCGTACCGGTCGATCCGGACCGTTCCGGAGGTCGGGCGGTCGAGGGTGCCGAGGACGTTCAGCATCGTCGACTTGCCGGAGCCCGACGGGCCGACGATCGCGACCAGTTCGCCGGGATCGATCCGCAGACTCACACCTCCGAGCGCGTTCACCCCGCCCGGGTACACCTTGGTCACCTCGCTCAGCTCGATCACTTGGGGATCCCCACCGTGGTGCCGGCCGTGATGCCGGTGCCGATGATCTCGACCTGGCCGCTCGCGAACAGCCCGGTCTTCACCGGCACGTACCGCGACGTCGTACCGTCCGTGACCTCGACTCCGAAGCCGCCCTCCCGGAGCGCGACCAGAGCCGCGACCGGAACGGTCAGCACGTTCTTGCGTTCCGAGGCCGTGAACGTGACGTCGACGGCCGCGGACGACCAGGCAGCCACCGCCTTCTGGTCGGCGATGGCAACGATCACCTCGACCTTGGTTTCCGGATCCTTGTCCGGGCTT
The DNA here is from genome assembly GCF_004366075.1 of Kribbella pratensis. Classification (GTDB taxonomy): domain Bacteria; phylum Actinomycetota; class Actinomycetes; order Propionibacteriales; family Kribbellaceae; genus Kribbella; species Kribbella pratensis. The sequence continues at coordinate 1,256,349 of NZ_SODU01000003.1, read as the reverse complement.
TCCGCCGGGATGATCACCGTGGAAACTTTCTGGATCTTTCCGGGCACCGACTTTCCGTCCGGGAGTGCGACGGTGACCGCGGCGTTGAGCGTCGCCAGCCGCTGGTCCGCCGCGTCGAGCTGGACGGTGACGGCGCGGGTGGTGCCGGTGTAGGTCAGCACCGGCTGGTTCGGGCCGAGCGGTGAACCTTCCTCGGCCTGCACGCTGTCGACCCGCAGATGACCCGGCGCGAACAGGACGCTGCCGAGCTCGACGACGCCCGTCTCGTCCAGGCCGAGGTCCTCCTGCCACTCCTCGACCGCATCGGCGGTCGCGTCGGTGTACTCGTCGTCCACGGTGAACCCGGTGTAGCCCATCGCCTTCAGGTTCTGCTCGAGCTGTAGGACATCGGTGCCCTCGGTCCCGATCGCGAGCCTGCGGTACGCCGGGAGCGCGCCGTACAGCAAGGTCGTCGGCGTGTTGTCGATGCTGTACACGGTGCTTCCGCGGCGCAGCTCCTGCCCGCTGTCCGGTACGGCGGTGACCGTGCCGGCGACCCGGTTGACCGCGGAGGACGACGTACCGAATCCGAGTGTGCCGTCCTGGGTCTCGGTGTCCTTCAAGGTCTGCTGCGTGACCTTGGTCGTGTTGATCGGCACGGCCTGCGCGGCCGGGTTCGTTGCCTGGCTGGTGTCGCCCCGGCTGACCAGGAACGCGCTTGCGGCGCCCCCGGCCGCCAGGACGGCCACAGCTGTGAGTGCCTTACGCATCAGCGTCCCGCCAGGATGCTCTGGCAGGCGTCCTGCGCCTTCTTGAAGTCGGGATCGTCCGCCACGCCCGGCCCGATCATGATGCCGCGCTGGTCCGGCTTCGGGTCCGGAAACTTCTCGACCCCGTTTTTCCGCATGCACTCGGCGTACTTTCTGCCGTTTTCCGCCTGCTGCGGGTTGGCGCTGCCCTGAGCCTGCGGGTTGTACTGCTGGCACGCCTGCATGGCCTTCTCGACCAGCTCCTGCGTGACTCCGGAGCCCTTGTCGAACTTCAGCATCGGGCCCTTGCCCGGTTCCGGGTCCGGGACGTTCAGGCCGTTCTCCCGCAGGCACTGGGTGAACTTGACCGCCATCTCGTCCCGGCTGAGGCTGGCCGGCGCACTGCTCGGCGCCGTGGACTGCTGCCCTCCGCCCCCGGAGGCGACCTGGGCATCGGGCTCGTCGGCCCCGCAGCCGGTCAGGATCAGGCCGGCGACCAGAACGGAAACGGCCAGAATGGTGTTGCGCATCGGTGCTCCTCTCGTTTCCGCCAAACCTTTCTCGGTCGGCCGTTTCCGGACCGTTTCCGAGTGCGGAAACACGGCGGAAACACCGATGTCGGGGATCATGGGGTGCGTGCGGGTACTGGTGGTCGAGGACGAGCCGTTGCTGGCGGCAGCGATCGCGGAATGGCTGCGCGACGACTCACATGCCGTCGACGTGGCCGGTGACGGCGGCGCGGCGCTGGAACGGCTGTCGGTGAACGCGTACGACGTACTCGTGCTGGACCGCGACATTCCGGTCGTCCACGGGGACGAGGTGTGCCGTCAGCTGGTGGCTTCCGGATCTGCCACGCGGGTGCTGATGCTGACCGCGGCGGCCGCCGTGACCGACCGTGTCGAGGGGCTCGGACTGGGCGCGGACGACTACTTGACCAAGCCGTTCGCGTTCGCCGAGCTGGCCGCGCGAGTACTGGCGCTGGGCCGGCGGAGCCGCCCGGCCGATCCGCCCGTACTGCGACGCGCCGGGGTCACCCTCGACCCGGCGCGGCACGAAGTTTTCCGGGACGGCCGGTACGTGCCGTTGTCGAAGAAGGAATTCGCCGTACTCGTGGAGCTGCTGCGAGCCGACGGCGCGACCGTGTCGGCCGAACAACTGCTGGAGAAGGCATGGGACGAGCACGTGGACCCGTTCACCGGAGCGGTCCGGCTGACGATCCTGAAGCTGCGCCGGAAACTGGGCGAGCCGGGCCTGGTCGAGACCGTCACCGGCGTCGGCTACCGCATCCCGTGAGGCGGCTGACGTTACGGGGGCGGCTGACGCTGCTGTACGGCGGCCTGTTCATGGTCGCCGGCGTGGTCCTGCTCGGGGTGACGTACGCCCTGTTCACCGCGAACCTGGGTCAGAAGTACCAGGTGATCGTGAAGGGGACGTACCTGAGTCCGTCGGGCACTGCCAGTAGGCCGCCGCGACCTGATCAGGCCTACGTGCTGAACAAGGACGGTGCTCTGCTGACGGGCTCCGACGCGGAACGGGTGATGAACGAGCAGCGCGAGCAGGTGAGGCAAGCCGCGATCAAGTCGCTGCTGACGCAAGGGAGTATCGCGCTGGTCCTGGTGGGTGGGCTGGCGGCGGGATTCGGGTGGTTGGTGGCGGGGCGGGTGCTGGCGCCCTTGCATCGCGTCACCGACACGGCGCGGCGGATCGCTTTGACGCCGTCCGCGCTGCACGAGCGGATCGCGTTGAAGGGCCCCGACGACGAGGTGAAGAACCTGGCCGACGCCTTCGACACGATGGTCGAGCGCCTGGACCATTCGTTCGACGGCCAACGCCGCTTCGTCGCCAACGCCTCCCACGAACTCCGTACGCCGTTGACCCTCGGCCGCGCGCTGGTCGAAGTGGCAATGCATCGACGTACGGCGTCCACGGACGTCAAGGAACTGGGCGAGAGCCTCCTGACGATCAACGCCCGCCACGAGCAACTCATCGACGGGCTGCTGATCCTCGCGGACTCCGAGAGACACCTGTCGACTGTCTACCCGGTAAACCTCGCCGACGTCGTCAACCACGTCACCGCCCAACTCACCACAGAAGCCGCCGCGGCCGGCGTCGAGCTGATCCGCAGCCCCGGCGAGGCGCCCACACGCGGCGACGCGTTGTTGCTGGAACGACTGGTCCACAACCTGGTCGAGAACGGTATCCGCCACAACCAGCCCTCGGGGGAGCGGTGGGTCCGGGTGCTCAGCAGGACAGCCGACGATTGCGTGCAGATCGTGGTCACGAACACCGGCCCGGAGATCCCGCCGTACGAAGTCGAATCCCTCTTCAAACCCTTCTACCGCCTGGGCGCCGAACGCCTGGTCAGCACCAAAGGCGCCGGTCTGGGCCTGTCCATCGTCCGCTCGGTCACCGAAGCGCACGGCGGCACCGTCACCGCCGTCCCCCGGGAAGGCGGCGGCCTCCAGGTCACCGTCGCCCTCCCGCTTGACCCTGCTTGACCCTGCTTGACCCTGCTTGACCCTGCTTGACAAGGATGACGCCGGTCGGGGAGATTGGCGGAACGGCGTCGACCGGTCGCCGAGCTGTGGAACGTCCGCCCAGCCGGGGTTCCAGTGGCGAAGGGGATCTGCCCTCTCGGTCGTCGATGTCTGCAGGCCATCTCTCAACACCGCGTCGCTGGGGACGAGGGTGTCGGAGGAGGCTTGTCATGACCAGGGACAGCAACTTCAAGAAGGTCGTACGGCGTCATGCCGCGGCGACGGGGCAGCGCTATACCGAGGCGCTGACCGACCTCGAAGGGCTCGGCTCCCGCATGGACCACGAGCCCGTGGCCGGTCGGCTGCTCGCCCACCTTCGCAACCGCTACGGCATCGATGCGGTCGCGGCGACGAAGGTCAGTGTGCACAAGACCTACGTGTTCCGCATCGACCGGAACGACGGCGACCCGTGGATCGCGCGGGCGTTCCCTCCCGCTCGTCGGCGGACCAGCGTCGAGGGCGATGCCGCGATCCTGCGATTCCTCGAGCGGCACGACTTTCCGGCGGAGCGTCTCGCGGTCGCCGACGCGGTGTCCGATTTCGACGGAAGCACGGTCCTCGTGACCCGATTCGTCGAAGGTGATCACCTTCCCGATGGTGCCGAGAAGTTCGCCATCATGGGTGATCTGCTCGGACGGCTGCACGCGCTACCTCTCGACGACTCGGTCAGCCGCGCCGGTGGGGCGAGCGGTGAGGACCCGAGCCGTGAAGGTGCGCCGCGGCAGGACCTGCTGGCGGGCCTCGCGTTTCTCGACGCGGTCGACACGAAGGTCGCCGCGGCCGATCGCGAGCGCTTCGAACGCCTCCGGGACCAGGTGCGTTCGGCCGACGACGGTCACGGCCTTCCCGACGGCCTGCTGCACGGCAACCTCCTGCACGCCCCCGATCATGCGGTGATCGGCGATCGAGGGCCGGTGGCAATCAACTGGAAGGCGTCCGGACGCGGACCGCGCCTCGCCGATTTCGCCTACCTGATCTGGGGGACCGGGGACTGGTCTCCGACGCGACTCACCAACGAAGAGCGCATCGAAGCCGCCGTCACCGCGTACCGCCGCCATGTCGAGCCGACCGACGAGGAGCTCGATCGGCTCGAGGCGGTCATGTACATCCGCACCCTCTACCTCGTCTGTTTCAGCTACCGGCGCGCGGTCACCAACGGCGTGCCGTTCGACGAATGGGCCTTCATCGAGCCACCGGAGTACTACCGCTCCACCGCGGCCGCGACCAGAGCCGCGTTCCGGAAATAGGTCCGGAAACAGGCAATGAGAGTTCAAGGTGCGGCGGAGCACAACCTGCGGGACGTCGATGTCACGTTCGGACCCGGCCTGACCGCGGTCGTCGGTGTGTCCGGCTCGGGGAAGTCGTCGCTCGCGTTCGACGTGGTCTACACCGAGGCGCGGCGCCGGTTCGTCGAGTCGCTGGGACTGGGACGTCCGGGGACACGCGTGCCGGCCGCGCAGGTGAAGAGCATCGATGGCTTGGGTCCGGCGGTCGCGATCGCTCAGAACGTACTGAACGTCAACCCCGCCTCGACCGTTGCGACGTCGGTCGGCCTGCATCCGTTCCTCCGCATTCTGTACGCGCGATTCGCGGACGTCACCTGTCCGCGGTGCCAGGCACCGGTGCACGCGGTCTCGCGAGAAGAACGGCTCGCCATCGCCCTGGACCTGCTTGCCGCCAAGGGCCGCCTCCCGGTGGAAGTGGCGGTCGTGCGCCACCTCAACGGAAGTCACGCGCGACTGCTCGCCGGCCTCCGGGGCCAGTTCGCCGCAGTCACGATCGACGGGCGTCCGTGGGCCGCGAAGAGCGGCGTGCCTCGGCTCGACCCGACGGTTCCGCACGATGTCGTCGTACGGATCGCCACCCTGCAGGCGGATGCATCTGCGGCGGAGGTTCGCGGCATGCTCGAGCATGCCGACGCGTTGGGCTCACACGAGGTTCGTCTCGGTGGTACGCCGGTACTCCGAGCACCGATCTGTCCGAGCTGCTCGGACTGGGTCCGGCCGCTGGAGCCGTCGGCGTTCCGCGACGCCGCGATCGACACGTCGTCGCATCGCATCGCCGGGATCGCCCTGACAGAGTTGCTCGCCCGCTCGGTGCGCGAGGTCCTCGAGTTCGTCGAGGACCTCGCGATCGGCCCGCGCGCAGCACGCGTTCGGGACGAGCTGCTGCGGCGACTGCGGCCGCTGGTCACGCTCGGCCTCGGCCATCTCACCCTCGACAGGCCGATGCCGACGCTGTCGCGGGGGGAGGCGCAAAGGATCCGACTCGCGGTCGTCCTCGGTGGCCGGCTCGAGGATCTGCTGCACGTCCTCGACGAGCCCACCATCGGGCTGCATCACACCGACCTCAAACCGTTGCTCGAGGCAATGGCGGCGTTGCCGGGCCCGGTCCTGATGGTGGAGCACGACCGTACGGCGATCGCGCTGGCGGACGATGTCGTCGAGATCGGCCCGGCCGGCGGCCGTGGCGGTGGCGAACTCGTCTTCCAAGGAACGCCCGCCGAACTGTGGCGGGCCGGCACCGCCTCGGGTCGCGGCTTCTCGGCCCCGACCCGGGCCCGGCTCGCGGCCCGCAAGATCGGTGATCGGCGGATCGGCATCACCGGCGCCGGCCTGCGCAACCTGCGCGCTGTCGACTGCGAGATCCCGCTCGGAGCGCTGACCGTCCTCTCAGGCCCTTCGGGAGCAGGCAAAACCACTCTCGCTCGCGACGTGTTGCTGGCGTCGATCCGGGCCGGCGCGCCGGTCGGTTGTTCGGCCATCGACGCGCCTGCGATGCGAGCGATCGCCGTCGATCAGAAACCGCTGGGCAACAACCCGCGGTCGAATCCGGCGACGTACACGAAGGTGTTCGATCGGATCCGCGATGTGTTCGCGCAGCAGACCGGGCGGTCCGCGTCGGAGTTCACGTTCAACCGCGGCGAAGGCGCGTGCCCGGAGTGCGAGGGGATGGGCGCGGTCGCCATCAGCCTCAGGGAGCTGGCGCCGATCTGGGTTCCGTGCGAGGTCTGCGAAGGCCGCCGGTACCGGCCCGAGATCCTCGAGGCGATGTGGGAGGGCCGGTCCATCGCTGACGTGCTGGAGTTGAGTGTTGACGAGGCCGGCGCGTTGTTCGCCGAGCACCCAGCGGTGACACGCATCCTTCGGACCCTGCAGGAGGTCGGGCTCGGCTACGTCACGCTTGGACAACCGTCGCCGAGTCTGTCCGGTGGTGAAGCGCAACGAGTCCGCCTGGCCCGTGAGGTGACGAAGGCGAAGGCCGGCAATCTCGTGCTGCTCGACGAGCCCACCACCGGGCTTCACCCCGGCGACCTGGACCGGCTCCTCACAGTGCTCGACAAGCTGACGGCCGACGGCTGCACAGTGGTCGTCGTCGAACATCAGGCAGACGTGATCGCCGCCGCCGACTGGCGTATCGAACTCGGCCCGGGTGGTGGCCCCGACGGCGGACGCCTGCAGCACTGCGGCCCCGCCGTCGCCGAGAAGCGGCCGAGGGTGACGCCCCGCGCCAAGCCGCGGGCCGACCGGCGCTCGAGTGAGGTCATCCAGGTGCGCGGCGCCCGGGCTCACAACCTGCAAGGGATCAACGTCCAGTTCACCAAGGGCCGATTCACGGTCGTGACCGGCGTCTCGGGCTCAGGCAAGTCGTCGTTGGTCGGCGACGTACTCGCGGCAGAGGCCGACCGGCGGTTGCTCGAGAGCCTGTCGGTGTACGAGCGACAGTCGGTGCGCGAAGGGCCGGAGGCGCCGGTCGACTCGCTCAGCGGGCTGGGCCCGACGATCAGCATCGACGCGTCCGGCACGACCTTCCCGCCGGGTGGGCCCGGGCGCTGGGATGCCGCGCGTACGACGGTTGGCCGGTCGAGCGACCTCGACCGCCTCGTCTCCCTCGTCCTGGCGCGCGCCGGTGTGCGGTCGTGCCTGGAATGCGGTGGTGACCAGGTTCGCCGGTCCGCACCGACGCCGGAAGCAGCGTGGGTCTGCGGAGACTGCGCGACGAGCGCGGTGCCGATCGAGCCGCGTCACCTGATGGGGTCGCCCGCGTCCGTCTGTCCGCAGTGCCTGGGAATCGGCGTCGAGCGGGAGTTCGACTTCGCCGCGCTCATACAGCCCGACGCTCCACTGGCCCGCTGCTTTGGCGGAGGTCTGGCGTGGTTCCGTCCTGAGGTGGTCGGCAGCAACGACGTGATGCGGACATTCGCGGAGCGGTACCAGTTCGACCCGCGTACGACGCCGTGGTCGGAGCTGAGCGACGAAGTCCGGCACGGGATCCTGTACGGCGATTCGTCCTGGGTGGGGCTGAACCACTGGGCCAGGCTCGACCTGGGCGGCCTGGAAACCAGAGCGTTTCCGTGCCGGGAGTGCGGCGGCAAGCGACTGCGCGCTCCGTACCTGGCGATGCGCATCGCGGGTCGCGACCGCAACGACCTGTTCTCGGCCACGTTTGCCGAGTTGTACGACGTACTGGCGTCGATGGACGAGCCGGACGATCCGCACGCGGCCCACGCTCGTACCGTTGCGTCGTACCGGCTCGGATTCCTGGGCCGTGTCGGGCTCGGCTATCTCACGATGAACCGGACGACCTGGACGCTGTCCGCGGGGGAGGCGCAACGGATCAAGCTGGCGTCGGTACTCGGTGGCGGCCTCGTCGGCATGACCGTCCTGCTCGACGAACCGTCCCGAGGTCTGCATCCGTCCGAGGTGGACGCGCTCGCCGGCACCCTGCGCGAACTGCGCGACGCCGGCAACACCGTCATAGCCGTCGAACATGACGCGACCCTCATTCGTACCGCCGACGACGTCATCGAGATCGGTCCCGGTCCCGGCCGAGCGGGCGGCCGGCTCGTCGACCTCGACAGCGCCGAGTCGGTCACCCGTGCGGTGCGCGAGGGACGGATCGCGATCCCGCAGCGCGACCGCCGCGTGCCGACCGAGTGGATGCAGGTCACGGGAGCGCGGGAGAACAACCTGTGCGGCCTCGACGTACGCATCCCGCTCGGCGTGCGGGCCGGCGTGTGTGGTGTGTCCGGGTCGGGGAAGTCCTCGCTCGTCGTCGACACGATCGCGCCCGGGCTTGTGCGACCGGCGACCAACGTCTCCGGCGGTGGCATCGTCCGCGTCGAACCTGGGGTTCACCAGGTCATTTCGGGTGCTCCCGCTCGGACGATCGTCGCCGACCAGGGCCGCGCGGAGATCACGTCACCCGGCAGCTTCCTCGGGCTCATCACCGCGGTCCGCAAGTCGTTCGCCGCGAGCGAGGCGGCCCGCGAGCAGGGCATCACGATGAAGGACCTCAGCTACGGCTGCGACGCCTGCGGCGGGAAAGGAACGTGGCAACAGAGCATGTCGTTCCTGCCATCGGTGAGCCAGACCTGCGAAGTCTGCGGCGGTTCGGGCTACCGTCGCGAGATCGTCGCCCTCCGCGAGCGGGACCGAACGCTCGCTGACATCGAAGCGTTGACCATCGGTGAGCTCGTCGACGAGTGGGGCGACATCGACGCCGTACGTCGCGTGGGCGACGCAGCCCTCGCGCTCGGCCTTGGCTACCTCGTCGTCCGCCAACCCGGTTGGAGTCTCTCCGGCGGTGAGGCGCAGCGACTCAAACTCGCCAAGGAGCTCGCCCGTCCGTCCAAGGTCGGTAGCCTCTACGTACTCGATGAGCCCACGGTCGGCCTGCAGGCCACCGATGTCGTCGTACTCCTGCGCGCGTTGGACGCGATCGTCGACGCGGGCAACACCGTCTTGGTGGTGGAGCACGACCCGATGGTGCTCGCCACCTGCGACTGGCTGATCGAACTCGGTCCGGGCGGTGGACCTCACGGCGGAAGGATCGTCTTCGAGGGCGAACCCGAACAGCTGGCCGAAGCCGACACGGCAACGTCGCCATTCGTGCGGGCGGTGTTGCCATGAACACGCTCCTGCTCGGAGACCCGTCGCCGTCGCTGCGGTGGCGCGCGGCTGTCGAGCTCGAAGGCGCCACCGATGACGATGACGACGTCAAGGCCTGGCAGGGCGAGATCGCAGCGAGTCCCGCCGTACGATCACTCCTCGGGCGGCTCGCGGCGGCTGAGCGGCCTCAAGACGCCGGGTACCTGCTCTGCCAACTCGCGTACCTCGGCTACCGCGGCCCTGAGCTCGCCGCTGCCGTCGATGCGATCTTCTCCCAGCAGCAGCCGGACGGCTCGTGGTCGCTGCGGCCCGACGACGACAGGACCGCAGGCAAGCCCTCGGATGGCCCGCGGTTCGTCACCATGCAGACCGTCGTACCGTTGCGAGGTATCGCCGCCGCCGGTTTCGCCACCGATCCTCGCGCTGAACACGCCTACGAATGGCTTCTGCGCGAACGACTCCACGACGGCTCCTGGCCCTCCGGACCCAAAGCCGATCTCGGCGGTCCGGGACGGCCTGGCCCGCCGGAGAAGGAGTACCGGCGACTCACCCGCGGCGAAGGTTGCCGTTCGGCGACAACTGGTGCGGTGGCCTGCCTCGCACTGCACCCGCAACGCAGCCGATCCGACGCCGCCCGCATCGGCGTCGACCACCTCCTCGCCCGCGAGACCCGCGACGAGTCGGGCCTTGGCTGGGAAGTCTCCCGCCTCGTCGGCCTCGAACGTGCGATGGGACAGCTCACGTTCTACGTCACCGTCGATCCCGCCTTCGTCCTCGACCTCGCCTCCCGCTGCGGGGCCTCCACCGACGACCGCCAGGTGCAAGCGCTGGTCACCTGGCTCGAATCCCGCCGAGGCCCCTACGGCCTCTGGCAACACCCCACCCATCCCCAACTCTCCCGCTGGCTGACGTTCGACCTCGAAACCACCCTGCGTCGAATAAACAGGGTGTCGCTGCCTGTCGATCCAGGCTGAGGCTGTTCGTGTAGAGGGCGAGAAGGAGGCAACGATGAACCAGTACATGCTCAGCATCTACCAGCCCGATGGTCCGGCTCCCGAGCCCGAGATCCTGGACCCGATCATGCGCGACCTCGAGGTCCTGAACGCGGAGCTGCGGGCGGCCGGCGTCTGGGTGTTCGACGCCGGGATGCACCCGCCGGACACCGCCACCGTCGTGAAGGCGTCCGGCGACGACATCCTCGTCACCGACGGACCCTTCACCGAGGGCAAGGAACACCTCGGCGGCTTCATCGTCATCCGCGTCGAGGATCTCGACGCCGCGCTGCACTGGGCCCGCCGGCTCACCAAGGTCCTCGGCCTGCCCGTCGAGGTGAGGCCCTCGCAGTCGTGACACCTGACCTCGCCGCGATTTTCCGGGCCGAGCACGGGCGGGCGGTCGCTGTGCTGACGCGTGTCTTCGGCGACCTGGAGATCGCCGAGGACGCCGTCCAGGACGCGTTCGCCGCGGCGGTCGAGAAATGGCCGGAAAACGGTGTACCGCCGAGCCCGGCCGGATGGATCATCACGACCGCGCGGAACCGCGCGATCGACCGCCTGCGCCGGGAATCGGCGCGGCCGGACAAGCAGGCCGAGGCGGCGCTGTTGCATGCCCAGGACGAGCCAGTGGAGGAGGGCGTCGTGCGGGACGACCGTCTCCGGCTGATCTTCACGTGCTGCCATCCGGCGCTGGCGCTGAACGTCCGGGTCGCGCTCACCCTGCGAATGCTCGGCGGCCTCACCACGGCCGAGATCGCCCGCGCGTTCCTGGTGCCCGAGCCGACGATGGCGCAACGCCTGGTCCGGGCCAAGGCCAAGATCCGCACCGCAGGCATCCCGTACCGCGTCCCGTACGAGGCCGATCTGCCCGAGCGCGTCCGCGGCGTACTCGCCGTCGTCTACCTGATTTTCAACGAGGGGTACGCCGCCTCGTCCGGCGAAACGCTGGTCCGCGACGAACTCGCCACCGAGGCTCTCAGGCTGGGCCGGCTGTTGGTCGAGCTGATGCCGGATGAGCCTGAAGCCGTCGGCCTGCTCGCGCTGATGCTCCTCCAGCAATCCCGTCGCCCGGCCCGTGTCGCGCCCGACGGCACGCTCGTCCGCCTCAGCGACCAGAACCGCGCCCTGTGGGACCGCGCATTGCTGCAGGAAGGCCAGGCGCTCGTCCGCCGATGCCTGCGCCGCAACCAGCCTGGCCCGTATCAACTCCAGGCCGCTATCAACGCCGTCCATGCTGACGCTGCAACCCCCACCGCCACCGACTGGCGCCAGATCCTCCAGCTCTACGACCACCTCCTCACGCTGGAACCCACGCCGGTCGTTGCCCTCAACCGAGCCGTCGCCGTAGCCGAAGTCGAAGGCCCCGCCGCCGCCCTCGCCCTCGTCGACGCCCTGTCGCTCGACACCTACTACCTCTTCCACGCCATCCGAGCCGACCTGCTGACCCGGCTCGACCGCATCCCCGAAGCCCAGGCCGCCTACAAGTCCGCCCTGGAGCGCACCCCGAATCAGGCCGAGCAGAACTTTCTCCGAACGCGGATGAGATAGCCCGCCCCGGTCTGCCGACCTTCTGTAGGGTCCGGAGGGTGTTCGAGCTGATCTGTGAGGTGGAGCCGCCGACCCGGCCGGATCTGAAGAAGGTGCGGCATCAGATCGGGGTGATGAGTCCGATCGCCGACGGGTTCCTGATCCCGGACAACCACATCGGGCGGGCGACCGTCTCCAGTGTTGCGGTGGCCAACGAAGTGCAGCTGATGGGCGCGCAGGGGATCGCCTGCCTCAACTCGCGTGATCGGAATCTGCTCGGTTTCCGGCGGGATCTGCTGACTGCGGCGGCGTACGGCGTACAGCGTTTTCTGTTCGTGCACGGGGACGACCCGGCGGAGGGTGCCCGCACGAGCCAGTTGACGGTACGGCGGATGATCGAGCAGACCCGCGAGACGACGTACCCGGGCTGTGACCCGTTCAAGGTCGGGGCCGCCACCCGTCTTCGGCCGGTGCCGAAGTGGAAGGCCGAGGCCGACTTCCTGTACGTCCAGGTCAGCTACGACCTCGACGAGCTGCTCCGCTGGCGCGAATCGGTCCAGCTCGACATCCCGGTGTACGCCGGAGTGATGGTGCTCGCCTCTGCCCAGATGGCTCGCAACCTCGCCGGGCTGCCCCAGCTCAAGATCCCGGCCGATCTCCTCGAGGCGGTGGAGCGGGACCGGGACGCCGGGGTGGACCACGCCTGCGAGCAGATCCTGAAGATCCGTGACTCCGGGGCCTTCGAGGGCGTTCATCTGATACCGGTCAGCCGGTACCGCCAGGTCGCGGCCCGCCTGGAACGCGAGCTGTAGGACGTGCGGATCGGCTAATGTCCTGCTAAGAGACGGGAGGTGGAGCGTGGGACTGCCTGGCAAGGGCCTGGTCGAGGGGTTGAAGGTCACCGCGAGGACCCTGGCCCGTCGTTCCGTCACCGAGCAGTACCCGGACGTCCAGCCGGAGTTGCCGCCGCGCAGCCGTGGCGTGATCGCGCTGATGGAGGAGAACTGCACCTCCTGCATGCTGTGCGCCCGCGAGTGCCCGAGCTGGTGCATCTACATCGACTCGCACACCGAGACCGCGCCGTCGGTCGGTGAGCAGGCCCGGGAGCGCAGCCGGAACGTGCTGGACCGGTTCGCGATCGACTTCAGCCTCTGCATGTACTGCGGGATCTGCATCGAGGCCTGCCCGTTCGACGCGCTGTTCTGGTCGCCGGAGTTCGAGTACGCCGAGACCGACATCCGGAACCTGACCCACGAGAAGGACCGGCTCCGCGACTGGATGTGGACGGTGCCGGCGCCACAGCCCATCGACCCCGGTCCGGCTGCGTCCGAGGCGTCCGAGGTGTCCGAGGCCTCCGAGGACGAAGCGTGACCACTGCTCTGTTCTCCGTCGCGGGCGCGGTGGCGGTGGTGGCCGCCGTTGTCGTGGTGGTGTCCCGCCGGATCGTGCACGCCGCGCTCTGGCTGGTGCTCGCGCTCGGCGCGGTCGCCGGCTGCTTCGGCGCGTTGCAGGCGGAGTTCGTCGCGCTGGTCCAGATCCTGGTGTACGTCGGCGCGATCGTCGTGCTTGTGCTGTTCGCGCTGATGCTGACCAAGGCGCCGATGAAGCCGCTGCCGGAGCTCACCACCGGCCGCAGCCCGTTCGCGGCCGGTGTCGCCGCGGTGCTCGCGCTGATCCTCGGCGCCGGTGTTGTGTTTGCCTTCGGCAACGAGAAGATCAAGCCGGTGACCGACGGATCCGCGAAGACCGTGGGTACGCAGATCTTCAAGAACTGGGTGCTGCCGTTCGAGGTCCTCTCGGTGCTGCTGCTGGCGGCACTGATCGGCGCGATCGCCCTGTCTCAACGCAAGAAGGAGGACTGACGATGCCGTTGGTCCTCCCGCTGCTGCTGGCCGTGGTCCTGTTCTGCATCGGCGTGTACGGCGTCCTCGCGCGCCGGAACGTGATCACGATGCTGATGTCGTTCGAGCTGATGCTGAACGCCGTGAACCTGAACCTGGTCGCCTTCGACGCGTGGCGGGTGGACGAAGCCACCGGGCAGACGCTCGCGATCTTCGTCATCACGCTGGCCGCCGCGGAGATCGGACTCGGCCTCGCGATCGTTCTGCTGCTGTTCCGCGGTCACGGCCACGTCGACGCCGATGCGGCCCGCGACCTGGAGGAGGCGTCGTGATCGCCACCGTCTGGCGGGTGGCCGGCGTCGGCTTCTCGCTGCTGATCCTCCTGTTCGCCGCGCTCCTGTACGGCGCCACTCCGGACCAGTACGCGTTCATGAACTCCCAGGTCGGCGACCTCACCATCGGCTTCGCGGTCCGCACCGACGACCTGACCGTCCTGCTGCTCGCGGTCGTCGGCGTGATCGCGACCTGCGTCCAGGTCTACTCACTCGGGTACCTGCATCAGCGCGCGGCGTCGTACCACGCGCTCGTCACCCTGTTCACCGCGGCGATGGTGACCGTGGTGATCTCGGACAGCCTGTTCTTCCTGCTCATCGGCTGGGAAGTGATGGGCGCCTGCTCGTACCTGCTGATCGGCCACTACTGGGAACGCCGGGACGCCCGCTCGGGCGCGGTGAAGGCGTTCCTGATGACGCGGTTCGCCGACGTCGGATTCCTGTTCGGAATCTTCGTGCTCGGCCTCGGTGCGCACACTTTCCGGATTTCCGAAATCGATCCGGCGCGGATTTCCCCCGGGGTGCTCACGACCGGGACGCTGCTGCTCCTGGTCGGTGTGGTCGGGAAATCGGCACAGGTCCCGCTGCAGACCTGGCTCCCGGACGCGATGCCGGGCCCGAGCCCGGTCAGCGCCCTGATCCACGCGGCCACGATGGTTGCCGCCGGCGTGTTCCTGATCGCCCGTCTCTACACCGTGTTCTCCGCCTCGGGGACGACGCTGACGGTGCTGGCGATCGTCGCCTGCGTGACGATGCTGTTCGCCGCCCTCTGCGCATCCGCGGCGGTCGAGGTGAAGCGGGTCCTGGCCTGGTCGACGGTGAGCCAGCTGGCGATCATGTTCTCGGCGTTGTCCCTCGGTACGGCGGACGGCCGGCACGCGGCGCTCTTCCACCTGGCCACGCATGCCGCGTTCAAGGGCCTGCTGTTCCTCTGCGCCGGCGTGCTCCTGCACCAGGTCGGCAGCGCGGCCCTCGTCGTCCTGCGCCGGTACACGCGCCGCGGAAAGTTGCGGAAAGCGCTGCAGGTCACGTTCCTGACGATGACGGTCGGTCTCGCGGCGCTGGCCGGCGTTCCGGGGTTCGCCGGGTTCTTCTCCAAGGACACGGTGATCGAAGCGGCCTGGGAGAAGGCGCGCGACGGGTCGGGCCTCGGCTGGCTCGTCCTGGTCTCGGTCTGCCTGACGGCCGCGTTGACTACGTTCTACTGCCTGCGCTTGTGGCTGTGGACCTTCTTCCGTACGCCGGCGCTCGCCGGCGGCATCGGCGCGTTCGAGGACGGCGACGCGGCGGCCGATCTCGACGAGCCCGACAGCTCCAAGCTGCGCGATGCGCCCTGGGTGATGCTGGCGCCGCTCGTTCTCCTCGCGGTCGCCGCGATCGCGCTCGGGTACGCCGACGGCGTGCATCTCAACTGGATGATCGGGCTGATCTCGACCGCGCTCGTGCTCCTCGGCGCACTCCCGGCGTACTCGCTGTGGCGGCGTGGGGCGGATCCGCGGCCGCTCCTGCTGGAGCGTGAGTTCGGCGCCGATCCGGCGTACCACGGTCTGGTCGTCGTACCCGTGCGGTGGCTGGCGAAGCTGACCGTCGCGGGGGATCGCGATGTCATCGGGGCCTATGTCCGGGCGGTCGGCCGGACGGGGACGCTGGCGTCACAAGGGTTCCGGCGGCTGCAGACCGGGAACGTACAGACCTATCTCACCGCGGCTGTCATCGGCGTCGTTGCGCTGGCCGTGCTGGCGGGGGTGATCGGCTCGTGAACGCTGTCCTGCTGGCGATCCTCGTGCTGCCGCTCCTGGCTGCGGGTGCGCTGTGGTCGATCCCGGCGGCGATCGGGGACCGGTTGGCGGCGGCGTACGGATCGGTGATTTCCGGGCTGGTGCTGATCGGGTCGGTGCTGCTCTGGCCGCAGAACGGCGGTTGGTTCGCGTACGGGCCGCAGGATCTGCCGGAAACCCAGATCGACGTCGCGTGGATCCCGTCGCTCGGGGTCCGGTTCCACCTCGGGGTCGACTCGATCTCGGTGCCGTTGATCGTGCTCACCGCGCTGCTGACCTTCCTGTGCTGCCTGTACTCGCTGAAGATCACGCCACGGATCGGCCGGACCCGTTCCCTGATCGCGCTGCTGCTGGTGATCGAGACCGGCGTGATCGGAACGTTTTCCGCGCTGGACCTGGTGCTGTTCTTCGTCTGCTTCGAGATCGTGCTGATCCCGATGTGGCTGGTCATCGACATCTGGGGCGACCACCACGACGCGGCCGGACGGAAACGCGCCGCGAACACTTTCGTACTGATGACCGTGTTCGGTTCCGCGCTGATGCTGCTCGGTTTCCTGCTCGTGCAGCGGGTGGCGGGGACATTGGACATCGTCGAGCTGACCAGCTCGCCGGTCGCCGGCGGGCACGGGATCCCGTTGGTCGCGGCGCTGCTGATCGCGATCGGGCTGGCGGTGAAGGTGCCGCTCTGGCCGCTGCACATCTGGCTGCCGGACGCGCACGCGAAGGCGCCGACGGTCGGCTCGGTGCTGCTGGCCGGCGTACTGCTGAAGCTGGGGACGTACGGCATGATCCGGATCCTCGTGCCGGTGCTGCCGGACGCGACGGCGACCATCGCGCCGTACCTCGGGGCGTTCTCGACGGTCGCGATCGTCGCGGGTTCACTGGCCTGCCTGGCGCAGACCGACGTCAAGCGGCTGATCGCATACTCGAGCGTCGGGCACATGGGATTCATCGGACTCGGGATCTCGACGCTGTCGCCGGCCGGTCTGCGCGGCGCGTTGTTCGCGAACATCGCGCACGGGCTGATCACCGGGCTGCTGTTCTTCCTGGCCGGTGCGATCAAGGATCGCCACGACACGAGCGACCTGCGGACGATCGGGCGGGCGCTGTACGCACGGTTGCCACGGATCGCCGCGCTGCTGACGTTCGCGTGTCTCGCGTCGCTCGGTCTGCCGGGGCTGGCCGGGTTCTGGGGGGAGATGCTGGTCCTGCTCGGTGCGTACAACCCGGCGCCGTGGTTGCCGCGGACAACCTTCCTCGTGTTCATGGTGATCGCCGGACTCGGAACGGTGCTCACTGCCGCGTATTTCCTGCGCCTGGTCCGCAACCTGTGCCAGGGCGATCCGGCCGAGAACCCGCCGGCCGCGTTCGCGGTCGACCTCAGCCGCATCGAGCTGGTCACCTGGGCCCCGCTGATCACGCTGACCGTGCTGCTCGGCCTCTGGCCCGGCCTCCTCCTGCAGCAATGGGTGGCCCTGTGACTCTCACCTGGACTGATTGGCAGGCGATCGCCGTACCGCTGGTGCTGGCGCTCGGTGCGGTCGCCGTACTTCTGGTCGACAGCTTCTGGAAGAGTGCCTCGGCCGAGCTCCGGCACACCGTGGTCACGCTACTGACCAGCGTGGTCATCCTGTTCGGGCTCGTGTTCGTGTGGGCGCGTCGGGACGACTTCATGCCCGCGTTCTGCCGGCCCGCGGTCGAGGGGCCCGCGCAGTGCAGCCTGGTCTTCGAACCGTTGACGGCCGGGTTGTGGGCAGTGCTGCTGATCGGTGGACTCGGCGTCGTCGGACTGTCGGCGTACCGCTTGCTGGCAGCGGACGTGCCGATCGGGGAGTACCACTTCCTGCTGCTGAGCGCGTTGACCGGTGCGACGGTGCTGGCGGGTGCGCGGGATTTGGCGACACTCGTGATCGCGCTCGAGGTGGTGTCGCTGCCGAGCTTCGCGATGGTCGCGCTGCGGCGGGACCGGCGTGGCTCCGAGGGCGCGATGAAGGCGTTCCTGGTGTCGGTGCTGTCCACGGCCGTGATGCTGTTCGGGATTTCCTACCTGTACGGCGTGACCGGGTCGCTGTACCTGTCCACGATCGCGAACCGGCTGAACGGGCTGGATCCGGACCTCGCACGGGTCGCGTTCGCGGCCGGGCTGTTCGTGATCGTCGGCTTCGGGTTCAAGATCGCGGCGGTGCCGTTCCACGCGTGGTTGCCGGACACGTACGTCGGCGCGCCCATCGAGGTGACCACCTTCCTCGCGGTCGTGTCGAAGTCGGCCGGCGTGGCCGGGCTGCTCGTGCTGGTGACGTCCGGGATCGCGCCGGACGGCTCGCAACTGCGGACGGTGATCGCGATCCTGGCAGCGGTCACGATGACGGTCGGCAACCTGGCGGCGCTGCGTCAGGTCGAGGCGGTCCGGCTGCTGGCCTGGTCCTCGATCGGCCAGGTCGGCTTCCTGCTGGCGCCGTTGGCCGTGGACAACGCGCAGGCCGTCGTCGGGTACCTCGCGGCGTACGTCGTGGTCACGCTCGGCGCCTTCGGGGCGGTCGCCGTCGTCCAGCGTCATCGCCCCGCTGGTCTGCTGACCGACTACCGCGGCATGGTCCGTTCCGAGCCCGGTCTGGCTGCGTCACTCATCTTCTTCCTCGTCGTGCTGGCCGGTCTCCCGCCGGGTCTCGCGGGCCTGTTCACCAAGTTCGCCGCGTTCCAGGCCGTCATCGACGGCCACCTCGGCTGGCTCGCGATCGTCATGGCCCTCAACGTCATGATCGGCCTCGCCGTCTACCTCCGCTGGATCGCGGAACTCTTCCGCCTCCCCGCCGACGCCCCCTTCTCGGTGGACATCGAAACTCCAGCCGTCACGATGATCTCCCTCTGCACCGCGGTAGCCGCCGTACTCTCGGTCCTGCCGAGCATCATGTTCGCGCTCGCGACCTGACAGGTTCCGGTCACAGCCGGGTCGACCGTCGCTTCGCTCGATAGCCTCTGGCGGGTGATCACACGAGGAATCGCCGGGCTGGTTCTGATGTTCGCGCTGGTCGCCTGCGGCGGGTCCGGCAAGAGCGAGACACCGCCGTCGGGTACGCCCGCCGGTACGCCGACCAGCGCAGCGGTGCCAGCGGCCGAGGACGGGCAGAACTACCAGGCCTGTGTCGACGGCGTCTGTGAGGTGATGATTCGCAAGAAGGCCGTCATCAACCTCAAGGGGGCTAAGTTCACGGCGACGGTGGCGGACGGGACGCTCAAGCTGACCGACTCGAAGGGCTACATCTCGTTGAGCAGGAGCGGCAGCGACGTCAGCCGCAGTGGCGGCGGCAGTGCCGGAGGCGTGGCCGGCGGTCTCGCCGCAGTCAGTTGGAGCGACCAGGGCGGACCACTTCACATCGCCACCCTGACATACGCCGAAGGCGACGCCGTCATCGTGAGCTTTACGACGAAGTAGCCCGCGCCTGGAAGTCCTCGTACTGGGCCCAGACGCGGCGCCACAGGATCTCGCGGTCGGCGGCGGAGTAGTGCGGGAGCGGCAGCCGGAAAACGTCTGCGAGTGCCGCGAAGTAGTCCGTGGGGTTCTCGAGCAGCGTGCTGTCGACGCGGTCGGAAAAGGTTTCGCTCAGACCGACGGAACGCAGTACGACGACGGATTCCGGCGTACGGCGGAAGGCGGATGCCAACCGTACGAACGAGGACGCGGGGTCGGCGGAAAGCGCTGCATGCTGGGCCGCGAACGCGTCGAGGGTGACCGGGGCCGACTCGAAGTCCATTCCGATCAAGTTCGCACGCGGATCGTGGTCGAGCCGCCAGCCGTCGGTCTTCTCGGAAGGGCGGAGCCGCAACGTGAACGGGTACTGCTCCACCTCGCCGGTCTCCAGCGGCATCGGGTAACGCAGCCCGTCGCCGAGGCCGGCGTCGACGAGCCACTGGCGCTCGGGGTCCTCGACCAGCCCGCTGACAGTCAGCACCATGTGGCTGCCGTCGATATCGCCGGGGCGGTTGGCGGTCTGTACGCCGCCACGGTGCATCTGGACGCGGTACCCGAGCTCGGTCAGCAGTAGCGCGAACGTGCCGTTCAGCTGGAAGCAGTAGCCGCCGGTCTCCCGCGCGATGATCCGCTTCGCCACGTCCTCCGGCTCGAGCGGACCGCCCGGCGTGAGTTGGTACTGCACCGTCTCGTACGGCACCTGGTCCACGTACGCGGCGTGCAACTGCGACAGCGCCTCCAGCCGCGGCGGGCCGTCGTACCGGTCGATTCCGATTCGCTGCAGCAGCGCCTTGGTGTCCATGCGCCTTAGGCTAAGCGAGGTGATCAGCGTCCTCGACCGAGTTGCCGCTCTTGCCATCGCCGACGAGCTCGGGCACGTGTTCGCCGCCTCGTTCGATGATGGAGATGCCGAGCACTTCGCGACCGACCAGCTCCCCACGCACGCGGATCGCGACGACTTCAAGCTGGTCGCGGCGTGGAAGGAAAACGTTGTCGGGTTCGCATACGGATTCACCGGAAAACGTGGACAGTGGTGGTCCGACCGGGTCGCCGAGGCGATCGGCCCGGAGCTCACGGCGGAGTGGATCGGCGGGCACTTCGAGGTCGTCGAGCTCGCCGTACTCCCGGAGGCCCGGCGGCAGGGCATCGGGACCGAGCTGATGCAGGAGCTGATGCGCGACCTGCCGAACCCGCGCGCGTTGCTCACGACGTACGCCGACGACCGTCCGGCACCCCGCCTGTACCGACGGTTGGGATGGCAGCTCCTCGTCCCCGACCTCGGCTGGGGCTCCGCACTCTACGGTCTGGACAGGGGCGTGCCCTAGGTCCCACGACCTGGCAGGGTATGGGGCATGACTTCTGAGCGGATCTATGTCGGGAGCTATACCAGTCAGGCCGGCGGCGGGGACGGGATCGCGTTCGGTCCGCTGGACGGGATCGAAACGGTCGCGACCGTCGCCGACCCGTCGTTCCTGGTCATTTCCGCGGACGGGCGGTTCCTCTACGCATGCGACGAGGAGGACAACGGCCGGGTCGCGGCGTTCGCGATCCAGCCGGACGGCGGGCTCGAGCTGCTCAACCAGCAGCCGACCGGTGGCGTGCACCCGTGCCACCTGGACATCGACCCGTCGGGCCGGTTCGTGCTGTCGGCGAACTACACGTCGGGCTCCGTTGCCGTCCACCCTCGGAACGAGGACGGCTCGCTCGGCGAGCGCGTGTACTTCGTCCAGCGCTCCGGGACCGGACCGAACGCCGAGCGCCAGGAGGGACCGCACGCGCACCAGATCGCGTTCGACCCAGCCGGTGCGTATGTGTTCGACATCGACCTCGGTTCCGACACGGTCTACTCGTCGACGCTGGGCGAGGACGGCGTGCTGCACGAGGTCGACCAGTTGCGTGTCCACCCCGGCGCCGGCCCGCGGCACATGGTGTTCCACCCGACCGCGGACGCGGCGTACGTGATCAACGAGCTCGACTCGACGCTGACCGTCTGCAGCTACTCCGACGGGAAGCTGCAGGTCGTGCAGACCGCCTCGACCCGGCCGGCCGACTCGCCGGGCGAGAACTTCCCGGCCGAGCTGCTGATCTCCGCCGATGGCCAGTTCCTGTACGGGTCGAACCGGGGCGACAACACCATCGCGGTGTTCGAGACCGCCGCCGACGGGCAGTCGGTCGAACTGGTGCAGACCATCTCCTCCGGCGGGGACTGGCCGCGGCACCTTGCCTTCGGCAACGACGGGAAAACGCTGTACGCCGCGAACGAGCGCTCCGACCAGATCGCCACGTTCACCATCGCCGACGGCCGGCTCACCCAGGTGGGCGAGCCGGCCGTCTGGCCGAAGCCGGTGTGCGTCGTGCCTGTGTAGGACCTAGACGAGCTTCTCGAAGAAGAACTCGTGCTTGAGGAAGGACACGTCGTACTCGTGACCCGGGTACGGCGGGTTCAGCTGGGACGCCTGGAAGAGGCGCCACCCGTCCTTGAGCGCGTCCAGCCCGGTCTCGTACGGCGGTACGTCACTGTCACCCGTCGTGGGGTGCGTCTCGCCCGTGCCGTCATACGTCGACCAGCCGACCACGCGCGCGTCCAGCGCGGAGGAGGCCAGGTAGAGCACCAGCACCTGCTGACGAAGGCCGGTCTGCAGCGGGGTCTCGGCGGTGGAGGTCATGCCATCTCCTTTTTCGCGGAGGCGTGCGGGTTGTTGGCGCGGTCGGTCACCACGCGCTGCGGGCGGTTCGAGACGCGGGTGACCCAGTAGTTCGGGTCGTAGGTGTCGTCACCGGTGATCGCCTGCCACAGCTTGATCCGGTTGTACTTCTCCAGCCGGCCGGTGGCGTTCTCGTACCAGGGGAAGTTCTGCTCGAGTTCGGCCGCGACCTGCTCGTCGTACAGGTCGTCGGTGTTCCAGAGCCGCACCTGGCGGACGGTCGGGTTGAACCGGATCTTGAACATGTAGCGGTCGAGGTCGCTGTCGTTCTTGCGGCCGCCGTGCCAGATGCCGTGGTGCAGGAACTGGACGGTGCCGGCCGGGCAGACCAGGCGGGTCTGACCGCGCAGGTTCTGGTAGCGGCCGGTGTCGGACTCGTTGGTCCGGCGCAGGTGGCTGCCGGGAACGCTGAGCGTGCCGCCCATCTCGAGCGTCACGTCCTGCGGGTAGTACATGAGCTGTACGTCGAAGGCGTCCGTGCGGACGTCGATGATCGCGTCACCGTGCAGGTTCTGCGCCTCGCCCTCGTGGGCCTTGCGGATGTGGACCGCGTGGTGGTCGACGGTCGGCTCCGGGCCGACCAGGCTGTGGATCGCGCCGGCCACCTCGGGCAGCTGCACCAGCCGCTCGACGAACTCGCTGTCCACGAACGCCTCCGACAGCGGGGTGCCGTACGGAACGCCCGGAATGCCGGCTTTCAGGACCTCGATCGCCTGCCGGTTCATGTCGTCCGGTACGACGGCGTCCATCCGGAGCGCGCCGGTGGCCACGAAATGTGCCATCTGTACCGAGGAGAGCAGGTGCTTGCGATGCGGATGGGGCATGGAGACTCCCATGGTGGGTAGTGGTTGCTACTCCACCAGGCTAGGCAAAGAGGCCGTGCGCTCGCGTGGGTTGTGTTCACCACTACTGGTAATTTCTCACCATGATCGAGTTGCATCTCGCGCAACCGCCGGAGGTGGTGAACGCCGGCGCGGGCGTCCACGGCGTCCGCGGCCTGCGGGACAGGTTCCGGTTGCCGGACCTCTGGCAGCTGCATCTCTTCAACTACTCGGCCGAGCTGACGCTGCTCGGTACGACGTATTCCGTGGCGCCCGGCTACGTCTCGCTGACGCCGGCCGGGACCCAGGTGCAGTTCGACTACCGCGGACGTTCCGAGCACCTTTACGCGCATTTCCGGCCGGTCGTCGCGGGCGATCCGTCGTACGTCCCCGTCGTACAGGACGCCGGTGAGGCCGCACCGCTGCTGTCCGCTCTGCTGCGCTCCGCGATCGAGTCGTCTCCTTCCGGTTCGGCCCGCACCGCCGCGGATGTCTGGAGCGCGCTCTGGCGGATCGCGGATCTCACGCCCGTTACCACCGAAACCCGTCACCCGGCCGTCGCCACCGCGATCGCACACATCGAAGCCAACCTCGCCCAGCCGCTCACCGTCCCCGGCCTGGCCCGCGTCGCCGGCGTCTCCCACAACCACCTGACCCGCCTCTTCCAGTCCGACACGGGCTCCACCGTCATCGCGTACATCCGCCGCCGCCGCATGACCCGAGCCCGCCATCTCCTCGTCTCCTCCACCCTCTCCATCCCCGCCATCGCCGCCTCAGTGGGCATCCCCGACCTTCAAGCCTTCAACAAGACCTGCCACCGAGAGTTGGGCGCCTCCCCCCGCGCGGTCCGCGCGGCCTGAATACCGGAAGCCTTCGCCGGGAGTGATCAGGGAGTTCGACGACGAGAACCGTATGGTCCACGACGAGTACGTCGACCTGACGACGAATCCGCATCCGGACCTGTCGTAATGCGCTGGCCGGGGCGCGGCCGCAGGATTAGCGTTCCGGCCATGTATGAACTGATCCCGGTCGCCGACGCGCCCGAACTGGATGCGGAAGCGGGCGAACGCTTCCGTGAGGAGTGGCCGGAGTTCATCTTCCACGACGAAGGCGTGACGCCGTACCGCGAGCGGCGGGTGGAGTACTTCCCCGACTGGGAGTTCTACCTCGTCGCCGAGGACAGGCGGCTGATCGCGGGCTGCTGGGGCGTACCGATCGCCTGGGACGGCACGGTGGCGGATCTTCCTGGCGGGTTCACCGATTCGCTGGCGCGGTCGGTGAACTCGTACGAGGAAAACGTCGTACCGAACACATTCGTGCTGATGGCGGCCGCCGTACGCTCCGACGAACAGGGCCAGGGCCATGCCGGCCGTGTCATCACCGCCGTCCGCGACCGCGCGGTCGCCCGTGGCCTCGGTCAGGTGATCGCCCCGGTCCGCCCGACCCTCAAGTCGCGCTATCCGCTGACGCCGATCGAGACCTTCATGACCTGGACCCGTCCCGACGGCTTGCCTCTCGACCCGTGGCTGCGCACCCACGTCCGCCTGGGCGCCACCCTCCTCGCGCCCGCCCCCGCCTCCCAAACCATGACCGGCACCGTCGAGGACTGGGAGAAGTGGACCAACATGCCCTTCCCCTCCACCGGCACCTACACCATCCCCGACGGCCTGACCACCTTGCAGATCGACCGCGAAGCCAACACCGGCACCTACATCGAACCCAACATCTGGCTCCGCCACGCCTGAATGCCCCGGCCCTCCAGGCCGGCTTCAACTGGACTGAACTGCCAGGGCCGCGAGGCCCTCGGCCAGGATGCCTTCGACCACTTGGAGGGCGTACGGCTCGTCCGGGCCGGTGATGGCCTGATGGGACCAGCCGACGACGTCCTCGTACGCGCGGACGTGGCGGTAGTAGTGGACCGCGTCCTGGTCGAGCGTGTGCGGACCGTAGCCGGCCAGGAACGCATCCTGCTGCGCGGACGTCGTCGGGCCCACGTCGCCCATGCCGCCGAGCATGAACATCAGATCCTGCTCACGCGGTGCGTAGATGACGTCGTCCCAGTCGATCAGGTGCAGCCCGTCATCGACCAGGACGTTGCCGAGATGCGGGTCGCCGTGGCAGACGACCCGCGGGCCGTGCGGCGCGGGCGGGCGGTTGGTGAGCAGGTCCGTGATGACGTCGTCGTACTGCTTCCACACCGCCGCCAACTCCTCCTCGACCTCGCACTCAGGGGTCTCGAGTCGCGTACGGACGTCCTCCGCGAGCGCCGGCGTACGCGCATCGATGTGACTGTGCTTCGGCAACGCGTCCCGCAGCCGAGGCGGTAGCTCCGCGTCGTGCACCCGACGCAGCAGTACGCCGTACTCCGACCACTGCTCGTCCGTCAGCCCCGACTCTGCCGCCCGGGGACCGTCGATCCACGGCGTGATCGTCAACCGCTTCTTCGCGTGCACACTCCACAGTCCGCCCTCGGACGTCCGGATCAACTCCGGTACGCCGGGCAGCCCGCTGTCGGCGAGGTACGCCGCGACCTGATGGCCCGTGTTGGTACCCGCGCCGCTCCACTTCACGGCGTACGCCGTGGTCGCCGTGGTCGCCCGCCACACCTGAGCGGCGATGTCCGCGCCGTGCATGACCGGTGTGAGTTCCACCACTTCGAGCCCGAAGTCCTCCAGCAACCACTTCCGCATCAACGTCTCGCCCACACCCGCCAGCATGCCCGGCAACTACCCCACCCGCGAACCGATTACCCGCCGTTGCCCTCGTGGGCTGGAACGATCGCTCGGATGGAACACGATCATGCTGACTGGGAGGCCGTCGTACAGGCGGCCCATCACCGTGCCGCCGAGCGTCAGGAGCGCCTGATCGGGAGACTCGGCGAGGACGCGCAGTACTCCTGGGACCTCGAACAGGCCGCGATCACCTGGTCGCGGGCGGGCGCCGAGTTCTGCAGGGCGCGGCTCACCCTGATCGGCACGGTGAGCCTGGCCGAGTCGAGCTGGCTCTGGTCGTGGGCCAACGACTCCCTACCGCGCAGCGCGGTCGGAGACATGGATGCGGTGCGCCAGTACGGCGAACTCCACGGGTTCCCGGTCCTGCCGTGGGAGTCGTTCGACCATCATCCGGCGCTCGTACGGGAGGCCAGGGTGGTGTCAGCCGCCGTACTGGACGCCGCCGGCCTGTGGACCGACCAGGCCGGCGACATCCAGCTGCACTTCCTGCTCCACGACCTCAGCGGTAGTTGACGAACTGCACCGCGAAGTCGAGGTCCTGGCCCTTGATCAGCGCCTGAACCGCCTGCAGGTCGTCACGGCTCTTGCTGGAGACACGCAGCTCCTCACCCTGGATCTGGGCCTTGACACCCTTCGGGCCCTCGTCGCGGATCAGCTTCGACAGCTTCTTCGCGTTCTCCTGGGTGATACCGGCGTCGATCGTGGCGTTGATCTTGTAGATCTTCCCGGACAGCTTCGGCTCGTCCGCCTGCAGACCCTTCAGCGAGATCTGCCGCTTGACCAGCTTGTCCTTGAACACGTCGAGAACGGCGTTCACCCGCTCCTCGGTGCTCGCCTGCAGGTCGATCGACTCACCGGACCACTTGATCCCGGCATCCACGTTCTTGAAGTCGAACCGCTGGCTGATCTCCTTCGCCGCCTGGTTCACGGCGTTGTCCACCTCCTGACGGTCCACCTTGTTCACGATGTCGAAGGAGGACTCCGAAGCCATGGGCACTTCCTTTCCGATTTGCTGTCAGGGCCACTACCTGTTGTATCGTCTCCCACGCCGGTTCACGAACCGGCAGCACCCTGGCGGGTTGCCCGAGCGGCCAAAGGGAGCAGACTGTAAATCTGTCGGCGTATGCCTACGCAGGTTCGAACCCTGCACCCGCCACGAAAGCGATGGGCGAGGTGTGTCGCGCAATTCTTGCGCTGACCGCCTCGCCTTCGTCGTGTTGTGCGGCTGCGCTCCGCTTGCCGCCGGCGGGGGCTCCGCCACCCGCACCCCCTTTGCGCCTTCGCTTCGCTCGGCTCCGGTGGCTGGCCTGGGCGGGAAGCTCGAGTGCGGTGGCTGGGTTTGGCGGGCCGGCTCGGGTGCGGTGGCTGGGTTTGGCGGGGCGGCTCGGGTGCGGTGGCTGGGTTGGGTGGGCCGGCTCGGGTGCGGGGGGTGGGTCGGGCGGGAGGCTTGGGCGCGGTGGCTGGCCTGGACAGGGAGCTCGGGTGCAGGGGTTGGCTTGGGCGGGAAGCTCCGCGGGGGGCTGGCCGGGGGGAGGCTTGGCCGCGAGGTCGGCTTAAGCGCGTGGCTCGCGGGGTGGGGGCGGTGTGTAGGAGAGGTGCGACTTTCGTAACACACTGTGCTTGGGGAGCGGTGGTTGTGAGGGGGAGTTATGCGGCGGGACGCGTTCGCGGAGGGGTATCAGAGGGTTGTTGAGTGGCCGTTGACGGGGATCGCCGTCTTGTTCTTGGGGGCCTACTCTTGGCCGGTTCTTGAGCCTGGGATGGCGGGGTCGCTGCGGCGAGCCTGCTCTGTGGCGACGGTTGTGATCTGGGCGGTGTTTGCCGGCGACTTTCTGCTGCGGTTGGGGCTTGCCCGGCGGCGGATGCGGTTCCTTCGGGAGCATGTTGTTGATCTGTTGGTGCTGGCGTTGCCGCTCCTTCGGCCGTTGCGGGCGTTGCGGGTTGTGACTGCGTTGGGCCGGCTGAACCGGCGGGCGGCGACCTCGTTGCGTGGTCGCGCGATGGTTTATGTGGTCGGTGGTGTCGGCCTCTTGGGGTTCACCGCGGCGGTTGCGGTCCTGGATGCGGAGCGTTCTGAGCCGTCGGCGAGTATCAAGAACTTCGGCGATGCCGCGTGGTGGGCTGTGACGACCATCACCACGGTGGGGTACGGGGATCGCTATCCGATCACGGGTGCGGGCCGCGTTGCGGGTGTCGGGCTGATGCTCGGCGGGATCGCGCTGCTTGGTGTGGTGACTGCTGCGCTGGCTTCTTGGTTCGTCGAGCACGTCTCACGGCAGGAACGTGAGGAGGCGGATCTGAGAGTGCAGGTATCCGCTCTCGTGGAGGAGGTTCGGGCGTTGCGCGTTGAATTGCGCCGTACGCCGAGTGAGTTGGCGCAGCAGGAGCCGGGTTCGGGGATCGGCCCGACTGCTTGATCGCCTGCATTTCCTGACAACGGGCCGGACCAGGGATCTGTCAGTATCGGCGGGTGGCTGGATTGCGGGGATTGTGGGATGACGTGGTTCCTGGTGCGGGGGCGCTGGCGGATGAGTTGGTGGGGCGGTACTCGGAGAAGGGGCGGGTTGCCTATCGGGAGCGGTATCTCGCCGATGTGCTGACTGCGCTGGAGTCGTTGGAGCAGTTGTGTACGGATCCGGTCGCGGTGCGGTTGGCGGCCTGGTTCCACCGGGCGGAGCATGCCAAGACGAATACGGCGCGGGAGGATGCTGAGGCGTCGGCGCAGTTGGCGGAGGAGCTGCTGCCGACGTACGGCGTGACTCCCGTGCGGACTGCTGAGGTTGCCCGACTGGTCCGGCTCACCGGCGGCGACCCCACTCAAGGCGACGGTGCCAACGCGGACGTGCTGCTTGATGCGGTCGACGCCGTACTCGCGGATTCGCAGTACTCGACGTATGCGTCCGAAGTACGCCGTGACACCCGTTTCGACGCGAAGGCACGCCGGGAACAGCTCCAGACCATGCTGGCGTCCGAGCGGATCTATCGGACGCAGCTCGCTCACGAGCGGTACGACGAAGCGGCCCGGGCCAATCTCACTGCCGAGCTTGAGCTGCTGGACCAACTGACTCCGCCCGTATGGCGCGGTTGGCAGCGGACCGGGCTGTCGGTGCTGGCTGTGTTGACCGCGTTCCTGGCCTTCGTGGCGGGTGCCGCGGCGATCGGGCAGCCGTGGCGGATCCCCGCGTTCAAGAGCGATCCGAAGCGGCAAGCGATCGTCATGGCGGTCCTCGCGGCGGCAGCGGTCGCCGGCCTCTGGTGGGCGGTACGTCGTGCCGACCGCAAGGCCCGCATTCTCACCGCCGTACCCGCAGCGATCGGGCTCGTCTGCCTGGCGATCGTCCTGCTCACCGTCCCGCCGACCACCGGAGCCTCAGGGGTCGGACAACGTGTTCCGCTCCTGGTGACTGTGTCCGTCCTATTGATCCTGGCCAGCGCGGCCGCCTTCGCCGCGACCAGGTTCCCGCCCGGCGTCACGAGGAATCGCGGCCAGATGCTCGCCGCGTTCGCGGCCGTCGTGGCAGTGGTCCTCGTGACCCTCTACGTCATCGACCCGCTCCAGCGCGCCTACATGTTCAGCGCGAACGAGCACGTCGAGGGCGACCATCCTCCGGCGAACGTCGACGCGGCATCTGTCGTGTACGGCAGCGACCGGATGTGGACGAACACCGGCCGGCTCGACTTCGGTGAGACCGTCGCGACCGCGCACGGCATCGCGGTCGCGCGGGGACGCGGCACTGTCGAGATGCTCGACCCCGCGACCGGCAAATCCCGCTGGCGCTACCTCCGCGCGAACACGAACGACAAACCCGACCTGTTTGTCGTGGACGGCGGTCAGAAGCTGCTCGTCCGGTACGACGACTTCGGGTACCTCGTCCTCGACGCCGACACCGGAAAACGTACGGCGGGCTGGCACGAACGCACCCGCGACTACGACATCGACGACAACGACCCGCTCATCACCGGAAAGTCGGTCAGCAAAGGCTCCGACAAGCTGTACGGGACGAAGCTCGACGGCTCCAACCGCTGGACGTACGAACCCGGCCGCTGCACCAGCATCAGCGCCGAGGCCACCACCGACATGGTGGTAGTCCACCTGGGGCACAGCTGCGGCAACCTCCCCGACCAACTCGTCGGCCTGGACCTGAAGCGCGGCGGAAAACGCTGGATGCGCGACGGCTCGCTCAGCGACCTGACGACGGTCGGCGGCCTGGTCGTCGGCATCGAGGGCAGCGTCCAGCATCCGAGGCAGCTGACTGCCCTCGACCCGCATTCCGGGGAAGTGCGCTGGCAGTCCGAGATTCCGCAGGACTGGTCCTGCCCGGTCCAGATCGAGCCGGCTACCAACCGCGTCGTACTGCTCAGCTGCCTGGGTGCCGCGGAGCGCACCACGCAGACCGTCGTACGGTTCGTCGACGCCGCGAACGGTCAGGTCGTCTCTACTGCGCAGCCGAGCATTCCGTCGGGCATCCGGTACGCCGTGACGCCCAGCGGACGGGTGTTCCTGATGGGTAACGAAAACGCTTGCCGAATCGCGAAGGTCGTCGCGGGCGCACCTGTCGAGTACGTCCCGCTGGATCCGGAGGTCAACTGCCGGGCCGGTGTCGTTGCCGCCGGCGAGCTGATCCTGGTCAGCGGCAGGGACAGCCTGATCGCGCTGAGATAGTGGGGAATAGGGTCAGCTCGGGCGGGAGTTGAAGGTTGAGTCCGAGTGTCTGAGCGAGGAGAACGATGAAACCCACCGAGTTCGTGAAGGTGAACAGCCAGTTCTGGGGGGAGCACCTGAAGGAGGCCGCCGGGCATCTCCCGGTGAGTCACCGGACCGAGCTGCCCGGGCCGATGCTGTTGCCGCGGATGATGGTGCTGACCGAGACGCCGGACTGGAACATCCTCGAGCTCGTCGGGCTGAGCCGTGAGTACCGGACGCTCGAAGTCCGGCGGCAGAAGGCCGCCACGGTCGAGGAGTACTTCGGGATCGGCGACGGCCGCACCGTGGTTGCGAACCTCAAGGGACAGAACTGGTTCAAGGACGCGACCATCACGACCGAGGCCGGCAAGAGCGCCCTCGAAAAACGTTTTCCGGGCACCGGGAACATGCTCGGAAACGAGGTCGTCGGCCCGGCGGACGAGCTGTTGCGGTTCGGGCCGGGAAACTACTCGACCTTCGACCGCGCGCTGCTCGTGCACACCGCGGGCGACTCGCTCCGCGCGCACTGGGTGTTCTTCGCGCTCGCGATCCACCGCTCCGAGCCGGCCGACAAGTACCTCGATTTCCTCCGGAACTACTCCAACGCCAGCCCGCACCTCGACCCGATCGGCACGGTCAGCCTGCCGGTCGACCCGGCCGTGCTGAAGGCGGACGCGTTCGAGAGCACCTATCTCGCGCACGGTCTGCAGGATTCGACCGTCGACGAGTTCCTGGACAAGCACGAGAGCATCCTGCTGTCGGCGTTCGACGCGACCAAGCTGATCCGGCAGCCGGCGCTCGGCGATCTGCACCCGGACTTCATCCTCGAGCGCGCGGACGGCAGCCACGTCGTCGGCCGGCTCGAGCTCCCGGTCGTCGACACGGTCAACGGAAAGAAGCGCCGCCGCGTTTTCCGTACCTCGGTGCAGGACAGCGCGACCGAGCTTGCGCAGTACGCGGAGTACCTCGGCAACGCGGAGAACCGTTCCCAGGTGAAGTCGAAGTACGACGTCGACGTCAGCGACCTGCGCCAACTGGTGATCGTCCCCTCCCAGGGAACCGTGACCCCCGCGGCCGGCGTCGAGGTCGTCGACTACGACACGATCCTGCGCATCCACCTGGCCGCCACAGCCTGACCCCGCGCCACGCGTAGTGCGTACGGCGACCCGCCGTACGCACTACTGTCTACGGTTTTCACGGGTCCGGAGGAGCTGAGCATGGAGTACTTCGTCTACGGGCGTGACAAGCCGGATGGATTCGAGATCAAGGTCGCGCTGAAGGAAGAACACTGGGCGTTCATGGACGAGTACGCCGACCGTCTGATCGCCCGTGGCCCGACGCTGACCGACGACCGCGAGCGAACGACGGGCAGCCTGCACATCGTCGTACTGCCGGACGACGAGGCGGCCGGCAGGTTCGCGTATGACGAGCCGTACTACCGCGCCGGCGCCTTCGAGACCGTGGAAATCCAGCGTTTTCACAACCACAACCCGGGCCGCACGATGTGGGACTTCGCGACTGCCGTCGAGGGCTACAACCGCTACCTCGTCCTCACCAAGGACGCCGCACGCCCGCTCACGTCGGACCATCTGATCATGTACGGCGACCTCCTGACCAACAACAGCCACGTAGGACGGGCCGCCTTGCTGGAAGCGCCGAACCCAGAGGCCGCCGCAAACCTCATCCAGGCCGACAGCGCCGAAGTACACCCGTGGGAGTTCGGCGGCAGGCGCTAGCGCGACTTCACTCTGCGCCGTGGCCGAGCAGCCGATCCGCCACTGTCTGCGCAACGCGCAGACCATCGGCTGACTCGTCGCCGAGCCCGCACGCGGTATGGCTCAACCCATCGAACTCCAGATAGCGGAAGCCGATACCTTCCAGCACCGGCCGGAGTTTCCGGAGCCGCCGGATCGCCGGGTCAGCGGTGCCGATGTACGCCACCTTGGTCCCCGCATAGCACCTGAGCTCGTGGTGCCAGTCGTACGAGCGATAGCTCCGCCAGAACTCCAGCGCAGCCTTGGGCAGCCGCGGCTCCCGCTCCATCCGGCGCATCGTGGCGTCGGTCGGAAAACCGATCGGCGGTACGCCGCCCATCACCAGTGCGGCCGCCCGATCCGTCGACCGGGCGACGATCGCCGACATACAAGCCGGCTGTGAGAATCCCCAGACGGCGAACCGATCGATGCGTTCGTGATCGAGTACGGCGAGCACCTGCCGACCGATGCTGCCGAAATCGTATTCCGCGGGCCGGTCGCCGGCGCCGAACCCGACGGGATGGATCTGCAGGACCCGAAATCGCTGGGAGAGCACGGATGCGACCGGGTAGTCCAGCGGGCGGCGGTTGTTCTTCATCAGTACGAGCGCGGGCCCGGAACCGCTTGCCCGGTAGGCGATGCGGGCGCCGGCCACAGCGACGTACTGGTAGCTCATCGGGTCAGGATCGACTGCAGTGCTGTGGTGATGGTCGCGCGCGTGGCGCGGGGGAGGTCGGCAGTCATCGCGTTGATGCGGTTGACCACCGCGTCGTGGGCCTCGTGCGCGAGGGCCAGGCCGTCAGGGGTCAGCTCGATCTGGCTGGCGCGGCGGTCTGTGGGGTTGGGGGTGCGGGCGACCAAGGTACGGCGTTCCAGGCGGTCGACCATGCTGGTGAGGCTGGAGCGTTCGATGCTCAGGATGCGGCTGAGTTCGGTCATGCCGAGGGGACCGCTGAGCAGCACGCACAGGAGATGTGCCTGCTGCGGGGTCAGGCCGAGCGGGCGGCTGGTCTCGGCGTGGAGGTCCTGCAACCGGTGCATCGTCTGCACCAGCGCGCTCGCGAGATCGGTGTCCCGGGCAGCCGTCGTCGTCACCATGTCCCCAATGATAGTCCGTTGGCCTAATAGTTTGCACTGCTAACATTTCGTGCTACAACTAGTTAGAACAACGAACTATCTGAGGAGTCGATATGAACGTGCGGTTCGGATATGGATCGCCGGACGCGGTGCGGGAAGCGGCCGGGATCGTCCGGCTCGCGCAGCAGGCCGATCGGGACGGTCTCGATCACGTCAGCCTCGCCGATCACCCGTACGTCCCGGACATGCTCGACGGCTACGCCGCGATCGCCTTCATCCTGGGGCGAACGGAGCGACTGTCGGCGTTCGTCAACGTGACCAACCTGCCGCTGCGGCCCGCACCGGTCCTCGCCCGTACGGCGACCTCGTTGTCGGCACTGTCCGACGGCCGCTTCGTCCTCGGGCTCGGCGCCGGCGGGGCCTGGGACCGCATCACGATGATGGGCGTGCCGGAACTGCGTCCGGCCGAGGCGGTCGAGGCGTTCGAGGAGGCGATGCAGCTCGTCCACTCGATGTCCGACGGCGGTACCCCGGCGCCGACCAAGCACTACCCGATCGGTGCCCTCCGCCCCGCCGCCGTACCCGCGCCGCTGATCTGGACCGGCTCGAACGGCCCGAAATCGCTGGCCGCGACCGGCCGGAACGCCGACGGCTGGATCCCCGGTCACGCCGCCGACTGGCTCAGCGACCGTTTCCGTTGGTCCCGCCCGATCATCGACGAAGCGGCACTCTCGGTCGGCCGGAAACCGTCGGACGTCGCGACGATCTACAACTTTCCCGGTGCGATCACCGCGACCCCGCTGCGCCGTACCCGCGACGAGGAAGGCCGCTGGGTCGGCGGCTCGGCAAAGCAATGGGTCGAGGAACTCACCGACGCGATCCTCAACCACGACGCCGCCGGCTTCACGCTCTTCCCACGCGGCTCCGACCCGTTCGAAGTCCAACTCTCCCGCTGGTCCCAGGAGGTCGTGCCCGCCATTCGAGCGGCGATCAGTTGAGGCGGACGTGCGCCACTCGCCAAACGCGTCACGGGTAGGTCGGCTCAGCGCGCAGCTGACCCGCGGCGCCGGCTTGGTGAGTGGCTCAGGTCCGCTCGGCGGCGACCTCACCCAGCTGACACGTGGTCATTCCTCGATCGCTGCCCGCACCTCGCGCAGATGCTGGCGGAAGGTCAGCGACGGATCGGCGGCCCGGCGCTCGAGGTACTGCTTGAAGCTCACCTGCTCACGCAACGACCGCCCGGCCCGGATCTCGTCCGCCTGCCGGTGCTCGGTGTCCCGGATCGACTCCGCCAGGTCGAACAGTTCCTCCAGGCGATCCGCCGGCAGGAAGACCGCCCCGTCCTCGTCCGCGAGTACGACGTCGTCCCGGGTCACCGTCCACTCGCCGATCGTTGCTCTGGACAACGCATCGGCCGGCTGCGGGTCGAGCCGCAACGGCCCGGTCGGCAATGCACCGAGGCTGAAGACCGGCAACCCGATCGCGGCGATGTCGACCGTGTCCCGGTGCAGACCC
Source organism: Kribbella pratensis (assembly GCF_004366075.1). Lineage (GTDB taxonomy): Bacteria > Actinomycetota > Actinomycetes > Propionibacteriales > Kribbellaceae > Kribbella > Kribbella pratensis. Next base: position 1,221,963 of record NZ_SODU01000003.1, on the reverse strand, counting down.
CAGATCACGATCCCGGCGACACCGGCGGCAGCAGCCTCCAGCGCGGCCAGGTCGCCGACGCAGGCCTCGTCCCGCCGGCCACCGTTGTCCACGACGAGTACGTCGCCCTCGGCGGCGGACTCGAACGCCTCCAGGAAAACGTCGACACTGCCGACATGCTGCGCCGGCAACACCCGCCCCGCGACTCGACCGCCGGCGACGGCTGTCAACGACACCGTCCGCACCGGAACCCCGGCCCTGACACAAGCATCCGCAACATGTGCAGTGGTCAACCCGGCAAACCGCTCAAGCATGTGGCCCCCTCCGCGAACCGCTAACGACAGGAGGTAGTCCACCACGCCCGTCGACTCCTCGCGTGCGCGCCCCGAACTCGGCCGCTCTGGCGCGACTACCTCCTGTCGTTAGCGCGACAAGAACGCCAGCACTTCCTCGATCGATGGCTCGGCAGTCGTATCGATGGTGATGGAAGGAACCGGCAGATCGACGGGCTGGAAGGAGTTGTGGGTGCGGAGCCGGGCATCCGGGCTGATCTGCGCATCCTCGTGAGCAGAACGGCGTGGGTCCGAGCTGGTCCGGGCGGTGATCCGCTCGAGCGCAACCTCGGCCGGGACCGTGCAGTGCACGATCCGGACGTCGGCGCGGCCGAGGAGCGGGGTCAGGCCCGGGTTCCACAGCCGGTCCTGGAACGCCGCTTCCGCGACCACCGTCGTACCGCGGCCGATCAGCAGGCCGAGTACGTCGAAGAACGTCGACAGCGTCCGCATCGTCAGTGGGTCGCCGGGGCCTGGCACGAAGCCCGGGGTCGCATGCGCCATGCCTTCCTTGATCTCGTCCCGGCAGATCGCCGGGCAGCCGATCGCGGCCGCGATCCGGTGCGCCAGCGTCGTCTTCCCGGTCCCGGGCGGACCACTCACCACGACCAGCATCGGTTTCGACTGCACCCGCCGTACCTTAGCCGTCACGGTGGGCGCTCGGTGTAAAACGCGTGTCAGAACTGTCGGTGGCCCCGCCTAGCGTGTTCTCGTGACCACCTATTCCGCGGTCCGTACGACGGGGATCTACTGCCGGCCCGGGTGCGGGGCCAAGCCGCTCGCGGAAAACGTGAGCACGTTCGAGTTGCCCGCCGCCGCGGAGGCCGCCGGGTATCGCGCTTGCCTGCGCTGCCGGCCGTACCGGATCGCCGGGACTGTGGCCGACGAGGCGCCCGAGCTGGTCTGCCGTGCGGTGCAACTGATCATCGCGGGCCTGCTCGACGAGTCGGGTGAGGAGGCCTTGGGTGCGCGACTCGGGGTGTCGGCGCGGCACCTGCGGCGGATGTTCCACGAGCACCTGGGCGTCACGCCGGATCAGTTCGCCCGCTCCCGGCGGGCGCACTTCGCGCGACGTCTGCTGGACGACACCGATCTCGGCGTCGCGGAAATCGCGTTCGCGTCCGGTTTCGGCAGCCTGCGCCAGTTCAACCGGGCGATGCGCGAGATTTTCCGCGCGTCACCGCGTGCGCTGCGCGATCGCCGGCGCCGCGGCGATCGTCTCGCTGCGGATGGTGGTCTGGTGCTGCGGTTGCCGTTCACCCCGCCGTACGACTGGGAAGCGATGAGCACGTACCTCGAGGCGCACGCGGTCCCCGGCGTCGAGTCGGTCGAGGACGGCGTCTATCGGCGGACGATCTCGCTGGACGGTGAGCCCGGCCTGCTGGAGATCGGCGCGGGTGGGGACGATCACCTGATTCTGCGCGCGCATCTCCCGTTCTGGGAGGGCGTCATCCATGTCGTCGACCGGGCCACCCAGCTCGTCGGGCTCGATCATGAGCCGATCCGCGCCAGGGAGCATCTGGCCGCGGACGCCGACCTCGGGCCGCTCGTTGCCGCGCGTCCCGGAATACGTGTTCCTGGCGCGTGGGGTCCGTTCGAGGTTGCGGTCCAGGCAGTCGTCCGGGACCGGCTCGCTCCGGACGACGCGACCGAGGCGCTGCGGAAACTCGTCGAGGTGTACGGCGTGCCGGTCCCCGGGCTCGGGCACGGATTGACGCACGCGTTCCCGGGACCGGAGGCGTTGACCGGAGCGGAGCTGATCGGCCCACTCGCGCGCGAAGTTGCTGACGGCAACATTACACTTCAGGCAGGCGTGGAGCTCCGATCGCTTGAGACCGTCACGAGCCCGCGCGCCGCGCAGGAAATCGCCTTGCGCCTCGGAGCTCGCGACGCCTGGCCGTTCGGCGGCGAGGCCGAGCACCTGCGCCCGTGGCGCTCGCTCGCCGCCGTCTATCAACTGGTCGACGCCTCGTAGGCACTCAACTGGTCAATCCCGCGTAGGTGCCGCTGGTCAGCAGTTCCTTGGCGGCCGATTGAGCCAGCGCGTACGCCGCGCTCGTGATCGCCGGCCCGACGCTGATCCGCGCCACGCCGACCTCCGCGAGCTCAGCGACCGTCGGCGCACCTGGGCCGACCATCACGTTGAGCGGCAGCGGCGACTCCAGCACGAGTTCGGCGATCGTCGGAAGGTCGACCACGCCAGGGACGAACAGCACGTCCGCGCCCGCGTCGGCGTAGATCTTCGCGCGTTCGATCGTGCCGGTCCGGTCACCGAACAAGTGCGTGTCGGTCCGCGCGTTGATCACCAGATCGATGCCAGCGGCAACAGCTGCAGCGCGTGCCGTCTTGATCCGCTCGGCCTGCACCAACGGATCGTCGAGGACCCGGGCCGTGCTGTCCTCGAGGTTGATGCCGACCGCACCCGCCTGGACGACAGCGGTCACCGTCCCCGCGACATCGCCGTACCCGGCCTCGATGTCGGCCGTGACCGGGACGGAAACTGCCGCGCAGATCGCGCGTAGTGCAGCGATCGCGGATTCCTGGTTCAGTCCGCCGGCGTCGTCCACACCGGCGGCCCAGGCGACACCCGCGCTCGTCGTCGCGATCGCCGTCGCCCCCGCGGCCTCGATCGCCCGCGCTGAGCCGGCGTCCCACGCGTTCGGCAGGACGAGTGGCGGCTGTCCGTGCAGTTCGCGCAGCCGTCGCGCCAGGTCGTTCACAGGCTGACCAGCAGGTGGTGATCGACCTCGACGAACTCGACGATCAGGTCGGCGAACCGGCCGGCGATCAATTCCTTGTACGCCGCCGACCCGGTGTGCGCGTCGTACGCCGCCTGGTCCGCGAAATGCTCGACGAACAACAGGTAGTCCGGGTTCGACGGGTCGCGGTACACACGGAAGGACAACGTGCCCTCCTCGGCACCCGGTCCCTTCGGCGCGAACTCCTGCACGATCGCCTCGGCAGCGGCCTGGTTGCCGTCCTTCAGCTTGATCGGAAACACCTTTGCCAGCATCGGAATCCTCCTGGGTTCTGTTCGAGTCCCTCAAGGTTCACCCGCGGACACAGGCCCGGTCTGGCCATATTCGGTCACGTACGTCGTCTCGTATTGCAAGATGATATGTCTCATTCAGTAAGATCCTGGGCTAGCGTGAGGACCATCGAGCAAGGCAAAGGAGCCTGGGATGAACAACGTGTACACGCACGGCCATCACGAGTCAGTCCTGCGGTCGCACAGCTGGCGGACCGCCGAGAACTCGGCCGGATACCTGCTTCCGCACCTGCGGCCCGGGATGTCGTTGCTCGATGTCGGCGCCGGTCCCGGCACGATCACCGCTGACCTGGCTCGCCTGGTCGAACCGGGCCGGACGACCGCGCTGGAGGCGAACGCCGCCGCACTCGACATCACCAAGGCGGCGTTCGAAAACCGGGAGCTCGACGTGCAGTTCGTCGTCGGCGACGTTCACGCACTGGATCTGCCGGACGACACGTACGACGTCGTGCACGCGCATCAGGTTCTGCAGCACGTCGCGGATCCCGTGCAGGCGCTGCGGGAGATGCGGCGCGTGTGCAAGCCCGGTGGCATTGTCGCGGTCCGCGACTCGGACTATCACGGCTTCGTCTGGTACCCGGAGCTTCCCGAACTGGACGAATGGATGGCGCTCTACCAGCGGATGGCGCGCGCGAACAGGGGTGAACCGGACGCGGGCCGGCGCCTGCTGTCGTGGGCGCTCGCGGCCGGCTTCGAGCAGGCGGAAGCGACCACGTCGACCTGGGCGTTCGCCAACCCGGAAGATCGTGCCTTCTGGGGCGGCATGTGGGCGGACCGCATCCTCGAGTCGGCTCTGGCGGATCAGGCGCGCGCATCCGGCGTACCGGAGCAGCAACTCGAGGCGATCTCCCAGGCGTGGCGGACCTGGGCCGACACCCCCGACGCCTGCATCTCCATCCTCCACGGCGAACTACTCTGCACCGCGTGAGCACACCCCATCTCCTCGCCGACCGTCGCTCGACCAGCCCGGCGCCATTTGCTGGGTTGACCAGGCAATTTGCTGGGTTGGCCAGCCAAACTGGGGCTTCGTGACCGAAACTCAGGGTGTGGAACCCCGCATTTCGCTGGCTGACCCATCAAATTCGCTGGTTGACCCAGCAAATGTGGACGACGGTTACGGGCGGTGGGGGATGTGGTCAGTGGGGAGAGTGTGAGCGCTGGCGGGAGATTTCGTAGAGGACCGCGGTTGCGGCGTTGGCGGCGTTGAGGGAGCTGGCCGATCCGGTGATCGGGATCCGGACCAGGTGGTCGGCGGCTTCCTTCCACGCCGTACTCAGGCCTGCGGTCTCGTTGCCGATCAGCAGCAGGACAGGCTGGGTGAAGTCGAAGTCGTAGACGTCGGTCGACCCGTGCTCGTCGGTGCCGACCACGACGACCGGCTGCGTGGACCGGCGTACCCAATCGAGGACTTCGCGATGAGAGGGCGCGCGTACGGCGGGAACCGCGAACAGCGATCCCGTCGTCGCGCGGACTGCCTTCGGGTCGTAGACGTCGGCGGCATGCCCGGTCACGATCACCCCGTCGGCGCCGAACGCGTCGGCGGAGCGGATGATCGACCCGATGTTCCCCGGCCCGGTCGGCCGGTCGAAGACGACGCCCAGGAACTCCGGTCCGACCGGGATCCGATCGAGATCGTCCGCAGGCAGCTCCAGTACGGCGATCAGCTCGGGCTCCTCCTTCTCGCCGAGCTCGGCCAGCAGCTCCGGCACCATCGCGACCCGCTCGACGTCCGGCAGCCGCTGCAGCAGGTCGGAAGCCCAGCGGGACAAGGGGCGGGATGCGTCGGTGATGACGGTGCGCACCGGCCAACCGTTGTCCACGGCAACCGAAATCGGGCGCACGCCCTGCACCAGGAACTCGCCGGACCGCTGCCGTTTGGTGCGATTGGTCAGCGACGCCTGCCACACCTGGAACCGAGCGTTCCGCGAGGAGATCCGTTGCACCGCCCCACCCTACGACGACGACGCGCCCGCGACACCCGGCTGCCGCGCCTCGGGGCCGCAGGCCGCGGCGGCAGAGCCGGCACCTCACCCCGGGACCTCGCGCCCGGGGTTCCGGGGCGGAGTGTCAGGTCGGTGGTGCGGTTGATTCGCGGACGATGAGTTCGGGGCGGAACAGCAGGGACTGGCCCTGGGTCGGTCCGGAGTCGTCCAGGCGGGATCGGAGTTGGGTGAACGCGGCCGCCGCCATCTCCTTCATCGGCTGCCGCACCGTGGTGAGCGTCGGCGCGTACAGATCCGCGAGCACGATGTCGTCGAACCCGACCACCGACACGTCCTTGCCCACCTCGAGACCGCCGTCCCGCAGCCCGCGGCAGACCCCGAGCGCGCACATGTCGTTGATCGCGACGATCCCGGTCGGCGGCTCCTCCAGCGCGAGCAGCTCCGCCGCGGCCGCGCGACCCAACTCGGACGCCTCGACATCGCCGAAGTCGTCCGCATCGCCCTTGACCGGCGCCCGGACCGAAGTCGCCGGATCAATGCCCGCCTGTTCGAGACCGGCCGTGAACCCGCGGTACCGCTCCTTGCGGTTGACGCTCGCCAACGCGCCGGACACGAACGCCAGCCGACGATGCCCGAGATCCGTGAGGTGCTGGGTGGCGAGCTGACTGCCGATCGCGTTGTCGACGCTGATGCTGACGAGCGACGCGGGGTCGCCGGCCTGCGACGTACGGTCGAAGGCGACCAGTTGCAGCCCGCGCTCGACCAGCGGCATCACATGGTCGAGCGACGGCAGCGACGAGCACAGTACGACGCCGTGGACGCCGTCGGCCCACAACTCGTCGACGTAATCGCGCTCGCGCCGGGGATCGCGCTCGGAGTTGCAGAGCAGCACGTGGTACCCCTCGGCCAGCGCCGCGGACTCCAGGTGCCGCGCAAGCGCGCCCCAGAACGGGTTGCCCACCGAGGGGACGACGAGCCCGATCGTGGTGTTCCGGCCGGTGCGCAGTTGCCGGGCGGCCCGGTTCGGCCGGTAGCCGAGCTTGTCGATGGCGCGCTCGATCCGCTGCCGGGTCTCCGGCAGCATCCGGTGGTTGCGCCCGTTGAGCAGGTTCGACACCGTGCTCGGCGAGACGCCGGCCTCGGTCGCGACCTGCTGGATCGTCACCTCGCCAGTTCTCAATTCACCGCCCACCCGCGCATTCTGTCACCCCGTCGGTGCTGCCGTGTCGCAGTGCAACGATGCATCAGGTGGCGTCGAAAGTCCAGCGTGAAGTTGATGGCGCCGACCTCTTGACGTGCCATGAAATCCGTTCCTAGCATGCGGTGCATCGTTGCACCAGCCTCGCATAACTGCGCCGCTCCGGCTGGTAGATCGTTGCACCACTCCCTTCCGCAGCACCACGAAAGGCGCGCCATGGAGTACACCCGCAGATCAGTCCTGACGGCCCTCGGGCTCGGCGCGGTCGCCGCCGCCACCGGGTGCTCCGCGTCGTCCGGCAACAGCCAGGCGACCGCCGACGGACCCGTCGAAGGCGAGATCAGCCTGCTCACCCCGCTGTTCGAGGGCAGCACCGGCAAGGACCTGCTGGAGGGCAAGCTGCTGCCGGCGTTCAAGCAGAAGAACCCGAACGTCACGGTCAAGGTCGACTACACGACGTACGCCGCCCTGAACGAGAAGATCACCACCAGCCTGGCCGGGGGCCTGATGCCGGACGTGGTGATGCTCGGCGTCGGCTGGATCCCGCCGTTCGCGCACAAGAAGGTGCTCGCGCCGCTGCCCGACGACCTGGCCAAGCGGTACGAGTACGAGGACCGCGTCCTCGAGCCGTCCCGGTACGACGGCAAGCTGTACGCGTTGCCGATGGTCCTCGACACCCGCATCGTCACCTACCGCAAGGACCTGTTCGCCGAGGCCGGGATCAAGGCACCGCCGAAGGACTGGGCCGAACTGCGGGAGATGTCCAAGGAACTGGCCCGTAGCGACAGCTCCGGCAAGCTCAGCCGGGTGGGCTTCGACCCGTTCTCGATCGATCTCCGGCAGTGCTGGGAGACGTTCCTGTTCGCCAACGACGGCAACCTGTTCGACGAGAGCGGGCAGCAGGTCAAGTTCAACGACGACCGTGGCGTCGAGGCGTTGCAGCTGTTCCTCGACGTCATCAAGGACAAGTCCGCCGACTACTCGTTCAAGTCGGCCGCCGGTCAGCCGACCACCCTGCAGCAGGGTCGCTCCGCGATGATGATGTCGAACAACTCGCTCTGGGTGCAGCTCAAGAAACAGAACCCGGAGCTGCTCAAGGAGGACAAGGTCGGGGCGTTCATCCTGGCCAACAAGGTGCCCGCGATGCTGCAGGGCGGCACCATGGTGGCCCGCTCGGCCTCGTCCAAGCACGCCGCCGCGGCCCAGGCGCTGGTGGAGTTCATGGGTACGCCGGAATCCATCCTGCCGACCGCGGAACAACGCGGTTCCGTGCCCGGTGTCCAGGACCTGCGGACCTCGGACTACGTCAAGGAAAACGGTTTCGTGAAGCTTGCCCTGGACAACATGAGCAAGGCCCGGTCCGAGGGCGGTACGGCGGCCTGGATGGAGATCCGGGAGAAGATCAAGACCACCCTCGAGACCGCTGTGGTCGGCAAGCGGACCGCCAAGGAAGCGATCGACGAGCTCGCGAACCTGAGCAAGGAAGCGATTTCGCGACTGTGAGCGGAACGATGGCGCCGACGCGGGACCGGGTGCGCGCGACCGCATCCGGGCCCTCCGCTGCTCCGCCCCGGGGCCGGGGGCTGCAGCGTGCCCGCCGCCGGGCCGGTCTGCTGATGGTCGCGCCGGCCGTGCTGCACGCCCTGATCTGGATCGGCATCCCGCTGGTCGCCGCGGTCGTGCTGAGTTTCACGTCGTACGACGTGCTCACGCCGCCGCGTTTCATCGGCCTGGAAAATTTCCGTGATCTGCTTTCCGACAACGTTTTCCGGCGCGCCGTACTGAACACCAGCATCTACACGTTCTTCACGGTTCCGGTGGCGATGGGCATCGCGCTGCTGATCGCGCTGATGCTGAACACGCGGCTGGCCGGACGGGCGATCTTCCGGACTGCGATCTTCATTCCGCAGGTGACCGCGACGATCGCGGTGGCCCTGGTGTGGCTGTGGATCTACGACCCGCGGAGCGGTCTGGCCAACGCTGTCCTGTCGTTTCTCGGCCTCGACGGCCCGGCGTGGCTGTCGTCGACGGACTGGGCGATGCCGGCGGTGATCGTGGTCGGGATCTGGCAGGGGATCGGCCTGAAGATGCTGATCTACTTGGCTGCGCTGCAAAGTCTGCCGACCGATCTCTACGAGGCGGCGTCGGTGGACGGCGCGTCGAAGTTCCGGCAGTTCTTCAGCCTGACCCTGCCGTTGCTCCGGCCGGCGACGTTCTTCGTCTTCGTCACGTCGGTGATCGGCGCGTTCCAGTCGTTCGACCAGGTGTACATCCTGACCGACGGCGGGCCGGCCAACAGCACGACGATGATGACCTACGAAATCTACAAATCCGCTTTCCGGGAGTTCCGGATGGGATACGCGTGCGCGCAGAGCCTGGTGTTGTTCGCACTGCTGCTGTTCCTGACGTTGCTGAACCGGCGGATCACCGGAGGTGACCGTGCCACCCGTTGAGACCTCCGGCCGGGCCCGGACCGGCCGGATCGTCCTCTACCTGACCCTGACCGCGATCTCTGTGGTGATGATCGTGCCGTTCGTCTGGATGCTGCTCACCTCGGTGAAGAGCCCCGGCGACATCGCCGCGGTCCCACCGCGGTTGTTCCCGACGAAGTGGGCCTTCGGCAACTATGTGGACGCGTTGCACGCCGCGCCGTTCGCGACGTACGCGCGGAACAGCTTCGTGATCGCCGCGAGCCACACCGTGCTGAACGTGCTGATCGCCTCGATGGCGGGGTACGCGCTGGCGCGGCTGCGGTTCCGGGGCAGTTCGCTGATCTTCCTCGCGTTCGTCGGGGCGCTGATGATCCCGACGTACACGAAGATCCTGCCGGAGTTCCTGATCGTGCGGTTCATGCCGCTGTTCGGCGGGAACGACATCACCGGGCAGGGCGGCACCGGGTGGCTGGACACCTGGTGGGCGCTGATCATCCCGGGCGCGGTCAGCCCGTTCTCGGTGTTCCTGTTCCGGCAGTTCTACCTGGACCTGCCGGTGGAACTGGAGGAGGCGGCCCGGCTGGACGGACTCGGTGAGCTGGGCATCTACGCGCGGATCATGACGCCGCTGGTGAAGCCGGCGTTCATCACGGTCGCGCTGCTCACGTTCGAGGGGTCGTGGAACAACTTCCTCTGGCCGCTGCTGGTGACCAAGAGCGACAGTCTGCGAGTGATCCAGGTCGGACTTTCCGTTTTCCGCACCGAGAACGACACCCAGTGGGCGTTCCTGATGGCCGGGACCACGCTGGCCACTGTGCCGATGGTGGTGCTGTTCCTGATCGGGCAGCGCTACTTCGTCCAAGGTTTCGCGACCGCGGGCATCAAATGACACTCAGCTGATACTGACTGAAAGGACTGTTTTCTATGACCGGGGAACTGCAGGGGACGCGCGCGCTGGTGACCGGTGCCGGGCACGGCATCGGCCGCGGGATCGCGCTCGGCCTGGCGGCGGCCGGCGCGGACGTGGTGGTGCATTACGGAAAGTCCGCCGATGCGGCCGCGCAGACCGTTTCCGACATCGAGGAGCTCGGCCGGAAAGCGATCGCGGTCGGCGCCGACGTGACGAGCACGGCGGACGTCGACCGGCTGCTCGACGAAACGGCCGGTTTCCTCGGCGGTCTCGACGTCCTGGTCTGCAACGCCGGTCACCTGATCGGGCGGGTCAAGGTGGAGGACATGACCGACGAGCACTTCCAGCAGGTCGTGGACGTGAACCTGGGCGCGACGTTCCGGACCACCCGGGCCGCGATTCCGCACCTCGCGCAGTCGGCGAACCCGCGGATCATCACGATGGCCTCGCTCGCCGCGCACAACGGCGGCGGTCCCGGGTCGGTCATCTATGCGGCGGCGAAGGCCGGGATCCGCGGGTTCACCAAGGGCCTGGCGAAGGAGCTCGGGCCGCAGGGGATCACGGTCAACGCGGTCGCGCCGGGGTACATCGCCGAGACGGCGTTCCATCAAACGTTTTCCACCGAGGCGGCGCAGGCGAACATGGTCGCGGGCACGCCGATCGGCCGCGCCGGGCAGGTCGAGGACGTGGCGAACGCGGTACGGTTCCTGGCGTTGCCGGCGTCCGGGTACCTGACCGGGATCACCATCGACATCGACGGTGGCACGTGGCCGCGCTGAACGGAAATCCGCCGACGGAACGCGGTGGCTGGTGGCACGAGTACGTGTGCCCGGCCCATGGCCTCGAGTTGGCGCACGTCGGATTCGATTCCGGAAACTTTCCGGCCGGTGGGGTGCCGTGTTCCTACGGTTGCCGGGTCGACACGCCCGCGGTGCGCGGCGCGTGGACCGTGCTGGCACATCACTTCTGGGCGCGGCGGATCCGCTTGCTCTCGTACGACGGCGGTGGGGCTGAGCTGCTCGCGTCGTACGCGCGGTTGTATTCGGACCTCACGAAGGCGGGGGAGCACGAGCAGGCGCAAGGGTGGATGCAGCGCGGGCGGCTCTTTCATCAAGCGCTCACCGATGCGGTGTGGGGTGTGCCGATCGCACACTCGATCCTGAACCTGGCTGGGCGGGCCGAACTGCGTGAGACGTTGCCGATGCTCGATGACATGGTTGCAGGGGCGCACCGGGCGCGTGAGGCGATGGTTGCCCAGGACAAATTCTCGTCCAACTACACGGCGTGGTTCAACGCGCTCGGTACGACGGCAAGCCAGGCGGCCGCGGCCGTTCGCGGTGAGGTGTGGTCCGGGGAGAAGCAGTGGCTGACCGGCGAGCATGGGCAGTTCGCGCACTTGGATGTGGCGACCGGCGCGGACGGCTGGGAGTGGGAGGCCAGCACGTACTACCACGGCTTCGTACTGCGCGCTTATCTGCTGAGCCTGCGTGGCTTCGACCCGTCGCTGGTGCCCGACCGCCTGGAGAAGATGATCACGGCCCTCGCCTCGATCGCCACCGATGGAGGCATTCTCCCGGCACTCCACGACGGCCCATATCTGCGGGTCCCGCTGGCACTTGAGTGGCTGGAGATCGTCGCGCTGGCCCGTCAGTTCACAACAGCTCATGCTCTGGACGCCGTCGCTGCTCGGGCTCTGGCAGAGGTCGGCTCGGAGTACGACGGCCTGGAGGACAAGCTCACCGGATGGTTCGGCGGCCCGCCTCGCGCCGCGGAGCCAACCTCGTTCCAGGGCACACACCTGAGCTCGTCCTATCTGGTGATTCGCGTGCCCGGGATTCACGCGATCCTCGACCACGGGCCGCACGGTGGCTCTCACGGGCACCACGACAAGCTCGCGCTCTACCTGTACGGCGCGACTACGCCGTGGCAACCCGATCCCGGTCAGGTCCCGTACGGGCATGCCCAATGGCGCGCCCACTACAAGTCCGTCGCCGCGCATCCGACGATCCGCATCGACAACCTCGAACCCGCCGAGGCAACGGGCGAGTTGACGCACGTCGAGGACTCGGTGACGGCCACGATCGACGGTTGGTACGACGGTGTACGTGCGATGCGGAAGTTGATTGCTGGAGACAACTACCTGGTGGATGTCGTCCGGGTGACAGCGGATCGCGAGCGCGAGATCGTCCTGCAGTTCCGGCCCGATGTCGAGCTGACCGTGGAGGTTGGACCGGACGCGATCCGGACAACTTGGGTCGGCGACGAGACGCTGTACGGATACCACGTCGGCGGTGTTCCCGTTGACGCTGCGGCGGGCGACGTCGTACTGGGTGGCGCTGTGCCGGTGGTTCGGCCGGGGCCTGGGCCGGCTGATGATCCGCAGCGGGTGCGGACGTGGGTCGACTGGACGGTGGTCGGTGCGGACGCGACGTACTGCTCTGTCTACTCGACCGAGCCTGTGGACGTGCGGCTGCTCGGGGACGTGCTCGCCGTCGACGGGCATGAGCATCCGATCGGAGGGCTGTGATGTTCGACGATCGGATCGCGGAGGTGCGTGACGGGCTCGACGGGCGGTATGCCGCGCAGTGGCGGCGGTTGCGGGAGCAGTGCGACTGGTACCGAACGCAGACCCCGCCGACCGAGCACCCGTCCGCGAGCATCACCTACTTCGGCCCGGCCGCCGCGAACCTCGCGCTCGCCTACCGGCTGACCGGCAACGAGGGCTACCGGTCTGAGGCAGCCCGCTGGATCTCGGCCGCAATCGGTTTCCCCCATTGGGGCAAGGCGCACCTGCCGGACCACGATCTCGACGCGGGGTGGTTGCTCCATGGCTTGTCCCTCGCCTCCACCTGGCTCGGCGACGACTTCGAGTTGGCCGACGAGTTGCGCGCCAAACTGGAGTTGCAGGGTTCGCGGTTGTACGAGTTCGCCGTCGAGTCCGAGGGCTCGTGGTGGAGTTCGTCGTACTGGCAGAACCACAACTGGATCTGTTACACCGGGCTCGCTGCTGCCGGGTACGCGCTGGGTCGCACCGAGTGGACCGAACGCGCCCGGCGGAACTTCGAGACAGTCATCGAGTTGCTGCCGGCGGACGGGTCGGACATGGAGGGCGTCGTCTACTGGCGGTACGGCGTTCCGTGGCTGGCGACGTACCTCGATCTGCTGCAGGACCAGGAAGGACTCGACTGGTGGGAGCGCTGCCGGTTCCTGGCGAACACGTTTTCCTACCGGTTGCAGCAGTGCGCGCCCGGGTTCGAGGAAAACATCGATCACGGCGACTGTCACGACCGGCGGAGCGGACACAGTGTTGCGCTGTACCGGAAACTGGCGTCCGCGTACCGGATCGGTGAGGCGCAGTGGCTGGCGGATCTCGTGTCCGAACGCTTCTTCTGGCGGGAGGCGTACGCGAGCGGCGTGAAGCCGGGCGTCATGCCGGAGGCGTACCTCGAGCTGCTCTGGTACGACGACTCGCTGCCGCCGGTCGATCCCGCGAAGACCGCGCCGCTTTCCGCGTACTTTCCGGACCTCGGCCTCGTCACGGCGCGGACCGGATGGGACGACGAGGCAACGATGGTGTCGTTCAAGGCGGCGCCGGGCGGCGGTCACCAAGCCTGGGAGATGTCCCACCGGCTGGACCGCGAGCGCGGATGGGACACGTTGAGCGCCGGGCATCATCATCCCGACTCGGGATCGTTCGTGCTGACGTCGCGGGGCGCGTTCCTGGCCGTGGACGAGGGATACAGCAACCGCAAGCGGGCGGGCGACCACAACCTGATCCTGGTCGACGGCCTCGGGTACGCCGACGAGGACAGGTATCACGTCTACAAGGGGATCCCGTACGAACGTCAGGCGCGGATGGTCGACGTATACGCGGTCGACGGGATGGCGCATGCCACCGCGCAGATCGCTGCGATGTACCCGCCCGAACTGGGCATCACGCGGCTCGATCGGACGCTGGTCTTCACCCCGGCGGGACGGCTCGTACTGCTGGATCGCTGTGCGGCCGACTCCCCGCGTGACTGGACTCTCCTGCTGCACGCCGACTGGCCGATCGAGTACGCCGACGAGATCGCGCTGCGATCCGGGTCCGCGCAGGCGTGGGTCCGATTCCACACGCCGCTGACCGTCGAGTCTGCGGTGACGGACGTCGAGGCCAACCCGACGTCCAGCACTCCCAGCCTTCGCCTGACCCGCACGATGCACACGCTCCGCGCCACCGCCCGTCAGTCGACGACCGCCACTCTCCTCACCACGATCGAGCCAACGTCCGCCCTCCACCCGACCCCGCCGACCGCTCGCCGGCTCGACCTCAGCCACGGCTTCGGCATCGCCTTCGACGACGAGACCGTCCTGCTCGCCGACGACGAGGGAGCACTGGACGCCCAGGCCATCACAATTGCCGCCGATGCGGCCGTCGGAGCGGGCGGCCACCTGCGGCACGCCGATCGTGATGGCGTGGCGGTCCGCGCCATCATCCGCACCGCAGACAGGACGGTCACCCTATGACCCGCCCCGCCGCCCAGCACCCACCCCGCACCACAGCCCAGGGAGCCGCCGCGGGTGTGGGTCGGCGGGGAGGGGGTGGGGTCGGTCGGCGGGCGTTGGAGTGGTTGGGGTGGGTTGCCAATCCGGCGGCGGCGGGGGCGGCGTTCACGGTGTTGTGTTTGGGGATCGTGACGTGGTTGCCGGCGTTGGCTGCGGTTGGGTTCGCGCTCAACCGGTGGCGGACCGACGGTGACGCGCGGTGTTTCACCGGCGTGTTCGTCGGCTGGCGCAAGTACTGGCGTCCGCTGCTCCCGCACTCCGTCCTGATGACGATCGCCGCAGTGATTGCCGCCAGCAACCTATCGTTCCTGTCCGGCCGATCGGGGCCGCTCGTCCTGACGCTGTTCATGATCCACGTCGGTCTGATCGCCGCCGCGGTCACCTACCACCTCGCGCTCGCCGTCGCCGCGGGCCGCGACCCATCCGGATCATCCGCCGACTGGCGCCGTACGGCGTTCCGGCTCGCCTTCACCTCCGTACCGCGCGGCACCGCACTCCTCGGTGCCGCCGTCGCCGCGCCTGTCTTCTCGCTCGTCGTACCAGCAGGTCCCCTGCTCCTCGGCACCACAGTTCCGGTTCTGGTCGGCCTGCTCGTCGCCGACCACTCCTAGCCAGACAGCACTCATAGGCAGCAAACCGCCCAACCAGGAGGACCACCATGTCCCGAGCTGTCCCGATCCTGCTTCTCGGCGCCGCGCTGGCGCTGCCCGCGGTCCCCGCGCACGCGGCGACCGACTACTACGTCGCCACCACCGGCAGCGACGCGAACTCCGGTACGTCGACCGGTACGCCGTTCGCGACCATCCAGAAAGCGCTTGATACCGCGCCCCGCGGAGCGACCGTACATCTTGCCTCCGGCACCTATCTCCAGGACGCGGTGACGATCAGGTCCGGCGTCACGATCACCGGCCCGTCGACCGCGGTCGTGAAAGGCGCCGGAAACTCGCGCATCTTCCAGATCCAGCACGACAGCGTCACGCTGGACGGGTTCACGATCGACGGGCTGTTCGGGTCGTCGTCCAGCAAGGACGGGTACCGGGACAAGCTCGTGTACGTGATGAGCACGTCGCCTGGTGACGGCGTGGGCACGCTGACGATCCGGAACATGCGGTTGAAGAACGCGGGCGGCGAGTGCCTGCGGCTGCGGTACCTGATCACGAACGCCGACGTCCACGACAACACCGTCGGCCCGTGCGGGGTGTACGACTTCAAGTTCAACGACGGCGGGAAGAACGGCGAGGGGATCTACCTCGGCACCGCGCCGGAGCAGCAGGGTCAGAACGGCGCACCGGACGCCCAGGCCGATCGCAGCCGGAACAACCACATCCATGACAACACAATCGCGACGTACGGCAACGAATGTGTCGACGTGAAGGAGAACTCCACCGCGAACGTGATCGAGCACAACGACTGCAGTCAGCAGAAGGACTCGAGCTCGGGCGGACTGGACGCCCGCGGCAACGGAAACACGTTCCGCTACAACACGATCCACGACAACACCGGCGCCGGCGTCCGCCTCGGCGGCGACACGGAAACCGATGGCGTCGACAACCACGTCTACGGAAACACGATCACGAACAACGCGTCGGGCGGCGTGAAGTTCATGCGGACGCCGCAGGGGCAGGTCTGCGGAAACACCATGTCAGGAAACACCGGCGGAGATTCCGTCGGCACCTACGCCGCCAACTTCACCCCCACGGCGGCCTGCTGATGAGTAGGCCCACCGACCGAACGGGCGACCCATCGGATGGGCGTCCCTCCGTGGGCGGTGTTGCGCGCCGCCCAGGCGCAGGCAGCGCAGACGGCGGTGTGTCGCGTCGCAGAGTCCTCGGCGGCGGGGCGGTCGGGATCCTTGGCACTGCGGTAGGCGCAACGTCGGCCGCTGCAGCCATCGCCGGCACCCCGGCGCCCACGAACTCGCGCGAACGCCGGTGGGCTGCGAGTTGGGCGACTGCGCAGACCGCTCCCACCGCCGCGGACGCCGATGCAACGAGCGGCTTCACCGATACCACCCTCCGATACAAACTCCGGCTCTCCGCCGGCACCACGTCTCAGGCGGGCGAGGGTGTTCCGGCGGTTGGTGGTGTGGCCGGCGCCGGTCCTGCGGTTCGGTTGCGGTTTGCGAATCCGTTTGGTTCTGGGCCTGTCGTCGTGGGGCCGGTGACGGCTAATGCCGAGCCGGTGTTGTTCGGCGGCGAGAAGGACGTAGTGCTGGCCGCAGGGGCGACCGTGGTGAGCGATCCGGTCGCTCTGGTCCTGCCGGATGGCGGGGATCTGGTGGTGAGCATGTACCTGCCCGGTCCGACCGGTCCGCTGAGCTTCCACCGGAACGTGCATGCGACCGGCTCCATCGGGGATCGCGCCACGAACTCGGTGTTCCTGCTCACTGGCGTCGATGTACCGGCGGCCGGACGTCAGGTGGTCGCGGTCCTCGGCGACTCGATCACCGAGGGCGTCGGCACACCGGACAATGCCAACCTCCGCTGGCCCGACCAGTACGCCGCGCGCTTCCGCCGGCGCCCCGCGATCGCCAACCTCGGGATCAGCGGAAACCGTGTTCTGCTCGACGACGCCCGCTTCGGACCCGGCGGTCAGTCCCGGTTCGATCGCGACGTACTCGGCCTGCCGAACGTCGCGACGCTGGTGATGTTCCTGGGCATCAACGACATCCAGCAACCGCCCAGCCAGACCGACCCGGCCCGGATCCTCCAGGCCTACGAGCAGTTGGTACGCCGCGCGCACGACCACGACCTCGAGGTGATCGGCGCGACCATCGGCCCGTTCAAGGGCTGGATCCGCTATACCGACGCACTCGACCAGGTCCGTAACCACGTCGACGCCGTACTCCGGCAAGGACGCCTCTTCGACCGACTCTTCGACGTCGACGCCGCGCTCCGCGACCCAGCGGATCCCGCCCGGCTCCGCCCCGAGTTCAACAGCGGTGACGGCCTACACCCCAACTCAGCCGGCGCAAGGGCGATCGCCCTAGCTCTTTGAGAGGACCCACATGCCTGACCTCACCCTCCGCCGCCGGAGTGTTCTCGGCGGAATGATCGGCGGGGCCGCACTCCTCGCCCTCCCGACACCTACCTGGGCTGCCACGTCCACCGACGAGCTCCGCCTCCGCTGGCAGACGCTGCTCACCGGCGGCCCGACCGTCGACCCCGCCGACCCGGATCTCGCCGTCGCGATCGCCCGCGTCGACCGCCTGGCCCAGTCCGCGCTCGCCACCCTCGACCGCTCGGCGAACCGCACCACCCTCTGGCCGGATCTCGCGAGTACAACGCTTTCCAACCACGTCGCCTCGAACTTCCGCCGGATCAAGCAGATCGCGGTCGCCTGGGCCACGAACGGATCGGCCTACCAAGGAAACGTCTCCGTTGCCGACGATATCCGCGGCGCCCTCGAATGGATGCACGCGAACCGCTACAGCCCCACACTGCCGCGGTACGACAACGACTACGACTGGGAGATCGGCGGCGCCTCCGCCTTCGCGGACACGCTGGTCCTGCTGTACGACGTGATTCCGGCGGACGTGCGTACGACGTACACGCAGGCCATCAACTACTACACGCCTGACCCGAACCTGTGGCGCGCCGACCGCCAGATCGCGACCGGCGCCAACCGGGTCTGGATCGCCACCGTGGTGGCAGTCCGCGCTGTCCTCGACGGCGACGCCGCGGCGCTCGTCCGCGTCCGCGACGCGATCAGTGACGTCGAGGGCAGTGGCGCGAACAGCGTGCTCGCCTTCAACGATGCGCCCGGCCGGATCGACGGAACCGGCGAGGGGTTCTACAGCGACGGATCGTTCCTGCAGCACTACAAGCATCCGTACAACGGCGGCTACGGCAAGGAACTGCTCGGAACGCTTTCCTCTCTGCTCTACCTGCTCGGCGGGACCGAGTGGACCGTCACCGATCCGGAGCTCGAGAACATCTACGGCTGGATCAACGACGCCTTCGATCCGCTGATGGTGCGCGGTGACCTGATGGGTTCGGTCTGCGGCCGTGAGATCGCCCGTCCCAGCAAGCAGAACCACGCGCCGACGCAGACGATCATCGAGGGCACGCTGCGGCTGATCCCGGCCGCCCCGGCGGAACGGGCCGCGCAACTGACCGCGCTGGTCAAGCAGTGGATCACCGAAGATACTTTCCGGGATTTCCTGACGGTGACCGATCCGGCCTCGCTGGTGGCGGCCCGGAACGTCCTCTCGTCGTCGGCAACGGCCCGCGGTCCGCTCGTCGTGCACAAGCAGTACCCCCGGATGGACAAGGTCGCGCACCACCGTCCGTCGTTCACGATCGGACTGAGCGCGTACTCGTCGCGGATCTACAACTACGAGTCGATCCAGACCGAGAACCTGCACGGCTGGCACCTGTCGGACGGGATGGTGCTGCTGTACGACGACGACCTCGGTCACTACTCGGGCGACTACTGGCCGACAGTCGATCCGTACCGGTTGCCGGGGACAACGATCGACACCCGGCGGCTGGCCGACTCCTACGGTTTCCGCAGTACCAGCGAAGCCGACTGGGTCGGGGGTGCAGCGGTTCCACGGCGGACGATCGGTGCCTACGGCATGGATCTGCGTGGGTACGGGACGAACCTGCGGGCGTTGAAGAGCTGGTTCCTGATCGACGACGTGATGGTGTGCCTGGGGTCGGACATCACCGGCGACGGCACGGTCGAGACGGTCGTCGAGAACCGCAAACTGCGCACCGGCACCGAGACCTTCACCGCCGCGCCGGGCTGGTGTCATCTCGAGGGAACCGGCGGCTACGTGTTCCCCGATCGCACTCCGGTGCAGACGCTGCGCGAGAACCGGACCGCGACCTGGCGGGAGATCAACCTCAAGTACGGAACGGACACCCCGGTGACCCGGCCCTACCAAACGGTGTGGTTCGCGCACGGTACGGCGCCGGTCGGAGAGGGCTACTTCTACGTGCAGCTGCCGACCGCAACCCTCGCGGAGACGAAGTCGTTCGCCGGCAAGCTCCCGGTCCAGAAACTACAGGCAGACAGTACGGCGCACGCGGTCCGGCTGCGCGACGTCCTGGCAGCCAACTTCTGGACTGCCGGCACCGTCGCCGAACTCACCGCGGACGGCCCGGCCTCGATCGTGGTCGCCGGCGGAACGGTCGCGATCTCGGATCCGACGCAGACCCGCACCTCGGTCACCGTCGACCTGGACAAGCCCGACCTGTTGCTGACGAAGGCCGATGCCGGCGTCACGGTCACCCGCCGTGGCCGCGGCTGGCGCATCGTCGTCGACACGACCGACCGCCACGGCAACGCCGCCACGGTCTGCTTCCACTGAGACGACCGCTACCGAAAGGAAAACTGATGCTGGTCGACATGCCCCTGGACCGGTTGCGTGAGTACCGGCCGGAGCCGGAGGAGCCCGCGGACTTCGACGCGTTCTGGAAGCAGACGCTCGATGACGCGGCCGGCCGCCCGATCGATACCCGGTTCACGCCGTACGACGCACGTCTTGCGACCGTCGAGGTCCAGGACGTCACGTTCAGCGGGTGGGGTGGTCAGCCGGTGAAGGCGTGGCTGCTCCTGCCGCGCCATCGCACCGGACCGCTGCCCGCGGTTGTGCAGTACATCGGCTACAACGGTGGCCGCGGAATCCCGTACGAGTGGCTGACCTGGAGCGCGGCCGGGTACGCGCACCTGATCATGGACAACCGCGGCCAGGGCGGTGGCGGAAAAACCGTTTCGGAAACTCCGGACATCGCGCCGGAAGGACACGGATCGTCGGCACCTGGTTTCCTGACCCGGGGAATCGAGGATCCGGCCAAGCACTACTACCGCCGGCTGATCACCGACGCGGTCCGTGCGGTCGACGCCGCGAAGAGCAGCCCGGACGTCGACAGCGATCGGGTCGCCGTGGTCGGTGGCAGCCAGGGCGGTGGGCTGGCGATCGCAGTCGCGGGTCTGCGCGCCGACCTGTCCGCCGCCATCGCCGACGTACCGTTCCTGTCGCACTACCGGCGCGCGTCACAGATCACCGACAACGGCCCGTACGCCGAGATCGCACGCTGGCTCAAGGGTCACCGGTTCGAGACCGAGACCGCGATCGGCACGCTGTCCTACTTCGACGCGGTGAACTTCGCCGCCCGGGCGACCTGCCCGGCGTGGTTCTCGGTCGCGCTGATGGACAACATCTGCCCACCGTCGACGGTGTTCGCGGCCTACCATCGGTACGCCGGTCCCGCGGAGATCGAGGTGTTCACCTACAACGGGCACGAAGGCGGCGCGGAGTACGACCTGCCGCGCAAGCTCAGTGCGCTCGCTTCCGCCTTCGGCCGCGATGCCTGAGGCGGAGCGCGCCCCAGAGGATCAACGCTGGTAGCCAGAGCAGCACCAGCCAGGGAAGCCGCCACCAGCCGGACCCGCCGTCGAGCTCCGGCTGGCCGCGACTTCCCTGGCCACCGGCGGCCTCTTCGGTGGAGACCAGGGGCCGGGCCGACGTCGACCAGGCCAGGAACGCATCCCCGATCGGCATCGCGCCGAACAGGTATCGCTTCGTCTTCAAGCCGCTGAACGGCAGGCCGACCAGCTCACCCTCGCGCGCCAGCCGATCCGCGAGCGGATCGTGGTGCACCCGCGCCGCGCCCATCGCGACGACGGTCGCGGACAAACTCCTCCCGAACACCAACGGCCCGGAATCGACATCGCCCTGGCCGGTCGTGCCCTTCGGGTACTCGCGAACGCCGAGCCCGGTGACGAACTTGTCCTTGAAGATCTCGTACTGCGTTCGCGCGAACGCCGGATCGACGTCGATCAGAAACCGCTGGATCATCGCCTGCGACGAACCGCGCGCGCCGGAAACCTGCGGAACGGCCTGGTGCGGGAGCAGCCTGGTCGCCGGATCCAGTTTCGTCGTCGCCGTGGTCACCCAGTTCTGCGCGATCTGCTCGAAGCGCGGTGCGACCAAAGCGTCGTACAGGCGCAGCGAGGCGATCGCGACGACCGAGTCGACCGGCCAGGCCTGCCCCGGGTACGCCGCCAGGAACGGGGTTTCCGCGGTCCGGAAAGCGGTGGCGATCTCCACCGATTCGCTGGTGAACCTGTCGCGGTCGGCGGCATCCGAATGCCCGAGCGCGATCAGCCCGCCGCGCAGCCAGTTCGTCCAGCCCGCGTAGAAAACGCCGTACTGCGGTTGCAGCGACTCGTCGAACGGAGCGGTTCCGTCCGTGGAGGCGATCCGCTCGAGCGCCCACCGCACCTCCGCGGTCGCGTCCGCGGATCGCTCGGGATCGTCGATGCCGACCTGGACCCAGGTCAGTCCGTACAGCACGTTCAGAAAGAAATAGCCCTCCGGAAACTGTTTCTGCGCGGCCACATCCGCGCCGCCTTCGAGCTCGGCCCGCAGGAACGCCAGCTGTTTCACCACGCCACGGGCGGGATCGGTCCACGGAAGGACCAGACGCGCGGTCCCCAGCCCCGCCATCAAGGTGGCAATGACCGCCACGCCGATCACCAGCTTGCGCAGCACTGCATCAATCTAGAGGGTTTTCGGCAACCAACGGCGGTCGTACGGGTGACCATCCGAAGACTGGACGGCCACCGCGCGACCCGCTCAGGTGCCGAGTGTCGACTCGCGGGTGATCAGGCGGGTGGGGAGAATCAGCTGGCCGCGGCGGGGCGAACCGGCGATGACGTCGAGGAGCAGGTTGGCCGTCCGGCGGCCGAGTTCCTCGAGCTCCATGTCGACGGTCGTGAGTGGTGGGCGGCTGGCCAGCGCCATCACGGACCAGTTGTCGTACCCGGTGACCGCGATGTCGTCGGGGACCGAGCGGCCGAGCTCGCGCAGGCGATCGCAGACGCCGCGGGCGATCTGGTCACTGCCGCAGGTGATCGCGTCCACCGTCGGCTGCGCCCGGAGCAGTACGTCGACCGCGTGCCGGCCCCAGCGCTCGCTCCACTCGCCGTACAGCGGCTGGCCGACGAACGCCTCCCGCGCGGCCCCCATGGTCGCCGCGGCCCGGATCTGTGCGCTGAGGTGTGACTCCGGCCCGGTGACGTGCGCGATCTGCTCGCGGCCGAGGGACAGCAGGTGCCGCGCGGCCGACGCGGCGCCGCCGTGGTCGTCGACGATCACCGACGTGTCGTCCGGATCGGTCGACGGGCTGAAGGCGTAGACGACCGGGATCGGCACGTCGATCGGCTCCCGCGCCTCGGTCCGCCGGCCGGTCACGATGATGCCGTCCACCCGGCGCGACACCAGCGACCTCAGGTAGTGCTG
The DNA here is from genome assembly GCF_004366075.1 of Kribbella pratensis. Taxonomy (GTDB): domain Bacteria; phylum Actinomycetota; class Actinomycetes; order Propionibacteriales; family Kribbellaceae; genus Kribbella; species Kribbella pratensis. The sequence continues at coordinate 1,199,321 of NZ_SODU01000003.1, read as the reverse complement.
CTCGCGGAGCGGGTCGTCGCGGGTGTCGCAGAGGACCAGTGCCATCTCGCCCGCACTGAGCGCGTCCTCGGCGCCGAGCATGATCGGGATGCTGAACCGGCCGGAGCTGTCCGTGGTGATCAGACCGACCGTGAAACTGCGCCCGGACGCCAGCGCGCGGCCGCGGCTGTCCGGGGTGAAACCGAGCTGTTCGGCAGCCTGCCGGACGCGCTCGCGGGTCGCCGCGCGGAGCTGCCCGGTGTCGTTCAGCGCCTTCGACGCCGTGCTCGCCGAGACGCCGGCCAGCGCGGCCACGTCCTTGATCCCGGGCGTGCGGATGCTCCGTGACGCCATGCGGCAACTCCTTTCCTGAGGTTTCCGGCACAGTACCCCACGAATCGCCACCGGCTCGGAGTTTATCCACAGGCAGGGGTTGACCTGGCGCCGCAGGCTCTCTACCTTCGTCCAGGAAAACGTGTTCCGGATTTTCCTAACTCAGGAGTCACGGCAGATGAGCGCTTCCCCGGAAACTGTCACTACTTCCCGCAGCCCGGCGGCCACCACGAAGGGCCGCCGGCACCCCCTCGGCCTCGGCCAGGTCACGATCACCGGCGGCTTCTGGGCGCCGCGGCAGGCCCGCAACGGCGCGGACGCCATTCCGAGCGGCCAGGACCAGCTCGAGAAGGCCGGAAACCTGCAGAACCTCCGCCTCGCGGCCGGTATCGGCGAGGGCGAGGCGATCGGCCCGGTGTTCGCCGACTCCGACGTCTACAAGTGGCTCGAGGCCGCGGCCTGGGAGTACGGGCGCAACCCCGACGACGACCTGCTGCAGCGCATCCGCGACTTGACGGCGGTCGTCGCCGCCGCTCAACGCGACGACGGGTACCTCGACTCGGTCGTCCAGCTCCGGTACGGCGACGAGGGCCGCTACCAGCAACTCGTCTGGAGCCATGAGCACTACTGCGCCGGACACCTGATCCAGGCCGCGGTCGCCCAGGTCCGCTGTACCGGCGACCGGGCCCTGCTCGACGTCGCGACCAAGCTGGCCGACCATCTGGTCGCGACGTTCGGCGACGGCAAGACGGTCGACATCGACGGCCACCCGGTCATCGAGATGGCGCTCGTCGAGCTTTATCGAGAAACCGGTACGACGGTGTACCTGGACCTGGCGAAATGGTTCGTGGAGGCGCGTGGGCACGGGATCATCGAGCGGCACGGACACGCGCCGGCGTACTTCTCCGACCGGGTCCCGGTCCGCGAGGCGACGACGGTCGAGGGGCACTCGGTTCGCGCGGTCTACCTCGCCGCCGGTGCGGCCGACGTCGCGCTGGAGACCGGCGACTCCGAGCTGCTGGATTCCCTGCAGCGGCAGTTCGAGCACATGTGGTCCACGAAGACGTACGTCACCGGCGGGCTGGGCGCGCGCTGGGAGGGCGAGGCGTTCGGCGACGAGTACGAGCTGCCGCCGGATCGTGCGTACGCGGAAACGTGTGCCGCGATCGGCGGAATCCAGTGGGCCTGGCGGATGCTGCTCGCGACCGGTGAGGCGTCGTACGGCGATGCGATCGAGCGGATGCTGTACAACGGTTTCCTTGCCGGCGTCTCGCTGGCCGGGACCGAGTACTTCTACGTCAACCCGTTGCAGCTGCGCGGGGCGGCGTACCCGGACACCGGTCGGAGTCCGGCGCACGGACGGCGCGGCTGGTTCGACTGCGCGTGCTGTCCGCCGAACATCATGCGCACCCTGTCCAGCCTCGACGGCTACCTCGCGACGACCACCGACGACGCCATCCAGATCCATCAGTACGCCGCCGGCGTCATCAAGTCCGGCGATGTCGAGCTGACTGTCGACACGAACTACCCGTGGGACGGCTCGGTCCGCATCACCAGCGCGACACCGGTGGCGGTGGAGCTGCGCATTCCGGGATGGGCGGATGGTGCCACGGTCAACGGGCAGCCAGTCGAGGCAGGTGGTTACGCGAGGGTCGAGGCCGCCGACATCGACCTGCAGTTGCCGCTCACACCGCGTCTGGTCGGTGCGGATCCGCGGATCGACGCGGTGCGGGGGTGTGTCGCCATCGAACGGGGACCGCTGGTGTACGCCGTCGAGCAGGCGGACAACACCGCGAACGTCGACGACCTCCATCTGTTGCCTGAGGCCCCTGTCGCGCAGAGCTCGGAACTGCTGGGCGGGGTCACAGTCCTGTCGGCACGAGGACGTACCGGCACCGGTCACCGCGAGGGCTGGCCGTTCACCGGCGATGCGGGCGACTCGACCGGTGACGAGGTCGAGGTGACGGCAATCCCGTACTACGCGTGGGCGAACCGGGAGATCGGTGCCATGCGGGTCTGGCTGCCCAGGGCCTGACGATGCTCACCCGGCGGAAATTCCTCGGCGTTGGCGCCGCGGCGACCACGGCAGGTCTGCTCCCGGGCTGTAGCTCGGTCCTGCCCGAACCCGACGTCCAGGCGGCGGGTTTCGGGCAGGACGCCACCGGCACCGTGCAGGTGTGGTGCCGGGCGGCGACGCAGAGCGGTCTGACCGACCTGGTGAAGAAGTTCAATGCGTCCCAGAACCGGCTCACCGTCGAGCTGACACCGGTCCTGGACGCCCAGTACGTGACCAAGCTGGCGACCGCGATCCGCGGCCGGACGGTGCCGGACCTGGTCGACATCGACGACATCAACTCGATGCTGTTCATCTACCGCGACGCGTTCACCGACCTGACCGAACCGCTCGCCGCTCTGGACTTCCGGGACAAACTCAGCCCGGGCCATCTCCGGCTGGCGACCAAGGACGAGCGGGTGTACGGCGTTCCGTACCTCGCGGACAACTCGATGTTCTGGTTCAACACCGAGCTGTGTGACCGGGCCGGCGTCGATCCCGACGAGGCGGTGAAGTCGTTCGGAAACCTGCTCGATGCAGCGCGGAAATTCCGGAAACTCGGCGACGACATCTACGCGTGGAGTTTCCCGGCGAACAGTCCGGGAGCGCTCGGCTTCGTCGTCCAGCCGATGGTGTGGGCTGCGGACACGGACCTGATCCAAGGCACGATCGGCAGCCAGTCCGGGCACATCATCGGAAACGACGTCGTCCGGCAGATGCTCGAGCTGCACCGGCAGTTGTGGGTGGACGGCCTGGTCCCACGGGCGAACTTCTCCGACGACGCGTCCCGGTGGGGGAGCGATTTCCGGGCCGGCAAGATCGGCATCTTCCCGTCCAACTACAGCGTGGTCGTGTCCGCGTCCGACGAGGCGTTCCACCAGAAGGTGGCGCCGCGGTTGCTGTCCGGGCCCGACGGCGGTGCGGCGTTCTTCGACGGCGGCGACAACATGTGTATCCCACGCGGCGCGCGCAATGCGTCGGGCGCGTGGGAGTTCGTCCGGTTCGCGCTGGATCTGCCGCAACAGATCGATCTGCCGGCCGGCGGGTACACGCCGGTGCGGTCCGATGCGCGAACTGAGGAGTTCGCGAAGAAGTATCCGTTGGCGACGCTGCCGCTGGAGCGAATCCAGGAGGGGTACGCGCCGACAACGCTTTCCTACAACCTCCTCTACAACCAGCCGGACGGGCCGTGGCTGCAGATGTTCCGCCGCGCCGTGTTCGACGGCGAGCTGGAGGCCGCCATGAAGGAAGCACAGCAGAACTACGACCGCATCCTGAAACAGGGGCAGGCATGAGTACCAGAGTGCGAGGTGCTCGCCGGCTGGATCCGGAACTGCGCAAGGCAGCTGCGGCGCGGCGGCGCGCCGGTCACGGCTCGCTGACGCATCCATCGCGGACCGGGCTGCTCCTCGTGAGTCCCGCCGTACTGTTCGTCGGGGTCTTCGTCTTGATCCCGCTCGGGTTCGCGCTGGTGATCTCGCTGACCAACTGGCCGTTGATCGGCACGGTGAAGTTCAGCGGGCTGAAGAACTACACCGCGATCGTCTCCGACGCGGCGTTCGCCAAATCCGTCCTGTACACCCTGCTGTACACGGTCATCGTGACCGGGCCGATCCTGGTGCTCGGCTACGCGCTCGCGGTCCTGGTACGCCGGAAACGCCGTGGCTCCACGGTGCTGCGGACGGTCTTCTTCTTGCCGTTCGTCGTCGGACTGTCCACGCTCAGCTTCGTCACCGTCCTGGAGGCACAGCCGGACAGCGGCGTGATCAACATCGTGCTCCGCGAACTCGGTATCACCGACGGTACGACCGCCTGGCTGGTGGACGGGCCGCTCGCCACCGGGCTGATCTGCGTGCTGGTGATCTGGGCGGTCAGTGGGCTGACGATGATGCTGCTGATGGCCGGCATGCAGGCGATCCCACGTGACTTCTACGAGTCGGCCGAGCTGGACGGGGCGGGCTGGTGGAAACAGGAGTGGGAGATCACGATCCCGATCCTGCGGCGGACGATCGCGATGGCGGTGATCATCTCGGTGATCGGCTCGCTGCTCGCGTTCTCGCAGTTCTACATCCTCACCCGCGGCGGTCCGGGCACCGACACCACGACGGTGGTCCAGTACATCTACAACCGGGCGTTCGTCCAGCTGCAGCTCGGCGCCGCGACCGCGCTGTCGATCGTGCTGGTGATCGTGATCGGTCTCGTCACCGCGGCCCAGTTCCGCCTGCTCCGGGAGAAGGAGTGACGATGCGACTCAAGAACACGTTTTACGTGATCGGCGGTGGCGGCGCGTTCCTGGTCTTCGCCGTACCGTTGCTGTGGGCCCTCTTCCGGTCGGTGCAGCCGAACGACGTGATGGTCGCGGCCCCGGACGGGAAAACGTTCTTCGACCTGACCTGGGACAACTTCCGGACGTTGATCGAGGGACCCGGAAACCTGATCCGGGCGGTCGGGAACAGTCTGATCGTCGCGATCAGCACCGCGATACTGACGGCGTTGCTCGCCACGTTCGCCGGGTACGGGTTCGCGCGTTTCCGGTTCCGCAGCGGTCCGGTGCTGTTCGCGCTGGTGGTGGTGTCGATGATGATCCCGTTCCAGGCGATCCTGACGCCGCTGTACCTGGAGATGAACGTCCTGCGGCTGACGGACAGCCTGCTCGGGCTGGTGCTGTTCTACACGACGGTCAACCTGCCGTTCGGGGTGTTCGTGATGCGGAACTCGTTCGCCTCGGTGCCGGTGGAGCTGGAGGACTCGGCGCAGGTCGACGGATGCGGAACGTTCCGGATGCTCGGTTCCGTCCTGCGTCCGCTGATCACACCGGGCGCCGCGACCGTCGCGCTCTATGCGTTCCTGGCGGCCTGGACGGAGTTCCTCGGCGCGCTCACCTTCCTGACCAAGGACGAGCTCTACACGCTGCCGGTCGCGCTCGTGAACGTCCAGGCCGGCGCGTACGGCGAGATCAACTTCGGCTCGCTGGTCGCGGGATCGGTGATCGCGATGATCCCGTGCGTAGTGCTGTACGTGGGCCTGCAGCGGTTCTACGTGAGCGGTCTCGCGTCGGGAGCCGTCAAAGGCTAGACCGGATCAAAGGCTGGGCCGGATCAGAGGCTGGGCCGGATCAGAGGCTGGGCCGGATCAGAGGCTGGGCCGGATCAGAGGCTGGGCCGGATCAGAGGCTGGGACGGATCAGAGGCTGGGCCGGATCTCGTGGTCGGCGTGGGCGGCGGCGTGCGCCTCGCCGACCTCGCGGCACAGTGCCATCAGGTCGTCCTCGTTCCACACCTGCTGCTTGGCCTTCGGGCCTAGCTCGGTGATGTGGTCGCGGGCCCGCAGCAACCGCTGGAACACCCGCTCCCGCTCCGCCGGGTCGTCGGTGTACTCCGGATCGAGGTACGCCGTCGCGTCCCGGCGGATGTGGGCCATCGCGGTCTGCGTTCGCCCGCGGGTGCTGAACAGGGACGCGAGGATCGTGATCACCAGCACGACCAGGATCACGACCAGCGAGAGACCGGTGCTGATCTCGGCCACCTCGACGTGGTCGCCGCCGTTCACGAACGGCAGGTTGTTCTCGTGCAGCGCATGCAGGATCAGCTTGGCGCCGATGAACGCGAGGATCGCAGCGAGCCCGAAGGACAGGTAGATCAGCCGGTCCAGGAGCCCGTCGAGCAGGAAGAACAGTTGCCGCAGCCCGAGCAGGCTGAAGGCGGTCGCGGTGAACACGACGTACACGTTCTGGGTCAGGCCGAAGATCGCCGGGATCGAGTCGAGCGCGAACATCAGGTCGGTGGCGCCGATCGCGACCATCACCAGCAGCATCGGCGTCAGCATCCGGCGCCCGTCGACGGTGGTCGTCAGCCGGTCCCCGTCGTACTCCTCGCTCGTCCGGAACAGCCGGCGGCTCAGCCGGACGACCAGGTTCTGCGCCTGGTGCGACTCCTCGGTTTCCGGCTTGAGCATGTTTCCGGCGGTCAGCAGGAGCGCGATGCCGAACAGGTAGAACACCCAGGAAAACGTGTGCAGCAATGCCGAGCCGATGAAGATGAACCCGGCCCGGGCGATCAGGCTGACCACGATCCCGACCAGCAGGACCTTCTGCTGGTTCTCCCGGGGCACCCGGAAGCCGGTCATGATGATCAGGAACACGAAGAGGTTGTCGACCGACAGCGCTTTCTCCGTGATGTACCCGGCGAAGTACTCCGAGCCCATGTCGCCGCCGCCGAGGACGAGCGTGCCGAGTCCGAACAGCACCGCGATCCCGACGTACAGCGCGGACCAGACGGCGGCCTCGCGCAGGGTCGGGACGTGCGCCGATCGCACATGGAAGAAGTAGTCGAACAGCAGCAGGCCGACGATCGCCAGCAGCGTCAACACCCAGACCAGCGGGGACACGGTCATGGGGCCTCCCGTCCTGGACTGAGGAGTGGAGGGAGCGAAGCGACCGGAGCGACGAGGGAAGGACGGGAGTTACGGCCCCATGACCCGCCGCGCCGGAGGCGTGGCATCAGCACCGTCATGGGGTTACCCAACCATGGCCTGCTCGTGGTCTCAGCAAGTCGGAGGAAATTGCCTAAAAGGCATCTTTGCTCTTTGGGCAAGTTCTGTTACGGTCGAGGCATGGCCGGAGGGTTGCGGGAGCGGAAGAAGCAGGAGACGCGGATCGCGTTGAGCTGGGCGGCGGTCCGGCTCGCCGTCGAGCGCGGGTACGGCAACGTACGGATCGAGGACATCGCCGCCGAGGCCGGTGTCTCGCTGCGGACGTTCCGCAACTACTTCGACAGCAAGGCCGACGCGATCGCCGCGCGCGAGGTGGACCGCAGCCTGCGGATCGCCGAGGAGCTCCGGGCGCGGCCGGCCGACGAGCCGTTGTGGGTCGCGATCCGGGCAGCGATCGAGAAGCACTTCGCCCTCGGCGAGGAAGGCCACGGCGGACGGCGGCCGCCGGACGAGCAGTGGCTCACCGGCATCCGCTTGATGATGAACGAGCCGGCTCTGCAGGGCGCGATCGCGCGCGCGTACGCCCGCGTCGGTGAAGAACTGGCGGCCGCGGTCGCCGACCGGACCGGGACCTCGGGGATGTACCCGCGACTCGTCGCCGAGGTGATCGGCGCGACCCGCGCGGTCGTGATGGCGGAGTGGCTGCGGGCCGATCCGCCGCGCTCGATCGCCGACCTGCTGTCGTCGGCGCTCGACCAGGTCGAAGCCGGCCTGCCCGTCCCCGAATAGCAGCCCTAGAACAGACCCCGGTGAGTCGCCGGGGCGGTCAGTCACGCCCAAGTGGAGGGGAATTATGGACGCAGAAGTTGTCATCGCCGGAGCCGGACCGAACGGCCTCATGCTCGCCAGTGAACTCATGCTGGCCGGAGTCCGGCCGATCGTGCTGGAGAAACTCCCGGAACGCAGCACGGTACCGCGTGCCAACGGCCTGGTCGGCCAGGTCATCAGAATGCTCGACCGGCGCGGACTCTACGAGCGCTTGAGCGGTACGCCGGGTCCGCCGCAGCCGGCTCCTGGATTCGTGTTCGGCGCGATGCCGTTGCCGCTCGACGTACTCGAGGAGAACCCGGTCTATCTGCTGCAGGTTCCTCAGGTGCGCATCGAGGAGGTTCTGCAGGAGCGAGCCCTGGAACTCGGCGTCGAGATCCGGCGTGGTCACGAGCTGACCGGGTTCACACAGGACGCGGACGGCGTCACCGTGTCGCTATCCGGACCGGATGGCGAGTACGAACTGCGGGCCGGCTATCTGGTCGGCGCCGACGGCGGCCACAGCCCGACACGGAAATTCGCCGGAATCGACTTTCCTGGCGTCACCAACGACTCGATGGTGTCCCGGACCGGAAGCGCTGCGGTGCCGCCCGAGTACATCGAGAACGGGCTGCTGAAGGTCCCTGGGTACGGCGTAGTGCCGCCGTTCCTGCACCAGCGGACTGAACGTGGCCTGTTCGTCTGGGCGCCGTTTCCGAATCGGCTGCCCGCGATCAGCACGGGAGAGTGGGACACGCCGCCGGAGGGTGAGGTGACTTTCCAGGAGTTGCAGGAGAGCGCCGATCGGGTGCTCGGCGTTCACCTGCCGTTGGTCGAGCCAACGGGTGAGGGTGTTCGGCAGCTCCGGCGCGTGGTCGGCGGGAACAGCCGGCTGGCGTCGAGTTTCCGTTCCGGACGGGTGTTACTGGTCGGCGACGCCGCGCACGTGCACTCCGCGATCGGCGGTCCGGGGCTGAACCTCGGGTTGCAGGATGCGGTCAACCTCGGGTGGAAACTGGCGGCGGAGGTGCAGGGCTGGGCGCCGCCGGGGCTGCTCGACACGTACGAGTCCGAGCGTCGGCCGGTGGGGGAGCGGGTCGTGATGCACACGCAGGCACAGTCCGCGCTGATCGCACCAGGTGAGCAGGTGACGGCGTTGCGGAAACTGTTCGGCGAGTTTCTGACCGATCCGCGAAACGTGCAGCGAGTTGCGGAACTGATTTCCGGCGCGGACATCAAGTACCACGAGGGTTCGCACCCCCTCGTCGGCCGCTGGGCGCCCGATCTGACGATCGGCTCCAAGCGGCTGGCCGAGCTGATGAGGTCGGCTCGCCCGCTCCTCGTCGACCTCACCCCCGATGCCTCGTTCGCCGACCTCGTGGCGGATCCGATCGAGGTGGTCACCGGTCGGGGCGAGGCTCCGATCGCCGTGCTGATCAGGCCGGACGGCTACGTCGCCTGGGCCGCCGAGCAGGACGGCGTCGCGGAACGTGAAGGGCTGCGTGACGCGGTGGCGCAGTGGTTTCAGCCGCGCCCCTTGACCAGCGCGACCAGGTAACGGCACACCGCCGTACCCGGATTGTGGAAGGTCGTCGGCAGAGGTGGGCCGAGTTGCAGGCAGTCGCCGGCATGTAGTTCGTGAACCTGTGATCCTTCGTGAAAGCGCAGCCGTCCGTCGAGGATCCACAACTGCTGGTACTTGAAGATGTAGGCGTCGGCCGGGTACGAGACCGACGCCCCGGGAGGCAGTTCCACCTCCACCAGTTCCAATGGCCCATCGGTCACCGGGGACACCGCGCGTCGGCGGTACCCGGTGACCGGGTCGGTCCAGACCGGCTGGTCGTGTGCTCGACGGAGCAGCTCACCGGTGTTCTCCGCGCGGGCGACGAGCTCGGACAATGTCATGCCGAGCGCACCGGACAGCTTCCCCAGCAGTACGGCGGTGGGCTGCGCCTCGCCCCGCTCGATCTTCCCGATCATCGCGCGCGAAACCCCCGACCGCTCGGCGAGCGCGTTCACGGACAGGTCCTGCGCGACCCGCGCCTGCTGCACGGTCGCGGCCAAGGACCGAGACAGTTCATCCATCACGCTTGCCACTATAGCGGCAGTTGTGGCTACTATCGTGTCATGGTTCAGGTCAGAGACGCCTCGGCTGCCGACGCCGAGGCCTGCGCGGCGATCTACGCGCCCTACGTCACCGGTACGTCGATCACGTTCGAGCTCGATCCGCCGACGGTCGAGGAGATGGCCGAGCGGATTGCCAAGGCCCAGTCCACCCACGCGTGGCTGGTTCTCGAAGACGACGGCCAGGTCGTCGGATATGCGTACGGCGGCCCGATGAAGCCGCGCCCGGCGTACCGCTGGTCCTGTGAGGTCAGCGTTTATGTTGCCCCCAGCCACCACCGCACCGGCGCCGGCCGAACGCTCTACAACGCCCTGTTCGAGCGCCTGTCAGAACGCGGTTTCCGCACCGCCGTCGCCGGTGTCACGCTGCCCAACCCGGCCAGCGAGGCCCTGCACAAGTCCCTCGGCTTCGACCCGATCGGCACCTATCGCGAAATCGGCTGGAAACTCGACGCCTGGCATGACGTCGCCTGGTCCCAGCGCCCCCTCGCCAAACTCCCCGATCCCCCCGAAGAACCCCGCTAGCCCTTCGGGTCGGTCATGGGTGGGCAGGTCCCGCCCGGAGTGGTGACCAGCTCGAAGTGCCAGATCTCGTTGGAGAGGGTTTGGCAGAGGCCGTAGCGGTTGCCGTGGCGGATCAGCCAGTAGTCGGCGTCGGTGGGGCCGATGTCGACGGCGTGGCCGGTGACGTGGTGCGATTCGTCCGGGTCGGCGACGTACTCCTTGGCCTTCTTCTTGCTGCCGTACTTGCGGATCGCCTTCTCCATCAGCTCTTCCTGGTACTTCTTGCTGCGCCAGCCCGTCGTGACCTGCATCCTGATGCCGTCCGCCTTCATCGCGGTCTCGGCCTCCTGGACGGCCTCACGGAGGGCGGGATCGAGCTTGGTGACCCCGGGCAGGCTGGTGTCGTACGCCGAGGTGTGGTCGGGCAGGACGCCGTCCGCCGCGCCGGGCGGTCCGCTCTTGGTCGAGCCGGACTTCGACGGCCGGCCGGAGGTCGACCCGGTGCTCGACCCCGTGCTCGACCCCGTGTTCGACCCGGTACTCGACGGTGACGAATCGTCCTGCGCGGAAACCGCTGTACACGAGGTCAGCGCGAGACTGATGACGGCGGCAACGATCGCCAGACGGCCGGATCCGGCGAGCCGACGATCGCGCCTCAGGTGATTGGTCAGCATGCCGACAGTTCATCCAAGGCGATGTTGCGGCAGCGTCTGCGATTTCCGATATGTTTTCGATATCGGTCCCGGAACCTGACCCCGCAGGCAGTTGGCCCACCCGGCGGGCGAGGATGGTGCGGTGAGTGACGACCGCCGATCAGGCGACCAGCAGGTGACGGTACGACGTGCCGTCGAGGAGGACGACACGGCGCTGCTCGCGATCGAGCGGAGTGCGTGGGACGCGTCGTCGGGATTCCCGTCCTACCAGGACACGCTGCAGGACACGTTCTTCAGCCGGAGCGGGCCGGAGGCGCATCTGGTCGCGGAGCACGAGGGCGCCGTGGTCGGGTACTTGCGCCTGCAGGACAAGTACCCGTTCCCCGAGGGTTCCGGCGTACTGTCGATCAACGGCCTCGCGGTCGCCCACGAGGCGCGCCGCCTGGGCGTCGCGTCCGCCCTCCTGGACGCCGCCACCGCCGAGGGGCGCCGCCGCGGCGCGCGCAAGATCAGCCTGCACGTCCACAGCACCAACACCGCCGCCCGCCGCCTGTACGAACGCCACGGCTACGTCCTGGAAGGCACCCACCCCAACGAATTCCTCATCGAGGGCACCTACATAGCCGCCCTCGACATGGCCAAGACCTTGTAGGGGTCTTACGGGGTGAGGCCGTGGTCGCGGAGCCAGGGTTCGGGGTCGATGGGGTCGCCGCCGTGGGGGAGGACCTCGAAGTGGACGTGGGGGCCGGTGGTGTTGCCGGTCATGCCGATGCGGCCGACCATCGTGCCTGCCTCGACCGAGTCGCCGACGGAGACGTCGAACTCGGACATGTGGCTGTACGACGTGACGGTGCCGTCGGCGTGCCGCACTTTCACCTGACGGCCGTACGCGCCTTCGAAGTCGGCCTGGATGACCTCACCGGCCATCACCGAGCGGACCGGCGTACCCATCGGGGCCGCGAAGTCGAGACCGGTGTGGTTGTGGGCCCAGCGGCCGCCGGCCTGGTTGAAGCGGGCGGTCAGGTGGTAGCCGGTGGTCGGCAGCACGATCTTCGGGGTCGCGGCCGCCTTGATCGCCGCTGCCTTGGCGAGGGCTTCCTTCTTCGCGGCGGCGAGGGCCTTGGCGTTCGCCTCGGCCTTCTTCGCGGCGGCTGCCTTCGCGGCTGCCAGCGCAAGCGCCCGGCGCTGCGTCAGTGCCGCGTGCGCGGCCAGGCGTGCGGCCCGCTGCTTCGCGGCGGTCTCGGCCGCCGCCTTCCGGGTCGACGCGAGCGACAGGTCGATCCGGGACGCGTCCCGGGACCCGAGGTCGCGCCGGTCGACCCGGGCGGCAGTCAGAGCGTCGGCCTGTGAGGGGCTCAGGCCGGTGCTTCCGGATGCGGTGGCCGGACCGGTCGCGGACGAGCTGAGCCCGACGGTCGTGGTCCCGGCCGCGGCGGCCAAGGCGGCGGTCAGGCCGATCAGCTGGGTACGGCGGGTCGCGTTGCGGCGGGAGGAGCGGTGCTTTGCCACCCGGCGCGGAGCAGCCGGGCGGCTGGACGCCTGCCGCTCTGTTTGCGGCGCGTCTTGGTGAGTGGGCACGAGAAGCCTTCCAGGGAGGGGTATTCGCCGTTGAGGGGTACGGCGACTGAATGACCATAACGAGGAGGTCACGGCGCCTCAAACACGGATTGCGGAGCGCTCAACAAAATCGAACACGCTCGGTGAGGGCATCCTGCCGTCCGGTGCATGCTCAGGCGTGAACCGGCTGGGCAAGAAAGTCGCCGCGCCTGTGACGCGAATCACCTGGCGATCGGCGTCGAGCAGGCCCTCTGGACCGGTATAAGCCGTCCATATATTGAGAGCTTTGTCGATCGACTTACTAATCTTTCAACCGCGTCCCATACTGAAATGACACGACCGACGAGAGGAGACGGGAATGACGCGCAAGCCGCCGTACTACCGCCTCCACATCGATCTCCTCCGGGTCTCCAGCGCCCTCTGTCTGCGCTGACCTGAGTCTCCTCACGTCCTGTCAAGGCGTCCGGTTCAGGACGCCTGCTGCCCGCTGCCGCCCTCCGCCGTCGCAGGGCCCGCGAAGCCTGCCCACCGCCAGGGAGTGTCATCGTGTCCACCACTTCAGTCACGTCTGCGTCCGGTACGACCGGACCGCCGGCGACCGCAGTACCGCTCGAAGCCGATCTGACCGTCGTCGCCCGGCGACATCCGTGGCGCTGGGTCGGCGTCGGGGTCGTCCTCGTCCTGCTCGCGATGTTCGTGCACGGACTGGCCACGAATCCGGGCTGGGACTGGCCGACGTTCTTCCAGTTCTTCGCCACCAGGACCGTCTTCTCGGCGCTCTGGGTGACCGTGCAGCTGACGGTGTACGGCACGGTGCTCGGGTTCGTGCTCGGCGCCGTCCTCGCGTCGATGCGGCTGTCCGGCAGCCCGTTCCTGCAAGTAGTTGCCTGGGGCTACATCTGGGCGTTCCGCTCGATCCCGTTGATCGTGCAGCTGCTGTTCTGGTTCAACATCGCCTACCTCTACCAGGAGCTCAGCCTGGGCATCCCGTTCGGCCCGGAGTTCGTGCACTTCAGTACGAACAACCTGTTCGGTCCGCTCGGCGCCGCCGTACTGGGGCTGGCTCTGCATCAGGCGGCGTACGCCGCGGAAATCATCCGGGGTGGAATCATTTCCGTCGACGCCGGCCAGACCGAAGCCGCCGCCGCACTGGGGATTCCGAAACGGCGGCAGTTCTTCCGGATCGTGCTGCCGCAGGCGATGCGCTCGATCCTGCCGAACGGCGCGAACGAGGTGATCAGCCTGTTCAAGGGCACCTCGATCGTCTCGGTGATGGCGATCCCGGAGCTCTTCTACCAGGTGCAGGTGATCTACGGCCGGAACAGCCGCGTCGTACCGCTGCTGATGGTCGCCACGGTCTGGTACATCGTCCTGACCACACTGCTGTCGATCGTGCAGTACTACGTGGAACGCCGCTTCGCGCGAGGTACGACGCGATGATCGACGTGAAGGGTGTGCACAAGAACTTCGGCGACCTCGAAGTACTGAAGGGGATCGACCTTGAGGTCCAGGCCGGCGCCGTCACCGTGATCCTCGGCCCGTCCGGATCGGGGAAGTCGACGCTGCTGCGGTCGATCAACCATCTGGAGAAGGTGGATCGCGGGCTGATCCGGATCGACGGCGAGCTGATCGGGTACCGACGCCGCGGCGACAAGCTGCACGAGCTGCGGGAGCGCGACATCCTGCGGCAGCGGTCGCAGGTCGGGTTCGTGTTCCAGAACTTCAACCTTTTCGGGCATCTCACTGCGCTGCAGAACGTCGTCGAGGCGCCGGTGTCCGCGCAGCGCCGCAAGCGCAGCGAGGTCGAGCCGTTCGCGCGCGAGCTGCTGGAGCGCGTCGGCGTCGGTGAGAAGGCCGACGCCTACCCGCGGCAGCTGTCGGGCGGTCAGCAGCAACGTGTCGCGATCGCTCGCGCGCTGGCGCTGAAACCGAAGGTCCTGCTGTTCGACGAGCCGACCAGCGCGCTGGACCCGGAGCTCGTCGGCGAGGTCCTCGACGTGATCAAGGAGCTCGCGCGCGATGGCTCCACGATGGTCGTCGTCACCCACGAGATCGGCTTCGCCCGGGAGATCGCGGACACGGTGGTCTTCATCGATGGCGGCCGGATCGTCGAATCGGGTCCACCGCGCGAAGTGCTCGACAACCCCGTCCACGAGCGCACCCGTGCGTTCATCTCGAAGGTGCTGTGATGAAACGACTTCTTGTCCTCTCCCTTGCGCTGCTCACGCTGGCCGGCTGTGGCGCTGATGCCACAGCTGCCTCGGATACCGGGGTCAACACCTCCGCCGAGCAGAACCGGGTGACCACCACTCGCAACGACGCCGCTGCCGCGTTACTGCCGGCCAAGGTCCGCGACCGCGGCACGTTGGTCGTCGGCGCCGGCTTCGGCAGCGGCAGCGTGCCGCTCGGCTTCTACGCCGACGACAACAAGACGCCGATCGGGCTGGAGGTGGACATCGCCTACCTGGTCGCCCAGGCGCTCGGGCTGCAGCCGAAGATCGAGGTGACCAGCTGGGAGAACCTCTTCGTCGGCCTCGACTCGGCCAAGTACGACGTGGGCTTCTCGAACATCACCGTGACGGAGAAGCGCAAGCAGAAGTACGACTTCGCGACGTACCGCAAGGACGACATCGCGTTCGAGGCGAAGAAGGGCGGGACCTGGCGAGTCACCGGTGCGAAGGACATCGCCGGGAAAACGATTGCGGTCGGCTCGGGGACGAACCAGGAGAAGATCCTGGTCGACTGGAACGAGGCGAACGTCAAAGCCGGGTTGCCGGCGGCAACGATCAAGTATTTCCAGAAGAACACCGACACGTATCTGGCGCTGAGCTCCGGCCGGATCGACGGATACCTCGGGCCGAACCCGTCGATCGCCTACCACGTGAAGACGTCCGGCGAGACAGAGACGATCGGCAAATTTTCCGGCGCCGGGCCGACGCTGCAGGGCCTGATCGCGGCCACCACCAAGAAGGACAGCGGCCTGGTGAAGGCCTACCAGACGGCGATCGACGGCGTGATCGCGGACGGCAGCTACGCGAAGGTCCTGGACCGCTGGAACGTGTCGACCGAGGCGGTCGCCAAGTCCGAGATCAACCCGCCCGGCCTTCCCCTGACGAGCTGAGGACAACAGATGAGAAAACGTTGGAGCTTGGTGCTCGGGGTAGTTCTGCTGGCGGCGGCCGCGTGTGCCGATCCGCAGGCGGAGTCCGCCAAGAGCAGTGATCCCTCGGTGGTTTCGTTCGACACCTCGGCGAACCAGCAGCACATCACCTCGGCGAAGGTGGACAGCATCGCGGCCGAGTTGCCGGCCTCGGTGCGGGAGTCCGGGAAACTGGTGGTCGGGAACGGCTCGGCCGGTGGCGGACTGCCGCCGCTCGGGTTCACGGCCGACGACAACAAGACCCCGATCGGGGTCGAGATCGACGTCGCCCACCTGGTCGCGAGCGTCCTCGGGCTGCAGGCCCAGATCGACACGACGAGCTGGGAGAACCTGTTCCTCGGGCTGGACTCCGGGAAATACCAGGTCGGAATCTCGAACATCGGAGTTTCCGAACTGCGCAAGGAGAAGTACGACTTCGCGACGTACCGGCTCGGGCTGCACGCGTTCGAGGCGAAGGTCGGCTCGGGGCTGAAGATCACCGGCCCGGCGGACATCTCCGGAAAGAACGTCGCGGTCGGTTCCGGAACGCTTCAGGAAGCGATCCTGGTCGACTGGAACAAGCAGAACGTCGCGGCCGGCCGGAAACCCGCGAACCTCAAGTACTACCAGCAGGCCGCGGACACCTACCTCGCGCTGCAGTCCGGCCGGATCGACCTGTACCTCGGCCCGAACCCGAACGCGTCGTACCACGTCGCGACCCAGCACAAGACCGAGATCGTCGGCACCGTCTCGTCCAGTTATCCCGTGCAGGGTCTGGTCGGAATCACGACGAAGAAGGACAACGGGCTCGTCAAGCCGCTCGCGGACGCGCTGAACGCGGCGATCGCGGACGGCAGTTACGCGAAGGTGCTGGCCAAGTGGGGCCTGCAGGCCGAGGCCGTCCCGAAGTCCTTGATCAACCCGCCCGGTCTGCCGAAGAAATAGGAGAACTCAATGGCGACCATTGCAACGATCTCCAGCAGCCCATCGGTCCCGTCGCGGACCGACGCGGTTCTCGACTATGTCACCAAGCGCCTGATCAGCCACGGCCACACCGTCACGCCGATCGTCTTGCGCGATCTTCCGGCCGAGCCGTTGTTGCGCGGTCAGGCCGACGATCCAGCGATTTCCGCAGCGGCTTCGGTGCTCGAGAACGCGGATGCGGTCGTGGTCACGACCCCGGTCTACAAGGCGGCGTACTCCGGTTTGCTGAAGGTGTTCCTGGATCTGCTGCCGCAGTACGCGTTGAAGGGCAAGACGGTGTTGCCGTTGGCAACGGGCGGTACGCCGGCGCATGTGCTGGTGATCGACTACGCGCTCCGACCGGTGCTCACCAGCCTCGGCGCGGGTGCGATCGGGCAGGGGTGGTTCGTACTGTCGTCGCACGTCCAGCTGTACGACGGCGGCGGGCTGCTGCTCGATCCGGTGGCATCGGTGCCGCTGTATCAGGTGACGGAGGCGTTCCTCGCGACCGTCGAGGGCGAGCAGCCGGTGGAGAGTACGCCGGTGCAGATCGCCGCGGTGGAGGCGATCCGGGCGCGGCCGGAGGATCCCGAGGCGGCGCCGTTGCTGGCGGATCTGGTCGTCGAGTACAGCACGCGGTACGGGCGTACGAACGAGAACACGCAGCTGACCGAAGTACCGCCGTCGGACTTTCACGTCGAGCGCGGCGGCGCGTTCGTGCTGCTGCGGTACGGCGGGCAGACGGTTGCCGGGGGCGCGATCCGTCGGTACGACGACGAGACCGCCGAGGTGAAGCGGATGTGGACGTCGCACCTGCATCGCCGGCAGGGCTTGGGTCGTCGTGTGCTCGCGGAGCTGGAGTCGGCGGCGCTCGATCTCGGGTACCGGCGGCTGTATCTGACGACGGGGCCGCGGCAGCCGGAGGCGGCCGGGTTGTATCTGTCGGTCGGATTCGAGCCGCAGTTCGACACCGAGGCCGATCCCGAGTCGATCGGTCCGCTGCCGTTCAGCAAGGACCTCCCTGTGGCATTGAAGGTGGCGTCATGAGCCACGGGTTCATCACGGCGATCGAGATCGATGGCGCGGGTGGGGATCCCGGGGCGTGGCGTGGTCCGGAGGTCGATCCGCGGGCGATTCTGACCGGTGAGCTCGCCGTACGGGCAGCGCAGCGGGCGGAGGCGGCGGGGGTCGACCTCGCGACGTTCGTGGATGCGCTCGAGGCGCCGGACGACGTACCCGATCGGGTGAGTGTCCGGCTGGATGCGCTCGGGCTGGCCGCGCGGGTCGCGCCGGTGACACAACGGATCGGGTTGCTGCCGACGATCACCGTCACTCACACGGAGCCGTTCCATGTGCAGGCCTCGGTCGCGACGCTTGACCACATCTCGGGTGGTCGGGCCGGCTGGATCGCTGAGGTCTCGACGTCGGCCGAGGCGGCCGCGGTGATCGGGCGGCGCGAGCCGGCGCCGGCTGCCGAGACGTGGAGGGAGGCGCGGTACGTCGTCGACGCCGGGCGTCGCCTGTGGGACTCGTGGGAGGACGACGCGATCATCCGCGACGCTGCCACCGGGCGATTCGTCGACCGGGAGAAGCTGCACTACGTCGACTTCGAGTCGCCGACGTTCAGTGTCAAAGGCCCGTCGATCGTCCCGCGGCCGCCACAGGGACACCCGATCACCGCGATCCGGGTCAGTACGCCGGAGGCGCTGGAGGCGGCCGCTGATGCGGAACTCGTCTTCCTGCCGGATTCCGGCGTCCTGTCGGATCAGGTGCTGGAGCTGCGGGAAAACGCTCGTCGCAGTGTGACGCTCGCCGGTCCGAGTGTGACTTTGACGTCGGACCAGGTGGTCGGCCCGCTGGTTCTCGTGTCTGCCGAGGTTCGGCCGCACGTCGACGGTGTCGAGCGGCTCGCCTCGTCGATAGAGGAATGGGCGGCGGTGGGCGTTGACGGCGTACAGCTTCGGCCCGCGTCGCTCGAGCTCGATGTGCCGTTGATCGCGGAGCAGTTGCTGCCGGTGCTGCGGGAACGCGGCCTGGCCGGGTCCGGACAGCGGGGCGGGAGTTTGCGCGGGCGGCTCGGGTTGCGGCGGCCGGTGAACAGGTACGCGAGGAGTGTGCGATGACCAAGCAGATCCATCTTGCCGCGCACTTTCCGGGCGTGAACAACACGACCGTCTGGTCGGACCCCGCGTCCGGGTCGCAGATCGATTTCGGATCGTTCCGGCAACTTGCGGAAACTGCGGAACGTGGGACCTTCGACTTCTTCTTCCTGGCCGAGGGGCTGCGGCTGCGTGAGGTGAAGGGAAGGATCCACGACCTGGATGTCGTCGGGCGGCCCGAGTCGCTGACCGTGCTCAGCGCGCTGGCGGCGGTCACGACACACCTCGGCCTGGCCGCGACCGTCAACTCGACCTTCAACGAGCCGTACGAACTGGCGAAACGACTCTCGACCCTCGACCACGTCTCCAACGGCCGCGCGGCCTGGAACGTCGTGACGTCGTGGGACGCGTTCACCGGCGAGAACTTCCGCCGCGGCGGGTACCTCGACAAGGGCGACCGGTACGTCCGCGCGCAGGAATCGCTCCGGATCGTGCGGAAACTCTGGGACTCCTGGAACGGGGACGACCTCGTCCTGGACCAGGCGGCGGGTGCGTTCGCCCGCGAAGGCGCTGGGGCCTTCGCGGACGACGGCGCGCACTTCACCATCCGCGGGCGGTTCGGTCTGCCGCCGTCGCCGCAGGGCCGGCCGGTGATCATCCAGGCCGGTGACAGCGACGAGGGGCGCGAGTTCGCGGCGTCGAGCGCGGACGTGATCTTCAGCCGGCACGGGACGTTCGAGGGCGGGCAGACCTTCTACAAGGACGTGAAGGCGCGGCTGGCGAAGTACGGGCGGACCGACGAGTCGCTGAAGATCATGCCCGCGGTGACGGTCGTGGTCGCGGACACGGACGCCGACGCGATCGAGAAAGCGGCGTACATCCGGGAGCAGCAGGTTTCCGGTCCGACCGCGTTGGTGTTGGCCGAACTGCTCTGGGGCCGCGATCTCTCGGCCTACGACCCGGACGGTCCGCTGCCGGCCGAGGACCCGGTCGTCGGGTCGTCGGTGACGCAGGGGCGGGTCGGGTACAACGATCCGTTTCCGATCGTTTCCGAGTGGCGGGCGCAGGCGGAGGCGCACGGCTGGTCGCTGCGGCAGACCGTCATCAACCAGCAGAACCGGCAGACGTTCGTCGGTTCACCCACCTCGGTCGCGGAAGCCGTCAACCGGCACGTCCAGGAAAACGCCGCCGACGGTTTCGTACTCGTTCCGCACCTCACCCCGTCCGGCCTCGACGACTTCGTCGACCGAGTCGTCCCCCTGCTCCGCGAACGCGGCGTCTTCCGCCCGGAATACACCGGCACAACCCTCCGCGACCACCTAGGACTGCAGCTATGACCGTGTCCGATCTGCATCCGTGGAAGGAGGCGCCGGCGACTGTGGTGTTCGTGGGTGGTGGCCCGCGGACGGTCGGGTTGCTGGAGCGGTTCGCGGCCAGTGCCGACGAGTTGCTCGGTGGCCGCCGCGTCGAGATTCACGTGGTGGATCCGTTTCCGGCCGGAGGCGGGCGGATCTGGCGGCGCGATCAGTCGCGGCTGCTGTGGATGAACTCGATGACGTCCGACGTCACTATCTTCACCGACGAGTCGGTCGACTGCGAGGGCCCGATCGTGCCGGGGCCGGACCTCGCCACCTGGGTCGCCGGCGAGGGCGCGGTGATCCTCGAGAAGGCCGGGCTCGAACCTCCCGGCCCTCTTGCCTTCCCACCGCGTCTGGTGCAGGCGGAGTACCTGGCGTGGGTGTGGGAGCGCGTCGTCCGCGATCTCCCCGCGACCGTCGTCACCCATCGGGAGCGAGCCGTCGAGCTCACTGCGGACCAGCGGGTGATCCTCGGGTCCGGACGGGAGATCGCGGCCGACGCGGTGGTTCTCGCGCTCGGCTACCTGGACCGGTTGCCCACGGCATCGGAATCCGCATGGGCCGCACAGGCCGCCGACGCCGGACTCACCTACATCCCGCCGGGGTACACCGCCGATGTCGACCTGGACGGGCTGTGGCCGCAGGCACCGGTCATCGTCCGCGGATTCGGGCAGGCCTTCGTCGACCTGATGGTGCTGCTCACCGAGGGCCGCGGCGGCTGGTACGACGAGTCCGACGGCCTGCTCAGCTACCACCCGTCCGGCGACGAACCGATCCTGTACGTCGGTTCGCGCCGCGGCGTCCCGTACCACTCGAAGCTCGGCTACACCGTCCCGGGAACGAGGCCGGTCCCGACGCGCTACCTGACGAAGAAGGCGCTTGGCGAAGGCGTTCTCGACTTCGACCGCGACGTGGCGCCGTTGATCGAGAAAGAACTGGCCTACGCGCATTACCAGCAGCTGTTCACAGCGCATCCCGAAAGGACCAGGTGGCCGTGGAAGCGGTTCGCCGAAACGCTCGACGCCTGGTTGCCCGGCGCGAGCCTCAACGCCGTCCCGGGGCGCGATGCGGGATCCGGGGCGGTGGCGGATGCGGAGTTCGAAGCCGCCGTTCGTGCCGGTGTTCCGGACCCTGCCGACTGGTTCGTCCGGCACGAGGTGGACCGGCCGTTGGCCGGGCGGTTCTTCGAGGATCGGGACGGGTTCGAACGGTTCCTCACCGAACTCATCGAGAACGATCTGCTCCGGCGGGCGGATCCGGCGTACTCGGCGGATCTGGCGGTCTTCAACGCGCTGCTGAGTATCTACAGCGTGTTGTCGCGGGCGATCACCGACGGGCAGTTGTCCGACGAGGACCGGGTGCGGCGGGTGGAGAGCGAGTGGCACGGGTTCTTCTCGTTCGTGGCGAGTGGACCGCCGCCACGGCGGCTCGAGGAACTGCTCGCGCTCCACCGGGCCGGCATCGTCCGGTTCGCCGGACCGGATCTCGAGGTTGCCATCGACAACGATCAGTTCGTTGCCACGAGCCCTGCTGTGGCGGGTGAGATCCGGGCGCGCGCCTTCGTCGAGGCCCGGTTGCCGCGTCCCGACGTACTCGCGACCGCCGATCCGTTGCTGCGCGGTCTGCTGGACTCGGGAGCGCTGGCGGCGGACGAACTGTTCGCGGCCGACGGAACCAGTCTCGGCGGCGGTCAGCTGAAGGCGGACTCGCGGTGCCGCGCGATCCGTTCCGACGGGTCCATCCAGGAAACGCTGTTTCTGCTCGGGCCGTCCGTTTCCGGATCGGCCGGCTCGTCGGGTTTCTCCCGGCCGCATTTCAACGGTCCCGGCTTCCGGCAGAACGACGCCGTCGCAAGGGACCTGCTCACGCTGCTCGCACCTACCGTACGGAAGGAAGAACGCCATGCCAGTTGAGTTCCTCGGCATCGCCGGAACCAACCCGGCCAGCGAGGTGACGCCCCGAATCGGCGGCCCGCTGGACCTGGACTACACCAGCAAACTCGCCCGTGCCCACGAGGACAACGGGTGGGACCGCATCCTGTTCGCCTACCACTCGGGCTCACCCGACCCGGCCCAGGTTGCGGCGTACGTCGCCGGCCGTACGGAGCGGATCAACCTGGTCGTCGCCCACCGGCCGAATGTCGCCTACCCGACGCTGACCGCGAAAACGTTTGCGACTCTGGACCACCTCAGCGGCGGCCGGTTCGAGGTGCACGTGATCACCGGCGGGTCGACCGCGGACCAGGCCGCCGAGGGTGACTTCCTGGCCAAGGACGACCGGTACGGGCGAACCGCCGAGTTCATCCAGATCCTCAAGCAGGCGTGGACGTCTGACACCCGGTTCGACTTCGACGGAAAGCATTACCGGTTCGAGCAGTTCCTCGCCGACATCAAACCGGTGCAGCAGCCGCGGCCGCGGATCTCGTTCGGTGGCTCGTCCGCGGCGGCGTACGCGGTCGGCGCGGCCGAAGCGGACATCTTCGCGCTCTGGGGCGAACCGTTGGCCGGAACCCGGGAGCAGCTCGAGACCATCGACGCCGCGGCGGCGCGCGCAGGGCGGACGGACCGGCCGACGATCCAGATCGCGTTCCGGCCGATCCTGGCACCGACCGAGGAACTCGCCTGGGAGAAGGCGGAACGCATTCTCGGCCGGATCAAGGACGTGCAGGCCGGCCGGGTCCTGGCCAGCACCCGGCTGCGGTCGAAGACGCCGGAAAACGCCGGATCGCAGCGGTTGCTGAAGGCGGTCGCGGCCGGCGAGCGTCACGACCGTGCGCTCTGGACGGCGCCGACCGGCCTGACCGGTGGCGGCGGAAACTCCACGGCACTGGTCGGAACGCCGGAGACCGTCGCTGCGGCGCTGCTCGACTACTACGACCTCGGGATCCGGATCTTCTCCGCGCGCGGTTACGACATCTACGACGACGCGATCGACTTCGGCCGGTACGTGATCCCGCTGGTCCGCTCCGAGGTAGCCCACCGCGAACAAAGGAAAGCGTCATGACTGTTGTTTCCGATCTCGAGCAGGACTGGCAGACCTGGCATGCGGCGCGGGAGCGCGACCTGGACACCGACTACGGTTGGCTCTCCGTCGTCGCGTTCAACTGGCTGTCGGCCACGCCCACTGCGATCGACGGTCTGGCCGGAAAGTGGTGGGCGGACGAGCAGGCTCACGTAACGGCCTCCGGCGAACTGACGGCTGGCGGAGAGCCAGTACATGGAACGGTTTCCGCCAGCGTTCCGGAAGCCGGCTCTCTCAGCTGGTTGTTGCACGGAAACCGTCTGGCGGAACTCGTTCTCCGCGGCGGCCGGTACGCCGTGCGGCAACGGGATCCAGACGCGGCGACGCGGAAGGGCTTCAAGGGCGTTCCGACGTACCCGATCGACGACGCCTGGGCGGTCACCGGGTACTTCAGCCCGTACGCGAAGGCGCAGCGGGTGGAGGTGTCGACGGCGCGCGACGACCTGCGTCAGCACATCACCGCGGTCGGCACGGTGCATGTGGCGTTGGGCAGCACGGCGTACGAGCTTGTCGCGACCGCTGCGAGTGACAGCCGGCTCAACCTCTCGTTCCACGACAAGACGAACGGTGAGGAGACGGCGCCCTGGCGGACGGTGACGACCGGGCCGGTCGAGCGGGACGGGTCGGTGCGGATCGACTTCAACCGAACCGTCAACCTGCCGTTCGCGTTCACGGCGTACGGGACCTGCCCGGCGCCGGTGCCCGGCAATCGCCTCGGTCTGCCGGTGACCGCGGGCGAGAAGAAGGTGCGGTGACCTTGGGGTGAAGTTCTGTACCTACACATTGATCGACAACTCGCCGGACCCGATCAGCGGCGTGCAGCTCACGCCGTCCGAGCGGTTCCGGCGCGTCGTACAGCAGGCGCAGTGGGCGGAGGAGCTGGGCTTCGACGCGTACGGCGTCGGGGAGCGGCACGCGCAACGGTTCATCTCGTCGTCGCCGCCGGTCGTGCTGTCCTACATCGCGGCGGTGACCTCGCGGATCCGGCTGCTGACCACGGTGACGGTGCTGTCGCTACTGGACCCGGTGCGGGTGGCGGAGGACTACGCGACGCTCGACCAGCTGTCGGGTGGACGGCTCGACATCATCATCGGGAAGGGAAACGACCCGGAACAGAACGCGCTGTTCGGGTACGAGCTGGACGGGCAGTGGGACCGCAACCGGGAGAAGTACGAGCTGCTCCGGCGGCTGCTCCGGGAAACCGGAGTTTCCTGGTCGGGGCGCTACCGCCCGGCGCTGACGGACGCGACCACGCAGCCGCGGCCGTACCGACCGGACGGCATCCCGCTGTGGCACGGGTCGGCGTCGTCGACGGAGTCCACCGAGCTGGCGGCGCGCTGGGGTGACCCCTTGTTCTCGGCGAACGGCTTCCATCCGCTGGAGAAGTACGCCGGGCTGATCCGGCACTACCGGGAGCGTTGGGAGGCGTACGGACGGGACCCGGCGGCGGCCGTGGTGGGCGCCGGGTTCAACGGGCTGTACGTGAAGAAAACGTCGCAGGAAGCGGTCGAGGGGTACCGGCCGATCTTCGACGCGTTCATGGATTCGCCCGGCGCCCGGCACAACCAGCTGCCGTTCCGGACGCTCGAGGAGTTCCTCGACGGCGGATCGGTGCTGGTCGGGTCACCGGAACAGGTGATCGACAAGTTCGGCCGATACCAGGACGCGTTCGGGCACGAGCTTTCCGGCATTTCCCTGGAGGTCCCGGGACTCCCGGAGGAGGACAACCGGGAGTCCGTCGAGACCTTCGTCACAGAGGTCATGCCGGTACTGCGAACGTCGTACCCGAGCCGCGTCTGGGCCTAGGGCACCTCTAGCCGTACGTCGGAGCTTGCGGCCAGCCTGCCGGGGAGTCCTCCCACTCCTCCTGGCGGCCGTACACGGCGAGGTCGGAAACGTTGGTGCTGAAGAGCAGCCGGTCGACGCCGCGCTGGCCGGTCGTGTAGGTGCGGAAAACGTTGTCGCCGTCGCGCAGGAACATGCTCAGCAGGAAGCCGCCGCCGACGCCGCAGTCGGCGGAAAACGTCGTACCTGCCGAGGACGCGAACGGGATGTGCTCCCAGCCCATCTCCTTCCAGTACCCGGCCATCTGCTCGATCGGCATGTCGGAAACGGTCGCCCACGCGATGTCGTTCCGCGCCAGGCCGGCGAGGTTGGCGACGTTCTTGGTGAAGTACGTGCAGCCGCCGCAGAACGCGTCCGGACCGACGTTCATGAACTGGTACAGCGCGAGCTGGCGGTGCTCACCGAAGAGCTCCCGCAGCGTGACCGGCCCGTCGGCAGCCGTGAATGTGTACTCGCCGAACCGCACCATCGGCAGCCGTCGCCGCTGGGCCGCGATCCGGTCCAGGGCGCGCGTAGCCTCCTTCTCGGCGACCAGCAGCTCGGCGCGGGCCGCAGCCCATTCCTCGGCCGGCACCACCGGCGGCATCGCTGTCTCGGACATCTGTGCTCCTCTCGTAGGTTCTGCCAGCGGGACGAAGCCGTGCGGCGGTTCTCGACATCCGCTTTCTGCCGGGCGCAGACGAATCTAGGACCCGGGCGCCCGCACCGGTAGGACTGTGCTCATGCGGATCGCGATCTTGGGTGGGACCCGGTTCATCGGCCGGGCCGTCGTCGAGCGGCTGGCTGCGGAGGCGCACACGCTGCTGGTGGTGCATCGCGGCGACCATGAGCCCGACGATCTGGTGCCGGTCGAGCACGCGCACGTCGACCGTCACGACGGTGCGGCGTTGGCTGCCGCGCTGAAACCGTTCGATCCCGAGGCGCTCGTCGACATCTCGGGCATGAACGCGGCGGCCGCCGACGCGGCCCTCGGCGCGGTCGGACCGTCCGTGAAGCTCGTCGCCATCTCCAGCTGCGACGTCTACCGCGCGTACGACGGTCTGCACTCGGACCGTACGACGGACGCGCTGCCGCTGACCGAGGAATCACCGCTGCGGGACCGCCGTTTCGTCGACGGGCCGGAGTACGAGAACCTGGAGGTGGAGGAGCGGTATCTCCCGCGGGGCGCGACCGTGCTGCGGCTCGGGGCCGTGTACGGCGAGCACGACTATCAGCGGCGCTTCGAGTTCGTCCTGCGGCGAGTCCGGGCCGGGAGGCGCCGGATCCCGGTCGGTTCCGGGCAGTTCCTCTTCAGCCGTGTGTACGTCGGTGACGTCGCAGCCGCAGTGTCCTTGGCGCTGGGTGGTGACTTCCCCGGTGCCTTCAACGTGGTGGAGCCGGCGACCGCGCCGTACCGGCTGTTCGCCGAACAGATCCTGGCGGCGGCGGGGGCCGAGGACACGGAGCTCGTGCGGGTGCGGGACGACCTGCTGCCGTCGGATCTGTCGCTCACAGGCGCGATCGACCAGCACCTGCTGATGGACCCGTGGAAGGCGCGTACGGTGCTCGGCTGGACTCCGGTGGATCCGGCCGAGACGCTCCGCGCGTCGGTTCGGTGGCATCTCGCGCATCCGCCGGCGGACGCTGCGGACGACTTCTCCGAGGACGACGCCGTACTGGACTGAAAATGGTCAAGAGCACTCTGCCGGACCCGGTATGCTTTCCGGGACGGACTGAGGGGCCTGCAAGGTGCGGTCGGCTCGATTTCACATCGGGGCGGCAGACCGTGTAATCTCTCTCCTCGGCCCGCCCCTTTAGCTCAGTCGGCAGAGCGTCTCCATGGTAAGGAGAAGGTCTACGGTTCGATTCCGTAAAGGGGCTCTGAGAACGGCATCCCACCTCCGGGTGGGATGACGAACTCACCCGGCGGGGTAGCTCAGGTGGTTAGAGCACACGGCTCATAATCGTGGTGTCGCGGGTTCGACTCCCGCCCCCGCTACCTGGCAAGGCAGTATCTCGAGAGTGCGATCACCTCAGTTGCGCACTCCTGACAGAAGAGGCAGCAGTGGCCAAGTCAACCGACATTCGCCCGAAGATCACCCTGGCGTGCACGGTCTGCAAGGAGCGGAACTACATCACCAAGAAGAACCGGCGTAACGACCCGGATCGTCTTGAGCTGAAGAAGTACTGCCACCGGTGCAACGACCACACGGACCACCGCGAGACCCGCTGACCTCAGGTTCTTCGCAAGGGCCGCTTCGGACTACCGAAGCGGCCCTTTGCCGTTCCCTCAGACAGTCAGAATCGGGCGGCCGCCCTCGTACGCCGTGAGACGCTCGTCACGGGGAGTGAGACAGCAGGACCCGCAGAGCCTGCCGTTGCCGACCTCGCTCGTGTAATACAGACAGCACGTGTTCCGCAGATAGACGAGCTTCCCGGCCGCTACCTCCACCTCGCCGAGCCGCGCGAGCCCGCCCGGTGCCTTCGCGATGAACGTTTGCCAACGCTCGAGCAGGTACGTCGGGTCCACCGTGACGTCCTCGCGCGTTGCGGCACAGAATCCCATCGCGACGCCCGCCGCAACCCCGCCGTACACCTGCCGCAGCCCGGCCCGTGTCCGGTGGTGCAGCTCCTTCGGCGAGTGGCAGCAGGTGCTGGCGCAGCACCACGTCGTACAGCGTCTCCATCCCACCGGGGAGGAAGCCGGCAGAGCGTACGGCGACTGAGGCGATGCCGTGCCCGTCGTGCGGTCGGACCCACAGGTTCTGGGGGCGGATGTCGAGGACGCGGCCCTCCAGCGCCCAGAGCAGGAGTGCGGTCGCGGGCGCGCGGCCGGCGTAGAACGACATCATGCTGAGCGCGTTCGCGTGCGCCGTACGGTGGCAACTGGCCTCGTCGTCCCGCTTGAGCAACTCGGTCAGCTCGGGACTGCCAGGCTCCAGGATCCGGTCCACCCGCAGCCACTCGGAGCCCTCCGGCTCGCCGATCTCCAGCCGGTACCGAGGCGCGTACTTCGCCAGCGCCGCCACTGCCGTCACGTTCAACCTTCTCCGTCACAATCGGTGGGCGGCGGAAACCCGCGTCACAGTCTGCCAGTAGGGTTAGCGGATATGACGATCGACGCCACGATGGTCGGCCGGAGTTACGCGGCCGCCGAGTCCTACCAGGTCGGCCGGGAGAAGATCCGGGAGTTCGCCGACGCGATCGGCGACCGTAACCCGGCGTACCGGGGCGACGACGCGATCGCGCCGCCGACGTTCGCGTTCATGGTCGGCAGCCGCGCACTCGAGGAGCTGCTGAACGACGAGGAGCTCGGCCTGCGCCTGGATCGGATCGTGCACGGCGCGCAGAAGTTCAGCTACACCCGCCCGATCAAGGCCGGCGACGAGATCGCCGCGACCGCCACCATCACCACCGTGCGCAAGGCCGGTCCCGTCGAGGTGATCATGTACGAGACCACCCTGACCACCGTCGACGGCGAACCGATCGCCACCGCGACGTCGACCCTCTCGCACAACCGGGCGGACGCATGATCGAGGTAGGGACCGAGCTGCCGCCGTTGACCGTCACGCTGCGGCGCGAGGACCTGGTCCGGTACGCCGGGGCCAGCGGGGACTTCAACCCGATCCACTGGAACGACCGGATGGCCGTGGCCCTCGGCCTGCCCGGCGTGATCGCGCACGGGATGCTCACGATGGCGTCCGCGGCACGCGTCGTCACGGACTGGCTCGACGATCCGGCCGACCTGGTGGAGTACGGCGTACGGTTCACCAAGCCGGTCGTCGTACCGGATGACGACAAGGGCGCAAGTGTGACGTTTTCCGCCAAGGTCGACAAGGTCGCGGACGGACTGGCGGAGATCGACATCACGGCGGTAGCCGGCGAGGAGAAAGTGCTCGGCCGGGCCAGGGCGGTCGTGCGGGTCCGGTGAGTACGCATGTGTCGCTGGCCGACTACACCACACTGCGGATCGGTGGGTTGGCCGACAAGTTCGTCGAGGTCAGTACCGAGGACGACCTGATCACCGCGGTCCGGGACGCCGACGCGGCCGGGGAGCCGGTGCTGCTGCTCTCGGGCGGCAGCAATGTGGTGATCGGGGACGACGGGTTCCGCGGGACCGTGGTGAAGATCGCGACGTCCGGCATCCGCGTCGACGCGGACATGTGCTCCGGGGCGATGGTGCACATCGCGGCCGGGGAGGACTGGGACGACGTCGTACAGCGCGCGATCGCGGAGGAGTGGAGCGGGCTCGAGTCGATGTCCGGCATCCCCGGGCTCGCCGGGTCGACGCCGGTGCAGAACGTCGGGGCGTACGGTCACGAGGTCGCGGAGACAGTCGCATCCGTGCGCGTGTGGGACCGCGTCGTCGGCAAGGTCGAGACGATCTTCGCGGGGGACTGCGGGTTCAGTTACCGCAATTCGCGGTTCAAGGCCGACCCGTCGCGGTACGTCGTACTCGAGGTCACCTTCCAGTTGCCGCTGGGCGATCTGTCCGCGCCGGTCGGGTACGCCGAACTTGCCCGGGTGCTCGACGTCGAGCCGGGTTCGCGCGCGCCGATGACCGAGGTCCGGGACGCCGTCCTCGGCCTGCGCCGCAGCAAAGGCATGGTCCTCGATCCCGCCGACCACGACACCTGGAGCGCAGGCTCCTTCTTCACCAACCCCATCCTCGACACCCCCGCCGAGGTCCCGGCCGGCGCTCCCCAGTGGCCGCAGCCTGACGGCCGTGTCAAGACCAGCGCCGCCTGGCTCATCGAACAGGCCGGCGTCTCCAAGGGCTTCACCATCGGCAACGCCGCCGTCTCCACCAAACACACCCTGGCCCTCACCAACCGAGGCCAAGCCACCGCCAAGGAACTCCTGACCCTGGCCAGCCACGTCCGCACCCAAGTACAGCAATCCTTCAACATCACCCTGGTCAACGAGCCTGTACTGGTGAACTGCACCCTCTAACGACAGGACGTACTGCCCGTCGAGCCGATCCGCACCGATCGGCTGAGCGTGCCGGGTCGTCACCGAGGCGACTACCTCCTGTCGTTAGCGGGCCTGTGGACAACTTCCGCGCCAGTCGCCGCGAATCCCGCAGTATCGATGGGTGACCGTTGTCGCCGAGATCCTGGCCCGGCTCGGCGGCTGTGCGACAGCCGCGCAGCTGGTCGGCCTGGTCTCGCCTGGGGCCTTGAAAGCGGCGATGCAGCGAGGCGAGGTCGAGCGGCTTGCACGCGGGGTCTACGGTCTGCCGAGTCTCGGAGCGGACCGACTTGCTGCGATCGCGTACGACGGTGTCGTTTCCTATACAAGCGCCGCAACGGCTTGGGGACTGCCGCTGCTCGTACGACCGGAGAAGCCGCACGTCACGGTTCCTGCTCACCGCAGGCCGCGGCCGGGCCGCCCGGCTGAGCTGCACTGGGCAGCGGTCTCGCACGAGGAGCGAGATGCTCGGCTGACGGGCCTGCTGCGAACGGTCCTCGATTGTTCACGACTCCTGCCGTTCGGCGAGGCTCTCGCGGTAGCTGACGCGGCGTTGGCCACTGGCAGGCTGGCGAAGGAAGAGTTGGAAGCTGCGGCCGAGGCGATGCGTGGACCGGGTCGTCCGAACGCGGTTCGGGTCGCCGCCACAGCCATCACGCGGTCCGAGAGTTTCCTGGAGTCGATGTTGCGGAGCCTGCTGATCGGCGCTGGGATCGAGGACTTCGAGCCGCAGGTCGTTGTGTACGCAGGCGGTATCCGGGTTCGGGTCGATCTCGGGCATCGGGCCGCGCGGATCGCGCTGGAGGCTGAGGGCTACGAGTTCCACGGGTCGCCTGGTGCGTTCGCTGCGGATTGCCGGCGGTACGACGACCTGGTTGCCGCCGGCTGGTTGGTGCTGCGGTTCACCTATCAGCAGGTGATCGGGGATCCGGTCTGGGTGATTGAGACCGTTCGCGCCGCGCTCGTGGGGCGCTAACGACAGGAGGTACGCCTGTGGAGCTGGCCGAGCTGCGCTGGAGAGCGGGCGTCGGTGGCGGGCAGGAGCTACTACCTCCTGTCGTTAGCGGTTCTGAAAAAGATTTGCGTTGGGGGTAGGCAGGAGGGGCTGGGGTCGCTAATCTTTTGCGCAATCTGGTGGGAGGTGGGTTGTGAGGCGTAAAGGATTTTCTCGGCGGGAGGTGTTGGCCGGGGTGGGGGCAGGGCTGGCGGCTGCTGTGGTGCCGGGGTGTTCCGGTGGTGACGGTGGGCGGTCGGGGGCTCTGCAGGTGTGGGGCGGGGTGCCGGCGGCATCCGGGCCGGCTGATGTGGTGAAGGCGTTCCAGGAGAAGTTTCCGCAGTACAAGGTGAACTACACGCGGTTCGTGAACGACGACCGCGGCAACCTCAAGCTCGACACCGCCCTCCAGGGCGGCGTCGACATCGACGTGTACTTCACGTACTCGCAGGGTGCGATGGCGTTGCGGGCCGGGTCCGGACTGGCGGCGGACCTGACCGATCGCGTGAAGGCGGACCCGGACCTGCAGGTGTTCCTCGACACCGAGCAGCCGCGGTCGTACATCGACAACGGCAAGGTCAAGGCGCTCGCCACCGCGCGGGAGCCGTTCTTCGTGCTGTTCAACGAGAAGCTCCGGCAGCAGGCCAAGGTCGAGCTCCCGCAGTCGTGGACGATCGACGAGTTCCGCGCGACGGCGAAGAAGCTGACGACGGACAAGACGGTCGGCACGTACACGCTGCCCGACGTCGCCCGGATCGCCCTCGGGCCGAACTACTGGTACGACGGAAACCGCTCGAACTTCGGCGATCCGCACTTCGAGCAGGGCTTCCGCCTCGGCCGCGAGATGATCGCGGAAGGTACGGCGTTCCCGTGGACCGAGGTGCTGTCCCGGCATCTTGACGCGTACCAGCAGAACTCGTTCCTCGGCGAGGAGTTCCACCTCTGGTCGACCGCACCGTTCAACCTGCGCTACCTGTACGACGCGAAGAAGTACCCGCACGACTTCAAGGTCGCGTTCGCGCCGTCGCCGACCGTCGACGGCCAGAACTGGAACGGCGGATCGTTCAGCAACTTCATCATGGTCAACCCGAAGTCGCCGAAGTTCGAGGCGGCCTGGGCGTTCGTGAAGTTCTGGCTGACCGAGGGCGCGACGCCGATGCTCAAGGGCGGCAAGATGCCGGCGCTCGGCAACGTCACCGACGAGCAGATCGTTTCCGGAATGCTCGGAAAAGAGCCGGAGAAGTACTTCGACCTCGACTCGTTCCGGCGCGTCGTCCTGGCGTCCGATCCGAAGCTCGCGACCGACACCCGGCTGACCGGATTTCCGGAGATTTCCCTGGCGGTGAAGCAGCAGCGCGACCTCTGCTGCCTCGGCGAGAAGGACCCCGGCGTCGCGATCCGTGAGGTACGGCGGCTCGCCGACGCCGCGATCGCCCGTAACGAGAGGAGGCCCTGATGGCCAGCCGCCACGGTCGTCGCGGCCGGCACCGAGGCCCGGACCGAGCAGGGCTCCGGGATCCGTCCGTCCGGCTGGATCGGGTTCCTGTTCATCGCCCCGAACCTGCTCGGCGTGATCGCGTTCACGTTGATTCCCCTGATCAGCGTCGTCGTGCTCGCCTTCACGGACTGGAACCTGGTGTCCGGCCTCGGTGGCATCACCTTCAACGGCATCGACAACTTCGTCGCGATCGCCCGGGACCCCGGGTTCTGGCACGCGATCGGCCTGACACTCGTGTACGTCGTGGTGTCGGTCCCGCTCACCGTCGTCCTCGGACTCGCGCTCGGGATCGCGCTCAACCGTCCGCTCCCAGGCCGCGCCGTGCTCCGGGCGATCTTCTTCCTGCCGTACATCGTCAACGTGGTCGCGATCGGCATGACCTGGTTGATGCTGATGAACCCGAAGGCCGGTCTGGTGAACCAGGTCCTCGACGCGTTCGGGCTCCAGCCGGGGTGGTTCGCGTCCTCGCACTGGGCGCTGCCGGCACTGATCGTGATGGCGGTCTGGGGCGGCGTCGGGTACTGCTCGCTGATCTACCTGTCCGCGCTGCAGGACGCGCCGCGGCAGTTGTACGAAGCGGCCGACATCGACGGTGCTTCCGCGTGGTCGAAGTTCCGTGTGATCACCTGGCCGTCGTTGCTGCCGACAACGATCTTCCTGCTGGTCACGCTGATCATCGGGGCGTCGCAGGGCTTCGGCCTGATCGCCTTGATCACCGCGGGTGGTCCGGGCGACGCGACCACCACGATCTCGTACTACATGTACCAGACCGGTTTCCAGTTCTACCGGTTCGGTTACGCGTCGGCGATCGGCCTGGTGACGTTCGTCGGCGTACTCGTCCTGACCCTGCTCACCTGGCGGGCGCAGCGAGGGAGGGCCCTCAATGACTAACAAGTACAGCAAATGGATCTGGGGCGTGCCGCTGTGGATCCTCGCCATCGCTTTCCTGGCACCGTTCGCGTGGATGATCTCGACCGCGCTGAAGCCGGACGTGGACGCCTACAAGATCCCGATGCAGTGGATCCCGGACCCGTTCCAGTGGGACAACTTCAGCACAGTCCTGAGCGGGGCGACCTCGGTCCTTCCGGCGTTCGGCCGCTCGGTGTTCGTGGCGCTGCTGCGGGTCGCGGGAGAGCTGATCACGGCGACGATGGCCGGCTACGCGTTCGCCCGGATGTCGTTCAAGGGCCGGGACAAGCTGTTCCTGCTGTACCTGGCGACGGCGATCATTCCGGCCCAACTGCTGCTCGTTCCGCGGTTCATCTACTTCCAGAAACTCGGGCTGTACGACACGCTCTGGGCGCTGATCCTGCCGGGGATGTTCACCGTGCTCGGAACATTCCTGATGCGCCAGTTCTTCGTCAGCCAGCCGGCGGAGTTCGCCGAGGCCGCGCGGATGGACGGCGCCAACGAGTGGCGGGTGTTCACCCGGATCTACTTGCCGTTGGCAACGCCGGTGATGAGCGCGCTCGGCATCCTCGCGTTCGTCTGGTCCTGGAACGACTACGAGACGCCGCTGGTGCTGATCAGCAACCCGGACCGGTACACGCTGCCGCTCAGCCTGACGAACTTCGTCGACGAACAGGGCCAGATCGCGCCCGGCCTGACGATGGCCGCCTCGGTGATCTCGATCGTGCCGGTGCTGATCGTGTTCGTCGTCCTGCAACGCCGCTTCATCGCCGCCATGACTCATACAGGGATCAAATGATGCAGAACGTTTCAGGTGTCTTTCCGCATCTCGCGCAGATCGGCGACTTCGGGCCGCCGCGCAGCGAGCTCGGTATCGGTTCGCTGATGCCGTGGAACGGGAAGCTCTACGTCCAGAACTACAACTCCCACAAGGCGCGGTCCGGTGCGGGCGTCAGCCTGCGCCGGGTCGACGCCGACCTGTCGATGGAAATCGTTCCGGAAACTCTCGGCGTGGACGGAACGTACACCAACCGTTTCGTGCATTTTCCGACGTCGAAGCTGGTCCTCGGGCCGCACGTGATTTCCGCCGACCACAAGATCGTGACGATCCCGGAGCTGCAGCCGTTGCGGGTCTGCGGTACGTCGCGGCACCTGACGAAACCGGACACGCACGTGTACGTGCTCGCGATGGAGGGCGAGCTGTTCGAGCTCGACATCACGACGTACGAGTGCACGCAGCTCTTCGATCTCAACGACGAGCTCGGGACCGACGGCGAGATGAAGGTCCACTACAAGGACTGCTACACGAGTTTCGGCCGGCTCGTGGTGTGCTCCAACGAGTACGCCGAGCCGGAGTGGGCCGGCGAGCGGTCACGCGGCCGGCTGGCCGAGTACGACGGCACGTCGTGGAAGATCCTGCGGGACGATCCGTTCACCGCGATCGGCGGACGGCACGAGTTCGGCGGGACGATCTTCGCGACCGGGTGGGACCGGGCGTCGGCGATCCTCGAGGTGTTCACCGAGGCCGACCAGCAGTGGACCCGGTACCGGCTGCCGAAGGCGTCGCACTGCTTCGACCACAAGTGGCAGACCGAGTGGCCGCGGATCCGCGAGGTCGAGCACGAGCGGCTGCTGATGGACCACCACGGGATGTTCTACGAGGTGTCGCCGTGGGCGTACGGCGGCCGGATCTGGGGTGTCCGTCCGATCTCGACGCACCTGTGGGTCCTGGGCGACTTCTGCTCGTGGCGCGGGATGCTCGTGGCGGGTGCGGACAACGCTTCACCGAGCCACGGGCTCAACCCGACGACGGCCGAGCCGCAGTCCGGGCTGTGGTTCGGGAAGACCGACGACCTGTGGAGTTTCGGAAAGCCGGCCGGGTGGGGTGGGCCGTGGTGGGAGACAACGGTTTCCGCCGGCGTTCCGTCCGATCCGTACCTGATGACGGGCTTCGACGGAAAGTGTCTGCACCTGGAGAACTTCTCCGACACCCCGCTGGCGATCACGGTCGAGATCGACTTCCACGGGCACGGCCGGTTCGGCGCGGTGGAGACGTTGACGGTCGAGCCGGGGCAGATCCGGTCACCCGTTTTCCCGCCCGGGTTCAGTGCGCACTGGGTACGGGTGGTGAGTGATGCCGACGGCGTCGCGAGTGCCCAGTTCGTCTATACGTGATGATCACGGAATGGATTCCTCGATGGAACGAGCCGGCAGTCCGAGTCCGTTGCAGCTCGTCAAGCGGGCCCTGCCCGAGCTGAACGGTGCGATGCAGCGGGTCGCCGAACACATCCTGGCGAACCCGGACGAGGTCGCGCGCGGTTCGATCACGAAGCTGGCCGGGGCCGCGCAGACCTCGGCCGCGACGGTCACCCGGCTGTCGACCCATCTCGGGTACGCCGGGTACCCCGCGCTGCGGGCCGCGCTGGCGATGGAGGTCGGCCGCGGTCTGGAGGCCGGGTGGGCGAGCGACATCGGTATGGCGATCGGCCCGGCGGATCCGCCCGAGCAGGTGCTGAACGTGCTCGCGTCGACGCAGGCGAACGCGCTGCGGAACGCGTTGGCCGCGATCGATCTGACCGCGGCCACCCGGGTCGCGGACGCGATCGCCGGCGCCCGGCGGACCCACATCTACGGCGAGTGGGGCGACGCGATCCCGGCCCGCGAGCTGTACATCCGGCTGCTGCGGATCGGGATCCCGGTTTGGTTCTTCGACGGTCCGCAGTCGTCGCAGATCGGCGCCGGCTTACTCGGCGAGGGCGATGTCGCGCTGACGGTGACGCGGTCCGGCACCGATGCGACCACGCTCGACTTCATCAAGCGCGCCCGCGAGGAGGGCGCGCTCACGGTCGCGATCACCGGGATGCCGGACGCGCCGATCGGCCGGATCGCCGACGTCACCCTCGACACCGGTACGCCGAACGGCGCGAACTGGACCGAGTTCTTCGCCGGCCGCGCGAGCGACGTACTGACGGCCGGCCTGCTGTTCGTCCTGGTCGCGCAGCGGGTGCCCGATCACCTGACCGCACATCATCCGAACGGGCCGGGGCAGCCCGTCGTACAGCGAGATACCTGAAAGGCTTGTGCATGCAGCAGCTCGAGGTCCAGTCCGATCTGACCGTCGTCGGCGGCGGGCTCGCCGGGATCTGCGCGGCGATCGGCGCCGCGCGGCAGGGGAGCACCGTGGCGCTGGTGCAGAACCGGCCGGTGCTCGGCGGCAACTCGTCCAGCGAGGTGCGGGTGTGGGTGTGCGGGGCGACCGCACACGGCGTCCAGAGCTTCGCCCGCGAGACCGGCATCATGGGTGAGCTGCTCGTCGAGAACCAGTTCCGGAATCCGCTCGGAAACCCGTACTACTGGGATCTCGTGCTGCTGGAGGCGGTCCGCGCCGAGCCGCGGATAACGCTGTACCTGAACACCGACGTCCGGACCGTGGAGGCCGCGGACGGCGAGATCCGGTCGGTGACCGGGTGGCAGATGGGGTCCGAGAAGGAGATCCGGTTCGTCAGCCCGGCGTTCGTGGACTGCTCGGGCGACGGCCTGGTCGGCGTCCTCGCGGGAGCGGAGTACCGGACCGGGCGGGAGCCGCGTTCGGAGTACGACGAGTCGTGGGCTCCCGACGTACCGGACTCGAACACGCTCGGCAGCACGATCCTCTTCTACAGCAAGGACGCCGGGGAACCGGTGCGGTTCGTGCCGCCGTCGTTCGCCCGGGACGTCACGGAAACCGCGATTCCGGAACGTCGCGTGATCCGGACCGATATGAACGGGTGCGCGTTCTGGTGGATCGAGTGGGGCGGTGAGCTGGACGTCGTCGACGACAACGAGGCGATCCGCGACGAACTGCAGGCCGTGGTGTACGGGATCTGGGACTACATCAAGAACTCGGGGCAGTTCGACGCGGACAACCTGACCCTGGAGTGGATCGGGTCGGTACCCGGAAAACGTGAGTACCGGCGGTTCCTCGGCGACCACGTGCTGACTCAGCACGACGTGCTCGACCAGACGGAGTTCGACGACCGCGTGGCCTTCGGCGGCTGGTCGATCGACCTGCACCCGCCCGGTGGCGTGTACGCGGTCGAACGCGGATCGAAGCACTGGCATCCGGCCGGCAACTACCACATTCCGCTGCGTTCCCTGTACTCACGGAACGTCCGGAATCTGTGGATGGCGGGACGGAACATCAGTGCGAGCCATGTCGCATTCGGTACGACGCGGGTGATGGCGACCTGTGCGTTGCTGGGTGAAGCAGCCGGCATCGGCGCAGCTGTTGCCCTGCGCAACGGGTTGACGCCACGCGAGCTGGCGCACGACCGGTTCGGCCTGATGAAGCACGCGCTGACCCGCGCCGACTCGTCGGTTCTGGGCGTCATCGACGACGATCCGGAAAACGCTGCATTGTCGGCGACCGTCACCGCGTCCTCCACCCTGACCCGACCGGCCCTCGAGGTCTCGTCCGGAACGCTGCCGCTGACCACAGACCTCGGAATGGTCATCCCGATCGACCCCGCGCTCGACGGTTTCGAGTTACTCGTCGACTCGACGGGAGGCTCCCTGACCGTCGAGCTCCACGACCCGGTCAAGGCGCAGAACTACCTCCCGGCCAAGCTCGTCGACTCCTGCACCGTCAAGGTGCCGCCCGGCGAGAAGCGCTGGATCCACGTCCCGTTGGCCTGGCGTCCGTCCGCTCCGTCCAACGCGTTCGTCATACTGCGCAGCACACCGGACATCTCCGTACACACTGCTGCGACGGGACTCCCCGGCACGGTTCACTTCGCCCATCACGATCCGGCGCCCGACGAGCAGTGGACGGAGCAGTTCCGTGCCTGGAAACACATCCTGCCCCGCGGCGGCCTCTGCATCCGCCTCGGCGAGACCGCGGCGTACGCACCCGAGAAGGTGATCGGCGGCTACTCCCGCCCGTACGGCGGCCCGAACCTCTGGTCGTCGGAAGATCTCGCCTGGGACTCCGAGCCCTGGCTCGAACTCGCCTGGCCCGAGCCGGTCGACCTGTCCGAGATCGTCGTCGTCCTGGACGCGGACGTCCAAGAGGACCTCATCAACCTCCACCATCACCGCACGCCGTTCGAGTCGCTCCCCACGCTCGTGGCGGACTACAACGTGGAGGTCCGCAACGGCGACGGCCCGTGGCAGCAGGTCGCCAAGGTCACCGACAACCACCATCGCACACAGCACCACCGTTTGGAGACCCCCACCCGAGTTACCCAGCTCCGCCTCACGACCCGACGCACCAACGGCGCCCCACGAGCGCATGTCGTCTCCATCCGCGCCTACTCGTCGGCTCAGTAACGCCACTCGAGTTCGTGCTCCAGCATCCAGTGCGTCAGAGGCTCAGCCGCACCGGCCGACGCTGCACCCGTCAGTAGGTCTGCGAGGACTTGTGCGGGTGCGGCGAGCCGGATGCCGCTGTCGGTCTTCCGGGAGCGGGTGTACACCACATCCCCGGAAGGCTCGGCCAGGATGATGGCCCTGCCCCTGGCCGGCACGAGCTCCCACACCGTGGCCGCAGCTCGCGCATCGGGGGTGTAGATCACGGTCGGGCCGGCCGGTGTCTCTGGCACCCACACCCGTGCCGCATGCGCGCCGCTGACCGCGTGACGAACTGGTGTGGCTGCGACGCGGTCCAGGAGCGGCTGGGCGCCGTGCTTGCTGCGCCAGTACGTCACACGGACGTCGCGGCTGAAGCGGACCTCCTCGTTCCAGCGGCGGAGCAGAGTGAGCCAGCTCGGTACGGCGATGACTCCGGGCGCCTGACGCTCTACGAGTTCTTCGCG
The DNA here is from genome assembly GCF_004366075.1 of Kribbella pratensis. Classification (GTDB taxonomy): domain Bacteria; phylum Actinomycetota; class Actinomycetes; order Propionibacteriales; family Kribbellaceae; genus Kribbella; species Kribbella pratensis. Next base: position 1,160,312 of record NZ_SODU01000003.1, on the reverse strand, counting down.
CTCGAGCCGGTTGACCACCCGCCGGATGGTCTGTGCGGGAACGCCGGTGGTCGTCACGAGGTCATGGGTGGTCCAGAGGCTGCGGAAGTCCAGGAGCGCGCGGATGATCAGTGAGGCGGCGTCACCGGCCAATGGGCTGGTTGTGGTTGCGCTCATGGGTTCGCTCCGCTCGGCCGGGCTCCGAGCTGGAGGGTTGCGTAGGTGGTCCACTCGTACTGGTGGTGATCGCGGTTGAGGTTGATGAGGCTCACGCGGCTGATCTCGGTTCTGGCGACGCCCCCGGCCAGAGCGTTGACGCGTTGGCGGAGCGGCTCGGCAGGGGCAGGCTGGTTCCAGTAGCCGAGTGAGACGTGTGGGTCGAGCTCGGGCAGTGCGGGCACGGAGTCACTGCCCCAGACGTCGGTGATCGCGGCACGGAGCTGTGCCCGCAGACGGCGCAGGCGGTCGACGGGGGAGACCGGGAGCTGCAGGCTCTCGGCGTCGACGACCGCGGGGCCGAGCTTGATCTCGAACGGCCGGAAGTACTCGAGTCGGCGCTGCGCCGCGTCGATGATCGGGTCGAGGTCCGACTGCGGAACCTTGTCGGCGAACCCGATGCCCTGCAACGTGAGGTGCAGCCATTGGACCGGTACCGGCGTAATCCCGGGCAGCGAATCGACCAGCCGCCGGTACGCCGCGTGCACGTCGGTCAGCACGGCGTCGTTCGGGAAGACGACGTGCCATGTGTAGAACGATCGCCCGGGCCGCCAGTTCGGGCGCCAGTACCAGTGATCGCGGACTTCCTTGATCATGTGTGCTCCTCGATCACGCGTCGTCGGTTCGGGGTGGTCAGGCGCGTCGGCAGTCCTGGCTGCTGGGTGAACTCGGCGATCCGGTCCCGCAGCATCCGGCCCTTCGGGCTGCGCGCGTACGGCGCTGTCAGGGCGGCGACCTCCGCGACGCGCTGGATCAGCGGGCGCACGCGGTACTCCGGCTGGAGCTCCAGCACCGGGTCCACCGCCTCGATCGCACCGTCGAGGTGTCCGAGGAGCAGCCGCGCCTTGGCCTGCTGGAGGCGGGCCATCCGTTCGGAGCCGGCGTTCCGGAGTGCGTACGGGACGGCCTCGAACAGGGCGATGCTGTGGTCGGCGTGATCCGCGGTGCGCTGGGCGTCGCCGAACGCCAGGTGCGTGTCCGCCCACAGTCCTTCGGCGCGTTCCGGCGTACAGAGCAGGACGCCGCCTGGTTCCGAATCGGCGGGGCGGACGGCGAGGGTTCGGGCGACGTCGAGGAGGTCACGGGCCTTGTCCGTGCGTCCGGCGCGGGCGTGGTCGACGGAGGCGGCGCTGGCGAGGAAGAGTCTGGCCGTGCCGGCGTTGTACCGCAGGCCGTCCTCGGCGTACGCCGCCGCGCGGGCGAAGTCCTCCTGCCAGAACGCGGCGGTGTGCTGGGTGGCGCGGATCCAGCCCCGCAGTACGTCGTGATCCGCGGCCTCGGCGCAGGCCCACGCCGTCCGGGTATGACCCTCGGCGATATCCGGCCGGCCGAGATCGACCGACATCCAGGCGAGCAGCGTGATCGCCCAGCCGGCGGCCGCGTACAGGTCACGGGACTGGCGCGGCGACTGGTTGCCGGCCAGCAGCCCGAAGGCGCGGTCGCGGATCGCGCGGTTCTTCGCGAACAGCGGCCGGATCGGCGTCCGCAGGTAGGACTGCGCGATCCGCTCGATGTCGGCCTGCAACTGTTCGACGGTGAGCTCGCCGACGTTCGACTCCTCGGCGAACGACAGCAATGCGATCGACTCATCGCCCGCGTTGACCAGGTCGTCGTCGTGGCCGGCCATCGACGCCGGCGGTGCCAGCTCCGGCTCGGTCAGGGAGACGCCGGAGGGCGGGAAGAAGCCGAGGTCGTTGTCGGAGGCAACGCCGAGCACGTGGCGCAGGCCGGAGCGGTACGCCGCGCCGGGCCAGCGGACCGCGCCGCGTTCCAGCTTGGCGATGTAGTGGCCGTCGAGCTCGTACTTGATCTCGGTCGTGTCCCAGAGCCACGCGCAGATGGTGTCGGCCAGCTCGCTCCGGGACATGTGTTCACCCGGCGCGCGCCGTGAGGGGGTGCGTTCCCGCGCCTCGCGGAGAAACTCGTTCGGCCCTGACATGGCGGTAACTGTAAGACGCCGAACACCCTCTGCGACGGCGAAATCGGGTCCTGTGGACGATCTGCCCCAGGCTGCCCCGATCTGCCCCGAATCCCTGTGGAAAAAGGGGTTCTCGACCGCCGTGGATGGTCCGCGGCGACGAATCGACGGTGATTTCGGCGCGCGTTGACGGTTGCTGAGCGTGAGGAAGGTGGGGCATCCCGGGGCAGATAGGGGCAGCCCCTCGACGATGGACCTCTAAGAGGTCCCGCGAGTAGGTGGCCCTCTAAGAGGTCTCGCGAGTAGGTGGCGCCTGCTACGCGCCGCCCCGCGGGCACTGGGCGGCGTTGTCGTCGGTCGACAGGACTCCGTCCTGCCTCCCTCCTCCGCCTTGCCCAGCACTCCGCTGGACGACGCTCGCGACGGCGCCACCTACTCGCGAGACCTCTAAAGTTGTGGGATGCCCGAGGAAGCCGTGACGACGTTGCATGCCGAGCTGGAGCGGTTCGGGCGGGCGGAGGAAGGGCTCGCGCTGCTCGAGGTGTTCCTGGAGGTGGCGCGGCCGCGGTTGGGTGCGGTGGTGCTGGATCCGGTGGGACTACAGCTACCGACGGAGCTCACCGACGATCGCCTTGTCGTGCAGAAGCTGATCGACGAGATCGAGCAGGAGCCACAGGGCAAGGCGCGCGCCGTCGAGCGCGCCTTCGACATGGACGACGAACAGGCGCGCTGGGATTACGTACGCCTCGCCTACAGTTCGAGTCAGGCGACAGTGTGGAGCCGTCGCCAACGTACGACGTACTTCGAGGCGTCCGGCCGCCACAAGGCGACGTACTGGCTGCCGGACAGCCTGAAGGTGCAGTACTTCGACGCGCTGACCTCCCGCGGGTGGGCCATCCCGGAGGAATGGCTCACCGCGGTGGCGAAGCGGCCCAAGCCGTGGTGGAAGCGCGGCGGCCGCTGAGGGTCAGCCCATCGCCGGCAGATGGGTCAGTGCTTCGGCGACTGCTGACTGGATCTCGGAGTCCTCCCAGGTGCGGTCGATGATGGCGTTGGACAGGTAGGCGTCGTACGCGGCGAGGTCGAGGTGACCGTGGCCGCAGAGGGCGGTGAGGATGACCTTCTCCTCGCCGGACTCCTTGCAGCGTTGGGCTTCCTCGACGGCGGCCGCGAGCGCATGGGTGGGCTCGGGCGCGGGGACGATGCCTTCGGTCCGCGCGAACTGCACCCCGGCGGCGAAGCACTCGGACTGTGGTTTGGCGACCGCCTCGATCTCGCCGGTCTCGTAGAGATGGCTGATCAGCGGGCTCATGCCGTGGTACCGCAGGCCGCCCGCGTGGATCGGATCGGGGATGAAGTCGTGGCCCAGCGTGTGCATCTTCATCAATGGCGTCATCCCGATGGTGTCGCCGAAGTCGTACGCATACGTGCCCTGGGTGAGTGACGGGCACGCGGCCGGCTCGACCGCGCGCACGATCGGGGACATCCGGCCGGCCCATTTCTCCCGCAGGAACGGGAACGCCAGGCCGCCGAAGTTCGATCCGCCGCCGGTGCAGCCGACGATCAGGTCGGGGGTCTCGCCCACCATCGCGAGCTGCATCAGCGCCTCTTCGCCGATGATGGTCTGGTGCATCAGCACGTGGTTGAGCACCGAGCCGAGCGCGTAGTGCACCTCGGGATCCTGCACGGCGGCCTCGACCGCCTCGCTGATCGCGATCCCGAGCGAGCCGGTGGAGTCGGGGTCACCGGCGAGGATCTTCCGCCCGGCCTCGGTCAGGTCGGACGGACTCGGGTGCACGGTCGCCCCGAACACCTGCATCATCGTCCGCCGGTACGGCTTCTGGTCGTACGACGCCCGCACCTGCCAGACCTCGCACTCCAAGCCGTACTGCGCGCAGGCGAACGCGAGCGCCGTACCCCACTGGCCGGCCCCAGTCTCGGTCGTGAGCTTCCGGACGCCGGACTTCGCGTTGTAGTACGCCTGGGGGACCGCCGTGTTCGGCTTGTGTGATCCCGCCGGCGAGACGCCTTCGTACTTGTAATAGATCCGGGCCGGCGTATCGAGCGCCTTCTCCAGCCGGTGCGCGCGATACAACGGACTGGGCCGCCACAGCCGGTAGACATCGAGCACCTCACCCGGAATGTCGACGTACTGCTCCTGTGAGACCTCCTGCAGGATCAGGTCCATCGGGAACAGTGGCGTGAGATCGTCCGGCCCGATCGGTTGCCCTGTACCCGGATGCAGCACCGGCGGCGGAGGCGTCGGCAGGTCGTGCAGCACGTTGTACCAACGGGTCGGCAGCTCTTCCTCTGGCAGCAGGATCTTCGTCGGCGTCATGCACGCAAAGTTAGGCCCGAGCCGCCCCCCGGACAATGACCTGAACCGGAACGCAACCAGCAGTTATCCGGAACTCGACAACCCCTCCAGCACCCCACCGGCGCGCACACGGTAGACGACATCGGACGGCTGCCGTGTACCGAGCGCATCCGGTACGCCGAGCCGTCGCAGCAGCATCCGCCCGATCATCTCGTGCGACACCAACAAAGGCCGCCGTACGCCGCTCCGTCCGACCTCCTCCAGCACCCGTCCGGCGCGCACCTCGCCGTCCGCGTAGCTCTCACCCTCCGGAAACCGATAGGTGTACTTCTCCCGCTCCCGCGCATCCCGCTGCCCCGGCCACCGCGCGTCGATCTGTCCCGACTCCAGACCCGACCACAACCCGTGGTCGATCTCGGCCAGGTCGTCGACAACTTCGACGGTCAGACCGAGCTCAGAAGCGATGATCGAGGCCGTACGCCGTGCTCGATCGAGGGGGCTGGCGAAGATCGCGTCGATACCTTCGCCGGCCAGCAACTGGGCGTTCCGGTGGGCCTGTTCGAGGCCGAGCGGAGTGAGTGGCGAGTCGAGACGCCCTTGCCGGCGGCCGGCGACGTTCCACTCGGTTTGGCCGTGGCGGGCCAGGTAGGTCAGGCCGGGACTGTGGCGGGGGTTCCCAGCCATTCGTCGATTTCGGTGAGGAGGGTTTTCTGGACCTCGGGTGGGGCGGTGGAGGCGACGACCGAGCTGCGGGCGAGGTCGGCCAGTTCGGGGTCGGTGAAGCCGTGGACGATGCGGGCGGTTTCGTACTGTTCGGCCAGGCGGGAGCCGAAGAGCAGCGGATCGTCCGCGCCGAGCGCGATCCGGGCACCTGCCTCGTAGAGCTTGCGGAGCGGGACGTCCTCAGCACGCCGGTAGACGCCGAGCGAGACGTTGGACGCGGGGCAGACCTCCAACGCGATCTGCGCGTCGACGACGCGCTTCAGGAGGTCAGGGTCCTCGACGGAGCGGACACCGTGGCCGATGCGGCCCGCGCCCAGCTCGTCCAGACAGGTCCGAACAGTCGCCGGACCACACAGCTCGCCACCGTGCGGCGCCGCGAGCAGCCCGGCGTGGCGGGCGATCCGGAAGGCCGGTTCGAACTCGGACGTCGTACCGCGTCGTTCGTCGTTCGACAGGCCGAACCCGACCACGCCACGTCCGACGTACTGCGAGGCCAGCCGTGCCAGCGTGCGGGCGTCGAGCGGATGCCGGGTCCGGTTGGCCGCGATGATGACCTGGACGGCGATCCCCGTCGACGCCGACGCGTCGCGGGCTGCGTCCAGCACCAGGTCGGTGAACTCGGTGATGCCGTGGAAGCGGCTCGCGTACCCGGACGGGTCCACCTGGATCTCCAGCCAGCGCGAGCCGTCCGCCCGGTCGTCCTCGGCCGCCTCACGGACCAGACGCCGTACGTCGTCCTCCGTCCGCAGCACCGAGCGGGCGATGTCGTACAGCCGCTGGAACCGGAACCAGCCACGCTCGTCCGCCGCCGACAGCTCCGGCGGCCAATCGGTCCGCAGCGCGTCCGGCAGCCGCACGCCGTGCTTGTCCGCCAGCTCGACCAGCGTGAGGTGCCGCATCGACCCGGAGAAGTGCAGATGCAGGTGTGTTTTCGGCAGCACCCGCAGATCCCGCTGCGTCATTACCGAAGGTTACCGATCCCCTACCCGCCCCGCGAAATCAGCTCAGCAATTTGGCAATCCGGCCGAGGCCCTCGGCCAGGTCGTCGTCTCCCAGCGCGTACGACAGCCGCAGGTACCCGGGCGCCCCGAACGCCTCACCCGGCACGACCGCCACCTCGACCTCGTCCAGAATCAGATCGGCCAGCTCGGCGGACGTGGTCGCCGTACGTCCGTTGATCTGTTTGCCGAACACGCCCTTGACCGACGGGTACGCGTAGAACGCGCCGGTCGGCTCGGGGCACTCGATGCCGGGGATCTCGTTGAGCATCCGGACCATGGTGCGGCGGCGCCGGTCGAACGCGACCTTCATCTCGTCGACCGCGCTCAGGTCGCCGGACACCGCGGCGAGTGCGGCCCGCTGGGCGATGTTGCAGACGTTCGAGGTCTGGTGCGACTGCAGGTTCGTCGCGGCCTTGATGACGTCTTTCGGCCCGATCATCCAGCCGACCCGCCAGCCGGTCATCGCGTACGTCTTGGCGACACCGTTCAGTACGACGGTCTTGTCGGCCAGCTCCGGTACGGCGACCGGGATCGAGGTCGCCCGTACGTCGCCGTACGTCAGGTGCTCGTAGATCTCGTCCGTGATGACCCACAGGTCGTGCTCGAGCGCCCAGCGACCGATCGCCTCGATCGCCTCCGGGCTGTCGACCGCACCGGTCGGGTTCGACGGTGAACAGAACAGGAGAGCCTTGGTCTTCGAGGTCCGGGCCGCCTCCAACTGCTCGACGGTGACGCAGTAGTTCTGCGACTCGGCGGCGAGCACCTCGACCGGTACACCGCCGGCCAGCCGGATCGTCTCCGGGTACGTCGTCCAGTAGGGCGCCGGCAGCAGCACCTCGTCACCCGGGTCGAGCAGCGTCGCGAACGCGTTGTAGACCGCGTGCTTGCCGCCGTTCGTGACCAGGACCTGGGAGGCCTCGATCTCGTACCCCGAGTCCCGCTTGGTCTTGTCCGCGATCGCCTGCTTGAGCTCCGGCAGGCCACCCGCGGGGCTGTACCGGTGATTCCTCGGATCCCGCGCGGCCGCGACCGCCGCCTCGACGATGTAGTCCGGCGTCGGGAAGTCCGGCTCGCCGGCGCCGAACCCGATCACCGGGCGCCCGGCTGCCTTGAGTGCTTTCGCCTTGGCGTCGACCGCCAGCGTCGCCGATTCACTGATGGCGCCGATCCGCGCCGAGATCCTGGAACCCATGCGGCCCATCCTGGCACCACGCCGTACGGCGGTGCTCCCGGGTTTCACGGGGTGGGCGGGGAACGCGCCGGGGGCACCGTCCGTTCAGACCTACTGGAGGCTGTATGGTTCTGTCCGCGGTGCGGCGCCCAACCAGGGGTCGTGCGGGCAGGGCCAGGCCGAACTGTTGCCGAGAGGCTGAGTTCGACCAGGTGGCTCGAACCCCGTACACTTCTCTAGGTCCGGGCGTTGGTGGCCCTGATCCGGCATGCCCGAGATCAGGTCCGACGCGGCGTCCGGATGGATTGCAGAGGGCACTAGCTCAACTGGCAGAGCATCGGTCTCCAAAACCGAAGGTTGGGGGTTCAAGTCCCTCGTGCCCTGCAAATCCTGACCGGCGCAGGGCCGGTCAGGCCGCCGCTAGCGAAAGAGGTAGGTCGTGACGGAGACGCGCACCCCGGCACCGTCCGGCGCCGGCAAGCCTGCGGAAGGGAAGCAGCGCCGCGGCCTGCTGCGCTTCTACCGCGAGGTGGTCGCCGAGCTCCGCAAGGTCGTCTGGCCGACCCGCAAGCAGCTCTCCACCTACTTCGTGGTCGTTCTGACCTTCGTGGTGTTCGTCATCGCGATCGTCTCGGTCCTCGACCTCGCCTTCGGCTGGGCGATGTTCAAGATCTTCGGCTGAGGCTGCCCACCACGATCCGACCGTAGGTCCCGGGCTCCTGACCCGACCCGAAGCAGAACAAGACCCCGATCCACAGATGACGGAGTACGACGTGTCCGAGCGCGACGACGAGGTCCTCGACCACGAGGACGAGTTCGACGTATCCGACGCCGACCTCGATCTCGACTTCGACGAGACCGCCACCGATGACGATCTGTTCGCTGACGACGATGACGACGACGACCCGTTCGCGGGCCTCGACGACGACGACGCCGGCGAGGACGAGGACGATGTGGACGACGACGAGTACTCCGCCGACGACGAGGCGGAGACGCCGCGGGCGGACACCGACACGTCCGACGACGAGCCGGTGGTAGTGGTCCCGGCGGCCGACGATTCCGAGGCCGCCGAGTTCGTGACCGAGGACGACGTCGAGGACGCCGCCGAGGAGTTGGCCGACGAGACCGCCGAGACCGCTCGGCCGACCACCGCCGAGGTGCCTGCCGCGGCTGACGAGGTGGTCTTCTCCAGCGGTGACGACGAGTCCGGTGACGACGAGTCCGACGACGCCGACGTGGACGCGCCGGCTGCGGCCGCCGCCGCGACGGACGACGACGAGGACGACGCGGAGGCCGAGGAGGCGGAGCCTGAAGAGCCGGGCGACCCGCTTGAGGAGCTGCGCAGCCGGCTGCGTTCGCAGATCGGCGACTGGTACGTCGTACACACGTACTCAGGGATGGAGAACCGGGTCAAGGGCAACCTAGAGAACCGGATCAACTCCCTGAACATGGAGGACTACATCTTCGAGATCATCGTGCCGACCGAAGAGGTCGCCGAGATCAAGAACGGTCAGCGCCGGATGGTGAAGCGCACCGTCCTCCCCGGCTACGTGCTGGTCCGGATGGACCTGACCGACGAGTCCTGGTCGACCGTGCGGCACACGCCGTCGGTGACCGGCTTCGTCGGGAACAGCCAGAAGCCGGTCCCGCTCAGCCTCGAAGAGGTCGAGAAGATGCTCGCTCCGGCTGTCGTGGCGGCAGCCGAGGCGGCGGCAGCCGAAGCCGGCGCCGCACCCGCCAAGACCGCGGCGAAGAAGAAGGTCGAGGTCGCCGACTTCGGTGTGGGCGACTCGGTCATGGTGGTCGACGGGCCGTTCGCGACCCTGCACGCCACAGTCACGGAGATCAATGCCGAGGCCCAGCGGATCAAGGCCCTGGTGGAGATCTTCGGCCGGGAGACCCCGGTGGAACTCAGCTTCAACCAGATCCAGAAAGTCTAAGGACCCGACAGAATGCCTCCCAAGAAGAAGATCGCTGCCCTGGTCAAGGTGCAGCTCCAGGCCGGTGCAGCGACGCCGGCCCCGCCGGTCGGTACCGCGCTCGGTCCGCACGGCGTCAACATCATGGAGTTCTGCAAGGCGTACAACGCCCAGACGGAATCCATGCGTGGCAACGTGGTGCCGGTCGAGATCACCATCTACGAGGACCGTTCCTTCACCTTCATCACCAAGACGCCGCCGGCGCCGGAGATGATCAAGAAGGCCGCCGGTCTGCAGAAGGGCTCGGCCGTCCCGCAGCGCGACAAGGTCGGCAAGATCACCAAGGACCAGGTCCGCGAGATCGCCACCACCAAGATGCCGGATCTGAACGCCCGCGACATCGACGCGGCGATGAAGATCATCGAGGGTACGGCGCGCTCCATGGGCGTCACCGTCGACGGCTGAGCAGTACCACTTCACACGTAGTAGTGGCAGGGCGAAGCGCCGCCCGGAGACCACACCCCAGAGAGGAACCAGTCATGGCACAGCGCAGCAAGGCTTACCGCGCCGCCGCAGAGAAGATCGACTTCGATCACCTGTACACGCCGCTCGAGGCGATCAAGCTCGCCAAGGAAGCGGCCGGCAGCAAGAAGTTCAACTCCACCGTGGACGTCGCGATGCGTCTCGGGGTCGACCCTCGCAAGGCCGACCAGATGGTGCGTGGCACCGTCAACCTTCCGCACGGTACCGGCAAGACGGCACGGGTCCTCGTCTTCGCCACCGGTGAGAAGGCCGAGGCCGCGAAGGCCGCCGGCGCCGACTTCGTGGGCGACGACGACCTGATCAAGAAGGTGACCGACGGCTGGCTCGACTTCGACGCGGTCGTCGCCACCCCTGACCTGATGGGCAAGGTCGGCCGCCTCGGCCGGGTTCTCGGCCCGCGTGGTCTGATGCCGAACCCGAAGACCGGCACGGTGACCCCGGACGTGGTCAAGGCCGTGAACGACATCAAGGGCGGCAAGATCGAGTTCCGGGTCGACCGGCACGCGAACCTGCACTTCATCATCGGCAAGGCGTCGTTCGACGAGGCCCAGCTGGTGGAGAACTACAGCGCCGCGCTCGAGGAGATCCTCCGGTTGAAGCCGGCCAGCTCGAAGGGCCGCTACATCAAGAAGACGGTCTTCTCGACCACGATGGGGCCGGGCGTCCAGGTTGACCCCAACCTGAGCCGCAACCTCACCGAGGACGCGGTCGAGGCCTGATCCTCTACACCTCATCAACAGAAAGCCCCCGGGACCTGAACTGGTCCCGGGGGCTTGCTGTCTCTGTCGCCCGAGACGGGTCATTCGGCTGTCCTGTCCGACGTACGGATGGTGATGAGTCCGATCCGGAGTCGTGCAACAGGTAATGGTGAGTCGGCACCTGCTATTGCCTGTCCCCGGTCACCAGCACCTATCTCCAGTCACGCGTCTGTGCCCACTCCCCGGCTCGTGAGCTACCGCCCGTCGAGTTGACGACGGGTTATCCCCTCGCGTTGTGGGTTCTCTACTGATACGCGAGGGGAGACCCCTGCACGCGAGGGGCTAACCGCTCCTAGTGACTGATCCGTGGATGTGCGTTTGGTCGCCGTGGTCCACGACTCGAGGACCACGGGGTGACCGCGGTCTGTCGGTCGAGGGGGTGCGTCGGATCAGGCGTGGGTCAGGCGTGGGTCAGGCGGAGGGGGTGGTCTGCGGTTTGGATGGTCCAGCCGTTGGGGTGTTTTTCGAGGATGGTGCCTGGGGCGGCGGTGCTGTGGTGGGTGGCCGGGTCGGTTCGGGTGATGAGGTGGGTGGTGCCGTCCAGTTCGACCTGGGCGGTGGGTGCGGTGACGTTGAGGGCGGCGGCCTTGCGGCGGATCACGCGGGACGGTTCGGTGAGGTCGAGGAGTCGTTCGTCCTCGGTGAAGAGCGGCGCGTCGGAGGCGTACGCCGGGTCCTGCGGTTGACCGGGATCGCCGGCGACGAGTTTGGGAACCGCCTCGTCCAGGCATTCGCTCAGCAGCGTCCGCCAGCACTGCATCAGCCCGGAGCCGTTCAGGTCCTCGGGCAGTGGCACGATCCGCTGGGCGAGGATCGCGCCGGTGTCGAACTCCGCCGCTGTCCGGTGCACGGTCGCTCCGACCCGCTCGTCACCTTCGTAGATCAGCCGCTGCGGTGTCGGCCCGCGTCCGGCCGGCAGCGGTGACGGGTGGCAGTTGACAGCGCCGTACGCCGGGATTTCGAGGATCTCGTCCGGGATCAGGCGGGGGAACGCGGCCGAGATGATCACGTCCGGCCGGAGCGCGGCGATCACCGGCGCGGCGACGGTCCGGAGTTTGCGGGTGATCAGCACGTTCAGGTCGTCCGGCAGACCCGCGACCATCGGGTCGGAGGCGCCGTACCTGCTGGTTTCCGGCAGCGTCGCGACCAGCACCAGTTCGTGTCCGTTCCGTTCGGCGAACTCGTGCACGAGCCGGAATCCCGGCAGGAACGCGTTCAGGCCGACGATCCGCAAGCTCCTGTTTCCCCAGGTGGTCAGTGCGCGACGAGGTCCGGTGTCAGCGACGACGGCGTGGAGACGCCGACCAGCCGCAGGGTGTGGTCGAGTTCGGTGCCGAGGTCGGTCAGCAGCCGGGTGACGCCGTCGGACGAGCCGACGGTCAGGGCCCACAGCGCGGGACGGCCGACGAACACAGCCCTGGCGCCGAGGGCCAGGGCCGCGAGGACATGCTCGCCACGGCGGATGCCGCCGTCGACGTACACCTCGAGGTTGCTTCCCGCGACGGCTTCGGCAACCTCGGGCAGCGCCTGCGCCGTAGCGATCGAGCCGTCGAGCTGACGGCCGCCGTGGTTCGAGACGATGATGCCGGCGGCGCCCGCGTCCGCGCAGCGCTTGGCGTCGTCGCCGCGGAGGACGCCCTTCACCACCACGGGCAGGCCGCTGCGTTCGGCGAGCCAGCCGATCACGTCGGGAGTCAGGTCGTCGGCCTTCGCGAGGTCGTCGTCGGTCCACTCGCCGACGGGCAGGTTGGCCAGGAACTGTCCGGGTTGCGCCACGTCCCAGACCGTCTCGCCATCGTCTTCCTTCCGGCCGACCACGGGTGTGTCGACGGTCAGCACGACCGCCCGCGCCCCGGCCTCGACGGCGGCGTCGAGCATTTGGACGGTGATCTCGCGGTTCCGCACGATGTAGATCTGCAGCCACCACGGAACGCCGGTCGCCCCGAGGTCGGCGAACGACGTACCGGCGTTGCTGGAGACACCGACGACCGACTTCGCCGCCCCGACGCCGCGCGCCATCGCGAGCTCGCCATCCGGGTCGGCCATCCGCTGCATCGTCGACGGGGCGACCAGGATGGGCGCGTCGACGGGGGTGCCGAGCACCGTCGTACTCAGGTCGACGGTGGACACGTCGTTCAGCACGTGCGGACGGAACCGGTACGCCGACCACGCCGAGGTCGCCTCGGCGACGCTGACCCCACCGGCCGAGCCCTGCCGGAAGTAGCGATGCACGGCCTCCGGCAGCTTCTCGGCGGCCGCGTCTTCCAGGGTGTCGATCCATCGCATGCGGCCCATCGTCGCACCCGGTGGTTCCGCAGCGGACCGAATTTCGCGGCGCAGGGTGGTGGCCGGACGGTACAGTGGACGACATGACGCAGTACGGGCAGCGATTTCTGCGCCCCGGCCGGCACGACGGTGCCGACGGGGTGAGCTGCTGCTGCGCTCTCTCCTGAGGTGACCGCGGCCGACCGGGGTGGACCCCCGTCGAGACCGTCATCCTGGAGAGAAACTCATGCCTGTCCTCACTGTTGAAGAACTGCACTCTGCCCTCGCGCTGCGCGATCTCACCGACCCGGCCCAGGGCCCGCACGCCGTCCAGCTCGTCGTGGATTCGATCCGTACGGCGCTCGGCGCCGCCTGGCCGTACACCGAGATCTGGACCCGTCGCGACCATCCCGTCGTACCGATGGCCGACAATTACGACAACCTCGGGTACGCCGCCGACGCGGTGACCCGGGAGGCGCGCTACACGCGCTACGTGTCCGAGACCGAGGTGCTGCGAAGTCACACGTCGGCGATGATTCCGCCCGCGCTCCGTGAGCTCGCCGGTTCGGAGTCGTCCGATGTGCTGATGATCTGCGCGGGCATCTGTTACCGCCGGGACTCGGTCGACTGGCAGCACACCGGTACGCCGCATCAGCTCGATCTGTGGCGGGTCAGCCGCAACGTGACGCTCGGCGAACCGGAGCTGGAGGACATGATCGCCCGTCTGGTCGACACCGTCCTGCCCGGCCAGACCTATCGCACCGTGCCGGCCGTCCACCCGTACACGATCCACGGCCGGCAGATCGATGTTCTGCTGGACGATCAGTGGATCGAGATCGGTGAATGCGGGGTCGCAGCGCCGCACGTGCTTCGCATGGCCGGCCTCGACGACAGCTGGACCGGTCTCGCGATGGGCCCCGGCCTGGATCGGCTGATGATGCTCCGCAAGGGGATCCGTGACATCCGCCTGCTCCGCTCGACGGATCCGCGGGTGGCGGGTCAGATGCTGGATCTCGCGCCGTACAAGGCGGTCTCGTCGATGCCGCCGGTCCGTCGTGACCTGTCCGTCGTTGTCGACGAGTCGGCGGACGTGTCGGCGGAGGTTCTCGGTGACAAGGTGCGTGCCGCGCTCGGCCCGGACGCCGATGCCGCGGAGTCGCTGGAGGTGCTGGGCGAAACGTCGTACGACGACTTGCCGACGAAGGCCCGTGAGCGTCTCCAGATGACTCCCGGTCAACGGAACCTCCTGGTCAGGCTGGTCCTGCGGCCGGTGGACCGCACGCTCACCGACGCGGAGGCGAATGCCTTGCGCGACAAGGTCTACCGCGCGCTGCATGAGGGTCCTGTGCTCGAGCTCATCGGATAGACCCGTCGGAGCTCGCGGGCGGCGACCACGAAGGCGCAGACCGCGAGCGGCAGCTCCAGCAGGAGCGCCTCGGTCACCGAGAGGGTGCGGTCGAACCCGGCCGCCGCCGTACTCACGTCGAACCAGGCGTCGGCCGTGAGTAGCGTCCCGGCGGCCATCGCGGTCAGAGCGGCGTATCTGTTGCGTGTGTGCAGCAGGTACGCCGTGAGACCGGCGGCGATCGCGGTGCCGCAGTCGAGGCCGATCCAGGTGAGCTTCCAGTGGCCCGCCTGATAGGTGCTCGGCAGCGTGGCCGCGAGAATCAGGCACCAAGGAAGCAGCACTGCCGCGACCCCGGCGGCGACCAGCGCGGCCAGTCCTCCGGGTGAGCGGCGGGCGCGGATCCTGCCGTCCAGGCGCCCCTCGGCGATGTAGTCGTCGAGCGCGTCCGCCACGCGGTCGTCGATCGCGTCACCGAGTTTCCCGTCGATTGCCCGGCTGAGATCGCCGTTGATCGCTGTCGTCGTCATGCCTTCGAGGATTCCGGCGGCGGGCACTCAGCACAGTCCGGCCAGCCCACGAACAGGGGTAGGGATAACCCCCGGCCGGGTCCGTGGGTTGTCCTCATGCCGCCCGCCTGGGCCGACGACGTAAGTTGTGACGGCAAGCAGGCGCTGACACGGGGAGGTGGTCCGGATGACGGTTGCTGCGAATCCGGTTCCCCGGACGCCCTGGCGACTCTGGCGCTCGCCGTACTTGTGGTTGGCAACCATCCACATCCTGGGCGACGCCATCGTGGTGCTCACCTCCGGACTGGTGGTGCTGGCCGCGGTTCTGGTCGCCTTGCTGGCTTGGCCCGTCGGGTACGTCGGGATTCCGCTGAGCGCCGGCGCGAACCGGTTCGTGTACCGGGTGGCCGGATGGGAACGAGCGCGGGCACGGATCACTCGCGGGCAGGTCATCCCGCCGTTGATCCCACCGCCGCCGGGCGGATCACGGGTCGCCGACGCGCGCCTCGCGGTGACCGACCGCGGGATGTGGCATCAGTTCCTGTACTACCTGCTGCTGTTGCCGCTGGCAATCGTTTGGCTGGGGCTCATCGCGGCTGCGTGGTCGGTGCCCCCGGTGCTGATCGCATTGCCGCTGTACTACGACCGGTTCGCCGCCGCGCAGGCGCAGCTCGGGCCGTTCGTGATCGACTCGGTCAAGACCGCTTCGATGGTGGCGATCGTCGCGGCCGTGTTCCTGCTTGTGGTGTCGCCATGGCTGATGCGGCTGGCGTCGGCGCTGGACGCTGAGCTCGCGCGGCGGTTGCTCGGCCGGTCCGAGAGCGGTGCCCTGGCAGAGCGCGTCACGCAGCTGGTGACGAGCCGGCAGCAGGTCGTCGACTCCGTTGAGGCCGAGCGGCGGCGGATGGAGCGCGACCTGCACGACGGCGCCCAGCAGCGGCTCGTGTCACTGGCGATGACGCTCGGCCGTGCCAAGAATCGCCTGGGAAGCAAGGAGCCCGCGGTGCGCGCGTTGATCGAGGAGGCGCATTCGGAGGCGATGCAGGCGATCGCCGAGCTCCGCGACCTGACTCGAGGACTGCACCCGCCGGTGCTGACCGATCGCGGTCTGGACGCGGCACTGTCGGCGGTGGCGGTCCGATCACCGGTGCCGGTCCACCTGAGGCTCGCCATACATTCCCGGCCGTCGCTGACGATCGAGTCGATCGCGTACTTCGTCGTGACGGAGGCGCTGACCAACGTAGCCAAACATGCAGAGGCGGCGCACGTGAAGGTATCGGTGGTGCGGAGGGGCGACGTACTGCGGGTCGAGGTGCGGGACGACGGGCAAGGTGGCGCCGATCCGTCCAAGGGCACCGGGCTGCGCGGGCTGACCGATCGGGTGGCGGGCGTTGACGGATGGCTCACGGTGGACAGTCCACCGGGTGGCGGGACCACGCTGATCGCGGAGGTGCCCTGTGGTTGAAAACACGGTGCCTGAAAACACGGTGCCCGAAAGAGCGGCGGTTGAGGAGACTGAGCGGATGCGGGTGGTGATCGCCGAGGACTCGGTGCTGCTGCGTGAGGGCATCGTGCGATTGCTGGAGGAGCAGGACTGCGCGGTGGTCGCGGCAGTCGGGGACGGGGACGCGCTGCTGAAGGCGGTCGAGGCGCATCGGCCGGACGTCTGTGTGGTCGACGTACGGATGCCGCCGACGTTCACCGATGAGGGACTGCGGGCGGCGTTGGTGATCCGCGACCAGTACGCCGAGGTCGGCGTACTGGTGCTGTCGCAGTACGTCGAGGAGCGCTACGCGAGTGAACTGATCGGTGGGAACCCGGGCGGTGTCGGGTACCTGCTCAAGGACCGCGTGGCGGATGTGGATCAGTTCATCGAGGGGCTGCGCCGGGTCGCGGGCGGTGGCGCTGCGCTGGATCCGGAGGTGATCTCGCAACTTCTGGTGCGATCGCGGAAGGAGGATCCGCTCGCGGTGCTGAGCCCGCGGGAACAGGACGTTCTCCGGGCCATGGCGGAAGGAAAGTCGAACGCCGGGATCGCCCAGGCACTCGTCGTCGGTGAAGGCGCCGTGGAGAAGCACATCAGCAACATCTTCCTGAAGCTCCGGTTGTCCCCGACCGACGGCGAGCACCGACGGGTGCTCGCCGTGCTCAAGTACCTGGACACGTGATGACGACCGCGCAGCGGAGGATGCTGATCATCGGTCTGGTGCCGGTGCTGGTGCTGGTGATCACGGCCGGGGCGGTGACCGTGTCGTTGATCCGGGGCAAGCTGCCCTACGAATACTCGGCCTCGTTCAAGCCCGGACCGCAAGGGGTGAAGGTGGTGTCGGCTGTCGCGATGCAGTTGCTGGCGAGCGCCGACGGACAGGTGCACGTGACGGTCGACGGGACGTATGCCGTCGCGAAGCCCGCCGTAAGAGTGTCGACGGTGGGCGGAGTGCTGGACGTCGAGACGACCTGTCCCGACGTGCACTGCGAGGTCGAGCTGACCGTGGAGGTGCCAAGTGCGGCCGCCGTCCACGCGAAGGCCGACGGTACGTCGATGACTGCGACCGGCGTTGCTTCGCCATTGACGGTGGAAGCGACCGATGCTTCGGTCACCCTGACCCGCGTGCGGAGCCCGCGGGTTTCGGTGGACGCGGTGCACGGCTCGATCGACATGCTCTTCGACAGCGCGCCGGATCAGGTCAACGCCACGGCCAGCGACGGTTCTCTGATGGTGCAGCTTCCGCGTACGGCGACGTACGCGATCGATGCGCTCGCGGCCCAAGGGTCCACCCAGGTCGACGTACCGAACGACTCCAGTTCCTCGAATCGCCTCTACCTACGGACCAGCTACGGCAGCATCACCGTCCAGTAGGCCGTCCGCCGACCCAGTCGACCTGGACAGAGTCGAGGACCTGTTGGGCGGTTCGCTCGTCGTCGGCGCGGACCTGCACGATCCCGGTGGCCCCGCTCTCGAAGGTCTTCTGCATGAGCATGCTCACCTGGCCCTCCGGACAGTCGGGGTATGCCCAGATCCGGGTCCGAGCGGCCGGTGTGTTGCCGTCCAGAGGCTCTGCGGCTTTGCCGCACTGTTCTCCGGCGTCGACGGTGCCTGGCCCGTTGTACACGGCCACCTTGAGAGGCGAGTCTTCCCATGTGCCGAGGTACAGGTAAGCGGCCCATTGCTTCGGAGCCCGACCCTCGACCTCCTTGGTCCACGCTCGCGGCACCCGGACCGAGATGCGCCCGGTGTCGTCGTGAACCTCGACCAGCTGACGCGGCCTGATCACCAGGAACCACGTACTGATGCCTGCGGTCAGTAGCAGCACCAGCGCGACGCTACCGGCGACGACGAGACGGGCGCGGTGACGTGTACGCGGGGCGTCTGTCGACGCGGCGTCCTCAGGTGGTGCTGTATCGGGCATCTGTTCAGCCTAGGCAGACCCACGGCTCGCTGTACGAAGGTGGCAGACTGATGCCACAAGCAGCTACAGCGCTGCGCAGAACGTCTTGGCCTTGGTGGTGATGGCGGGCCAATTGGCGGACGCTACGTCGGCGGGGGAGACGACATCGGTGCCGGCGCTGACGGCCAGGGCGCCGGCGGCCAGGAAGTCGTGAGCGTTGGTGGCGTTGACGCCGCCGGACGGGATCAGCGGTACGCCGGGGAACGGGCCGTTGAGGTCCTTGAAGTACTTCGGGCCCAGTTGGTGGGCGGGGAAGATCTTCACCGCGGCCGAGCCGAGGGCGATCGCGGTCATCACCTCGGACGGGGTGAAGGCGCCGAGTACGACGGGGATCCCGGCCATCCGCGCGGCCTCGGCGATCGCAGCCGCCTCGGGGCCTTGGCCGGGGGTGACGAGGAACTGGGCGCCGGCGTTGATCGCCTGGGTGGCCTGGTCGCCGGTCTGAACGGTGCCGGCGCCGACGACCGCGCCGGTCTCGGCCGCGGTGGAGGCCGCGCGTTCCAAGTGCCGGGGGAGATCCGGGGTGGTGTAGGTGAGCTCGACGACGTGGATGCCGCCGGCAACCAACGCGGCGCAGAGGTCGCGGGCGTCCGAGATCTCCGGGGCGCGGACGACAGTCAGAACCCGATCGGCTCGGAGCAGCTCCAGGGTGTTCACGACAAATTCCTTTCAGCTGAGGTACGGCGAATGGCGCGGCCGGGGCGTGTGGGCGTTCGCTGCGAGTCGTCGATGACTGGGATGCCGTTGACGAAGACGTACGGGATGCCTGTGGCTTGCCGGCGAGGTTCGGGGAACGTAGCGGTGTCCTGGACCGTGGCGGGGTCGAAGATGACGAGGTCGGCGGCGTACCCCTCGCGGATCAGCCCGCGGTCCGGGAGCCGGAGACGACGGGCGGGGCGGCCGGTGAGGTGGTGGATGCAGTCGGCGAGGTCGAGTACGCCGAGCTCGCGGACGTAGCGGGCGAGGTACCGCGGGAACGTGCCCCACGACCGCGGGTGCGGTTTGCCGCCGACCAGGATGCCGTCCGAGCCGCCCGTGTGCGACGGGTGCCGCATGATGGCGCGCACGTTCTCCTCGTGGCCGACGTGCTGCAGGATCGAGGTCGCGAGGTCGTCGGCGAGCAGGATCTCGAAGAAGACCTCCGAGGCCGGCTTGCCGGTACGGGCCGCAAGGGCTGCGACGGTGTTGCCGACCGCGTCGGACAGGGCCGGGTTGCGCACGCCGCCGATCTCGATCGTGTCCCA
This sequence comes from Kribbella pratensis, assembly GCF_004366075.1. Lineage (GTDB taxonomy): Bacteria > Actinomycetota > Actinomycetes > Propionibacteriales > Kribbellaceae > Kribbella > Kribbella pratensis. The sequence continues at coordinate 1,140,955 of NZ_SODU01000003.1, read as the reverse complement.
CTCCACCACGCAGCCGTGGCAGCCGTCGGACCCGACCTGCTCCAGTTCGTAGGTGATGCGCTCCCGCGCGGACGGATCGCGGAGCCGGGCGAGCAGCGCGTCCGGTCCGCCCTCGGCCGTCCAGCTCGGCAGGATCGCCGCCAGGGTGGTGGCGCCCGGCAGGTACGGATAGGTGTCGGTGGTGACGTCGACCCCAGACGCGAGCGCCTTGTCGATCATCTCGACCAGCTCGGAGCCTCGGCCGGCGTTCGGGGCGAAGTTCATCACCGCGTGGGTCAGGTGCAGCGCACACCCGGAGCGGCGGGCCACGTCGACCATCTCGGCGTACGCCTCGAGGGCCCCCTTGCCGTACGAGCGCTGATGCGGGGCATAGTAGCCGCCGTACGACGCGACGACCTCGCACAGCTCGACCAGCTCGTCGGTGCCGGCGAACATGCCGGGCGTGTAGGTGAGTCCGCTGCTCATCCCGACCGCGCCGTCGCGCAGTCCGTCGGCGAGCAGTTGCTTCATCCGCGCGAGCTCGTCAACGGTCGCGGGACGGTTGGAGGTGCCAACAACCATCAGGCGGAGCGTGCCCTGCGGGACCAGGTACGCCGCGTTGCAGGCGATCCCCTGGTCGAGGCGGTCGAGGTACCCGGCGACCGTCGACCACGAGAAGTCGAAGTCGTCCGGTTCCCCGTTCCAGCCGGCGATCTGGCGGCGTACGACGGCCCGCGTCGGATCGTCGATCGGGGCGAAGGACAGGCCGTCCTGACCTAGGACCTCGAGCGTGACGCCCTGGCTGACCTTGGCGGTGTGGTCAGGGTTGACCAGGATCTGCAGGTCCGAGTGCGAGTGCATGTCGATGAAACCGGGCGACAGCACCAGCCCGTCCGCGTCGATCGTCCGGCGCGCGGCCGGGAGGTCGTTGCCGATAGCCACAATCCGCCCGGCGTCGACCGCGACGTCCGCGTGGTACCCCGGCGCCCCGGACCCGTCGACGACCAGCGCCCCGGTGATCAAGACATCTCTCATGTCAGAAGAACGTTCGGATCAGGTCGACGATCACGGGATCTGCGGCGTCCGGGTCGTCGACGACCGGGATCAGGCCCCATTTGTCGAAGGCCGTGCAGGGGTGTGACAGGCCGACCCGCAGCTCGTCGCCGATCACCACGTCCTGGTCGTCGCCGAACTGCAGGTAGCCGTGCTGGTCGTTGAGGTTCGTCACCTTCATCCCGGTGGCCGGCAGGATCGGCGACCCGTCCGACCGCGGCCGGATCAGCTGCGGCTCGGGATAGTCCTGGTCGAACGGGAAGTCGCGGCGTCCGCCGTCGAAGATCGCCAGTCCCGGCTCGGGCTGCGACGTGATCCGCATCCACCCGTGCATTGCCGGCACGAGCTGCTCGCCGTCCGTCCGCGGATGCTCGCCGAGCGGCGACACCCGACGGTAGAGGCCGTCGTCGTGGGTGATGTACGCGCCGGAGCGCAGTACCACCCGGGCGCCTTCGCCTGCCTCGGAGGCGAGCACCTTCGCGACCTGCTCGAAGTACTGGCTCCCGCCCGCGCTGACCACCGGTACGACGTCCTCGTCGTACAAAGACCGCAGCCGGTGATGAACGGCCGCCAGGTCCCGCAGGTACGCGCGGACCTCCTCGAGGTTGGCCTCGTCGACGCCGTGCCCGATCGCGCCCTCGTACCCGGCCACGCCGACGAGGCGCAGGGTCGACGCGTCGGCGATCGCGTTGCCCACGGCCAGCGCGGTCTCGAGATCCCGGGCGCCAGTACGGCCGCCGATGCCGCCGACCTCGACCATCACGTCGAGCGGTCGCGCGTCCGCGCCGACGTACGCCGAGCGCGCGGCCTCCATCTGCTCGACGGTACGGACCGAGTCGGCCCACACCATCACCTCGAACGCCGGGTCGGCCGCGAGTTCGTCGGCGATCCAGCGCAGCTGGAGGGGTGAGATCACCGCGTTCGCGATCAGCACGCGCTGTACGCCGTACGCCCGAGCGACACCGAGCTGGAACCCGTTGGCCAGCGTGATCGCCCAGGCGCCGGCATCCAGCTGCATCGCCCAGAGGGCGGGCGCCATCGTGGTCTTGCCGTGCGGTGCGAGCTCCACGCCGTGCCGGGTGCACCAGGTGGCGAGGGTGTCGACGTTGTGTCGCAGGCCCGGGGCCGACAGCGTCATCAGCGGAGTGGGGAGCTGGGAAAGCCGGGGCTTGTCGGCCAGCACCTCCGCGACGGTACGGCCCCAGAAGGCGGGCGGCAGGGCCTTGTCCTGCCAGCTCACCTGCTGATCGGCGAGCGCGGCGACGGTGTCGGCATCGTAAGCAGGCATGTGACCCCCTGGGTTGGGATTGCAGAATACGCAACGCTCATTGCGCATTCTGACTCGTCGGTTGTAGCATCGCGCCCGAAGTCGCGTCAACGCACGCCTGTCCGACGCACGCCTATCCCATCACCCCGCCGCCAAGGAGTGCCGATGCCCGAACCGCTCCCTGAGACGGACGCGATCTGCCTGGGTGAGGCGATGATCATGCTGGCGGGCGGGCCGGGACCTCTCAAGGACATGGAGACGTTCCGGCGGTCGGTCGGCGGGGCGGAGTGCAACGTGGCCGGTGGGCTGGCGGCGCTCGGCGTACCGACGGGGTGGATCTCGCGGCTCGGGGACGACGGCTTCGGCCAGCACGTACTGCGGGATCTGCAGGCGCGGGGTGTCGACGTCGGGGGCGTCGAGCTGGACCCGGTCCGGCCGACCGCGCTCTACGTGAAGGAGTCGGAGGACGGGCGCTCCCGGATGCACTACTACCGGACCGGTTCGGCGGCAGCGGCTATGAACCCCGAGTTCCTGGACCGGCCAGAGGTCAGCGGGCGACTCAAGCGGGCCAAGCTCGTTCACACGACCGGCATCACTGCAGCGATCTCCACGACCAGCGCGGCGATGCTGGAGCGGCTGGCGACCGAACCGCGTGAATTCCTGCTCAGCGTCGACCTGAACTGGCGGCCGGCGCTGTGGCGCGACAGGGACCCCGAGCCGTTGTGGCGGTTGCTGAAGGCGGCCGACATCGTGCTGATCGGTGCTGATGAGGCAGAGGTCTTTGCAGGCACTGGGGACCCGGACGAGCTCTACGAGCGACTCGGAACACCTGTCCTGGTTGTGAAGGACGACGCGCACCGAGCGATGGTGCTGGAGCCAGGTGGTCGTACTGAGGTTCCAGCGCTCACCGTGGACGTAGTGGAGACAGTCGGTGCTGGTGATGCGTTTGCCGCAGGCTTCCTGGCCGCGACGCTGCAGGACCTGCCGATGACGCAGCGGCTGCGGCTGGGGCATCTGAACGCTGCTGCAGTTCTGACGGCTCCAGAAGACCATGCACCGCCGCCAGCGCGAGAGGTGCGCGAGCGACTCCTCAAAGCATCAGACGAGGAGTGGGCGGCTACGAAGATCGGTGCGGCATGAGTCAAAGCCTCGGCAGGGCGTTGCAGATCCTCAAGAGCCTCGGCGAGGGGGAGCGGTCGCTTGACCAGCTCGCGACCGAGCTGGGTGTGCACAAGACGACAGTGCTGCGTCTCCTGCGCACCATGGAGGCAGAGCGGTTCGTACGGCGTGACTCGGCGCATCGCTACCGCCTGGGTTCGCGGCTGTTCGCGCTCGCGGACGTGGCGCGCGAGCAACACGTCGTACGGCAGGTTGCTGCACCGCATCTGCGTGAGCTGAACCAGAAGACCGGCCAGACGGTTCACCTGGCGGCCTGGGAGAACGGTGAGGTGATCTACGTCGACAAGCTCGACAGTGTGCGCTCGGTGCGCATGTACTCGCAGGTCGGCGTACCGGCGGCTCTGCACTGCACAGCGGTTGGCAAGGTGCTGCTGGCTGCGCAGCCGAAGCGGCAGCGGGAGGCGGTGCTCGCCACGCTGGACTACAAGGTGTACACGCCGAACACCATTACTGACGCGGACCGGTTGCGGGACGAACTGCAGCTGACCAAAGAGCGTGGCTGGGCTCAGGACAAGGCAGAGCACGAGTCGTTCATCAACTGCATCGGTGCGCCGTTGAGTGACAGCACCGGCCGCGTTGTCGGGGCCGTGTCGTTGTCGGTGCCCGACGTACTGCTGAACTATGACCAGGTGCTCGAGCTGCTGCCTGAGTTGCTCGCCACCGCGAATGCGATCAGTGCCGACTACAACTGAGAGGTGTCAGACCTGATGTCCGACAAGACCGCAGTCTCCACCACCGACGCGCCGCCGCCGATGCCGGTGTTCTCGCAGGGCGTCCGCAAGGGCAACATCCTGCAGGTGTCCGGCCAGGGCTCGGTCGACCCGGCCAGCGGCGACTTCGTGTTCAAGGGTGACGTGAAGGGCCAGACCACGCGGGTCCTGCAGAACATCGAGGCGATCCTCAAGGCCGGCGGCGGGAGCATCGACGACGTGGTGATGCTGCGCGTCTACCTCACCCAGCGCGAGGACTTCGCCGCGATGAACGAGGCGTACGCCGAGTTCGTGTCGACCCGTACGCCGAGCGGCGTCCTGCCGTCGCGGACCACCGTCTTCACCGGCCTGCCGCTGCCGGACATGCTCGTCGAGATCGACGCGCTGGCTGTCCTGAGCTAATTCCTGGGCTGGTTCTGAAGCCGGCACCCGGATCAGTGGCTCGTCGTTGACGGCCTGCTGGTCCGGGCCGCGGTCCCACCAGCAGGGATGCTCATCGGCTGGACACTGCCTCGACAGCTTTCCCGTATCGCGGGATATGGTTTCACCATGCAGGAAGCGCGGGGTTCGGTGCAGTCGATCGACCGCGCTGTGGCGATCCTCCGGTGCTTCGACGCGCGGACGCCGGACCTCGGCATCAGTGACCTGGCGCGGGCGACCGGCCTGTCCACGAGCACTGTGCACCGGCTGCTGCTCGCCATGCAGGAGAACGGGCTCGTCCGGCAGACCGCCCACCGGCGGTATGCGATCGGCCCGCTGGTCGTGCAACTGGCGCACAGCGGCGGGATTCCGGCCGGCTTGCGCGACGCTGCCCTGCCGGTGCTGCGTGCACTCCGCGATGACACAGGGGAGACCGCGGCCGTGCACGAGTTGCTCCCGTCGGGGCAGCGCGTCGTCCTCGACCAGGTCGAGAGCCATCACCAGTTGCGCCGTACCTACACGGAGTTCGGCCTGCCGGTCGCGCTGCCACTAGGTGCGCCGGGGAAGGCGCTGCTGGCTTTCTTGCCGTTCGAGCGGCAGCAGGAGGTCCTGAAAGGCCCGCTCGAACGGGTGCAGCCCGCGACCATCACCGACCCGGAGGTGCTCGCCGAGCAGTTCGCGGCGATCCGCCGGCGCGGGTATGCGATGTCCCGGACCGAGCGGACGCCCGGGATCTGCAGCGTTGCGGCGCCGGTGTTCGGCTACTCCGGCGAGGTCGCCGGTTGTCTGAGTGTCTCCGGCCCCGAGATGCGGATGCCGGTCGAGCGGATGGAGGAGTTCGGGATGAGGGTCGCCGAAGGTGCCTGGTCGGTGTCGGAGTTGCTGGGGGCCACCCCGGTCGCCCGGGACCGCAGTACGGCGCTGGCCGGCGGCCGGTGATGTCACAGGCCCGGAGCCTCTGGAAAATCGCACCTGCGGTCTATCTGCCCGCTCTGCTGTACGGAATCGGCCAAGGTGCGATCGCACCCGTCGTAGCGCTGTCGGCCACGCATCTGGGCGCTTCGGTCGCTGTAGCCGGTCTGGTCGTTGGTGCAGCCGGCCTGGGCCAGGTGATCGGTGACATCCCAGCTGGTGCCCTCACAAACCGCATTGGCGAGCGCAGCGCGATGCTGTCCGCCACCGTCCTCGTAGCGCTTGCACTGGCAGCCTGTCTGGTGGTCCCAACGGTCTGGGGTCTGGCCATCGCCATCGGCTGCACCGGACTGGCAGGTGCGGTCTGGGGCCTCGCCCGACAGGCCTACCTGAGTGAAGCCGTACCGATCGAGCTACGGGCCCGCGCGCTATCCACACTCGGCGGCGTACAACGCATCGGCTCGTTCATCGGTCCGTTCCTCGGTGCGGGCGCCATGAAGTTCCTCGGTACGGACGGCGCGTACTGGGTGCACCTGGTGGCCGCCGTACTTGCCTGCGCGGTCCTGGTGAGCCTGCCGGACGTCGCCAACCGGCGCGGGAGGGGGCCGATCGCGGCACAGTCGACCTGGGGTGTCATCCGCGACCACTTCCCCGTACTGCGGACTCTCGGTGTCGGAGCGTTGCTCGTCGGGGCGGTGCGAGCCTCGCGGCAGGTGGTGATCCCGCTGTGGGCGCTGCACATCGGACTGGATCCGCAGACCACCAGCATCATCTTCGGACTGTCCGGTGCGGTGGACATGTTGCTGTTCTATCCGGCCGGTTCGGTGATGGACCGCCTCGGTCGCAAGTGGGTCGCCGTACCGTCGATGATTGTGCTGGGGCTGGCGCATCTGCTGCTCCCGTTGACGCACACCACGGCGACACTGACCGCGATCGCGCTGCTGATGGGGATCGGGAACGGCCTGGGCGCCGGAGTCATCATGACCCTCGGCGCGGACGCCTCACCGCCGGTCGGACGAGCCCAGTTCCTCGGCGCCTTCCGCCTCTTCGCGGACACCGGCAACGGCGCCGGACCCCTGCTGCTCGCGGGCGCGACCGCGACCCTCGGACTGGCGCCGGCGATCATGATCATGGCGGGGACAGGGTGGGCCGCCGCGACGGCGATGCACCGCTGGATCCCACCGCATCCGAGAGCAGAACAGCCTGCTTGAACAACCGATTTGGTCGCCAAGCTAGACGTTGATACTGTTAAGGAGCCGAAGACCGCTGGTTGCTGCCCTAGGTAGCTGAAGGTCCCACTCAGGTGGGCGGCCCGCGCAGGTGACTTGGATAGTGACATCAGTACGTTCACGCCCTTGCGCCTGCGCAGGGGCGCTTTTCTTTTGATGGGTACTGCCAATGTCAGGGGTCTCAGGCAAGGAAGCCGAAAGAAGGAGACCCCCATGGCGAGGCCGGACAAGGCAGCCGCTGTCGCGGAGCTGACGGACGAGTTCCGTAGCTCCAACGGCGCCGTGCTGACCGAGTACCGCGGTCTCACCGTTGCGCAGCTCAAGCAATTGCGAGTTTCGCTCGGTGACGACGTGAACTACGCCGTGGTGAAGAACACGCTGACCAAGATCGCGGCCAAGGATGCGGGAGTCGACTCGTTCGACTCGCTGCTCGAAGGCCCCTCGGCAATCGCCTTCATCAAGGGCGACCCGGTGGTTGCGGCCAAGGGTCTGCGTGACTTCGCCAAGGCGAACCCCCTGCTCGTCATCAAGGGTGGAGTGCTGGACGGTAAGGCACTCGGCTCTGACGAGATCAACAAGCTCGCTGACCTGGAGTCGCGTGAGGTCCTCCTCGCGAAGCTCGCAGGTGCGATGAAGGCGGCCCCGCAGCAAGCGGTGTCGCTGTTCGCTGCTCCGCTGTCGCAGGCCGCGCGCCTGTTCGCGGCGCTGCAGGACAAGTTGCCGGCCGAGGCCCCTGCGCAGGACGCAGTGGCGGACGTCCAGGACACCGTCCAGGACACGGTCGAGGCACCTGCCGAGGCGAGCACCGAGGAGACCGCCGCAGCTGACAGCTGAGGCATCTCACCGCAACACCCCATCAGTGATCACCAAGCACCATTTGTCAGGAAGGACCGCCACCATGGCGAAGCTCAGCACCGAAGAGCTCCTCGGCCAGTTCAAGGAACTGACCCTGCTGGAGCTGTCGGAGTTCGTTAAGGCTTTCGAGGAGGAGTTCGGCGTCACCGCCGCCGCCCCGGTTGCCGTTGCCGCTGCTCCGGGCGCCCCGGCTGCCGCTGCCGAAGAGGCCGCGGAGCAGGACGAGTTCGACGTCGTCCTCGAGTCGGCCGGCGACAAGAAGATCCAGGTCATCAAGGAGGTGCGCGGTCTCACGAGCCTCGGCCTGAAGGAGGCCAAGGACCTCGTCGAGTCGGCCCCCAAGGCCATCCTGGAGAAGGTCGACAAGGCTGCCGCGGAGAAGGCCAAGGAGGCCCTCGAGGGCGCCGGCGCCACCGTCACGCTCAAGTGACCTCCGTTACGTTCCGCTGACGGGACGTAACGAATGTGTAGAGAAGGGCGGTCCCCGCAAGGGGGCCGCCCTTCTGGCATGTCGGATCGCTAGGATCTCATCCGCTTGACTTTCAGGGGTTACGCAAAACCGTACTCGTGCGTAACCTAGGCCACTGCCCCGTCGTTGGGACGGCAGAACGTCGTCGGTCGGGGACCAGCAGACATTCCCGTGAGGAGGGCCGGTGGGCGTAGAAGTCCGCGTCGAAGGTCTCACCAAATCGTTCGGCAGCCAGCTCATCTGGGGCGACGTGTCCCTGACGCTGCCCGCCGGTGAGATCTGCGTGATGCTCGGCCCGTCCGGTACCGGCAAGTCCGTGTTCCTGAAGACGCTGATCGGCCTGCTCAAGCCCGACCGGGGCCACGTGTACATCGAGGGCACCGACATCGCCACCTGCAGCGAGCGCGAGCTGTACGAGGTACGGCGGCTGTTCGGCGTGCTGTTCCAGGACGGCGCGATGTTCGGCTCGATGAACCTGTACGACAACGTCGCGTTCCCGCTCCGCGAGCACACCAAGAAGTCCGAGTCCGACATCCGCTCCATCGTGATGGAGAAGATGGAGATGGTCGGCCTGGTGGGCGCGGAGAAGAAGCTGCCCGGTGAGATCTCCGGCGGTATGCGCAAAAGAGCCGGCCTGGCCCGCGCGCTGGTGCTGGACCCGCAGATCCTCCTGGTCGACGAGCCCGACTCCGGCCTGGACCCGGTCCGTACGTCGTTCCTGAACCAGGTGATGATCGACCTGAACGAGGCGTTCAGCCCGACGTTCCTGATCGTCACCCACGACGTCAACACCGCGCGCACCGTGCCGGACAACATCGGCATGCTCTACCACCGGCACCTGGCCATGTTCGGGCCGCGGGAGATGCTGCTGTCCAGTGAGGAACCGGTGGTCCGCCAGTTCCTGAACGCGCAGATGGTCGGTCCGATCGGCATGTCCGAGGAGAAGGACGCCGACGAGCTGGCCGCCGAGGCCGGCCAGGAGCTGCCGCCGCTGCCGCCGATCCCGATCCAGCAGCTGCCCAGCAGCGGCATGCTCCGGCCGACCCAGCGCGAGCCCGGCGCCTGGTGCCGCGAACACGGCGTCACCCCACCACCTGGCTCGTTCGCCACCTCGACAGTGGGGGCCAGGTGACAGTGCTGAATGCCGCGCTGCCGCGCGGCGGGTCACGGGGCTTTGCCTCCCGCCCTTCCCTCGTCGCTCCGGTCGCTTCGCTCCCTCCGCTCCTCAGTCCAGGGCGGGAGGCCCCGTGACCGTTTCTGCGACCGCCCCGCTGAAGCAAGCCGGGTCGCTGTTCGCTTTTGCTCTCGACACCGGACGGGCGACGTTCCGGCGGCCGTTCCAGGTGAAGGAGTTCCTTCAGCAGGCCTGGTTCGTGGCGAGTGTGACGATCATCCCGACCGCGCTGGTCGCGATCCCGTTCGGCGCGGTGATCGCGCTGCAGGTCGGCGGCCTGATCAAGCAGTTCGGCGCGCAGGCCTTCACCGGTTCCGCCGCGGTGCTGGCCGTCGTACGGGAGGCTTCGCCGATCGCGACCGCGCTGCTGATCGCCGGGGCCGGCGGCTCGGCGATCTGCGCGGACCTCGGCTCGCGGAAGATCCGCGAAGAGCTGGACGCGATGATGGTGCTGGGCATCGACCCGATCCAGCGTCTCGTCGTACCGCGGGTGCTGGCGACGATGCTGGTCGCGTTCTTCCTGAACGGGTTCGTCAGCGTGGTCGGCGTGATGGGCGGTTACGTCTTCAACGTCGTCCTCCAGGACGGCACCCCAGGTAGCTACATCGCGAGCTTCACCGCGCTCGCTCACCTGCCAGACCTGTGGCAGGGGCAGGCGAAGGCACTGGTCTTCGGGTTCATCGCCGCGGTCGTCGCGTCGTACAAGGGCTGTAACGCGGGCGGCGGCCCGAAGGGCGTCGGCGACGCGGTGAACCAGTCGGTCGTCATCACGTTCATGCTGCTGTTCGTCGCGAACTTCTCGATGACCGCGATCTACTTCCAGCTCGTTCCGCCGAAGGGGGCCTGAGATGTCGGCCCTCATGGACGTGCTGGTCAAGAAGCCCCTGAACTCGCTCGACCACCTCGGTGAGCAGCTCGCCTTCTACATCAAGGCGCTCGCCTGGTCCGGCAAGTCCGTCACGCGGTACCGCAAGGAGATCCTCCGGCTGCTCGCCGAGGTCACGCTCGGCTCCGGCGCGCTGGCCGTGATCGGCGGCACCGTCGGCGTGATCACGTTCCTGGCGTTCTTCACCGGCACCGAGGTGGGCCTGCAGGGCTACTCGGCGCTGAACCAGATCGGTACGTCGGCCTTCGCCGGCTTCGTGTCGGCGTACATCAACACCCGCGAGATCGGCCCGCTGATCGCCGGGATCGCGCTCGCCGCGACCGTCGGCTGCGGTTTCACCGCGCAGCTCGGCGCGATGCGGATCAGCGAGGAGATCGACGCCCTCGAGGTGATGGCGATCCCGTCGCTGCCGTTCCTGGTCACCACCCGGATCATCGCCGGCCTGATCGCGGTGATCCCGCTGTACGTCGTCGGCCTGCTCTCGTCGTACTTCGCGACCAGACTCACCGTCACCACGTTCTACGGACAGAGTACGGGCACGTACGACCACTACTTCCACCTGTTCCTGCCACCCGGAGACGTGCTCTGGTCGTTCGGCAAGGTGCTGGTGTTCTCGGTCCTGGTGATCCTGGTGCACTGCTACCACGGCTACCACGCGAGTGGCGGTCCGGCCGGTGTGGGCGTCGCTGTCGGTCGCGCCGTACGGACGTCCATCGTCGTGATCAACGTCGTCGACCTGCTGCTGTCGATGGCCATCTGGGGTACGACGACCACGGTGAGGTTGGCCGGATGACCAGACTCATCTCGCACAAGGTGCTGGGCGTCGCGTTCATCGGCGTACTGGTGTTCCTGCTGTGGCTGACCTACGCGTTCTACGCCAAGGTCTTCACCAAGACCGTGAACGTCGAGCTCAAGACCAGCCACATCGGCCTGCAGCTCAACGAGCACGCGGACGTGAAGCTGCGCGGCATCATCGTCGGCGAGGTCCGCGGGGTCTCCACCGACGGCGACGAGGCGACCGTCAATCTGGCGCTCAAGCCGGACCAGGTCGCCGAGATCTCGAGCGCGGTCAGCGCCCGGATCCTGCCGAAGACCCTGTTCGGCGAGAAGTACGTCGCGCTGGTCCCGCCGCAGGGACCGGAGGGACGGCCCATCAAGGCCGGTGACGTGATCAGCCGGGACAAGACCGCGGTCGGCATCGAGATCGAGAAGGTGCTCAACGATGCGCTGCCGCTGCTCCAGGCGGTCGACCCGGCCGACCTGAACGCCACGCTGAACACCCTCGCGACCGCGCTCGAGGGCCGCGGCGCCGAGATCGCCGGCACCCTCACGCAGCTCGACGGGTACCTGAAGAAGCTGAATCCGCACGTCCCGAAGCTGATGGACGCGCTCGCCAAGCTGACCCAGGTCTCGGACATCTACGGCGACGCGACGCCGGACCTGGTCCGCGCGCTACGGAACCTGACGATCACGGGCAACACGGTCGTGGAGAAGCAGAAGCAGCTGCAGCAGTTCTTCGTGGACGTGCAGAACCTGTCAACGACCGGAGACACGTTCCTGAAGGCCAACGAGGACCGGGTGATCCGGCTCGGCCAGGTCAGCCGCCCGGTGCTGGACCTGCTCGAGAAGTACTCGCCCGAGGTGCCGTGCTTCCTCCAGGTGATGACCGAGACCGCCCCGATCCTGAACGACACGTTCCGCGACGGCCGGCTGAACATCAACCTCGAGCTGATCACCAACCAGCCGACGCCCTACGAGCCGAACGAGAAGCCGGTGTACAAGGACCACCGCGGCCCGACCTGCGTGGGGAAGAACTACAGCGTCCCCGGCGAGAAGCCCGGCCCGTACAACCAGGAGAACCCGGCGCCCTACGTCACCGGTGACGACGGCGTGATCGGCGACCACAACAAGAACCAGCGCTTCCCGCTCGACCTCAAACTGAACCGCGCGATGCCCGGGTTCGCGATGGACACCCAGGGCGTCGGATCGCCGGCCGAGCAGAAGGTGATCGACTCGGTCGTCGGCCCGGAGATGGGCGTCGCCGCGAACGACGTACCGGACCTGACCACCCTGATGGTCGGCCCCCTCCTCAGGGGAGGGCAGGTGAACCTCAAATGAGCTTCTTCGACCGGAAGACCACGTTCGACACCGTGCGGCTCGGGATCTTCGTGGTGGTCACGACCGTCGCGACCGCGCTCCTGGCGGTGACGATCGGGAACATCAGCTTCAACCCGACGACCAAGTACCGCGCGGTCTTCACCGACGCAGTCGGGCTGAACCAGGGCGACGACGTCCGGATCGCCGGGGTGAAGGTCGGGCAGGTCGACAAGATCGCCCTGTACCAGAACACGTTGGCGATGGTGACGTTCAGCGTCGACTCCGACCAGGTGATCGACACCTCGACGCATGCGACGCTGCGCTACCGCAACCTGGTCGGCAACCGGTACGTCGCGCTCACCGACGGCATCGGCGGCGGCGACCGGCTGAAGAAGAACGGCGTCATCCCGAAGGAACGCACGACGCCGGCGCTCGACCTGTCGGTGCTGTTCAACGGCTTCAAGCCGCTGTTCACCGCGCTCACCCCGGCGGACGTGAACCAGTTCGCGTTCGAGGTGATCAAGGTGCTGCAGGGTGAGGGCGGCACGATCGAGTCGCTGCTGGCCAAGACCGCGTCGCTGACCACCACGCTGGCCGACGCCGACCAGGTGATCGGCGACCTGATCACGAACCTGACCTCGACGCTGCAGATCGTCTCCCAGCGGCAGGCGAACTTCTCCCAGCTGCTGGTCAACCTGCAGCAGTTCATCACCGGCCTGAGCCAGGACATCAACCCGATCCTCAGCTCGCTGACCTCGATCAACTCGCTGAACACCAAGACCGCCGGCCTGCTGCAGCAGACCCGGGTGCCGATCAAGGCCGACCTGGACAAGCTGCGCGCCGTCGCCACGACGCTGGACGACACCCAGTCGATCTGGGTGAAGACCCTGCAGTTCATGCCGGAGAAGCTGAACACGATGACCCGCACCGCGTCGTACGGCTCCTGGTTCAACTTCTACCTGTGCAACTTCGACGGCAACGTCACCCTGCCCACCGGAACCCGCATCCCGGTCGCCTACGACCTCAATTCGGCGAGGTGTAAGAAGTGAAGCCTTTCCGGGAACAGAACCAGGTCACCATCGGTGTGGTCGGCCTGACCGTGATCGGGCTGATCATGCTGGCCGCGTTCAAGGCGCAGGACCTGCCGCTGATCGGCGGCGGGACGAAGTACTCCGCGCAGTTCTCCGAGGCCGGGGGCCTGAAGGCGAACGACGAGATCCGGGTGGCCGGCGTCCGCGTCGGCAAGGTCCGCAACGTCGAACTCGAAGGCACCCACGTCCGGGTCGACTTCGTGGTCGACAAGGGCGTGAAGCTCGGCGACCAGACCGGCGCCGAGATGAAGATCAAGACCCTGCTCGGCCAGAAGTACCTGAAACTCAACCCGGCCGGTCCCGGCGAGCTCAAGCCCGGTTCCGAGATTCCGCTGGCCCGGACGATCTCGGCGTACGACGTCGTGGACGCCTTCACCGACCTGGCCAACACCACCGAGCGGATCAACACCGCCCAGCTGGCGAAGGCCCTGGACACGTTGTCGGCGACGTTCAAGAACACGCCCGAAGAGGTGCAGGCGTCGCTGACCGGCCTGTCCCGGCTGTCCCGGAACGTGGCCAAGCGCGACGAGCAGCTCAAGCTGCTGCTGCAGCACTCGAACGTGGTCACCAAGGTTCTTGCCGACCGCAACCAGCAGCTGATCAAGCTGATGAAGGACGGCAACAAGGTCTTCCAGGCCGTGCAGGCCCGGCGGGCGCTGATCCACCAGCTGCTGGTGTCGACGCAGAAGCTGTCCGCGCAGATCACCGCGCTGGTCCGGGAGAACCGCAAGGATCTCGGGCCGACGCTGCAGAAGGTGAACGCGGTGCTCGCCGTCCTGCTGCAGAACCAGAACTCCCTGGACGCGAGCATCAAGGGTCTGGCGCCGTTCGTCCGGGTCTTCACGAACACGCTCGGCACCGGGCCATGGTTCGACACGTACCTGCAGAACCTGGTGCCGGTGCCCGAGATCCCGCTGCCCAAGGTGTTGCCCACCGGTCTGCCTCCGATCCTGGGAGGTGGCGGCTGATGCGGGTGAACGCTGTTTCGCGGCTGATCGCGATGGCGGTGGTCCTGGTGATCATCGTGGTCGGCGCCGTGTCGCTGTGGCCGAAGCCCGAGCGGGTGACGGCGACGGCGTACTTCCCGCGGGCGGTATCGGTGTACCCGGGATCGGACGTGCGGATCCTCGGCATCAAGGTCGGCGAGGTGGAGAGCGTCACGCCGGCCGGCCGCAGCGTGCGGGTGAAGTTCTGGTGGGAGGCCAAGCACAAGGTGCCGGCCGAGGCGAAGGCGGTGATCGCCTCGCCGTCGATCGTCGCGGACCGGTACGTGCAGCTCACCCCGGCGTACTCCAAGGGCGCTGTCATGGCCGACGGCGCACAGATCCCGCTCGAGCGGACGGCCGTACCGCTCGAGCTCGACCAGATCTACCAGAGCCTCAACGACCTGTCCGTGGCGCTCGGGCCCAAGGGCGCGAACGACCAGGGCGCGCTGGCCCGGCTGCTGGACGTCTCGGCGAAGAACCTGAACGGCCAGGGCGCTAAGCTGAACCAGACCATCACCGACGTCTCGAAGCTGACCAGCACGCTGTCGGGCAACTCGTCGGCGCTGTTCAACACGATCCGGCAGCTGCAGACGTTCGTGTCCGCGCTCGCCGCGAACGACCAGCTGGTTCGGCAGTTCAACACGAACTTCGCCGCCACCTCGACCACCCTGGCGGGGGAGCGCAAGGACCTGGGCGCGGCACTGTCGCTGCTCGCCACCGCGCTCGGCGAGGTCGCGACGTTCGTCAAGGAGAACCGGACGCTGGTGAAGAACACGGTCACCGGCGCCACCAAGCTGTCGCAGATCCTGGTGAACGAGAAGGCCGCGCTGGCCGAGGTGCTCGACACCGCGCCGCTCGGCCTCGGCAACCTCGCCCGGATCTACAACCCGCAGTTCGGCACGCTGGACCAGCGCATCAACCCGGGACAGCTCGACGACCCGGCAACGTTCGTCTGCTCGCTGCTGCTGCAGGCGAACCAGCCGATGTCGATGTGCTCCACGCTGAAGCCGGTCCTCGACGCCCTGGCCAAGCTGCCGCTGATCGAGCAGTTGACCGGCACCGCGCCGGCCAGCGGCGGCCCTGCCGGTACGCCGTGGGCACCGGCACCGAAGGCCCCGCTGAACAGCCCCGACCCCGTGGACCCGACGCTCGGGGGGTTGGTCCGATGAGACTCCCCAGAATCCAACGCCGTACGTCGATCGTCGCCGGAGTCATCGCGCTCGCGACCCTGCTGAGCGGCTGTGACTTCTCCGTCTACTCGCTCCCGCTGCCGGGCGGCGCGAAGATCAAGGGGCCGTCGTACACGGTCACCGTCGAGTTCGCCGATGTCCTGGACCTGGTGCCGAAGTCGTCGGTGAAGGTCGACGACGTCACCGTCGGCACGGTCGAGAAGGTCTGGCTGGACGGGTACGTCGCGAAGGTGCGGATCAAGCTGCCGAAGAGCCTCGCGCTGCCGGACAACACGCACGCAACGATCCGCCAGACCAGCCTGCTGGGCGAGAAGTTCGTGTCGCTGGCCCGGCCGACCGGGTCCGAGAAGGCCCGCGGCAAACTCGACAACGGCGAGCTGATCCCGCTGTCCAGGACCACCAGCAACGTCGAGGTCGAGGAAGTCCTGTCCGCGCTGTCGCTGTTGCTGAACGGCGGCGGCGTCGCGCAGCTGCAGATCATCACGCAGGAGCTGAACAAGGCGCTGACCGGCAACGAGCCGGCCATCCGCAGCGTGCTCACGCAGCTGAACACGTTCGTCGGCACCCTGGACCAGAACAAGGCGCGGATCATCACCGCGATCAAGTCGGTGGACCTGCTCGCCAAGAAGCTGAACGCGCAGAAGGCGACGCTGGCGACCGCGATCGACTCGCTGCCGGCGTCGATCGCGACCCTGGACAAGCAGCGCGCGGCGCTGGTCAAGACCCTGCAGGCGCTGGCCACGCTGGGCAACACCGCGACCCGGGTGATCACGTCCGCGCAGAAGGACCTGGTGGCCAACCTGCAGTCGCTGTACCCGATCCTCACCAAGCTGGCGGAGGCGGGGGAGAACCTGCCGAAGTCGCTGGAGCTGCTGTTCACCTATCCGTTCCCCGACAACGCCGCCAAGGCCGCGAAGGGTGACTACACCAACCTCGGGATCACGGTGGACGTGAACACCAAGAAGGCACTCGACACCCTGCTCGGGATCCAGCTGCCGACGGTCGGCCCGACCGCGCTGCCGACCGGCCGGATCAGCCTCCCACTGCACCTGCCGACCAGCCCGGGGCAGGGCAGCGTGCAGCCGTCGGTGCCGGTCCCGACCGGGACCGCGACGACCTGCATCACGGTGCTCGGCCTGCCGGTCTGCTCGCCGAAGCTGAACCGGTCCGGCTTCGATCCCGACCTGGCCAGGGCGCTGATGCCGGGGGTGGTCGGATGATCACCAGAGCGGTCCGGATCCAGCTGATGGTGTTCCTGCTGATCACCGTCGTGGGCGTGGCGTTCGTCGGCGCGAAGTACGCCCAGATCGACAAGCTGGTGGTCGACACCGACTACACCGTCAGCGCCAGCTTCGTCGAGTCCGGCGGCATCTTCGCGGGCGCCGAGGTGACGTATCGCGGCCAGCCGGTCGGCCGGGTCGGGCAGTTGAAGCTGCTCGACGACGGCGTCCAGGTGGACATGGACATCGAGAAGAAGTTCAAGATCCCGAACGACCTGCTCGCGGTGGTCGCGAACCGGTCCGCGATCGGCGAGCAGTACGTCGACCTGCAGCCGCGCCGCGACGGGGCGCCGTACCTGCAGGACAACTCGAAGATCGACCGCAAGGACACCGCGATCCCGATCGACACCACCGAACTGCTGCTGAACCTGGACCAGCTGGTGAACTCGGTCGACAAGGAGAGCCTGCGGACCACGGTGCGCGAGCTCGGGGCGGCGCTGAAGGGCAAGGGCACCGACCTGCAGAAGATCATCGACAGCTCCGGCAAGCTGATCGACGACGCGGACGCGAACGTGCTGCAGACCATCAAGCTGATCAACGACGGCGACACGGTGCTCGCCACCCAGGTGGCCAGCGGCGACGCGATCAAGACCTGGGCGAAGAACCTGGCGCTGCTGTCGGACACCCTGGTCAGCTCGGACAGCAACCTGCGCAAGGTGATCGACCAGGGTTCGCTCGCGTCCACCCAGATCACCGGCCTGATCCAGGACAACAGTGCGTCGATCGCGGTGCTGCTCGGTAACCTGCTGACGGTGAGCGAACTGACCGCGGTCCGGCTGGACGCCGTCGAGCAGCTGTTCGTGGTGTACCCGGCGGTGTCGATGGGCGGGTACGTCGTACCGGCCAAGAACGCCGAGGGGCACTACGACGCGCACTTCGGGCTGGTCGTCGGGCTCCAGCCGCCGGCCTGCCGGCCCGGGTACGGCGGGACGAACAAGCGGGTTCCGCAGGACGTCAAGGACACCCCCGCGAACACCAAGGCCGGTTGTACGGCGGACCCGTCGAGCGGGATCAACGTCCGCGGCTCGCAGAACAAGCCGTCGCCGTCGACGCGGGAGGACCTGAACCGGTCCGGGTACGGGCTCGGGTACGACCCGGCGACGGGCGCCGCGGGCGGAGCCGATGGGATGCCGGGTATGACGCTCGGCTCCACCGGCGGACAGCAGGACCTGCTCGGCAGCGACTCCTGGAAGGCACTCATCCTTGGACCGGTGACCGGCAAGTGATCGCACGGAACGGCCGGCTCGTGCTGGCCTGGGCTCTCAGCGTGCTGCTCCTGGTGGCGATCGCCGGCCTCACGCTGTCGGTGGTCGCCCTGAGCAAGCAGCGGGCCGACGACTCACAACGCGACGGCGCGATGAAGGCGGCGCGGCAGTTGGCGCTGGACTTCACGACGTACGACTACCAGACCTGGGACGCGGACTCGAAGCGGGTCGTCGACGACTCGACCGGGCAGTTCAAGCAGGAGTTCCAGCAGGGGATCGACGCGGTGAAGACCGACGTGGTGACGAACAAGGCGACCTCCAAGGGCGACGTCAAGGAGGCCGCCGTCGTCTCCAACGACAAGGATTCCGCCCAGGTGCTGGTGATCGTGAACGCGGTGGTGACGAACACGGCCTCGGCCGAGGGCGTCGAGCGCCGGTACCGGATCAAGCTGGACATGGTCCGCGAGAAGGACCGCTGGCTGACCGCCGACCTGCAGGTGGTGGGCTGATGCCGGATCGCCGCAGCCGCCCACGGATCGCCGGCCAGCGCCGTACGGCGAAACCTGACCAGCCGGACGCGCCGGCCCCGGACGCGCCGGTCGTCGCCGAGGGCGAACTCGTCGAGGAAGTGGTCGAGGACCCCCGTCTGCAGGATGTGACCCCGGCCACAGACGACGCCGCCGCGGGTGTTCCGGAGAAGTCGCCGGCTGCCGAAATCTCTACGGAGAGTGAGCCGAAACGGGGGCTGGGGACCGCGTTGACGGCCGCGCTCGGCATCGTCGTCGTACTCACCCTGACCGTCGCCGCGGTGCTCGGGATCAAGGCCTGGCACGGCAAGCAGGCCGAGGACGCCCGCAACCAGGCCGCCGCCGCGGGCCGGAAGGCGGCCGAGACGGCGCTCAGCTACGACTACCGCGACCTGGACAAAAGCTTCGCCGCCGCGCGCGCGACGATGACCCCGGAGTTCGCCGCGAAGTTCGACGAGACCGCGAAGGTGGCCGGCGAGCTCGCCACCAAGACCAAGGCCACGGTGAAGGCCGAGGTCCGCGACGTCGGGGTCCGCGACGGCGACGCCGACCGGGTCACGCTGATCATCTTCGTCAACCAGACGACCACCAGCACGATCACGAAGGGTAGTCCCCGGGTGGACCTGAACCGGACCCGGTTCACGATGGTCCGAAACGGCGACCGATGGCTGGTCCAGGAGATCGCCGGACTGTAATCTCTAGGTAACTCCGCACCAGAGGGGCGCCGGTTGGCTCGTGGGTGATCTACCCACTGGAGACTCCGGGTCGGTCCTTGACGGAGAGGGTGGTCCGACGGCAAACTGTTGGACCCCATTGGACAGGCTTGCCTGGATCATGTAGCCTATTGCTTTGCGCTGCCTTTTCTCTCGCCCTCGCTCGAGTTCTCAACTTGACTGGGGCGGCTTGGCGTGCGCTCCCAGCACCGATGTGATTTTGCGAGCCCGTGGAAGGACGCCCCTTGGTCGCCTCGCGCAACCCCCAGTCCGACAGCATTTCCAACGTCACCGGCCCCCGCCGCATCTCCTTCGCGAAGATCTCCGAACCTCTCCAGGTTCCGGATCTGCTTGCGCTGCAGGTGGACAGTTTCGACTGGCTGGTCGGTAACGAAACGTGGCAGGCCCGCGTGGCCGCCGCCGAGGCCGAGGGGCGGTCGGACCTGTCCGGCCCCAGCGGCCTGGAAGAGATTTTCGAGGAGATCTCCCCGATCGAGGACTTCAGCGGCACCATGTCGCTGTCGTTCCGCGACCACCGCTTCGAGCCTCCGAAGAACACGGTCGACGAGTGCAAGGAGCGGGATGTCACCTACTCCGCGCCGCTGTTCGTCACCGCCGAGTTCATGAACAACGAAACCGGTGAGATCAAGAGCCAGACCGTCTTCATGGGCGACTTCCCGCTGATGACGCGCAAGGGCACGTTCGTCATCAACGGCACCGAGCGGGTCGTCGTGTCCCAGCTCGTCCGCTCGCCCGGTGTGTACTTCGAGCGCACCCCGGACAAGACGTCCGACAAGGACATCTTCACCGCCAAGATCATCCCGTCGCGCGGCGCGTGGCTGGAGTTCGAGGTGGACAAGCGCGACATGGTCGGCGTCCGCCTCGACCGCAAGCGCAAGCAGAACGTCACTGTCCTGCTCAAGGCGCTCGGCTGGACCGACGCGCAGATCCTGGAAGAGTTCGGCGACTACGAGTCGATCCGGCTGACCCTGGAGAAGGACCACACCTCCGGGCAGGACGACGCGCTGCTGGACATCTACCGCAAGCTGCGTCCGGGTGAGCCGCCGACCCGCGAGGCCGCGCAGGCGCTGCTGGAGAACTACTACTTCAACGGCAAGCGCTACGACCTGGCCAAGGTCGGCCGCTACAAGATCAACAAGAAGCTCGGCCGTGACGAGGCGCACGACATGGCGGTGCTGACCGTCGACGACATCGTCGCCACGATCAAGTACCTGGTCGCGCTGCACGAAGGCAAGACCGAGCTGCCCGCCCCGACCGGCGAGATCGTGGTCGAGGAAGACGACATCGACCACTTCGGCAACCGCCGGCTGCGGACCGTCGGCGAGCTGATCCAGAACCAGCTGCGCACCGGCCTGGCCCGGATGGAGCGCGTGGTCCGGGAGCGGATGACGACCCAGGACGTCGAGGCGATCACGCCGCAGACCCTGATCAACATCCGTCCGGTGGTGGCGGCGCTGAAGGAGTTCTTCGGCACCTCCCAGCTGTCGCAGTTCATGGACCAGACCAACCCGGTCGCGGGCCTGACCCACAAGCGCCGGCTGAACGCGCTCGGCCCGGGTGGTCTGAGCCGTGAGCGGGCCGGCTTCGAGGTCCGTGACGTGCACCCGTCGCACTACGGCCGGATGTGCCCGATCGAGACGCCGGAAGGCCCGAACATCGGTCTGATCGGCTCGCTCGCGTCGTACGGCCGGGTGAACGCGTTCGGCTTCGTCGAGACGCCGTACCGCAAGGTCGTCGACGGCCAGGTCACCGACCAGGTGGACTACCTGACCGCCGACGAGGAGGACCGGTTCGTCATCGCGCAGGCGAACGCCGCGCTGAACGACGACAACCGGTTCGCCGAGGAGCGCGTGCTGGTCCGTCGCCGGCACGGCGAGGTCGAGCTCGTGCCGGTCGACGACGTGGACTACATGGACGTCTCGCCGCGCCAGATGGTGTCGGTGGCGACCGCGCTGATCCCGTTCCTCGAGCACGACGACGCCAACCGCGCGCTGATGGGTTCGAACATGCAGCGCCAGGCGGTGCCGCTGATCACCTCGGACGCCCCGCTGGTCGGTACCGGCATGGAGTTCCGCGGTGCGGTCGACGCCGGGGACGTGGTCGTCTCCGACAAGGCCGGTGTGGTCAAGGAGGTCTCGGCCGACCTGATCGAGATCGCCGCCGACGACGGCACGTACCAGACCTACCGGATGGCGAAGTTCCGCCGCTCGAACCAGGGCACCTGCATCAACCAGCGCCCGCTGGTGGACGCCGGTCAGCGGGTCGAGATCGGTACGCCGCTGGCTGACGGTCCGTGCACCGACGAGGGCGAGATGGCCCTCGGCCGCAACATGCTGGTCGCGTTCATGACGTGGGAGGGCTACAACTACGAGGACGCGATCATCCTCAGCCAGCGCGTCGTACAGCAGGACCTGCTGACCTCGATCCACATCGAGGAGCACGAGGTCGACGCCCGCGACACCAAGCTGGGTCCGGAGGAGATCACCCGGGACATCCCGAACGTCTCCGACGAGATGCTGTCCGACCTGGACGAGCGCGGCATCATCCGGATCGGCGCCGAGGTCACCACCGGTGACATCCTGGTCGGCAAGGTCACGCCGAAGGGCGAGACCGAGCTGACCCCGGAGGAGCGGCTGCTGCGCGCGATCTTCGGTGAGAAGGCGCGCGAGGTCCGCGACACGTCGCTGAAGGTCCCGCACGGCGAGGAGGGCACCGTCATCGGCGTCCGCGTCTTCGACCGGGACAACGGCGACGAGCTGCCGCCGGGCGTCAACCAGCTGGTCCGGGTGTACGTCGCCCAGAAGCGGAAGATCTCGGTCGGCGACAAGCTGGCCGGCCGGCACGGCAACAAGGGCGTCATCTCGAAGATCCTTCCGGTCGAGGACATG
Organism: Kribbella pratensis; assembly: GCF_004366075.1. Lineage (GTDB taxonomy): Bacteria > Actinomycetota > Actinomycetes > Propionibacteriales > Kribbellaceae > Kribbella > Kribbella pratensis. The sequence goes on along the minus strand of NZ_SODU01000003.1, from coordinate 1,118,824 downwards.
CCGTTCCTCGAGGACGGCACCCACGTCGACGTCATCCTGAACCCGCTGGGCGTGCCCGGCCGGATGAACGTCGGCCAGGTCCTGGAGACCCACCTCGGCTGGATCGCCAGCCGCGGCTGGGAGGTCGACCCGGAGAACGAGGAGGAGTGGGCGCAGCGGCTGATCAAGATCGGCGCCGGTGCGGCCGAGCCGATGACGAACGTCGCCACTCCGGTGTTCGACGGCGCCACGGAGGAGGAGGTCACCGGCCTGCTCAGCTCCACGCTGCCGAACCGGGACGGCGTCCGGATGGTCAACGGGCAGGGCAAGGCGAAGCTGTTCGACGGTCGTTCGGGTGAGCCGTTCCCGGACCCGATCGGCGTCGGCTACATGTACATGCTGAAGCTGCACCACCTGGTCGACGACAAGATCCACGCGCGTTCGACCGGTCCGTACTCGATGATCACGCAGCAGCCGCTGGGCGGTAAGGCCCAGTTCGGCGGCCAGCGGTTCGGCGAGATGGAGGTGTGGGCCCTGGAGGCCTACGGTGCCGCCTTCGCGCTGCAGGAGCTGCTGACCATCAAGTCCGACGATGTTGTCGGGCGGGTCAAGGTGTACGAGGCGATCGTCAAGGGCGAGAACATTCCGGAGCCGGGTATCCCGGAGTCCTTCAAGGTTCTGGTCAAGGAAATGCAGTCCCTGTGTCTGAACGTGGAAGTGCTCTCGTCCGACGGAAGCCGCGTCGAGATGCGCGACAGCGAGGAGGACGTCTTCCGTGCAGCGGAGGAACTGGGCATCGACCTGTCCCGGCGCGAGCCGAACAGCGTCGAGGAGGTCTGAGCGGGTTGCCGCTTGAGATCAACAACCAACTCACTCAGACCATTTTTAGCAACGGGAGATAACACATCGTGCTCGACGTGAACTTCTTCGACGAGCTTCGGATCGGCCTTGCGACCGCGGATGAGATCCGCCAGTGGTCGCACGGCGAGGTCAAGAAGCCCGAGACGATCAACTACCGGACGCTCAAGCCCGAGCGTGACGGTCTGTTCTGCGAGAAGATCTTCGGTCCCACCCGGGACTGGGAGTGCTACTGCGGCAAGTACAAGCGCGTTCGCTTCAAGGGCATCATCTGCGAGCGGTGTGGCGTCGAGGTCACCCGCTCCAAGGTGCGCCGCGAGCGGATGGGCCACATCGAGCTGGCCGCGCCGGTCACCCACATCTGGTACTTCAAGGGTGTCCCGTCGCGGCTCGGCTACCTGCTCGACCTCGCCCCGAAGGACCTGGAGAAGGTCATCTACTTCGCGGCGTACATGATCACCGACGTCGACGAGGAGTCGCGGCACCGCGACCTGTCCTCGCTCGAGGGTCGCGTGGACGTGGAGCGCAAGCAGCTCGAGAACCGTCGTGACAACGACATCGAGCAGCGGATGAAGAAGCTCGAGGAGGACCTGGCGCAGCTCGAGGCCGAGGGCGCCAAGGCCGACGTACGCCGCAAGGTCAAGGAAGGCGCCGAGCGGGAGGTCAAGCAGCTGCGCGACCGCTCGCAGCGCGAGATCGACCGCCTCGACGAGGTCTGGACCCGGTTCAAGAACCTGAAGGTCCAGGACCTCGAGGGCGACGAGATCCTCTACCGCGCCATGAAGGAGCGGTTCGGCAAGTACTTCGAGGGCGCCATGGGCGCCGCCGCGATCCAGCGCCGGCTGGAGACCTTCGACCTGAAGGCCGAGGCGGACAACCTGCGCGAGACGATCAAGACCGGTAAGGGCCAGCGCAAGACCCGCGCCCTGAAGCGGCTGAAGGTCGTCACCGCGTTCCTGGCGACGAACAACAGCCCGATGGGCATGGTGCTCGACTGCGTTCCGGTGATCCCGCCGGACCTGCGGCCGATGGTCCAGCTCGACGGTGGCCGGTTCGCCACCTCGGACCTGAACGACCTGTACCGCCGGGTGATCAACCGGAACAACCGGCTCAAGCGACTGCTCGACCTGGGCGCGCCGGAGATCATCGTCAACAACGAGAAGCGGATGCTGCAGGAGGCCGTCGACGCGCTGTTCGACAACGGCCGCCGTGGCCGTCCGGTCACCGGTCCGGGCAACCGGCCGCTGAAGTCGCTGTCCGACATGCTCAAGGGCAAGCAGGGCCGCTTCCGTCAGAACCTGCTCGGCAAGCGCGTCGACTACTCCGGCCGTTCGGTCATCGTGGTCGGCCCGCAGCTGAAGCTGCACCAGTGCGGTCTGCCGAAGGCGATGGCCCTGGAGCTGTTCAAGCCGTTCGTGATGAAGCGGCTGGTCGACCTCAACCACGCGCAGAACATCAAGTCCGCCAAGCGGATGGTCGAGCGTCAGCGCGCCCAGGTCTGGGACGTGCTGGAAGAGGTCATCACCGAGCACCCGGTCCTGCTCAACCGTGCACCAACCCTGCACCGGCTGGGTATCCAGGCGTTCGAGCCGCAGCTGATCGAGGGCAAGGCGATCCAGATCCACCCGCTCGTCTGCTCCGCGTTCAACGCGGACTTCGACGGCGACCAGATGGCGGTGCACCTGCCGCTGTCGGCCGAGGCGCAGGCCGAGGCCCGGATCCTGATGCTGTCGACGAACAACATCCTGAAGCCGGCCGACGGTCGTCCCGTCACCATGCCGACCCAGGACATGATCATCGGCATCTACTTCCTGACCATGCTGAAGGAAGGCGCCCTGGGCGAGGGCCGGGCGTTCAGCTCGGTCGCCGAGGCGATGATGGCCTTCGACCGCAACGAGCTGTCGCTGCAGGCCAAGATCACCATCCGGCTCAACGGTTCGGCCGCACCGCAGGACGCGGCCGAGACGGCGAACGGCGGCTTCGCGCTGGAGACCACGCTGGGCCGGGCGCTGTTCAACGAGGCGCTGCCGACGGACTACCCGTTCGTCGACACCGAGGTGGGCAAGAAGCAGCTCGGCGGGATCGTCAACGACCTGGCCGAGCGGTACACCAAGGTCGAGGTCGCGCACGCCCTGGACGCGCTGAAGGACCTCGGTTACTACTGGTCCACGCGTTCCGGCGTGACGGTGTCGATCGACGACTTCAGCACGCCGCCGTCCAAGCCGGAGATCATGGCACGGTACGAGTCCCAGGCCGAGAAGGTCCAGAAGCAGTTCGAGCGGGGTCTGATCACCTCGTCCGAGCGGCGTCAGGAGCTGATCGAGATCTGGACCGGCGCCAACGCCGAGGTCGGTAAGGCGATGGAGGAGAACTTCGCCAAGGACAACCCGATCTGGATGATGGTGCACTCGGGAGCCCGAGGCAACATGATGCAGATCCGGCAGATCTCCGGTATGCGTGGCCTGGTGGCCAACCCGAAGGGCGAGATCATCGCCCGGCCGATCAAGTCCAACTTCCGTGAGGGCCTGTCGGTGGTCGAGTACTTCATCGCCACCCACGGTGCGCGGAAGGGTCTGGCCGACACCGCGCTGCGGACCGCCGACTCGGGGTACCTGACCCGTCGTCTGGTGGACGTGTCGCAGGACGTGATCATCCGCGAGGAGGACTGCGGCACCGAGCGGGGCCTGCCGAAGCAGATCGGCGAGAAGGACCCGTCCGGCAAGGTCGTGCACGCCGAGAACGTGGAGACCAGCGCGTACGCGCGGACCCTGGCCACCGACGCCCTGGACGCCGACGGCAACGTCGTGCTCGCCGGCGGCGCCGACCTGGGCGACGTGTCGATCGCGAAGCTGGTCGCGGCCGGGATCGAAGAGGTCAAGGTCCGGTCGGTGCTCACCTGTGACGCCAAGACCGGTACCTGCGCGAAGTGCTACGGCCGTTCGCTGGCGACCGGCAAGCCGGTCGACATCGGCGAGGCGGTCGGCATCATCGCGGCCCAGTCCATCGGTGAGCCGGGTACGCAGCTGACGATGCGGACCTTCCACACCGGTGGTGTCGCGGGTGATGACATCACCCACGGTCTGCCGCGTGTGGTCGAGCTGTTCGAGGCGCGTCAGCCCAAGGGCAAGGCGCCGATCTCGGAGGCCGCGGGCCGGATCGCGATCGAGGACACCGACAAGACCCGGAAGCTGGTGCTCACCCCGGACGACGGTTCCGAGGAGGTCGCCTACCCGGTGTCGAAGCGTGGCCGCCTGCTGATCGAGGACGGTCAGCACGTCGAGGTCGGTCAGCAGCTGACGCAGGGTACGCCGGACCCGCAGGAGGTTCTGCGGATCCTGGGTGTCCGCAAGGCGCAGGAGCACCTGGTGGACGAGGTCCAGGAGGTGTACCGGTCGCAGGGTGTGGCCATCCACGACAAGCACATCGAGATCATCGTCCGGCAGATGCTGCGCCGGGTCACGGTGATCGAGTCCGGCGAGGCGAACCTGCTGCCGGGCGAGCTGGCGGACCGGATCATGTTCGAGGCGGAGAACCGTCGCGTCGTGGCCGAGGGCGGTACGCCGGCCTCCGGTCGTCCGGTGCTGATGGGTATCACCAAGGCCTCGCTGGCGACCGAGTCGTGGCTGTCGGCCGCCTCCTTCCAGGAGACGACCCGCGTCCTCACCGAGGCCGCGATCCACGGCAAGTCCGACTCGCTGGTCGGTCTGAAGGAGAACGTCATCATCGGCAAGCTGATCCCGGCCGGTACGGGCATGGACCGGTACCGCAACATCCGGGTGGAGCCCACCGAGGAGGCGAAGGCCGCGATGTACTCGATGGTCGGCTACGAGTCGTACGACTACGACTTCGGCCCGTCCAGCGGTCAGTCGGTCCCGCTCGACGACTTCGACCTCGGTTCCTACCAGAACTGAGCCGAGTCACCACGCCCCCCGCGGGCGATGAAGAACTGATACCAAGGGCGGCGCTTCCCGAACCGGGAGGCGCCGCCCTCGCGCTGTCTCCGAACCCCTGGCCGTTGGCTCCCCAAACCGGTTTGGGGAGGCCAACCGCCCGTTTTGGGGAGAACAACCTCCCCAAACTGGCTAGGCGGCGTTGCGAGCGACGGAACAACTGGCCGAGCAGGCGCGCGCGGTGCCGGCCCAGCCTCGAAGGCGGAGGGCAGTAGCCACCTGTGCGGCTGCCAGGCACGGCTCGTCGACCAGTTGGTAGCCAAATCGCAGGGTCAGCTCGCCGCTCATCGCCGTGGAATTGTCCCGGTGCATGTCGCGCCACCGCGACTCGGAGTCCGAATGACCGGCGTGCCCGTCGAGCTCGATGACGAGTCCGTAGGGCGAGTACCGGACATCGCGATATCGGACCCTTCGGCCAGACCCGTCCGTCGACTCGACACGGACCTGTCGCTCAGCGGTCGGCAGGGCATGCGCCCGCTCGACTCGGCGCAAGTAGACCTGCTCCAGGAACGACTGCACACCGTCCGCCGCGTCCAGCACGATCCGGCGGAGCACCTGGCGAGCGGGCAGTCTGGTGAGCGAGTCGAGTTCGGCGAGCAGACGCTGGGGAGTAGTGGCGCGCTGACGGCAGACATCGAGTAGCAGAGCGGCCTGCCGGGAAGCGTTCGGGTCGGCGCTCGCTCTCATCAGAGCCGCGACCTCGATCCGCACGATCGGGGGTGTCCGGGAACCGTGTAGTTGCGCTGCGAAACCGCGATGGCGGCTGACGAGAATCCCGGCCCGCTGGTCGACCCTGCGCGGATGCGGTACCGCGAGGTGAATGCGATCGTCTCCTCGAACTTCCTCGACGCCGTACCAGCGCAGCGCCGTTGCTCCGGTGAGGGCGGCATCCGGGGCGTAGGCGAGCCAAGCGGCCCAGACCCTGGTCTCCCACGGCAGCGGCCCGGTGAAGTCGACGTACACACCGCCGTGGACCCGCTGAATCTGCCGCGCACGGCACCGCCGCGAAAGGACCTTGTCCGTGATCCCGTGCGCGACCGCCTGCTGTCTGCTGAAGGCGCCCGACTGCCGCTGACGCAGCTCCCTGAACAATCGGGTCAGTCTCTCGGCCGTCTCGTCAGGTTGGTCGGCGTCCCGCACCGCTTCGACGTTTCGCATGGCGACTCCTCTCGACGGATCGCCTGCGGATCCGCTGCCAGAGAAGATGCACCGCCCGCCACCTGTCCCGCCCGACCATTCGCCTCCTGTGCACACCCGATGCGAGCCACCACCCCCTTCCGACGCCGAACTCTCGTGGCACCCTCCCTCGCCCAAACCGGTTCGGGGAGTCGAGCAGCTCGATCCGGGGGGATGATCCTCCCCGGTTTGGATGGGTCTCGTCCCCGAACCGGTTTGGGGAGTACTTCGTCCGGGGTGGGTGGTGATTCTTGTCGGGGCGACGGAGAGGGAGGGGACGGGGTGATCGGGTGGCGCGTGAGGTTTGGGCGCGAGGGTGCGGTGCTTCTGAGTGTTTGGTGGTGGTGCGATTTCCTGGTCCTTGCGGACCTCGTGAGGCGGTTTGGAAAAGACACTCGGGGTGGCGGCTGTAAAGGTGCGCGGGATGCGCCAAGATTGGTGCATGACGGATCTGCCGGCCTACCTGCGGCCTTTCGTCTTGGGGGTTCTGGAAGGTTCTGACGTACGCGTCGATCGCCTGGGGGAGATCGACCTGTACCGTCCGCCCGGTACCGCCCGAGGCGGAGCAATTCTCTTTGTGCACGGGGGACCTGGGCCTGCCGGCCTCGAGGTGATGCCTCGGGACTGGCCGGTCTACAAGGGCTACGCGACGGCTGCCGCCAGGCGGGGCCTGGTGGCCGCGGTCGTCGACCACAGCCTGATCCACGGCCTCGACCGACTGGTCGCGGCCGCGGACGAGGTGGAGGCAGCGGTCGGCGTACTGCGTTCCGACCCACGGGTCGACCCCGATCGGGTCGGACTGTGGTTCTTCTCCGGCGCCGGCCTGCTGGCCGGGGAGTGGCTGGACAGCCGCCCCGACTGGCTGCGCTTCGTCGCCCTGACCTACCCCCTGCTCGCCACCCCGCCCGGTGTCGACGATTTGGTAACCGCCGCCGAAGTGATCGGCAAACACAAGGACCTGCCGGTGCTGCTGACAAGAGCTGGACTCGAGCGTGAGGAGCTCGCCGGTCCGGTAGCGGAGTTCGTCTCCGCGGGCGGCGCCGCGCTGGACATCATCGACGTACCGAAAGGGCACCACGGGTTCGACATGCTCGACCACACCGAAGAATCACGCGCCGCCGTGACCAAGGCTCTCGACTGGGCGATCGCCCACCTCGGCGAAGAGCCTGGCGCGGACGGCAAGCTCCTCGTCCCACCACCTCCAGCCAAGAAGAAGACGACCTCGACCCGCCGTACGACGCCTGCCGCCAAAGCACCTGTCGCGGTGCAGCAAGTCCCAGCTCCGGCTGAACCCGCCACTCAGCCGGCCCCTGCCGCCCCTGCCGTCCCTGCAGCGGTCCCGGCACCTGTCCCCGCACCCGTCGTCCCGGCCGCGGCCCAGCCGCCGCTGGCGGGCCTGGGAGCCGCGACGGTCGCGGCCGTCACCGCCGACACCCCGGCCGCGCGGGTGATCGGCCGTGAGCACGCGGCGTACGACGCTCACGACCTCGAGGCCTTCCTGGCCATGTACTCGCCGACCGCCCGGATCCGGCTCGCGGACGGCTCCGAACTGAAGGGCCGCCGGTTCCTGCGCGAGTTCTACCGCCCGCGCTTCGCCGCCGGCCGCTGCAAGACCGAGGTCGTCCAGCGGCTGATGCTGGGGGAGTGGGTGGTCGAGCACGTGATCAGCTACGACGACGGCGAATCCACCCCGCAACTGGCCCTCTACCGGGTCGCCGACGGCCTGATCACGGACGTCGAATTCCGTGCCTGACCCGATCGACCACCTGACCGAGTTCGAGCGCGCGGCCGACGATTTCGCGGCCGCCCTCGGACGGGTCGATCCCGGCGCGGCCGTGCCCGCCTGTCCCGGCTGGACCGTCGCCGACCTGGCCCTGCACCTGGGGTCAGGTCAGCGCTGGGCCGCGGCGATCCTGCTCTCCGGCGCCGCCCAGAAGGTGCCGGAGGTGCTCCGGACGACGATCTCCTGGCCGGACTGGTACGCCGGTACGACCGCGGCGTTGCTGGCCGCGATCCGTGCGGTCGACCCGGACGAACCGTGCTGGAACTTCGCCCCGGTGGATCAGCGCGCCGGATTCTGGGCCCGACGGCGTCTGCATGAGACAGTCATCCACCTGGTGGACCTGATCCAGGCCGGGGTCGCGGCGGGCGAACAGGTCGACACTGGTCTGGCCGTCGTACCTGCGGCTGTCGCGGCCGACGGTGTGGACGAGGTGTTCGAGGTGTTCCTGCCCCGGCTGCTGGCCCGCGGGTTCGCGCCGGCGGTGACCCGGCAGGTCGGCGTGCGGGCCACCGACACCGGGCACGAGTGGACGCTGACGCCTGTGTCACAAGGCGATCGGCCGCTCGTCGAGCGGGGCAAGGCGGCCGGTGAAGCGGTCCTGTCGGGCACTGCGTCCGACCTCGACCTGTGCCTGTGGAAGCGCTTGCCGGGAACGGTCCTCACGGTCGAGGGAGACGCAGCGGTCGCGGCCGACTTCCTGGCCGGAAGGGCCACGGCGTAGACCCTGTAGACTGAAAGCGCGGAAGCCTCTCTACCGCGGCCAGTTACTCATTTTGACCGTGCTTGAGGCACCCGCTAGTCTTAACGATCGTGCCCGGGGTCTTTCCTGGGCCGTCATGCGTGCCCCTCGTCCAACGGATCGGGCCGCGTGGCACGGGACTCCTGCCGACAGTCTGAAAGATTACGGCTTCGGTCTGCTCGTGCGCACGCGACACACCCGACCGCGGGGGTCAGGCAAAAGCTACAAACCCAGCCGGACGACAGAAAGAGACCCACGCGGTGCCCACCATTAACCAGCTGGTCCGCAAGGGCCGCCAGGACAAGGTGTCCAAGAACAAGACGCCCGCCCTGAAGGGTTCCCCTCAGCGTCGTGGTGTGTGCACGCGCGTCTACACGACCACGCCGAAGAAGCCGAACTCCGCGCTTCGCAAGGTTGCGCGTGTCCGCCTGACCAGCGGTATCGAGGTCACCGCCTACATTCCCGGCGTCGGCCACAACCTGCAGGAGCACTCGATCGTGCTCGTGCGTGGCGGTCGTGTGAAGGACCTCCCGGGTGTCCGGTACAAGATCATCCGCGGTTCGCTCGACACCCAGGGTGTGAAGAACCGGAAGCAGGCCCGCAGCCTCTACGGCGCGAAGAAGGAGAAGAGCTAATGCCGCGCAAGGGCCCCGCCCCGAAGCGCCCGGTCATCATCGACCCGGTCTACAGTTCGCCGCTCGTCACCCAGTTGATCTCCAAGATCCTGGTCGACGGCAAGAAGCAGATCGCGCAGAGCATCGTCTACAGCGCGCTCGAGGGCACTCGCACCAAGACCGGCACCGACCCGGTGATCACGCTGAAGCGTGCGCTGGACAACGTGAAGCCGAGCATCGAGGTCAAGAGCCGTCGAGTCGGTGGCGCCACCTACCAGGTGCCGATCGAGGTCAAGCCCGGCCGGTCCACCACGCTGGCGCTGCGCTGGCTGACGATGTACTCGCGGGCCCGTCGCGAGAAGACCATGTCCGAGCGCCTGATGAACGAGATCCTGGACGCGTCCAACGGTCTCGGTGCATCGGTGAAGCGCCGCGAGGACACGCACAAGATGGCCGAAGCCAACAAGGCTTTCGCCCACTACCGCTGGTGACCCGGAGTCCGATCCGGACTCCAGCCCTCACCCCTTTGACGCAGTACAGAATCGAGAGGTAGACCACCGAGGTGGCCGTACAAATCACCACCGACCTGGCCAAGGTCCGCAACATCGGGATCATGGCCCACATCGACGCCGGCAAGACGACGACGACCGAGCGGATCCTCTTCTACACCGGTATCACCTACAAGATCGGTGAGGTCCACGACGGCGCCGCCACGATGGACTGGATGGAGCAGGAGCAGGAGCGCGGCATCACGATCACGTCCGCCGCGACGACCTGCACCTGGAAAGACCACACCATCAACATCATCGACACCCCGGGCCACGTCGACTTCACCGTCGAGGTGGAGCGTTCGCTGCGCGTCCTCGACGGTGCCGTCGCTGTCTTCGACGGTGTCGCCGGCGTGGAGCCGCAGTCGGAGACGGTCTGGCGTCAGGCCGACCGGTACGGCGTACCCCGCATCTGCTTCGTGAACAAGCTGGACCGGACCGGCGCGGAGTTCATGCGCTGTGTCGACATGATCGTCGACCGGCTGGCCGCGGTGCCGCTGGTGCTGCAGCTGCCGATCGGGTCCGAGGCCGACTTCATCGGCGTCGTCGACCTGATCGGGATGCGCGCGCTGACCTGGCGCGGCGAGACCACGATGGGTGAGGACTACACCGTCGAGGAGATCCCGGCGACCCACACCGAGATCGCCGCCGAGTGGCGCGACAAGCTGATCGAGACGCTGGCCGAGGCCGACGACGAGATCATGGAGCAGTACCTCGAGGGCGACGAGCCCACCCAGGAGCAGATCGTCGCGGCCATCCGGCGGGCGACCATCGCCAGCAAGCTGACCCCGGTCCTGACCGGTACGGCGTTCAAGAACAAGGGCGTCCAGCCGCTGCTGGACGCGATCAACGCCTACCTGCCGAGCCCGATCGACGTCCCGGCCATCGAGGGCCACGACGTCAAGGACGCCGAGCAGGTCGTGCTGCGCAAGCCGGACGACAGCGAGCCGTTCTCGGCGCTGGCGTTCAAGATCGCGGCCGACCCGCACCTGGGCAAGCTGACCTTCATCCGGGTGTACTCGGGCAAGCTCGAGACCGGCACCCAGGTGCTGAACCCGACGAAGGGCCGCAAGGAGCGGATCGGCAAGATCTACCGGATGCACGCGAACAAGCGTGAGGAGATCGCGTCGATCGGCGCCGGCCACATCGTCGCCGTGATGGGCCTGAAGGACACCACCACCGGTGAGACCCTGTGCGACCCGGCGAAGCCGGTCGTGCTGGAGTCGATGCAGTTCCCGGCCCCGGTCATCTCGGTCGCCATCGAGCCCAAGTCGAAGGCCGACCAGGAGAAGCTGGGCGTCGCGATCCAGCGGCTCGCCGAGGAGGACCCGACCTTCCAGGTCCGGACCGACGAGGACACCGGCCAGACGATCATCGCCGGTATGGGCGAACTGCACCTCGAGGTGCTGGTCGACCGGATGAAGCGCGAGTTCCGCGTCGAGGCCAACGTCGGCAAGCCGCAGGTCGCCTACCGCGAGACCATCAAGAAGAAGGTCGAGAAGGTCGACTACACGCACAAGAAGCAGACCGGTGGTTCGGGTCAGTTCGCGCGTGTGATCATCAACATCGAGCCGACCTCGGTCGAGGCCGGCGGCGAAGGCGGCTACGAGTTCGTCAACTCCGTCACCGGTGGCCGGATCCCCCGGGAGTACATCCCGTCGGTGGACGAGGGCGCCCAGGAGGCGATGGAGTTCGGCGTACTGGCCGGCTACCCGATGGTGGACGTCAAGGTCACGCTGACCGACGGCGCCTACCACGATGTCGACTCGTCCGAGCTCGCCTTCAAGATCGCCGGCTCGATGGCCTTCAAGGATGCCGCCCGCCGGGCGAACCCGGTCATCCTGGAGCCGATGTTCGCGGTCGAGGTCACCACGCCCGAGGACTACATGGGTGAAGTGATCGGCGACCTCAACTCCCGCCGTGGCCAGATCCAGTCGATGGACGAAGGTCCTGGTGGCAGCCGGGTCGTCAAGGCCCTGGTGCCGCTGTCGGAGATGTTCGGGTATGTCGGTGACCTGCGGTCGAAGACCCAGGGCCGCGCGTCCTACTCGATGCAGTTCGATTCCTACGCCGAGGTTCCGAAGAACGTGGCGGAAGAGATCATCAAGAAGGCCCGGGGCGAGTAGTCTCTCGCTCCTGACCACCACACCCCAAGCGCGTCGGCGTACGGCGTAGTCAACATTTATCTAGGAGGGCCCCAGTGGCGAAGGCGAAGTTCGAGCGGACTAAGCCGCACGTCAACATCGGCACCATCGGTCACATCGACCACGGTAAGACCACTCTTACCGCGGCGATCACCAAGGTGCTGCACGACAAGTACCCGACGCTCAACGAGGCATCGGCCTTCGATCAGATCGACAAGGCGCCGGAAGAGCGTCAGCGCGGTATCACCATCTCGATCGCGCACGTCGAGTACCAGACCGAGGCCCGGCACTACGCCCACGTTGACTGCCCGGGTCACGCGGACTACATCAAGAACATGATCACCGGTGCGGCTCAGATGGACGGCGCGATCCTGGTCGTCGCCGCCACCGACGGCCCGATGCCGCAGACGCGTGAGCACGTGCTGCTCGCCCGTCAGGTCGGCGTGCCGGCGATGGTCGTCGCCCTGAACAAGTGCGACATGGTCGACGACGAGGAGATCCTGGAGCTCGTCGAGCTCGAGGTCCGCGAGCTGCTCTCGGAGCAGGAGTTCGACGGCGACAACGCGCCGATCGTCCGCGTCGCCGCTCACCCGGCGCTGCAGGGCGACGCCAAGTGGGGCGAGTCGATCCTCGAGCTGATGAACGCGGTCGACGAGTACATCCCGCAGCCGGAGCGCGAGATCGACAAGCCGTTCCTGATGCCGGTGGAGGACGTCTTCACCATCACGGGTCGCGGCACGGTCATCACGGGCCGGATCGAGCGCGGTGTCATCAAGGTCAACGAGACCGTCGACATCGTCGGTATCCGTCCGGAGAAGCAGACCACCACGGTCACCGGTATCGAGATGTTCCGCAAGCTGCTCGACGAGGGCCAGGCCGGTGAGAACGTCGGTCTGCTGCTTCGTGGCACCAAGCGCGAGGACGTCGAGCGCGGCATGGTCGTCATCAAGCCGGGCACCACGACCCCGCACACGAACTTCGAGGCGTCGGTCTACATCCTTTCCAAGGAGGAGGGCGGCCGTCACACGCCGTTCTTCCAGAACTACCGCCCGCAGTTCTACTTCCGCACCACCGACGTCACCGGTGTCGTCACGCTGCCCGAGGGCACCGAGATGGTCATGCCGGGCGACAACACCGACATGTCGGTCGAGCTGATCCAGCCGATCGCCATGGAGGACGGTCTGAAGTTCGCGATCCGTGAAGGTGGCCGCACCGTCGGCGCCGGCCGGGTCACCAAGATCATCAAGTGATCTCATGAGGTCCGCGAGGGCTCGAGAACTGAGCCCTCGCGGACCTCTGCTTTGCGCCTGATCCGGCGCTCAGGTGGTACCGGATCGGGCGTGAAAGCTACCGATTGGCGTTTCGATGCCGATCGATGGCACAATATTCAGGTTGCTCAGGCGAGGCCGCCGGGGTGCGCCCCAGATCTTCTTGATCTGGCTGGTGCGCTGGACCGGAGACGTTGCCGAGGTTCCGGTCCGAGACCGGGCCCCGATCTCCAATCCAGGTCGACGAAGCGGTGGGTCACGCGCGTTCCGCGCACGCGACACACCCGACCGCGGGGGTCGGAGCGACGAAGGCGAAGACGATAGAGAAGGACAAAGCGAAGCGATGGCGGGACAGAAGATCCGCATCCGGCTGAAGGCCTACGACCACGAGGTCATCGACAGCTCGGCACGCAAGATTGTCGACACGGTGACGCGTACTGGTGCGAAGGTTGCTGGCCCGGTGCCGTTGCCGACGGAAAAGAACGTGTTCTGCGTCATCCGCTCGCCGCACAAGTACAAGGACAGCCGCGAGCACTTCGAGATGCGCACCCACAAGCGGCTCATCGACATCATCGACCCCACGCCGAAGACCGTCGACTCGCTGATGCGTCTCGACCTGCCGGCCGGCGTCGACATCGAGATCAAGCTCTGAGGGACGCGAACAGCCAATGAGCAAGCTAAAGAACACGCGCGGTCTGCTGGGCACCAAGCTCGGCATGACCCAGACCTGGGACGAGAACAACCGCGTCGTCCCCGTGACCGTGGTCCAGGCCGGCCCGTGCGTCGTCACCGAGGTCCGTACCTCGGCCAGCCACGGGTACGACGGCGTCCAGATCGCCTTCGGCGACATCGACCCCCGCAAGGTGAACTCGCCGATGCGCGGCCACTTCGAGAAGGCCGGCGTGACCCCGCGCCGTCACCTGCTCGAGCTGCGGACCGCTGACGCCAGCGAGTACACCCTGGGCCAGGAGATCAAGGCCGAGGCCTTCGAGGCCGGCGAGCGGGTCGACGTTTCCGCGACCAGCAAGGGCAAGGGTTTCGCCGGTGTCATGAAGCGGCACGGCTTCCACGGTCTGCGCGCCACCCACGGTGTGCACAAGAAGCACCGCTCGCCGGGTTCCATCGGCGGCTGCGCCACCCCGGGCCGGGTCTTCAAGGGCCTGCGGATGGCGGGCCGGATGGGCGCCGAGCAGGTCACCACCCAGAACGTCTCCGTGCACGCGGTGGACACCGAGCGCGGCCTGATCCTGCTGAAGGGCGCCGTTCCCGGCCCCAAGGGTGGTCTGGTGCTGATCCGCAACGCCGCGAAGGGAGCTGCGAAGTGAGCACCGTCGACGTCGTCGTCGTGAAGGGCGACAAGGTCAGCAAGAAGGGTTCCGCCGAGCTTCCGGCCGAGCTGTTCGACGTCCAGGTCAACGTGCCGCTGATCCACCAGGTCGTGGTGGCCCAGCTGGCCGCGGCCCGCCAGGGTACGCACAAGGCGAAGACCCGGGGCGAGGTGTCCGGCGGTGGCGCCAAGCCGTACCGCCAGAAGGGCACCGGTCGCGCCCGTCAGGGCTCGACCCGCGCGCCGCAGTTCACCGGCGGTGGCGTCGTCCACGGCCCGGTGCCGCGCGACTACAGCCAGCGGACCCCGAAGAAGATGATCGCCGCCGCGCTCCGCGGTGCGCTGTCCGACCGGGCCCGTGACGGCCAGGTGTTCGTGGTCGAGAGCTTCGTGGACGGCGACAAGCCCTCCACCAAGTCGGCCCTGAAGGTGCTGGGCGAGGTGACCGAGCCGGGCAAGGCGCTGGTCGTCGTCGACCGCGCCGACGAGCTCACCTGGCTGAGCCTGCGCAACGTGCAGCACGTGCACCTGATCGCCGCCGACCAGTTGAACGCGTACGACGTTCTGGTCAGCGACGCGGTCGTGTTCACCAAGAGCGCGCTCGACTCCTTCGTCGCCGGCGCGCCCAAGGGCAAGTCCGTCAAGGCCGTCGCAACGTCGACTGAGGCCGAGGAGGTAGAGGCATGAGCCACGGAGTCAACAAGGACCCGCGTGACGTGCTGCTCCGGCCGGTCGTGAGCGAGAAGAGCTACGGCCTGCTGGACGAGCAGAAGTACACGTTCGAGGTCGCACCGGACGCCAACAAGACCGAGATCAAGCTCGCGGTCGAGAAGGTCTTCAAGGTCAAGGTCAGCGACGTCAACACCCTCAACCGCAAGGGCAAGCGGCGCCGGACCCGGTCCGGCTTCGGCAAGCGCCCGGACACCAAGCGGGCGATCGTCACCCTCAAGGGCGACGACCGCATCGACATCTTCGGAGGCCAGTCGTAATGGGAATCCGCAAGTACAAGCCGACGACGCCGGGCCGCCGTGGCTCGAGCGTGGCCGACTTCGTCGAGCTCACCCGTTCGACCCCTGAGAAGTCGCTGCTGCGCCCGCTGCCGAAGAAGGGCGGCCGGAACAACTCCGGCAAGATCACCACCCGGCACCACGGTGGCGGTCACAAGCGGGCGTACCGGCTGATCGACTTCAAGCGGTACGACAAGGACGGCGTGCCGGCCAAGGTCGCGCACATCGAGTACGACCCGAACCGGACCGCGCGGATCGCGCTGCTGCACTACGTGGACGGCGAGAAGCGCTACATCCTCGCCCCGTCCAACCTGAAGCAGGGCACGGTCGTCGAGAACGGCCCGGCCGCGGACATCAAGATCGGCAACAACCTGCCGCTGCGCAACATCCCGGTCGGCTCCACGGTGCACGCCGTCGAGCTGCGCCCGGGCGGTGGCGCCAAGATGGGTCGCTCGGCCGGCGCCAGCATTCAGCTGGTCGCGAAGGAAGGCCGGATGGCGACCCTGCGGATGCCGTCCGGCGAGGTCCGGATGGTCGACGTGCGCTGCCGCGCCACCCTCGGTGAGGTCGGCAACGGCGAGCAGTCGAACATCAACTGGGGCAAGGCGGGCCGGATGCGCTGGAAGGGCAAGCGCCCGACCGTCCGCGGTGTCGCGATGAACCCGGTCGACCACCCGCACGGTGGTGGTGAGGGTAAGACCTCGGGTGGTCGCCACCCGGTGTCCCCGTGGGGCCAGCCGGAAGGCCGGACCCGCACCCGCAAGGAAAGCGACCGAATGATCGTCCGGCGCCGCAAGGCCGGCAAGAAGCGCTGATAGGGAGCCGGCCACATGCCACGCAGCTTGAAGAAGGGCCCGTTCGTCGACCACCACCTGGCAAAGAAGGTGGAGGTGCAGAACGAGAAGGGCACCAAGAACGTCATCAAGACCTGGTCTCGCCGATCGATGATCGTGCCGGACATGATCGGCCACACGATTGCGGTGCACGACGGCCGCAAGCACGTGCCGGTGTTCGTGACGGACTCGATGGTCGGGCACAAGCTCGGCGAGTTCGCCCCGACCCGGACGTTCAAGGGTCACGAGAAGGACGACCGGAAGTCACGGCGTCGCTGATCCGCGAGGACAGTGACGAAGCGAAAGCAATCTACGGAGAGATTCGAACATCATGAGCGTTCAAGAGCGTAGGGCGATCAGCGCCCGTCGCGAGAGCCTGCTGGGCGAGCAGCCCGGGGCCTTCGCGGTCGCGCGCTTCGTCCGCGTGACGCCGATGAAGGCGCGCCGCGTGGTCGATCTGGTGCGCGGTCTGGGCGTCGACGACGCACTCGCCACTCTGAAGTTCGCCCCGCAGGCCGCTGCCGCGACCGTGTACAAGGTCGTCGACAGCGCCGCGGCGAACGCCGAGGGCACCGAGCACCTGAACCGCGCCGACCTGGTCGTGGCGAAGGCCTACGTGGACGAGGGTCCGACGCTGAAGCGTCACCGCCCGCGTGCACAGGGCCGGGCCACCCGGATCGACAAGCGGACGAGCCACATCACCGTGGTCGTCGCGCCGCGCGAGGCCGAGCCGGCCGAGAAGGCCCCGGTCAAGAAGGCCGCCGCGAAGAAGTCCGCGGACACCGCTGACACGGCGAAGAAGGCACCGGCGAAGAAGGCGGCCAAGAAGGCTGCCGACAAGCCGGCCGAGGCCGCCGAGAAGCCGGCCAAGAAGGCGTCCGCCAAGAAGGCGGCCACCAAGAAGGCCACCGCTGAGAAGAAGGAGTCCTGACGTGGGACAGAAGGTTAACCCGCACGGGTTCCGTCTCGGCATCAGCACCGACCACAAGAGCCGTTGGTACGCCGACAAGCTGTACAAGGACTACGTGGGCGAGGACGTCAAGATCCGTCGTCTGCTGAGCAAGGGCATGGAGCGCGCCGGCATCTCCCGCGTGGAGATCGAGCGCACCCGTGACCGGGTCCGGGTCGACATCCACACCGCTCGTCCGGGCATCGTCATCGGTCGCCGTGGCGCCGAGGCGGACCGGATCCGGGGCAGCCTGGAGGAGCTCACCGGCAAGCAGGTGCAGCTGAACATCCTCGAGGTGAAGAACGCCGAGGTCGACGCCCAGCTGGTCGCGCAGGGCGTGGCCGAGCAGCTGTCCGGCCGCGTGGCGTTCCGCCGCGCGATGCGCAAGGCGATGCAGACCACCATGCGTGGCGGCGCCCTGGGCATCCGGATCCAGTGCTCCGGCCGGCTCGGTGGCGCGGAAATGTCGCGGTCGGAGTTCTACCGCGAGGGCCGCGTCCCGCTGCACACGCTGCGGGCCGACATCGACTACGGCTTCTACGAGGCCCGGACGACCTTCGGCCGGATCGGCGTGAAGGTCTGGATCTACAAGGGCGACGTCGCCGGCACCCGCGCCGAGCGTGAGGCGCAGGCCGCTGCTCGCGCCGCCACCCAGCAGCGTGGCCGTCCGGCCCGTCGTGACGGTGGCGACCGCGGTGACCGTGGCGGTCGCGGTGGTGACCGTGGCGGCCGTCGCGACGACCGCCGTGACAACCGTCGTGACAACAACGCGGCGGCTCCGGTTGCCGAGGCGTCCGCGCCGGCTGCCGAGAAGGCCGCCGAGACGACCGGAACGGAGAGCTGAACCATGCTCATCCCCCGCAAGGTCAAGCACCGCAAGCAGCACCACCCGACGCGCTCCGGCGCGGCCAAGGGCGGTACGTCGCTCGCCTTCGGTGACTTCGGCATCCAGGCGCTGGAGAGCCACTACGTCACCAACCGGCAGATCGAGGCCGCGCGTATCGCGATGACCCGGCACATCAAGCGTGGCGGCAAGGTGTGGATCAACATCTACCCGGACCGCCCGCTGACCAAGAAGCCGGCCGAGACCCGGATGGGTTCCGGTAAGGGTTCGCCGGAATGGTGGATCGCCAACGTGAAGGCCGGTCGCGTGATGTTCGAGCTCTCCGGTGTGCCGGAGGACATCGCTCGCGAGGCAATGCGCCGCGCGATCCACAAGTTGCCGATGAAGTGCCGCTTCATCACCCGAGAGGCAGGTGAGAACTGATGGCTACCCTGACCGCCGCCGAGCTGCGGAACCTGGGTCGTGACGAGCTGATGACGAAGCTCGGCGAAGCCAAGGAGGAGCTGTTCAACCTCCGGTTCCAGGCTGCCACGGGCCAGCTGGAGTCCCACGGGCGGCTGCGCGCCGTCCGCAAGGACATCGCCCGCATCTACACGGTGCTGTCCGAGCGTGCGCTCGGGATCACCGAGGAGGTCGACGCCCCGGTTGCCGAGGCGCAGGCCGACGAAGCTGCGGACGACAGTGAGAAGGCCAACGCATGACCGAGAACGCGAAGGACGAGACCGTGAGCACGACCACCGAGGCGCGAGGCCGCCGGAAGACCCGTGAGGGTCTGGTGCTGAGCGACAAGATGGACAAGACCGTCACCGTCGAGGTCGAGGACCGGGTCAAGCACAAGCTGTACGGCAAGGTCATCCGGCGTACCAGCAAGCTCAAGGCGCACGACGAGCAGAACGCCGCCGGCATCGGCGACCGCGTCCTCCTGATGGAGACCCGGCCGCTGTCGGCGACCAAGCGCTGGCGCGTCGTCGAGATCCTCGAGAAGGCCAAGTAGCCGTTCGGTCGCATGCGATCGGCAACCATTCGAAATTATTCGTTCCGCAAGGCTCACGTGAGTGAGAACCAGCGAGACAACCAGGAGATCAACAGATGATCCAGCAGGAGTCGCGACTGAAGGTCGCCGACAACACGGGCGCGAAGGAGATCCTTTGCATCCGCGTTCTCGGTGGCTCCGGTCGGCGCTACGCCGGTGTCGGTGACACGATCGTCGCCACCGTCAAGGACGCGATCCCCGGCGGCGGTGTGAAGAAGGGTGACGTCGTCAAGGCGGTCGTCGTGCGGACCGTGAAGGAGCGCCGGCGTCCGGACGGCTCCTACATCCGCTTCGACGAGAACGCCGCGGTGATCCTGAAGGCCGACGGCGAGCCGCGCGGCACCCGTATCTTCGGGCCGGTCGGCCGGGAGCTGCGCGAGAAGCGCTTCATGAAGATCATCTCGCTCGCGCCGGAGGTGCTCTGAGATGGCCCAGCAGAAGAAGCTGAACGTGAAGAAGGGCGATCAGGTCCGCGTGATCGCCGGTAGGTCCAAGGGCCTCGAGGGCAAGATCATCCAGGTCTTCCCGGACGACGAGAAGGTCATCGTCGAGGGCGTCAACCGGGTGAAGAAGCACACCAAGGTGCAGCAGGCCCAGCGCGGCGGCACCACCGGTGGCATCGTCACCCAGGAAGCCCCGATCCACGTCTCGAACGTGGCGCTTCTTGTCGAGGTCGAGAAGGACGGCAAGAAGGAGAAGGTGACCACGCGCGTCGGCTACAACCGTGTCGAGGTGCAGAAGCGCCGTCCCGACGGTTCGACGTACACGGGTTACCGGAGCGTCCGGATCGCCCGGCGTACCGGCGAGGAGATCTAATGACCACCGCAGTTAGCGAGACCAAGGTCCAGCCGCGGCTGAAGACGAAGTACCGCGAGGAGATCGTCGGCCAGCTGCAGGACCAGTTCCAGTACGCGAACGTCATGCAGGTGCCCGGGCTCACCAAGATCGTGGTGAACATGGGTGTCGGCGAGGCGGCGCGCGACTCGAAGCTGATCGAGGGCGCCGTGAAGGACCTGGCCGCGATCACCGGCCAGAAGGCGCAGGTCACCAAGGCCCGCAAGTCGATCGCGCAGTTCAAGCTGCGTGAGGGGATGCCGATCGGCGCCCACGTGACGCTGCGCGGCGACCGGATGTGGGAGTTCCTGGACCGGCTGCTGGCGCTCGCGCTGCCCCGGATCCGTGACTTCCGCGGCCTGTCCCCGAAGCAGTTCGACGGCACCGGGAACTACACCTTCGGTCTGACCGAGCAGGTGATGTTCCACGAGATCAACCAGGACCGGATCGATCGGGTCCGGGGCATGGACATCACCGTGGTGACCACCGCGAAGAACGACGACGAGGGTCGGGCCCTGCTGCGGGCGCTCGGCTTCCCGTTCAAGGAGAACTGACGTGGCGAAGACAGCACTCAAGGTCAAGCAGGCCCGGAAGCCGAAGTTCGCGGTGCGTGGCTACACGCGCTGCCAGCGCTGCGGCCGGCCGAAGGCGGTCTTCCGCAAGTTCGGCCTGTGCCGGATCTGCCTGCGGGAGATGGCGCACCGGGGCGAGCTGCCCGGCGTGACCAAGTCCAGCTGGTGACCGTCTCCACCCCCGAACTTCTCCCTATTCACCACCATCTAGTCACCGTAGGTCGCCGAACGGCGAAACCACGGCGGGAAAGAGGCCCCAGGCCATGACGATGACCGACCCGATCGCAGACATGTTGACGCGTCTGCGGAACGCCAACCAGGCGTACCACGAGTCGACCACGATGCCGTACAGCAAGATCAAGCAGGGCATCGCCGACATCCTCCAGCAGGAGGGCTACATCGCCTCCTACCAGGTGGAGGACCCCAAGGAAGGGGCCGTCGGCAAGACTCTGACCGTCGACCTGAAGTTCGGCCCGAGCCGGGAGCGCTCCATCGCGGGCGTCCGCCGGATCAGCAAGCCGGGCCTGCGGGTCTACGCGAAGTCGACCAACCTGCCCAAGGTCCTCGGTGGCCTGGGCGTCGCGATCATCTCGACGTCCCAGGGACTGCTGACCGACCGTCAGGCCAAGAACAAGGGCGTCGGCGGGGAAGTCCTCGCCTACGTCTGGTGACGAAGAACCGGAAGGAGGACCACAGAAATGTCTCGCATCGGTAAGCTCCCGGTCACGGTCCCGTCCGGCGTCGACGTCACGATCGACGGCCAGACGGTCACTGTCAAGGGTCCCAAGGGTCAGCTGTCGCACGTCGTCGCTGAGCCCATCGTGGTCAACCGGGACGAGGACGGCGCGATCGCCGTGACCCGCCCCGACGACCAGCGCAAGAGCAAGGAACTGCACGGCCTGTCCCGCACCCTGATCGCCAACCTGGTGACCGGCGTGACGGAAGGCTACGAGAAGAAGCTCGAGATCGTCGGCGTCGGGTACCGCGTCCTGTCCAAGGGACCGACCCAGTTGGAGTTCTCGCTCGGGTACAGCCACACGATCACGGTCGACGCCCCTGAGGGCATCACCTTCAACGTGGAGGCGCCGACCCGCTTCTCGGTCATCGGCATCGACAAGCAGTCCGTCGGTGAGGTCGCCGCCAACATCCGCAAGCTGCGCAAGCCCGAGCCGTACAAGGGCAAGGGTGTGCGGTACGCGGGCGAGCAGGTGCGCCGCAAGGTCGGAAAGGCTGGTAAGTAACCATGGCGATCGGACTGCGTCCGCACAAGCACTCCGCCAAGAAGACGTCTTCCCGGCTGCGTCGGCAGATCCGGGTCCGGAAGAAGATCAACGGCACGGCCGAGCGGCCGCGCCTGGTGGTCTCGAAGTCGTCGAAGCACCTGTTCGCGCAGGTCATCGACGACGTCGCCGGCAAGACGCTGGTCTCGGCTTCCACCATGGAGGCCGACCTGCGTGGCGCGGAGGCGAACAAGACCGACAAGGCCAAGACCGTCGGCGGGCTGATCGCCGACCGGGCCAAGGCCGCCGGCATCGACTCGGTCGTCTTCGACCGGGCCGGGAACAAGTACCACGGCCGCATCGCGGCCCTGGCCGACGCCGCCCGCGAGGGCGGGCTCGGCTTCTGATGGCGACAAGGGAAGAAGGTAGTTCGAAATGAGCGGAGGCCAGCAGCGTCGCGGAGGCGGCGCCGGTGGTGAGCGCCGTGGCCGCGACGGTGGTCGCGGTCAGCAGGCGGACAAGACCGCCTACATCGAGCGCGTGGTAGCCATCAACCGTGTCGCCAAGGTCGTGAAGGGTGGTCGTCGCTTCAGCTTCACCGCCCTCGTGGTCGTCGGCGACGGCGATGGCACCGTCGGTGTGGGTTACGGCAAGGCCAAGGAGGTGCCCGCGGCGATCGCCAAGGGCGTCGAGGAGGCCAAGAAGGCATTCTTCAAGGTGCCGCGGATCCAGGGCACCATCCCGCACCCGGTCCAGGGCGAGAAGGCCGCAGGCGTTGTCATGCTGCGTCCGGCCGCTCCCGGTACCGGTGTGATCGCGGGTGGCTCGGCGCGCGCCGTACTGGAGTGCGCCGGGATCCACGACATCCTCAGCAAGTCGCTGGGTTCGTCCAACTCCATCAACGTGGTGCACGCCACCGTTGCGGCGTTGCGCAGCCTGGAGACCCCGGAAGCCGTGGCCGCGCGCCGTGGTCTGCCGGTCGAGGACGTCGCTCCGGCGGCCCTGCTGAAGGCGCGGGCGGAGGCGGCTTCCTGATGGCACGCTTGAAGGTGACCCAGATCCGTTCGGGCATCGGTGGTAAGCAGAACCAGCGCGACACGTTGCGCACCCTGGGCGTCAAGCGGATCGGCGACAGCGCCGTCCACGAGGACAAGCCCGAGGTTCGCGGCATGGTGCGTGCGGTTCGCCACCTCATCACCGTCGAGGAGGTCGACTGACATGGCGCTCAAGGTTCATCACCTGCGTCCGGCGCCCGGTGCCAAGACCGCCAAGACCCGCGTGGGTCGTGGTGAGGGCAGCAAGGGCAAGACCGCCGGCCGCGGTACCAAGGGCAGCAAGGCGCGTAACAACATCCCCGAGTGGTTCGAGGGTGGCCAGATGCCGCTGCACATGCGGCTCCCGAAGCTGAAGGGCTTCAAGAGCAGGAACCGGGTGGAGTTCCAGGTCGTTAACCTGGACAAGCTCGGACAACTGTTCCCCGACGGTGGCGAGGTCGGCATTGCCGACCTGGTCGCCAAGGGCGCGGTTCGTAGCGGTCAGCCGGTCAAGGTACTGGGTGACGGCGAACTGACCGTGGCACTGCAGGTCTCGGCCAACAAGTTCTCCAAGTCCGCCACGGACAAGATCCAGGCGGCTGGGGGGACCACGACCGAGGTGTGACACGAGGTCCAGGGCTCGTAACGCCCGGTGCTTGATATCCTGCGCCGGTCGGACGAGCCCTGGTTCGTCTCTTGCCCAGCGGCTTAGCTAGGCCCCTGCCGTGCCCGCGGCAGGGAAACTTGTGGGAGGACAGGGTGTTAGGCGCCTTTGCCAACGCGTTCAAGACTCCGGACCTGCGCCGGAAGATCTTGTTCGTGCTCTTCATTGTCGTGATCTTCCGGATCGGCTCCGTCGTTCCGGCTCCCGGTGTGAACGTCCAGTCGCTGCACACGTGTATCAAGATCTCCCAGGGCGGCCAGAACGCCAACCTGTACAACTTGATCAACCTGTTCTCCGGCGGCGCACTGCTGCAGCTCGCGATCTTCGCGCTCGGCATCATGCCGTACATCACCGCCAGCATCATCCTGCAGCTGCTCACCGTGGTGATCCCGCGGCTGGAGTCGCTGAAGAAGGAAGGCCAGGCGGGCCAGGGCAAGATCACGCAGTACACCCGGTTCCTGACCGTCGGTCTGGCGATCCTGCAGTCCACCGCGTTCGTCGCGCTGGCCCGGACGCCGGGACGGTTGTTCCAGGGCTGCAGCGAGCCGCTGCTCTACAAGGACGACTGGTTCACCATCATGGTGATGGTGCTGACCATGACCGCCGGCACCGGCGTGATCATGTGGCTCGGCGAGCTGATCACCGACCGTGGCGTCGGTAACGGTATGTCGATCCTGATCTTCACCCAGATCGTCGCCACCTTCCCGACCCAGCTGTGGAGCATCCGCAAGCAGAAGGGCGTCACCACCTTCGTCGTGGTGATCGCGATCGGTCTGGTCATCATGGCCGCGGTCATCTTCATCGAGCAGGCCCAGCGCCGGATCCCGGTGCAGTACGCCAAGCGCATGGTGGGCCGCAAGATGTTCGGCGGCACCTCGACGTACATCCCGCTGAAGGTCAACCAGGCCGGCGTCATCCCGGTCATCTTCGCCTCCAGCCTGCTGTATCTCCCCGTTCTGGTCAGTCAGTTCCAGCAGGGCAAGGGCTGGTCCAACTGGATCCAGGGCAACTTGGTCAAGGGCGACCACCCGATCTACATGGCGACGTACGTCGCTCTGATCATCTTCTTCACGTACTTCTACGTCTCGATCACCTTCAACCCGAAGGAGGTCGCCGACAACATGAAGAAGTACGGCGGCTTCATCCCGGGCATCCGGGCGGGACGGCCGACCGAGGAATACCTCAAGTACGTGTTGGACCGCATCACGCTGCCCGGCGCGATCTATCTTGCGGCGATCTCGATGATCCCGCTGGTCGCTCTCGTCCTGCTGAACGCGAGCCAGAACTTCCCGTTCGGCGGTACGTCGATCCTGATCATGGTCGGCGTCGGACTCGACACGGTGAAGCAGATCGAGAGTCAGCTGCAGCAGCGAAACTACGAAGGGTTCCTGCGCTGATGAGAATGTTGCTGATGGGTCCGCCCGGGGCGGGCAAGGGCACGCAGGCAAAGGTGCTTGCGGAACGCCTGAAGATCCCGGCCGTGTCCACCGGCGACATCTTCCGTGCGAACGTGAAGGACGAGACGCCGCTGGGTATCGAGGCCAAGCGGTACATGGACGCCGGCGACTACGTCCCCGACGAGGTCACGAACGCGATGGTGCGCGACCGGCTGTCCGAGGCCGACGCCGGCGAGGGGTTCCTGCTCGACGGGTACCCGCGGACGCTGGCCCAGGTCGGCACGCTGGACGAGATCCTGGCCGACCACGGTCACAAGCTGGATGCAGTGGTCGCCCTGGTCGCCGACATCGACGTACTCGTCGAGCGGATGACGAAGCGGGCGCACATCGAGGGTCGGACGGACGATTCCGAAGAGGTTGTCCGGCACCGGCAGGACGTCTACACCGCCGAGACCAAGCCGCTGCTGCAGGTGTACGCCGAGCGCGGCCTGCTGGTCGAGGTCGACGGCGTCGGCGAGATCGACGAAGTGAGCGAGCGGGTGCTCGCCGCACTCAAGACGGTGACCGAGTAACCCGATGACGTGCTGTGATGTTTAGGGACCGCGGTATCGAGATCAAGACCCGCGAGCAGATCCTCGCCATGCGTAAGGCCGGCCTGGTGGTCGGCCGCACGCTGGAGCTGCTCCGCGGTGCGGTCCGGGCCGGCATCACCACCGGCGAGCTGGACGCGATCGCGGAGGACAACATCCGGTCCTCCGGCGCGACGCCGTCGTTCAAGGGCTACCACGGCTTCACCGGCTCGATCTGCGCGTCGGTGAACGACGAGATCGTGCACGGCATCCCGGGCGACCGGGTACTGGCCGACGGCGACCTGATCTCGATCGACTGCGGTGCGATCGTGGACGGGTGGCACGGCGACGCCGCGATCACCGTGCCGGTCGGCGACGTGGACGCGGAGCTGCTGGAGCTCGCCCGGATCTGCGAGGAGTCGATGTGGCGCGGGTTCGCCGCGGCGCGGCTCGGCGGGCGGCTGTCGGACATCTCGGCCGCGGTCGAGGCGCATGTCCGCGCGAACTCGTCGTACGGGATCGTCGAGGACTTCGTCGGCCACGGGATCGGTTCGGCGATGCACCAGCCGCCGAACGTGCCGAACTTCGGCCGGCCCGGTCGCGGCCCGAAGCTGGTCGAGGGCATGGCACTGGCCGTCGAGCCGATGCTCACGCTCGGCAAGCAGGACAACCACACGCTCGAGGACGACTGGACGGTCGTCACCGACGATGGCCGGTACGCCGCCCACACCGAGCACACCTTCACGCTGACCCCGGCCGGCCCGTGGGTGCTGACCGCGCTCGACGGCGGCGAGGCGAAGCTCGCCGAGCTCGGCATCAAGTTCGGCGCCCTCGCCGACTGAGGGACGCCGTGGGTCCACCCGTTGGGGGACGCGGAGGGACCGGGGCTGAGGCACACTTGAGACATGCCTCAGTACCAGCCGCACCAGCGTTTCACCGAAGCCGACCGGGACAAGATCGCCGGGCGGTTGCGGGACGCGTTCGCGGACGGCCGGCTGGACCAGCCCGAGTTCTCGTCCCGTCTCGACCAGCTCTACACCGTGCAGACGTACGGCGAGCTCGAGCCGCTGGTGCGTGACCTGCCGGCGGTCCGCACGTACGAGACGCCCAAGGTGGTGCAGGACAGCAAGCCGGGGCCGGAGCCGGGGAACTTCCCGGAGCGGAAGAAGGACAACCACCCGGACCGCGGACGCAGGTCCGTGGGCGGATTCACCGGTGTCGTGCTGATCAACGTGCTGATCTGGTTCGTGATCGGGATCGGCAACGGCGGGCACTGGCCGCACTTCTGGCCGGTCTGGCTGCTGATCCCGTGGGCGATCATCGCCCTCGGCGGCCTCGGCAGGCGCCGTTGACGACGGCCCCGGTCAGCCGACGTGTGACCGGTCCGCGGCTGCGGCCGGATCTGGCATGGCAGCTGCACCAAGGGGCCGCGATCGTCTACGTGATCTGGTTCGCCGTCGCCGTACCACTGGCGATCGCCGGGTTACTGCTGGAGCCGCGCTGGGTGGGCTGGCTGGTGATGGCCTGGTTCCTGGTGCTGATCGGGGTCACGGTGCTGCTGCGGATCCGTGACGGCCGCCGGCGACGCGCGTGGGCCGATGCGGCCGGGCAGCTCGGCTGGCGGATCAGCGCGTCCGGGAGGGAACTACTGGATCGTTGGCAGTTCCCACCGTTCGACGCGGATCCGGAGGCCGAGGTCGTCGACGTGACGTCCGGCAGCCATCGCGGCCGGGAGTTCTGGACCGGGCGGTTCCGGCACAAGGTACGGCGACGTGAACTCGGCTTCGACTTCCTCGATCTGCACGTGGATCGGCCGCTGCCGCCGTTGCAGGTGCTGCCTTCGGGGCTCGCACCGGTCGCGGCTGCGAGCTACCTGCCGTTGCCGTTGACGATCGACGGGCTGCCGGCGCAGTACCGCTTGTTCAACGGGCGCGAGGACCACGCGATGGCGGTCCTGCATCCGCGGGCGGTCGAGGCGCTGGCCGACGTACCGGCGTTCGGTTTCAGCTGCGAGGGCCGGCGGTTCGTTGCGATCCTCCCGGCGTACCGGGACGCGACCACCGCCCTCGCGCAACTGGACGCGGCCTGCGACCTGCTGGACCTGATGCCCGAACAGATCTGGCGCGCGGGCGAACAGTGGGCCGCTACCCGGCAGGAGTCCTGAGCAAGCCGACGAGCGCTGCGAGGTCCGCATCGCCGTGCCCAGCGGCAACGGCCTTGCGCAGCAACCCGCCCATCGGCTCCAGCAGCATCGGGTCAACGCCTTGCGCGATGGATGTGCCGGTCAGGTTGTCGTAGGCGGCTGCTTGCATCGCGAGGTTCGAGCCGGCTGTGCCGGACGGGCCGTTGTCGAGCTCGTCGGCGATGCGAGGCAGGGAGCCGAGCATCGCGGTCAGCCACGGAAGCAGGAAGCGTTCCGTGAACGGTTCGGCGGGGACGTTTTCGGTGCCGATGAGCGCCAGCGCGTGGTGGGCGCCGCCGAACATCCCGTACATCGCGCTCAGCAACGCGATGTCGTAGAGCGCGGCGAGGCCCGGGTCGGCGCCGACGTACTCGGGACGTGCCAGCGCGGACAGGTCGGCGCGATGCTTCTCGAAGGCTTCCGGTACGCCGCTGTAGAAGATGAAGGCCGCGGGTCCGCCGATCATCGCGGGGACGGCCATGATCCCGCCGTCGACGTACTGCGCTCCTGCGGCCGTGACTCGCTCCGCTGTGGTCCGCGCCTGGTCGGGCGTGCTGTTGGTGAGGTTGACGATCGTCTTGCCGGTGAGGTCGATGCCCTCGAGCGTGCTGCGGACGGTGTCGTCGACGAGCAGGCAGACCACAACGAGCGGACTGGCCGCGATCGCCTCGCCGGCGGTGGCGGCGCGTGCCGCGTCGAGTTCGGGGGAGCGGCCGGGCGTGCGGTTCCAGACGGTGGTCGGATGGCCGGCGGCCAGGAAGGCCCGGGCGAGAGCGGTCCCCATCGCCCCGAGCCCCAGGACGGTGACAGGTGTCTTCATGCCGTCCACCCTGGAGCCGAGGCTTTAGGATGGACAAGTACCCACTAAATAGTCAGGTACTGACGGAAAGGTAAGCATGCGCGCCTACACCTGTGGTCTGGATGCGGCCGCCGACGTGATCGGCGGGAAGTGGAAGCCGCGGATCCTGTGGGCGCTGCACCACGGGCCGATGCGGTTCGGGGAGCTGCGGCGGGAGATCACCGGGGTCACCGAGAAGATGCTGATCCAGCAGTTGCGGGAGCTCGAGTCGCGCGACATCGTGCATCGGGAGGTGTTCCACCAGGTGCCGCCGAAGGTGGAGTACTCACTGACCGAACTCGGGCGGTCACTCAACGAGGCGCTGATACCCTTGGACACCTGGGGATCGGACCATCTGACCGAGCTCGAGGCCTCCCGCGTGCGCTGATCCGGTCTCGATTGGGTTTCGCCTGGGTGCGTGGCGTACACTCATTCCTTGGCTACTTTGTGGCCATAGCCAGTCACGTCTACAGAAGTGCGAGGACATGCCCAAAAAAGAGGGAGTTATCGAACTCGAGGGCACCATCGTCGAGGCCCTGCCGAACGCGATGTTCCGTGTTGAGCTGTCCAACGGGCACAAGGTGCTCGCGCACATCAGCGGCAAGATGAGGCAGCACTACATCCGGATCCTCCCCGAGGACCGGGTCGTCGTGGAGCTGTCGCCGTACGACCTCACCCGGGGTCGCATCGTCTATCGGTACAAGTAAGACCCACCAACACCTGTCGAAGAAAGTAGCTCGATGAAGGTCAATCCGAGCGTCAAGAAGATCTGCGACAAGTGCAAGGTGATCCGCCGTCACGGCCGGGTCATGGTGATCTGCGAGAACCCGCGGCACAAGCAGCGGCAGGGCTGACAAAGCCTTCACGCAGTAGCACAGCACTTTCGCACCACAGCGCGCATGCTCGTCCGGGATCCGTCCCGGGCGTTGCCCCTGGAACAGAGGCCGGGGCCTTGCCGGTGAAGCACCACAAGTCACCGAGGCGGGCAAGGACGCAGCGCGCCACCACACCTCTGCTGACGAAAGGAACACCGCCACATGGCACGCCTCGTAGGAGTCGACCTGCCGCGCGACAAGCGCATCGAGGTCGCTCTGACCTACATCTTCGGTGTGGGCCGCACACGCGCCCTGGAGACACTGAAGAACACCGGGGTCTCCCCGGACAAGCGCGTCCACGAGCTGGGCGACGACGAGCTGGTCAAGCTCCGGGACTGGATCGAAGGCAACTACAAGATCGAAGGTGACCTCCGTCGCGAGGTGACCGCGGACATCCGCCGCAAGATCGAGATCGGGTCGTACCAGGGTCGCCGGCACCGCAGCGGGCTTCCGGTGCGCGGTCAGCGCACGCGGACCAACGCCCGTAGCCGCAAGGGCCGCCGTAAGGCGATCGCCGGCAAGAAGAAGAAGTGACCCGGATGACTTTCGACCACCCCAGGAGCAACTGACCTATGCCTCCCAAGAGCCGCAGCGCGGCCGGCGCGAAGAAGGTGCGCCGCAAGGAGAAGAAGAACGTGGCCGCCGGCCACGCTCACATCAAGAGCACGTTCAACAACACGATCGTGACGATCACCGACCCGACCGGCGCGGTCATCTCGTGGGCCTCCGCGGGCACCGTCGGCTTCAAGGGTTCGCGCAAGTCGACCCCGTTCGCCGCGCAGATGGCCGCCGAGGCCGCCGGGCGCCGGGCGATGGAGCACGGCATGCGCAAGATCGACGTGTTCGTCAAGGGTCCCGGTTCCGGCCGTGAGACCGCGATCCGTTCACTGGGTGCGGTCGGCCTCGAGGTCGGCACCATCCAGGACGTCACCCCAGTCGCCCACAACGGATGCCGCCCGCCGAAGCGGCGCCGGGTCTGATCCCAGAGAGAGGAAGGTAGCGAACCATGGCCCGTTACACCGGACCTATGACCAAGAAGTCGCGCCGTCTCGGGGTCGACCTCGTCGGTGGCGACAAGGCGTTCGAGCGTCGTCCGTACCCGCCGGGTATGCACGGCCGCGGCCGCCCGAAGGAGAGCGAGTACCTGCTCCAGCTGCGCGAGAAGCAGAAGGCGCGTTACTCGTACGGCGTTCTCGAGAAGCAGTTCCGCCGGTACTACGAGGAGGCCTCGCGGCGCTCCGGCAAGACCGGTGACAACCTGCTGCAGATCCTCGAGTCCCGCCTGGACAACGTGGTCTACCGCTCCGGCCTGGCCCGGACGCGTCGGCAGGCCCGTCAGCTCGTCGTCCACGGTCACTTCACCGTGAACGGCCGCAAGGTGAACATCCCGTCGTACCGCGTGGCCGCGCACGACATCATCGATGTCAAGCAGAAGTCGGTCGAGACGACGCCGTTCATCATCGCCCGGGAGACGCACAGCGAGCGTGTCGTCCCGGCATGGCTCGAGGTGATGCCCGAAAGGCTGCGGATCCTCGTCCACCAGCTGCCGACCCGGCAGCAGATCGACACCCAGGTCGCCGAGCACCTGATCGTCGAGCTCTACTCGAAGAACTGACCCGGTCCCGGCCGGCGGCCTGCGGGCCGCCGGCCGGATCGGTGCGTTCTTCCTTCGCGACCTCAAATAGTGGTCGTCGCGGAACAGAAAGAAGACAGAAGTGCTTATCGCACAGCGCCCCACCCTGACCGAAGAGGTCGTCGACGAGTACCGCTCGCGGTTCGTGATCGAGCCGCTGGAGCCGGGCTTCGGTTACACCCTCGGCAACTCGATCCGCCGGACCCTGCTGTCCTCCATCCCGGGGGCGGCCGTCACCAGTATCAAGATCGACGGAGTTCTGCACGAGTTCTCCACCGTTGCCGGGGTCAAGGAAGACGCCACCCAGCTGATCCTGAACCTGAAGGACCTGGTCGTCTCCTCCGAGCACGACGAGCCGGTCACCATGTACCTGCGCAAGCAGGGCCCCGGTGACGTCACCGCCGCCGACATCGCGCCGCCGGCCGGTGTCGAGGTGCACAACCCGGACCTGAAGATCGCCACCCTGAACGAGAAGGGCCGGCTCGAGATGGAGCTGGTCGTCGAGCGGGGCCGCGGCTACGTGTCCGCCGTACAGAACAAGTCCGCCGACGCCGAGATCGGCCGGATGCCGGTCGACTCGATCTACTCGCCGGTCCTCAAGGTCACCTACAAGGTCGAGGCGACCCGTGTCGAGCAGCGCACCGACTTCGACCGCCTCGTGGTCGACGTCGAGACCAAGCCGTCGATGCTGCCGCGCGACGCCGTCGCGTCGGCCGGTAAGACCCTGGTCGAGCTGTTCGGCCTGGCCCGCGAGCTGAACGTCGAGGCCGAGGGCATCGACATCGGCCCGTCGCCGGTCGACGAGCAGATGGCCGCCGACCTGGCCCTGCCGGTCGAGGACCTGCAGCTGACCGTCCGGTCGTACAACTGCCTGAAGCGCGAGGGCATCCACACCGTGGGTGAGCTGATCTCGCGCAGCGAGCAGGACCTGCTGGACATCCGGAACTTCGGCTCCAAGTCGATCGACGAGGTCAAGCTGAAGCTGGCCGAGATGGGCCTGTCGCTGAAGGACTCCCCGCCCGGGTTCGACCTGCGCGCCGCGTCCGGTGCCTACGGCAACGAGGCGGACGACGAGGACGAGAGCTTCGCCGAGACCGAGCAGTACTGAGCTGACCAAGGCCCGTCGGGCCCTACAACCCTTCGGCCCGACGGGCCTTAGATTCCTGGAGTTATGAGATGCCAACCCCCACCAAGGGTGCCCGGCTGGGCGGCAGCCCGGCGCACGAGAAGCTGATCCTCAGCAACCTCGCGACGTCGCTGTTCGAGCACGGCGCCATCACCACCACCGCGGCCAAGGCCAAGCGCCTGCAGCCGCTGGCGGAGCAGATGATCACCAAGGCGAAGCGTGGTGACCTGAACTCGCGCCGCCAGGTGATGAAGCGGATCAAGGACAAGAGCGTCGTGCACGTGCTCTTCACCGAGATCGGCGAGCGGTACGCCGACCGTCCGGGTGGCTACACCCGGATCACCAAGCTCGGCCCGCGCAAGGGCGACAACGCCCCGATGGTGAAGATCGAGCTGGTCGAGGCGCTGGCGGACTCGCCGAAGGCGAAGAAGACGGCCGCCAAGAAGGCGCCGGCGAAGAAGGCCGCCGCGGCCGAGGAGCCGAAGACCGAGGACAAGGTCGAGGACGAGCCCAAGGTCGAGGACGTCGCGACCGAGGACGTCGCGACCGAGGACGTCCAGGACGAGAAGGTCCAGGACGTCGTCGCCGAGGACGCGAAGACCGAGGACAAGTAACAGGCCTCACGCAGCACCCCCTCACCACGCGGTGAGGGGGTGCTGTTGCGTTAGATTGGCGTGTGCGTTGGCGGATTGACCTGAGGTACGACGGAGCGGCCTTTCATGGGTGGGCCCGTCAGGAGGGTCTCCGTACCGTGCAGGGGGAGCTCGAAGAGGCGGTTCGCGTCGTACTGCGACTGCCGGAGCCGGTGACCGTGACCTGTGCCGGTCGGACCGACACGGGCGTCCACGCCCGGGGACAGGTCACCCACGTCGACGTCGAAGGCGCTGTGGACCCGCTGAGGCTCTTGAGAGGGCTGAACGGCGTCCTACCCGCAGATGTAGCTGTCACGGCCGTCTCAGCGGCTCCTGAGGGCTTTGACGCCAGGTTCTCCGCCCTGGCCCGGCGGTACGTGTACCGGCTGTGCGACGACCCGTCCGGCTGGGACCCGTTGACCCGGGGACATGTCCTGCGGGTGGGACGTCCGATGGATGTGGATCGTATGAACGCTGCCGCGACCGGTCTGCTCGGAGAGCACGACTTCGCGGCGTTCTGCAAGAAGCGGGAAGGTGCCAGCACAGTGCGGGCGCTGCTGGAGTTTTCGTGGCAGCGGACGGGTGTAGGGCAGCTGGAGGGCACTGTGATCGCAGATGCCTTCTGTCACTCGATGGTGCGGGCGCTGGTGGGCTCGATGATCCCTGTGGGCGACGGACGCCGGGACGTCGAGTGGCCGGCCGCAGTACTGGCTGGGAAGGTGCGGGACTCGGCCGTGTCGGTCCTGCCGGCGCACGGGCTGACGTTGGAGGAAGTGCGCTACCCGGCGGACGACCAGCTGGCCGCGCGGGCATCGCAGGCCCGTCAGGTCAGGGGAGAGGTTCACGTCCCAAATGGAGGGCGCAGTGGCTGACCACTACTTCTCGGCGGAGCCTGGCTCTGCGGACGTACGACGTACTGTCGAGGCCCGGATCTGGGGGCGGGAGTACACGTTCACCACCGCGACCGGCGTGTTCTCGCGGGACCGGCTGGACATCGGTACGGCGGTGTTGCTGCGCGAGGTCGAGCCGCCGCGGAAGGCCGGGACGTTCCTCGACCTGGGGACCGGCTACGGGCCGATCGCGTGCGCGCTGGCGACCGAGGTGCCGCAGGCAACCGTGTGGGCGGTCGACGTGAACACGCGCGCGCTCGAACTGACGGCGGAGAACGCCAAGGCCGCAGGGGTCGCGGAGCGGGTGCATGCGGTGCTGCCGGACGACGTACCCGAGGAGGTGCGGTTCGACGAGATTTGGTCGAACCCGGCGATCCACATCGGCAAACCCGAGCTCCACAAGATGCTGCTGCGCTGGCTGGAACGGCTGGCGCCGGGTGGGACCGCCCGGTTCGTTGTCGGAAAGAACCTGGGTGGTGACTCCCTGCAGCGGTGGATGACCGAGCAGGGCTATCCCTGTGAGCGGACGGGAAGCGCCAAGGGCTTCCGGGTGCTGCGGGCCCGCCGGGATTAATTTGCCTCAGGCATCCATGCCCGAGATATCGTCGTCTGGATGACGGAAACGGGGAGCACCGAGCCGAACCCGCGCTGGTCGTTCGACGACGAGCGGGCGTACGAGTCCGCGCGGAATCGCATCGGTGCGGTGATCGCGGCGTACAGCGCCCGGATCGGTGCCGCTGACGACGCCGGTGACCACGTCGAGGCGGATCGGCTGGCGGAGGTGTCGGCCGGGTACGAAGAGCTGCGGCGCGGACTGTCGCCCGACGACAAGGCCGAGATCGCGCGGATCAACGCCGAGTTCCCGGAACTGCTCGCACGGGTCCGCGCCGGTCGGCAATGAGCCGGCTGTCGAAGGAGAAGCTGGACGAGTTCTACGTCCGGCGGATCCAGCCTGGACTTGCCAAGCACGGCCGGGGGCGTCCGCCGTGGCGCAAGCCCACCGTGCTGTTCATCCTCGGGCAGCCCGGTGCGGGCAAGACGACCATGCAGGCGGCGGCGATGGACCGCCTCGGCATGAAGAAGGCGTACGTCCTCGATCACGACGAGCTGCTGGAGAAGCACCCCGAGTATGCGCGTGCGGCGCTCGACAACGACTACTCCGCGACGGTGGGCCATGCCGAGGATGCGGCGGAGTGGCGCGGGCGGGCGCTCGGCGACGTGCAGGCACGGCGGATGGACGTCGTCGTGCCGTACCCGATCGGCGACCTCGAGCTGATGCGGTCGTTCCAGGAGCAGGGGTACCGGGTCGAGGTCGCGGTTGCGGCCGTGCACGAGTCGCAGAGTCAGCTCGGGATCATCGAGCGGTTCAACGACAGCCGCCAGGAGGTCGGGTACGGGCGGTGGATCGACGCGGGTCAGCACGATCAGATCTACCACGACATGCTGGACACCGCTGATGCGATCGAGGCGCAGGGTGTGGCCGACGCCGTGCACGTGTACCGGCGGGGCGAGGCCGAGCCGGTGTTCACGAACGAGCAGAAGAACGGCGTCTGGCGGCACCAGATCGGCTCGAGCCGCTGGGCCATCGAGACCGAGCGCAACCGCCCGTGGACCGACCGGGAGGTCAACCACTTCGTCCGCGGCTACAACAAACTCGACGCTCTGGCCCGCCGGCCGCTCAAGGACCATTTCAAGGCCATGCCCCTGATGGCAACCCGCGAGGGCCACCGCCTGCTCGCCAAACTCCAACAAACAGCCGCCCCCAAACTGGCCGAACACCACCGCCTGACCGCGCTAAGGGCCCAAGCCGAAGCCACCCGAGCTGCCCAACCAACCCAACAACCACAAGCTGTTCCGCAGCAGCCACAACAACCTCAGCAGGTGCCTCCGCCTCCGCGGTATGCGCCGCATCAGCAGCACGTGGCGCAGTCGTGGCAGGAGCAGGCGGCGCAGCAGCCGCAGCAGGCGGTGGCTGGTGCGCAGGACCCGCGGTGGGCGGCGGGGGTGCAGGGTGGGGCGCAGGCGGTGGGTGGACAGCAGGTACCTGCGCGGCCGCAGCAGGGGCATGACTGGGAGCGGTTTGCGGTGCGGTTGCAGGCTGAGCAGAGCCCTGCGTCTGGTATCTCTGTGCCTGGGGCCGACACGCACTCGCAACCTGAGGGTGGGCAGCGGCCGCAGCGGGGACAGGGTGCGGCTCGCGACGAGCGTGGTGGCGGAGACAACGGTCGGTTGGCTCGGTGACCTCGGGCGGATGGTGTCGTACTGCAACGGACAGCGGCACACCGGCGTCCTGAGGGTATGGAGGCAGTCTTGGCGGCAGCTGAGGTTCGGACGGGGCCGCTCGACTTCGAGGCGTGGGTCACCGAGAAGGCGGATGCCCTGCTGCGGTTCGCGTATGTCCTCACGGGTGACGCGAGCCTGGCCGAGGACGCCGTACAGGACGCTCTGACGACGGCGTGCGCGCGGTGGGGCCGGGTGAGCCGTGCCGACGACCCCGAGGCGTACGTGAAGCGGATGGTGGTGAATGCGCACATCTCCTGGTGGCGGCGGTTCCGCCGGCGGGAGACGCCGGTCGACGACCCGGTGCGCACGGCGCGCGCCGTCTCGGACGGTACGACGGCCCGCGCCGAGGCTGATGCCATCTGGGACCTGTGCGCGACCCTCCCCGACAAGCAGCGAGCTGCCGTCGTACTGCGGTTCTACGAGGAGCTGTCGTACGCCGAGATCGCGCAGCTGCTGCACTGCGCGGAGGCGACGGCGCGGTCGCACGTACATCGAGCACTGGCAGCGTTGAAGACCACACTGAGCACGGAAGGAGCCGAGGATGCCTGAGCAGCACGACCCAGAGCAGGAGCTCGGCCCCAAGATCACCTCTGCGTTCCAGGACCACGCGGGCGCTCAGGGGATGCAGACGACAGGTCTGGCGCGTGAAGCACGTCGTCGGGTGCACCGGCGCCGTACGGCGTTGTCGATGGCTGCTGGTGCGGTCCTGGTGGTTGCGGCCGTCGGTGGCGTGTGGGGCCTGCTGGGTGGTGAGTCACCCGTCGCCACCAGCCACAGTGACTCTGCCTCCGAGGGCGGGGCTGTCGCACCGGAGCAGCCCTCACAGGGCGTAGCGCCGAACTCCAAGGCCGGGAAGACAAGCTGTCCGGTCCCGCATCCGATCCAGCAGGTGGCAGCGCCGAACGACGTACCGACAGGGACAGGACTCGACCTGAACACCCCAGTGACCGGACTCCATGCCTGCCGTTACAGCACGGGCCAGGGCGGTCTCCTCGGAGAGCAGGAGTTCGACGCTGCCGTTGCACGGCAAGTGGTCGACGCGATCAAGGTGCTCCCGGAGCGTAACCCGGACCTGCCGGTGTTCAAATGCGCTCCGCAGGTCGCCAAGCCCTCCGAGGCGATCGCGCTCCGCTTCAGCACCGCGGCCGGTACCAAGGAGATCTGGGTCGTGTACGACGGGTGCACGTCAGCCGGCTTCTTCACCGGAACTCACGTCTACGGGCTGTACTCCGCGCCGCTGAAGCTCTTCATGACAGGCGCGGTCCGCCCGTCCGGCGGCACCTACCTGAGCGCCCTCAAGGACTGGTAGCTCACTCGACCCCGCGGTCGGGCTTGCGGGCCGAGCCGATGTGCCGGACGTTGTCCGGGCGTCCGCCGGTGTCGACAGCCGAATCGTTGCGCTTGCTCGGTGCTGTGTGCGACCACAGGAACTGCTGCAGCCTGGCGATCTCCTGCTCGCGCGCGTTCGGGTACACCTGTTCGGGCAGCCGCTCGTAGTACTCCTGTTCGCGCCCCGCGACCGGCTGCTGCGCCGGCCAGCCCTTACTGGCCCAGACCTGCTGGATCTCCTCCTCGCGGTCGAGGAACCTCTCACGCAGCGAGTCCGGCAGTTCCGGCGGCTCCTCGCCCGGGTGCTCCGCGTCCCAGGACTCGTAGTGCTTCTTGATGTCGTCGAGGTTGGTGGTGAACTCCACCTCGGTCCACTCTGCCGAGTCCCAGCCCCACTTGTGCTTTGATCCGGGGTGCGTGAGTTCGCTCATCTCCGTCATCGTGAGGCCGCCGAGTCCGCGGCGGAGCGGCCCGGTCAGGGCCTCGCGCAGTTGGGCGCGGTGCGACTCGGGGATCAGCTCGCCGACCTGATGGTCGAGCGCCTGGTCGGCGATCGCGTTGAACCGCTGCGTGCGCGCGGTGCTGTCGATCAGGTCGCCGAGCTGGTCGTGGCCCATCCCGGTGGCGTCGCCCAACGTGTACAGCAGCCGATCCGTGGCCGCCGAGTACGCCGGGAACACCGGAGCGTCACCGCCCAGGGACAGCGACTGCTCGGTCATGCTCTCGGCGATCCGGCCGCTGTACTCCTGGCTGAACTGGTCGGCTCGTGCGTTCTCGAGAGCGATGTCCTCGAGCGACCCGATCGGTGTCGCGCCGGGCACGCTGTCGTCGCCGACCTCGGACATCGAGAGCCGTGCGTTGAACACCGCCATCGTGGTCGCGCGGGCCGCCGCGAACCGTTCGTCGCTGGTCAGCGTTCGGCCCGGGGTGTAGGCGGCACGGGCCGGGTCGAGCACGTGCTCCCGGCTGATCGTCATGCTGCCGTCGGGAAGACACACGCCTGCGACCGGTCCTGGCTGCTCGTACAGCTTCCCGTTCCAGCGGGAGGGTCGGCCGGCGTACTCCGCGGCCTTGGCGACGACCGACGAGACCCAGTCGTGCTCCCAGGTGCCAGGGGGGATCTCCGGACCGAGCTCGGTCATCGGCTCTCCTCCGCCAGCCCGGCGAGCCGTTCCGCGATCGAGCTGTTCATCAGCAGTACGGCGGAACGCTGGTCCGGTGCCGCTTGTGGCAGCAGTTCCCCGATCCGCTGGAGCGCCCGCTCGAGCTCGGCGATCAGTTCCCGCCCGGAGGCATGCGACAACATGGCCTCGGCGTACAGCCGCTGTGCTTCACGATAAGCGTCCATCCGTCCCGATCATTCCTTTTCAAAGGGTCGCCACCGAGCCGGTGCGCCGCCCAGGCACCCGCCGCACCGGCACACGATAACCGGTCGCGTGGGGGTTGCCGGGGCCGTCAGACTGGGGGGATGGGTCACGTGGATGTCGCCGGTGTGGGGTTCGAGCTGCCGGACGGGCGGGTGTTGCTGGACGACGTCACGTTCCGGGTCGGGGACGGCGCGAAGGTTGCGCTGGTCGGGGCGAACGGTTCGGGCAAGACCACCCTCACCAGGATCATCGCCGGCGACCTGAAGCCGCACAGTGGCAGCATCTCCCGGTCCGGCGGGCTGGGCGTGATGCGGCAGTTCGTCGGCTCGGTGCGCGACTCGTCGACCGTCCGCGATCTGCTGCTCGGTGTGGCGCCCGAGGCGATCCAGCAGGCCGCGGCCAAGCTGGACAAGGCCGAGCAGAAGATGATGGACGCGGACGACGAGAAGACCCAGCTCCGGTATGCGCAGGCGGTGGCGGACTGGGGCGAGGTCGGTGGGTACGACGCGGAGGTCCTCTGGGACGTCTGTACGACGTCCGCACTCGGCATACCGTTCGACCGCTGTCGCTGGCGTGAGGTGAAGACGCTGTCCGGCGGTGAGCAGAAGCGACTGGTGCTGGAGGCGTTGCTGCGCGGGCCAGACGAAGTACTGATGCTGGACGAGCCGGACAACTACCTCGACGTACCGGGGAAGCGGTGGCTGGAGGAGCAGTTGCGTAGCTCCGACAAGACCGTGCTGTACATCAGCCACGACCGGGAGCTGCTGGCCAACACCGCTACCCGGATCGTCACCGTGGAGCTCGGAGCGGCAGGCAATACGGCGTGGACGCACGGCGGCGGGTTCGCGACGTACCACGAGGCGCGGCGGCACCGGTTCGAGCGTTTCGAGGAGTTGCGCAAGCGCTGGGACGAGGAGCACGCCAAGCTGCGGGCGCAGATGCTCATGTACAAGCAGAAAGCGGCATACAACTCCGACATGGCCTCGCGCTACCGGGCGTCGCAGACGCGGCTGCGCAAGTTCGAGGAGGCTGGGCCGCCGCAGGCCTTGCCACGCGAGCAGAAGGTCAGCATGCGGCTGACAGGCGGCCGCACCGGCAAGAGGGCCGTGGTGTGCACCGCACTCGAGCTGACCGGCCTGATGAAGCCCTTCGACCTCGAGGTCTGGTACGGCGAACGTGTCGCCGTGCTGGGCTCCAACGGGTCCGGGAAGTCGCACTTCCTGCGGCTGCTCGCCAATGGTGGTTCGGATCCGGATGTGGAGCACGAGCCCGTCGGCGACATACGGATCCCGTCCGTGGCGCACACCGGCAACGCCAAGCTCGGTGCGCGCGTGCGGCCCGGCTGGTTCGCGCAGACCCATGAGCACCCGGAGCTGGTCGGTAGGACGTTGCTGGAGATCCTGCACCGCGGTGACGACCACCGTGACGGCATGGGACGCGAGCTGGCGTCGCGGAAGCTGGACCGGTACGAGCTGGCACACGCGGCCGAGCAGACCTTCGACAGCCTGTCAGGAGGTCAGCAGGCCCGTTTCCAGATCCTCCTCCTGGAGCTGTCCGGTGCGACGCTGCTGCTTCTCGACGAGCCCACCGACAACCTGGACGTCGAGTCGGCCGAGGCGCTGGAGGAGGGCCTCGACTCGTTCGACGGCACGGTCCTCGCAGTGACCCACGACCGCTGGTTCGCCCGGGGGTTCGACCGCTACCTGGTCTTCGGCGCCGACGGCTCGGTCTACGAACCCGACGAGCCGGTCTGGGACGAAGGTCGCGTGGAAAGGGCCCGCTGACCTTACAGTTCTCGAATGACAGGCGCTCTCGCGGCCCGCTGGGCTCGCACCGTCGTACCGAGCTGGACCTATCGCTGGCTGCTGCCGGCGCTCTGGCTCGGGGCGATCCTGGCGTCGGTCGTCGGGGACACCAGCAACTGCTCGGTCGAGGTCCCGACGACCTGCGGTCCGGACCGGACGTTCTCACTGGCGATGATCGCCTGCTTCGCGTCGCTCGCCCTGCTGTGGTGGCAACCGATCGTCGCAGCGGTGGCCGGCGTGGTGTTCATGGCTCTCGACCTCCGGTACGACAATGTCGCCTCAGCGCGGATCGGCTGGACCGTGTACGGCGTCCTGTGTGCCGTACTGCTGATCTGGATCGGCACGAGCCGCCTCCGCCAACGGTCACTGGCTGGGCGGATGCAACGAGACCAGGTGCAAGTACCTGCGGCTGCACGGACCGGTGTGACGAGCAGGCTGCTCGTGGCGGTTGCCCTGGTGCTGGTGGGCGCTGCCGCGCTCGGCCTGATGAACTGGCAGGACTCGCGCGAGGACACTCATCTACGACGTGCCGTCGAGCAGACTGCTGTTGCGAAGGGCATCAACGATGACGGGGAGCTCGCTCTCCAACTGCCGGACGGCAGCAGCCGCAAAGTGTCCGTGGCGGGTGACTACGACACCGGCGAGGAGATTCTGGTCCTCGTCGACCCTGCCGACCGAGACTGGCTCCGGCTGCGCGCAGAGCTGGCCGACTACACCTTCTGGTACACGGTCGCTGGTGGTGCGTGGCTGTTGGCCCTCCTGTTCGTGCTGCGCGACCTCCGGCTGCGTAGAGCCCGTCCGCGGAGGTCGTGGAGCGGACCGGCCATGCCTGTCCGGATCGATCCGCACATTTCCGGTGCCTTCGCGGTCCGGTCCGCGGACGGTACGGTCCTGCTGGGCCTTCTCGACGCCGACCTGGACGACGAAGCGAGCGACCTGCGGTTGCTCGAGGCCTTCAGTGTGCTCGACGAGGAGGAGCAGGCCGAGGCGCCGGCCAAGCTCAGGCGGGAGTGGGCGCAAACGCTCATGAGGTACCGCGGCGACGCACTGCTCGTCGGTGACCTCGCTGAGGGCAGCTGGCCGACATTGCTGCTCGGTAGTCAGGCGCTCCGGCCGGTCAGCCCGTTCCGCGCGTTCAGGAAGCTGCCGTGGCACGACGAGACAGCCAGCAGCTTGCCGACGGACTTCGAGCCGGCCGAGGACGCGCCCACCGCGCCGCCCGTCGAGCCGGCGCGGGAGGTGCCGACGCTGCCATGGGAGGTTCCGCTGCGGGCTCGGTCTTGGTGGAGCCTGCCGGCACTCATCGCCGTACTGCTCGTCGGGCCGCTCGCAGTCGGGGCCTTCGCAAGCTGGGGCGAATGGTTCGGTGCGTGCATGGCGACTCTGGTCGGCGCACAGCTGGTGCACTCGCTCGGCTCACGTGCGCTCTTCCGGGTGACTGCCACCGCGACCGACCTGTGGATTCGCACTGGCTGGTTGGAGCGGCGCCTGTCGTGGCGGGTCGTGGATTCGGTCGAGGTCGAGGAGGACGGGCTCAGCCTGGAGGCAGGTGACGACTGGCATGTTGTCGGCGGTATCGCGGACAAGGAGCTGGCCAACGTCGCTGCCGTGTTCGAGACGCTCCGGCTGCGTTCGCACACCGGTCTGCCGGAGGAGCCGATCGCCCGCCGTCCCTCGCCGGTGCTGCTGATCAACGCGATCTACGTAGCCGTGTGCGTCCTCATCCTCGTCCTGACCCGCTGGAACCCTTTCTAGGGCGCCACGCACCAGCCGTCGCGGTACGCCGTCCAGTGCTCGTCGGTGGCCGCGAAGTCGACGTACAAGGCCAGACCGAAGTTCTGACGCGGTGAGTCGCCAAGACCGAGACGTGCGCCGCGGACTGCCGCGCTGACGGTCTCCGCGTCGCCCCAATGGGCCGGATTGTTCTCCCAGTACGCCGGGAGTCCCATGAGGAGGACCGTGGCTGGTGGGGTGACCTCCAACGCCAGCTTGGTCTGCTTGGCGACGTACCCGCCGTACAAGGACTCCAGCGGCAGTGCGGTGTCGTAGGACATGACGGCGACCTGGTTGACCCGTTCCGCGATCTGGCGGAAGTAGTCCTGGGACCACCACTTGTCGACCGGGATCACGTGCAAGTACCAGAGCGGGTCGATCTGCGCCGCCGCGACCGACAACGTCGTACCCAGGGCACGCGTCTCGTCCAGCACGGACAGGTAGCCCTTCGACCCGGATCGCACCGGCTCGAAGTCGTAGTGGATGCCCTGAAACCCCTGCTGCAGAACGGCGGACGCCGACTCGACGACCCGGCGGCGGACGGCTGAATCATCGAGATTCATACCGGGATCCTTGCCCGGCTGTACGACGTCTCCGAGCCAGGCCTGCACGCGTACGGCGGGAGCCGCGGCGTGCACCGCATCGACGAACCAGCGCGCCTTCGGCGAAACCTTTGCCAATGGCAACGAGCCGTCGTGCTCCAACGGGCCGGTGTGCACGTAGAGGTCGCGGATGCCGGTGCCCTGCAACCGTTGCGCCAGCGCGGTCACGTCGGCGGCGGACTTCCGGCCGTCGACCCAGGCGTGACCGAGCCAGAGCGCGTCCTGGCCGCGGGTCCGGGCCGTCGGGTCGCCGGTGTACTGCACGCGCAGTGAGATCGCGTAGGCCCCGAGCGGGACAATCAGAAGCAGCAGCAGGACAACGACGACTTTGAGAACGCGCTTCACCGGGGAGGCTTCAGGCCGTCGTAGATCAGGGCGAGCATCCGGTCGCGGGTCTCCGGGTCGAGCTTGGCCGCGGTCGCGCCGCGGGACGCGCCGATCAGCAGCGCGTACACCTCGGGCATCTCCGCGTCGGCGCGGACCGCGCCGGTCTTCTGGGCCGCGGCCAGCAAGCCGCTGAACGCCTCCCGCATCCCCCGGCCGGCCTCCCGCGCCTCCTCGCCGGCCGCCGCCCCCGCCGCGGTCAGCGCTTCGGCGATCGCCAGCTTCGACGCGGACTCCGACACGACCTGCGTGAAGAACTCGAAGAACGCCGTACCCGGGTCGTCGCTGCCGGCCAGTTCGAGGGCCCGGTCGCGGATCCGCTCCAGCCGCAGCGTCAGCACCGCCTCGAGCAGCTCGGTCTTGGTCGCGAAATGCCGGAACACGGTCGCGATCCCGACCCCGGCCAGCTTCGCCACATCGTCGGTCGACGCCCCCGGCGACCGCCCGAAGACGTCGTCCGCGGCCGTCATGATCCTGGCCCGATTGTCCCGTGCGTCTGCTCGCACCCCAACTCCCCTCCGTCGCACTGTGAGGGTGTCTGAGGATCCCGCGCCTACTGCGCGGCACTCGGCGGGCACCTCGCCGCACTGGAGGAAAGGGAACGATGCTCCGCATCGAACCCTTCCCTCCAGCGCACCGAGGCACTCCGCCGAGCACCTGCTCGCTACGGCGCGGGATCCTCAGACACCCTCTCAGCCTAGAAGACGCCGCGAACGCCGCCGAGGTTGTAAACGAAGTCGTGACTCCATATATTCGAAGTCATCACTCCGTTTATACCCGTGAGGAATCCGATGACTCCTGAAGAGGTCTTCCTGAAACTCGTGCACGGCGTCGCCGATCGCGACTTCGCCGTGCTGCCGGAGCTGTACGCCGAGCAGACCGACGTCCGGCACCCGATGAACCCGTACGGCGACCACCCGCTGCTCAGCCGGGACGCGCTCCGCGAGCACTTCGGCGGGGTCGGCCCGCAGGTCGCCGAGGTGGTGCACTTCCAGCCGGACAACATCCGGGTGCACCAGACCATCGACCCCGAGGTGATCGTGGCCGAGTTCGAGTACGCCGGGACGGTCGTGGCCACCGGCGAGCCGTTCCGGGTGCCGGGGATCTTCGTACTCCGGGTGCGGGACGGGCTGATCGTGGAGTCCCGGGACTACATCGACCACCTGGCGATGATCCGCGCCCGCGGCCAGGTGGACCAACTCGTCGCGCACCTGACGGAACCGGCGGGCGCCCCGGCCGCGTCGTAGTCGGCAGAGGCGCCGGACGGCCCCGGACCGCGGCATCAAGCCCGCCCGGGGCCGTCTCCAATCCGCACCGGCATCGCCGTCAGAGCCTTCGCCGCGACGACGAGCCCGGCTGCCGCGAGGACGACATCCTTCAGCACGTACTGCGCCTCCAGCGTCGGCGTGCCCGGGAACAGATCGCCGAAGAACAGCACCAGCGGCGACATGATCCCGACCAGCGAGAAGCCGAGCACCAGCAGCCCGGTCCGCAGCAGCCGGCCGGACACCAGCGTGAGCCCGATGAAACACTCCATCACCGCGGTCAGCAGCACGGCCGACCGGCCGTGGACGACGCCGAGCGTCAGCGTGTCGATGGTCCGCATCACCAGCGCCTCCGCCGGGCTGGCCCCGGGGAAGAACTTGAGCACGCCGAACACCAGGAAGATCAGCCCGAGGCTGACCCGCAGGATGTCGACGCTGCGCTGCCCGAGCCACTCCGCGGCTCGATTTCCCTTGTAGAGCAAGGCATTCATGGTGGTCTCCCTGTTCGCTGTCGATGTCACGAACAGGTTCGCGAAAAGCACCGGCCTGCCGCGTCGGGCGGCCGGCGGCACTTCCGCTACGCCGACCGTCGTACGACTCAGGGAGACCCTGAGGCCTGGGGAGTACGCCGTCACTCGA
Organism: Kribbella pratensis; assembly: GCF_004366075.1. GTDB lineage: Bacteria > Actinomycetota > Actinomycetes > Propionibacteriales > Kribbellaceae > Kribbella > Kribbella pratensis. Next base: position 1,073,859 of record NZ_SODU01000003.1, on the reverse strand, counting down.
GGCGACGCCCGTCGAGGTTCAGCCGGCGGACCGTGGTCTCCGGGAATCGTCCGCGGTCCCTCGGCTCCGGGTACGGCGACACCGTGACGGACTGTCCTTCGATCGCGGCGATCTCGTCGACGAGCCGCGCCCGTAGCTCTGCGGCGACATCCTGGTGGTTGACGCTGTCGATCAGGTTGTCGAGCTCGTACGGATCGGCGTCGAGGTCGTACAACGCCCGCTCCGTGTAGGACCCGGCCGCTGGTACGTCGCCGGCGTCCGGGGCGTGCACGTAGTACTTCCACCGCTGTGTCCGCAGCGCGCGGCCGACCTCGGACTCGCTGACCTGGATGAGCACTGCGTCGCGACGGGACTCCCGCAGCGGCAGCCCGTCCAGATGGTCGGGCAGGTCGATCCCGGCCGCGTCCAGCAGGGTCGGCACGACATCGACCGTGCTGACCGGTGCGGTCACGCGCGAGCCACCGCGGTACCCGGGCCCTTCGACCACCAAGGGCACGCGGACGGATCCGTCGTGCGGTGAGCGCTTGTACTCGCTGTTCCGCGTCTTGAAGTGTGAGCCGTGGTCGGACGTGTAGAGCAGGAGCGTGTCGTCGGTGAGGTCGAGGCTCACCAGAGCGTCCCGCAGCCGGCCGAGACACTCGTCGACGCGTTTGATCTGGCCGTAGTACCCGGCCGCGTGCTGGTGCGCCGTACCGGGCAGTGTCGCCAGGTCCGGTGGCAGCCACGCACCGGTGTAGGTGTCCCGGTAGACCTCCGGTGCCGGGTAGTCGTCGTGCTCGTTCTGGTGGTGAGGCTCGATCAGTGAGAGGAACAGCATGAAGGGGCGGTCGTCGGCCGACACACGAGTGACGTAGCGGATGGCCGCGTCGGTCAGCGCGTCCGGGCGGTACCCGGGGAGGAAAACGGGTTCCTCGTTTCCGTCGTACACCACCGTCCGGTAGGCGTCGGAGGTGAACTCGAGCAGATTGGAGGCCAGCCAGTACTCGTACCCGGCCTGCTCCTCGGCCGGGACCGGATCCTGCGTGCCCAGGTGCCACTTGCCGATGTAGGCGGTCCGGTAGCCCGCGTCACCGAACAGCCGGCCCAGCGTGGCCGTGTCGGTCGGCAGCGGAACGTTGTTGCGGAAAACGCCGGTGTTTGTCGGAAACATTCCGGTCTGCATCGCGGCCCGGGCCGGAGCGCACACCGGGTTCGTGGTGCAGGCGGTCTCGAAGAACGTGCCGCGGCGGGCCATCAGGTCGAGGTTGGGGGTCAGCCCGAGCGGGCATCCGGCCGCGCCGACGGTGTCCCAGCGCTGCTGGTCGGTGAAGAAGACGATCACATTGGGGCGCATCAAGAGGTCTCATTTCAGTCCGGAGAGGGCGATGCCTTCCACCAGGAACTTCTGGGTGATCACGAAGAAGATCGCGGTCGGCACGAACAGGATCAGCGCGCCGGCCGCCGTCAGGTTCCACTGCGTGAAGTACTCCTGGTTGAACAGGGTCAGACCGATCGGCAGCGTGCGCATCTCGGTGCGGCTGGTGGCGATCAGCGGCCAGAGGAACTCGTTCCACTGGAAGACGAACGTGAACAGGCCGAGCACCGCCAGGGCGGGCCTGCACTGCGGCAGGATCACCCGCAGGTAGATCCGGAACTCGCCGGCGCCGTCCACCCGGGCCGCCTCGATCAGTTCGTCCGGCAGCGGCCGGATGAACTGCCGCATCAGGAAGATGCCGTAGGCATCCATCAGGAACGGCACGATCAGGCCCTGGTAGCTGTCGATCCACCCCAGGCTCGCGAAGATCGAGTAGATCGGCAGCATCCGGACGAAGAACGGCACCATCAGCGTCGACAGGACCGCGACGAACGCGATCCGCTTGCCGGGAAAGTCCAGCTTCGCGAATACATAGCCGACCAGCGGGTCGAAGATCAGGTGCGAGACGGTGATCGCACCGGCCATCACGAAGCTGTTCACGAAGAAGCGCCCGAACGGCGCCGCGTCGAACAACCGGCTGAAGTTCTGCCACTGCAGGTGATCCGGCCAGAGCACCGGGTCGCCGGACTGCACCTCGCCGTCGCTCTGCAGCGCGAGCACGATCATGTACAGCAGCGGTAGCACCGTGACCAGGCCGAGCACGACAAGCACGACGTACGCCGCGACGCGGTCGCCGGGGAACAGTCGTTCACGCAGTTGTTCATGCATGGGCCCGGTCCCCGATCCGCAGCTGCACCAGGGACAGGATCAGTACGACGATCAGCAGCAGCAGCGACAGCGCCGACGCGTACCCGAAGTCGTTGTCGTTGAACGCGACCAGGAACAGCCGGTGCGCGTACAGCGAGGTCGCGTTGCCGGGACCGCCGCCGGTGACGATGTACGGCAGCGCGAACTGCTGCAGCGTGCTGATCAGCCCGATGATCGAGACGAAGACCGTGGTCGGGGCGAGCAGCGGCAGCGTGATCGCGAAGAACCGGCGCCACGGCCCGGCGCCGTCGATCCGCGCGGCCTCGTAGTACAGGCCCGGGATGCCCTGCAGCCCGGCGAGGAACAGGACCATCGTGTAGCCGGCGCCCGACCAGACCGTGATCCCGACGATCGTGGCCAGCGGGTGCGTGCTGAGCCAGGTCTGCCCGGGCAGGCCCGCCGCCTCGAGCAGCCGGTTGAGGATGCCGACCTGCGGGTCCAGGATGTTCCGCCAGAGCAGGCCGATGATCGACACCGACGTCAGGTACGGGATCAGCAGCACCGAGCGGAACACCGTGCGGCCGCGCAGGGACTGGTTGAGGATCACGGCCAGCCCGAGGCCTACCGCCGTACCGACGACCAGAGTGCCGGCCGCGTAGGCGAGCGTGATCAGGAACGAGTGCAGGACCTCCGGATCGCGGAACGCCCGGCTGAAGTTGCCCAGCCCGGCGAAGGAGGCGCCGTCGGAGTCGTACAGCCCGGTGAGCAGCTGGTTGCCGATCGGGAGGAAGAACAGCAGGACGAAGAACAGCACTGCCGGGGTGAGGAACAGCCATGCGGTCAGCGCCTGCCGGCGACGGATCACAGCGCGGCCCCGGCCTGCTTGCGGAAGTCGTCGAGCGTGGGCCCGACCGGCGCGTGCTGGATGATCATCTGCTGGTAGGCCTTCTTCCACAGCTCGTTGATCTGGGCGGCCTTCCCGCTCGCGGACAGCGCGACGTCCTGTTTCGCCACCACGGCAAGGGCCTTGGCGATGACTGCCAGGTTCGGATCGGCGGCGACCGACGGGTCGGCGGCCCAGCTCTTGCGCGGCATCGACATCCCGGCCTCCTTGGTCGCGGCGAGCTCGACCTTCACGGCGGCGAGCTTCGTGATCAGCTCCCAGGACAGCTTCGGGTCCCTGGCCTTCGCCGGGATCATCAGACCCGACCCGGCCATCGCGGCGGACTGCACGGCGCCGGTCAGTGGTACGGCGAGACCGAGCTCGATGTCCGGACTGCCCTGCCGGATCGGTCCGATGTCCCACGGTCCGGAGACGAACATCGCGGCCCGCTTGGCGGAGAACAACTTCTGGGGGCCGGAGTAGTCGGTGGTCGCGACCGGCGCGGGGGAGACCTTGTGGGTGTAGACCAGGTCCTGCATCCACTGCATGGCCTGGAGTGCCGCGTCGGCGGGCTGCAGGAACTGCTTCGCGGCGACATCGCTGAAGTCGACCTTCTGCTGGTTGTAGTACGGCGCGGCGTAGCTGGCGTCCGAGTTCAGCGCGCAGCCGGACACCTTGTCCTTGGTGGTGGACTTCGCGACCTCGAGGAACTCGTCCCAGGTCGCCGGCGGCGTCTCGACCATCGCCTTGTTGTAGAACAGCAGCCCGTTCGCCGTCAGGTGCAGCGGGATCGAGTAGGTCTTGCCCTCGTACTGGCGGGCGACGACCGCCTGGTCCAGGAAATCACCCGGAAAACCGAATTCCTTGTCCGCGGCCGCGAAGTCGTCCAGGGCCAGCACGTTGCCAGCCAGTCCGTACTGCGTTCCGGTGCCGGCGGAAACTTCTTCGACGAGGTCCGGAACGTTTCCGGAACGGAAATCCGCGGTGAGTTTCGTGGTCAGGTCCGGCCACTGGAACTTCTGCCAGTTCATCTGCAGGTCGTGGTCCTTGCCGAACTGGTCGATCACTTCCTTGTAGGCCTGGTACCCGTGGCCGGCGTTCCAGTAGATCGTGAACGTCCGGCTGTCCGCCTTCTTGGAGGCGGGCTTGGCAGGTGCGCAGCCCGCCCCGACCGCGCCGAGCACGGTGACGCCGAGGCCGAGCCGGAGGAACGAGCGGCGGTTGTACGTGGGCGTGCCAGAGGGCATGGCTGGGTGCATGACAGGGGGCATGACAAACCTTTCGAACGGCGGACACGGCGCAGGCTCGGGCGCGAGCTACGCGGATGCGCGGTGGTTCAGCACCCAGGACATGTTCAGTTCCCGGGCGGGCAGCGTGGGATCGTCGATGCGCGCGAACAGCGCCTCGACCATCTCGGTGAAGTCGAGCTGATGCATGCCGACGCTGGTCAGCGGCGGCTGGGAGTACGACGCCTCCCGGGTGTTGCCGGTACCGATCACGGCCAGGTCGTCCGGCACCTTGACGCCCCGGTCGACGGCGGCCTGCAGCGCGGCGAATCCACCGCGGTCGGACTCCGAGACGATCGCGTCCGGGGGATTCGGTGCGTCGAGCAGTTCGCGCACGACGAGGACCGCGTCCTCACGGGCGGCGGCACCGATCCGCACGAGACCCGGATCCACCTCGCGGCCGGCGCGCCGCAGTGCGTCGACGTACCCGAGGTAGCGGTCCTCCTGGGCGCCGGTGTGGGAGAGGAACGCGATGCGCGTCCGGCCGGCGTCGATGAGGTAGGTGGTGGCCTCCGCGAGCGCTGTCCGGGCGTTGTTCCGGACGACGTCGACACCCGGCATCTCGAGGGTGTCGCTGAAGGCCATCAGGGCACGGGTGGACCGGCGGGCCGCGGTGAGGTCGAGCTCGTCGCTCAGTCCGCCGACGAAGATCGCGCCGTCGACGTGGCCGCGGGTGATGACCCGGAGCGACTGGGCGGCCCGGTCCAAGCGGCGTACCGGAACTCCGATCACCGAGTAGCCGTGGGCGGCGGCGATGTCCTCGGACTGCGCGGTGAGGTGGTCCAGCCACGGTCCGACGGGTGGCGCGTAGACGATCGCGACCAGCTCCGAGCGCTGCCGCCGCAGACTCCGGGCGGCGGTGTTGCCCTTGTAGCCGAGCCGCCCTGCCGCCTCCTCGACCCGCCGCCGCGTCGGCTCCGGCAGTGGGGTGGTCCGGTCCGCCCGCCCGCTCAGCACGTACGAACACGTCGCGACGGAGACCCCCGCGGCCTCAGCCACGTCCCGAAGCGTCGTACGACCTTCCCTGCTCATGGTGAAAGCATTAACCTGGTCCCACAACCGGTCAACACCCCATAGTTGGTTAATTTGCTAGACATTAACCAGCAGGTCAGGGCAGCCAGGTCCAGGGGAGGTTGGGACGGCAGTCCTTGGCTGCGGGGAGGGGTCTTTCCGAGCCGATCCAGGAGTACGTACGCCCCTTCGGGTCGGCGCGGCAGGCGATCTGCTCGGCCTTGCGGTCGGCCTCGGTCTCGGCGCTGGCGTAGACGAGGTTCCCTCCTGCGTCGTACCCGCGAACGACGTACGGGCGGGGGTTGCTGCCGGCAGGCGCCTTGCCGGCCGGCACCGCCCTGACCGGGGCGTAGTAGAAGCCGTTGCGGAGCACGGCCTCGACCGGGCTGCTGCCGACCGGCGTGACGGTGATCCGCGCGATCGACTTCACGTAGGCGCCGCTGCCCTGCCCACCGGCCTGCACCTCGTTGAACAACCCCAGCCGCGGTGCGGCCGCGGTGCCCGAGACCACGACTCCTGCCTGGTCGAACCCGCAGTTCACCCAGAGACCGTCGCCGTAGCCCACGACCCACGTCCGGACAGCGGCGTCGCTGGGCGGGTTCACGAACCGGAAGCCGTCGAGGACCGCGTGGCCCGTGGACGTCGCGAGGTTGTACCTGACCAGGCAGCGCTGACCGAGATGCGCCTTCTCCGCCGCGCTCAACGGCTCGACCGCGGGTGCCGACGCAACCTCCTCGACGCGCGGCTTGCCGTTCCTCAGAGCGAAGCCGAGAGCCACGATCAGGGCGACTGCCGCGACCGCGGCCAGTGGAACGAGCAGTCGGCGGCGTGACGGCGTACCCGACTCGCTCTCGAGGATCGCGATCAGTTCGTCACGCTGACGGTCGCGGGTCGACGGGCGCAGGTCGCCGTCGGGCAGCAAAATGTTCATGCCTGGGTCTCCAGATCGAGTGCGCGCAGGTGCTTGCGGGCGCGGGACAGCCGCGACTTGACCGTGCCGATCGGTACGTCGAGCGCTACCGCCGCCGCGGCCTGATCGAGTCCTGCCCAGACGCACAGCTCGACGATCTCGCGTTCCTGTCTGGGCAGGCGTTTCAGCGCCGCCTGGACCGCCCGGATGCGGCTGTCGTCGTCGAGGCGCCGCGCCACGTTGTCCGCGGGGTCCTCGACCTCGCTGTGGATGAGATGCGCGGCGGCCAGCGCGCGCCGGTAGCGAAGCTTGCTCCGCCACTCGTTGCGGACGGTGTAGTCGGCCGTCCGCAGCAGCCAGGGCAAGGCCGAGTCACGATCGAGTACGACGTCGGCCCGTCGCCGCCAGGCCTGGAGGAACACCGCGGACGTCAGATCCTCCGCGTCACTCCAGGACCCGGTCCGGCGGTGCAGGAAGTTGTAGATCGCCCGCGCGTGCCTGTCGTACAGCCGCGCGAACGCCTCGGAGTCGCCGGCCGCGGCTTGATCCCACAGAACCCGGTCCGAGACCACAGGCAAAGCCCGTATGCCGCTCACTCAGCACTCCCCTCACGATGGCCCTTGCGATCGTTAGGTGTCGGTGCGAGCGGGCGGGTTCCCGGTCGGACAGGCATTTCTCCGCGGCCGCAAAAAACAGCCGCCGCGAAGCAGGTGCGCTTCGCGGCGGCTGGTCGAGATCTTCTTCCGGGGTCAGCGGTCGCCCATCGGGACGTACTGGACGCCTCGGGCGCCGGTGTAGATCTGCTTCGGGCGGGCGATCTTCTGGTCGCCGTCGCCGAGCATCTCCAGCCACTGGGCCAGCCAGCCGGAGGTCCGCGGGATCGCGAACAGCACGGTGAACATGTCCGGCGGGAACTGCAGCGCCTCGTAGATCAGGCCGGAGTAGAAGTCGACGTTCGGGTAGAGCTTGCGGGAGACGAAGTACTCGTCCTCCAGTGCGATCTTCTCCAGCTCCACGGCGATCTTCAGCAGCGGGTTGATGCCGGTGACCTCGAAGACGTCGTCGGCCGCCTTCTTGATGATCTTGGCCCGCGGGTCGTAGTTCTTGTAGACCCGGTGGCCGAAGCCCATCAGCCGCTCCTCGCCGGCCTTCACGCCCTCGATGAACGACGGCACGTTGTCGATCGAGCCGATCCGGCGGAGCATCTTCAGCACCGCCTCGTTGGCGCCGCCGTGCAGCGGGCCGTAGAGCGCGCCGATCCCGCCGGCCACCGCGGTGTACGGGTCGACCTGGGTCGAGCCGATCGCGCGGACCGCGTTCGTGGAGGCGTTCTGCTCGTGGTCGGCGTGCAGGATGAACAGGATCTCCAGCGCCCGCACCAGGCGGTCGTCGGCGGCGTACTTCGGCTCGCTCATCTTGAACAGCATCGACAAGAAGTTCGCCGTGTAGCTGAGCTCGTTGTCCGGGTAGACGTACGGCTTGCCCTGGGCGTGCCGGAACGCGAACGCGCCGAGGGTCGGCATCTTCGCGATCAGCCGCCGGATCTGCAGCGCCCGGGACTCCTCGTCGAAGATGTTGCGCGACTCCGGGTAGAACGTGGACAGCGCGCCGACCGAGGCCAGCAGCATGCCCATCGGGTGCGCGTCGTACCGGAAGCCCTGCATGAAGGTCTTCAGGTTCTCGTGCACGAACGTGTGATACGTCACGTCGTGCGCCCAGGCCTCGTACTCCGCCTTGTTCGGCAGCTTGCCGTTCACCAGCAGGTAGGCCACCTCGAGGTAGTTCGACTGCTCGGCGAGCTGCTCGATCGGGTACCCGCGGTACTCCAGGATGCCCTTGTCGCCGTCGATGAAGGTGACGGAGGAACGGCAGGACGCGGTGTTGACGAAGCCGGGGTCGTAGGTGGCCAGGCCACCGTCGCCGTCGGATGCGCTGATCTGCTTGAGGTCTGCGGCACGGATGGTGCCATCGGTGATGGCAAGGTCGAAGTCCTTGCCGGTCCGGTTGTCCCGGACGGTGAGCGACTGTTCGGTCACAATGCCCTCTTCGGAAGCTGGCGTCATCGCCTGGATGAATGAGGGTAGATCAGCCGGCGGGACGCGATTCGGACTGCAATCTTCACCGCTAAACTAGTGCTGTCCTCAGCTGCTTCCAAGCCGGGGGCCCCTCGGCGTGTGGGCTCGCTTTGACCCGAACGTGGCCGCGCCGGTATTCTGGGCTGCTGTTGTGCGTTCCAGGTCCGGTACAGACACTGTCTTGTCGGCTGACCGCTCGCCGACGTCCAGTTTTGTTCAACCTCTGAGAAACGAAGGTCAACGACCGTGCGCACGTACAGCCCGAAGCCTGCTGACGTCACTCGCGAGTGGCACGTGATCGACGCCACCGACGTCACGCTCGGTCGGCTCGCCGTCCAGATCGCCACCCTGCTGCGCGGCAAGCACAAGCCGACGTTCGCTCCGCACGTTGACGGCGGCGACTTCGTCGTGGTCGTCAACGCCTCCAAGGTGGCCCTGTCCGGCACCAAGCGGACCGACAAGCTGGCGTACCGCCACTCGGGACACCCGGGTGGTCTGACGGCGACGCCGATCGGCGAGATCCTCGACAAGGACCCGCGCAAGGCCGTCGAGAAAGCCGTCTGGGGCATGCTCCCGAAGAACCGCCTGAGCCGGAAGCTGCTGACCAAGCTGAAGGTGTACGCCGGTCCGGAGCACCCGCACACGGCGCAGCAGCCGAAGCCGTTCGAGATCACCCAGATCGCCCAGTAAGCGATCGACGAACCAGGTAAACGAGGATTCACAGCGTGAGCGACATCACCACCGAGACCGAAGAGTTCGACACCGAGGTCCCCATCGACACCGAGGGCCCGGTCGCCTACACCTCCGAGACGAACCCGGCTCCGGAGCAGCGCGCCGAGACGGGTCGGGTCGCGGTCATCAACCCGGCCGGCGCCACCGGCCGTCGCAAGGAGGCCGTCGCTCGCGTTCGGATCGTCCCGGGCACCGGCAAGTGGAAGATCAACGGGAAGGACCTCGACGTCTACTTCCCGAACAAGGTCCACCAGCAGCACGTGAACGAGCCGTTCGTCGTCGCGGGCCTCGAGGGTTCGTACGACGTGATCGCCCGGATCAACGGCGGCGGCATCACCGGCCAGGCCGGCGCTCTGCAGCTCGGCGTGGCCCGCTGCCTGAACGACGCCGACCGTGAGGCGAACCGCAAGGGCCTGAAGTCGGCCGGTCTGCTCAGCCGCGACGCGCGGATCAAGGAGCGCAAGAAGGCCGGTCTCAAGAAGGCCCGTAAGGCGCCTCAGTACAGCAAGCGCTGATCACCTGATGGGGCGTTTGTTCGGCACGGACGGAGTCCGTGGCCTGGCGAACGTGGACCTGACCGCGGAGCTGGCGCTCGACCTCTCGGTCGCGGCAGCTCACGTACTCGGCGAGGCCGGTGCCTTCGAAGGGCACCGGCCACGCGCCGTTGTGGGCCGGGATCCGCGTGCCAGTGGTGAGTTCCTGGAAGCCGCCGTGGTGGCCGGCCTGGCCAGCGCCGGCGTCGATGTGGTCCGGCTCGGCGTGCTGCCGACCCCGGCCGTGGCGCACCTGACCGGTTCGACCGGCGCCGATCTCGGCGTGATGCTGTCGGCCAGCCACAACCCGATGCCGGACAACGGCATCAAGTTCCTGGCCCGCGGCGGGATCAAGCTCGACGACGTGATCGAGGACGCCATCGAGGCCCGGATGGGCGAGGAGTGGCAGCGCCCGACCGGCGCGTCCGTCGGCCGGGTGACCGACGACGGGCAGGGTTTCGAGACGTACGTCTCGCACCTGGTCCGCTCGGCACCGAACCGGTTCGACGGTCTCAAGGTCGTGATCGACTGCGCGAACGGCGCGGCCTCGCAGACCGCGCCGGAGGCACTGCGCCGGCTCGGCGCCGAGGTGATCACGGTCGCCGCCGCCCCGGACGGGCTGAACATCAACCTGAACTGCGGGTCCACGCATATCGAGGGCCTGCAGCGCGAGGTCGTCGGGCACCGCGCCGATGTCGGGATCGCGCTCGACGGGGACGCGGACCGCTGCCTGGCGGTGGACGCGAACGGCGAGCTCGTCGACGGCGACCAGATCCTCGCGATCCTGGCGCTGGCGATGCGGGACAGCGGCCGGCTGTCGAACGACACCGTGGTCGCGACCGTGATGAGCAACCTGGGCTTCGTGCAGGCGATGGTCCGGGAGCGGATCGCGGTCGAGCAGACCAAGGTCGGCGACCGGTACGTGCTCGAGGCGATGAAGGCCGGCGGCCACAAGCTCGGCGGTGAACAGTCCGGGCACGTGATCCTGTCCGACCACGCGACCACCGGTGACGGCACGCTGACCGCGGTCATGCTGCTCGCCCGGGTGGCCCAGACGGGCAAGACCCTGGCCGATCTGGCCGGTGCGATGACCCGCCTCCCGCAGGTCCTGGTCAACGTGAAGAACGTGGACAAGTCCCGCGCGGGCACCGACCCCGCGGTGCAGTCCGCCGTCGCCGAGGCCACCACGCGCCTGGGCGACACCGGCCGGGTGCTGCTCCGCCCGTCGGGCACCGAGCCCCTCGTCCGGGTGATGGTCGAGGCCGAGTCCTCGGACACGGCCGACGAGATCGCGCACTCGCTCGCGGACGTTGTCGCTTCTTCGCTGAAGCTCTGAAGACAGCAGAGTACGCCGGAGAGGTCATCCTCTCCGGCGTACTTGTTGTTCACGGGTGTAGTTCGGCCAGGCGGCGTTCCGGGGCCGGGGCGGCTTCGGCGAGAAGTTGGGTGTATTCGTGCTGCGGGTTCAGGATCACGTCGTCCGCCGGACCGTGTTCGACCACGACACCGCCGTACAGCACCATGATCTCGTCGCTGAAGTGCCGTGCGGTCGCGAGATCGTGGGTGATGTAGAGGACGCCGAGGTTCTCCTCGCGTTGCAGGGTCCCGAGCAGGTTGAGTACGCCGAGCCGGATCGACACGTCGAGCATCGACACCGGCTCGTCCGCGACGAGGATCGCTGGTTCGGGGGCGAGCGCCCGGGCGATCGCGACGCGCTGCCGCTGACCGCCGGACAACTCGTGCGGCTTGCGGTGCGCGAAGTCCTCGTCCAGCCGGACCCGGCGGAGCAGTTCGAGCACCCGCTCGCCGACCTGCTCGCGGGTGAAGTCCGGGTGATGGAGCTTCACCGGCCGTTCCAGGTGATGGCTGATCGTGTGGTACGGGTTCAGCGACGCAAACGGGTCCTGGAACACCATCTGCACAGCCTTCCGGTACGCCGCGGCAGGCGCACCGTGGTAACGCATCGGCTCGCCGTCCACCAGGATCGCCCCGGACGTCGGCCGTTCGAGCTGCATCAGCAACTTGGCGATCGTCGACTTGCCCGACCCGGACTGTCCGACCAGCGCGATCGTCCGGCCCGGCGTCAGCTCGAAGCTCACCTTGTCGACGGCGCGCAGCCGCGTGCTCCGCAGACCGTTGCGCAGCCGGTACTCCTTCACCACATCGCGCATCTCCAGCACGCTCATAGTGCCTCCACGGTCTGATCGGTCTCGTCCAAGGCGACGTCGAGTGCGATCTCGCCGGTCCGTACGAAGCCGCCGCGCTCGCCGGTCAGGCTGGGGAAGGACGACAGCAATCGCTTCGTGTACGGGTGTTTGGGCTTCGTGTAGAGCGTCAGCGCGTCGTCCAGTTCGACGATCAGCCCGGCCCGCATCACCGCGATCCGGTCGCTGATCTCGAGCAGCAGCGGCAGATCGTGGGTGATGAAGATGACCGCGAACCCCAGCTCCGACCGCAGCCGCGTGATCTCCCGGAGGATCTCCCGCTGTACGACGACGTCGAGCGCCGTGGTCGGCTCGTCCATGATCAGCACCTGCGGATCGAGGGCCAGTGCCATTGCGATCATCACGCGCTGCCGCATCCCGCCGGACAGCTCGTGCGGATAGGCGCGAAGCCGGTTCCGGTCGACGCCGACGAGTTCGAGCAGCTCACCGCAGCGTATGCGCCGCTCTGCCTTGCTCAGCTCGGGCCGATGGGTGATGAACACGTCTTCGAGCTGTTCGGAGATCCGCAGTACCGGGTTGAGCGAGTTCATCGCGCCCTGGAAGACCATCGCGATCTTGTCCCAGCGGAACGCGCGCAGGTCGTCGCCGGCCAGGGTCGACAGGTCGATGTCGTACCCCTCGCGGGACGAGAACACGACGCGCCCGCCGGTGATCGCCGCCGGCGGCTTGAGCAGGCGGGTGATCCCGTACGCCAGCGTCGACTTCCCGCAGCCGCTCTCACCCGCGAGGCCGAGGATCTCGCCGCGTTCCAGAGTGAGCGAGACCTCGCGTACGGCGTGCACGGTCGTCTCGGCGCGGTAGTCGATGCTCAGGTTCTCGATACTCAGGACACTCATGCCTTCACGCTCCACTCTTTGCGTTCGGCACGGGTCTGCGCGCGAAGCTTCGGGTTGATGATCTCGTCGATCGAGAAGTTGATCAGCGACAGCGCCGCGCCGAAGAGCGCGATCGCCAGGCCGGGCGGCGCGAACCACCACCAGGCGCCGAGCCGGAGCGCGAGCCCGTTCTGTGCGTAGAAGAGCATCGTGCCCCAGGTGAACGATCCGGACGCACCGAGCCCGAGGAACGACAGGCCCGCCTCGCCGAGGATCGCGAAGATCACCGCGAACACCACCTGTGACGCGAGCAGCGGGATCAGGTTCGGCAGGATCTCGACGAGCAGGATCCGCCAGCGTTTCTCACCGCCGATGCGGGCAGCGAGCACGTAGTCGCGGCTGCGCACGCTGAGCGTGAAGCCGCGCAGAACCCGCGCGGACCCGGCCCAGCTGGTGATCGCGAGGACTGCCGCCACCAGCCAGATCGACTTGTTCGGTACGTAGCTGGAGATCACGATCACCAGCGGCAGACCGGGAATCACCAGCATGATGTTGGTGAACAGCGAGAACGCCTCGTCGGTCGAGCCGCCGATGAATGCGCCGACGACGCCGAAGAACGACGACAGCAGCAGCGTGATCGCGCCGACCACGACGCCGATGATCAGCGAGCCGCGGGTCGCGTAGGCGAGCTGGGCGAACACGTCCTGACCGCTCTGCGTGGTGCCGAGGAGGAAACCGTTCCCCGGACCGGTCAGGCCGACGTCCCGCACCGTCGACGGGTTGCCGACCAGCAGCGGACCGAGCACCCCGAACAGGATGATCAGGCCGGCGATACCCAGACCGACGGCCAGCTTGAGCGTCATCGGCGGTAACGACCGGCGGCGGATCGGCGCCGCCACGGCGACTGCGCCTTCAGTGGTTGCTGTCATGGTCGCCCCTCTCTAGGACCGCGCACGGGTGCGTGGGTCGATGACGCCGTACAGGAGGTCGACGAGCAGGTTCGCGCCGAGGACCGCGAGCGTGATGATCAGGAAGACGCCCTGCATCAGCGCGTAGTCGTTGTTGCCGACGGCAAGCAGCAGTGCCGAGCCGATTCCCGGGTACGAGAACACCGCCTCGGTGACGATCGAGCCGGCGACCACGAAACCGAGGGAGATCGCGAACCCGGAGATGGACGGCAGGACCGCGTTCCGGGCGACGTACCGGGACCGGATCCGGCGTGGGGTCAGACCTTTCGCCTCGGCGGTCACGACGAAGTCCTCGGACATCGTCGAGACCATCATGTTGCGCATCCCGAGCATCCAGCCGCCGACCGACGAGATGACGATCGTCAACGCCGGCAGGGCTCCGTGGTACAGCACGGACTGCGCGAACGGCAGGCTCCAGCCCGGCGTCACGGAGTACACGTCGTACCCGCCGCTCAGTGGGAAGACCGGCCAGGTGCTGCCGAGCAGGAAGAGCAGCAGCAGGGCGAGCCAGAAGTACGGCACCGACTGCAGCATCGTGGTGACCGGGATCAGGTTGTCGACCCAGGAACCGCGCCGCCAGCCGGCGGCGCGTCCCAGCAGGATGCCGATCGCGAACGAGATCACCGTCGCGAGACCGATCAGGCCTACGGTCCAGGGCAGTGTCTGGCCGATGACCTGGGACACCGGCGCCGGGAAGTACGCGATCGACGTACCGAGGTCGCCGGTGACCAGGTGGTGCAGGTAGGTCCAGTACTGGTTCCACAGCGACGAATGAGTGTCCGTGCCGAGCAGAGCCTCGATCGCGTTCCGGGTGGTCGGCGTGACCGGGCCCTTGGTCGCGAGCTTGGACAGCATCAGGTCGACCGGGTTCCCCGGCATCAGCCGGGGAACCAGGAAGTTCAGCGTCAGGGCCGCCCAGAGGGCGACCACGTAGAAGGCGAGTTTCCGCAGCAGATAGCGCACAGACGCCCCGCGCTCAGCTGGCGGGCTTGATCGTCTTGAGGACGATGCCGGCGTCCCACGCCTTCCAGGCCGCGGGCAGGACGTACATGTTGTCCTTGGTCGGCCAGCCGGTCGCGCGCGAGGTGTTGAACTCGGTGAGCATCGAGTTCACGTAGACCGGGATGTAGGGCAGCTGGTCGGCGATGATCGACTGGATCTTCGCGTACTCCGCCTTCTGCGCGGCCTGGTCCGTCGTACCGGCGGCCGTCTTGAGCGCGGCGTCCACGGCCGGGTTCGAGAACCGGGACTGGTTGCCGGCCGATGCGGACTTGCCGACCGGGGCGGTGTTCGTCGTGGCGAGCTTGCTGTCGTAGGTGAAGTACGGGTTCGTGGACGCGCCGAGGCCGACAGAGTCGAGCGACAGCTGGAACTTGCCGTTGGTCTGGGCGGCGTTCCACTCGTTCCAGGACACCTGGCTCGGCTTGAGCTCGATGCCGACCGCGGCCAGCTGCTGCTTGAGGGTGTCGTTGATCAGGATGTAGTCGCTCCACCCGGTGACGGTCTGGACGGTCAGCGACAGCCGCTTGCCGTCCTTGGCCCGTACGCCGTCACTGCCCTTCGTCCACCCGGCCGCGTCGAGGAGCTGGCCGGCCTCGTCCGCGTTCGCGCTCTGCGGCAGTTTCGCCGTACCGGCGTCCGCGATCCAGTTGTCGTCGCGGCCCGGGAGCAGCATGGTCGGCGAGCCGACACCCGCGACGCCACCGCCGGCCAGCTTCGCGAGCTGCTCGCGGTTCATCGCCAGGTAGATCGCCTTGCGCACGGCCGGATCGGTCTGCGGCCCGGTGCACCCCAGGGCCGCGTTGGAACACGTCACGACGACGGTCGTCATCACCGGCGTGTTCACGTAGGTGAGGTTCTTGCCGGACTTCATGATGTTGTCGATGCCGGGCAGGTAGGCACTGGCCCAGTCGACCTTGCCCGCGACGAGTGCGGCGCTGGCTGCGTCCGCGGACGTCACCGGGAGGTAGCGCACCTCCTTGATGGTGGGCTTGCCCGCCTCCCAGTACTGCTCGTTCTTCGTCAGCACGAAGCTCTGCGGCGTGTACGACTTCACCTTGAACGGACCGGTGCCGACCGGGTTCTTGTTGAGGTTCGTCGTCGGATCCTTGATGTCCTTCCAGATGTGCTCGGGAACGATCGCCTGGTTGGCGAGCACGGCCGGCTCCTGCATCAGGGACTTCGTCTTGAAGGTCAGTACGGCGGTGTCGTCCGACGTCGCCTTCGCGGTCGCGGCGAGGCCGGACGGGTTCAGCGCCGGTGTCTTCGCGACCAGGTTGAACGTGAAAGCGACATCCTTCGCCGTGAACGGCTGGCCGTCGTTCCACTTCACATCGTGCCGGAGCTTGATGGTGAGCTCGGTCCCGGCGGCGTTCCACGAGAAGCCGGTGGCGAGCACTGGCGTCGGGTCGGACTGCTTCGCGAAGTTGTACCAGTAGAGCGGCTCGTAGATGACGCCCAGCGTCGGCTGCAGCGCGGTGCTGCTGAACGGGTTGAAGTTCTCGGTGGTGATGTCGCCGGCCGCGACAGTGATCGAGGCGTCCTTGTTGGCGGTCTGGTTGCCGGCCGCGGCGCCCTCACAGGCGGCGAGCAGGAGCGCCGTGGCGGTCGCAGCGGCTGCGGCGCTCACCAGGCGCCGCACCCGTGGGCGGTTCGTCGGGTTCCGGAGCATTGATCGATTCCTTTCCAACGCGGTCGTCGAACGCGTGCCCCGGCACCCGCCAGGGAAGCTGGCCGTAACTTAGTTCGCCTAATAAACAAGGCGCAAGGGTTAGACCAGTAACGGTTCGACAGCGAAGGGTGTGGAATCAGGCCGAGATCGCGCGCTCGGACCGCAGCATCATCAGTGCCGCGCCGATCGCGGCGGCGTCGTGACCGCGCTCGTCGAGCACCACTTCGGTGTCCACGGCACGCCCGAACGCAGAGCTCAGGATCCGCTCCTGGATGATCGGCAGGTAGATCGTCCCGGCGACGGCGAACGCCGGCCCGGTCAGCACCAGCAGCTGGACGTCGTACATGTTGGTGATCGTCTGCGCGCCGAGCGCGAGCCAGGACGCGGAGTCCCGCAGGATCGCCTCGGCCCGGGAGTCGCCGGTCAGCGCCAGCCGGGCGATGGCGGCGAAGGCCGCGACCCCGGTACGCCGTGGTGATCCGAGATCGAGCCCCGCCGCGCGCGCCTTGGCGACGACCGTGGCCGGACCGGCGATCGCCTCCAGACAGCCGGTGCTCCCGCACCAGCACTGCGGACCGCCGATCTGGACGCAGATGTGCCCGACCTCGCCGGCGTTGCCGTGGGCACCCTGGTAGACGTTGCCGTTCAGCCGCAGGCCGGATCCGATGCCCTCGCTCATGAACAGCGCGGCCATCACCGAGACGTCGTGGCTGGTGGTGAGCCGGGTGCCCGCGGCGGCCGCGGTCGCGTCGTTCTCGAGCAGCGCGGGCAGGCCGAGCCGTTCCTCCAGCCGCCGATGGATCGGGAAGCCGACCCAGTGCGTCATCGACGGCGGCGCGGACGTGACGCCGCGGTTGCGGATCAGCGGCCCGGGACACACGAAGCCGAGTCCGAGGACGAGCGAGGGGTCGATGCCCGAGCGCTCGATCAGCTCGGTGGTCTCGGTCGCGATCCGCTCCACGACCTGCTCCGGATCGCTGTCCTCGCCCGGCCCGGCGCGCCGCCAGCGGGCCACGACCGCGCCGGCGTAGTCGACCAGCACGTACGTCAGGCTGTCGGCGCTCAGATGGACGCCGACGACGTACCGGGCTGCTGCCCTGATCCGCAGCATCGTGCGAGGCTTGCCACCGGTGGACGAGCCGCGACCGGCCTCGTCGACCAGCCCGTCGTCGATCAGGCGCCGCACCAGCGTGGTGACCGAGGGGGCGGTGAGGCCGGTGATCTGGGTGAGTTCCACCCGGCTGACCGTGCCCGCGGAGCGGATGCTGTCCACAATGAGGGCACGGCTGTTCGTCGGCGCCGGGTCGTAACCCGGTGACCGCGAAGCGTCGCTGACCTGCTGCATCGGGACATCCGCTCTCTGCCGAGTTTGTTAGGTCTGTGAATATAGTGGCTCAGATGGCCTTGGAGGGCAGTGTATGCAGCAGGTGACGCGGGAGCGGATCGCCGGGCTGGTGCTGGCGCGTCCCGGGCGGTTGCTCGGGATGGAGCCGTTCATGGCCGACGTCGTCCAGGGGATCGAGGAGGTCTTCGACGGGCGGCGGGTGAGTCTGCTGATCGAGTTCGCGGCCGATATCGCCGACGAGATCGCGACCTGGCAGCGCTGGGTGGCCAATGACCACGTCGACGGCATCGTCATGGTCGACCTCCGGGCGAACGACGCGCGGCTCGCCGAGCTCGAGCGGCTGGGGGTGCCGGCCGTGCTGCTCGGCGGGCCGGAACTGCAGGCGCCGATCACGAACGTGCTCGTCGACAACGCCGAGGGCGCCCGGGCGGCCGTTCGCGCGCTCGCGGATCTCGGGCATCGCGACATCGCCCGGGTGAGCGGTCCGCGGGACATGCTGCACTGCCAGGCGCGTGACGACGCGTTCATGGAGACGTGTGCGGAGCGGGACGTGCAGGGCCGGGTCATCGAAGGCGACTACTCCGAGGACGCGGGCCGGGAGGCGACCAGACGGCTGCTGACCGGCAGCCAGGTCCCGACGGCCGTTGTGTACGACAACGACCTGATGGCGATCGGCGGTCTCGCCGCGGCCAAGGACCTGGGCGTCCGCATCCCCGATCAGTTGTCCGTGATCGCGTGGGACGACACGGCCGTCGCCCGGTTGGCGCATCCGCCGTTGAGCGTCGTCACCGTCGACGTCCACGGCCTCGGCACGATCGTCGGCGAGGCGATCCTCACGGTCATGGAGGGCGGCGAGGTCACGACGTACCAGGTCCCGAAACCGACGATCCGGCTTGCTCAGTCAACCGCGGAGCCGGGGACACGACTCCCGGCAGATGCGTGACGGCTTGGTCGTGCTCGTCGCGGGTTGTGTGATGTGCACGGTCGACAGGTAGTGCACCGGTGAGACGCTGTACGCACGGACACGTTCACGCTCAGGTGCACTACCCCGCCACCCGACACCTCCTGTCCAAACTGCACACCTGAATCGCCCACACACCGAGCAGGACAGCAACGGCCGGATAACCCGTCGTCTGCTCGACGCGGGGCGATGGTGGGGAGTGGGGACAGGCGCTGGTGACTGGGCACAGCCGGATATCCCCTCGTGTTCGGTGCGATCTGGGTGGCTGCGACGATGCTGGTGCGCGTGTCGGCAGGACCGCGTGAAGGTCGAGGCCAGAGGTGACCCTGACGTGAGTGCAGAGCATCGTGAGTTGGACTTGTTTCTGCATCTGGCTCGGACGCTCAACTACGGGCGGACCAGTCTGGAGTGTCATGTCAGTGCGGCGACGCTGACTCGGACGATCCAGCGGTTGGAGACCCGGGCCGGTGCGCAGTTGCTCGATCGCGGGCCGCGGGGCGTCGTGCTGACTGCGGAGGGGCGACGCTTCTCGGCGTACGCCGAGCAAGCGCTGGAACTGTGGGCGGACTACCGATCCGGCTCCGCCGAACCGACCGGTCTCAGCGGCGAGCTCCGGATCTTCGCCACTGTCACCGCCTGTCAGACCCTGTTGCCGGACCTGCTGGCGCCGCTGCGTGAAGAACATCCGCAGATTCGTCTCGACATCCGCACCGGTGATGCGGCCGCCGCCCTTGCCCGCCTGGACGAAGGTGAGGTGGATGCCGCGGTCGCGGGCATTCCCAAGCGCCTCCCGCAGACCCTGGTGAGCCGGCCCGTCGCAGTCACCGACCTCGTCCTGGTGAAAGCCCGGGAGAGCCCGTCCGACGTGCCGTACGTCGTACCTGCTCGGGGGCTGGTTCGCGAAGCTGCGTTCCGCTGGTTCCGGAAGACTGGCGTGAAGCCGGTGATCGCGGCTGAGCCGGACGGGCACGAGGCGCTGCTCGCGCTGGTGGCGTTGGGTTGCGGAACCGGGGTGGTCCCGAGGCTGGTGCTCGAGTCGTCCGCCGTACGCGATCAGCTGACCGAACTGCCGGCTGACCTGAAACCGCTCACGATCGGGCTTTGCGCGCGCCGCGCCGACCTGCACCGCCCTTTGATCGCGGCGCTCTGGGACCTGCGACCGTAGCGCCGGGGCAGAGCTTGGCGGGGACGAGTTGCGGCGGGAGCGGGTCGTCGCCTTCGAGCTGGCGGAGGAGGGCCTGCGTGCCCAGCTGGCCGAGTTCGGGACCGGGGGTGCGCATCATGGTGAGTTCGGGATCGGCCATCGCGGCGGTTTCGGGGACCGTCAGCAGGGACAAGACGGAGAAATCGCGGGGGATGTCGTGACCGGTGTGCTTGAGGCCGGCGACGACCCCCAGGGCGGCGTACTCGTTGAGGACCAGGATTGCCGTGGCCTCCGGGTACTCGGTCAGCACTCGCGCGGCGGCGGCCTTGCCGGCCTGGGTGGTGTCGGAGCAGGGGATGATCCTGATCGGCAGGTCGTACGACGCGACCACGCGACGGTACGCCTCCTCGGTGCGGACCCACGGGCCGTAGTCGTGGAACCGCGGATCGTCCAGATCGCCGGAGATCAGCACGAGCTCGTGATGCCCGTGCTCGCGCAGGTGCCTGACCGCGTCCTCGACCGTGGTGTCGAAGTCGATGTCCACGTGCGACAACCCTTCGAGCTCCGTCGTACGCCCGATCAGCGCGAACGGCGTGCCGGCCTGTTGCAGTACGTCGATCCGTGGGTCGTCCAACTGGACTTCCATCAGTACGACGCCGTCCACCAGGCCCTGCCCCAGCAGTTCGCGTAGCTCGACGCCGTCGTTGCCGACCGGCCACAGCACCAGGTGGTAGTCGTCCTTGCGCGCCGCCTCGGCCGCACTGGTGAAGAACTCCGAGGTCGACATCCCGAACCGGTGCTCGAGCGCCGGGTAGGCCATCGCGATGATGTGGGTCCGCCGGCTGGCCAGCGCGCGGGCGACCATGTTGCGGCGGTACCCGAGGTCGAGCATCGCCTGCTCGATCCGCGCCCGGGTCGCCGCCGTCACCGGTTTGGTGTCGTTGAGCAGGAACGAGACGGTCGCGATCGAGACCCCGGCCCGCTGAGCGACGTCTTTCATCGTGACCATCGATCGACCCCCTCCGAACTCTTGACAGCGGTGTGACGTACGGAACATAGTCCTTCAACGCCTCAGTTAAGCGGTTTACCGCACAATCCACAAGCTTCTCTGCAGTCCGCACGTTCCTCGGTTAAACGCTTTGAAGGAGTCCGATGTCATGATCAGCAAGCGGATCGCCGCCGCGCTGGCGGGTGCGACGACGGTGTCGCTCCTGCTGGTCGCCTGCGGTGACAACGGCGGCCAGTCGCCCGCCTCGTCCGGCGACAGCGTCAAGAGCCTCACGATCCTGGACTACTACAACAACGACCCGGACAAGTCCCTTGTGCAAAAGGGACTCGACTCCTGCGCGTCGAAGCTCGGCATCACGATCCAGCGGGAGACGGTGCCTGGTGACACCTTGATCCAGAAGGTGCTGCAGCAGGCGTCGTCCAAGACGCTTCCCGACGTGCTCATGCTCGACAATCCCGACGTACAGCAGATCGCCGCGACCGGTGCGCTCGCGCCCCTGAACGACATGGGTCTGAACGCCGACGGCGTCATTCAGGGCATGGTCGACGCGACGTCGTACCAGGGCAAGCTCTACGGACTCGCGCCGGTGACGAACACGATCGCGCTGTTCTACAACAAGGACATGCTCGCCGAGGCCGGCGTCCAGCCGCCGAAGACCTGGGACGAGCTGAAGGCCACGGCGAAGAAGCTCACCAAGCCCGGCCGGTACGGGATCGCGTTCAACGCCAACGCGACGTACGAAGGTTCCTGGCAGTTCCTGCCGGCGATGTGGACCAACGGCGGTGACGAGACCGATCTGACCAGCCCGCAGGTGGCGGAAGCCCTGCAGCTGTGGGTCGATCTGGTGAAGTCGGGGTCGGCGTCCAAGAGCGTCATCAACTGGACGCAAGGCGACGCGAAGGACCAGTTCGCGGCGGGTAAGGCCGCGATGATGGTGAACGGCCCGTGGCAGATCCCGGCGCTGGAGAAGGTCCCGAACGTCAAGTGGGACGTGGTCACGTTCCCGCTGAACAAGCCGGACCAGACGCCGGTCGCGCCGCTCGGCGGTGAGGCCTGGACGGTCCCGCTGAACAAGGACCAGGCCAAGCAGCAGAAGGCCGCGGACTTCGTGAAGTGCCTGAACTCGGACGAGAACGAGCTGGCCTGGGCGAAGGCCCGGTTCACCCTCCCGACCAAGACGGCGCTGCTGGACCAGTACGCCAAGGAGGTGCCGTCGATGAAGGCGTTCGCCGAGCAGGTGAAGACGGCCCGGGCCCGGACCGGCAAGCTGGGTGACAAGTGGCCGGACGCCGCGAAGGTGATCTACCAGGCGATCCAGCTGGCGCTGACCGGTAAGGCCTCGGCCCAGGACGCCTTCAAGCAGGCCTCCGGCGGCTGACGGCATGGTGACGCTCACACGTACGACGGTGGCCGGCCGCGCGAAGACGCGCGGCCGGCGCCACCGGGGCGAGACCCTCACCAAGGTCCTGTTCGTCCTGCCGGCCGTGGTGGCGATGGTGGCGCTGTTCGGCTACCCGGTGGTGAAGAACCTGTTGATGAGCCTGCAGGACTACGGGCTGAAGACCTTCTTCACCGGGGTCGCGCCGTGGGTCGGGCTGAAGAACTACAGCACGGTCGTGACGGACAAGCTGTTCTCGGACGCGATGGTGAACACCGCGCTGTTCACCATCGGGTCGATCGCCTTCCAGTTCGTGATCGGGCTGGGGCTGGCGCTGTTCTTCCACAAGAAGTTCCCGTTGAGCGGTCTGCTGCGTTCGCTGCTCCTGCTGCCGTGGCTGCTGCCCCTGATCGTGTCGAGCGCGACCTGGCGGTCGATCCTCGAACAGGACAGCGGCATCCTGAACCGCACGCTGCTGAAGCTGCACCTGATCGGCGATCCGGTGCCCTGGCTGAACTCGCCGTCGGTCGCGCTGATCGCGGTGATCGGCGTGAACATCTGGATCGGCATCCCGTTCAACGTGACCCTGCTGTACTCCGGTCTCGCGGAGATCCCCGACGAGCTCTACGAGGCCGGCCAGCTCGACGGCGCCACCGGCTGGCGCGCGTTCTTCCACATCACCTGGCCGAACCTGCGGTCGGTCGCGAGCGTGGTGCTGATGCTCGGCGTCGTCTACACGATCAAGGTCCTGGACATCATCCTCGGTCTGACCGGCGGTGGACCGGCGAACGCGACCCAGACGCTGGCGACCCAGTCGTACGAGAAGTCCTTCGTCGACTTCAAGTTCGGCCAGGGTGCGGCGCTGTCCAACATCCTGATCGCGATCTCGTTCGTGTTCGCGATCTTCTACCTGCGCGGCACCCGTCGTGCCGTCGACGAGTAGGGGGAAGAGCATGATGCGACGTACGGCGTACACCGTGATCGGCGTACTGATCCTGTGCGTGATGCTGTTCCCGGTCTACTGGATGCTGAACGCCTCGCTGCAGCCGTCCGGAAACACGCTCACTGCTGGATTCCTGCCGCTGCATCCGACGTTTTCCGGCTACAAACGCGCCCTCGACGAGCAGGGCGGAAACCTCGTCACAAGCCTGATCATCGCGGCCGGGACCGTGGTGCTGAGTCTGGCGATCGCGACCCCGTGTGCGTACGCGTTGTCGCAGTTCCGGTCCCGCTGGGTGTCGGTCGGGCTGCTCGCGATCCTGATCTCACAGATGATTCCGGGCATCGTGATCGCGAACGCGCTGTACACGGCATACGAACGGATCGGCCTGCTGAACTCGATCCCGGGGCTGATCGTCGCCAACTGCAGCAACGGGATCCCGTTCGCGATCCTGATCCTGCGGTCGTTCATGCTCTCGCTGCCGCCGTCGCTGGTGGAGGCGGCGCGGGTCGACGGCGCCGGGTTGTTCCGGGCGTTCGTCGCGATCGTGCTGCCGATCAGCAAGAACTCGCTGATCACGGCCGGGTTGTTCAGTTTCCTGTTTTCCTGGAGCGATTTCCTGTTCGCGCTGACGCTGACCACGAAGGGCGGCGTCCGGCCGGTCACGCTGGGGATCTACCAGTACCTCGGCACGCAGGTGCAGAACTGGAACGCGGTGATGGCCACCGCGGTCCTCTCGGCGGTCCCGGCCATCGTGCTGCTGATCGCCGCGCAGAAGTACATCGCCGCCGGTGCCATCGGCGGAGCCGTCAAATAACCCTTTACACACAAGGAAGAACTATGACGATTCGCGTACTCGTCTGGGGCGAGAACCGGCACGAGCAGGTGGAACCGCATGTCCGGGAGATCTATCCCGACGGCATGCACGAGACCATCGCCGCCGGGATCCGCGAGAACCTCGAGGCGACTGTCACCACGACCACCCTCGACGAGCCCGAGCACGGTCTGACCGAAGAGGTGCTGGCGGAAACCGACGTACTGGTCTGGTGGGGCCACGCCGCGCACGGCGAGGTCGAGGACAAGGTCGTCGACCGCGTGTACCAGCACGTGCTGGCCGGGATGGGCCTGATCGTGCTGCACTCCGGGCACTGGTCGAAGATCTTCGGCAAGCTGATGGGTACGACGTGCACCCTGCGCTGGCGCAGCGAACGGGACCGCGAACTGGTCTGGACGGTCGCCCCGACCCACCCGATCGCGCAGGGCGTCCCGCACCCGATCGTGATCGACCAGCAGGAGATGTACGGCGAGTTCTTCGACATCCCGGTCCCGGACGAACTGGTCTTCGTGTCGTCGTTCTCCGGCGGTGAGGTGTTCCGCTCCGGCTGCACGTTCCGCCGCGGGCACGGGAAGATCTTCTACTTCTCGCCCGGTGACCAGGACTACCCGGTTTATCACCACAAGGACGTGCGTAAGGTGATTGCGAACGGCGTCGCCTGGGCCCGTTCCGACCGGCCCGAGCGCGCGGTGCCGACGCTGCTGCGCTACGAGACCGGCGACTTCTTCAACGGACATGGGTACACCGGACCCATCGAGGAGCCTGCCGATGCCTGAACCCTTGCGACTGCTGCAGGTCGGCGCCGGCGGGATGGGGCGCGCCTGGCTGCGCACCATCGCCGCCAACCCGGACGTCGTCCTCGCGGGACTCGTCGACCTCGACGTCGACGTGGCCCGGGCCGCGGCCGACGAGCACGGGTTCGGCGACGTACCGGTGGCCGCCTCGCTCGGCGAGCTGGCCGACCGGGCGGATGCGGTCATCGACGTGACAGTTCCGCTCGCGCATCCGAAGGTCAGCGTGGACGCCTTGCTGCGTGGGCTTCCGGTGCTCTGCGAGAAACCGCTGGCCGAGACGGTGCGCGAGTGTCTGCAGATGGTCGCGGCGTCGGAGGTGAGCGGCAAGCTGCTGATGGTCTCGCAGTCCCGCCGGTACTTCCGGGCCGTCGCGGCGTTCCAGCGTCAGCTCGCCGAGCTCGGCCCGATCGGGACGCTGTCGTGCGAGTTCTACAAGGCTCCGCACTTCGGCGGGTTCCGGGAGCGGATGGCCGAGCCGCTCCTGGTCGACATGGCGATCCACCAGTTCGACCTGTCCCGCAAGCTGATCGGGTCGGAGCCGGTGTCGGTGTACTGCGAGTCGTACAACCCGTCCTGGAGCTGGTTCGACGGCAACGCGGCCGCGTCCGCGATCTTCAGGTACGCCGACGGCACCCGCTTCTCCTTCACCGGCAGCTGGTGCGCGGCGGGACTGGAGACATCGTGGAACGGCCGCTGGCGCGCGAGCACCCCCGGCGGTACGGCGACCTGGGACGGGGACAACGGACCGGTCGCCGAACTGGCGTCCGGCGAGGCACTGCCCGCGGTGATGGCCGACGAACCACAGGAGATCGCCGGTTCGTTGGTCGAGTTCGTCGACGCGGTCCGCAGCTCGACGATCCCGCAGTCCGAGGTGCACTCCAACGTCGTCAGCATCGCCATGGTCGAGGCCGCCGTACTCTCGGCCAACACCGGCGTACCCGTCCGTATCGCTGACGTCATCGCCGCCGCCTACACCGAAGCCCTGGCAACCACCCAGGACGCAGCGCTGCACGCGGCGCTCACGGCGTGGCCCAATCCGCTGAAGGCAGTCGGCCTGGAACCCTGATCTTTCAGTTCCTGCAACGGGGCGGTGCGGACATTGCGCTTGCTGCAATGTGCGCGCCGCCCTTTGACTGGTGGGCATGAAGAGTTCGGTGTTTCGGGTTGAGCAGATGCAGGTGCCGGGCGGGTCCGAGGACATCGTGCGGGGCGGGCGGGACCTGTTCGGTCTGCTGCCTGCGGCGTTGCACGATGTGGAGCGGATCGGCGTCCTCGGCTGGGGACCGCAAGGACGCGCGCAGGCGCTGAATCTGCGGGACTCGCTGGAAGGGACCGGTCTGGTCGTGTCGGTCGGTCTGCGGCCGGGGTCGGCATCGGCGGAGGACGCACGGAGGCATGGGTTCAGCGAGGACGACGGGACGCTGGGGGACTGGCTCGAGGTGGCCGCGGTCTCGGACCTGGTGATCCTGCTGATCGCGGACGCGGCGCTGGCGGCACATCACGAGGAGATCTTCGCGGTCCTGAAGCCCGGGGCGACCGTTGGCCTGTCCCACGGTTTCCTGCTGGGTCATCTGACCTCGATCGGCAGCGCCTTCCCTGACGGGCATCCGGTCGTCGCGGTGTGCCCGAAGGGAATGGGGGACTCGGTACGGCGCCTGTACCAGCAGGGCGCCACTGTCAACGGGGCCGGGATCAACGCGAGTATCGCCGTACATGCGGATCCGGACGGGCACGCGTGGGACCGGGCGCTCGCGTGGTCGATCGGGCTCGGGTCGCCGTACACGTTCGCGACCACGTTGCGGTCCGAGTACCTGTCGGACATCGTCGGTGAGCGGGCGATCCTGCTCGGAGCGGTGCACGGTCTGGTGGAGGCGCTGTACCGGTACTTCCGGATCGAGGGCGCGGACCCGGTGACGGCGTACGAGCGGTCCACCGAGGCGATCACCGGGCCGATCGCGCGGACCATCTCGACCGAAGGTCTCGCGGCCGTGCGGGCGGCAAGCGGGGACGAGGAGCTGTTCGACCGGGCGTACTCCGCGGCGTACGGACCGGCCCGTGACCTGGTCGCCGAGGTGTACGACGAGGTTGCCGACGGCACCGAACTGCGCAGCGTGATCCTCGCCGAACGCCGACTCGCCACCCGTCCGATGACCGAGATCGGCGGCAGTCCGATGTGGTCGCACAGCGCCGAGGCCCACGCCCGCCGGGGTACTGCGCCGGCCCGCATCGATCCACTGACCGCCGGGTTGTTCGTGGCGACGATGACGGCGCAGGTGGACGAGTTCGCGGCCCGCGGTCACGCGTGGTCCGAGATCGTCAACGAGTCGGTCATCGAGGCCGTCGACTCGCTCCTCCCGTACATGCACGCCCGCGACGTCGCCTACATGGTCGACAACTGCTCCCGCACCGCCCGCCTCGGCACCCGCCGCTGGGGGCCCCGTTTCCAGGCGGCGTACGAACAGCTCACCCTCCCGAACCTCGACCACCCCGCCGATCCTGAGCTCATGAAGGGTTTCTTGGAGAATCCCGCCCACGAAGCGCTCGCCGCGGCGGCCGAGCTCCGCCCATCCGTGGACATCTCCGTTTAGCCTAGGCGCCATGACGCCCTCTACGACGCGGTTGCGGCTGGTTCCGATGCGGCCTCGGGATCCGCAGGAGCCTGGACGGACCGCGTCGTCGCTGGAGTTGTTCTTCGATCTGGTGTTCGTGGTCGCGGTGAGTGTTGCCGCGGCGCAGCTCCATCACGCGCTGTCCGAGAAGCACATCGCCGAGGGCCTGCTGTCCTACGGGATGGTGTTCTTCGCGATCTGGTGGGCGTGGATGAACTTCACCTGGTTCGCCACGTCCTTCGCGACCGACGACTGGCTGTACCGGGTCCTCACGATCGTGCAGATGAGCGGTGTCCTGGTGCTCGCCGCCGGGATCGAGCCGGTCTTCACCGACCGCGACTTCACCGTGGTGGTGTTCGGCTACATCGTGATGCGGGTCGCGATGATCGCCCAGTGGCTGCGGGCCTCCCACACGGCAGGGGAGAGCCGGCAGGCGACCCTCCGGTACGCCGCCGGGATCGCGATCGTGCAGGTGCTGTGGCTGACCACGCTGGTGATGTCCGAGAAGATCGTCGTCGTCGCCTGGTTCGTGTTCGTGCTGGCCGAGCTGTCCGTACCGGTGGTGGCGGAGCGACGCTGGACGACACCCTGGCACCCGCACCACATCACCGAGCGGTACGGCCTGTTCACGCTCATCCTGCTCGGCGAGAGCCTGCTCGCCTCGGCGAACGCGATCTTCGACGCCGTCCATGAGCACGAGCACCTCGGCGAGCTGATCGCGCTGTCGGTGCTCATGCTGGTGGTCACCGCCGCGCTCTGGTGGATCTACTTCTGGCCGCCGCACCACACCGCGATCACGTCGTTCGCCCGCTCGATCCGCTACGGGTACGTGCACTACTTCGTGTTCGCCGCGGCCGGCGCGTTCTCGGCGGGGATCGAGGTGGAGATCGACAGCATCACCCACCACACCGAGCTGAGTGAGCTCGCCGCGTCCTACACGGTGACGATCCCGATCGCGATCTTCGTCCTCGGCATCTGGTGGATCGCCCTGCGCGACAACGCGGACCGCGTGGTCAACATCGTCGTACCCGTGGGCGCCGTACTCGTGCTGCTGGACCCCCTGATCCCGGTCCCGTTCGCGCTGACCGCAGTCTTCATGGCCCTGATCGTCGTCACCCTGGTCCTGCGACCACCGGTGGAGCGGTCAGCCTAGTTCGGCGAGGGCGGTCGCTACTCGGCCGTGAGCTGCCTCCAGGGCGGCTCGGGCGGCGGGGATGGGAGTGCCGGTCAGGAGGTGGACGAGCGCGGGTTTCAGTTCGCCGTCGGCTTCGGCCAGGGCGGCTTCGCAGGCGGCGTCGTCGGCGCCGGTGGCCTCGGCGAGGATGCGGAGCATCCGGCCGCGGAGCTTCTTGTTGGTGGCGACCAGGTCGACCATCAGGTTGGACCAGGTGCGGCCGAGCTTGATCATCAGCGTCGTCGAGAACGCGTTCAGGATCATCTTCTGCGCGGTGCCGGCCTTCAGCCGGGTCGAGCCGGCGATCACCTCGGGGCCGGTGTCCGCGGCGATCACGACATCGGCCAGCGGCGCCAGCGGGGCGTCCGGGTTGGACGTGACCAGCACGGTGGTCGCCCCGGCCGCGCGGGCGGCCTTCAGGGCACCGGCGACGTACGGCGTGCTCCCGGAAGCAGCGAGGCCGACGACGAGGTCCTGACCGGTGACGGCGGCCGCGTCCCGGGCGCCGCCCTCCTCGGAGTCCTCGACGTTCTCGACCGCGCGGAGCAACGCCTCCGTGCCGCCGGCGTGGTGGGCGACCACCAGCCCGTCCGGGACGTGGAACGTGGGCAGCAGTTCGGCGGCGTCCAGGGTCGCCAGGCGTCCCGACGTACCGGCGCCGAAGTAGTGCACCCGGCCACCGCCACGGACCGCCTCGACGGCGGCGTCCACGGCCTTGGTCAGCTCCGGGATCACCGCGCTGACGGCCCCGGCGACCAGGGCGTCCTCGTTGTTCAGCAACTGGAGGATCTCGGACGTGCCCACCGCATCGATGGCCAGCGTTCTCGGGTTGCGCTGCTCGGTCGGTGAGGTCACGAGATTATGTTAGTTTTCTACTGAAGGTTTTTCAATTCCGTTCATCGTTGACGGAACTGATCGACCTCAGTCGGATCCCTTGAGCCGGTGCCCGCGGACCGCGCTGGCGGTCTCCTCGAGGGCCTTCCGCGCGTCCGGCAGCACCTGCTGCGCGACTCCGATGAACAGGCAGTCGATCACCGTCAGTTGCGCGATCCGGCTGGCCATCGCGCCCGATCGGTACGTCGTCTCGCGCGCGGCCGTGGTGAGGACGAGGTCCGCTGTACGGGCCAGCGGCGAGCGCGGGAAGTTCGTCACCGCGACCGTGGTGGCGCCGTGCTTGGCCGCCTCCTCGAGCGCTTCGACGACCTCGACCGTGGTGCCGGTGTGCGAGATGCCGATCGCGACGTCGCCCTCGCCGAGCAGCGCGGCACTCGTCAGCGCGATGTGCACGTCCGACCAGGCGAACGCGACCCGGCGGATCCGGTGCAGTTTCTGCTGCAGGTCAAGGGCCACGAACGCGCTCGCGGCGAAACCGTAGAGGTCGACCCGGGAAGCGTTCACCACCGCGTCGACGACCTTGGCCAGCGCGTCCACGTCGACCTGCTGCGCGGTCTCGCGGACCGCGCGCTCGTCGGCGAACGCGACCTTGCTGACCACGTCGGCCAGCGAGTCGCCCGGCTCGATGTCCCCGCCGACCTCCGGCCGGATGCTCTCCTGCGCCGACTGGGCCGCCAGTTGCAGGCGGAGCTGCGGATAGCCGGGGACGCCGATCTGCTTGCAGAACCGGATGACCGTGGTCTCCGAGGTGGACGCCACCTCGGCCAGTTCGGAGATCGTCATCGCCGCCACTCCGCCCGGGTCCGCGAGGACCGCGTTCGCAACCCGCTGCTCGGCCGGCGCCAGCGCGGGCATCACCGCGCGGACCCGGACCAGCAGCGGCCCCGTGGGTTCTGGAGAGGTTGTTGAATTCATGGCAGCCACGGTACGGCGACTATGCACGAGATGGGGTCATCGACGCGAAAGTCTCCAACCTGTTGCGGTAAATGATTCCGGCGATCGTTCACCGTCGAGAAGTTGACCAGCCCCGCTCGTGATCTTCACACCGTCGATGTACACCCCGCGGCCCTGGTACAGCGGGTCGGAGGTGTACCGCCAGCGAACGGTCTGCTCGCCGGCTTGGAGCTCGGCGGTGACCTGGTGCCAGTGCCGGTCACCGGAGCCGCTGATCGAGCCGTCGGTGTCGATCACCGAGCCCCGGTCGCGCACCGAGAACGGAACCTTCGTCCAGGTCGTTCCGTCCGTGGAGGTCTCCAGGTACAGCAGATTGGAGACCTCGGTGTCGACGAACAGGTCGAACGCGAGCTTCGCGCCTTCGGCCGGTACGGCGACCTTCGCGTCGAGCGTGCTGGTCGCGTTGTCCGTCGTACCGGAGAACCAGGCGTCCTTGCCGTGCCGCGGGCCGACGCCGAGGGCGAGTGCGAGGCCCTGGGCAACCGCACGGCGGGCCGGGTTGTTGCTGCCCCAGTTGCGGCTCGGGTGCACGCGGTTGCTGAGCAGGATCGCGAACGAGCGGGAGTCGAAGTCGATCACCAGCGACGTACCGGTGTAGCCGGTGTGGCCGGCCGTGCGGGGTCCGGACAGGCCGCCCATGTACCAGCGCTGGTTCAGCTCGAAGCCGAGGCCGTGGTCGTTGCCGGGGAAGCCCTGGTTGAAGTTCGTGATCATCGCGGTCACCGAGGATTCCTTGAGGATCCGGGCGCCGCGGTAGCTCCCGCCGTTCAGGAACGTCTGCGCCAGCACGGCCATGTCGTCGGCCGTGCTGAACACGCCCGCGTGGCCGGCGACACCGCCGAGGGACCAGGCGTTCTCGTCGTGCACCTCGCCCCAGACCATGCCGCGCGGCGGCGAGGCCTGGTACTCCGTGGCGGCGATCCGCTGCTTCTTCTTCGGGTCGGGGTTGTAGCCGGTGTCGCGCATCTGCAGCGGTTTGGTGATCCCGTCGGCGACCAGCTTGTCCAGCGTTTTCCCGGTCACCCGGTGCGCCAGCTCGCCGAGCGCGATCAGGTTCAGGTCGCTGTAGAGGTACGTCGAACCCGGTGGGTTCTGCAGTTTCGCGGTCAGCGCCATATGCAGTCTGGACGCGGGATCCGGCTGGGCGCTCCACAGCGGGAGCCAGGACGGAAATCCACTCGTGTGCGTAAGTGCTTGCCGCACGGTTACGGTTTCCTTGCCGTTTTCCGCGAACTCCGGGATGTAGGTCGCGATCGGCGCGTCCAGGTCGACTTTGCCCTTCTCGACCAGCTGCAGCACGACGATCGACGTGAACAGCTTGGACACCGAGGCCATGTCGAAGATCGTGTCGGTGCGCATCGGGAGCTGCTGGTCCGGCGGCAGCTCGGTACCCTGCCCGTCGGCGTACTTCAGCGCCAGGCCGGTCGCCGTCCGGGTGACGATCTTCCCGTTGTGGCCGAGCAGCGTGACGGCGCCGGCGTACAGCGGTTTCGTCGCTCCGCTCGGCTGGGTCCAGGCCGCGACCTGGGCCAGCGCGGCGTCGATCGGCGCGGGGTCCAGGCCGGCCTTCGCCGGGGTCGCGTCGCGCAGCAGCGTGGTCTTCGGCGCATAGCCGTCGTACGGCTGGTCGAACCGGCCGGAGTTGTTGCCGCTAGCAACAGCAGGGGAAGCCATCGTGAGTATCACCGCAGACGTCGTCGTGACCGCAGCCCACCGCTTCATCGGTGCGCTCCCTTGTAGAGAAGGTACTTCGCCCGCCGGGCCGTCCAGGCGTCGGTCTCGGACCTCCAGGCGGCGACGATCTCCTCCGCGGTCGCATCGGCCAGCAGCATGGTGCGGAACCGATCGGACCCGGTGAGCAGGTCGATCCACCGGCCGGGTGGGGTCTCCGCCCGCCAGGTGAATCCGGGGTAGAGCTTACGGGCCTCGACGATCATGTGCGTCGCCACGGTGATCGCCTCGACCTGGTGCGGGTCGAGGATCTGCACCTGGAGGCCGGCACACAGGACGTTGGCGTTCTTGCTGATCGTCGGCGTGAAGTACGCCTCGCGGAACGCCACG
Source organism: Kribbella pratensis (assembly GCF_004366075.1). Classification (GTDB taxonomy): domain Bacteria; phylum Actinomycetota; class Actinomycetes; order Propionibacteriales; family Kribbellaceae; genus Kribbella; species Kribbella pratensis. The sequence goes on along the minus strand of NZ_SODU01000003.1, from coordinate 1,041,491 downwards.
CCCGGAATGTTCCGGGCCTGCAGCGCCTCCGCCCAGCGGTGGTCGACGTACGGCGCGCCGATCAGCTCGAACGGCCGCGTCGTACCGCGGCCCTCGGACATGTTGGTCGCCTCGAACAGGCACAGGCCCGGGTACAGCAGCGCGGTGTCCGGGGTGGGCATGTTCGGGCTCGGCATCACCCAGGTGAGGCCGGTGTCGTCGTACAGCTGGTCGCGCTTCCAGTTCTTGGTCTCGATGACGGTCAGTTCTTTCAGCCGGCCGCCGTTCGGTTCCAGCGGCAGGTACTCGGCGTCGAACATCCGGGCCAGCTCGCCGACCGTCATGCCGTGCTGCTGGAGGATCTCCTTCTTGCCGACGCCCGAGGTGTAGCCGGGTTTCAGCATCGGGCCGCGCGCGTACCCGCCGACCGGGTTCGGGCGGTCGAGGACCACGAAGCGGGCGCCGGTGCGGACCGCGGCGAGCATCGCCTCGAACATCGTCCAGATGTAGGTGTAGAACCGGGCGCCGACGTCCTGGATGTCGAACACAACGGTTTCCACACCGGACTGGGTGTAGAGCTTCACCAGTTTGTCGGCGTTCGCGCCGTACGCGTCGTACACCATGATCCCGGTGCGCGGGTCGACGTGGTCGCCCTCCGAACCGCCGGCCTGCGCGCTGCCGCGGAAACCGTGTTCTGGACCGAACACCGCGACGATGTTCACCTTCCCGGATGCGTGCATGGTGTCCACGATGTGCGTGAAGTCCGGCAGGATCCCGGTCGGGTTGCTGATCACGCCGACCTTCTGGCCGGCCAGGGCGCCCCAGCCGTCGTTCGCGAGTACCTCGGCGCCGGTCATCACCTTCCGGCTGGTCACGGCCTGCCCAGCGTGTGCCTGGGGTATGTCGATCAGCGGGGCGGCGGCGACTGCACCGGCGCCGGCAAGCAAACTGCGTCGCTTCATGAGAGGTCTCCTCAGGGACGGAACGAGAGGTCGGCGATCATCGGACGGTGGTCACTGGCTGCCTCGGCGACCGGGACCTCGGCGGGTACTTCGGCACTCCGCACGGTCAGGCCTTTGCCGACGGTGACGAAGTCGATCCGCTTGTTCGCGGCGACCGCCGGGTAGGTGTTCGGTCCGCCGCTCGTCTTACCGGCAGCGGTCCACGAGTCCGTCAGCCGGGTCCAGAGCCCGGCGAGCTCCGGTGCGGTGGCCTCGGCGTTGAAGTCACCGACCAGGACCTGCAGGTCGCGACGGCTGTCGGCGGCGAGGATGTTCAGGGTGTCGTCGACCTGGGCCCGCCGGACCGACGGATCGGCGCGATAGTCGAGGTGGGTGCAGTACACGTGCAGCCGGCGGCCGCGGACATCGACCTCCGCCTCGAGGAAACCGGGTGCCGGCGCGGGGACCGGGTTCGGGTCCTGGGTGGAGAGCCGTGTGATCGGATGGTTCTCGAAGCGCACCAGCGGGAACCGCGAGAGCACGCCGACGCCGTACTGGCGCCGCGGTCGACCGGCTGCAGGCGGGTCGAGGTCGTAGATCGGTGCGAACGCCGGGTACATCCCGAGCTTGCCGGCCAGCTCGGCGAGCGTGTCCAGCCACTGGCTGCGGTCGCCCCAGTGCACGTCGACCTCCTGCAGCCCGATGATGTCCGCGTCCAGCGCCTTGATCGCCTGCGCGGTCCGGTCGAGGTCGAATACGTTGTCCTCGCCGGCGCCGGCATGAATGTTGTACGAGGCAACGGTCAGCCGGGTGACCTCGGGGTCGAAGGTGAGCCCGTGGCCGAACGGGTACAGCGTGGGAGCCGGACCGGGACGGTTCGGATCCGGCTTGGCCGGGATCTCCACCGGAAGCTTTCCGGCCGGCGCGATCTCGCCGTACAGGACCTTGGCGACGGCCTCCATCGACACGGCCGCATTGCCGTACGTGACGAGCGACGTCGGCGGTTCGGTCTGGAAGTACGCGACGTCGTACGGGTCGCGGACCGGGACCACGATCACCGGACGGCCGGTGGCGAGCAGCGTGTTGACGAGCTTCTGCTGTTTCGCCAGCTTGTCGGTGACCGTGGTGTCCCAGGCCTTGTTGGTGAGGACGACGGTCAGGTCGGCGTTCGCGGCGGCGGCCACCGCGTCGGCGATCTTGGCATCGGTCGGCGTCGTGCCGGTGTCCTTCACGATCGCGGTCGCGCCCCGGCTCTGCAGTGCGGTCGCCAGCGTCTTGGGGCTGTATCCCGCAACGACGATCGTGCGGGGCGCGGGGGAGAGCGGGAGCAGGTCCGCGTCGTTGCGCAGCAGCGTGATACTGCGGTCCGCGATCCGCTGGGCCTCGGCGTAGTTGGCCGGCGTACCGACGACGGTGGCGATCCGGGACAGGTCGACGTACGGCGCGTCGACGACGCCGGTGGCGCGCTTGAGCCAGAGGATGCGCGCGACGCTCTCGTCGATGCGGGCCTCGCTGATCCGGCCGCCGCGGACGGCGTTCAGGACCGAGTTGTACGCCAGCCCCGGATCGACCGGCATCAGGAGCTGGTCGACACCGGCCTCGATCGCCCGGAGCGGGATCTCCGCGTCGCCGTACTTGTCGCGGACCCCCTTCATCCCCAGCGAGTCCGTGATCACCACGCCGTCGAACCCGAGCTGCTGTCGCAGGATCCCGGTCAGGATCGGCTTGCTCAGCGTCGCCGGGTCACCGGACGGGTCGAGTGCCGGTACGACGATGTGCGCGGTCATGATGGAGTGGATCCCGGCCCGGATCGCGGCCTGGAACGGCGGCAGGTCGATCCGGGTCCACTCCTCGCGGGTGTGGTGGATCTCCGGGATGCCGACGTGGCTGTCGGTGTCGGTGTCGCCGTGCCCGGGGAAGTGCTTCGCGGTCGAGACGATCCCGCCGTCGCGCTGGTAGCCCTTGACCTGGGCAGCGACGAGTTCGGCGACCAGCGCCGGGTCGGACGAGATCGAGCGGACCCCGATGACCGGGTTCAGCGGGTTCACGTTGACGTCGGCGTCCGGTGCGAAGTCGGTGGTGATGCCGACCGACTTCATCTCCCGGCCGCCGATCCGCCCCGCGGATCGCGCAAAGGCCGCCGACCGGGTCGCGCCGAGCGCCATCCCGCCGGGGAACTGGGTCGCGGGCGGTCCGAAACGGAAGACGACGCCGTACTCCTGGTCGGTGCTGATCTGCAGCGGGACGCCGCTGGCGGCGAGCGAGGCGGCCTGCAGTCCGTTCGACAGCCGGCCGATCTGGTCCGGGTCGCGGACCGAATCGGTCCAGGCGAAGTAGATGACGCCGCCGAGGTTGAACTTCGCCACCACCTCGGCCGGCGTGGCCACGCCGTACAGGCTGGTGTTGCGGGCGTCGGCTGTGTCGGCGGTCGGTCCGTAGGCGTAGCAGACGAACAACTGGCCGACCTTCTGCTCCAGTGTCAGCCGGCTCAGCGTGTCGCGGACCCAGGGGTCGCGCTGGGCGTTTGCGGTCATGGTGCCTGCGACCGTCGATCCAGCGACGGCGGCCGCCGCTAGTCCGAGGGTTTGGCGTCGGGTCAGTTCCATCGGTGTCCCCAACTCAGTCCGGGCGGGCGTGGGCGAGCGCCAAGGTAATTGAATTACAGATATTCCCCCGCGACGCGAAAGTTACCCACGCGCGCACGGTGGGTCAAGAGTCGGTGACCGCCGGCTGACCTCCACCTCGCCCGCCGGCGCCGCGACGGCGAGCACCGCATCCGGCCAGCGCAGGTGTGTCACCACCAGCCCAGGCACGGACTCGACCGCACCACCGCCGAGCGGCATCTCCCGCCGCAACCCCGCCTCCCCAAGCCCAACCCCGAGCGCCTTCCCCACAGCCTCCTTACCCGTCCACAACTGAAGAAACGCGACCAACTCGTCGTCCTGCCGCCCCATCCACTCCAACTCCCGCGGGGCAAACCACCGCCCAGCAAGCCCCGCGACATCCCTCGCCCGGACCTCCTCAACATCCACCCCAACCGGCCCGCCGTACGACGCAGCAACAGCGATCAGGTGGCGGGAGTACGAGATGCTCACCGCCAACCCGGGGATGTGTGGTCGGCCGCTCTGGTCATGACGGAGGGTCGGGTTGTCGACGAGCGTGCTCCCGAGCGTGCGCAGCAGGTTGTGGGCTGCGAGCCGCGGCTCAGCACCGACCGGCGCCAGCCACACCTGGACGGGACGTCCCACGAGAAGAGCGTATCTGAGCGTCATGTCGACAAAGTGATGTGGTAACTGGTCCTGTCTGGTGGTGGGGAACTGGATCTGTGGGGCGTACCGGTTTGGCTTTAGCTTCTTGGTATGGCCACCGTGTGCGAGGTTCCTGCAGTCAGTGTTAGCCCGCTTCTGAGTAGGCAGTTCGTGCGGTTGTTGGTGATGGTGTTTGGGTCGGGGCTGAGCATGTATCTGCTGACCTCGGTGGTGCCGATGTATCTGGCGGCCAACGGGTCTGGGGGTGTGGGGGCGGGGCTGTCTACTGCGGCGATGATGTTTGCTGCGGTGGGGGTTGAGTTGGTGGTGCCGCGGATGTTGGCGCGGCGGGGTTATTAGGTTGTGTTGGGGTTGGGGCTGGTTCTGCTGGGGGCGCCTTCGCTTGTGCTGCTGGGGTCTGCGTCGCTTCCGGTTGTGCTGGCTGTGTGCATCGTGCGTGGTGCGGGGCTGGCGATTCTGGTGGTTGGGGCGGTTGCGCTGGTTGCCGACCTGACGCCGCCGGCTCGGCGGGGTGAGGCGCTTGGGGTGTACGGCGTGGCCGTTGGTGTGCCTGCGGTGATCGGGCTGCCGCTCGGGGTTTACCTCATCGACGTGATCGGGTTCGGTGCGCTGTTCGTGCTGGCGGCCGTCGCTTCGCTCGCCGGGCTGGTCATGCTGGTCGGTCTGCCGGCGCGGATCGCTGTCGAAGAGCAGCACGTGAAGGTGCTGGGCGGCGTACGGCGGAGTGGGCTGTTGATGCCGACTCTCGTGTTTGCCGCGGTGACTGTCGCGGCTGGGATCAGCGTCACGTTCCTGCCGCTGGCCGTTGCCGGGGACAGGCAGTCGATGGTCGCGTCGGCCCTTCTGCTGCAGGCGATCGCGGCGCCGGCGGCGCGTTGGTTGGCCGGTCGGTACGCCGACCGCATCGGTCCCGCGAAGCTCCTCGCGCCTGCCCTCCTGCTCGCTGCCGTCGGGGCCGGATCGCTGATCTTCCTGCCCAGCCCGATCGCGATCCTGATCGGCTCCACCTGCTTCGGCGCCGGCTTCGGCGCGGCGCAGAACCTGACGCTGACCCTCATGTACAACCGCGTGGAGCGCTCCCGCTACGGCCAGACCAGGTCAGCGCCCTCTGGAACCTCGCGTACGACGGCGGCTGGGGCCTCGGCGCACTGGCCTTCGGCGCGATCGTCGGCGGCACCGGCTATCCCATCGCGTTCGCGTTGACCGCCGCGGTCGTAGCACTGGCCGTCGTACCGGCCGTCAGAGCTTCCGTAGTCAGAGCTTCCGTAGTCTGACCCAGCGGACGGCGTGGTCGGGGCCTTTGCGGAGGACGAGGGTGGCGCGGGAGCGGGTGGGGAGGATGTTCTCGCGCAGGTTCGGGCCGTTGATGCCGTCCCAGAGCGACTCGGCTTTCTTGATTGCTTCCTCGCGGCTGAGTTCGCCGTACCGGACGAAGTACGACTCGGGGTTGCGGAACGCCGTTTCCCAGAGTTTGAGGAAGCGGGCCACGTACCAGGAGCGGACGTCGTCGGCGGCCGCGTCGACGTACACCGAGAAGTCGAAGAAGTCGCTGACCGCGAGACCGCTCTTGCCGTCCGCGTGCCGGGGCGCGGGCTGCAGGACGTTCAGGCCCTCGAGCAGCAGGATGTCCGGTTGCTCGACGGTTGTCCGTACGCCTTCCATCCGGTCGTAGTGCAGGTGGGAGTAGACCGGCGCCTCGACCGTGTCCATTCCGGACTTCACCTCGACCACGAAACGCAGCAGGGCTTTGCGGTCGTACGACTCCGGGAAGCCCTTGCGCTGCATCAGGTTGCGGCGTTCGAGTTCGGCGTTCGGCCAGAGGAACCCGTCGGTGGTGACGAGCGCGACCCGCGGGTGCTCGGGCCAGCGAGCCAGCAGTTCGCGCAGCAGTCGCGCGGTCGTGGACTTGCCGACGGCAACCGATCCGCCGATCCCGATCACGAACGGGGTGCGGGTCTCGACCTGCTTGCCGAGGAAGCTCTCGGTGTCGGCGTGCAGCGCGCGGGCGTGCCGGACGTAGAGCGAGAGGATCCGCGACAGCGGCAGGTACACCTCGCGGACCTCGTCCATGTCGATCTCGTCCCCGAGACCGCGCAACCGCTCGACCTCGTCCGCCGTCAGCGGGGAGACGGTGGTCTCGGCCAGTTGCGCCCAGGTGGCCCGGTCGAGCTCGGTGTAGGGAGTCACCTCCCGCGACGGCTGCAGCATGTGGCCCATTCTTCCCATCGGCGCCGGATGCACCACATCGGGAGGGCGTGGCCTTGGTCTCAGAGTGTCCCGGAGTGTCCCGGTGTGTCCCGGTGTGTCTCAGTGTGTCTCAGCTACGGTACGGTCTCGAAACTTTCGGTCACCAGGTCGTGACCGTGTGGTGTGTAAGTATCACCCTTCGATGACCGCCGATTCCGCCTGGCTTGGTACGCAACGCCTGCCCGAGGTGACCGTGCATGCCTCGGGCGTGCTCGCGCAGACGATCCGCGCCGAGGTCCGGCAGATCCGTCGTTTCCGCACCGACGTACAGATCGCAGTGTGCACGTTGACCCGGGTCCGGGAGACGGCTCTCTGGCAGGAGGTCGAGGCCGCGGTTCCCGAGCACGGGCTGGGCGTCGAGGGGTTCGTGGTGGTGCGACGGGGCAACGATCTCGTGGTCGCGGCCGAGGGCGGGCACGGCTTGCTGTACGGGTACTTCTACGTGCTGCGGTACTTCGAGTGGATGAGCGGCGACTTCACCGTCGTCGAGCAGCCCGCCGTACCGATCCGGATGCTGGATCACTGGGACGAGCTGTCCGGTGTCGTACGGCGCGGATACGCGGGCGGATCGATCTTTTTCCGCGACGGTGCGGTGGTACCTGACCTCACACGGGTTCGGGCGTACGCGCGGTTGCTGGCGTCGATCGGGATCAACGCGGTCGCGCTCGCCACCGCCGAACTGCCCGACGTGGCGCGGTTGGCCGGCGCTTTCCGTGAGTACGGGATCGCGCTGAGCCTCGCGGTCGACTTCATCGACGACCCGCGCGACGAGCGGGTCGCGCGCTGGTGGGACGCCACGATCGCCCGGGTGTACGACGTCGTACCGGATCTCGGCGGTCTCGTCGTGCGGACGGCCCGTGATCCCGAGGGCGCGAACCTGCTGGCGCGGGCAGTGGCGCCGTACGGCGGAAGCGTTTTCTGGCGATGTTCCGGCGCGGAGCCCGAACAGGACTGGCGGGATCGGCGGGCGGATCGGGCGCGAGCGGCGTACGACTCGTTCATCGCGCTGGACGGGCGGTTCGAGGAAAACGTTGTCTTGCAGGTCAAACACGGGCCGTTGGACTTCCAGGTCCGGGAGCCGGTCGCCCCGCTGCTCGGGGAACTCCAGGAAACCGTTTTCGGTGTCGAGCTGCAGGTCACGCAGGAGTACTCCGGCCAGCAGCAGGACCTCTGCTACCTGGGGCCCTGGTGGCGGGAGATCCTGCAGTTCGACACGACCGGTGGCGGGGGCGTGACCGTTGCCGACCGCATCGGTGCGATCGTTGCCGTGTCGAACGTCGGCGACGACCCCAACTGGACCGGGCACAAGCTTGCGCAGAGCAACCTCTACGCGTTCGGCCGGTTGGCGTGGGACCCGGCCGCGGACCCGATCAGCCTGCTGCACGAGTGGGTGGCCGCGACCTTCGCGATGGACGACCGGACCCGAAGCGAGCTGGTGACCATCCTGTCCGGGTCGTGGCAGACGTACGAGCGGTACACCGCACCGCTCGGCGTCGGGTTCATGGTGACGCCGGGAACGCATTACGGGCCGAGCGTGAACGGGTACGAGTACTCGGGCGCGGGGACGTACCACTTCGCGGATCGGTACGGCGTCGGCGTGGACCGGACGGTCAAGACGGGATCGGGGTTCACCGGGCAGTACCCGGAACCCCTCGCGAGTCTGTACGAGGACGTGTACACCTGCCCCGACGAGCTGCTGCTGTTCTTCCACCACGTGCCCTACGACCACGTGCTGCAGAGCGGCAGCACCGTGCTGCAACACATCTACGACACCCACTTCCAGGGGTACGCCGAGGTAGAGGCGATGGTCGCGCGCTGGCAGGTGATCGCCGAGCGCTTCGAGCCGGCCATCCGCGCGAACATCACCGCCCGCTTCGAGGCCCAGCTGTCGAACGCCCGTGAGTGGCGCGACCAGGTCAACACGTTCTTCTACCGGCTTTCCGGCGTACCGGATGCCGACGGCCGCACGATCCATAGGTAGGCTGTTCGAAAGTTTCGGATCGGGAGGCGTCGTGGCCGAGCGGCCGACCATTGCGAAAATTGCGGAGCAGGCCGGGGTATCGGTGCCGACCGTCTCCAAGGTGCTGAACGGGCGCGCGGACGTGGCGGCGGCGACCCGGGCCCGGATCGAGAGCCTGATCCAGGAGCACGGGTACCGGCGGCGGAGCTCGAGTACATCTGCCGGCCCGATGATCGACCTGGTGTTCAACCAGCTCGGCGGCGAGTGGGCGATGGAGCTGATCCGCGGCGTCGAGGAGGTCGTACGTTCCGAGGGCGTCGAGCTCGTGCTGTCCGAGTGCGGCGGGACGCTCCGGCCGCGGCAGGAATGGATCGAGTCGGTGCTGAACCGGCGGCCGCTCGGCGTGATCATGGTGTTCTCGGACCTGGACGCCGACCAGCGTGCGCAGCTGGAGGCGCGGCGGATCCCGTTCGTGGTCGTAGATCCGGTCGGTGACGTGGGGGACGACGTACCGTCGATCGGCTCCGCGAACTGGAACGGCGGCCGCCTGGCGACGACACATCTGCGGACGCTCGGTCACACCCGGATCGGGATGATCGGCGGTCCGATCGAGACGCTGTGCTCGCGGCAACGCGTCGACGGGTACACCGATGCGCTGCGGTCGACCGGTGTCGATGTGGATCCGGGGCTGATCCGGTGGGCCGACTTCGAGGTCGCCGGCGCCCATCGCGAGGCGCTTGCCCTTCTCCGGCTCCCCGACCGGCCCACCGCGATCTTCGCCGGCAGCGACATGCAGGCCTTGGGCGTCTACCAGGCTGCCCGTGAACTCGGGCTGGAGGTCCCGCGGGACCTGTCGGTCGTCGGGTACGACGACCTTCCGGTGGCGCAATGGGTGACTCCGACCCTCACCACGGTCCACCAGCCCCTGCAGCAGATGGCCGAACTCGCGACCCGCGTCGTACTCGATCTCTCCCGAGGCCGCACCCCCACCGCCCTCCGCCTGGACCTGGCGGTCGACCTGCGAATCCGCCAGTCCACAGCGTCTCCCTCTAGCTAGGTTGGGGAGAGTTTTGTGCCGAATCGGGCGGGAAACCCTCCCCAACCCGGAAGGTGCGGGGCGAAGGGGGCGGTTAGGGTGGGCTGCATGATCGTCGGCGTGGGTATCGATGTGGTCGACGTGGATCGGTTCATGCGGACGCTGGAGCGTACGCCGGGGTTGCGGGATCGGGTGTTCACCGCCGTGGAGGCGGTGAAGCCGCCGGCGTCGCTGGCGGCACGGTTCGCCGCCAAGGAGGCCTTGGCGAAGGCGCTCGGGGCGCCCGCGGGCATGCACTGGCACGACGCCGAGGTGCAGACCGACGAGACCGGGCGGCCGTGGCTGGAGATCACCGGTACCGTCGCGGCGCAGGCAGCCAAACTCGGCGTACAGAGCCTGCACCTCTCGTTGAGCCACGACGCCGGCATCGCTTCCGCAGTAGTCGTCCTGGAGGGCTGACCATGCGTCACGCGCACACCGTTGAGCAGGTTCGGGCGGCTGAGGCGGCGTTGATGGCGCGGCTCCCGGAGGGCACGCTGATGCAGCGCGCGGCGACCGGGCTGGCGGTTGCCATCAGCAACTTCCTCGGCGGCACGTACGGCGCCCGCGTGGTTCTCCTGATCGGTTCCGGCGACAACGGCGGCGACGCCCTGTACGCCGGCGCGTACCTTGCCCGCCGCGGTGCCCAGGTCACCGCCGTCCTGCTGTCGGACAAGCCGCACGCAGCAGGCCTCGCCGCCCTCGAAACAGCGGGCGGCCAAGCGATCCCCGTCACCGCGTCCTCCGCCTCCAACGGCACCACGGCCGCCCAGAGTGCTGTTGCCGGGGCTGACGTTGTGGTGGATGGGATTGTGGGGATCGGTGGGCGGCCGGGGCTTCGGCCTGAGGCGCTTGCTGTGGTGCAGGTTGCCGAGCGGTACGGCGTACCGATCGTGGCTGTTGACACGCCGTCCGGTGTCGACGTGGACACGGGTGAGACGCCCGAGCCGCACGTGAACGCCGCGCTCACCGTGACGTTCGGCACGCACAAGATCTGCCATCTCGTCGACCCAGCCGCCACGGCCTGCGGCCCGGTTCACCTCGTCGACATCGGACTCGACCTCCCACCCGCGCAAGTGCAGGCGCTCCAAGCCGCGGACATCAAAGCGCTCTATCCCGTCCCGCACGGCGAGTCGGACAAGTACTCCCGCGGCGTACTCGGCCTGATGGTCGGCTCCGCTCAGTACCCAGGCGCTGCGGTGATCGCCACTGCGGGCGCTCTCGCCGGCCCCGTCGGCATGGTGCGGTACGTCGGTCCGGACGCGGTGGCGAGCGCCGTCCGTGAAGCTCACCCGGAGGTCGTCGGCGACGGCCGGGTGCAGGCGTGGACCATCGGCTCCGGACTCGGCGACGAGCTCGACGTCCCCCGGATCCGCGAGCTGCTCGACGCCGAGGAGCCCGTGGTCCTGGACGCGGACGGTCTGAAAGCGCTCGACGATTCCGGCGACCACGTCGACGTACTGATCACACCGCACGCCGGCGAGCTCTCTCGTCTGCTCGGGGTCGATCGCGCGACCGTCGAGGCCGAGCGGCTGAAGTACGCGCGGCTCGCGGCCGAGACCTTCGACGTGACCGTCCTGCTCAAGGGCTCCACCACCGTGATCGCCGGTCCGGACGGCGAGGTCCGGGTGAACACGAACGCCACTCCATGGCTGGCGACGGCAGGTGCCGGCGACGTGCTCGCCGGACTCTGCGGCGCTCTCCTCGCCGGCGGCCTGACCGCGCTCGACGCGGCAAGCGTCGGCGCGTACCTGCATGCCGCCGCGGCCAACCTCGCATCCGGCGGCGGACCCATCACTGCCATCGCCGTCGCCCAAGCCCTCCCCGAAGCAACCCGCCGCCTCCTGAGCTGAACCCAGCAGAGGGACGCGCGGTAAGCGGTTGCGCGGCTCTGTGGTGCGGACGTAGGACTGGAGCGTTGCCTCCGCCGCCTTGGGAGTGTGCACGTGAAGCGATTCGCCGGGTTCGTGATGCTTGTCCTGCTCGCCGCGCTGCCGGTGCCGGCCGTGGCCACATCCCAGACGACCCAGCCGTACGTGGCTGATCGGCAGACGAAGATCGACGTGATGGGGGAGTGGGCCCATCCGGACGACGACACCAGCATCATCGGGCCGTGCGGTGTCTGGCATCAGCAGTACGGCGTCAAGTGCGGCGTGATCATGGTGACCCGAGGTGAAGGCGGCGGCAACGCGACCGGCCCCGAACTCGGGCCCGAGCTCGGTCTGCGGCGCGAGAACGAGGACCGCGTCGCGCACTACCGCTCCGGCACGGTCGACATCTTCAACCTGGACCGGATCGACTTCTTCTACAACCAGAGCGCGCCGCTGACGCAGTACTTCTGGGACGAGCAGGAGACGCTCCGGCGGGTCACGCGGGTGATCCGCGAGACGCAGCCGGAGATCTACATCGGCTTCACCCCGACCCTCGCGGCCGGCCACGGAAACCATCAGCAGGCCGGCCGGCTGATCTGGGAAGGCGTACTCGCGGCCGCCGACCCGAACATGTTCCCCGAGCAACTCAAGGGTCCGGACGCGCTCAGCACCTGGCAGGTGAAGAAGGTCTTCTCCGGCGGAGCCACCGCAGGTACCGGCGGTACGACGACCTCGGCCAATTGCACCACCGGATTCACCCCGACCGGCCTGGATACCGTCGCGGGCGTGTGGACCGGCTACAACTCGCCGTACACCTGGCCGGCCGGTAACACGCAAGGGCAGACCGCTGGTACGCCGAAGATCTGGCAGCAGGTCGCGGACGAGGGCCGCGCGGCGTACCCGACCCAGAGCCGCGTGATGTACAAGGGCACGTCGGTTCCCGCCTGTCCGCGGTTCGGCATGACCGAGTCGTTCGTGCCGTTCCAGCCGAACAGCAACGCGGCAGCGGGCCGCGACGACGCGATCCTGTTCGGAGCGACCAAACCCGATCCGGGCGGACTGCCGCTCGGGACGCTCGAGTACCTGACCTTCGAAAGGTTCTACAACGTCGCCGGTGAACCCTTCGAGGCCACCGTGCATCTCCGCGGAAAGCTTGCCAAGGGCAACGTCGCGCTGACGGTGCCGGCGGGCTGGTCGACCGACGGCCCGAAACCGGTCAGCAAGGGATCGAGCGCCGACATCACCTTCACGGTCACCCCTGCCGCTACCGCGACCGTCGACCAGAACGCGAAGGTTTCCGCGCTCTACACCACCACCGACCACGCGACCGGCTACACGGAAAACGTTGTACGGATCGTTTCCGCGGCCGAAGGCCGCTTCCAGCGCTGGGGGAACTGGCAGGAGTACGACGAGTGGCTGCGGAACACCGCACCGCAGGCGAACCGTCTCGGCCGCTCGCAGGCGATCCAGTCGATGGGCATCGGCCAGACCATCGACGTACCGGTCGTCGTCCACAACTGGTCCGCCGAGCAGCAGACCGGCGCCGTGTCCCTCGACCTCCCGGCCAACTTCACCGTCGACGCGCAGGCCAAGCCGTACGACCTCGCACCGGGCGCGGACGCCACCGTCACGTTCAAGCTGACCAACACCGATACGACCTTGCCCGCCCAGCAGAACGTCGGCATTCCCATTCGGACGGCGACCGGGAGTGAAACGCTGACCCTCACGCTCGTTCCGACGACGGTGATCCAGCAGGCGACGCCGGTCGTCGACGGCAAGGCGAACCCGGGTGAGTACCCGGGCCCGACGCTCGACCTCGGCCGGATCTGGCAGGGCGCGAGCACCTGCACCGGCGTCGACGACTGTGGCGTTTCGTCAACAGGAGAAGGCAATACGGCCAAGGTCAGCTGGTCCGGCGACGCGCTCTACTTCTTCATCCACGTCCGCGACGACTACCAGTCGTACGCCGTGACGCCGGCCGAATGCGTCGGTCACTGGCAGGCCGACTCGGTCGAGATCCTGCTCGACCCGCGCGGCACCGCGTCCCAGGACCTGAAAGACACCGCGAACACGTTCAAGCTCGGCATCTTCCCGTTCAGCCAGAGCGGCGGCCCGTGCTGGGAACGCGACGCGGACAACCACCAGGGCTACTCGAGCGGCGCCCTCGACACCGGCAACGCGCCCGGCGTGCAGGTTGCGTCGACCGCGCAGTGGGTCGGCAGCAACCAGACCACGGTCCCGCACGCGTACGCCGGCGGAGGCTACGACCTCGAGGTGAAGATCCCGCTCGCCGACCTCCCGTCCGCCGTCGACCCGGCACGGCTCGGGCTGAACATCACGCCGTACGACAACGACGACACCTCGGCTGCCGGTACGACGACGTTGCGGCATATCGACATGAGTACGCGACTCGGGTGGTCGGCGCTCGGCTCCGTGCAGTCCGACCCGTACCGCTGGGGGCTCGCCACGCTGCCCGGGTACACACCGCCGGCGGACCGCCCGACCACGCCGGCGCCGCCGGACGTGTCGAACCCGAACCTCAACGGCGTCCTGTCGCCGCAAACGATTGCGCAGTCCGCGCGCAACGGCGTACCGATCTCCGGCCGGGTGCCGACCGACGACCTCGAGATTCTGTCCTCCGCCGTGCGTGGCGACGCCGTACACCTCGTCACGTCGTCGAAGGGAAACGGCACTGCTCGCGCTTTCCTGACCAGTGGTGAGCTCGGCGCGATCCTGGTGTGGACGACGTCGTGCACGACCGACCCGCCTCCGGACTACGGGTTCACGCCGTGTGCGATCACCGACGGCGCGACGCCGCCGTGGTCACCGGACATGAGTGGTCACCTGGTGAAGCAGGCGACGCGGCAGGTCACCCGCGGCGTGCAGCACTGGACGATCCCGTTGACCGCGACCCAACAGCAGCAACTGAAGGACCGCGGCCACCTGCTCATCTCCTACGAGACAGCGAAGAACGAGGTCCAAGCCTTCGACATCCGCATCGCGTAGCGGGTCGACTGTCAGCGGGCCGCGGTGAAGTCCAGGCCGCCGGCGGTGGAGCGCAGCTGTAGTGTCGAGCTGTCGATCTGGTAGGTCAGCTCGCCCTTCAATCCCTTCAGGACAAGGGATTCCATCGTAGCGGCGTCCCCGGCGCACGCCCGGCGTGTGGTGGCCAGTTCGCCGAAGGTGACCTTGCCGGTGGCGCGTGCGACCACGCCTTGGAACTCGTTGCAACCGGTCGATCCGGTGACGCGTTCGCCGTTCAGCGTCAGCCAGACCTTCTCCAAGCCGGCGGGGAACGACGCTGACTGGCCGGACACGATCGAGGTGAGCTTCCACTTCGTTCCGTCGAGAGCGAGGTCCGGCTCCGCGGTCTCCTTGTCGAGCAGCGAGATCGTCGTGGTCTCGGTGCTGAGTACGAGCTTGTCGCCGTCCAGCTTCCAGGTCGGCTTCGACAGGAGAACCCTGCCGATCCAGGTGTCCTGGTTCTGCAGAGCACCCATGCAGCCCATCGCCGTCGACGTGATCTCCTTGCCGAGGCTCAGCCGGCCGTCGGACGCCGACACCGTGGTGTCCGACGAATTGCAGCCGGCGTTCCACGAGATCCGGCCGCTGGTGAACTGCAGCCGGACCCGGGTATTCGCGGCGAGCGGTCGCGGCTTCCCGTTCTCGGTGACCGACGTGGACAGGAACGTCCGCCCGGTCAACGACGCGCCCGAGTCGGGCCGGGCCGCGGACTCGTTGCCGCAGGCGGTCAGGGCCAGCAGAACCGTCGCGGCAAGCGCGATCATCCGTTTGTTCACAACTACAGGACGCCGCCTGGGACGCTAACGTTGCAGGTGAAGGGTTCGTTAATTCAGGGGCCGGAGTTGGCAGATCTGATCACGGTTCGATAACGTCACCGCCGTACGCGAGAGCGAACAGCACGACAAGGCCAGTCGAACTGGCCCTTCTGGGGATCCGTCCAATCGATCAGTTGAGGGCCGCGCTGGAGTTCTGGGGCATGCAGCGCGACCCGTCGAGCACACAAAGGAAACTTTTCGCATGCCCCTCACCCGAACTGCCCGGAGTCGCGCGATTCTGCCTGCGGCCCTCGTCGCTGTCGCCGGTCTGGTCGCCGTACCGATCGTCGTACACGCGTCCAAGGACTCGCCGGTCGCGACCGCGAACGCCGCGGACAGCACGGTGACAGCCCTGCCCAACGTCGGACGCGTGGAGACCTGCGTCCTCGATGCCTATTCCGGGTGCACCGTCCTGCACGGCTTCGGACAGAAGCCGGTCGCGATCACCGCGACCGCCTCCGGCCCCGCTATGTTGTCGATCGACCCGCGCCGCACCACCGATCAGAGTTACCGGCTGCGCGCGCTCCGCTACGACGGCCAGAGGTACCAGGCCGGCACCAAGCTGAGCTACACCGTCCACTACGACTTCGCCGCCGTAGCGGGTCAGCCGACCATCCCGGCCCCGACCACAGCGCCGACCAGTGCGCCGACGACAAGCACCCCGAAGCCGTCGCCGACGCCGACCAGCACGACAACCAGCACCAAGCCTCCGACCACCACGACGCCGACGACGTCCGCCCCGACGACCACGGCGCCGACGACAACCGCCCCGCCGGCGGCCGGAACCTGCAAGAACCCGGTCTGGTCGTCCTCGGACGCCTTCGGGACCTGGAACACCAGCGGCTACCTGGTCAACAACAACAAGTGGAACGAAGGCGAGGCCGGGCCGCAGAGCATCCACGCCTGCGGGTTCAACAGCTGGTACGTCACCTCGGACCAGAAGGAGCTGGCGAGCAACCCGGGATCGGTCAAGACCTACCCGGACACCCAGAAGAACTTCCCCGACAAGGCCATCAGCTCGTTCGGGAGCATCAAGAGCACGTACGCGAACTCCCAGTCCGCCCCGTCGTCCGGCGAGTACAACTGGTCCTACGACATCTGGCTGAACGGACTCGGCAACGAAGAGCTGATGATCTGGACGAACTACCGGTACCCCGGCTCGTTGCCGCCTGGTGACGCGCAGGACAAGGCGACCGCGACCATCGGCGGCCACACGTTCACCGCCTGGAAGCGCGGCGCCGTCGGCAGCAGGTACATCGCGCTCGCGATGACCGACCAGAAGGCCGTGAGCTCCGTCGACCTGAAGGCGGTCTTCGACTGGCTGGTCTCGAAGGGCTGGCTGTCCGGCACGGACAAGGTCAGCGCGATCGAGTACGGCGTGGAGATCTCCTCCACCAACGGCCCGCAGACCTTCCGGCTGGACGACTACTCGCTCACCACGTCCTGACCCAGCTCGCTCTCGCAGACCCCGGCGGCCACCGCGTTCACGCGGTGGCCGCTTAGGGTTTCGGTGTGACGGGACTCGTGATCTTCGACAACGACGGTGTGCTGGTGGACTCCGAGCGGCTGGCCAACACGATTCTGGCCGAGCTGCTCACGGAGGCCGGGCTGCCGTACACCTTCGAGGAGGCGGTGCGGGACTTCATGGGCGGGTCCATGGCGTCGATGCGCCAGAAGGCGGAGGCTCAGCTCGGGCGGCCGCTGCCGGCGGATCTCGAGGACCGGTACCACCAGCGGCTGTTCGACGGCTTTGCGAACCTGCAGGCGATCGAGGGGGTCGAGGCCGTTCTCGACCACCTGGACGAGCGCGGCGTCAGGTACTGCCTCGCCTCCTCGGGCACCCATCGAAGGATCCGTACGGCGTTGACCGCGGTCGGCTTCCTGCACCGGTTCGAGGGCCGGATCTTCAGCGCCGAGGACGTCGCGCACGGCAAGCCCGCCCCGGATCTGTTCCTGCACGCGGCCGCCTCGATGGGCGTGAAACCGGCCGACTGCCTGGTCGTCGAGGACAGCCCGCTGGGCGTCGCCGCCGCGGTCGCCGCCGGCATGAAGGTCTTCGGGTACGCCGGTATGACCGACCCCGCGAAACTCTCCGAAGCCGACACGGTTTTCCACAACATGACGGCCCTCGCGGCCCTGATCGACGGAGCCTGAGACACTGGAATGACCATGTCTACTCCTGAGTCACGTCCGGTCCGTGCTGAGGCCGTGGTCGATCTGGCTGCGATTCGTCACAACGTCGGCACGCTGCGTGCCCGTGCCGAGGGTGCGCAGCTGATGACTGTGGTCAAGGCCGAC
The DNA here is from genome assembly GCF_004366075.1 of Kribbella pratensis. Taxonomy (GTDB): domain Bacteria; phylum Actinomycetota; class Actinomycetes; order Propionibacteriales; family Kribbellaceae; genus Kribbella; species Kribbella pratensis. The sequence continues at coordinate 1,024,012 of NZ_SODU01000003.1, read as the reverse complement.
GGGTACGGGCACGGGATGGTCCCGGTCGCCCGGGCTGCCCGCGAGGCCGGTGCGGACTGGATCGGCGCCGCGGTTCTCGAGGAGGCGCTCGGACTGCGCGCGGCCGGTGACACCGGGCCGATCTTCTGCTGGCTGACCACCCCGGGCGAGCCGCTGGCCGACGCGATCGAGGCCGGGATCGACCTGTCCGCGGGTGCGCCCTGGGAGATCGACGAGGTCGTCGCCGGGGTGCGGGACCGCCCGGCGCGGGTGCACCTCAAGATCGACACCGGGATGTCCCGCGGCGGCGCAGTACCGGAGGCGTGGCCGGCGCTGATCCGCGCCGCCGTCCGCGCGCAGGCGACCGGGCAGATCGAGATCAAGGGCATCTGGTCGCACCTGGCCTCCTCTGACGAGCCGAAGAGCCCGGCGAACGAGTCCCAGCTGGCGACCTTCACCGAGGCGATCGAGGTCGCCGAGTCGTTCGGTATCGACGCCGAGTTCAAGCACCTCGCGAACTCGGGTGCCACGCTGGCGTTGCCGGAGACCCATTTCAACTTGGTCCGTCCGGGCGTCGCGACGTACGGACTGTCGCCGTTCGGGCATGCGCTGCCGTCGTCCGAGCTCGGGCTGCGGCCGGCGATGACGCTGAAGGCGCGGCTGGCGATGGTGAAGCGGGTGCCGGCCGGCGCCGGCGTCTCGTACGGGCTGACCTGGACCGCGCCGCGGCCGTCGACGCTCGGCCTGATCCCGCTCGGGTACGGCGACGGGCTGCCGCGGCACGCCTCGAACGGCGGACCGGTCCAGGCGTACGGCGCGCGGCGTGCGATCGTCGGCCGGATCTGTATGGACCAGTGCGTCGTGAACCTCGAGGACGACCAGGCCGCGGCAGGCGACGAGGTCGTGCTGTTCGGCCCGGGTGCGTCGGGCGAGCCGACCGCGGACGACTGGGCCGACGCGGCCGGGACCATCAACTACGAGATCGTCACTCGCCTGGGCGTCCGGATCCCACGCAGGTACATCGACAGCGAAAGGTAGACCGGCATGTCCAAAGCAGGGCGGACTGCTGGTCTGATCGGGGCCGCGGTCGGAGTGCTGGCCGCGGGAGCCGCGGCCGGGGTCGCGGTCGAGCGCCAGGTGATCGGCCGGCGCTCAGGGCAACGCAAACAGCTCGAGGCCGAGCCGTTCGGGTCCCAGCGCGGGACGCCGTACATCTTCACCGCCGACGACGGTGTCGAGCTGTATGTCGAAGTAGACGAGCTGAAGCGCTCACGGCGACCCGCACCACCGCCGAAGCGCCGGCTCGGCCGGAAGCTGCCGTTGCCGCCCGAGGACCTGACCGTGATCTTCGCGCACGGCTACGGCCTGAACATGGACGCCTGGCACTTCGAGCGCCGTGACCTGGCCGGCATCGGGACGATGGTGTTCTACGACCAGCGCTCGCACGGACGCTCCGGCCGGTCCGCGAAGGCGAACGTCAGCATCGACCAGCTCGGCCGGGACCTGTACGGGATCATCGAGCGGTTCGCGCCGACCGGGCCGGTGATCCTGATCGGTCACTCGATGGGCGGTATGACGATCATGGCGCTCGCCGAGCAGCATCCCGAGCTGTTCGGCGACCGGGTGATCGGTGTCGGCCTGTGCTCGACCAGCGCCGGCGGGCTGGACCAGGTGCCGATCGTGTTCCCGGGCAAGGTCGGAATGCTCGCGCGGGCGCTCGCGACGCCGACGGTCGCCGCGCTGGCCCGGATCCCGGACGTGGTCGAGCGCAGCCGGAAGGCCGGCACGGACATCAGCTACCTGCTGACCCGGAAGTACTCGTTCGGGTCCGAGGTGCCGCCGGCGTTCACCGAGTTCGTCAACGAGATGATCGCGGCGACGCCGATCGAGGTGATCGCGGAGTTCTACCCGATCTTCGCGCTGCACGACAAGTACGACTCCCTGGAGCCGCTGCAGAAGGTGGAGTGCGTGGTCGTCGGCGGCGACAAGGACCATCTGACACCGTTCGCCCACGCCGAGGAGATCGTCCGGCGGGTCCCCGGCGCCGAGCTGGTCGAGGTGAAGAACTGCGGTCATCTGGGCCTGATCGAGCACCACCGTGAATTCACCGCGGCCCTCCTTGGGATGATCGAGCGAGCCGAACAATCGTTAGGGGGTGTCTGATGGTTCCCCGCCTACTGCGGGGCACTCGGCACGGCACCTCGCCGCACGGGTGCAAAGGCCACGATGCTCCGCATCGAGACCTTCGCCCCCGCACGCCGATGCACCGCACCGAGCACCTCCTCGCGACGGCGTGGAACCATCAGACACCCCCTTTAGGACCCTCCTGATGACAGATCTGCACGTCGTCGACGCCACCCAGGAACACGTCGACGACATCGTCAATGTGATCCACCACGCCTTCTCCGCGCGCCGGGTTCTCGACCCGCCGGCGACGGCGTTGTCCGAGAACGCGACGACCGTGGCCGCGGCGATCGCCGAGCACGGCGGGTTGCTGGTGCTGAGCGACGGCGTTCCGCTCGGGGCAGTGCTGTTCGAGCAGGTCGGTGACGTCCTGAACCTGCGCCGGGTGTCCGTCGACCCCCGGTACCAAGCCCGTGGCGTCGCCTCGGCGATGGTCGGTTGCGCGGAGGAGGTCGCCGTACGTCGGGGGCTCAGCCGGGTGAACCTGATCGCGCGGGTCGAACTGCCGGACACCGTGGAGTTCTGGAGGCGGCGGGGGTACTCCGTCGTCGACCAGCAGGCGCACAACCTGACCTTCGCCAAGGCGATGCCGATCGAGTTGACCGTGCCGACCGCCGACGAGATGCAGGCGATCGGCGAGGAGCTGGCCGGTCAGCTGCGGGCGGGCGACGTACTCGTGCTGTCCGGCGACCTGGGCGCGGGCAAGACCACGTTCACGCAAGGACTCGGCGTCGGGCTGAAGGTGCGTGGGGCGATCACGTCGCCGACGTTCGTGATCTCGCGCGTGCACCCGTCGCTGTCCGGCGGCCCGGCGTTGGTGCACGTCGACGCGTATCGCATCGGCGGCTTCGCGGAGCTCGACGATCTCGACCTGGATGCGAGCCTGGAGGACGCGGTCACAGTGGTCGAATGGGGTCATGGGCTGGCCGAGGCGCTGGCGCCCGATCGGTTGGACATCGTGGTGACCCGTGGGGACGACGACACCGACGAGACGCGGTCGCTGCGGATCACTCCGGTGGGTCCGCGATGGGCCGCATCCGGCGTCCAGGTATCCGTACTGGAGAAGAACTGACATGTTGCTTGCCTTCGACACCTCGAGTGCCGCTGTCACCGTCGCACTGGCCACGCCGGCCGGCGAGGTCGTCGCCTCGTCGACGACCGTCGACGCCTTGCGCCACGGGGAACTCCTCGCGCCCGCGATCGCAGCGGCGCTGGAAACGGCAGGAGTCACGCCGCGCGACCTGACCGGGATCGCGGTCGGCGTCGGCCCGGGTCCGTTCACCGGGCTGCGGGTCGGACTCGTGACGGCCCGGACGATGGGCGAAGTGCTGGGGATCGAGGTCTCCGGCGTGTGCAGCCTCGACATCATCGCGCGGCAGTCGACGCTGACGTTGCCCGTCGCGGTCGCGACGGACGCGCGGCGCAAGGAGATCTACTGGGCGCTGTACGACGGCCCGGCCGCGGACGGCAGCCGTCGGCGGCTCGAGGGACCTGCGGTCGACAAGCCTGCCGAGGTCGCCCACGTGCTGTCCGGGCTGCCCGTGATCGGCCGCGGCGCGGTGCTGTACGCCGAGGCGCTGGGCGTGACCGCTGTCGAGGTCCCGGAGTACCCGTCGGCCGATGTGCTGGCGACGGGCGTGGCAACCGGGACGCTCGAGGTCGTCGCGCCGGATCCGCTGTACCTGCGCCGGCCGGACGTGACCATGTCCAGCGGGCCGAAGAGCGTGCTGTGAGACCTGCGATCAGAGCGGCGCGTCCGGACGACCAGGCTGAACTGGTCGCGTTGGACGAGCTGTGCTTCGGCCCGGCTGCCTGGAGCGCGGGCGCCTGGGCGGACGAGTTCGACCGGCTGAGCGAGGACCGGGTCGTCCTGGTCGCGGACGAGGGCGCGCTGGTCGGGTACGTCGTCCTGCTGCTGCCTCCGGTCGCGCTTGATGTGGTCGAGGTGCTGCGGATCGCGGTGACCCCGGCAGAGCGCCGTACCGGGATCGGCGGGCAGTTGCTGACGGCGGCGCTGGACCGGTGTGCCGGCCGGACGGTGTTGCTGGAAGTTGCTGCGAGCAACGAATCGGCGATCGGGTTGTACCGGGGCTTCGGCTTCGAGGAGATCAGCCGGCGCAGCGGGTACTACGGCGCCGGCGAGGATGCGGTGATCATGCGGTGGCGGGAGGAACAGTGACTACAGAGCCCCTGATTCTGGGGATCGAGACGTCGTGTGACGAGACCGGGGTCGGGATCGTGCGCGGGCAGACGCTGCTCGCCGACGCGATCGCGTCCAGCGTCGAGGAGCACGCACGGTTCGGCGGGGTCGTCCCCGAGGTGGCCAGCCGGGCGCACCTCGAGGCGATGGTGCCGACGATCCGGCGCGCCTGCGAGACGGCCGGTGTCAAACCGACCGACGTCGACGCAGTCGCGGTGACCAGCGGGCCTGGCCTGGCCGGCGCCTTGCTCGTCGGTGTCGCAGCGGCCAAGGGGCTGGCGTTGTCGCTGGACAAGCCGATCTACGGCGTGAACCATCTCGCGGCGCATGTCGCGGTGGACACCCTGGAGCACGGCGATCTGCCGAAGGGCTGCGTCGCGATGCTGGTGTCCGGTGGGCACTCGTCGCTGCTCGCGGTCGAGGACATCACCGACGGCGTCGTACCGATGGGCAGCACCATCGACGACGCGGCCGGTGAGGCGTTCGACAAGGTGGCGCGGGTGCTCGGGCTGCCGTTCCCGGGCGGGCCGTGGATCGACAAGGCGGCGCGCGACGGCGGGGACCGGCTGTACGTGACGTTCCCGCGCGGGCTGACGTCGCAGCGGGACCTCGAGCGGCACCGGTTCGACTTCTCGTTCTCCGGGTTGAAGACCGCGGTCGCGCGCTGGGTCGAGGCTCGGCGGCGGGACGGCGAGGACGTGCCGGTGAACCATGTCGCGGCGGCGTTCCAGGAAGCGGTCTGCGACGTACTGACCCGCAAGGCGATCGACGCGTGCAAGGACCGCGGTTTCGAGCACCTGCTGATCGGCGGCGGTGTCGCGGCGAACTCGCGGCTCCGGGCGATGGCCGAGGAGCGTGCGTCCGCGGCGGGTATCGCCGTACGGGTGCCGCGGCCCGGCCTGTGTACCGACAACGGCGCGATGGTCGCCGCGCTGGGCTCGGAGCTGGTCCGGTCCGGGAAGGCCCCGTCGCCCCTCGATCTTCCCGCCGACTCGTCCATGCCGATCACGGAGGTACTGAACAAATGAGGTGGACCGGCCCGGACGGCTTCGAGGCGGACGACGACGCCGAGCGGATCGACGTCGATGTGGTGCAGGGCTTCCTGAGTACGTCGTACTGGGCCGAGGGGATCCCGCGGGAGGTGGTGGACCGAGCGATCGCCGGTTCGCTGAACCTCGGCGTGTACGGCGCGGACGGTGCGATGGTCGCGTACGCGCGGATGGTGACGGACCGGGCCACGTTCGCCTGGCTGGCCGACGTGTTCGTGCTGGAATCGCACCGTGGGCACGGCCTCGGGAGGTTCGTCGTGTCGACCTTGCTCGAGCATCCGGACTTGAAGGGCCTGCGGCAGATCCTGCTGGCGACCGCCGACGCGCACGAGCTCTACCGGTCGTACGGCTTCAGCGAAACGCCGCCTGGACGGATGATGGCGATCCGCAGGGAACCGGCCGAGTTGTACGTGCGGCCGTGAGGCGTCCGGGTGTCGATCTCGTCCGGCACCCGGCGGGAGCGACCGAGCTGGTGCTGCTCGCGCACGGCGGCGAGGAGCACTCGCTCGCCGACCCGCACCTGTGGCGCCCCGCGGTGCTGCGGTTGTGGCCGTTCGCGCGGGCCGCGCGGTCGGTCGCGCCGAACGCCGCCATCGGGTTCCTCCGGTATCGCTTCCGCGGCTGGAACGACGCCGGCGACGCGGCGACCGATCTGCGGACCGTCCTGGACGAGCTGCCGCCGGTGATCTCGCGCGTGCTACTGATCGGGCACTCGATGGGCGGGCGAGCCGTAGTCGCCGGCGGCGATCATCCGCGGGTGGCGGGCGTCCTGGCGCTGGCGCCGTGGCTGCCGCGCGACGAGCCGCTCGTCGCGCTTCGCCCGCCCGTCACGTTCGTGCACGGGACCGACGACACGATCACGTCTCCCGAGGGCACGACGGCGTACGTGCAGAGGTTGCGTGCGGCCGGGACAGCGGTGACGACGTACTCGCTCGCCGGGGAAGGGCACGCGATGCTGCGGCGGCCGAAGGACTGGAACCGGCTGGTGGCCGAGTTCGTCGCCGGGATCCCTGCCGGTGGTGGCGACGAGCACTTGCCGACGGTGCGCGATCAGACGGCGTCGGCGATCGGCGAGATCGCGATCGCTCGATTCCGGATGGCCGTGAAGGAACGGTTCCGGGCAGGTTAGTGGCGGGTCTCCGGGGAGTTGCGGCAGCGGACGCAGCACCTCGCCCGCCGGCTTGTCGCCCGGAGACCCGCTCGCGAGATCGATCATATGTTCGAATGTGCGGCGAACGCAAGTCCTGATTGTTGGGCGCGATGGCGGCCGGGTGTGGTGCCGACGACAGCGGCGAAGGCTGCGATGAAGCCGCTCGGGTTCGCCCATCCGCAGGCGTGTGCGACGTACGTGGTGTCGTGACCGTCCGCGAGCAGGACGAGAGCGTGGTAGATGCGGAGCTGCGTGCGCCATTCGTAGTACGTCATGCCGAGCTCGTTGCGGATCAAGCGGCTCAGAGTGCGGGCGCCGGCTCCGGCCTTGCGCCCCAATTCGGCTAGGGGTGTGTTGTCCGCGGGGTTCTCGCGGAGGAGTTCGGCGATGCTGCGCAGGCGGTCGTCCCGCGGTTCCGGTAGCTGCAGTGGCTGCTCCGTCGCCTCGTGGAGTTCGTCGACGAGAACGTGCTGGAGGCGGGTGCGGGCGTCGGGCTCGAGGTGGCGGCTCGTCAGGGCGAGTACGACCTCCCGGGCGAGACCGGAGGCCAGGAACACTGCCGGACGGTCCGGGATGCTCTCGGCCAGTGGTGCGGGGAGGAACACGATCCGCATGTCGGTCTCGCCATGGGCGCGGTGCTGGTGGGTGAACCCGGCCGGCGTCCAGGCGATCCGGTTGGCGGGCACGATCGACGTACCCCGATCGGTTTGCACGGCCAGGACGCCGCGGGCGGCGTACACCAGGTGTCCCTCGTCGTGCGTCTGCACAGAGCTGGTGCCGCCCGAGGCCCAGTGGTGGGCGCCGGCGGACGGGAAGAGTTCCGAGCGGAGAGGTTGGCGGCTAACGGGCATAGCTTGGCATTCTATCGGTGGTCGGCCATGCCGCTCTGCGGCGAGAGTGAAGGCATGAGTGCGACGATGCGTGCCGCGGTGTGTGTCCGGGCGGGTGGTCCCGAAGTACTGGAGCTTCGCGAGCTACCGGTGCCGGCGGTTCGGGACGGCTGGAGTCTGGTGCGGGTACACGGAGCCGGTCTGAACCGGTCGGAGCTGCGGACCCGGCAGGGGCATTCGCCGTCGGTGCGGTTCCCGCGGGTCCTCGGGATCGAATGTGTCGGCGTTGTGGCTGCCTCGACCGATCCCGCCGTACCGGAAGGGACGACGGTCGCGGCGGTGATGGGGGAGATGGGCCGCGCGTACGACGGCGGCTATGCGGAGTACGCATTGTTGCCGAACGCAACGTTGATGCCGGTGGCCACGACGCTGCCGTGGGACGTGCTGGCCGCGCTGCCCGAGACGTACCTGACGGCGCAGGGCGCGTTGGACGCGTTGGGGATCGAGCGCGGCGCCCGGCTGCTGATTCGCGGTGGTACGTCGTCGGTGGGGATGGCTGCCGCGGCGATCGCGGCCGGGTCCGGGGTCGAGACCGCGGTGACGACGCGGCAGGCGAGCAAGGTCGATGCGCTGACCGCAGACCATGTGGTGGTCGACGCCGGTGAATCGCTGGGCGGATCGCTGCGGGAGATCTGGCCTGACGGACCGGAGTACGTTCTGGACCTGGTCGGCGCGCGTACGGCTGTGGGCTCGCTGCGGCTCGTCCGTCGCGGCGGCACGGTGTGCGTGGCGGGTTCACTCAGTGGGTGGTTGATCCAGGACTTCGAGCCGATCGCGATGATCCCGTCCGGGACTCGGCTGACCGCGTTCCACAGCGAGACGATGAAGGGTCGCGCGGACGTGCTGCAGCGGATCGTGAGCGAGGTCGAGGGCGGCGTCTACCGGCCGAACGTCGACCGTGTCTTCGAGCTGGACGAGATCGTCGCGGCGCACCGGTACATGGAGGACGATCAGGCGACCGGGAAGCTGGTCGTCACCCTGCGGCACGAGTAGGCGACGGCGTCGCGGCCGATGCGCGTGATGACGAGGGTCGCCGACGCCGATCCCTTCGGTGCGAGCTTCTTGCGTAGCTGGGCCGGGTCGAGGTCGACGCCGCGCTTCTTGATCTCCAGGGTCCCGATGCCCTGGGTGCGGACCCAGGAGCGCAACGCCTTCTCCTTGTAGGGCAGCTCTTCCAGCACCTCGTACGCCGAGGCTAGCGCCGTCGGGACGTACGTCGACGCCGTGACGTAGGCGATGCGGGGATCCAGCAGCCAACCGTCGACCGCTGCGGCGACGGCGGTGACCAGACCAGCGCGGACCACTGCACCGTCGGGCTCGTAGATGTACTTGCCGACCGGACCGCTGTCGGCCTCCGGTGCGTCGGTGACGCTCGCACCGCCGGGGAGCAGCGTGGCCCGCCGGGACGTGCCTGGGGAGAGCTGCCCCGACCAGAGGGCGGCCTCCTTGACCTCACCGGAGTCGCTGATCCATTCGGCTTCCACACCTTCGGGGATCGCGTCGTGCGGGATGCCGGGCGCGACCTTCACGCATGCAGTCCGCTGGAGGAGCTGGGTGACGAACGACCACGGCGGCGAGTAGGCGTTGTGGTCGAACACGCGCCGTCCATCGGCCCGGCGCGCGGGGTCCGCGAAAACCACGTCGTACGGCGTGAGGTCGGTGGACTCGGCTTCGCCTACCAGTACCTCGCCGGACAGCCCCAGTGCGGACAGGTTGGCGCGGGCGGTGGCTGCCGTCTCTGGATCGCGTTCGACTCCGGTGACGTGCAGTCCGGCGCGTGCGGCGCTGATGAGGTCGCCGCCAATTCCGCATCCCAGATCGACCACGCGGGCGCCGGGCAGGGTGGCTGCGAGGCGTGCGGCTCGGTGGGTGCTGACCGTGGTGCGGGTGGCTTGCTCAAGGCCGTCTGGGGTGAAGTACATGCGTTCTGCGTCCGGTCCGAACTTGGCGACGGCGCGGTGGCGTAGTGCGGCTTGGGTGACCGCAGTCGTGACAAGCGGTGCGTCGTACCGGCGTCTGAGCTTCTCGACGAGTTGGAGCTCGTTGCCAGGGCGGTACTCGGCGCAGGCAGCAGCCAGTACCTCAGCGCCCGGACCCTCGAGCAGCGCGGTGACACTCACCCCGCAACTTTAGAGGGGGCTCGAACAGCTCCTGCTCCAGCTACGGGTTGCCATCGAGTACAACCGCCAGTTCATCGCAGAGCGGGTCTTCGGGCCGTAGATCCCGTCCACTACCAGGTGGTGCTTGCGCTGGACGGTCTTGACGACCGCGCGGGTGTTGCTGCCGTAGATGCCGTCGACGGCGAGCTTGGAGCCGTAGCAGAAGTTCAGGTTGCGCTGGAGGACCTGGATCGCGGTCTCCGGGTCACCTGTCCGGCTGGAGCCGCGGTACGGGTCGTCGCCGTACATCAGGTTGCAGGTGGTGCTGGTGCTGCCCAGGATCGACGGCATCGGGATGCCCCAGCTGCGGTTCACCGGCACGAGGCGCGCGGACCTGCACTGCGGCAGAGCGGCTGCTGCCTTCAGCTCGGCGGCCGTGGCGTCGTGGGCGACAGGCTGGTCGGCCGGCGCCTTGGCCGCCGGCGCTTCGGAGACCGGCGCTGTGGACACCGGCGCTGCGGCGGGTGGTGACGGGTTCTTCGACGCGTTGGCGGCGACGGCCCCGACGACGACCGCGCCGACCGCGGCCAGTAGCGCGATCGTCCGCCCCGACGGCTTCGGCAGCGCCGGTAACTTGAACGCCATGGCCCCTCCTCTGATCGCTCTGAGAGAACGGTCGCACGTGCCGGCGGGTCCGGCCCAGCGTTCGGCCACATTCCGTACCCGCCCGATCACCGGGTTGCCGAGATTGTTTGGCACTCGAGTTGACCGAGTGCTAATCGCGGCCTAGATTCGGTGTTGGCACTCTCGGTGTGAGTGTGCCAACGGTCCGGCCTCCTGACCCCCGCGACGGCAGGGGAGCGCGACCACATGTCACAGACAAGCGAATTCGACCGTGGAGGTCAGCAAGTGTCGGTCACGATCAAGCCGCTCGAGGACCGTGTCCTCGTCGCGCCGCTCGAAGCCGAGCAGACCACGAAGTCCGGCCTGGTGATCCCGGACACCGCCAAGGAGAAGCCGCAGGAGGGCGAGATCCTCGCCGTCGGCCCGGGCCGGATCGACGACAACGGCAACCGCGTCCCGCTGGACGTCAGCGTCGGCGACAAGGTCATCTACTCCAAGTACGGCGGCACCGAGGTCAAGTACGACGGTCAGGACTACCTGATCCTGGGCGCCCGCGACATCCTCGCAGTCGTCAGCAAGTGACGAACGCCCGCTGTTCCTGACTGACACCGCCCCGGAGCCCTCTGGCGCCGGGGCGGAGTGGGTCCGGGACAGCGGGCCTCGCTCCTGCAACGAGAGACATACGGAAAAGGACTGGTTTTCTTCATGCCGAAGATCCTCGAGTTCGACGAGAACGCGCGGCGCGCGCTGGAGCGTGGCGTCGACAAGCTCGCGAACACGGTGAAGGTGACGCTGGGCCCGAAGGGCCGCTACGTCGTCCTGGACAAGAAGTGGGGCGCCCCGACCATCACCAACGACGGTGTGACCGTCGCCCGTGAGGTCGAGCTGGACGACCCGTTCGAGAACCTTGGTGCGCAGCTGACCAAGGAGGTCGCCACCAAGACCAACGACATCGCCGGTGACGGCACCACCACCGCGACGGTGCTGGCGCAGGCTCTGGTGCACGAGGGCCTGCGGGCGGTCGCCGCCGGCGCCAACCCGATGGGCCTCAAGCGCGGTATCGAGGCGGCCGTCGAGGCCGTGTCGGCCAAGCTGGTCGAGACCGCGCGGCCGGTGGACGACAAGGGCGACATGGCCCACGTCGCCACCATCTCCGCCCGGGACGCCGAGATCGGCGGCCTGATCGCGGACGCGTTCGACAAGGTGGGCAAGGACGGTGTGATCACCGTCGAGGAGTCGAACACCTTCGGGACCGAGCTCGAGTTCACCGAGGGTATGCAGTTCGACAAGGGCTACATCTCGCCGTACTTCATCACCGACGCCGAGGCCGGCGAAGCGGTGCTGGAGGACCCGTACATCCTGATCCACCAGGGCAAGATCTCCGCGATCGCGGACCTGCTGCCGCTGCTGGAGAAGGTCGTGCAGTCCGGCAAGGCGCTGCTGATCATCGCCGAGGACGTCGAGGCCGAGGCGCTGTCGACCCTGGTGGTCAACAAGATCCGCGGCAACTTCACCTCGGTCGCCGTCAAGGCGCCGGGCTTCGGTGACCGCCGCAAGGCGATGCTGGAGGACCTGGCCGCGCTCACCGGCGCGCAGGTCGTCGCCCCCGAGGTCGGGCTGAAGCTCGACCAGGTCGGCCTCGAGGTGCTCGGTTCGGCACGCCGGATCGTGGTCTCGAAGGACAACACGACCGTCGTCGAGGGCACCGGCAAGGCCGAGGACATCGAGGGCCGGGTCAGCCAGATCAAGTCCGAGATCGAGCGCACCGACTCCGACTGGGACCGCGAGAAGCTGCAGGAGCGGCTGGCCAAGCTGGCCGGCGGCGTCTGCGTCATCAAGGTCGGCGCGGCCACCGAGGTCGAGCTGAAGGAGAAGAAGCACCGGATCGAGGACGCGGTGTCCGCGACCCGGGCCGCGATCGAGGAGGGCATCGTCGCGGGTGGCGGTTCCGCACTCGTGCACGCGTCCACCGTGCTGGACAAGGACCTCGAGCTCGACGGTGACGAGGCCACCGGCGTCCGGATCGTCCGCAAGGCGGTCGTCGAGCCGCTGCGCTGGATCGCGGAGAACGGCGGCTACGAGGGCTACGTCGTGACGGCGAAGGTTGCCGAGCTCGAGTCCGGCAGCGGCTTCAACGCCGCCACCGGTGAGTACGGTGACCTGCTGGCGCAGGGCGTCCTGGACCCGGTCAAGGTGACCCGGTCCGCGCTCGCCAACGCCGGTTCGATCGCCGCGCTGCTGCTGACCACCGAAACCCTGGTGGTCGACAAGCCCGAGGAAGAAGAGCCCGCCGCAGCCGGTCACGGCCACGGCCACGGCCACTGATCCCTCAGTACTAAGAGTTCGACAGCACACCAAGCACCGCCCGGCAGACTCTGCCGGGCGGTGCTCTGCTGTACGGCGAGACATGTGGGCATAGCCCCCGGTGAGTCGGAACGGGCAATTGCCTGTCCCCAGTCCCCGGCGCCTGTCTCCACCCCCGTACGGCGGGGGACGTCGGGGGATCTGGTGGGATGGGTGGGTGCTGGTACGGGCGCGGGGTGACGAGGATCTGGGTGTTTGCGTGGAGCTGTTGTGGGCTGTGCACGAGCAGGCGGTGTACCCGATCAACTGGCCTGCCGACCCCCGAACTTGGCTGACGCCGGAGAACAGCCTGGGTTGCTGGGTCGCGGTGAGTGGTGCGCGGGTCGTGGGGCATGTGGTGCTGACGGCGGTCGGTGATGGTGCCGAGGTGGAGCGGTTGTTCGTGGATCCGCGGGCGACCCGGCAGGGGATCGGGCGGCAGCTGCTCGACCGCGTAGGTCGAACTGGTCAGTAGTGACAGATTGTGATCATTTGGGGGGCTTGATCACGAATTGCCACTATGCAATGAGAGTTGAGCGCCGTACCATCTTTCACGGCTGACCGGTCCGAACACGAGGGGGCAAGGGGTGACAGAGGTCCGAGTACCTGACACCCACGACCGGGTCGAGCTCAGGGATCTTGCCGCGCTGGCCGGCGACGGGGACCGTACAGCTCTCAATGACCTGCTCACCAGGGTGCGCGCAGTAGCGCACCGTTACGTACGGTCCCGTTTGTGGACCTATCCCGGCGGCGCCGACATGGTCGACGACGTCGCACAAGAAGTATGTGTCGCGGTGTTCGGCGCGCTGGGCCGGTATCGTGACGAGGGGAGGCCTTTCGAGGCTTTCGTCTACGGCATCGCGGCCCGCAAGGTCGCCGATGCCCAGCGTGCGTTCGCGGTCGCCGACGTCTCGACGCCGGACCTGCCGGACGGCGCGGACGAGTCACCGACGCCGGAGGAGCGCGCGGTTCGGCACTCAGAGGTCCAGCACATCATGGGCCTGCTGGACAAGTTGCCGGAGAAACTGCGGGAGATTTTGCGCCTTCGCGTCGTTGCGGGGATGTCAGCCGAGGAGACCGGCCGGGCACTGGGGATGACACCGGGGGCGGTGAGGGTCGCACAGCATCGGGCGTTGAACACGCTCAGGGGGTTTGTGGGGCATGAAGCAGAGCTGGAACGAGGAAGAGCAGGGGAGGGGCATCATGGCTGACCGTTTCGACCTGGACGCGATCGAGGCCGATGACGCGCTGCTCGATCTGCTCGCCGCCGGTGGGGAGTCCGCCCGAGCGGCGGGCGAGCACGACCCGGCCGTCGCACTGCTGGCCGATCTACGGCTGGCGGTCGAGGTCGAGGACGAGCTCCCGGTGGAGACCATCGACGATCCGGAGAGCTTCCTGGCGCGGTGCGCCGCGCTCAACCCGGTCACCGACCCGTTCGCCCGTAAGGTGGCGACCCGCGGTCTGGCGTTCGGTGTTGCCGCGGTGGCGGCGCTGTCGGTCTCCGGGGTGGCCGCGGCCGTCACCGGTGACCCGTTGTCGCCGTACGAGAAGGTCATCGAGAAGATGGTCGACGCGGTCCGCCCGCAGACCAGCTTCCCGAAGGAGGACCTCGACGGACTGCCGGTCGTGGACCGGAGCAAGATCGTCAAGGTCGGCAAGGACTTCAAGGAGAAGGCGAAGGCCGAGCACGCCGCCGAGAACGCCGGCAAGACCAACGTGGCCGGCGACGGCGAACTGTCGCAGGACGGCACCGAGAAGCCGGACGCGCTCGGACTGCCGGCGGACGACAAGCCGTTCGCGATCCGCGACAAGGACGCCTTCCCGGTCAAGCCGGAGCCGACCGAGGACCCGGTCAAGCCGACGACCGAGGTGACGCCGACGCCGACCGACGACACCAAGACGACGGAGCCGACCGACACCAAGACCACCGAGCCGACGGACACGAAGACGACGGAGACGCCGCCGGACACCCCGACGACGACCCCGACCGACGAGCCGCCCGGCACCACCACGCCGACTCCGACGCCGACGGAGACGACCACCACGACGCCGCCGACGAACGTCGACACCGGTACGGGCGACACGGGCACGGGCGACAACAACACGTCGACCGGTGAGCCGACGTCGACGCCGAGCGCCGGCTCCGGAGAGGGTCAGACGAGCGACGGGGAGACCACGCCGGGCTCGGACAGCACCACCACTCCCGCCGGTACCAGCGGTTCGGACACGTCGGGCACCGACACCTCCGGCGCCGGTGAGACGCCGGGTAGCGATGTCACGCAGGTCCCGGACCAGGTCAAGGAAATCGCAGACGTGGTCGAGACGATCGTGGCGCCGGTCCTGCCGACGCCGAGCGGTGAGCCGGTCGCGAACGAAACCACCGAGCGGTTCTTCGGCACACCCGACGCGACGGCGAAGTCCGTCACGACGAGCAAGGCGACAGCGAAGAAGGCGGCGGCCAAGGCGACCGGGAAGCATGCGAGCGGGACGGTCAGCACGGGCTCGGTCCGCAAGGCCTACCCGAAGGGCAAGCATTCCAGCGGTGCGTACGCCGAGGGCAGGCACGCCGCCATCGCCCGGACGTACGGCTCGACCACCGACGCCAGCCTGCTGCAGATCCTGGACGTCGTGAACGCGCCCATCAAGTAACCGTTCGACCACCGACCGCCCGCCGCGAACCGTGGCGGGCGGTTGCTTGTGGTGGCCTGTGGACGGCGGATTCGGGGCCTGGTGGCGGCGCGGATAGGATGGGGTTCCGTTGTCGCCGTACAAAAGGTGCTCGCTTTCCCCATGGACATCACCCCCGCTGGAGTTCCCGACAAGTTCGCCGTCCTCGGCCTCACCTTCGACGACGTACTGCTGCAGCCGAACGAGTCCGACGTCATCCCGTCCGAGGCCGTCACGCGGTCCCGGCTGAGTCGTAACGT
Source organism: Kribbella pratensis (assembly GCF_004366075.1). GTDB lineage: Bacteria > Actinomycetota > Actinomycetes > Propionibacteriales > Kribbellaceae > Kribbella > Kribbella pratensis. The sequence continues at coordinate 1,008,567 of NZ_SODU01000003.1, read as the reverse complement.
CGAGGTGAACATCCCGCTGGTGTCCAGCGCGATGGACACCGTCACCGAGGCCCGGATGGCGATCGCCATGGCGCGCCAGGGCGGTCTCGGCGTGCTGCACCGCAACCTTTCGATCGAGGACCAGGCCCAGCAGGTCGACCTGGTCAAGCGCTCCGAGTCCGGCATGATCGCGCAGCCGATCACGATCGGCCCGGACGCCACCATCGGCGAGGCCGACGCGCTCTGCGGGCAGTACCGGATCTCCGGCGTCCCGGTGGTGGACGACGCGGGTGTCCTGGTCGGCATCGTCACCAACCGCGACATGCGCTTCGAGACCGACCTGTCCCGGCCGGTCCGCGAGGTGATGACCAAGCAGCCACTGATCACCGGTCGGCAGGGCATCGCCGCCGACGACGCGATGGCGCTGCTCAGCAAGCACAAGGTGGAGAAGCTGCCGCTGGTCGACGACGCCGGCAAGCTCACCGGGCTGATCACGCTGAAGGACTTCGTCAAGCGCGACAAGTTCCCGCTGTCCACCAAGGACGGCTCCGGCCGGCTGATGGTCGGCGCGGCGATCGGCTTCTTCGGCGAGGCCTACAAGCGGGCCATGACGCTGGTCGAGGCCGGTGTCGACGTGCTCGTGGTGGACACCGCGCACGGTCACTCCCGGGCCCAGATCGAGATCATCCGCAAGCTCAAGGCCGACCCGGCCACCCGCGGCGTGGACGTCGTCGGCGGCAACGTCGGCACCCGCGCGGGCGCGCAGGCGCTGGTCGAGGCGGGCGCGGACGGCGTCAAGGTCGGCGTCGGCCCCGGTTCGATCTGTACGACGCGGGTCGTGTCCGGCGTCGGCGTGCCGCAGGTGACCGCGATCTACGAGGCGTCGCTGGCCTGCAAGCCGGCCGGTGTCCCGGTGATCGGCGACGGCGGCCTGCAGTACTCCGGTGACATCGCCAAGGCGCTCGTCGCGGGTGCGGACACGGTCATGCTGGGCTCGCTGCTCGCCGGGTGCGAGGAGTCGCCGGGCGACCTGGTGTTCATCAACGGCAAGCAGTTCAAGGCGTACCGCGGGATGGGCTCGCTCGGCGCGATGTCGTCGGCCGGCGGCCTGCGCAAGTCGTACTCGAAGGACCGCTACTTCCAGCACGACGGCGGCTCCGACGAGAAGCTGATCGCCGAGGGCGTCGAGGGCCAGGTGCCGTACCGGGGCCCGCTGTCGGCCGTCGCGCACCAGCTGATCGGCGGCCTGCGGCAGTCGATGTGGTACACGGGCGCCCGGACCGTGCCGGAGTTGCAGGAGAAGGGGCGCTTCGTGCGGATCACCTCCGCCGGCCTGCAGGAGTCCCACCCGCACGACATCCAGATGACGGTCGAAGCCCCGAACTACTCGGGCCGCTGACCGCCTGCTACCTGTAAGGACACCAGATGACCGAGATCGAGATCGGCCGCGCGAAGCGGGGTCGGCAGGCGTACGCGTTCGACGACATCGCGATCGTGCCGTCGCGCCGCACGCGGGACCCCGAGGAGGTCTCGGTCGCCTGGCAGATCGACGCGTACCGGTTCGAGCTGCCGATCCTGGCCGCGCCGATGGACTCGGTGATGTCGCCGGCCACCGCCATCGCGATCGGCAAGGCCGGCGGTCTCGGCGTCCTGAACCTCGAAGGTCTCTGGACGCGGTACGAGGACCCGACCAGCCTGCTCGAGGAGATCACCAGCCTCGAGACGCAGCAGGCCACGCACCGGTTGCAGGAGATCTACGCGGCGCCGATCAAGCCCGAGCTGCTCTCGCAGCGGGTGCAGGAGATTCGCGACTCCGGTGTGACGGTGGCCGGAGCGCTGTCCCCGCAGCGCACCAAGCAGTTCGCCAAGCACGTCGTGGACGCGGGGGTCGACCTGTTCGTCATCCGCGGTACGACGGTGTCCGCCGAGCACGTGTCGGGCCAGGCGGAGCCGCTGAACCTGAAGCAGTTCATCTACGACCTCGACGTACCCGTGATCGTCGGCGGCTGCGCGACGCACCAGGCGGCGTTGCACCTGATGCGGACCGGTGCGGCCGGCGTACTCGTCGGCTTCGGCGGCGGTGCGGCGCACACCACGCGGAAGGTGCTCGGGGTGGCGGTGCCGATGGCGAGTGCGGTGGCCGACGTGGCGGCGGCGCGGCGGGACTACATGGACGAGTCCGGCGGCCGGTACGTGCATGTCATCGCGGACGGCTCGGTCGGACGGTCCGGTGACGTGGCGAAGGCGATCGCCTGCGGCGCGGACGCCGTGATGGTCGGTTCGCCGCTGGCCCGCGCGAGCGACGCTCCGGGCGGCGGGTACCACTGGGGCGCCGAGGCCTGGCACCAGGACCTGCCCCGCGGTGAGCGGGTCGAGGTCGGCGTCACCGGCACGATGGAGCAGATCCTGTTCGGCCCGTCCTGGGTCCCGGACGGCACGATGAACCTGGTCGGCGCCCTCAAACGCGCGATGGCCACCACCGGCTACACGGAACTCAAGGAGTTCCAGCGAGTCGAGGTCGTCGTAGGTTGAGTACCGGCGTACTGCTCCTGCACGGTTCGAGTGGTACGCCGGACTTGGATCGGGCTCGTCTGCTCGAGGCCGAGGGGTACGACGTACTCGCGCCGCGATGGAACGTGACGCATGAGGTTCCGTTGGAGTCGTTCCCGCTGGCTGAGTTGGCGCACCACGATCGGCTGGTTGTGATGGGCAGTTCCTGGGGTGCCGAGGCCGCGTTGCTGCTGGGTGCGCTCGACGAGCGGGTCGACGCGGTGGTCGCGTTCGCACCGAGCGCTTACGTGTGGGGCCGAAACCTGGAGGACGGCAGCCAGCGGTCGGCCTGGACCTGGCAGGGAGAGCCCCTCCCGTTCGTACCGCTCGACCTGGACTGGAAGTCCGAGGACGATCCGCCGAGCTACACCGGCCTGTATCGCCAGAGCCTGCGGCGTGCTCCGGAGCAGGCGCGGATCCCGGTGGAGCGGATCAACCAGGTGCTTCTCATCGCCGGCGGTGACGACAAGGTGTGGCCGGCGGTCGAGTTCGCGGAGGAGATCGCCCGGCGTCGTGCCGAGCAGACGACCCGGATCGTGATGGTCCCGGACGCCGGGCATCGTGCGGTGCTGCCGGGGGAGGAGCCGAAGACCGCGGGACAGCGGATGGCGCGCGGCGGGACCGAGGCAGCCGACCGCGAGTTGGGCGCCCGAGCGTGGCCCGAGATCCTGGAACTGCTCGGAGCTTGAGCCGACTTGCGTCGAGTTCACCCGGTTTGACGGGTTCTGGAAGGATTGCCGCATGGGATTGTTCAGCCGCCGGAGCAGCCAGGACACGGACAATGTTGCCCTCGCCGCAGCGCGAGGCCGACTGTCCCCGGACGACGTCGATCAGGTGCGGTTCCTGATCACCACGAAGAAGGCGGTGCACGCGGTCAAGCTGATCCGGGACCGCACCGGCCTCGACCTCAGGCAGTCCAAGGAGCTGGTCGACGACATCCGCCTCGGGCGGTACGTGCCGCCGACGACCGGTACGCCGTTGGTCCGCCGCCCGGGTACCAACCTGGCCGAGCGCACCCGCGCCCTCAAGGCCGCGGGCGAACTCCACCAGGCGACCGCCCTCGTCGTCAGCGAGACCGGCATGACCGAGGCCGAAGCGGGCCTGTTCGTCGGCGCCCTCCGCCCCGACCTGCAGGACTGATTCAGCCTTTGACGTAGGACAGCTTCTCAGCGATTTTGCCGTCTCGTAGTCGCAGTACGTCGACACCGCGGACCTGGCCTCGGTTGCCGGACGGCTCGCGCCAGGAGTACCGCCACCGTACGACGGCCCGGTCGCCGAGCAGCACGGTCTCCTCGGTCTCGAAGTGCGGGTCGGCAGTGTCCGCGAACAGCGTCGCCCACACCGCCCGGACCGCGTCCGCGCCCTCGAAGCGCCCGCCGTCCGGCGCCGGCGACGTGGACTCGAACACGATGTCGTCGGTGACCAGCGACATCGCCGTCTCCAGGTCGCCCTCGTCGAAGGCGGTCCCGAACCGCTCGAGCACCGGAGTCGCCGGCGTCCACCGGGCATCCCGCCCGAACGCGGCGAGCAGGGCCTCGGCCGGATCGGTGAAGCCTTCCAGATGCTTGCCGATGATTCCGGCCGACCGGTAGAGGTCCTCGCGCTTGGCGAACCAGTCCGCGACCTCGTCCACGAGCTCGGGGTCCATCCGCGGCAGTGCACCGATCGCGACGGCCAGATCCCAGCCGTGGATCAGGTGGTCCGCCGCGAGCTGTCGCAGGTACTCGTGCGGATCCTCGTCGCCGTACGACAGGTGCACCTTGTCGATCGACCAGGTTGCGGCGACCTCCGCCTCGCGCGCGGCGTACGAGGCCGCGGCGGCCGGATCGTCCTCGAGCAGGTCACCGTCGAGGGTGTCCCCGACCTCGGCGATCGTCTTGCCCGCCATCAGCGGCACGGTCCAGCGCTCCTCGCCGACGACATGGTTGACCAGCGCCCGGACGTCCCAGTCCGAGCACGGTGTCGGCGCCGACCACTGATCGGCCGGCACCTCCGAGACCAGGTCCGCGAAGTTGGCGACCGTGCGATTGTGCAGTTCCACAACGTCCATGACATCCCCCTCCCAGCGTCAGCGTGGGCCGGAGGAGGCCGGGACGTCAACGGCCGAGCTGGAGTTGCTCCGCGGCCTCGTGGGCGTGATGGGACGCGGCCAGGTCACCGGTGGCGGCCAGGAGGTTGCCGTGGTGCCGGTAGCAGGCGCCGGCCAGGTCCTTCATCAGCGCGTTGTCGTCGGCGTACGGGATCAGGGCGGTCGCGACCTCCGCGCACCAGCCCCCGAGATCGAGCGCGAGGTCGGTCCGCCCGGCCTGGAAGTATGCCTCGGAGATGTCGAGCAGCAGTTGCGCCCAGATCGGTACGTACATCTCGGTCTGGAACCGCATCCGGTGCGACTCCCGCTCGGACGAGATCGCGAACAGGTAGTGCGCCTCCATGCCCAGCGTGAGCGCGGCGTTGCCGTCCTGCGAAAGCAGCGGCTTCACCAACTCCGCGAGCTCGGTCGCGCGTTGCGCCGCCGACTCCGGGTCGGTCCGGCCCGACACGGTCGCCAGCGTCATCCCGGGCGCGGGCTCACTCAGCGCCACCAGCCGGTGGTACTGCTCGAACGGCCCGAGCTTGATCTCTGCGTTCTCCAGTGCCGCGACCAGCGTCAGCGGCAACCCGCGGTCCAGCTCCTCGACCACGCGGGCCGCCGTCTCGGCATCGGTGTCGTACGCCGTCCGCAAGCAGGCCTCGCCCTCCAACCGGCCGACGATGCCGAGGTGCTTGCCTTTCCTGACCAGGGCGGCGACCAGCGTGCGCATGTCGGTCGCCGAGTCCGAGTCGGCGAGTGTGTCGGCTGTCGTCAGTCCGATCTCGTCCGCCTCGAGCGCAAGGTCCAGCCGGCCTTCGGCAGCGTGGACGTCGGCCGACACCGCGGTCGCCGTGCAGAGATAGCGCGCGTAGGACAGTGACTGGGGGCTCTCGTTGATCTGGTCCGCGAGCTGCAGGAACAGCTGGGTCGCCGCGTCCGCGGACGCGACCGCCAGCGCGGGGTCGCCGTACCGCCGCAGGATCAGCGCGTTCATCGCGAGCACCCGGGCGAAGTCCGGCTGGTGCTTGAGACCGTCCTCGCCGCCGACGAGCTGGCCGTACGCGATCACCGCGCCGTCCATCTCCAGTACGGCGGTGGCGCCGTGACCCCGGTGTGCCTGGGTCATCGCGCGCCGGGCGCGGACGTCGGCCAGGAAGCAGGTCGCGTCGAGTACGCCGGCATCCTGGAGCTCGGTGTACCCAAGCTGCGCCTCGTGCAGCGCGGCGAGGGCCTCCTCGTGGCGGCCGGACGCGTTCAGTGATCCGGCCAGCTCGTACTGGGTCGCGGCCATCAGGTGCTTGGCCTCGTAGTGGTTCGGGTGCCCTTCGGCGCGCTCCCTGGCCAGCTCGATGACCCGCTGCTGGTACGGCCCTGCCTCGTCGGCGCGGCCCTCCTCGATCAGCACCTGAGCTGTCTGCAGTGCCTCACCGAGCTCGTCCTCAGGAGGCGTCCAAAGCCCCCCGCTGTCCACCATCTGTACGTTCCACCCCTTCGCAGGTTCAGCCGCTCAGCTTAACGGTCTCTTGATACTGACAGCCGCTATTACTGGCAGGTAGCCTTCGGGTATGAGCGAGCAGACTTCGATTCCTGCGGATCCGGAGCTCGACCCGACCGCGTCGTACGCGACCGATCAGTCGGTCATCCGCCGGTTGTCGGGGCTGCTGCGCGCCACGGCCGGCACGCGTACGTCGTACGCGCCGGCCACCGGGCAGCCGATCGCGGACCTGCCGGTGTCGAGTGACGACGACGTGGTCGCGGCCGTCCGGGCCGCTCGGAGGACCCAGCAGACCTGGCGGCGGGTGCCGCTCGCGGAGCGCGCGGCGATCCTGCTGCGATACCACGATCTCGTTCTCGATCACCGGCACGAGCTGGTCGACCTGATCATCCGCGAGTCCGGCAAGGCGCGGAAGCAGGCGTTCGAGGAGCTCGCGCACGTCGCGCTGACGGCGCGGTACTACGGCCGCAAGGCGTTCGAGCTGCTCGAGCCGCAGCGCAAGCTCGGCATCTTCCCGCTGCTCACCCGCGCTGAGGAGCGGTTCGTCCCGAAGGGTGTCGTCGGCATCATCTCGCCGTGGAACTACCCGCTGACGATGGCGATCTCCGACGGTCTGCCCGCGATCCTGGCCGGCAACACCGTCGTCCACAAACCCGACAGCCAGACCCCGCTCACCGCCCTGCGCGGCATCGAACTGCTGTACGAGGCCGGCCTGCCGCGGGAGGCCTGGCTCGCAGTGAACGGCGACGGCCCGACGGTCGGCGGCGCGCTCATCCAGAACGCCGACTACATCTGCTTCACCGGGTCGACCAAGACGGGCCGGCTGGTGGCGAAACAGGCCGGCGAGCGGTTGATCGGTTGCAGCCTCGAGCTCGGCGGTAAAAACCCGATGCTGGTACTGCGGGACGCCGACATCAACCGAGCGGCAGAGGGCGCCGTACGGGCGTGTTTCGCGAACGCCGGCCAGCTGTGCGTCTCGATGGAGCGGCTGTACGTCGCCGACCAGGTGTACGACGCCTTCGTCACGGCGTTCGTGGACCGGGTGAAGAAGCTCCGCCTTTCGGCCGGCACCGGCTGGGACGTCGACATGGGCTCGCTGATCTCGAAGGCGCAGCTGGAGACGGTGACCCGGCACGTCGAGGACGCCCGTGAGCAGGGCGCCACGGTGCTTGCCGGCGGCAAGGCTCGCCCGGACATCGGCCCGCTCTTCTACGAGCCGACCGTACTGTCCGGTGTCACCCCCGCGATGGAGTGCTTCGACAACGAGACCTTCGGGCCGGTCGTCTCGATCTACCGGTTCTCCGACGAGTCCGAGGCGATCCAGCGCGCGAACGAGGGCGAGTACGGCCTGAACGCGAGCGTCTGGACCCGCGACGGCCGCCGAGGTCGCGCGGTCGCCGCGCAACTGATGGCCGGCACGGTCAACGTCAACGAGGGGTACGGCGCCACGTTCGGCTCGATCGACACGCCGATGGGCGGCATGCGGTCGTCCGGTCTCGGCCGGCGGCAGGGTGTCGAGGGCATCCGCCGGTACGTCGAACCGCAGGCGATCGCCACCCAACGGCTGATCCCGATCGCCGCTTCGCACGGCCTCTCCGACGAGCAGTTCGCGGAGCTGATGACCGGCGCACTACGCATCCTGAAGAAGATCGGCCGCCCGTGAGTTTCGACTATGACGTGGTGATCGTCGGGTCCGGCTTCGGCGGGTCGGTTTCGGCTTTGCGGCTGACCGAGAAGGGCTATCGGGTCGCCGTACTCGAGGCGGGTGCCCGGTTCGACGACGCGGGGTTCGCGAAGAACTCGTGGGACAAGAAACGGTTCCTGTTCGCGCCGAAGCTCGGCTGGTACGGCATCCAGCGGATCAGCGCGCTGCGCGACGTGATCATCCTGTCCGGCGCCGGGGTCGGCGGCGGCAGCCTGGTCTACGCGAACACGTTGTACGAACCGCTGCCCGCGTTCTACACCGATCGCCAGTGGGCGCACATCACCGACTGGCAGTCCGAGCTGGCGCCGTACTACGACCAGGCGAAGCGGATGCTCGGCGTCACGACGTACCCCGGATTCACGCCGGCCGACAAGGTGATGAAGCAGGTTGCCGAGGACATGGGCGTGGGGGAGACGTTCCACCCGACACCGGTCGGTGTCTTCTTCGGTGAGCCGGGTGTCGAGGTCGACGACCCGTACTTCGGTGGCGCGGGCCCCCGCCGTACCGGCTGTATCGACTGCGGCGAGTGCATGACGGGCTGCCGGCACAACGCGAAGAACACCCTGACGAAGAACTACCTCTACCTGGCCGAGAAGGCCGGAGCCGAGGTCTACTCGCTGACCACGGTCACGTCGGTCGAGCCGCTGCCGGACGGCGGGTACGCGATCGACACCCGGCGTACGTCGAACAAGAAGGCCACCCGCCGCTTCACCGCGGGACAGGTGATCTTCGCCGCGTCGGCTCTCGGTACGGCGAAGTTGCTGCACCGGCTGCGTGACGAGGGCAAACTGCCCCGGCTGTCGGACCGGCTCGGGGTGCTTACCAGGACGAACTCGGAGTCGCTGCTCGGCGCGATCTCCCGCGACACCGACGTCGACTACAGCCGCGGGGTCGCGATCACGTCGTCGTTCCACCCCGACGACATCACTCACATCGAGCCGGTGCGGTACGGGAAGGGCAGCAACGTGATGTCGCTGCTGCAGACCGTGCTGACCGACGGCGACGGTGACAGGCCGCGCTGGCGGACGTGGTTGCGCGAGCTCGGCGTCCAACGGAAGAACATCCGGAAGCTGTACGACCTGAAGCACTGGTCCGAGCGGACCGTGATCGCGCTGGTGATGCAGACCGCGGACAACTCGATCACGACGTACGGCAAGCGTGACCGGCTGGGCCGGTGGAAGCTCACGTCGAAGCAGGGGCACGGCGCGCCGAACCCGTCCTGGATCCCGGTCGCGAACCAGGTGGTCCGGCGGATGGCGAAGCTGATGAACGGTACGCCGGGCGGCACGATCGGGGAGCCGTTCAACGTACCGATGACCGCGCACTTCATCGGCGGCTGCGCGATCGGCGACTCACCGTCGTCGGGGGTCGTGGATCCGTACCACCGGGTCTACGGGTACGACGGCCTGCACATCGTCGACGGCTCGACCATCTCCGCGAACCTCGGGGTCAACCCGTCCTTGACGATCACCGCCCAGGCCGAGCGGGCGCTCTCGTTCTGGCCGAACAAGGGTGCCGCGGACCCGCGCCCGGCGGTCGGTACGGCGTACCAGCGGATCCAGCCGGTGAAGCCCGAGCACCCGGTCGTCCCGACGGATGCCCCGGGTGCGCTGCGACTCCCGATCTTCCCGAAGCAGGCTGTGACGGATTCGTAACGGAACAGCGAAGAATTGCGCAAATGAAAAAGCCTCAGCAGTAAGTTGCTGAGGCTTTGTGCAAAGGTCCGGAAAAGGGAGCAGGTCCCTCGGGAACGTTTCCGCCCAAATCGTTTCCCGAGGGACCCACTCAAGCCGGGGTGAGGCGCCCGGCGCTTTGGGATCGGATCGCCAACCATGGCTGGCGACCCGAGCTCTTGGTTACTACCTTACATCCGATTTCCAGGCGCTTCAGGGCTTGTGACCACTCTGCGTGCTGATCGTAATGATCAGCATTTGTAGCTCCTGGTAACCGGGTGGCGGTCTTCCTTGCGGTAACCGCCTCTGCACACATCAACGAGCCCATCTACAGGGGGTTACGAGGTTCCGCAGAAAAACCCAGAAACTTTTTCCGGGGAGTGCGGAGAGTGGCGGTGAGGCACTTCGGCCGCAGGTGTTCCACGTGACGCCCGCCGCAGCCCCGCCGTACCTGTCTGACCTACTGTGAGGCCGACCGTCGAGATGAGGCAGGAGAACCATGAGCAAGATCCTGGACGTGGCACGTGAGCAGGTTCTGGAGCAGGGCACGGGGCTGAGCCAGGAGCAATTGGTCGAGGTCCTCACCCTGCCCGACGACCGGCTGCCGGAACTGCTCGCGCTCGCGCACGACGTCCGGGTGAAGTGGTGCGGCGAGGAGGTCGAGGTCGAGGGGATCATCTCGCTGAAGACGGGCGGCTGCCCCGAGGACTGCCACTTCTGCTCCCAGTCCGGCCAGTTCACCTCGCCGGTGCGCGCGGTCTGGCTGAACATCCCCGAGCTCGTCGAGGCCGCCAAGGAGACCGCGAAGACCGGCGCCACCGAGTTCTGCATCGTCGCCGCGGTCCGCGGGCCGGACGAGCGGCTGATGTCGCAGGTGAAGGCCGGCATCGAGGCGATCAACGCCGAGGTCGACATCAACATCGCCTGCTCACTCGGCATGCTGACGCAGGACCAGGTCGACGAGCTGAAGTCGTGGGGCGTGCACCGCTACAACCACAACCTCGAGTCGGCCCGGTCCTACTTCGGCGACGTCGTCACCACGCACTCCTTCGAGGAGCGCTGGGAGACCTGCCTGATGGTGCGCGAGTCCGGCATGGAGCTGTGCTGCGGCGGTCTGGTCGGGATGGGCGAGTCGCTCGAGCAGCGCGCGGAGCTCGCCGCGCAGCTCGCCGAGCTCGACCCGCACGAGGTTCCGCTGAACTTCCTCAACCCGCGACCGGGTACGCCGTTCGGCGACCTCGAGATCATGGACGGCAAGGACGCGCTGCGGACCATCGCCGCGTTCCGGCTCGCGATGCCGCGGACGGTCCTGCGGTACGCCGGCGGTCGCGAGCTGACCCTCGGCGACCTCGGCACCCGCGAAGGTCTGCTCGGCGGCATCAACGCGGTGATCGTCGGCAACTACCTGACCACCCTGGGCCGCCCGGCGACCGCCGACCTCGACCTGCTCGCCGAGCTGAAGATGCCGGTGAAGGAACTCCAGAAGACGCTATGAGCTACTGCGGGAGATGCGGGCGCGAGCTGACCGACGGCAGTCACGAGGATTGCCGGCGCGCGCTCGAACTCGAGCCGCCGAGGTACTGCGCGAGCTGCCGCCGCCGCATGATCGTCCAGGTCCACCCCATGGGCTGGTCGGCCCGATGCTCCGTCCACGGGAACCTGACCGCAAGCTGATTGGAACGGTCGTTTGCCCCTGCGTGGTCCTACCGTCGTTCCATCATTCGACGCGGGAGGGAAGTGAGCGCGATGGCTTTCGGAAGCAAGAAGGCGGCACGCAGCGATGCGGTGGCGAATGGCGGCAAGCTGACGGGGCGCCAGGCGAGGAAGGCCGCCAAGGAGGCCGTTGCCGGCCGTCTCGGTGAGGACGGGAAGGTTCGCGACACCCGGGGCAAGGTGATCGGCAACTTCGCGGGCCGGACCCCGAGGGCGCCGAACGAGCACGGCGTTTGAGGACTGCGCCGGCGTCGGGCCCGGTCCGGCTAGGGTTGGGGGTATGTCCAACGTGCCCCGGCTCCTGGTCGCTCTGTACGGCCCGACGTCGGCGGGTAAGACCGCGGTGTCGGTCGATCTGTGCCTGCGGATCCGGGACGAGCTCGGGCTGCCGCCGATGGTCGTGTCGGCAGACTCGCGGCAGGTGTACCGGTACATGGACATCGGCACCAGCAAGACCACGCCGGAGGAGATGCGCGGGATCCCGCACACGATGATCGACGTCACCGAGCCGGTGCGGAAACTCGAGTTGGAGACGTTCGTCGCGCAGGCGCGGCAGCACATGGACGAGTGCTGGAAGGCGGGTGGCGTCCCGGTCGTGGTCGGCGGCACCAGCGTGTACGTGCGTTCGCTGCTGGAGGGCTGGGAGGTGGACGCGGTCGCGGAGGCGCGGAACGCCGTACGGCGTGACTTCCCGCGCAGCATGGCCGAGGACGCCTACGCGGTACTGAGCCGGCTGGACGCCAAGGCCGCCGCGAAGATCCACGAGAACAACTACGACGCGATCGTGAACGCGCTGGCGCGTGCCATGGGCAACGATCCGGAACGGGCCGTCGCCCCGGCGACCCGGCAGGTCGTGTTCTCCGTCGACCGTTCCGCCGCCGAGATCGACCAGCGGGTCGCCGCGACCTACGACCGCCAGGTCGAGCTCGGGCTCCGCGACGAGGTCCTCGGACTCGACGAGCGGTACGACGTACTGACGCAGTACCGCCGCCTCGGCCAGAAGTCGCCGAACCAGGTCGTCCACACGCACGGCTACACCGAATGGTTCGACGTCGCCCTGGACCGCGGCAAACCGGTGGAGAACCTGACCGGCGCCGACCTGGACGAGGTCCGCACCCGCGTCGTCGAGCGCATCCAGACCCACACCCGCCGCCAGCGCTCCGCCATCCCCAAACTCACCGGCGTAAAGCCCGCCCGCAACGCCAACGACGCTTTCACCGCAGTCAAGAAGGCCCTCGAGGCCCGGCCGCCGGCCCCGACGGCGGCGAAGAACCCGAAGCAGAAGGCCGCACCGCGACGTCCGAAACCCCAACGCTCCGGAGCGAGCCGCCCCGACGCGGCACGCCGCCGCCGAACATAAAGGGGCCGGGGGCAACCGATTGAACGGTTTCCCCGGCCGCCGGCACGTCGGGTCGGTTGCCCTAGCCCCGGCCGTTGCCCTTCTTCTTCTCGTTCTTCTTCTGGGCGGCGTTCTCGCGTCCGCGACGGGTGTTCGGGTTCGTGGACCGATTCTGGTCGGCCTGCTTCCGGGACGCGCCCCTCTCGTGCCGGGGCGCGTTGCTCGGGCTCTGGTTGTTGGTGTGTTCCTGCGGCTTGCCTTTTTTGCTGAAGGGCATGGTCCCGTTCCTCCTGTCGAAGCCGCGAGACGCGGCGCATGATCGGTTGTGTTTGCAGCAGACGTTCAGAACCGCAGGCTGGTTCCCCGCGGGTTCAAAGGTGTGGCAGGTCAGCGGCCCTGGCCCTGACCCCTCGGCTTGCGGGCCGGGGTCAAGATCGGGAGGTCCCTGGGCGGCGTCGCCTTCGAGCCCTTCTCCGGCTTGGCCTTGGGCTTCTCGTTCTTCGAGTCCTTGCTGCCGTACGGCACCCTGATGCTCCTGTCGACGAGAGCCGCGAAACGCGGCTGATCGGTGTTTGTTCTCCAGCAGACGCTGATCGACGCCGGCCGGTTCCCCGGTGGTTTGAAGCATCGGAAGGCTAACCACGGCTGGGGTTCATCGTGTGTTCGCACAGGGCCGGGGCCGTTCGGGTAGTGACCTGGCACGTCAGCTATCGTTTCGGCGTGGTTGATCTCCCCGCCGTGGACGTGTTGACCAAGCTCGGTAAGGCGAGCTGGTCGCGAACGGAAGCGATGGCGTACGAGATCGCGCAGGAGGGTGTGCGGCAGGCGATCGGGTTCTACGCCCGGCCGATCGAGGCCGAGGAAGCTGCTGCCGAGCCTGATGCCGCCGCGAGCCGGCGGACCGAGCAGGAGGCCTGGGCCGCGCGCGGTCAGGAGCTCACGCCACTGGACAGTCGCGCGATCAAGCGGATCCGCAAAGAAGCCGACGACCTCCTCATCATCGATGACGAAGACGACGATGAGGACGAAGACGACGAGGCCGGTGCGGACGACGACCTCGACGAGGACGACGAAGAAGACGACGAAGACGACGGGACGCTGGAGTAGTCGTGACGAGTCCGTGGGGGATCGGGCCGGCGGGGGCTGATCGGGAACCGCTGGATGCGGGGGAGAGCGCACAGATCTTCCGCGAGCGGATCGTGCCTGACCAGCTCGCCGGGAGGCCGCAGGAGCATCCGGTCGTGGTGTTCGTCGGGGGCCAGCCGGGCGACGGCAAGGCCACGATCACCGCGCTGGTGGCCGCGATCCTGCGCCACCGCGGCCGCCCCGTCGTCCTCAACCCGGCCGCCTACGAGCCGTACCATCCACGCTTCTACCAGCCGATCAGCGACGTACCTCCGACACCGAGCCCCGGCGTCGAGGCCGACGGCCGGCGCTGGTACGCGATGGCAGAGGCGCACGTGATCGAGCAGCGGTACGACGGGATCGTCGAGACCGAGCTCCTCGACCCCGACGCCTTCGCGGACTCGGCCCGGAGATTCAAGGCGGCCGGCTACCAGGTCGAGGTCGCGATCCTTGCGGTTCCCGAGGCTTTCAGTCGCCTCGGCGTGCTCGAGCGGCATCTACGCGCACTGGAGGCCTACGGCTTCGGCCGGCTCGCCCCGCAGAGCGTCCACGATGCCGGCTACGCAGGTGTACTGCGGGCCGCCGAGCTGATCGACGGCGGCGAGTGGGCCGACCGGATCGCCGTACTGCGTCCGGACGGCCAACTGCTCTACGGCAATCAGCGGGCTGCCGCCGGTGAGTGGCAGCGACCGGTCCGGACCGCCGAGGCGATCATGTACGAGCGGGACCGCCCGTGGACCGTGGTGGAGTCGCGGTACTTCCTGGACACCACTTCGCAGGTCGCCCGGATCGGGCTGGCGGCGCCGGTGCAGTGGATCCGGGACGAGTCGGTCGAGGGCGGGAAGACGGTCACTGCGCTGGCTCGCCCGCGATTGCATCCCGACGCGGTGACGTTGCACATCGCAACTGCCGGCACCCAGCAGTAGGAGATGTCGCCCACATCCTGACCACCCGCGCCGTCCTTCGCGGCAAGCAGCGATTACCGTTGGGGATCCTCAGGATGGAGGAGCGCGGTGTCACAGTCGGTCAATGGGTGGCTACAGCGGGACGCGGAGTTGCTATGGCATCCGTACTCGTCGCTGGCCGAGCCCTCGCCGGTGCGGCTGGTCCGGAGCGCGGACGGCGTACGGCTGCAGCTTGACGACGGTACGGGCGGGACGGTCGAGGCGATCGACGCGATGGCGTCCTGGTGGTGCATGATCCACGGCTACCGGAACCCGGTGCTGGACGCCGCGTTGAAGCGCCAGGTGGACGAGTTCAGTCACGTGATGTTCGGTGGGCTGACCCACGAGCCGGCGGTCCGGCTGGGCGAGCGGCTCGTGGAGATCACGCCGGAGCCGTTGCGGCACGTGTTCTTCTGCGACTCCGGATCGGTCTCGGTCGAGGTGGCGATCAAGCTCGCGCTGCAGTACCAGGTTGCGCGCGGCAACCATGGGCGTACGCGGATGCTGACCGTCCGCGGCGGGTACCACGGCGACACGTTCGCGCCGATGAGCGTGTGCGACCCGGTCAACGGGATGCATTCGCTGTTCACCGGCGCGCTCAAGGAGCAGGTGTTCGGACCGCAACCGCCGGCCGGCTTCGACCGGCCGGACACCGATCCCGAGCTGCAGGCCTGGGCCGGCGAGCTGGCGGCACTGGCCGAGCGACATGCGGGTGAGATCGCGGGCATCATCGTCGAGCCGGTCCTGCAGGGAGCCGGTGGGATGTACCCGTACAGCCCTGCCTGCCTGCGCGTTCTCCGCGAGCTCGCCGACCGGCACGGCTTCCTGCTGATCTTCGACGAGATCGCCACCGGGTTCGGCCGCACCGGCACGTTGTTCGCGTCCGAGCACGCGGGCGTCGACCCCGACATCCTGTGCGTCGGCAAGGCGCTGACCGGCGGCTACCTGACGCTGGCCGCGATGCTGTGTACGTCGGACGTCGCGCACACGGTGTCCAACGGGCCGGGTGGTGCGTTGATGCACGGGCCCACGTTCATGGCGAACCCGCTCGCGTGTTCGGTCGCGCTCGCGTCGATCGATCTGCTGCTCTCACAGGATTGGGCTTCGCGGGTGGCTGCGATTTCCGCGGGGCTTTCGGCGGGGCTCGCTCCAGCGGCCGAGTTGCCTGCGGTGAAGGACGTACGGGTGCTCGGCGCGGTCGGCGTCGTACAGCTCGGTGGGCCGGTGGACCTGCCGCGGCTGACCGAGGCCGCGTTGCGTCGCGGGGTCTGGGTCCGGCCGTTCCGCGATCTCGTCTACACAATGCCGCCGTACGTCTGCACCGACGCCGACATCGCCACCATCGGCGCGGCAATCACAGGCGCGGTCGAGGAGGCCGGCTGATGTTGGAGGACTGGCTCGCCCCGAAGGCTGCCGCGCTGGAGGCCCGCGGTCTGACCCGGCGGCTCAGGGCGCGGGCCGCGGACGGTGACCTGATCGACCTCGCGGGCAACGACTACCTCGGCCTCGCTCGCGATCCGCGGGTGGTGACGGCCGCGGCCGACGCCGTACGCATCTGGGGAACAGGCTCGACCGCGTCCCGCCTCGTCACCGGTACGACGGAACTTCACGAGGAACTCGAATCCGCTCTGGCGGCGTACGCCGGGCAAGAGTCCGCGCTGGTGTTCTCGTCCGGATACCTCGCCAACCTCGGCGTCGTCACCGCACTCGGCGGACCGGGAACCTTGCTGGTCTCCGACGAACACGTGCACGCGTCGCTGGTGGACGCCTGCCGCCTAGCGCGGTCCCGGGTCGAGATCGTTCCGCACAACGACGTCGAGGCCGTCGAGAAGATGCTTGCCGAGCGCAACGAGCCGCACGCGGTGGTGATGACGGAGTCGGTGTTCAGTGTGCTCAGCGACGAGGCGCCACTGCTCGAACTGGCCGCGGTCGCCCGCGCGCACAACGCCGTACTGCTGGTCGACGAGGCCCACGGGTTGGGGGTCAGCGGCAACGGTCACGGCTCCGTGCATGGGGCGGGTCTGGCCGGGCTGGAGCATGTCGTCGTCACCATGACGCTGTCCAAGTCCTTGGCCTCGCAGGGCGGGGTCGTGCTGGGGCCGTCCGTGCTGCGCGAGCACCTCGTCAACCGGGCACGTCCCTTCATCTACGACACCGGTCTGAACCCAGCCGCCTGCGCCGCTGCTCTTGCGGCATTGCAGGTTCTACAGGCCGAGCCCGACCGCCCTGCGGCGATTCACGCGGCCGCGGCGCGGTTGGCGTCTGCATGTGATGTGCCGCCGTCGCGTGGTGCGGTCGTCTCCGTCCCGATGCCGGGACCGCGCGAGACCGTCCGAGCGGCCGAGCTGTGCCTGCAGAACGGCGTACGCGTGGGGAGTTTCCGGCCGCCGACCGTCCCCGACGGCATCTCTCGGCTCCGGCTCACCGCGCACGCGGGACTGTCGGCCGCCGATCTCGATCGCGCCTGCGCCGTGATCGTCGATGCGATCGGGACGGTTTCATGATCACCTTCGTCACCGGGACTGACACCGAGATCGGCAAGACGATCGTCACGGCCGCGCTCGCGGTGCGCGCCGGCGCGTCGGTCGCGGTCGTCAAGCCGGCCCAGACCGGCGTCGGCCCCGACGAGCCGGGCGACCTCGCCGAGGTCGTCCGCCTCAGCGGCGTGACCGCACTGCATGAAGGCGTCCGGCTGCCCGAACCGCTCGCGCCCACTACCGCCGCCCGGCGTGCCGGGATCCCGCTGCCGTCGGTCGAGGAGTACGCCGCATCGATCGACGACCTGGCCCGGACCTACGACACCGTGCTGGTCGAGGGCGCCGGTGGACTGCTCGTCGGACTCGATGCTGATGGCAACAACCTGGCGGATCTCGCGGAGCACCTGACGTCACCGTTCAGGTTCGTTGTGGTGACACGCGCCGGACTCGGCACGCTGAACCACACGGGGCTGACCGTCGAGGCGCTGCGCGCGCGGGAACTGCCGGTCGAGGGGCTGGTGATCGGGTCGTGGCCGGCCGAGCCGGATCTCGCCGAGAGCTGCAACCTCGAGGATCTTCCGGCGACGACCGGCGTCCCGGTGATCGGGCGGATCCCGGCCGGGGCCGGCGCCTGGAGCCGAGAGGAGTTCCGGGCCGCCGCACCGGGATGGTTCGAGTGACGCCCTCCGCTTCCGGTGACGGGTCGACGGTGGCCGGCTGCCCGGCCCGGTACGACGAGACCCTCGGGTACTGGGTCGTCGACGACCCGGCGCTGGCGCGGGAGGTGCTGCTCGACCCGCAGACGTTCCGCCCGGACAACGCTGTACTCGCCCACACGCCGCTGTCCGTGAAGGCGCTCCGCGTCCTGTCCGGTGTCGGCTTCGCGCTGCCGCCGACGCTGGCCAACAACGCGGGGGAGTCACACCGCCCGATCCGTGCCGCCGTCGCCCGCTTCTTCAGCCCCGCCCGCGTCGCCGCTGCGGAACCGCTGGCCCGAGAACTCAACGACTCACGAGTTGCGGTTGCCATGAAAGCCCTTGCTGACGGCCAACAGGTTGACCTGGTGCAGGCGATCGCCGCGGAGCCGCCGGCCCTCGTCGTACTGCACCTGCTCGGCCTGACGGACGTCGACGTACCTGCGCTGAAGGCCTGGAGTCTCGACTCGCTGGAACTGTTCTGGGGCTGGCCCGATGAGGACCGGCAGCTGGAGCTGGCGCACAGCGCGGCCGAGTTCTACGCATGGTTGCGCGCGCGTACGACGGCCGCTCGGAAGGCGCCTGGTGACGACCTGTTTGGTGTGCTGGTCAGTCTGGGACTGACCGATGAAGAGGTGTGCGCGGTCGGCTACTTCTTGCTGATCGCCGGGCAGGAAACCACGACCCAGCTCATCTCCACCGCATTCCAGCGTTGCCTGGACGACCCCGGCACCACAGTGGAACAGGTCCTCCAAGAGGCGTCCTCGGTCCCGACCTGGCGCCGAATCACCGCCGAGCCAACCACCCTGGCGGACGTGGAGCTGCCGGCCGGCGCCCCGATCCTCCTCGGCCTGACCGGCCACGGCGGCCCACCCGACCTAGCCTTCGGCATAGGCATCCACCGCTGCCTGGGCGCCGCCCTAGCCCGAATGGAAACCCAAGTAGCCCTCAACTGCGCCCAGCACCTACTGATCACCGTGCACCTCGCCGAACCCCCACCAATGATCGACCTACTCTCGTTCCGCGCCCCGGCGCGGTTGCTGGTGGCTCCGCGCCACAAGGCGCCGTAAGTTCCGGCTGGCCTGGTCGAGTGGGGAGTTCTACTGGTCCTCTCAGGTAGGTAGGACTCCCCGAACCACCAAGCATCCCTGCGGAACAGTTGAAGTGTCTTCGGGTTGTAACTCTCCGTAATACGGCGGACAACTCGCGTCGCTAGCGTCGGGTTGTGAGCTTTCCGACTCGGTGTCGTGTGCGGTTGTGGTTCGGGGTGCATCTGATTTCGGACTACATCGGTGACCAGGCGGGTGCGGCTCGGTACGAGGCTGCGATGCGGCGGCGGTTTCCGGGGCTGGAGGTGACCAGCGAGGTCTTGGCGGTGACTGGTCGAGCGGTGGATTACAGCCCTGCTGACCTGCACCGATAGGCTTTGCCAGGTGACGCAGCATGAGTTGGTCCTGGTCGTCGATTTCGGGGCGCAGTACGCGCAGTTGATCGCGCGCCGCGTGCGCGAGGCGAAGGTGTACTCCGAGATCGTGCCGCACTCGATGCCGGTCGAGGAGATGCTGGCGAAGGGGCCGAAGGCGATCATCCTGTCCGGCGGCCCGCAGTCGGTGTACGCCGAGGGCGCGCCGCGGGTCGACTCCGGGCTCTTCGAGGCCGGCGTACCGGCGTTCGGGATCTGCTACGGCTTCCAGGCGATGGCGCAGACGCTCGGCGGCGAGGTCCGGCGTACCGGACTGCGCGAGTTCGGCCGGACGCCGGTCACGGTGAGCGAGGCAGGGACGCTGCTCGCCGACATCCCCGAGGACCTCAACGTGTGGATGTCCCACGGTGACGCGGTGCACGCGCCGCCCGCCGGGTTCGCCGTACTCGCGGCGTCCGAGGGCGCGCCGGTGGCGGCGTTCGAGGACCTGGACCGGCGGCTGGCCGGCGTGCAGTGGCACCCGGAGGTCCTGCACTCGCAGGCCGGGCAGGCCGTGCTCGAGCACTTCCTGTACGAGATCGCCGGCTGCAAGGGCGACTGGACGACGAGCAACGTCGTCGAGGAGCAGGTCGAGCTGATCCGCGAGCAGGTCGGCGACAAGCAGGTGCTGTGCGCGCTGTCCGGCGGCGTTGACTCCGCGGTCGCGGCGGCCCTGGTGCACAAGGCGATCGGCGACCAGCTGACCTGCGTGTACGTCGACCACGGTCTGCAGCGGGCCGGTGAGTCGGAGCAGATCGAGAAGGACTTCGTCGCCGCGATCGGGATCCGGCTCGAGGCGATCGACGCCGAGGAGCAGTTCCTGACCGCGCTGGCCGGGGTCACCGACCCGGAGCAGAAGCGGAAGATCGTCGGCCGCGAGTTCATCCGGACCTTCGAGGCGACTGCGCGCAAGGTGGACGCCGAGCGGCACATCGAGTTCCTGGTCCAGGGCACGCTGTACCCGGACGTCGTCGAGTCCGGCGGCGGTGCCGGTGCCGCGAACATCAAGTCGCACCACAACGTCGGCGGGCTGCCCGACGACCTGCAGTTCAGCCTGATCGAACCGCTGCGGACGCTGTTCAAGGACGAGGTCCGCGAGCTCGGCCTGGCGCTCGGCCTGCCGGAGACGATGGTCTACCGGCACCCGTTCCCGGGCCCCGGTCTGAGCATCCGGATCATCGGCGAGGTCACCCGCGAGCGACTGGACATCCTGCGCGCCGCGGACCTGATCGCGCGCACCGAGCTCACCGCGGCCGGTCTCGACCGCGACATCTGGCAGTTCCCGGTGGTCCTGCTGGCCGACGTACGGTCGGTCGGCGTCCAAGGCGACGGCCGGACGTACGGCCACCCCGTCGTACTGCGCCCCGTCACCAGCGAGGACGCGATGACCGCCGACTGGGCCCGGCTGCCGTACGACGTGATCGAGCGCATCTCGACCCGTATCACCAACGAGGTCGACGAGGTCAACCGCGTGACGCTCGACGTCACCAGCAAGCCCCCGGGCACCATCGAGTGGGAGTAGTTCTGCGTCACGGTGAGTGACCCCGAGGGCTGTTACGGTAGTTCTGTTGCCCGTTGACCACGGCGGGTGACTTTCCTCGGGGGAGGAGACCGTGGTGTTCCGCGTTCATTTCGAGTGTGCGGATCTGGCGAGGACGACGATCGCGCAGGAGCCCGATCCGTTGTGGGAGGTCCTGCTGGGTCTCCACGTCCTGCAGACCGACTACGAGCCGGAGACTTTCGGCACCTGGCGGGAGCGGGCGAGGGCCCGGCTGAGCGCGCTGGAGCAGGAGTTGCTCGCGCTGGCCCCGCCGGTGGGTTATTCACCGGATTTCCTGACACCGCGTGCCGCGGGTCAAGGGCTCGAGGCGGGACTGGCGGCGGTCGCCGCCACACCGCCCGGTCAGCTGAGATCCGAGCTGAGCAGGTTGTCGGACAGCGTGCGGTTGCCGGCCTGGAGCCGGCGGCTCGCGGCCGGTGAGAACAGCGTGATGACCCGGCTCGTGCAGGGGCTGCGGTCGTTCCACCGGACCAAGATCGCGCCGCAGATGCCGATGATCACGCCGGCGATCGAGGCGACGGTTGCCAAGCACAACGGCACCGTCGCCGGCGACGGGTTCGAGTCGCTGATCCCGCAGCTGCACCCGACGCTGCGCTGGGAGGCGCCGGTGCTGTCGGTCGACCTGCCGCACATCGACCGGGATCTGTACCTGAACGGTCGTGGGCTGCGGCTGGTGCCGTCCTTCTTCTGCTGGAGGAAGTACCCGATGATGCTGCTCGATCCGGCGCTGCCACCGGTGCTGGTGTACCCGGTGCGGCACGCCGACCGGGCCGAGGCCGTCGTACGCCACGCTGACCGCGATCGCGCCGTTGCCGATCTGCTCGGGAAGACCAGGGCACGAGTGCTGAAGAGCATCTCGAGCGGCGCATGCTCGACCAGCGAGCTGGCGGCCCGGGCCGGGATCTCACTGGCCTCGGCCAGCGAGCACGCGCGGATCCTGCACAACACCGGCCTGGTCACCACACACCGCATCGGCAGCTCGGTCCGCCACATGCTCAACCCGATCGGCGCCGACGTCCTGACAGGCGCCCGGACCTAAAAATCCTGCAGCTCGACAGGATGTGTCGGCTGATTTCACCTGGTCGGCGGTGCTGCTGAGCGTGGCGGCGCCTGCGCCGGCCGGACACCTCCTGTCGAGCTGCCGATCTGGCTAGGGCTTCATCGCCTGGATGCCGTCGAGGAGGCGGTCCAGGCCGTAGCGGTAGGACTCGGCGGCGGCTTCGCGAGTGGACGACTGGTAGCCGTCCGCGTGCCAGATCGTGGTCATCGCGGGGTGCCGGTCGACGTCGAAGTACGTCTCCCACAGGTCGTTGCGCTCGTACCACCAGGCGTCGTTGGTCTGACCGGTCGCGCGCTCGACCAGTTGACTCTCCGCCTCGAGGCTCGCCGCGGAGTCGACGTACGTCGCGATTGCGAGCGCAGCCGTATTCGTCTCGAGCGCTCCGAGTCCGAGACCGAGCAACGCGGACAGGAGGTACTCGCGGCCGGCCAGCATGCCCGGACCGACCGGCGGGCGGATCGTCGAGACCTGTGACAACCACAGGTGCCGCTGGAACATCGCACGGGTCTGCTGGGAGTAGAGCTCCACCTGCTCCCGCCAGTCGTCCGGCCGCGGCTCGCCTGGCCCGGGCAGCTCGCGCTCGCCGAGCACCTGGTCCACCATCAGGTCGAGCAGCTCGTCCTTCGACGGCACGTAGGTGTAGAGCGTCATCGTGCCGACGCCGAGCTCCTTCGCGAGCCCGCCCATGGACGCCGCCGCCAGCCCTTGGTCGTCGGCGAGCTGGATCCCTGTCCGGACGACGTCGTCGACGTTCAGGGACGGCCGCCGGCCGGCCCCCCGCTTCCTCGCTGGTTCGTCGGCGAGCGCGGTCGGCTGGCGGTGGTTGCGCCACAGCAACGCCAGCGTCTTGTCCGGCTGCCCCTCGCCACTCCGCCGCTCGCTCACGGGGCCAACGATAGGCGCTTCCTTGAATTCTCGTATACCCTACGGGAATTCATCGGTGAAAGGAGTTGGGGATGACGATCCTGGTGACGGGCGCGACCGCGAGCGTCGGCCGGCTGTTGGTCGACGAGTTGGTGGCAGCGGGCGCGCCGGTGCGGGCGCTGACCAACACGCCGGCCCGGGCCGCGCTGCCGGACGGCGTGGAGGTCGCCCGCGGGTACCTCGGCAAGCCGGAGACGCTGCCCGCGGCGCTCGCCGGCGTCGACACCGTGTACCTGGCGCCGCTTCCGGCGTACGTCGACGACTTCGTCCGCTGCGCGCGGGACGCCGGCGTGCGGCGGGTCGTCGTACTGTCGGGGGAGCCTGCGGACTACGAGGCGCAAGGGGATCCGTCGACGTGGCACTACTACCGGATCGAGCGGGCGATCGAGGCCGGCGGCTTCGACTGGACGTTCCTGCGGCCGGGGCAGTTCATGAACAACACGCTCGACTGGGCTCCGTCGATCAAGGCCGACGGGGTCGTGCGGGCGCCGTACGCCGGCGCGGTGCAGACGCCGATCGACCTCGCCGACATCGCGGCCGTGGCGCGGGTGGTGCTGCTGTCGGAGGAGTACAGCGGGCAGAAGATCACCATGAGCGGACCGGAGGGGATCACACCGCCGGAGCAGGTCGCGTGGATCTCGGAGGCGATCGGGCGGGAGGTGCGGTTCGAGGAACTGACGCCGGACGAGTACGTCGAGGGGCTGGCGCCGGTGATCGGACGTGAGACGGCGCAGTGGCTGCTGGACGGTTTCCGGATGATGGCCGAACATCCGATGAAGCCGGAGCCGGCGGTGCGCGACCTCACCGGCCGGCCGGGTACGACGTACCGCGAATGGGCACGGGCCAACGCGGCGGTCTTCTCCTGAGGCATGATTCGAGATTGTGAAAGAAACTTTGCACGACTACCTCCGTAAGGCCCGCGAGGCGATGGTCTGGAAGCTCGACGGACTCGGCGAGTACGACATCCGCCGGCCGCTGACGCCCAGCGGGACCAACCTCCTCGGCCTGGTCAAGCACCTGTCGATCGTCGAGGCCTGGTACTTCGGGAAGACCTTCGACCGGCCGTTCGCCGAAGAACTGCCGTGGTGGGACGACGACGCCGAACCGAACGTCGAGATGTGGGCGACCGCCGACGAGACGCGCGCCGAGATCGTCGACCGGTACCAGCGGGCGTGCGCGCACGCCGACGCGACGATCGAGGCGCTCGACCTGGACGCGGAGGGCCAGGTGCCGTGGTGGCGCAACCCGACAGTGACGCTGCACGGCATCCTCGTCCACGTCCTCGCCGAAACCAGCCGTCACGCCGGCCATGCCGACATCCTCCGCGAACAACTGGACGGCACGGCAGGCCTGAGCCCGACCAACTCGAACCTCCCCGAACAGGACGTCGCCTGGTGGGCCAACTACCGCGCCCGCGTCGAAGAGGCCGCCCGCGCCGCCGTTTGACGCTCCTGGGTTGTCGGCGACGGGTGTAAGGGTGTTGTTCCGTATCCTCGCGGAAGGCGGAACATGAACTCCACCAGGCACGATCGAGACACCTGGGACCTGGCATCGAGCGTTGGCGCTACCGCCACCCTGGCCGCGACGGCCCGGGCGATCGCGACCCGCTCGGACAGTCGGCTCATCGACGACCCGTTCGCCCAACCGCTCGTCCGGGCGGTCGGTGTCGACCTCCTCGCCCGGCTGGCTTCTGGTGAAGAGCCTCCCGGCGAGTTGGTCGATCGGGCCACGATCGACGGGGCCAAGGTACGGGGCAAGTTCTACGACGACTTCTTCCTCGACGCGACGAACGCGGGCATCACGCAGGCTGTGATCCTGGCCTCGGGGCTGGATTCCCGCGCGTACCGACTGCCATGGCCGTCCGGGACTGTGGTGTTCGAGCTCGACCAACCCGATGTCATCGAGTTCAAGACCCGCGCACTGGCCGAGTTGGGTGCTGCACCAACCGCTGACCGCAGGGCGGTCGGGGTCGATCTGCGCGACGACTGGCCCACCGCACTTCGCGCCGCCGGCTTCGATCCGGCGCAGCCGGCCGCATGGTGCGCCGAAGGGTTGCTGGGCTACCTGGCGCCCGACGCGCAGGACCGCTTGCTGGACACCATCACCGAGCTCAGCGCGCCGGGAAGCCGCGTGGCGACCGAGAGCAGGCCAAACCCACGGCCCGGCGACGAGCGCAGGACGAAGGCGGGCCTGGATCGCATCTCCGAACTCTGGCGTGCGCGCGGCTTTGACCTGGACCACGCGAGACTCCGCTACTTCGGTGAACGCAACGAAGCAGCTCCTTACCTCGTGGATCGCGGCTGGGTGCTGAATGCTTTCAGCACCCGGGACCTGCTCGCTGCCAACGGCCTCCCATCCCTCGAGGGTGACGAGTTGCGCATGGGCGGCCTGCTCTACGTCAGCGGCATCCTCGGCGCCCGCGCCGCCGTTTGACGGTTGTGGGAACATGTGTTCGACTATGAGGCATGAGGTGGGCTGGGCAGCGGGTTGATGCCGAGACTCCGGGGACGTTGCCGGGGCTCGGGTCGATTGCGGGGCTGGTTCGGTCGGTGACGACGCCGGAGTTCCAGGGGATCACGTTCCACGAGGTGCTGGCGCGGTCGGCGCTGAACTCGGTGCCTGGTACGGCGCTGCCGTTCAACTGGACCGTCAATCCGTACCGCGGGTGTTCGCACGCCTGCCGGTACTGCTTCGCGCGGCCGACGCACAAGTACCTCGAGCTCGACACCGGGCTGGACTTCGACCGGCAGATCGTCGTGAAGACGAACGTCGCCGACGTCCTGCGCCGCGAGCTGGCCCGTCCGTCCTGGCGTCACGAACAAGTTGCCCTGGGCACCAACACCGACCCGTACCAGCGCGCCGAGGGGCGCTACCGCCTGATGCCCGGTATCATCGAGGCCCTCGCCGGCTCGGGTACGCCATTGTCGATCCTCACCAAGGGCACCCTGCTCCGCCGCGACCTGGAGTTGCTCTCGGCGGCCTCCGCCGAGGTCAACGTCGGCATCGGCCTCTCGCTCGCCCTCGGCGACGAAGCACTCCGGCGCCGCCTCGAACCCGGCGTCCCCTCGGTCCGCGGCCGCCTCGACCTGATCCGAGCCGTCCGCGAGGCCGGTCTCCCGTGCGGCGTGATGGTTGCCCCGGTCCTCCCGTGGCTGACCGATTCCCCTGACCAGCTCGACCACCTGTTGGAGCAACTGTCCGCGGCCGGCGCCACCGGTGTAACCCCTCTCGTCCTGCATCTACGCCCAGGCGTGAAGGACTGGTTCATGCAATGGCTGGCCCACGACCACCCCGACCTCGTCAGCCGCTACACCTCCCTCTACGCCCACGGCTCCAACGCCTCCCCGAGCTACCGCAAAGCCTTCGAAGAAAAGCTCCGCCCCCTACTGGCCAAACACGGCTTCGCCCGAGGCTCCACCCACCGCACCCGACCCATCAACGGCATGCACCCTCCGAAACCGTCCCAGGAGCCGTTGTTCTGATGTACAACCTGGCCTGGGGAGGATTTCGTGCCGAATCGGGGACAAAATCCTCCCCAACCCGCCGGGGTCCGGCTACGGGAGGGTGAGGATCTGGGGGCCTTCGGGGGTGATGGCTATGGTGTGTTCGGCGTGGGCGCCGCGGGTTCGGTCGGCGGAGCGGAGGGTCCAGCCGTCCTCGTCGATGCTGTAGGTGGATCCGGGGCCGGACCAGAACCAGGGCTCGATCGCGAAGACGTGGCCGGCGCGGAGTTTGAGGCCTCGGCCGGGGCGGCCGCCGTTGGGGATGTGCGGATCCTCGTGCATGCGGCGGCCGACGCCGTGGCCGCCGAAGTCCAGGTTGGTGCCGACGCCGGCCCGGTTCCCGACCTCTCCGATGGCGGCGCCGATGTCGCCGATCCGGTTGCCCTCGACAGCGGCCGCGATCCCCGCGGCGAGCGCCTCTTCGGTCGTCGCGATCAGTTCCAGGTCCTCGGCCCGCGGCGTACCGACGCAGAAGCTGATCGCCGAGTCCGCACACCACCCGTCGACGGAAGCGCCGCAGTCCACGTTGAGCAGGTCGCCGTCGGCGAGCCGCTGATCGGACGGCAGCCCGTGCAGTACGGCGTCGTTCACCGACGTACAGATCACGCCGCTGAACGGCGAGGTCGCGAACCCGGGCTGGTACCCGTCGAACAACGACACCGCCCCGGCGGAACGCAGTACCTCGCGGGCCACCTCGTCGAGTTCACGCAAGGAGACGCCGACCGCGGCCTGTTTCTTCACCGTTGCGAGCGCGGTGCCGACCACCCGCCCGGCCGCGCGCATCTGCTCGATCTGCGCCGGGGTCTTCAACTCGACCATGATTCCTTCTACCACAACCCCAACCAACCGGACCTGCGCAGCGTCTTCAACGACAACAAGGGTTTTGGGGGACGGGAATGGCAGTACGACGACGCGCGGTGCTCGGGGGAATGCTCGCTGGAGCCGCGGCCGTGGCGACGAGCGGATGCATGGCGGACACGTTCGCGGACACGGGCGGTCAGCCGACGAAGAGTGCGCAACCGAAGCAGAGCAAGCCGGCCGATCGGATCACGGTCGTCGCTACCGGCGACGTACTGCTCCACGAACGCCTGTGGACCACCGCGAAACGCGACGGCGACAACGGCCGCTGGGACTTCGCGCCGCTGATGAGCAGCGTGAAACCCCTTGTCCAGAAGGCGGATCTCGCGATCGCACACCTGGAGACACCGCTGGCTCGCGATGGCGGTCCGTACCACGGCTACCCGCTCTTCCAAGGTCCGCCGCAGATTGCCACGGCGCTCAAGCAGACCGGCTACGACCTCTGCACGACCGCGAGCAACCACAGCTTCGACGGCGGCGCGGCCGGCATCGACCGGACCCTCGACACGTTGGACAAGGTCGGACTCAAGCATGCCGGTACGGCGCGATCGCGGGCCGAGGCGGAGCAGATCACGATCGTCGATGTCGGGGGAGTGAAGGTCGCGTCGCTCAGCTTCACCTTCGGCTTCAACGGGCTGCCGTACCCGAACGGTGAGACCTGGCGGGCCGGCAAGATCAGCACGAAGACGATCAAGCTGAAGGCTCAAGAGGCTCGCGACCGCGGCGCCGATCTCGTGCTGGTCAGCTGCCACTGGGGTACGGAGTACTCGAACAGGCTCAACGACCAGCAGCGTGAGGTCGCTCCGCAACTGCTTGCCGACAGCAACATCGACCTGGTGATCGGGCATCACGCACATGTCGTGCAGCCGATGGAGGAGTTCGACGGCAAGTGGGTCGCGTACGGGCTCGGCAACCTGGTCGCAGCGCATCGCGAACCGAACAGCACCAAGGCCGAAGGTCAGCTGGCCCGCTTCACGTTCACCCGTAGCGGCGACCGCTGGACGACCGCGGCCGAGTACGCGCCGCTGCTCATGACGGACGACCTGCCGGTGCGAGTCCTCGATGTTCGACGGGAACTCGCGAAGGACACGCCCCGGCGTAGTCGCCTCGAACTGGCGCAGCGCCGTACGACGGAGACCGTGACGGCACTGGGCGCGACGCCGAAAATGCTTTGAGTCAAGGCGTCGCGGCGGTCTAGGGTCGGGCCCATGATTACGTACTTCGTGATGGTCCGTCGTGCCCGCCTCCGGGCAGGCGAGGGGTGCCTGGGGATGGCATCCGCTCGATAGTCGTTGGGCCCAACGGGTTGTGGACGCGGCCGGGATCACGCCCGGCGAGCTCGTCCTCGACGTCGGGGCCGGACTCGGCGCGCTGACCGCTCCGCTGGTCCGGGCCGGCGCCCGGGTGGTCGCTGTCGAACTCCATCCCGGTCGTGCCGATCGGTTGCGCCGGCGGTTCGCGGACGCGCCGGTGACGGTCGTCCGGGCCGATGCCGGTGATCTGCGCCTGCCGTCGCGGCCGTTCCGGGTGGTGTCGAGTCCGCCGTACAACATCTCTACCTTGTTGCTGAAGCGCTTGCTGTCGCCGGGTTCACGCCTGGTGTCGGCGGATCTGGTGCTGCAGCGGCAGGTGGCGAATCGGTGGGTTCGCGGTGACGCACCCGGGGCGAACCGGTGGTTCCGCCACTACGACCCGTCGCTCGGACTTCGCCTTCCCCGCAAAGCTTTCACCCCACCGCCGCATGTCGATTCAGCAGTTCTCCTACTACGCAAGCGCTAGAAAGACCCCCCGCCCCCTCGCTTCGCTCGGGGGCGGGGGAGGTGTTAGGACCGCCGCCAGCACGGTGGGTCGCCGCGACCGGTCCACGCGTTGCTGTGGCGTGACCGGTGCGTGCGTTGCGGTGGATTGTCGTGACCGGTGCGCGCGTTGGTGTGGGTTGTCGTGACCGGTCCACGCGTTGCTGTCGCGTGACCGGTGCGTGTGTTGCGGTGGGTTGTCGTGATCGGTGCGTGTGTTGCTGTCAGCCGTGCCAGGAGTTCCATAGGGCGGCGTACGAGCCTTGGCGGGCGACCAACTCGTCGTGACTGCCCAGCTCCGAGATGCGGCCGTCCTCCACCACAGCGACCCGGTCGGCGTCGTGGGCGGTGTAGAGACGGTGGGCGATCGCGATGACCGTCCGGCCTTCCAGTACGGCGGCCAGCGAGCGCTCCATGTGCCGCGCAGCCCGCGGGTCGATCAGCGACGTCGCCTCGTCGAGCACCAGCGTGTGCGGATCGGCCAGCACCAGCCGCGCCAGTGCCAACTGCTGAGCCTGCGCCGGCGTCAACGCAAGCTGTCCGGACCCGACGCGAGTGTCGAGCCCGTCCGGCAGCGCCTCTGCCCACTCACGTGCGTCCACTGCACCGAGCGCGTCGAGCAGCTCCGCGTCCGTCGCGGACGGACGAGCCATCGACAGGTTGTCCCGCAGCGTTCCGACGAAGACGTGGTGCTCCTGGGTAACCAGGGCGACCTGCTTGCGCAGCTCGTCCAGCGGCAGCTCAGTCATCCCCACACCGCCGACCGTCACCGAACCGGTCCGCGGCGGATGGATGCCCGCGACCAGCCGACCCAGCGTCGACTTGCCCGCACCGGACGGCCCGACCATCGCGATCCGTTCGCCCGGCTGGATCGTCAGGTCGACACCATGCAGCACGTCGCGGCCCTCGACGTACGAGAACCGAACGTCCTTCGCCTCGACCAGCTCGCCGGACGGCGCGCGCCCCGACGGCGTCCGGTCGTCCGGTACGTCGCTGATGCCGAGCAGCCGCGCGAACGCCGCACCGCCGGACTGGAGCTCGTCCAGCCAGGACAGCAACCGGTCGACCGGGTCGAGCAGCTGGTTCACGTACAGCACGGCGGCTGTCACGGCGCCGAGCGAGGCGTGACCGTTGAGGTGCATCCAGCCGCCGAACAGCAGCGTTACGACGAGCGGCACGAAGTACCCGAGCTCGGCGGCCGGGAAGTAGACCGTGCGCAGGAACAGCGTGTACCGCTCGGCCAAATAGCTCCCGCGGATGTCCGCGTCACCGCGCCGCACGCGGTCGTCGTACCGGCGCAGAGCCTCGACCGTCCGCGCGCCTTCGACCGTCTCCGCGAGGGAGCTGGTCATCTGCGCGTACGCCGCGTTCTCGCGGAGGTACCCGTCCTTGGCGCGGCGCAGGTACCACTTCGTGCTCAGCCAGAGCAGCGGGACCATTGCGACCATCGGCACCAGCACCCAGACGCCGACCAGCAGCGTGGCGACCACGGTGAAGATCACGGTGACGAACGCGATGATCGTCTCCGGTACGGCGAACCGCACGGTGCGGGACAGTGTGTCGACGTCTCGCGACGTCCGCGACAGCAGGTCGCCCGTGCCGGCTCGCTCGACCGTGCCGATCGGGAGCGCGAGCGCGTTGTCGACGAACTCCTCGCGCAGCTCGGCCAGCACCTGCTCGCCCAGCGCGAACGACCGGTACCGCGCCCAGCGGGTCAGCAGCGACTGCGCGACGATGAACCCGGCGATCACGATGATCACCAGGTCGACCTTGGCCGCGGTCGTGCCGTTCTGTACGCCCTGCACCAGGTTGCCGATCAGCCGTGGCGCCGCGAGCCCGCTCACCGCCGCGAGCCCGTGCAGCACCAGCGCGATCATCAGGCTGCGCGGGTGCCGCCGGGCCAGTCGCCGGGCATGCCGCCGAATCTCGGCCGGCCCGGCCACGGGCAGGATCTGCCTCATCGGAGGGCCTCCTCTTCTTCGGTCTGGCGGGTGACGGTCGTGCGGTACTGCGGTGTGCTCTCGAGCAACTCGCGGTGCTTGCCGGTGGCAACGACGCGGCCGCCGGCGACGAAGATCACCTCGTCGACGCGGTCCAGCAGCAGCGGGCTCGCGGTCAGTACGACGGTGCTGCGGCCGGACCGGTGGTCGCGCAGCCGGTCCGCGATCCGCGCCTCGGTGTGAGCGTCCACGGCCGAGGTCGGCTCGACCAGGACCAGCACGGACGGATCCGCGAGCAGTGCGCGTACCAGAACCAGTCGCTGGCGCTGTCCGCCGGAGAACGAGCGGCCCTTCTCCTCCACCTCCGAGTCGAGCCCGTCCGGCAGCGCGTCGAGCACGTCCTCGGCGGACGCCGTACGGAGCGCGGCCATCAGTTCTTCGTCAGTACGGCGACCTGATGGGTCCAGCTCCGTGCGCAACACACCGGTGAACAGCTGGGAGCCCGTGTCACTCACCAGGATCCGCTCCCGGACGTCTGCCCGCGTAGCACTGGCCAGCGTCACACCGCCGTACCTGACCTCACTGGCGTCGTCGTACCGACCTAGGCGGTCTGCGAGCTTGTCGTAGCGTTCTGGCTCCGCGGAGACGATTGCGGTGAGCAGCCCGTCGCGTGCGCGGATGCCCGAGACCGGGTCGACCAGGTCGCCGTGGTCCGGCAGCCGCACCGGTGTCGCCGGGTCGACGATGTCGGTCTCCAGCTTCAGCACCCGGATGACCCGGCCCGCTGCGACGAGTCCACGCATCAGCTGGTTGGCGAACTCGGTCGCCGTACGCAGTGGGAGGACGAGGAACGTCGCATACCCGTAGAACGCGACCAGTGAGCCGGCACTGAGGTCACCGCGCAGAGCGAAGTGCGCACCCAGGCCGACCACCAGCACGACGAAGATGCCAGGCAACAGGACCTGCGCCGCGTCCAGCACGGACTGGATGCCGGCCACCCGTACGCCGGCCTTCCGCACCTGCTGCGACTCGCTCCGGTAGCGCCGCGAGAACGACTCCTCGCCGCCGATGCCGCGCAGGACCCGCAGTCCGGCCACGATGTCCGAGCCCAGCGAGTTCAGCTCGCCGACGGCCTCGCGCTGCGCGGACTGCCGCTTGTGCAGCGGCCGCAGCATCGGACCCAGGCAGAACACCATGACCGGTACGCCGATGAGCACGACAAGGCCGAGCACGGTCGACGACGACAGCAGGATCACCGCGACCACCGCGAACGCGACGATCGCGCCCGCGAACCGGGCCGAGACCTCCATCAGGTTCCCGATGTACGCGAGGTCGCCCGCGCCGACGCTGACCACCTCGCCGGTGGCCAGATGCTTGGGCAGCGTCGCGCCGAGATCGGCCGATTTCCGCGTCACCACCTGCACCGTCCGATACGCCGCGGTCAGCCAGTTGGTGACCGCGAACCGGTGCCGCATGATGCCTGCCGTCGCCTGCACCACGCCGACCGCGAACAGCAGCGCGGTCCAGCGCAGCAGGCGCTCGCCGTCGCGCGCCGCGATGCCCTCGTCGATCGCCCGCCCGAGAATCGCCGGGACGAAGGCCTGCGCCGCCATCCACAGGATGCCGAACGCCATCCCGCCCGCGAGCGTGCGTGCCTGACCGCCCGCGACCCACCACAGGTAGCGAGCCGGCGAGCGATGGTTCGGGACGCCGGGATCGGCGAGCGGCAGTTGTCTCATAGCCTTCTCAGGCTAGGTGCCGCCTCCGACAGTTGCATGCGAATTAATCGCACCTGTGGACCCCCCGAACCGGCACCATCTACGCCATGACGAGGGGACGGGGCTGGCTGCTCGCGTACGGCGCGCTGACGGCGGCGCATCTGGTGACGATCGGGATCGGCGAGACGTGGTCCCAGGCGATCACCAAGGTGCTGCTGATGCCGACGCTGGCCGTCTGGGCGCGGCTGAACGGCGGTCCGGTCACGTTGCTGGTCGCACTGGCCGCGTCACTCGCCGGTGACTTCCTGCTGCAGATCGACCACTTGCTACCGGGCATGCTGGCGTTCGGCGTGGCACATGTCTGTTACGTGGTGCTGTACGCACGCCGTGCGCGCCGACGGTCCCTGGTCGTGCTGACGGCGTACGGCGTGGTCTGGGCGGGCGCACTGGTCCTGCTGTGGCCTGGTCTGGGGGACAACCGGATCCCAGTGGCGGTGTACTCGCTGCTGGTCACTGCCACGGCTGTCACGAGCGGGTGGAACGGTTGGCAGGCCGGACTGGGCGGTGCGCTGTTCCTGATCTCGGACGGGCTCATCGGCGCGGGTCTGGCGGGGCATGACTTCGCGGCACGCGGCTATCTGGTGATGGCGACGTACTGCGTCGCGCAGTATCTGCTGGCCGGCAATCTGCTGCCGGGGGCGAAGCACACGCGGTGACGGTGACGGTCGGTAGACCTTCACCTTGCGTTGGGCAACGGGTTCCCGCCGGGTCATGTCCGGCCCCTGTCCTGGATCCATGTTGGTGATCGCGCATCGGGGAGCGAGTGGCTACCGCCCGGAACACACGCCGGCGGCCTACCGGCTGGCCGCGGCCCAGGGCGCCGACTACCTGGAACCCGACCTGGTCGCCACTCTCGACGGCGTCCTGGTCTGCCGGCACGAGAACGAGATCTCCGGTACGACGGACGTCGCGGAGCACCCGGTGTTCGCCGACCGGAGGATCACCAAGATCGTCGACGGGACCGCCGTCACCGGCTGGTTCGTCGAGGACTTCACGTTCGCCGAGCTGCGGACGCTCCGGGCCCGGGAGCGGATGCCCGCGCTCCGGGCGGGCAACACGGCGTACGACGGGCTGGAGGAGATCCCTACCTTCGACGAGGTGGTCGCGCTCGCGCGCCGGGAGTCGGCGCGGCTGGGACGGCCGATCGGGGTACTGCCGGAGATCAAGCATCCGACGTACTTCCGGCGGCTCGGCCTGCCGCTGGAGGAGCTGCTCACCGAGCGCATCCTGGCGCTCGGGCTGCGTCCGGACGAGATCATGATCCAGTCGTTCGAGCCGACGAGCCTGCGGCGGCTGTCGGTGATGACGCGAGTGCCGCTGGTGCAGCTGGTCGACTCCGGGAGCGCGCCGAACGACTTCCTGCGGACCGGTGACGGGCGTACGTACGCCGACCTGATCGAGCCTCGGGGGCTCCGGGAGATCGCGACGTACGCGCAGGTGCTGGCGCCGTGCAAGGACCTGGTCGTGCCGCGGAGCGCGGACGGTTGCCTCGGGGAACCCACCCGCCTGGTCGACCACGCCCACCGCGCCGGTCTGGGCGTCCAGGTCTGGACGTTCCGCGCCGAGCGCCGCTTCCTGCCGACCGGGACCGACCTCCCGACCGAACTGACCCGCTTCGCCGCCCTGGGCCTCCAGGGCATCTTCGCCGACCACCCGGACCAGGCCGTCGCAGCACTCCGCCCATCGGTGCTGAACGTCTAGCAAGCAGCAGCGGGGTGCCCGCTGCTTGCGGTCACCCCGCTGGGGGAGCTGCGCCCGGTCTGGGCGCAGGGACCGTCACGCTGCCGGGGGCTTGTTGTTGGTGTCGTCGTAGAGGCGGGAGGCGATGTCGTTCTCGGTGGTGTCCTGGGTCTGGTTCTGGTTGACCGACTGCTGGACGTTCTGCCAGACCGCCTTGCCGTCGGATTCCGGCATCACGATCCAGGCGACCGCGTAGCCGATCATTGCGGCGCCGCCGGTGATCAGGGTGAGGCCGACCCAGCCGAGGCGGACCAGGGTCACGTCGACGTTCAGGTAGTCGGCGATGCCACCGGACACCCCGGAGAGCATCCGCTGGTTGGCGGAACGACGGAGGACCTTGCCGGAGAGGTTCTGGAACGGTGCGTTGGAGTTCGTCATGGCTCTACTCTCCCGCTCCGGGGCCTTGCGCCACATCAGGATCGGTACCGACCGACCCCTGAGCCGACCCCGACGACTTTCGTGGAACCCACCGCGTCCCCCAGCCTGTCTCTAAGGGTGAGGAGGGGATGAGGAGGGGTATGGACGAGTTCACCGAGTACGTCACCGCACGCTGGCCCACGCTGGTGCGGTCCGCGGTTCTGCTCGGCTGTACGCCGTCCGAAGCCGAGGACCTCGTGCAGTCCGCGCTGGAGCGCTGCCTGCTGAAGTGGAACCGGGTACGGGCAGCCGAGGACCGTGACGCCTACGTGCACCGCGTACTGGTCAACTGCTTCCGCTCCTCCCGCAGACGTCGCTGGCACGGCGAGCTGCCGTCCGCGTCGCTCCCGGAGTCCCCGAGCGGTGACCAGACGGCAGGGGTCGACGACACGGACGCCGTGATGCGCGCACTCGACCGCCTGCCGGGCGACCAGCGCACAGCCGTCGTACTGCGGTACTACGCGCACCTGAGCGAGCAGCAGATGGCGTCCGTGCTGGGCATCGCCCCGGGAACGGTCAAGAGCCGACTGTCCCGCGCGGTGAAGGCCCTGGCACAGGACCCACACCTGACAGAACTGCGAGAACCCCGATGATCGAGACCAAACTGACCGAGTTGCTGGAAGACACCGCCGACCACACCCCGGTCGGCCCACCGCCACTGGCCGCCGTCCGGGCCGGAGCCGCCCGCCGACGCAGACGTCGTACTGCGGGAATCACCGGGGTGACCGTGGTAGCAGTGGGTGCAGTGATCGCCGGCTCGAGCCTGCTGACCTCGCCCACGCAGACTGCTCCGGTCACCTCACCGACCCCAGTCCCGCCACCGCCGGCGATGCGCCTGGTCGGCTTCGGCCACGCAGCCATCGCCATCCCGGCCGCCTGGCCGACCAACAAGAGCAGCTGCGGCACGCCGTACCAGGACACCGTTCAGATAGACGATCCCAGCGCAGTGCACCTCTGTAAGTCGGATCGGCCGAAGGGTGTCGAGAGCGTGCAGCTGACCGGTGTGCCGCCGAGCCTCGGCTACCACGCCGACGAGACGATCCTGGTCGACGGGGTGCGGGCTGAGCGTCAGCGAACGAGCTGCATGGGCGGCTGGCAGGGCACCAGGGTGTGCATCGGTGCCGTAGGTATTCCGTCGCTCAAGGTGTGGTTCTACGCCGAGTCGTCCACGAGCGCCGAGGACGTCGATCGGATCCTGGACCGGATCCAGATCCTGCGGGACCGGTCCGGTGTTCCCAGCTACTCGTCTCTCGGAGGCGCGCCAACGGGACCGCTCGCACGCAGCTACACGCCTTTGCTGACGGCCGCGGGACTGAAGGTGCAGTACAAGCGGGTGATGTCGCCCAGCTATCCGGACGGCACCGTCCTCGGCGTCTCGCCCGCTGTCGGGACGCTGCTGCCCGTCGGCTCGACGGTGACGGTGACGGTTGCGGGCTGAGGAAAGTGTCGGTGGGGCCGCCTAGCGTGCTGGGTATGGACGTGCAGGCGGTGGTGAAGGTGATGGCGGGGTTACCGGGCGCCGAGGAGCAGGAAGGGTGGGCGGGGCAGCCGGTCTTCAAGGTCCGCAACAAGAGCTTCGCGTACCTGTCCGAGGACCAGACCCGCCTGCACCTGAAGGCACTCCGCGAGGAGCAAGAGGCCCTCGTCGCCGAGAACCCGGACGTCTACACCCCGTCCTGGGCGAGCGGCCGCTTTGCCTGGCTCCTCATCCAGGTCGACCTGGCCGACGAGGAAGAGCTCCGCGAACTGGTCACAGAAGCCTGGCGCCTCACCGCCCCGAAGTACCTGATCGCCCAGCTAACCAGCTGAACCACGGCGGACCAGCACCCACTGCGGGCTGGTGCGGCTGACTTCGGTGAAGCCCGCGGACAGGTAGACGGACAGCGGGCCGCGATACAAGTCGGCGGACGGGATGCGGCCGGCGATCGTGGTGTCGACGGCGCATGCCTCGACCGAGCGGGCGCCGTGGGAGCGGGCCAGGTCGAGAGCGCCGTGGACCAACTCTCCGGCGATGCCCTGGCGGCGGTGCCCTACCGGTACGACGAAGCACGTGATCACCCAGGCGTCCGGGTGGTCCGTGCGCCAGTTGGGTGAGGCGAGCACCCGTGGGTACGACGTACGCGGTCCGACAGCGCACCATCCGACCGGAGCGCTCCCGTCGTACGCGAGAACGCCTGGCGGTTGCTCGTCGTCGCAGACCTGACTCCTGAGGGCCTCGCGGTTGTTCTCCGGGCTGCTGCCGGACCACGCCTTGCCGCGGAGGCGGAAGTACTGGCAGAAGCAGCGGGACGGGTCGCCGCGCTCGCCCATGACGGTCGCGACGTCGGGCCAGGAGTCCGGTCCGGCCGGGCGTACGTGCACCATGGGAGCACCGTAGCCCGAGGGCTGGCTTGCACTCGGTTGGGTCGAGTGCTAATACTTGGTTAGCACTCCATGGGTGAGAGTGATAATGCTCGCGCCCGGTGGAGTGTGCAAGAAGACGGCCTCGATGAGGTGCCGGAGCGCGGCGGGACATGAGCGTCGCGGGTCGGTGCCGTCCGTCGCGGGCATCCCGGCCGGC
This sequence comes from Kribbella pratensis, assembly GCF_004366075.1. GTDB lineage: Bacteria > Actinomycetota > Actinomycetes > Propionibacteriales > Kribbellaceae > Kribbella > Kribbella pratensis. The sequence goes on along the minus strand of NZ_SODU01000003.1, from coordinate 971,202 downwards.
TGAACCACCAATGACTCGACGCGGGAGGACTCGCGGAGAATGCCCAAGCTGATTGCTTTCGATGAAGAGGCGCGCCGCGGCCTCGAGCGGGGAATGAACACCCTCGCCGACGCCGTCAAGGTGACGCTCGGCCCGAAGGGCCGCAACGTCGTTCTGGAGAAGAAGTGGGGCGCCCCCACGATCACCAACGACGGCGTCTCCATCGCCAAGGAGATCGAGCTCGAGGACCCGTACGAGAAGATCGGGGCCGAGCTCGTCAAGGAAGTTGCCAAGAAGACCGACGACGTCGCGGGTGACGGTACGACCACCGCCACCGTGCTGGCTCAGGCTCTCGTCCGCGAGGGGCTGCGCAACGTCGCCGCCGGCGCCAACCCGATGGGCCTGAAGAAGGGCATCGAGAAGGCGACCGAGGCCGTCAGCGAGCAGTTGCTGGCGCTGGCCAAGCCGGTCGAGACCCGCGAGCAGATCGCGGCGACCGCGTCCATCTCGGCCGCGGACACCCAGGTCGGCTCGATCATCGCCGAGGCGATGGACAAGGTCGGCAAGGAAGGTGTCATCACCGTCGAGGAGAGCAACACCTTCGGCCTCGAGCTCGAGCTCACCGAGGGTATGCGCTTCGACAAGGGCTACATCTCGCCGTACTTCGTGACCGACACGGACCGGATGGAGGCCGTCCTCGACGACCCGTACATCCTGGTCGTGAACAGCAAGATCGGCAGCATCAAGGACCTGGTCCCGGTGCTGGAGAAGGTCATGCAGACCGGCAAGCCGCTGGCGATCATCGCCGAGGACGTCGAGGGCGAGGCCCTGGCCACCCTGGTCGTGAACAAGATCAAGGGCACCTTCAAGGCCGTCGCCGTCAAGGCGCCGGGCTTTGGTGACCGCCGCAAGGCCATGCTGGTCGACATCGCCGTCCTCACCGGCGGCGAGGTGATCTCCGAGGAGGTCGGCCTCAAGCTCGACACCGTCGACCTGGAGCTGCTCGGCCAGGCCCGCAAGATCGTCGTCACCAAGGACGAGACGACCATCGTCGAGGGCTCGGGCGACGCGGACCAGATCACCGGCCGGGTGAACCAGATCCGTGCCGAGATCGAGAAGTCGGACTCCGACTACGACCGCGAGAAGCTGCAGGAGCGCCTGGCCAAGCTGGCCGGCGGTGTTGCGGTCATCAAGGTCGGCGCGGCCACCGAGGTCGAGCTGAAGGAGCGCAAGCACCGCATCGAGGACGCCGTTCGCAACGCGAAGGCGGCCGTCGAGGAGGGCATCGTCGCCGGTGGCGGCGTGGCCCTGCTGCAGGCGTCCGTGGTGGCGTTCGAGAAGCTGGAGCTCGACGGTGACGAGGCGACCGGTGCGGAGATCGTGCGCAAGGCCGTCGAGGCGCCGCTGAAGCAGATCGCCGTGAACGCCGGCCTCGAGGGCGGCGTCGTGGTGGAGAAGGTTCGCAACCTCGAGCCGGGTCACGGTCTGAACGCCGCGACCGGTGAGTACGTCGACCTGATCGCCACCGGCATCATCGACCCGGCCAAGGTGACGCGCTCGGCGCTGCAGAACGCGGCGTCCATCGCGGCCCTGTTCCTCACCACCGAGGCCGTCATCGCCGACAAGCCGGAGAAGGCAGCAGCCGCTCCGGGCGGCGCGCCCGACATGGGCGGCATGGACTTCTGATTCAGAAGTAGTCCAACAGCACACAGCAAGAACAAAAGGTCCCGGGCCAACGCCCGGGACCTTTTGTGTTGTAGGGATGGGAGTCCAACAGCACGCAGTACGCCAAGAGGTGGCGGTGCACCGGTTACTAGCTGTTCAACGGCACCGGCGCGTGGGCGCTGCCCCGACTCTCGGCGGTCAGGTGCCGGAGATCAGGTGGTGGGCGAGCACCGGAGAGAACGTGCGCGTTGGGAGGTCCGGGGTCAGGCCGCAGGGGCCGTCGGACTCGCCTGGCGTACGCAGCCACAGGTGGAGGTCCACGGGGGCGGAGGTGCGCGCTGGGGGAGTGCCGAGTTTGCGGGCGGGTGGGTTGCAGGAGCTGCCGTCGGAGCCGTTGCCGTTGCGGCTGGTGTCGATGACGTAATGGGTGCCGCCGCCGAGGGCCTGCAGGATCTCGGTGCCGCGGGACACCGACTGCTCGGTGGTGAAGTAGTTCGCGGTGTTCAGGGCGAACCCGCGGACCTTGCCGATGTCCGCGAGCCGCAGCCTGCGCGCCATCTCCTTCGCGTCACCGGACGTCACGTTCCCGGCGTCGAGGTACGTCCACGTGTTCGGGTTCTTCGCCGCGAACACGCCGACGGCGTACTTCAGCAGCGCGATCCGCCCGTCCCACTCCGGCGTCGGGTAGCAGTCGAGCCGCGCCAGCGCGTCCGGCTCGAGAACCACGACCGCCGGCCGCGTCCCGATCCCGGCCGACACAGCCGCGATCCAGGTCCGGTACGCCGCGTCCGTCGCGGCCCCGCCACCGGTCCCGCACTGGCGTCCCGGGAGGTTGTCCGTCACCAGCACCGGCAACTTGTCCGCGGTGTCCGCTGCCGTCGTGTACGCCGTGACGCCCGTCTTCACGTCCCCGCTCCAGGCGCCGACCCACCGCGCCGACGCCTGCGCGGCGATCTTCGACGCGAGTTCGGTGTCCTCCGGATGCCGCCGTACGTAAGCGACCGCGGGCGAGGCCGGGTCGACGTAGAACCCGGTGGTCAGCTTCAACGGATCGCCGGTCGCCTCGGCCAGCCCGGAATCGGGCCGGCCGAAGACGAGCAGCGCGGCGGTCAGCACAAGGAAGGCAACAACCGGACGCGTGGTCGGCATCGTGAAGGATCCTCCTGATCACTCAACGTGCCGACGACATTACTCGCAGCCAGCTCAACTGTCTTCGTCGACCTCGCAGAACGAGGAGTAGTGGTCGCCGGTGTAGTAGACGTGGTCGGGGGTGGTCATCGCGCCGCCGCCGACCAGCCGGCGGGCGCCGCGGTCGGGTGAGCCGGGCGTGATCACGGTGTACTCGTGGTAGTACCCGCTGGACTCGTCCGGGAGGATGCCTTCCCGGTTGGAGAAGACGGTGCCGTCCTGGTCGTACGGGAACGGTCCGCCCGAGTGGATGAGGTCGAGGGTGTCGGCGGCCTGCGACGGCAGCGAGCTGAGCGCGCAGGTGTCGATCGCGGTGACGTACGGCGAGGCGACGTACGACGACGTGTGCGAAGGGGTCGGGGCGGCGTAGGCCGTGGAGCCGAAGGCTGCGGTAGCAGCGAGGGTCACGGCGGCGATGAGGGTTCTCATGCCCGGAGGCTTCCCGCCCGCAACGACGCCGGTACATCCCAGCTGCGAATAACAGGTGGACTATGACCCCGCCGTACCCCTAAAGTCTGGCCCGGCGAGAGAGATCCCGGAGCGGAAGGAGCCACCGATGAACACACTGACTTGTTTCCCGGCGTGCCCGATCCGCTCGCACAGCTCGCACTGAGCGGAGTGGCGCGCCTCCTGCTGGAGGATCTGTGACCATCCGCAACACCGTCGAGGCAGACCTCGACACCATCCTTGCTCTGATCGAGCAGAAGTCCGTCAACACCGTCACCGTCGAGCGGTACCGCGAGTACGTTGCCCGCGGCTACTACAAGCACGACTGGAACTGGGTCGTCGAGGAGAACGGCACGATCCAGGCCCTCGTGATCTGGTGGGGCGTCCCGGGCGAGACCCACCCGTACAGCATCGACGGCCTCTACTACCGCGGTGACGGAGACCCCGTCCCGGTGTGGACCGAGCTGCTGAAGTACGCCGTCGCGTCCCGGCCGGCCGACGCGGAGCCGCCGGAGTACCACTTCTTCCTGGACAGCGACTGGCAAGACAAGCCGGACGTCGTCGCGGCGCTGCAGGCCCGGAGCGAAGCGGCAGCCGCTGTCGGGATGACCGGGATCACCGATCGGCTGCGCTACGAGTGGAAGCCGGCGTACGGCCTGCCGGAACGGTCCACCCGGCTGAAGTTCGAGCCGGCCGACGACGAGGCGTTCGTCGACGTGTTCATGCGGGTCAGCCAGGGCAGCCTGGACTCCGGGACCGCGCGGGAGATCGCGCGACTCGGCGCCGAGGCCGCGGCGCGGGAAGAGCTGGCGATCTACAAGTCGATGCCGGGTGACCGGGACTGGTGGCGGCTCGCGTACAACGGTGACGGCAAGCTGGTCGGGTTCGAGATCCCGTCGGCCAACGCGGGCGGGCCGGTCGTCGGATACCTCGGAGTCGTGCCGGAGCACCGCGGGCAGGGGCTGAGCGACGACCTGCTGGCCGAGATCACGCATCAGCTGGCGGAGACCGGCGCCGAGGACATCCGGGCCGACACCGACTTCGGCAACGTGCCGATGGCGAAGAGTTTCGAGCGCCAGGGGTACCGCAAGTTCGCCGTACGCCGAGTTCTCGCCTTCCCGGCGAACTGAGCGCGAGGTAGAGACGCGCACGCCCCGAATCCCTATGCTCCCTGACATGTCAGAGAGGTTCGGGGGAGCGGGGCGATGCGTGACATCGCTTTGATCCTGCATGTCCTGGCCGGAGTCCTCGCGGTGGTGTTCGGCCCGGTGGCGATCGTGCTCACGCTGCGTCGCCGCGGGCTGAACTGGGCGGGCGAGGTCTACCACTGGACGCTCGCGCTGGTCTGCCTGACCGCGCTCGTGATGGTCCCGTACGACTGGGGCCGGCTCTGGTACTTCTGGCCGATCACGATCGCGACGTACCTGTTCGTGTACCTCGGCCAGCGCGCGGCCGAGGCGCCCGGGGGACTCTGGTACCGCGGCGTCCTGCGCGGGTACGGCGGCGGCTGGGTAGCCCTGTGGACCGCGATCACGGTCGTGTCCCTGCCGCACCAGTGGTGGGCCTGGCTGCTCCCGATCGTGATCGGTTCGGCCGTGATCGAGTGGCTGTGTTTCAACCCGTCGCCGAGCTGGACCCGACAGGCCCAGCCCGGCGCGACACCCTAGACCTGCCCGGCCTGCTCTTCGGGGGTTGCCTTGCGGACCACGAGACGGGTCCAGGCACCGACGTAGACGCGGTCGTCGGGGTTCAGCTCCTGGCGCTGGCCCGGGATGATCGGTGTCTCCGGGAGGGGTCCGGCGGCGGACGCGACGTACGTGCCGTTGGAGGACTGCAGGTCCTCCACCCACCAGCGCTGGCCGTCGGTGGTCAGCTGGGCCTGCCGGCGGCTGACGCCGGTATCGTCGCCACAGTCGATCTCGGGTGAGATGCCGCGGCTGCGGGACGGCCGGCCGATCAGCAGGCTCTTCTCGGTCAGCGGGATCACCGTCGGCAACCCCGGTGACGGACACGGGTCGTCGCTTTGCTGTACGGCGTACCAGTCCGGGTCGACCCAGCGCTCGACGACCCACTCGGCCAGCGCGGCCGGTGCCGACGGGGTCGCCGGTGGTGTCGCCCGAGCCGGACCGGAGGACAGGTCGAGCGACGAGGCCGGCCGCGGCATGGTGCCGGTGGTGAAGTCGTAGCCGCAGCTCTCGCAGAACAGAGCGTCCGCTGAGGCCGCATCGGAGCAGTTCGGGCACAACTGTCCCGCTGGAGCCGCACCGGAGGCAGCAGGTGTGGCCGAGGTATCGGGAGCAGCTGCGGCGGGCGCCGCCGACGCAGCGGGATCCGTGCTGCCCGCGGGTGTCCCCGCGGGGATCGGGAGGCCGCAGACGTCGCAGTAGTCGGTGGAGGTGGAGGGGTGTCCGCTAGGACAGTTCACGGTCATTTCCGCACCCGGGTGGTCTTGGTGGAGGCCGTGTCGAGCGCCATCTCATCGGCTTTCTCGACCGTCCGCTTCAGCCGCACCGTACCCGTATCCTGGTCGTCGATCTCGACAACCTTCCGCAGTCGCGTCGTCGCCTCTTCGTTGCCGGTCTGAGCCGCGAGCTGGACCGCGCGACCGAGCTTGGTGGTCGCCGTCGCCGTGTCGCCGACGGCTTTCGCGGCCAGACCGTCCTGGATCGCCTGCGCCAGCTCGGTCTGTCCGGTGTAGTGCGCGACCTCCGGGCTGATCCGGGTGGTGAGGGCCTCGTCCGCGGACCACAGCGCCTTCACCAGGCCCTGCGCGACGGTTTCGTTGCCCAGCACCAGCTGCACGCGCGCCGCGAGCTGCTCCTGCCCGACCGCCTTCGCGGCCAGCCGGATCGCCACGTGGTAGTCGCGGGACTCGTCACCCCACGACCCGGTCGGGTACGACCCCGTCAACGGGTTGATCGCCGTACGCCGGGACGTCAGGTCCTCGACCGTCGGAGCGACCTGCCGGACGAACAGCACCTCCGCACCCTGCGGCGCCCACACGCGCAGATCGGCCTGCGCGACACCACGGCCCATCGCGTTCTGGATCAGCTTGGAGAACTCGGCGGCCAGCTGGTCCGGCGCCGGGATGATGTCGACGGTGCCGAGCAGGGCCTGCGCGATCCGGCGTACCTCGTCGACCTGCCAGGCCACGCCGACGCCGCGGGTGTCGCACTGGAACTGGCCGGTCACCGCCTCGATCGTCTGGGTCAGCGCCTCCGGCGTCTCGTGCTGGTTCTCGCCGTCGGTCAGCAGGATGGCGTGCTTCTGCGTCAGCGACGGCACGGTGGCGAACACCCGCGACGCGAGCCGCAGCCACGTGCCCATCGCGGTCCCGCCGTCGGCGTAGAACCGGGACACGGCATCCTTGGCGGCCTGCCGGGTGTACGGGTCCATCTTGACCATCACCGGCTCCGCGGACGGCGGGAACGCCAGCTGCGCGCGGTCGTTGCCGGAGATCACCGCGAACCAGACACCGTCGAGGATCTGGTCGAGCGCGGTCTGCGCGGCGTAGGCGGCAGCCTGGACACCGTCGCGACCCATCGAGCCGGAGGTGTCGACGATGATGATCTCGCCCGCGTCGCCGCTGCCGGACTGCCCTGCGGCGCCGGCACCGGTGCAGGTCACCGTGACGATGGCGTGCACGTCGGTCCCGCCGTCCGGCAGGAACTCGTTCTGGTAAACGGAGGCGGTGAAGTCAGCCATCTCGGGTCCCTCTCCTTAAATGCGTGCGAGCGCGACGGTGATGTTGTCCTGACCGCCCTGGGCGTTGGCCCAGTCAACCAGGGCGGACGCGGTGGCCAAGGGCTCGCCGCCCTTGTCCGCAGCAGTCTGACGTACGAGGTCGGCCAGCGGTGCCGCCTCGGAGCAGTAGTTCCAGAGGCCGTCCGAGCAGACCAGCAGCCAGCCCGGCCCGCTCACCTGCTGCGTCGTGGTCCGTGGCGTGTGGTCCGGTGCGTCCTTGCCGAGCCAGCGGGTGATCGCGTGCGCATGCGGACCGGACTCGGCCTCCTCACGGGAGACCCCGGTGGAGATCAGCTCGGCTGCCCACGAGTCGTCGACCGTCAGCGCGACCGGCTCGCCCGCGTCCGGGAACCAGTACGCGCGGCTGTCGCCGACACTGCCCGCCACCAGCATGCCGTTCTCCAGGACGGCTGCGACGAACGTGCAGGACGCCGGGTTCGGGCTGTCCGGACTCGTGTTCTCGAGTACGGCGTCACTCGCCGCGTCGGCCGCCGCCTTGAGCCGGGCGCCGATCGCGCTCGCCCGCGACGACTCGGTGCCCAGGCCCTGCGCGTGACCGGCTTCGAGCACCTCACGCGCTGCCCGGGCGGCCGCGAGCGAGGCGACGTCGGAGTCGAGTGACGAGCTGACGCCGTCGCACACCACCAGCAGTGCCCGGCTGCCCGGCTCGGCGTCCGCGGCGATCGCCATCGCGTCCTCGTTGCGGCTGTGCCGGATGCCGCGGTCGCAGACCCCGGCCACCCACGGAGCAGGCTGCTCCTCGAAGTGGTCGCGCGGCTTGGCCGCCTTGGTGCCACAGGTCTCGCAGTACCCGTCCGCGCCGACGGTGCCGCCGCACGACCTGCACGGGCCGGCGGCCGCAGCCTCCGGGCCGGCCACCGCGCCGATCTCCACGGTCGGCTCGGTGTCGGTGTCCAGTGCCGGTGAGGTCGGGGCGGTCCCCGGCTTCAGCTCGGCGCCGCAGGCCTCGCAGAACAGGTCCGCCTCGGACACCGCCCCGCCGCAGCTGGGGCAGACCGTGTCGGTCGTACTCGTCATCGCAACGTCCATCCTCGAACCTCGTTGGCCTGGTCGACCATGGCGATCCGTTCCCGCCGGGTCTGCGCCTGGTCGGCCAGCAGCCGGTAGGTGGCCTCGAGCCCGTCCCGCAGGGAGGTCTCGGTGGCTGCCCGTCCGTCGATCCGCAGAGCTTCCTGCGGACCGGACTGCTGGACCTCGGCGAGCGCGGTCCGGAACACGTTCGCGGCCAGGTTGGCCCGGTCGACCGGGTCGATGGTCAGCGTCGCGATGCTGTCCATCGCCTGGGCGAGCGCGGGAAGGCCACGCCCCGATCCTGCCAGCACACCGGCTCGCAGGCGACGGGCCCGCACGTACTCGCCGCTGGTCCGTGGCACCAGGTCGAGCGCGTTGAGCGCACCGTCCACGTCGTTGCGGGAGGTCCTGATGTTGGTCAGGCCGAACGCCGAGGCCGCGATGTAGTTGGCATCGGTGCGCGCACAGGTGAGGTAGAGGCCCTCGGCAACGTCGAACTCACCACTGTGCTCACAGGCGATCGCCAGCGCCAGTTTCGGCGCCAGCTCACCCGGCACCTGGCCGTAGACGGCGTTGAACGCGGACTGCGCCGTTGCCGAGTCGCCACGGGCCAGGGCGACCAGTCCGGCCATCCAGACCGCACGCCACTCCCACGGGTCTTCGTTGAGCAGGTCGGCCACCGCGGTGTCGACCATGTCGTAGCGCTCCGGTCCGACCTCCAGCGCCGCCTCTGCGACCTCCAGCAGCGTCTGCGGCGACTGCTCCGGCGCGTCGACCAGCAACTCGAGCCGCTTCACGGGGTCCGGCACGCTGACCGTCTTGAGCCAGCCGGCCATCTTGTCGCTGTCGTCCGGTGCCAGCGACGGCAGCTGCTGCCACGGCTGGGCCGCCTCACCCAGTCCGGCGGCCCTGTCACCCGGCGTCCCGAACAGGAGCGACGACGCCGAGTGCTGTGCCGCCTTGACGCCCTGCTTGTCGGCGACGACCTCACGCAGTACGCCGAGCAACTGCACGCGGAACTCGTCGGCGGACTGGAACCGGTCCGCGGGATCCTTCGCGCACGCCTTGGCCAGCAGGCGGTACACCGAGTCGTACTTCTGGAAGAGCGGCACCTCGGCCACCGGCGGCAGCGTGTCGACGTACCGGCTCTGGTAACCGCGGAACTCCATCGCGAGCACGCACAGCGTCCGGCCGAGCGTGTAGATGTCGGAGGCGACCGACGGTCCGACCTCGGCGATCTCGGGTGCCTGGAAGCCGACCGTGCCGTAGATCGCCGAGTCCGGGTCGTCGATCCGCCGGACACCGCCGAGGTCGATCAGCTTGACCGCGTCACCGACCTGGATGATGTTGTCCGGCTTGAAGTCGCAGTACACCAGTCCGAGATCGTGCAGGTAGGAGAACGCCGGCAGGATCTCCAGCAGGTACGCGATCGCCTGGTCGATCGGCAGCGCGTCGTACTGACCGTTGTTGGCGGCCATCCGCTCCTTGAGCAGGGTCTTCAGCGAGGTGCCGCCGACGTACTCCATGACGATGTAGCCGGCGCCGTCGTGAGTGACGAAGTTGTAGATCTCGACGATCAGCGGGTGCTCGACGCGGGCCAGGAACTGCTGCTCCGCGATCGCCGCCGCGACCGCGTCCGGGTCCTCGGAGTTCAGCAGGCCCTTCAGGACCACCCAGCGGTTGGACACGTTCTGGTCCTGGGCCAGGTAGATCCAGCCGAAGCCACCGTGCGCGAGGCAGCCGCGGACCAGGTACTGCCCGCCGACCAGGTCGCCGTCCTGCAGCTTCGGCGAGAACGAGAACCGGTTGCGGCAGTTCGGGCAGAAACCCTCGGTCCGGCCGGGCTGGCCGTTGCGGGAGCGGCCGACCGGGTGGCCGCAGTTCGGGCAGTTCCGGCGGTCCTCCGGGACCATCGGGTTGGCCAGGATCGCCTTGCTCGCGTCGATCGCCGGGATCGTCGGCACGTGGGTCAGTCCGGCGCCGAGCCGCGCGCCGCGCAGCCGGGTGGACGACGTACCGAGTTTGCGGGTCAGCTTCGAGCCGGCCTGCGCCGCCCGCGCCGAGCCGAGTGGCGTGGAGGCCAGCCGGTTGGAGGCGCGGGAGACGGTCGACACCGTGCTCAGCGCGTCCGGCTCGGCAGCCGTCGCGGTGCCGCCGTCCGGCGCGGGCGAGCCGCACACGTCGCAGTACCCGTCGACGTAGGTCCCCGTGCAGCCCGGCTGTGTGCACGCACCAGTCGCAGGAGCAGCAGCCGGCGCGGCGGCACTCGCCGCGGCGGGGGAGCCGCAGACGTCGCAGTACCCGTCCACGATGGAGCCGGTACAGCCCGGCTGGGTGCAGGCGGTGTTGGTCGTCATTTCGTCCCTTCCAGGTAGGCCTGGTAGGCCGCTACCAGTGCGCCGAGGCGAGCCAGTTCCACCGGCTCGGTCTCGATCACCGCTCGGCCGCGCCGGTACAGCTCGGCGAGATCTTCGTTGCCTGGGGCAACACTTGCCGCCTTCACCTGATAGGCGTCCAGCAGTTGGGCCAGCTCGTCACGTCGTTGCAGAGCAGCGCCGTACGCCGCCTGCGCCTGACCGAGCGCCCGCCGTACGGCGTCCAACCGGGTCAGGTACTTCTCCAGCTCGGCAGGGGTGTTCGGCACCGGCCCCAGCGCAGTCACATCCGGTACGGCGAGACGCGGGGCCGGACTGACCGTGGCGACAGCCTTGTCCGCCAACGCGCGCACCGCCTTTCCTTGAGCTTCCAGCTCGCTGCGTACGGTGCGGGCCCGGGCAACGTCGGCGGCGCGTTCCTTACGGGTGGCGGCGCCGACGATCAGATCCCGCTCTGTGCGCGCCGCGTCCATGTCCAGCGGGCCGATCAGCCCGCCGATGTCGGCACCGCGTTTGTTGCGTTCGGCAAGGTCCGTCACTCGGCGGTCGAGGTCGTGATGCTTGGCGAGCGCGTCGTTGCGTACGTTCGCGGGCTCCTGCTTGACCAGGTCGCTGATCCGCTCCACCTGCGCGCGCAACTGCCGCAGCCGGGCGGCCAGGTCGGCGTCGCCGGGTTGGAGATCGAGCTTCGCGCGCAGGCTGGAAGCCAGCGCGTCCGACAGTTTGCAGGCCTCGGGCAGCGAAACGGGCAGCGAACCACCGGCGCCGCCGGCGTCCAGGCCGCCCCAGATCAGCGTGGAGATCCGCTCGGTCTCGGTCTGCCCGACCCGGCCGGAGTCCCAGGTGACCAGGATCAACTCGTACCGGTCCGAGACCGCCTTCCAGACCGTCATGCTGAGCACGATGTCGGCATTGAGGGCATCCCCGTCGGGCGAGTGCAGGGCGGCCTGATCCAGCTCGTCCAGCTCCGCCTTCCGCCGATCCCGCCACTCCCCGAGCGCACCGAGGTAAGAAAGCAGCTCCGCAGCCGGAACACTGCTCCCCATCCGCCCCGGCGGCGCCGGCGCCGAAACAATCGGCGTACGAACGGTCATTTCGGCGGAATCGGTCGGCCGTAACGGGCTACTGGTGGCGCCGGCGCCTTACCGAGAGCAGGCTCCAACCATCTGTCGTACGACGCCTTCCAGTAACCGTTGAGCTTGATCTGCTCGAGCACACCGTTCACGAACTTCACGAACTCCGGGTGCTGAAGTGAGATGCCCAGGCCGTAAGGCTCCTCGCTGAACCGTTCGGGGAGCACCTTGGCGTACGGATCCTGCGCGACATCGCCGGCGAGCACCGTGTCGTCACCGCTGATGCCCTGCGCCTTGCCCTGCTGGAACAGCACCAGACAACCGGTGTCGGTGTCGGCCGTGATCGGTTTGATCTTCGGGTTGCGCTTCTTCAGGTTGTCCAGGCTGGTCGACCCGGCCGGCGCGCAGATCGTCTGATCGGACAGATCATCGGCGTTCTTGGCAGTGGAGTCGAGCTGCACCAGTGTCTTCTGGCCGGAGCGGTAGTACTCGGCCGAGAACGCGATCTGGTCCCAGCGGGAACAGTTGATGGTCATGTTCCGGGCGACGATGTCGACCGGGTTCTTGGTGTCGCGCAGCGACGGGATCCGGGCCGGGCTGGAAATCACCCGCAACTCGACCTTGTGCGCCTCGCCCGGCGCGGGCTTGCCGAAGATCGCGTCCGCGACCGCGTAGATCATGTCGATGTCGAAGCCCTGGATCTGACCGGTGATCGGGTCCCGGTAGCCGAGGTTGAAGCTGTCCGCGGACACACCGGCGATCAGGCGGCCGCGCTTCTTGATGGTCTCCATCCAGGTGCCGGCCGGCATCGGCCCCTTCGGATCCGGCAATGGGCCGTCCGGCTGGTAGGACGCGAGCGGATCCACGCCCTTGCAGTTCTCCGGCGCCGGCGTGGCCGGGGCGGCGACCGACGGCGACGGCACCGGCGGGATCTGGGTGGTGGCGTAGTTGGCGTTGCCGCAGGCGGTGAGGAGTAGGGCGGTGGCCGCGGCGAGTGGGATCAGTTTCTTCATCGGTACTCCTCCAGACGCTGCGACATGCCCCAGGCGACCAGTAGTGCGGCCAGGATGCCGAGCGGTACGCCGAGCCAGCCGATCGGCGGAAGACCGTCGCGCGCATCCTTCAGTTCGCTCTGCACCCCGGTACTGGTCCGGGTCAGCTGCTGGTTGGACGAGGAGTCGAAGGCGTTGAACGTATCGACCGAGCTGTTGGTCTCGTCCTTGCCGACGGCCATCGCAACGGCACCGTCCCAGTTGCCCTGCTTCGCGTCGGTCTCCCGCACCTTGTCGTGGACCGACTTGTAGGCGGTCCACAGCTGCTGCAGGTTGCCGCCGTTGCCGCCGACCTTGCCCAGTTGCTCGTCGACCTGGGCAGCCGCGGCGGTGTACGCCTTGTCGAAGGCGTCGCCGGAGCCGCGTGCGATCAAGGTCAGGCTCTCGTTCGAGCGAGCGTCGTACGCCGCGATCCGGGCGCGGGACAGCGCCAGGGTCCGCTCGTACTCGGAACTCCGCGTGTCCTTCGCGGAGTTCGACGCGCCGGCGAGTGAAACCCCGCCGACGACGGTGGTCAGCAGGACGAGAGCCGCGCCGGCGGCGATCGGGACGTTCAGGTAGCGGTGCGTACGGCGGGCCAGCCAGCGCAGTGTGATCGCGAAGACCGCCAGGCTGAGCAGACCCCCGACGAGGATCCAGATGGTGCCCTGGCTGATCCCGTCGAACTCGGTGTCGACGCGCTTCTCGTTCGCCTCGACCAGCGCCTTCACCAGCGGCAGCGAGTCGTCCTGCAGCACCGAGTTCGCGTCCTTCAGGTACTGCGAACCGATCGGGAGACCTTGGCGGTTGTTGGCACGGGCCTGCTCGATCAGGCCGCCGTACGTGATCAGCGTCTTGTTGAGTGCGCCGAGCACGTCGCGGTCCGCGGGCTGCGCGGTCGCGGCCTCGGCGATCAGCCCGGCGGCCGCGGCCAGCGAGTTGACGAAGTGCGCACGCTGCTCCGGCGGCTCGAGACCGCCGACCAGGAACGCGTTGGTGGCGTCGGCGTTCGCGCTGACCAGGTTGGTGTGGATCGCCTGGATGCGGACCAGTTGGGCGGTGTTCGCCTGCGCCCGGTCGAGGGCGCCGTCGGACTGACTGAAGCCCTGCGCGGCGGCCAGGCCGAACACCACACTCATCGCGGCGGCCAGGATCAGGAACGCGCGCATCCGGCCCGGCGTACCTTCGAACCACTGCGCGACGGCGCCGCGGGGGCCGGCGGTCCTGGCGTTCGGCGCCTGCAGCGTCGTACCCGGCGGTGGGGCCGTCGGCACGGTCGCGGGCGGCGCACTCTGCGTCTGGGTCACGCCTCTTCTCCTTGTTCGATCTCCGTGACGTCCGAAGTACCGGCTGTCGCCGGCTCTTCGGGATCAACGGCGTCGGCGGGCTGCTCGGTGAGGTCCTCGGCGAGGATCTGACGCAGCTGGGTCGTCGTGGGAGCCGGTACGTCGCGGAGCCGCCAGGCGTGCCGCCCGATCGCGGCCTCCAGCACGTTGCGCGCGAACCGTCCGTTGCCGAACGAGCTGTCCCGCGGAGTCGCGGCGAGCACCTCGTGGAACTTCTCCACCGCCTCCGGAACCAGTTCGTAGTCCGCGGCCTCGGCGAGCCCGGTGAGAATGTCGGTGAGTTCGTCGTCGCTGTAGTTCTCGAACTCGATCGTGGTCCGGAACCGGCTGGCCAGCCCGGGGTTCGCGGCGATGAACACTTCCATCGGCTCGGGGTATCCGGCAACGATCACGACCAGGTCGTCGCGCCGGTCCTCCATCTCCTTGACCAGCGTGTCGACGGCTTCTCGCCCGTACTGGTCGGCGCCCCGGTCGCCGGCGGTCAGGCTGTACGCCTCGTCGATGAACAGCACGCCGCCCGCCGCGGAGGCGACCACCTCGGCGGTCTTCGTCGCGGTCTGACCGAGATACCCGGCGACGAGCTCGGAGCGGTCGACCTCCACCAGTTGCCCCTTCGACAGCAGGCCGAGCGCCTTGTAGATCCCGCTCACCAGCCGCGCGACGGTCGTCTTACCGGTGCCCGGATTCCCCACGAACACCAGGTGCCGCGTGATCGTCGGGCTCTTCAGGCCCGCCTCGGTCCGCAACTTCTCAACCCGCAGTACGGCGACCTGCCGGTGCACCTCGCGCTTGACCCGAGCCAGCCCGGTCAGCTCGTCGAGCTCAGCCAGCAACTCCTCAACCGTCTTGGCCGGCTCTTCCGCTGCCGCCGCTTCTTCCTGCGGTGCTTCCGGGGTCTTCGGCTGAGGGGTCGATGCAACCTGCAGCGGACGGGCACCAGCAGCTTGTAGCTGGGCAGCAGCTGCCACCGACGCGTTACCGACGACCCGCATCGTGGGCTCACCCAACGTGCAGGCTGCGGATGCAACCTCCGCCAGAGCTTCGGCGTACGCCGTCTTCTCTGCCGAGCCGTTGGCGATCAGCTCGGTCAGGACAGCCGTCGGGGCCCCGCGCCAACGCCGTCCGCGGACGGCGGCGTCGAAGAAGTCCTGCGTCGTCGCGCCCTCGAACGCCTTGCCCCAGTCGGCGGGCGCACCGGGTGCCGACTCGGCCAGTGCGGCGGCCAGCGACAGCGCCTCCGACCGGGCCCGATCGTCGGCGACACCGGCGCGGCCGGCGACCACGAGCAGCTCGGACAACGCCTGCTGCAGAGACTTTCCCCCCGCGCCGCTCATGACCCTCCTCGTCCAGGTGGTGGTGCCAGTGGTCCCGCCGGTCCCAGGTCGGGCGGCGGGGTCGACTCGGTCGGGCCGAGGGCCAAGCCTCCGCCGGTGGAGCCGGTGCCGAACTTCTCCTGCAGGAACCTGCCGTGGGCGATCAGCGCCGCCGCGTCGGCGCGGTTCACCGCGTCGAAGACCTTGTCCATCGTCGCGGCCAAGAGGTCCAACTGGTCGATCAGGATCATCAGCGACGTCTTGCCGCGGTCCACCGGACGCGTGTCGGCCCACTGCCGCGGCAGCCGCAGGTACCCGCCGATCGCCTCCGGCAGGTAGTCGGTCGCCGTCGCCATCACGGAGTACGCCTGCACGCTGCCGCCCAGGTTCCCGAGCCGCGGGATGGTTTCCCGGACGACGCGAACCACCCGGGCGACCCGCGAGGCGACGACGGCCGGTACGGCGCCGCCCGCGACCAGCTGCTCGACGCGGACCAGCGCCGCCAGCAGGTCGTCGTTCGTCGGCGGCCGGGGGATCGGGGCAGGCTCGGGCTCCTCCTTGCGACCGGTCAGCCGCGCAAAGAAGTCGCCGAGCGCCATGCAGTCCCCCGTCTCTCGCTCTCAGATGGTGGTGGTGTGGATCAGCGATCGAGGTTGAGGTCGAGGCTGCCGTGGACGACCTGCTGGTTCTGCTGGGCGACCCGTTCCAGATACGTGCGGGACTTGGTCACCTCGTTCTCCAGCGTGCCGATCGTCGCGGCCATGTTGTCCAGCGCCTCGCCCTTGAACGTGTCGATCGCGTCCATGGTCGCGTAGATGTTCGCGAACGCGGCCTGCAGCTGCGGCAGCCCGATCGTCGCGGACGCGGCCTGCTGCTGGATCGCCACCGAGTTGTCGCGCAGCATCTCCGAGGTGCGCTCGATCATCCCGCTGGTGGTCGTGTTCAGTGCGGTGATCTGGTCCAGCACGAGCTTCTGGTTACCGAGTGCCTGCGCGACGATGACCGCCGTACGCAGCGCCGAGACCGTGGTCGTGGACGCCCGGTCGACGCCCTTGATCAGCTCGATGTTGTTCTTGATCACGATGTCGATGGCCAGGTAGTTCTGGATCGACACGGCCAGCTGCGTGAGCAGGTCCTGGTGCTTCTGCCGGACGTAGAACAGCACGTCCTCGCGGAATGCCTTCGCCTTCTCCGGGTTGGTCACCTCCAGCTCCGCGATCGCTGCGGACAGCCGCGCGTCCAGGCGCTCGGCGACGTACACGTACTGGTTCAGCCGCGTCATCGCGTCCCAGAGCTGCTGCTTCTCCAGGTTCAGCGCGGCGTTGTCCTTACCGAGCTCGTCCTGACCGTTGCGCAGCGCGTGCAGGATGCCCTCGAGGTGGCTCTGCGCGGTCTGGTACTTGCGGAAGTAGTCCTCGATCTTGTCCCCGAACGGGATCATCCCGAGGAGCTTCTTCACCCCCGTGGCTTCCTTCGGGTCCAGGTCTTCGACCGTACGGCGCAGCTCGAGCAGGGTCTTGCCGACGGTCGAACCCTCCGACAGGCCGCCTTCCTGCAGCGCCCGCACCGGCGACTGGAGCAGCCGGTTCGAGCTCTCGGCCGCGGCGCGGATGTCGACGTCGCCCATGCTGCGCACGTCACCGGCCTTCGACGCGAACTCCGGCGAGCGGGGCTCGGCTGCCATCAGCGCCGTCAGGAAGGTGTCCACCTTGCTGTCGAGCCCTGGCAATGCGGCCGGGTCGACGGCCGGAGCCATACTCGGCGCGGCAGTCTCGGCCACCGGCTGTGACGGCGGCGGTGCGGTCAGTATCAGACCCGGCGCGGTGGCCGTCGGCGGCTGCAGCGGTGCCGCAGCGGGCTGCGCGGCAGCGGGCTGGGCAGCGGTGTTGTCGGCTTCAGTCATCGTGTTCCCCTCCGAGAGGCGCCCCTGGATACCTCCGTGACGCGCACACAATCTACGCGGTTCCAGGTCTTCCTGGTCACGCTGTTGCCTACTCGTTGTTAGCTGCGGCGATAGCTGACAAAGGAGAAGCCCTCCCGGGGGTCGCGGGCGGTCTCGGTCCAGGTGGTCGGGTCGAGTTCCGGGAAGGTGACGTCGCCGTCGGGGGACTGGTCGACCTCGGTGAGCTCGAGGGTGTCGGCGTACGGGAGAGCCTGGCGGTAGATCTCGCCGCCGCCGGCGACGTACAGCGTGCCGTCGTACTTCAGAGCCTCTTCGAGGGAGTACGTGATGTCGACGCCGTCCGCGGACCAGCCGGGTTGCCGGGTGACGACGACCGTACGGCGGCCCGGGAGCGGGCGGCCGATCGAGTCGTAGGTCTTGCGCCCCATCACGAGGGTGTGGCCGAGGGTGAGCTGCTTGAACCGTTGCAGGTCCTCGCGGATCCGCCAGGGCAGATCGTTGTCCCGCCCGATCACACCGTTCCGTCCGACCGCGGCGATCAGGATGATGCTCATACCGCGATGGGGGCCTTGATCCCGGGATGCGGGTCGTAGCCGATCAGTTCGACGTCGGCGATCTCGTAGCCGTCGATCGAGTCGCGCTTCGCGAGTCGGAGGGTCGGCAGCGGACGCGGCTCGCGGGTGAGCTGCAGGCGGGCCTGGTCCAGATGGTTCAGGTACAGGTGCGCGTCGCCGAGCGTGTGCACGAAGTCACCGACCTCGAGCCCGGTCTGCTGCGCGACCATGTGGGTGAGCAGCGCGTACGACGCGATGTTGAACGGCACGCCCAGGAAGATGTCGGCCGACCGCTGGTACAGCTGGCAGGAGAGCCGGCCGTCCGCGACGTAGAACTGGAACATGGTGTGACACGGCGGCAACGCCATGTCGTCCACGTCGGCCACGTTCCACGCGTTCACGATGTGCCGGCGGGAGTCCGGGTTGTTCTTGATCGACGCGATCAGGTTGGCGATCTGGTCCACGTGCCGCCCGTCGGGCGTCGGCCAGGACCGCCACTGGTAGCCGTAGACGGGACCGAGCTCACCGTTCTCGTCGGCCCACTCGTCCCAGATCGAGATGTTGTTCTCGTGCAGCCACTTGACGTTCGTCGAGCCGCTGAGGAACCAGATCAGCTCCCCGATCACCGACCGCAGATGCAGCTTCTTCGTCGTCACGGCCGGGAAACCCTGGCTGAGGTCGTACCGCGACTGGTACCCGAACACGCTCAACGTGCCCGTCCCGGTCCGGTCCCCCTTCTCCACCCCGTTGTCCAACACATGCCGAAGAAGATCCAGGTACTGCTGCATGGTGCCAACCTACAGCCCTGGCAGACTCGCGGTGTGGAACAAGTGCTCACACTCGTCGTGCGAGTCGAGAAGAAGACGCGGCCGTCCCAGACCGACGCGCTGGAGACGGCGGCGCGGGCGGTGCTCGCGATCCTCGCCGACGAGCGGTCGTACGGCGAGGGCGAGTGGGCGCCGGCGATGGCCGCCTGGCAGGACAACCGCATCCGCAAGATCACCAAGCGTGCCCGGGGAATCGAATGGCGCCGCGCCGAGGCGTTGCCGGGGATCACGGTGCGTGGGACGGGTGTCGGATCACTGGAGGCTGTGGCCGAGGTTCGGGTGTTTCCGCCGACAGGGGTGGACGACGTACCTCCTGAGCTGTTCAAGCTGCAGGTCACCGGCACCGACTTCGAGGACACTGCCGACCTTCCGCCCCTCGAACCCCGCGTGCCGGTCCTGTGGCTCAGCCCCACCCTCGAGATGTCCAGTGGCAAGGCGATGGCGCAGTGTGGGCATGCGGCGCAGCTGGCGTGGTGGGCCTTGTCGTCAGCGGGGAGGAAGGAGTGGGCGGCGGCCGACTTCGCGCTGGCGGTGCGGACCGCCGGCCGCGCCCAGTGGCAGGAACTGCTGGCCACGCGTCTCCCGGTGGTGCAGGACGCCGGCTTCACCGAGGTGGCTCCCGGCTCGCGCACCGTGATCGCCGATCATCCTTTGCTGACGCGGTAGTGCAGGTGGGTGACTCGGTCGCCCTCGATGACCTTCGGGTTGTCCAGCAGGAGTTGGTCCCCGGCGTAGTCCCCGAAGAAGCGCTTGCCGGTCCCGAAGATCACCGGGACGAGGTTGTACGAGAGTTCGTCGACCAGGCCGGCCCGCAAGGCCTGGCCGGTCAGGTTCCCCGCGGCCAGCGAGATGTCACGGTCGCCGGCGAGTTCCTGGGCCTTCGCGACGGCCTCCTCGATCCCGCTCACGAAGGCGTACGGCGCATCCGGGAACGGCCAGTCGGTCGGTGGCCGGTGCGTGACGACAACGACGTGCTCGCCGAACGGCGGGACACCTTCCCAGCCGTTGGTGATGTCGAACAGATGCCGGCCGCACAGCACCACGCCGACCTTGCCCCAGGCGGTGTTGATGTAGTCCGCGCTCGCCTGGCTGACATGGAACGGCCGGCCCGGATCGGTCCCGTACAGCTCGACCGGGCCGTTGTTGTACCAGTCGAACAGCGGTCCGACCTCGTCCTCGGTGGTTGCGACGAAGCCGTCGAGCGACACGACGGCAGATGCGATGACGTTTCCCATGACTACTTCACCATCCGGTATGTGAGGTGCTGGGCCGCCGGAGTCGAGACGGCCTCGATCAGTTCGAGCGCGTACGCCGGCGCGGCCTCGGCGGGGAACAACCGGGTTCCGCCTCCTAGTACGACGGGAGCCAGGTGCAAACGCAGTACGTCGGCCAGTCCTTCGGCGAGCACCGCGTGGCAGATCTGCCCGCCGCCCATCACGTAAACATCCTTGCCGCCGGCAACTTCTGTCGCCTGTGCGATCGCCTCCGCCGGGCTGCCCACGAACCGGAACCGGTCGCCCAGGCGAGTTTTGGCAGGCGGCGTGTGCGTGACGACGAAGACCGGCGGGTTGATCTCACCGGTCGGCTTCGCGCCGTACCCCATCTCGTCGCTCCAGCCGTCCGGGGCGTCGATCACGTCGAACAGGTTCCGGCCCTGGACGACCGCACCGGTCGATTCGAAGGCGGCGTCCAGGACGGCGCGGTCCGCGTCGGTGCCGTGGAAGACCCAGTCGTGCACGGCCTCGCCGCCGTCACCGAGCCCGTTGCCGATGCCGGCGTTGGGCCCGGTGACGTAGCCGTCCAGCGACACCGAGATGTCGACAACGACCTGGCTCATGATCAGCTCTCCTTCGCGACCAGCTCGGCCAGGCGATCCATCGAGTCGTGGATGCCGTGCTCCATGCCGTGCTCGATCGACTGGTCGCGGGCCTCGACGGACGGGAACACCGACTGCTGGTGCAGGCGGACGCCCTTCTCGGTCGGCTCGAGCGTCATCTTCTCCAGGCAGACCTCGCCCGGCGCGCCTTCCCACTCGAAGGTCTGGATGACCAGCTTGTCCTGCTCCACGGCGTGGAAGACGCCGCGGAACGCGTACTCGCCGGACTCGTCGCGGTGGATGTAGCGGTACTTCCCACCGGTCCGTACGTCGTACTCCTCGACGGTCGCGTCGAGCTCCCGCGGACCGAGCCACTCGGACACCAGGTCGCGGTCGGTCATGACCCGGAAGAGCTGCGCCGGCGTGGCGGCGAACTCGCGCGTCACCTCGACGAACGGGGTGCCGGCCGGGGTGTTGATAACGGTTCCAGTCATTGATCCTGCTCCTTGTCTCTCACTCACTACTCGTTCGTCTTGTTCAGCAACGCGTCCATGCGGCGGAAGCGGCGTTCGGTTTCGAGCCGGTACTCGTCGATCCAGCTCGTCAGTGCTTCGAGGGCGGCCGGCACCAGGTGGCACGGGCGGCGCTGGCCGTCCCGGGTCCGGGTGATCAGCCCGGCGGCCTCGAGCACCTGGATGTGCCGCGACACCGCCTGCTTGGTGATCGGGAACGGGTCGGCCAGTTCGTTCACGGTGGCCGGGCCGCGCGACAGCCGCGCGATCATCGCTCGCCGGACCGGGTCCGCCAGTGCCGCGAACGACCGGTCGAGCTGATCATCGTCAACCATCATCTTTATCAACCATTCCCTTGATCAACCGATACGTTGACTATAGGCAGAGGCGTCCGCGATCGTCAAGGGGGTCACACCAGAAACCCCCGGCGCGGCTGGTGCCGTGCCGGGGGTCGCGCAGTACGTCAGATCGTCTCGAAGGCCGCCATCATCGCCATGTCCTCGTGCTCGAGGTTGTGGCAATGGATCAGGTACTTGCCCTTGTGGGCGCTGAACTTGACGAGGACCTCGACGACCTCGGCCGGGCGGATGTCGACTGTGTCCTTCCAGCCGTGGTCGTACGCCGACAGCTTGTTGCTCCCGCCGCGGGTGAGGACCTGGAACGGCGCGAGGTGGACGTGCACCGGGTGGTGGACGTCGGTGACGAACGACCAGATCTCGTACTGGTCCAGCTTCACCTGCGCCTGCATCACCGCGGGATCGAACGCCTTCCCGTTGATCGTCCAGCCCCGGTGGCCTCCGGCGTCACCCCGCCGGAACCGCCACTCCCGCCGTACGACACCGGCCGGCCGGGGTGTCACGGCGTACGACGAGAGCGTCGCCGGGATGCTCGTGTCGTCGGGTGCCTTGCGGGCGATCTTGAAGCGCAGTACGCCGGAGTTGTTGTCCAGCTTGTTGACGACCGTGACCTCGTCGCCGGGCTGGTACTGCGAGAAGTCCACGATCACGTCGAACCGCTCGGCGGGCGCGATCACCAGCGTCTTGTGCTCGACCGGTTTGTCGAGGAGTCCGCCGTCACTGCCGATCTGCACGAACTTCGCGGGGCCCTTGTCGAAGGCGAGCTCGTACCGTCGGGCGTTGGCGGCGTTGAGAATGCGGAAGCGGTACCGGACCGCGTCCACCTCGTGCACCGGCCACGGTGCGCCGTTCACCAGCGTGACGTCCGCGACGACACCTTCCATGTACGCCGACTCGACGCCGGGACCGTCCTTCGCGGCGGGGTACAAGAACGACCCGTCCGCGTCGAACGCCCGGTCCGCGATGACGAGCGGGATCTCCCGATCGCCCTTCGGCAGCGGGAGGTTCTCCTCCTTGTCGTCGCGGATGATGTGCAGGCCGAACAGTCCGCGGTAGACCTGTGGTGCGGTGTAGTCCATCGTGTGGTCGTGGTACCACAGGGTCGCCGCGCGCTGCGTGTTCGGGTACGTGTAGGTGCGCTTGCCCATCGTCATGTCGCCGCCGGACATGTGGTGTCCGCCGTGCTGACCGTTCGCGGGCATGATGAGGTCGAGTGGCCAGCCGTCACTCGGCGCGGGGGTGTGGCCGCCGTGCAGGTGGACCACCGTCGACACGTCGAGCTGGTTGACCTGCTCGACCACGGTGGTGCGACCGCTGCGTACGTCGAACGTGGGGCCGGGCAGCAGGCCGTCGTACCCCATCACCTCGGTCTTCAGGCCGGGGAGGATCTCCAGGCTCGCCTTCTGCTGGACGACCCGGTAGTAGTCGGCCTTTGCGTCGGAGCGGGTCGGCTTCTTGACCGGCGGGATCGGCAGCGGGACCTGGAACGGCGTGGGCAGTTTCGCCTTGCTGCGCAGGAGTTCTCCGGCCTGTGCAGGCTTGGCCTCCTGGCCACAGCCGCTGAGCGCCAGCGTGGCGCCGGCGACACCTATGAATCCGCGGCGGGACATCTTCATCGTTTCGCCTCCCGGCGGCTCAGACGTGCGGTGCGACGGAAGGACCAGACCGTCATCCAGCAGACGGTGCCGACGATCGCGGTCCCGAGCGGGACGTGGACGGCGAAGTTCTGCAGGTAACCGAAGGTGAGTTGGACGAACTCGGCGACGACCAGGAGCACGGAGACAAGCGCCGGCCAGATCCGGCCGCGGCCGGCGAGCGTGTAGCAGGCGGCCGCGACGGTCTGGAGGAGTGCGATCATCCAGATGGTGCCGCCGACCGTGCTGTGCACGCTCGTCATCGCGTCGACGTTGCCGGACAGGAAGTAGCCCGCCGCGACCGGCTGGGCGATCACGAACGCGGCGTGCAGAATCAGCGTGATCCGCAGGACGTGCAGGCTGGCGCGCGGCCGACGTACCTTGGCCGCCGGCTGAGGTACGAGGGTGATCATGCGGTGACCACCTGCCGCTTGTTGACCCAGAACGCGAAGGCGACCGCGGCCGCGACCAGCGCGATGCCCAGCGGGACGTGGATCGCCAGCTGACGGCTGTAACCCATGGCGATCTGGACGACCTCGCCCGCCATGATCAGCAGACTCGCCGCGGGCGCGGTCCAGCGGCCGCCGGTCCGCCACCAGATCGTTGCCAGTAGCAATTGTGTGAGTCCGAGGAAGGCCAGGGCCAGCCCGATCGGCTCGTGCATCCGCATGCCGGCGGGGGAGCCGTCGAGGTAGACGCCCGCGAACACCGGCTGCAGGCAGATCGCCAGTGCATGGACTCCGGCCGTCGCCCGGAGCACGTTCAAGACCTTCATGTAGACAGACAATAGTAGTCTGGCTACATGTAGGGCAATCAGGTATTACCCGGAGGGGTCAGGTGAGGTGCCCCAGGGGTGCGACGGAGATGCCGGCGCGTTCGCAGACCCACTGCGGGTCAGGGCCGAGCTCCGGCTCGATGCGGAGCTCGTGGTCGTGCAGGTCGTCACAGGCGGTGCAGCGCGGCCAGCGGACCCCGGAGTCGACCAGGCGGTCCTGGACGTCCTGCGCGACCAGGCCGGCGATGTGTTCGGCACCGTCCGGCCACTGGTCCAGCCACCACTGACGTCCGGCGACGGCGTCCTCCAGCAAGGACACCATCACCGCGTCGTCGAAGCCGCGCGCGGCGAGGTCGTGCAGCACCATCGCCCGCGCGGTCAGCAACACCCCTGGCTCGTTCATCGCCCTTCAGAGTGCCAGACGGCTCCGACAAATCCACGCGGCGAGCTCTTTGAGTCCCCACCAACCAGGTTTCCGCCGTGGATTTGCCTGGTGGGTGCTCAAAGTGGGTCAGTTGGCTGGGGTTGGGCAGGTGGGGGTGGGGTCGATGCGGTTGGCGAGGCGGAGTTCGCGTTCGGCGACGGTGCGCAGTACGGCGCTGATCCGGGCGCGGACCGTGAAGACGCGACGCGGGCGGGGTTCGTCGTACGGCTGCTGGGGAGCGTTCGGGAGCGCCGAGTGGGCGAGGGTGAGGGCGTTCTCGACGGCGGTGTTGCCGGCAATGAAGTACGTCATGGTTCTGCTCCCTCCTGAGAGCGTGCTTGATCGACCCGGGAACCGAGTGGTCCCAGGGAGGTGTGTGGAGTTGTCAGTGCTTGGGAGCCGGTCCGCTGCTCGAGCGGACGATCAGCTGCGTCGGCATCAATAGCTGGCGTTCGGTGACGGCCGGGTCGAGCAGGATGCGGCCGACCGCGCGCCCTTTGTCCTTGATCGGCTGCCGGACGGTCGTCAACCCGGCCGCCGACGCGGCGGGGATGTCGTCGAATCCGGCCAGGGTCAGATCGCGACCCGGGGTCAGCCCCCGGACCTTCATCGCCTCCAGCGCGCCGAGCGCCTGCACGTCGCTCAGTCCGACGATCGCCGTCGGCCGGTTCTGCGAGTCGAGCACGAACTCCGCGCCCCGCAACCCGGAGGCGAACGCGTTGTGGCCACCGGAGACGATCCGCAGCCGCGCGTCCGGCATCGCCTTCTGCAGGCCCCGGATCCGCAGCTCGCAGTCGGTGTACCCGACCTCGTCGAGCGTCAGCTCCACCGGCTGGCCGCCGGCTGCCTGCGCGTTGTCGACCAGAACGACGACCTCGCGGTGACCGAGCCGGGTCAGGTGCTCGCCCAGTTGCGCGGCCGCCTCGACCTCGTCGATCGCGACCCAGGACAGGTCCGGGTGATCGCCCCGATCGGTCGACACCGCGGGGATCCCGCGGTTGGCGAGGATCTCGAGCGCCGGATGACCGCCCGGCACACAGAAGATCGCCGCCCCGTCGATCGCGGCCTGCTGTACGGCGTTGCTGCCGCCGGCGATGTCCGTGGAACTGAGCGGCATCAGCAGCAGGCTGGTGGCGAACTCCTCGGCGACCTCCGCGAGCCCGGCCAGGAAGCCGACCGCGTACGGGTCCGAGAAGGCGTAGGCCAGTTTGTCCGTGAACAGCACCCCGACCGCACCGGCCTTCCCGCTGCGCAGGGCGCGTGCCGAGGCGTCCGGTCCGGCGTACCCGAGCTCCTGGGCGGTGGCCAGGATCCGCTCGCGCAGCGCGGTCGAGAGCTGATCAGGCTTGTTGTAGGCGTTCGAGACGGTCGACGGCGACACACCCACGGCCTTGGCCACGGTCTTCAGCGTCACGCCCGGCATCTCGGTCACCTCATCTGTATCGTTCTTCTAAATCGTTCTAGAAAAACGATACAGAAGACCTTGGAGGAGTGCAACAGCAATATGGGAGATGATGGCGCCCATGGGTTCGTTGCTGGAGATCATCGCGCTGCATCCGGCGGATGCGGAGGCAGCACAGGAGGGTGGGGCGGACCGGCTGGAGCTGTGCGCCTCGATGGAGGCGGACGGGTTGTGCCCGTCGGTGTCGACCGTCAGTGCGATCCGCCGCGTCACCGACCTGCCGTTGCGGGTGATGCTGCGACTGGAGAACTCGTTCACCGCGAACGGCGCCGACCTGAACCGGATGACCGCGATGGCGCAGTCTTTCCTGTCCGCTGGTGCGGACGGCTTCGTGCTCGGGTTCCTGACCCCGGACAACCAGGTGGACGTCGAGTCAGTCTCCGCACTGGTCAGCACCTTCGCTGGTACGCCGTGGACGTTCCACCGCGCTGTTGACGCAGTGCTCGACCAGCAAGCTGCCTGGCGTGCGCTACGCACCCTGCCCGGACTGGACTGCGTACTGACGGCCGGCTCGTCCATTGGTGTCAGCCACGGTCTGGACGACCTGTGCAAGCTGGCCAAGGAGGACCCCGCGGTAGCCGGCGTGATGATGGCTGGTGGCGGTCTGCAGCCCGAACACGTGCCCTGGCTGTACCAGAGCGGCGTACGGCGTTTCCATGTCGGTACGTCGGTCCGCCAGGACGGCTCGTGGACGAAGGCGTACGTGAACTCCCGGTTCGTCCGCTCCTGGCGCAACCTGCTCGACGCCCAGGACGCGCGCGAATGATCCTGATCGATCCGCCCGCCTGGCCGGCCTGGAACCGCATCTGGTCGCACCTGGTCAGTGACGAGTCCTACGAGGAGCTGCACGCCTTCGCGAAGGCGGCCGGCATTCCGGCCCGGGGCTTCGACCGCGACCACTACGACGTACCCAGTGACCGCTACGACGACCTGATCGCCGCCGGCGCCGTACCGGTCACCAGCCGCGAGCTCGTACAGCGACTGATCGCGGCTGGCCTACGACACAGAAAACGGCCCTCGACCGGTTGAGGTCGAGGGCCGTTCTCGTTCAGTCGAGCAGTTCGGTCACTGTGCCGGCGGCGACCGTGTGGCCGCCTTCGCGGACGGCGAAGCCCAGGCCGACGTCCATCGCGATCGGCTTCTCCAGCTCCACTCCGAGCTCGATCGTGTCGCCGGGCATCACCAGGGCGATCTCACCGAGGTCGATCCCGCCGGACACGTCCGTGGTCCGGAAGTAGAACTGCGGCCGGTAGTCCGCGGCGAACGGCGTGTGCCGGCCGCCCTCGGCCGTGGACAGCGCGTGCAGGTTCGCCCGGAACTTCCGGTGCGGCTGCACGCTGCCCGGCAACGCCACCACCTGGCCGCGACGGACCTCGTCGCGCTTCACGCCACGCAGCAGCACCGCCGCGTTGTCGCCCGCGTCCGCGGACTCCAGCGACTTGCCGAACGTCTCCATACCGATCGCCGTGCTGGTGACCGTCGGGCCGAGACCGACGACCTCGACCGCGTCGCCGAGCTTCAGCGAACCGCGCTCGACCGCACCCGTGACCACTGTGCCGCGGCCGCTGATGGTGAGCACGTTCTCGATCGGCATCAGGAACGGCTCGCCCAGCTCACGGTCCGGCACCGGCACGTAGTTGTCGACCGCGTCCAGCAGCTCGCCGATAGCGGCGGTCCACCGCGGGTCGCCTTCCAGCGCCTTCAGTCCGGACACGCGAACGACCGGTACGTCGTCGCCGGGGAAGCCGTACTCCGTGAGGAGCTCACGGACCTCCAGCTCGACCAGGTCGAGCAGCTCCGGGTCGTCGACGGTGTCCGCCTTGTTCAGCGCGACCACCAGGTACGGCACGCCCACCCGGCGCGCGAGCAGCACATGCTCCCGCGTCTGCGGCATGGCGCCGTCCTGGGCGGAGACGACCAGGATCGCGGCGTCCACCTGGGCGGCGCCGGTGATCATGTTCTTCACGTAGTCGGCGTGCCCGGGCATGTCCACGTGCGCGTAGTGCCGGGTCGCGGTCTCGTACTCGACGTGCGAGATGTTGATCGTGATCCCGCGCTGCATCTCCTCCGGCGCACGGTCGATGCCGTCGAAGGCGACGAAGCGGTTGACACTCGGGTCGCGCTCCGCGAGCACCTTGGTGATCGCGGCGGTCAGCGTGGTCTTGCCGTGGTCGACGTGACCCATCGTCCCGATGTTGAGGTGCGGCTTGGTCCGCACGAACTGGCTCTTGGCCATGAGAAATCCTTTGTGTGTCAGAAGATTCGGCTGGAAACCAGGACCCTCCGGCAGGCCCTCACAGCGCTGTCACCGCGTGGAGGGGGCCGGTGCGAGCCACCCTCCTCCGCGGGTCCTGCTCAGCAGGAGGAGGGTCAGCTTCGAGTGGCTGAATCGACTGACGGTGCCCACGTGGGAGCGCCCGTCAGGCTCTTGCCTGACAGGTCGAACTCGAAAACCACGCGGAACATGCGGATCACGGTAGGTGTCAACCACTACCGCGGCAACAGATATTCCCTAGTTGAGTGCGAAGAGCCGGGTGCCGTCGGAGAAGATCGGGCGGGCGGCGGCCACGGTGACGGCCGGCTTGTTGCACGTGACTTCCTCGGACTTGGCCACCGACTGCGTGTTCGGGCTGGGCAGGATCGGTCGCGACTGGATGCCGGTGGTGCCGATCATCACCGGAGAGCAGCTGCCGTTCGGCTGCGGCATCAGCGTCACCACACGGCCGTCCGGCAGCAGTCCGAACCCGTTCCGCGGGTACTCCGGTTGCTGCAGCCGCGGCGGCACCTGCAGCAGGTGATGCCACTGCGGTGTCCCATCAGCAGGGTTCGACGACGACACGTCGTACGTCTGGGGCTGCCCAGGGTCGTTCCCGGTCCGGCAGGTGATCAGGACCAGTGACGCGTGCGTGGCGGCCAGTTGCGCGTCGCAGGACGAGGACCCGAGCCGTGGCCTTGGCGTGCCCGGCACGGGGGTTGTCCAGAGCATGTGGCCTTCGCCGATGTCCACGGACCACTGGTGGAGCGTGCCGCCGGCGGCGGCCGTCCAGATCAGCCCGGATACCTCACGGGTGTCCGGTACGGCGACCAGCTCGCCGACCCACGTCGACGGGTCCAGCTCCGCGCTCAGGTCGATCCGTGCGCCGAGGTCGACCTCCCACCGCTGGGCCCCGGTCTTGATGTCCAGACCGCGTACGACGGCACTGTTCCCGGCACAGGCGTCCACGACGATCGCCTGGTCGGCGACCAGCTCGCCCTGCGTCACGTTGCAGCGCACCTGCGCACGCCAGTGCGTCGGGCTGCTCACGCCGTGCGCGACCACGTAGTTGCCTTCAGCCACGAGTAGCTGGTTCGAGTCGACGGCCAGTGCGGTCCCGTCGGTGTCGACCTCGGTCAGCACCTCACCGCTCACAGCGTTCAGTACGGCGTACGTCGGCAGCTTGATGCCGGCGGGTTCGCGGTACTCGGAGCGGGGGAGATGCGCGACGATGGTCCGCCCGTCCGCGGACACCACCAGTCCCTTGGCGCCACTGGAGGCGGCGTCCTGTACGTCGGCCCGCGCATAGCGCCACCGGATCTGACCCGTGGCCGCGTCGGACATGACCACGCCGTCCGAGCGCAGTTCCGCGACTCCACCCGCCGTACCGGTGATGGCGCCGGTCGCCGGGACCTGACGGCTCCAGGCCAGCGTCCCGTCGAGTTGCACCGGCAGCTGCGTCGGCTGAGCTGTCGTGGTCGTGCTGACCGTGTTGGCGGTCTCCAGCCGGGCCTGCACGAAAGGCTCACCAGCCGACACCACGACCCACGCCAGCAGCGCACCGCAGACAGCCGTCGCACCGACCCCCAGCCAACGCGGAGGACCCTGTGCGTACGGCGGCGCGAGTCGCAACCGTCGTGCCAACGCCAGCAACGCACCGCCAAGCACTAGTGCCACAGAAGCGAGCAACAGGTACGGCCAGCGTTCCGACATGGCCGCACCGGGCTGCGCGACTGGCCAGCGCCACCAGCACACGCCGATCGCGATCAGCCCGACTGCGGCGAAGACGATCGCCGGGACGGTCACCAGACGCTGCTGGGACCGCCGGAACCACGCACAGGCCAATGCGGTAGCCACAGCGGTACCGGCGATCGGTGCCCAGACCGGGAAGCCGCCGATGTCGGACGGGTCGGCCGGCCACTTGGCAGCCGCTCCGAGACCGCGGCCGAGGAGGACAGACGAGGCGACGACCGCACCGAGTGCGGCGCCGAAGTAGATGACCGGGACCAGCCCGCCGATCGGCCGGGCCGCCTTAGGGCCCAGCGACCCGACCTCCCGGGTCAGGTTCTCCCTGGCCGGTCGTTCCCACTCCTCATGGCCGCGCGGCGTCGCATACAACCGCGTCTCGCTCAGGCTCTTCAGGAACGACATCCGGCCGCGGGCGAAATCCCGGTCGGCGACGTGCGCGTACTCCTGCCGGATCCCGGCGGCGTACTCGTCGTACCGCGCTGCCGGCAGGCTCAGGATCCGCAGGTCGGCGTCGCAGAGCACCGCGCCGTTGCGGTCGCCCTCGGCACAGTCGTGCTTCGCGGTCAGCCGGACCAGACGGCCGATCTCCTCGACCCGCTCGGCCTCGACGCCGTACGCCGCCAGCTCGAGCTCGGCCAGCTGGGCCGAGACCTCTTCGTTCTCGCCGGGGTCGGCCTGCGGGTCGTAGATCGCGTCGTGGAACCAGGCCGCCAGCCGGACCGTGTCCGGGTCGTCGGCGTACTCGGCCAGCTCGTCGACGGTCTGCAGGACCTCGGTCAGGTGCTGCTGGTCGTGATAGTGGCGATGTTGCTCTGCGTAACGAGCCAGCAGATCGTCGCCCAACGGCTGCGCGTGCGGCAGCAGGCGATTCCACCGGTCGCGCAGGTCCATGGCTAAGGAGTCTGGCACCGGTAGGGAGTCTCGGCCGACCGATCCGGGGTTCCCGGATCGGTCCGTGGCCAAAGCGATATCGGCTCGTCACCTGACCGCTCCGACAGATGCGCTCCGCAACGAATTGCAGCCGTGGAATTGCGGCCTACGTCACACTCCGGCGTCGGTCGGGCGACCTTCGGCGGACGTCCACTACGCGGAGTCACTAGCGCAGGGCGATGACGGTGTTCGGTCCGGAGGTGAGGACCAGGTTGCCGACAGCTCGTGGGTCGCGGCTGCAGATGATGCCGGTGGGCAGCTTGACCTGCCGGAAGCCGGCGCGGCTGACCACGTTCGCGACGCAGCCTCCGGCGCCGCGGCCCAGGGAGATGACACGGCCGTCGGCAGTCACTGTGACCTTGGTCCGTGGGCTCACCGGTGCCAGGGTCTGCCAGGCGGTCAGGCCGGTGTTCGCGTCGATCGCGGTGACGACGCTCCGGCGGTTCTCCTGGCTGCTCGGCCCCGGGCAGTCGACGACGATCAGGTACTTCCCTGCCGCGTTCAGCAGCGTGCGGCAGGCCCAGGACTTCGGCACGTCCCAGCGCCAGCGGATGTCACCGGTGCGCGGCTCGATCGCGGTCAGCGCGGCAGGTACGTCGGAGTCGCCGCCGGGCTCGGCCACGACCACCAGACCGGCCACGACGACCGGTCGGCGGTAGGTGTCGGCTGAGGTCCTGGTCCACAGCTTCTTGCCCGACTGGACGTCCAGTGCGGTCATCTCGTCCGGACGGTCGTCGCAGGTGTGGCCGACGAAGGTGAGCACGGTCTCGGCGGTGGCGATGGCGCCGAGCTCGGTGCAGTCGCCGGAGTCGTAGGTCCAGCGTTCGTGACCGCCTGGATCGACACCGTGCAGCTTGCCGGAGCGTTCGCCGGTCAGGAGGGGCTGGGTCTGCAGGATGAAGCGGTCTCGCGTACGGCCGGGCCACGCGGCCTCGCGGCGACCTGTGTTCGCGTCGAGGAGCAGGTAGCCGACGTCGGCGAACTGCGCCAGTACGTAGTCGCCGTTGCCGGTGGCCGCGATCACGGGCTTCTCGTCGGAGTCGGAGCGGCTGTAGCGCCAGCGCAGCGCACCGGTGGCCGCGTCGAGCATTTCGACCACACCGCTCGGGCGGGGTACGGCGACGCCGTACCTGGTGCCGATCGCTTCCTCCGCGCCAGTGCCCGCGACGGAATCGCTGACCCACGCGACGCTGCCGTCGAGGACCGAAGGGCTGGCCTTGCCGGCGTCGCGCGGCGTTCCCTCGACCCGCTCGTTGGAGCCGAGCACGTAGCTGCGGGACAGGGGCTGCACGATCAGCAGCAGGATGAGGGCGACTGCTCCCGGTACGGCGAGCCAGGCTAGCTGCTGGCCGAGGTTGCGCGCCGGGAGGTAGCGGGCTGTCCGTGTGCGGAGGAGTGACGCTACGAGAGCTGCTGCTCCAGCAACCAGCAGCAGGACCAGTGCGGAGATCAGCAACGGAACGCGGAGGCCCACGCCGACAGCTACGTTCGTTCTCGGCGCTTGGGCCCAGGCGATGAGCAGACCGGTCACAGCAATCGCCAGTACGGCGCCTGCGATGAGGCGGGCGCGCTGGCTGGCGCTACGGGCACACCGGAACAGGACTGGTGCGCTGAAGAAGGAGAGGACGGCCAGTGCGACCGTCGGCCAGCCGGCCTCGTCTTGTGCTGCTGGTGTCTGCCAGGACGCGCCTGACGCGGCGATCGCGACCACGGCGGCTGCGATCGCGGTGAAGGTGGCTGTGGCAGTCAGAGCGGCTTGTTGC
Organism: Kribbella pratensis; assembly: GCF_004366075.1. Classification (GTDB taxonomy): domain Bacteria; phylum Actinomycetota; class Actinomycetes; order Propionibacteriales; family Kribbellaceae; genus Kribbella; species Kribbella pratensis. The sequence goes on along the minus strand of NZ_SODU01000003.1, from coordinate 939,050 downwards.
CAACCGCGCCACGGGGCTGGGAGTTCAGTGTCGAGTCCGGCGAGCTCTGCTTCGAGGTTGACCCGGGCGACCGGGCTGAGGCGTTGCCGAGCCAGCTGCGTGCGGTAGAGGTGTCCGTCGAGCAGCTCGCGGACTTCGTCGTACCGGTTCTCGAGCGCGACCTTGCGGTCGCCGGCGTCGCGTCGTACCTCGGCTGTGTGTACGGCGTACCGGCTGGGGTCGGAGGCGAGGATCGCGTTGACCGCGTCCAGCAGTACGTCGCCGTTCGCGTCGCGGCGGGGTGGGGCATAGGCGTCCGGAGGTGGTGTGGCGAGGTCACCGGTCAGACGGATCAGTCGGGCGACCTCGGCGATGCGGATCGGCGGTACGCCGTACTGCGGGAGGAGGCGCTCGGCGAGCCGGGCAGACGCCTCGGCGTCCTCGGAGGGGGTGCCGCCGGGCTCGTGGACGGCACGGTGGAACCAGGCGGCGAGCCGGACGCTGGTGGGGTCCGTGGAGAGCTGGATGAGCGAGTCCAGCGCGGTCAGGACGATGCCGAGGTAATGGTCGCGGTACGCGCGCCGGGTGCGTTCGACGTACCGCGCGACCAGTTCGTCCGCGAGCGAGGCAGACCCGGGCACCAGGTCGTCCCACCGCGCCCGGAGCTCCACCACGGCTTCAGTCTGCCAGCCGAACTTCTACAACATCCCACCGCAACCTTGCGGTTGTTTACTGCTTCGCCGACAAGATGCCGGTGAGCAGGCCTGGGTAGAGGGCGTCCAGGTCTTCGCGGCGGAGGATGCTGATCCGGCGGGTGCCGTCGGTGTGCGTGGACAGGACGCCTGCCTCGCGCAGGGTCTTGAGGTGGTGGGCGCGCGTGGACGCCGTCACCGGCAGCTCGATGTCGCCGCAGCAGACGCCGGCCGGGTTCTCGGCAAGCGCTCGGACGATCGTCAGCCGGACCGGCTCGCCCAGCGCCTGGAGAACCGCGTCGACGCGGATCTCGTCCCGCTCCGGCTGCGGGAGGACTTTGCTGGTCACGGGGCCTCCCGGCCTGGACTGAGGAGCGGAGGGAGCGAAGCGACCGGAGCGACGAGGGAAGGCCGGGAGTCGAAGCCCCGGGACCCGCCGCGCCGGAGGCGTGGCATTAGTAGAGCCATGTGTCCATAGTACGACGTCGGTCGAAGTTCGACGAAGATCGTAGTACGATGACGATCGAACTACTGAACCTCGACCGGAAGGTCTTCGATGTCCGCACGGATCTACCTGCTCGGCGCCGGTGCGTTCGCGGTCGGCACCAGCGCGTACGTCGTGTCCGGGGTGCTGCCCGACGTCAGCTCCGAGCTGCACGTTTCGCTGACCGCAGCCGGCCAGCTCGCCACCGCGTTCTCGCTGTCGTATGCGATCGGTGCGCCGATCCTGTCCACGCTGACCGGCCGGTGGGAGCGCCGTACCCTCCTGATCGCCGCACTCGTGCTGGCTGCGCTCGGCAACCTGATCGCGGCGCTGGCCGTGAACTACCCGATCCTGATCGTCGGCCGCGTCGTGGCGGCGTTCGGCGCCGCCGTCTACACACCGGCCGCCACACTGTTCGCCACCAGCCTGATGCCACCCGAGGAACGCGGTAGGGCTGTGGCAATCGTGTTCGGCGGTCTCACGTTCGCACTGGTGCTCGGCGTACCCGCAGGCACGCTGCTGGGCCCGACACTCGGCTACAAGGGCGTGTTCGCTCTCATCGCTGCTGTCGCCGTATTGGTCGCCATTGCCGAGCGGACCGCGCTCCCGAAGGTCGACGCACCTCCTGTGGTCAGCCTGCGCGAGCGCTTCGCCGGTGTGACGGACCGACGCGTGCAGATCATCCTGGCGATGACCGTGCTTGCCGTGCTCGCCGCGTTCAGCGTGTACATCTACATCGTCCCGCTGCTCAAGCACACCGCCGGCCTGACCGGCAACGTCACCGGTCTCCTGCTACTCCTGTACGGCGTGGGCGCTGTCATCGGCAACTTCCTCGGTGGCCGGATCACCGACCGGTTCGGCAGCCTCCGGACCCTGGTGGTCCTGATGACCGGCATCACTGCTGTCCTCGCCACCCTCGACCTGACACTGACGACCGAGGTCGGCGCCGGAGCCGCTCTGGTGGTGTGGGGCATGCTGACCTGGGCCTTCAACCCACCCATCCAGAACCTGCTGCTGGAGCTTGGCGGCGGACTGCTCATCTCCCTCAACGCGTCCGCGATCTACCTGGGTGCCGGACTGTCCGCTGTGGTCGGCGGACTGGTCATCCAGACGCTCGGGGTCGGCTACCTCCCCGTGCTGGCCTCCGCACTGTCTCTGGTCGTGCTGGGCCTTCTCTACGCGCTCTGGCGGGACTCCTCCCTGCAGCAGGTAGAGAAGCTCGAGCGGGACGAGGACATCTACGTCACAGCCGCCGCTGACTGAGGAGAACCGGCAGTAGGGCACTCTTCTGCCCATGCGTCTGCTTGCCGGTGTGCTGTTGCTCGCCACCACCCTGACGGGGTCCAACGACCCCGCTGCGGTGGTCGACGGGTGGAAGACGTCGCCTGTGTACGTCGACCCGACGCAGCGGTCACTGGTACCGGACAAGGACGCCGCTGAGCTGGCGGAACGAGTGAGCGGGCACGACCCGGCGATTCGCATCGCAGTCGTGCCCGCTGCCGTACTCACCACAGGTGACAAGAGCGCGGCCGCACACACGTACGTCGACCAATTGGTGGATCGGCAGCAGGCCGACGGCATCTACCTCGTCGTGTTCGGTGGCGCGATCGCCTGGGGGAGCGCGGTCGGGGTCGACACACCCATCGCGGACATCCTCACAAGCGAGCTGGACAAGCACAGCCGCTCGGACCCGGTCGGCATGCTCAACGGGGTGCTGGACCAGCTCGGCGTACAGAAGGCGTCCAAAGGCACACCTGGTTGGCTTTGGCCGTTGCTGGTCGCCCTGGTCGTGCTGATTGCTGGCCTCGCCGACTGGTGGTGGAGGACACGGTCGCGCAAGAACGAAGGTCCTGCGCTCTACCGGCCGTCGTACGACGTGTTGCCGGACGAGGTCGACTCGCTCGACGAGCGGCGCGCGACCGCTCGGGAGGACGTCACGCGGTTCGGCGAGGAACTGGATGCCGCGGACGTGCGTCTGGACGGCATGGACACGGCAGCGGACGTGCAGGCGGCGATGGATGCGTACGCCGACGCCGGCCGCGTGGTCGACGGGGAACCCGACGACGACAAGCTGCGTGAAGTGCGATCCACGGTCGAGTACGGACGGTGGCGGCTGGCCTGTGCGCAGGCGAAGGTCGCCGGAACACCCGCACCTGCCCGCCGTGCCACCTGCTTCTTCGACGCCGGCCACGGCACCTCCGTGACGGACTGGATGTACACGCCACCTGGCGGGCGGCCGCGAGAAGTCCCGGTCTGCAACGCCTGCCGTGAGCGGCTCTCGGGAGGAGCACGATGAAACGTCTGCTCGGCGCGCTCGCCGTCATCACCCTGTGGGTCCTGCCCGCGCCACTGGCGCACGCGGCCGGCGACCCCGACGCGTACATGAACACCGTGGCAGGCCACCTCGGCGACGCCGGTGTCTGGGTCGACCCGGACGTGACGGAGCTGAGCCCCAGCGAGACCGCCCAGCTCGACGCGGCCGCGAAGAGCGCCGGCGCACCGATCCGGATCGCGGTGATCCCGGCGCAGAAGATCAACAAGTCGGAGAGCAAGTACTACTCGCGGCCCGCCTGGGAGGGCGAGGAGATCGCGGACCAGCTGTACGACCGCGTCGGCGTCGAGGGCGTGTACGCCGTACTGGTCGATGCGTCGTCGCAGTCCAACGGCCGCGGGCTGCACGCCGTACAGCGAGCCGACCACGGGCCGACGTACTTCGTGGGCGATGCGGTGGACCAAGCGGTCGACTGCTGTGCGCCGGACTACGAGTCGATGCTCGAGAGGTTCATCCAGCGCGCCCAGGTCGTGAACAAGCCGTTCTATGTCGACGCAGCGCCGTACGCCGGTGGCGTGGCCGGAATCATCGGGCTCTGGGTCACCGTGACCGGGCTGGGTGCCCGACGCGCGCGTCGGCAGGACGAGAAGGCCCACCTCAAGGTCGCGCAGCCGCTGCTCAACGAGGAGATCATCGCGCTCTCGCAGCAGGTCTCCGCGCTGCCGACGGTCTCGGACCCGCAGCAGTCGAAGCTGTCGAAGGACGTGCTGGACATCGTCGAGAAGGCACGGCAGCGGCTCGACCAGGCCAAGGGCGACAACGACATCCAGGCAGTGACGACGCTGCTCGGCTCGGCCCGCTACGGTCTTCGCTGCCTGGACGCAGTGCGCGCGGGCGAGCCGATCCCGGAGCCGACGCCGCCCTGCTTCTTCGACCCGCGGCACGGTCCGAGTGTGGCCGCGGTGCAGTGGAAGCCGGAGGAAGGCGCTGCGCGCAACGTGGACGTCTGCGCGGCGTGCAAGCAGCGCGACGAGGCCGGCGAGAAGCCCGAGATCCGGATGGTGAAGGGCTGGCAGATCGAGCGGCCGTACTGGGAGCACGCCGAGGACCTCGCGGCGTACGTCGACGGGTACTGGTCGCAGGGCGACGGCCGTGTGTGGTGGTTCCCGGACTCCGACTTCCGGCGTCGCGGCGAGGAGATGCGGTCGCGTTGGCGGTCCCGTCGACCAGGTGCGCGCTTCGGGCGCTTCAGTTCGAACGTCGGCAGCTCCGTCGGTGACTGGGCGGCCTCGTCGAGCAGCGGTTCCGACGATGACGGTGGGAGCAGTTGGTACAGCGGCTCGAGCCGCCGCCGCTCCTATTCGTCGCGGACGCGCTCCAGCGGTGGCGGGTCGTCCCGGCGCTCGTCGCGCCGGTCCGGCGGGTCACGGGGTTTCTAGTACCGCCGGCAGGTCTTCACTGTGCAGAACGACCAGTGACGTGACGGCACGAGTCAGACAGACGTAGAGGCGCCGGAGTCCGGTCCGCTCGTCGGCTTCGCCAGAGACGATGCCGGCCGGCTCCACCAGCACCACGTGGTCGAACTCGAGACCTTTGGCGAGAGACGCCGGTACGACGTCCAGGTGTGCGTCTACGTCGTCCTCATCGCCAAGAACCGAGAAAGCGATGCCCTGCAAGGCTTTCCGGGTTGCGGGGACCAGTGCGTCCGGGACGATCAGGCCGATCGAGCCGGGGCGCTCTGACACTTCACGGACTGCTGTCACTGCAGCAGCCAGGCTGTCCGGTACGCGAGTGATGGTCAGCTCGCCGCGCGCCCGTCGTACCGCTGTGGGTGGTTTGAGGTGCGGAGCGATCGTGGGGAGGAGGCGGGCGGCGTACTCGATCACCTGTCCGGGGACGCGGAAGCCGGTGGTCAGCTCCTCGGTGTGGGCGCTGGTCTTGCCCAGGTGCTTCAGTGCCTCGTCCCACGACGGTGTCGCCCACGGTGTGGTCCCCTGCGCGATGTCGCCGAGCACAGTCATCGAGCCGGTCGAGCAGCGTCGGCCGACCGCGCGCAGCTGCATCGCGGAGAGGTCCTGTGCCTCGTCGAGCACCACGTGCCCGAGTGACGGCGTACGGTCGACCAGGTCGGCGATCTCGTCGATCAGAGTGGCGTCCGCAACGGACCACTTGGCCGCACCGGGTGACCGCGGCACCTTGTCCCACAGCAACAGTGCCTGCTCCTCCGCAGTGAGGATGCCGTCGGCGTGCTCGGCGAGGAGTTCCGGGTCGGTGAAGAGGCGGAAAAGCAGCTTCGCCGGGTCCAGAGCCGGCCAGAGTGCGTCGGCGTACTGCTTCACCGGACGGCTGCGCGCGACAGAGTCCTGCACTCGGTCGTCGGGGGAGTCACCGGCCGCCTCCATGCGCAGCAGCACGGCGTGGGCCAGCCGCTGCGGCAGCATCGCGCGGCCGGCGCCGTACCGGATGCCACGGCTGCGCAGCTCGGTGACGAGCTCTTCGGCCTGGTACGCCGCCACTCGCCAGCGATGCGCTCCCCGTGGCACGACGAGCGACTCTTCCGGGAGCTTGACGTGCGACCAGACGGCCCGGTGCAGTACTTCGGCCATGCGGGCGTCGCCCTTGAGTACGTCGACCGTTGCCGGCCCCGGACCGGCCACCTTCACGCGGGCGACCAGCTCCTCGACGGTGGTCTGCTTCGCCTCGATCTCGCCCAGTGCGGGGAGGACGTCCCCGATGTACCGCAGGAAGCTCGCGTTCGGACCCACTACGAGCACACCGGCCCGGCTGAGCTGGTCGCGGTACGCATAGAGCAGGTACGCCGCCCTGTGCAGCCCGACCGCGGTCTTTCCGGTGCCAGGTGCCCCCTGCACGCAGATGGTTTCGTCGACGCCGGCCCGGACGATCACGTCCTGCTCCGGCTGGATGGTGGCCACGATGTCGCGCATCGGGCCGGAACGCGGGCGCTCGATCTCAGCGTCCAGGATGTCGCTGTGCTGTTCGTCCTGCCCGCTCGCGGTGAGGTCCTCGTCCTCGAACGCGGTCATCTCGCCATGCGTGAAGCCGAACCGCCGACGTACCCCGACGCCCATCGGCTCGGTCTTGCTGGCCCGGTAGAACGGCACCGAGATGTCTGCCCGCCAATCCACCACCAGCGGCTCGCCCTGCGCGTCGTTCACGTGCCGGCGACCGATGTGGAACGTCTCTTCGGTCGGCTCGAGGTAGTCCAGCCGGCCGAAGAACAGCGGCACGTCCGGGTCGTCCTCCAGCTCCTTCATCCGCCGGAAGATGGCGGCCTGCAGGAACTCCTGGTTGACCCGGTCCGCGCTGTGGATCTCCAGCGCGCCGGTCTTCTCCCGCATCAGCGCCAGGGCCGCCCGGGAGGTCTTCAGGTAGTCCTTCTCGGCCTGGAGAGTGTCGGACGTGTCTGAGGGCATGCTGAAACCTCCGGCGAGAGTGGGGGAGCCCAGCTACGTTACTTGAGCACTCTGCGCGGTGGAACCGAATTACGGGTCCGTGGCCTGTCGGCCTGCAGACCGGGCCGCAGGAGGAGGGGCAGGCTGGCCGCCAGCAGGACCAGAGCGACGATGCCGTCCAGCCAGTAGTGATTGGCGGTCACCACGACGACGCTGAACGTGATGATCGGGTGCAGCAGCCACAGCCACCGCCAGCGCGACCGGGTGATCAGGATCATCGACAACGCGATCAGCGCGGCCCAGCCGACGTGCAGGCTCGGCATCGCGGCGAACTGGTTCACCGCGCCGCCGGTGTGGTCCGGGCCGTACACGGACTGGCCGAAGCGCAGTCCGGTGTCGACGAAGCCCGGCATCATCCGCGGCGGCGCCAGCGGGAACGCGATGTGACCGATCAGCGCCAGCCCGGTGAGCGACACCATCGTCCACCGGACGTGCGAGTACGCCGTCGGCCTCCAGATGCTCAGCCAGAGCAGTACGGCGGCAGTCAGCGGGGCATGCACGCTGGCGTAGTACAGGTTCGCGCCCTCCACCAGCCGCGGGAACTGCAGCACCCAGTGCTGGACGGACGCCTCGTTCGGGAGCTGTAGCCAGTTCTGGAGTGACAGGACCTCGTGCGCATGGTCGAACGCCGACCCGGTGTGCCGGGCCGCGATCTGCCGGCCCGCGCTGTAGACCAGGAACAGCGTCGCCAGCAGGACTGCTTCCCGTACCACCCTCCAGAAGACTTGTGCCCGGCCTGTCCCCACCCGTTCGGCAGCAGCTATCCCCATACCGTTCGACGGTACCCGTCGTTCCCACAGGGTTTGCCCAGGCGCAACCCTGACGTTGCCCTGGGCAACCCCCGAACGGGTGGCTGAGACGCAGCTGTGATCAGCCCTTCACGGCGCCGGTGAGAACGCCCTTGGCGAAGTGCCGCTGCAGGAACGGGTAGATCACCAGGATCGGCACGATCGAGACCACCAGGATCGCCATCTGGATCGAGGCCTGCGGCGGGAGCAGTTCGGTGCCGAGTTCGGCGCTGCCGAGTTGGGTGTCGTTGATGACGTACGTCCGCAGTACCAGCTGCAACGGCCAGAGCTTCGAGTCGTTCAGGTACAGCAGCGCGGAGAAGAACGCGTTCCAGTAGGCCACCGCGTAGAACAGGCCGATCACCGACAGCACCGCCTTCGACAGCGGCAGCACGATGTTGGTGAACGTCTTCAGCTCACCTGCGCCGTCGATCCGCGCGCTCTCGGTGAGCTCGTTGGGCAGGTTCATGAAGAACGCCCGCAGTACGACGACGTTGAACGCGCTGATCATCGTCGGCACGATCAGTGCCCAGATGCTGTCCAGCAACCCGACGCCCTTGACCGTCAGGTACAACGGGATGATGCCGGGGGAGAACAGCATGCTGAACAGCACGACCAGCAGGATCGGCCGCCCGGCGACGAAACCCGGCCGCGACAACGCGTAGGCCAGCAGGCACGACACGGTCAGGCTGAGCAGCGTCCCGACGATCGTGACGAAGATGCTGACGAACAACGCCCGCGTCACCACGCCGCCGGCGAACAACGACTCGTAGGCCCCGAAGTTGATCGACTTCGGCAGCAGCACCAGACCGCCGGACTCGTTGATCTGCTTGTTCGGCGCCACGCTGGTCGAGATCACCCCGACGAACGGGACGATCACGACCGCGCAGAAGACCAGCAGCACGAGACCCTTGAAGATCCGCATCGGCCAGCCGGGCATCGGCACGCCCTGGACAATCCTGGTACTCATCGCTGGTACACCCCTTGCTCGCCGAAGATGTGCGCCACCTTGTTCGCGGTCAGCACGAGGATGACGCCGACGATGCCCTTCACCAGGCCGACCGCCGCCGCGACACCCCAGGCGCCGCCGAGTACGCCGTTGTTGTAGACGTACGTGTCCAGTACTTCGCTGACGTCCCGGCCGACCGCCTGCTGCTGCAGGATGATCTGCTCGAAACCGACGGTCAGCGAGTCACCGAGCCGCAGGATGAACAGCAGGATGATGATCCCGCGCAGTCCCGGCAGCGTGACGTGCCACAGCTGCTTCATCCGGCTCGCACCGTCCACACTCGCGGCCTCGTAGAGCTGCGAGTCGATCTGGGACAGCGCGGCCAGAAACAGGATGGTCGCCCAGCCGGTGTCCTTCCAGATGATCTGCGACGTCAGCAGCACGTGGAACAGCTCGGAGTTCCCGATGATGTTGATCGTCGACAGGTCGTGCGACCGCAGGTAGTTGTTCAGCAGGCCGCTGCCGCCGAGCATCTGCTGGAACAGCGCGACCACGATCACCCAGGACATGAAGTGCGGTAGGTAGAGGATGCTCTGCGCGATCCGCTTGATCCGCTCGGAGAACAGCGAGTTCAGCAGCAGCGCGAGCAGGATCGGCGCCGGGAACACGAAGATCGACTGCAGACAGGTGAGGATCAGCGTGTTCTTCAACGCCCGCAGGAACGCCGGGTCGCCGTTGAAGATCACACTGAAGTTCTCCCAACCCGACCAGTCGCTCGCGTTGATCCCGAGGAACGGCTGGTAGTCCTTGAACGCGATCACGTTGCCCAGCAGCGGCACGTAGTGGAACGCGATGATCAGCGCGATCCCGGGCAGCGCGAACAGCAGCAGCACACGGTCCCGCAGCAGCCGCCGGCCGAGGCTCAGCTGCTGCTGCGGGCGCGTCTTGGATCGTTGCAGCATCTACTTCCCTGCCGTGTCCGAGAGGGCCTGCTCGAACTCGGAGCGCATCTTGTCGCCGCCGGAGGACTTCCAGTTCTGCATGGCTGCCTTCCAGTCCGAGACCGGCTTCTTGCCCTGCACGATCTGGCCCTCCAGGTCGGTCATCGTCTTGGCGAGCTGGGTCTGCTTCTTCGACGCCGTGTCGGAGTACAGCCCGTACGACGCGTCGTACACGAGCCGCTTCGCGACCTTCTCCTGGATCGCGTGCTGCTTCTGCGGCACGTCCGGCTTGCCGGCCCAGTACAGCGCCAGCGTCGAGTCGCTGATGTACTGCAGGCCGATGCCGGTCTCCACGGTGCCCACCTTGGTCGGCACCGGGTCCGTGCCCTGCAACGTGTAGTGCCGGCCCGCGACGCCGTACTTGCGGAAGAGGTACTCCTCGGTGCCGAACGGCGCCGCCATCCAGTTCGCGACCTTCAGCAGTGTCTCGGCGGAGTGCGTGCTGCTCTTGCTGAACGCCGTCACGTTGTTCAGCGCCGAACCCATCCACGGCTTGCCCTCGCCGCCGTCGAAGCCGGGGACGTCGAGCATGTTCACGGCGAACGCGTCACCGGCGCTGTTGTCGTTGTAGTACTGGTTCCAGGCCACGAAGCTGTCGTAGTCGAACGCGGCGATGCCGCCGTTGAACCACTGCTTGCGGGCGCTCGCCTTGTCGTTGAACGCGTCCGGGTTGATCACACCGGCGGCGACCATCTTGCGGCCGGCCTCCAGGGCCTGCTCCTGCGCCTCGTGCTCGTACATCGAGGTGAACTTGCCGCCCTCTTCCTTCCAGACGTTCGGGATCCCGAGCATCATCCGGATCGTCGACATCGGCACCCGGGTCCAGGCCCACTTGTTCTGCTTGGCCGCGGTCATCTCCTTGGCCAGGTCGAAGAACTCCTGGAAGTTCTTCGGCGCCGGGTCCTTGATGCCCTTCGCGGCGAGCAGGTCCTCGCGGTACAGCGCGAGCGACGTACGGGACATGCCGCGCGGCACCGGGACGCCGTAGATGGCGCCGTTGAAGACGCAGCCCTTCCAGAACTCGGTCGGGATGTTCGCCAGGAACGGGTACTTGCTGATCGCGTCGCCGGACAGGTGCTCGGTCAGGTCCATGCACTTGGACTTCACCAGGCCGGGGATCTGCGGCGTGTCCGGCGGGATGTTCAGGATGTCCGGCAGGTCGCCGCCCGCGATCCGGGTCGCGAACTTGTCCTTGTACTCGTCGTTCGACGCCATGCTGATCTGCAGCTCGGAGCCCAGGCGCTTGTTGAGCTCCTGCCAGAACTGGTTCTTGTCGGCGGCGGGCGGGATGGCGCCGGGGATGTTCGTCATGAACGTGATCGGCTTGCCGTCACCAGGAGCATCGGCAATCGCCTTCACCGGGTTCGCCGGGTACTTCAGGAAGCCGTCCAGCACCACGTCGGTGCCGGGCAGGTCCGGCTTGATCTGGCCGTACTTCGTGTACGTCGGCAGCTTGACGGCCGCGTTCGCCGCGGCGGTGTTCTTCTTGTCGGACGCGCACCCCGCCAGCAGCGGCGTACCCGTGACCGCGACAGCGGCGGCGGCCAGACCACCGCCGAGGAATGTTCTTCTGCTGACCGGCATGAGGCCTCACTTCCATCGGAGGGCCACACCATGACATAGTACGTCCTATGTCTTCAAGAGTCGGCGCTCTGGAAATCTTCGATCCGGCGGGGAGCGGCTATCACACGTTCCGCATCCCGTCGGTGCTGGCGCACGGCTCGCTGGTGCTCGCCTTCTGCGAGGGCCGGCTGCACGGAGCCGGCGACGCGGGGGAGATCGAGGTCGTACTGCGTCGTTCGCTCGACGGCGGCCGGACCTGGCTGCCGCTGCAGGTGGTGTCGGCGGTGCCGGGCAAGACCTGTGGAAACCCGGTGCCGTTGGTCGACCCCACTTCCGGGGACATCGTGCTGGTGACGGTGCAGAACGGCGCCGACGCGATCGAGATGTCGCTTGCCCGGGGCACCGATCCTGAGTCCGGCCGTCGGGTGTTCGTGCAGCGGTCCGCTGACGACGGTGCGACCTGGAGCCCTGCGCGCGAGATCACGGCAGAGGTGAAGCCGGGCGACTGGGGCTGGTACGCCACGGGGCCCTGTCACGGCATCACGCTGCGCTCCGGGCGTCTCGTCGTACCGGCCAATCATTCTTTTGTGCCGTCCTCTTTCGAGGAGGACCTCGTCAGGCTGAACGGCGGGCACTGCATCTACAGCGACGACGGCGGGGTTTCCTGGTCGGTCGGTTTCGTGGACCGCAACGACGGTGCGGAGATCAATGCGAACGAGACCGCTGTCGCCGAGTTGCCCGACGGGCGGCTGTACTTCAACGCCCGCAACCACCAGGGCACCGGCCCGGCCCGTGTGCACGCCTGGTCGTCCGACGGCGGTCAGACCCTCGATGCGCCGTACGCCGGGATTCCCGAGATCACCGCACCCGGCATCCAGGGCAGCGTGCTCTGCCTGCCGGACGGGCGGTTGCTGTTGTCCACACCGGTCAACCCGACGTCACGTCGGGAACTGACCGTTTTCGTCAGTGCGGATTCCGGTATGTCGTGGAAGCCGACTCTGGTCGTGCACGAGGGCATGGCCGGGTACTCCGATCTGGTGCTGCTGCCCGACGGCTCGATCGGGATCTTCTACGAGGCCGGTGAGACGTCCTCGTTCGCGACCTTGCGCTTCGCCACATTCGCCCTTTGAGGTTGGGAGACCCCTTGACCGCATCCGCCCATCTGACCGGTGTCGTACCTCCGCTGGTTACTCCGCTCACCCCGTCGTACGACGTCGATACTGCATCGCTGGCTCGGCTGATCCAGTACCAGCTGACCGGGGGTGTGGACGGAGTGTTCGTGCTCGGCACCTCCGGCGAGGGCACGTTCCTGACCGACGAGCAACGACAAGTCGTGCTGGAGGCGGCTGTCGCAGAGGTGGCGGGACAGGTACCGGTACTGGCCGGCGTCATCGACACGTCGACCAACCGGGTCGCTGCGCACGTGTCTGCCGCGTTGAAGGCCGGTGTGGACGGCATTGTCGCCACGGCGCCGTTCTATGCGGCCACCCACCCTGCTGAGATCGAGCGCCACTTCGTGCGGCTGGCGTCGCTTGCGGGCGACACGCCTCTCTATGCGTACGACATCCCGCCTCGGGCGGGCACCAAGCTTCCGGCTGCTCTTGTGATGTCTCTTGGCGAGCAGGGGGTGATTGCGGGTGTGAAGGACTCGTCCGGGCAGGAGACTTCGCTGCGAGAGTTGGTGCTGTCCCGTCGGGAGAGGTCGCTCGACGACTTCGTGATCATGACTGGGTCCGAGGTGACGGTCGACTCCGCGCTGGCGTTCGGGGTGGACGGCGTCGTACCTGGTCTGGGGAATGTGGATCCGGCCGGGTATGTGCGGTTGTTCAAGGCTGCGGTGAGTGGTGATGTGGCGGCGGCGCGGGACGAGCAGGACCGGTTGTTCCGGTTGTTCGACATCATCAACGTGGCGGACCGGTCCCGGATGGGGGCCAGCTCGGCGGCACTCGGTGCGTTCAAAGCGGGGTTGTACCTGTTGGGCGTGATCGACTGCCCGGTCACGGCGTACCCCTCGATCCCCTTGAACGACACGGAGATCGCCGCAGTCCGACCGCTCCTGGACCGCGCCGGATTACACTGAGCGGTCCTAGGTAGAGGGAGGCCGGCAGTGACAACGGGTGGGCTCAGCCGGGCACGTGGTGCGGCAGGGAATCAGTCCTTCATCCGCGACGCGATGAAGTCGTACATCCTGGAACGCGGTCTGAAGGCGGGTGACCCGCTGCCGAACGAGCAGGACCTGATGGCGCAGCTGGGCGTCGGCCGGCACCCGCTGCGCGAGGCGATGAAGGCGCTGCAGGCGGTCGGCATCATCGAGATCCGGCACGGGTACGGCACGTACGTCGGCGAGGTGAACCTGCAGTCCCTGGAGGACGGCCTCGCGTTCCGCATGTCCCAGTCGATGGCCGGCGACCTCCGCGACGTCCAGAACGTCCTGGAGGTCCGCCAGGCCATCGAGGTCGGCCTGGCCGACGACGTGGTCAGGCACTTCAAGGAGCACGGGTACGACGCCCTGGAGCCCATCGTCGAACGCATGGAAGCCAAGGCCGCCGACGGGCAGTACTTCCCCGACGAGGACTGGGCCTTCCACCAAGCCCTCTACGAGCCGTTGGGCAATGCCCTGGTCATCGACCTGCTGTCAGTCTTCTGGCGAACCTTCGCCCAGGTCGACGCCCGCCTCCCCGGCGCCCGCTACACCCCCGCCGACGCCGCCGCCTGGCACCGAGACCTCCTGAACGCGCTCCAGTCCGCCAACCCCGACACCTACGCCCACTCCATGAAACGCCACTTCAACGGCATCCACACCCGCCTCGGCGAATAACTCTGCAGCTCGACAGTACGTATATGTCCACTGCGGGCAGGTGGTTGACCGGCTGAGCGTGAAGGCGGGCGCGTCCGCGCGACACCTCCTGTCGAGCTGCCGCCTGTGGATGAACAAAGTCATCGGCCGGGCAAGTTCAGGCACCATCCCGGGATGGAATCGGTCGATCAGATCCTGGCGCGCCGGGGCGGCTGGGCCACCGCCTCCGAATTGACCGGCGTGGTCACGCGACATGCTGTCGCGAAGGCGGTCGCTCGTGGTGACATCCAGCGGATCGCGCTTGGGGTCTACGCGCTACCCGGCCTCCCGGCCGACATGGTCGCCGTATTGGCCTATGACGGCGTCCTCTCGCACGTAAGCGCGGCCGCCGCAGCTGGCCTGCCCTTGCTGGTTGCGCCGGAGAAGCCCCATCTGATCCTGCCGCCGCACCGCCGTCCGCGACCAGGTCCACCTGCTGTGCTGCATTGGGCCAAGGTCAGTTCATCCGAGCGGCAGGACCGGATCACGTCCCTGCCCCGCACTGTCGTCGATTGCTGCCGCGTGCTTCCGTTCGCCGAGGCGCTTGCTGTCGCCGACGCTGCCCTCGCCACTCGGCACCTGCATCCGGAGGAGCTGCTCGCCGAGGTGTCTGCGATGCGGGGTGCCGGTTGCCCGAACGCACGCCTGGTAGCCGCCGCGGCCACTCCGTTGGCCGGCAGTTTCCTGGAGTCGATCCTCCGGGCACTCCTGATCAGCGCGGGCATCGACGGTTTTGAACCGCAGGTGCTGGTGTCGCACGACGGGTTCCACGCCCGAGTAGATCTTGGACATCGCCGTGCCAGGTTGGCCCTGGAGGCGGAGGGCTTCGAATTCCACGGGTCGCGACGGGATTTCGCAGCCGACTGCTACCGGTACGACGAGCTCAACACGGCCGGCTGGCTGGTGCTCCGGTTCACCTACGAACAGATCATCGGCGACCCGGCCTGGGTTGTCGCGACCGTCCGCGCGGCACTAGCTCAGCGGCTCGCCGCGTGAAGTCCGGCAGCTCGACAGTACGTATACGTCCACTACAGGCAGGTGGCCGGCCGGTTGAGGGTGAGGGTGGGCGCTTCGGCGCGACACCTCCTGTCGAGCTGCAGATCAGGCGAACAGGTTCTCCGCGTCGACGATGGTGTACGCGTAGCCTTGTTCGGCTAGGAAGCGTTGGCGGTGGGCGGCGAATTCGGCGTCGATGGTGTCTCTTGCGACGATGGAGTAGAAGCGGGCGGTGCGGCCGTCGCCCTTGGGGCGGAGGACTCGGCCCAGGCGCTGGGCTTCTTCCTGGCGGGAGCCGAAGGTGCCGGAGACCTGGATGGCGACCGACGCCTCGGGGAGGTCGATGGAGAAGTTGGCGACCTTGCTGACCACGAGCCGTTTGATCTCGCCGGTGCGGAACGCCTGGAAGAGACGCTGCCGTTCCTTCACCGTGGTCTCGCCCTTGATCACCGGGCACTCCAGGCGTTCACCCAGCTCGTCCAGCTGATCGATGTACTGACCGATGACGAGCAGCGGCTCGTCCGCGTGGTGCTCGGCGATCCGCCGTACCAGCTTCGACTTCGCCGGGGTGGAGGCGGCCAGGCGGTAGCGGTCTTCGGGCTCGGCGGTCGCGTACACGAACCGCTCGGTCTGCTCGAGATCCACGCGCACCTCGATGCAGTCCGCGGGCGCGATCCAGCCCTGCGACTCGATGTCCTTCCACGGAGCGTCGTACCGCTTCGGGCCGATCAGCGAGAAGACGTCACCCTCGCGCCCGTCCTCGCGGACCAGCGTCGCGGTCAGCCCGAGCCGGCGACGGGTCTGCAGGTCGGCGGTCATCCGGAAGATCGGCGCGGGCAGCAGATGAACCTCGTCGTACACGATCAGGCCCCAGTCGCGCGCGTCGAACAGCTCCAGGTGCGTGTACACGCCCTTCCGGCGCGTCGTCATCACCTGGTACGTCGCGATCGTGACCGGACGGATCTCCTTGCGCGCACCGGAGTACTCGCCGATCTCCTCCTCGGTGAGGCTGGTCCGCTTCAGCAGCTCGTCCTTCCACTGCCGAGCCGACACCGTGTTGGTGACCAGGATCAGTGTGGTCGCGGACGCCTGCGCCATCGCGGCCGCGCCGACGATCGTCTTGCCGGCGCCACAGGGGAGTACGACGACACCGGAGCCGCCGTGCCAGAACGAGTCGGTCGCCTGCTCCTGGTAGGGGCGCAGCTCCCAACCGTCCGTCACCAGGTCGATCTGGTGTGCTTCGCCGTCGACGTACCCGGCCAGGTCCTCGGCGGGCCAGCCAAGCTTCAGCAGGGTCTGCTTGAGGTGACCACGCTCCGACGGGTGCACCAGGACGGTGTCGTCGTCGAGCCGGGCGCCCAGCATGGGCTTCACCTTGTTGCTGCGCAGCACCTCTTCCAGCACCGGCCGGTCGGTCGTCACCAGCACCAGACCGTGCTGCGGGTGCTTCTCCAGCCGCAGCCGCCCGTACCTGTCCAGCGTCTCCGCGATGTCGACCAGCAACGAGTGGGGGACCGGGTACCGGCTGTAGCGCAGCAGTACGTCGATCACCTGCTCGGCGTCATGCCCCGCGGCCCGCGCGTTCCACAGGCCCAGCGGTGTCAGCCGGTACGTGTGCACGTGCTCTGGCGCCCGCTCCAACTCGGCGAACGGCGCTATAGCCTTCCGGCAGTCGCTAGCGTCCGCATGCGCCGTCTCCAGCAACAAGGTCTTGTCCGACTGCACGATCAAAGGACCGTCCGTCACCCGCACTCCTATCGTCGCCCCGACCCTCCATTGTGCCTGACTGACCCAACAACCAACCGCGGCGCTGTAGATTGCGCGGCTATGGGTGCTTGGGACGAGTCGGTGTTCGGCAATGATGTCGCTGCTGACTGGGTGGGAAATCTGGCCGACGGCGGTACGGCGGAACAGGTCGAGGAGCTGTTGCGCGAGGTAGCCGGGCTGCCCGCCGACGAGTACCTGGAAAGTGGGCCAGGATCCGAGGCGCTGGCTGCGGCGGAGCTGGTCGCCGCCTCGGTGGGTCGAGGGTTGCCGGCGAACCCGTACAGCGAGGCCGGCCTGGAGTGGGTCGCGCGACACCCTGAGGTGGCGGCGCTGCAGGAGCTGGCGCGAGCTGCGGCGGAACGAGTACGTGCTGGGGAGTCCGAGCTGGTCGACCTGTGGCAGGACGCCGAGCCGGCTGACTACGAGGCCTGGCAGGCGGTGGTCGCCGACCTGCTGACCCGGCTGGCCTGACAGTCCGCGAGGGTCAGTCGACTGGGCGGGCTGTGGAGATTCGGTGGAGGGCGTAGGTTCGGGGGGTTTCGGTGGTTTCGTCGTAGGCGGTCAGCCAGCCGTCGGCTACTCGGACGGGTTCTACGATGCGTTCGGAGGAGTGGCCGTTGTGGTCGACGTAGACGATCCAGGTGCGGGTGTGCGCCTCGGCGGCGTTGGTGAGGACGGCGATGGTCTCGGCGGGGGCGGCGGGTGAGATCAGGCCGTCGTCGCCGGGGCGTTCCGCGGCGATCCGGTCGCCGGCGCGGACCTTCTCGATGACCGCCTTCACCTGGTCGTCGGTCAGGTCGAACGCGCTCTCGTTGAAGTCCCGGCTGGTACGTCGCCGCGGCGCCTCGCCACGCCGCGGCGCACCGGTCACATGCAGCGCACCGTCGAACGTCTCCGCCAGCGGAGCCAACCCGGCGTCCCGCAACCGACTGAGCACCATGTCCGGCGGTGACGGCGACACCACCACGGTCGGCGCCAACCGACGGAACCGCACACCAGGCAGGTTCGAGTTGAGCAGCTGGGTCAGTACGTTCTCGTCATCACACCGCAGGTACGTCGACGCGGTCCCCAGCCGCAGTACGCCGTGCCGTCGTGCAACGTCGTCGACCAGGTACGTCAACGGCTGAGGCACCGGCGTACGTGAATGCTCCGCCAACCACGCGTGCAACTGCTCCGCAGTACGTCCGAGGTCGAATGCACGCCGTACGGAGCTCTCACTGAACCGGTAGACGCCGGCGCCACCGTCGGACTCCACGTCCGCCATGGCCGACAGCTCGTCCTGCACGGTCCGCACCAAAGGCCCAGGAGCCACCGCCGTGAGGTCAGCCTGCAGCAGCACCTCAGACACCGGCTCTGGCATCAGTGGGCTGATCGCCTCGGCCAGCTCGTCAGCTGTCGGCTCCGGTCCCAGCAACGGCTTCGCATGTGCCGCCAGCGCCCCCAGCCCCGTCAATCCGAGCAGTGCGGCCTCAGACACGCTCCACTCGACCAGGTCGTCCCGGAACTGCCCACCGCGCCGTGGACGATGCCAAGCCACCCACATCACTACAGTCTCCGGAGCTGGCGCAGTACCCGCACCAGCCTCGGCCAGTGCCTGCAACGCCAGCACCCGGATCTCTGGTGCCAGCAACCGCTCCAGGTCCGGTGCCAACGCGTTGATCAGTCGCTCACGCGCAGCTGCAGTACTGCCGGTGCTGTCCCGCCGCCCGATCAGTCCGATCGCCCTGAGGCCGGAGAACCAGGCCATGACGAGCTGAGCCCATCGATGCGCAAGGTCCAGCTCCAGCCGGTCGTCGTACGCACTGGTCGGCAGCCACATCTCACTGGTCCCGACCTCCACCGCGGCAACGAGCCCCGCGGCGTACGCCATCTCCAGCACCGCTGCAGCGGTCTGCTCTTCCGCACCGATCTTTGCGGCCAGACTGCGCACCTCACGGACACCAATGCCACCTGTGCGCAGCACTGGCGGTGGCTCGGTCCCCAACTGCTCCAGGGCCCGGTCAACCAGCCGCACCAAGTCGAGCGCAGCACCAGCGGCAGCC
Organism: Kribbella pratensis; assembly: GCF_004366075.1. Classification (GTDB taxonomy): domain Bacteria; phylum Actinomycetota; class Actinomycetes; order Propionibacteriales; family Kribbellaceae; genus Kribbella; species Kribbella pratensis. The sequence continues at coordinate 920,208 of NZ_SODU01000003.1, read as the reverse complement.
CGGTCAGCGATAGCGGCCGACACCTTCTTACCGGCCAGCGGCGGAGGCACCGGTCGTGTAGACGCCAGCACCCGCCCACCCCGCAGGTGCAGCCCGATCTGCCGCGGCAGCACGACCGTGTTCGCATCCTTGGGTACGACGAGACCGCGCGCCAGCAACCGCTCTACCGGCGTCCGGGCCGACGCGATCGTCACCGGCCGGTCGGCCTTCTCCACCGAACCGGTCGGCGGACCCCAGGTGAGCTTGTCGAGTACGGCGCGCGCGTCCGGACCGGCGTCGTCGATCAACTGATCCAGATCGCCGAAGTGCCGCGTCGTGATCGGACCGAGCCCAGCCGGTGTCGGTCCAAGCAGCTCGTGCACCGCACGGATCGGCCGCAGGTCGTCCTCGGTACCCCAGACCAGAGCGAGCTCCAGCAGCTCAGTCACCCGCGGCCGGACCACCTCCTCTGGCTGGCCGACCCCCTGCGACAGCAACTCCACGTTCACCGGCTCCGGCAGCGCGGACAGCGCCTCCAGCAGATCCACACCGAACTCGTCCAGCCGGTTGATGGCACGCGCAGCCGACGCGTTGCTCGTCACCCGCGCAGCCAACTGCCCGGTGTCCGCGGGAATCGGCAACGCCAGGTCAGGTCGCCGTCGCAGCAGTTCACCGAGTGCGGCGTCGTCCCAGCCCCGCAACGCCTCAGCGAGGGTACGGGGGCGGGTCGGCTCGGTCGTGCTCATCCCTACAACGGTACGGGATCCTCGCCAAGGTCGGTCAGGATCTTCGCGACGGTCTCGTCCAGTGCACAGTCCGGACCGATGATGGTCTGCTCGATTCCGTCGAGTACGTCGTGCTCCCGGTACCAGTCCTTCATCATGTCCGGCTCCAGGCCGGGCAGGTCCCGGGTGCTGTGCCGTACGACGGTCTCCGCGAACGGGATGTCGAAGTAGTAGTGCAGTGTCGTCCCGCGGTGGTCGACCGTGAGCCGTCGCAGCATGTCGCCGTACCGGCCGGCGTCCATGATGCCCTCGAGCACCACGTCGTACCCGTGGTCGAGGGCGTAGCGGACGTTCAGATCGATCAGGCCGATGTTCACGCCACCCGGGAGGTCGTACTCGCGGAGCAGGATCCTGCGGACGTAGTCCTGCTCGACCCACGCCGTACCGCGGCCCAGACGTTCACGCAGCGTCCGGGCCGTGGTGGACTTGCCGGAGCCCGAGTTCCCGCGCAGTACGACGAGGCGGGTGCTAGAACTCCCAGTCACTCAGCTGCTCCGGCGTGTCCGATCCGGTGGAAGCCGACGCGTTCGTAGACCGCTGCGACCGCGTCCGACTCGGCGGACAGCAGCACCAGGTCCACGCCGTTGTCCAGTGCGTGCTCGACCAAAGCCGAGGTCACGGCGGCTGCAAGGCCGCGGCGACGCATGGAAGGCAGCGTGCCGACGCCGACGATCTCCGTGGTGGAGTCGACCGGCTGGTGAGTCCCGCTGGCCACCATGCCGTCGTCGGTGAACGCACCGGCAGTTACAGCCACGCCGCGGAGAACCCTGCTCTGCAGCGCCAAAACCGTGTCGGCCGACATCGCGGCAGCCGCTGCATCTCTCTCGGCCGGTCCAGCCTTGCCGATGCCCGTACCCGGCTCGCTGAACGCGAGTCCCGCAACTGCACGCGCCTGCCGGACCACCTCCTCGTCAGCGGAGAGGATCTCGCAGCGGGCATCAGCCGTGACAGGCCGGAAGTCCGCGCGCTCCAGCACCAGCAAGGGGTGCTGGACCACGTTGAGGCCAGCAGCCGCCGCAGCGTCGCCCAACGAGGGACAGGTCTCTACGACCCACTCGAAGCTCAGCGGGATCTCCAGCTCGGCACACCGCGCGCGTACCAGCTCGATGTCCGCCGGCTCGATCTTCACCCCCGAGCCGGGCACAGGGCGCGCGTAGTACGGCCAAACCGTCGTACTGCGGAACAGAGTGAACGGTCCGACCTGTTCGGCAACCGAACCGGACAACGGGACCCTGTGCAGGTAGTCATCGACTCTGGTGATCATCGCGAAGCAGTGAACCACCCAGCAAGTCCACGCGCCACCAGATATGTCGAAGCGTCCCGAACGGCTCCGACGTCCTGTACGTCAGCTACGACGACAGAGGAGCAGCAGATGGAGAAAGTGACGTCCGCGGACGGTACGACGATCGCCTACGACCGGCTGGGCAGCGGACACCCGCTGATCCTGGTCGGGGGAGCCCTGTGCGATCGGCACGCGCTCCGGCCGCTGGCCGACGAGCTGGCGAACCACTTCGACGTGGTGACGTACGACCGCCGCGGCCGCGGTGACTCCGGCGACAACCCGCCGTACGACGTCCTGCGCGAGGTGGACGACATCGCCGCGCTACTCACAGCCGTCGGCGGTACGGCGGCTCTCTACGGGCACTCGTCCGGTGCGGGGCTGGCGGCGATCGCAGCGAGCAGGCTGCCGTTCACCAAGGTCGTGCTGCACGAGCCGCCGTACGGGCCGGACGACGTGGACCCGTCGGACGACGGTGAGAAGGTGCTCGAACTGATCCGGGACGGCCAGAACCGGGAGGCGGTCGAGCTGTTCCTGCTGATGACAGGCGTGCCCAAACCCGAGGCGTTGCAGTTTGCCGCTACCCCGGGCCTCGCCGAGCTGGCGCCGACGCTCGCCTACGACTTCGCCGTCATGGGCCACGAAGGCACCACCCCGGTCGAAACGCTCCGAGCGATCAAACCGCCGACTCTCGTCATCGCCGGGACGGCGACCGCGCCGTTCATGATCGACGCCGCCCACCGCATCGTCCCGATCCTGCCGAACGCGACACTCACAGAACTACCCGACCAGACTCACGTCGTACCGCCGGAACTCCTCGCCCCGGTGATTCAGGCGATGATCTCGATCGACACCTTGTCGGGGTAGAAGGCGACGTGGTCGCGGATGTCGGCGACCGCGTCGTACGGCTGCTCGTACGTCCAGACCGCGTTCACGCCGTCCGCCCCGGCCGGGAGGAGGCTGTAGTACGACGCGTCACCCTTGTACGGGCAGTAGGTCTGGTGCTCGGTACGCTCGAGCAACGTGAGGTCGACGTCGTCCCGCGGGATGTACTGCACCGCCGGATAGCTCGCCTCCTGCAGCGACAGCGCGTCCCGCGTGTCCGCGATGACCTGGTCGCCGACCTTCACGACCACGCGGTCCGGGTTCTTTCCCACGGTGATCGGGTGGTCCGGTCCAGGAATCTTCACAGTCTTCTCCGCCATAACCGCTGACAACCCCGCCCGAGCCGGCGCCATTCCCGGATCGGGCATGATCAGCAGACTGAAATAGTTCCACCAGCGGCCTCTGCGAGTTCGGGGCCGAGGGCGCGGGCTGGTGTGTATGCGCCGGGCCGGCCCTCGCCGCGAGCCAGCCGTACGGCGGTTTCCGCTGCGACGCTCGCGGTGAAGTCCATCGCGTCCCCGGTACGCAGCCAGCCCTCCCGCGTCGTCCCGTCGGCCCAGGACACGACCGCGTGTCCCCAGGTGTGCTCACGCGGACGTGGCGCCGGCTTCCCCTCGACCGCCGCCAGCCGTCGTACGGCGAACCGTTGTAGCGGCGCGATCTTCAGCAACGCCCCGGCCACCGGCAGCAACACCCGTACGACGCGTGAACCCGGAATCAACGCGGACGTCGCGACAACAGCCGGCGCGCCACTCGACAGCTGCGCCGCCAGCAGTTCGCCGGTGGCAGCCCCGGCGGACTTCGCCGTCTGACCATCTGGCAGCGAGTGCTCGCGCGGATCGGCTCCCAGTCGCGCCGGGACCATCCGGCCACCTTCGTAGCGGAGCCCGCCAGTGGTCAGCCCGGAGATGATCGACCGCGCCAGCGCCTCGCCGAGCAGCCCGCCGTCGATCGCCACGGACGGCAGAGCGTCCACCTGCACGTGGCTCGGCGTCGGTCGATCCGTACACAGGCGAGCGACCACTGCCTCGGTTCCCAGCACTCCGAACCCGGCACCTGTCACGAATGTGCTGCCTGCGGCGACCGCCTCGTCGTGCAACGCCAGCAGCCGCGGCATCGCGACCAGATCGTTGGCCAGGTCAACGTAGTGCCCGCCGGGGAGGCACGCCCGCGCGATCGGCACGGCGGTCTCGGCGTACCCGCCGATCGTGTTCACCACCACGGCCGGCCGGCGGCGGGCGATCTCGGCGGCCGGCTGATCGGTCTCGATCACCTCGACGCCGGCCAGCCCCAGCTCGGCGGCGGTCTTGTGGATCCGTTCGGCGTTGCGTCCGACGAGTACCGGCGTACCGCCGCGCGCCGCGACCTGGGCCGCGATCTCGCGCCCGGTCCGCCCAGTCGCACCAAGAATCCAGATCATGTCGAGCCTCCTGGGAAGTGATGTCTCAGAGTGTCATCAGCAACGATAACACTCTGAGACATCACTCTTGCTAGACTCCGGGCATGGCGCGATGGGACCCCGGAGCCGAGCAGCGGCTGCGCAAGGCCGCCCTCGAGCTGTACGCCGAGCACGGGTACGACGCGGTGACCGTCAACCAGATCGCCGAGCACGCCGGCCTGACCCGGCGCTCGTACTTCCGCTACTTCCCGGACAAGCGCGAGGTTCTGTTCGCGGGTTCGCAACGCCTGCCCGCGGCCGTGACCGAGGCGATCCGCGCCGTCGACCCCTCGGTTGCACCGTGGCCCGCCGTACTGCAGACCGCCGTCGCAATCGGTGAGTTGCTCGCGGACATGGCCGAGGACACCGACGTACGTCGTGCCGTGATCGCCGCGAGCCCCGAGCTGCAGGAGCGTGAGCGGACCAAGCTCGCATCCGTCACCGCTGCGCTCCGCGAAGGGCTGGAGGAGCGTGGGCTGCCGGCAGAGGACGCCGCGCTGATGGCGCAGGTCGGCTCGGCGGTGCTCCAGAACGCGTTCAGCCGGTGGATCGACGCCGGCGGAAAGCGATCATTCCGGTCCTGCCTTGATGTGGTTGTCGAGTCACTCCGCGGTGAGCTCGACCACTAGGCACGGGCCGCCGTCGAAGGCGCCGCCGTCGATGCCCAGGGCGAGGCCGTCGGCGTACAGGTGGGGGCCGGTGAGGAACTGCGGGTCGATGCCGAGTTGGTCGGCGACGATGCTGTGGCCGTGCACGATCCGGCGGCCGCCGAGGTGCTGGAGGAGGATCCGGGCGACGTCCGGACCGCTCGGGCCGCGGAACGCGTACCGCGACGTCGTCCGGCGCCAGATCTCCCACCACACCTCGATGTCGTCGGAGTGCAGCTCGGCCGCGGCCGTGGAGTTGATCTGGTCGATCGTGTCGCCCCACTCGACGTACTCGGCGGTGTCCGAGTGCATCAGCAACTGGTCGGCGTCCAGACCGAGCAGCGGTTGGTCGAGCAGCCAGGCGACGTCGTCGTCGGTGAGCAGTTCCTGGTCGCGGTCCTGGCCGCCGTTCAGGGCCCACGAACGCTCGAAGCTGCGCAGCGTGATGCCGTCGTGCGGGACGAACGTGTCGCCGAACTTGTACATCCCGAGCGCGAGGATCTCGTGGTTGCCGAGCAGCATCCGGATCGCGCCCTCCGGTGCCTGGTCGATCAGGCCGCGGACGTACCGCAGTACGCCGATGCCGTCCGGGCCGCGGTCGAAGAAGTCGCCGAGGAACCACAGCCGGGTGTCCTCGCCGGCGGTCCAGTTGCCGTCGGCATCGGTGAGACCGGCGGCGTGCAGTGCGGCCGTCAGTTTCTCCAGGTGGCCGTGGATGTCACTCACGGCGTACACCCGGGTCACGTCATCCCCGCACGGTCAGCACGATCAGTACGACGTTGAGGGCCGTGACGGCGGTGGCTACCAGGCATGCGGCGAGAGTAGTCGCCTTCCGGTTGACGAGGTCGCCCATGACGCGCCGGGAAGCGGTCAATCTCACCAGCGGCCACAGTGCGCAGGGGATGCCGAAGCTCAGCACGACCTGGGAAACCACCAGCGCGCGGCTCGGGTCGATGCCGATCGCAAGGATCAGCAGGGCGGGGATCAGGGTGATCAGCCGCCGGACCGGGAGTGGGACGTGGCGTTTCCAGAAGCCGTCCAGGATCACCGAACCGGCGTACGTCCCGACCGAGGAGGACGCGAAGCCGCTGGCCAGGAGCGCGAGTGCGAACAGCAGGGCCGGTAGCTGGCCGAGCCGCTCGCCGATCGCGAGGTGCGCGGCGTCGAGGGAATCGGCGCCGCTGCCCTTCAGCGCGGCCGCGGCCAGCACGACCATCGCCAGGTTGACCGCTCCGGCGAGCGCCATCGCGACCGCAACGTCGACCCGGGTGGCCCGCAGGACGCGCGATTTGCCGAGCTCGGAGCGGATGGTCTTCCAGTGCCGGTCGGTGACCAGTGCACCGTGCAGCCAGATCGCGTGCGGCATCACGGTCGCGCCGAGCATTCCGGCCGCGAGCACGAGTGAATCGGTGCCGTCCAGCCGCGGCACGAGGCCGCCGACCACGCCGCTCGCCGATGGTTCCGATTTCGCCGTGGAGACGACGAACCCGATCAGTACGACGGCGAGCAGGCCGATGATTGCGGCCTCGAACGGTCGTTGGCCGCGCTTCGACTGGTAGATGAGCAGCCCGAACGAGACGATGCCGGTGATCACGCCGCCGATCAGCAGCGGGACGCCGAACAGCAGATTCAGTGCGATCGCGCCACCGACGACCTCGGCCAGGTCGGTCGCGATCGCCACCACCTCGGCCTGCGCCCACAGCCCGGTCGAGGTCGATCGGCGGAAGTGGTCACGGCACAGCTGGGGCAGGGTCCGGCCGGTCGCGATGCTGGCCTTGGCGGCCAGATACTGCACCAGGACGGCCATCAGGTTGGCGCCGACGACCACCCAGCACAGCAGGTAGCCGTACGTCGCGCCGGCGGCGATGTTGGTGGCGAAGTTGCCCGGATCGACGTACGCCACGGCGGCGACGAACGCCGGTCCGAGCAGTAACAGCCCGGACCGACTCAGTTGCCGCCGCAGCGGCGCCGGTGCATACATGAGAGCAGTCTGTACGACGCCGCCGACAACGCAAGCCCTGTGCTCGATTTGAGACGCGCGTTACGCCCAGGCGAAGTGCACCTGGAGAGAGACCACGACGTTCTGGTCGTCGGGCACGATGTTGATGGCCGAGTCGTACGCCTTGGACGCCGACAGCCGCCGGCTCTCCAGCCCGAGTGGCGCGTGGCCGTGGTTCTCGGAGATCGCGGTCACCGAGCCGAGGGAGAACCCGGCCAGGCCGGCCAGGTGCGCGGCCTTCGTCTTGGCCTGCTGGAACGCCAGCTCCCGGGCCTGGACCAGCAGCTCGGACTTGTCCTCGATGTCGAACTGCAGCCCGTGCAGCGCGAGACTGTTGCCGACAGCATCCACGGCGGCGTTCAGCAGCGCGCCGAAGCCGGTCAGGTCCTTCGTCTCCACCAGGACCGTGTGCGACGCCCGGTACGCCGCGTCCGAGCCGGGCTCCCGGTACTCCTGGAACACGTTCACCGAACTCGTGCCCAGCTGCGACTCCTCGACCCCCTGCGCCCGCAGCGCCGCAATCACCGCGTCCGTACGCTCGCCGACCGTCGCCACAGCGGCCGCGACATCCGGAGCGACCTGCTCGACGCCGAACGTGACACGCAGAATATCCGGCGTACCACTGACCTGCCCTGACCCGACAACACTCACCCCTGTGTCCATAACCGCCAGTCTGGCATCACCCGCAAGTCACCTGGGCATCTCACACTGCAGCATCGACGAGCCGCCCAGTCGATGCTCTTCGCCGCGTCGGCCGCCGACACCGAGCTCGCCTGGTACTGCGACTTCGACTTCAGCTTCAGCAACCGGGACAGCGTCGTACTGCTGTCTCGGCCCGCTGCCCCAGCCCTCTTCAACTCCACAACCGCCTCCGCGTGGTTGTCGGACTTGCGAGCCTGGCCGGTCAGCGCAAGACAGATCGCGTCCTTGGAGTTGATGCCGGAGGTGACGGCGTTCGATGCTGCGGCGTTGTAGAGCTGGAGATCGTTGTTCAGCTCGGCGGCCTCCAGAAACTCCCTGGCCTTCGCCAGGTGTGCCCGGGCGTCGTCGAGTGCGGGCACTAGCCGGCCTTCCGGTTGAGGACTTGGCGGGGTGTGCTGCCGGCAATAGGTACGGCGTCCCTCCGCAGCTCGGTCACCAGGCGCTCGCCGTGGCTGATCAGGTCCTGCACCTCCTGGGCGCTGTATTCGACGACCTCGCACGAGTTGCCGGACCAGAGGGTTGCGTGTGCGGACAGGGTTTCGACCTGCTCGAGCCAGCGAGGATCCGAATCGTCGACGTCGTCAGACCTGACGATCAGGAGGTCGAGATCGCTGTCCGACCCACCCTGTCCGCGCGCGGTCGAGTCGAAGAGCCAGATCGCCTTCGCCGGTACGGCCCACGTCTTGGCCTCTACCTTGATGCGTTCGAGCAGCAACTCCCGCAGCCGTGCGAGTTGATCGATCGCTTGGTATGCCACGTGATCCCGGTTGAGGGTGTAGAGGCGTGCCCGGCCGGCCGGCTCTGCAAGCACGACGCCGTTGCTCACCAGATCATCCAGCACCTTCTGGACGCCGCTCGGGCTGGCCGGTGCCCTCAGTAACCCGGCTACCGCGCGACCGGTCAACGGCCGGTCGGTTCGCGCGAGGACGCCGAGAACCCGGCCGTGTAACCCAGGAACGACGCTCGACATCGGCTCAGGGAACTGCATCTGCACCACCTCCTATGCCCACTTTATCAGGCATATGCCCGCTTTTCAGAACTTAGTTAGCTGGCCCGGCGGACTTGCGGAGGTATCTGGGCGGCGTGAATATGGCAAGCATGAGCCTGCCGTCGTATGCGTCCGGGGTGTCCGAGGTTCCGTTGCTGGGTGAGACGATCGGCGCGAACCTGAGACGCACGATCAGCACGTACGGCGACCGTGAGGCGCTCGTGGAGGTGCAGACCGGACGGCGCTGGACGTACGACGAGTTCGGCGCCGAGGTCGAACTGGTCGCGCGCGGCCTGATGGCCCGCGGGATCGCGAAGGGTGATCGGGTCGGCATCTGGGCCCCGAACCAGGCCGAGTGGACCATCACGCAGTACGCCACCGCGCTGATGGGCGCGATCCTGGTGAACATCAACCCGGCGTACCGCACGCACGAGCTCGCCTACGCGCTGAACCAGTCCGGCGTCCGGCTGCTGATCAGCGCAACCGCCTTCAAAACAAGCGACTACCGGTCGATGGTCGAGGAAGTGAAGCCTGACCTCGCCGCCCTCGAGGAGACGATCTACCTCGGCACCGGCGACTGGGACGCCCTGCGCGACGACGCTTCGCGGATCCCCGTCGACGAGCTGCACGCCCGCGAGGCGGAGCTGTCCTTCGACGATCCGATCAACATCCAGTACACCAGCGGTACGACGGGATTCCCGAAGGGTGCGACCCTCAGCCACCACAACATCCTGAACAACGGCTTCTTCGTCACCGAGACGATCGCGTTCACCGCCGAGGATCGCCTGTGTATCCCGGTGCCGTTCTACCACTGCTTCGGCATGGTGATGGGCAACCTCGGCTGCACCACGCACGGCGCGTGCATGGTGATCCCGGGGCCGGCGTTCGACCCGGCCGCGACGCTCAAAGCCGTCCAGGACGAACGATGCACCGGGCTGTACGGCGTACCGACGATGTTCATCGCCGAACTCGGCCTGCCGGACTTCGCGGACTACGACCTGACGTCGTTGCGGACCGGTGTGATGGCCGGATCGCCGTGCCCGATCGAGGTGATGAAGCGCTGCGTCGCGGACATGCACATGGCCGAGGTCGCGATCTGCTACGGCATGACCGAGACGTCGCCGGTGTCCACGCAGACGAGGCGGGACGACGACCTGGACCGCCGTACGTCGACCGTCGGCCGCGTGATGCCGCACGTCGAGGTGAAGCTCGTCGACCCGGCCACCGGGCTGGTTGTCGAACGCGGTGAGCCCGGCGAGCTGTGCACCCGCGGGTACTCCGTGATGCTCGGGTACTGGGACGAGCCGGACAAGACCGCCGAGGCGATCGACGAGGCGCGCTGGATGCACACCGGGGATCTCGCGACGATGCGCGAGGACGGGTACGTGAACATCGTCGGCCGGATCAAGGACATGGTCATCCGTGGCGGCGAGAACGTGTACCCGCGGGAGATCGAGGAGTTCCTCTACACGCACCCGTCGATCGCCGACGTCCAGGTCATTGGCGTCCCCGACGAGAAGTACGGCGAGGAACTCTGCGCCTGGATCAAACTCAAGCCCGGCGCGGATCCGCTCGACGCGGAAGCGATCAGGACCTTCGCCACCGGGAAACTCGCGCACTTCAAGATCCCGCGCTACGTCCTGCTCGTCGACGACTTCCCGATGACCGTCACCGGCAAGATCCGCAAGGTCGAGATGCGCGAGAAGTCCGTCGAACTCCTGGGCCTGTGACCCCTCGCGGTGCTCGGCTGAGCGTTGTCAGGACCGAGCCCAGTCCGAAGGCTGTGCCGAGGAGGCAGACGCCGGTCCAGCCGGCGTGTTCGTAGAGCATGGTGGACGCGATCGCGCCGGTGCCGCTGCCGAGTGAGTAGAAGATCATGTAGCCGCCGATGATCCGGCCGCCCGCCTCCGGCCGGAGCGGGTAGATCCGGCTCTGGTTGGTGACGTGCACGGCCTGTACGGTGAGGTCGAGCAGGATCGTGCCGATCGCCAACGCCACCAGGGATCTCGGCGTCCAGGCCGTGACCGCCCAACTCGTTGCCAACAGCACCGAGGCGGCTGTTGTCACGACTCGCCCGTAGCCGCGATCCGCAAGCCGCCCCGCCGGGCCGGCTGCGAGTGCGCCCGCCGCGCCGATCAGGCCGAACGCACCGATCTCGGTGTGGGACAACGAACGCTCGGACAGCGGCAGGGCGATCGAGCTCCAGAGCGTGGAGAACGACGCGAAGATGAAGAATGCGCGGATCGCGCTCTCGCGGAACAGTCGCTCGCGCCAGAGATCAACGGTCGACCGCAGTAGTTCGCCGTACGTCAACCGAACCCTGGGCTGTGGGGCAGACCGGACGAAGAACATTGTGATTGCAAGGGAGGCGGCGCATGCGATCAGGTAGACGGCTCGCCAGCCAAGGAGGTCCGTGAGGACACCGGACGCGGTGCGGGCCAGGAGGATGCCGAGCACGATGCCGGTGGTGATGGTGCCGACCGTCCGGCCGCGCTCGGCCGGATCGCTCAGCGCGGCGCCGAGCACGACCAGGGACTGCGCGACGACGGCGAGTGCGCCGACCGCGCCGAGTCCGATCATCAACATCGCGGCGTTCCTGGCGAGAGCAGTGGTGAGCAGCGCAACCGCCAGCAGCAGGAACTGGACCTGGACGAGTCGCCGACGGTCGAGCAGATCGCCCAGCGGTACGAGGAAGAACAGACCGAGGCCGTAGCCGACTTGCGTCACGGTGACGACGACGCCGACCGTCCCGGGCGCGATGCCGAGGTCGCTTCCCATCGTGACGAGGAGCGGCTGGGCGAAGTACACGGTCGCGACCGCGACGCCGGCTGCCACGGCCAGGAGTTTTGGTTGCATGTTGCCACCGTAAGAGGAGTTGGTAGCATGTTGCAACCAGGAGGTGCGGGATGGTCAAGCGGACCAGGTTCGACGGTGAGAGCTGCCCGGTGGCGCGGTCGGTGGATGTGGTCGGCGACTGGTGGTCGCTGCTGATCGTGCGCGACGCGTTCGACGGCAGCCGCCGGTTCGGTGACTTCCAGCGCAGCCTCGGTGTCGCGAAGAACATCCTCAGCGCACGCCTGCGATCTCTGGTCGACAACGGCATTCTCGAGACCGTCCCGGCCGGCGCCCGCCACGAGTACGTCCTGACCGCCAAGGGTGAGGCGCTCTTCCCGGTGATCGTGGCCTTGCGCCAGTGGGGTGAGGCCTTCGCCTTCGAGGCCGGCGAGCCGCACTCACAACTCTTGGACCGCCGCGATCAGCAGCCCCTGCGACCACTCGAAGTACACGCCGCCGACGGCCGCCTGGTCACCGCAGCCGACACCGAGGTACGCAAGGACAGGTAGTGCACCGGCGAGACACCGTACGCACAACCGGATTCCCGCTCAGGTGCACTACCCAGCCGACCGACACCTCCTGTCGTTAGGTCTTCAGGTGTTCGGCGAAGGCCTTGACGGAGGGGGTCTGTTCGCCGCGGCGCCAGACGAGGGCGAGGGCGGAGTCGGGGAGGCCGGTCAGGGGGACCGTGACGATGCCGGCCCGGCCGTTGAGGGCGGCGGTGGGTTGGCAGACGAGCATCGCGCCGCGGTTGGCGGCGATCAGCGACAGGCCTTCCTGCAAGGTGGCGACGTCGGGGCCACGGTGGATGAGCGCGCCGCTGGGTGTCTGGGTGGGCGCCTGGGCCTGGCGCCAGTAGCCGGGCGCCGGGCCGGAGAAGGCGATCAGGGTCTCGCCGGCCAGGTCCTCGGCGTCGATCGAGGCCCGGTCGGCGAGCCGGTGCCGCTTGCACACCGCGAGGGTTTGCGGGTGGCGCGAGAAGACCGGACCCACGACCAGATCGTCTTCGGCGACCGGCAGCAGTACGACGGCCGCGTCGACGGTGCCGCGACGGAGCGCCCCGAACGGATCGTTCAGCGGGAGCTCGCAGACGTCGATCAGGCAGTTCGGATTACGCGCCTGGAACGCCGACACCGCCCGGAGCATGTCGTCGTTCGCGGACCCCTGGAACCCGATCCGCAGCTTGCCCTTCACGCAGGCCGCGTACTCGTGGGCGTTCTCGACCACCCGCTCCAGAGCGGCGTACGCCGGCCGCAATGACGTCAGGAACTCCTTGCCCAACGGCGTCAGCGCGACCCGACGGCTCGTCCGCTCGAACAACGGCCCGCCGATCCGCCGCTCCAGCGACTGCAGCATTTGGCTGACCCGGCTCTGCGAGAGGTAGAGCCGTTCCGCGGTACGCCCGAAGTGCAGTTCCTCGGACAACACCAGGAAACACTCCAGTTCGCGGATCTCGACAGCCATGACTCCACGATCATCGATTAGCTCAGCTAATACAAGCATGACCAGATCGCCGTTGTTCCGCACCACCTTGCGACGGCTCACTGGTGATATGACAACGATCTGCGTCGACCAGTCGGCCACCGACGCGCGGGCCTGGGCCGCGTCCGTGACCATGGCCGCCACGGTCTTCACCGTGGTCACCGCCGAGATGCTCCCGGTCGGCCTGCTCACCCCGATGAGCGACACTCTCCACATCACCGAAGGCACCGCCGGCCTGAGCCTCACCGTCACAGGCATCGTGTCGGCAGTCGCCTCACCTGTCCTCCCGTTGCTGCTCGGCAAGCTCGACCGCAGAACAGTCCTCAGCGGTCTGATGGTCCTGCTCGCCGTCGCCGCGTTCATCGCCGCAACAGCCCCGGTCTACCCGATCTTCCTCGCAGCCCGCGTCCTGATGGGCATCTCGATCGGCGGCGTCTGGCTCTTCACGGTCAGCCTCGCGCGCCGCGTCGTACCCGAACACGCCGCCGGACCGGCCACCTCACTCATCTTCAGCGGCATCGGAATCGCCTCCGTGCTAGGGATTCCGGCCGGGGCGTACGTCGGTGAACTCGTCGGTTGGCGCTGGGCCTTCGCCGGCGTCGGACTGCTCGCCCTCGGACTAACTGTTGCTCTCAGCACCTTCCTGCCCACCCTACCCCCGGAGCGTGCAGTCCGGCTGGCCGACGTACGGGAAGTGCTGCAGATCAAGCAGGTGCGCGTAGGGCTGGTCCTCGTCGCGCTGATCGTGACCGGCCACTTCGCGGCGTACACCTACGTTCGCCCGCTCCTCGAGCCGCACACCGGCCCGGCGCTGATCGGCACGCTGCTCCTCGCGTACGGCGTGGCCGGTGTCATCGGCAACTTCCTCACCGGTGCCCTCCGCCCGACCCGCGCTCTCACCGTCATCGCCGGAGGCATCGCCCTGACAGCGCTGGCCATGCCCGTCCTCGGCGCCACCCTCGCCGGATCCCTTGTCCTATTGGTGATCTGGGGCCTCGCGTACGGCGGAACTAGTGTCAGCACCCAGGCGTGGGGACACGCGGCGGCGCCCAGTGCCCCCGAATCATCGTCCGCCGTGCTGGTGGGCATTTACAACGGATCGATCGCACTAGGCGCCTTCACCGGCGGCCAGGTCGCCGACCATCTCGGTACGACGATGGTCACCTGGCTTCCCGCAGTACTGGCGACGGCAGCGCTCGTTGTTCTGCTAGCGAACCGCCGCCAGCGCGGCTGAGTCTTCGTCGCCGAAGTCGTCCTCGAGCTTCTCGGGGGAGTAGTCGAGGTCGATCCCGGCGACGTCCGCGCCGACGGCCGACTCGATCGCGCCGAGCCGGCGGGTGGCCCGATCGCCGGCGTACGTCATCAACGCGGTCGGGTTGATCTCCGGCGGGAGCTCGGGGGAGTTGTCCATCGCCCACTGGATCTGGGTCAGCGCGTGCGGGAGGAGCTCCTCCATCGTGTCGGTGACGACCTTCCAGTTCGACGCGTCCCCGGCGACGTGCCGGCGGCAGGTGAAGGTGCCCCACGCCATGTGCCGGCGCTCATCGTCGCCGATCCGGCGGATCAGCTCCTGCATCCCGGGCAGGACGCCGCGCGCCGTACAGAGCAGGTTCCACGCGTGGTACCCGGTGAGGGCCAGAGTTCCTTCCACCACGTGGTTGTAGGTCACCGACGCGCGGACCTGGTTGGCCGGTGACGGGTCGTCGGCGAGCGACTTGAGCGCGACGGGCAGCGCCTCGTAGAAGATCGCGCGGTAGCCCGGGTTGTTCTCGACGTACCGGTGCAGGTCCTCGGTGACGCCGACGGCGTCCAGCCAGAGCCGGAAGACCGCGGTGTGCTTGGCCTCCTCGAAGCAGAACTGGGTCAGGTACATCTCGTCGCCGAAGCGCCCCTCGGCGGCCATCGCCCGCAGGAACGGCTGCAGGTCCTCGGTCACCGCCTCCTCGCCCGCGATGAACTGCGAGCAGAGCATCAACGCATTGTCCTTGTCGTTGTCGCCCAGCTCCTGCCAGTCCTTGGCGTCCTGGCTGAAGTCGATGTCGCGCGGGTTCCAGAACTTGCGGTTGCCCTTGTCGAACAGCCGCAGCGGCAACGCGTCCCAGTTCAGCCCACCGGCCCGGAGCGAGGTGAAGCCCTGTCTGTGCAGCTCGTTCATACGTGCAACCTCCGTGACTCGGCTAAGAAGGGCGAGAGGACGCGAGCCAACTGCGCCGCCACCACCGCCGGGGGAGGGCCCGGGGTGACGATGTGGCTGATGACGACGCGCAAGGCGACGTCGACGCAGTTGGTCGCGTCCTCCGCCGGCACCTCCGGCCAGTGCTCCCTGACATGGGCATCCAGCCGTAGCTGTGCCAGCTCCAGCACCTGCTGCCCCCGTGTTGTCAGCAGCTGGCTGGCTTGGTCGGATCCCGGCTGGCTCAGCGCCGCCTTGATCAGCGGGTTCGCCCCGGCGAGCGTGAGCGCCCGCTCGACGGCGGCCCGGAGACCGTCGATCGGATCGGACTGCTCGGCGAGCGCCGCGTTCACATCCAGCAGGAACCGTTCGGTCTCGCGTGCAGCGACGGCCTCCAGTACGCCCCACTTGCCGCCGAACTCGTTGTAGACGGTCTGCCGGGACACCCCGGTACGACGAGCCACCTCGGCCATCCGAAGCCCGTCGTACCCACCTGTTTCGATGGCGTCCTGCGCAGCGTCCAGCAACTCGTCACGCAGCCGGCGCTTGGTTCGATCGGCAAACGAGTCCATGCGGATGAGGGTTTACAAAGCTCCTCCGAATGTCAAGTGCTCGGACATCTTGTCTTCAGTTGTCAAGTGCGGAGAAGTGCGAGGCGTCGCCCGTCCGCGGCGTACTGCGGACGCCGTCCACGCTGACGGGTACGTCGCCGGCGAGCGTGATCCGGTGCAGCCGGCGGGGGAGGTCGTCGTAGTCGGCGACGCCGTAGTGCTGCGTCGCGCGGTTGTCCCAGATCGCCAGGTCGCCCGGCTGCCACTGCCAGCGGACGGTGTTGTCGAGGTTCGTGACCCGGTTCTGCAGGAGCTGGAACAGCGCGGTCGTCTCGGTGCTGCTCAGTCCGACGAACCGGCGTACGAAATGACCGAGCACGAGCGCGCGCTCGCCCGTCTCGGGATGGACGCGGACCACCGGGTGCTCGGTCTCGAACACCTTCGACTCGAACTGTTTGCGGTGCTCCTCGACCTTCACGTCCACACCGCCGATACGCCGCTCGTCGGCATGCCCGGCGTAGTCGTACTTGTTGCTGTGCACCGCCCACAGGCGATCGACGAGCGCCTGCAGCGACTGCGGCAGCTTCGCGTACGCCGTGACCGTGTTGGCCCAGGTGGTGTTCCCGCCGTACGCCGGGAGCGTGACAGCACGGAGCAGACTGATCGCGGGGATCCGGTCGACGAACGTGACGTCGGTGTGCCAGCTGTTCGCCTTGCTGTAGTCCGAGTCGATCGGCAGGACGTTCGCGGCGCCGTCGAGGCTCTTCGAGGTCGGGTGCGCGAGTGTCGGCGTACCGAGCAACTTCGCGAAGGCGAGCTGGCCGGCGTCGTCGAGGTGGTGCTGGTCGCGGAAGAAGATCACCTTGTGGTCGAGCAGGGCCTGCCGGATCGCGGCGACGGTCTCCGGCGCCAGGTCGCCGCCGAGCTGGACGTTGCCGATCACGGCGCCGATCGCCCCGCCGGCCTTGGTGACAGTGATCTCCGGCGCTTCGAGTTGCGTGGTCATGCGTGCTCCCTCGGGTCGGTTGTTATGTCCCATAATCCAACTGATTTAGTGGACTTAAGCGACGTTTCGGGATGCGGACCGTCAGGCGCTTGTTAGGGTTGGGGACGTGTCAACCGCCGCGATCCAGCCCACTCCCGATACCGCCGACGTCCCGGAGCTGGTGGTCGGGTTCGACCTGGACATGACGCTGATCGACTCCCGGCCCGGGATCCAGGCCGTCTGGGACCTGCTGGCCGCGGAGACCGGCGTGCCGATCGACACCGACCTGGTGGTGAGCCGGCTCGGGCCGCCGCTGACCTGGGAGATGGCGAACTGGTTCCCGCCCGAGCAGGTCGAGGCGATGGTCGCGCGGTACCGCGAGCACTACCCGTCGCACGCGATCACGGGCAGCCTGCCGCTGCCGGGCGTGGCCGAGTCGCTGGCCGCGATCCGGGCGTTGCGCGGGCGGACGATGGTCGTCTCGGCGAAATACACCCCGTCGGTCCGTCTGCACCTCGAACACCTCGGCCTGGACGTCGACGAACCGGTCGGCGACCTGCACGGCGCCGAGAAAGGTACGGCGCTGCGCGAGCACCGGGCCACGATCTACGTCGGCGACCACACTGCTGACATCGACGGAGCGCATGCGGCCGGCGCGCTCGCGGTGTCGGTCGCGACCGGCCCGTTCACCGCGGACGAGTTGCGCGCGTACGGCGCCGACGTCGTGCTGAACGATCTGACCGAGTTCCCGGCCTGGCTCGACGAGTACGTGCTCGAGCAGCGGCTCGAAGCGCTCATGCGGCGGCTGTCGACGTACGACAAGATGGTGGTCGCGTTCAGTGGCGGCGCCGACTCGGCGTTCCTGCTCGCGGCGGCGGCGCGGGCGATCGGCCCGGCGAACGTCGTCGCGGCGACGGCAGTGTCGCCTTCGCTGCCGGCCGCGGAGCTCGAGCCGGCGGCGCGGTTCGCGGACACCCTCGGCGTCCGCCACGTCACGCCGCACACACACGAGATGGAGCGCGAGGGGTACCAGGCGAACTCGGGCGCCCGGTGCTACTTCTGCAAGGCCGAGCTGGTCGAGACGCTGCAGCCGATCGCGGACGAGTTCGGGATCACCGCGATCGCGACCGGGACGAACGCGGACGACGCGATCGCCGGCTTCCGGCCGGGGATCCGGGCCGCCTTCGAGCGCGGTGCGCTGACCCCGCTGAAGGACGCGCGGCTGACCAAGGCGCAGATCCGTACGGCGTCGCGCAGCTGGGGACTCGAGACCTCGGACAAGCCGGCCGCGGCGTGCCTGTCCAGCCGGATCGCGTACGGCATCCGGATCACCCCGAACCTGCTCGCCCGCGTCGATCGCGCCGAGCAGGCGGTCCGTTCGCGATTGGCGTCGTACGGCGTCCAGAACGTGCGGGTCCGGGACCTCGGGGACAGTGCCTCGATCGAGATCGACGCCGCGCTGCTGGACCAGGTGGACCACGAGTCGCTGGTGAATGCGGTCATGGCCGAAGGTTTCCCGGCGGCGCGGGTGGATCCGCGCGGGTTCCGGTCCGGATCGATGAACGAGCGGCTGCCGGAGCCGGAAAAGTACCGGAACTTGTAAGGGGTGCGGGAAGTCTTCTCGATCAGGTAGTTTCCCGGAGGCGCCGCCGCGCCGGTTCACGTAGGCTGGGTTTTCAGTCGCGCTTCGCGCTCGATTGGTTCCGAACGATTGACGTCTACTGCGCTTGTTTCAAAGAGAGGTCTCCCGTGCCCGTTGGCAAGGTGAAGTGGTATGACTCCGAGAAGGGGTTCGGATTCCTCAGCAAGGAGGAGGGCGGGGACGTGTACGTCCGCGCCGAGGCCTTGCCGTCGGGTGTCACCAACCTGAAGCCGGGCCAGAAGGTCGAGTTCGGTGTCGTCGAGGGACGCAAGGGCGAGCAGGCCCTCCAGGTCCGGCTGATCGACCCGCCGCCGTCGGTGGCGAAGGCGATGCGGCCGAAGCCCGAGGACATGCAGGTCGTCATCGAGGACCTGATCAAGCTCCTCGACCGCCTCGGCGAGGGCTACCGCCGCGGCCGCCAGCCCGACAGCAAGTCCGCCCGCCAGGTCGCGACCGTCCTCCGCGGCGTCGCCGACAAACTCGACGTCTGACCCACCCACCCGGTCCGCATTTGCCTGGCTGACCCACCAATTTGCCTGGCTGACCCACCAAGTGGTGGGTTCTGGACCCTGGTCAGCGGTCAGGAACCCCCGATGTGCCTGGTCAACCAGGCAAATGCGGTTGCGGCGAAGTCAGGGGGTTTGGCGGGTGATGCGGGTGTGGATGCCGTCGAGGACGGTGTTCAGGCCGAAGCCGAACTCGGCTGCGTCGAAGTCGCCGGCGTAGCCCTCGTCGACGGGCTGCTCGAGGGTGGCCGCGATCCCGGGGAAACGGTCCGGGGTCGCGAGCATCGTCAGGCGCTCGGTGTAGAGCCGGTCGGCCTCACGGACCTCGTCCGGTTCGGTGCGCATGTTCGCGGTGAGTTGCGCCGTACCGCGGACGTAGATGTTCACCAGCAGCATCGCGGACAGCCGGTCCTGCGGCGTGAGCGGCGTGCCGTCGAACGCGTCCAGACCCGACTCCATCCACGCGAGCTGGTTCGGTGACAGCGGCGGCTCCTGGATCGGGATCTGCAGAATCCACGGGTGCCGCCGGAGCGCGTCGCGGAACGCCTCGGCCCACGCGGTGATCCGGCCGCGCCAGTCGAGCTCAGGGTCCAGGACCGGCGGCTCGGCGAAGGCGTGTTCGAGCATCACGACGTACAGGTCGTCCTTGGCGTCGACGTACCGGTAGAGCGACATCGTGGTGAAGCCGAGCTCGGCCGCCACCTTGCTCATCGAGACGGCGCCGAGACCGCCCGCGTCGGCCAGTTTGATCGCGGCCCGCGCGATGTCGCTGATGTGGAAGGCCGGCTTCGGCCCCGGGCGGCTCCGCCCCTCGATCCCCCAGAGCTGCTGCAACACCCGCGGCAGTTCGTTCTCGTCCATGGCCGGCCATCCTCTCCCTCCCCTCCGCCGAGCGAAGCGAGGCTCTCTTTACCTTCCTTGAATCCTATCTGTTTACAGCATAGACAGTCTTGTGTATGATCTGTGTATGGCGCACACAGTGTGCGGCGTAGACAGATAACTCCGGAGGGTGTCATGGGTTCGACAGAACGGGCGGGACGCAAGGAGTGGATCGCGCTCGGGGTGCTCGCGCTGCCGCTGCTGCTGGTCTCGATGGACGTGTCGGTGCTGTACTTCGCGGTTCCGTTCATCAGCGCGGACCTCGGCGTGAACGCGACCGAGCAGCTGTGGATCTTCGACATCTACGGGTTCGTGCTGGCCGGCCTGCTGATCACCATGGGTTCCCTCGGCGACCGGATCGGCCGCCGCCGGCTGCTGTTGTTCGGCGCGATCGGCTTCGGGGTCGCCTCGGTCGCGGCGGCGTACGCACAGAACCCGGAGCAGCTGATCGCGGCCCGCGCGCTGCTCGGGATCGGCGGTGCCACCTTGATGCCGTCGACCCTGGCGTTGATCCGGAACATGTTCCACGACCCGAAGCAGCGGTCGAAGGCGATCGCGTTCTGGAGCGCGGTGATGATGGGCGGGATCACCCTCGGTCCGGTGCTCGGCGGGTTCCTGCTGGAGCACTTCTGGTGGGGTTCGGTGTTCCTGATCAACACCCCGGCGATGGTTCTGCTGGTCGTCCTCGCGCCGGTGCTGCTGCCCGAGTTCAAGGCTCCGGTGCGCGGGCGGTTCGACCTGCTCGGTTCGGTGCTGTCGCTGGCCGCCGTCCTTCCCGTCATCTGGGGCGTTAAGGAGATGGCTGCGCACGGTGTGTCTGCGCTGCCGGTGGTCGCGATCGTGGCGGGGCTGGTGTTCGGGGTGCTGTTCGTGCAGCGGCAGCGGACCGCGGCGCACCCGATGGTCGACCTGTCGATGTTCCGGAATCGCGCGTTCAGCGGGTCGCTGGCGGCGAACACCATCGGGACCTTGGCGCTGGTGGGCAACGCGGTGTTCCTGACTCAGTACCTGCAGTTGGTGCACGGTCTGAGCCCGCTGAAGGCGGCGCTGTGGTCGCTGGCCCCGTCGGTACTTGTCGGTGGCGCGGCGCCGTTGGCCACCGCGCTCGCCGGGAAGATGGACCGTGCCTATGTGATTGGTGGCGCGTTCGTCCTCGCGGCTTCGGGCTACGGCGTACTCACTCAGGTGCACGTCGGCTCGTCGCTGGCGGTGCCGCTCGCCGGTGCCGGTCTGCTGGCCGCCGGTCTGGTGATGGTGATGACTCTGGTGACCGAGGCCGTCGTCGGTTCAGTTGCTCCGGAGCGCGCCGGCTCGGCGTCCGCGGTGATGGAGACCTGCGCGGAGTTCGGCGGGGCCCTCGGGATTGCGGTCCTGGGATCGATCGGTACTGCGGTCTACCGCGCCGACGTCCCGTCCAATCTGCCGGCCGGTGTCGCGGCTCCTGTCCGCGAGGGTCTGCCCGCGGCGACTGCCGCAGCCGCCCACCTGCCCGCGCAGTTGGCCGACACCGTCTTGGCCACCGCCCGCCACGCCTTCACCCACAGCATGAACGTCGTCGCCCTGGTCGGTGCCGTCCTCCTGCTCGCCACCGCGGTGGCCACCACCCTCACCCTGCGCGGCACCACCCACGCCACCGCCCCCGCTGAGGAACCCGCCCCCGAGGAGGCCGACTTAGTCCCCGCAGCCTGAACCCGCCAACGAGCGGCGGCCGCCCACCATCTCAGGGGTCAACCCCCGAGATGGTGGGTTTGCAGCTGGTATGCGATGGGCCAACCCGCCATCTCATGGGTTAACCCATCAGATGCGGCCAGCGTCAGCGGGGTGGGTGGCGCGGGGCATCGCCGCCGGGGCGGCGTTTGAAGGGGTGGTTCCGGTCGCGTTCGACGGTTGGTTCCTCGGACCAGGGAGCCGTGTTCTCGCCGGTGGTCTCGTCCTCGTCGGTCTGACCGCTCCACCAGCGGCCCATGGGTTGGTCGGGCGGCGGCTTCTGATCGCCGGAGCGCCACTCGACGGTCGGCTCGTCGTGCGAGCTCGAACGGCGCTGGCGGTTCGCCCGCTGCTCGGCGACGCTGAGGATCGTCCGGGTGGTGCTCTCCGGGCGCTCGTCGCTCGCCGGATGCCGGTGCTCCGTCGGGTGCCGATGCGGCGCGTGGCCGGTGCGGGGCCCGCCGAGGCCGCCGGGGCGCAGCGGCCCTTCGGCCGGGCGGTCGGTCGGACGCATCCGCAGTACCAGGAACACGACGATCAGCAGCACGCCCGCGAGGAACCCGAACCCGAGTCGCGGGATCAGCGGCAGTACGATCCCGCAGCCGCCGCCGAGCACCCACGCGAGCTGCAGCACCGTCTCGGATCGCGCGAACACCGACGTACGGACGGACTCCGGGACGTCGCGCTGGATCATCGCGTCCAGCGACAGCTTGCCGAGCGAGCTGCACAGACCCGCGACCAGGCCCAGGGCTATCAGGATCGGCAGGCCGTACAATACCGCGACCGCGACCGCCACGGTCGCGTCCGCGAGCAGCACCACGAGCACGACCACTTCCGGTTTGCGGGCCCTGAGCAACGATCCGACGAGGGTGCCGAGACTGTTCCCGATCCCGGCCGCGGCGATCACCGCGCCGGCCGCGACGGCGCCCTTGATCCCGCTGATCGGCTGGTCGCGGAGCAGGAACGCCAGGTACATGGTCAGGAACCCGGACACGAACCGCAGTCCCAGGTTGCAGCGGATCCCGCGGGCCACCGCGGCCGTGATCGCGCGGCGGCGCGCGTCCCGTCCTGCCGTACCGGTCACTTCTTCGTCGGCGGGGGAGTCGACCGCGGAGGGCAGCCGGATCGCGAGCACCAGGCCGACGATGTACACGAGCGCGGCCCAGCGCAGCGACCACTGCGGGCCGATCGCGGCGAACGCGCCGGCGATCCCGGCGCCGATGGTCGCGCCGGCGACACCGGCGAGCGAGATCCGGGAGTTGGCCGTGACGAGCGTGATCTGTTTGGGGAGCAGCCGCGGTACGGCGGACGCGCGGGTCACGCCGTACGCCTTGGATGCGACCAGGCAGCCGAGGGCGGCGGGATACAACCAGGCGGAGCCGTGGCCGGCGATCGACGACGCCAGGCTCCAGACCAGGAACGCGCGGACGCCGAGGGTCGCGCCGATCGCCCAGCGGCGGCCGTGCCGGAACCGGTCGAGGATCGGGCCGATCAGCGGCGCCATCAACGCGAACGGCGCCATCGTGAGCAGCAGGAACAGCGCCACCCGGTCGCGGGCCTGGTCGCTCGGCACGGTGAAGAACACCGTCCCTGCCAGGGAGACCGCGAACGCCGTGTCGCCTGCCGCGTTCACCGCACCTAGCTCGATCAGCCGCGACAGGCCTGACTCGCCGGCGCCTTGAGCGCTGGTCAGGCCGCGGATCCTGCGGCCGGTCGCGCGCCCGACCTTGCCGCCGACCTCAGCGGCCTTCTTGGACGCCGAAGCAACGCCCTCGGCGCCGATCTTCGAGGCGTGGCCCACCTTCTTGCCGGCAGTCCCCACCCGGTCCCGGGCATCGCTGAACCGCTCGCCCGCAGACTTCCCGTCCGCCTTCCCAGGGCCGGCGTTCGGCTTGCCGTTGCCGGTGTGTGTGGTGCCGGGCCCGGCGTCCGCGCGCGGCCGTCCGGCGGCGGGATCGCCGTCGCGTTTGCCGCCGGAGGCGCTCGGGTCGCGGGGTTGCATGAATCCATCCTGCCTCGTGCCGGGGACAGACGGCAGGCACGGCGCGAAAGGACCCCTGATCGGGGGTGGGTGACGGCGGTTCGGCGTACGGCGGGCGGCGTGCGAGAATGGGCGATTGTGACTCCCGTCAAAAGCCCGGAACCGGTACGTGCGAAGCCCGACGCCGTCTGCGTCGGGGCGGTCGAACCGGCCCGCGAGGCCGCGATCGCCGAGGCCGGCGCCGCGCAGGTCGGGGAGCACCTCGGTCATCTGGTCGAGGGCGAGCGCCTCGTCACCCACTACTTCGCCTCCACCCACCCCGGGTACCGCGGCTGGCGCTGGGCTGTCACGGTGACGCGTGCGGCCCGCGCCAAGACCGTCACGATCAACGAGGTCGTGATGCTGCCCGGCGACGAGGCCGTCGTCGCGCCGGAGTGGGTCCCGTGGTCGGAACGTGTCCAGCCCGGCGACCTCCGCCCGGGCGACCTGTTCCCGACCCTTCCCGACGACCCGCGCCTCGAGCCCGGGTTCACCGAGACCTCGGACGCACCGGAGGATGTGCTCACGGTCGTCGAGGAGCTCGGCCTCGGTCGTGAGCGCGTGCTCTCGCCGTACGGGCGTGAAGACGCCGCCGAGCGCTGGTACGGCGGGGAGTTCGGTCCGACGTCCGCGATCGCACAGGCCGTCCCGTACAAGTGTTTCTCGTGCGGCTACTGGATCCGCCTCGCCGACAGCCTCGGCCAGGCCTTCGGCGTCTGCGCCAACGAAATGGCTCCCGGCGAGGCCCGCGTCGTCGCCTACGACTACGGCTGCGGCGCCCACTCCGACGCCACCATCGACCTGGCCGAACCCCCGACGCCTGATCACGCCTTCGACACCACCGGCTACGACACCCTCGACCTGACCCCCACCGAGGACTGATCGCAAAGCCGGGGCGGTGAGCTCCGGCCTACTGGTGACGCGCGGGGTCAGTCCTCGGTGGCGGACCGGTGGCCGCCCTGGATGGCGGTCCAGCGGCGTTTGCAGTACCAGAGGCCGATGAGGCCGAGGCCGAAGCCGGCGACCGGGACCCAGAGCCACCAGTCGAGGCCGTCGTCCTCGAGGCGGCCGCGGAAGAGGAAGAGTACGACGAACGCGACGGCCCAGAGGGTGATACCGGTGATCACGCTGGGGATGCCGGACAGGTCGAGCGGCTTGACCTCGGCGTGCACCAGTTCGCCGCGGGCGAGTTGGCTGGTCGGGTCGGTGCGCTTCTTGTCCGTGCGCTCCGTGCGCTCCCTGCTCGGCTCCTGCTCCTCCGTCACAGCACCACCTTAGCTTCGTTTGCGATTAGTACTCGCAACTGCCCGGTAGGAACTGGCACGATGCGGTCATGAGCTCGCCCCAGGCCGCGACGGCCCGCTCCGGTTCCGGTCCTCTGGACTCGTTCTTCAAGATCAGCGAACGCGGATCCACGCTCGGCCGGGAGATCCGCGGCGGACTGGTCACGTTCTTCACGATGGCCTACATCGTCGTGCTGAACCCGCTGATCATCGGCACCGTCAAGGACGGCGCCGGCCAGTTCGTCGGCGGCGGCACCGACCCGGCGGCGGCGATCGCGAAGATCGCGGTCGCGACGGCGCTGGTCGCGGGGGTCGTCACGATCCTGATGGGCCTGGTCGCGAACTTCCCGCTCGCACTCGCCACCGGTCTCGGCCTGAACGCGTTCATCGCGTTCTCGATCGCGACCAAGATGACCTGGGCGGACGCGATGGGCCTGGTGGTCCTCGAGGGCCTGATCATCCTGGTCCTGGTGCTCACCGGCTTCCGGAAAGCGGTGTTCGAGGCGGTGCCGCTGCAGCTGAAGGTCGCGATCAGCGTCGGCATCGGCCTGTTCATCGCGTTCATCGGCGTCGTCGACGCGGGCTTCGTACGGCGTCCCGCGGCGCTCAGCGGCCCGCCCGTCGAACTCGGTGTCAGCGGCAACCTCCGCGGCTGGCCGGTGCTGGTCTTCGTGGTCGGCCTGATCCTGATCGTCACGCTGTACGCCCGGAAGGTGAAGGGCGCGATCCTGATCGGCATCCTGGCCGCGACCGTGCTGGCGATCGTCATCGAGTCGGTTGCGAACATCGGCGCCCGCACCGACAAGAACCCCGGCGGCTGGGGTCTGAGCGTGCCGAAGCTGCCGGACCAGTGGTTCACGAAACCGAACCTGGACACGGTCGGCGAGTTCAACCTGTTCGGCTCGTTCGACAAGGTCGGTGTGGTGTCGGCGCTGCTGCTGATCTTCACGCTGATGCTCGCCGACTTCTTCGACACGATGGGCACGATGACCGCGATCGGGGCCGAGGCGGGCCTGAACGACGCCGACGGCATCCCGCCGAACTCGCAGCGCATCCTGATCGTGGACAGTGTCGCGGCCGCCGCCGGTGGCGCCGCGTCCGTCTCGAGCAACACGTCGTACATCGAATCGGCCTCGGGCGTCGGTGAAGGCGCGCGGACCGGGCTGGCGAGTGTGGTGACCGGGATCTGCTTCCTGATCTCGATGGTGGTCGCACCGCTGGTGACGCTGGTCCCGTACGAGGCGGCGACGCCGGCGCTGATCCTGGTCGGTTTCCTGATGATGACGCAGGTGAAGGGCATCGACTTCGACGACCTCGAGGTCGCGTTCCCGGCGTTCCTGACGATCGTCCTGATGCCGTTCACGTACTCGATCTCGGCCGGTATAGGCGCCGGTTTCGTCTCGTACGTGATCCTCAAGACCGTCCGCGGCAAGGCCCGCCAGGTGCACCCGCTGATGTGGGTCGTCGCGGCCCTGTTCGTCATCTACTTCGCCATCGGCCCCCTGTCCGCCTGGCTGACCTAGGCCCGCGGGAACGGCTGAGCGGTACGGCGGAGTTCGAGGTACTCGGCTCTTGCGGTGAAGAGTTCGCGGAGTTCGTTGCTGACGTGGTCGAGGAATTCCGTGCGGTACGTCGAGTCCGTGAGCAACGCGATCGAGTAGTAGAGGCCGGTGAAGTTCGCGATGCCGACGGCGACCTTGATCAGGGAGGCGCTGAGGACGAGCGGATGGTTCAGCAGTTCGACGTTGTACGACCACGAGCCGGCGTCGACGCCCCACTGCCGATAGATGTGCTCGCTGATCGCGAGCATGCCGAAGGCAATGAAGAACAGCCCGACGCCGGCGCTCACCACGAGCACCTGCATCCACTGCCGGATCACCAGGCTGACGCTGACGTTGAAGCGCTGGCTGCGGCTCAGCGGCGGGCCGGAGCCGGCGGTGCGCTCGATCGCGTCCACCTCGAGCGGCAACCGGATCAGCAGGAACACCGTGCTCAGCAAGGTGAAGGCGATCACGGAGAAGACGATGAAGGCGGCGGGCATCCACGCGAACACCTGCCACATGTCCGCGGTCATGAACAGCACCAGCGAGAAGACCAGCAGGAGCGGCAGCGCCCGGACGAAGCTGGCGACCGAGTTGGCCAGCTCGCGGGCCAGTTGGCGTACTCCCCAGACGACGGTCGCGATGAAGCCGTAGCCGACCACGACGTACACCAGTCCGACCAGCACGAGGTTGCCGAAGGCTACGCCGAAGAACTGCTTGACCTGTCCTTGCGTGACTACCGGGAGCAACGCCGGCAGCAAGACGAACACCGCCAGCTCCGGAGTCCCGAAGCGGGTGGGCAACGATCCGAACGGTCGCCCTCGTAGCCCGTTGAGCAGGCCGAACCCGGCGATCAGTGCGACCAGGCCGCCGATCGCGGCCAGCAGGTTCTGCCACCAGTCCCATTCGAGCGACGTGGCACCGAGCATCTCGGCCAGGAACACCAGCACCAGCAACGGCGCCGCCCGCGTGAAGATGTCGTGTGTCGGCGAGAAGTCCTCGATGAACAGCGGCAGTCCCGCTCGCCGGAACCTCTGCTCGTACCGCTCCAGCTCCGCCGTCGTCCCCATGAGCGCGAACTCTATCGGCCGCCACCTCGCGGGGAATACCAGCTGGCGGTCCAACGTTTTTAGTTAGCAAAGGTAATGAGTTAAGGTAAAGACATGCCCGAAGTCGTAGCGCAGCAGGTGAAGAGTGATGTCGGGCTGGCGAGTGCTCTGCGGTCGTCGACCCTGCGGCTGTCCCGGCAGATCCGCCGGCAGCGCGAGCCCGGTCACGACCTCACCGCGAACCAGCTCAGCGTGCTCGGCGCGCTGGCCAAGCACGAGGCGATGACGATCGGCGAGCTGGCCGCCCACGAGCAGGTGAAGCCGCCGTCGATGACGCGGATCGTGACGAACATGGAGGAGGCGGGCCTGGTGGTCCGCCGCCCGCATCCGACCGACAAGCGGCAGATCGTCGTCGAGCTGACCGCTCGCGCCGACGAGCTGATCCTGGCGAACCGCAAGCGCCGCGACGAGTGGCTGCACAAGAAGCTCAAGCAACTGACCCCTGAGGAGCGCGACATCCTGCGCAAGGCAGCACCTGTTCTCGAACGACTGGCGGCTCGATGAGCCCCACCTTCCGCGCGTTCAAGGTCCGGAACTTCCGGCTCTACGCCTCGGGCGCGATCATCTCCAACGTCGGCACCTGGATGCAGCGGGTCGCCCAGGACTGGCTGGTCCTGGAGCTGACCCATTCGGGTACGGCGCTCGGCATCGTCACCGGCCTCCAGTTCCTGCCGGCGCTCCTGCTCGGCCCGTACGCCGGTCTGATCGCCGACCGCTTTCCGAAGCGGACCGTGCTGACGCTCACCCAGATCGCGATGGCCACCGTCGCTCTGACCCTCGGTGGTCTGACGATCGCCGGCGTCGTGCAGACGTGGCACGTGTATCTGCTGGCTCTCCTGTTCGGTGTGGGTACGGCGTTCGACGCCCCGACCCGGCAGGCCTTCGTGGTCGAGATGGTCGGCCGCGACGAACTCTCGAACGCTGTCGGACTGAACTCGGCCTCCTTCAACGCGGCCCGGCTGCTCGGTCCGGCGCTGGCCGGTCTGCTGATCAACTGGATCGGCACCGGTCCGGTGATCATGATCAACGGGTTCACCTATGCCGCGGTGATCGTGTCGCTGCGGCTGATGCGCACCGGTGAACTGCACACGCCGAAGCCCGCTGCGCGGGACAAGGGCATGATCCGCGACGGCATGCGGTACCTGTGGCGGCGGCCCGACCTGATGATGGTCCTGGTCGCGGTCTTCTTCGCCGGCACCTTCGGGCTGAACTTCCAGATGACCTCGGCGCTGATGGCGACGAGTGCGTTCCACAAGGGCGCGGGGGAGTACGGCATTCTCGGCTCGATCCTGGCGATCGGCTCGCTGTCCGGCGCCCTGCTCGCGGCCCGGCGGGTCCGGATCCGCGCGCGGCTCGTGATCGGTGCGGCGGTGGCGTTCGGTCTGCTCGAGATCGTGAGTGCGCTGATGCCGACGTACCTGACCTTCGCGCTCGTTCTGCCCCTGGTCGGACTGACCTCCCTCACCATGCTCACCTCGGCGAACGCGACGATGCAGTTGAGCATCGAGCCGACGATGCGCGGCCGGGTGATGGCGCTGTACATGACGGTCCTGATGGGCGGCACGCCGCTCGGGTCGCCGTTCATCGGCTGGATCGGGCAGGTGATGGGCGCCCGCTGGTCGCTGATCGTCGGCGGTGGGCTCACCGTGCTCGGCACGGTCGGCTCGGTACTGTACTTCTCCCGCCGGCGCGGTCTGGCGATCCGTCCGCGGCTGCTCCCGCGCCCCCACCTCGAGGTCCTGCCCCAGACCGAACTACTCGGCGAGAAGGCAGTCGTCGACGCACCCGACGTACCTCAGAAGAAGCCCCAGGTCGCCTAGGGGCGGATTCGGGTCAGTAGGCGGGCGGCGAAGAAGAGTGCGTCGGCTTCGGCTGCGCGTCGGGTGAGTATTGCCGCGGGGTCGTGCTTGGGCTTCGGGCGTACGTCGGGGGTCGCGGACGTGCTGATCCGGAGGAACCCACGCGCGCCGAGGCCGGGCGACGGCGCCCATGCCACGTCGACGATGTCCCCGAGCGGCACCGACCACGGATCGCCGAATGCCTTCTTCTGACGGCCCACGGACCGGTGGTACTTGAACGTGAGCTGCCCGTTCGCCACCGCGAGCGTCGCGTCCCGCCCCTCGATCCGGTCGGGCGCGGGTGGCGGCGCGACCAGCCACGCGGTGGCGGCCGTCTGCGGTACGTCGCGACGCACGAGGGCCTGGCCGATGTCACGGGCGATCCCCTCGGCGACCTGGTGATCGACGCCCGGGAAGTCGTAGAGCTCGATCGGCTGCGTCACCGACTGCAGCGGGTCGGCGCCGTCACGAAGTACGAGCCGGAGTCCCGCCTCGGTGAGCTCAACGGCGCGCAGTGCCTCGACGGGCACGATCCGCTCACCCAGACGAGTCCGTACGAGCGTCCCGCCGTACCGGATCCGGAGAGTGCCGATGCCGTCCCAGACGACCGTGCCGTACGTGCTCGTCAGCTCACCGAGTGCCACCTGCTCATCCTCCCCGGTCACCGGGCCAGTTGCGCGTAACGCGCACAATGAGGTGTGACCCATTACGACCTCGTCATCATCGGGACCGGCTCCGGTAACACCATCGTCAATCGGCGGTTCGCCGACTGGAAGGTGGCGATCGTCGAGCGCGGCACGTTCGGCGGCACCTGCCTGAACGTCGGGTGCATCCCCACAAAGATGTTCGTGCACGCCGCCGACGTGGCCGCGACCCCGTCGGTGAGTGCGCGGTACGGCGTCGACGAGCAGCTGCTCGACGTCCGCTGGACCGACGTCCGGGACCGGATCTTCGGCCGGATCGATCCGATCGCGGCGGGCGGCTCGGAGTACCGGCACCACAACCCGGACAACGCGAACGTCCACGTGTACGACGGGACCGGCCGGTTCACCGGGTTCAAGGAAATGACGGTCGACGGCAAGGACGGCTCGACGAGCGTGTTCAGCGCGGACCGGTTCGTGATCGCCAGCGGCAGCCGGCCGATCGTGCCGCCGATTCCGGGCCTCGAGGAGACCGGGTTCCACACGTCGAACACGATCATGCGGCTCGAGGAACTGCCGCGCCGGCTCGCGATCATCGGCAGCGGGTTCGTCGCGGCTGAGTTCGCGCACGTCTTCGCGTCGTTCGGCGTCGAGGTGACGATCATCGCCCGTTCCAGCCTGCTGCTCCGGCACGAGGACGGCGAGCTCGCCGAGCGTTACACCGAGATCGCCCAGGACAAGTACGACGTACGCCTGAACCACGAAACCGTCCGAGTGGCACGGCGTGACGACGGCTCGATCCTGCTCGGCATGTTGCATCCGGAAGGCTCCGACGAGCTGGTCGTCGACGAGCTGCTGGTCGCAGTCGGGCGGGAAGCGAACTCGGACCTGCTGAACCTGGACGCGACCGGCGTCGGGGTCGACCACGAGGGCCGCGTGGTCGTGGACAAATACCAGCAGACCAACGTCGACGGCATCTACGCGCTCGGCGATGTGACCACTCCGCACCAGCTGAAGCATGTCGCGAACCACGAGGCCCGGGTGGTGAAGCACAAC
This sequence comes from Kribbella pratensis, assembly GCF_004366075.1. Lineage (GTDB taxonomy): Bacteria > Actinomycetota > Actinomycetes > Propionibacteriales > Kribbellaceae > Kribbella > Kribbella pratensis. Next base: position 889,258 of record NZ_SODU01000003.1, on the reverse strand, counting down.
CTGCTCAACCCCGACGACCGGATCGAGGCCGACCACCGCTTCGTCCCGCACGCGGTCTTCAGCGCGCCGCAGATCGCGTCCGTCGGCCTCACCGAGGAGCAGGCGCAGGAACGCGGAATCCCTTATGTGAAAGCGGTTCAGCAGTACGCCGACATCGCGTACGGCTGGGCGATGGAGGACACCACCGGGTTCGCGAAGGTGCTCGCCGACCCGGAGAGCGGGCAGATCCTCGGCTGCCACGTGATCGGCCCGCAGGCGCCCACCGTGATCCAGCCGGTGATCCAGGCGATGAGCTTCGGACTGGACGCGTACACGATGGCGCGCGGCCAGTACTGGATCCACCCGGCCATGCCCGAACTGATCGAGAACGCCCTGCTGAAGCTGAAACTAGACCCGAAAGGCTGAGATCACATCGGCCACCGTGTCGAGGGTGTCGAGGTCGGGGAGGCTGATCATCGCCTCGGCCACCCCCGCCTCGGACAGCTCACGGAACCGCCCGATCTGATCGTCGACGGTGCCGGCGTTCACGGAGGCCGCGTACTTGGCCGGGTTCACGTTCCGCGGACGCAACCGCCGTACGAGCTCGTCCAACTGCCGCGAGTCCTTGCCCACCAGAGTTGTCGACAGATGCGTCAGCTCAACCGGTCGATCGCCCAGGTAGCCGGCAGCCTTCCGGACAGCGGCGACGTCCCCGAACACATTCACCGCATCCGCGTACCGCCCGGCCAGGCGCAGTGTCCGCGGCCCACTCCCGCCGACGAGCACGGGCAGGCGTTCTTGCAGCGGACGCGGATAACAAGTGGTGTCCGGTACGTCGAGAACCTTGCCGCGGAACGGTTTGTTGCCAGGGCCCCATAAGACCGGCAACAACTGCAAGGCGTCCTCGAGCAACGCATAGCGTTCACTCACTGGCGGAAACGGCCAGCCGTACGCCTTGTGCTCCGCTTCGAACCACGCGAGCCCGACCCCGCACACGGCCCGCCCACCACTCAACACATCCAGCGTCGCCGCGATCTTTCCGAGGTGGGCGACGTTCCGGTACGTGATGCCCGAGACCAGCGTCCCCAGCCGAACGCGGGTCGTACACGCGGCCAGGTACCCGAGCGTCGTCCAGCTCTCCAGGAAGTCCTCCCACGCCCGCCCCACCTGCGGGATCTGCCGGAAGTGATCCATCACGTAGATCGCGTCGAACCCGACCGCCTCGGCCCGCTCCGCCACCTCACGAACCCACGAAGCCAGGCCCTCCCGACCCGGATATCTGCTCAGTTGCAGTCCGAACCGCAACCCCACAGGCGTCTCGGATTGCCGCGCGTGCGCCGCGGTCGACTCCACGAAGGCGTTCGGCACCACTCGCACGGCAGTCGGCTGTAGTACGTCGTCGTACCCCTCCGTCGGCAGCTCCTGCTTCACCGAAGCCCAGGTCCGTAGCTGCGACGCCAGTACGTCGGCCGGGATCTGCTTCGCGGTACGCTCCCGATTCCGCCGCCGGCACTCCTCGCTCGGCGTGTCGAAACCCACCGCGACACAGGGCATCCCGGCCTCGCGAGCCAGGCTGAGCCAGCGCACCCGCTTCTCGCGGTCCAACCCCAAGGTGTCGACGACAGTCGTCAGCCGCCGCCCGATCCGTTGCCGCACCACCTCTTCCAGCAACGCGAACGCGTCGGCACTCGCCGCGATGTCGTCCTCACCGGCCCCGACCAACGCCCGCAGCCGATCACTCGACACCACCAGCTCAGCCCCGAAATGCTCCGCCGCCCACGTCGACTTCCCGGACGCTCCCGGACCGACCAGGATCACCACACACGGCGACGGCAGCTTGAACTCGGACACAAAAGCAGTTTCCACCACCGATACGATTTTCGGATGCGATTGTTCGTGGCAGTAGTGCCACCTCACGAGGTAGTGGAGGATCTGAGCGAGTTCGTCGAGCCGCGCCGGGACCATCCGGACGACGACATCCGGTGGGCGTCGGACGAGCACTGGCATCTCACGCTGGCGTTCCTGGGCGAGGTGCCGGACTGGAAGACCGAGGAACTCGAGGAGCGGCTGGAGCTCGCCGCCAAGCGACAGAAACCGTTCGAGCTGCAACTCACCGGAGCCGGCGCGTTCCCCGGTGTCCCGGACGCCCGGGTGCTGTACGCCGGCGTACGCGACGAGACCGAGTCGCTCAAGCACCTGGCGATGACCACCCGGGCGGCAGCGAGTCGCGCCGGAGTGACCGTGGAGGGAAGGAAATTCACCCCGCACCTGACACTGGCGCGGTTGCGGCGGCCGATCGACGTCACCAAGTGGGTCAGGGTTTTCGACACCTACAACGGTCCGGTCTGGACCGCGGGCAGCCTGCAGTTGATCGAGTCCCGGTTGGGTGAAGGCCCGGGCCACAGTGCGGCGTACATCACGGTAGGCGAATGGGACTTCTTAGGTTAACCTCAGGAAGGTTAGCCGTACCTAATGCCGTAACACCGCACTGAGAGAGTCCCGCCATGCTCGCGAACTACCTGATCGGACTTCGTGAAGGACTCGAGGCCTCGCTGGTCGTCAGCATCCTCGCCACCTTCCTGGTCAAGTCGGGCCACCGGGATCGACTCAAACTGGTCTGGATCGGTGTCGCCACGGCGCTGGCCGTGGCGGTCGCCGCCTGGGGTCTGCTCCAGTTCGTCACCGCGCTGACCGCGAAGTCGTTCACCACCCAGGAGACCGTCGGCGGGGTGATGTCGATCCTCGCGGTCGGCTTCGTCACCTGGATGATCTTCTGGATGCGCAAGGCCTCCCGCAGCATCGCCAGGGAACTGCGCGAGCGGATGGGGCAGGCGCTCGAGGTGGGGTCGCGCGCGGTCGTCATTCTCGCGTTCCTGGCGGTGTTCCGGGAGAGCATCGAGACCGCGTTCATCGTGTACGCGTCGGCCGCCACCGCGACCACCGCCGTACCGTTCGTCGGCGTCCTGCTCGGGCTCGCGACCGCGGTGCTGCTCGGCGTCGCGATCTACAAGGGCGCCGTGAAGATCAACCTGGCCGTGTTCTTCAAGTGGACCGGCGCGGTGCTGATCCTGGTCGCGGCCGGCATCTTCGCGTACGGCTTCCACGACCTGCAGGAGGCGAACATCCTGCCCGGCCTGCACACGCTGGCCTTCGACATCTCCCACGTGATCCCGCCGGACAGCTGGTACGGCGTACTGCTGAAGGGCATCTTCAACTTCAACCCGGCACCGTCCGTGCTGGAGGCGATCGCGTGGGTCGTCTATCTCGTCCCGGTGATGGTGCTCTACTTCCGTCCGGTGAAGAGCTCCACACCACCCGCCGTACCGGCGACGACCGCTCACAACGCGGCCTGAACACCAGGAGAACCATGTCCACCTCACTGGCCCGTCGGGCCTCCATTTTCGGTGTCGTCCTCGGCCTCGCCGCGCTGACCGCGTGTGCGAAGGACGAGCCCGCGGCGAAGGACGACAGCACCGGCCCGGTGTCGGTGAAGGCGTCCGACTCGGGTTGCGACCTGAGCCGCCGCGACGTGAAGTCAGGGACCAGCACGTTCTCGGTCACGAACGGCGGCAGCAAGGTCACCGAGTTCTACGTGTACGCCGACGGCGACCGGGTGATGGGTGAGGTCGAGAACATCGGACCGGGCCTGAAGCGGGACCTGATCGTCGAGTTGCCGACCGGTAAGTACCAGGCGGTCTGCAAGCCGGGCATGGTCGGCGACGGGATCCGCGGCGACCTCACCGTCACCGGCGACGCGCCCGCGCAGGCCGACACCGACACCGCGCTGAAGCAGGCGACCGAGGGCTACCAGCGGTACGTGAACTCGCAGGCGGTCGCGCTGGAGCAGAAGACCACCGAATTCGTGACCGCGGTGAAGGCCGGCGACGTCGCGAAGGCGAAGGCGCTGTTCCCGGTGTCGCGCACGTACTGGGAGCGGATCGAGCCGGTCGCCGAGTCGTTCGGTGACCTCGACCCGAAGATCGACGCCCGCGTCAACGACGTCGAGCCGGGCACCGAGTGGACCGGGTACCACCGGATCGAGCAGGCGCTGTGGGTCTCCAACTCCACCAAGGGCATGGAGAAGTACGCCGACCTGCTGCTGACCGATGTGAAGACGGTGGTCGCGAAGGCGAAGGTCGTCAAGCTCACCCCGCTGCAGCTGGCGAACGGCGCCAAGGAACTGCTCGACGAGGTCGCGACCGGCAAGGTCACCGGCGAGGAAGACCGCTACTCGCACACCGACCTGTGGGACTTCGAGGCGAACGTCGAGGGCTCACAGGCCGCGATCCAGGCGCTCCGCCCGGCCCTGCAGAAGCGCGACGCGGCGCTCGTCACCCAGCTGGACGCCCAGTTCAAGGCCGTCTTCGCGTCGCTGGACAAGTACCGCGACGGTGACGGCTTCAAGCCGTACACCGCGACCGAGGCCGAGAAGAAGGCTCTCGGCGCGGTCGTCGACGGGCTGGCCGAGCCGGTCAGCAAGGTCGCCGGGGTGCTCGCGAAGAAATGAGTGAGCGCAAGGGGATCTCTCGCCGCGGCCTGTTCGGGGCCGCGGGTGCCGCGGTCGCGACTGGAGTCGCGGGGTACGCCGCGCACTCGGCGCTGTCCGGTGAGGAGTCGCACGCCGCGGACAACAACGGGCCGGTCGAGTTCCACGGCCCGCACCAGGCCGGGATCACCACGCCGGTCCAGGACCGGCTGCACTTCGCCGCCTTCGACGTGACCACGACGAAGCGGGACGACCTGATCGCGTTGCTGAAGGAGTGGACCGCCGCAGCGGCGCTGCTCACCGCCGGTCGCGACATCGGTCAGTACGGCGCCGTGAACGGGCCGGGCGAGGCGCCTCCGGAGGACACCGGTGAGGCGGTCGGCCTGCCGCCGGCGCGGCTGACGATCACCGTCGGATTCGGGCCGTCGTTGTTCGACAAGCGGTTCGGGCTCGCGGCGAAGCGTCCCAAGGCGCTGGTCGACCTGCCGCACTTCATCGGCGACGACCTCGACTCGGCACGGTCCGGCGGCGACATCGCCGTACAGGCGTGTTCGGATGACCCGCAGGTCGCCGTACACGCGATCCGGAACCTGGCGCGGATCGGGTTCGGGCGGGTCGCCGTACGGTACTCCCAGCTCGGATTCGGCCGTACGTCGTCGACGTCGCGGGCGCAGGCGACGCCGCGGAACCTGTTCGGGTTCAAGGACGGGACGAACAACCTCAAGCTCGAGGAAGCCGACAAGCTCGAGCAGCAGCTGTGGGTGCAGCCCGAGGACGGCCCGGAGTGGATGGTCGGCGGCGCGTACCTGGTGTCGCGGCGGATCCGGATGAACATCGAGACCTGGGACCGTACGTCGCTCGGCGAGCAGGAGACGATCATCGGCCGCGGGAAGGGCACCGGCGCCCCGCTGGGCAAGGCGGACGAGTTCGACGCGATCGACTTCACCGCGAAGAACTCCGACGGCCTGCCGAAGGTGCCGATGGACTCGCATGTGCGGCTCGCGCACCCGCAGTTCAACAACGGCGCCGAACTGCTACGTCGCGGCTACAACTTCGTCGACGGCTCGGACGGCCTCGGCCGCCTCGACGCGGGCCTGTTCTTCCTCGCCTACCAACGCGACCCGCGCAAACAGTTCATCCCCATCCAGAACCAACTGGCCAAGAACGACACGATGAACGAATACATCCACCACGTGGGTTCCGGCATCTTCGCCTGCCCCGCCGGGGTCACCCCCGGCGGGTACTGGGGCGAAAAGCTCTTCGTCTGATCTACTTCACGGCACCTGCCGTGACGCCGGCGACGAAGTGGCGTTGGGCCAGGAGGAAGCCGATGACGACGGGGACGCTGACGACCAGGGCGGCGGCCATGATCTGGTTCCAGTAGATGTTGGTCTGCGTGGAGTACTGGCGCAGACCCACCGAGAGTGTGCGGTTGGCCTCGGTGGTCATCACGGACGCGAACAGGACCTCGCCCCACGCCGTCATGAACGAGTAGATCGCCACAGCGATCACACCAGGTCGCGCCGCGGGCAGTACGACGCGCCAGAGCGCGCCCATCGGACCGCAGCCGTCCACGAGCGCCGCCTCGTCCAGCTCGCGCGGGATGCTGTCGAAGTACCCGGCCAGCATCCAGATCGAGAACGGCAGGCTGAACGTCAGGTACGTGATGATCAGCCCGAGCCGCGTCCCGACCAGTTGCAGCCCGAATGAGTTGTTGATGTTCACGAAGATCAGGAACAACGGCAGCAGGAACAGCACACCCGGGAACATCTGCGTCGACAGGACCGTCGTCGTGAACACGGTCCGCCCGCGGAACTTGAACCGCGACACCGCGAACGCGGCCAGGATCGCGATCGCCACCGAGAACACCGTCGCCGCCACCGACACGATCGTCGAGTTCACGAAGTACTTCGCCAGCGGCACCGTCTTCCACATGTCCACGAACGGCGCCAGCGTCAGGTTCGACGGCCACCAGGTGAACGCGCCCTGCACGTCCTTCAGAGGCTTGAGCGACGACGTGATCATCACGTACAGCGGCACCAGGACGAACAACCCGAGCACTGTGAGGGTGACACCGCGGTAGATCTTGAAACCCCTGGTCTCACGCACGACGCGACCTCCTTCCGGTGACGAGCAGATAGGCGCCGGTGACGATCATCAGGAAGATCAGCAGCAGCACGGACATCGCCGCACCGGTGCCGAAGTTCCAGGTCAGGAACGACGCGTTGTAGATGTGGAACGTGATCAGGTCACCGGCCGGCGGCTGCGCCGTACCGAACAGCACGTACGGCGTGTTGAAGTCGCTGAACGTCCACAGGAACAGCACGAGGACGAGCACCAGGTTCACCGGCCGCAGTGAGGGGAGCGTGATGTTGCGCCACTGCCGGATGTTGCCGGCCCCGTCCACCGACGCTGCCTCGTAGAGGTCCCGCGGGATGCTCTGCATACCGGCCATCAACGTGAGGAACGCGAACGTCCACAGCTTCCAGCCGGCCACCGTGATCAGCGAGATCAGCGCGTTGCCGCCGATCAGCCAGAACGTCCTGCCGTCGCTGAGGTGCAGCTGCTCGAGGACGTGGTTCACCGCGCCGGTGTCGCGCTGGAGCATGAAGTTCCAGGTCAGGATTCCGGCGTACGCCGGGAGCGCGTACGGCACCAGGAACAAGGTGCGGACGATGCCCCGGCCGCGGAACTCCGGCTGCAGGGCGACCGCGGCGGCCATCCCCAGCACCCACGAGAACGCGACCGTGACGAGCGAGAAGACGACGGTGACTCCGAAGGACTTCAGCAGCCCTTGCCCGACCGCGTTGTTGAAGTCGAGCGCGACCTTGTAGTTGCCGAGCCCGGCACCGGGCGCGGAGGACCAGTTCGCGATGAAGAACTTGGTCAGTTTGACGAAGCTCATCCAGATCCCGACCAGCATCGGGATGATGTGGATGAACAGTTCCAGCAGCACTGCCGGGGCCAGCAGCGCGTACGGCAGCCACCGGTTCAGGCCGGGCCGGTGTTCGAGCCGGCTCCGCTTCCTCGGCGGGGCCGGTGCCGGAGCGGCGGTTTCGGTTGCGACGGACATCCGGGTGGTCGCCTCCTGTCTCTCGGATCGCAGTGGACACGTGCGTTGCGTCCGGAGAACCGGCGAGAGGTACCACCGGTTCTCCGGACGCAAGCGCCGTACGTCAGCTGCTGGCGGCGACCTGGTCCTCGGCGGTCTTGAGGGCCGCCTTCACATCGTCGGCGGTCACTGTCCCGCCGGTCGCGATCTTGGCGAACATGGCGTTCATCGCCTTGCCGACAGTGCTCTCGAACTGGTCCTCGGCCGGCACCAGCGGCAGCGGCTTGGACTTGGTGTTGTAGACGTCCTGGAAGGTGGCCGCCTCGGCCGCGTCGGTGGTGAAGACCGGCTTGGCGTCCTTCAGCACCGGCAGCGAGGAGAACGGCTTGCCCAGCGTGGTCTGGGTGTTCGCGTCCGTCATGTACTTCACGAACTTCAGCGCCGCGTCCTTGTGCTTGGTGTTCTTGAAGACCGACAGGTTGATGCCTGCCACGTGGCTGGCCACCTGCTCGCCACCGGTCGGAGCCGGGAACGGTACGACGCCGTACTCGCCGGCCTTCATGCCGTTGGCAACGATCGACGAGTCGGCGTTGTTCTGGTTGATGACCATCGCGACCTTCTTGGTGGCGAAGTCGTTCACCGACTTGGTGCCGTTGTCGTACTGCGCGTTCGACGGGTTCGCGACCTTGTCCTTCTGCATCAGGTCGAGGTACCGCAGGACGCCCTGTACGTTGCCGTCACCGGTGAAGGTCGGCTTGCCGTCGCTGTTGAACCAGTCGGCCTTGTTCTGCGCCGCGTTGATGAACGCGAAGTGCACGTTCTCGGTGTAGCTGCCGGCCGCCAGCGCCATACCCCACTGGTTCTTCGCCGGGTTGGTCAGCTTCTTGGCCGCGGCGACCATGTCTTCCCAGGTCTTCGGCGGCTGCAGGCCGGCCGCGGCGAACATCGCCTTGTTGTAGTACAGGCCGTAGGCCAGACCGTAGAGCGGGACCGAGGTCGGGTCGGTGCCTTCCTTGCCGCCGGTCGCCAGAGCCGTCGGCACGAACTTGTCCTTGCCCCCGATCGCGGTCATCGCGTCGCCGTCGAACGGCAGGAACGCGTCGGTGGCCTGCAGCGAGGCCGCCCAGGTGTTGCCGATGTTGACCACGTCCGGCGCCTGACCCGAGGTGATCGCGGTCTGGATCCGGGTCTGCAGGTCGTTCCAGCCGATCACCTCGAGGTTCACCTTGATCCCGGTCTCCTGGGTGAACTTCTGCAGGACCGGGGTCAGGACCTCCTTGTCGTTGTCGAGGCTGGTGCCCTGGTTGCTGGCCCAGTAGGTCAGCGTCTGGTCACCGGTGCTGCCGCCGGAGGAATCGTCCTTGTCGCCGCCACCACAGGCGGCGAGGCTGATTCCCATGGCGGTCGCCGCAACCGCGGCTACAAGCGAACGCAGTCTCACGTCGGACTCCCTCGTCCCGTCTCGAGCCCCCGCAGAGCTGCGGAGGCGGATCGGCCCCATACTGGCCTAACCGGTTAAGTTCCGTAACCCTAACCGGTTCAGTAGAGGCGTCTTCGTTACGACCTCGTGACCCGGCCAATCTTCACCCGGAGCCCGGCAAGCGCAATCCAACACTCTCTGCGAGAGCCCGATTTCACACAGTCTTCAAACTGTGCCGACGGTTCAGGAGTGTGCTGGGCCCGACGACTCGCGGTGACGGAGTTCGCCGGCCGGAGCCTCCTCGTGGAGCGCGTGGTCGCCGGTGACGATCCGGAGCAGCAGGTCGGCGGCGGCGCGGCCGCGTTCCATGGTCTTCTGGTCGACCGCGGTGATCCCGGGCCGCGCGAGTTCGCACAGCGGCGAGTCGTCCCAGGCGACGATCGAGACCTCGCCGGGCACCGCCGTACCCAGATCCATCGCGACCCGGAGCGCCGCGACTGCCATCAGGTCGTTCCCGAGCACGATCGCTGTCGGCGGATTGGGGCCGGTCAGCAACTGGCGGGTGAGTTCCGCGCCGTCGTCGTACCGGTAACTGCCCTCGATGTGCCGCACCGTCATCCCGTGCCGCGCCGCGTGTTCCCGCAGCGTCTGCACCCGCAACCGCTCATGGATGAACGTGAACGGCCCGCTGATGTGTGCGACGTTCGTGTGCCCGAGCTCGAGCAGGTGATCGAGCAGCAGCGTGACGGTCTCCTCCGGCGAGCTGATCAATCGCCCGACCGAGTCGTCCGGCGCGTTCGAGCTGACCACCACGCACGGCACCCCGAGCTCCTTCAGGACCGGGATCCGCGGGTCGTCGTCGTGCTCGTCGAACAGGATGAACCCGTCCACGCGCCCCTGCCGCGACCACCGCCGCAGTACGTCGAGGTCCTCGCCGTGCTCGCCCGTGAGCCGGAGCAGCAGCGACGAGTCGACCTCGTTCAGGTACTGCTCGATGCCGACCAGCGTGCGCATGTAGAACGCTTCGGTCGAGATCAGCGCGGGGTCCCTGGCGATCACGATCCCGATCGTCCGGGTGCGGCTCGCCGACAGCGCGACCGCGGCGGAGTTCGGGTGGAAGCCCAGCTCCTCGGCAAGGTCGAGCACTCGCTGGCGCGTCTCGTCGCTGACCCCGGCGCGGCCGTTCAGCGCGTACGAGACGGACGCCTTCGAGATGTGCAGGCGGCGTGCGAGATCGCTGATCGTGACCCGGTGACTCCGGCGGGTGCTGCCCGCCGTACCGTCGCCGCCACCGTCGCTGCCGTCGTCGCCGTCTGCCACGGGTCCGCTCGTCGTCATCGCCCGGCCGCCCCTCGCACAGACGGAAAAGTGTTCATGTCAGACGGGAGGTTAGCAGCGGCCTTTCGGGGCTGGTCTGCGTCCCGGGAATTGGATAGCGTTTTCCCATGGTGCCGAACGAGCCGTTGCGACTGGATTTCCTGCCCTGGGAGTACGCCCGGAAGGCCTCCGAGGCAGAGCGTGACCGGCAGGCCGAACGCCAGGCACGGCTCGGCGGGTCGCTCGAGCTCGCCCCGGACGTGTACGTCGCGGAGTCGGCCGCGGTGTACTGCGACGAGCTGCGGATGGGGGACCGGTCGTACATCGCCGCGCACGCCTACGTGACCGGCCGGATCGCGCTCGGTGCCGACTCGACGATCAATCCGTTCACCGCGGTGCGCGGTGTGGTGACGATCGGCGACGGCGTCCGGATCGGCGCGCACACCTCGCTGCTCGCGTTCAACCACGGCACGGCGCCCGGCGAGCCGATCTTCAAGCAGCCGCACACCGCCGTCGGCATCACGATCGGCGACGACGTCTGGATCGGCTCCAACGTGACGATCCTGGACGGCGTCACCGTCGGACCGCACACCATCATCGGCGCCGGCGCCGTCGTCACCAAGGACATCCCGGCCAACTCGGTCGCGGCCGGCAACCCCGCCCGCATCCTCCGCTCGCGGACAGGAGCATCCATGTCAGGTGATCTACCCGCCGTGCTCAAAGACTTTGCCGCGAAGGCTCGCGAGCAGACCGACGACGTACTCGCGCGCTGCTGGGACGGCGCCCGCTTCGTCGACCGTCCCGGGATCGACCGTGAACCGGAGATCCGCCCCTGGTGCGACGCGATCGAGATCGCGGACCTGCTGGTACGTCGGACGCCGGCCGGCCACACCCGTGACGACCTCGTCCGGCGGCTCCGCGCACGCCAGGACCCGGCCACCGGACTGGTATCACCCGGAGACCTCTCCGACGACGGTCTCGGCAAGCCGTCGGACGCCGAACTCTCAGTCCTGGAAGGGCCCGCGAGCTACCACGTCCTGTGCGTAGGCTACGCCCTCCAGGTCCTGGGCAGCAGCTTCGAGCATCCGATCACCACCGACTTCACCCTCGACGATCTCGACAACTTGCCCTGGGCAAGAAGAGCCTGGTCGGCCGGCTCCGGCATCGACGCACTCGGTACGGCGCTGGCCCGGAACCTCCACGATCACCAGGAATCCGGCGCGCTCGAATCGCTGATGGGATGGCTGCTCACGCGGGCCGATCCGGCGTCCGGGACCTGGGGCTCGCCGCATCCCGACGACGGACTGCTGCAGGTCGTGAACGGTTTCTACCGCCTCACTCGCGGCACCTACGCCCAGTTCGGGCTCCCGCTGCCGTACCCCGAGCAGACCGTCGCCACGGTTCTTGCCCACAGCAACGACCGGCGGATGTTCACCGGCGACAACTACAACGCGTGCAACGTGCTCGACGTCATCCACCCGCTGTGGCTGGCGCGCAAGCAGACGACGTACGGCGAGCAGGAGGGCCGTCGCTGGGCCGAGGCGCAGCTGCGTGCGATCCTCACCCGCTGGGTCGACGGCGCCGGCTTCGCCTTCGCCCCGGACGGCACCGACGACCGCGCGATCCCGGGCCTGCAAGGTACCGAGATGTGGCTGGCTATCATCTGGCTCCTGTCCGACTACCTCGGCCTGTCCGACGCCCTCGGCTACCACCCCCGCGGTGTCCACCGCCCGGAGCCGCTGGTCAGCCTCCGCTGAACCACCCGTCCGCACCGACCCCCACGGGACGCTGGGCGGGAACTTCCCCATACCCTGACCTCGTGGACCCCCGCACGCGCCGACTGGTGACCTCGCTCGTACTGGCCGCCCTGGTCGCCATCGTCGTGGTCGCGGCACTGGTCCGCTGACGCTAACGTGTGGCCCCATGACTGTGCACATGCTGCGACTCCGTCGCGGCGGGTCATGGGACTGTGACTCATGACGGCGACTGGTGAACGTTCGTCGTACCTCATGCGGGCGGGGCTGGTCCGGAACGTGCGTTCGGGGGAGCACCTGACCACGTTCGTGGTGTCCGGTGTCGCGACGGTGCTGATCACCCGGCTGATCCTCAGCCTGAGCGGGTACCCGCAGATCGGCGGCAAGGGTCTGCACATCGCCCACGTGCTGCCGGGAGGGCTGCTGATGCTGGTGGCGATCTCCCTGCTGCTCGGGTACGTCGGTCCCGTGGTGCGGCCGGCCGCGGCGACGGTCGGCGGGATCGGGTTCGGGCTGTTCATCGACGAGGTGGGAAAGTTCGTCACCTCGGACAACAACTACTTCTACAAGCCGACAGCCGCGATCGTGTACGTCGTCTTCGTGCTGATCGTGCTCGGGTTCCGCTTCCTGACCACGCGGCGGCCGATCGACCCGCGGGAGGAGCTGGCGAACGTCATCGACCACTCGGTCGAAGGGGTCGCGGGCGGCCTGTCCCGGCGGCGCCGTGCCGAGGCAGCCGAGCTGCTGCGCGCCGTACCCCCGCAGATCGAGGGCCGTCGGGAGACTGCCGAGCTGCTGGCCGCGTGTCCGCCGGACGAGGTCGAGCTGGCCGCTCCGGTGGACGCGGCCTGGCGGGCGCTGCAGCGCGGGTTCGAGCGGCTCGCCACCCACCCGATGGCACCGCCGATCGCTGTCGCCGCGCTGGCGGTCCAGTTCGTGGCTGCTCTTGTCATCGCCGCTGTCCTAGGTGAGGGCCTCAACCGCCTTCCGGTGCTCGGTGTGACGGCAGGGAGCCTGCTGTCGGCAACGTTCACGGTGCGTGGCGCCTTGGCGTTGCGGAGGCGCAATCGGGCCAGGGCGGTCCGGCTGTTCGAGCTGGCGGTGCTGGTGTCGCTGCTGATGACACAGGTCTTCCAGTTCGCCGCTACCCAGTTCGCGGCTGCCGGTGGGATGTTGCTGGACCTGGTGATGCTCGGTCTGCTGCGAGCGGAGCGAGAGCGGATGCGGCGCGAGCTGGACAACGCCACGAAGGCTAAGACGTTCCGACTGCCACCCGATCTGGATCTGCCGCCGTTTCCGGAGGATCCGTCGGACCCTGTGTAGCTGGCTGGGTAGCTCTCCATTGCTCGTGTCGGCCGATCAGTACCGGTGACATGGTCGCGATCAGATAGACCGCGCCACCTGCGAGCAGTGCAGGTGCCAGACCGATGGCGGCGACGGCCCCACCGGCCACGAGACCACCCAGGGGTACGCCGGTCCAGCAGACAGCGTTGGACAGGGAGTTGACCCGTCCGCGCAGGTGGCTGGGGATCCGTTCGAGCTGGATCGCGCCGAGCACAGGATTGATGAAGCCGGCTCCGATGCCGCCGACGGCGTACACCGCCATCAGGGTCCAGATCGGCGCATCGGTGGCCATCGCGACGAAGCGCGGTGCTCCGGCGATCAGGAACGCGACCGTGAAGACGAGCTTGCGCGGGATGCGGTCGCCGATGGCCGAGGCCAGCAAGGCGAACAGCGTCGCAGTCACTCCGAACGACGTGAGGATCAGGCTGGTGTGGCCGGGGCCGTAGCCGTGGTCCTTGATCCAGACGGGCAGTAATACCGTGCCGGTCGCGGCGTCGAGCAGGTTGGTCACCGCGATCATCACGACCAGCGGCAGCAGGAGCTTGTCGGTACGCAGGAAGGTCCAGCCCTCGAGCAGCCGACGACCGTAGCCTTGCTCCTCCTTTGGCGCGGGCGTCGTGTGCTTGGGAATCCAGCGGGCGATCAGTACGGCGCAGATGCCGAACGAGACCGCGTCGATCCAGAGGGCGTTGACTGCTCCGACCAGGGTGATGAGGCCGCCGGCGAGAGCGAACGCGAAGAAGCCCGCCAGGCGTTCCGTCGTACTCTCCAGGCCTGTCACCCGCTCCAGGGGGACCCTGGCCACCCGGGCGATGTCCGGGATCAGGGTCGCCTTGGCGGCGTCTCCTGGTCCACGGAGAGCGCCGGCGATCGCGACCAGCACCAGCAGGGTCGGGAAGTGCAGGAGGCCTAGCTCGTGCAGGAGGGGGATCAGCGCGACCACCGCCGTACTGGCGGTGTCTGCCACGACGCTGATCCGGCGTGCACCGACCTTGTCGATCAGCGGGCCGCCGACTGCCTTCACCACGACCAGCGGTGCCATCTCTGCCAGCGCCACCAGGCCGGTCTTGACCGGGGAGCCGGTAGTGATCAGGACGAACCACGGGATCGCGATCGCGCTGACCCGGGTCCCGCAGATCGACACCACGTTCGCCACCAGGAACGCCGCCAACGGCGCCCGATTGCCCTTGTCGCCCATTGTTCGCCTCACCCCTGTGCTGCTAGCGCGTCTCGCGCGGGAACGCCTGGATCTGGACGGTGACCTGCTCGGCGCCTTCCGGGAGCGGAGCGGTCAGGTCCGGCGTCTTGTACTTCTCCAGGACCGCCATGACCTCGCGCATCATCGCCTCCAGCTGGTCGGCCCGGAGGTGGAAGAAGTAGTCCGAGAGCATGCTGGCGTCGCGCCAGTCGTCGGGCATCGTCTGCATCGCGTCGATGAAGCCGAAGATGTTCTCGGCGTACGTCTGGCCGACACCGTGCAGGAAGCCCAGAGCCAGCTCGGGCTCCTGGTCCAGCAGCTCGGCCGCGTTGAACTCGGTGCCCTGGTGGGCCGACTTCCACCAGCGGTCGCGGGCGTTGCCGCGGCTGTCGTCCTCGACCACCAGGCCGGCGTCCGCGAGTTGGCGGAGGTGGTAGCTGGTCGCGCCGGTGTTCACGCCCAGCCGTCCGGCCAGGGTTGTGGCGGTCTGCGGGCCGTAGACCCGGAGGAGGCCGAGGATCCGGTTCCGCATGGGGTGCGCCAGCGCGCGCACGAGGTGGCGGTCCAGCCGGACTGTCCGTGCGGGCTCCACGCTCTGCGTCTCGTCGCTCATGGTTCCGAGGATAGGACTGCAAAGAGTCTTTGCAAAGCGATTTTGCAAAGAAGGTGTGCGATTCGGTTGTCCACAGGTCGCGAATCTGCGCGTCGAGAGGCGGCGGGATCGCGGCATCTTCTCTGTCGACCACGCATCCACCGAGGAGACGGAGAGAACCAGCGATGATGCGCGTGATGCTCGAGGACGCCGACTACTGCGACGTGCCGGCCGACCTGATGACGTTCGACGACGGGGCAGTGGTGTTCTGGCGGGAGGGCGAGGAGGTCGGCCGCCACCGGCAGGCCCGGATCCGGTCACTCGAGCCGATGAACCCGCGCTCGATGACCCACAAGATCAAGCGCGCCCGGAAGACCCACCCGAACGCGTTCCGCCAGTGGAGTCCCGAGGACGAGCAGACCCTGATCGAGATGTACAACAACAGCGCGACCCTGGAGCAACTTGTCGAGGCCCTGGGCCGCCAGGAAGGCGGCATCATCACCCGCCTCAGAGGGCTGGGGCTGCTCGCCGACGACCAGCAACTCCCATGAGCCGGCGGGGGGTGACTGCGGCGAGTTCATCGGTTGCGACGGTGGGTGGACGAGACCCTTTTGTGATCGACCCGACGGGTCGGGGACAATGGCGCGGTGCAGCCAGAGGTGCGGTCGGACGAGTCGGCGCTGCCGGAGGAGTCCGGAGCGCGGGCGGTGGTCCGTGCTGCCCTGCTCGATCAGAGTGGTTTGGTGCGCGGTCTGGCCTCGGGCCGGCGCCGCGGCCTGGAGCCGCCGTCGTACCTCCGGGTCGAGCTGCGGTACGTCGATCTGAAGGGTCAGCGGCACCTGCAGATCACCGAGTTCGACGAGCGCCAGGCGCATACGCGGAACGTGGCGGGCGCGGACCTGGAGAAGGCGGTCGACGAGCTTCTCGACCTGCCGTACGGGTCGTGGCACATCGAGACGACGAGCCAGACGCTGCGGCTGCGGTACACCAAGAAGGGCAAGGAGCTGCTGCACCGGCAGGAGGACCACCGGGAGCAGGAGACCGGTCACGACCGGGTGAAACGCCGGGTGCTCGATCCGGCGGCGCCGTTCCTGATCGAGCTCGGGATCAGCGACCACCAGGGCCGGGTGAAGCCGTCCCGGCAGGCGAAGTACAAGCAGATCGAGGAGTTCTGCAAGCTGCTCGCGCCGGCCCTCGACGACGCGGTTTCGGCCGGGCGGATCGCGGCCGGACGGCCGCTGCAGGTGGTCGACCTCGGCTGCGGGAACGCCTACCTCACGCTCGCGGCGTACCACCTGCTCACCGCGGCCGGTCACGACGTCCGGATGACCGGTATCGACCACAACCCGGCGGCGCGGAAGCGGAACACGCGGGTGGTCGAGGCGCTCGGCTGGCAGGAGCACCTGCGGTTCCTGGATGCGACCATCGAGGGCGCGGAGCTGGACGTCCGGCCGGACGTCGTCCTGGCGCTGCACGCCTGCGACACCGCGACCGACGACGCGCTCGCGCGAGCCGTCGGCTGGGAGGCGTCACTGGTTCTCGCGGCCCCATGTTGTCATCACGACATCCAAAAGCAGCTGAAGAGCGTCACACCACCGGCGCCTTATGCGCTGATGACGAGATATGGCATCGTTCGTGAGCGGTTCGCCGACGTCCTGACGGACTCCCTGCGGGCAGCGGTGCTCCGACAGGTCGGTTACCGGGTGGAGGTCGTGCAGTTCGTGGACAGTCAGCACACGCCGCGCAATCTGTTGCTCCGCGCGGCCCGGACCGGTGCCAAGCCGACCGCGGACCTGCAGGCCGAGTACCGGTCGATGGTCGCCGAATGGCAGGTGACGCCGCGGCTGGCCCAGCTGCTCCTCCCGCCGGCCGAGCAGAACCCGGCCGCCGAGGTGGTGTCGTGAGACAGGTCCGGACCGCGCTCGCTCTGCTGGGGGCGACGCTGTGCACGCTGGCGGGTGTGGCGCTGCCCGCGTCGACGGCCGCTGCGAGCTCAGCGGGTTCGGCGGGTTCGGATGCGGGGCCGACGACGCCGGCGCCGAAGAAGCTGTTCACGATCCGGGACGACCGGATCCAGGAGTCGTCCGGGCTGGCGAAGAGCGTCAAGCACCCCGGGACCTACTGGACCGTGAACGACTCCGGCGACACCGGGCGGGTGTTCGCGCTCGACGCCAACGGCAAGGTGGAAGCAGTCCTGCGGTTCGGTGCGAAGGTCACCGACGTCGAGGCGCTCGGGGTGGACCGGGACGGCACGATCTACGTCGCGGACATCGGCGACAACAAGGAGAACCGGGACCAGATCGAGATCTACACGATCCCGGAGCCGGAAACGCTCGAGGACCAGTCCAACGTCACGTATCACCGGTATGACTTCAAGTACCCGGACGGTGCGCACGACGCCGAGACTCTGCTGATCGAGCCGGGGACCAGCCAGCTCTATATCGTGACGAAGGCGCTCAAAGGTACCGGCGCGATCTACGCGGCGCCGCCCGCGCCGTCCCGCAAGGGCACCAATGACCTGACCAAGCTCGCGGCGGCGCCGTCCGGGGTGATCACCGACGGGACGTTCCTGCCGGACGGTCAACGGGTGGTGCTGCGCACGTATGCCGATGTGACGACCGTGGCCTGGGGTGAGACGCCCAACGCCATCGCCCGCGGCGCCGCTCCGCTCGGCCAGGGAGAGACCGTCGCCGTCGGTCCCACCGACGGGACCGTCCTGGTCGGCAGCGAGGGCGCGAACTCGGGCGTCTACCAGGTCCAGGTGCCGGCCAAGTCGGCCGCCTCCACGCCTCCCTCGGCCAGCGCCACCCCCAAGCCTGCAACCAGCGCCGACAGCAACAACTCCGACTCCGGCAAGAGCCACAACCTCCGCTGGATCATCGTCGGCGCCGCCCTCTTCGCCCTCATCATCACCGTCATCACCTTCCCCCCGGGCCGCCGCGAACGCCTGGACCGCCAGGCCGAGAACGCCCGCCTGACAGGCCAATCCCCACCCACCCCGCGCCGCCGCCAACACTCCTGACCCCAGCCGGTCCGGCCCGCATGTGCCGGATGGCTGGGCAGTGCCACCTGAGCGTGAAGGTGTGCCTGCGTACAGCCTCTCGCCGGTGCGGCGGCCTCATGCCAGCCCGCCTGCAGGTCACCAGTAGCGGGTTATGTCACCGCTGGCCTACTACTTCCCGCCATCGCACACATAACCCGCCAGCCTGCATGCCGCGTGCGGGGTGTGGTGGGGATAGGGACAGCCGCCGACCCGGGTGGGGTCGGCGGATGTTGGTGGTACGGGTTACTTGAGGTTCTCGACCACGTAGTCGATGGACTGGGTCAGTTTCTCGACGTCGTCGGGGTTCACCGCGGGGAACATGGCTACGCGGAGCTGGTTGCGGCCGAGTTTGCGGTAGGGCTCGGTGTCGACGATGCCGTTGGCGCGCAGGGTCTTGGCGACCGCGGTGGCGTCGATCGAGTCGTCGAGGTCGATGGTGCCGACGACGAGCGAGCGGGCGTCGGGGTCGGTGACGTACGGTGTGGCGTACTCGGACTTCTCGGCCCACGTGTACAGGCGGGTGCTGGAGTCCGTCGTACGGGCGACGCTCCACTCCAGGCCACCCTGGCTGTTGATCCAGTCGGTCTGCTCCGCCATCAGGAAGAGGGTGGCGAGGGACGGCGTGTTGTACGTCTGGTTCTTGCTGGAGTTGTCGACCGCCGTCGCCAGGTCCAGGAACGCCGGGATCCACCGGCCGGAGGCGGCGATCTCCTCGACCCGCGCTAGCGCGGCGGGGCTCATCAGCGCGATCCACAGGCCGCCGTCGGAGGCGAAACCCTTCTGCGGTGCGAAGTAGTAGACGTCGGCCTCGTTGAGGTCGACCGGCAGGCCGGCCGCGCCCGAGGTGGCGTCGATCGCGACCAGCGCGCCCTCGTCGGCGCCCTCGACCCGCTTGACCGGCGCCATCACGCCGGTGGAGGTCTCGTTGTGCGGCCACGCGTACAGGTCGACGCCGGCCTCCGCCACCGCGACCGGGCGGCTTCCGGGCTCGGCCTTCACGATCGACGGGTCGCCGAGGTGCGGTGCCAGCTGCGAGGCCTTCGCGAACTTCGAGGAGAACTCACCGAAGCTCAGGTGCTGGCTCTTCTCCCGGATCAGCCCGAACGTCGCGACGTCCCAGAACGCGGTCGAGCCGCCGTTGCCGAGCACCACCTGGTACCCGTCCGGCAGCTGGAAGAGCTCGGCGACGCCTTCCTGGACCCGCTTCACCAGGTTCTTCACCGGCGCCTGCCGGTGGGAGGTGCCGAGCAGCTTCGCGCCCTCGGTCGCCAGGGCGGCGACGGCTTCCGGACGGACCTTGGACGGCCCGGCCCCGAAGCGGCCGTCGGCGGGCTTGAGCTCTTCAGGAATCTTGATTTCGCTGGTCACCAGCGGTCCCCTTCGTCGTCTGCAGCAAGAAGGCCGACGACGCTGTCAGCGCGCTCCATCTTCGCACATCCCACCCGACCCACCACCCGGGGTCCACTTTGTGCACCGGATCCGTACGCCGAGCGTCCCGCCGTACGGATCCGGCGCCCGGAGACGCGCGAAGGGGCTATTCGTGCTTACGGGTGGTGCGTTCGGTGCCGGTGAGGAGGGCAACCGGGCCGTCGGGGGTTTCGGTCCACTCGCCGCAGGCGCCGCCGCCTTCGGCGACCTCGAGGGTGAGCTCGGTCCCGTCCATCCGCAGCGCCGGGTGGTAGTACTGCGCGACCCGCTCCGCCTCGCCCTGGATGTAGTGGCCGATGAGCGCCCGCCGGAAGCGGTCGGTCGTGATGTTCGGGTTGCTGCCGTGGACCAGTGCGCCGTGGAAGAACAACACGTCACCCGGCTCCATCTCCACGGGTACGGCCGCGCCCGTGGACGGGAGCGGGACCGTGACGTCGGTGAAGCTGACCGTGGTGTCGGCCTTCTCCGTGCACAGGATCGGCCAGCGGTGCGACCCGGGGACGACTTCGAGACACCCGTTCGCCTCGTCGACCCGGTCGAGCGCCATCCACGCCGCGACACAGGTCCCCGGATCGGCCTTCAGGTAGAAGTTGTCCTGATGCAGCGCCTGCCCGCGGGAGCCCGGCGGCTTGAAGTAGAGCATCGTCTGCACGGCGTACGGCGACCTGCCGAGCAGCGCCGTCATCACCTGATCGATGCGTGGGTCGATCATCCACTGCAGCGACACGTCGTCCCACCGGTGCATCTGCGCCATCCGCGGGTACCGCTTGAGCGGGTCCCGGTCGGTCGACGTGTGCCCCGCGAAGTCGTGCGCCTGTGGTCCACGGCGCCGTACGTCCATGTAGTGGTCCCGCAGCCGCTCGGCCTCGTCCGTTGAGAACAACCCCCGCACCAACGTGTACCCGGTGCGCTCGAACTCTTCCTGATGTACGTCGACAACGTTGGATGAAACGCTCATGCACGGCTCCCGCGAATCTGTCCTAGTCTTCCGTTGAACCTCATTTTCCTGCGGCTACACCGCACGGGACCACGGACGATTCACGCGAGGACTTGAACTTTTGTTGCACCGACTCCGGCTCGAGCGGATGTCCGCCCCGACCTTCTGGCGCTGCGAACCCAGCTGGTCCTGGACGTCGCGCCCGCTGCGGGACCACCTGCTCTGGTGCGTCGTCGACGGTCGGGGCGCCCTCGAACTCGACGGGAACCGCCAGGAACTACGCCCCGGCGTCTGCGCGGTCTTCCAACCCGGCGATGCCCCACGAGCCACTCACGACCCGCACCGAAGGCTTCTGGTCTTCGGCATGCACTTCGAGACCACCACGACCGCAGCACCTGATCCGCGCTGGGGTGAGGTGCTCGACCGCGAGCTGCTCGGCGTCCTCGCGCGGACCAGCGACGCGTCGTACCGCCGTGGTGACGCCCTCGGCCGGCATCAGGCCGAACTGTGCCTCGAGCAACTGGTCGCGCTGATCTGGGACGCCGTCCACCACCCGGGCCGCAGCGTCATCGACACCGCGGTCGACGACATCGCCAGGCAGCTCCGGCAGGACCCGGGCATGGACTGGACCGTCGCGGAGATGGCGCGCCGCGCGTCGCTCAGCAGGGCCCAGTTCACCCGCCGTTTCGTCGCGCAGTTCGGGATGTCACCCGCCCAGTACCTGATCCAGGCGCGGATCGACCGGGCGCACCAGCTGCTCACCGAGAGCGGCATGACCGTCACCGAAACGGCCGCCGCTCTCGGCTACACCGACGTCCCGTACTTCAGCCGCCAGTACAAACAACGAACCGGCCGGAACCCCAGCCAGGATCGCTAAGCCCAGTTGGGGTTCCAGCCCTCGATTGCGTCGGCGGGGCGAGATGCCGGGCCGGAGTAGATCGCCGACGGGCGGATCAGGCGGCCGGTGCGTTTCTGCTCCAGGACGTGGGCGCTCCAGCCGGCGGTCCGCGCGCAGGTGAACATCGACGTGAACATCGGCGGCGGCACCTCCGCGAAGTCCAGGACGATCGCCGCCCAGAACTCCACGTTCGTCTCCAGAACCCGGTCCGGACGCCGCTCCCGCAGCTCGGCCAGCGCGGCCTGCTCCAGCGCCTCGGCCACCTCGTACCGCGGGGCGGCGAGTTCACGCGCCGTACGGCGAAGCACCCTGGCGCGCGGGTCCTCGGCCCGGTAGACACGGTGCCCGAAGCCCATCAGCCGGTCGCCCGCGTCCAGCAGACCCTTCACGTACGAACGGGCGTCACCGCTGCGCTCGACGCCCTCGATCATCGTCAGCACCCGCGCCGGTGCCCCGCCGTGCAGCGGCCCGGACATCGCACCGACCGCGCCGGACAGCGCCGCGGCGACATCCGCCCCGGTCGATGCGATCACCCGCGCGGTGAACGTCGACGCGTTCATGCCGTGCTCGGCCGCGGACGTCCAGTACGCGTCGACCGCCCGCACGTGCTTCGGGTCCGGCTCGCCACGCCAGCGGATCATGAACCGCTCGGTGATCGTGGTCGCCTTGTCCACCTCGCGTTGCGGCACCATCGGCTGCCCGGTCCCGCGCGCCGCCTGCGCGACGTACGACAGCGCCATCACGGCCGCCCGGGACAGATCCTCACGTGCCTGCACGTCGTCGATGTCGTACAGCGGCCGCAGACCCCAGGCGGGTGCGAGCATCGCCAGCGCGGACTGTACGTCGACGCGCACGTCGCCGGTGTGCACGGGCAGCGGGAACGGCTCGGCGGGCGGCAGGCCCGGCGTGAACGCGCCGTCGACGAGCAGGCCCCAGACGTTCTCGAACGGCACCCGGCCGACCAGGTCCTCGATGTCCACGCCGCGGTACCGGAGCGCCGAACCTTCCTTGTCCGGCTCGGCGATCTGCGTATCGAACGCGACCACACCCTCCAGCCCGTGCTGCACCTCGGTCCTCGGATCAGACATGCGACTCCCTCGTCCTCGTGTCAGGACGCAGGCCCACCAGGAGAGCCCGCGCACCTGGGCGCTCAGGCAGCATAGTTGTCCGCACCGACGCGCGGGCAGTTTTGTGACCGGTTCGGAGGTTCCCGAGGGTGGACCGTACGGAGGTCTAGTCTCGGTTCATGACAAAGCCCCTCCCCGCCCTCGGGCTCGTGATCGGCGTCATCGCCACATACGTCGCGGTGGGTGCCTCGTCCTACGCGACCACCCGGTTGACGCGGCGCCTGCAGATGTTCCGCGACGACCCGGGCCAGACGCTGCCCTGGCTCGCACTGCTGGTCGTGATCGCGGTCGTGCTCGGCCTGCTGATGATGGCGCCGGCCATCGGCGCGGGTGTGACGACCGGGTCGGGGCTGCTGCTGACGGCGGTCGGTCTGGCCGCGATGCTGCTGCCGGTGCGGCAGACGATCGACCTGATGAAGCTCTTCGAGTTCCCGGGCTCGCGGTACGGCTCGTCGTACCTGCTGTTCGACGGGTCCGTCATCCTGTTCGGCATACCGCTGTTGCTGGTCGGCATCCGGCGCTGGACGCAGGAGTCGAAGCTCGCCAGGACTCCGATGCCCCCTGGGCTGGCGCAGGGCAGCAGCGGCTACCAGTCCACGTACCCGCAGACGCAGCAGTGGGGCGGCTACCCGGGCCAGCAGCCGTACCAGCCGCCGCAGCCATACCGTCAGCCGCAGGACCAGCCCCAGAGCCAGCCCCAGAACCAGCCACCGCAGTACCCGGGCCAGCAGCAATAACTTTCCCAGCGGAGCCTGCATCAGGCTCTGCATGGAAACGCTGATCGCCTACACGTTCGCGCGCGACAGCGCCGCGCGGGCCGCCGCCGGTCGTGCCCGCGTGGAGGCGTACTACGGCGATCTCTGGAAGCACGAGGCCAAGCACCAGGGGTACGACGGCCTCACGGTCGGACTGCACATGTGGGATCGCCATGACGGGACGTGTCTCTGGCCGTCCTGGCACGACAACGGTGAGATCCGCGTGGCCAGCGTGCACGCCCCGCTCGGCTATCAGCGCGTGATCGGCGACATCAAGCCGTGTGACGCCCCGGCGCAGTTGGCCAAGGCAGTACGGCGTACTCCGGCCGGCTTCCTCGAGTTGGCGCCACCGTTCACGATGGCGGTGCTGGACCCGAGTGAGGAACGCCTGGACCTGTTCACCGACTCGATCGGTGTCGGACGGCTGTTCCAGCTGCGACTGCCCGACGGGTGGATCTGGACCAACCGGCCTGCTGCTGCCTTGCTCTTCGCGGGCGTTCCCGCTGTGGCAGCGGCGCGTGGCTGGAGTTTCGCCGCGGCCTGCGGTTGGTTCATGGACGACAGCACGCCGTACGACGGTGTGCTGGCTGTTCCCGGTGCGACGCATATCGTTGCCGATGGCTACCGTCGGCAGCGGACCGTCAGCCGGATCGAGATGACCAGCGTGTGGTCGACAGACGATGCCGACACAGCAGAGGAGACCGCTGCCGCACTGCAGGACGTGGCGCGATCGGTCGGCAGCCTGTGGCCGGGACGGCCGACGGTCGACCTGAGTGGCGGCCGCGACTCACGTGTCGTCGCAGGTGCATTCCTGGCCGCGGGTGTCGATCTGAAGCTCAACAGCTACGACGCGGTCCCTGGTGAGCTGGAGGTCGCTGAGTCGCTCGTGCAGCTGTTGGAGCAGCCAGTCGAACACGTGGTGAGTCGGAAGACCCCAGGTAAACCGGTCGCTGCCAAACCGATCGCCAAGCCGCAGCCGCTGGAAATGGTCAATCGAGCGCTGCGCTGGCACCGGTACGCCGAGGGCTTGCGCCCGGCCAGCTATCTCTTCCACACGCCACCCGCAACGCTTGCGGGCGTTGCCCACTTAGCGATCGGTGGCGCCGGCGGCGAGGTGGCGCACGGCCACTTCTACCCACGCGACGTGCTGCAACTCGACGCACTCCCGCTGCCGAGCAAGCTGGATGCCTTCAGCAACCACCTCCAGACCCGTCTGGTCGCGGCAGCAGGACCCGCGGGCGCAGCGCGTGCGGCCGTTACCGAGCAGGTCGAGCGCGTGTTGCGGACCGCGGTGCACGGTGGCATCGAGAACGCGACGATGCTCGACTACTTCTACGTCGTCGAACGCCTCCGCCGCTGGGGTACGACGGGGGAGCGCGCCGGCGTCGTCTCGCCCCTCCTGATCCCCTCGTTCGTCCGGTCGGCGTTCGCGCTCGATCCCGCGCAACGCGTCGACAACGCACTGCACTGCGAGCTCGTCCGGCGGCTGGTGCCCGCGTGGGCCGACGTACCGTTCTTCAAACCCAGCCCGACGGTCAGCACGCGCAGGAGCCCGGCGAAGGTCCGTTGCCTCGCTGACGCCGCCGATCGCGACCTGATCGAGCAGCTCCTCAAGGACGTTGACGGCTTCGAGTCCCTCGACACGTTGTGGGCTGCCTCGGTGGCCGGCGCCAGCTCGGCTGCGGGTGAAGCCACGCTCCGTCAGGCGCTCTGGCGAGCCACGTTCGATCAGCACCTCGACGAGGTCAACCGCCACCTGCCGATCACCCCGGCCCCCAAAGCTCAACAGCAACCAGCCCCTGAGCCGTCAACCGCCATGAGACGCCGCAGTCCGGTTGTCCGCAGGATCGGGCGCACCAAGTTGTGGCGGGCCTATCGACGGAGCAGGTTCGGACGTAAGTAGGCTCGAAGCGTGGACCTTGCGGAGATGCGGCGTACGTACGGACTCGGTGAGTTGCTGGAGAGCCAGGTCGCTCCCGACCCGGTCGTGCAGTTCCAGACCTGGCTGGAGCAGGCCAGGGAAGTCGGCCTGGCCGAGCCCAACGCGATGGTGCTCGCGACCGCTGACCAGGCCGGACGCCCGTCGGCGCGGACCGTGCTGCTGAAGCGTGTGGACGAGCGCGGGTTCGTCTTCTACACCAACCAGCAGTCCCGCAAGGCCGACGACCTGGCTGCCAACCCGCACTGCGCCCTCGTGTTCCCCTGGCACGCGATGGAGCGGCAGGTCCGTGTCGAAGGCACCGTCACCAAGCTGCCCGGCGACGAGGTCGACGAGTACTTCGCAAGCCGCCCGCGCGAGTCACAGCTCGGTGCCTGGGCGTCCCAGCAGAGCCAGCCGGTGGCCTCCCGTGAGGAGCTCGACCTGCAGTACGAGTCGTACGAGCGGCAGTGGCCGGAGGGCACCGAGATCTCCACGCCGTACTTCTGGGGCGGTTACCTGGTGGCCCCGGAGGCGTTCGAGTTCTGGCAGGGCCGCACCGGCCGTCTGCACGACCGCCTGGCCTACCGCCGGACCAGCTCCGGCGGCGACTGGGAGCTGTCGCGGCTCCAGCCCTGAGGCTCTTCCCGGAAACCGTGCGACTTCCACCAGCGCGCCAGCGGCGCCGGCGCCCACCAGTTCGCGCGTCCGAGTAGCCGCATCGTGGCCGGCACGAGCAACGCCCGCACGATCGTCGCGTCCAGCGCGATCGCGATCACCAGCCCGACACCGATCATCTTCACGAACACGATGCCCGACGTGGAGAACGCCGCGACCACGATGATCAGCAGCAGTGCCGCGCTGGTGATGATGCCGCCGGTCCGCTGCAGCCCGAGCGCGACCGCCTGGGTGTTGTCGCCGGTCTTGTCGTACTCCTCCCGGATCCGGCTGAGCAGGAACACCTCGTAGTCCATCGACAGCCCGAACAGGACGGCGAACAGCAGCACCGGGTTGGTCGCGTCCAGGAACCCGGCCGGCGTGAAGTCCAGGAACCCGGACAGATGCCCGTCCTGGAAGATCCACACCATCGCGCCGAACGCCGCGGACAGCGACAGCACGTTCATGACCAATGCCTTCAGAGGCAGCACGAACGAGCCGAAGGCAACGAACAGCAGCAGGAACGTCACCACCACGATGAATCCGGCCATGTACGGCGCCCGCTCCTTCAGCACGTCGAGCAGGTCGATCACCGCCGCCGTCTCACCACCGACCTGTACGTCGGTCCCCGACGGCGCCGGCACCGCCCGCACCCCGTGCACGACATCCCGCGCCGGCAACTCCTGCCCGGTGAAGCGAGTGTGCACGACAACCGACGCGACGCCATGCTCGTACCCGCCGATCCGCACGTCCTCGACGTCCCGCACCTGCTTCAACTCAGCGATGTACGGCGCCAACGCCGCAGATGGATCACTCGGGGCGGAGTCGAACCGCACCGCCGCGTAGATGTCCGACCCGCCGGCTCCCGGGAAGTCGCGCTGCAGCGTTTCGGTCACCGTCCGCGAGGTGGCACCGGACGGCAACGACCGGTGGTCGACGCCGCCGAGTTGGGCGCCCAGGAAGGGAATTCCGAGCACGAGCAGCACCGGGACGAGCACGACGACGTACCGCACCGGGCGTCGCATCACGCTGTGCGCCAGCCGGTACCAGGCGCCGTGATCGCTGGAAGCCTTGCGGGGCTTGAAGATGCGCAGGTTGTTCACCCGGTGTCCGAGCACCGCGAGCAACGCGGGCAACGCGGTCAGGGCCGCGATCATCGCGATCGCCACCGCGGCCGCACCGCCGTACGCCATCGACTTCAGGAACATCACCGGGAACAGGACCAGGCTGCTGATCGCCACGCCGACCGTCACGCCGGAGAACGCCACCGTCCGCCCGGCCGTGGCCATGGTCGCAGTCAGCGCCGTCTCCACATCGTTGCCGCGAGCAAGCTCCTCGCGGAACCGGGTGACGATGAACAGCGCGTAGTCGATGGCCAGTCCGAGGCCGATCATCGTGACGATGTTGATCGAGAAGATCGACACGTCGGTGACCGCCGACAGGCCGCGGAGCAGCACGAACGCGCCGAGGATCGCGAGCGCACCGACGAACAGCGGCAGCGACGCGGCGACCAGGCCGCCGAACACGACCACCAGCAGCACCAGCACGATCGGCGTCGAGATCGTCTCGGCCTTCACGATGTCGTGCTCGGTCTGGGTGTTCACCTCGTCGAAGACCGCGACCTCGCCGCCGACCTTCGTGTCCAGACCCGCCGGTCCCGAGCGGACCTGCGAGGCGATCTTGTGGAACGTCTCCAGCCGGTCCTCCGGCGTCGCCCCGGCCAGCGTGAGGACGGCGTACGTGCTGTGCTGGTCCTTGGACACGAACACCGGGGACTTGGTGCTCCAGTACGTCGAGACCGCGGTCACGTCGGCGGTCGGCAACTCGGCCAGATCGCTCTCGACGGACTGCCGGAAGGCCGGATCGGCCACGGTCGACGACGGGTCGCGGTAGAGCACGATCACGTCGGTGCCGGTGCGGCCGACGTTCTCCTCGATGGTCTTGACGGCGTTCGCGGCTTCGGTGTCCGGCGCGTCGAAGCCGCCGTTGGCCAGCGAGCCGAACACGCCGGTGCCCCAGACGAGGCCGAGGGCGACGAAGACACCGGTCAGGGCGAGCACCAGACGGCGCCGCCGGTAGGCGAAACGGCCGAGCGTCTCGAACACGAAACTGTCTCCCAGGGCGTAGATTGAGCGGCAGGAGCATGAGTGAACAGCGTTAACTGTTAACGGTGTTCACTCTAAGGTCCTGCCCCACGGCGATGTCAAGGAGAGTTTTGAAGGTGGATAGCCGAGACCGGCGGCGAGCAGCGACGCTGGCGGAGATCAAGGCGGCCGCCCGCCGGCTGCTGGTCGCCGGCGGGACCGCGGCCGTCGGTCTGCGCGCGGTGGCGCGCGAGCTCGGCCTCACCCCGCCCGCGCTGTACCGGTACTTCCCGAGCCACGAGGCGCTGGTCAGCGCCCTGATCGCGGACCTGTACGACGAGCTGACGACCGCGTTGATGGATCTGCAGTGCGCCGAGGAGGACGTCGATCTCGGCGCCCGGCTCTACCTGCTCGCGAACGGTCTGCGGGACTGGGCGCTGGCGCATCCGGCCGAGTTCGGGCTGCTGTTCGGTACCGCCGTACCCGATCCTGAGGGCGACGGTCACGAGGAGACGCCCGGGCATCAGGCGGCGATGCGGTTCGGGGCGCTGTTCAAGGAACTCGTGGCGCAGATCTGGCACCAGAAGCCGTTCCCGCACCCGGCCGACGACGAGCTCGGGACCGTGCTGGTCGAGCAGCTCACGGCCGAGTCGGAGCACTTCCACGGGATGCCGCCCGGCGCGATCTATCTGTCGCTGAACTACTGGACCCGGCTCTACGGACTGATCTGCATGGAGGTCTTCGGCCAGCTCCACTGGGTGCTGCCGGACGCCGCGGCGTACTTCGAGGCGCAGCTCTTCGAGATCGGCGGGGCGCTCGGCCTGGACTGCCCGCCGCCCGAATAAGAGAAGCCTGCGGGCGCTTCCAGAGACACGACCGGGTGGCCGAACTCAGGGTCAGGCGGACTACCTGACTGCCCGCAGGCCCGGTGGCTGGCGTTGGTTTCGGCCGACCACTTGCCCACTTAACTGTGGTTGGCGGTTAGCCCGCCGCCACCTCACGAGTCCGATAGCAATTCATGCGTTGGACCACCTCCCTTCGCGTGTACTGCGAACTTACTGCCACCCGCTTGAGGCTTCAACACAATTTCGCCCTGGGATGAACCACAATCGACGGCATGATCAGACTCGGACTGCCGGCGATCGTGTTGTTGATCGGCGCTGCCTGGTTCGCGTGGTCCTCGTACCGGCGGGCCGTGACCGCGGAGCAGGCACTGGCCACGCTGAACGCCGAACATCGGGCGCTGCTGCAGGAGGTCAGGGCACTGGAGCGGGCAGTCGCGGCTGCGGAGCAGGGTCTGCGTACGCTCAGCTCGCATCCGTCGGTGCCGCGGGACGTCGCGGTCACCGCCGACCTGACCCTCGCCGACGTCCGGCGACTGGTGGAACGCAAGGAGCTACACGACTGATGGCAAAGCTGGGGAACGCCGCGGCGGCGATCAAGCCCAAGGGGGGCGGCGGCAAGGTGAAGGTGATCGGGGTGCTGATCCTGGTGGTGATCGTGATCATCATCTTGTTCAACATCTTCAACTTCGCCAACACCGACGCCAACCGGATCGGTCTGCACTACGGCGGCGGCGTGATCGAGGACAAGAAGTTCAAGTCGGTGGTTCCGCCCGGCTCGACGAACAAGCTGATCGGCCCGGGCGACACGCTGTACACGTACCCGATCGACCAGCGCTCGTACATCATCGGCGGCGACGGCGCGGACACGGATGCTGCCGACGAGGTCACCGTGGTCAGCAAGGACAACGTCCGGCTCGGCGTCCGCGTCCAGGTCTACTTCACGCTGAACCGCAACAAGGACGTGCTGAAGTCGTTCCACGAGCGGATCGGTCTGAAGACCGAGGCGTACGAGGAGAGCGGCTGGAACGACATGCTGCAGAGCTACTTCCGCCCGCAGATCGACCGGGCCCTGTCCGCGGTCGCGACCAACTACGGCTGGGCGGAGCTGTACAACAACGAGAAGATGAAGTCGGCGTTCCAGTCCGCGGCGGCCAAGGAGTTCACCCGGCTGCTGCCGGCCGCGGTCGGCGGCGACTACTTCTGCGGCCCGGGCTACAACGGCAGCAACGACTGCGGTGAGCTGTCCTTCACGGTCCAGAAGCCGATGCCGCTGGACAAGGGCATCATCGACGGCCTGGAGGCCAAGCAGCGCGCCGAGCTCGCGAAGGCGACGCAGGAGCAGAAGAACCAGCAGGTGAACGTCGAGCTGCAGTCGGTCAAGCAGCAGGTCGCGATGCTCGGGGCGCAGGGTTACCTGCTGAAGACCGCGATCGAGTCGGGCAAGATCCAGTTCATGGTCATCCCGCAGAACGGCAACGTCAGCATCCCGGTGCCGACCACGACCAACCAGCAACCGACCACCCAGCCCACGACGCCGGCCAGGTAACTCGATGAGCGCGTTGCCGTCCCATCTCGAGCTTGTGCAGGGCGTCGTCCTGCCCAAGCCGGTCGGCGCGCATCCGGTGCTCGACTTCGTCAACACCCGGTCCGAGTGGACCACCCGTGGCACCGCCCGGACCGAGTGGCTGACGTCGTACGAGGCCTTCCTGATCTGGAACTCGTACGTCGGCCTGCTGCCGCCGGCGACCGTGTTCCGGCTGATCGAGCGGGCTGGGAGCAGTCCGATCGAAATGGGCCGGCGACTGCAGACCACACTCGATTTCCGGTCCGAGTTGTACGACGTACTCACCGGGCAGGCGACCGATCACACGTTCGCGGCCGCGGCCCGGCTGATCGAGAAGGCCTCGGGGAGACGACAACTCGTGCGCTCCGAGGATGGTCCGGTCTGGGAGTTGCCGGAGGATCTGGACCTCCCGCTGCACAATCTCGCGTTGCTCGCGGGCGAGCTACTGACCGGCTCGTCTCGCGAGCACGTGCGGACCTGCCCGTCGTGCGGCTGGTTGTTCCTCGACGCCCGCGGCCGCCGCCGCTGGTGCTCGATGGCCACCTGCGGCAACCGCGCCAAGGTCCGCGCCCACGCCGCCCGCGCTCGCTGAAGTGGGGACTGCTACGCACCTGAAGTGATCAGCGGGATTCCCCAGCGCTAATTGAAGGCGGCTGGGTCGACCGTGATCCAGGTGTGCTTGGCGCGGGCGAGGACGCGGCCGTCGGCGTCGTACAGGGTGCTGGCCGTGAACGTCTTGCGGCCGTCCTCGCCGAGATAGCGGCCGAGTGCGACGCATTCCTCGCCCGCCTCCGGGCGCGCGTCGATGCACGCGGTCAACTGGCCGAGCACGGAGGGGCGTCCTTCGAGGTCGATCGTCCAGCCGCCGGGGCAGTCGAGCGCCGCCCACAGGAACACCTCGTCGACCAGGCCGTCGGTTGCGAGGTCCGCGGCGGGCGTCCAGGTGCACGCCGTACGGCCGTCGCCGATCGGGCCGGGCTTCAGGCGCAGACCGCTTTGGTTCGCCGGCCCGCACACGAAGCAACTCGGGAACGGGTGGTTGCGCAGACCGCGGTACGCCGCCTCGGCCGCGCGAGCCTCTTCGGGCGGCACCGGATCGATCGTCGCGTCAGCGAGGAACTCACTGTCGACCGGCAGCGCTTCCGCCACCAAGGCGTCACCGTCCGTCAACCGGCCGGCGCACAGTTCGAGGTCCTTCTCCAGCGGCGGCGGCATCCGCAGTGTCACCTTCGGCACCGACTCCGGCGCGAGGTCCGCTGCCAGCGAGGTCCCGACCAGACCTGCGACATACCCGCCGTTGCCCGACCTGTCCGGCCCCTGGAATCGCCGCTCGACCCGCACAACAGTCATGGCCCACGACCCTAATGCACTCACAGGAATCACTCGTTTGTGTACGTGCCGTGGTGGAGGTGTGAAGGGTGAGAGTGCTGGGAAGGAAAGGGTTTCAGAGAAATCTGAGGATTTCTCGGAACAAGTGAGCTGAGCCCTCCAGTTCAAATGACCGTTTGAACTATGCTGACTGCAGGCTACTGCGCGTGAGCAGGTGGGGTGCCTGCGCGAGCGGTAGCCGGGGGGAAGGAGAACTCTGTGGAGACACCGGTCGAAACGACCCGGGAGAGGTTGCTCAACGTCGCCGAGCAACGGTTCGGTGAAGGGGGTTACGAGGGAACGTCGCTGCGCGCCATCACGGTTGCGGCGGCAGCGAACATCGCGGCGGTCAACTATCACTTCGGCTCGAAAGAGGCCCTGCTCCGCGCTGCCGTGGCGCGGGCGATGGCGCCGGTCAACGCCGAACGGCGGCGCCGGCTGGACCAGTTGGAGGCGGGTGCTCCGCCGACACCGGAGGCCCTGATCCGGGCCTTCGTCGAGCCCGGACTGGAACTGGTGCTGCGCCGCGGTGAACGCGGCGCCGTGGTCGCACGGTTCATCGGCCGGATCGCGTTCGATCCGAGCCGCCGGATCCGTGAGTTGTACGCGGTCGAGTCGGAGCCGATCGAGAGCAGGTACCTGGCGGCGCTGCAGCAGGCGCTGCCGCAGGCATCACCGGACGCGGTCGCGTTCGGGTACATGAACATGCTCGGCCTGCTCGCGCTCCATCAGTCGCAGGCGCTGTCCCCGACGCCGGGTGCCGCCGGCACCGAGGACCCGGGCAAACTGGCCGAGAACCTGGTCACCTTTCTGGTGGCCGCGTTCGACCACGGCCTGCGTTCCTGACACCTGGAAACCGTGGATTCCCTGCCCACGGTTCCCAGTCAGTTTGAGGACCAGCTTGCGCACTGGTCCGTGTGAGTTTGTCCGGATTCTGCTCATGGATGTTCGGACTGCCAGGTAACGCTGCATAATGGCGCTCCGTGGACCCCTGTGAAGTCGTGGTTGCCGTCGACCTCGGTGGAACCCGGATGAAGTGCGGCCTGGTCGCCGCCGACGGTGCCGTGCTGCACCGCGAGACCAGGCCGACGCCCCGGGCCGACGCGCGAGACGGTGGCCGTGCCGTGCTCGACGCCCTGCTGGAGACCGTCGTCGAGCTCAGCCAGAAGGCGACCGCGGAGGGTCATCACGTGCGCGCCATCGGTGTCGTCGTCCCCGGTGTCATCGACGCCGAGCACGGCACGGTCGGCGCCGAGAACCTCGAATGGACCGGCACGCCGGTCCTCGCCGAGCTGAAGGCCGCGGTCGGCGACGGCGTACCGATCGTGCTCGCGCACGACGTCCGCGCCGGCGGGTACGCCGAACTGCGCCACGGCGCGCTGGCCGGCACCACGAACTCGATGTTCCTCCCGCTCGGCACCGGGATCGCGGCCGCGATGATCGTCGACGGCTCCCTGGTCAGCGGCGACGGGTACGCCGGTGAGCTCGGGCACTCCAAGTTCATCCACGGCGACGCCGCCGAACTCTGCGCGTGTGGTCAATGGGGCTGCCTCGAGACGGTCGCGTCCGCGGCCGCGCTCGCCAGGCGGTACGCCGCCCGCACCGGGCGGACCGTCGACGGCGCGCGCGAGGTGATGGAACTGCTCGCGGCCGGGGATCCGGACGCCGCGCAGGTCTGGCACGACGCGCTGGCCGCCCTGATCGACGCCCT
Source organism: Kribbella pratensis (assembly GCF_004366075.1). Lineage (GTDB taxonomy): Bacteria > Actinomycetota > Actinomycetes > Propionibacteriales > Kribbellaceae > Kribbella > Kribbella pratensis. The sequence goes on along the minus strand of NZ_SODU01000003.1, from coordinate 855,781 downwards.
GGTGCTCTACACGACCCTGGTCGCCCCGACCCGGATCGCGATCGGCGGCGGTCTGGTGGGCGCCGGCGAGACCCTGCTGCAGCCCCTGCGCGAAGGTGTCCACGCGCGACTGACGTTCCAGCGCGAACCGGAGATCGTGGCGGCCGTCCTGGGCGAGGAAGCCGGCATGCTCGGCGCCGCCCAGATGGCCTGGGACCGCGCAGCCGCCGACGAGGAGGACAGGGGATGACGACCTATCGCGTGGGTCGCGTGGTGACGCCGGACGACGTTCTGGAGAACGCCTGGATCCAGGTGGAGGGCGAGGACATCCGCGCCTTCGGCCGGCGGTCCGAGGGGATGCCGGCCGACGGCAAGCGGCCCGAGGACCTCGGCGACGTGACCGTTGTCCCGGGGTTCGTCGACATCCACACGCACGGCGGCGGCGGGTCGACGTACTCGACCACGGATCCGGAGGAGGCGCGCAAGGTCGCGGCCTTCCACGGCAAGCACGGTACGACGACCACGCTGGCCAGCCTGGTGACCGCGCCGCTCGACGAACTCGTCGCGCAGACGGACTGCCTCGCCGAGCTGATCGCCGACGGTGTCATCGCGGGCGTGCACCTCGAAGGACCCTTCCTGTCCGAGGCACGCTGCGGTGCGCATGAGCCGACGCTGCTCCGGCCGCCGCTCAAGGACGATGTCACCAAGGTGCTGAGCGACGCGGTGAAGATGGTGACGATCGCGCCGGAGCTGGAGAACGGGCTGGACGCGATTCGTCAGGTCGTCGACGCCGGCGCGGTCGCCGCTCTCGGGCACACGGACGCGACGTACGAGCAGATGGTCGCGGGGGCCGACGCCGGTGCGACCGTCGCGACGCACCTGTTCAACGGGATGCGGCCGTTCCACCACCGCGACCCGGGCCCGGCCGGCGCCGCGCTCAACGACGAACGGCTGCTGCTCGAGGTGATCAACGACGGCATGCACCTGGACCCGCAGGTGGTCCGGGTCGCGCTCGCGGCGGCCGGGGTGAACCGGATCGCGCTGATCACCGACGCGATGGAGGCGACCGGGATGCCGAACGGCCGGTACAAGATCGGCAGCCTCGAGGTCGACGTCAAGGACGGTCTGGCGACGCTCGCCCACGGCAGCCACTCGATCGCCGGCAGCACCCTGACCATGGATGTCGCCTACCGCAATGCGGTGAAGTCCGGGGTATCCCTCGTGGATGCGTCCCGGATGGCGTCGACGACGCCGGCGCAGGCGTTCGGCTGGTACGACGTGGGCTCGATCGAGACCGGGAAGCGGGCGGACCTGGTGCTGCTCGACGACGAGTACGCCGTACAGAAGGTCATGCGGGCCGGGTCGTGGCTGGATTGATCGGTACCGTCACCCTCAACCTCGCGCTGGACGTCACGTACGAGGTCGACGAGTTGCGGGTCGGCGGCAGCCATCGCGTCGACCGGATCCGGCGGCGCGCGGGCGGTAAGGGCGTGAACGTCGCGCGGGTGGCAGCGACGCTCGGGCACCAGGTGCTGGTGCTCGGATTCGTCGGCGGGGTCACCGGTGAGCTGGTCGCCGAGGAACTGTTCGACGCCGGGCTGACCGCGCTCCTCACCCCGATCGCCGGCGAGACCCGCCGTACCGTTGCCATCGTCAATGATGTGGACGGGGACGCCACGATCTTCAACGAGGCCGGGCCGACGGTGACCGCGGACGAGTGGCGAGCGTTCGGCGACCGGATGCCGTGGGGACGGCTCGGGGTGCTCGCCTGCTCGGGCAGCCTGCCGCTGGGGCTGCCGGCCGACGCGTACGCCGAGATCGCGGTCCGCGCCCGGCACCACGACGTACTGACGGTGATCGATGCGGGCGGCGATGCGCTGAACGCCGCTGCGCGCGCCGGTGCGGTGGTGCGCGCGAACGCTGCCGAACTGCGTGCTGCCGTTGGCGACGTCGAGGTCGAGGAGGGTGCGTCGGAGCTGGTCGCGCTCGGTGCGACCGCGGCCGTGATCACCGACGGACCACGCGGGATGGTTGCTGCTAGCAAGAAGGGCGTCTGGCGCGCGTTACCGGTCGAGACCGTGCGCGGCAACCCGACCGGTGCGGGCGACGCGTGTACGGCGGTCGTCGCGGCAGCTGTCGCGGAATCGCCGGAGCCGGACTGGTCCGTCGTACTCAAGTCCGCTGTCGCCGCTTCTGCTGCCGCTGTGCTGACACCTGTTGCCGGAGACATCGATCTCGCCGCTTATCGGCGCTGGCAACCCCAGGTCATCGTTAATTAGAAGGAGTTCCCATGCCGTTGGTATCCGGTGCCGAGGTCGTGCTGGCCGCGGCCAAGGCCGGCCGTGGGGTCGGCGCGTTCAACGTGATCCAGCTGGAGCACGCGATCGCGCTGATCGCGGGTGCCGAGCAGGCCGGTGCGCCGGTGATCCTCCAGATCAGCGAGAACGCGGTGAAGTACCACGGTGCGCTGAAGCCGATCGGGGTCGCGACGCTGGCCGCGGCGGCCGCCGCCACGGTGCCGGTCGTCGTACACCTGGACCACGCGATGGATCGGGACCTGGTCACCGAGGCCGTCACGCTCGGGTTCACGTCGGTGATGTACGACGCGTCCAAGCTCGAGTACGCCGACAACGTCGCAGCGACCACTGAGGTGACGGCCTACTGCCACGATCACGGTGTCTTCGTCGAGGCGGAGATCGGCGAGGTCGGCGGCAAGGACGGTGTCCACGCGCCCGGCGCCCGTACCCGTCCCGACGAGGCCGTCGCCTTCGCCGAAGCGACCGGCGTGGATGCGCTCGCCGTCGCGGTCGGTTCCTCGCATGCGATGACCGAGCGTACGGCGACGCTCGACTTCGACCTCATCACCCGCCTGCACGAGGCTGTCGCCGTACCGCTGGTCCTGCACGGCTCCTCCGGTGTCGCGGACCCCGACCTGACCCGGGCGGTCGAGGCCGGCATGACCAAGGTCAACATCGCCACCCACCTCAACAACGTCTTCACCGACAAGGTCCGCCAGGTCCTCGCCGACAACCCCAAACTGGTCGACACCCGCAAGTACCTCGGCCCGGCCCGAGACGCCGTCGCCACCGAGGTCGCCCGCCTGCTCGGCGTGCTGAACGCGGCCTGACCACCCACCCCACCACGGGGACAACCTGTCACCACCCCGAACGCCCGCCCCGGCCGACGGCGTACAAGCTCGACAGGTAGAGCACCAGCGAGACACCGTACGCACGACGACACTCACGCTCAGGTGCACTACCCAGCGACCCGACACCTCCTGTCCAGATTGCACGCGCCGCCCGTCATCGCGCCACCTCAACCACCCACCCCAACACGAGGGGATATCCCGTCTCGTCAGGGGTTCTCCCCTGGTATGCGAGGGGAGAACCCAACACGCGGACGGATATCCCCTCGTGTTGGGGAGTGCGGCGGTAGACGGCGGCCCGGTGAGCGCGATGCGGTGAGCGTGGTGCGGTGAGCATTGTGCGGCGAGGGGGGGCGAGGGGGGCGAGGGAGGGCGGGTGCGAGGGAGGGCGGCGGGGCGAGGGCGGGTGGTTGGTCAGAGGGTTGCGCTGCCGCGGATCCAGTTGGCTCGGAGGTTGTCGCGGGCGCGTTGGACCTGGTCGCGGGCGGCCGGGTCGGGGACCTCGAAATCCTCGATCAGGCGGGTCAGGGCGAGCTCCAGCGCCGCGACCAGCGCGTCCTCCTCGGTGAGGTCGGACTCGGCCACTCCTCGCAGACCGGCCGCGAGCGCGGTCAGTCCGTCCCGCTCCTGCTCGGTGAACCGCACCTGGATCTCGGTCCTGGTCTCCACGCGTGCTCCCTCGGTGGTTGGTACAGTCATCGTGCAGTGCAACAACCTCGTTGCACAAGAGTGAGGGGTCGCGGATGACGGTGGCGGTGGACGAGACGCTCCGGACGGCGACCATCGCCGTACTGGCCGAGCACGGCTGGTCCGGCGTGACCCTGGAACGGGTCGCGGAGAAGGTCGGACGCTCCCGGGTCACGCTGTGGCGGCAGGGATTCACCGTCGAGATGCTGCTGAACTCGCTGCTCGACGCGCTGGCCGAGGACTACCGGGACACGTTGTGGCCGGTGCTCGCCGGCACGGGGTCCGGTCGGGAAGGGCTGATCCGGACGCTGGAGGCGCTCTTCGACGTGATCGACCGGCATCTGCCGCTGATGCTGTCGTCGGACCTGGTCTTCCATCAGGAGCAGGCGCGCAACGGGCCGGTCTCGTTCCTGGACCCGTTCGAGCGGTTCCTCCGCGAAGGCGAGGCGGACGGCACGCTGCACCCGCACGGCCGGGTCAGCGACGTCGCCGAGGTGCTGATGGTCTCGGCGGCCTTCACCTACGTGCACATGCGCGGCCGGCACCACTGGTCGCGGTCCCGGGCCCGGCGGCTCACCCTCGACCTGGTCCTCCGCGGCGTCCTCGAAGCGTGAAACACGCCTGTTGCATTTCTTGCAACGAGCATGTTTCACTAGGTGGCATCATCAGCTCCTGAACACTGGAGACCGCCATGACACTTCCGTACGCCGAACCGCTGGTCCGCCTCGAGCCGCAGCCCCGGGTGATCCCCGAACCGCCCCGCGTCGGTGAGCCTGGCGGCCCACACTGCGGCCTGTGCGACTGGCTCGACGACTTCGAGAACTCCGAACACGAACCGCCACTCTGGTACGACGACGACTGGGCGCTGTGCCGCGCCACCGGCGTCACCATCCCGGGCGTGGTGTGGCTGGCCAGCCGCGGTCACCACGACTCGTTCTCCGACCTGCCGGACAAGGTGGCGCAGAGCTACGGTCCGGTCGTCGCACGCATCGAGCGGGCGATCCTCGCCCTCGGCGACATCGCGCGGGTGCACGTCTATCGTTGGGGCGACGGTTCGGCCCACTTCCACGTCTGGTTCTTCCCGCGTCCGCTCGGGATGCTCGAGGCGCGCCGGGAGATGCTGCCGCTGTGGGCGGACCTGCTGCCCGAAGCCCCCAAGGAGGACGTCGCCGATGCCGAAGCCAAGATCGCGGCGGCGATGGCGGCGGACCACTGAGATGAACGCCGACCGCCCCGGCCTCGAGGACGCGGCTCACCCGGGGCGCCCCAGCCCTCCGCAGAGCGGTCCCGCGCTGGCGCGGCGGTTGGGAGTGGGAGATGCGGTGCTCATCGGGCTCGGCTCGATGGTCGGGGCCGGGGTCTTCGCGGTCTGGGCGCCGGCCGCGCAGGCCGCCGGGTCCGGTCTGCTGCTCGGCCTCGTCCTCGCCGCGATCGTTGCCTATTGCAACGCGGCGTCGTCGGCGCAATTGGCGGCCGTCTACCCGGTATCGGGCGGCACCTACGTCTACGGGCGTGAGCGCCTGGGGGAGTGGTGGGGGTTCGCCGCCGGCTGGTGTTTCGTGATCGGCAAGACCGCGTCGTGTGCCGCGATGGCGCTGACCTTCGCAACCTACGTCACCGACGTCGGCTGGTTGCGACGGTTGATCGCCCTCGCGGCGGTCCTCGCGCTGGCGGCCGTCAACTACCGGGGCGTGACGAGGACGGCACGCCTCACCAGGATCCTCATCACCTGCACCCTCGTCGTACTGGCCCTCGTGCTCGTCGTCCTGTTCACGGGTGCCCCGCAGCATCACGAGACGACCAGCACCTCGCCGTACGGCGTTCTGCAGTCGGCGGGTCTGTTGTTCTTCGCGTTCGCCGGCTACGCCCGGATCGCCACGATGGGGGAGGAGGTCCGGGAGCCGGCGCGAACCATCCCGCGGGCGATCACGATCGCGCTGGTCATTGCCATCGGCATCTACCTGGCCGTCGCACTGGCGCTGCTGCGGACCGGCGACCCCGCGTCGACCACGGCGCCCCTCGCGGCCGCGGTCGACGGGGTCGGTGCGGTCTGGGCGGTACCGATCGTCAGGATCGGTGCCGCACTTGCCAGCCTCGGCGCCCTGCTCGCCCTGATCGCCGGCATCGGCCGCACCACGCTCGCCATGGCCCGCAATCGCGACCTGCCCACGTGGCTGGCCGCAGTACATCCCCGCTACCAGGTCCCGCACCACGCCGAGCTCGCGCTCGCCGCGGTGGTCGGGATCCTCGTCCTCACGACCGATCTGCGGGGCGTGATCGGCTTCTCGTCGTTCGGAGTCCTGCTGTACTACGCGATCGCGAACGCGTCCGCCTTCACCCAGCCGGCCGATCAGCGCCGCTGGCCGCGCGCCGTCAACGTGATCGGCCTGACCGGGTGCGTCGTCCTCGCGGTCACCCTGCCGTGGACGTCGGCGGTCGTCGCCGCGGCCGCCCTCGCCGCAGCCCTGCTGGTACGGCGCTTCACGACAGGTCGCGCCGGATCCGCCAGAAGCTGAACCCGCACAGCAGCAACGCCAGCCCCAGGAACAACCCGAACTCACGCCACTGCAACGCCCAGAACGTGTTCGCCGTGAAGTACCGCACGTGCTGCCGGTACCCCTCGTCGGACAGCCGCTGGAAACACGCGGTGCGGTCCGCGGTGCTCGTCGGTTGCTGAGTCATCCCGGGTGGTGCTGGTGCGCAGGCGGTCACCCAGGACGGCAGCTTGGCCGCCTCGCCGGACTTGTCCACGGTCTTGTCGGACAACTTCCACGCCCCGACCGATCCGGTCGCGACCTCCATCATCGTCACCTGCGGATTCGGTCCGTCTCCGCTGAGCCCGAAGCCCCGGATGTTCTCCGCGGACGCGACGACGTACTGGTCCGTCGGTGCGAGCAGGTGCGGCCGGACGAACGACGGTGTGAGGGCCTGCACCAGGATCACGGCGGCCAGGGTGATCGCGAGCGCCACCAAGGTCCGCCGTACGACGAGTCCCACCGCGACGCCGAGGGCGAACGCGAAGGCCGTGTACCCGACCGGAACCAGGCCGCGGGCGGCGAAGACCGGTGGAAACAGTCGCGGCAGATAGCTGTTCGAGTCCTGGCCGGCGTTGATCGCGTCGTCGATCGGGTCCGACCACCACGTCACCGCCAGGCTGAGGAGGCCCGTGATCCCCATCGCGGTCAGGCCGGTGACGCCGAGTTTCGTGGCCAGCCAGCGCCAGCGGGAGATGCTCTGGCTCCAGACGAGCCGGTGCGTACCGGTCTCCAGTTCACGCGCGATCAGCGGCGCGCCCCAGAAGGCGCCGATCACCGGAGGTACGGCGTACAGCAGGAGTTGACCGACGCGGTACAGGATCGGGTTGAGCCGTTCGTACCCGAGGCTCTGGATGAAATTGGTGGTCAGGCGGTGGTAGTCGTCGAGCAGATTCGGGCCGGTCACGGCCAGGAAGACCGCGGTGGCCAGGATCACCGCGGCGACCACCAGGAACTGGATGCGGAACTGTCGCCAGGTCAGCCAGATCATCGCTGCACCTCCAGGACCGGGCGCTCGGGCTGGACGTCGCGGCCCATGTAGGCCAGCACCAGGTCTTCGAGCGTGAGTTGGGAGACCGTCCAGGCCGGATCCAGGATCGGCTTGTCGGTCCGGATCAGGTACGTCGACTGGCGGTCGGTGTGGCTGGCCGTCACGACATGCTGGTCGCGTGGCAGGTCCTTCTGGTCACGCCGCGGACCGGTCAGCCGGAAGTGCGTCGCCAGCAACGTGTCGATCTCGCCGCTGACCTGCACCCGCGACTCCACCAGGACGATCAGGTAGTCACAGGCCCGCTCGACATCGGAGACGAGGTGCGAGGACAGTACGACGCTCAGCTCCTGGTCGGCGACCGCCTCCATCAGGTCCTGGAGGAACTCGCGCCGGGCGAGCGGATCGAGCGCCGCCACCGGCTCGTCGAGGATCAGCAGGTCGGGGCGCTTGGCCAGCCCGAGCGTGAGCGCGAGCTGTGCGCGCTGACCGCCGGACAGCCGCCCGGCGCGCTGCTTCGGGTCGAGCTTCAGGCGCTGGATCCGTTGCTGTGCAAGGGCATCGTCCCACGCCGGGTTCAGCCGCGACCCGAGCCGCAGATGGTCCGCGACACTCAGTCGGCTATACGTCGGCGTGTCCTGCGCGACGTACCCGACCTTCGCCTGTTGCGTGCCCGCCGGCGCCGACAACACCTCGACAGACCCGGCGGACGGCGTGATCATCCCGACCGCCAGATTCAGCAACGTGCTCTTACCGGCACCGTTCGGCCCCACGAGCCCGACCACATGCCCAGCCGGCACTTCCAAATCACAATCGGCCAGCGCCCAGCGCCGCCCGTACTTCTTCCCCAACCCATGAGCCTGCAGAACTGTGGTCACGCTATGTCCTCCTGAGCGGCGGACCGAAAGGTGGTCAGGAACAGGGCTTCGATGCTTTCGTCGTCGAGGCCGGCTTTGCGGGCCTTTGCCAGCCAGCGGCGGAGGTCCTGGCGGAGCGGGCCGTGGGCGGCGAGTGTGTTGTCGGTGAGGGTGCGGGTGACGAACGTGCCGCGCCCGGGCCGGGCCTGCACCAGGCCTTCGTGCTCGAGCTCGCGGTACGCCTTGAGCACGGTGTTCGGGTTGATCGCCAGCGCCGCCACCACGTCCTTCACGGTCGGCAGCTGGTCACCCTCCCGCAGCAGTCCGAGCCGCAACGCGTTCCGGACCTGCTGAACGATCTGCTGGTACGGCGAGACCCCCGACCGGCCGTCCAGATGGAACTCGATCATCGATAACCCCATTCATCTATGTAACTAGCACTATAGATGTACGAGGCAAACGGGCGTCAAGAGCGGATGGCGTCGTACCTGCGGAGTGCTTCGGTGCGGGCCTCCGCGTGGTCGACGACGGGTTCGGGGTAGCCGTCCGCCCCGCCGTGCTTCCACGGCTCGTGAGCGGTCCGGCCGTCGAGGTCGCGGAGCTCGGGGATCCAGCGCCGTACGTAAGCGCCGTCGGGATCGAACTTCAGGCCCTGGCTGACCGGATTGAAGATCCGGAAGTACGGCGCCGCGTCCGCGCCACAGCCGGCCACCCACTGCCAGTTGAGCGAGTTCGAGGCGAGGTCGCCGTCGCGCAGCGTGCGCATGAACCACCGCGCGCCGAACTTCCAGTGCACGTGGAGATCCTTGACCAGGAACGACGCGACGACCATCCGGACGCGGTTGTGCGTGAACCCGGTCTCGGCCAGTTGCCGCATCCCCGCGTCGACGAACGGAAATCCGGTGCGGCCTTCCTGCCAGGCGTCGAGGAGCTCACCCGGTTCGTCGTACCGCATCCGGTCGAACTCGGGACGCAGCGGTTTCCACGCGGCGTGCGGGTGCCGCGCCAGCAGGTCGGCGCAGAACTCGCGCCAGGCCAGTTCGCGGCGGTACGCCTCCGCGCCGGCGCTGCGTTTGCGGGCCAGGTCGGCGAGCATCGTCCGCGGGTGGATCTCGCCGTACTTCAACGGGATCGACATCCGCGAGGTACTGTCGAGATCGGCCCGGTCGCGCTCGTCGTCGTACGCCGAAACCTCGTAGTCCCGCCATCGGTCGAGCGCCGCCTGCTCACCCGCGACCAGCGAGCTATCCGGCAAGTCCTCGCTGTCCGCCTTGATCCATCGAACGCGCGACGGCGCCTCCACCGGCTGCCGCCACCCGTGCGCCAGCCATGCCTTGAAGTACGGCGTGAACACCTGGTACGACCGCCCCTGCTGATTCAGCACCCGCCCTGGTGCGACGGCGTACGGCGATCCGGTCCGCACCAACGGACACTTCAATGAGGCTTCAACCTCTTCATCCCGTTGCTGCCCGTACGGCGCGTAGTCCGCGCTCACGTGCACGCTCGCCGCACCGAGCTCGTCCGCGATCGCCGGTACGACGGCCGCCGGATCACCCCGCCGTACGACGAGCCGGCCGCCCATCGACTCCGACAGGCTGCGCAACGACGCGGCCAACTGATCCCTGCGCGGATCGCCGGATCGTCCCCACAGCAACGGATCCACCACGAAAAGTCCGAGCACGCGACCGTGGGCCGCCGCGTCGAGGAGTGCCGGGTTGTCGCTCAACCGAAGGTCCCGCCGGAACCACATCACTGCCGTCACCGTGCTCATCGTGCCCCGGTACCCAGCCGAATTGGGTAAGGCTTGCCTCAATAGGTGAGAATGGTGGTCGTGAGCGAGCTGATCGATACCACCGAGATGTACCTGCGGACCGTCTACGAGCTGGAAGAAGAAGGCATCCTGCCGCTGCGCGCGCGGATCGCCGAGCGGCTGCACCAGTCCGGTCCGACGGTCAGCCAGACGGTCGCGCGGATGGAACGCGACGGGTTGATCAAGGTGGAGGGCGACCGCCACCTGGAGCTCACCGACGTCGGCCGCAAGCAGGCGGTCCGGGTGATGCGCAAGCACCGCCTGGCCGAGCGGCTGCTGGTCGACGTGATCGGGCTCGAGTGGGAGGACGTGCACGCCGAGGCCTGCCGGTGGGAGCACGTGATGAGCGACGCCGTCGAGCTGCGGCTGCTGCAACTGCTCGGCAACCCGACCGAATCGCCGTACGGCAACCCGATCCCGGGCCTGGAGGAGCTGCAGAAGGACCACCAGGTGAGCAACATCGGGGACTTCCGGATCGGTGTCGAGCCCCTTGACCAGGTCCTCGACGCAGCCACCGGCGAGAGCGTGCGAGTGCTGGTACGGCGGATTGCCGAGCCGGTGCAGACCGATGACTTCGCGATGGCGGTCCTGCGCCGAGCCGGGGCACTGCCCGGTCGCGAGGTCGACTCCACCCTGGACGCCGAGGGCGTCCTGGTCGGGAGCCGCGAAGCCGGCGGCGTCATCACCGACGAAACCGCGGGCCACATCTTCGTCAGCAGAGTCTGACAGTCAACAAAGTGTTAACGCTGAGCACCCGGCGAGGCACGCCGGGTCGCCAGCCGGTAGGTTCGGGCCGCGATGTCTGAGAATGCGATCAACTGGCCGGAGTACCTGCGGGAGTTCCACACCGCGGCTCCGGGGAGTACCGAAGCCCTGTTGTCCCGTGCAGTGGCCGGCGATCACACGCCGTACCGCTGGCTCGTCCGTGCTGTCTCGGGCGAGGCGCGCAGGGTGCTCGACCTGGCCTGCGGCAACGGGCCGGTGGCGCGGGAGCTGTACGGGCGATGGGTCGTCGGGGTCGACAACAACGAGGCCCAGCTCGCCGGTGCGCCCGGCCCGAAGGTACGGGCCGATGCGCTGCACCTGCCGTTCGCGAACGAGGTCTTCGACGTCGTCACCTGCTCGATGGGTCTGATGGTCCTCCAGCCGCTGGCAGACGTGCTCGCCGAGGCGGCACGGGTGCTGCGGCGCGGCGGCGTACTGGCCGCGATCGTGCCCGCCGTACGGCCGCTGCGGCGCGGCGACATCCGCACGCTGAGCGGTCTGACCACACGGCTGCGGTCGACACCGCAGTTCCCGGCCGGCGGTGAGATCACCGAGCTGAAGGATCAGCTGAAGCACGCCGGGTTCGACGTGATGGAGAGCCAGCGCGAGCGGTACGTGTACATGATCCACAGCCGCGACGACGCGATGCGGCTGGTGAACGCGCTCTACCTCCCGGGTACGCCGGACGTCCGCCGGGACACCGCGGCGGCCTGGCTCGCGGACCGCGCCGAGTCCAAGGACGGCCTCGAGGTCGCGATCCCGATCCGCCGGATCACCGCGATGCGGACCAAGGTGGCCCTGACCACGTCCTGATCTCGGTACCGTGTGCCTGTGAGTGCGCTGCGCTGGTCCGTCCGGACGCTCGACCGGGCGCTCGACGGTGAGACTGTCTACCGCGAGCTGCTCGCCGCCGAGCCGGTCGCCTACTGGCTCGACGGCAGCCTGACCGACCGCACGGCCCGCAAGCTCTCGGTCCTCGGTACGACGACAGACGACGTCATCACCCGGGACGTGACCGACGGCGACGTCTTCGCCGAACTGAACGAACTGCTGGCGGCCCGCGCCGCGGAGCCGCCCCTCGAGCTGACCGGCCTGTTCTGCGGTGGGTACGTCGGCTACTTCGGCTACGAGCTCAAGGCCCTGACCGGAGGAGTGGCCGCACACGAGGCCCCGACGCCCGACGCGCTGTGGATCTGGGCGAACCGGTTCGTCGTCATCGACCACGACCGCGACGTCACCCATCTGGTGGCGCTCGACGAGGCCGGCGTCGGCGAGGGCTGGTTGGACAAGGCACAGGAAGCCGCGTCGAACTGGTGGATGGGCAGCGTCGACGTCCCCGCGATCGCCCGGCTGGATCTCGAGGCGCACCTGGAGCAGGACCGCACGACGTACCTGGCCGGTATCACCCGTGTCCTGGCCGAGCTCGAGGCGGGCCAGACGTACGAGGTCAACCTGACGAACCGGGTCCGGCTGCCCGCGGTCCAGGACCCGTTCGAGTTCTTCCGCTGGCAGCGGTCCGCGAACCCCGCGCCGTACGCCGCCTTCCTCAGGTACGGCGATCTCGCGGTGGCGAGCTCGTCGCCGGAGCGGTTCCTGACCGTGGACGCGGACGGCTGGGCCGAGTGCCGGCCGATCAAGGGGACCGCGCCGCGGGATCTCGATCCGGCGCAGGACCAGCTCGCGGCGAAGGCGCTCGCCGAGGACGACAAGACCCGCGCCGAGAACCTGATGATCGTCGACCTGATCCGCAACGACCTCGGCCGGGTCAGCGTGCCAGGGACCGTGAACGTGCCGCAGCTGATGCAGGTCGAGAGCTACCGCACCGTGCACCAACTGGTGACAACCGTCCGCGGCCGGCTGCGCGACGGCGTGACCGCGGTGGACGCGGTCCGCGCGTGCTTCCCGCCGGGGTCGATGACGGGCGCGCCGAAGATCCGCACGATGGAGATCATCGACTCGTTGGAGTGGAGCGCGCGGGGGGTGTACTCCGGTGCGCTCGGCTACCTGACCGTGGACGGGCGGGCGGACCTGAGTGTGGTGATCCGGACGGCGGTGCTGACCGCGGACGAGACCGTGATCGGGGCCGGGGGTGCGATCGTGCTCGACTCCGACCCGGTCGCGGAGTACGACGAAATGGTGCTGAAGGCAACGGCTGCCGTCGGCGGACAAGGTGGGGGACAATGACGGAACTGTTGGTGGCGGACTCGTTTCTGGTTGCCAATGGCAAGGTTCGGGGACTGGAACTGCATCGGGACCGGTTCGTCCGGTCGTGTGCCGCGGCGGGGGTCGCCGCGGAGCGGTTCTGGGACGAGCAGATCGGGCGGCTGCCGGGGTTCGGCCGATGGTTCCCGCGGTTCGAGCTGAAGGCGCCGGGGGAGTTGGCGCTGCAGCTGCGGCCGGCGCCGCCGATCGGTGGCCGGGTGCGGGTCGCCGTACACGAGGGACCGGATCCGCGGACGGCGCCGCGGGTGAAGGGACCGGACCTGGAGCTGCTCGGCAAGTTGAAGGAGTCCGCGGCCGACCGCGCCGACGAGATCCTGCTCCTGGATACCGACGGGACGGTCCTCGAGGCGGCGTACTCGGCCGTCGTGTGGTGGGAGGACGACACCCTCTGCTTCCCGGAGGCGGACCGCCCACTGCTCCCTTCGGTCACTGCCCAGCTCCTCCGTCGGATCGCCGCCAATCAGGGCGTCGAGGTCGTCGAGCACTCGATCACCCCCGAGGCGCTGCAGAACACCACCGAGGCCTGGCTCGTCAACGCCCTGCACGGCATCCGCCCCATCCACGCCTGGGGCCCCTCCGCCATCGACCCCCTCCCGAACTCCCACTCCGCCCTCTGGCAGTCCCACCTCGAATCCCTCGCCACCCGCCTCCCCTGACCTCCCGCCCCGGCCGCGGGCCGAGTGCCCTCAACCCTGCATCTGATGGGCGGACCCATGAGAGGAGACGGAATCACCGCTTGCTAAATGTGATATCACTTTGCTACCTTCGAGCTATTCGAGAGGAGCTTGTGATGGTGGATGTCGCGGTGGAGATGCCGGCGCCGAAGGTGGCCGAGCGCGCGGGGCGGGGGCTGAACGGGTGGCCGATGGCAGTGTTGGCGTTCGTGCTGGCGGTGGCCGGCGTGCTGTTGTCCGTCCTCAGTGGCGGCAACGGCGCACTGATCACGGTGGGGATCCTGGTGTTCCTGGCCGCGCTGATCGTCGCGGGCGGGCTGACCGCGGTCTCGCCGGGGCGGGCCCGGGTCCTGCAGGTCCTCGGACGGTACGCCGGCACGATCCGGACGGACGGTCTGCGCTGGGTGAACCCGATCTCCACGCGGCGCGAGGTCTCGACGAGGATCCGTAACCACGAGACAGCCGTTGCCAAGGTCAACGATGCCGACGGCAACCCGATCGAGATCGCCGCGGTCGTCGTGTGGCAGGTCGAGGACACCGCGCAGGCGATGTTCGAGGTGGACGACTTCGTCGAGTTCGTGGCGATCCAGACCGAGACCGCCGTACGGCACATCGCCAACAGCTACCCGTACGACGTCCACACCGAGGACGGTGGGATGTCGTTGCGGGACAGCACCGACGAGATCACCGAGACGCTGTCGGCGGAGATCGGTGCCCGCGTGCAGGCAGCCGGTGTCCGGGTGATCGAGTCCCGGATCACGCATCTCGCGTACGCGCCCGAGATCGCTCAGGCGATGCTGCGCCGCCAGCAGGCCGGTGCGGTCGTCGCGGCCCGGCAGCGGATCGTCGAAGGTGCGGTCGGCATGGTCGAGCTGGCGCTGGACCGGTTGTCCGAGCACGAGGTCGTCGACCTCGACGAGGAGCGCAAGGCGACGATGGTCAGCAACCTGCTGGTGGTGCTGTGCGGCGATCGCGACGCGCAGCCGGTGGTCAACGCCGGCTCGCTCTACCAGTGAGTTTCCAGTGCCCGTCGAACGGAAGAAGATCCTGCTCCGGCTGGATCCCGCGGTGCACGACGCGCTCGCCCGCTGGGCGTCCGACGACCTGCGCAGCACGAACGCCCAGATCGAGTTCCTGCTCCGCCGTGCCCTGGCCGACGCCGGTCGCCTCCCGACCGGCGTGACGAAACAACGTCGCCCGGGCCGCCCGTCCAAGGAGGACAACGATGAGTAGAGCTGTGGTGACGCCGCTGCGGCGGCCGGAACGCTCGACGTCGGCCAGGCGACCGGCCCGGCCCCGAAAGACAGTTGCGCTCGGCAACGCGGCTGTCCCGAACTCCTTGGCTGCCAGGGTTTTTCTGCTGGCCTACGATCCGGAGCGCGGGCGGCTGACGGCCCGGTCGAAGCTGGGGAAGGTGCTACGGGCGGCGGTGCTGATCGACCTGCAGCTCAACGGGAACATCGAGGACGACAATGGGCGGGCGCGGGTGACGACGCCGGTATCGCGCCCAACCGGATCGCGCTCAACCGGATCGGGCTCGGCCGGATGGGGTTCCGTGCCGGCGCCCGTCGATCCGGTGGTGGCGGCGGTGCTCGAGGAGTTGCGGGCGGTTGGCCCGCGGCGCTGGCGGCACTGGATCGATCGGCGGGCGGGCGTGACCGTCCGTCAGGTTCGCGACGAGCTCGCTCGCGCGCATCTGATCAAGGTCGAGCCGCGCCGCGTCCTCGGCATCTTCCCGGCAGCCCGCATCACGCTGCGCCACCCTCTGGTACGCCGCCACATCCTCCAGAGCGCCCGCGACACCCTGCGACCGTCCCGGCTCGTCACTCGGGTCGACCTCCGCGACGCCGCTGTCGTCGTACTCGCGTCCACGGCGGATCTACGCACCGTCGTCACGAAGGAGCAGCAGGCCCGGCACAAGGATCGCCTGGCCCAGCTCGCGGTACGCGTAGGTCCCGTCGTACCGGCCCTGAAGAAGTCACTCCAGCAGTCGCAGTACTCGACCGCAGGCTGACCCTCAGCGCCGCTATGGTTCGTTACTCATGTAATGAACCGAGGAAGGGGGTGGAGTGGTGTTCGACGACCGGAGTCCGATCTACCTGCAGATCGCCGAGCAGATCAAGAACGACATCGTGACCGGCGCGCTGGCCGAGGGCGAGCAGGTGATGTCGACCAACCAGTACGCCGCCTTCTACCGGATCAACCCGGCCACCGCGGCCAAGGGGTTCGCCCAGCTGGTCGACGACGGCGTCCTCTACAAGAAGCGCGGGATCGGCATGTTCGTCGCGCCGAACGCCCGCGATCTGCTCCGCACCGGCCGCCGCGACTCGTTCTTCGCCGACGTCGTCGACCCGATGATCCGTGAGGCCAAGGCGATCGGCATCCCCCTCAAAGACATCCTCCAGCACATCCGCACCTACGGAGAAGCCTGATGACCGCCGCCCTGACTGTCAGGACCGAGGATCTCTCGGTCCGGTTCGCCGGTGTGCCCGCGTTGGACCGGCTCGACCTGCGTCTCGCGCCTGGGAAGATCCACGGGCTGCTCGGCCGGAACGGGTCCGGCAAGAGCACGCTCGCCGCCACGCTGGCCGGGTTCCGGCGGCCCGACGAGGGGCGGGTGCTGATCGAGGGCGGTGACCTCGGTGCGGCGCAGGAGCCGTACGAGAATGCGGTCGTCACGAGCCGGGTGTGCCTGATCCGCGAGTCCGGTGACCGTCCGGACGCCGTACCCGTCAAGCACGCGGTCGGGCTCGCGGCGGCGCTGCGCCCGTACTGGGACGCCGACCTCGCCGGCGAACTCCTGGACCGCTTCGAGGTCCCGCTGAACAAGAAGATCCAAAAGCTCTCCCGCGGTAAGAAGTCCGCGCTCGGCGTCGTCCTCGGTCTCGCCAGCCGCGCCCCGTTGACGATCTTCGACGAGAGCTACCTGGGCATGGACGTCCCGTCGCGGAACCTCTTCTACGACATGCTGCTCGCGGACTACGCCGAGATGCCGCGGACGATCGTGCTCTCAACCCATCTGGTGAGTGAGGTGAGCGCGATGCTCGAGGAGGTCGTGATCCTCGACCAGGGCCGCCTCGTCACCCAGTCGCCGGTCGACGCGCTCCGCGGGCGTGGCGCCTCGCTCGTCGGTCCGGCCGCGACCGTCGACGAGTTCACCGCGAGCTTCACCGTGCTCGCGGAGGAACGGCTGGGCGGCACCAAGTCGACCACGGTCCTCGGCGACCTCGACCCGGCGCTGCTCGCACAGGCGACCGCCGCCGGCCTGGAGATCGGCCCGGTCGGTCTCCAGGACCTCTTCGTCCACCTCACGGGGGTGAAGTCATGAGTACGGCGGTCCAGACTGGGGCGACGTTGCCGCGCGGGGTCACAGACTGGCATCGGCTCAAGCACGTGCTGCGGGCGCTGGCGATCGGTCTGCGGCCGATGCTGCTCGGCTACTGGGCGGTGATGGTCCTCGCGTTGTTCCTCGTCGGGATCGTCATCCAGCTTCTGTCCGGCGGCGTCACCAGCAGTGCGTGGGACTACGGCACCCAGTCGCCGAAGTACTTCTCGATGGCGGTCGGCATCACCGTCACCCCGGCGTACTTCGCCTTGCTGATCTCTCAGGGCATCACTCGCCGGATGTTTTCGGTTGCCGCAGGCATCTATCTCACGGGTGCCGCGGCGGCCACCGCGCTGCTGTGGGTGCTGGTCTACCAGGTGGAACACGTTCTGTACGCGTGGCAGGACTGGCCCGGCAAACTGACCAACCCGCACCTGTTCACGAGTACGTCGCAGGTCGGTCTGGTGTTCGCCGAGTTCTTCCTGCTGATCGTCGCCCACGAGGTGACGGGCTGGCTGCTCGGCATCACCTTCGTCCGGTTCGGATTCTGGCGCGGAGTCCTGCTGCTGCCCCTAGCCCTGGTGCCCGCGGCGGCGGCCGAGTTCCTCCTCGTCGCGCAGTGGCTCGCGGACGTGCTGAACAACATCGGGTACCACCGTCCACCCCTCGCGGTCGCCGTACCGTCCGTACTGGTGGTCAGCGTGCTCGGCGTGTACGCCGGGTACCGGCTCCTGCACCCGATGGCAGTCAAACCGCCTAAGGGCTAAGGGGGTTATGCACAGGGGCTGTGCATAACCCGGACGGTTTCTGTGGATGATTGCGGTCCTACTGTGGACGACCGAAACTGTTGCCTGTAAAGGGTTGTGCCGGGACTGCCGACAGCGGTAGAAAGGTCGACACGCTGCTTCGATCGGAGCGGCGGGTCGAACGGAAACCGAGGGCCCTCGCGGTGGGGATCCCCACCGAGGTAGACCGGTGACGGGGTCTGCCGGCCTCCACGGACCCGTATCGGGAAGCTGGAGACGTCACTTTCCTTCAGCTGTGCGGGCCCCTCCGACTCATACTCGGAGGGGCCCGCCTTCTCGTTGCGCATCAAGACTCCGCAGTACCGGATTCCCGGGCATGAGAAGGCCGGCCGGTGTGCTAAACGTTTGCGCACCGGCCGGCCCTCGAGAGATCTACTTCAGCGTGATCGTCAGGAGCGTGTGCGCGCCGCTCGCCGGTACCCGCACCTCCGTCCCGCGGCTGGTCGTGACCAGCTGGTACTGCGCCGCGTGACCGTCGACCGCCACACTCCGCACCTGTGCGCCGGTCGGCAGTACGGCGCCGACCGTGAGCGCCGCGTCGGTGTTCTTCGCGGTCACCTCGGTCGACAACGCCTTACCTGTAAGGCGTGCCGACACATCGAGCGCCCCACGACCGACGCGGATGTTGCTACCGGCCACCTTCTGCTGGCCTTCGGGAAGTTGCGGTACGACGGCGATCCGCCCGTGTCCCAGATCGGGATCGATGCCGAGCTGCTGGTGGATCACCGGCCAGAGGATGCCGTACGCGCCCCAGGCCTGCAGCGTCATCGAGCGGTCGTAGAACGGCCGACCGATGTTCGCCGGCGAGTCCGGCGACGGAGCGATCTCGGGCATCGCACCGGGCGTCTCCCAGACCGACGGGTCGAGCTGGATCCGGGCGTTGCCGGTGGTGTACCGCTGCTGCTGCGTCGTGCCCAGGCGGCCGAAGTTGCCCTCCGCAACCGCCATGATCGATGTATTCAGACCGAACATGGTGCGCTCGCTCTGGACCGTCGAGACGACCGGGTCACACGTGTCACCGCGGTTGCCGCCCGCGGCTGAGGTCGGGCCGGTCCCGGTATGGAAGAGGCCGAATTCCCCTGTGTAACAAGAGGTTTCGCGCTGGTCGAGCGCGATCTTCGCGTGCTCGGCCGACGCCAGCGGCGACGTCTGGCCAGGACGAGTCAGTACCGCTTCCATCGGCGTGACGCCGATCCAGTGCCGCTGGAAGATCGGGGTGTTGTCGTTCGCCGGGTTGGCCGGGTCGTCGACCGAGTCGGCGTACCCCTTCGCCGCCGGCACCCACCATTGCGCCTCGAACTTGGACTCGAGGTCGTTGGCGCGGCCGGTCGCCCACTGCTGCACCTTCGTGTCGTGCTTGGACGCGGCGAGGTCGGCCAGGTCCCGCAGACCGCGGGCGAGGTACACGGTGCTGTCGAGTTTCTCGACGCCCATGCCCGCGCGCTCGACGTTCGCGAGTCCTTCGGGCCAGCCGTCGTTGTCCTTGTCGAGGGACTTGTAGATGTACTGCAGGTTCCGGACGCTGAAGTCGTACATCTCGTCGCGGAACTTGTTGTCACCAGTCCAGCGCCACAGCAGTGCGACCGTACTCGGGAACTTCACCGTCTCGTCGGTGTTGCCCGCGCTCTGGTTCGAGCCGAAGTACACGTCGCCGGTCGGTGTCACTTCGTGCGCGACCTTGCCGCTGCGGTTGTTCAAGAGGTCACTGACATCGCGGAGAGCCCGCAGGTGCTCCTTCACGGTGTCGAACTGTCCGGCTGCGACTGCGGCGAACGCCGTGTACTCGCCATCGGTCGCGAACAGCCACGGATAGTCCGGGAAGCCGGCGCCGAACCAGCGGGCGGTCGGCACCGTCCCGACCGGCGCCGGGTAGTCCTTGCCTTCGTTCACGTCCCGGATCTGCAGGTTGCGCGCCTCCTGCACCGAGTCCGCGAGGTTCTGCTTGCTCCACTCGACGCTCTGCTGCAGTAAACGGTCACCAGGAAGGTCCACTGCGGACTGCACGTCGATCTGGTGCCGCGCTGAAGTCTTTGCCCGCAGCAACTTGTCCGGGTCGCTCAGCGCCTTGCCGTACTCGCGTTCCGCGGCCCGGCTGCCCTGATCCGATCCGGCCACGGCGAACCAGATCGTCTTCTGCTGACCCGCGGCCAGCGGTACGTCGTACGTGAGCCGGCCGCCGGTGCCCTTCCCGACGAGCGAGTCGTCGCACCGAGCAGGCGTCGTACCGTCGGCCGGACATGTCACCGCCGGGCTCTGCGGTCCGCGGTGATCCGCGCCGAGCTGGTGGCTTGTCGGACGCAGGGACGATCCGACGAACGCGGCGTAGTCGTGCGCGGTCGCGTTCGGGTACGACGGGGTGCCCTGCTCGCGGAAGCGGAGCGCGCCGTCGCTGAAGTCGCCGGTGTCGGGCAAGTTCGCGTCCGCGGCGCTCGGAGTGGTCCAGCCCCACGGGTACGGCTGCATCAACTCGGAGTGCGCGTCGACGTCGAGCTTGACCGTCTTCGCCGTACTCGAGCTCAGGGTGAGTCCGACGAGCGTCGCGCGGATGCCGTCGGGGACGAAGTCGGTACGGCGTACGTTCACGGATCCGGAGTAGTCGATCCGGCTGTAGCCGTGGCCGCTGGTGTACTTCGCGGCGGGCACCTGCTTGCCGAGCCAATTGCCGTCGAGACCGAACCAGATGCCGTCCAGGAGCTTGATCGGCTGCGACCAGAAGCCGCCCATCTCACCGCGGATGTGCCACCCGGCGGCGGGGTACAGACCGGACTCGTCGCCCATCGCGTAGGCGCGGTCGCCGACGACGAGCGAACGCCGGTCGGTCAGGCGGGTGGTCTCGGAGAGTTCGGACGGTGCTGTCGCCCTGGTTGTGGTGGTACCGGATGAGCCGGCGGTGGCCGAGGCGGTGCCGGCCAGCACGACGGCGGTGGCCAGCAGGGCGACACCGGCGATCTTCCGCACCGGTTTCCCGCCGGGTGGGGCTGCACCACGTCGGCGACTTCGGTTGGTCGGATAGGGAGTCATGGCGGTTCCTCCTTCTCGCGGCGCCCGGGGAGAAGCGCCGAAAATCAGCCAGGGGCCGAGCTGCCCCTGATCACCAGTTCTGGCCGCAGCAGGCGTTCGACCGGACTCCCGTTGCTGGAGCCGGTCAGGATCGTGATCAGCTCTTCGGCGATCTGGTCCATCGGTTGCCGGAGGCTGGTCAGGCCGGGGGAGACGACCTCGGCGAGCGGCGAGTCGTCGAAGCCGGTGACGCCGACGTCGTGGCCGGGGGTGAGGCCGCGGCGGGTGAGCTCGCGGAGGGCGCCGAGCGCGAGAATGTCGCTCAGGGCAACGATCCCGTCGACGGTCCGGCCGGCGTCGAGCAGCCGCGCGGTGGCGCGGGCGCCCTCCTCGATGCTGTCCTCGCGGCAGCGGACGGTCAGCCCGGTCGTCGGCAGACCGAGGTCCTTGCACGCGTCGCGCCAGCCGCCGACCCGGTCCTCGCCGAGGCCGGACGACTTCGGCCAGCCCAGGAAGGCGATCCGGCGGCGGCCGCTCTCGTACAGGTGCCGGACCGCCATCGCGGAGCCGGCCGCGCCGTCGACGTCCACCCACGGGCCGGGTTGCGTGGTTTCCTTCCACACCCGGCCGAAGCTGACGAACGGGATGCCCTGTTCCTTCAGCCAGCCGTGCCGCGGGTCGTGCGTCTCGGTCTGCGACAGGACGAACCCGTCGACCATCCGGCGTGCGTGCAGGTCGTCGTACGTCGGCATACCGTCGACGCCGCCCGGCGCGGTGAAGAGCAGGATGTGCCGGCCGGTCCGTTCGGCGGCGGCGCAGAGGGCGTGCAGGAACTGGTCCATCACCAGGTGCGTCTGGTTCGGCCAGCTCGGCACGCAGTACCCGATCAGCTCGACCGCGCTGGTGCGGAGGCTGCGGGCGTTACGATTGGGCCGGTAGTTGAGCAGCTCGATGGAGCGGTTGACCCGTTCGAGCGTGTCCGCGCGCAGGCGGTGCGGGGCGTTCAGCGCGTTCGACACCGTCTGCACGGAGACCTCGGCGTGGGCGGCGACCTGCTTCAAAGTAGCCACAGCGACCTCCCACGGACGTTTTGAACGTTAAAAACAATCCGCAGTCTCTCCCGGAGCCGTCGCGCTGTCAACGGTTCAGAGTGTCGGCGGGCCCTGACGCACGATGGCCTCGGTCTCTGCGACGGAGAGCGGCGGGATCCATCGCCCCCACCACGTCGCGCCGGCTTCCGCGAACGCGGCCGGGTCCCCGCCGCTCACCTTCACGTCAAGGTCCCGGCCGCCGTCGGCACGTAGCGCGCGGACGTCGTCCGGCGTGATCTGCTGGGGTGCGTCCGTGCTGCCTTTGTACGCGCAGGACCCGTCCCAGCGAAGGATCCGCCGCCGTACCGACGGCACGAGAAAGTTGCCTCCTACCCAGATCGGGATCCTCGGCTCCTGCACCGGCCGGGCCGTCAGTTGCGCGTCCTTCAGCGTGTAGTGCTTCCCGCTGTAGGTCACCGGCTGCCCGGTCCACAGTTGGTCGATGACCGCGAGCCCTTCGTCGAGCATCTCCGCGAGCACCCGCGGATCGTCGCTCTCCATGAACGGGTCCCCTGGATCCCCGATCCCGACCCCGAGGATCATCCGGCCGCCGGACAGCTGATCCACCGCCACCGCCTCTGCCGCCACCTTCCACGGCCTCCGCCTCGGCAAGGGAGTGACGGTCGTCCCGATCCGGATCCGCTCGGTGGTCATCGCCATCGCCGCCAGACAAACCCATGGATCGTACGTCGGCTGAGACACATCCCCCTGGTAGACCAGATAGTCCTCCAGAAACAACCCGTCCCACCCCGCCCCCTCCACAACCTTCGCCAACTCCGCGAGCCCCCGCGGATCCCGCCCGACCCCCACAGCCCCCACTGTCACCGAAAACCTCATGCCTCGACGCTAACCCCACCCACCGACACCCCACGCCACCCGCTCTGCCCAGAGGACAACCGGCACTCCTGCCCGATCTCGCCTCCGCCGGCTGCCCGCTACGTGGGCGGTGATCAGCCCGATCCTGACTCATGCAACAGGCAATGGTGAGTCGGCACCTGCTATTGCCGGTCCCCAGTCCCCACCGCCTGTCCCCACTCCCACCTCCCCGCCGCCACCCCTTCCGTGGCGCCCGCCGCCACCCCACCGCCACCCCGCCGCCACCCCACCGCCACCCCACCGCCACCCCACCCGCCGCCGCCCGCCGTCGCCGCGCCGGTTGGCCATCCCACCCGTTGAGCAGACGACGGGTTATCCCCTCGCGTGCAGGGTTCTCCCCTCGTGTAAGAGCAGAGAACCCATAACGCGGGGGGATATCCCGTCGTGTTGGCGTGGTGGGGTGACGCGACCACGGAGGCGGTGGGTGGGGTTGGGGTGTGCGGACGAACGGGTAGTGCCGGGGTGGGACGGGCTGCGGGTGAGCGGCTTGGCGCTCGGGCGCGCGGTGCAGTAGTTCCGTGGTGCGGGCCGCGGCGGTGCACTACCCGTTCTTGTGCACGTCAGGCGGTGTGGCCGCCGTCGATGGTTAGGGCGGTGCCGGTGATGTACGACGCGTTCGGGCCGGCCAGGTAGCTGATGGCGGCTGCTACCTCGGTGGGGGTGCCGAAGCGGGGGAGGGACAGGTTGGTGAGTTGGGCGGCGGCGAAGGGGCCGTCGGACGGGTTCATGTCGGTGTCGATCGGGCCGGGGTGGACGACGTTGGACGTGATGCCGCGTGGTCCGAGTTCGCGGGCGAGGCTCTTGCTCAGGCCGGTCATCGCGGACTTGCTCATCGCGTACAGCGTCATCCCCGGCCCGGGCACCCGCCCCGTCACGCAGCTGCCGAGGTGGATCATCCGGGCGCCGTCGGACAGGTGCGGTACGGCGGCCTGCGCGGCCACATAGGCCCCGCGGACGTTGACCGCGATCACCCGGTCGACGTCCTCCAACGAGAGGTCGGTGATCGGAGCGATCGCACCGACGCCGGCGTTGTTGACCAGGATGTCCAACCCACCAAGGGTTTCCGCAGCCCGCCGTACGCCGTCACCGACCGCCGCCGCGTCACCCGAGTCGACCGCATAGGCGAACCCGCGCCGCCCGAGCGCCTCGATCTCCTTCACCACCGAAGCCGCGGCGTCCGCGGACGAGTTGTAGGTGATCGCGACATCCGCACCACGCTCCGCCAGTGCGACGGCGGTCGCCGCGCCGATCCCGCGGCTGCCACCGGTGACGAGGGCCTTCTTGCCAAGTAGTTCGTTCATGCCTTCAACTTCAGCGGCACGACGACGGCGAAGCTGGCGAGAATCGGCCACCGGATCCTCGCGTCGCAAAACCGCGACCGCCTCACTTCGATGTCGTAAAACCGCTAGGAACTGTCGGTGGGGGCAGGGATGCTGGAGGGTGTGTACGAGTGTAGGGAGCGATGCATCCGGGCGGTGCAGTCCAAGGACGCGCGGTTCGACGGGTGGTTCTTCACGGCGGTCCTGACCACCAAGATCTACTGCCGGCCGAGCTGTCCGGTGGTGCCGCCGAAGGTCGAGAACATGCGGTTCTACCCGAGCGCCGCGGCCGCCCAGCAGGCCGGGTTCCGCGCCTGTAAGCGGTGCCGTCCCGATGCGAGCCCGGGCTCACCCGAGTGGAACGACCGCGCCGACCTGGTCGCCCGGGCGATGCGCCTGATCGCGGACGGCGTCGTCGACCGCGACGGCGTACCGGGGCTGGCCGGTCAGCTCGGGTACAGCGTTCGCCAGGTGCAACGCCAGCTCCAGGCCGAGCTCGGCGCGGGCCCGCTCGCGCTTGCTCGGGCGCAACGTGCACAGACCGCCCGGCTGCTGATCGAGACGAGTGAGCTGCAGATGGCGGACGTGGCGTTCGCCGCCGGCTTCTCCAGCGTCCGCACCTTCAACGAAACCGTGCAGGAGGTCTTCGCACTCGCGCCGACGGAGTTGCGCCGAAGAGCACGCAGGGGTACGACGTCTGCCACGCCCGGAACGATCTCGCTCCGGCTCCCGTTCCGCGCACCGTTGACGCCCGACAACCTGTTCGGTCACCTGATCGCGACCGGCGTACCGGGTGTCGAGGAGTGGCGCGACGGCCACTACCGTCGCACGCTGCGGCTCCCGCACGGGCACGGTGTCGTCGCCCTGCGGCCGATGCCGGACCACATCGCCTGCCAGCTCTCGCTCACCGATCAACGCGATCTCGCGATCGCGATCAGCCGGTGCCGCCGGATGCTCGACCTCGACGCGGACCCGGTCGCCGTCGACGACCTGCTCAGCACCGATCCCGTACTCGCTCCGCTGATCGCGAAGGCGCCCGGCCGCCGGGTCCCGCACACGGTCGACGGCGAGGAGTTCGCCGTACGCGCGGTGCTCGGCCAGCAGGTGTCGACGGCAGCGGCACGGACGCACGCGCACCGCCTCGTCCTGCAGCACGGCGAGCCGATCGAGGATGCGGCCGGCGGGCTCACACATCTGTTCCCGACGATGCAGGCGCTGGCCGAGCTCGACCCGGAGACCCTGGCGTTCCCGAAGTCTCGCCGTACGACGCTCACCACGCTGATCGCGACGCTCGCGCGCGGTGAGATCGACCTGGGCGCCGGCGCCGACTGGGATCGTGCGCGCGAGCAACTGGCCGCGCTGCCCGGGATCGGGCCGTGGACGGTGGAGTCGATCGCGATGCGCGCGCTCGGTGACCCGGATGCCTTCGTGGCCAGCGATCTGGGCATCCGGTACGCCGCGCGTGACCTAGGCTTGTCCGAGGCCCCCAAACTCCTGACCGACCACGCCCGCGCGTGGCGGCCTTGGCGTGCGTACGCCGTGCAGTACCTGTGGGCCACCGGCGACCATGCGATCAACAAGATCCCCACGGAGTGACGAATGACCGAACTAATCACGGACCGGCTGCTGCTGCGCAATTGGCGCGACTCCGATCGGGAGCCGTTCGCGGCGCTGAATGCGGACCCGGCGGTGATGGAGCACTTCCCGGCTCTGCAGACGCGTGAGCAGAGCGACTCCCTGATCGACCGGCAGATCCCCGCCATCGAGGAGCGCGGGTGGGGGCTGTGGGCGGTGGAGGTGCGGGACACTGGTGAGTTCATCGGGTTCACCGGCCTGTCGGTGCCGAGCTTCGAGGCACACTTCATGCCGGCCGTGGAGATCGGCTGGCGGCTCGCGAAGGGTGCCTGGGGCAACGGCTACGCGACCGAGGCGGCCCGCGCGGCGCTGGCCCACGGCTTCGGGCCGGCCGGGCTGGACGCGGTCGTCTCGTTCACCACGACCACGAATCTGCCGTCCCAGCGCGTCATGCAGCGGATCGGCATGGTGCACGACGAGCCCGGCGACTTCGACCACCCGCGCATCGAGGAGGGCCACCGGCTGCAGCGGCATGTGCTCTACCGGATCGACCGCGCGCAGTGGGAGTCCACCCGGTGACGTACGCCGTCGTCGACAGCCCGCTCGGTCCGCTCACGCTCGTGGGGACCGATGCGGGCGAGTTGACCGGGCTGTACATGGACCAGCAGCGCTACCGCCCGGAGCAGGCGGGCTTCGGTGATCGCGACGACGCGGTCCTCCCCGCGGTGGCCGAGCAGTTGGACGAGTACTTCCATCACGGCCGCACGACCTTCGACGTACCGCTGCACCTCGTCGGTACGCCGTTCCAGCGTGACGTCTGGGTCGCACTCCAGGACATCCCGTACGGCACGACCACGACGTACGGCGGTCTTGCTGAAACGCTCGGCCTGAGGCCGGGATCGGCTCGGGCGGTCGGGCTGGCGAACGGGAAGAACCCGATCAGCATCATCGTGCCGTGCCACCGGCTGGTCGGCTCGACCGGCAACCTCACCGGGTACGGCGGCGGCATCGAACGCAAGCGGACGCTGCTCGATCACGAACGCGGAGAAAAACTGCTCACTGGATGAGCACTTATCCGGCGCATGCTGGTTTCATGAACGAGATCGAGGCTCTGAACTGCGCGGATGTCGACGAGTGGCGTGGCTGGCTGACCGCCAACGGGCGGAGTGAACGGTCCGTCTGGCTCGTCGTGCATCGCGAGGCGGACGGTCTGAACCTGGCGGCCGCGGTCGAGCATGCGCTGTGCTTCGGGTGGATCGACAGCAAGACGATCCGGCGCGACGAGCGGACGACGTACCAGTGCTTCACACCGCGGAACCCGCGGAGCACCTGGAGCAAGGTGAACCGCGAGCGGGTCGAGCGACTGACCGCAGCGGGGTTGATGATGCCGCCGGGGGAGGAGTTGGTGGCGCACGCCCGGAGCACCGGGACGTGGGATCTGCTCGCCGACGCGCAGAACCTGATCGTCCCGCCCGACCTGCGGGCCGCGCTGGCGGCAGACCCGCGAGCGGACGAGAATTTCCGGGCCTTCCCGCCGTCGGCCCGCCGGACGATCCTCGAGTGGATCACCCTCGCCAAGCGCGCGGAGACGCGGGAGCGCCGGATTGCTGAGACCGTCGCACAAGCCGCCAACGGCAACCGGGTGCGCTGACGGCCGAGAACGTCGGCCAATTCCGCGTACGACCGAGAACGTCGGCCAGTCCGCTGACGGCTCAGAGGACCGCCGGGTCAGCCGGCTGTGTGGGCGGTGTCGTCCAAGCGCTCGACGGCAGTGACATCGGTCGGTTCCGTCGGCTTGGTGGGTTTGTGGGTGAGGCGGCGGGCGAGCGGTTCGGTGTAGCGGGCCGCAACCGGGCCGAGGATGACCAGGATCAGCACGTACGCCGTGGCCAGCGGACCGAGCTTCGGTTCGACACCGACCGCGAGGCCGGCGATGACGATCGAGAATTCACCTCGCGCGACCAGGGTCCCGCCCGCGCGCCAGCGACCCGCGGTCGAGATGCCCGCACGCCGAGCGGCGTACCAGCCGGTGATGATCTTGGTGAGCGCGGTGAGGATCGCCAGCCCGAACGCGATCGCCAGCACCGGCGGGATCTTCGCCGGATCGGTGCTCAACCCGAAGAACACGAAGAACACCGCGGCGAACAGGTCACGCAGCGGACTGAGCAGGTTCCGGGCGCCGTGGGCGACCTCGCCGGACAACGCGATACCGACCAGGAACGCGCCGACCGCGGCCGACACCTGCAACTGTTGTGCGATTCCCGCGACGAGCAGTGTGAGGCCGAGGACGACGAGCAGCAGCATCTCCGGGTTGTCCGAGGAAACGGCCCGGCTGATGACACGCCCGTACCGGAGCGCGATGAACAGCACCACGCTGACGGTCCCGAGCGAGATCAGCAGCGTGATGCTTCCGCCGGCCAGTCCGACGCCGGCCAGCAGCGCGGTGAGGATCGGCAGGTAGACCGCCATCGACAGGTCCTCGAGCACCAGGATCCCCAGGATCACCGGCGTTTCCCGATTACCCAGCCGACCGAGATCTCCGACGACCTTCGCGATCACGCCGGACGACGAGATCCAGGTGACACCGGCCAGCGCGACCGCCGCGACCGGACCCCAGCCGAGCAGCAACGCGACCGCCGCGCCGGGCAACGCGTTCAGCAGGAAGTCGACCGCTCCGGAGATGTACTGCGTCTTCAGTGTGCTGACGAGATCGGAGGCCGTGTACTCGAGCCCGAGCAGCAACAGCAGCAGGATCACGCCGATCTCGGCGCCGGTGGCGACGAACTCCTCGCTCGCCGCCAAGGGCAACAACCCGCCGTGCCCGAACGCCAGACCGGCCAGCAGATAAAGGGGAATCGGCGAGAAGCCGAGGCGGCCGGCGATCCGGCCGAGGATGCCGAGGGCAAGGATGACCGCGCCCAACTCGATCAGCAGGGCAGTGATGTTCTCGTGCATGCTCAGCCGCCTGCGATCAGATCGGCCACGGCGTCGACGCCCTCACGGGTGCCGACGACCACCAGGGTGTCGCCGGTCGCGAACCGGAAGTCCGGCGTCGGCGACGGGGTCGCCCCGGTACGCCGCAGTACCGCGACGATCGACGCGCCGGTGCGGCTGCGGGCCTGGGTGTCGCCGAGCGTCCGGCCGGAGTACGGCGACTTGGCGGTGATCGGGATGTGCTCCGTGACCAGGTCGATCTCGATCTCGCCGCGGACCGGGTCGAGCTGCTCCGGGATCAGCAGCTGCGCGAGCGCGGCCGCCTCGCCCTGACCCAAGGGGACGCTGGCCTGGCACTCGTCGTCGTCCTCGGGATTGTGGAAGCCGAGGAACCGCCGCCCGTCGTTGTGCACCACCACCGAGACGTGCTTTCCGGTCTCGGTGACCAGGTCGTACCGCACGCCGATACCGGGCAACATCGTCTTGGTCGGGTGGTTCATGATGCTCCGCTCCGGGATAGATGGCGTCTGCAACCATTCTCTCAAAGCGGGCAAGGCTTGTTCGGGCAAGTGATGTGACCTGGGATGCAATCAGGTGCAGTGCAACTGGTTGCATAGGTAGCCTCAGGTCATGGCGCTGGAGCACGCGATTCTGGTATCGCTGACCGAGCGGGCCGGGTCCGGGTACGAGTTGGCCCGGCGGTTCGACCGGTCGATCGGGTACTTCTGGCCGGCCACGCATCAGCAGATCTACCGGGTGCTGCGCCGGATGGACGAGGCGGGCTGGGTCAAGCACACGGAGATCGGCCAGGACGGACGCCCGGACAAGAAGGTGTACCGGGTCGCGGCGGCCGGGCGTGCGGAGTTGTCACGCTGGCTGGCCGAGCCGGAGGATCCCGCCGTACTGCGGGACGGTCTCGGGGTGAAGTTGCGCGGCGCCTCGCTCGGGTCGGTCGAACTCGTGCTGAAGGAGATCGAGCGGCACCGGGCCGAGCACGCGACGCGACTCGAGGTGTACCGCGGGATCCAGAAGCGGGACTTCCCGAAGCCGTCCGGCCTGCGCGGCCGCGAGTTGCACCAGTACCTCGTACTGCGCGGCGGGGTCCGCGCCGAGGAGTCCTTCGTCGCCTGGTGCGACGAAGTGATCGACGCCCTCCGGAAGGACAACAAGTGAGTTCTTATCCACACCTGCTGGAGCCGTTGGATCTCGGCCATGTGGTCCTGCCGAACCGGGTGATCATGGGGTCGATGCACACCGGGCTCGAGGATCGGTTGAGCGATCTGCCCAAGCTGGCGGCGTACTTCGCCGAGCGTGCTCGCGGTGGCGTCGGCCTGATGGTGACCGGTGGCTACGCGCCGAACCGCACCGGCTGGCTGACACCCTTCGGATCGACCCTCGTCAACCGGCGACAGGCCCGGAAGCATCGCCTGCTCACCGATGCCGTGCACGCCGAGGGCAGCCGGATCGCGCTCCAGATCCTGCACGCCGGCCGGTACTCGTACCACCCGTTCAGCGTCTCCGCCTCCGCACTGAAGGCCCCGATCAACCCGTTCAAGCCCCGCGCCCTGTCCGATCGCGGCGTCCGCAAGCAGATCGAGGCGTACGTCGACTGCGCGGCGCTCGCCCGCGAGGCCGGGTACGACGGCGTCGAGATCATGGGGTCCGAGGGGTACTTCATCAACCAGTTCCTGTCCGAGCGCACGAACAAGCGGACCGACCGCTGGGGCGGCAGCCCGGAGAACCGTCGCCGGCTCGCGGTGGAGATCGTCCGGCGGACCCGGGAACGGGTCGGCGACGACTTCCTGATCATCTACCGGCTGTCGATGGCCGACCTGGTCGAGGGTGGGCAGACCTGGGACGACGTGGTTGCTCTGGGCAAGGAGATCGAGGCGGCCGGGGCGTCGATCATCAACACCGGGATCGGCTGGCACGAGGCGCGGGTCCCGACGATCGTCACGTCCGTGCCCCGAGCTGCGTTCACCAGCGTGACCGCGGCGTTCAAGCCGCACGTCAAGATCCCGGTCGTCACGTCGAACCGGATCAACCTCCCGCAGGTCGCCGAAGAGGTTCTCGCCCGTGGTGACGCCGACCTGGTCAGCATGGCCCGCCCGTTCCTGGCCGATCCGGAGTGGGTGCTGAAGGCAACGACCGACCGGGCCGACGAGATCAACGTCTGCATCGCCTGCAACCAGGCGTGTCTGGATCATGTGTTCGCGAAGAAGAAGGCGAGCTGCATGGTCAACCCGCGGGCCGCTCGCGAGACCGAACTGCAGTTGCTCCCGACCCGGCGTACCAAGAGCATCGCTGTCGTCGGGGCCGGCCCGGCTGGTCTCGCGGCGGCGGTGACGGCGGCCGAGCGCGGGCATCACGTGGAGCTGTTCGAGGCGGATGCGGAGATCGGCGGACAGTTCGGGATCGCGCAGCAGATCCCGGGCAAGGAGGAGTTCGCCGAGACGATCAGGTACTACCGGCGGCGGCTCGAACTGACCGGCGTCAAGCTGCACCTCGGCCGCCGCGCCGGGGTCGACGACCTGGCCGGGTTCGACGAGATCGTGCTCGCGACCGGCGTCGTACCGCGAGTGCCCGCGATCCCCGGCATCGATCACCCCAAGGTCCTTTCGTACGTCGAGGTTGTCCGCGAACGTCAACCGGTCGGGGACACGGTCGCGGTGATCGGGGCCGGCGGGATCGGGGTGGATGTCAGCGAGTTCCTGACCACCACGTCGCCGGATCTCGCCGCGTGGAAGGCGGAGTGGGGTGTCGGTGATCCGACGTTGCTCCGGGGTGCGCTCGCCGTACCGCGGCCGGAACCGTCGCTGCGCAAGGTGTATCTCCTGCAGCGCAAGGCGGGGAAGATCGGCGCCGGGCTCGGCAAGACGACCGGGTGGGTGCATCGGGCGGCGTTGAAGAACAAGCAGGTCGAGCAGTTGCGTGGCGTGAACTACGAACGCATCGACGACGAAGGCCTGCACGTCACGTTCGGCCCGAAACGCGAGAAGCCGCGCGTGCTCGCCGTCGACACGGTCGTCGTCTGCGCCGGCCAGGAACCGGTCCGCGACCTCGCCGACGCGCTCCGCGCCACCGGCCGTTCGGTCCACCTGATCGGCGGAGCGGACGTCGCGGCCGAGCTCGACGCGAAACGAGCGATCGAGCAAGCGACCCGGCTCGCTCTCGCGCTCTGAGGCGGACCTCAGCCACTCACCAACCAGCTCGCGGTCGACGGCCTCACGCTCAGCGTGGGGCGTCGGAGGGCGGCTGACCGAGGTTGGTGAGTGGGAGCGGTCCGCGCCTAGTGCACCAACAACCGGTGCACTAGTGCGCGCTGGCGGCATTCCCTTCACCTAGTGCACCGTGTACAGCGTACGCGCACTAGTGAAGGGGAGCTGGGATATGAAGACTGTGCTGATTTCCGGTGGTGGGATTGCGGGTCCGGCGCTGGCGTTCTGGTTGCGGCGGTTCGGGTTCGCGCCGACGGTGGTCGAGATCGCGTCGGCGCCGCGGCCGGGTGGGCAGACCGTGGACCTGCGCGGGGTGTCGCGCGTGGTGGCCGAGCGGATGGGGCTGATGCCGGCCGTCGCCGAGCGGCAGCTGCACGAGCGCGGGCTCGCGTACGTGAAGGGCGACGGGCGGCAGGCCGCGGCGATGCCCGCGGAACTGCTCGACGGCGCCGGGCCGGTCGCGGAGATCGAGATCCTCCGCGGCGACCTCGCCGGGATCCTCGCCGACGCGACGAGCGAGGTGGAGTACCTGTACGGCGACTCGGTCGCCGAACTGACGCAGGATGCGAGCGGCGTCGACGTGACGTTCGCGAGCGGGACGCGACGGCGGTTCGATCTCGTCATCGGCGCGGACGGGGTGCATTCGCGGGTACGGCGGCTCGCGTTCGGGCCGGAGGAGCAGTTCGTGCACCACCTCGGCGGCTACACCTCGTACTTCACAGTCGAGGCGCCCGAGGACCTGGACCATTGGATGAAGCTCTACACCGCTCCGGGCGGGCGCTGGGTCGGCCTGCGGCCGGATCGCGATCCGCGGTTCGCGAAGGCCCTGTTGAGCTTCCGGTCGCCTGTGCTCACGTACGACCGGCGTGATCTGGAGGCGCAGAAGCAGCTGGTGCGGTCGCGCTACGAGGGGCTCGGCTGGCACACCCCGCAGATCCTCAACGGGCTGGACGCGGCGGACGACTTCTACTTCGACACCATCAGCCGGGTCGAGGTGCCGGAATGGTCCCGCGGCCGGGTCGCGCTGGTCGGTGACGCCGGGTACTGCGGTTCACCGATGGCCGGCCACGGTACGGCGCTCTCACTCGTCGGCGCGTATGTGCTCGCGGGCGAGTTGGCCGCTGCGCAGGGCGATCACGTCCGCGCGTTCCCGGCGTACCAGAACCGGATGCAGGCGTACGTCGAGCAGCGGATGGAGCTGCCGCCGGGCGGGATCAAGATGGCGATGCCGATGAGCCGGTTCGGGATCGCGTACCGGGACTTCGTGCTGCGGGTGATGACGTCGCGGCTGCTGGCCGGCGTACTCGCGAAGTCGGCCGTCGCGAAGCCGGACGCGATCGACCTGCCCGACTACTCAGTCCAGCGGGCTGACCCACTCCGGGTTGCGGCCGAGGAGGCCGAGTAGCTGGTCGAGGTCGGGGGCCGTGCCGGAGACCTTGACGCTGCGTTCGAACGCGTAGCCGGCGCCGCGGTTCGCATCGGTGTCGGGGATCCGGCGGGCCAGGGTGAGCGCCATCTCGACCATGTCCGGCGGCGGGTTGTACGGGACGTCGATCGCGCGGGCCAGGTCCCAGGCGTGCACGATGCAGTCGAGCTGGTGGAAGGTCAGCGCGATCCGGCGGGGGAACGAGCCGAACTCGCGGACCTCCACCAGCCGGTCCAGCGCGCCGCCGTCGGCGAACGCGTCCGCGACCCGCACGTTCGAGCGGCGATAGGCGCCGGCCGGGTTGTCGCCGAGGCGACCGCCGGTCCAGACGTGCACAGAGGCCGAGCCGTTCAGCGCGGCCGCGGCGAGGCCCTCGTTCTGGCTGACCAGATGGCGCATCAGGCCACGCACCGTCCAGTCGGGGCACGGGGTGGGAAACCACAGGTGTTCGGGCCGTACCTGCATCACGACTTCCCCGAGCACCGCGCCGGCCCTGCGATCCAGATCCCGGATATCCATCCGCGCTCCTCCCATCGCCTTAAGGAGCATAGGCCGGTACGGCGGACTTCGCAGGGAATCGCGTGGAGTACAACGGACATCCCGCGGCGGGTTGCAACAGGTTGGGCCCGAGTGTCGCGGCAGACGCGCGAGCGGTCAGGCGCCGGCGGGTTCCTTGGCGGCTGCCTTTGCGGCCTTCTTGAAGGAGCGGACCTCGGCGAGGGACGCGGCGTCGGTGACGTCGGCGATGGAGCGGCGGGAGCCGCGGTCGCCGTAGCTGCCCGCGGCCTCACGCCAGCCCTTCGGCGCTACGCCGCGCTGCTTGCCGAGCAGGGCCAGGAAGATCTTCGCTTTCTGCTCGCCGAATCCGGGCAGCGCCTTCAGACGCTTCAGCACCTCGGCGCCGTCGGGCTTCGGGCGGCCGGAGAGCCAGATGTTGGCGGTCTCACCGTCGTACTTCTCGATGATCTCCTGCGCGAGGGCGTGCACCCGGCGGGCCATCGAGCCGCCGTACCGGTGGATCGCCGGCGGGGTGACGCAGAGTTCGACGAACGTCTCCAGGTCGGTCGCGGCGATCTTGTGCAGGTCGAAACCGTCCATCCGGTTCGCGATCTTCAACGGACCGGAGAAGGCGTGCTCCATCGGGTACTGCTGGTCGAGGAGCATGCCGACCAGCAAGGCGAACGGATCGTCGTTGAGCAACTTGTCGGCATCCGGGTTGCCGGTGAGGTGCAGTTCGCGCAGCATGCGGCCAATCTTGACACGGTTGAGGGGTGTCTGACGGCCTCTGGCGGCGAGGTAGTGCGCTTACGATGTACGCGCACTAGTTGAAGGAGACGTATGAATGCAGCGCCGTACCAGGTGATCGCGGCCGAGTTGCGGCGGCGGATCGAGGCCGGGGAGCTGTTGCCTGGGGATCGGGTGCCGTCGACGCGGGCGTTGGTCCGTGACTTCGGAGTGGCGATGGCGACCGCGACGAAGGCGTTGCAGGTGCTGCAGGCCGACCAGCTGGTGCATCCCGCGCCGGGGGTCGGGACCGTGGTCGGTCCGCCGCCGCGTTCCCGGCGTACGGCGATTGCACCCGATGGAGTGCCGGACCTCAATCGCGACGAGGTCGTGCGGATGGGGATCGCGATCGCGGACGCCGAAGGGCTGGCGGCGTTGTCGATGCGGCGGATCGCGGCCGAGCTCGGGGTGTCGACGATGGCGCTCTACCGGTACGTCGGTGGCAAGGACGCCCTGGTCGTGCAGATGGTGGATGCGGCGCTCGGAGAGTTTCCGCTCGGCGAGATTCCGGCGTACTGGCGGGATGCGGTGACGGCGGTGGCGCGGGTGCACTGGGCGGCGTACCGGCGGCATCTCTGGATGGCGAGTGCGATCAGTCTCAGCCGGCCGCAGCTGGTGCCGCGGTTGCTGCCGCACACGGACGCGGTGCTGCGGGCGTTGCGCGGGTTGGAGAAGGGCGCGGCGTTGTCGACGGTGATCAGCCTGTTCGCGTACGTGCGGGGGATCGCGTTGGTGATGGAGTCCGAGGCGCAGGCCGAGCAGGACACCGGGGTCACCGCGGACGAATGGGCTACCCGGCAGGGCGACCAGTTGGCGGCGATGATCGCGGCCGGGAACCTGACCGCGTTCCAGGAGTTGCTGGCCGACGGCTTCGAGTACGAGTACGACCTGGACCAGTTGTTCGAGTTCGGCCTTTCGGTCTTCCTGGATGGTCTCGCTTCCCGGCTACGCTGAGTGCTGACGACTTCTCCGGAGGTGGCGATGGAGCCTGTGTTCGCGCCGGGTGTGCCTGTTGGCGTGCGGCGGTTGTACGAGCACCGGCCGGAGTTGTTCGTGGCGGCCGACGCGCCGCGGCCGAAGCGGCAGACGTCCTGGTCGGTCGCGCCGGGCAACACGTTCGGGACGTTGCTCGTGTGGATCGCGGTGTGTGTCGGCGGGTGGATCCTGGCGCTCATCATCATGGCGGCGACGCTGCCGACCGCGGTAGCGGCGTGGGGCTCGGTCGCGCTCGCCGGGGTCGCGGCGCTCGCGACCGGCGGGATCCTGGTGAAGTCGGCGGTCGAGGACCGCGGGCACAAGGCGGTCCGCCTCCAGCACGGGAAGTACCTTCTGCCGGAGGACTTCGACGAGCCGGCCGCGCGGCTGCTCGCACGGGCGCAGCGGGCCGTGAAAACGGTGCTTGAGGCAACAGTTACCCGGCGTGGCCTGCTGGACGACGTACAGAACGAGCTCGTTCTGCCGGAGCAGTTGTGGGACATCGCGCAGGTGCTCCGCGAGCAGACCGTATTGCGGGCCAGGCAGCAGGACGTCGCGCGCGGAATGGCGACCGCCGAGCTCGACGCCGTACTCGGACCGCAGCGTCGTGCCCTCGCGCTCTCGGTGGACGCGATCAAGCGCAAGGTGGATCTGCTGGACCGGTACGCCGACCGCGTCCGCTCCGCCGACGCCGCGTTGCGTGCCGAGGCCGCGCTGGACGACGGCGACCGCTACATCGAGCTGCTCGCCCGCACCGAACCCGTCGGCGACACGTCCGTCGTACAGGGCTTCACCGACGAGGCCGGCGCCCTCAAGGACACCCTCACCCGATCCATCAACGCCGCCCGCGACGCCGGCCGAACGCTGGCGCTCCCGGAGTAACCTCTCCCCATTTGGTGGGTCAGCCAGCGAAATGAGGGGTTCTACACCCGGAACCACGGTGCAGAACCCCCGATTTGCTGGGTCAGCCAGGCAAATTGGTGGGTTAGCCAGGCAAATTGTGGTGGGTGAGGAGGGCTGCTTCGGCTTCGGGGGTGAGGCCGATCGTGAGGGGTGGGGTGCCTCGGTCGTGGTCCCACTGGAGGACGTCGGCGACGGTTCGGCGCAGCGGAGTGACGGGCATGCCGACGGCGCGGGCCTTAGCTGGGTTGCGGCGACGTTCACCCCATTCGGACTCGGGGTCGATGAGGGGGAAACGGCGCGGTACGGCGTCGAACGGGACAGGGACGATGTCGACGGTGCTGCCGGACAGCTCGGCCGCGGTGTGGATCAGTTCCGCGATGGTGGAGTCGGGACCGGTCGCGTTGTAGGCGCCGGCGCGGTCGTCCGCGACGAGCCGCGTGATCAGGCCGGCGACATCGCGGCTGTCCACCAGTTGGAGCGGCGCCTCGGGCTTGGTCGGGAGCGCGACGCGGCCTCCACGGGCGCCGCGCCGGATCCAGTAGAGCGCCGTACCGGACGAGTCGCCGGGGCCCGTGACCCGACCGGGGCGGACGAGCGTCGCGCGATCGCCGTACCGCTCGACGACGTCGTCCTCGCACGCGACCTTGCAGGGTCCGTACGTGTCGTTCGTGAGTACGTCGGCGTCGCGCAGCGGCTCGCGGCGTGGTGCGGTCTCGTCGGTCCCGGCCGGCAGATCCCGTACGTAGACGGCATGGCTCGAGATGAACACGTACCGCCCGACGCGGTCCCCGAGCACGTCCATCGCCTGATCGACGTCCCGCGTCCGGAAGCCGCTCGTGTCGACGACCGCGTCCCACTCACCGGTCCGCAGCGCCGAGTAGTCGCCCGCCTCGCGATCCCCGATCAGCTGCGTCACGCCTGCGGGGAGCGGCGTACCACTCTTCCCGCGACTGAACGACGTGACGTCGTAGCCCCGCGCCAACGCGTCGTCCACGACCGCGCGCCCGACAAACCCGTTCCCACCCAGCATCAGAATCCGCACAACCGATGAACTTAGTCCCCGCAGTCCGATTAGGCTCGCGGATATGACGAAAACGGTCGTGGTTGCCGGTGGCACCGGCACGCTCGGGGTCGCGGTGACGGCCGAGTTCCTGCGGGCCGGCTGGCGGGTCGTCGTACCCGGGCGGTCCGAGGAGTCCCTCGCCCGCCTCGGCGCCGACCCGGCGCTCAACCCGGTGATCGCCGACCCCTTCGATCCCGCCGGTACGGCGGATGTCGTCGCGCTCGCCACCTCGGACGAGAACGCTCCGCTCACCGCCCTGGTCAACCTCGTCGGCGGTTTCGCATCCGGGTCCCGGGTGCACGAGACGCCGATCGAGGACTTCGAGACGCAGCTCCGGCTCAACCTGCGTCCGACGTACCTGATCACCCAGGGGGTCCTGCCGCATCTGCTCGCGGGCGGTGGTGGATCGATCGTTTGTACGTCGAGCGGCGCCGCGCTCCGCCCGTTCTCCGGGGCGGCCGGGTACATCACCGCGAAGGCCGGGGTGATCGCGTTCGCCGACGCATTGCACGCGGAGTACGCACGCGACGGCGTCCGGGTGAACACCATCCTGCCCGGCACCATCGACACCCCCGCGAACCGCAGCGCGATGCCGAAGGCCGACACCAGCAAGTGGAGCCCGCCGGACCGGATCGCCGCCGTGGTCCGCACACTCGTCGAGCAGGAGGGCTTCAACGGCGCTCATCTGACCGTTTGACAACCGATTGACCCTGTAACACGTCTGAAGAGGTAAGGGCGCGGGTACTTGACGCACACTTGAATCAGGGGACGACGGGGCGACAGGGGTGCCGATGGGGAGTGCGCGCGCGACGGCGAGGCGGCCGCGGTCGATGCCGAAGTTGCTGGGGTTCACTCTGTTGGGCGCTCTGATCCCAGGACTCGGGCTGATCGTCGGCGGGCGCCGGCGGATCGGCGCGTTCGTGCTGACGCTCTTCCTCGGCCTGGTCGGACTCGGGGTGTACGTCGGTCTTACCCGGCGGGACGAGGTGCTTGCGGCCGCCGTCGTACCGAGCCGGCTGTTGATGACCTCGGTGGTGATCGGCGCGCTCGCGTGCTGCTGGATCGTCGTGATCGTGGCCTCGCACCGGTCGTTGCGTCCGGCAACGGGTGGAGCCGGCGGCCGGGCCTTCGGCGCGACGTTCGTCGGGCTGCTGTGTTTCGCGGTCGCGGCACCGGCGGCGATCGGCGTACAGAGTGTGCTGGCGCAGCGGTCGCTGGTGCAGGACGTGTTCCAGGCGCAGGGTGAGAGCAGGAGTGCCACCCGGCCGTCGACGGTCAACGTCAAGGATCCGTGGGAGGACAAGCCGCGGCTCAACCTGCTGCTGCTCGGCGGTGACGACGCGCCGAGCCGCGAGGGCGTGCGGACCGACACGGTGATCGTCGCGAGCATCGACACGAAGACCGGCAACACGGCGCTGGTCTCACTGCCGCGGAACCTGACGTTCATGCCGTTCCCGGCGGACTCGCCGCTGCGCAAGTACTACCCGAACGGCTTCGGCAAGGAGGGGCTCAGCCTCGACGGGCGGCTGGAGTGGATGCTGACCGCGATGTACCAGAACGTCCCGGACGCGCATCCGGGCATCCTCGGGCCGTCCGACAACGAGGGCGCGGACGTGGTGAAGCAGTCCGTCGGCGAGGCGATCGGGCTGAAGCTCGACTACTACCTCCAGGTCAACCTGCAGAGCTTCCCGGAGATCGTCGACGCGCTCGGCGGGATCCGGGTGAATGTCAACGAGCGGGTCGCGATGGGCGGCGTCAGCAGCTCGCACATCCCGCCGAAGGAATGGATCGAGCCGGGACCGAACCAGCACCTCGACGGTCGGCACGCGCTGTGGTTCGCGCGCGGGCGGTACGGCGCCGACGACGACCAGCGGCAGGTCCGGCAGCGGTGCGTGATCAAGAGCATCGTCGACGCGGGGGATCCGCAGACGCTGGTCACGAAGTACAAGGCGATCGCTCGCGCCGGCAAGCACCTGCTGCGAACCGACATACCGCAGGAGCTGCTGCCCGCGATGGTGCAGCTGGCGCTGAAGGTGAAGTCGGGAACGGTCTCGAACGTCACGCTCGACTCCGACAAGCTCCGCCTGAAGTACCTGCACCCCGACTACCAGGCCCTCCGCGACACCGTCGAGAACGCCCTCGAGTCCGCCCCGCCCCCGACGCCCGCCACCCCGCCGGCCAAGCCCGGCACCACGCCGACCGAGCCCGGCACCACGCGCAAGCCGCCCACCACAACCACCACCGCGCCCCCCGGCCCGACCCAGAACCTCGCCGACGCCTGCGCCTACAACCCCAACGGCGACCAGCCGAACTAGCCCTCGCGCACCGCCGCGTCGCCTGTACGAGCTGACCGGGGAAATGATCTGAAGTCAGGGTGTCGATCTGGTGGTGGCCCGCTCGACGTGAGAGTAAGAGCTCGACCGACACGACGAGGGAGCATCAGCGATGCGCTACATGATCATCAACAAGGCCGACGCGGACAGTGAGGCCGGGAAGTTGCCGCCGCAGGAGGTGGCCGAAGGTGTCGGACGGGTCGTCGAGGACCTGTCGAAGGCCGGCGTACTGCTGTTCGCGGAAGGCGTGCACCGCAGTTCGCTCGGCGCGCGGGTCAAGGTCGACGCCGGCAAGCGCACCGTCACCGACGGCCCGTTCGCCGAGACCAAGGAGCTGATCGGCGGTGTGATCGTCGTCGAGGTCCGCAGCCGCGACGAGGCGATCGAGTGGGCCGCGCGGCTGGCCGAGGCCCTCGGCTCCGAGGTCGAGGTACGCCGGGTTGTCGAGGAAGCCGACTTCGGCCCGGACTCCGACGCGTTCGAGAGCTGACGCGATCATGAAACTGACGACGATCACACAGGTCTCCGTCGACGGAGTGATGCAGGGAAACGGCCCGTCGGAGGTTGACCGCAAGCAGGGCTTCGAGCGCGACGGCTGGGCGATGGCAGCGTTCGACAGTGAGGCAACGGCGTTCGTCAACCAGTTCTGCGAGCGCGCCGGTGGGTTCCTGTTCGGCCGGCGGACATACGAGATCTTCGCCCGCTACTGGGGCGCGCTCGCTCCGGGCAGCGGTCCGATCGCGGACGCCTTCAACACGAAGCCGAAGTACGTCGCGTCGAACACCCTCACCGAGGCGACGTGGTCGGACACGACCGTCCTGTCCGGTGACCTCGCGGAGGCCGTCGGCGAGCTGAAGGCCGGGCCGGAAGGCGAGTTGCAGGTGCACGGCAGCGGTGTCCTGGTCCGGTGGCTGCTGGAGAACGACCTCGTCGACGAGATCGTTCTGCTCGTCGTCCCGGTGGTCGTCGGCCAGGGCACGCGACTGTTCCCCGACAGCGGCCCGGACCTGGCGCTCGACCTGGTGGAGTCGCGATCCTTCCCGACGGGCATGACGCTCCAGGTCTACCGGCCGGCCGGGCGCCCGCAGTACGCAACTGCCTGATCCCCACGGACACCGATGTCCATTCGTGCCACCCTCGTTCGTGGAGATGGCATGAACAACACGCTGAAGGTTTCCGACGCTGAGCTGTACTACGAGGTGCGCGGATCAGGACCGCTGCTGGTCCTGGTCGGCGCCCCGATGGACGCGGCCGCGTTCGCGCCGCTGGCCGACTTGCTGGCGCCCGACTACACGGTCCTGACGCTGGATCCGCGCGGGGTGAAGCGGAGCAAGCTCGCCCCGCGCGGTACGTCGCGACCCGAGCAGCGGGCCGACGACCTGGCCGCGCTGATCCGGCACGTCGACGCCGGGCCGGCCGTCGTACTCGGCTCCAGTGGGGGAGCGGTGAGCGCGCTCGCGCTGGCCCAGCATCACCCGGACGTCGTCCGGACCGTGATCGCGCACGAGCCGCCGCTCGACCGGCTGATCCCGGACGCGGACGAGGTACTCGCGCGGTCGGAGAAGCTGATGGCCGACTACCTCGCCGGTGACGTGACCGGCGCTTGGAAGCAGTTCTTCGCGCTCGCCAACATCCAGCTGCCCGACGAGGTCGTGGAGATGATGTTCGGCGGCGAGCGGGACCCCGAGCAGGAGGCGACGGAGCGGTTCTGGTTCGGC
Organism: Kribbella pratensis; assembly: GCF_004366075.1. Classification (GTDB taxonomy): domain Bacteria; phylum Actinomycetota; class Actinomycetes; order Propionibacteriales; family Kribbellaceae; genus Kribbella; species Kribbella pratensis. Next base: position 814,273 of record NZ_SODU01000003.1, on the reverse strand, counting down.
CACGAGATGCGCGAGTCCATCACCTGGCTGCCGGATGTCGACAAGCTGCGCGCCGTCGACATCGTGGTGGGAATCGGCGAGGAGTCGACCGGTCAACTCTGCGACCGTACCTCCACCGGCCTGGCCGACCGGCTCGGCATCGAGCCGACCCGTTTCCCGGGCGGCCACACCGGCTTCGTCGACCACCCTGACGCCTTCGCCGAGGCTCTGCGTGCGCTGCTGGGAACCGTTCATCCGCGGAGGTGAGACTCGCCCGTGGGTCGTCAGGTGGAGTATGTGAAGCTGGGAGGTGTTCGATGGGTGCGCGGGTGTCAAGGCGATCTCATCGGGCACCGGTCCCGACGTACCACGCTCGTCGGCGTGGCGTCTTGACCTCAACCGTGGTTGAAGTTTCAAGCTGGTGCCGCTGACACAGGACATCGGAGATATCGGCCCTCGCGGGGCCCTGACGAAGGAGCAGAGTTGACCACGTACACGCTTCCCGACCTCCCCTACGACTACGGCGCACTGGCGCCGAGCATCGCCGGCGAGATCATGGAGCTGCACCACGACAAGCACCATGCGACCTACGTGAAGGGTCTGAACGACACCCTGGAGAAGCTGGCCGCGGCCCGCGAGAAGGACGACTTCGGCGCGATCGTCGGGCTGGAGAAGTCGCTCGCCTTCAACCTCGGCGGGCACGTCAACCACTCGATCTTCTGGAAGAACCTGTCGCCGGACGGTGGCGACAAGCCGGACGGCGAGCTGGGTGCCGCGATCGACAACTTCTTCGGGTCGTTCGACGGGTTCCGGTCCAACTTCACGGCGAGCGCCACCACGATCCAGGGCTCCGGCTGGGCGATCCTCGCCTGGGACGCGCTCGGCGGGCGGCTGCTCGTCCACCAGCTGTACGACCAGCAGGGCAACCTGCCGGCCGGGCAGATCCCGATCGTGATGCTGGACATGTGGGAGCACGCGTTCTACCTGCAGTACAAGAACGTGAAGCCCGACTACGTCAAGGCGTGGTGGAACGTCGTCAACTGGGCCGACGCCCAGGCGCGCTTCGACGCCGCCCGCTCCGGCGCCGGCGCCTTGATCACCGGCGCCTGACCAACGCGGACGCCCACGTCATCACCATTGATCGCGCCCGCCGGGTTCCCGCTCACGCGGGGCCGGCGGGCGCGATTGTGATGGCCTGGGGATCCGTCACCTGCAGAAGTCCGCGATCACCGGGGCGATCGCCGCGGCCTTGATCACGTGGTTCTGACCCGGTACTTCGGTGTGCTTGGCACCCGGCACCGCCGCTGCGAGGGCCCGCGTCGAGGTCTTCATCCACTGCGGGCTCTTCCCGCCGTTCACCACCAGCACCGGCTGCTCGATCGGCGCCCACTGCTCGGTGTCCATCGGGTCGCCGAAGCAGTTGTTCCCGAGCACCTGCGCGTCGTACGGCAGAGTGTGCGCGATCGCCTTCATCGGCTTCCAGGCCGGCATCAGCTTCATCATCGTGACGAAGATCCCGGGCAGCCCGATCCCCTTCGTGAAGAAGTACTTGATCGCGTCGCCCGGCTCGAGCGCCTGCAGGTCGGCGACCCAGGTCCGCGGGATCTGCTTGCGGCTGTCGTCGACGACGTACGGCGGCTCGAACGCGACCAGCTTCTCGACCGGCAACTCGGCCGCCGTCGCCCGCAGCGCCAGGGCAGCGCCGGACGACGAGCCGTAGACGTACGCCGATCCGCCGGCCGCCTCGATCACCGCGGTCAGGTCCTCGATCTCCCGCTCGACCGCGTAGTCGCCCGCGTCGCCGGAGTCGCCGCGCCCGCGGCGGTCGTAGTTGTAGACGGTGAAGAGGTCCGCGAGTGCCTCGGCGAGGTCGGGCATCGGACCCTGTGCACGGGAGCAGAGCGCGCCGTCGACGAGAACGAGCGCCGGCCCGTTCCCGCGCCGGTCGTAGGCGATGGTGGTGCCGTCCTTCGATACGACGGTGTTCATGATTCCTCCTGGTGGGTGACGATCTCACCCGTGCGTCGAACAGCCGGCGACTACTCGACATCATGTGATGCAGATCACTTCAGCCTCGGTCGGCTGCGTGGCGGTCGCGCGGTATGGGTACCGGTGCGGCAACCGAGTACGGGAGGCGGTCATGACGACACGCCCGGAACTGGTCCGGCGTGAGACCGGACTGAATCGACTGAACGGTCAGGACACGAACATCGGTGGGCTCGTGAGCCAGGCGACCACCGACCTCAGCCAGTTGGTCCGCGACGAAATCGAGCTGGCCAAGGTCGAGCTCAAGGAGAAGGGCAAGGAGGCGGGCGTCGGCGCCGGGTTGTTCGGTGGGGCCGGCGCGATCGCGCTGTACGGTCTCGGCGTCCTGATCGCGGCGGCGGTCCTCGGGCTCGCGACCGCGTTGCCGGCCTGGCTGTCGGCGCTGATCGTCGCGGCGGTGCTGTTCGCGATCGCCGGCGTCGCCGCACTGCTCGGCAAGCGGCACGTCTCCCGTGCCACCCCGCCCGTCCCGAAACGTGCCGTCGACGGCGTGCACGAGGACCTGGAAGCGCTCAAGGGTCACCATCCAGAAGGAAAGAGCACCCCATGACCACCACCAAGAATGCCACTCACCGGGAGCCGATGACCGAGAGCGAGACGCTCCGGGAGGATCTCGAGTACACCCGGCAGCACCTCGCCGATACGGTCCAGGAACTCACCCGGCGGCTGAACGTTCCGCACCGGATGAAGGAGACCGCGTCGAGCGCCGGCCACCGCATGTCGGGTGCCGCGGGCCAGACCGGTCAGATGATGAAGGGCGCTGCGGGGCGCACCGGTCAGATGATGAAGCAGGTGCCCAGTGCGATGCAGGGCCTGCCCGCGACAGGCAAGCGCCACCCGAAGGCGACCGCCGCAGTCGGCGGAGCCGTGGTACTCGGTGCCGGCGCCATGGCCTGGTTGGCACGCCGGCACAAGTAGGCGGTTGGTCAGCAGGCGGCGGCGCGTTCCAGGAGGAGTTTGCGTTCGCGTTCGTTGCGGGTCAGGGCGGCGGCCTTCTCGAACTCGGCGCGGGCCTCGTCCAGGCGGCCGAGCTTGAACAGCAGGTCACCGCGCACGCTCGGCAGCAGGTGGTACTCCTTCAGCGACGGGTCGTCCGCCAGCAGGTCGACCGCTGCCAGTCCACGTTCCGGGCCGAAGGCCATCGAGATGGCGACGGCCTGGTTCAGCTCGATGACCGGCGACGGGGTCACTTGCGCGAGTACGGCGTACAGGCCGGCGATCCGGGCCCAGTCGGTGTCCTCGGGATCGGTCGCGCGGGCGTGACAGGCAGCGATCGCGGCCTGCAGGAGGTACGGGCCGGGCGGTTTCTCCAATGCCCAGGCGCGTTCGATGCCTTCGAGACCGCGGCGGATCAGGAGGCGGTCCCAGCGGCGGCGGTCCTGGTCAAGGAGCAGTACCGGCTCGCCGTCGCTCCCGACGCGGGCGTTCGCGCGGGACGACTGCAGCTCCATCAACGCCAGCAGGCCGAGGACTTCGGGCTCCGTCGGCATCAGCTCGACGAGCAGCCGGCCCAGACGCATTGCCTCGTTGCACAGGGCCGGCCGCATCCAGTCGTCGCCAGCGGTCGCGGAGTACCCCTCGTTGTAGATCAGGTAGACGACCTCGAGGACTGACGACGTCCGTTCCAGGAGCTCCGGCCCGGACGGCACCTCGAACTCGACGCCGGCCTTGGCCAGGTTGCGCTTGGCGCGGACGATGCGCTGCGCGATCGTCGCCTCCGGGGCGAGGAACGCGCGGGCGATCTCGTCGGTCTTCAGGCCGCCGAGCAGCTTGAGCGTCAGCGTCACCCGCGCGTCCATGGTGAGCACCGGGTGACACGCGGTGAACACCAACCGGAGCAGGTCGTCCTCGATGTGGTCCTCGAGGATCGCCTCCACATCGTCCTCGACGCTGTCGCCGTCGATCTCCAGCTCGTGGCCCAGCTCGGCGAGCTTGCGCTGGTACGTGTCCTTGCGCCGGATCAGGTCGATCGCCCGCCGTTTGGCGATCGCCATCAGCCAGGCGCCGGGATTGTTCGGTACGCCGGACTCGGGCCACTGCTCCAACGCGGCCACCAGGGCGTCCTGCGCCAGCTCCTCCGCGAGCCCGACGTCCCGCACGATCCGCGCGACGCCCGCGATGATCCGCGCCGACTCGATCCTCCAGACCGCGTCGACCGCCCCGTGCGCATCCGTAACCGTCACCCGCCGATAGTAGACACGAATGCGGTCGTCCGGGCCTGCTCCTCCGCGGTACCGATCGGCGCCAGCATCAGGTCGGTCACGCCGGTGTCGCCGATCCGGGTGAGCTGCTTCGCGATCGAGTCCTCGTCGCCGACGATCAGTACGTCGGCCACGTCGGCACCTTCCCGGTCGAGCATCGCGCGGTATTCCGGGACCTGCCCGGCCAACGCGAACTGCTCGGCGAACCGCGCCCGTACGGCATCCTCGGCGGACGTGAGACACACAGCAAGCCCCGCCACGATCCGCGGAGTGCGGCTCCCGGACGCTCGGGTGATGGTCGGTACGACGTGGTTGGTGAGTGTCCGGGGTCCGGTCATCCAGGTGATCGTGCCGTCGGCGAGCTCGCCCGCGACCTTCAGCATCGCGGGCCCGAGCGCGGCGATCAGCACGGACGGAGCCTGGGCCCCGGGGAGGTCGATCGCACCGATGGCCGTGTACGTCTCGCCGTGATGGTCGACCGTCTCGCCCTGGAGCAGCGGCCGCAGCACTTCAAGGTACTCACGCATCCGTCGAGCCGGTCGATCGGTGGGTAGCCCGTACATCGTGCTGACCATGCGGGCGATGCCGGCGCCGATGCCGAGCGTGAGCCGGTTGCCGATCGCCGCCTGCACGGTCAGTGCCTGCGTCGCGAGCACGAGTGGATGCCGCTGGGGGAACGGTACGACCGCGGTGCCGAGCTCGATACCGAGCGCCGCGGGTCCGGCGACCGCCAGCGTGGTGAGGGCGTCCCAGCCGACGCCGTGCGTCACCCAGGCCGAGTCGGCCCCGGCCGCGGCCGCCTCCTGGATCTGCCGGGTGATCTCGGGCAGCGGGGCCCGTCCACGGACGTCGCCGAACGCCAAGCCAATGCGCATCAAGTCTCCTCGAACTCAAACGGGGTGGGCCCCCGTTTATTGGCGGCTACGATATGGGGGACCACCCCACTTATGTCAAGGATGTGCCGATGCGTGCGGACGCTCAGCGGAACCGGGACCGCCTGGTCGCGGTCGCGGCCGAGGTGGTCTCCGAGCAGGGCGCGGACGCGTCGCTGGAGGAGATCGCCCGCCGGGCGGGTGTCGGGTCGGCGACCCTGCACCGGCATTTCGGCGGCCGGATCAGGTTGCTGGAGGAGGTGTTCCGGAGCAGCGTCGACGAGGTCTGCGCACAGGCGACCGAGCTGCTCGACGAGCCGGATTCCCTGCAGGCGTTGACGAACTGGCTGCGCGCGATGGTCCGGCACGCGACCAGCAGTCGCGGTCTCGCGACGGCGCTGGTGATGAGTGGGGACTGTGGTTCGGACACGCACGCCCGGGTGATCTCGGCCGGCCGGAAGCTGCTGGAGCGCGCTCAGGAGGCCGGCGCCGTACCCGCGGAAGTCCGGATCGAGGACCTGCTGAAGCTGGTCAACGGCATCTCGCTGGCCAGTGCCGAGGACACCGCTCAGGCCGACCGGTTGCTCACGCTGGCAATCCGGGGGATAGCACCCGCCTCCTACTAATAGACTTCGCAGCGGAAACCCCCCGAAAGATGGCTTGAGGTTTGCTGTGCTCACCATGCAGGACGCGCTGCTCGCGCTCACGAAGTACTGGACCGACCGGGGCTGCATGGTCGTGCAGCCGTTCAACACCGAGGTCGGGGCCGGAACGCTGAATCCCGCGACCATCCTGCGGGTGCTCGGTCCGGAGCCGTGGCGGGTGGCGTACGTCGAGCCGAGTGTGCGGCCGGACGACAGCCGCTACGGCGAGAACCCGAACCGGCTGCAGACGCACACCCAGTTCCAGGTGGTGCTCAAGCCGGACCCGGGCAACCCGCAGGAGCTGTTCCTGGACAGCCTGTCCGCGCTCGGGATCGACATCGACGCGCACGACGTGCGGTTCGTCGAGGACAACTGGGCGAACCCGGCGACCGGGTCCTGGGGCCTGGGCTGGGAGGTCTGGCTGGACGGTCTGGAGATCACCCAGTTCACGTACTTCCAGCAGGCCGGCGGGATGACGCTGGACCCGGTGTCGGTGGAGATCACCTACGGCATCGAGCGGATCATGATGGCGCTGCAGGGTGTCTCGCACTTCAAGGACATCGCCTACGCGCCGGGCATCTCGTACGGCGAGGCATTCGGCCAGGCGGAGTACGAGATGAGCCGGTACTACCTGGACGACGCGGACGTGGAGTCGCAGAAGCGCTTGTTCGAGGAGTACGCGAACGAGGCCCGCCGGATGATCGACGACCGCCTCCCGGTGCCGGCGCACATCCAGGTGCTGCGGTGCTCGCACACGTTCAACGTCCTCGACGCCCGCGGCGCCGTCAGTACGACGGAACGCGCCAAGGCGTTCGGCCGGATGCGGACCCTGGCTCGCGAGGTCTCGCGGCTGTGGGCCGAGCGCCGCGAGGAGCTGAAGCACCCGTTGGGTCTCGCCGAACTGCCGCCGGCGGCGGCGCAGCCGACCGAGTTCCCCAAGATCACCGGGACCCGGCAGTTGACCTTCGAGATCGGCACCGAGGAGATGCCGCCGTCCGAGGTCACCAAGACCGCTGCGGCGGTGCAGGCCGCGCTGGAGGAGAAGCTGGCCGCGACGCGGCTCGAGCACGGCGCAATCACGACGTACGCGACCCCGCGCCGGGTAGTCGCCTTCGTCGCGTCCGTCCAGGCCGGTGAGCCGGATGCCGAGCGGGTGGTCCGGGGCCCGAAGAAGGCGGCCGCGTACGACGCCGACGGCAACCTGACCAAGGCCGCTGCCGGGTTCGCCCGCGGTCAGAAGGTGGAGCCGTCCGAGCTGCACGACCTCGATGTCGACGGCGTCGAGTACGTCGCGGTGACCAAGCCGGACCCTGGTCGCGGGGCGGCCGAGGTGCTGAGCGGCGTACTGAGTGAGATCGTCGCGGGCCTGCGCTCGGACAAGAACATGCGGTGGAACGACGCCAAGCTGTCGTTCACCCGCCCCATCCGCTGGCTGGTCGCGTTGCTCGGCGACGAGATCGTCCCGGTCTCGGTGTCGAGCCTCGCGGCCGGACGGACGACGCGGGTGCATCGGACCGCCGCCCAGCCGAAGGTCGAGATCGCATCGGCCGAGGGCTACCTGGACCTGCTCCGGATCCACGGCATCGAGGCCGACCCGGCTCGTCGGCTGGCGCAGATCGTCGAGGCCGCGGCGGAGCTGTCGAAGGGTGTCGGTGGCACGGTCGACGCCGAGGGCGAGTCCGCGCTGCTCGACCAGATCGTCAACCTGGTCGAGGAGCCGACGCCGATCCTGGGCGGGTTCGCGGCCGACTACCTGGACCTGCCGAGCGAGATCCTCACGACCGTGATGCGCAAGCATCAGCGGTACCTGCCGGTCCGCGACGCCGACGGCAAGCTGCTGCCGCACTTCGTTGCCGTGGCCAACGGTTCGGTCGACGAGGACCTGGTCCGGGCCGGCAACGAGGGCGTACTGCGGGCACGCTACGAGGACGCCGCGTTCTTCTGGCGGGCCGACCTGGAGACGCCGCTGGAGTCGATGAAGAGCGAGCTGGAGAAGCTGGCCTTCGAGGAGCGGCTCGGCTCGATGGCCGATCGGGCCGGCCGGATCGGGCGGATCGCGCTCACGCTGGCGTCGAAGGTCGACCTCGACGGCGACGACCTGGCCACGCTGAAGCGCGCCGCCGAGCTGGCCAAGTTCGACCTGGGTTCGCAGATGGTGGTCGAGCTGACCAGCCTGGCCGGCACGATGGCGCGCGAGTACGCCAAGCGCGCCGGTGAGACCGAGGCCGTCGCGCAGGCCCTGTACGACATGGAGTTGCCGCGGTCGGCCGGTGACCCGGTCCCGTCCACGACCCCGGGTGCGCTGCTCGCGCTGGCCGATCGGTTCGACCTGCTGGCCGGGCTGTTCGCGATCGGCGCGAAGCCGACCGGGAGCTCCGACCCGTTCGCGCTCCGCCGTGCCGCGGCCGGAGTCGTTGCGATCCTCCGCGAGCACCCGGCACTGCGGGCGATCACGTTGCCGGTCGGCTTGAAAGCGGCCGCGGACGAGATCGGTGCGCAAGGCATCGACGTACCGGCCGACTCGCTCGACGAGGTCGCCGACTTCACTGTACGGCGGTACGAGCAGCAGCTGCTCGACCGCGGCGACGATCACCTCCAGGTTGCCGCCGTGTTGCCGTTGGCAACTGCTCCGGTGGTCGCGGACGAGACGCTGAAGACTCTGCAGGGCCTCGTCGGCAACAGCGACTTCGCCGACCTGGTCGCGGTACTGCAGCGCGTCCGCCGGATCGTTCCGGAAGGCACCGAGGCGGAGTACGACGCCGGCAAGCTCACGGAGCCTGCGGAGGTCGTGCTGCACGAGGCGGTCCAGAAGATCGGACAGGCACCGACCGGGCTCGGCGACTTCGTCTCGACTGCCTCGGTTCTAGTCGATCCGGTGAACGCGTTCTTCGACGAGATCCTCGTGATGGCGAAGGAGCCGGAGATCCGCGCCGCACGGTTGGGGCTGCTGGCAACGATCAGCCGGCTCGCCGCACCGGTCCTCGACTGGCAGGCCCTCGGCACGAGCCTCAACGCTGCAGAGTGATGACCCCCGCGGAAGCTGCCGCACGGGCCGAGCGCGTCGCGCCGGCACTGCGGGAGCACCTGCCGCCGACACCGTTCGTCCGGTACGACGCGTTCAGCGAGGAACTCGGCGCCGAGGTGCTCGTGAAGTGCGAGCACCAGCAGCGGACGGGATCGTTCAAGGCCCGCGGTGCGCTGGCGAAGATCCTCACGCTGACCGAGGCGGAGCGGGCGGCAGGCGTGATCACGGCGTCCACCGGGAATCACGGACTCGGGGTCGGTAACGCACTCGCGACGCTCGGCGGTCATGGCATCGTCTACCTGCCCGAAAACGCCGCGCCTGGCAAGGTCGCGGCACTGCGCCGGCTCGGTCTGGAACTACGGGCTGAGGGCAACGACACCGGCGTCCTCGAGATCAAGGCGCGGGCGTACGCCGCGGAGCACGGGCTGGCGTACGTTCCGCCGTACAACGACCCGGACATCATCGCCGGGCAGGGGACGGTCGGTGTCGAGATCGTCGAGCAGCTGGCCGGCGCGTCGCTCGATGCGGTCGTGGTCGCGGTCGGTGGTGGCGGGCTGATCAGCGGAGTCGCCGCGGTGCTCAAGAAGCACTTGCCCGGGATTCGCGTGTACGGCGCGCAGCCGGCTGTCGACGACGCGATGGCGGCCTCGGTACGGGCCGGCGAGATCGTACAGATCGACGCCGGGCACACGTTGTCGGACGGTACGGCGGGCAGCGTCGAGCCTGGGAGCATCACCTTCGATCTGTGCCGTGAACTGGTCGACGACTGGGTGCTGGTCGAGGAGGATGCGATCCGGGACGCGCTCCGGATGGTTATCGACACCGAGCACCAGTTGATCGAGGGCTCGGCAGCGCTGGCGTTCGCAGCTGCGAGCAAGCGACGTACCGAATTGACCGGGAAGCGCGTCGCGGTCGTGTCCTGCGGCGGCAACATGTCGTCCTCCACGTTGGTGGCCGCGCTTGCGTGAGCTCGTCGTGCTCGGGACCGGCAGTCAGGTGCCGTCCCGGGAACGTACGCAGAACGGGTACTTCCTGCGCTGGGACGATGAGGGGTTCCTGTTCGATCCCGGCGAGGGGACGCAGCGGCAGATGATCTACGCCGGGCTCGCGGCCGGGGCGATCACCCGGTTGTGTGTGACGCACTTCCACGGCGATCACTGTCTCGGGGTGCCAGGCGTGGTGCAGCGGTTGTCGCTGGACGACGTACCGCATCCGGTGCGGGCGCACTATCCGGCGTCGGGGCAGACGTACTTCACACGGTTGCGGTACGCCGCCTCGTTCTTCGAGCGGGCCGAACTGCTCGAGGAGCCGGTGGAGGAGGACGGGCTGCTGTCCGTCGGCTCGTTCGGGCAGTTGTGGGCGCGGCGCCTGGAGCACCCGATCGAGTCGTTCGGGTACCAGTTGATCGAGCCCGACGGACGCCGCATGCTCCCGGACAAGCTCGCGGCGTACGGCGTGACCGGGCCGGACGTCGGCCGGCTGCAACGAGCCGGATCGCTCGACCTCGGCGATCGCACTGTGCGTGTGGAGGACGTCAGCGAGCTGCGGGCGGGGCAGCGGTTCGCGTTCATCATGGACACCCGCCTGTGTGAGAACGTCCTGCGCTTGGCCGACGGGGCCGACCTGCTGGTGATCGAGTCGACGTACCTGTCGTCGGAGACGGAGTTGGCGCGCCGGTTCGGTCACCTGACCGCACGCCAGGCGGCCCGGGTCGCGGAGGAGTGCGGCGTCCGCAAGCTCGTCCTCACGCACTTCTCCCAGCGCTACCTGGAACCGGAACGCTTTCACGAGGAGGCCGCGGCGGAGTTCTCCGGCGAGATCGTGGTCGCCGCCGACCTGACCCGCACACCGGTCCCGTCGCGGCGCTAGGCGGACCTCAGCCACTCACCAACTGCTCGTGTGCGACGTGGCGCACGCTCAGGGGAGTCCCGGAGCGGTCATCGGGGCGGGTTGGTGAGTGGCACAGGTCCGCAGGTGGCGTCAGCCGTTGTCGGCGAGGAAGTCGTCGATCAGGGCGTTGACCTCTTTCGGGGACTCGAGTGCCGCCAGGTGTGCGGATTGCTCGAGTACGACGAACCTCGCGCCGGGGATGGAGTCCGCCATCTCCTCGGTCTCCGCGACCGGGAACGTGGCGTCCTCCGCACCGGCCACCACCAGCACCGGCGTCCGGATCTTTCCGAGCAGGGCGCGCTGATCGGGACGATGCGGGACCACACTGGTGACGGCGTGCCGTCCCGAGGTGATGTCCACCTTGCGGGCGAGTTCGTTGACTGTGGCAACGACCTCGGGCTTCTCGCGTTTCGCGGTCGGGCCGAGGAAGGCGTCGCGGACCGGCCCGGTGAGCGGTCCGCGCATCCCGCCGAGGAGCTGCGCCGCGCGGATCAGGACGCCGTACTCGACCTTCTGGCGTCGTCCGGCCGGTGACGCGGTGGCGTTCATCAGTACGGCGATGCCGATCCGGTCCGGATGCAGTGCCGCGAAGGTGCCGCCGATCATCCCGCCCCAGCTGTTGCCGACCAGGTGCACCTTCTCGACCTGCAGGTCGTCGATGATCGCCAGTATCACCTCGGCGCACTGCTCGAACGTGAACGGCCCGGTCAGCGGATCGCTACCGCCGTGCCCGGGCGGATCGACGAGGATCACCTGGAAGCGATCCGCGAAGTGCGCGGCCTGGGCGGACCACAGCGTGCCGTCCATCAAGAGGCTCGGCCAGAACAGCATCGCAGGCCCCGACCCGCCGACGCGCAGGCGGATCCGGCCCAGCACAGTCCCGACGTACCGATCCTGCATGCCTGAACGGTACAGGGACACGCCGCTGTCAGGACGCCGGAATCGCCGCCGCCAGGCGCGTCGTGAGTTCGCGGATGTGGTCGATGAGCTCCGGCGGTGACTGGATCTCGAGCGGGTAGCCGAGCAGGCCGAGGTGCAGCGCGAGTTGGTCGAGCGAGTTGGCCCCGGTCTCGACCAGCGTCGTCGTCGCGTCGACAGACGTCACCGTGGCGACGGCCGGCCCGAACTTGTCCGCGACCTGCTCGGCCGGGGCCCGGACGAGCAGTCGGGCCTGGTAGCGGTAGCCGCCGTACGCGACGCCGCGGTTCGTGGTCGCGAGATCAGGCACCTCGCGCGGGGTGAACCGCGGGCCGGTCGGGATGCGTGGCTCCACCCGGTCGACGCGGAACGTCCGCCAGTCGTCACGGTCGAGATCCCACGCGACCAGGTACCACCGCCGCCCGGTGTGCACGAGCCGGTGCGGCTCGGTCGTCCGCGTGGCCGCCGTACCGTCGTGATTGCGGTAGTTGAAGCGCAGCCGCTGGTGGTCCCGGCATGCGGCGGCGACCGCGAGCAGTACGTCGGGTTGTACGGACGGACCGCCCGAGGGCGTGACGGCGATCTGCTGGAGAAGTTCGATCCGGTGGCGCAGTCGCGACGGGAGGACCTGTTCGAGCTTCGTCAGCGCGCGGACCGACGACTCCTCGGTGCCCGCGACGGTCCCGTTCGCCGCGGCGCGCAGTCCGATGGCGACCGCGATCGCTTCCTCGTCGTCGAGCAGCAGCGGGGGGAGTGCGGCGCCGGCGCCGAGGCGGTAGCCGGCGACACCGGGGATCGCGTCGACGGGGTAGCCGAGGTTGCGGAGCTTGTCGACGTCCCGCCGTACCGTCCGGACCCCGACGCCGAGCTCGCCGGCCAGGGCGGCGCCGCTCCACTCCTTGGGTTGCTGCAGCAGGGAGAGGAGCTTCAGCAGTCGTGCCGAGGTCTCGATCATGTTCTGAATTCTGGCAGCTTCCTAGGACTGAAGGTGTCCTAGGTGGGTGACAGAGTTGTGGACATGATCAAGCCGTTCAGCATCGACATCCCGCAGAGCACGCTCGACGAACTCGCCGCCAAGCTGGCGAGCACCCGGCTCCCCGCACCGCTTCCCGGCGACGACTGGAACACCGGCGTACCGGTCTCCTGGCTTTCGTCGCTGGTCGACTACTGGCGTACGTCGTACGACTGGCGCGCCGCCGAGAAGGAGCTGAACTCGTACCCGCAGTTCACCGCCGAGATCGAGGGGCAGCGGATCCACTTCATCCATGTCAGGTCCGCGGAGCCGGATGCGCTGCCGCTGATGCTCACGCACGGCTGGCCGGGGTCGATCGTCGAGTTCCTCGATTTGATCGGCCCGCTGACCGATCCGGTTGCTTTTGGTGGGCAGGCTTCGGACGCGTTCCATGTGGTCATCCCGGCGCTGCCCGGGTTCGGATTCTCCGGGCCGACGGCGGACGACGACTGGACCTTCCCGCGGATCGGCCGGGTGTGGGCGGCGCTGATGAACGAGCTCGGTTACGAGCGGTACGGCGTACAGGGCGGCGATCTGGGTGGATCGGTGTCACCCGAGGTCGGACGGGCCGCCCCGGAGCACGTGGTCGGCGTCCACACGAACGGCGGGACGAACCTGCCGCCGTTGCAGATGTCCGACGAGGAACTGCAGACGCTGACGCCGCTGGAGCAGGACAAGATGCGGCGGATCGGTCAGTTCATGAAGGACGAGTTCGGCTACATCTCGATCCAGTCGACCCGGCCGCAGACGCTGGGCTACGGCCTGGTCGACTCGCCGGTCGCGCAACTGGCCTGGATCATGGACAAGTTCAAGGCCTGGACGTACCCGGCCGAGACCTTGCCGGAGGCAATCATCAGCAAGGACCGGCTGCTGACGAACGTGATGATGTACTGGCTGACCGGGACCGGCGGGTCGGCGGCCTACATCGGGTACGCGCAGCCGCGCGACTGGACGCCGCGGCCGAACTCGGGCGTCCCGACGGCCGTCCTCGCGTTGGCACACGACGTCGCGATCCGACGGTACTGCGAGACCTCGAACACGATCACCCGCTGGACCGAGGTCGACCACGGCGGCCACTTCGCAGCCCTGGAAGAGCCCGAGCTGCTGGTGAGCGACGTCCGCGAGTTCTTCCGCGACCTACGCGGATAGCGCCACTCTTGGCCTGCTGTGGCATTTGCTGGGTTGACGTCCGAGATACAGGGTTTACACCCCGGACCCCCGACGTCAACCCGGCTTCTCGAACGCCAACCCGGCTTCTCGGACGTCGTGCCGGCTTCCCGAACGTCGTCCCGGCCGCTCGGAGGTCAACCTGGCTTCTCGGACGTCGTGCCGGCTTCCCGGACGTCAACCCGGCTGCTCGGAGGTCGGCCGGCTTCGCGGACGTCGTCCCGGCTTCTGGGACGTCAACCCGGCTTCTGGGACGTCAACCCGGCTTCTGGGACGTCGTCCCGGCTTCTGGGACGTCAACCCGGCTTCTGGGACGTCAACCCGGCTTCTGGGACGTCAACCCGGCTTCTGGGACGTCAACCCGGCTTCTGGGACGTGCCGGCTTCTCGGACGCTTACCCATCCTGGCGGTGGTGATCGCCGGCCCATCAGCTGTGGGTGGTGATCGCCGGGTATCGCGTCAGTCGAAGTCGGTTGAGGTGGTGAGGTGGGCCCAGGCGGTGGCTTCGGCGGCACGGGAGGCCGACGCGCTTTCGGCGAGCTTGAGGGCGTCACTGCCGAGCAGCAACCTGAGTGGCGGGTTGTCGAGGCCGACGATCTCGAGGATGGCCTGCGCGGCCCTGGCCGGGTCGCCCGGCTGCTTGCCGTCCATCTCCAGGCGGCGCCGGTGCATCTCGCCGACGGTGGACTCGTAGTCCGGGTGCACCTCGGCGAGCTGCATCGACGAGCCGCCCCAGTCGGTCCGGAAGCCGCCCGGCTCGACGATCGTCACCTTCACGCCGAACGGGCGCACCTCGTTGTTCAGCACCTCGGAGAAGCCTTCGACGGCGAACTTCGCGGTCTGGTACGCACCCATGCCGGGCGTCCCGCCGGCCCGTCCACCGATCGACGAGAACTGCAGGAAGTGCCCGCCGCGCTGCTCGCGGAACACCGGCAGCGCAGCCTTCGTCACGTTGACCACACCGAACAGGTTGGTCTCGACCTGCGCCCGGAAGTCGTCGTCGGCCATCTCCTCGATCGACGCGCTGTTCGCGTAGCCGGCGTTGTTCGCCACCACATCCAGCCCGCCGAACTCCGTCACCGCGGTCCGTACGGCGGCGCGCGCGGCGTCGGCGTCCGTGACATCGAGCGCGACTGCCCGCAGTTGGTCGCCGTACTTCGTCACCAGGTCGTCGAGTTGCTCGGGTTTGCGGGCCGTGCCGACGACGCGGTCGCCGGCCGCCAGCACCGCCTCGGTCAGCGCGCGACCCAGGCCGCGCGAGCTGCCGGTGACCAGCCAGATCTTGCTCATTGCCGTTCCTAACTAACCGTTTGGTTGGATACAGCCTCTATCTAACCAACTGGTTGGTTGGAAATCAACCAACCGGTTGGTTGGTAAGCTCGCCGTATGCAGCAACGGAACGCAGACCGGACTCGGGCCCGGATCCTGGAGGCCGCCACCGAGGAGTTCGCGGCGCGCGGGATCGGTGGTGCGCGGGTCAGCCGGATCGCCGAGGTGGCCGAGTGCAACAAGGCGATGCTGTACGCCTACTTCGGGAACAAAGACGCCTTGTTCGATGCGGTGTTCAGCGCGTCGGTGGAGAAGTACCTGGACGAGGTCGGGTTCGACGTCGAAGACCTCCCGTCGTACGCGGGCCGGGTGTTCGACTACTTCGAGGAGCATCCGGACCGGCTCCGGCTGTCGGTCTGGTACCGGCTCGAGCGGCCGGACGGTCAGCCGTTGGAGGCGATCGTCGCGGTCAATCAGCGCCGACTGGAGGAGATTCAGCGGGGGATCCGGCGCCGGGTGGTGTCGCGCCGGTTCACCCCGGTCACTCTGCTGTCGTTGATCCAGGCGATCGCGACGAGCTGGTCGTCGATGAATCCGGAGTACGGCGCGGAGTTGCCGGACCGGTCGCAGCGGCGGACGGCCGTCGTGATGGCGGTGGAGCGGATTCTCAGCTGATTCATTGGCGGGCCCGATGGAGTTCTCAGTCTCGCGAGCTCTACTCGAAGGCAGAGGGAACTTGCCGAGGAGGGCGACACCAGATGAACGAGAGCGCTGGACCGGGACCGTACAACGGCGGACAGCAGCCCCAAGGCGGGCAAGCGCAAGGTGGGCAGCCGCCGCACGGCGGGCAGGCGCAAGGCGGCCAGGCGCCGAACGGCGGCCAGCCGCAAGGTGGGCAGGCGCCGAACGGCGGACAGCAGTACGGCGGACAGCAGTACGGCGGACAGCAGTACGGCGGACAGCAGTACGGTGGGCAGGCGCCGCACGGCGGGCAGCAGCACGGTCGGCCGTATGGGCAGCAGCAGCCGTATCCGCAGTACCAGCAGATGCCGCAGTACGGGGCGCCTCAGTACGGCGCGCCTCAGTACGGGGCGCAGTTCGGTTCGCCGTACCCGTTCGGTCCTCCGCCGCAGCTGCCCAAGAAGCGCGGGCGGCGACTGCTCGGCGCCGGCGCGCTCGGGCTGGCCGCCGTGCTCGTCGCCGGATCGGTTGCCTGGGGCATCGACCAGCGCGCCGGCGCGAACAGCTCGCAGCTGTCGCAGCAGGCGTTCGACCCGGCGGCCGTGGCGGCGAAGGTATCGCCGGGGCTGGTCGACGTGAACACCGTCCTCGGGTACGAGAACGCGCGAGCGGCCGGCACCGGGATCGTGCTCACCTCCGACGGCGAGGTCCTCACCAACCACCACGTGATCGAGGGCGCGACGTCGATCACCGTGACGGACATCGGGAACGGGAAGACGTACAGCGCGAGTGTCGTCGGGTACGACGAGGAGCACGACATCGCCGTACTGAAGCTGAAGGACGCGTCCGGGCTGGAGACCGCGAAGACCGGGAACTCCGACCAGGTGAAGCTCGGCGACCAGGTGGTCGGGGTCGGGAATGCGGGCGGCGTCGGCGGTACGCCGAGTTACGCGGCCGGGAAGGTGACGGGGCTGAACCAGTCGATCACCGCGACCGACGAGAACGGGCAGGACCCGGAGAACCTCGAGGACCTGATCCAGACCGACGCGAACATCCAGGCCGGCGACTCCGGCGGCCCGCTGGTGAACGCGAACGGCGAGGTGGTCGGCGTCGACGTGGCCGGCAACGGCGGCAACAACGGCGGCCAGGGCCGTCCTGGACAGACCTCGGCGTCCACCGCGCAGGCAGCCACCGCGACCCTCGCCGCCTGGGGCGACGGCAACACCGGCACGGGAAACGGCAACGGCTACGGCGACCCGAACGGGACCGGCGGCTTCCCGTTCGGCAACGGCTCCGGCACGGGCAACGGTTACGGGGACGGGTCGGGCGACGGATCCGGTAACGGAAACGGCGACGGGACCGGCGGCTTCCCGTTCGGGAACGGGTCGGGTGATGGATCCGGCAACGGGTACGGGGACGGCTCGGGTGGTGGGTCCGGGAACGGTTCTGGTGACGGGTCGGGGACGACGACCGAGGGGTATGCGATCCCGATCAACCAGGCGCTCGACATCGCCGAGCAGATCGAGGACGGGAAGGCGTCGGCCGACGTACACATCGGCGACTCGGCGATGCTCGGAGTCTCGGTCGTGACCAGCGCCGGTACCAGTGGAGCGGTCGTCGGCGACGTGGTCGCGGACGGTCACGCCGACGAGGCCGGCATCGAGGCCGGTGACGTGATCACCTCGTTCGCCGGGCACGCCGTCACCTCGCCCGACACCCTGTCCGAACTGCTCAACAAGCAGCACCCGGGCGACAAGGTCGAGGTCGGCTGGACCGACCAGTCCGGTCAGACCCACAAGGCAACCATCGAACTCATCACAGGCCCGGTCCGCTGACCCCAGCACCCCCTCGCTGCCGGCGGACCGCCCAGATCGGGCCCGACGCTCCCCCTCCCCCCTCGGAGCGCCGGGCCCGATCCCTTTGCCCGCACCGAGTCGTGAGAATCGGCGCCAAACCTCAACCACAATCCACGACTCGCGATCCGGGCCGCCGACCAAACACCACGACTCGACGAGTCAGGAGGTGAAGCCGGTGCGCCACGTCGGGTGGGCGGGGGACCAGCCGAGCGAACGGGCGTAGGCATTGGAGGCCCCACGAGCCCACGGCGTTCGCGCGACACCCGGCTCACCCGGTACGTCGCCCGCAGTCGGACCGCCCCCAGCTCCACCGCCCGCGGCGCCCGCTTCAACCGGTACGTCGCCCGCAGTCGGACCGCCCGCAGCTCCACCCGCCCGCTTCACCGCCCCGCTTCACCGCGCCTCGCAGCGCCGGGTCCGGTCTTCTTTGCCCCCGCCGAGTCGTGGAAATCGGCAGTTAAACCAGTGAAAAGCCAGCCATAATCCACGACTCGCGCTCCCGGGCGCCGGCCAATCGCCACGACTCGACGAGTCAGGAGGTGAAGCCGGTGCGCCACGTCGGGTGGGCGGGGGACCAGCCGAGCGAACGGGCGTAGGCATTGGAGGCCCCACGAGCCCACGGGGTTCGCGCGACACCCGGCTCACCCGGTGCGTCGCCCGCGGTTGGGTCGCTCGTAGGTCCACCGGCCGCGGCGCCGGCTTCATCCGGTGCGTCGCTTGCGGTTGGATCGCTCGTAGCTGCGGCGCCCGTGGGAGCGGCGGGTGTGGTGGGGCGGGAGGCGGTTGCGTTGGATGAGGTGGTGGTTTTTGGGGGAGGGGCGCCGACGGACTGGGCGAAGGCGGGGGTCCAGGTTGAGGCGGGGGCCGGGTCGTTGTCGACGATGTTCACGGGGCCGGTGGGCCAGGTGAGGGCGGCTGTTGCGGCCGTGGCGGCGTCGTCGACGTGGAGGAAGCTGGTGATGTCGGGGCCGGCGGGGAGGTTGCCGGTGCTGGCGAGGTCGGCCATCAGGGCGCCCTTGGTGTACCAAGTGTCGGGACCGTAGAGCATGCCGTAGCGGAGCACGACCCACTCGGGTGCTTCGGCGGTGATCGCCTCGAGTGTGGCGACCGCCTCGACCGTGGCGCGTCGGGTGGCGTCCGGGGCGTGCAGGTCGAGCGGGGTGGATTCGGTTGCGGGCGTCGAGCCGGGCTCGTACGCCCACGCGATGCTCTGCGACACAACCCGCCGTACGCCGGCGGCCAGGGCTGCGTCCACCAGGTTGCGCGTGCCCTCGCGGCGGATGCGGCTGTTCGCGGCGAAGTCCCGCGACGCCAGATCGGTCAGTTGATGCATCACCACATCCGGCCGAGCCTCCGCAATCACCTCTCGCAGCCGCTCAGCGTCATACACATCCCCCACAACGGTCGTCACGCCACCAACCGTCGCCCCGCCCGATCCGCCGACGGCTGTCCCACCATCCAACCTCCCGCTGGACCCACCGATCCCGTCGGCGGCCGTCGTCCCACCGCCCAACCTCTCGCTGGACCCACCGATCCCGCGGACGGACGAGCCCCCACCGCCTAACCTCCCGCTGGACTCACCGATCCCGTCGGCGGCCGTCGTCCCACCAGCCAACCTGCCGCCGGACCCATCTGGTTCGGGGTGGGGGCGGCGGGTCAGGGCTGTTACGTGGTGGCCTTGGGCTACTAGGAGGGGGACGAGGCGGCGGCCGATTGCGCCGGTGGCGCCGGCGATGAAGATCCTCATGCGAGCCACCGTAGGCAACTGGGTGCCGGTCGCGCTGGGCCAATTGGTGAGCGGTTTCCCGGTCCACTTCCAACGGGGGTGAACAAGCGTTTACGATGCTGGGTAAACAACTGTTCACCTCTGTGAGGACTTCGCTTGACCGTCCGTCCTGCTGCCCGTCCACGCCTGGTCCTAGCAGCGCTAGCGTTCTGCGGCGTGCTGGTCTCGATCAGCCAGACCATCGTGGTACCCCTGCTCCCAGAACTCCCCGCGATCACGCACAGCCCGCCGTCCGACGTCAGTTGGCTGATCACGGTCACGCTGCTCACCGGCGCGGTGTTCACGCCGCTGCTCGGCCGCGCCGGGGACATGTACGGCAAGCGCCGCGTCCTCCTGATCGCCCTGGCGTCGATGGTCATCGGCTCACTGCTCTGTGCGAGCAGCTCGAACTTGAGCGTGCTGATCGTCGGCCGCGCATTCCAGGGCGCTGCGGTCGCGGTCGTCCCGCTCGGCATCAGCATCCTGCGCGACGAACTGCCGCCGCGCCGGGTGATCCCGTCGATCGCCATCATGAGCTCGACCCTGGGCATCGGCGCCGCGTTCGGCATCCCGGCCGCGACGCTCGTCGTCGAGTACGCGAACTGGCACACGATGTTCTGGATCAACCTCGGGCTCGGCGTGCTCGACATCGTCCTGGTGCTGCTGATCGTGCCGGAGTCCGCGATCCGCACCCGCGGCCGGTTCGACATCCTCGGGGCCTTCGGACTGAGTGCGTTCCTGGTCTGCCTGCTGCTCGCGGTTTCCAAGAGCAGTGCCTGGAGTACGACGACGATCGTCGGCCTGTCCGCCGCCGCGATCCTGATGGTCCCGCTCTGGGGCTGGTACGAGTTGCGCACGAAGAGCCCGCTCGTCGACCTCCGCGTTTTCGCGCGTCCGGCCGTTCTCTTCACGAACCTCGGCGCTCTCCTGATCGGATTCGCCTTCTACGCCAACTCGCTGTCGACCGCCCAACTCGTCCAGGAGCCGACCTGGACCGGCTACGGTCTCGGCGAATCCATCGTGGTCAGCGGCCTGTGCCTGCTCCCCGGCGGGGTCGCGATGGTGCTCCTCTCACCGGTGTCGGCCCGGATCTCGAGCGCGCGCGGCCCGCGGTTCACGCTCGCGATCGCGTCGGTGCTGATGGCCGCCGGGTACGTCGTCCGCCTCTTCACCAGCAGCAATGTCGCCGGGATCGTGATCGGTGCAACGGTCGTGAGCGCCGGAACCGCCGTTGCGTACTCGGCGCTTCCGGCCTTGATCATGCATGCTGTGCCGGTGACCGAAACGGCAGCCGCGAACGGACTCAACACGCTGATGCGCACGATCGGGCAGGCGATCTGCAGCACGATCGTGGCCAGCGTGCTCGCCGGCGTCACGATCTCCTCGGGCGGCCGGGTCGCGCCCGCGCTGTCGGCGTACCTGATCGTGTTCGTCATTGCCGGCATCTCGGCGCTGGTTGCCGCGGGTCTGGTCATGTTCATCCCGGCGCGGCGGCCGGAGCCGGTGGCGGTCCAGGTGAGGACGTGACGGACCCGGGGCGGACCACGATCCTCCGCGCGGCGCGCAAGGCGTTCGCACGGGAGCCGTACGACGCGGTCACGTTGCGCGGGGTCGCTGCGGACGCCGGTGTCAGCGCCGCCCTGATCGTCAAGTACTTCGGCGGCAAGGAAGCGCTGTTCGAGCGGGTCGCCGACTTCACCGAGGCGGCCCAGCTGCTGCTCGCCGCACCGAACGAGCGGCTCGGCGAACACGCCGTCCGCACGCTCGTCGAGTACCGCCGGGACAACGATCAGGATCTGCTCGTCCGGGTCGTCTTCGCGGCCGGCAAGGCCGACGAGCGGGCGCAGATCCGCGAGCACTTCCGCGACCAGGTCACCCGCGCCTTCGCCGCCCGGCTGACCGGACCGGACGCCGAGCTCCGGGCGGGCCTGATCACCGCGCACCTGCTCGGCCTCGGCGCCGCGATCGCGATCGACAAGACGGGCCCGATCGCCACCGCGGACCTGGACACCGTCGCGGAGCTCTACGCGCCGGCGATCCAGCAACTCATCCACTGATTGAACGCCCGTCCTAGAATGTGGACAATGCGCTTGGCGCTGAGTGTGACGCCACTAACATGGACCATCCAGGCCGAGAGGCGCTGCAACGGACCCAGGTCCGCCACGCTCGACCTGGAGCACTGATGCAAGGGCGCCTCCGGAGAATTCTTCTGGAGGGGTTGGCAGATGAGTGAAACCGCGCTGCGGGACCTGCTGGATCAGCGCATCGCAGTTCTCGACGGTGCCTGGGGCACGATGCTCCAGGGCGCCAAGCTGCGGACGGCCGACTTCCAGGGCGATCGCTTCGGGAACCACACGCACGACGTGACCGGCGACCCGGACGTGCTGAACCTGACCCGGCCGGACCTGATCCTCGACGTCCACCGGCAGTACCTGGCGGCCGGCGCGGACATCACCACCACGAACACCTTCACCGCGACGAGCATCGGCCAGGCCGACTACGGCCTGCAGGAGCACGTCCGCGAGATGAACGTCGCCGGCGCGCGGCTGGCCCGCCAGGCGGCCGACGAGTTCGGCGGCAGGTTCGTCGCCGGTTCGATCGGCCCGCTGAACGTCACCCTGTCGCTGAGCCCGCGCGTCGAGGACCCGTCGTACCGCGCCGTGTCCTTCCAGCAGGTGAAGGACGCGTACGCCGAGCAGATCGCGGCGCTCGCCGAGGGCGGCGTCGACCTGCTGCTGATCGAGACGATCTTCGACACCCTGAACGCCAAGGCCGCCGTCGCCGCGGCCCGCGAGGTCGCGCCGCAGCTGCCGCTGTGGATCTCGGTGACGATCGTCGACCTGAGCGGCCGGACGCTGTCGGGGCAGACCGTCGAGGCGTTCTGGAGCTCGGTCGAGCACGCCGACCCGCTCGTCGTCGGCGTCAACTGCTCCCTCGGCGCCGCCCAGCTGCGCCCGCACGTGGCCGACCTGGCCCGGTTCGCAGGCACGTACGTCGCCTCACACCCGAACGCCGGCCTCCCGAACGCGTTCGGCGGGTACGACGAGACTCCCGAGGAGACGTCGGCGCTGCTGCGGGAGTTCGCCGAGTCCGGACTGGTCAACATCGTCGGCGGCTGTTGCGGTACGACGCCTGCCCACATCAAGCAGATCGCGGCCGCCGTGGATCAGCTGCAGCCGCGCACCGTCGTACCGACCGATCACACCACGCGGTTCTCCGGGCTCGAGCCGTTCAAGATCGGCGCCGACACCGGGTTCGTGATGATCGGCGAGCGGACCAATGTCACCGGGTCGGCGAAGTTCCGCCGGCTGATCGAGAGCGACAACCACCAGGCCGCGGTCGACGTGGCGCTGGAGCAGGTGCGCGGCGGCGCGAACCTGCTGGACGTGAACATGGACGCCGACCTGCTCGACAGCGAGCAGGCGATGACCACGTTCCTGAACCTGATCGCGACCGAACCCGAGGTGGCCCGGATCCCGATCATGATCGACAGCTCGAAGTGGTCGGTGCTCGAGGCCGGCCTGAAGTGCGTGCAGGGCAAGGGCGTCGTCAACTCGATCAGCCTGAAGGAGGGCGAGGAGGAGTTTCTCGACCGCGCCCGCCGGATCATGTCGTACGGCGCCGGCGCGGTCGTGATGGCGTTCGACGAGCAGGGCCAGGCCGACACGGTCGAGCGCAAGGTGGCGATCTGCGGCCGGGCCTACGACCTGCTGACCGGTATCGGTTTCCCGGCCGAGGACATCATCTTCGACCCGAACGTGCTCGCGGTCGCGACCGGTATGTCCGAGCACAACGGCTACGCGAAGAACTTCATCGACGCGCTGCCGCTGATCAAAGAACGCTGTCCCGGCGTCCACATCAGCGGTGGTATCTCGAACCTGTCCTTCTCGTTCCGCGGCAACGACATCGTCCGCGAGGCGATGCACTCCGCGTTCCTGTACCACGCGGGCAAGGCCGGTCTGGACATGGGAATCGTGAACGCGGGCCAGCTCGCGGTCTACGAGGACATCCCGAAGGACCTGCTGGAGCTGGTCGAGGACGTCATCTTCGACCGCCGCGACGACGCCACGGACCGGCTGGTCGCGTTCGCCGAGAACGTGAAGGGCAAGGGCAAGCAGCGCGAGGTGGACCTGACCTGGCGTGAGGGCACGGTCGAGGAGCGGCTGTCGCACGCGCTCGTGCACGGCATCGTCGACTTCATCGAGGAGGACACCGAGGAGGCCCGGCAGAAGCTGCCGCGGCCGCTGGAAGTGATCGAAGGCCCGTTGATGGACGGCATGAAGGTCGTCGGCGACCTGTTCGGCGCCGGCAAGATGTTCCTGCCGCAGGTGGTGAAGAGCGCCCGCGTCATGAAGCGCTCGGTCGCCTACCTGGAGCCGTTCATGGAGGCGGAGAAGGAGCAGGCCCGGCTCGAGGGTCGCGCCGAGGCCGTCCGCGGGCAGGGCAAGGTGGTGCTCGCGACCGTGAAGGGCGACGTCCA
Source organism: Kribbella pratensis (assembly GCF_004366075.1). Lineage (GTDB taxonomy): Bacteria > Actinomycetota > Actinomycetes > Propionibacteriales > Kribbellaceae > Kribbella > Kribbella pratensis. The sequence continues at coordinate 790,468 of NZ_SODU01000003.1, read as the reverse complement.
CGACATCGGCAAGAACATCGTCGGTGTGGTGCTCGGCTGCAACAACTACGAGGTGATCGACCTCGGCGTGATGGTGCCGGCGGCAAGGATCCTCGACACCGCGGTGGCCGAGGGCGCGGACGCCGTCGGCCTGTCCGGGCTGATCACGCCGTCGCTGGACGAGATGGTGTCGGTGGCCGAGGAGATGCAGCGGCGCGGGCTGAAGCTCCCGTTGCTGATCGGTGGCGCGACGACCTCGAAGCAGCACACGGCCGTCCGGATCGCGCCAGCGTACGAGAACACCACTGTCCACGTGCTGGACGCCTCGCGGGTCGTTGGTGTGGTGTCCGACCTGCTCGACTCCGATCGCGCCGTAGAGCTTGCCAAGAGCAACAGTGTCGAGCAGGAGCGGTTGCGTGAGCAGCACGCGAACAAGCAGCGCGCACCGATGCTGACGCTGGCCGAGGCGCGGGCGAACAAGGAACAGGTCGAGTACGGCGAGCTTCCGGTGCCGGAGTTCACCGGTCTGCGGTACGTGTCGCCGTCGATCGAGACGCTGCGCGAGATGATCGACTGGCAGTTCCTCTTCCTGGCCTGGGAGATGAAGGGGAAGTACCCGGCGATCCTCGACCAGCCGGTCGCGCGGGAGCTGTTCGACGACGCGAACACGTTGCTGGACGAGATCATCGCGAACGGATCCTTCACCGCCGAGGGTGTGTACGCGTTCTGGCCGGCGCACAGCGAAGGTGACGACATCGTCCTGGACGGACTGGACCGGTCGTTCCCGATGCTGCGGCAGCAGACTGCGAAGCCGGCCGGGCGGGACAACCGCTGCCTCGCCGATTACATCGCGCCGTCCGGTGATCATCTCGGCGGGTTCGGGGTCGCGATCCACGGCGCGGAGGCGCTGGCGAAGTCGTACGAGGAACGCAACGACGACTACCGGGCGATCATGGTGAAGGCGCTGGCCGACCGGCTGGCGGAGGCGTTCGCGGAGTGGATCCACCTTCAGGCGCGGCGGGCGTGGTTCGAGCCCGACGCACAGCCGGTGCTGGAGGACCTGCACGCGGAGCGGTTCCGCGGCATCCGGCCGGCCCTCGGGTACCCGGCGAGCCCGGACCACAGCGAGAAGCGGGACCTGTTCGAGCTGCTCGCGGCGGAGAAGATCGGCCTCGGGCTGACCGAGTCGTTCGCGATGACGCCGGCCGCGGCGGTGAGCGGTCTGATCTTCGCGCACCCGGCGTCGCGCTACTTCAGTGTCGGCCGCCTCGGGCGCGATCAGATCGAGGACTACGCCGTACGGCGGAATCTCCCGGTCGCTGAGGTCGAACGCTGGCTCCGGCCGAACCTGGCGTACGACCCGGAGTGACCGGGGCCAGGGCAGGATCCTCCACGAGCCGACGCAGCTGTGGGTCGATCCGCTCCGACGCCCTTTGGACGGCCGTGGCCGCGAGCGACGGGTCGCCCTTCGCGACGGCCTCGGCGAAGCCTCTGCGCAGGGCGGCCTCGGCCGAGAACGTGTCGGACGGCGACAGTTCGTCGGTGCCCGGCAGCAGCTTGAGGATCTCGCCGAACCGTTCCTCGGGTTTCGTCGCGATCAACGCCTCGGAGAGGGCGGCGTAGTCCTCAGGTCCGACCGGAGCGCCCGGGCCCTGCTGGCGGACGATCTCTGTCATCAGTTCCCGTGCTGCCGCTGCCGCCGCCGGGTTCCGGCCGGCGAAGGCGAAGTCCTGCACCTCGCCGACGGGGACGAACTTTCCGGATTCGGTCTTCGGCCAGAGTTCGGGCAGTCGTTCCTGGGTCCAGACGTCGGCCAGCCCGTCGTCCAGGTCGGCCTCCTGCGCGTGGAGCCCGCCGATGTTGTCGAACAGCGGGCTGCTCAGCCCAGCCGACTGCGACATCGTGTGCCCGGTGGCCCGGACCAGCCGTTCCGCATCGCCGCGCTTGGGCTCCCCAGCGCCGTACCGGCGGACCGTGTCGGCCAGCTCCTCCGGCAGGAACAGCGGGCTGTCGTTCGACCGGAGCGAATGGACCGCGTTCATCGGCTCGCGATCGTTCGGCCGGACGACGAAGTCGATGCCGCGCCAGCGGACGACCCGATTGGTGGTCTCGCTGACGGCTTCGACGATCGACTCTCCCCAGGAGACGCACGGATCGTCTGTCCTGACCAGACCAGTGGCCACAGCGCGTTCTCCTTCGTGAGAGAAGCCGAACGACGCAAGCGTAGGGGCGTGGCGGGTTCATTTACCCTGGCGGCATGACTGTGCGACCCGCTGTTGCTGAAGATGCCGATGCGGTGGCCGCGATCTGGTACGCCGGTTGGCAGGACGGCCACCTGGGACATGTGCCCGGCGAACTGGTCGCGTACCGGACCAAGGAGTCGTTCTGGACCCGGGCCGCGCAACGGGTCGCGGACACCACGGTCGCCGTCGTCGATGACGAGATCGCCGGCTTCGTCATGGTGGTGGGGGCCGAGGTCGAGCAGGTGTACGTCGCACGCGAACACAGGGGATCGGGCGTCGCAGGGACGCTGCTCACCGAAGCCGAGCGGCAGGTGAAGGCAGCAGGTCATCAGGAAGCCTGGCTGGCCGTGGTGACCGGCAACGCGCGGGCGCGCCGGTTCTACGAACGCAGCGGCTGGACCGACGGCGGCCCGTTCGACTATCCGGCGCCGGTCGAACGCGGAACGTTGCCGATCCCGTGCCACCGGTACGTGAAGCAGGTCTAGCGAACGCAGGATTCCCCTGAAGTTGCGGCGTGCGGCAGGTACATCGGGTCCGGATGGAGTTAGCGTGCCTTCGCAAGCAATTCCAGTTCTTGGAGGGGTCCCCATGGCATTCCGTTCCTGGCGCCGGCCGTCCCGCCGCATGGTTCTGACCAGCGTCGCCGCGGTCGCGATGACATCGGTCGTCGGCGGAGTCGCGTACTCGGCCGGCGCCGCGACGCAGCAGCCGGCGATCCAGACGTCGACACCGCACAGCGAGAAGCAGGTCACCAACATCGACGTACTGCGTCAGCAGTTGCGCAACTACTACGGCGACCCGCTCGGCTCCGGCAACTTCGCGGCGGACAGCAACTACGCGAAGGAAGCGACGAAGGTCGCCGCCGCAGGCACGCACTGGATCTCGGCGACGCACCACACCGCCAAGACCAAGGCGATCCTGCTCGACGTCGACGACACGTCGCTGGCCACCTGGAACTACGAGATCGCCAGCAACTGGGCGTACAACCCGGCCACCAACGCGGAGTACGTGCTGAACCAGCGGTTCCCGGCCGTTCCCGGCATGGTCGACATGGTGAAGACGGCCGAGCGTGAGGGGTACGCGATCTTCTTCCTGACCGGCCGTGGCGCCGCGCAGGAGCAGGCGACGCTGGGCAACCTCACCGCGGACGGTGTCGGCGTCGACGCCGGGTACCCGAAGCCGACGACGCTGAGCAACGGCGAAGACGGCCTGTTCACGAAGCCGGCCGTCGCCAACTACCCGGACTACCTCAAGCAGGCCTGCGCAGGCGACCCGAACGGATCGTGTACGACGATCCACTACAAGTCGGCGACCCGCGCGCACATCGAGTCGCTCGGGTACGACATCGTCGCGAACTTCGGCGACCAGTTCTCCGACCTCAAGGGCGGTTTCGCCGACCGCACCTTCAAGCTCCCGAACCCGAACTACTATCTGCCCTGATCTCTGGGTAAAGCGCCGTACAGCAAGGCTCGCAGGGCGTCGGTCAAGGCCGGCTCGAACTCCATCCGGATCGCGCTCAGCGCCGGATCGGTCTCGTAGGCCGCCAGGATCGCCGGCACCGGATGGGAGTGGGTCCAGATCGCGCCCGCGAGCAGGCTCGCGGCGGCGATGAACCGACCCGCTCCCTCCGGGCCGAGCTCCGGTAGTACGCCGACGACCACCCCGATCAACCGTTCGAACGCGACCATTGCCGCGCGTTTGAACGTGAGTGCCGTTTCGGTCGTGATGTTCCGCTCCAGCACGGCAGCCTGCGTACTGATGAGGTCGCAGAGCACCGGCCGCTTCGCCAGCGTGCCGACGATGGTCGTGACGAGCCGGTCGGCCCGCTCGTCGGTCGACTCGGGTGTCTGGTCCGACAGAACGGTCGCCAGATCCTGCACCCAGGCCGACAGTTCGCTGCTCGACAGTTCGAGCAGGACGGCCTCGCGGGAGTCGAAGTAGTTCAGCACGTTCGACTTCGCCAGACCGACGCGGCGACTCAGCTCGTTCAGGCTGAGGTCCGCGACCGGCATCTCGGCCAGCATCGCGGCCGCGGTCGCGAGGATCGCCCGCCGCCGCTCGGCCCGCTGCTCCGGTCTGCGCGCGCGCTGGAAAGTCATGCCCACAGTCTACAGACCAGCGGTCTGTTGTTATCGGACCGTCGGTCTGATAACGTTGAAGCCATAACAGACCACCAGTCTTTTATGGAGTGTGGAGCATGTACGAAGTCCCCGACCAGACCGGCAAGCTCGCCGTCGTCACCGGCGCCAACAGCGGGACCGGCAAGGAGGCCGCCAAGCGGCTGGCGGCCGCGGGTGCGCGGGTCGTGCTGGCGGTCCGGACGCCCGCCAAGGGCGAGGCGGCGAAGGCCGAGATCCTCGCCGCGCATCCGGGCGCCCAGCTCGAGGTACGGCGGATCGACCTGGCCGACCTGGCCTCGGTCCGGGAGTTCGCCGAGCAGTTGACCGCCGACGAGCCGCATCTGGACCTGCTCGTGAACAACGCGGGTGTGATGAATCCGCCCGACCGGATGCTCACCAAGGACGGCTTCGAGTTGCAGTTCGGCTCGAACTACCTCGGCCCGTTCGCGCTCACGGTCCGCCTGCTGCCGTTGATCCTGGCCGCCCCGGCGCCACGGGTCGCGACGATGGCCAGCGGTGCGGCGAACTTCGGCCGGATCCACTTCGACGACCTGCAGTGGGAGCGTCGCTACCGGTCGACGGCGGCGTACTCGCAGTCGAAGCTCGCCGACCTGATGCTGAGCAATCAGCTTGCACGCCTGTCGACCGAGAACGGCTGGGGACTGGTCAGCGTCGCGGCCCATCCCGGCTTCACGAACACCAATCTGCAGACCACCGGCCCGACCCTCGGTCGCGACGAGCTGCCGCTGGCGACGCGATTGCTGTACCGCTTGCTCCCGCTGCCTACGCAGGAGGTCGAGACCGGCACCGAGCCGCTGTTGTTCGCCGCGGCCGACCCAGCTGCCGAGCACGGTGCGTACTACGGCCCGTCCGGACGCTTCGGCCTCGTCGGCCCCACCGCGTTGGTCAAGCCGCCCAAGGCGGCGCTCGATGCCGAGGCCGGCGCCCGGCTGTGGACGGTCTCAGAAGGACTGACGGGGGTCTCGCTGCCGTCTATCCTGCGCAAATGAGCGAGTGGTCGAGTGGTGGGATCTACGAGTCGTACGTGGGCCGCTGGAGCCGCCTCGTCGCGCCGGAGTTCGTCGGCTGGCTGGAGCAGGCGGCCGGACTGCGCTGGCTCGACGTCGGCTGCGGTACCGGCGCGCTGACCAGCACGATCCTTCGTACGGCGGATCCGGCATCCGTGCTCGGTGTCGACCCGTCCGAGGGCTTCATCGGCTATGCGCGAGAGGCCGTCAACGATCCGCGGGCGGCGTTCGAGGTCCGGTCCGCGGCCGAGCTTCCGGACGGCCCGTACGACGTGGTCGTCGCCGGGCTGGTGCTCAACTTCATCCCTGAGCGGGTCGAGGCGCTCCGCCGGATGCGCGAGATCGGTACGACGGTCGCGGTCTACGTCTGGGACTACGCCGGCGGCATGCAGCTGATGCGGTACTTCTTCGACGCGATGGCCGACGTACGCCCGCAGGACCGGGACCACGACGAAGGGCGCCGGTTCCCGTTCTGTACGCCGGAAGGCCTCGAGGGGCTGTTCCGTGAGGCCGGGTTCGGTGAGGTGCGGACGCGCGAGATCGTCGTACCGACGGAGTTCGCGTCGTTCGACGACTACTGGGGACCGTTCCTGGGCGGGCAGGGCGTGGCGCCGGCGTACCTGCGCAGCCTGGATCCGGCGGATCAGGAGGCGCTGCGGGACGCCGTACGGGCGCGGCTGCCGATCGGGGCCGACGGGTCCATCAAGCTCACGGCGCGGGCGTGGGCGGCTGCCGGCTGAGCTGGTCGTCCCGGCGCGAACATCCGCACATCATGTCAAGACTGCGCGTTCGACTCCGTCGTACCTGTGAGAGGAGAGCGCCGATGAAGTTTCTACTGATCCTGCAGGGTGATGGTGAGCCACGCCTGCAGCGCGACGAGTTCGAGCGAGTCGCCCACGACGCCGGCGAGCTGGTCGGCGGCGAGCTGCTCGCGGACGCCCAACTGTCCGTCCGGCTGCCCGACCGCGAGCCGACCAAGATCGACGGGTACTACGTGATCGACGTGGAGAACCGCGACCGCGCCGTCGAGCTCGCGCGCCTGCTACCGGACGCGCAAGCCGCCGGCCGCTCGGTCGAGATCCGCGCAGTCATGCACCCCGCCGCCGTGGATTTCTAGCCTTCTGGTCGCCCTCGCCCGCGAGCCGTAGGAATTCGCTGGTGTCCGGCGTGCAGCCGGACCATGATGGGTCGCATGTCTGCTCAGGCTGCTGCCGCTTACTGATCGTTACCGCGCCCCGATGACTCCTGGCGCGTCCGATCAAGCCCGTCCGGAGGACGGGCCCCGCAGCGTGCAGTCCTTCAGTCTTGGAGCCAGCCTTCCCATGACTTCTCAGTCATCGTGGGTCGAGGTCGCGTGTGACGAGTCGGGGTTCTCCGGAACCAACCTGCTCGACCCCACCTCACCCGTCATCACCCATGCCAGTGTCGATCTCGCCGTACCGGCGGCCGCCGACGTGATCGACGTACTGCGAGACCGTCTGCGCCGCCGGACGGAGTACAAGTCCAACCAACTCCTGCGGCCCGAGCAGCGGCCCGCGCTCGAGTGGTTGCTCACCACGCTGCGTGGACATGCGCACGTCCTCACCATCGACAAGACCGCGTACGTCGCCGCGCGGGTGTTCGAGCTGTTCACCGAGGAGCCGTCGTACGGTGCCGGGACCAGTCTCGGCACGGACCACGCGGAGGTGGCCGCGGCACTGCGACACCGGACCGGGTTCCTGGCGGCGTTCGTGGACCTGACTCGGACGAAGCGCGTGCGGTTGATGGATCACGCGGCGGTGGACCGGTTCTTCGCGACGATGCCGGCCGACTTGCCTGCGCTGCGTGCGGTGACCCGGCCTCGCGTCGAAGAGATGATGCAACGGCTGATCGACGAGGATCCGGAGCTCCCGCCGCCACTGGAGCCGCTGGTGCCGGCACTCGCCGAGACGCTGCTGTACTGGAGCGCCGGCGGTCGTTCGGTCGCCGTGGTGCACGACGAGCAGAGCGCCTTGACGCCGGGCCGCGTGGCACGCCTGGGCGCGTTCCTCGCCTCCCGCGTTGAGCCGGCGCCGTTGCGGTCGTTCGTGCAGGTCGACTCCAAGCACGACCCGCGAGTGCAGGTGGCCGATTTCCTGGCCGGCATCGCGCGCCGTCGTACGCCGGATCTCGTGGAGCTGTTGGAGCCCTACACCTGCGCGGCGACGAACTCGTCCCAGGTGTGAGTGCCGATGTCGGCGCCGGTGAGGGTGAGGTTGCCGCCCGCGCGGTACACCTTGCCCGCCTTGCCGGGAACACGGATCGGCAGCGACAACCGGTGCTTGCCGGTCGCCCGTAGGTAGTCGCGAGCCAGCTCAGACAGGCTGTAAACCTTGGGCCCGACCAGGTCGGGGACGAGGCCCTGCGGTTCACCGAGCGCGAGCTCGGCGAGCCGTTCGGCCACGTCCCGGCCGTCGACCGGCTGGAAGCGGATGCCGCCGGGCATCGGGAGCACAGGCAGTTTCGCCATGGCCCGCGCGGTGTTCCAGGCGAAGTCGTGCAGCTGGGCGACGCGCAGTACGGTCGACGGCACCGAGGATTCGCGGACGGCCTGCTCGGCGCCGAGCTTCGACTTGAAGTACGTCAGCGGCAGCTGGTCGACCGCTGTCACCGAGATGTGCACCAGATGACCGACCTTCGCCTGCTCGGCCGCCTTGACCAGGTTGCGGGTGCCGAGGTCGTCACCCTTCGGACCGCCGGCCAGGTGCAGGATCACGTCGACACCGTCCACGGCGCGGTCCAGGCCCTCGCCGTTCAGGAGATCGACGGCCAGGTACTCGACGCCGTCGCCGCGATCACCCGCGTGCCGGCTCAGCACGCGTACCTTGCTGCCGGCCGCCTGGAGCAGCGGCACCACCTGACGGCCGATCGTTCCCGTACCGCCTGTCACCAGGATCGTGCTCATGAGCTTTGCTCCGTTCTCGTCTGTGTGTTCTGCAGCGCTGACGGAGCCCGGTGAGCGAGTGTGACTCGATGTGATCTGGAATACATCCAGGCAAAATGTCGAGGGCCTGTCGGTGCCTCCGACGTCCGGGGTGCACGGGCGCAGTACGGCGTACCGGCACGACACAGGAGGTTCTGTAATGAAGTACGTGGTCCTGATCCACTCCAACATGCAGCCGTGGGGTCACCCGACGATCGACTTCACCGAGGTCGGCCGGGCGATCCCGGCGGACGAGCGGGCCGCGATGGGCAAGGAGTTCGACGAGCTGCTGGCCGAGCTGTCCGCGTCCGGCGAGCTGGTCAGCGGCCTGGCGTTGGACGCACCATCAACCGCGCGGACCTACCGCTGGGAAGGCAAGCGCCCGGTCAGCACCGACGGGCCGTACGCCGAGTCCAAGGAGCAGCTCGCCGGCTTCTTCGTCCTGGACTGCGCCACCCGCGCCCGGGCCGAGGAGCTCGCCGCCAAGTTCGCCGGCCCCGGCGACATCATCGAGCTCCGCCCGGAAATGGAGTTCTGAAGGCGATTCCGGACAGTAACGAGCGAGTGTGACGCAACTGGCGATCCGGAGTGACGTACACCGTACCGCCGGAGCGGAGGCTCCCATATTCTGTGGGACTTACCGAGAGTCAGGAGTGTGCCGTGACCACTGTCTTGCTGATGGGCCCTCCTGGGGCCGGTAAGGGTACGCATGCGGGCCACCTGGCCGCTCACCTCGGTGTGCCTGTCATCTCCACCGGTGACCTGTTCCGCCGCAACATCGCGGACGGCACCGAGCTCGGCAAGACGGCGCAGGGTTACCTCGACGCGGGCGAGTACGTGCCCGACGAGGTCACCAACGCGATGGTCCGCGACCGCCTCGCGGACGCCGAGGCCCGTCCGGGATTCGTCCTGGACGGGTACCCGCGCACGCTCGACCAGGCCCGCGTCCTGGACGAGATCCTCGGTGCGCAAGGCCGTTCGCTGGACGCAGCCCTGGTCCTGCAGGTCGAGGCCGAAACCCTCGTCGACCGGCTGCTCCGGCGCGCCGAGATCGAGCACCGCTCGGACGACACCGAGGAAGTCATCCGCCGCCGCTTCGAGGTCTACCACGAGCAGACCGCGCCGCTGATCCACTTCTACTCCGGCCGCGGCATCCACCACGAGGTCGACGCATCGGACGACATCGATACCGTCCGCACCCGCGTCTGGCAGGTCGCCGTACAACTCAAGCCGGCTGCGTAATCAGCTGCGCCAGGTGGGGGCTATCGAACTGCGGTAGCGGCGGCCGAAGAGGCCGAGGACGACCGTGATGACGGGTTTGGGGATGTTGTCGGTGATGGCCGCGGACTCCGCGGGGGTGGCGCCGTCGAGGGCCCAGGCGAAGAACGTGCCACCCTGGACCGGGCCGACCTTGGCGAACTCGCGGCCCATCGCCTTCAGCTCGGGCGAACCGACGTTGGCCTGGTAGACGGGCTCGATCTCCGCCTCCTCGTGTTCGAGGTGCTCAACGGTGACCCGTTGCAGCTCCTGAAGCGCAGCGCGTGCTGTGGCCGCGTCGTCCGCGCTCGCGGAGTTCCGCAGCGCACCCATCGCGGTCCGCGAGGCAGCGAGTGCGCCTGCCATCGTGTCGTGCTCGGCATCCAGTTGTGCCAAGAGTTCCGGGCTCACGCCGAGTTTCTGCAACGCCGGCCACGCAATCTCGTGCTCACCCTCGTGATGCCGGGTGAGCTGGCTGTCGAGGTTCTGCCAGGCCGCGGCCAGCTGCGCCGCGCGCGTGCGGTCCCCGTCCGGGAACCGCTCCAATGCGCTCAGGAATCGACCCAGGTCCCGCCGAACGGCGGCATGGATCGCCTTGTTCATGCTCATCTGCGCCATGGCCCGGAGTATCCGTCCGGGAACAACCGTTGACCAGAGCAAGTTGATGCTGAATATGCATGGTGAGTACAAGGTCCCGGGCGGAAAGCTCGTCGTGGCCGACCTCGACGTGGTCGACGAGCACGTCCGCAACGCGCAGATCTCCGGCGACTTCTTCCTCGAGCCGGACGACGCCCTCGAACGGATCAACGGGGCCTTGGCAGGTCTGCAAGTGGCGACTTCCGCGGCTCAGATCGCCGCGCGGGTGCGAGGTGCGCTCGGCGACGGGGTCGAGATGCTCGGGTTCTCGCCCGAGGCGGTAGCTGTCGCCGTACGGCGTGCGTTGACCGGCGCGACCGGTTGGCGTGACCACGAGTGGCAGTTCGTGCACGACGTACCGCGGGATCCGGCGCTGCAGATGGCGCTCGACGAGGTGCTGACCGAGCAGGTCGGGTCGGGGGAGCGCCCGCCGACGCTGCGGGTCTGGGAGTGGGCGTCCAACGCGGTCATCATCGGCAGCTTCCAGTCGCTGCGGAACGAGGTCGACCTGGACGGCGCGGCCCGTCACGACGTCACCGTCGTACGGCGGATCAGCGGCGGCGGCGCGATGTTCGTCGAGCCGGGCAACACGATCACGTACTCGCTGTACGTCCCGGAATCACTGGTATCGGGCCTGTCGTTCGTCGAGTCGTACGCGTTCCTCGACGACTGGGTCATTGGTGCGCTCAACGATCTCGGCATCGCGGCGACGTACCAGCCGATCAACGACATCACGTCGCCGGCCGGAAAGATCGCGGGCGCCGCGCAGAAGCGGTTCGCGGGCGGCGCCGTCCTCCATCATGTGACGATGGCCTACGACATGGACGCCGGCAAGATGGTCGAGGTACTGCGGATCGGCCGGGAGAAGCTGTCCGACAAGGGCACCAAGAGCGCGAACAAGCGCGTCGACCCGTTGCGCAGCCAAACCGGTCTCGACCGCGCGGACGTGATCGAGCGGATGGCCGGCACGTTCCGGAACCGCTACGGCCTGTCGACCGGCACGATCTCGCCGGAAACCGTCGCGCTGGCCGAGGAGCGGGTCGCGGCGAAGTTCGGCACCGAGGAGTGGCTCACGCGGGTGCCGTGATCGGTACGGCGTTACCGCTCACCCGCACGCGGTTGTCGTCCGGGCTGAGCTCGACCGTGATGAGGCTGGGCCGTCCGAGATCGTCGCCTTGGTGCAGGGTGATCGTGGGTTGCGCTTCGCCGATTTCCCGCAGATAGGCGCCGAACGCGGCCGCTGCGGCACCCGTTGCCGGGTCCTCGACGACACCACCGACGGGGAACGGGTCGCGCACGTGAAAGACGGTCGGTGATTCCCGCCAGACGAGTTGCAGTGTGGTGAGGTCGCGCTCGAGCATGTACGCGAGGAGGCGGTCGAAGTCGTAGTCGAGCGCGGCGAGTCGTTGCCGGGTCGCCGTACTCAGGACGAGATGCCGTGCCCCGGCGTACGCGATCCTCGGCGGCAACGCGGGGTCGAGGTCGTCGGGTGACCAGCTGAGGATGTCGAGTACGTCGGTCAGGTTGCCGGCATCCTCTGTGGACGGCTCGACGCTGGTGAGCGTTGCGCGCAGGTCGTCGTCGACCGTGACCGGGACGATGCCGGCCGCCGTACTGAAGACGATCTCGCCAGGGCCGTTGCGCTCAGCCAGGGCGACGGCGGTCGCGACCGTGGCGTGTCCGCAGAACGGGACCTCCGCCTTGGGGGAGAAGTACCGCACCGGGCGCGCGCCGCTCGCATCCGGTTCGTCGGTGAACGCGGTCTCGGAGTACCCGACCTCGGCCGCGATCGCCTGCATCGTGGCGTCGTCGAGGCCGCGGGAGTCGAGCACCACACCGGCCGGATTGCCTCCGGCCGGATCGGACGTGAAGGCCGCGTAGCGGAGAACGGTCACCATCTGCTCATCCAATCATCGCGTCCAGTCCAGCTGCGCCTCCGGGATCGCCAGGCCGCGCCCGAACTCCTTCGCCTCCTCGCGCGCCGCGTCGTCACCCCGCCGGTACCGGAACACGCGTCCCGGGAAGATCACGAAGATCTCGTGCTCGTCATGAAAGTCGGCGTACCACCCCGGACTGTCGAGCACGCCGGCCAGCACCTCGGCCAAGTCCTCCCCACGCTCGACCTCGAACTCCAGCAACGACCACACCGCCGGCTGCCCGACCGACGTACCACTGACCGCCTGCCGACTGACCTTCGTCACAGTCAGCGGCACACCATCCAGCTCGGTCCCGACCTTCAAACTCTCCAGAATCAACACACCGTCATACACGCCAGCGACCGTACGCGGAGGCACCGACAATTGCGGGTATGGACATCGGGTACGTCATTTTGTACGTCGGGGATCTGGCGGCGTCGGTGGGGTTCTACCGGGATGTGGTGGGGCTTGCGTACAAGTTCACGGATGCGGGGTATGCGGAGTTCGACGCGGGCGGGGTGCGGTTCGCGTTGTACGAACGGCGGCGGGCGGAGTGGTTGACCGGGCGGGCGGTGACGCCGGGCGCCGGTGGCGAAGTGGTGGTGATGGTGCCGGACGTGGATGCGTACGCCGAGCGGCTGCGTGCGGCCGGCGTACCGGTGCTGAGTGGGCCGGCGGACCGTCCGTGGGGACACCGGACGGTCCACGTCGCCGACCCGGACGGGTTCGTCGTCGAGTTCGCGGAGGAGATCCCGCGGGCTCGTGGGCGGCTCTAGTTCAGCGGTAGTGGATCAGCGATGGTGCCAGCGGCGGCGGGACACGCCGCTGATCATGACGATCCAGAACATGCCCCAGAGCAGCCAGGGAGCGGTGAGTGCGACCGAGGTGATCACGAGGCCGATCATCAGCACCGGCGCGAGCATCAGGAACGGCGGCGGCGGACCCGGCCGGCGACGGAGGTCGGCCGGTCCCGGCACGACCTGCAGTTGCGTCGAGTTCGGCAGATCGTCGAACAACGGCTCGAGATCGTCCGAGTACCGCGCCCGCGTCACCACCTCGCTCCGCTCCTCGAACTCGGCCTGCGTCAACCGCCCGGCCACGAAGTGGTCGCTCAGCAACGAAACGGCCTGGTCGCGCTCGGCGTCACCGATCCGCACCCGTTTCCGAGGTACGTCGACCCGCGCAGCCTCCGGTGGCCGGTCCCAGCCGACCTGGTTCCACGTGCGACCGCGCCAGTCGCCGGCGGACTCGTCGTACCAGCCCGGACCACTCCAGCCCGGCCCGCTCCAACCGTGCCGCCTGCCGGGACCGCCTCGGCGTCGGCGGTCCCGGTCGGCGGAGCTCATGAACGGTCCTGCTGGTCCGTGGCGTCGTCCTCCTCGGCGAGGATGCCGTACAGCTTCCGGCGCAGGTCGGCGACCGCGTCGCGCGCCCTCGCCTGCTGCTCCGGCGTACCACTCGCGAGAATCTGCCACATCGCCGTCGCGACCTGCCCGAGGAGTGGCTTGAACCCGTTCTCGTCGTCACCCGACGGCGCGCTCATCGCCTCCCACGGCGCGGACACCTCGTCCTGGTGCTCGGCGACGTACGCACGGCCCTCATCGGTCAACTGGAACGTCCGCCGCCCGACGGCCGCGTCCGCCGTCACCAGACCCTCGTCCTCGAGCTGCTGCAGCGTCGGGTAGATCGAGCCCGGGCTCGGCTTCCACACGCCGCCGCTGCGCTCGGCGATCTCCTGGATGATGCCGTAGCCGTTCATCGGCTGCTCGGCGAGGACGGCGAGAATCGCTGCCCGTACGTCGCCGCGGCGCGCCTTCGGGCCCCGCCAGCGTGGCGGCGGTCCCCAGGGCGGCCCGAACATCTGCCCGCCCCCGAACATGCTCCACGGCGGCCCGAAGTGCTGCTGGTGACTGCGCCCCTGGTGCCCGCGGTGGCCGCTCATCGCCGCGCGCAACTCGTCCTTGATGTCGTCGAAGGTTGAACAGTGCCGCGCGAACTGCGCCCAAGGCCAGCCCGCGGCGTACGCCGATCCGGTCATCTGGACCACCCGTCCCTCACGAAAGTGATTGCGATAGTTCGACGATATATCGCGAACCATCGCAACCCAAGAGACTCACGCGGTGAACTTCAGGTCCTTCGCCACGGCGGTCAGGACGACGGAGTTGTCCACGACAGTGATGCCGGTGAGCTGGGCGCCGAACGGCAACTCGGGGATCGTGATGCCGCTGGCGAGCTGGCTGCGGATCGCGCTCTGCACGAACGACGGAACCGAATCGGGCAACTCCCCGAGCGTCAGCGCGACCCGCCCGTCCTTCACCTGCGGCGTGATCGGTGCGTCGATGCTGATGCCGCGCACCGTCGCCTTCGCCTGCAGTTGACCGTTGACGACCGACATCGACAATCCCTGGAGCCCGGTACTTCGGACCGCGAGCCGAGCCAGCTCACGCGGCGACAACTGCAGCCGCAGATCGGTCGCGTCGACCGTCACCGCACCGGACTGCTGCGTCAGCAGCGACCGCGGCACGTGTACGTTCTGCAGCTCGACCTTCAGATCTTCACTTGGTATGCCGGAGAACGTCGGCTTCTCCATCGTCAGCGTGACCTTGGAGAAGTTCTCTTTGACCAGCTGCGGCAGGAACCCGAAGCCGCCGATCTTCACCGAGGTGCCGGCCGAGCGTACGTCGTACTGCCTGGCCTCCTTGTCGGCCATCGACGCGAGCTGGTTCTCGGCCACGTACGCCGCGGCGCGGTCGACGACGATCGCCAGGACCGCCAGCACCACCAGTGTGACGACGAGGCGGCGCAACCACCGGCGCGGTCTCCTAGAGCTCATCCCTGCCCTTTCCGATCATTTCCCGGAGCGCGTCGGCGGCCGGCGTGGGTTTGATGCCGAAGGCAACAGTTGCCGCGGTCGAGTCGATGACGAACGGCCGCTGCCACTGGTACAGCATCTCCACCATCTCCCGCGCGGCCGGGTCGACGAGTCCCGCAAGCCGCAGTACCAAGGTAGGCATCGACGCAACCTTCACCGGCGGCGCACCTGCCAGTTCGGCGGCACGGGTCGCCAGATCGCGCACCGACAACGGCTCCGGCGTCGGAACGTGCCAGGCCCGTCCCCACGCGCTCTCGTCGTCGGCCACCGCGATCAGCAGCCGCGCGACATCACCGACGTACGTCCAGCTGTGCGGTACGTCGAGATCGCCCGGCATCATGCCGCGATTGCCGGCGATCACCTTGGGCAACACCGTCACACTGAACGGTGACACCGCGCCCGCGCCCAGGTAGTCGGACCCGCGCACCTCCGCGGTCCGGATCCGCCCCGCCTGATGCGCGGCCAGTGCGGCGGCCCAGACCTTCGCCCGCACCTGCCCCTTCACGGTGTTCGGCAGCAACGGAAGGTCCTCGCTCATCGGCCCGTCCACCGCACCGTACCCGTACAGATTGCCGGTGCTCACCAGCACCGCTCCGGACGCCTCGGCGGCCGCGACCAGAGCCGCACCGAGCCGCGGCCATTCGGTAGCCCACTTGTTGTACGCCGGGCCTGCGCACGAGTAGATCGCCGTCGCGCCCGTGACGTAGTCCGTCAGACCGTTCTTGGCGTCCGCGGCAACCCGCTCCACCCCGTCCGGCCCGCTTCCGGACCTCGTGATCACTCGGACCTGCTCACCCCGCGCCACCAACAGCCGGGCGACCACACTCCCCACGGCCCCAGCTCCGACGACAACCTGCACGCCTTACCCCTTTGACTCGACGAAGCCCTCAGTATCCCGGGGCTGTCGGGTCGTTCAGGACGGCAGCCCGCTGC
Source organism: Kribbella pratensis (assembly GCF_004366075.1). Classification (GTDB taxonomy): domain Bacteria; phylum Actinomycetota; class Actinomycetes; order Propionibacteriales; family Kribbellaceae; genus Kribbella; species Kribbella pratensis. Next base: position 774,543 of record NZ_SODU01000003.1, on the reverse strand, counting down.
GCAGGCGAAGCTCGTCGCGGATCACGGGTGGCACAGGCAGCCGGTACTTCTCCAGGGCCCTCGCGTAGGCCCGCAGTGACAGCGCCAGCCGTCCGGTGTCGCTGCGTGCGTTCTCGCCCTGACGCCGCGGGCCGCCCCGCGCTACGCGCTCGGCGGCGCGGGCGGACACGACCTCGGCGAACAGGTGGGAGAGATCGTCGTTCATGACCGAACGGCGGCCGACATCGGCAAGTACGGAAGTTGGCCTGAACATCGGCATCGCCTCATAGGACCCGCGGGTTCCCGACACGCCGCCTGGTATGTCATCGCTCCGGAATACTGCCAGTCTATCCGCACTGGCAATGGGTGGAGGCTGGGAAAGGGATGTTCCTGCTGCAGATGTCGGGCGTGCCAGGGTCTGGGAAGTCCACCCTCGCCGCTCATGTCGTCGACACGTTCGGTGCGGTTGCCATCGACTACGACGTGATTCTGACCGCTGTTCTCGACGGAGGCGTCGAGGTCGCCGGTTGTTCCAAGGCGGCGTACGAGGTCCTGTACGCCGTCACTCGCAGCGTGCTCGCCCAGGGGCGCTCCGTGGTCGTCGACAGTCCCTGCTTCTGGCCGCGGATCCTCACCGAAGGCATGGACATCGCGCGAGCGCACAATGCGACGTACAGATACATCGAGTGCCAGGTGCATGATCTGAAGGTGGTCGACGAGCGCCTCAGGCAGCGGCCGCAGCTGCGAAGCCAGCGTCGCGGCGTGTCCACTCCACCGGTCGACCTCGGCGACCAGCCGGATGACGGGGCGGCGCTGTTTCGCACGTGGTTGGACCGCGTCCAACGTCCCGCGGACAACTACCTCCTGTTGGACATGCACCGCCCGCTGTCCGACGTACTGCCCGAGGTCGACCTCTACCTGAAGGCCTAGTCCGGACGTCCTTTCAGTCGACGACCCACCGCACGCTCGACCTCCCGGGCCGCCTCGCGTTCGGCGAGCGTATGCCGCTTGTCCCAGGTCTTCTTGCCCCGCGCCAGGACGATCTCCACCTTCGCGCGACCGTCCTTGAAATACAGGCTCACCGGGACGATCGTCAGCCCACCCTCGTTGACCTTGCGCTCGATCTTGTCGATCTGAGCCCGATGCAGCAGCAACTTCCGCTTGCGCCGCGACCCGCCGTTGAACCAGCGAGACTGCGAGTACTGCGGGATGTGCACCCCGTGCAACCAGATCTCCCGCTCCTCGACCATGGCGAACCCGCCAACCAGCGAAGCCCGCCCAGCCCGAAGCGCCTTCACCTCAGGCCCCTGCAACACAATCCCCGCTTCCCACCCCTCACCCAGGTGATAGTCATGCGCAGCCTTCCGATTCCGCGCAACAACCGGCTCCACCTCAGACTTCTTCACAACCCAATTCTCCTCTAGCGGGCCTTACTCGCCGCGCTGTGGGTTGCCCTGGCGCCCGGCCTGCTTGCCGGCCTGCTTGGCGCCGCTCGAAGGTGCCCTGCTCCCGAACGCGGTCTCGCTGAGCGGCCGCGAACCGGACAGCGGTGTCTGGCCGTCGAAGGCGTGCGCGATGGCGCGGTTCGCGTCCAGGACAGGGTTGCGCTGGTGCGCCTTCCCGCCACTGCCGACCTGTGCCGCACCGAATCGGTCAAGCTGCGGGAGGCTCTGGTTGGCCGAACGCCCCAGGCGCATCGCCGTCTGCTGGTAGGCGTTGTTCTCGCCACCGTGACGAGGACCGATCGCGATGACGTCGCGTGCATTGGTCCCGCCGGCGTTCCGGCCGGGGATCTCGCGGAACGTCAGGCGATGGTTGGGTTTCCCGGTGCCGTCGCCGATCTTGGACACGACAATGTCCCGCCCGTCACCCAGACCTCGGTGCGCTCCGAGCACATGGTGACCGTTCGACGCTCCGGTCTCGAGATCCTGCAACTCCCGGAGGACGCCCTTGTAGAGGGTGCGGTTCGCGTTGTGCGCAGGCGACTTGTCGTCGGGATATTGCTCGGCTTCCGCGGCAGCCGCGTCGCGCATTCGGCTGAGGTCCTGAACGGCGCCGTCGCTGAGCAGGACCTGGAACGGCCGTTCTGGCTGGTTCTCAGCCATCGCCCGTGGCGCGTTCCTGTCGGATCTCTTCGAGCATCTGCTGGGTGAACGGGTCGTCCTTGGCCCACTCCTCCACGCTGAACGGGGTGCTGCCCGGTGTCGGCGTCGAATCGTAGGTGCGGACGGTCGGGTCGTCGATCACGCCCGGCGGCGGCTCGTCGTCACCGCGCATGGTGCGGTACTGCTGCGTCGACATCACCACCAGCAAAGGGTCGGTCCCTGTGCCTGCGAGTACCGGAGGGCCGAAGGTCCCGCGGCGGATCGCCTCGACCATCTCCGGCAGTTGCCGACCGAGCACCTCGGGACCGACCACGGTCCGGTACTTGCCGAGGGTGTCCGCACCGCCAAGATCGTCGTACTGGTCGTAGCTCGCGATAACAGCCTCGGGAACCCCACCGTCGCCGAATGCGAAAGCATGGGTCTCACCGTGCGTGAATCGCTCCATCACGCCGGCGATGTCAGCAGCAACGTCGGCAACCGAGGGCAAATCAGAGTACGGCGACACAGACATGCAATCCAGCGTACGGCTCCACCGGGTCCGACGCAGCGCTGCCGCCCGCCGTCCGACTTCCGATGACACCCTTCTATTCCCACGGTGTTCCCATGCTGAACTACTGAGCCGTTCCGGTTTGTCGGGCGGTCTAGCGCACGCGGGCTGGAGTTTTCTCGTGTCGGGCGACGTGGAGCTGGACGCGGTGGTGCAGGTCGTCGCGTCCGACGATGCGGTGCAGGTCGTGGCTGGTCTGTTCGGCTGCGGCTTGGACCGTGCCGAGGTCGGCGGTCGGTTCGATCGTGAGGTTCAGTTCGGCGACGAGCTGCCCCCGATCGGAGACCATGCGTCCACTGGAGCTGCGCACGCCGGCGGTCTGAGTCAGTCTGTCTCCAGCCGCCGTGGCGGCGGCCTTCGCATCGGCGGTGAGCAGCCCGGTGTGGTCGCTGCCCGCCAACTGCAGTCGGCGGACACCGCGGCTGCGGAAGTGCCTGATCAGCCAGATCAGGCCGATCAGCACCAGGAGCACTCCGGCAGCCCCTGTTGCCCAGGGCCACCACGCGGTCCGGGTGGCGTCGGCTAGCCAGCTGAACCGCAAGCGCTCAGGTGCGTCGGGGATGAGGTCGAATCGCCATCCGAGGCCGCCGGCACCAGCCGCGACGAGCCCGACGCCGAGAACGAATGCGACCACCCGATCCACCGCGATCACTCCACGTCCCATCTCAGTCCTCCTCGACGACGCGCCTGCGGATCCGTGGCGGTGGTGACAAGATCGCGAGCCGTTCACGCACAGTGGTGTCCACGTCGGTGGCGACCCGGTCGGTGTCGCCAGTGGCCCGGACGGTGAGCCGCACCGTCCTCCGCCGGGACTTGGCCGTGGCCGAGACGACGGAGTCCACCGACTCCGCGGATTCGGCGGCCAGGCGGGCGATATCGCGGCGCCGGATCCAGACGCCGTCCCGCCCGACGGCAGAGTGGGTGACGCGGCGCGGTTTCAATGCCGCGACCAAGAAGTACAGGCCGACGACCACGGCGATGATGCCGGCCGGGATCATCCAGCCACCTGGTTGGATCGTCTCGAGTCTGCCGGCCAGCCATTCGGTCCACGATGGTCCGCGCACCGCGCCGGCGGCCTGCAGAGCGTCATGGACGCCGACGACGCCGATTGCGACGGTGGCAACCGCGGCCAGGATCCCGACCGGCGCGACGGCGGCCGTGCCGGTCGGCCGTTTGGCGGTTTCGTTGCTCATGTCACGTCCTCGTCCCCGGCACCGGTCGCCGCTTGTGCCGGCGCGTCGGCCGCGACGGCCACGATGCCAACCGCTACCGAATCGACGACCAGCCCGGTCAGCTCGGAGACTTGTTCGGCGACCTGCGAGCGGACAGCAGCAGCGGTCTGGGGCAGCGGCCGCCCCCAGCGCACGGCGACCTCCACATCCAGCCGGACATGTTGACCTGCCACCTTCGCAGTCGCGTTGGGTAGGCCGCTGCCGAAGGTGGCGGGCTGCCGCACCACCTCGTCCACCCGCCGAGCGGCAACCTGGGCGATACGTTCCACTACTCGGGAACCGATCTCCAAATGGCCCCGCCGGCCGCTGTCGGCAGTCGGGTTCGGAACACGATCGCCTGGTGGTGCGCCCGTTGCTGCCGGCGGAGCCGCCGATTCCGACGTACTCATGTCAGTGGATGTGTCAGCCACGCCTGCGGCGCGACATCAGGTCGTCGAACGACTTCGAACCGCCGTCGGCGAACAGGCCGACGGCGAAACCGGCCGCACCCAGAACCAGTGCGAGCAGGAAACCGATGAACCCGCCGGCTGCGGCCGCGACCGCGACCAGCAGCCCGGCGAACAGGCCAATAACAGGGATGCTCATGAATTCTCCTTCCGGACGTGCCCAGCGCCTGACCGGCGCATCACTGGCGGCCCGGCAACCGACGGGTCACCGCCAGGCCGGGAGTCATCTGCATGCCGCTGCACGAGGTCTTCGACCGTCACATAGACCGGTAGGTCGACCAACGGTTCGACCGCGGATCGGACGGCGTCGCCGGTGGCACGCACGGGGTAGTCCAGATAGAGCGTGACGTGGACCTCGACCCGCCGATCTGAGACCCGGACACCGGTAACCCGGCCGCCGGGAAGGTAGGTCCCGATCTCGCCGAACATCCCACCGTGCAGGTCTGCCACACCCGGCACCGACCGGGCCGCGGTGGCGATCCGCCCGGACAGCTCGGATGCCTCGGCAGGGGTCACTGGACCCGGCGCTCCACCACGGCCTCGGCCTCGCCGGTGTCGTCCTCGTCGTCCTCGTCGAGGTGGATGTCGTTGACGGCGATGTTCACCTCGGTGACCTCCAGCCCTGTCATCCGCTCGACCGCGTCGATCACGTTACGCCGGATGCCTTGGGCGAGGTCGGCGATGCTGACGCCGTACTCCACCACGATCGCGAGATCGATTGCGGCCTGGGTCTCTCCGACCTCGACCCCGACGCCCTGGGACATGTTGGTCCGCGATCCCGGGATCCGTTCCCGCAGCATCCCCATCGCGCGCGCCGTACCGCCGCCGAGATTGTGTACCCCGGTCACCTCGCGGGTCGCGATCCCGGCGATCTTCGACACCACGGTGTCCGCGATCGTCGTCATGCCCTGCTCGCTGCTCAGTGCTCCGCTGCCGCCGGCACCGACTGCCCTGCCACCGGACGCCTTCACGGCCTCGGTGCCGGCCTTGGTCTCGGTCATCAGCTGGCCTTCTTCCTGTCTTTCCCGATGTCGCCTCATCAGGTTGGACGAGGCGGCCGGCCGAAACCTCACGCAATGACTCCCGAAAACTTCCGCGTCCCGTACTCATCGGTTTGAATCGTTGTGTGAACGGGGTTACACCCTTTCCCCTACGTGCTGGAGATGCCGAAGCAGAAGCCTGGGCCACCTCGAGCGACGCCACACTGCGGCGCGCTGCGGCGCTGGGCGATCTCGAAGCCTTCGCCGTGATCATCGACAGACACGGACCGTCGATGTTCCGCTACGCCCGCCGTATGCTCAACGACCAGGGTGACGCTGAGGAGGTGGTCCAGGATGCCTTTGTCGCAGCCTGGAAAGCCCTTCCGGACTTTCGGGGCGATGCCACGCTGCGGACCTGGCTGTTCACCATCACCGGCCGCAAGGCCGTCGACCTGTTCCGGAAGAAACGCGCCGTCCCGGTCGAGGAGACCACCCTTACCGACCTGGCTGCGCCGGGCACAGACCCGGCAGGGCAGGCAGTCGAGGCCGGTCTGCTCGACGCACTCGGAGCGGCCTTGGCCGACCTGCCCTGGCTCCAGCGAGCCATCTGGTTGCTCCGCGAAGTCGAACAGATGAGCTACACCGAGATCGCCATCGTGCTCAGTACCAGCCCCACCGTCGTCCGCGGTCAGCTCGCCCGCGCACGGGCCACGCTGAAACACCGGTTGGAGGCCTGGCGATGACCGACAACGTCCTGAGCCGCGCCGGCCACGCGGCCCGCACTCACGTCGAACCAGGCTGGGTCGACATTTCGGCCACCATCAAGCAGCGACTCCGGACGATCACGCGGCGGTCGCGGCCGATCCGCGCTGCTGCTGACAACGGCATCACGCTCTTCGTCACCGACCACGTGTTGATCAGCGCCCTCCGTCGGGCGATCGCCGAACTGCGCTGCGAGCTGGACCGGGTCCAGTTGATTTGCGACGGCGACACCTGTACGGGCGCCGTACTCGATCTCGTGACTTCGTACGGCCAGGATCTGCACGAGGTCGCCCGCCACGTCCGAAGCACCGCCTACGGAGTTTTCACCGACCTCCTCGGCCCGATCGATCCACCTTTCGGCGCCGACGGAATCGACATCGTCATCACGGGCCTCACCACCGACTCGGACCATCACTGACGGTGCGGTGGCCCTGTCACATACGTGTGCAGGCTGCGCCCCTGGGTGGATCGCCGATGAGGAACGATCACACGGTGGGGTCCTGACCGGCTCAGCGCCGTGCCACCATGGACGTAGTCTCGCTCAGGAGGCCACGACATGACAGCAACGAACACCGCCATCGGCGCGACCAGGAGCGCCCCCGTGGCGACGAGCCTCGCACCTGCGCTGAGTGACCTGCGAGAAGCGGCCCTGCTGTACGCCACTGCGAAGGTGTCGCGGAAGGTGGAGGACTGGGCCGACGACCTGAACGATTTTGTGGCAAGCGGAGGGCCCACCACGCAAGCCGTCTTCGCAGGGCTGGGAGCCATGCTGCGGGGAAAGAACCCTGTCTGGGCTGCGATCAAGGGTGCTTGGTCGGGGGCAAGCCCCCAGCTGAAACTGGCTGTGGTCTTGATCTTGATACTGACGCTGTTGCTGAGTCCTGGTGTACTGCTCGTGCTCTTGCTCGGGCTCCTGATTGCCGCGCTCGTCGCAGGCATTCGAGCCGCCACACGGTGATCAGGTTCCGGATCGAGCGCGACCAGGCACCGCCACACCGACGGTCACGTGTCAAGGCGCGGGCAGTGCGTCTGACCAGCGCATTTGTATGGTGCCCCCGGCAGGATTCGAACCTGCGACGCACGGTTTAGGAAACCGACGCTCTATCCCCTGAGCTACGGGGGCGCACGCGGGGACAGCTTAGCGGAGTTGGGGGGTGGGTCAGCCGGTCAGGGCGGTGACGCCGAGGTGGCCGGTGATGGAGTTGTACCGCTCGGCGTACAGGGTGGTGCAGCGTGAGGCGGCGCAGCCGGCGCCGGCGAAGGCGATGCCGCGGATGGTGGCGGAGCTGGTGCCGCGGCGGGAGTACACGGGACCGCCGGAGTCGCCGCCGACGATCGCGACCAGGCCGCCGCGGGTGGCACGGATGACGTACGTCGTGCAGCCGTCGGCGTCGCAGTACTTCGCCGACGTCGAACGGACCGTGAGACTGCAGAGCGACGTACTGAAGCTGCCGGACTGGCAGATCACCGTGCCGACGCCGGGGTCGCCGCCGCCGGTGACGGTGCGCGTGTTGACGGTGTCGCCGGGGCCGTCGGTCCAGATCTTGGCGCCGTACGTGCTGCCCGTGACCAGGGACTGGTCGTAGTCCGGGTAGTTCGTGCGCACTGTGGTGGTGCCGTAGTAGTTGGTGCCTGACTTCCAGACCGTACCGGGGCCGCCACAATGGCCTGCGGTGACGGAGCCGCGCTGGCCGTTGGAGCGCCGTACGACGGAGAAGCCGGCGGAGCAGTTCTTGAGTGCGGACGTGATCCGAGCACCGCCCCAGTGGCCGCCCTTCGGGGTGTCGCTCAGCCGGGACGTGCGTGCGAGCGAGCCGGCGACGAGCTGTACGCCGGGCAGGTCGCGGAGGCCCGCCAGCGAAGCGGGGGAGGTCGTCGCCTGGTCGTACTCGACGACGACGTTCTCGCTCACGGGGTCGAGGTCGGCGGCGTACGTCGTACGCGACGCGTCGGAGGACCACGAACGGTTGCCGACTGCGTTCCAGGCATCGGCGATCGACTGGGCCGAACGACAGCTGCGCTCCACCTTCACCAACGGCTTGCCGGCCGCGGGCAGGTTGCGGGCCATCGCGGACTCGTACTTCTTCGCATCCAGCTTCGCCGAGTCCACGACCACCTTGTAGCCGGTCGTGGCCGAGCCGACCACGCCGATGACGCCCTGGCTCAGCCCGTACGGCAGCCCGGAGGTCGGACGGCCGGTCGCGTCCAGCGGTTCGAGGGACCGGACCGCGGCGGAGATGCCGTCTCCGAGCGATTCACCGAGCGGTCGCGCATCGGACGCGGACGTCGGCTGCGCCAGCCGCGTCGCCTCGGTCGAGCTCACACTCGGTTGCGCGTGGGAGCACACCGCGGCACCTGTCACCGCGCCCGAGGAAGGTGTGGTGAGGGCGACTGCGAAGAGTGAGATGGAGCCGAGTGTGACCAGCGGGACGGTGACAGAGAGTCGCACAAAGCTCCCCAGATCGGTGGACCAAACCACTAGATGGTCCGTTCAAGGACTCCGTTCCGTCAAGGCTCGATCACCGTCCGCGAACAGATCCGGCTACCGTGCGCGAGCGTAACTGGCAAGTTGACGTCCGTCGGCGCCGAAGAACTGCAGTGTGTCGGCGCTGACCGCGATCCGCTTGGCGGCATGCAGTACGCCGGTGTGCGGCACGTTCTCGCAGCCGACCAGGTGCTGCGGACCGGACGTCGCGCTGAACGCGCCACGCTGACCGATGCTGTACGTCCCCTGCAGTCCGTTGCAGCCGTCCGAGCCCGTCCACGTCCCGTCCGCCTTGAACACCAGCACCGGGTCGTCCGGGCGGGCGGCCTGGAGCGTCTTGGCGCCGACCATCTGCACCGGGCGCCACGTGCCGGCCACGGTCTGGGCCGAGACCCCCTGCGGTGTCGCACTCGCCGAGGCCGCCGCCTGCCCGGTGGCGACCGGCGGTTGCGTCGGCTGGTTCCGGGACCCGGCCAGCCCGAACCCGGCGACCGCGATCGCAGCCACCGCGACGGCGGCAGCGCCGGAAACGACCCAGGTACGGCGCTGTGCGCGACGGGCGCCCGTGGTGGCGCGCTCGGTCAGGTCCACGGCCTGCGGCACCGAGGCCGCGGCGCGTTCGAAGGTACCTCGCAGGTCATCCTCGAGATCGGTGTTGCTCACGACAACCTCTCATCAACACGGTTGGACTCGCCGGCCCCTGAATAGGCCGGCCGTCGCCGGAGCGACGCGAGCGCCCGGCTCGCGGTCGCGCGCACGGAGGACGGTTTGATGCCGAGCATGTCGGCGATCGTCTGGTCGTCCAGGTCCTGGTAGTAGCGCAGGACCAGGACGACCCGTTCCCGGGCAGACAGCGTCGCCAGCGCGCGCCACAGGTCGTCGGAGTTGGCGACCCGCGTGGCGTGGTCCGGCACGGTGCGCTGCGGGTCGAGGTCGGCCGTCGGCGCCTCGGTGAACGAGCGCCGGCGCGTCATCGACAAGTACTCGTTCACGAGGATCCGCCGGACGTAGTGATGCGGATCGTCCGCGTTGCGCACCTTCCGCCAGGAGCGGAACGCCTGCATCAGCGCGATCTGCGCCAGGTCCTCCGCCCGCTGGTAGTCGCCGGAGACCGTGAACCCGAGCCGCACCAGTTCCTGTCCACGGGCGGACACGTACTCCTCGAACTCCACTCGCCACTCCCTGGCTGGGCGTACAACTCCTCACATCTATTAGACGCATCGAGCCGCCCACGTGCTGCAACCGTTCCCGCACAGTTCGATCTCTAGTCGAGCAGGAACTCCCGCACCGCCGCCTTCCCACGCGGGTCCCGTTGCACGCTGTGACCGCTTCCGGGTACGACGACCAGCTCGGCGTCCCGTGCGTGCGCCTTCTCCCACCTGGCCCAGTCGAGCGGGCAGAACAGATCGTTGCTCCCGTGCAGGATCAGCGTGCGCGGTGTCAGTTCCTGTCCGGCCGGGTACGTCGACACGCGGTCAGCCGGCCAGCGTAGACAGCCCTGGACCATCAGCTGGTTGCGTGCGGTCGCCACGTCGTACGGGTACAGCTGCTCAGGGTCCAGGCGCCGTACCGCGTCGTCGAGGGCGGTCTTGCGGTCGGACTTGCCGGACCAGGGAAAGCGGAGGTCCGAGCAGAGGGTGGCCATGTGCAGGCCCGCGGACAGCGTGCCGTAGGGCAGGCCCTTGCTGGTGGTCCGTTGGAGCAGCTTCTTCAGACCCATGTCGTCGCCGTTGCGCGCGGAGTGCAGTACGGCTGGGATGCCTTTGAGAGACGGGTTGACCGAGTTGAGGCTCGCGACCGCCAAGGTCTCCATCAGGTCGGTCCCGCTGACGCCGTGTTGCACCAGCCACGCCAGGTCCGCCACCGGATCCGTCTTGCACGCGGCATCCTGGCGGCACGCCGCCTTGAGGACACCAGTGGTCGCGGCCATCAGGTCCAGACCCATCGGGTCGAATCCCTTGTGCGGCACGACGGAGTCCAGCACGAGCGCCTGCACGTGACCCGGGTACTTCAGTCCGTACTGCGCCGCGGTGAAGCTGCCGTACGACGTCCCGTCGATCGTGAGCCGGTCCACCTTGAGGAACTGGCGCAGCTGCTCGATGTCGTCGACGGTGTCAGGGGTTCCGTAGTACCCAGCGCCGGAGCCGAGGTGCTGGGCGCACTCGTCCACAGCCGTGGCCGGTGGAGTCAGGAAGTCCGAACCGCCCACAGTCTCTTGCAGAGAAGGGCAATTGATGCCGTCAGGACCTGTGCCGCGCTGGTCGAACATGACGAGTCGGTACTCGCGCAGCACGTCAGGGTGCACGTTGCGCCGCAGGTTGGCGAGGAGCGGTACACCGGGCTGGCCGGGACCACCGGTGAGCAGCAGGAGGACACCGCGGGACGCGTCCACGTTGTCGGCGGCGATGACGGCGAGGTCGAGCGACGGGCCGTCCGGGCGTTGCCGGTCGAGCGGGACGTGCAGCGTCGTACAGGTGAAGCCAGGCGTACAGGACGTGTTCTCTGCCGCCGGAGCCGAGCAGCCGGTGCAGGCCAGGGCAAGCGCGCACAGCAGCCGGATCGTTCGCATGCGCCCTCCCTCAGTGCGAGGGTGCGGTACACGCGGCGGCCACCGCAACCTGCCTCGCGGGTCGACCTCGAAAGGGACCCGCAAGGCAGGCGCGGGTAGACCCCACTTCGGACGGCTTCGGGGTGCGCGTCCGGCGCGGGGTCAGCGCAGGCCGAGCGACTTCGTCAGCTCGGCGGTCACCTGGCGCGGCGCCGGCAGCGTGCCGGGCTTGCCCTGGCCTTCCAGCGAGGTCGCCACCAGACGGTGGCAGCCGAAGGCTTCAGCGGTGAACGACAGGACGCCGCGGTCGTTGTCGGTGAACCGCAGCACGTAGGTGGGGCCGAGCTCCTTGGTGCACATGCTCGGCTTCTTCGCGACGGGTTTCGCCGCGTTGACCAGGGCGAGCAGGTCGGTCGCCTGCTTGCCCATCCGCTTGGTGGTGATCGTCGCGTAGTCCTGCCCGGTCGCCTGTGCGTCGTACTGGCAGATCGTCACGCTGACGGGATTGAACTTCGAGGTGGCCGCGCCCTGGCCCCACACCGCCTTGTCGGTCGCGGCACGGACGGCCGTGATGGTTTCGGGGCAGTCCGTGCTCGGTGTACCGCTGGGACTGGCTGACGGGGTGGGCGACGGCATGGTCACCGTTTGGGTGGGCTGGGCGGCGGGCGGGGACGAGGCGTCCTCGGTGCCGCAGGCGGCGGCAACTCCGAGCACAGCCACGACAAGCGTCGCACCGATCAGGCCCCGTGTCCGTTGTGCACTCACGACTCGGTCCTTCCGGGTTGGCAAGGTCCACCATCATGGTGGAACGGGGTCACACCGCGCGTGCCGCAACATCACGGCGGCGCGTCTTTCCGGTCACGCCGCGGGATCGAGCCCCAACCGTGGCGCAGCTGTAACGTGCACGCGCTGGTCACCTACCTCCGGGTCACCGCGCAGCATTCCCGGAGGGCCCCGGTGACTCGGTAGCCTGGAGGTATGACGAGCCCGTACGAAGACGACGAGCCGCTGCTGCCGGAGCAGACGCGGGACGACGACCCGCGGACCTGGGGTGACAACGACTTCAGCAGCGACGACGACGAGCGCATCCTGAACGAGGTCCCCCCGCACCACGGATGACCGCGTCGGTGTTCCTCGTCCACGGCGGTCTCTGGGAAGCCATGGACGCCGAAGCGTTCTGGGGTACGCCGGGAATCACCGACGGCCTGTCCGCGGCACTCGCGCCGGAGGGCATGGCAGTACTGGCGCCCGACCGGCCGCAGCGAGCCAGTGCGTGGGACGTCGAGGTCGCCGCGCTGGGTGAACAGCTGGCGAAGCGTTCCGGGCCGGTAAGAATCGTTGGAGCCTCCAATGGATGTACGGTTGCGGTCCTGCTGGCGTTGAGGTTTCCGGAGCTGGTCGATCGCCTCCTCCTGGCGTGGCCCGCGACCGGCGACGACGCCGCCGCGAACCAGCGCGCTCACGCCGGGATGGTGAAGCGGGGGTGCCCGCCGGAGGTCGCGGACGAACTGCTCGCGGGCGGCATCCTACGCGGTGTGACGGACGAACAGGTGGCCTCGCTGGCGCGAATTCGGGTGGGGGTCCTGCCGTCGGTACCGGAGAATCCTTCGCATCAGCGGAAGACGGTTGACGCCTTGCTGCGGTCGATCCGGGGGAGTCGTGAGCTGGTCGGGTGTCCCGAACCGCCGACACCCGCCTTTCGGATGAGCAACGACCCGCCGTACCTGGATCAGCTGCTGCGAACGATCGTGGAGTTCGTCAACTGAGGGGATGGGCGGGAGCTTCTGGCGCCCGGTCCCACACTGCTGGATGCGTTGTGCCGGTGAGCAGGCGGGCGTTGGCGAGCTCAGGGGCTGAGGTTGTACGCCCACCTGCTGAGGCTCACGACTGGCGGCTGCGCAGCAGGTCGCGGATCTCGGTCAGCAGCTCCTGTTCGGTGGTCAGCGGGTCCGGCTCCGGCTCCTGCCCGCGCTTGCGGCGCTCGGCCAGCTTGTTCAGCGGCAGCACGATGAAGAAGTAGACGGCCGCGGCGACGAACAGGAAGCTCAGTGCCGCGTCCAGGATCAGGCCGATCGAGAACTGAGCGCCGTTGATCTTGAAGTTCCCGACACCGGTGAGGTCCGCCTTGCCGAAGATCGCTGCGATCAGCGGGTTGATCAGCCCGTCGACGAGCGCGCTGACGATCTTTGTGAACGCGGCGCCGATGACGACGGCGACCGCGAGGTCGACGACGTTGCCGCGCATCACGAATTCCTTGAAGCCCTTGAGCATGTGGTGCCCTCCACGAAGCGGGTGGTTGTACCCGGACAACGTAGGGCTGCACCCCCGTCAGGGCGAGGGAGCGCGCCGGAACACAACACATCGTGCCGGCACAATCCCGAAGAGTGATCAGCTCGTGTCCGGCGTCAGTGCCACGGTGATCCGCGAGTTCGAACTGGCCTGGGCCAGTCGGGTGGCGACTTCCGGTGTGGTCGCCACCACGATCAGCGCGCCCGACGTGGCCGATCGCGGCGTCGGCAAGGCGACGACGGGCACGGCGCGGGCGAGCTGGCTCGCGGCGCCGGCGGTCGTGCTGTCGGCGGCGTACAGGTTGATGCGGTCGCCGACTCGGAGGAGCGCGGTGATGTCCGCGTCGTCGACGCGGAACGGGCAGGCGAGTGAGCCGGGCGGCACGGCGGGTGGTGCCAGGAATCTGGCGTCGGTGAGTGGTTCGCCGGCTCTGACCGGTCCGCTGAGCACGCGGGTCGTCAGTTCGCTGCCGGGTCTGAGAGCGCCGGCGGGCACGGAGCCGGGCGGCAGGTCGACGGTCCGCAGGTCGTCGCGCGCCGGGACGACGCCGCCGGTGAGGTCGCGCGCGGCGGCCAGCACCGCGACCGTCCGTGGTGGCGCGGGGGAGAGGGCCAGAAGTCCGAAGTACACGGCGGCCGCGGCGGCGACGCCGGCGAGGAGCCGACGGTGCCACCGGGCGGCACGCAGCAGGTCACGAAGCAGAGAAGGGATTTTCATGCCGGAGAAGATACGAGTTTCGCCGGCAGCCGCCCTTCAGTTATCCACAGGGTGCGCGGTCAGGCCGCGCTGGTGCCCGAGGACGAGCTGCTCGAGCCCGAAGAGGAACTCGAGGACGAGGAACCCGAGGACGACGACCCGGAGGAACCGTTCGACGACGACCCCGAGGACGCGGACCCCGACGAGGACGATCCGGACGACGCGTCGGCCTTCGCCGGCACCGTGCTCTTGCCGGACGACCGGCTGTCGGTCCGGTAGAAGCCGGAACCCTTGAACACGACGCCCACGGCGTTGAAGACCTTGCGCAGGCTGCCCTGGCAGTTCGGGCACACGGTCAAAGCATCGTCCGTGAAGCTCTGGCGCACCTCGAGCGCTTCACCACAGTCGGTGCACTGGTACTGGTACGTCGGCACTGTCGGTTCCCTTCAAGCCGCTGGCACTCCTACTACCCGACTGCTAATAATGCGCCAGCGGACCGAAGTATTCCAAACCCGGTCTCACGTACCTCAACTCTGGGTCCCTGTCCAGCCGACGCAGAGCAACGCAAAGTTGTGAGGGACCCCATTTGGGGTGGGCGGGGGGATTCTCTACGGTTGGTCCGTGCCACGCCTGCTTCGAGTCGTCGTCATCAGCGGAATCGCCCTCGCCACGGTCCTCCTGGTGATCGCCGGTACCGTCGTCTTCGTCGTCCGCCACTCGTTCCCGACGTACGACGGAACCATCGAGCTGGACGGCCTGGACGCCGAGGTCAGCGTGGTCCGGGACACCAACGGAATCCCGCAGATCTACGCCGACACCCCGGCCGATCTGTTCGCGGCGCAGGGGTACGTGCACGCGCAGGACCGGTTCTTCGAGATGGACTTCCGCCGGCACGTCACGTCCGGCCGGTTGAGCGAGCTGTTCGGCAAGACAGCGCTCGAGACCGACAAGTTCGTCCGGACGCTCGGCTGGCGGCGGGTGGCGGAGAAGGAGCTGCCGCTGCTCAGCCCGACCACCCGGCAGTACCTCGACGACTACGCCCGCGGCGTCAACGCGTATCTGACCAAGCACAGCGGCTCCGCCCTCAGCCTTGAGTACGCCGTCCTGTCCCTCCAGCCCGGCGGGCCCAAGAACTACACGCCGGAGCCGTGGACCGCGGCCGACTCGTTGTCCTGGCTGAAGGCGATGGCGTGGGACCTGGGCGGCAACCTGGATGAGGAGGTCACCCGGACGAAGCTGCTGGCCGCGATGCCGGCGCGCAACGTCGAGAGCCTCTACCCGCAGTACCCGTACGACCGGAACCAGCCGATCCTGTCCGCCGGCTCGATCGGCAGGGACGGCAAGTTCACCACGGCTCCGGTCAGCAACGAGGTACGGCGGAGCATGCTCACCCAGGACCTGCTCAAGTCGCTGGACTCGGTGCAGAAGGTCGCCAAGGGACTGCCCGAGCTGCTCGGCCAGGGTGACGGTGTCGGGTCGAATTCCTGGGTGGTCTCCGGTGACCACACCACCACCGGTAAGCCGCTGCTGGCCAACGACCCGCACCTCGGCGCGACCATGCCGGGGATCTGGACGCAGGTCGGCCTGCACTGCAACAACGTCGGCAAGACATGCCCGTTCGACGTCTCCGGCTTCAGCTTCTCCGGCCTGCCCGGTGTGGTGATCGGCCACAACAACGCGATCTCCTGGGGCTTCACCAACCTCGACCCGGACGTCCAGGACCTGTACCTGGAGCGGATCGACGGCAACAACGTCCTCTACAACAACAAGTGGCGCGCGATGGCCACCCGCGAGGAGACGTTCAAGGTGGCCGGCCAGGACGAGCCGGTGAAGATCACCGTCCGCGAGACCCGGCACGGTCCGCTCATCTCGGAGGTCGACGAGGACGAACGCAAGGTGGGTGAGTCGGCTGCGGCGCAGGCGAAGTACCCGACGGCGTACGGCGTCGCGCTGCAGTGGACCGCGCTGAACCCGGGCCGGACCGCGGACGCGCTGTTCGCGATCAACACCGCGCAGAACTGGACCCAGTTCCGCGCCGCCGCGCAGCAGTTCCAGGTGCCCTCGCAGAACCTCGTGTATGCCGACACCGACGGCCACATCGGCTACCAGGCACCTGGACTGATCCCGATCCGCACCACCGGGCGCGGTGACTGGCCGGTCCCGGGCTGGGATCCGAAGTACGCCTGGAAGGGGTACGTCCCCTTCGACGCGTTGCCGAGCGAGTTCGACCCGGCCGACGGCATCATCGTCACCGCGAACCAGGCGGTCGTGCCGAACACGTACACGTACTACCTGACCAACTCCTGGGACTACGGCTACCGCTCGCAGCAGATCCTCGACCGGATCAAGGCTGCCGGGAAGCTGGACGCGAACGCGATGGCGTCGATCCAGCTGGACACCAAGAGCAAGGCCGCCGAGATGCTGGTGCCGTACCTGCTCCGGATCAGCATCGACGACGCCTTCGACAAGCAGGGTCAGGACGTCCTGCGGAACTGGGACTTCACCCAGCCGCCGGACTCCGCGGCCGCGGCGTACTTCAACGTGGTCTGGCGCAACCTGCTCGCGCTGACCTTCCACGACCAGCTCCCCGAAGACACCTGGCCGGACGGCGGCTCGCGCTGGTTCGAGGTGATCCACACGCTGATCGGGCAGCAGAACAGCGGCTGGTGGGACAACATCGGGACGCCGCAGCGGGAGAGCCGCGACGACATCCTCCGCGAGGCCCTGATCAACGCCCGGACCGAGATCACCCAGAAGATGGCGCGGGAGCCGGCCAACTGGCAGTGGGGCCGGCTGCACAAGCTGACGCTGACCAACCAGACGCTGGGCAAGTCCGGGATCGGAGCGGTCGAGAAGATCTTCAACCGCGGCCCGTACGAGCTGGGCGGCGGTACGTCGATCGTCGACGCCACCGGCTGGGACGCCGCGAAGGGGTACGACGTGACCGCGACTCCGTCGATGCGGATGGTCGTGGACCTGTCGGACTTCGACAAGTCCCGCTGGGTCAACCTGACCGGTGTATCAGGCCATGCTTTCTCGTCGAACTACACCGACCAGACCGACCTGTGGGTCAAGGGCGAAACCCTCCAGTGGGCCTACACCAAGGGCGCCGTGGAGGCGACCCGCAAACACTCCCTGACCTTCACCAAGCCGGACAGCTAAAGGCCACCTGCGAACGGCATGGCTCGCCACTGGGTGGCGAACATGCGGATGCCGTCGGCCAGGGCTGGGAACTGCGGGACCAGGGGAGTGCAGACCAGGACCTGCAGTGCGCGTGCGAGGTCCATCACCTGCTGGACCTGCGGGTCCAGCGTCGGGAAACCGCGGGAGCGTGCTTCCTCGTCGTACGCGTGACACAGGTCGGGGCCGAAGCCTGCGAGGTCCCACTCGAGCGGGCCGATCGTCACGTCCTCGAAGTCGGCCCACAGCGGGCCGTCGACGGTAGTGATCAGGTTCCACGACGGTGCGTCGCCGTGCAGGGGCTGCACGGTCGCGGACGGGAAGACCGCCTCGAACCCGGCCCTGCTGGTCAGGATCGGCTCCAGCACCTTCCACTCGGCTCTTGCCCGGTCCACGTCCTCCTGCTCGAGCAAACCCGGCACTGCCTCGGCCGCTGCCAGGCCCGGGCCGATCAGCCGCAGGGGAGTCATCCAGGGCAGCTCTCCCGGGTACTTCGCGAGCAGGGCATGTAGCTCGGCTACGCGGGCGGTTGCCCCGATGTAGTCCGGTTCAGCTGCCTTGTCCACCTCGACGTACGTCCAGAACGTCATGGACAGTCCGTCCTGCTCCTTCGGCTCCAGTGGTACCAGCGGACTCGGCGGCACCACGGGGAGTCCCTGTTCCGCCAGCCAGGCCACCACGTCCAGCTCGCGCTGCTGGCGTCGTACGGCGGGCTCTGGTTCCTGTAGGCCGGCTGGGGGGTTCATCGGTACCCGTGCGACCACCGGGGACGGCAGCAGGTGTACGACTGTCGAGAACGCCTCGTAGAGGACTGTCGGGTCGGTGACCGTGAGGCCGAGGGTGCGTGCGGCTGTGGCTGCGGCTTGGACCGCGGTCTCAGTCATCCCGTGATCCTCGCAGAGGGATCAAGCGATTTGGCGTCAGTGCTGCGTCCACCGGCTGGTCGTGGGGGTCGTTCGGCAGGGCATCGACGATCTCCGTGTCGTAGACGGCGGCCCAGACCGGCGTATCGGGGCGGACGCGGGCGAGAGCGCGGTCGTACGAGCCGCCGCCGCGGCCGAGGCGCACGCCGTCATGGGTAACCGCTACGGCCGGGCAGATGACCAGATCGGCAGTAGCGATCGCGTCGGAGCCCAGGTCGGTCGGCGGCTCGGACAGACCGAGCCGGCCAGGCACCAGGTCGGCTGCACCGGGTGCAATACCCCAGCCCAGGTCGTTGTCGGCGTACAGGATCGGCAGGAGCACCTCGCGGTCCGTCGCGAGCAGCCAGTCGATCAGCGCCCCGGTCTGCGGCTCGGGCCCTCTCGACACGTATAGCGCGATCCGGTGCACGTCCGGCAGTACCTGTTGGGCGCTCGCCAGTAGCCCCTCCGCCCGGGACCGCAGCCTCCGAGCGTCGAGGAAGTGCTGCCGCGCCACGGCCTTCGATGGGAACACCTTCTGATCGTAGGAGCGTGACGCGCGCAACACTGGGATTACCTGCCGTCCCCTAGGGTTGGTGCATGGGTGAGGTGGGTCTCAGACAAGCGCAGGAGAAGATGCGCGCCGCCGGTGCTGCCGACGTCGCGATACGCGTCTTCACGCACTACTACCGGCTGCTCGAGTCCGGACAGCAAGGAAAGATCCGCGAGGACGACATCGAGCCGGTGGGCGACCTGCCACACCTGGACCACCTGGACACCGACCCGGACGCGCTCCGCGCCGCTCTGGCCGAGACGGTGGTCATCAAGCTCAACGGCGGCCTCGGTACGTCGATGGGCGTCACCGGCCCGAAGTCCGCGCTGCCGGTCAAGGACGGGCTGAGCTTCCTGGACATCATCGCCCGGCAGATCCTGAGCACCCGGCGCGCGTACGACGTACCGCTGCCGCTGGTGCTGATGAACTCGTTCCGCACCAAGACCGAGTCGCTGCAGATCCTCAGCGAGTACGACGGACTCGCGGTGGACGGCCTGCCGCTGGACTTCCTGCAGAACATGGAGCCGAAGCTGCTCGCCGACGACCTGACGCCGGCCGAGTGGGAGCCGGACCCGGAGCTCGCCTGGTGCCCACCCGGGCACGGCGACCTGTTCACCGCGTTGGTTGCCTCGGGCACCCTCGACGCGCTGCGGGAGCACGGTTTCCGGCACGCGTTCATCTCGAACGCGGACAACCTCGGCGCCACCCCGGACCCGCGGATCGCGGCCTGGATGGCCGAGCACGACGTACCGTTCGGGATGGAGGTCTGCCGGCGGACGCGGTCCGATCGCAAGGGCGGGCACGTCGCGGTGCGGAAGTCCGACGGACGGCTGATCCTGCGGGACAGCGCGCAGGTGGCCGACGAGGACACGCAGTACTTCCAGGACGTCACCCGGCACCGGATGTTCAACACGAACAACCTGTGGATCGACCTGGACCGGCTCGCCGAGCTGATGGACGGGCACGACGGGATCCTCGGGCTGCCGATCCTCGTGAACCGCAAGACCGTCGACCCGGCCGACCCGTCCTCGCCGAAGGTGATCCAGCTGGAGACCGGGATGGGTACCGCGATCGAGACCTTCGACGGGTCGCAGGCGGTGATCGTGGACCGCAGCCGGTTCAAGCCGGTGAAGACGACGAACGACCTGCTGGTGCTGCGCTCGGACGTGTACGACCTCGACGAGACCGGCGATCTGACCACGACCCACGAGGGCGACGAGCCGTACGTCGACCTGGACCCGGAGTACTTCAAGATCCTCGCCGACTTCGACGCGCGGTTCCCGGCCGGGGCTCCGTCCCTGGTCCGGGCCGACCGACTCGCGGTGCGCGGCGATGTTGCCTTCGGCAAGGATGTGGTGGTGGTCGGCGACGTCGAGGTGACCGCGCCGGACGGTGAGCGCCGGGTGATCCCGGACGGGACCGAACTGCGTTGAGTGTGGGCGACCTGCTCGTCCGGCCGCTGGAGCCCTACGACACCGACGAGGCCGCTGCGGTCTGGTGGCGCTCACGGCACACCGAGGACTCCCAGTTGCCGCCGGCGATCCACACCGCGGAGCAGGTCGCCACGTGGTTCGCCGACGTACTGCTCCCGGACGGGCAGACCTGGGTCGCCCTCGACGACGGCCGGATCGTCGCGGTCCTCACCCTCGACGGCGACGACCTCGACCAGCTGTACGTCGCCCCGGAGGCGGCCGGCCAGGGCATCGGCTCCGCCCTCGTCGACCTCGCCAAGGATCTTCGCCCCGGCGGTCTGGCGTTGTGGACGTTCCAGACCAACACCCGCGCGCAGGCCTTCTACCTGCGGCACGACTTCCGCGAGGTACGCCGTACCGACGGCTCGGCGAACGAGGAACACGCCCCGGACGTCCGCATGGTCTGGGGCAACCACCCGGAATCGGACCTCACCTAGAACTCGACCGGACTTCTTCGAGCACCCTTCCGGAACTTGGCGTCGAAACCTCGGACGCGTGGATTAGGGTCGAGCTCGTGAGACGGAGTGTGGATGAGCATCTAGAGGTCGTACTCGGACGGGTGGCGGCCCTGCCGGCGTTCGACCAGCCGTTGATGGACGCGGTCGGGCTGGTGCTCTGCGAGGACATCGTCTCGGGGGTGAGCCTGCCGGGGTTCGACAACTCCGCCATGGACGGGTACGCCGTCCAGGCGGGTGACCTGGCCGGGGCCTCGGACGAGAACCCGATCAGACTGCCGGTGGTCGGGGAGTTCCGGGCCGGCCGCAGCGAGCCGATCGTGGTGACCCCCGGGACCTGTGTGCGGATCATGACCGGTGCGCCGATGCCGCGTGGGGCGGACAGCGTCGTGCCGGTCGAGTGGACCGACGGCGGGACGGTCAACGTGCGGATCACGCAGCAGCCGTCCCTCGGTGCGTCGGTGCGGCGCGCGGGCGAGGACGTGACGGCCGGGGCGCAGGTGCTCGACCGCGACACGGTCCTCGGTCCACGGCAGATCGCCGTACTCGCCGCGGTCGGGCGGGCCCGGGTGAAGGCGCGTCCGCGACCGCGGGTCGTGGTGATCTCGACCGGGGCCGAGCTGCGGGAGCCGGGGAGCCGGCTGGGCGACGGGCAGATCTACGACTCGAACAGCTACACCCTGGCGGCCTGCGCGCGGGACGCCGGGGCGGTGGTGTACCGCGTCGGCATCGTCGACGACGACCCGAAGCGGATCATGGACACGCTGTCCGACCAGTTGGTGCGTGCCGACCTGGTCATCACCACCGGCGGCGTCAGCATGGGCGCGTACGACATCGTGAAGGAGGAGCTCTCCAAACTCGGCACGGTGGACTTCCCGCAGGTGGCGATGCAGCCGGGCAAGCCGCAGGGGTTCGGCGTGATCGGTGAGGACGAGGTGCCGATCTTCACGCTGCCCGGCAACCCGGTCTCGGCGTACATCTCGTTCGAGGTGTTCGTCCGGCCCGCGCTGCGCAAGCTGATGGGGCAGATGCCGTACCGGCGGGCTCTGGTTCCGGGTGTGACGCTGGACGGGTTCAGCTCGCCCGCGGGGAAGCGGCAGTTCGTCCGCGCTGCGGCCACCTCGGGCGACGAGGGCTGGATGGCCAGTACAGTCGGCGGGCACGGCTCGCACCTGCTCGGCGGGTTGAGCCGGGCGAACGCACTGATCGTGGTGCCCGAGGACGTCACCTCGGTCCGCGCCGGCGATCACGTCGAGCTGATGCTGCTGGATAAGGAGACCGGATGACGCAGGACCCGGGCGCGACGACCACCGGCTCCGGTACGCCGGGACCCGGCGGGCTGACGCACGTCGACGAGACCGGGGCCGCGCGGATGGTCGACGTGTCCGCGAAGGACACCACGGTCCGGCGAGCTGTTGCCAGCGGCAAGGTTCTGGTCTCGGCCGAGGTCGTGGTGGCGCTGCGCGGTGACGGCGTACCGAAGGGGGACGCGCTCGGCGTCGCCCGGATCGCCGGGATCATGGGCGCGAAGCGGACGCCGGACCTGGTCCCGCTGTGCCATCCCATCGCGATCACCGGGGCCAAGGTCGACCTGGAGGTCGCGGACGACGCCGTACTGATCCGGGCTCAGGTGAAGACCACCGACCGGACCGGCGTCGAGATGGAGGCGTTGACCGCGGTCGCCGTCGCCGGTCTCGCCGTGATCGACATGGTGAAGGCACTGGATCCGGCTGCGGTGCTGACCGACGTACGGGTGGAGCTGAAAGAAGGCGGCAAGACCGGGCACTGGGAGCGGCCGTGAAGGCTCTCGTCGTCAGCGTCTCCAACCGGGCGGCCGCTGGGGTCTACACGGACACCACAGGTCCGCTGATCGCATCGCGGCTTGCTGAATGGGGCTTTCACGTCTCAGGACCTCAGGTGGTCCCGGACGGTGCACCGGTGGGTGAGGCGCTACGGGCGGCGGTCGAGGCGTCGTACGACGTAGTGCTGACGACAGGTGGTACCGGGATCTCGCCCACTGACGAGACACCCGAGCAGACAGCTGCCGTGCTGTCGAAGGTCGTACCGGGGATCGCTGAAGCCATCCGGGCGTATGGCGTGGCGAACGGCGTACCGACGGCTGCGCTGTCCCGTGGGCTCGCAGGCGTCGCGGGTACGACGGTCATCGTCAACCTGCCTGGTTCGCGGGGCGGTGTGAAGGATGGTCTCGCCGTACTGGAGCCGCTGCTGCGACATGCGGTCGAGCAAGTGCACGGTGGGGACCACGTGCGAACGGACGTCGACTGATGGCAGTCGTGCAGTGGCCTGTGGAGCTCAAGCACGGGCAGGTCGGGTTGCGGCCACTGCGGGCCGGCGACGGAAGCGAGTGGGCCGCCGCGCGCCAGCGGAACGTCAGTTGGCTGCGGCCCTGGGACGCGACCCAGCCACCCGGTGCGGACGACGGCGCGCGAACGTTCCGAGCGATGGCACGCGACTGGAACCGGCAAGCGCGGTACGGACGGATGCTGCCGTTCGTCATCACGTACGGCGGTGCTGCGGGCGCCGGCGCACGATCGAAATGGCCGCTGGTCGGACAGCTCACCGTGTCCGGAATCACCTACGGTTCAGCGCGTTGGGCGAACCTCGGCTACTGGGTCGACGAGCAGTACGCAGGTCGCGGCATCGTGCCCACCGCCGTCGCGATGGCCGCCGACCACTGCTGGTTCACCCTTGGCCTGCACCGGATCGAAGTGGCGATCCGCCCGGAGAACAAGGCAAGTCTGCGGGTGGTCGAGAAGCTCGGCTTCCGGTTCGAAGGCGAGCGGCCGCGGTTCCTGCACATCGACGGCGACTGGCGCGATCACCGCATCTTCGCGCTCAACGTCGAAGAGGTCGGGCCCGGTCTCGTAGCGCGATTGCCCTGACTACGCTGCGTGCTGTTCACATCAGTCACACGAGTCTTCTTGCGACACACCGTGCCACGTACCCCATCTGGCCCTATCCGCACCTTAGCGTCGTCGCATGGGGACGACAGGGCTGATCTATGTGGCGATCGTCGCCGCGTGGGCCGCCTACCTCGTCCCGATGTGGCTGAAGCGGGGCGAAGAGGCGCGGCGCCGTCCGGTCGTGCCGTCGTCCGACGAGGCGCGCGTGCTGTCCCGCGACCCGTCGCGGACCCGGTACGTCGTACGCCCGGCCGCAACCACCGCCGCCGACGACTCGTCGCCACCGAAGCGGTACGTCCCCAACCGAGCCCGCCGGGTGGCCGCCATGCGCCGTCGGCGGGTGCTGTCGATCCTGACCCTTTCACTGCTGTCCGTCGTGGCGCTCGCCGGTCTCGGGATGCTGCCGTGGTGGACGGTGGCGATCCCGGGCACGCTGATCGCCGGCTTCGTCGTACTCACCCGAGTGCAGCTGCGCCGGCAGGCCCGCGCGCGGATGCAGGCCGCCGCCGAACGTCGTGCCCGCGCGCAAGCTCGCCACGACCGAGGCCCGGCCGGCAAGCCCGCGCCGTCGCCCGACGAGGAGATGACCATCGAGGTCAAGCTCCCCGCCGAGCCCGCCCCGAAGCCTGCCGCGGCTTCGACGAGGGAGGAGAAGCGGGCCGCCGAGGGCCTGTGGGACCCGGTGCCGGTCACGCTTCCGACGTACGTCATGAAGGAAAAAGCGCCCGACCGGACGGTCCGGACCATCTCCCTCACCGACGACGAGGTCTTCTCCAGCGCCCGTACGACGGACCCGTCCGAGAAGCCCGCGCCAGCCGAAGCGCCGGCCCCCCAGCCGGCCGAAGAGGTCGAGGTGAAGCGGGCCGTCGGCGACTGATATCCGGTTTTAGTCTGCGGGCCTCTCCGTGTTAGAGTTTCGCGGTCGCCAGGGAAACCAGGCGACCAGCTTTGGGGCTGTGGCGCAGTTGGTAGCGCGCTTCGTTCGCAACGAAGAGGCCAGGGGTTCGAATCCCCTCAGCTCCACGAAGCCGATAGGCGAGGTGTGTCGCGCAGTTCCTGCGCTGACCGCCTCGCCTTCGTCATGTTGTGCGGCTTCGCTCCGCTCGCCGCGAGCGGGGGCTCCGCCACCCGCACCCCCTTGCGCCATCGCTTCGCTCGGCTCCTGGGTCGGGTTGGGCGGTCAGTTCGGCTGCGGGGGTTGGGTTGGGCGGTCAGCTCGGCTGTGGGAGTTGGGTCGTGCGGTTCGCTCGCCAGCTGGGCTGGGTTGGTCGGCTCGCTCGCCAGCGTGGGTTGGGTTTTGTTGTTAGCTGAGTGCTGTGGTTGCTGCTCGTAGTTCTTCCAGGGCGGCCAACGTGTGAGGGGCTAGGCCTGCTTCGTCTTGTTCTAGGGCTGTCCAGGTGGCGTAGCCCTGTTTGAAGGCTAGGACGCCTAGCTCGGCTGCGAGGTGGGCTAGGGGGTCGGGGACGCCTCTTGATTTCAGGGCGTCTGTCATTGCTTTGGCCAGGCCTACGGTTTTCAGGGCGTCGCGTTCTTGGAGTTCTGTGCTGGCGGCTATGGCTGCCTTTAGGCGGGGAGCCAGTTCTCGGTTCATGGGCCCCATCTCGTTCGAGGCGCGTTCCAGGCCGGCTGCTACTGCTTCCAGTGGGGTGGCGGATTCGTGGGCGGTGGTGATGCCTTCGACCAGGAGGCGGCAGAGGGTTTCCTGGCCGGCAACCAAGAGTTCTCGCTTGTCGGGGAAGTGGCGGAAGAACGTGCTCTTGGTGACGCCGGCGCGTTCGGCGATCTGGGCGACGGTCGTGGCGTCGTACCCCTGGTCGGCGAACAGGTCTACCGCGGCCAGGACCAACCGATCACGCGCACCAGGTTGCCATCGAGCCATGAGGCCCATTCTAGGTGATGGGACCTTTGTCCCGTCGAGTGCTACGGTGATGAGACAAAGGTCCCATGACATCGAGGAGCGTCTCATGCAGGTCTTCATCACCGGCGGCACCGGTCTGATCGGTTCGGCCGTCGTCCGCGAGTTGCTCGACAACGGGCACTCCGTGCTTGCGCTCGCCCGTTCCGAATCGTCCGAGGCGGCTCTCCGGGAGGTGGGTGCGACGACCGTTCGCGGCAGCCTTGCCGACCTGGATGTACTGCGTACCGGTGCAGCCAAGTCCGACGGTGTGATTCACCTTGCCTTCAGCAACGACTTCAGCAGCCCGGAGGCGCTCGCGGCGGGGGTCGCCGAGGAGAGCGTCGCGCTGCTGACCTTGGGGGACGAGCTGGTCGGCAGCGATCGTCCGCTCGTCACGGTGTCGGGTACGCCGTGGGTGCCCGGCAGGCCGTCTACGGAAGCTGACCCGCTGCCCCTCGACGGACCGGTCGGTGGTCGCGGCCGCTCCGTCATGGCGACGCTGGAACTGGCGTCGCGCGGTGTCCGAAGTGCGGCTGTCCGCATGCCGCGCACTGTCCACAATCAGGGCGACGGCGGATTCGCCGGCTTGCTCACGCAGATCGCGCGCCAGAGCGGTGTCTCCGGGTATCCCGGTGACGGTACGCAGCGTTGGCCCGCCGTACACGCGCTTGATGCAGCGGTCCTGTTCCGGCTGGTCCTCGAGAACGCGCCGGCGGGAACGGCCTGGCATGCGGTGGATGACGAGGGTGACGCCGTACGCGACATCGCAACGGTCATCGGCCGGCGCCTCGGTCTGCCGGTCGAGTCTGTCCCCGAGGCGACGTACGGTCCGCTCGGCCCGATCTTCGCAACCGACCAGCCGTCGTCCAGCGCCCACACCCGCCAGACCCTCAACTGGCACCCCCATCATCCGAGCCTGCTCGAGGACCTGGAGAACCTCCAGCCCTGAACGCCGCTTCGCCAGGGGGTGGGCCGTCCGTCCAAATATGAGACATCAGCTAATCTTGACTCATTCCAGAAAACACGGGAGACTCTGGGCGTGCCGTCGGTCGAGGAGCTTCAGGGGTTGTTGCGTGGGGCTTCGTTGCGGGTGACTCGGCCGCGGCTGGCGGTGCTGGCCGCGGTGTACGGGCATCCGCATGCGGACACCGATTCGATTATCGGTGCCGTGCGCAACGAATTGCCGCAGGCGTCGCACCAGGCGGTGTACGACTCGCTGCACACGTTGACAGCGGCGGGCCTGGTACGGCGGATCCAGCCGCTGGGATCGGTGGCGCGGTACGAATCGCGCGTGGGGGACAACCATCATCACGTTGTCTGCCGGTCGTGCGGCGCCATCGCCGACGTCGACTGTGCGGTCGGGCATGCGCCCTGCCTGACCGCGTCCGACGACCACGGGTTCGTCATCGACGAGGCCGAGGTCATCTATTGGGGCCGGTGCGCGGACTGCGCACGACGTACCTGACTTCCTTTGAAAACGTCCAGTCCTGGAAGGAATCTGATGTCCGAGAACCATGAGCCCCTGCCCGGCGAGGCCACCGCGGAGAGCCGCGGCGACGGCGAGACCGGTGGCTGCCCGGTGAACCACGGTCAGGGCGTGCACCCGACCAGCGGCAACGCCAACCGCGAGTGGTGGCCGAACCAGCTGAACCTGAAGATCCTGGCCAAGAACCCGGCCGTTGCCAACCCGCTCGGCGACGAGTTCGACTACGCCGCCGAGTTCCAGACCCTCGACCTTGCCGCCGTGAAGGCGGACATCGCCGAAGTACTGACGACCTCGCAGGACTGGTGGCCGGCCGACTTCGGGAACTACGGCCCGCTGATGATCCGGATGGCCTGGCACAGTGCCGGCACGTACCGGATCCACGACGGCCGCGGTGGCGCGGGCGCCGGGCAGCAGCGGTTCGCGCCGCTGAACAGCTGGCCGGACAACGGCAACCTGGACAAGGCCCGCCGGCTGCTGTGGCCTGTGAAGAAGAAGTACGGTCAGAAGATCTCCTGGGCCGACCTGCTGATCCTCACCGGCAACGTCGCGCTGGAGACCATGGGCTTCAAGACCTTCGGGTACGCCGGTGGTCGCGAGGACGTGTGGGAGCCGGAGACGGACGTGTACTGGGGTCCGGAGACCACCTGGCTGGACGACAAGCGGTACTCCGGTGACCGCGACCTCGAGCGCCCGCTCGGTGCGGTCCAGATGGGCCTCATCTACGTGAACCCAGAAGGCCCGAACGGCAACCCGGACCCGGTCGCGGCGGCCCGCGACATCCGCGAGACGTTCGGCCGGATGGCGATGAACGACGAGGAGACCGTCGCGCTGATCGCCGGCGGGCACACGTTCGGCAAGACCCACGGCGCCGGTCCGGCGGAGAACGTCGGCGCGGAGCCCGAGGGCGCCCCGATCGAGCAGATGGGCCTGGGCTGGAAGAGCGCCTACAACACCGGCAAGGGCAAGGACGCGATCACCAGCGGCCTCGAGGTCACCTGGACCACGAAGCCGACCCAGTGGACGAACGACTTCTTCGAGATCCTGTTCGGCTACGAGTGGGAGCTCAGCAAGAGCCCGTCCGGTGCCAACCAGTGGGTCGCGAAGGACGCCGAGGCGATCATCCCGGACGCGTACGACGGCCCGAAGAAGCTGCCGACCATGCTGACCACCGACCTGTCGCTGCGCTTCGACCCGATCTACGAGCCGATCTCGCGACGGTTCAAGGACAACCCGGACGAGTTCGCGGACGCGTTCGCGCGCGCCTGGTACAAGCTGACCCACCGCGACATGGGCCCGCGCGTCCGGTACCTCGGCCCCGAGGTTCCGAGCGAGGTGCTGATCTGGCAGGACCCGCTGCCGGCCGTCGACCACGAGCTGATCAACGACGCCGACGTGACCGCGCTGAAGGCCGCGATCTCCGCATCCGGCCTGTCGGTGTCGCAGCTGGTCTCGACCGCGTGGGCGTCGGCTTCGACGTTCCGGGGCAGTGACAAGCGTGGTGGCGCCAACGGTGCGCGCATCCGCCTGCAGCCGCAGATCGGCTGGGAGGTCAACAACCCCGACCAGCTCGCGCAGGTACTGCGGACGCTCGAGGGCATCCAGCAGTCGTTCGGGAAGCCGGTCTCGCTGGCCGACGTGATCGTTCTCGCCGGCGGCGTCGGTGTGGAGATCGCGGCGAAGAACGCCGGGTACGACGTCGTCGTACCGTTCACGCCTGGTCGGGTGGACGCGTCGGCGGAGGAGACCGACGTCGACTCGTTCGCCGCGCTCGAGCCGGTTGCGGACGGGTTCCGCAACTACTACGGCAAGGGCAACCGGCTCCCGGCCGAGTACCTGCTGCTCGACCGCGCGAACCTGCTCAAGCTGAGCGCTCCGGAGCTGACGGTCCTGGTCGGCGGCCTCCGCGTTCTCGGTGCGAACTACGACGGTTCGAAGTACGGCGTACTGACCGACAACCCCGGCACGCTCACGAACGACTTCTTCGTGAACCTGCTCGACCTCGGCACCGAGTGGCACGCCACGGACGAGAGCCAGGAGACGTTCGAGGCCACCGTCAACGGTGAGGTCAAGTGGACCGGCACCCGCGCCGACCTGGTCTTCGGCTCGAACTCCGAACTCCGCGCCCTCGCCGAGGTCTACGCCAGCGACGACGCCAAGGAGAAGTTCGTCAACGAGTTCGTCTCCGCCTGGCACAAGGTCATGGAACTCGACCGCTTCGACCTCCACCGCTAAGCAGCACGCTGCAGGACTCGCGGGAAAGAATTTGTCACCAGTTGCAACTTTCTTTCCCAACTGTCTGACCGGAAGGCCGGCTCCGTCGATGGAGCCGGCCTTCTGGCTACCGCGGCCTCAGTTGCTGCAGGAGCGCGGCGGCGTCGACGGCTGTGCCGAGCCGCCGTCTGGGTCGACCAGGACGGGTCGGAGGTCGGTTACCCGGAGGGGGATGGAGCGGCTGAAGTCGAGAGGGATATCGCCCTGCATGCCGCCGCCGGTCCAGTGGACGGTCCAGTACGCCGTCGCCGTGACGTTGTACGCGCCGGCCTTCTCGCACCGGGAAGCCTTGCTGTACTTGTAGCCGCACGTAGGGGATGAGGGCACGTCTTTTAGCGACTTGCCGACCGCCATCTCGCGGGTGAACGCGGTGCCAGCGCCTTTACAACTGACGGTGTCACCGGCACCCATCGACCACTCGATGCGGTCGACGGTCCCGGTCGCGGTGATGGAGACCCCACCGAGCGCCGCGGTCTTGGTCTGCGGTCCAGTCGTCGTCGGCCCAGGATCGGTCACCCACATCCAGATCGGCACGTTGACGATGCCGACGTGGTCCGCACTCTGCACGTACGGCGAAACTCGCAACTGCGGCGCAACAAATTTCATCGTCTCCACCACCTGCCGAGCCGCAACCCGCGGATCGATTGTCCGCGTCTCACCCGGCGGCCGGTTTACAGACTCGGGCGTGATCTGGACGACCGGCCTCCCCTCGTCGACTCCAAGAATCAACCAGCATTCGTAGAACTTTGTACCCGGCGGGTAGTCGCTGACTTCGCTCGGGGAGACCAAAGATCTGGGCCCGGCCAGCGGATGCAGATAGCATCCTGATGCTGCATCAAAGAACCCGTCCTCGGTCCGGCATGGCACCATCTGCCCTTCCCAGACGCAGGCAGACTCACCGGTCTTCTTGGCTCCGGGCGTTGCCTTGACGGAAACGGTCGGCGGATGACCGTCATCGCCCACGGAGTAGACGCATTGTCCAGCGCTCCAGCCGGTGACGCACCCGGGTGAGTCGGGTGTTGGGTCAGCGAATGCGGCGGATGATCCGAGGACCGACAGAATCGCGGCGACGCCGAGGAGCTTGGACGTCAGCATTTCGTGGGTTTCCTGCTCTGCGCGAAGTCAGCTTTCCAAGAGCCTTGGACGCGGCGCATGCGCATCTCGTCAACGGTTTGGTTCGGTGTTCCAGGGAGTCTGACACTCTTGCCTTTGGAGTCCACGGCGCCGGCCTTGGAGGAGTCGACGCACGCGCTGAGGATCAGGCTGTCGATCTGACCACTGGCATTCGGCTTGCCGATGCTCAACGGCTTGATCCAGACGACCTGCAGACTTCCGACGGAGTGCCATTTGTAACCGCGGAACTTCTCTGCCTCGACGAGCTCGGCTCTCAGCATCACACCGCTCGCGTACTTATTCAGTGCGGTCACGTTGCGGCCGCCACTCCTGTACATCGCGTCCGTCGCGGCGACGAACCCTCGGTACGCAACCGAAGCCGCGGCCACAGCCACGTCCTCAGGCGTGTTGCTGGGAGTCGGGGACGGAGTGGGGGAGGAGGTGGGATCTGAGGTGGACGGCGGCGGGGCCGTGTTCGGTTGGCCGGCTTCTGGGGAGCCTTGGCAGGCGGTCAGCGCTAGGAGGGCGCAGAGGGCTGCGGTGGTGGTTCCGAGGGCCGGTCGGCGCGGCATGGAGGGCTCCGTTCTTTGGTGCTGGCGAGTTAAGCCTCGCATACGGAGGGTGTTCACCGACCCGGATATCCACAGCTCTGCAGCTTCCTGCAAGCGTGGACGGAGGCTGTGGATAAGCGGCTTGTGTAGGCGGCGGCGTCGTAGAGTCGGGCTGTGGCTACTGAAGGTTCTGCGATTCGGTCGGTGGATGACGTACGGCGGGATGTTGTCGGGGTGCTCGCTCGGTTCCGTCACGGGCAGACCATGCCGTTCAGCTTCGGTGATGACGGGGTGCCGGAGGCGGTGCTGCTGACCTACGACCAGTTCGAGGATCTTGGGGGTGAGTCGAAGTTCGAGCGTCGTCCTGGGGTGGTTTCGGCTGAGGTCGTGGGTGCGGAGCTGGGGTCGATGGTGGCCGCGATTCGGGCCGGGGCGTTTGCGCCGGTGGTGTGGGGTGATGGCGGTGAGCCGGAGGCCGTGATCGTGTCGACCTCGCAGTACCGCCAACTGCGTGGCGACGACGAACCCCCACCCGGCACGATCGACGACCCGACCCGCCGCGTCTACGCCACCGAACCACTCCCGACCAGCCGTGCCATGACTCTCGACGAGATCGCCGCGATGATGGGGCCGTACAGCCAGCAGGTGCTCGAGGAGATTCGCCAGGAGAAGCGTGAGGAGGCGGAGGGCGCGCGGCGAGAAGACAACTCGCAATGAGCGAGGACTCGCCGAGGTACGAGATTCTTCTTGGCAAAGAGTTCGCGGTTGACCTGATGCGTCTTGCGGCGGCTGCGGAGAAGGACCCGCGAGGCCCTGCCGGATACCTCCATCGTCAGGTGCTGAAACAGATCGGCGACTTGGCCGAGGGGACGACTGACGGGCGGCACACGTTGGGGTATGAGGCTGGGAAGGGGGATTTGCGGGACTGTGTGACTGCTTATCTGCAGTCCGATCCGCAGCGGAAGGCGGACTATCGGCTGGTGTTTCGGGAGATGTCGCCTGCCGGGCCTGGCGACCTTCCCCGCCGGGAGTTGCTGGCTGGGAAGCCGCGGCAAGGGTCCGGCAACATCTACGAGCACACGTGCGCCCGGCTCAATCGAAACCTCCATGATCGTCAGCCGGGTCTCAATGTGTTCGGTGATCGCATGCCGAGCCTCAAGCAGAACCAAGCCCAGCGCCGAGCCGAACTCGATGCGAATCGCGCGGTTGCACACGCCTTCTCCGGCCAGGTGCCCTTGGCAACGTCGCGACGACTGGCGACCTCCGGCTTCGGACAAGCTCGCGCAGACTCCTCACCACGACCGGACCTCCGCCTCGACCGCTGACCACGGCAAAAGCCGCGGAGTCCAGCCGTAGGGGTCCAGGCCCTCACAATTGCACTGCGACGAAGGTGTGAGCGTGGAGCGACCCACGTGCCGGAATTGTGATGGCCTGGGCATCCGTATCAGCGCCGAGGCCGGGACTGACAGCCGCGGCCGTTTCGTCGATGGCCGGTACGACGTATCCGTCCACGGAACAGTGGACCCCAGCCCACGTGGGCCGGCTGATGGGGCCTTGCGTTAAATCTTCGGTATCCGCGTGTGAGCCAAGCGTTTGCGGTACGTTCGCGGCATGGCGAAATACCCCAGGATCCGCGAGCAGCATATCGCCGTTTTCGGAGAGAGCGGATCCGGGAAGACGGTGCTCGTTTCCTCGTTCTTCGGCCCCACGCAGGAGGGCTCGTATTCGAATGACCTGTGGGACCTCGTCGCAGACGACACCGGCCAGGGCAACCGGCTCTACCAGAACTACCTCGGCATGCGAGACCGCGGGAGGGCGCCGGCACCCACCCGATTCGCGGCCACCACTTACTACTTCTCGGTGAAGCTCAAGGGTGGAGACAACGCCGCGGCGAAGAAGAGGCCATTCGACGCCCTGCGACTCGCGTGGCACGACTACCCGGGGGAATGGTTCGAGGAGTCGCCGAGCAGCGAGGAAGAGGCCAATCGTCGCGTCGACACCTTCCGGTCACTGCTGCGTTCCGATGTCGCGCTCCTGCTGGTGGATGGCCAGAAGTTGCTGGACTATGCGGGCGAGGAGGAACGGTACCTCAAGTCGCTCCTGACGAACTTCCGCCAAGGCGTGCTGCGACTCAAGGACGACCTCCTGGACGACGAGGACCGCCTCGTCGAGTTCCCGCGCATCTGGATCATGGCCCTGTCGAAGGCGGATCTCTTCCCAGACTGGGACGTCTACTCGTTCCGCGATCTCGTGATCGAAAGGGCGGCGAGCCACCTCGACGACCTGCGCTCGACGCTCAAGGACCTCGTGGACACGCCTGACGCGCTCTCGGTGGGCGAGGACTTCATGCTGCTCTCATCGGCCAAGTTCGAACTCTCCGTGGCCGGCGCGGAGCCGGCGGAGATCGATGTGACCCAACGGGTCGGGCTCGATCTCATCCTGCCGGTGGCTTCAATGCTTCCCCTGGAGCGCCGCGTTCAATGGAACGAACGGATGGAGATCCCCCGGAAGGTACTCGACACCCTGGCGGACGGCGCTGAGACCGTGGCTGGGGTCCTTGTGGGCGGCAAGCTCCTCAGTGTCGACAAGTTGTTGGCGAAGTTGCCGAGGGTCGGCCCAGTCGTTAAGGTCGCGTTCCCTGTCCTCGTTGCGGCCGCCAAGATGGCTGGGTCGCAAGTCAGGGAGATCAATGCCCAGGCTCGGAAGGACCACGACTTCCTGACCGCGACGCTCACGCAGTTCAGGCTGGACCTGGACCAAGGCGTCAAGGACAAGCTGCTCATCAGGAGCCTCAAGTGAGCTCTGAGGGCATACCCGAGAGCCTCATCTGGGCCACTCGTGGGCGCTCCTGGGGGTTCCGCTTCCTCCTCAACGGAGGGCGGTCCGACCCACTCTTGGACTACGAACGTAGCTTCGCGGGTCTCGAGGACGAGCCGGCCACGTGGCGCCGTGCGGCCGGGAAGGTCGCGCTGCGGTTTCCCGATCCGTTAGGTCGGAAAGATGCGGCCGGTCGCGTCATCCCACACGAGTTCGTCGTTTCCGGAGACGTCGCCAAGGAGATCGAGTCGGTCGAAGACGGCCTGCAACAGATCTGGCCGCTCGTGGCAGGGGCGTATGCCAGAGTCTGGGATGCCGAGGGTCCACCCTCGGTTGGAGACCTCGGCTTCCCCACCCAAAACCTTCCCTAGCAGAGCGACTGGTCAATCAGGGTTCGTGTGCTGTTCGTCGCTGCTTGTGTTGGGGTGGCGACGGTATGTGCGCCGACGGGCCGTGCCGTGCTTTCTGGCTGCTTTCAATCTGGTTGGGGGCGTGGCAGGCTGGCTGGGTTTGGATACGGGTGGAAGGGGTCTGGCATGCGGTTTCATCATGATCGGGAGCCGGCGGGAGATCTGACCTTCAGTGACGTGTTTCTGGTGCCCAACCGGTCGGGGGTGGCGTCCCGGCTGGATGTGGATCTCAAGACGTCGGACGGGACCGGGGCGTCGATTCCGGTGGTTGCGGCAAACATGACCGCGGTGTCGGGGCGGCGGATGGCCGAGACGATCGCGCGTTGTGGTGGTCTCGCGGTGATTCCGCAGGACATCCCGGTCGATGTGGTCGCGGACGTGGTTGCCTGGATCAAGGAACGGGATCCGGTCCACGACACCGCCTTGACCCTGCCGCCGACCGGGACCGTCGGCGAGGCGCTCAACCTGCTGCCGAAGCGCAACCACGGCGCGGTGATCGTCGTCGACCAGGGGCGGCCGGTCGGTGTGGTGACGGAGGCCGACTGCTCCGGCGTCGACCGGTTCACCCAGCTGGATGCGGTCATGTCCCGCGAGCTACTGACGGTTCCCCACGGGATCGACCCCGAGAGGGCGTTCGACCAGCTGCACGATGGCCGGCACCGGCTCGCTCCGGTTGTTGACGCGGACGGCCGGATCGTGGGCATCCTCACCCGCCAGCGTGCCCTTCGCGCCACCCTGTACGAACCGGCCCTCGATGCCGGTGGCAAGCTCCGCGTGGCCGCCGCGATCGGGATCAACCGCGATGCCGAGCAGAAGGCGAAGGCGTTGCTGGACGTCGGTGTGGACGTTCTCGTCATCGACACCGCGCACGGTCACCAGGAGCGGATGCTCGAGGTCGTCGAACGGGTTCGCGCTCTCGGCCCGCAGGTGCCGATCGTGGCCGGAAACGTCGTCACCGCCGAAGGTGTCACGGACCTGGTGAACGCCGGGGCGGACATCGTGAAGGTCGGCGTCGGTCCGGGTGCGATGTGCACGACCCGGATGCAGACGGCCGTCGGGCGCCCGCAGTTCTCCGCCGTGCTGGAGTGCGCGACCAGGGCGCGCGAGCTCGGCAAGCACGTCTGGGCGGACGGCGGCGTACGGCATCCGCGTGATGTCGCGCTCGCGCTGGCCGCGGGGGCGTCGAGCGTGATGATCGGATCCTGGTTCGCCGGTACGTACGAGTCGCCCGGCGACCCGCACCGGGACAGCCAGGGCCGGATCTACAAGGAGAGCTTCGGGATGGCGTCGGCCCGAGCCGTCCGGTCCCGGACCGCCGAGGACTCGCCGTTCCAGCGGGCCCGGAAGAGCATCTTCGAGGAGGGTATCTCGACCGCCCGGATGTACCTGGACCCGGAGAACCCGAGCGTCGAGGACCTGCTGGACTCGATCGTGTCCGGCATCCGCAGCTCCTGCACGTACGTCGGCGCAGCCAACCTGACCGAGTACCACGAGCGCGCCGTCGTCGGCCTGCAGACGGCCGCCGGGTACGCCGAGGGCAAGCCGCTCGACACCAGTTGGCTGTAATCGACTACAGCGTCCTCATCCCCGGAATGAGACTCCGGGCCCGGCAAGATCATGCGCCGGGCGATGGTCACGCTGGGCGATCGGTGGCACGGTGTAGTCAACAGGGGGAGGAAGGGCACCGAACCATCCGTCGGGGGGTCGGGGTCACGCCGGGGGCGGCGGGACCGATCGACGCGGGGGCTCAACAGGTATAGGTGTCCTGCTCGTGGTCGTGGGTGGTGCCGGGGTTCGGCCGAGGCTTGGGAGGGCGACTCGGGAGCCTGGAGGTACCACCCACGACCGGCTTTTCACCACATGTTCCACTGCATCACTTGGCAAGTCGCTGGTACAGCGCGATAGTCGAGGGATCGATACAGCAGAGGTGTGTGTGGGGAGCCGACGTTGTGGAGGCAGACAAGGTCGCCCCGCTGAGGATTGACGCGGAGACCGCGATCATCCTGCGCGAGGCATACCACAAGATCGAGGCGTTGTTCCGGTCCGACCATTACAGCCTGTACGACTACGTCCGGGTGGTGGCCGGGAAGATCGCGCGCGTCGACGCCTTCTACGTCGGGTTCCTGCAAGGCAGCAGCCGGGTGCGCTACCCGTACGGGTACGACGATGGAGAGTACGTGAACCCGGACACCCACATCTTCGGGCCGAACGGGCAGACGGCCTGGCTGATCAAGAACCGGCACACCTACCGGTTCGCCTACGACAACGGTTCCACGCTGCACGCCGGCGTACCGGTGGGGGACCTGAAGCGACGGTCAGAGGACGCGGTGACGGTGCCGATCTTCCGGCCCACCAAGGACGGGCCCGATCAGCTGTTCGGGATGCTCTCGATGCAGAGCTACGAGCGCGGGTCGTACGACGACAACGCGGTGCGGGCGTTCGAGTGGCTGTGCGAGGTGGTCGAGCGGGTACTGACCCGTGAGGGGGAGGACCGGGAGTCGTTGCGCCGGCTGCCCGCGGGCGACGTCGGCCCGAACCTGCTGACGTCCGACCACGTGATGGAGTACCTGACGCACCGGGTCGCATCGATCCGGGAGATCGCGGCCGAGGCGCTGGCCGAGCCGGACGTGGGCACCGCCGTCCACAGGCACCTGGGGCGGATCGTCGACGCCGCCGAGCACATCCAGTCCGAGCTGATCGAGATGCTGATGGAGACCGACGAGGGCCCCGAGCGCCGGTTCAGCAGTCTGACGAAGGCCCAGCAGGCCGTCGCCGTCCTGCTGACCGACGGTCTCGACAACGACCAGCTGGCGGCTGAGCTCGGCGTCAGCCTCAACACCGTCAAGACCCACCTCAGCGCGATCCTCCGCAAATACGGTTTCCGCTACCGCTCCCAGGTGGCCGACGACGTCCGCAGGTACCTGGCCCGCTAGTACGAGCGGGCCACGTAGGCGACCAGGTCCGGCTCGTCGTCGTTCAGCGGCAGCGAGCCGTCCGAGCGTTGCAGGCAGCGGACGGTGATGCCCGATTCGGCCAGGCGGTCCTCGCCCTGCTCGCCCACGGCGTCGTACGGGATGCGCGCCCAGCCGGACGCGGCAGCCTCGATTGCCTCGTCGATGGTGGAGGCGGCGGTGATGCGGGCGGTCTGCCTGGCGGTTGCATCGGCCAGCAGGTAAGCCTGGTCCGCTTCGATCGCGGCGACGACGTGGGCCGTGAGTTCGGTCAGGCTGACGGCGGCCTTGGCGGAGTCGCGCAGTCGTCGTACGACGGTGGCGTTGCCGGCGGCGAGGTCGCGGGGGCCGACCTCGATGCGGATCGGGACGCCCTTGAGCTCCCAGTTCACCGCGCGTCGCCCGAACGGCTGGTCGGCGCGGTCGTCGACGGTGACGCGCAGTCCGGCCGCTGTCAGCTCGTCGGCGATACCGCGGGCCGCCGCGATCGCCTCATCCTTGACGGCGAGTACGACGACCTGCACCGGAGCGACTGCAGGCGGGACCCGGAGGCCCGCGTCGTCGCCGTGCACCATGATCAGGCCGCCGACCATCCGGGTACTGCTGCCCCAGGAGGTGGTCCACGCGAGCTCACGCCGTCCCTCGCTCGACAGGTATCCGATGCCGAACGCCTGCGCGAAGTTCTGCCCGAGTTCGTGCGACGTACCCATCTGCAGGGCCTTGCCGTCACCCGTCATCGCTTCGAGCGTCATCGTGTTCACAGCGCCTGCGAACCGTTCCCGCCGCGTCTTGCGGCCGACGACGACCGGGATCGCCAGCACGTCGACCATGACCTCGCGGTAGACGTCGTACAGGATCTTCGTCGCGAAGGCGCGGGCGTCCTCGACGGAGGCGTGCGCGGTATGCCCTTCCTGCCAAAGAAATTCGGTGGTGCGCAGGAACAGGCGCGGGCGCAGCTCCCAGCGGACGACGTTCGCCCATTGGTTCAGTAGCAGCGGGAGGTCCCGGTAGCTCTGGATCCACTTGGCCAGATATTCGCCGACAACGGTTTCCGAGGTCGGCCGGATGATGGCGGGCTCCTCGAGTTGTTTGCCGCCGGCATGCGTCACGACCGCGAGCTCCGGGCTGAAGCCCTCGACGTGCTCGGCCTCGCGCTGCAGGTAGCTCTCCGGAATCAGCAACGGAAAGTACGCGTTCTGCGCCCCGGTCGCCTTGATCCGGCGATTCATTGCCTCCTGCAACAGTTCCCAGATCCCGTAACCGTACGGTCGCACCACCATGGTCCCCCGCACCGGCCCGTTGTCAGCGAGCTCGGCCTTGGCAATCACATCCTGGAACCATCGCGGAAAGTCCGTTGCCTGCGCGGCAAGCACGGATCGGGAAGCTGTCATGCCCGCCAGTGTAGGAACGCGATCCGGTGGCGGCCACGCATTTCCTCAGCAGAACAAGCAGCTCCCGGCGCCCTGGCGGGCACCGGGAGCTGGGAGAGAGATGAGCCGACGCGAGGTCTGGGGTCGAAGTTGGTCGGCTCGCCCTGGCGGTTGTGCGGTGTGGTGGTTACAGGGAAGCCAGAGCGTCGTTCCAGGTCTTTGACGGGCGCATGACTGCGGCTGCCTTGGCCGGGTCCGGCTGGTAGTAGCCGCCGAGGTCGGCCGGGCTGCCCTGGACAGCGATCAGCTCGTCGACGATCGTCTGCTCGTTCGCGGCCAGGGTCTCGGCGAGCGGGGCGAAGGCCTTGGCCAGGTCCGCGTCGTCGGTCTGCGCGGCCAGCTCCTGTGCCCAGTACAGCGACAGGTAGAAGTGGCTGCCGCGGTTGTCGATGCCCCCGACGCGACGGGTCGGGGACTTGTCCTCGTTCAGGAACGTGGCGGTCGCCCGGTCCAGGGTGTCGGCCAGGACCTGCGCCCGCGCGTTGCCGGTCGCCTGGGCCAGGTGCTCGAAGCTCGCGGCCAGCGCGAAGAACTCGCCCAGGCTGTCCCAGCGCAGATAGTTCTCCTTGACCAGCTGCTGCACGTGCTTCGGCGCCGAGCCGCCCGCTCCGGTCTCGAACAGGCCGCCGCCGGCCATCAGCGGGACGACCG
This sequence comes from Kribbella pratensis, assembly GCF_004366075.1. Taxonomy (GTDB): domain Bacteria; phylum Actinomycetota; class Actinomycetes; order Propionibacteriales; family Kribbellaceae; genus Kribbella; species Kribbella pratensis. The sequence continues at coordinate 735,411 of NZ_SODU01000003.1, read as the reverse complement.
ACAGCATCTTCGCGCTGGTGCCCAGCTCGAGGATCGGGAACAGGTCGGTCAGGTAGTCACGCAGCACATTGCCGGTCACCGAGATGGTGTTCTCGCCGCGGCGGATCCGCTCCAGCGACAGTTTGATCGCGTCGACGGGCGCCAGGATCCGGATGTCCAGACCCTCGGTGTCGTGGTCGAACAGGTACTTCTGGACCTTCGTGATGATCTGGGCGTCGTGGGCACGGGTCTCGTCCAGCCAGAACACCGCCGGGTCGCCGGTGGCGCGGGCCCGGTTGACGGCCAGCTTGACCCAGTCCTGGATCGGGGCGTCCTTGGTCTGGCAGGCGCGGAAGATGTCACCGGCCGAGACCGCCTGCTCGAGCACGACGTCGCCGGCCTGGTTCACCAGCCGGACGGTGCCGGTCGTCTGGATCTCGAAGGTCTTGTCGTGCGAGCCGTACTCCTCGGCCTTCTGCGCCATCAGGCCGACGTTCGGCACCGAGCCCATGGTGGCGGGGTCGAACGCGCCGTTCGCGCGGCAGTCGTCGAGTACGACCTGGTAGATACCGGAGTAGCTGTGGTCCGGCAGTACGGCGAGGGTGTCGTGCTCCTCGCCGTCCGGGCCCCACATGTGCCCCGACGTACGGACCATGGCCGGCATCGACGCGTCGACGATGACGTCGGACGGGACGTGCAGGTTGGTGATGCCCTTGTCCGAGTCGACCATCGCGAGCTTCGGGCCGGCGGCCAGCTCGGCGTCGAAGGAGGCCTTGATCTCGGCACCTTCCGGCAGGTTCGCGATCCCGTGCAGGATGCCGCCGAGGCCGTCGTTCGGGGTCAGGCCGGCCTTCGCGAGCACGTCGCCGTACTGCGCGAACGTCTCCGGGAAGAAGGCGCGGACGACGTGACCGAAGATGATCGGGTCCGACACCTTCATCATGGTGGCCTTCAGGTGCACCGAGAACAGCACGTCCTCGGCCTTCGCCCGGGCGACCTGGGCGGTCAGGAACTCGCGCAGCGCCGCCACGCGCAGGACGGACGCGTCGACGACCTCGCCCGTCAGCACCGGGACCGACTCGCGCAGCACCGTCGTGGTGCCGTCGTCACCGGCCAGCTCGATCCGCAGCGAGCCCGCGGACTCGATCACGACCGACTTCTCCGTCGCGCGGAAGTCGTCGTTGTCCATGGTCGCGACGTTGGTCTTCGACTCGGCGCTCCAGGCGCCCATCCGGTGCGGGTGGGCCTTGGCGTAGTTCTTCACCGAGGCCGGGGCGCGACGATCCGAGTTGCCCTCGCGCAGCACCGGGTTCACCGCGGAGCCCTTGACCTTGTCGTAGCGGGCCTGGATCTCCCGCTCCTCGTCGGTCTTCGGCTCGTCCGGGTACTCCGGCAGCGCGTAACCCTGGGACTGCAGCTCGGCGATCGCTGCCTTCAGCTGCGGGACCGAGGCCGAGACGTTCGGCAGCTTGATGATGTTCGCCGCGGGCGTCTTGGCCAGCTCGCCGAGCTCGGCGAGCGCGTCCGCGATCCGCTGGTCCTCCTTGAGGTACTCCGGGAAGAGCGCCAGGATCCGGCCGGCCAGTGAAATGTCCCGGGTCTCCACGCCGACACCGGCCTGGCCGGCGTACGCCTGGACGACAGGGAGGAACGAGTACGTGGCGAGCGCCGGAGCCTCGTCGGTGTGGGTGTAGATGATCGTCGAGTCAGTCACGGGCCCACCTTATCCGGCGTACGTCGTACTCCTACGTGGGCCGGATCACGCCCAGGACCTACTCGAGGTCGTCGGGATGCGCCAGGGTGATGCCGCTCGCGACGGTGACCGCGCTGGTGAATGCCAGAGTGTCGATCGGGGAGGAGGCTGCAACTGTCGCGCCGGACAGCGAGGCGAGGCCCTTGGCGCCGTCCCAGGTGCAGTCCACGAACACCGCTTTGGCCGCCTTGACCTGGGAGAACTCCACGCCGGACAGGTCGCAGCGCCGGAACAGGGCGCCCGTCAGGTCGGCGGAGACGAAGTCGGCGCTCTGCAGGCGGCAGTCGGTGAGCTCGACCTTGAAGAACTTCGCGAACCGGAACGACGCGAAGTCGAGCACGGTGTCCTGGATCGTCACGTGCTGGAGGTTCGCGCCCGGTCCGGCGAACCCGATCATCCGGGAGCCGGTGATCGCGACCCGGGTGAGGGCCGCGTCGGACCAGCGGGAGTTCGCCAGGTCGCACTGGGTGAGCTCCGTGTCGACCAGGATCAGCTTCTCCAGATCGGATCCGGCCAGCTTGCTCCGCGTGAACCGGCAACCGCTGATCTCGAGGTGCTCGGCCTCCAGATCACTCAGATCCACGTCCTCCAGCCCCAGATCGAGCAACCGCTCCTCGTCCTCGATCTCGTCGGGCAGGGTGGACTCGAGCTCGGCGCGTAGTCGTGGCGCTGCGATCGCGGCGGGTTTCCGGGGTGGCATGGCGTCAACCTAGCGGCGTCCACCGACAACAGGCGGACGCCCAGGCCATCACAATTGCGGCGTTGGAGCGGTCGCCCGCGGGGCGTCGCCGGATTCGGGCGATTGTGATGGCCTGGCGATCCGTCATTCGCTCCGCAGGTAGTGGGCGGCCGCCCCGACGAGGGCCGAGTGCTCGGTGTCGCGCGTGGCGGAGGCGGGGAAGTCGAGGACCGATTCGACCAGGTCGAAGGCTCCTGAGATCGAGCCGCCGAGAACGGTTCTTGTTACGCCGAAGCGGTCCAGCCAGGGCTTCAGGGCGGCGGCCAGGTCGGTGAAGCAGGCTGTCAGGACCTCCTGCGCGGCGGTGTCGCCGGTGCGGGCCTGGTCGGCGATCTCCTTGACGCCGGGGGCTTCGGTTCCGGTGCTCTCGGCGTACCTGCGGAGGATCGCGCGCGCGGAGATCGAGTCCTCCAGGGGCTTCCCGGCGTACGTCGTCTTGTAGAGCTCACCGCCCGGCGGGACGCAGTCGCCCTCGCGGACCACGCGGCCGTCGGCGAGGAACGCCGTACCGATGCCGGTGCCGATCGTGACGCCGACGCAGCGTTCGACGCCGCGGACCTCGCCCGCGGTCCACTCGCCGACCGCGAACGCCTCCGCGTCGTTCATGAACAGCAACCGCTCGATCCCGAGTTCGCCGCTCAGCGCGGCGCCGAGGTTGAACCCGTACAGCTGGTCGAACTTGCCCTGCCCGCGGTACCACGCGACCCCGGTGGCGAAGTCGAACGGACCGGGCAGCGCAACCGCCAGACCGTTTGCCAGCGGCAACTTCCGGGCCGTCTCCGCGAGCTGCTCGACCACCACCTCGGCCGCCTGCTGCGACTCGAGCTTCGCCCGGTCCACCTCGGTCACGTCCCACGTGCCGGGCGCCACCACGGCCGCCGTGACGTGGCTTCCCCCGATCTCCAGCACAGCTACGTCCATCCGCACATCATCGCAGGACGTCAGTACCGCTCCTTGAACACCGCCTGTCCGGAGTCGTTGTACATCGTGATGTAGATCGGGTCGGTGTTCCCCTTCCTGATGTCGTCCGTGTAGACGCGGTGCACCCAGTACCCGTCCTTGACGGTGGCGTCGCCTTGCTGCCCGAGGCCGGTGAACGCGATCCGGGTGACTCCCTCCGGCACCCGGCCCGCGTAGCTGTACCGCACACCCGTGCAACTGGTCTGCCGGTAATCCCTCTCCACCGGCTCGTTGCCGCACCCCATGCTCCAGTAGCGCTGGATCTGGTACTCGCGGGTGACGATGCCGACGTTCAGCAGCGTCGCGCCGAACCCGCCCAGCGGTTGCTTCTGGATCGGCACCCCCGCCACGCAGTACGCGTACTGCGATCCGTCGGGCGACCGGCGGACCGTCATCGCGCCGTCGGCATCGCTCACCTCGACGACCTTGTCGGTCCAGTTGGCGACCACCTGCCGTCGCCAGGCGTCGTCGTTCGCGGTCCGGAAGAAGTCGTCGGACCTCGCGCACAGGTCGGTGATCGCAGCCGGCTGGGAGACGGTCGCCGGCTGCGGCTTCGTCCGGGGGTCTCCGATCCGGCCCACCAGCAGTACGGCGACCACAGCAGTCGCGGTGCCGACGACCGTGGCTGCGCCCAGCATCGCGCGACGGCGCCGGGTCCGGTGCCGACCGGCCGCGACCAGTTCGGTCACGTCGGGTGCGAACGACGTACCGCGGTCGGTGGCCTGGTCCATCAAGGTCTTCAGTTCGCCCGTCATTTCATCCCCACCAGGTCGGAGAGTTCGGCCAGGGACGGATGGGCGCGCAGCTTCTCCAGGGCGCGCAACGTCTGGCTCTTCACGGTTCCGGGTCGGCAGTCGAGGGCGATCGCGGTCTCGTCGACGGAGAGTTCGTCGAAATACCGCAGTACGACGCACGCTCGCTGCCGGGGCGGTAGCTCGGCGAGGGCCTTGGTGATCACCATCCGGTTCTCGACGACGCCCAACGCGTCGGCGTCGGCCTCGTTGGCGAAGTACTCGTCGCCGCCGACGACCTCCTGGCTGGACTTGCGGCGCAGCGCGTCGAGGGTGGTGGAGACCACGACCTTCCGCGCGTACGCACCGACCGCGCCCTTGCGCTGGATCCGGCCCCAGACCCGGTACAGCCGGATCAGGGCCTCCTGGGTCGCGTCCTCCGCCCGCCGCCAATCGCCGCACAGAAGGTAAGCGGTCCGGCACAGAGAGTTGGCATGATGCGTCACGAACTCGACGTAGTCCTGCTCCGTCTCCGCTCTCACGCGCGGCGCTCCCCAGTCATGCCGAGTCAAACGTGGTGGGCCGCATGAATGGTTGCACGACTACGGCACACTTTTTCCGTGCCTCAAGTCATGCTCGACGGTGTCCGGGTCAGCTACCACATGTACGGCAGTGGGCCGGTGTGTATCGCGCATCCGGGTGGACCGGGGGTGCACTGGCCGTACCTGCGGATGCCGGACCTCGAGCAGCACCTGACGATGGTGTACGTCGAACCGGTCGGTACCGGGAACTCGGACCTGCTCCCGGACGGCGACTACTCGATGGAGAGATACGCGTCCTTCGTCGAGCAGCTTGCTCGACATCTCGGCGCCGAGCCGGTCTTCCTGCTCGGTCACTCGCACGGCGGCTTCGTCGCGTTGCAGACCGCGCTCGACCACCCCGAGCGGCTGCGCGGCGTGATCGCCTATGACTCGATGGCCTACAACGGCCCGGAGCTCGGGGCGCAGGCGTTCAAGAATCTCGAGGCGTACGTCGCGGCGCGGCCGGCCGGCGATCCGATCGCGGCGCAGGTGCTCGCGGCGTGGCAGGAGCAGCCGGTCGGTCGCGAGGCCGAGCTCGACGCGCTCGAGCGGCTGCTGCCCGTGTACTTCAACGACTTCGAGGCGATCGACCCGCGGATCGGGGAGTGGAAGCAGACGGTCGACCTCACCGTCGACCCGAACCGGCAGGACACGCTCTGGGACATCCGCGGACGGCTCGGTGAGATCACCGTACCGACGCTGGTGCTCGTCGGGACCGCGGACTTCATCTGCCCGGAGAACTCGGCCCGTGAGCTGGCCGACGGGATCCCCGGCGCCGAGCTCGTGGTGCTGAAGGAGAGCGGTCACTTCGGTCACGTCGAGGAGCCGGACGCGTTCCGCGACGCCGTACTGCGGTTCACGTCGCAGCACTGAGGGAACCAGGCGGCGCCCCGGTCCGTAGAGTGACTGGAGCGAGGGGATACACATGCCGACCGAGAGCAGGACGACGTCCGCGGTCGCGGCGCTGAGCGTCGCGGTGGCGGTGGTCGGTCATGCGCTCGTCGGGGGCGGCGGCGTGCCGCTGGGCGTCGTACCTCCGCTGGTGGCGTTGGCCGCCGTCTGCTGGCTGCTCGGCGAGTACCTGGCGGGGGAGCTGCTGCTGACGGGGCTCGTCTTGGCCGGGGCGCAGTTGTTCGTGCATGTCGCGTTGGACTCGGTCACCATGCATCACGGGATGTCGATCGCGAGCAGCCTGATGATGACGGGGACCCACCTGGGTGCGTTGCTGGCGGGCGTCCTCCTGATCGGCCAGGCGCACCGGTGGGTCCATCGGGTACGGCGGGTGTTCGCGCGGCTGCTGCCCGAACTGCCGATGTCGCGTCCGGTACGCCGGGTCGACGCGGAACACGTTTTCTTCGCGGCGTGGACGCCGAGCGGATCCCGGCTCGGCACGAGCGTCTCCGGCCGCGGGCCTCCCGGCGTACGAGTAACTGCTTTCTGAGCCGGCCGATCGCGCCGGACTACTCGTATGCCTTGAAAGGTTCACTCATGCCCAAGAGATTCGCCCTGCGCGCCGGCGCGATCGTCGCGGCCTCCGCGCTCGTCGTGATCGGCGCCGCGAGCTCGGCGTCGGCGCACGTCACGGTGTCGTCGCCGGACGCCAAGCCCGGCGGGTACGCCAAGCTGGTGTTCCGCGTGCCGACCGAGTCGGACAACACCAGCACCACGAAGCTCCTCGTCTCGTTGCCCAAGGACCATCCGTTCGCGCACGTGGGTGCGCAGGTGAAGGACGGATGGAAGGTGGAGAAGAAAGAAGAGAAGCTGCCGGCCGCGGTGAAGGTCGGTGACGTCACGCTGACCAAGGCGATCACGACGGTCACCTGGACCGCGACCGCGGCCGGGATCCCGCCGAACGACTTCGACGAGTTCTCGCTGTCGGTCGGGAAGCTGCCCGAGGGCGTGGACGCCTTGAGCTTTCCGGCGGATCAGACCTACAGCGACGGCGAGGTGGTGAAGTGGGCCGATGTCGCCAAGGACGGTGCCGAGGCCGAACATCCGGCGCCCACGTTGAAGCTGGCGGCGGCGATCACGCCGGTTGCGGCGACGACCTCTGTGGATTCTTCTGACACGTTGGCGCGCTGGCTCGGCGGCGGTGGTTTGCTGGTCGGGCTGCTCGGTCTGGCCTTCGGGCTGCGGCCTCGTCGTGCCGCAGCTGTTGTGGAGAAGCAGTAGCCGTGCGCCGATTGATCGCAGTACTGGTCGCGTCGCTGTACACGCTGGTGGCTTCCGCCGGCGTGGCAGTGGCGCACGCCAAGCTCGAGTCGATGACGCCGACCGACGGTTCGTCGATGGCCGCGCCGCCGACGAAGGTCATCCTGACCTTCAACGAGCCGGTCGGGTCCAACGGGACGCAGGTGCAGGTGAAATCGCCTAGCGGCACGAACGTCGCGAATGGTGCCGTCCAGGTGGTCGACAACACGGTCACCCAGCCGGTCGGCGCGATGATCGAGGCCGGCAGGTACACGGTCGAGGCCCGCGTGGTCTCGTCCGACGGTCACCCGATCACGGTCAGCGGCGCCTTCACCGTTACGCACGCCGGCCATCCGGCCACCCAACCGGCCGATGCTCCGGCGCAGCCCGAGGGCAACTCCAACACGGTGACGATCGTCGCGATGTGCTTGGTGATGCTCGTGGTCGTGGCGTTGGCCGTGGTGATCGTCCGCCGCCGGCCGGCCTCGTGAAACGTGCTTTCGTCCCGGCCGGGATAGTTGCTACCGGCATCGTTGTGATGGTGGCGGCGTTGTTCGCCGCCGGTGGTGCGCCGAAGCGGGCGCCGGACGGCCTGCTCGGCGCCGGACTGGCTGTTTCCTGGGCGGTCCCGGTACTGCGGATTCTCGCGGATGCGGCCGCGGTAGCAACCGGGGGAGCTGTGCTGGCCGTCGTACTGTTCCTGCCCGCGAAGGACGGAAAGCTCGGAAAGAAGGCGATCCGCGCCTGTCAGGATGCCGCAGCGGCCGCCGGGATCTGGGCGGTGGCGAGCATCGGCGGACTGATTGCGACGGCGACCGTGATTCTCGGGATCCCGCTGTCCCATCTGGCTGAGCACGCCAACGCGGCCGGCCAACTGAGTCAGGTCCGCGCGCTGGCAGTCGCCGTCGTGCTGACCGCCGTACTCGCCCTGATCTTGAGCGGCGCCAAGACGTTGCGCACGGCCCGACTGGCCGCCGTACTCACGATCGCTGCGCTTATCGGACCGCTCCTCACCGGCCACGGCGCGATCGATCGCACCAGCCTGTGGTCCGTCCTCGCCACCGCATCGCTCGTCGTCCACGTCGTCGCCGCGACCGCGTGGATCGGCGGCCTGGGTGCGGTACTGCGCTACACCCGCTCTCGCGAGGCCGTCGAGCTGTTCAGCACGCTCGCCTTCGTCTGCGCGGTGACGATGGGCATCACCGGACTCCTCACCGCCGAGATCCACCTGGGCGGTCGCGAGGACGGCTGGGGGCTGATCACGCAATGGGCGACATCCGGGTATGGCGTTCTGGTGCTCGGGAAGACGCTCGCGTTCGCGCTCCTGGTGTTCATCGGCCGGCTGCATCGGCAGAGCACGATCCCGCGGGTGGCGACCGGCGACGCGGGGGCGTTCCGGCAGCTAGCAGTGCTAGAACTCGCGGTGATGGCCGGCACGATCGGCCTCGCCGTCGCCCTGTCGCGCACCCCTTGACGTGAGTCGGTGACATGTCAACGTCCGTCCGTACAATGGATGGATGAAGGAACCGGAATGGCTCGGGGCGCAGGAGGCGGGGCTCTGGCAGTCGTACCGTGACACGCATCGCGAACTGATGCGTGCCCTCGAGGCCCGGATGATCACGAACTCGGGCCTGTCCGGCGCCGACTACGCGCTGCTGCACCCGCTGTCCGAGGCCGAGGACGGCCTGCTCCGCACCCGCGACCTCGGCCGTTCGGTCGGCTGGGAACGCAGCCGCTTGTCGCACCAGGTCAGCCGGATGGAGAAGCGCGGCCTGGTCACCCGTGAGGAATGCACCTCGGACGCGCGCGGCTCGATGGTCCGCCTCACCGCACTCGGCCGCAAGGCGATCGAATCCGCCGCCCCCGACCACGTCGCCGCCGTCCGCACCTACTTCCTCGACCACCTGACCGCGGACGAGCAGGCCCAGCTCACCATCCTCCTCAACCGCATCGCTGCCAACCTCCCCACCACCTGCGCCAGCCCCGACTGCGACGAGTAACCCGGCCACGCGCCGGAGGGCTACGCGACCGCCTTCTCGGTGACCGTCTGCAGGATCCCATCGGCCGTCCGAGGGTGATCGGTGCGGTTGTTCACCGTGAGGCTGCTTGGTCGAGATCGCCCTGAGCTTCCGCCGAAAGGTCCTGCCAGTCGGCCCAGGTCTTGAGCCGATCGGCGTAGGCCTGCTGGATCATCGGGTAGAAGCCCTGCCCGAACAGCACCCGCAACGGCGGGTGGTCGGAGTCGGCGAGTTTGAGGAGTGCCTGCGCCGCCGCGGCGGGATCACCAGCGGGCTGCTTGCCGGTGGCCGCGCCGAGTCGGAGGCGGAGGCCGTCGTACGCCGGATCCTTGTCTGCCATGTGACCGTTGGCGAGTGGATCGGGGTTCTTGCCGTTCCTGGTGGCGAAGCCGCCGGGCTCGACGATGGTGACCTTGACGCCGAAGTCGGCGACCTCACCGGCGAGCGCCTCGTTCAGACCTTCCAGGGCCCACTTGGAGGCGTGGTAGGCGCCGCCGAGGGGCATCGCGACGAGACCGGCGGCCGAGGACAGCTGGATGATGTGCCCGGAGCGCTGCCCGCGCAGAAAGGGCAGCGCGGCCTGGATCACCCACACCGCACCGAACAGATTGGTCTCGAGCTGGTCACGCAGCTCGCGCTCGGCGAGTTCCTCGACCGCACCGATCTGGGCGTAGCCGGCGTTGTTCACGATGACGTCGAGGCGGCCGAAGTACGCCACGGCCTGCTCCACCGCGCCGAAGACGGCCGCCTTGTCGGTGACGTCCAGCGCGAGCGGGAGCACCGCGTCGCCGTAGTTGCCAACCAGCTCGTCGAAGCTCGCGGTACTGCGGGCAGTCGCGGCGACCTTGTCGCCGCGCGACAGGGCCGCCTCGACGAATTCGCGGCCGAGGCCGCGGGACGATCCAGTGACGAACCAGACCTTGCTCATGATGTTTACCTTCCTACCTGCGTTGGCCGAACTGACGACCATGAGGCACCGCAAACCCGCGCTTTGTGACACCGCAGAGGTGTGACGCAGCCCACCCGGCAGGCGTGTCACGCGGAGGTGAGGGCCGGTGTCTTGTGGCAAAGCAGGCTGAGAAGCAACAACCGGGAGCAGGTATGAACGAGCACAGCGAGGTAGCGTCGGGTTCCGGCGGACCGCCTCTCGACGGCTGCCAGATGGACTCCGCCACCGACGCCTTCGTTGCCCACCGCAACCTGCTGTTCACCGTCGCCTACGAGATCCTCGGCTCGGCAGCCGACGCCGAGGACGTGCTCCAGGAAACCTGGCTGCGCTGGATCAAGGTCGATGTGAGCGAGGTGTCCGACCGGCGTGCTTACCTGGTCAGGATCACCTCCCGGCAGTCGCTCAACCGGCTGCGCACCATGAAGCGTCGCAAGGAGACGTACGTCGGCGCTTGGCTTCCCGAGCCGATGCTCACCACGCCGGACGTGGCGGAGGACGCCGAGCTCGCCGAGAGCGTGTCGATGGCGCTCATGCTCGTCCTGGAGAGCCTCTCGCCGACCGAACGTGTCGTGTTCGTGCTGCGCGAGGTTTTCGGTGTCAGCTACGACGAGGTGGCGGCCGCCGTCGGCAAGAGTCCCGCGACCGTCCGTCAGATCGCGCACCGCGCCCGCCGGCATGTCGACGCCCGTCGCCCGCGCGAGACCATTTCTGCCGGCCAGGCTCGGGCGGCTCTGGAGACGTTCCAGCGCGCACTGGAAACCAGGGATCTGCAGGGCCTACTCGATGTGCTCGCCCCCGAGGTCGTCCTGGTGAGCGACGGTGGCGGCGTGAAGACGGCCGCGCCACAGCCGGTCATCGGTGCCGAGAAGGTGGCCCGCTACTACCTCGGCGGCACCGCCAAGGCGGAAGCCGCGATCACCTGCGAGGCCACCGTGGTCAACGGCAATCCGGCATTGCTCGTCCACGTGAACGGCGAGTTCGACGGCATCTTGGCGATCCGCGTCGAGAACAACCACATCACCGGCCTCTACTACGTCCGCAACCCACAGAAGCTGACCCGCGTCGCCTCCACAACCCCACTCACCCTGCGATGAGCACACCGGTCCGCCGAGGCGTTCCGGTCAGCGTCTAACCATCCGATCTGCGATTCGAGTGCTCATGGCTGGGGGTCGTTCCAGGTACTCGGGGGTAGGCGGTGGTGACACGCCGTTACGGCGGGCGCTGGGTGGAGTGTGCCCGAAAGAATGATCGCGTCGGGTTCGGATGCGCGCTGGATTTGACAATCGTTTTCACTAAAGGTGAGGATGTGGCGCGTGTCCGAGGCTTTGGGTAGGCGTGGGTTCCTGGGGATGGCCGGGGTTGCCGGGCTGGCGGCGATCACCGGATGTGGGGCGGACGGGGGTGCGGCCGCGCAACCCAGGCAGGGCGGACGGTTGCGGGCCGTGTACGCCGGCGGCGGGGCGAAGGAGGTGCTCGACCCGCACGTGCAGAGCCTGTTCGTGGACATCGCGCGGCACAAGGCGATCTACGAGAAGCTGGTCGAACTCGGCCCGGATCTGAAGCCGGTACCGCGGCTCGCGTCGAAGTGGGAACACGACGGGACCGCGACCACCTGGCGGTTCAGTCTGCGCGACGCGACCTTCCACGACGGCGCGAAACTCGTCGCCGAGGACGTCCTGTACAGCATCGCCCGGATCGTGGATCCCGCCGTACCGGAGCGGGTCGCGCAGTCGTCGCTCGCGACGCTGGATCTCAAGCGCAGCAAGGCGATCGGCCCGTCGACGGTCGAGCTGGTGCTGAACCAGCCGAACGCGGAGTTCCCCGCGCTGCTGGCCGGAATCGGCACGCAGATCGTGCGGAACGGGTTCAAGGATCCCACCAAGCCCGTCGGCACGGGAGCCTTCCGGTACGTGTCGTTCGAGGCCGGCCGCTCGATGGTCGCTTCGAGGTACGACGGCTACTGGGACGAGCCCGCGCGGATCGAGGAGCTGCACATTCTCTCGGCGGACTCCGAGGCGCGGGCGAACGCCGTACAGGGTGGTCAGGCGGAGTACGCCAACGACATGACCGCGACGTTCGCGCGGACCGCGGAGGCCGGCAAGACGGTGCGGATCGTGGCGGCGAAGGCCAGCACGATGCAGGCGTTCGTGATGAAGGTCGACCGGCCGCCGTTCGACAATCCCGACGTACGGCTCGCGTTCAAGCTGGTCGCGGACCGGCAGCGGCTGGTGGACGTGGTCCTCGCCGGGCGGGGTGAGGTGGGGAACGACCTGTTCGGCAAGGGGTATCAGTACTATCCGGCCGATCTGCCGGCCCGCGAGCGTGATGTCGACCAGGCGAAGAGCTTGCTGAAGAAGGCGGGGCTGGCGGGCAAAGAGGTGGAGATCTTCACCGCGGACGCGTCGGCCGGATTTGTGGAGGCGGCGACGCTGTTCGCGGAGCAGGTTGCGGAGGCGGGGGTGCGGTTGAAGGTGACGACCGGGAGCCCGCAGACCTACGCGAAGGACCTGCTCACGAAGGGGGCCATTGGCAACCATCGGTCGGGAGCGATGCCGATTCCGCAGTACGTCACCGATCGGTTGCTGTCGCATTCGCCGTTCAACGTGACGCATTGGCGGCGGCCGGCGTTCGATACCGCGTTCGCGGCGGCGCGGGCGGTGACGTCGGAGGAGGAGCGGTCGGCGAAGTACGGCGTACTGCAGAGGACCGTGCGGGACGAGGGCGGGATCCTCGCGTGGGGGCTGCCGGACTACCTGATCGCGGTGTCGTCGAAGGTGCAGGGGGTGCAGGCGGTGCCGCCGAACACCTTGGACCAGGGCCGGTTCGACAAGGTGTGGCTGGCCTGAATGCGGTCGTACGCCGCCCAACGGGCGGGGCTCGCGATCGTTCAGTTGGCTGTGCTCTCGGTGCTCGTGTTCGTCCTGACGTCGTTGCTGCCGGGAGATGCGGCGGACCTGCGGTTCACCGAGACGCTGACGCCGTCGCAGGTCGCTGCGCTTCGCGCCGAGCTCGGTCTCGACCAGCCTCCTGTCGAGCGGTTCGTGCACTGGCTGGGCAATGTGCTGACCGGCGATCTGGGTACGTCGTTGATCAGCGGGGGACCTGTGGTCGACATCGTGCGGCACTCGATCGGCGCGACACTCGTCCTCACGCTAGCAACGCTAGCGATCGTCGTACCGCTGGCCGTCGCCCTGGGCATCGTGATGGGGACCCGTGAGAACGGACGCGTCGACCGTGCGATCACGTCGATCACGTTGGCGTTGTCGGCGATCCCGGACTTCGTGATCGCGGTCGTCCTGGTCGCCGTGTTCTCGCTGAAACTCGGCTGGTTGCCGGCGACGTGGATCGGCGGCAACCTCCTGTCCTCGCCGGCCCTGTTGATCCTTCCCATCGCCGTACTCTTCGGCCGGACGGTCTGCCTGCTGTCGCGTCAGGTCCGCGCCGGGACAGTTGCCGCTCTGAACGCCGAGTACGTGACGCAGGCCCGACGGCTCGGCATCCCACGCCGTCAACTCCTGCTCCGCCACGTCCTCCCGAACGCGGCCGTTCCCGGCGTACAAGAACTCGCCCGCACCGGCGACACCCTCCTGGGTGGTGTCCTGGTCGTCGAAGCCATCTTCGCCATCCCCGGCTTCGCCACAGCGCTCGTGGACGGCGTGGAGACCCGAGACATACCGACCGTCCAGGGCCTGACGCTCGTACTGGCCGTCGCGGCCCTCCTCATCAACCTTGGCGCAGACCTCGTCTGCAACCGGTTGGTCCCCCGAACGGCGCTGCTCCGATGAGTCCGCGCGAGCGTGTCGCCAGCGGTCGACGCCTGCGGATGCCGCGCGGCGTGTCAGTCGGCGTGTCGGTGGGACTGGTTGCGGTGCCGTTGGTTGTTGCAGTGCTGGGGCCGCTGCTGCCGTACGACGCTCGGCCCGGCCTGCCCTACTCGCCCGAGGGCGTGTTGGGGACGGATGGGTTGGGCCGGGATGTTCTGGGGTTGTTGCTCGTCGGCGGGCGGTCGGCGTTGGGGATGGCGATCGGTGCGGTGGTGCTGGCGTATCTGATCGGTGGACTGATCGGACTCACGGCCGCGTCGACCCGGCATCGGTGGCTGGACGAAGGCATGATGCGGCCTCTCGACGTACTGCTGCCGCTCCCGTCCCTCCTCGTGATCAGCGTGGTCGCGGTCGGCTGGCGCGCGTCCGCGATCGCAATCACCGTGGCCGTAGCGATGGTGAACGTCCCGACCGTCGCGCGACTCGTCCGAGCGGCTGCCCTGGACGCGGCCAGCGGGCCGGTGGTCGAGGCGCTCCGGATGCAACGGGAGTCGTGGTTCACGATCCAGCTCGGGTACGTCGGACGCTCGGTCCTCGGTCCGGTCGCGGCGGATCTCGGCACGCGGATCACGCTCGCGGTGTTCCTCGTCGCCTCGGTCAACTTCCTGGGGCTCGGTCTGAGCCCGACCGCGCCGGACTGGGCGGTCAGCGTGTCCCGCAACCGCGAAGGACTGCTCCTCCAACCCTGGTCGGTCCTCGCCCCGGCGCTCCTTCTCGTCTCGTTCACGTTGGGCTTCAACCTCCTCGCCGACCGACTCGTGCACAGGTCGCGCCGTCTCGTGGAGAGCGCGCGATGACGCCGGTGGTGCGCGTGACCGGGTTGTCCGCGACCGCCGGGGAAGCGGTGCTGGTGGACGGGGTTTCGTTCGAGGTCGTCGCGGGGGAGGTGACCGCTCTCGTCGGCGCCTCCGGGTCGGGGAAAACCACCTCAGCGCTGGCGCTGCTAGGAGAACATGCCGACGGCGTACAACTGGGCGGTTACGTGGAGGTAGACGGTCAGCTGGTTGTCGCCAGCAACGGAGTGACTGCCGCCGCGCAATCGATACGCGGCCGCGTCGTCGCGTACATGCCGCAACATCCCGGCAGTGCGCTGAACCCCGCCCGGCGGATCGGGACGACGCTGCAGGAGCTGGCGAAGCTGCACGACGGCGACGCCCGCGAGGCCGTCCGCGCGGCGCAGGTGCCCGGAGACCGCTCAACCCTCAAACGTTTTCCGTATCAGTTCTCCGGTGGCCAGCGGCAACGAGTGGCGCTCGCGCAAACGCTCACCTGCCGGCCGAAGGTACTCGTGCTCGACGAGCCGAGCACCGGTCTCGACTCGATCACCCGGCTGCAACTCGTCCACGAACTCAGGGACCTCGCCGCCACCGGTCTCGGGATCTTGCTGCTCAGTCACGATCTCGACCTGGTCCGCGCCCTCGCATCCCGTGTTGTCGTCCTCGATGCCGGTCAGGTGATCGCCACCGATGTACTCCCACCTGCACCGGACCTGAAGGTCACGGGAACCTCTGCTGCCGGACAACCGTTGCTAACGGCAATGAACCTGTCTGCCTCGCTGCGCCCCCGCGGGCGCGACGTCGTCCTGCACGAGGCCGACCTCGCCGTCCGCGCCGGCGCCTGTCTCGGGGTCGTCGGCCGCTCCGGCAGCGGCAAGACCACCTTGGCCCGCTGCCTGGCCGGCCTGCACGAGCGCTACACCGGCACCATCCTGCTCGACGACGAACCGCTCCCGGTCCTCCGGAAGCGGACCCGCGACCAGCACCGCCGCGTCCAGTACGTCTGGCAGGAGGTCCGTGGCTCCTTCGACGAACGCCGTCCTGTCGACCAGCAGGTCGCCCGTACGGCGCAACGCCTGCGCGGACTCGCGCCGGACAAGGCGCACGCCGAAGCCGTCGCCACGCTGGCCCGTCTCGGGGTCGCCGCGATCACCGCCGCCCGCCCGCCGAGCCGGCTGTCCGGCGGCGAGCTGCAACGAGCGGCTCTCGCGCGAGCAGTGCTGGCGAACCCCGACGTACTGATCTGCGACGAGATCACCACCGCCCTCGACGACCACGGTACGGCGCTCGTACTCGACCTCCTGACCGAGCTCAAGGACCGCGGTACGGCGCTGATCTGGATCGGCCACGACCTGCGCCTGGTCGCGGCCGTCGCGGACCGGGTCCTGGTCCTCGACGCCGGCCGGGTGGTGGAGCAAGGCCCGCCCGCGACGATCACGACCGAGCCACACCACGAGCTGACCCGGCGGCTGGTCGCAGCCACCCGGATCGGCAACCCCCAATCCCCGCCCGCAGAGACTCCGCCCGTGCTGACAACCGACTCGAGGAGCGAACCGCGCCGATGACGCGACTGCACGACCACCTGGCGGAGGCCATCAAGGACCCGGACCCGATCCGCGTCAGTTCCGGCACCGGGGACGACTTGATCTGCCTGCGGTTCGAGACCATGAAGGTGTACTCCGCGCTCGGCGCCGTCCGCCGGCTGCTGGAGACCGGGCAGGTCCGGCCCGGTGACACGCTGATCGACAGCTCGAGCGGGATCTACGCGCACGCGCTCGCGCTCGCCTGCCACCGGTACGGGATGAAATGCCACATCGTCGGCTCCACGACGGTCGACCGGACGCTCAAGATCCAGCTGGAGATCCTCGGCGCGACCATCGAGCAGGTGCCGTCGTCGAACAACCTGCAGCTCGACCAGAACCTGCGCGTCCGCCGGATCGGCGAGATCCTCCGCGACAACCCGACGTACCACTGGATGCAGCAGTACCACGACGACATCCACTACCTCGGGTACGGCGCGATCGCGGATCTCGTGGCGGAGCTGGTGCCGACCGGTCCGCTGTGCCTGGTCGGCGGTGTCGGTACGGGCGCCTCGACCGGCGCGATCGCGGCGTACCTGCGGGAGCGCGGCCGGGACGTGAACCTGGTCGGCGTGCAGCCGTTCGGGAGCATCACGTTCGGGGCCGGGCACACGCAGGACCCGGAGATGATCATCGCGGGGATCGGGAGCTCGATCGAGTTCCGGAACGTGCGGCACGAGCTGTACGACCGGTTGCACTGGGTCTCGTTCGACTATGCGATGTCGGCGGCGGTGGATCTGCTCCGCACGTCCGGCGTTTTCGCGGGGCTGTCCGCCGGGGCGGCGTACCTGTCGGCGTTGTGGGAGCACAACTGCGACCGCGGCCGGAAACACGTTTTCCTGGCCGCGGACACCGGCACGCGGTACGTCGAGTCCGCCTTCGCCCGGCACGCCGAGGCGCGGCCGATGGCGTCGATGCGGCCGCGGGAGATCGACTCGCTGGACGAACTCGCGGTGCCCTGGTCGGCGATGTCGTGGGACCGGCGGGACTCCGCACAGGTTCAGCGCGAGGAGTTTCCATCTGCGACTCCGTCGCATTAATGTGAGGCACGACAACCCGAAAGGCTGGCTGATCTCCCATGACTCTATTGAATGCGCGCCTCCGGCGCGCGGGTCATGGGGCTGTGACTCCCGGCCTTCCCTCGTCGCTCCAGTCGCTTCGCTCCCTCCGCTCCTCAGTCCAGGCCGGGAGGCCCCATGACCCGTTCCGTGGCTGATCTGACCGCAGAGGTTCTCGCCGGAGCGCGTGGTCCGGCACCGGCGGACCTCGACATCACCAGTGCGTTCTGGCTGCACCACACGACGCGCCTGCCTGGTGCCGACGTCACCTATCGGAACTACTACGTGCTGTTGCGAGTAGAAGAGGTGTTCGGTGCCTGCTCCTTCGAGTCGGGTGAGCTCGACCCGGCGTACTGCGCCGACACCTCCGGCCGCACGCTCGCCGACGTACTCTCCTCCAACGACCCGCTCCCCGTCCGGATCGCCGCGCTGGACGCCTACCTGGCCGCGGTCGAGCCGCACCACACAGTGCCGTACGCCGAGGAAGTCGTCCTTCCCGCTGGTACGCCGGATGTTCGTGCCCGCGCCCGTGACGCCGCTGTCGCCGGACTCCTGGACGTTGCCGAAGGCACCAAAGTTGCCTTGATCGGAGTCGTCAACCCGCTCGTCGACGCGATCACGGAACGCGGGGGCGTCTGCCTTCCGTGCGACTTCAACCTCCGCGAGACCGCCTCCGGCCTGCCCGTTTCCCGCGACATGATCGAGGTGATCGACGCGGCCGACGCAGTCGTCGCCACCGGTATGACACTGTCCAACGGCAGCTTCGACGTACTCCTTGCTCGTTGCCGTGAGCAATCGAAGCCGCTCGCCGTCTACGCTCAGACCGGTAGTGCGGTCGCCCGTGCTTTCCTCGGCGCCGGCGTTACCGCGCTGTCCGCGGAACCCTTTCCCTTTTCCCAGTTCAGCTCCCGCCCGAGCAGCCTCTATCGCTACAGGACGGATACATGAGCACCCAGCAGAACCTCACCGCACCCGCGGCAGCAGTCCCGGGCGATCTTCGGATGGCCCGCAGGCTGTGGCCTTTCCTGCTGGCGTCGACGGTGAGTCTGATCCCGTTCACGGTGTTCGGGATGTATCTGGTGCCGATCTCCGAGGCCGCCGGCGGGAGCGTTGCGGAGATCGGTGGACTGCGCGGGCTCGGTGGGCTGGCAGCGCTAGCCGTCGGCGTTGTGCTGGCGCCGCTGATGGATCGCGTGCCGCGTGAGCTGGTCGCCGCGGGCGGGCTCGCGCTGCTGGGTGTCTCGGCCGCATTGGGGGCCGTGGGCAACGTGTTTGCGCTGGCCGCGTTCTGCCTGCTGATCGGGGCGTCGACCTCGATCCTGGCGCCGTCGATCGGCGCCGCGGCCGCGGATCGGTTCAGGTCGCCGGCCGCCGCGGGCCGTGCGGCGACGCTGGTGTCCGCGACGACGTCGGCGATGGCGATGCTCGCGGCTCCGGTGCTCGCCGGGCCGGGACTGGTCTGGGGCTGGCGGGGCAACCTGCTGGCGGCGGCAGCGATCTCACTCGTCCTGGCGGGCGCCTTCTTCTGGCGCGGGCGCGGGCGCAAGGCGCCGATCACCAACCGGGAGCGGATGAGCTACCTGGCGACGTACCGCGAGCTTGCCAGGATCCCTGGCGCGCTCCCGCTGCTTGCCATCGCGATGCTGCGAACCGCGGCCTTCATGGGCTACCTCGCTTACCTCGCGGCGTTCTACGACGAGAAGTTCGACCTTGCGCCGGGTTGGTTCGCGCTGGTCTGGTCGCTCAGCGGCGCATCGTTCTTCCTCGGCAACCTCCTCTCCGGCCGGTACCTCGCCACCGATCGCCCGTGGATCTCCCCCGAACGACTCCTCGCCGGCGGCATCACCGTCGCCCTGCTCGCAGTCTCCGCGTTCTACTTCTCTCCGACGCTCCCGCTCACGCTGCTCCTCACCGCACTGATGGGCGCCAGCCACGCAACGGTCGCGGCCTGTGTCACCACTCTGCTGGTCCGCCGCAGCGGTGAGCTCCGCGGATCCGCGCTCAGCGTCAACGCGGCCGGCATGAGCCTCGGCACGTTCCTCGGCGCCGCGATCGGCGGCCTCGGCCTAGGCCTCGGCGGCTACCCCGGTACGGCGATCACCTTCGCGGCGATCACCACCACCGCCCTCCTCCTCGCCCTCCGCATCCACCGCGTGCCGGAGTGAAGCATCCTTGAGCACCCATCAACCATTTGGGCACCCCGAAAACGGTTGACGGGTGCTCAAGGACGACGTGGATCAGGGGCGATTCGGGGATTTATCGGGGTCCTCAGCGAGCCGATTGCGATATATCGTTCCGTTTCATGGAGAACCTGCCCGACCGCCCGCACCCGCACGCGCATCTGCGGGCGTCCGACATTGATCGTGATCAGGTGGTCGACGTACTGCGGGAGGCCCTGATGTCGGGCCGGTTGACGCAGGAGGAGCACGCCGAGCGCCTCGAGCAGACGCTGGAGGCGAAGACCCTCGGCGAGCTCGAACCGATCACCCGCGACCTCGTCGTACCCGGTCAGCCGACCCCCGCGGCGCAACCCGCCGCGGCCGCGTCCACCAGCCTGGTGCCGATCGAGGAGCCGGCCGACCCGGAGCAGAGCTTCGACACGATGGTGGCGATCTTCGGCGGCGGCGAGCGGAACGGCCGCTGGCGGGTGAAGCGCCGTACCAACGCGTTCGCGGTGTTCGGCGGGCACGACCTCGACATGACCAACGCGGTCTTCGAGGGCCGCGAGGTGACGATCTGGGCGTTCGCGGTGTTCGGCGGTATCGACATCACCGTCCCGGAAGGCGTGACGGTACGCAACGAGGGCGTCGGCATCTTCGGCGGCTTCGGCGCCCGCGGCAGCGACAACCCCGACCCGAACGCACCCGTCGTCGTGGTCAAGGGCCTGGCACTGTTCGGCGGCGTCGGCGGCCAGTCCTCGGCCAAACGCCATGGCAAGAAGAAGTCCAAGGGACACGGGCACTTGGGTCACTGAGCAATTCGGGTGCGGTACGGCGCTCCGGGCTCATAACCTTCGGCCATGGCCGACCAGTCCTTCGTCCCAGCCGACTTCGACGTGCCCACCGAGCTGATCACGCCTCGGTTCCGGCTGGAACCGCTCGGGCCTGAACACAACGCTCGCGACTACGCCGCGTGGACCGGCAGCATCGACCACATCCGTGCGACGCCGGGCTTCCAGGGCAGTTGGCCGCCGGTCGACGGGATGTCTCTCGAGGCGAACCTCGGCGATCTACGACGTCACGCCGACGATTTCGCCGGGCGCCGTGGATTCACCTACACGGTGATCGAGTCGGGGAGCGACGAGGTGATCGGGTGCGTGTACATCTATCCCGCCCGCCGGGACGCACGGATCACCGACGTTCGCTCCTGGGTACGTGGCGACCGGGCCGAGCTGGACATCGTCCTGTACGACGCCGTGAGCAGTTGGCTGACGACGCACTGGCCGTTCGACTCGATCGACTACGCGTCACGCCCTAGATCCAGGTCTTGAACCACATGCGGCTGAGCCAGGCCGGGTGGGGGAGGACCTCGTCGGTCAGGATCGGCCAGATGTAGGCGAAGTTCAGCACCACGAGGACCGTGAAGGCGCCGACCACCGCGGTGCCGATCAGCCGGCGTGGGGTCGCCGTACTCATCGCCTCCCGGGCCGGGCCGAGGACCTTGCCGAGGATCAGCGCCAGCGCCATCACCGTGAACGGGATCATCGTGACGGCGTAGAAGAAGAAGATCGGCCGGTCGTCGAACGCGAACCACGGCACCCAGCACGTCACGAACCCGACGATCGGTATGCCGAGCCGCCAGTCACGCGTGCCTATCCACAGCACCAGTGCCGCGATCAGCGCGAGCGCACCTCCCCACCACAACAGCGGCGTACCGAGGGCAGAGATCACCTGCAGGCAGTTGGTCCCGGCCGGTGCGTTGCAGCCCGGCGTACCGGGCTTGATGTCGTTGACCGCGTCGAAACCGATCGGGCGGGCGATGATCGGCCAGCCGGCCGGGTTCGACGCGTAGGGATGGGTGGCGTGCTTGATGTAGTCGCCTGTGTGGAAGGCGAGCACTTCCTTGTGGTATGCCAGCAGCGACCGGAAGTCGTCCGGCACGACCTTCATCACGCCGTGCGCCGGGTTGCTCGCGGCCCAGTTGTGGTCGTAGGCGTTGTCGTGCAGCAGCCAGCCGGTCCAGGTCGCGACGTACGTGACGACCGCGACCAGCACCAGGCTGACGAACGCCGGGATGCCGTCGACCAGGGCCGACTTCACGAACGCGAACCGTACTCCGAGCGCCCGCCGGGCCCCGAAGTCCCAGGCGAACGCCATCACGCCGAACGCGGCGAGCACCCAGACCGCCGACCACTTGGTGCCGAGCGCGAGGCCGAAGCAGATACCAGCGGCGATCCGCCACGGCCGGATCAGCAGCCAGCGGCCGATCGTACGGCGCTCGCCGTCGGTGACCGGCTTGTCGAGGGTCTCGGCGTGCCGGCGGCGGGTCCAATCGCGGTCGGCGACCAGGCAGGAGACCGCCGCGACCAGCCAGAACGCGAGGAAGATGTCGAGCAGCGCGACCCGGGACATCACGAAGTGCAGGCCGTCGACCGCGAGCAGCAGGCCGGCGATGCAGCCGATCAGGGTCGACCGGGTCATCCGGCGTACCGTCCGGATCAGCAGCAGCACAGTCAGCGTGCCGAACAGCGCCGGCATGAACCGCCAGCCGAACGGGGTCATCCCGAACAGCTGCTCGCCGGCGGCGATCATCCACTTGCCGACCTCGGGGTGCACGGTCAGGCTCGGGGTGTCCTTGAAGACGTCCAGGTTGCCGGCCAGGATCGCCTTGTCCGCGGCGCCTTCCGGCTGGTCGATGAACTGCCGTGCGTAGCCGAACTTGAGCAGGCTGTACGCATCCTTGGCGTAGTACGTCTCGTCGAAGACGAACTTCACCGGGTTGCTGAGGTGCCAGAACCGCAGTACGCCGGCCAGCACGGTGATCACCAGCGTGGCGATCCAGCCGCCGTCGAAGTCCCGCGGCATCGCCGGGTACAACCGCTCCTTGAGCGGCGGCAGCCGTCTCCCGAGCACGTCCCGCCCGAGCGTCTCCCGCTCCGCGCCGGCGTCACTCCGCCGTACCGTCCCGTCCTCGATCACAGCAGCCACGCCCGCCATCGTACGGACGCCCCGGTACCACCGCCTCCCCGCGTCTGTGCGAGCGGCTGGGATGATGACCTGATGAGCGGGCGGCTGGTGTTGGCGGGGACGCCTATTGGGGACGTGTCGGATGCTTCGGCGCGGTTGGGGCGGGTGTTGGTGGGGGCGGATGTGGTGGCCGCGGAGGATACGCGGCGGTTGCGGCGGTTGACGTCCGAGCTGGGGATTCAGCTGAGCGGGCGGGTGGTCAGCTACTTCGAGGGAAACGAGCGGGAGCGTACGCCGGAGTTGCTGCAGGCGCTGCTGGACGGGCAGACCGTGGTGGTGGTGACGGACGCGGGGATGCCGAGCGTGTCGGACCCGGGGTACCGGCTGGTGGCGGCGGCGATCGAGGCCGACGTCCATGTGACCGCGGTACCGGGACCGTCGGCGGTGCTGACGGCGCTCGCGTTGAGCGGGCTGCCCGTGGACCGGTTCACGTTCGAGGGGTTCCTGCCGCGCAAGCCGGGGGAGCGCGCGCGACGGCTCGGCGAGCTCAAGGACGAGCCGCGGACCATGGTGTTCTTCGAGGCGCCGCACCGGCTCACGCAGTCCCTGGAGGCGATGGCCGAGGCGTTCGGCGCGGACCGGCGTACGGCGGTGTGCCGGGAGCTCACCAAGACGTACGAAGAGGTGAAACGCGGCCCGCTCGACGAACTCGTGACCTGGTCCAAGGACGGCGTCCGGGGTGAGATCACCGTGGTGGTGGCCGGGGCGGACCCGCACAAGGTCATGACCCCGGAGGACCTGGCCCGGGAGGTGGCGAAGGACGAGGAGGCAGGTACGCCGCGCAAACAGGCGATCTCTGACGTCGCGAAGCGCTTCAACGTCCCGAAACGGACGGTGTACGACGCCGTACTCGCTGCTCGGGACCCTGGTAAATAACACTGGCGCCCGGCACTACCCTTAATTACATGTCCGAGAAGGCCTATTACGTCACCACCCCGATCTACTACGTCACGGCCCCGCCGCACATCGGCAGCGCCTACACGACGGTGGCCGGGGACGTCCTGACGCGCTGGCACGCGCAGCGCGGCGAGCGCAAGTGGTACCTGACCGGTACCGACGAGCACGGCGAGAAGGTGATGCGCAGCGCCGAGGCGCAGGGGATGTCGCCGCAGGCCTGGACGGACAAGCTGGTCGAGGAGTCGTGGAAGCCGGCCTGGGTCGACGTCGACATCGCGTACGACGACTTCATCCGGACCACCGAGCAGCGGCACACCGAGCGGGTCCGCGAGTTCTGGCAGAAGCTGTACGACAAGGGCGATGTCTACAAGGGCGAGTACGAGGGCCTGTACTGCGTCGGCTGTGAGGAGTTCAAGCTCCCTGCGGACATCCGGACCGACGAGGACGGCACGCAGCGGTGCATCATCCACGGCACCGAACTGGAGACGGTCTCCGAGACCAACTATTTCTTCCGGCTCTCGGCGTACGGCGACAAGCTCCTGGAGCTGTACGAGTCGCAGCCGGACTTCGTCGCGCCCGCGAGTGCCCGCAACGAGGTGATCGCGTTCGTGAAGCAGGGCCTGCAGGACCTGTCGATCACGCGATCGACGTTCGACTGGGGCATCCCGGTCCCGTGGGACGAGGACCACGTCCTGTACGTGTGGATCGACGCCCTGCTGAACTACGTGACGGCCGCGGGCTACGGCACCGACCCGGAGCGGTTCGAGGAGCTGTGGCCGGTCGACGTACACCTGGTGGGCAAGGACATCCTCCGGTTCCACGCGGTGATCTGGCCGGCGATGCTGATGGCCGCCGAGGTCGCCGTACCGCGCCAGGTGTTCGCCCATGGGTGGCTGCTGGTCGGCGGCGAGAAGATGAGCAAGTCGAAGCTCACCGCGATCGCGCCGCACGAGATCACCGACCACTTCGGCTCGGACGCTTTCCGGTACTACTTCCTGCGCACGATCCAGTTCGGGTCGGACGGTTCGTTCTCGTGGGAGCACCTGAGCGCGGTCTACACCTCCGAGCTCGCCAACGGTCTCGGCAACCTGGCCAGCCGGATCGCGGCCATGGTCGGCAAGTACTTCGACGGCGCGCTGCCGGAGCCGACCGACCACGGACCGGCCGAGCAGGCGCTCGCGGACAAGCTCGCGCAGACCGTGGCGACCGCGGACAAGGCCCTGGACACTCTCGCATTCCAGGACGCCCTGGCCGCGATCAACGAACTGGTCGGCGCGGTGAACGGGTATGTCACCGAGCAGGAGCCGTGGAAGGTCGCGAAGGACGACACGAAGCGGGACCGCCTGGCGACGATCCTGTACTCCGCCGCCGAGGTCCTGCGCGCGGTCGCCGTACTGCACAACCCGACGATGCCGAAGACGTCCGCGAAGCTGTGGGAGCTGCTCG
The DNA here is from genome assembly GCF_004366075.1 of Kribbella pratensis. GTDB lineage: Bacteria > Actinomycetota > Actinomycetes > Propionibacteriales > Kribbellaceae > Kribbella > Kribbella pratensis. The sequence continues at coordinate 710,744 of NZ_SODU01000003.1, read as the reverse complement.
GCGCGGAGGAGAAGCTCGGCGCCCTGAACGACCAGCGGGTACAGGACGCCGGCACCTGGTGCCAGCTCCCGGCCGGCGCGACCCTGACCAAGGGCGAGCCCCTGTTCCCGCGTCTCGAAGAAAGCTGAGAAAAAGTTCGGCCGCGCTGTCGAAGGCGCGGTGGTGGCTCCGATAACGGGGTGAAAGTGACCCTGATCGATCGGAGCGAACGATGAGTGAGCGTGTAGTTCCTGGAGTGGGCCGGTCCGCCGCACGGATCCGGACGATCGCCGTCTGGGCCGTGCGCGTGGCCCTGGCCGTGCAGTTCGGAGCCGGTGGCGCCGGCAAGGTCGCCGGCTCCGAGCAGATGGTGCGGATGTTCGACGACATCGGCGCCGGTCAGTGGCTGCGGGTGTTCGTCGGCGTCCTCGAGATCGCCGGCGCGATCGGGCTGCTGGTCCCGCGTCTGGCGGCGGCCGCGGCCCTGGGGCTGGTCGCACTGATGGCCGGCGCGGTGGTCACCAACGTCGCGGTTCTCGGCATCGCGCCGACCGTGCCGCTGGTGTTCGGTGTGCTGGCCGCGGTGGTCGCGTACTCCCGGCGGCACCAGGACAGCCGGGGAGGCCGCCATGTCTGAGCAGTCACCTGTCGAGGCGCTGCGCAGTCTCGCACCGTTGATCGGGACCTGGACCGTCGAGGGGCCCGGGCATCACGGGACCGTCAGCTACGAATGGTTCGAGGACGGCGCGTTCGTCGTGCAGCGGATCGAGTTGGTCAGCGACGGCGAGACCAGCCGCGGCGTCGAGTACATCGGCCTGGACACCGAAACCGGTACACTCCGGTCCCACTACTTCTCGAACACCGGCAAGATCCTCGAGTACACCTACCAGCTGGCCGGCAACACGTTGACGATCTGGTTCGGAGACACCGATTCGCCGGCCAAGTTCGTCGGGGAGTTCAACGCGGACCAGTCGGTGAACACCGGTGCCTGGGAGTGGCCGGGCGGCGGGTACGAGTCGACCATGACGCGGGTGGGGTGATTCGGCAGTGAAGTACATGATCATGACGTTCGGGGACGAGTCGGCCTGGGACACCCTCGGGCTCGGCGGCCGGGAGTCCACCTGGTCGCAGGAACAGGTGGACGCCCACTTCCAGGCGATGGGCGAGTTCTACGCCGAGCTCGCGGCCAACGGTGAGCTCGTCACCGGTTTCGGCCTGGCCGATCCGTCGCACACGATGACGATCGAGATCGTCGACGGCCGCCCGGTCGCCTCGGACGGTCCGTACGCCGAGGCGAAGGAGGTGCTCGCCGGTTTCGGCATCATCGAGGTCGACTCACACGACCGGGCGGTCGAGCTGGCGGCGCGCTTCTCGGCGCTGGTGGAGACCCGGGTCGAGCTGCGGCCGGTGATGGAGCAGGGCGGCCAGGAGATGTGACCGGGCCGGCCGAGGAGCTCCCCGGAGACCTCCGGATCGAGGACCTGCTGCGCGAGCTCGCGCCGCGGGTCCTCGCCGCTGTCACGCGCCGGTTCGGCCGGTTCGATCTCGCCGAGGACGCCGTCCAGGAAGCGTTGCTGGCGGCGGTGACCGGCTGGGCCGAGGACGGCGTACCGCCGAATCCCGCCGCCTGGTTGACGACGGTCGCCGTACGCCGGATGACCGACATGCTGCGCAGCGAGCAGGCCAGGCGCCGGCGGGAGCAGCTGGACGCGACCCGCAGCCTGCCGCAGAGTCTGCTCGACGGCGGCAGCGACAGCATCAGCACTGCCGACCAGGACGACACGCTGGTGATCCTCTTCCTGTGCTGCCATCCGGATGTGCAACCGGCCAGCCAGCTGACGCTGACCTTGCGGGCCGTCGGCGGTCTGACGACGGCCGAGATCGCGCGAGCACTACTGGTACCGGAGGCCACCGTCGGCCAGCGAATCAGCCGCGCGAAGCAGCGGATCAGCCAGTCCGGCGCACGGTTCCGGCTGCCGGAGCCGGAGGAGCGCCGCCAACGGCTCGACGTCGTGATGCAGGTGCTGTACCTGATCTTCAACGAGGGCTACACCGCCTCGTCGGGTACGACGTTGCAGCGGGTCGAGCTCGCCGCGGAGGCGATCCGCCTGACCCGGATGCTGCGCGAGAAGCTCCCGTCCGAGCCCGAGGTCGGAGGCCTGCTGGCGCTGATGCTGCTGACGCACGCGCGCCGCCGCGCCCGCACCGGTCCGACCGGCGACCTGATCCCGCTGGCAGAACAGGACCGGACCCGCTGGGACCGCGACCTGATCGCCGAAGGTGTCGCGCTGCTCGAGGAGGTGCTGCCGCGACGACGACCCGGCCCGTACCAGCTGCAGGCCGCGGTCGCCGCCGTCCATGCCGAGGCCGAGCGGTTCGAGGACACCGACTGGGCGCAGATCGTCGCGCTGTACGACGTCCTGGTCCGGATGTCCGCGGATCCGATGGTCCGGCTGAACTCGGCGGTCGCCGTCGCCATGCACCGCGGACCGGCAGCCGGCCTGGAGCTGCTCGACAGCCTGGCCGCCGACCCGAAGCTGGCCGACCACCACCGCCTGGCCGCCGTCCGCGCACACCTCCTGGAACAGTCGGGCTCCCTGGATGCCGCGCGCCAGGCCTACCTCACCGCTGCCAAGCTGACCGTCAGCGCCCCGGAGCAGCGCTATCTTCACTCTCGGGCGGCGCGTCTGGGAATGCGCGAGCAGCCGCCGGCCTTCGAATGAACAGATCATCAAATGACGGAGGCAGCGGTATGCGGGCTGTGGTGTTCGAGGAGTTCGGCGGTCCCGAGGTGCTGGAGGTCCGGGACGTTCCTGAGCCGCAGGCCGGGCCCGGGCAGGTGCGGATCCAGGTACGCGCGGCGGGGGTGAATCCGTTCGACTACAAGGTTCGCCGCGGTCTGACGAACGCTGCGCTGCCGCTGATCCCGGGGTTCGAGGTCGCCGGTGTGGTGGACGAGGCCGGTGACGGCGCGGAGTTCGCCGTCGGTGACGAGGTCGTCGGCTGGGCGGTGGGTGGTGCGTACGCCGAGTACGCGATCGCCGGCACCGTGACGCGCAAGCCCGCCGGCGTCAGCTGGGAGCAGGCGGTCAGCATCCCGGTGGCCGGTGAGACCGCGCAGCGGGTGCTCGATCTGCTCGAGGTGAAGTCCGGCGAGACGATCCTGATCCACGGCGCCGCGGGTGCGGTCGGCGCGATCGCCGTACAGCTCGCCAAGGCGGCGGGCCTGACCGTCATCGGTACGGCGTCGGCGGTGAACCACGGGTACCTGCAGGCGATCGGGGCGATGCCCGTCGCGTACGGCGACGGGCTCGTCGAGCGCGTTCGCGCCGCCGCCCCGCAGGGCGTCGACGCCGTGTTCGACAGTGCTGGGAAGGGCGGGCTGCACGAGTCGGTCGAGCTGCGCGGCGGCACCGAGCGGATCGTCACGATCGCGGACTACGCCGCGGCCGGTGAGCTCGGCATCCAGACCTCCGGGGGCGGTGGGAACCCCGAGCGGATCCGGGCGGGGCTGGATGCGCAGCTGCAGGCCGCCGCCGACGGCACGCTCGTTACCCGGATCGCCGAGACGTTCGCGCTCGCGGACGCGGCCAAGGCTCAAGAGCTGAGCGAGTCCGGCCACGCCCGCGGCAAGATCGTCCTCCGTCCGTAGGCGGACCCCCCGCACTCACCAACCCGCGCCCGCGTGGGCCTGCCACAGCGGCCTACGCGTGGCCGCACGCGGCCGCCGCCGGTTGGTGAGTGGCGGAGGTCCGGCGCTTACGCGTACGCGAAGCGGGACGGCGGGGTCGGTACGTCGTCCACGCGCGGATCCCAGCGGTCCACGAAGGTCACCCCGGCCGGGACCTCGACGCACTCCGTCGAGGTCCAGCCGCGGGTGAGGGTTCCGAAGTCCGGCACTTCCGGGTGGTAATGCGGCTTCCCGGTGCCGAGCAGGTCGCGGGCCATCGGCGCGCTCAGCGCCTGGTACCGGAAGTCGGCCGACAATCGCAGTTGCTTCGTCCGGTTCGGCATCGCGCCGTGCACGGTCAGACTCCCGAACAGCAGCACATCGCCAGGCTGGTACGACGTCGTACGCCACTCCGGATGGTTCTCGTCGGCCTCGGCCCGCATCATTCCCGGCCCGTCGGACGCCTTCACCGGCAGCACGCCGAGCCGCGGCGACCCGGCCAGCACTCGCAACCCACCGATCTCCGGCGGCGCCGCACTCAACGGCAACCAGGTGGTGAGCGTGTCGACAGACCCCTGGATGAACCGGTAGTCCTGATGGATCGGGGTCGGATTCGCTCCCGGCGACGGCGGCGCGATCCGGCAGATGTGCGCCGGATGCGCGAACGCGTCCTCACCCAGCAACCGGCCGGCGAGCTCCAGCAACTCCGGGCGCACGGCCAACCGATGAAACGCCTCGGTGCTCTGGATCGCCGTGTAGGCCCCGAAGAACCCCGCCGATCCTTCCTCCACGGCCCGCCCCGACGCGACCAACTCCCGCGGATCAGCATCGCGCGCCAGCCAATCGCTGTCGTAGAGGATTCGCGCCAACTGCTCGTGAACGTCCGCCACCACCTCACGCGGCAGCAACCCCCGGAAGAACAGATAACCATCGCTCGCGAGGCGAGACCGTAGTACGGCGGCGTCCTTCAAGTCGTCGTACGAGTCCGTCAGTTCTTTCACTTGTCATTGCCAATCTTGTCCATGGCCGCTGCGATGTCAGGGACGGCGATCTTGTCGAGGTACAGGTCGTTGACGGTCTTGTTGATCTCGGGGGACTTGGCGGTCCAGCCTTCGGCGATCGGGAGGTTGACGGTGCTGCCGGCGGCCGAGTCGAGGAACGGCTGGACGTCGATGCCCTTCTGCTTCCAGAACGCCTGGTAGCCGGCGCCCGCGTTGTTGAGCGCCGGGATGATGTAGCCCGCGTCGCCCATCAGCTTCTGTGCCTTCTCCGAGCCGAGGAAGGCGACGAGCTTGCCTGCCTCGTCGGGGTGCTTCGTCTTCGCGAACATCGCCTCGGAGAGTCCGTTGATCACCACCGTCCGCCCGGCCGGGCCGGCCGGCATCGCGGCGACCCCGATCGGGAACTTCACCTCGGGCAGCGCGAACGGGAGCAGCGCGTTGTTCGCCGGGAACATCGCGACCTCGCCGCGGTAGAACATCTCGGTCGCCTGCCCGGTCGGCGGGTTCGTGCGGGTGCCGTCCGGAGACACCTTCCACTTGAACACCAGATCGCGCGCGAACTGCAGGGCCTCGACCGACTTCGGACTCGCGAAGTCGAAGGCGCCGTACGGCTTGTCCATCGCGTGGCCGCCGTTCGACGCGATCCAGTTCAGCCACTGGGTCTGGCTGTGGTTCCAGGAGCAGAAACCCCACTGCTTGCTGCCGACGGTCAGCTTGCGCGCCACCTCGAGGAAGCTGCCCGAGCCGTCCGGCGCCCAGGTGAGCTCGGCCGGCATCGTGATCCCGGCCTTCGCGACCAGGTCCTTGTTGTAGAGCAGGCCGACGATGCCCATGTCCTTCGGCATCCCGAGCTGCTTGTCCTCGAACTTGTACGACTGCACCACGTTCGGGTGGTACGAGTCGAGTTTCAGGCCGGCCTTCGAGATCAGGTCGTCGAGCGGTGCGAGGACGCCCTTGCTCGCGAAGTCCGGGAAGTAGTCGACGGTCAGCCAGAACACGTCCGGCGCCTTGCCGCTGGCGAGTTCGGTGGTCAGCTTGGTCCAGTACTGGTCCCACGGCAGGACCTCCATCCGGACGGTGATGTCCGGGTTCTGCTTGGTGAACTCCGCGAACACCGCCTTGTAGCCGACCTCCTGCTGCTCGTCCCACAAGCGGTACACGAGTTCGACCTTGCCGCCGCTGCTCGCCTTGTTGTCCGACGAGCCGCAGCCGGCCAGCGCGAGCACACTGCCGGCGCCGATCAGAAAAGTCCTCCTGGACAAGGACATGAGAGCCTCCGTACTACTTGAGCCCGGTAACAGCGACCGAGCGGACGATGAAGCGCTGGAAGACGATGAACAGCACGAGCAGCGGCGCCAGCGCGATCAGGCTGCCGGCCATCACGGCGTTGTAGTCGACGCCGATTTCCCCCTTGAACAAGGCGATCCCGACCGAGAGCAGCCGCTTGTCCTCGCTGCTGGTGATGATCAGCGGCCACAGGAAGCTGTTCCAGTTCGCCACCACGGCGAGGGTGGTGACGGTGACCAGGATCGGTTTCGACAACGGCAGCACGATCGACAGCAGCGTCCGGACCCGCCCGGCGCCGTCGATCCGGGCCGCGTCCTCGAGATCCGCGGGGATGCCGCGGAAGAACTGGCGGAGCAGGAAGATCGCGTACGGCGTACCGAGCATCGTCGGCAGCATCAGCCCGGCCCAGGTGTCGACCAGGCCGAGCTTCTGCATCATGAGGTACAGCGGGATCATCGTGACCACCGGCGGCACCATCAGTGTCGACAAGTACACCCAGAACAACGCGTCCCGGCCGGGGAACGAGAGCCGTGCGAAGGCGTACGCCGCCAAGATCGCGAACACGACCTGGCCGAGGGTGATCCCGGCCGTGACCAGCGCGGTGTTGACCAGGTAGCCGCCGAAGCCCGAGTTGAACAGTCGCTCGAACGCCGCCGTACTCGGTGGCAGGCCTGGCTCCCACGGCATCGTCTCGGACAGTTGCCCGGGGCCCTTGAACGCGGTGAGCACGGTCAGGAAGTACGGGAAGATCGCGAACAGGCAGCCGGCCACCAGGACGGCGTACGTGAAGATGCGCAGTCTCATCCGGACACCTCATAGGTCGTACGGCGTTCGAAGTAGACGAACTGGGAGATCGTCGCGATCAGCACCACCGCGAACAGCAGCACCGAGATCGTGGACGCGTAGCCGAAGTCGAACTTGCGGAACGCCTCGTCGTAGATCAGGTACGTCGCCACCTCGGTGCTGTCACCGGGCCCGCCCTCGGTCATCACGAAGATCGTGTCGAACGCCTGGAAGGAGCCGATCACATTGGTGATCAGCACGAACAGCATCGTCGGCCGCAGCAGCGGCAGCGTGATCGTGAAGAAGTGCGCGACCGGGGACGCGCCGTCCAGCGACGAGGCCTCGCGCAACGACCGCGGGATGTTCTGGAGACCGGCCAGGAAGAACAGCATGTTGTACCCGGCGAACTGCCAGATGTGGACCGCCGCGACGCTCGGCATCGCCAGCACCGGTGACGACAGCCACGCCGGGCCGTCGATCCCGAACACACCCAGGAACTGGTTCAGCGCACCCCGGCCCGGGTCGAAGATCCAGCTCCAGACCAGGCCGAGCGCCACCGGCGTCGCCATCCACGGAATCACGAGCAACGCCCGGAAATACTTCATTCCGCGCAGTTTCCGGTCGACCAGGAGCGCCAGGAGCAGCGAGAGGATCGTCGTACCGGGCACACAGATCACCACGTAGTACACGGTGACCAGCAGCGAGTGCCAGACGTCGGAGTCGGTGAACAACCGTTGGTAGTTGGCCAGCCCGACGAACTCGGGAGTCGAGAGCAACTTCCAGTCGAACAGGCTGAGCACCAGTACGATCACGACCGGCGCGAGCAGGAAGCCGAGGACGCCGACCAGGCTCGGCGCCAGCAGCGCGTACGCGACGGCCGCCTGCCGTCCGCCTCCGATCCGGCGAGTACGCCGGGGCGCTCGCCTAAGCATCGGGATCCTTCAGCGGGTGCGGGCGCGGCGAGCTCGGGACGAGCAGCTCGCGGGTGCGATCGAGCCCCCACCGGTCGAGCGCGCCGATCGGGTCGCTCGACATCCGCAAACCTGGACCCGTCGCGATGTGCTGCGCCCAGAGCTCGCGCTCCTGCACGTCGGGCCGCACGATCAGGCAGTCGGAGTCGTTCGCCCACCACCGGCCGTGCAGGAACTCGCGCGCCACCGAGGTGGACCGCGCGCCACGCTGGCCGGGCTGGCTGATGTCGCCCGACGGTGGGTCGACCAACGGATCGGTGTCGGGCGAGATCCGCATGCAGTCGACGAGTCCGAGGCTCGGGAGGATCGGAGCGCCGCAACCGTGCAGGATCCGGTTGGGTCCGACGGCCTCGCGCAGCAGGCGCATTCCGTGCCGGTACGCCGTGACGCCGTCGACCTGCTCGTGGCGCGGCCCGTCGATCGCCCCGGCGTACACGAAGTCGAGTTTGAAGTGGTCGTACCCCTGGCGGCACAGCTCGGTGAAGACGTCCTGGATGTGGTGTGCGGCGCCCGGGTGCGTCACGTCGAGAACCAGTTGCTCCTGGCCCCAGTTGGTGCCGGCGCTGATCCCGGGGACCAGCCACTCCGGGTGGTGACGCGCGGTCTCGCTGCCGCTCGCGACCAGGAACGGTGCGACCCAGATGCCTGCGCGACGACCGCTCGAGCGGATGTCGGCGGCGAGCGTGACAGTCGACCCGAAGTCGTCCCGCGGTGTCAGCCAGTCGCCGATCGCGGCCTGGTACCCCTCGTCGAGAAGGACCAGATCGACGCTCAGGTCATGCTGGTCGAACTGGCGTACGTCGGTCATCACGTCGCGCTCGGTGACCTTGCCCCAGTACGCGTACCAGCTGCACCAGGACGGTCCGAACACGCGGACCGGCGGGGCACCGGCCGCGAAGGCGTCGGCCCAGTCGGCGAGTGCTTGATTGGCGTTGGCCTGCGTCGAGGTTGTTTGCTGTACGGCGCCATCGGCCGAGATCACCAGCCGGTCGCCGTGGAGGTCCGCGCGGATCGACGGGACCTGGTCGGGACTCGTCGCCGCGATGACCGTGACCTCGCCGGCCGTCGCGACCGCGAGCAGGCCCTCACCCTGGAAGCGGCCGGCGTCGACGCCCGGACGGTACGCCATCACGTGATGATTCGGCGCCGTCGGACGCGGTGGACGCGCGTCGAGCCGGTACCAGCCACTCGGGCTCCACGACTGCCATCCGTGCTCGAAGACCAGCGTGGAGGCGTCGTACTCGAGCTCGGCGACGGGGCTGAAAGGCACGGATCCCTCGTTTCCCTGGGGTGCAGGATCTTGCTGACGTTCCGCTAATCTTGGGGTGCCTACGAGGAGATCCACCATGACGGAGCCTGCTGACTTCGAGCACGATCTTGCTACCCAGGTGCTCATCGAGCTGTACAGCGAGATCCCGCCGCCGAGCAAGTTGGTGACCGGCCACTTCCACAGCGGCGGCGACTATCGCGTCGTACGGCCGGACGGTGTGGGCAGTTGGTACCTGCTCTACACCGCCTCCGGCACGGGACGGTACATGATCGGCCAGAACAAGCTGATGCTGCGCCACGGGGACGTCGTACTGGTGAGTCCTGGGACACCGCACGACTACGGGACCGTCGGGACGTACTGGGAGTCGTGGTGGGCGCACTTCCAACCGCGCCGCGAGTGGCACTCCTGGTTGTCGTTGCCACAGGCAATGCCCGGGCTGTCCTACGTGCGGTTGACCAGGTCCTCGGAGACGGACCGCGTGGTGTCCGCGTTCGATCGGCTGCATCGCGACGCGCAACGCGCCGGGCTGTCCCCGACCGGCGACACCGAGCTGCACCTGCTCGAGAAGAGTGTTGCCACCGAGCTGACCATGAACGGCATCGAAGAGGTGCTGCTGACCGCGGTCGCGAGCCTGCGCCGGGAGACGCAGCACCTGGACGCCCGCGTACACCTGGTGCTCGAGGCAATCACCGCCGACCCGGCCCGGCCGCACACCCTGACGTCACTGGCCGGGCTCGCGCAGGTTTCGGTGTCCCGCCTCGCCCACCTGTTCAAGGAGCAGGTCGGTGACTCGATCATGAACGTCGTCCTCGCGCTCCGGTTGCAGCGCGCGGCCGAACTGCTCGGCGCCACCGACATGTCCGTCGCACAGATCGCGGCCGCGGTCGGCTTCGACTCCCCGCACTACCTGAGCCGCCAGTTCGGCCGTCGGTACGGCATGTCCCCGACGGCCCATCGCGCCGCGGTCAGGAAGCCGGAGCTAGAGCTATATTGAGCTCGGTCGCCGCCGCGTAGTCCGCCCCGCCGGCCAGTCCTACGAGCCGCACGTAGCGTGCCGTCGTACCCGCGGGGAAGCGAGCGATCTTCGCGTCGACCGTGCCGTCCCAGGTTCCCTTCGTCACCGACGTGAACGTAGTGCCGTCGGTGCTCGTCTGGACGTCGTACGACGAGATGCGGCCGTTCGGTACGTCGGCGTCCTGGCGCGGTGTGTAGACGAGCGCTTCGATCGCACGTGGCGTCTTGAGATCGAGAGTGATGTACTGCGGGAGCGGGGCATGTGGGCTCCAGTTCGAGTGCCACATGGTGGTGCAGCTGCCGTCGATCGCGGCGGATGCGCTGTACGCGGACGATCCCTGGCTCGTGGCGGTCGCCGTCATCTCGTTCTGCGGAAGCAGGGTCAGCGGGCCGAACGGTCCGTCGGCCGGTGGCGGCGTACCCGGGATCGCGGTCACCCGTCCCAGATCTGGTGCCTTGAGCAACGGATGGGTCCGCAGGTAGTTGAGGAAGACCTCCTGACCCATCCGCGGCGCCCTTTCGAGGTTCGTGTACTGCTGGAAGCCCGGATAGCCGTACTGCGTTCCGTGCAAGGGCATCGCCGCGCTGGTCGTAACCCGGTAGGTCCTGTCGAGTTGAAGAGGCTCGCCGTTGATCAGGACCTTGGCCGGATCGACACGGTCGCCGACCGGTCGGCCGAGATCGTAGGTGTAGCGGAAGTTGGCCGAGGTCGCGAGTGCGGACAGTCTGCTGCAGCCGTACGCCGGCGGGATCCACTGCTGCTCCAGGACGGCCTCGACTGTCGAGCCCTTCATCGCCAGCGTGGTGATCGGCGAGATCCCGGCAACCGGCCACGCCTCGCCGTACGTCACCGTGCCGGCCTCCAGCCCCGCGGCGATCACGTCGACGCCGAGATCGGCCGGTACCAGCGCGAAGTCGCCGTCGGCTTCGGCCTTGTAGAGGTCCGCGACCAGGTTGCCGGTGCGGCTCTCGGCGGTCCGCGCGAAATCGAGGTCACCATCGAGCTTGGTGAGCGGCTCCTGCTGCCGGGCGGTCCACTTGTCCATCCAGTACTTCACGATCTTCTGGACTCCCGGGTCCGGCGTGACGTCCTTGGTGACCGCGTGGTTGGTGGCAGTGGTCTTCGAGCGGATCACGTCACCGGTCGCCGGATCGAGTTCCAGGTTCACCTCGCCGAGCACGCGCCCGTGATTGCTCGCTTCCAGGACCGGCCGCGGTACGCCGTTCGGGTCCGGGATCATGCAGTTGAACGCGGTGTGCCAGTGGCCGCCGAGGATCACGTCGATATCGGGGGACATCGCCCGGGCGGCGTCGAAGATCGGACCGGTCGGGTTCTTGCACTCGTCGTACAGGCCGCCCTGCTGACCGCCCTCGTGCATGCTGACCACGATCGCGTTCACGCCTTGGGCCTTCAGTTCGGCCGCGGCCCGGTTCGCCGCGTCGACGAGGCCCTGGAACTCGAACCCCGACCCCTCGATCGACAGCGTCTCGGTCGGCGTCCCCGGGAAGCCGAGCCCGATGAACCCGATCCGCTGCGAGCCGGCCTGCCCGATCCAGTACGGCGGGAGCACGGGGCGCTTCGTCCGCGGGTCGACGATGTTCGCCGCGTGGTACGCGTAGTCGGTGCCGTGGAAGTTCCGGCCGGTCGAGTCCTTGAAGCAGCTGTCGAAACCGGGCTTGCCGTAGCAGGCGCCGGTGGTCATCCGGCGCAGGAACGGGAACTCGCGGTCGAACTCGTGGTTGCCCGCGACATCGAAGTCCATCCCGAACGCGTTGAGCACCTCGATGGTCGGCTCGTTCGCGAACGCCTGCGTGTAGTCGGGCCAGCCGCTGAACTGGTCACCCGAGCCGATCAGGAAGCTGTTCGGCTTCCGGAGCCGGTCGAGGTGGGCCTTGAGGTACCCGGCGCCGCCGACCTGCTGGGTGCCGGACGGGCCGGCGATGGTCAGGTTCTCGGTCTCGGACAGGTAGCCGTGCAGGTCGGTCAGGCTGAGGATCTGCACGGGGATCGGTGCGGCGGCCTCGGCCGGCAGCGCGGTGGTTCCCACCACCAGGCCGAGGAGGGCGAGAACTGAGCTGATCCTGGTTCTTACGGGCATCGGCTGCTCCTGTTCGGTCGGGCGGGACCTCGCTGCAACGTACTGGCCGCCGTACGCCGGAGGACATGGCCTCGAATGCTGACTTCCTGCACGATCCGGCTGACGCTTTTCTACAAGCGCATGGCGGAGGGGAACCGTACTGTCGGGGCAGAAGGGAGTTTCACAATGACTGGGATCGTGGCAGTAGCCGAGATCGACATCGACGCGCCGACCGCACGAGTGTGGAACGTACTGACGAGTCCGGAGCAGCTGAAACAGCTGTGGTTCGGGGCGAAGGTAGACACCGACTGGAAGGTAGGCAGTCCCATCACCTGGACCGGCGAATGGGAAGGCAAGTCCTACCAGGACAAAGGCGAAATCCTCGCCGTAGAACCCGGCCGGTTACTGAAGTTCACCCACTTCAGCCCCCTCACGGGCCAACCCGACGTACCGGAGAACTACCACACCCTCACCTACACGCTGACCGCCAACACCCACCTGAAACTAGAACAAGACAACAACGGCAGCGAGGACGAGGCCAAGCACTCCCAGGGGATGTGGGAACAACTCCTGGCCAAGGTCAAACAGTCCGCCGAATCCTCCGAATAGCGGGTTGTTCCGGTAGATCGGGGAGCGCGATCCGGGGACGTGCGACAGGTAATGGTGGGTCGGCACCTGCTGTTGCCTGTCCCCAGTCACCAGCGCCTGTCCCCACTCCCCACCGCCGGCCCCGCCCCTCGCGCCGGTGAGGCGGTCGGTGACTCAGTAATCTGGGGGACATGTCTGATGGTGTGGAGGTGGGTCGGCCGACTCGGGAGCGGGCTGCGGTGGGGGAGGACGGGCGGTCGCGGGACCGGAGCCGGCCGGCGGTGCCTGATCCGTTGCCGATGAGTGTGGTCGACGCGCACTGCCATCTTGATATCGCCGACGGCGAGGACGGGGACTGGCTGAGTCCGGCGGAGGCGATCCGGCTGGCCAAGTCGGTCGGCGTGACCCGGATCGTCCAGGTGGGTTGCGATCTGCCGGGCGCGGTGTGGGCTGTCGAGGCTGCCACGCAGTACCCGAACCTGGTCGCCGGCGTCGCCCTGCACCCGAACGAGGCGCCGAAGCTGAAAGCGGCCGGTGAGCTGGAGAGCGCGCTGGCCGAGATCGAGCAGCTCGCGGCGAGCTCGGACAAGGTCCGGGTGATCGGTGAGACCGGGCTCGACTACTTCCGCACCGGTGAAGACGGCCGGGCCGCGCAGCACGAGTCGTTCGCCGCGCACATCGAGCTGGCGAAGCGCCTGGGCAAGACGCTGATGATCCACGACCGGGACGCGCACGACGACATCCTGCGCATCCTCGACCGCGAAGGCGTGCCGGACCGGGTCGTGATGCACTGCTTCTCCGGCGACACCGAGTTCGCCCGCGAATGCGTGAACCGCGGCGCCTACCTGAGCTTCGCCGGCGTCGTAACGTTCAAGAACGCCCAGTCCCTCCGCGACGCCCTGGCCGTGACCCCCCTCGACCGCATCCTCGTCGAAACCGACGCCCCGTACCTGACGCCATCGCCGTACCGCGGCAAACCGAACGCGTCCTACCTCATCCCGCACACGGTCCGCAAAATGGCCGACGTCCTCAACATCTCCGTCCCAGAACTCTGCGCATCCCTGAACGACAACGCGAATCGCGCCTTCGGAGGGGCCTGGTAGACAAGCCCTATGGAGTTCAGTGAGGTGGTTCGGCGGCGGCGGATGGTGCGGAACTACGACCCGGATCGGGTGGTGCCGGACGACGTCCGGGAGCGGATTCTGGGGAACGGGTTGCGGGCGCCTTCGGGTGGGTTCAGTCAGGGGTGGGCGTTCCTGACGTTGGAGGGGGACGAGCGGGAGCGGTACTGGCGGATTTCGGCCGAGGATCCGGATCCCAAGTATGTTGAATGGATCACAGGGCTGCGCCGGGCGCCGTTGCTGATTCTGGCCTTCGCGCACAAGGACGCGTACCTCGATCGGTACACCGAACCGGACAAGGGCTGGACCGATCGGGACGAGGGTCGCTGGACCGCGCCGTACTGGTACGTCGACACCGGGATGGCGGTCCTGCTGATGTTGCAGACGGTCGTCGACGAAGGCCTGGGAGCCTGCTTTTTCGGGCCTCCCGCGGACAAGGTGGGCCGGTTGCTCAAGGAGTTCGGCGTACCCGAGGGGTTCGATCTGGTGGGGGTGTTGTCGGTCGGTCACCGGGCCCCGGACAAGCGCTCGCCGTCGCTGAAACGGGGGCGCCGGACGACCGCCGAAGTGGTGCATCGGGGGCAGTGGGGCCATCACACGGTGTGAGTACGCCGTTACACCTTTTTCCGACTCGCCGACCAGGGGATTGGCGCTTCCGCGACTTCTTCGTTATGGTCCCGTGATGTTGGCCGGGATCGGGGAAGATTCCGGGCAGCACAACCCCTCGGCGGGATCAGAAGCTCCGGGCAGCCAGTCCGGCGTCGCGATCGGTGCCTGTGCTGTCCCACCCCGTGCCCGGGTAGCCCTACCTGGGAGCTTTAGTGCGTAAGTCCATCATCGTGGCCGTCGGTGCGACGGCTGCGTTCGCCGTCGCGGGTGGCTCCGTGGCATATGCCGCGAAGAGCAAGACGGTCAGTGTCTCCGTCGACGGCCAGGTGCGGAAGGTGCACACCTTCGGCTCCACCGTGGCAGACGCCCTGAAGGCCGAGAAAGTTCAGGTCGGTGAGCACGACGTGGTCGCGCCCGGCATGGACTCGAAGCTGAAGGACGGCCAGGAGATCGCCGTGCAGTACGGCCGGCAGCTGACGGTGAACGCCGACGGCACCAAGAAGGCCTACTGGACCACCGCCGACAGCGTGAACGAGGCGCTCGCCGACCTGGGTCTGCGGTACGACGGGGCGCAGCTCTCCACGAGCCGTAGCGCGCCGCTCGGCCGCCAGGGCCTGGAGTTGACCATCACGACGCCGAAGACCGTGCAGATCGTGCACCTCGGCAAGACCGTGACGATCAAGTCGCTGGCCGGCACCGTCGGTCAGGCCCTCACCGAGGCGAAGCTGCGCTGGGACTCCGACGACCAGATCACCCCGGCCGCCGCGACCCCGCTGAAGCTCGGCGTGAACAAGATCGGTTTCGTGCAGGTCCTGCAGAAGACCGTCACCAAGACCGAGACGGTCGCGCACGGCACCGACGAGACCAAGTCGGCGACGCTGGAAGTCGGCACCAAGAAGACCACGACCAAGGGCACCGACGGCTCCAAGACCGTCACGTACCTGTACACCTACCTGGACGGCAAGCTGTCGACCACCAAGGTGGTCGGGTCGAAGCTGGTGGCCAAGGCGGTCGACGAGCAGGTCCTGGTCGGCACCAAGCCGAAGCCGGCGGAGCCGACCACGACCACCACGACCACCGAGACCGACACGCCGGCGAGCAGCAACGTCGGTGCGTGGGACCGGATCGCCGAGTGCGAGTCGGGCGGCAACTGGTCCATCGACAGCGGCAACGGGTACTACGGCGGTCTGCAGTTCGACCACGGCACCTGGGCTGCCTACGGCGGTACGGCGTACGCCTACAACGCGAACGGTGCATCGAAGGCGCAGCAGATCGCGATCGCGGAGAAGGTCAAGGCCGACCGCGGCGGCTACGGCGCATGGCCTGTCTGCGGCAAGCGCGCCTAGTGCAAGACTGACGAGGTGACCTCGTCTGATTCATCCACATCAGCCGGACCGAGACTGCTCGGTCCGGCTGATGTGCGTTCGCTGGCCGCGTCCCTCGGGGTGCGTCCGACCAAGCAGCGCGGCCAGAACTTCGTCATCGACCCGAACACGGTGCGCCGGATCGTGCGGGCCGCCGACCTGACGGAGGGCGAGACGGTTCTCGAGGTCGGCCCGGGGCTCGGGTCGCTGACGCTCGCACTGCTCGCGGAAGGGCACCGGGTCACCGCGGTCGAGATCGACCCGCTGCTCGCGCAGGCGCTGCCGTCGACCGTCGCGTCGTACGCGCCGCACCAGGCCGACAGGCTGACCGTGGTCGAGGCCGACGCGATGGACGTGACGCCCGCGGAGATCGGCGAGCCGACCGCCTGCGTGGCGAACCTGCCGTACAACGTCGCCGTCCCCGTCCTGCTGCACCTGCTCCGGGTCTCGGACTCGCTGCGGCACGGCCTGGTGATGGTGCAGTCCGAAGTCGCGGACCGCCTGGCGGCCGGACCGGGTTCGCGGACGTACGGCATACCGTCCGCGAAGGCCGCCTGGTACGCCGACGTACGGCGCGCTGGGCCGATCGGACGGAACGTCTTCTGGCCGGCGCCGAACGTGGACTCCGGGCTCGTCGCGTTCGAGCGCCGCGAACCGCCCGTGACGGAGGCAAGCCGCGAGGAGGTGTTCGCCGTGATCGAGGCCGCGTTCTCGCAGCGCCGTAAGACGATCCGCTCCGCGCTGGCCCGCTGGATGCCGGACCGCGCACGGCTCGACGAGGTGCTCAGCGCCGCAGGAATCGACCCGCGAGTACGCGGGGAGATGCTCGGGATCACAGAGTTCGCCGCCCTCGCCGGTGCAGGTCGGACGGTGTAATGCCCCCAGGGCATGCCGAGGTCTTCCGCGCCTACTGCGCGGCACTCGGCGGGCACCTCGCGGCACTGTGGCGAAGGCCACGATGCTCCGCATCGCGACCTCCACCCCAGCACCCCGAGGCACTCCGCCGAGCACCTGCTCGCGACGGCGCGGAAAACCTCGGCATGCCCTAGCCTGTCCGACGTGCCACCTTCTGCTGAGGTCACGGTGCGGGCGCCGGCCAAGATCAATCTCGGTCTGTCGGTCGGTCCGCCGCGCCCGGACGGGTTCCACCCGGTCGCCACGGTGTATCAGGCCGTTGCCCTGTACGACGACGTGACCGCGGTACTGCGGGACGGCGACGGCGAGGTCTCGGTCGAGATCTCCGGCGACTTCGCGGACGACGTGCCGACCGACGAGACCAACCTCGCGGTGCGGGCGGCGCAGTTGCTGCAGGCGGAGTACGACGTCGACGAGGGCGTCGACCTGACGATCCGCAAGACGATCCCGGTGGCCGGCGGGATGGCCGGCGGATCGACTGACGCGGCAGCGACCCTGGTGGCGTGCAACCGGCTGTGGGGCCTGCAGCTGACCCAGACCGAGCTGCAGCACCACGCTGCGGAGCTCGGCAGCGACGTACCGTTCTGCCTGGTCGGCCACACGGCGCTCGGTCAGGGCCGTGGCGAGCAGGTCACCGAGGTGATGTCCCGCGGGACGTTCCACTGGGTGTTCGCGATCGCTGACGGCGGGTTGTCGACGCCGGACGTCTACCGCGAGCTGGACCGGATGCGTCCGCTGCGTCGCGTCGAGGCGCCGCAGGTCCGTCCGGAGCTGATGTCCGCCCTGCTGTCCGGGCAGCCAAGCGCACTCGCCGTTGCGCTCAGCAACGACCTGCAGGCCGCGGCGTTGTCGCTGCGTCCCGAGCTGGGGGAGACGCTCCAGTTCGGCCTCGACCAGGGTGCTCTGGCCGCGCAGATCTCCGGTTCCGGCCCCACGTGCCTCTTTCTCGCCGCCGACAGCCGCAGCGCTGTCGACCTGGCCGTGGAGCTCGCCGAATCCGGCCGCTGCCGCATGGTCCGCCAGGCCGAGGGCCCGGTCCCGGGCGCCCGGATCCTGCCCGCCACCATCAGCCGCTAGAAAATCGCTCGTCCTCGGGCTCTGGTGGTGTTACCGTCCGAGAGAATCCATCGACACAGAGACAGACACCGACAGGAGACCGGGATGCGCCGCGGATCGATCCACCCCATGGGTACTGATCGTTTCGACGCATTCGCGAGGACTCTTGAACTCTCTGACGATGGGTATTGTGGCGCATGTCGACGCCGGTAAGACCAGCCTGACCGAGCGGCTGCTGTACGCCGCCGGCGTCATCGACCGGGTCGGCCGGGTCGACGACGGGAACACGCATACCGACTCGATGGACCTCGAGCGGAAACGCGGCATCACGATCCGCTCGGCGGTGGTGTCGTTCGCGCTCGGCGACCTGCCGGTGAACCTGATCGACACTCCCGGGCACTCCGACTTCATCGCCGAGGTCGAGCGCGCGCTGTCCGTGCTGGACGGCGCGGTGCTGGTGATCTCCGCGGTCGAGGGCGTGCAGCCGCAGACGCGGTTGCTGATGCGCACGCTGGACCGGCTGCGGATCCCGACGCTGCTGTTCGTGAACAAGATCGACCGGGTGGGTGCGCGGTACGACGAGTTGCTCGCCGACATCCGGCGCTTGCTGACGCCGGCCGCCGTACCGATGGAGTCGGTGGCGGAGCTCGGCCTGCGTACGGCGTCCGTCGTACCCCTGCCGGTGCAGCGCGCCGAAGTGAGCGAGATGCTTGCCGAGCGCAATGATTCGTTCCTCGAGCTGTACCTCGAAGGCGCGGCGGCCGACAATGCGGCAGAGCTGCGGCGTCAGGTCGCGAAGGCCGAGATGTATCCGGTGTACTTCGGATCTGCGATGACCGGAGTCGGGATCGCCGAGGTGATCGAGGGAATTCGTACGTGGTTGCCGCGAGCAATCGCGGCGCCGGAGGACGAGCTGCGGGCGCGGGTGTTCAAGGTCGAGCGGGGTGCGGCCGGGCAGAAGATCGCGTCCGCGCGGATCGTCAGCGGGACGCTGGCCGCGCGGACCTCGGTCGCGGTGCATCCCGTGGACGGTCCGGCGTACCAGGTCCGGCCGAGCGGGATCGATGTGTTCGGCGACGGCGGCCGGCACCCGGTGGATCGGGCCGAGGCCGGTCAGATCGTGGCGTTGCGGGGACTGAAGAGCATCCGGATCGGCGATCAGCTCGGCGTACGGACGGCGGACGTGGGGCGGCTGTTCGCGCCGCCGACGCTGGAGACCGTGGTGAGTGCGCGGGACCGCGTGAAGTTGTTCCAGGCGTTGACGCAGCTCGCCGAGCAGGATCCGCTGATCCGGGTCCGGAAGGCCGACGAGATCACCGTGAGCCTGTACGGCGAGGTGCAGAAGGAGGTGATCGCGTCACTGCTCGAGTCCGAGTACGGCGTCGACGTCACCTTCAGCGAGACGACCCCGATCCATGTCGAGCGGTTGATCGGCACCGGTACGGCGACCCGCGAGATCACGGAGGGTCCGTGGGCGGCGGGTGTCGGTTTCCGGGTCTCACCGGTCGCCGAGGGCATCGAGTACAACCTGGAGGTGGAGCTCGGCGCGTTGCCGCGCGCGTTCCACACGGCGATCGAGGAGACGGTCCGGCAGACCCTGCACCAGGGGCTGTTCGGGTGGGAGATCCCGGACATCCGGGTGGATCTCACGCACACGGCGTACTGGAGCCCGGTCACCGTGGCGGCCGACTTCCGCCGCCTGGTGCCACTCGTCCTCCTGCAGGCGATCGCCGAGGCCGGCACGACGGTCCTGGAGCCGGTCAACCACTTCGAGCTCGATGTTCCGTCCGACACCGTCTCGCGGGTCCTCGCGCACGTGGCCGAACACCGCGGCGTCGTCACGCAGACCAGCCTCACAGAGACACAGGCCCACATCGAAGGCACTATCCCGGCCGCCACCACACACCCCTTCGAGTCCATGCTCCCGACCCTCGGCCGAGGCGAGGCCCTCCTCGCCACCAGCTTCGACAGCTACAGCCCTGTCCCAGGTCCGGCCCCCAGCCGCGCCCGCACGGACGGCAACCCCCTCAACGAGAAGCAGTACGTCCTGAACCTCAGTCGAGCTGTTTGAGGATGGTGGAGATTTCGGCGACGGCTTCGGGGCGGTCCGGCCAGTGGGCGGTGATGCAGATGAGTTCTCGGAGGTGGAGGAGCGGGAGGCGGTCACGCCAACCAGCGGCCAGCGGGTGGACCTCCTCGTAGGCGTCGAAGAACGTCTCGGAGAGATGGCCGTAGATGAGGAGGGTGGCCAGGTCGGCCTCGGGCCAGCCGTAGTGGACGGCAGGGTCGATCATGGCCGGGCCGCCGTCGGGCGCCGGGAGGAGGTTGCCGTGCCACAGGTCGCCGTGGAGGAGGGACGGCGGCTGTGGCGGGATCAGCTCGGGGAGGCGGTTGGCGACGCGTTCGAGGCGGCGGCGATCGGCTTCCGGGAGCTGGTTGTGGCAGTTCGGCTCCTCCAGGTAGCGGAGCAGGCGGTGCTCGGCGAAGAACGCGTACCCGTCGCTTGTCCACGGGTTCCGCTGCGGGAGAGTGCCGAGGTAGTTGTCCTGGTGGTACCCGAACTTGTCCGCGGTCTGCTGATGCTGCAGCGCCAGCGCCCGCCCGGCGTCTTCCCAGTACGTCGGCGACGGTTCCGACGTACCGAGGTCAGACAGCACGATGAACGCCGGCGTCACCCGAAGGACCTCTGGTACGGCGAATCCGCCGGGTGCACGCAGCGCGTCGAGACCGTCGGCCTCCAGCGCGTACAGGTCCGCCGGCAGGCCGTCCTGCGTCTTCACGACCACCGATTCGCCGAGCGTCGTCCGCACGCGGAACGTCTTGCTGGCGTAGCCGCCTTCCAGCGGATCGGCGGCGATCGCGTCGCCGAGGGACAGTCCTTCGAGCCAGGCGGTAGTCAACACCTGGACGATCCTGGCACGATCCGGGGAACGGTGTCCGCGTCAGCTACCCTTGGGCGCGTTATGGCGGCACCTAACTTGGTCAATCTGGA
This sequence comes from Kribbella pratensis, assembly GCF_004366075.1. Lineage (GTDB taxonomy): Bacteria > Actinomycetota > Actinomycetes > Propionibacteriales > Kribbellaceae > Kribbella > Kribbella pratensis. The sequence goes on along the minus strand of NZ_SODU01000003.1, from coordinate 690,046 downwards.
AGCTGTTTCGAAGGGCTTCGGGACCCGCACACTGCTCGACTCGGTCAGTCTCGGCGTAGGCCGTGGTGAGCGCATCGGCGTGGTCGGGCGCAACGGCGACGGCAAGTCGACGCTCCTGCAGGTCCTGGCCCGGCGTGAGGAGCCCGACAGCGGCCGGATCACCCACAACCGCGAGCTACGGCTCGGGTACCTCGGTCAGAGCGACGACCTCGACCCGGACCAGACCGTCCTGCACGCGGTGTTAGGCGATGTCGAGACCTACACCTGGGCGGCCGACCCGCGGGCGCGCTCCGTCATGGAGCACCTGCTCGGCGAAGTCGACCACCAGGCGCAGGTCGGCAGCCTGAGCGGTGGTGAGCGCCGCCGGGCCTCCCTGGCCAGACTCCTGCTCACCGAGGTCGACCTGCTGATTCTCGACGAGCCCACCAACCATCTCGATATCGAAGCCGTCAGCTGGCTCGCCGAGCACGTCGTCGACCGGGCGGGCGCGCTGATCGTGGTGACCCACGACCGCTGGTTCCTCGACGAGGTCTGCACCGACACGTGGGAGGTGCAGGGCGGCCGCGTCACGTCGTACGACGGTGGGTACGCGGCGTACGTCCTCGCCAAGGCCGAGCGGGCCCGCACCGCGCAGGTCACCGAGGCCAAGCGGCAGAACCTCCTGCAGAAGGAGCTCGCCTGGCTGCGTCGCGGCGCGCCCGCCCGCAGCACCAAGCCGAAGTTCCGGATCGAGGCGGCCAACGCGCTGATCGAGGACGTGCCGCCGCCGCGGGACAAGCTCGCACTGTCGCAGCTGGCGACCGCGCGGCTCGGCAAGGACGTGTTCGACGTCGAGGACGTCAGTCTGAGCTTCGGCGACCGGAAGATGCTCGACCACGTCACGTTCCGGCTCGGTCCGGCCGACCGGATCGGGCTGCTCGGCCCGAACGGCGCCGGCAAGACCACGTTCCTGAAGGTCCTGACCGGGCAGCTCGCGCCGGACCGCGGCCTGGTCAAGCGGGGCAAGACTGTCCGGATCGCCAACCTGTCGCAGACCCTCGAGGAGATCGACGGCACGGTCACCGTCCTCGACCACATCACCGCGATCCGTCGTACGGCGGCGCTCGCGGGCCGGGGCGGTGAGCTGACGTCGTCGCAACTGCTCGAGCGCTTCGGGTTCACCGGCGACAAGCTGACGACGCGGATCTCGGACCTGTCCGGTGGTGAGCGGCGCCGGCTGCAGGTGCTGCGCATCCTGCTCGACGAGCCGAACGTGCTGATCCTCGACGAGCCGACCAACGACCTGGACGTCGAGACGCTGACCGTGCTCGAGGATTTCCTGGACAGCTGGCCCGGCGTCGTCGTCACCGTCACCCACGACCGGTACTTCCTGGAGCGGGTCAGCGACATGGTTTACGCGATCATGGGTGACGCCCGGGTCCGGCATCTGCCGCGCGGTGTCGATCAGTATCTCGACGAACTCGCGGCCGGAATTCCGCGGCGGCCGGCGTCGAATGCGTTGACGCCGGCCACAGAAGTGTCCACCGATTTGTCAACGGCGGAAAACGGCCAGGTAGTTGAACGCCCGACGGCTGATGCGGCAGCGGCCCGGGCGGCGAAGAAAGAACTGAACCGGATCGAGCGGCAGCTCGCGAAGATCACCGAGGCCGAGACGAAACTGCACGACCAGCTGGCTGCGAGTGCGAGCGACTACGAGCGGCTCTCCGAGCTGGACGCCGAGCTCCGCATGCTGGCCGACGAGCGCGGCGAGCTGGAAACGGCGTGGTTCGAAGCGGCGGAACGCGCGGAGTAGCAGGGGTTTCGAGCTGCGGCGCCCCTCCGATCCCCTGTCATTCGGAGGGGGCGCCGAGCTCGTGGGTGAGCGGGCCCCGTGCCGGCCGGCGTTGTTCGAGCCCCGAGCCCCGGACACCGCGCGGCCACTTTCGGCGGACCACCTCTTGCCGCCGAAGTCACCGTGTTCTGACATTTTGTAGTCGATCAACCACCGACGGTGACGACCCTAGTAGTGGGCCCAGCCGGTGTCGATAGTGGTCGGCTACAGCAATCTCTCGATCTCGTTGCAACTAGCAACGATCGGACCCGGGCCGAAGTGACGGGTCGTCTTTTCGGATAATTCCGGGGTATTTCGGCCGTGCTTTGTCCGTACGAACAAGCGGCTTTGCAGGCGACGCAAACGATTGTTTCGGTCAGTGCTTTTCCAGGTCGAACGGGCGGACCAGCTCGCGCAACGCCCGGGCGATCTTCTGCTGGTCGCCGTCGCTGAGGCCGCCGAGCAGCGCGCGCTCGTGGGTGAGCAGGTCGGCCATCGCGGCGTCGACCTTGTCCCGGCCGGCGGGCGTCAGCTGGACCAGCACGCCGCGGCGGTCATGCGGATCCGGCAGCCGCTCGACCAGGCCGCGTGCGGCCAGCCGGTCGACCCGGTTCGTCATCGTGCCGGACGTGACCAGGGTTTCCTTGAGCAGCTTGCCGGGGGACAGTTGGTACGGCGTACCCGCTCGACGCAGGGCCGCGAGGACGTCGAACTCCCAGGACTCCAGGCCGTGGGTGCCGAAGGCCTGGCTGCGGGCGCGATCGAGATGCCGCGCCAGCCGGCTGACCCGGGACAGCACCTCCATCGGTGCCACGTCGAGATCGGGGCGCTCGCGGCGCCAGGCCTCGATCAGCCGATCGACCTCGTCCTCCATGCGTTCGAGAGTACCCATCAAGACTCTTGACATCAAGACAAGTCGGAGGGCTAGAGTATCTCGACGTCAAGATAAATCATCTGAGAGGGGCAGCCCGATGCGCACGTCACCGGTGTGGAGTCCAGAGCAGTACGGCACGTACGCCGACGAGCGTGCCCGGCCGTTCCGGGACCTGGTCGAGCGGGTCCGGGCGACCGACGTACGGACCGTGGTCGACCTCGGCTGCGGACCGGGCACGTTGACCGCGACGCTGCGTCAGGTCTGGCCGGAGGCCGTGATCCGCGGGATCGACAGCTCGCCGCAGATGCTCGAGGCGGCCGCGCAGTACGCCGACGACCACCTGAGCTTCGAGCTCGGTGACGTCCGCGAGTGGAGCGTCGAGCCCGGTTCGCTGGATGTGATCGTCACGAACGCGACGCTGCAGTGGGTCCCGGAGCAGCTCGACCTGCTGCCCGGGTTCGTCCGGGCGCTGCGGCCGGGCGGGTGGTTGGCGATCCAGATCCCGGGCAACGGTGATGCTCCGTCGCACGCGATCCTGCGAGAGCTGGCCGGCCGCGAGCCGTACGCGGAGTACGCGAGGGACACGTCGTTGCGTCCCGACGTACCTGGTCCGGCCGAGTACGTCGACGCGCTCAGCGCGGAAGGTTGCGTGGTGGACGCGTGGGAGACGACGTACTTCCACCTGCTGTCGGGCGACAACGCCGTACTGGAGTGGGTGAAGGGGACCGGCGCGCGGCCGGTGCTGCAGTCGCTGCCGGACGACGTACGTCCGAAGTTCGAGGCGGAGTACGGCGCTCGGCTGGCGGAGGCGTATCCGCAGCGGGAGTACGGGACGCTGCTTCCGTTCCGGCGGATCTTCGCGGTTGCGCACAAGAAGGGATGACCATGCGGCTCGATCACGTGCAGGTGTCTTGTCCGCCCGGTGGTGAGGACGTGGCGCGGGCGTTCTATCGCGATGCGCTCGGGATGACCGAGGTGGAGAAGCCGGAGCTGCTCAAGCCGCGCGGCGGGTGCTGGTTCAAGGCCGGTGCTGCGGAGATCCACGTCGGCGTGGAGCAGAACTTCACGCCCGCGAAGAAGGCGCATCCCGCGCTGGCCGTCGACAACATGGACGCGTTGGCTTCCCGGCTGGCAGATCTGGGTTTCCCGGTGACCTGGGACAACGACACAATCCCGGGCCGCCGCCGCTTCCACACCGCCGACGGCCACGGGAACCGGGTGGAGATCGTGTAAGGAAGCGGCCCGCCCGGCCCCCTCAAGCTGGGCGAGCCGCTGGCTTATTCGGTCGCCAGTGCGCCGGCTGGTGCGACCTTGGCCGCGCGGCGGGCGGGTAGCACCGAGGCGAGCAGGCCTGCGACGGCGGCGACGGCGGCGATGGTGATCAGCAGGGTCCCGGGTACGGCGTACTCCACGCCGCCCTCGACCGTCTGGCCGCCCATCAGCGCGCTCGTCCCGGTCCAGCCGTAGATCAGACCGAGCGCGATCCCGAGACCGGCCGCGACCAGTGCCATCAGCAACGACTCGACCGCGAGCATCCCGCGCAACTGGCGGCGGGACAGCCCCATCGCCCGGAGCAGCGCGTTCTCCCGGGTCCGCTCCAGCACCGACAGGCTGAGCGTGTTACCGACCCCGACCAGTGCGATCAGCACCGAGACCCCGAGCAGACCGATGCCGACGATCAGCAGTACGTCGAAGACCTTGGTGTAGCTGGTCCGCTCGGCCAAGCCGCCCTGCACGGACAGATCCTTGACGGTCGGGATCGACTGCTCGACGGCGTCGACCACGTCGGCGCCGTCCGCCTTCGGGTCCGACGCCAGCCAGAACCCGGTCACGGGCGCGCTCGGCACCAGCTTCGCGAGATCGGCCGAGGTCGCGGTGATCGGGTCGACCCCGATCGCCAGCCGGGCGGTCAGCGTGACCTTGTGCTGCCCGGACACGATCGTCACCGGCGAGCCGTCCTCGAGCTTCAGCTGCTGCATCACCGGGTAGGTGACCAACGCCGTACCCGGCTTCAGCTTCTCGCTCAGCGCCGCGTTGTGGATCACCGAGCGCGCCTTGCCCGCGTCGATACCGGTCACGTCGATCTCTTCGCCGCCGGCCTTCACGGTCACCGTGCTGATCGGGACGACCTGGGTGATGCCCTTGATGTCGCGGAGCTGCTGCTCGGCGCTCGCCGGCATCTTCTCCTTGTACGTCGTCACCATCAGATCGACCGGGTACTGGCCGTCCATCGATACATCAAACGTTTTCCGTACCGAGGCGATCCCGACGCAGGTGAGGCTGATCAGGGTCACGCCGATGAGCAGTGCCGACGTGGTGGCAGCCGTACGCCGGGGGTTGCGGACCGCGTTCGCGACGGCGATCCGGGCGGGTACGCCGCCACTGCGGGCGGGGAGTGCGCCGATCACGCGGATCAGTGCCGGGACGAGCAGCGCGCCGACCGCGAGGATGCCCATGAACGAGATGGTGCCGCCCACGACACCGATCAGCACCTGGTGCTGCTTGGCCCCGACCGCCAGCAGTAGGCCGCCGCCGGCGAGGAGCAGGAAGCCCAGGACCAACCGCAGTACGCCGGCCTTGGTCGTGGCCGCCGGAGCCACCTCGGGACGAAGCGCTGCCAACGGCGCTACCTTGGTTGCCCGCCGGGCGGGTACAACGGCTGCCAGGAGCGTGACTGCGACACCTATGACCAGCGGCAGGAACAGCGACACCAGGTCCAGGTGCAGTGGTACGGGCGGAATACCCCAGTCGAACTCGCGGGACAGCGCCAGGCCCAGCGCGGACAGGGCGACACCGAAGACGACACCGATCGCGGACGCGATCACGCCGACCACGGTGGCCTCGGCGAGGACAGACGAGAAGACCTGCCGGCGGGAGGCGCCCACGCAGCGCAGCAGCGCCATCTCGCGGGTGCGCTGGGCGATCACGATCGTGAAGGTGTTGCCGATCACCAGGCAGGCCACGAACAACGCGATCAAGGCGAACATCCCGAACACGCCGCCGAGGACGTCGATACCGTGGGTCAGACCCTCCACCTCGTGCTGGATGAACGCCTCACCGGTGAAGACGGTCAGACCGCTCGCCACGACGGCCTGCGCGGCGTCGGTCAGTTGCTGCTGGCTGACGCCGGGCTTCGCGGCCAAGGCGACTCCCCGGGTGAATGCGCCCGGGTCGAAGATCTTCACCGCGGCCGGAGTCGCGACCGCGGAAGCGCTTCCGACGTACTTCGAGTCGTCCACCAGTCCGACGACGGTGACGGTCCACGACTTGTCGTCGTACGAGCTGATCCGCAAGCTCTGGCCGACGCCGATCTTGTGCTTGGCTGCGATCCGTGCCGGGAGGGCAATCTCGTTCGTTGCGGTCGGCAACCGTCCGGACGAGGTGCCGGGGCCGGCGATCTGCGCCGTGCTGTAGAGCGCGTCGATCGGGACCGTGGTACCGCGGACGAGGTCGGGGAACGCGAAATCCATGTACGCGGTCGTCAGTGTGACGACCGCTGCGGCCTGCGGCAGTTTCTGCACCTTGGCGATGTCGGCGGGGGAGATGGTCGCGTTGTCCGGGTAGACGACGGCGTCAACGCCCTTGTACTGCGCGCCGATCGTCTCGTCGACGCCGTGCGACGCGGACGCGTGCACGATCATCGCGAGCGAGCCGAAGCCGACCCCGAGGACGATCGCCAGACAGGCGGCGACCAAGCGGCCCATGTGGGCGCGCAGCGAGGAGAGGAGCGAACGTCGCACGTCAGGCCCCCAGCTGACGCAGCGCGTCGAGAACGCTCTCCGGGGTCGGCTCCCGCAGCTCGCCGGCCAGCTTGCCGTCGGCAAGCATCACGACGCGGTCGGCGTACGACGCCGCGAGCGGGTCGTGCGTCACCATCACCACGGTCTGGCCGAACTCGCGGACCGAGCGGCGCAGGAAGCCGAGCACCTCGGCGCCGGACCGCGAGTCCAGGTTGCCGGTCGGCTCGTCGGCGAACACGACCTCCGGCCGGCCGACCAGGGCCCGCGCCACCGCGACCCGCTGCTGCTGGCCGCCGGACAGCTCCGACGGGCGGTGCGTGAGCCGGTCGCCGAGCCCGAGGACCTCGATCAGCGTGCTCAGCCACTGCTGGTCCGGCTTGCGGTTGCCGAGCTCGAGTGGGAGCAGGATGTTGTCGTTCGCCGACAGCATCGGGAGCAGGTTGAACGACTGGAACACGAAGCCGACCCGGTCCCGGCGGATCTTGGTCAGCTCCGCGTCCGGCAGCCGGGTCAGCTCGGTCTCGCCGAGCAGCACCTGACCCTCGGTCGGGGTGTCCAGCCCGGCGAGGCAGTGCATCAGCGTCGACTTGCCGGACCCCGACGGGCCCATGATCGCGGTGAACTGGCCGACCCCGAAGTCGACCGAGACCCCGTCGAGCGCGGCGACCGCGGTGTCGCCCTGTCCGTACACCTTGCGCAGCTCGTGCGCCCGGATCGCGGTCCGCGGCTCCCCGTCCTGCGGCAACCGCCCGGCCGCAAGCTCTCCGGTCTGCAAGCTCATGTCACTCCTCAACTCAACTGAACGTTGGTGAAGAAGTTAGTCAGCGCGCGGCGGGATCTCGTCGGACCGGAGACTGCAGTATGCGTACGACCTGGGTATTACTTGGTCGGGCGGACGAGCCCGGTCTCGTACCCCAGGACGACGAGGGCGACCCGGTCCCGCAGGCCGGTCTTGGCCAGGATCCGCCCGATATGGGTCTTGACCGTTGCCTCGGACAACGTGAAGAGCCTGGCGATCTCGGTGTTCGACAGGCCGCGGGCGACCTCGACGAGCACCTCGCGCTCGCGGGCCGTCAGGTCGGCAAGGTCCGGTCGCTCGGTCTGCTCGTCGGGCAGGGCGCCGGCGAAGTGCTCCAGGAGACGTCTCGTCGTACTGGGGGAGACGACGGCGTCGCCGGAGTGCACCTGCCGGATCGCGTTCAGCAGGTCGGCGGGCGGGGTGTTCTTGAGCAGGAAGCCGGACGCGCCGGCCTTGATCGCGGCGAACGCGTACTCGTCCAGGTCGAACGTGGTCAGCACGATCACTCTTGGTGCCTCGGGCAACGACTGCAGCCGGCGGGTGGCCTCGACGCCGTCCAGCCGCGGCATCCGGACGTCCATCAGAACCACGTCGCACGCGGTCACCTGGATCTTCTCGAGCGCCTCACCGCCGTCGCCCGCCTGGCCGACCACCCGCATGTCGGCCTGCGAGTCCACGAGCATCGTGAAGCCCGCTCTGACGAGTTCCTGATCGTCCACGAGGAACACCCGGATCACGTCGTCTTCCATTACTCTCCAGTCGGCAGGTTGTACGGCAGTCTGGCGATCACCTCGTAACCACCGCCCGCCTTCGGTCCGGCGCTTACCGTACCGCCCGAGACCGAGGCGCGTTGCCGCATCCCGACCAGGCCGTGACCCGGGTCCGAGCTCGGCGCGACGCCGGCGCCGCGGCCGTCGTCGGTGACCACCACGGTCAGCATCTCGCGCCCGAAGTCCAGGCTGACGGAGGTGCGTGCCCCCGGCCCGGCGTGTTTCAGCGTGTTCGTCAGCCCCTCCTGCACGATCCGGTACGCCGTCAGCCCGAGCAGGGCCGGGAGATCGCGGGGTTCGCCGGTGACCTCGTAGCTGACGCTGAGACCGGCTTCCCGGACGTTCTCGATCAGCTCGGGCAGGCTGGAGACGCCGGGCTGCGGGCGGGGCTGGTTCGGGTCGAGCTCGTTCTGCTCGTCCTGCTTGAGCAGGCCGAGCATCTTGCGCATCTCGGTCAGGCTCGCGCGGCCGGTGTCGCCGATCGTGGCGAGGGCCTTCTTCGCCGCCTCGGGCGACTGGTCCGCGGCGTACAGCCCACCGTCGGCCTGGACGATCATGATCGACAGGCCGTGCGCCACCACGTCGTGGATCTCGCGGGCGATCCGGGTCCGTTCGTTGCTCACGGCCAATTTCGCCTCGCGGTCGCGGTCCCTTTCGAGCTGGGCGGCCCGCTCCTCGAGCTGAGCGACGTACAGGCCGCGGGTACGGCGACGCTCGCCGAACGCCCAGACGCCGAAGACTAGCGCGCCGAGCGCGACCATCATCGTGACCTGCTGCTTCCAGTCCGAGTTCGCCCAGTACCGCGAGGTCGCCATCAGGACGCCTAGACCGCCGATACCCAGCGCGATCCGGCTCAGCCGTACGTCGCCGTACACGGAGATGGCGTACAACGCGACCAGCAGGCCGACGTTGCCGGGCATCAGCTCGATGCCGATGAGCCACTGCAGGACGGCGACCGAGCAGACCGCGAAGAAGACCAGTTCGGGGTGGGTGCGGCGCCAGATCAGCGGGATCAGCATGCCGAACGCGAGGATGCCGCCCAGGTGCGCCTGGGCGAGCGACAGGAAGCCGAAGATCATGCAGAGGCCGCCGGCCAGCAGCAGGTCGAACGCCCTGCTCCGGGCAGGCAGCGGCCGCGCGGTCAACATCCCCGTCATGCTGGCCAGGGTACGGGGCCCGGACTTGGCGGGGGTCATTCCACAGTCGGATGTCGGCGTACGACCAGAGGCTGTTACTTGTGCGGGCGGGTCGCGAGAACCGGCTTGACCTCGAGGCCGGACAGGCCGTTCCAGGCGAGGTTGACCAGGTGCGCGGCGACGTCCTGCTTCTTCGGTTTGCGGGCGTCCAGCCACCACTGGCCGGTGAGCGCGACCATGCCCACCAGCATCTGCGCGTACATCGGGGCGTTCTTCGGCTCCAGCCCGCGGCGCTTGAACTCCTCGGCCAGGATGTGCTCGACCCGGGTCGCGACATCGCTGAGGATCGAGATGAACGAGCCGGTGGCCGACCCGACCGGCGAGTCGCGGACCAGGATCCGGAACCCGTCGGAGTTGTTCTCGATGTAGTCGAGCAGCGCGAGCGCCGCCTGCTCGACGAGTTCGTGCGCCCGGCCGGCCGTCAGCGCGCCGGTGACGCCGTCGAGCAACGCCCGTACCTCGCGGTCGACGACGACGGCGTACAGGCCTTCCTTGCCGCCGAAGTGCTCGTACACCACCGGCTTGGAGACCTCGGCACGATGTGCGATCTCCTCGACCGAGGTCGCCTCGTAGCCCTTCTGTGCGAACAGGCCGCGGGCGATGGTGATGAGCTGCTCGCGACGTTCGGCACTGGTCATCCGGATCCGGCCGGACCGCCGCGGTTTGGGTTCCGTCACGTCGTGATCACGTCAGCATCATGCCGCACTTCGGGTATTGCGGGTGGGAGTTTTACGGTCACGCAGCCTTGAGCGTACGGGGCGAAGAGTCCACACGACGGGCCTCCAGCCGCTCCTTGACCGGCCAGCGGACGTCGGACGCCCAGCCCTGCTTCTCGAAGAACCAGATGCAGCGGGCGGACGTGTCGAGCTGTCCCTTGAGTACGCCGTGCCGCGCGCAGGTCGGGTCGGAGTGGTGCAGGTTGTGCCACGACTCGCCCTGGCTCAGGATCGCCAGCCACCACACGTTGCCGGACTTGTCGCGGCTCTTGAACGGCCGGTCGCCGATCGTGTGGCAGATCGAGTTGATCGACCAGGTGACGTGGTGCAGCAGCGCGATCCGGACCAGGCTGGCCCAGAAGAACGCGGTCAGCGCGCCGGTCCACGACCAGGACCAGAGGCCGCCGATGACGGCGGGCGCGAGGAGGCTTACAGCCACCAGCATCGGGAACATCCGGGACACCCTGACGACGTCCTTGTCCTTCAGCAGATCCGGCGCGTACTGCCGCTGCGGGGTCTGCTCGGTGTCGAACAGCCAGCCGACATGCGCGTGGAAGAAGCCCTTGGTGAGCGCGCCCAGCGTGTTCCCGTACTTCCAGGGGCTGTGCGGGTCGCCGTCGCGGTCGGAGAACTTGTGGTGCTTGCGGTGATCGGCCACCCAGCGGATCACCGGGCCCTCGATCGCCAGCGAGCCGGCGATCGCGAGGGCATACTTGAGCGGGCGGTTCGGCTTGAAGGACTTGTGCGTGAACAACCGGTGGAAGCCGATCGAGATCCCGTGACCGGCGATCGTGTAGAACACCACCGCGAGTACGACGTCCCGCCAGCCGAGGAGCCCGCCCCACGCGATCGGCACCGCCGCCAGCACCGCCAGGAACGGGACGCCGATGAACAGCGCCAGCGCGACCTGCTCCCAGAGCTTCTTCTGCTCACCGCCGAGCGTTCCGGTGTTCACGTCCTCGTCGACCGGCACGGTACGGGTGGGCGCATCCGGGGTGGCAACGGCGGGTGGAGTCATATCGGTCAATCCCTCAGCTCAGCGTGTCCTTACCTACGCCACCGTAACCTACGGGACCGTAGGTAAGGAACCCCTGAGCGTGTCATCCACCCCACTCATGGCAAACTGTCCCGGCAACCACGATCCCCCGTGGGGTAATCGGCAGCCCGCGAGACTTTGAATCTCGAAGACCAGGATCGAAACCTGGCGGGGGAGCTAGTACGTACGGCGTATGCCCGCCAGATGGTGGGCTGAGGTGGATGTAGCAACCCGACGCGGTGCTCCTCCGTCGCCGTGCTACGCGCCGCCCCCACCCACCCGGCGCTCAACGCGCCATTTAGCGCTTCGCGCGCGACCGCCTGGTACTGGTGCCGACTCGTGAACCAAGCGCCGAACCACCCGCGACCGCCAACTACGCCGCTCCCGGGATTCTTTGGCCCTCGAGCAGTGCAACTGGGGCGTTTTCTATTCGGACGAGTGCCGGGCCTGGTTCAGGTTCGATTGGTGTGGGCCTGCGAGCCAGTCCTGTGACAGGCGGGGGTCGGGTGGGTCTTCTCCTTGGCGTAGTGCGTTGATGTAGGCGCGGTCGGCGTTCAGGCGGGCTGCCACTTCGGGACCCTTGGCGACTGCGCCGTGGCCGGGGATCAGGATGTTGACGTCGCGGGCGGCCTCGGCGAGGCGGTCGAGTGCTGTTTCGTAGGCGCTGACCTGGTCGGGGCGGCGGGCGTCGAGGAGCGGGATCAGGACGTCGGAGAGCATGTCGCCGGCGATCAGGACGCCGCGGTCGGCGAGGAGTACGGCGGCGTGGCCGATGGCATGCGCCTGATGCTCGACGATCTCGCCCGGTATGGGTCCCCCGTCCGCGGGCAGTGGGGTTAGGAGTCCGATCAGCTCGAGCGGGACGCCCTCCGCGCTCTCCGCCGCCATCGCCTGCGCCCGCTCGCGCGCTTCAGCGGCAACCGTCGTACAGCCGAGCGTGGCGTACCGCGGCACGTCGCCGTACCGGGAATGCCAGAGCAGGTGATCCCAGTGCGGATGCGTCGAGAACCCGGCGATCACCGGAACCCCGAGCCGGTCCACGTCATCGGCGAGCTCGCTCAGATCGGCCCCGTCGATCCCGGGATCGACCAGCACCAACCCGCCCTCCCCACGCACCACAACGGCATTGCTCCAAACCCACTCGCTCTGCCGCACCCAAACGCCGTCAGCCACCTCAGTCAACATCCGCTCACTGTGTCAGCTGTCCCCACCCAGATCTACTGGTCGTGGGATGACTGGTGTCGTGCGGGTGGTTGTGGCCGGCGATGGGCCCAGATGACGGCGGCCGTCCAGGTCAGAAACGCCAGTACGACGCCGACCGCACCGCCGGCTCCTGGTACGTCGAGAAGGCTCCCGAGGACGGCGCCCATCGCGCCCAGGGGCAGCACCGCCGCCCACAGCAGTGCGAACGCATCGCCACCCGTACCGAGATCGCGTAGCCGCTTGTCGAGCGGACGGCGGCCTCCCATCAGCAGCACGATCTGCGCGCTGATCACCACCGCGACCACCAGCCCAAGCACCAACGGAACGGTCCCCACAACCCCAGTGTGCAGACCAACAGGCTGACAGGTTGTTTTACCGGTGGCGTGTTGTAGGTCGGCAGCGGGCCTCCCCGAACCCGCACCACACCCGGCCAACGCAACCAGCAGACACCTGACTGCAGCTCAGGTCAGGGGCTTCTTGTAGAAGGTGGCGGAGTCTTCGTAGTCGAGGGCCAGGTAGAACGGGCCTGCTCGGCGGCTGGCTAGGGCGAGGTAGGCGGCGTCTTTCGACTTGGCCCATTGCTCGGCGTGTTCCATCAGCAGGCGGCCTATTCCGGACTTTCGCAGGGTTTCGTCGACCATGACTTCCTCGACCCAGGCGACGGGACCATTGGCGAGGAACGTGAGGTGACTGTTGGCCAGCAGGTAGCCGACGATTCCAGCGTCAGTGGTCTCGGCAACCAGTAGCAGGGTGTCGGGTACGTCGACCAGCTGCTTCCAGGTCGCGTCGAACGCGGACCGTTCGGGAGTGAACGAGGTGGCGAACGCCTTGGCGAGCGGCCAGACGTGCTCGCCGTCTTCGAGACGGGCTGGACGGATGACCACCGATGGATCAGGCACTCAGTCTCCTGTAGGTAGGTCGGTCAGTAGTTTGCCGAGTTGTGGTGGGAAAACTGTGTCGATGGTCTCGATCAGTTCCAGCGCGGTCCACCAACGGAACCCGAGGATCGTGGTGGTTTCGTACTCGCTCAGCTGTGCCGGTGCGGGCGTGAAGTGCGCGACGCGGTGCAGGAGCCATTCCTCGTGTACGTCGACGGTCTCGCCGTTGAACTCGTACGTGTGATCCCGCGTCCACACGTGGATCCCGGTCGGCAGATCGCGCAGACCGGTCTCCTCGTACGCCTCGCGCGCGGCGGCGGCCTGCAGGGACTCGTCTGCCTCGACGCCGCCGCCGACCGGATACCAGCATTCCGCCAGGGTCTTCGGGTCCTTGGCGTGGATGAGGAGCACGCGATCCTCCTCGTCCAGCAGCAGAAGCTTGACCGCGAGCCTCACCATCAGAGGCTGACCCAGCGCCGGTACTTGTCCAGGTCGACGTTGCTGCCGCACACGATCGTGAACACCTGTCGTCCGGCGAAGCGGTCGCGGTCTTCGAGGATCGCCGCGATGCCGAGCGCGGCCGACGGTTCGACGACGAGGCCGGCGTGGTCGAGCAACATGCGCAGGCCGGTGACGATCGACGATTCCTGAACGAGTACGGCGTCATCGGCGACGACGAGGAGGTCGTCGAGGACCTCCGGGATGGGGATGCGGCCCGCGACGCCGTCGGCGATCGTGTTCGTCGCGTCGGTGGTGACGACGCGACGCTGATGCCAGGAGTGCGTCAACGCCGGTGCGCCGAACGGCTGAACGCAGATCACCTCGGCCGCGGGCGTGAGCGTCTTCAGCACGTACCCCACCCCCGTCGCCAATGCGCCGCCGCCGAGCGCGATCAGCACCGCGGGGCGATCGCCCGGTTCGATCCGCGGCGCCAGTTCGAGTCCGATGGTTGCCGCGCCTTCGCACGTCTCGAGGTCCAGGCTGTCCTCGAGCAGCCGAATCCCGTCGTACTGCGCGATTGCGGCAGCCCGTTCGCGAGCGAGTTCGTGGTCGCCGTCGACGAGTTCGAGTTTGGCGCCGAGCGCGCGGATCCGGTCGAGTTTGGTCGTGGTCGCGAACCGTGAAGCGACGACCGTGACGTCGAGATCGCGGTCGCGGCTCGACCAGGCGACAGCTTGGCCGAGGTTGCCGGCGCTCGCGCACACCACGGCTCGTGAGTCGCTGTGGGCGAGTTGACTTGCGACGACCTCGGTGCCTCGGCCTTTGAAGCTGCGTACCGGGTTGGCCGTTTCGAGCTTGATGTCGATCGCGCAGCCGAGCAGCGGTTCCAGCGCTTCGCAGCGATACAAGGGACTGTCGAGGAACACCGGATCGATGACCTCATGGGCCGCGCGAATCCGATCCATGTCGAGCCGCGTCGCCTGCACGACCCGCAGCTTACGCAATCGCGCGGATGGATGGTCTGTGAACACCCGCCGGGGTAATACTTGTTCACCGCCCGCCCAGACCCCGCTGATGTCAGGCCAAGGCAGGCAGCCAGGGGTGGTTGGGGTGGCGGGGGGCGATGTGGTCGTGGAGCCAGGCGCGGCGGGTCGGATCCAGGTTGGCGGCGACGTCGTTGAAGTCGTCGGTGTCCTTCGGGCGGTCGCTGCGGGACTTGAACAGGAGCACGAGTTCCGGCGCGAGGTACGGGATGCCGTCGGTGGTCGTGAGCGTGATCTCGTCGAGCGGTTTGCGGATGGTGCCGCGGCCGCGGTGGTAGATCCAGTCGTCGCCGTCGGACGCAGCGAGGATGATGCGGACCGGGGCCGCGAACAGGTCGTCGGGGAACGCCAGTACATCGGGGCCTGGCTTCAACGTCTCGCCTGGTTCCCAAGGGCGTTGGTCGCCGGTGTTCGGGTTCTCGACCGTGGGACGCGGGTCGGTGAACGTGGCGGCGACCAGGTCGAGGTCGCGGGCCAGGACGAGTACGTCGACGTCGGTGTGCGGACGCCGTACCCGATCGGCGAACAGGTCGAGCGCCCACCCGCCGGCGATCCAGTAGCGGCCGGGGTAGGCGGCGAACAACGCCCGTACGGCGTTCAATACTTCGAGATGCATCGGGGACTCCCTCGCATGAGGTCGGATGCGGTGAGCCCCGGTGAGAGTCAGAGCCGCCAGAAGAAGATCCGAGGCGGCACCGCGCAGGAAACGCGCACAGCAACCACCTCCTCCTCGCCCTGACACTCAGCGCACGATCGTAGCGACGCCACGAGAGTCGAGCACGTGCTTTTCAGCCGTCCAGGAAGTCCCGGATGTGTTGTGCCCAGACTTCGGGTCGTTCGAAGTGGCACATGTGGGCGGTGTCGGGGATGACGGCCAGTTGGCTGGGGACGGCTTCGTGGAGGCGGTGGGCCAATTGGACGGGGAAGCCCATGTCCTTCTCGCCGTGCAGGATGAGGATGGGTTTCGCGAAGGCTCGGAGGATCTGTTCGGGATCGGCGGTGATCCACGGGTGCATGAGGCCGTTCATCGCGCGTTCGTACGACCAGTCGCCCTGGTCGGTGTCGAGGGATTCGAGCAGTTGCAGGTACGCCGGTGCGCGGGCGAGGTCCCACACGAAGATCGTCGAGTTGCGCAGGGCACCGTTCGCCTCGTCCTCGACCCGTTGGCGGCGCTGGTACTCGTCCCAGTCCACGAGGTAGGCAGCAGCCTCCGCGGACGAGTACGCCGATGTCGACGCGAGCACCAACCGCCGTACCTGTTCCGGATGCTTGTGCACGAACTCCATCGCCGCCCGCCCACCCGTCGAGAACCCGACAAGGTCGACCGCCCCGAGCCCGAGTCTCTCGATCAGCCGATGCGTGTCCTGTACGACGTACTCAGGCTGCAGATCGTCGTCGGGCAGCCCCCTGCTGCTCCGCCCGCACCCGCGGAAGTCGAACATCACCACGTGGTGATCCCGGGCCAACGGCTCGAACCCGGGCACCAGGTACCCGTGCCCGACATCGGGCCCGCCGTGCAGCACCACCACAGAAGGCCGATCGCTCCGCCGCCCGAGCTCCCGGACGAACAGCGTGACGCCTCCGACATCCACCAGCGAATCACCCATAGCACAAGGATTCCAGGCCCTTCCGACAATACTGGTGCGATGGCGGAACTGGAGAAGTCGACCTGGACGGCGGCCGACTTCGAGGTGATGGGCTGGCACGACTGCCGCGTGCACGCGGTGAGCATCGGCGTCCGCGAGGACGGGTTTCCCTGGCAGCGCGTACTGCTCGATCTCGACTACATCGTCCGGTGGGTGGATCCGGCGTTCGCGCAGCGGCACTTCACGTTCTGGATCGCGCCGTCGACCTTGGTCTTCGACGAGGCGTGGGACGTCTTGGGCGAGCTCGAGCCGGCGAACGACCTGCTCGAGATCGCCGACCTGCACCGGCTCGACCCACCCGACGACCGCCCGGACCCGCTGTGGCACCTCGAGGGCCACAACTTCGACCTCCGCCTCCGAGCACCCGGCTTCACGCAGTACGTCCGCACACCACCCGTCCACAGCAAGTCGCAGTACCTGACCCACCCCGAACGCGGCGGCCTCAGCTTCGCCGAACGCTCGTACGGTTGAGCCGCTCCTCGACTTCGGCCTCCTGACCATGCCCGGCGACCCGGTCTTCGACGCGGCCGCCAGCTGCGCCTACTCCCTGATCATCGCCAACGCCCACGACGAAGACCCCTACAACCGCGACACCGACGTCCCACTGACTGCGAAGCTCTTCAACAGTCCTCGGGTCGCGGCGTTGCTCAGCCGATGACGCAGAAGACCGTTCCGTCGGGGGCTTTCAGGACGACGAAGTCGGCGTCCGGCGGGTAGGTCCAGTCTTCTACCCGTTCAGCGCCGAGGGCGATGAGGCGGTCTACCTCGGCTTCCGCGGTTGAGGTTTCTTTGTCCACCCAGAGGTCGAGATGGGTACGGTCGGTGCTGTCCAGGTGAACTCTGGTGGCCGGGGTGCCGGGTGCTGGGGCGAGGAAATCCCCGTTGTCTGGATCGGGAGTGAGGTCGAGGGCCTGGCGCCAGAAGTCGGCGGCAGGGCCGGTGTCCGGGACGTTCAGGATGACTGCTCCGAGTCTGAGGGCCATGCCTCCCAGGCTTGCAGAAATGGAGGCGTAACGCAGCAGAAGATCACTGAGAGTTACCGACCTCACCGTCTGCTGTCCCGGCGGGGGTGACATCGATCTCGCAGTCCCCGTGCGAGTGGGTATCCGATAAGCAAGTAGGCTTGCGCGGGCGCTGCTTGGGGTGCCCATGCTGATACTTGTCGAAAGAACTCGCAGGGAACTCGAGGAGAAGACCGCGTGACTTCCCATCGCCCCGCGGCGGTCGTCATCATGGCCGCCGGTCTGGGCACCCGGATGAAATCGTCGACCCCGAAGGTGTTGCACGAGATCGGCGGGCGCAGTCTCGTCGGGCACGCCGTGCTGACCGCCCGGGCGCTCAGCCCCGAACACCTCGTGGTCGTGGTCGGCAACGGCCGCGAACTGGTCGAGGAACATCTCAAGGTCGTCGACCCGGAGGCCCGCACCGCCGTCCAGGAGCAGCAGCTGGGCACCGGCGACGCGGTCCGCGCCGGGCTGACCGCCGTACCGGCCGACTTCGACGGCTCGGTGATCGTGACGTCTGGCGACGTCCCGCTGCTCGAGGCGGAGACGCTGCACGACCTGGTCGCCGAGCACGACAAGCACGGCAACGCGGTCACCGTCCTGACCGCGCGGGTCCCCGACCCGACCGGGTACGGGCGGATCGTGCAGGGCGCGGACGGCACGGTCGCGGCGATCGTCGAGCACAAGGACGCCACCCCCGAGCAGCGGGCGATCGACGAGATCAACGCCGGCATCTACGTCTTCGACGCGGCCACCCTGCGGGACGGTCTCAGCCGGCTCACCACCGACAACGCCCAGGGCGAGCTCTACCTGACCGACGTGATCAGCATCGCCCGGACCGACGGCAAGCGGGTCGGCTCGCATGTCACCGGCGACGCGATGCAGACCGAGGGCGTCAACGACCGGCTCCAGCTCGCCACGCTCCGCGCCGAGCTGAACCGCCGTACCCTCGTTCGCCTGATGCGCGAGGGCGTCACGATCGTCGACCCGAACACGACCTGGGTCGACCAGACCGTCGAGGTCGCCCGGGACGTCACCCTGCTGCCGAACACCCAGCTGCACGGCGCCACCACGGTCGGCAGCGGTACGACGATCGGCCCGGACACCACGCTGACGGACGTGGAGATCGGCGAGAACGCGACGATCATCCGGACGCACGGAACGCTCGCGGTGATCGGGGACGGCGCGTCGGTCGGCCCGTTCGCGTACCTGCGCCCGGGCACCAAGCTCGGCGTGAAGGGCAAGATCGGCACCTTCGTGGAGACCAAGAACTCGACCATCGGCGACGGCGCCAAGGTCCCGCACCTGACGTACGCCGGCGACGCCACGATCGGTGAGGGCACGAACATCGGCGCCGGCACGATCTTCGCGAACTACGACGGCCTCAAGAAGTACCCGACGCACATCGGCAAGCACTCGTTCATCGGCAGCCACTCGGTGATCGTGGCCCCGCGGACGATCGCGGACGGCGCATACCTGGCGGCCGGTACGGCGCTCACCGAGGACGTCGGCCCGGGCGAGATCGCGGTCGCACGCGGCCGGCAACGCAACATCAAGGGCTGGGTCGCCCGCAAGCGGCCCGGCACCAAGACCGCCGCGGCGGCCGAGGCGGCACTCGCCGACCAGCAGCCGGTGGACCAGCCGGACGAGCAGGCCTGAGCGGTACAGGATCAACGGGAGGCGCGGGCGATGAGCGGGATGAAACGAACCACCGAGAAGAACCTGATGGTTTTCTCCGGCCGGGCGCATCCCGGTCTCGCCGAGGAGGTGGCCACCGAGCTCGGGTCCGGCCTGGTCCCGACCCAGGCGTACGACTTCGCCAACGGCGAGATCTACGTCCGGTTCGAGGAGTCGGTCCGGGGCAGTGACGCGTTCGTGATCCAGAGTCACACCTCGCCGATCAACGAGTGGATCATGGAGCAGCTGATCATGGTCGACGCGCTGAAGCGGGCGTCGGCCAAGCGGATCACCGTGGTGCTCCCGTTCTACGGGTACGCGCGGCAGGACAAGAAGCACCGCGGCCGGGAGCCGATCTCGGCCCGGCTGATGGCCGACCTGTTCAAGACCGCGGGCGCGAACCGGCTGATCTGCGTGGACCTGCACACCTCGCAGATCCAGGGCTTCTTCGACGGCCCGGTCGACCACCTGATGGCACTGCCGATCCTGAGCGACTACGTGCGGCAGAAGTACGGCGACCAGCAACTGGCCGTGGTGTCGCCGGACGCCGGCCGGATCAAGGTGGCCGAGCAGTGGTCGGCGCGGCTGAACAACGCGCCGCTGGCCTTCATCCACAAGACCCGCGACATCGACCGACCGAACGAGACGGTCGCGAACCGGGTCGTCGGTGAGGTCAAGGGCCGGGTCTGCATCCTGGTCGACGACATGATCGACACCGCCGGCACCATCACCAAGGCGGCCGACGCGCTGTACGCCGAGGGCGCCGCGGGCGTGGTCATCGCCGCGACGCACGCGATCCTGTCCGGCCCCGCGGTGGACCGGCTGAAGAACTGCCAGGCCAGCGAGGTGATCGTCACCAACACGCTGCCGATCGCCGAGGAGCGCCGCTTCGACAAGCTCACCGAACTGTCGATCGCGCCGCTGATCAGCCGAGCCATCCGCGAGGTCTTCGAGGACGGCTCGGTGACCAGCCTCTTCGACGGCCGCGCCTAACTTTCGGCGGCGGCCCGGCGCCACGCGTAGTACGCGATGGCGATCCCGCCGGCCGCCATCGGGATCTGCACGGCCAGCCCGATCCACCCGTTCCCCGGGACCACGAAGCTGATCACGACGAACAGCACCAGCAGCGGAACCCAGCGCGGTACGGCGTGCGACCGCCACAACCCGACCACCTGGATCACTGTTCCGAGGGCGACCACCAGCGCGCCGGCGAGCAGCGGACCGAACAGGTGCAGCAGGTCGTCGTTCGCGTTGTCGATCACCGCGCCGCCGGTCGTGGCATCGACCCCGGTGGCGACGTAGTACGTCGCTGCGAGCACGCCGACACCGACCGCCTGGAACGCGATCCCGATCCACATCAGAAAGCCGCCGGTCGTGGCCCAGGCCGCACCGCGCTCGCGGACGAGGTAGGTGGTGAGGAAGGCCTGAGCCGGTACGCCGAGGAGCGCGCTCACGCTCAGGACGACCAGCAGGCCCCACCAGCGGTCCCGCAGCGGCTGGATGTCGGCATACGAGTAGGTCTCGCCGCCGCCGGACGGTTCGGGCCAGAGCACGCCGCCAGGCGTCGCGATGACGTTGCTGATGGTGAGTACGAGGCCGATCGCGCCGATGCGCCGGCGGGTGACAGGATCGGCAGGTACGACGTTCGGCCGGACAGTTGTGGTGGACATCGGGACCCCTCCCGCGAGTAATTCGGACAGCTCCAGCGAACGTCCTCAGGGCCGGTCGGCACATCGCAGGGAGCACGGACCCGGATCTCCGTGCCAGCTCGGAGTCGATCCGGCCGAAACCGGCCTTACCCTGACGACATGCGGTGGCCGCGGTGGGTCGCGCTCGGTTCCTTCCTGCTGGCTTTGACGCTGGTAGCGGGAAGCTCCTGGCTGCTGGTCGCGTACCGCACCGGCCCGCACACGCTGCGGAACTTCATCGGCCTGGCCGCGATCGGAACCGCGATCGCGGCAATCGGGCTCGCGGTCACCCGCCGGCAGCCGGCCAACCCGGTCGGGGCGATCCTCGGCTGGATCGGCGCGATCGCCGTGTTCCTGACCGCGCGCGATGTCTACTACAACGCCGTCGTACACGATCCGGGGCGCTTGCCACTCGACAGCCGGGTGGTCGCCTGGCTCGACGAAAGCGGCTGGTGGCTGCTGGTCGCGGTCGCGTTCCTGCTGCTCTACTTCCCGACGGGTCAGCTGGTGAGTCGTCGGTGGCGAGCGGTTCCCCTGGCGCTGCTGGTGCTCGGCGTAGGCCAGCAGGCCTTCGGTGCGTTCGCCTCGGAACCGTTCCTGTCGCCACTCCAGGATGTGCCTCGGCCGTACCTCCCGCTGTCCGGCGTCCTTGCCGTGCTGAGCGAGGTCGTGTTCTTCGGATTCCTGGCGCTCTGTCTCACCGCGGTCGTTCCCGTGGCGATCCGGTACCGCGGCTCGACCGGCGCAGTCCGTGCGCAGCTGAAATGGCTGCTGCTCGCGGGCCTGGCCGCCGTCGTCTACCCGCTCGTGTGCCTGGCCGAGATCCTGGTCACCGGTCGCAGCGGCATCGTGGCAACCGCCTTCGGGATCCTCGCACTGGTGTCCATCCCGGCCTCCGTCGCCGTGGCCATGCTCCGGCACGATCTGTACGACGTCGACCGGGTGCTGGCTGACACCGTCAGCTACAGCATCGTGATGGTCGTCCTGCTGGGCACGTACGCCGTCGCAGCCGTCTCACTCGGATTGGTACTGGGGCGCGACTCGGCCCTGGTCGCCGCCGCAGCGACTGCCGTCTGCGCGTTGATCCTGGCGCCGTTGCGAACCCGGCTGCAGCGCGCAGTCGATCGGCGGCTCTACCCGCCGCGACGGGCTGCCCTGCTGGCGATCGAGGATCTGCAGCGGCGGATCCACACCGAGCAGGCCCAGCCGGAGGACCTCGAGTCCGCGTTGCGGGGCGCGCTTCGCGATCCGGCTCTTCGCGTCGGTCTGCTGGTCCCGGGCGCGTCCGGCTTCGTCGACGCAGCAGGTGCACCGGTGGCCGGGCCGCGGCTGGTCCCGGTGCTGTTGGGCGGCGAGCAGATCGGCGTACTCGCATCCGGCACGACGTCTCCCGCCGTACTGAAGGCTGTGGCCGCCGCGGCGGCCAGTCTGGTGGAGGTGACCCGGTTGCGCGCGGAGCTGGCCGGTGCATTGCGCGAGGTGGCCGCGAGCCGCGCGCGGCTGGTGCAGGCCGGTGACGAGGAGCGGCGGCGGCTGGAGCGTGATCTGCACGACGGCGCGCAGCAGCGGCTGGTCGCGTTGGGTATGGCGCTACGGCTTGCTCAGCGGCATCTGGACGACGGGACGGTCGACGTGAACGGGCTGCTCGACCAAGGCGTCGCCGAGCTCGGTACGGCGGTCGCCGAGTTGCGGCAGATCGCCCACGGCCTGCGCCCGACCAGCCTGGACGACGGGCTGCACGCCGCGTTGAGCGCGATCACCCAGTCGCTGCCGATACCGGTCCAGTTGCAGATCCCGGCCGATCTTCCCGACGAGTTGGCGACGACGGCGTACTTCGTGGCCGCCGAGGCGGTGACGAACGCGGCGAAGTACGCCAATGCCACGTCGATCGTGGTCCGGGTGGCGCGGTCGGCCGATGCGATGCGGGTCCGGATCGAGGACGACGGGTGCGGGGGAGCCGTACCGCGGCCGGGTTCCGGCCTGAGCGGACTGCTGGATCGGGTTGCGGCGGTCGGCGGTGCGCTGGAGCTGAGGAGTCCGGCCGGCCGCGGTACGACGGTGGAGGCGGTGCTGCCGTGCGAATCGTGATCGGCGAGGACTCGGCGTTGTTCCGGGAGGGGCTCGCGCGTCTCCTGGCCGATGCGGGGCACGAGATCGCAGGCCTGGCCGCGGATGCCACGAGCCTGGTGACCGTGGTGGCGGAGACCCGTCCGGACCTGGCCGTCATCGACGTCCGGATGCCGCCCGACGGGACCGACGACGGCGCACGGGCCGCGCCGGCTGCGGGTGCTGAACCCAGAGCTCGGGATCGTCCTGCTCTCCCAGCACGTAGAGACCCGGCACTCCGTCGAACTGGTCGCGACCGGCCGCTTCGGCTACCTGCTCAAGGACCGCGTGCTGGCGGTCGACGAGTTCCTGGACGCGCTGGACCGGGTCGCGGCCGGTGGGTCGGCCCTCGATCCGGAGGTCGTCAGCCGGTTGATCGGCCGGCGGCAGGCCGACGACCGCCTCGCGCCGCTGACCCCGCGTGAGCGCGAGGTACTCGCGCTGATGGCCGAGGGTTGCACCAACGTCGGCATCGGCCGGCGGCTGTTCCTGACCGAGCGGACCGTCGAAACGCACGTCGGCAGCATCCTGGCGAAGCTCGGCCTGCTCACCAACGACGAACAGCACCGCCGGGTGCTCGCGGTCCTCGCCTATCTTGGAGGGCACTGACCGCTCTCCCGAAGGACTGGCGCCATGCGAATCGCTGTCTTCCACCCAGGAGCGATGGGCTCGAAGCTCGCGGCGCAGTTGGTCGCCGCCGGCCGCGAGGTGCGCTGGGTGCCGGACGGTCGCAGTGCCGCGTCGAAGGCGCGGGCCGAGGAGGCCGGGCTGATCGGTGCATCGTTCGCCGATGCGGTCGGTGGCGCCGAGGCGGTGCTCTGTTCTTGTGCGCCGCAGGGGGCGGTCGACATCGCCAAGCAGGTCGGCGCTGCGGGCTTCGCCGGCTTGTACGTCGAGGCGAATCCGCTGTCCCCGGCATCGCTGCGTGAGGCCCAGTCCGCCGTACCTGATGCGACGTTCGTCGACGCCGGCGTGGTCGGGCCGCCGCCGACTGGTGGCCCTAGCCCGACGCATCTGATGCTGTCCGGTACGGCGGCCGACCAGGTCGCCACGTTGTGGGCCGGTACCGCGGTCACCCCGATGGTGGTCGGCTCCGAACCAGGTGCGGCCAGCGCGGCGAAATCGTCGTACGCGCTGTACAACAAGGGCAAAGCGGCGCTGGCCGTGCTCGCCTTCCAGTTGGCCGAGAAGCACGGTGTCACCGAGGCGCTGATCGCCCAGCAGACCCGCGCCGATGCCGGCTCCCTGAAGGACCCGGCCCTCCCGGAACAACTCCGCAGCGTCGCCTGGCGCTGGGGCCCCGAGTTCGACGAACTGGCCGAGACCTTGGACGCCGCAGGACTCGAAGGCGACGCGGCCCGAGCCCTCCGACAGGTCTGGACCAGACTCAGCTGAACCTCCGGAAAAGCGGTCACCGCAAGCCTGTCGTACCGGGAGCAAAGTGCCTCGGGCGGACGGATTTCCCGTCTGGCCGGGCTCGTGGGTAGACTGTTTTGGTTGCCTCGGCGAGGGACGCCCCCCGGAACTGTTGGGCGCGGCTCCGTGATCGACGCGGTGGTTCGTTGCCTGACGCCTTCTCGGGGTCAGCAGGCGCCCGCTGAGGCCGCAGCCGAGTTCCATCCAGCCAACAGATCACCGCAACGCTTTTGAGGAGTTCATCTCGTGGCCGAGGTCAAGATCCACGCCGAATCGCGTACGGAGTTCGGTAAGGGAGCTGCCCGCCGAATCCGCCGGGACAACAAGGTGCCCGCCGTCCTCTACGGCCACGGCACGGACCCGGTGCACATCACGCTGCCCGGTCACGACACCATGCTGGCCCTGAAGACCGCCAACGCCCTGCTGCTGATCGAGGTCGAGGGCAGCGAGTCCCACCTGGCGCTGCCGAAGCAGGTCCAGCGCGACCCGATCAAGGGCTTCATCGAGCACGTGGACCTGGTCATCGTCCGCCGCGGCGAGAAGGTCCAGGTCGACATCGCGGTGCACCTCGAGGGCGAGGCCGTCAGCGACGCCCTGGTCGTCCTGGAGGCGCAGAGCATCCTGGTCGAGGCCGAGGCGACGCACATCCCCGACGGTGTCACCGTCTCGATCGAGGGCCTGGAGGTCGGCGCCCAGATCCACGCGTCGGATCTGCAGCTGCCGACCGGTACGACGCTGGCCATCGAGCCGGACACCCTGGTCGTGAACGTCACCGCGCAGCCGACCGCCGAGCAGGTCGACGCGGAGATGGCCGAGGCCGAGGCCGAGGCGGGCGTGCAGCGGGACGAGCCGACCGCCGCCGAGGAGCCGGTGGCCGCCGCGGCCGAGTAGTCTGCACTCGGCAGCAGCAGCTGAACTTCAGGAGGGCCGGGATCCGTGGCGGACGACGTGTGGTTGGTCGTCGGACTGGGGAATCCCGGCCCTTCGTATGCCCGCACCCGGCACAACATCGGGCACCTGGTCGCCGACGAGCTGGCGGCCCGGACCGGTGCGAAGTGGAAGCAGAGCAAGCAGGTCAAGTCCGAGGTGATCGAGACCCGGATCAGTGGCCTGCGGACGGTCCTGGCCAAGCCCCGCTCGTACATGAACGAGTCCGGCGGGCCCGTCTCCGGGTTGCTGAAGTTCTTCAAGCTCGACCCGGCCAACCTGGTCGTGCTGCACGACGAGCTGGACATCGACTTCGGGGTGCTGCGGTGCAAGTTCGGCGGCGGCGACAACGGCCACAACGGGCTGAAATCGCTGCGGAAATCGCTTGGCACCGGTGAGTACTATCGAGTTCGGTTCGGTGTGGGTCGTCCGCCGGGCCGGCAGGCGCCCGCCGACTTCGTCCTGAACGAGTTCTCCTCGACCGAACGCAAGGACCTCCCGTTCGCCGTCGACCGGACCGCGGACGCTGTCGAGTCCCTGCTCACCGACGGCCTCGAAGCAACTCAAGGGAAGTACAACTCGTGAAGCTCAGCGGTCTGGTCGACACCCTGATCACCGATCCGGTGGTGGCCGAGGCCGTTCGTGATGCCCGCGGCGACAGCGTCACGACCCTCGACCTGAGCGCACCCACACCGGTGCGCCCGGTCCTGCTCGCCGCGCTGGCCGCGGCCCAGAACGGCGCCGGCCGCCCGGTGCTCGCCGTCACCGCCACCTTCCGCGAGGCCGAGGAGCTCACCGAGGCCCTCCAGTGCCTCGTCGAGGAGCCCGGCACCGTCGCCTACTACCCGGCCTGGGAGACGCTCCCGCACGAGCGCCTGTCGCCCCGCTCGGACACGGTCGGCCGGCGGCTCGCCGTACTGCGTCGTCTCGTGCATCCGGATCCGTCCGACGAGACGACCGGTCCGATCCGGATCCTGGTCGCGCCGGTGCGGTCCGTGCTGCAGCCGCAGGTCGCCGGACTCGCGGACCTGCGGCCGGTGCAGCTGCACGTCGGCGACACGGTCGAGCTCGAGGACGTCGTCGAGCGGCTCGCTGCCGCGGCGTACCACCGGGTGGACCTGGTCGAGCGGCGCGGTGAGTTCGCGGTCCGCGGCGGCATCATCGACGTCTTCCCGCCGACCGAGGAGCACCCGCTGCGGGTGGACTTCTTCGGCGACGACGTCGAGGAGATCCGGTACTTCGCGGTCGCCGACCAGCGCTCGCTCGAGATCGCCGAGCACGGTCTGTGGGCCCCGCCGTGCCGCGAGCTGCTGCTGACCGACGAGGTCCGCGCGCGGGCCGCCGAACTGGCGAAGGACCACCCCGAGCTGGCCGAGCTGTTCGAGAAGCTCGCCGAAGGGCATGCCGTCGAGGGCATGGAGTCGCTGGCGCCGGTGCTCGTCGACGAGATGGAGCTGCTGGTCGACCTGATGCCGGCCGGTACGCACGTGGTTGTGAGCGACCCCGAGCGGGTGCGGGCACGGGCGCACGACCTGGTGGCGACCAGCCAGGAGTTCCTGGAGGCGTCGTGGGCCGCGGCTGCCGGTGGTGGCGAAGCCCCGATCGACTTGGGTGCGGCGGCGTACATGTCGCTCGGCGACGTTCGGTCGCAGGCCCTGGGCAGAGGCCTGGCCTGGTGGAGCCTGTCGCCGTTCGCGGCCGCGCCGACCGACGCGCCCGAGCTCCGGGACTCGATGGGGGAGCGGGTCGCGTTCGACATCGACACCGAGGCCGGTGCTGTCACCAGCAGGATCCTCGCCGCGCACGAGGTCACCCCGTACCGCGGTGAGACCGCGGCGGCGGCCGAGGACATCCGCGGCTGGCTGCGGGACGGCTGGCGGGTCGTCTGCGTCACCGAGGGTCACGGTCCCGCACAGCGCCTGGCCGAAGTGTTCTCCGAGGCCGAGTTGCCGGCGCGGGCGGTCGAAGGGATCGAGGAGATCCCCGAGCCCGGCGTCGTACTGATCTCACAGGGGCAGCTCGAGCACGGGTTCATTGCCGACGGCATCAAGTTCGCGGTGCTCACCGAGAACGACCTGGCCGGCCAGCGCTCGGCGGCCGAACGCCGTTCCCAGCAACGGATGCCGTCGCGCCGCAAGAAGACGATCGACCCGCTCGAGCTGCAGCCGGGCGACTTCGTCGTGCACGAGCAGCACGGCGTCGGCCGGTACGTCGAGATGATGCAGCGGACCGTCGGCTCCGGCTCGCAGAAGGCCACCCGCGAGTACGTCGTGATCGAGTTCGCGCCGAGCAAGCGCGGACAACCCGGCGACCGGCTGTACGTGCCGACCGACCAGCTCGACCAGGTCACCCGGTACGTCGGTGGCGAGCAGCCGAGCCTGGACAAGATGGGCGGCGGCGACTGGGCCAAGCGCAAGGGCCGCGCCCGCAAGGCGGTCCGGCAGATCGCCGGCGAGCTCATCAAGCTGTACGCCGCGCGCCAGGCGACCAAGGGCCACGCGTTCGCCAAGGACACCCCGTGGCAGCGGGAGCTGGAGGACGCGTTCCCGTTCGTGGAGACGCCCGACCAGCTCGCCACCATCGACGACGTCAAGCACGACATGGAACGGGTCATGCCGATGGACCGGATCGTCTGCGGCGACGTCGGCTACGGCAAGACGGAGATCGCCGTACGCGCGGCCTTCAAGGCGGTGCAGGACGGCAAGCAGGTCGCCGTACTCGTCCCGACGACGCTGCTCGTGCAGCAGCACTACGCGACCTTCGCCGAGCGGTACGCCGCCTTCCCGGTGAACGTCGCCCCACTGTCGCGGTTCCAGACCGACAAGGAGGCCAAGGCGACGATCGACGGTCTCGCCGACGGGTCGGTCGACGTGGTGATCGGGACGCACCGGCTGTTCAGCGGCGAGGTCGCGTTCAAGGACCTCGGGTTGGTCGTGGTCGACGAGGAGCAGCGGTTCGGCGTCGAGCACAAGGAGCAGCTGAAGCGGCTGCGGACCGCGGTCGACGTACTGACGATGTCCGCGACCCCGATCCCGCGGACGCTGGAGATGTCGATCACCGGCATCCGCGAGATGTCCACGATCGCCACCCCGCCGGAGGAGCGGCACCCGGTGCTGACCTTCGTCGGTGCCTACGAGGAAGGCCAGGTGACCGCCGCGATCCGGCGCGAGCTGCTCCGCGAGGGCCAGGTCTTCGTCGTCCACAACCGGGTGAACACGATCGAGAAGGCGGCCGCGCGGATCCGCCAGCTGGTGCCCGAGGCGCGCGTCAGCGTCGCGCACGGCCAGATGAACGAGCACACCCTCGAGAACGTCATCCAGGGCTTCTGGGAGAAGCAGTTCGACGTGATCGTGTGTACGACGATCGTCGAGTCCGGGATCGACATCTCGAACGCGAACACGATGATCGTCGAGCGCGCCGACCTGCTCGGCCTGTCCCAGCTGCACCAGCTCCGCGGCCGGGTCGGTCGCGGCCGGGAGCGTGCGTACGCGTACTTCTTCTTCCCGCCGGAGAAGCCGCTGACCGAGACGGCGCACGACCGGCTGGCCACCATCGCGCAGCACTCCGACCTGGGCGGCGGTATGGCGGTCGCGATGAAGGACCTGGAGATCCGCGGTGCCGGCAACCTGCTGGGCGGCGAGCAGTCCGGGCACATCGCGGACGTCGGCTTCGACCTGTACGTCCGGCTGGTCGGCGAGGCGGTCGCGGAGTACCGCGGCGACACCCAGGCCGAGGAGCCCGAGGTCAAGATCGAGCTGCCGATCGACGCGCACCTGCCGCACGACTACATCCCGTCCCAGCGGTTGCGCCTGGAGATGTACCAGCGGTTGGCCGCCGTACGGGACGCCGACGGAATCGCCGAACTGGTCGAGGAACTGCACGACCGGTACGGCGACATTCCGCAGCCGGTGCTGAACCTGATCGAGGTGGCGAAGTTCCGCAACCACGCCCGCCGGGCGGGGCTGCACGACGTCACGCTGCAAGGGAACCTGATCCGGTTCGGGCCGGTCGAACTGCCCGACTCGAAGGTCCTCCGGCTGAACAGGCTGTACCCGAAGAGTCTGGTGAAGCCGCAACTGCATACCATTCTGGTGCCGAGACCAGCCACCAGGCCGGTCGGCGGTCAGCCGCTCCGCGACCAGGAGCTGCTGCAATGGTGCACCCGGTTGATCGACGACGTGATCGCCGAACCTATTGTGGTGCCGGCGTGAAAAGGCCCGACCGGGGCGGCGGGGCGGGCAGAACAACATGGCGATTTGCGAGGAGATTCGGTGAGCACACGGCTTCGGGCTCTCGGTGCGGTGGTGGCGACGGTGCTGCTGACCGGCGGCTGTGCGGCGGGTACCCACCCGGGCGCGGCGGCGGTGATCGGTGACACCGAGATCAGCATCGGCGACGTCGACAAGACCTCGCGCGCTGTCGGCGCGGCGCTGGGTGAGGCCTACCCGGACCAGGCCGCGCTGAACGGGATGGTCAGCAACGAGCTGGCGGCGCAGGTCGGGAAGCAGAAGGCGATCCCGGTCACCGACGCGGAGATCGCCGACGCGGCCAAGAATGCCGTCGCGCCGAGCCCCGAGGCGTACCAGAAGCTGCAGGCCGATCCGGCGTCCCGCGCCTTCCTGGACAACCTCGCCGCGACACTGATCGTCACGATCAAGCTCGCCGGCGGTAAGGGCATCCACGACACGGACGGTCAGCAGAAGGCGCAGGAGGGCCTGCAGGCCCTGAACGCCGCCTCCAAGGACATCAAGGTCACGGTCGCGCCGCGCTTCGGTCAGTGGAGCGACGGCCGGCTCGACACGGCGATCTCCGGGTCGCTGTCCAAGGAGTCCGACCAGACCGAGGCCAAGCGCAAGGCAGCCGAGGCCGCCCAGCAGCAAGGCCAGGGCTGAGACAGCCGAGCCCGGTGACCGACGTACGTGAGGGCTCCGGCCGGATCACTGTCCTGCTGACCAGCCCACGGGTGGCGCCGGGCCTGCTCACGCGGGCGGCCTGGCAGTCCCTGACCGACGCCGACGAGATCGGCGCCGCGTCGGGCGCTGACGGCCACGTGTTGCGCTCCGACGTACAGGCGGTTGTCGGGTCCGGGCTTGCTGTCACTCAGGTCGAGGGCGGTATCGGCGAGCACTGGACCTGGTTGTCGTCCGCGGTCGAGGCCGGCCGCGACGTCGCTTGGCTCGTCGGCGACGACGGCGAGCCGGGTCTGCTGCGCGTCGTCGCCGATCAGGTGGCGCGTGACCCGCGCCCGGCGTACGAGGTGGAGATCCAGCACGGCTCGTACGACGTACCCGGAGCCAGGCTGATCGACCTGGTCCGCGTGATGGACCGGATCCGGCGGGACTGCCCGTGGACGCAGCAGGAGACGCACGAGAGCCTGGCCAAGTACCTGCTCGAAGAGACGTACGAGACCCTCGAGGCGCTCGACACCGGCGATCGCAGCCATCTCCGTGAGGAACTGGGCGACCTGCTCCTTCAGGTCGCGCTGAACTCGCGGATCGCCGAGGAGGACCCCGACGAAGGGTTCACGATCGACGACGTGGCCGGCGGCATCGTCGAGAAGCTGATTCGCCGCCACCCGCACGTTTTCGGCACTGTGGACGCCACGGACGTCGCCGCGGTCGAGGCCAACTGGGAAGCGATCAAGGCCACCGAGAAGCAGCGCTCCTCGGTCCTCGAAGGCATCCCGCTCGCCCTGCCCGCCCTCGCCCTCGCCGACAAGGTCCTCGGCCGCGCCGGCAAGGTCCTCCCCGCCGAGCCCGCCCTGCCCGAGCCCTCGAGCGACGCCGACCGGATCGGGCAGCAACTCCTCGGCCTCGTGCACGAGGCCCGCGCCCTGAACGTCGACGCCGAACAGGCCCTCCGCGCCGCCCTCAACCAGTTGATGACCGAGATCCGCGCGGCCGAGACTCCCAGCTGAATTACACACCGTGAACTTGTTGCCACAGACACGTACCTAGGTCTACCGTCTGGTAGCGACGCGACTGGGGGGTCGAGCAGCGCGGCGGGGGTGCCGCGCCATCCAGATCGCGAGGGGTGGGGGCTTCGTGATGCGTACACGTCAGGGCAGGCGCGCCGTCGCAGCGGTGACGACACTCGTTCTCGGCACCTCCGTGCTGGTCGCGCCGCCGGCGTCCGCCGGTCCGCTCGCCGATCCCGCGGTCGACGGGATCCGCGCGGCGCTCACCGGCGGGCCGGGCGCGCGGGGACTGGAGGACCTGGTCACCGACCTCGCCACGGTCGGTGCCTTCGGCAAGCAGCTGAACGGCCTGACGCTCGAACCGGGCAGCGACGCCGCGATCGGGCTGCGCAACCTCCTGCAGGGCGGGCTCGGTGAGGTCGACGGGTACGCCGGGGCGGCGTCCGTCGGCGCCCTCGTGGACGCGTTCAACGCGACCGACTCCGACTACGCAACGGACAGTGGGCCCAAGCGGCACGTGAAGTGGACTGCTGCGCAGTTGCCGGACGATTCGATCACGCGGGTGAAGCTGACCGCGCTGGTCACCCGCACGGTCACGACCGGCATCCGGGTGTCGAGCAAGACGAAGCCGTTCGACTTCACGTCGGCGTCGGGTCTGCAGGCCACGCTGACGTTCACCGCGACCTTTGTCGTCAACTACGACGACACCGCGAAGTCGTCATGGCTGGACGCGGACCCGGCCGTCACCCTGCGCGTGAACGGCGTACAGCTGGTCAAGCCGGCGCCGCCGAACGCGGAGGGAACCCTGCCCGCGGTGGACGCCGCGATCGGCATCCTCGGTGTCACGTTGAAGGACACCAGCACCTACGCGGAAGACGTGACGATCAAGGCCACGATCCGCGACCCGAACAACGACGGGCGGCTCTCCGTCGGGCAGCAGAACAGCGAGCTCGGTGCCCAGGGTGCCGCCGCGGGCCTGACGACGGTGGCGCTGGTACCGGGCGGCAGCCTGTCCGGCGTGCTGCACATCGTGCCCCGGCCCTCGTCGGCGATCACCGGGCTGCCCGGTGTCGAGGTGGACGTCACGGTCGGCCCGAGTGACCCGGCCGCGGGCGAACCGGCCGTGGAGTACCCCGATCACGAGCTGGATCCGGTGGCGGCGTTCGAGATGCTCACACCGTTCGACCTCGCGCAGGGCGTCAACCAGCTGATCAGCACGCTGACGAAGCTCCAGCACGCGCGCCCGACCGGGTCCACGGTCGACGTCGACCTGCCCTTCCTGCACGGCACGGTCGCCGACGTCGTGCCGGCCACCGAGGCGTTGCAGCAGTTCCTCATCGACCACGTGACGAAGCCGTCGACGCCGGGCGCGACCGGCGTACCGGACTTCGCGTCGGTGCAGCAGTTCCTCGAGAAGCTGGCGGGCCAGTCGAATTCCGTCTACACGGTGGCGATCAGCGGTGCGGCGTTCAGCGCCACCGATCCTCTGCACCCGCGGCTCGAGTTCACCATCGGCGTGCAGCGCAAGCCGTCCGACCAACCGGCGGATCCGGTCGCGGACCTGTTGTCCGGCGGCCCGGACGGCGTGACGTACGGACCCACGCAGCTGACGGACAGCAGCAAGGACTGGAACGCGCTGCGTACGAAGGACCCGGCGTTCGTCGACGGCCTGACCGGACGGCAGATCACGGTCGGCAGCCACACGGCCGCGATCAAGAGCGTCGGCGGCGCCGACAAACACGCGATCGTCCTCGACCCGGCACCGCTGGGTACGCCGGTCCCCGCCTCGTGGTGGACAGGCGGTACGCCGACGAACGGTGACGGCAAGACCGGGTACTCGATCGCGGCCGGCAACTCCAAGGCCGGCAACGTCGAGCTCGCGAACGTGCTGAAGGACAAGTCCCACCTCCGTGACGCCAACGCGGTCCGCCCGCAGGCCACCATCACGTCCGACTACAACCTGACGCTCCCGGTCGTCCTCGACCTGCAGCCGGCCGCGACCCTGGACGCCTGCAAGCCGTTGAACACCGACGGCAAGGCCTGCCCGTACGTCGAGAAGACCGGTGCCGACGGCAACGGCCCGCAGCGGGTCGTGACCGAGCTCCCGGTGCGCGCCGACCGGATCATGCTCGCCACCGGCGGCCAGATCCTGACCGCGTCGACGAAGCTCCGCACACCGGTAGACCTGACCGCCGCGGTCGGCTACGTACCGGTGCGCATCGGCGGCACGATCGCGCTCTGCCCGACGACCGGGTACGACGCCGCGTGCGCGAAGACCGGTACGCCGGGTCCGATCCAGCAGCTCACGCTGAAGGGAACGGGCACGCCGGTCCCGGTCGGCCAGTTGTTCGACGGCGCCCGCGACAATCCCGACCAGGTACTCACCGGCCTGCCCGCCGCGACGATCGCCCGCGCTCACGGTGACCTGAAGCTGCTCGACGTCGCCGGTACGACGACGTACTTCCACGACGACGGTACGCCGGGAGTGGCGACGCTGGACGCCGACGTGGCCAGTACTCCGGCGACGCCGACGGTGACCGACGCCGCGGGCGATCTCGCGAAGCTGGTGCCGCTGGACGTCAAGCCGGACGCCAAGGACGCCTACGCGAACGCACTGTTCGGCATCCTGCTGGCGGACCTGTCTGCGCTGTCGACCCAGATGTCGACGGCACCGGCCGCGGGCGGTCTCGATACCCAGATCCCCTTGCTGGGAACGAGTTTCGGCCAGTTGATGGTCGACCGCGAGCGGGGCACCGCGGCGTACGCGATCGACGCCGGCTTCCTGGAGCTGACCGACGCGACGCGGACGTTCGACGCGAACCGCTACGTCGGCCGCCGCGTGTTCGTCGGCAGCGCCCAGTTCCCGGTCGCCGGTGTCACCCCGGACGGGCACACCCTGAAGCTGGCGGCGCCACCGGCCGCCGCGCCGGCGACCGGTACGGAATACCGGATCGGCGACGAGCTGCTGTGGGCTGTCGACGCCCTGACCGCGTTGCAGCCGCCCGACCTCGGCGCGCTGCTCGCCGATCTGGAGAAGCGGCTCGGCAACGGCAGCGACGTGTCGTTCACCGTCGACACCGCCACCAAGATCCTGCACCTGACGATCGACTGGAAGCGCGCGTTCCACACCCGAGCTCCGGCGAGTCTGCACGTCACGCTGCCGGGCAGCGGAGCGGTCGACCTGTCCGGCAACACCGTTGGCGGCGCCCTCGACATCGACGCGAGCGGCGAAACCGTCGCGAAGCTGAACATCCCGCTCGACGAGGCCGGTCTCGCCGGCCCGGCCACCGAGCTGACGATCGACCCGAGCTCGACGGTGTCGGCACGCGCCAAGGTCAGTACGCCGCCCGCGCAGCTCACCGGTTCCGTCGGCGCGCTGCCGGTTGACCTCGGGAACGCCGGCGACGACACCGGCCTGCAGGTTGCGGGCGACCTGGCGCTGGCCGCCAAGGGCCCGGCGGGCCCGCTCGGTGCCTGGTGGACGGGTCTCAGTGCGACGACGCTGAACGGCGGCACGGCGGCGCAGACGTGTACGGGCGTTTCGAGTTCGGAACCGATGTCGCTGTGCGCGCGGATCCCGCTGCACAAGCACGGCGACGCTGCCGTCCTCGACACCATGACGCTCCGGCTTCCGCAGAGTGCTTCGAGCCCGGCCGAGGCGCTGGCGCTCACCCCGGACTTCGGCGGCGGACCGCGACTGTCCGCGCTGCCAGGCCTCGACGCAGCACTGGCCGCCAACACCATCAGCCTGAAACCGCTCGCCGACGGTCTGACGAAGTACCTCGACAACTCCAAGAGCGCGCTCGACCTGGCCAGTGCCGGTGGCAAGGTGCCGCTGATCGGCAAGGACCTGCAGGCAGGCAAGGACTTCCTCGGTCAGCTGCAGAAGAGCCTGTCCGACGGCGTCAACGGTGTCGGCGGCTACACGACGTTCGCCGAACTCAAGACGGCGCTGCAGAACGCGTTCGCGGCCGAGCCGCTGAAGTCGCTGACAAAGGGACCGGTCGGGGTGACGGGCGAGTGCTCCGGAGGACCTTGCGCCGGCCCGGAGACCGCGAGCGAGATCCAGAGCGTCACGCTGAACGCGAACTTCGGCTCCACCGGAAAGGTCGGAGACGACGGATGCGCCGACGACGGCTCCGACGTGTGCCCGACGGCCGACCTGCCGCTGGACCTCGGCCTGCCCGGCCTCGCCCTGCACGCCAAGAAGAACGACGACGGCAGCATCGCCAAGGGCATCCAGGCGAAGGTGGGCTGGAAGCTCAACCTGACGATCACCTTGGACAAGACCAAGGGCGTCTTGCTGGAGACCGCGCCGAAGGATGAGCTTCAGGTCGGTGCGGCGATCAAGCTGCCGGCCGAGCTGGACGCCCAGTTGGCCTTCCTGCAGGTGAAGCTGACGAACAACAAGCCGGGCGCGAGTCAGCTGGCGGCGCTGTTCTCGATCGATCTCCAGGGCGGCCCGGGCGGACACCTGCCGTTGGCGAGCCTGCTCGGATCGAATCCGGCGAGCCTGTTCCACCCGTCGCTCAAGGCCAAGCTCGACCTCGACATCGGTGTCGACACCGGCCTGGCCGGTGACACCACCCGCCTCCTGCCGGGGCTGACGGCGACCTTCAAGTTCGCCGCGGCGTGGAACGGTTCGGCGCCCGACCAGATCGGGATCAGCACGCTCGAGTTCGACGACGTCACGGTGGATCCGGGCGCGTTCCTGTCCAGCACGATCAAGCCGATCGTCGACGACATCGTCAGCACGCTGAAGCCGGTCCAGCCGATCCTGGACACGATCACCGCACCGATCCCGGTGCTCAGCGACCTGTCCCACCTGGCCGGCGGCGGCGACGTCACGATCCTCACCCTCGCGCAGGCGTTCGGCTCCGGCTACCAGAGCGTCAAGACCGTCACCGACATCATCACGACGGTGAAGCGCCTGTCCGACGCGCTGCAATCGCTGAGCAGTGCCGGCGGCATCAAGCTCGGCTCGTTCAAGCTGCTCGGGGACAAGGTGCAGAACACAGCGACCTCCCCGGCGTCGGCAGACGGACTGATCGGCGAGGTCAAGGACAAGGACGGCGCCGTGATCGGCAACGGCAAACCGGCCTCGATCATCGGTGACCTGAACAAGAGCCTCGATCCGGACAAGGCGCAGCTGTCGGACAAGGACAGCGGTCCGGGCATCACCTTCCCCGCACTGAAGGACCCGCGGCAGCTGTTCAGCCTGATCGCCGGTGGTGATGCGACGCTGGCGCAGTTCGACAGCAGCACCCTGTCGGTGAACTTCTCGATGAGCGAGTCGTTCGGCCCGGTGTATGCGCCGCCGCCGGTGCTTGTGGTGATCTCTGGCAGCGCGTCGGTGAGCCTGCACGTGGTGGCCGGCTTCGACACGTACGGCATCCGGCAGGCGGTCGAGACCGGCAAGCCGGTGCAGATCCTGAACAGCCTGTTCTTCGTCACGGTCGACGAGAAGGGCGCGCCGATCCCGGTGATCACCTTCCGCGGCGAGCTGGCGGCCGGTGCGGAGGTCAGCGCGGTCATCATCAAGGCCGGTGTGGTCGGCGGTATCGCGCTGACCGTGAACTTCACCTGGAACGATCCGAACAACGACGGGAAGTTCCGGTTCAGCGAGTTCCTCGCCACGGCCCTGAAGAATCCGATCTGCCTGTTCAACGTGGGCGGCGAGCTGTCGCTGTTCCTCAAGGTGTTCATCACGATCGGCTTCTCGCCGTTCTCGGTGTCGTTCGACTTCACTCTGGTGAACATCAAGTTGCTCGACTTCTCGATCAGCCCGAACTGCACACCGCCACCACCACGGCTCGGCGGTACGAAGGACGGCGTGCTGTACCTGTTCGCCGGCAAGCTGGGCACCGGGACCGCCCGCGGCGACGACCTGTGGAACGCCGGCAACGCCGACGAGACCTGGGTCGTCCGCCAGGCCGGTACGACGATGACCGTGCAGGCACTGGGCATCACCCAGACGTTCGGGGGCATCACCACGGTCGTCCTGGACGGACGCAAGTACGGCGGTCAGCTCAAGGTCCTGCTGCAGGGCAAGGACGCGAATACCGACTTCACCGCGAAGGCGATCGTGTACGGCGGCAGCAACGCCGACGTGATCCGGACCGGCAGCGGGCCGGCGTTCGTGGACGGCGGTGGCGGCGACGACACCATCACGACCGGCGACCGGCCGAAGCTCGGCAACGCCGCCGTACCGGGTGTTGTGGTGGCCGGCAACGGTGGCGCGGACCGCATCACGGTCGGCAACGACATCGACGTGGTGGCGGGCGACGGTCATCTGAGCGCGGCCAAGACCTCACTCGCGCTCGCCTCGCCGGCGACCGGCAAGGGCCAGGTCGACCCGGTCCCGTTCGCCGACGTGGTCGACGTCGCCGCGGTCCAGTCCGCGAAGCTGGCCGAGAAGGTCACGCCGTCGGAGTCGGAGGCGGGCAACGACACCGTCGTCCTCGGGCTGGGCAAGAGCGAGGCGTACGGCGGTGCCGGAGACGACAACCTCGCGGTCGCGGCGGACAGCCCGCTGCTGGGTACGCCGGGCCAGGACCCCAAGGGCCTCAGCTCCGCGGGCGTTCTGATGGTCGGCGGCGCCGGAGCTGACTCGGTGTCCGGTGGCAGCGGCAACGACACCATCTACACCGGCGACGTACCGAGTGCGCACGACCAGGACAACGCCGGAGCAGGGGACAAGTACGACCCGAACGACCCGTTGAACAAGAAGGAGGCGACCGAGGACCCGCATGTCCGGCACACCGACGTCAACCACGTCGACACCGGAAAGGGCACCGACTGGGTCTGGGGTTCGAACTCCACCGACTTCGTCATCGGTCACTCCGCTACTGGAACGGTCGACCACCTGTTCGGCCTGGGCGGCAACGACGTCCTGGTCGGCGCGGACGGTGCCGACGAGATCTACGGTGGCCGCGGCGACGACTACGTGATCGCGCAGCCGTCGTCCGTGGACACCGGCAACACCGTGACCGACCAGCTGGGCGCGGGCGCCTACCGGGTGACCCCGCTGCCGGATCCGAACCCGGCGTCGAAGAAGACGCTGGTCGGCGGCGGTGGCCGGGACCGCATCTACGGCGGTGACGGTGAATCGACGATCTACGGCGACCACTCGACCATCCCGGGTACGGCGACGCCGGACACCTGCGCGAGTCCGGGACCCGATCCGTCCGACCCGCCCGCGGAGCATCCGCGCGACGCGGGCAACGAGACGGACCCGGCCAACTACGACGACGCCGACCTGATCCTCGGCGGCAACGGGGTCGACACGGTCCAGGCCGGTGGCGGCAACGACTGGGCGTTCACGGCGGGTTCCGGTGACCTGGTCTGCGCCGAGGGCGGCGACGACCACGCGTACGGCGGTTCCGGCCCGGACACCGTTCTCGGTGGCAGCGGCAACGATGTTCTCCAGGGTGACTCCGAGGACGACCACCTGTACGGGAACCTCGGGAACGACACGGCGTACGGGAACGGCGGGGCCGACCACGTGCAGGGCAACGCGGGCGCGGACACCCTGTTCGGCGGCGAGGACAACGACGTACTGATCGGCGGTACCACCACGGCCGGTCGCAACGATGCGGCGGCCACCCCCGCCGGTGAGTCCGCGGCGCGCGGCGACATCATTCGGGGCGACATCGGCACCGACAAGATCATCGGCGACAACGGCGACCCGTCCGCGACGAGCGGACCGGTGTTCGACCTGGGCAGCAGCGATGCGTCGCGGGGCGGTCCGGACACGGTGTACGGCGGCACCGACGACGACACGCTGTTCGGCGGCCTGGACGACGACCAGGTCTTCGGCGGCACCGGCAACGACGATGCCGAAGGCAACCCGGGTGCCGACCACGTGTACGGCGAGGCG
Organism: Kribbella pratensis; assembly: GCF_004366075.1. GTDB lineage: Bacteria > Actinomycetota > Actinomycetes > Propionibacteriales > Kribbellaceae > Kribbella > Kribbella pratensis. Next base: position 651,280 of record NZ_SODU01000003.1, on the reverse strand, counting down.
GGTGCCGACGACCTGATCGGCGGCAGCCACCAGACTCCGGGTGACCCGGCTGCGAAGCACGCGGCCGGCTACCCGGACACCGGGGACGCGATCTCAGGTGGTGGCAACGACGACGTGATCGCCGGCGACAACGCGTCCATCACCGACACTGTCGGGCCGGACAGCGGCGACCCGGTCACTCGCGGGCGGGGCCTGTCGTTCGGGCGGCACGTCGTACTGTTCGATCTCGGGTACAGCCCGGCCGCGGCCAACTCGGGTGCGGACGCCGTCGACGGTGGCGCCGAGAACGACGTCGTCTACGGACAGGACGGTGGCGACACCATTCACGGCGCCGCAGGCAACGATTACGCGGAAGGTGACCAGGCCGCGGACTTCGTGTACGGCGACGCCGGGCAGGACGATCTGGCCGGTGGTTCGTCGTACGTCGAGAGCGGCAGCGGGCAGGCGACCGCCGGCCAGCTGGACTCCGGCGACACGATCTCCGGTGGTGACGACGCCGACGTCGTACTCGGTGACAACGGCCTGCTGACCCGAGACGCCGGGATCGCGAAGAGCCCGATCACGCAGGGCCGGGCGAACACCGACGCGGCCGGCCAGATGGCCGAGCGCAGCATCCAGCCGTACGACCTCGGTGACAGCCCGGTGGCGAACACCTCGGGCGGCGACGACGTCACGGGTGACGGGGGATGCGACGCGATCCTCGGTCAGGGCGGCAACGACCGCCTGAAGGGCAACGACGACGCCGACTACTCCGAGGGCGGGCCCGGCCGCGACTGGGTCGAGGGCAACGCCGGGTCCGACGACCTGATCGGCGGCAGTTCGACGATCTTCGGCGCGGACACCGCGAATACCACGCAGGGCCAGCCCGACGTCAGCGACGCGGTCTTCGGTGGTCTCGGCGACGACGTGATCACCGGAGACAACGCGGTGACCACCCGGGTCGGTACGCCGTCGCCGTACCTGCTGCGGGTCGGCAGCGACGGGAGGTTCGAGGCGCAGCGATCGCTGCGGTTGCTCGACCTGTCGTGGAGCAACGGGTTCCTCGGCGCGCCGACGCGCGCGGTGGCCGGCGGCGACCAGTTGTCGGGCGGCGGTGGCGTGGACGTGGCGTTCGGCCAGGACGGCGACGACGCGATCTCCGGCGGCGCCGGCGACGACTACGCGGAGGGCAACGGCGGGCACGACACGGAGTACGGCGACCGCACGCTGGCCGAGGCCGGTATCGCGATCCCCGGGGCCGTACCGGCCTGGCCCGGCAGTGCGTCGGGTCCGGCGGCGCTCGGCGACCTCGGCGCGCCGCACGGGCAGGACGACCTGATCGGCGGCAGTTCGCTGGCGACGTTCCGGGACACCGGCGACGACGTGCACGGCGACGGCGCGGCGGACTTCGTGCTCGGTGACAACGGCACCGCGGTCCGCGACGTGGTCGACCAGACCGGCAAACCGGTTGCCCTTGGCGACGATCTCGCCACGGTCAGCCTGCCGCTGACGAACCGGATCTACACGGGCCGCTACAACCCGTCGCAGATCCCGGCGGACGCGGCGTACGTCCGGCACGGAGTGGGTGGCGCGTCGACCAGGTTCTGTACGACGGCGCAGGCCACCTGCGAAGCAGCCGGTGCCTCGGGCAACGATCAGCTCTGGGGCGGTATCGGCGAGGACACCATGTACGGCCAGGACGGCGACGACCTGATGTACGGCGACACCGGCTCCACGGCCGGTGCCGGCGACGGCGGGACGTTGAGCGCCGGCGCCCGCAACGACGACGACATGTACGGCGAGCTGGGTAACGACCGGCTGTGGGGCGAATCGGGCGAGGACGCGATGCTCGGCGACCGCGGTGGCGTCGTCGACACGTTCCAGAACGGCTCGAACCACTTCGTCGTCGATCAGAACCAGGTCCCGCAGATCCACTACGAGGGATTCCTGGCCGGCTCGGTGACCCGCAAGGTCGACCTGCAGCACGACGTCAACGGCGACGTCTTCGCAGCGAGCGGCACCGCGACCGCAATGCCGCACCGGGGCGACCTCGAGGGCGGCGACGACCGCCTGCGTGGTGGGGACGACCACGACTCGGTGCACGGCGGGTTCGGCGACGACCTGGCGAACGGTGACAGCGGCGGCGACATTGTCTTCGGCGACGACGGGGCCGACCTGCTCTGGGGTGGCAAGGGATGCGACGCTTCGGTGGACGCAGCTACCCCGGACTGCCGGACAAGCGGTGTCTTCGACCCGAACGCCCGGGGTACGAACGATCGCATGGTCGACTACCTGCTCGGTGGCAAGGGCGCCACGTCGGGTCCGTCGGTGACACCTGACACCGGCGCACTGGGGTCGGACATCATCGACTGGCACCCGCGCGGGACGTACGGTGTACCGGGGTCGACGACCTGTACGGCGAACCCGTGGCCGCAGACATTCGGCAACGGCAAGAACGCGGTGACCGTGGATCCGTGCTCGTGGTTCGAGATGACGAACCTGACCGATGCTGGAGTCGCGGACAACCAGCACCACCAAGGTATCGACTGGATGTACGGCGGCTGGGACCGCGACGTCCTGCAAGGCGATGTCGCGGACAACGGCCCGAACCTGGGCGACCGGATGCTCGACTGGACCGGCGCGTACAACCTCTACACGCACTGCAACGCGGCGTACGGGGGCTACAACGACGTCCGGCAGTGGAGCCCGTCGATGCAGGACTTCCTGCAGCGCTGGGCCGGCTCGCTCGGCGCGGGCCAGATCACCACGGACGTCACCACAGCGGGCACGTCGGCGTACGACGAGCTCGCCCTCGTCTACCAGGCGGACCTGCAGGTACACGGTTCCGGACCGGCCTTCCCGTCCACCCCAGGCCACTTCGACGACCCGAACGCCTGCGCGCCGTAAAACCGGCTGCAACCCCGACCACCCAACTGGCAGGGTGGTCGGGGTGGACGTCGCCGAGGTACTACGGGAGCACTGGAACCTGAAGCCGTCACGCCTGGAGGTGCTGACGGGTGGGATGAATTCGGCTGTCTGGCTGGCGTCCGGTGGTGAGTGGAGGCTGGTGCTCAAGTCGGTCGACGCGTCGGACGCGGCGTTCGAGCCCGGTCTGGGGCTGGCTTTCCGTCTTGATGAGGCCGGCATCCGTACCGGGTGCCCGCGTCCCAGCAAGCACGGCCGGTTGGTCGAGCGCGTCGACGGGCGGCAGGTCGCCGTACTGGAGTACATCGACGGCGTGCAGTTGACCGTAGCGGATCACGCGACCATCGGTGACCTCCTCGGGCGCGTGCACTCGGCCGCCGCCGTCGGCAGCGGTGATGTCGCCGACTGGCTGCAGTTCCTGCTGCCGTTCGAGGATTGCCTGGATCTCGAGCCGTGGATTCGCCCGGTGGTCGAGGGCGCCGTCGCTGACGCAGTCGCGCTCGGGCCGGTGTCATGGGCCTGGCTGCACGGGGATCCGGCCGCGGAAGCGTTCCGGCAGCAGGATGACGGCGAGGTTGCCCTCATCGACTGGGGCAGCGCGATGCAGGGTCCGATCCTGTACGACGTCGCGTCCGCCGTGATGTACAACGGCGACCCGGTGGTCCCGGCGTACCTGCGTCGACGCCCCGACCTGGCCGACGAACTCGAGCGCGGCCTGCCAACGTTCCTGCGCGTGCGCTACGCCCTCCAGGCCGGCTACTTCGCCTGGCGCATCACCAACAACATCCTGACCGGCATCTCCGACCCCACCGAAAACCTGAAGGGCCTAGCCGACGCCCGCCGCTCGTTCGACCTGTAGGTCACGCAGTACGGCGGCCTCCGTCGTCCCCCACTCCTTGAAGAGATAGCGATACGGCACCACCGACGTCATTGCGGCGATCACGTCCGCCTTGTCATCGATGAAGTGCGTGATCCCGAGCTCAGCACAGTGGATCGCCTTCTCCGGCCGCCGAAGGCAGAAGCGCACGTTCGCCGCGGGGATTCCGGTCCGCTCGAAGAAGCGGTGATGGCGCAACCAATCCAGCGACCGCTCCTGCACCCGCGGCCCACACTTCGAAACCAGCCACGCGTCCCCGAACAAAGGCACGAGCCGCGTGATCGCCGCAAAGGCACCAGGTACGGCGGGGGTTCGCAGCATGGCCGTGGTGTCGCCGGAGAAGAACGACGTGTCGCCCGGGCCGGACCCTCCGGCGATGATCACGCGTCCGATATCGATTCCCAATCTGTTCATGTCTCCATCGTCGACACGACCAACTATCCAGCAGAACTAGTTCTTGTCGACATAGCTATAGTTTCTGGTGATGGATCTCGTGGCGGAGGATCTGCAGGCGTTCGCGGTGTTCGCTGGGCACCGCAACTTCACGCGTGCGGCCGAGGAGTTGCACGTCAGTCAGCCCGCGCTGCACGCCCGCATCCGCAAGTTGGAGGCCCGCCTCGGAACGCAGCTCTACGTGAAGCACGGACGACAGCTGCACTTGACCGACGCGGGCGAACGGCTGGCTGCCTTCGCCAACGACACCCGCGACCGCACGGCTGACTTCCTCCGCACGCTGGATACCGCTCCACCGCGGCCGCTCGTGCTGATCGCCGGCTCCGGGTCGTACCTCTATCTACTGGCTGATCCGCTCCGCCGCTACCTCACCCGCGGCCGCCAACTCCGCCTGCTCACCGGCGACGCAGCCGAGACGCTGACTGCAGTCCGGGGCGGTACGGCGGACGTCGGCGTGACCGCACTGGGCATCCCGCCCGACGATCTCGACTGCGAACTACTCGCACAGTTCCCGCAAACGCTCATCGTGCGCAGCGATCACCGCCTCGCGGGACGTCGTACCGTCCGGTTGAGGGACCTGCAGGACGAGGCGCTCGTCGTACCGCCGAAGGATCGTCCGCATCGGCAGCAGTTGGAGCGGAGCATGCTCGACCAGGGCCTCCGGTGGTCCGTCGCGGTGGAAGCGGAAGGGTGGGAACTGCTGGTCCAGTTCGTGCGTCTCGGTATCGGGCCGGCGGTCGTGAACGGTTCGGTCCGTACGACGAGCGCCGTCCGGAAGATCCCGGTCAAGGACCTGCCGCCGGTCCGGTACTACGTCGTCACACGACCGGGACGCGACGACAGGGTGGATGGGCTGAGGAGGGCGCTGACGTGAGCCGCGACAGCAGGACGCTCTCCAAACTGCTGCGCCATACGGCGGGTGAGCGCGGCCTCACGATGAGTGCTGACGGGTGGGCTGCGATCCCCGACGTACTGCGGGTTCTCGGACTGACCCGCGAGCGGCTGGACGCCGCGGTGCGGGAGAACGACAAGCAACGGCTCCAGGTCGACGGGGAGCGGATCCGCGCGTGTCAGGGGCATTCCCTCGAGGGGATGCCCGTGACACGTGAAGCGTTGGAGAACAGTTGGGAACGCGTGTACCCCGACGATCTGCTGTGGCACGGGACGAGTCGCGAGGCATTGCCTGCGATTCAACGGGAAGGTTTGCGCGCGGGACGGCGTACGCATGTCCATCTGGCGCCGGCGAAGGACAGTCGCGTGGGTCGTCGTACCTCCGTAGAAGTCTTGCTGGGCGTGGATTGCGCGGATTTGGCGGTGTATCGGGCGCCCAACGGAGTGTTACTGACGCGGGAGGTACCTGCGGATGCGATCGTTAGGTGTGACGCGGTCCACTGAGCTTGCTGGTCTGGGGACTAGGCTCAGCAGCGATTCGTCATCGAGAACTTGGGAGTCAATGTGGCCACCATCGAGGCCGTCGGCGCGCGCGAGATCCTCGACTCGCGCGGCAACCCCACTGTCGAGGTCGAGGTTCTGCTCGACGACGACACCATCGCCCGCGCAGCCGTCCCGTCCGGTGCCTCCACCGGCCAGTTCGAGGCCGTGGAACTGCGTGACGGGGACAAGGACCGGTACGGCGGCAAGGGCGTGCAGAAGGCCGTCACCGCGATCCTCGAGGACATCGACAAGGAGATCGTCGGGTACGACGTCCACGAGCAGCGCCTGATCGACCGCGCGCTCCTCGACCTGGACGGCACCCCGAACAAGGCCAAGCTGGGCGCGAACGCGATCCTCGGCGTCAGCCTCGCCGTCGCGAAGGCGGCCGCGGAGAGTTCCGGCCTGCCGCTGTTCCGGTACGTCGGCGGCCCGAACGCGCACGTCCTGCCGGTGCCGATGATGAACATCCTGAACGGCGGCGCGCACGCGGACAGCAACGTCGACGTCCAGGAGTTCATGATCGCCCCGATCGGCGCCGCGACGTACGCCGAAGCCGTCATGCAGGGTGCGGGCGTCTACCACGCCCTGAAGGCGGTGCTGAAGGAGCGGGGCCTGTCCACCGGCCTCGGCGACGAGGGCGGTTTCGCGCCGAGCCTGGACAGCAACCGGGCCGCCCTGGACCTGATCGCGGTCGCGGTCGAGAAGGCCGGCCTGCAGCTCGGCAAGGACATCGCGCTGGCGATGGACGTGGCCGCGAGCGAGTTCTTCACCGACGGCGTGTACGCGTTCGAGGGCGGCAAGAAGTCGGCCGACGAGATGATCGCCTACTACGCCGACCTGGTGGCGTCGTACCCGATCGTGTCGATCGAGGACCCGCTGAACGAGGAGGACTGGGACGGCTGGAAGGCCATCACCGGTGAGCTCGGCAGCAAGATCCAGCTGGTCGGCGACGACCTGTTCGTCACCAACGTCGAGCGGCTGCAGCGCGGTATCGACGAGAAGTCGGCGAACAGCCTGCTGGTCAAGGTGAACCAGATCGGCTCGCTGACCGAGACCCTGGACGCCGTCGACCTGGCGCACCGCAGCGGCTTCACCTGCATGATGAGCCACCGCTCCGGCGAGACCGAGGACACCACGATCGCCGACCTCGCGGTCGCGACCAACTGCGGCCAGATCAAGTCCGGCGCCCCGGCCCGGTCCGACCGCACCGCCAAGTACAACCAGCTGCTCCGGATCGAGGAGGAGCTCGACGACGCGGCGACGTACGCCGGTCGCTCGGCCTTCCCGCGCTTCCAGGGCTGACGCTGGCCTGATCAGGAGGTCGTCTGTATGCCGTCCCGTCGGGATTCCGGTGCACGCCCCGGCTCGCGTCCGTCGAGCCGGACCCAGTCGCGTCCACCGGCCCGGCGGGGCGACCAGCCGAAACGGCGTACGACGGGAACCCAGGCGGACCCGGCGCGGACCCGCGGGTCCCGCAACCTGACCGGACGGGCGGCCGTCGTACTGCTGGTGCTCGGGGCCTTGATCGTGTCCTACGCGCAGAGCCTGCGGGTGTGGTTCGACCAGCACCAGCAGGTCAACGCGCTGCAGCAGGAGATCCGCGACCGGGAGAAACGGGTCGCGGAGCTCAACGACGAGATCACCCGCTGGGACGACGACGCGTACGTGAAGGCGCAGGCACGGCAGCGGCTCGGCTGGGTGATGCCCGGTGAGGTCGGGTACCGCGTGATCGGCGCGGACGGGAAGCCGGTGGGTGCCCCGCCCGAGCCGTCGGCGCCGGCGGACGGTACGACGGACACGCAGAAGCCGACCTGGTACACGAAGCTGTGGGGGAGCGTCGAAGGTGCCGGCACGCCGCCGGTGACCGCGGCACCGACCCCCGCCAAGCCCACCCCGAAGCCGATCATCACACCGTCACCCGAGAGGTCGGGCGGATAGGTGGCGCCTGCTGCGCGCCGCCCGACCTCTAAGGTGACCAGGTGAGCGTCAGCCCTTCCGACCAAGAAGCAGTCAGTAAACAACTCGGCCGGACGGCCCGCGGCATCCGGTCGATCGCGCACCGGTGCAGTTGCGGCCTCCCCGACGTGGTCGAGACCGAGCCCCGACTGCCGGACGGTACGCCGTTCCCCACGACGTACTACGTGACGTGCCCGCGGCTCGCGTCCGCGATCGGCACGCTCGAGGCCTCCGGCATGATGAAGGAAATGACGGACCGTCTGGCTGACGACGAGGACCTGGCTGCTCGGTATCGCGCCGCCCACGAGTCGTACCTCGCGCACCGGGAGTCGATCGAGCACGTCGAGGAGATCGCCGGGATCACCGCCGGCGGCATGCCGACGCGGGTCAAATGCCTGCACGTCCTGGCCGGCCACTCGCTGGCGGCCGGGCCCGGCGTGAACCCGCTCGGCGACGAGGCCCTGGAGGCGTTGGACGACTGGGGTCGCCGAGGCCCGTGTGTCTGAGGGCAGCGCGTCCGGCGGCGCGGTGCGGGTCGCTGCGATCGACTGTGGCACTAACTCGATTCGGCTGCTGATCGCGGATCTGGTCGACGCTCACCTCGTCGAGATAGACCGCCGGATGACCATCGTGCGCCTCGGCCAGGGCGTCGACGCCACCGGCGCCTTCGCCCCCGAGGCGCTCGCCCGCGTCTTCAGCGCCTGTGAGGACTTCGCCTCCGTCATCCAGTCGAGCGACGTCACCAGACTCCGCTTCGTCGCCACCTCCGCCGCCCGCGACGTCAGCAACCGGGATGCGTTCTTCGCGGGCGTCCAGGAGCGCCTCGGCGTACGTCCGGAAATCATCTCCGGTGCGGAAGAAGCCGAGCTCAGCTTCCGCGGCGCCACCACCTCGCTCGACCTGCCGGCGCCGTACCTGGTGGCCGACATCGGCGGCGGCTCCACCGAACTGGTCCTCGGCGACGCAACCGGTGTCATCGCGGCCGAATCCCTCGACATCGGCTCCGTCCGCCTCACGGAACGCCACGTCACCACCGACCCAACGTCCGAAACAGAACTCGCGGCGATCGCCAAGGACATCGACGCCCTGCTGGACGCGACCACGGTCCCGCTGGACGAGGCCCGCGCGTTCATCGGAGTCGCCGGCACCTGTACCACCGTCGCCGCGGTGGCGCTGAACCTCGCCGAGTACGACCGCACCGCCGTACACCACGCTCGCCTCACCACGGACCAACTGCGCTCCGCGACAACCTGGCTGACAACCACCACCCGCGCAGAACGCTCCGCCGTACCGTCGATCCACCCCGGCCGAGTAGACGTGATCGGCGCCGGCGCCCTGATCCTCCAACGCCTCTACAACCGCCTACCCGTCACCGAACTAACAGTCTCCGAACACGACATCCTCGACGGAGTCGCAGCAAGCCTGGCCTGAGGCGCCAATCGTGTGCGCAAATGGCCGACGCAACCCTCGGCGGGGAAAGAAATCGTCACCCAGCGACGCATAGTTACCCCGCTTGCCGGCTCCCCATACCACCAAGGCGGCCGACAACACCCCCCGATGAGCTAACGGCGCGGAGCAACTCAGGCGCGCCGTTCGGGCGGTTAGTGCGCGCGGACGCCGTCGAGGGCGATGGTGAGGACTCGGTCGCGTTGGGCCTGGTCTACGAAGCCGGCGGCGGTGAGGCCGCTGACCATGCGGAGCAGGTCGTCGAAGGAGACGTCCTTGCGTGCCTCGCCCGCGGCCTGGGCACGTTCGAACAGCGGCGTACCGGCGGCGTACATCGCCTCTCGGGCCGCCTTGAAGCTGTCGGCCTCCCGGTTCAGCGACTCCCAGATCGCGCGCTTCGTCGCGGCGTACCCGACGAAGCGGTGCAGCCACGTGGTCAGTGCCTCCCACGGCGGCAGGTCGGCCGCCTCCTCCGCCGCGATGCACAGCTCCTCGATCTCGCCGAAGTAGACCGCGTTCAGCAGGTCCTGGCGGTGCGGGAAGTTCCGGTACAGCGTCCCGATCCCGACGCCGGCCTGGCGCGCGATGTCCTCCAGCGAGGCGTCGACCCCTTTGCTCGCGAACGCATCCCGGGCGGCGCCGAGCAGGGCGTCGAAGTTCCGCCGCGCATCCGCCCGCTGCGGCCGCCGTACGTCGACCCGCAACGCGGGCCTGCTCTCACCGGTCACCATTCGCTCACCTTAGCCAGTTGATAGCGGAGGCAGCCCTCCGCTATAGTGGAGGCATACCTCGACTTTACCAGGCCGGGGAATCCGCGCCCAAAGCTCTGGCGCGTCCCAACCCCTTTCGAAGGACTTCTGCATGCCTGCCATCAGGTCTGGAAACCCTCGCGTGACCCTGGCGGTCCTCGCCACGGTCGTCGCCTCCTTCTCCATGTTGCAGTCGCTGGTCAGCCCGGCGCTGCCCGTCATCCAGCACGACCTGCACACCACCCCCGGCACGGTCACCTGGGTGTTCACCGCACTCCTGCTGTCGGTGTCGGTCGCGACCCCGCTGCTCGGCCGGATCGGCGACATGGTCGGCAAGGAGCGCACGCTGTTCATCGCGCTGGCCGCCCTGGCGATCGGCTGCCTGGTCGCCGCGCTCGCGCCGAACATCGGCGTACTGATTGCCGCCCGCATCTTCCAGGGTGTCGGCGGAGCCGTGTTCCCATTGGCGTTCGGGATCATCCGGGACGAGTTCCCGGCCGAGCGCGTCCCGTCCGTGGTCGGCGTGGTGTCGGCCATCATCGCGGCCGGCGGCGGCCTGGGGATCGTCCTGGCCGGCCCGATCGTGGAATTGCTCGGCTGGCGCTGGCTGTTCTGGATCCCGATGGCGGTCGTCGCGGTGTCGACGGCGATGGTACGGCGCTATGTCCCGGAGTCACCGAACCGCGTCCCCGGCCGGATCGACTGGCTGGCCGCCGCGTTCCTGTCCGGCTGGCTGATCGCACTGCTGCTCCCGCTGAGCACGGGCCGGTCGTGGGGCTGGGGCTCGTTGCGTACGACGGGGCTCTTCGGGCTGGCCGTCGTACTGTTCGCCGGCTGGATCACGGTCGAACTGCGCTCGCGGAACCCGCTGATCGACATGCGGATGATGCGCCGTCCGGCGGTGTGGACGACGAACCTCGTGGCGCTGCTGTTCGGGGCGGCGATGTTCGCGGTGTACGCGTTCGTTCCGCAGTTCCTGCAGATCCCGAAGGCTGCCGGGTTCGGGTTCGGTGCGAGCGTGACGAAGGCCGGGCTGCTGATGTTGCCGATGCTGGTGACGATGGCGGTCGTCGGGTCCTTGAGCGGCCCGCTCGCGCCGCGGTTCGGCGCCAAGGCGCAGGTCGTTTCGGGGTCGGCGTTGAGCCTGGTCGCGGCGCTGATCTTCGCCGAGTTCCACGATGCGCAGTGGCAGGTCGCGCTCTCGACGGCCCTGTTCGGTGTCGGACTCGGTCTCGCCTACGCGGCGATGACCAGCCTGATCGTGCAGAACGTCCCGCGCGAGCAAACCGGCGCGGCCACCGGCATGAACGCCAACATCCGCACCATCGGCGGCTCCATCGGCACCGCCCTCGCCAGCTCCATCATCACCGGCCACATCCAGCCGTCGGGGCTCCCCGCGGAGGCCGGCTTCACGGACACGTTCCTCCTCCTGTCCGCGTTCGCCGCCGCGGCCGTCGTACTAGCCCTGGCCATCCCAGGCACACGTCGTACGTCGGTAGCTCCCATCACCCAACCGTCCGAGGAGCAGCTCGCCGCCTGACCAGCGGGCTTGGGGAGGGTTTTGTGCCGAATCGGGCAACAACCCTCCCCAACCTCACGTCTAGGCTGGGTGGGTGAAGCTTCCGCATCCGCTGACCGGGGAGTTGTTCGAGAGTCCGGTGCCGCCAGGGGCCGGGTGGCCCGAGGACCCGGCGGTACGGCGTACTCCGGTGGCGCGGGATGCGGGCGAGGTGGTCGAACTCGCGGCGACCGGTGAGCTGGCGGAGCTGGAAGCCCGCGTGTCCGTCTGCCGCGCCTGTCCGCGGCTCGTCGAATGGCGGGAAGACGTTGCTGTCGGCAAGCGAAAGTCCTTCGCGGATCAGCCGTACTGGGGACGGCCGATCCCGGGATGGGGCGTCGCCGAGCCGCGGATCCTGATCGTCGGGCTGGCGCCCGCGGCGAACGGCGGGAACCGCACCGGGCGCGTGTTCACCGGCGACCGCTCCGGCGACTGGCTGTTCGCGAGCCTGCACCGCGTCGGCCTCGCCAACCAGGCAACCAGCGAGCACGCCGGCGACGGCCTGCACCTGATCGGCACCCGAATGATCGCCGCCGTCCGCTGCGCCCCGCCCGCCAACAAACCCACCCCGGAGGAGCGCGACACCTGCGCTCCCTGGTACCGCCGCGAACTCGAACTCACCCTCCCCAGCGCCAGCTCGATCGTCTGCCTCGGCAAGTTCGCGTACGACGCTCTGCTCGCAGCGCTGACCGCCCTCGGGGCCGACGTACCGCGACCGCGCCCGAAGTTCGGCCACGCGGTCGAGTACCGGATCCCGACCCCGTACGGCGAGGTCACCGTCCTCGGCTGTTTCCACCCCAGCCAGCAGAACACGTTCACCGGCAAGCTCACCGAGCGGATGCTCGACGCCGTTCTACTCCGCGCGAAGACCCTCTCCGGATAGCAACTCGTTGCGGACGGTGGAGCCAAGGTCGCCCCAGCAGGCGCTGATCTTCCCACCGTCGACGTGGTACATCGCCAGCTCGGTGGTCGAGATCCGCCGCCCGGTCGCCGGTACATCGAGGAACGTGCCATGGTGCGTGCCCACGTTGGTCAAACGAGCCGCGAGTACGTCGCCGTCGACCACAAGCTCCTGGATCTCCCAACGGAAATCGGGAAACGCCTGGATCACCGCGCGCAGGCCTGCGATGTAGCTCTCGAGGCCTTCAACGGTGCCGTTGACCTGCACGTTCTCCGCGACGAACGCACCGAGCTCCTCCCACCGACGCTCGTTGCACCGCTCGATGTAGTGCCGGTAGAACTCCGCATGCCCCATTGGCCCATTGTCGTCCACAGGCTCGCGGCACCGGAGTTGACCTGGACGCGCGAGGTATTGGAAGCTGCCCACTATGCATGCCGCCGCCCCACGCTGCCGCCGCCCCAATGGCTCGTGACAACCTGCCCGAGCAATCTCGGGGGCGCCCGGCCGCGCAACGGCCCGCAAGTGGTGGCGTGGAGCGCGCACCGGCCGCGCCGTCGATGCCTGCCGCGCACGAGGCCGCACCGCTGGGGTTCGTTTCCAGCCCGGACCGGTTCCACTGGTGGGGCGAGCTCCACGACGACGTGAAGGCATACGTCGAGCGCAAGGTCGGACCGGCGATCGAGTGGTGGGCCGACCTCCACGAGCGCGAGCGCGACCGGCCGTACGCCGTCGTACTCGGGCCGAACGGGCTCGCTGTGACGACGCCACGGGTCAACAACCAGGGTCAGCGGACGCAGAGTGTGCGGCTCGATCCGTTCGTGCCGGCGAGCATCAAGCACGCCGTCGTACTGCAGCAGGCCACGAAGCCGCGCGGTGGTCTGCGTTCGCTCGTCTCGCGTGGCAAGGACGAGCAGTCCCAGCAGCCGGTCCCGCCGCAACTGAACCTCACGCAGGAGATGCGCGGCGTCCTGGGCAACCTGCCGCTGGAGGCGCAGCAGCGCCTGCAGACACCGTTCCTCGGTGCACAGGCCATCACGCACTACCGGTTCTACTACTACGGGAACGACGAAGAGCTCGACCTGTGGTGCTACCTCGCGGGCGACAAGACACTCACGTTCGCAACCGGGCATCGCACGCTGCCCAACGGTGTCGATCCGCAGCACGCCTCCTGGCGCCTGACCTGCTACCAGGCGGACGTCGCTCGATGAGCTCGAGCCGGGACTTCCGGGACCTCGACGGAGCCGATCCCTGGAAGCTGCTCGGGGTTACACGGTCGGCCGGCGCCGAGGAGATCAAGCGCAGCTATCGCCGCCTGTCCCGCAGCCACCACACCGACGTCGGCGGCGACTCCACGCAACAGGTCAAGCTGAACCGCGCCTACGAGATCCTGACCGACCCGACCCGGCGCGCCGACTATGCGCTCCTGCTGCAGCGCAAGGAGCGCCCCCAGGACTTCGTCCGCCCGACGCGCCCCACCGAGCCCGAACCCGACGAGCCCAGCGCCGACCCCTTCGACTGGGCATCCGGCCCCGGCCCCACCAGCACCCCGCCGCGGCAGGACACGTACGACCAGGCATATCGGGATCCGTACACCGAGTCGCCGTACGCCGACCCGCCCCACCGTGATTCGTACACCACCCCGCCGGACGGCGATTCCTACACGGCTCCGACGTACCGCACCCAGCGTCGCGGCGGCGTGAGCGGGCAGGCAGTCGGCGCGCTGCTCACCGCGTTCATCTGCTCGCCGATCTCGATCTACCTGGCAATCTCAGTCCTCCGCAACAACCGCCCCGGCAGACCCCTCGCCTGGCTCGCAATCCTGATCAACGTAGGCCTTCTCGGCTTCTCGATCTTCGGCGGCCTACTACGCGGCACCTGACCGGAGATGCAACGGGCTCTTGGCTCAGCGCGCGAGGTACGCCGCAATCTCACGGTGGCAGTCCTCGATCGGCCGGGTGGTGTCCACCACGAGGCGGACGTCGGTGCGCGGCTGGTAGTCGCCGGCTGACTGCTCCACCTGCTCCCAGTCCGGATATGTCCACCCGGGCAGGTCGCTCACCCGGCTGAGCACACGCCGACGGTGTTCCTCGGTATCGGGACAGGCCGTCTCGATCACCACGTGCCGGGCATCGCTGGCATCGGCGAGGTGGTGCCAGCCGTCGCGGGCCTCGGTGACCGGATTCACCGCATCGGCGATCACGGTCAGCCCCCGGCGTAGGTGACCGCCCGCGATGTCGTGGGCCACGCTGTATGCCGTGATGCCGGTCTGTTCGGCCGTCAGACCGTTGCGGCGCATGGCGCCCTCGATCTCGTCGATGCGAAGCCAGATCGCGTCGGTGCGATCGGCCAGGTGCCTGGCCAGCGTCGACTTACCGGTTCCGGGGAGGCCGCCGAACTCGATCAGTGTTCCCTTGCGCATGATGACCGCCTAAGGTTTCGGTTGACAGTATGTATACCGACTCACTTTACAGCGTGTCAAGCGAAGGGGATCCGCATGAAGACTGACGGCAGGCGGGCGGCATCGACTGCCGCCACCCGGCACGCAATCATCGAGGCCGGTCGCGAACTGCTGGCGACGCGCGAGTGGCGGAACTTCACCTTGGAGGCTGTGGCCACCAGCGCCGGCGTGACCCGAGTGACGGTCTACAACCAGATGCAGTCGAAGTACGGACTCCTGGACGCGGTACTGACCGAACTCAGCGAACGCGCCGGCATGGACCAGCTGCTCACCAACACCAGCGAGCTGGACGCCGCGGCGGCCCGCCTGGCGATCGTCGAACAGACCTGTCGCTTCTGGCACGTCGAGCGCGACGTGCTTCGCCCGCTCTTCGGCCTGGCTGCCATCGATCGGGAAGTGGCGGGGATGCTTGCGGAACGCGAGCAGTGGCGGCGCAACCAGTGGCAGCGCCTCATCGACAGGCTGGTCGAGGAGGCGCCGACCATCAAGCCGTTCGACCGCCCAACCCTGCTCGACGGAGTCGTCGCGGTGACCTCCTTCCCCACGTACGACGCCCTGGGCGACCTGGCAGACGACCCGGCCGCGGCCGCAAAAGTCATCAACCACCTGGTAATCAGCCTAACCGGCTGACCTCCGCCCGACGCGGGGGGCGACCAGGGTGTGCCCGGGACGGGATTCGAACCCGTATGCCTGTTAGGGCCGCGAGGTTTAGGTTCGACCAGCCTCTGTCCGGAGTGGTTCGTCACGGTCCGGACCGCGCTCGTCACCTGGTTGTTGTATCCCTGGGAACGTGCGCGGATCGGGGTGAACTGCAACTACCGGTGCAACTACGACCGCGGGCTGACTACTTCAACCCCATGGGCGTCGGTCAGCTCGTCAGGACCCGCAGGTTGGACGCTCCTGGACCGCGTCGAGCACTGGGTTGCCAGACTTAGCTGGTCCAGATTGCGGGGTCGTACGTTGAGTCGTCGCTGGCGTACCCAGGAGAGACCTCGAGGACAATGTCCTTCGGGTTGGCGACACCGAAGGCCACCTTGAACTTGGCCTGTCGACCGTTGAGGAGCTTGGTCTCGGGGCCTCCCGTGAAGCCTTCGTCGAAGATCTGGTCACCTTCAACGTCTGCGCTCTGAATGGTCATGTAGAAGGATGAAGGATCAAATGCCTTCCCTGTCTTGTTCACGATCGTGATAGTGAACTGCACGGCGTACTTGAACTTCTCGCCACCCGATGCATACTCGCTTCGCTTCGCCGCCTTGGGTGCACTGACAGTTACTGAGAGATGGTCCTCCCACTCATTGGTCTCGTTCCACTTCAACGTGGCTGGCTCTGTCGATGTAGGTGTCGGTGCCTCTGTTTCTGTCTCGTTCGATGTAGTTGGTTGCGACGACGTCTCGGTTGGTGTTGCTGCGTTGGTCCCAGTAGGTGTTGAAGCAGAAGGACTGCCTCCTGTAGAGCCGCATCCCGCGACAGCAAGTGCTGCCAGGGACAGTGTTGCTAGGAACTTCTTCACTCGCATGGTTCCCCCCTTGTATGTAGATCGCGCCCCCCAGCGAGCGTTACCTCGCGATTTGTGCGAAGGCCATAGTTGACGATTACGTGAGAAGCGGACGGGCAGTCCTCCCGCATCGCCCCGATAGCTGCGACTTTAGGTGCGGTGCGGTGCGAGTCAAGGGCCGAAGGTCCCGAAGGGACGCCCCAGGCGCCCTTGACGCGTGCCGCGCCGGGCCATCCCTTCGATGATTGCTAACGGGGCGATGCGGGAGCCCACCGGCAGACGGGAGCTTGCATCAAGCGCGGGCGGCGCGCAGCTGGCCCGTTTCGGGCAGTACCACCGACAGGGTGCCGAGCGTTGATGCGAGTTCTGCTGTCTTCGGCCCGGCACCCTTTGGCGCGTGCGCGCCAAGCCAAGGGACGCGCCGGGAGCGCAGCGCAGCGGAGTGGGAGGCAGGCGTCCCGCCCTGCGGTGGCGGCGCGCTTTCGGGCCTGGAGGGGCCCGTCTTGAAGACGTAGAGAAAGTTGTCAGACCGGATTGCGGCGGATGGCGCTGCCGCTATCTTTAGGGCACGATTGCCTCCACGGTTGCAACCGGCGGCAAAGTAGCTGATCGGTTCAAGGTCGAACGGGGCGCGCAAGGGGGCGGTTGTGAGTTCAGCACAAGGGGAAGCGGGGGAGTCCGAACCGGCCGACTCGCCGGACTCAAGGTACTCTTCCGAAACGATAGAGACGGCCAAGGCGATCCGAGAGTTGATGGAGTCGATTGAGCAGGTCGCTTCCGTTCAATTCTCGGCTGGTGAGCCGGAGGTCAGACAGTCGATCCTGGAGGCGGGTCGAGATATCCTTCGTGCTCTCGCTCGGATTCTTCCCGTTGGGCCCGATGTGGCGGCTCGATATCCAAAATCGTCGAAGTGGTACGAAGAAGTTAGAGAGACTGGAAAGATCCCGTGGGAGGCGATCGATCTAGCTTCGATTTCAGCGACCGCTGGGGCGTTCGCTGCGGTAGTAGAGGCCGCGCCTTGGCAAATTGCGGGGCGCGCATTAGATAACATGGTCATTTCGCTCGAAGACGCTTCGCCGATCATCCGAACGTTTGCTCGGCCAGGGATGTCGCAGAATTTCCAAGGTGTGGTGAGGGCGACTCGGACCAAAGTGAATTCGATAATCCCCATCATCGAGAGCTACGAGCAGCTGCAGGAAATTAAAGCGGTTCGCCAGAATGCAGAGAAAGTGCAGCGCGAGGTACTAGAAGTTCAAGAGGCGACAGAAAAGGCGGCAGGGCGCGTCGCCGATGTTGAGATATCATTGTTCTTTGACTCATACGCGAAGAGTCGCCGATGGTCTTACCGATTGTGGTCTCTAGTCGTAGCATGTTCTCTGCTGGCGACCATCGGGGCGAGTTATACCGGGCTGAACAGTGAGGCACAGGTTAGCGTCTCGGCCGAGATCTCTAAGTGGGCGCTGGTTATTCCCCTGCTTGCCCTAACCGGATATGCAGGGCGGCAAGCAAGTCGGAATCGATCTCTCGCTGAATGGTCAGAACTCGCTTTCCTTCGATCAAGCTCGATCGATGCGTTTGTGCAGCGATTGCCCGCAGAGATGGCAGACGAAGTCCTGCACAAGTTCGGTCTGTTGGTCTACACGGCCGACCGAGGCGCTGACGACGCGCCCAATGAAGACGACGTCGCTCAGGGGCTGTGGAGCAAGGTAATCAACGGTCGACAGTAGGACCGATGCCGCGGCGCGACTGGGCCAG
Source organism: Kribbella pratensis (assembly GCF_004366075.1). Lineage (GTDB taxonomy): Bacteria > Actinomycetota > Actinomycetes > Propionibacteriales > Kribbellaceae > Kribbella > Kribbella pratensis. The sequence continues at coordinate 633,294 of NZ_SODU01000003.1, read as the reverse complement.
TTCAAGAGCATGCTTCAAGCGGCCGGCCTTCGGGATGCTCGTCCTCACGATGCACGGCATACGGCGGCGACGCTGCTGTTGGAGCAGGGTGTCGACATCCGCGTGGTGCAGGAGATCCTCGGACATTCGACATTGGCAGTGACCAAGCGCTACACGCATGTGACGAGCAAGCTGGCTGAGGACGCTGCGGCCAAGATCGGAAAGGCGCTGTGGGCATGATCGGGCAGGCAACTGCAACCGCTAGTGCAACCATCGCACGACTGCTGCAACCGCTGCTTATATTCCTACTTGGTTATCTTTGCAGGTCAGTTCATGGTGCCCGGGACGGGATTCGAACCCGTATGCCTGTTAGGGCCGCGAGGTTTAAGCTCGCTGCGTCTGCCGTTCCGCCACCCGGGCTCGGGACGAGGGTACTCGTTACAGGTAGGTCTTTCGGGGGTACACGGCGTGGGCGCCGGCTACTCGGTCCAGGAACAGCTTTCCGCTGCAGTGGTCGATCTCGTGCTGGAGTGCGCGGGCCTCGAACGCGTCGGTGGTGATCGTGACCTGGTCCGTCGTACCGGGCAGGACGCCGGCGACCGTGAGCCGGGTCGCACGTTTGACGTCGCCGGTGAAGTCCGGCACCGACATGCACCCTTCGCGAGCCTTCTCGTTGCGTGAGGCCTCGACGACGACCGCGTTGCACAGAACGAAGACGCCGTGACAGGTACGCGTCTTCGGGTGATTGGTCACGTCGAGCGAGAACATCTGCGCAGCGACACCAACCTGCGGCGCCGCGAGTCCGACGCACCCGGGGGAGACCCGCATGGTCGCCACGAGGTCAGCGGCGAGCTGGATCATGTCCGGATCGAGCGGGTCCACCTCCGCGCTTTCCGTCGCGAGCACCGGGTGCGGTGCGCGGACGACCTCGAGTACGGCGCCCTGGACATCCAGACGTGCAGGGGACCAGTCCGTGATCACAGTTCGTCGCTCTCGGCCGGGCGCAGCGTGACACCCACTCCGAGTTCCTCGGCGGTGATCTCGAGCGCCCGGTCCAGCATCTCCAGCTCCGCGGTCGGCGGCAGCTCGACCTCCGCGGTCAGTACGTACAGCCCGCCGCTCAGCCGCGTCGCCAGGTCCGTGATCGTGCCTCCGGCGGCCGCGATCATCCGCGTCACCGCCGCCACGATCCCCGGCCGGTCCGCGCCGTGGACGCTCAGCATGTACGGCGCACCGATCGGCGCATGCTCGTGCTCGGGGCCCATCTTGCGGACCGTGATGACCAGCTCGCCGCGCAGCGGCTCGAGCGCCGACTTCACCTCGTCGAACGGTCCGGCGCAGACGATCATCATCGCGAAGTGGCCGCGCAGCAGCGTCATGGTCGAGTCCTCGAGGTTGACCCCGATACCGACCAGGGCCTCGGTGACGTCGGCGATGATCCCCGGGCGGTCCGGGCCGATGACGGTGACAGCGAGCTGACTCATGCCCGGCAACCTACCGCCGACCTAAGTACCTGATCGCACCGACTTCGGTATCCGGACACCCGCATCCACCCCGGAGATCGCTTACCCACCGCTACATTCAAGTCATGAGTGAGCGCAAGCGTCCGCGTCGTACGGCCATGAACTGGGTCGTGGACAGTGTGTCGTTCGTGCTCGCGGTGTGCCTCGCGCTGCTCGCCTACAGCGAGGGTGAGGGCGATGCGGTGCCGCGGACGCTGATCGCGATCGACTTCTGGTCGGGCATGGCGCTGTGCCTGACCCTGTGGTTCCGGCGCCGCTGGCCCGTCCCACTGGCGATTATCGCGGCCGCCGTCTCGGTGTACTCCGACGCCGCGGCCGGGCCGACGCTCGTGCTGGTCATGACCGTCGCCGTCCACAAGCCGTGGCGGACCTCGATCTGGGTCTTCGCGCTGAACTTCGTCGCCACGCTCAGCTATCTCCAGGTGCGGCACAAGGAGGACTGGAAAACTCAGCTCCTCATCGGCATCACTCTGTACGCCGCCATGGCGGGCTGGGGGTTCTACATCCGGTCCCGGCGGCAGCTCCTGCAGACGCTGCGGGACCGGGCGGATCGGGCCGAGACCGTGGCGACACTGCAGGCCGAGCAGGCGCAGCTGCGGGCGCGCGAGGAGATCGCTCGCGAGATGCACGACGTACTCGGGCATCGGCTGTCGTTGCTCAGCGTGCATGCCGGTGCGTTGGCGTACCGCCCGGACGTGTCCACGGCCGAGGTCGCGGGTGCCGCGGAGATCATCCGGGCGAGCGCACACCAGGCGCTGCAGGATCTCCGCGAGGTGATCGGCGTACTGCGCGCTCCTGTCGGCGAGCTCCCGCAGCCTGCGTTCGCTGACTTGCCTGCGCTCGTGGAGGGTTCGCGGGAGGCGGGCATTCCGGTCGAGTTGACGCTGGATGCTCCGGGCGCGATGCCGGAGCACGTCGGGCGTACGGCGTACCGGGTCGTGCAGGAAGGTCTGACGAACGCGGTCAAGCATGCGCCGGGGGAGCCGGTGACGATCAGCGTGACCGGTGCCCCAGGCAACGGACTGTCGGTCGAGCTGCGCAACCCGGCGCCGAACCGCCGGCGCGGCGACGGCCAAGGTTTGAAGGGCCTCAGCGAACGCGCCGCCTTGGTCGAAGGCCGCGTCGAACACGGCCGCACCCCCGAAGGCGACTTCCGCCTCCACGCCTGGCTACCGTGGCCCGCATGACGGTGTTGAATGGCGCGCCTCCAGGGTCAGGAGGCTGTGGCTCATGACCATTCGGGTGTTGATCGTGGATGACGATCCGTTGTTGCGGGCCGGGCTGAAGTTGATGCTGGGCGGCGCAGAGGACATCCGTGTGGTCGGGGAGGCTGGTGACGGGTCCGGCGTACAGGGCCTGATCGACCGGCTCGCTCCGGACGTGATCCTGATGGACATCCGGATGCCCGGCACCGACGGCCTGACCGCGACGGAAGCGGTACGGCGCCGCCCGGGCGCGCCTGAGGTCGTCATCCTCACCACCTTCGACGCCGACGAGCACGTCCTGCGCGCCCTCCGCGCCGGCGCCGCCGGGTTCATCCTGAAGGACACCCCGCCCGCCGAGATCGTCGAGTCGGTACGCCGGATCGCGGCCGGACATCCCGTCCTCTCGCCGGCCGTCACCAAACGCCTCATCACCCGCGTCGCCGACTCCGGCCAGGACAACCGCAAGACCAAGGCCGCCGCCCGCCTCGCGGACCTGAACGACCGTGAACGCGAGATCGCTGTCGCCGTCGGCGAGGGGAAGTCGAACGCCGAGATCAGCGCGACGCTCTACCTCAGCGTCCCGACCGTGAAGACGCACGTCTCCCGCATCCTCACGAAACTCGACCTGAACAACCGAGTCCAGATCGCCCTCCTCGTCCACGACGCGGACCTGCTGCGCGACTAACGCGGTTCGAGCACCACCACCGCGGTCGTTCTCGGGCGGCGATCGGCGTACTCGTCGAGGTTCTTGTCGAGCTCCTGCCAGCGGCCCCACAGCCGCGTGCGTTCCGGGCCCTCCGCAGCGCGGCCGCGGACCGGTCGTTGCCCGTCGACGAGGACCGCCTCGGCGTCCGGGTGCGCCAGCAGGTTCAGCCACCAGGCCGGTTCGGGTGCGCCCCAGCCGTTCATCGCGAGGGTGACCAGGTTCGGCCCGTCCTCGACGTACCCGAGAATCACGCTCCGCGGTTCCCCGGTCCGCCGGCCGATCACGGTGAGCCGCAACAGGCCGTACTTCTTGTCCCGCGGTCGTGAGAGACCTTTGCGGCCCTTGCTGGCGTTGTAGAGACCTCGATGGAACTTCCAGGCCGCGCGGACGAACCAGCGCGGTGGCAGCATCGCTTTACTCATGTCCCCCTCCAGACACTCGCGCACAGCGTCGCAGAGCGGGACGGCGAAAAGAAGGCCGGGCCCCCGGCGAGTTGGGGGCCCGGCCGATCAGGTGTTTCGCTACGACTGCGTTGCCCGGCGGAACTCTTCGTTCGGGGTCTGCAGGCTGCCGAGGCTGGTGACCTCGCGGCGGAAGAACAGCGCCAGGGTCCAGTCCAGGATCACGCGGGCCTTCCGGTTGAAGGTGGGTACGCGGGACACGTGGTAGGTCCGGTGCAGGAACCAGGCCAGCCAGCCCTTCACCTTCACGCCGTACAGCTGCGCGACGCCCTTGTGCAGGCCGAGGCTCGCGACCGAGCCGACGTACTTGTGCTCGTAGTCCTGCGGCGGCTGCCCGTCGACCACCCGGAGGATGTTCGCCGCGAGCCGACGCGCCTGCCGTACGGCGTGCTGCGCGTTCGGGGCGCAGTACGCACCGGTCTCACTCGTCAGGTCCGGTACGGCGGCGTTGTCGCCGGCGGTCCAGGCGTCGTCGACACCCTCGATCCGCAGGTTCGGCAGCGTCTTGACCCGGCCCTTCTCGTCCAGCGGGAAGTCGGTCGCGGCAAGCGCCGGATTCGCCTTCACGCCCGCGGTCCAGACGATCGTGTCGGCGTCGAACTCCTCGCCGTCACTGAGGATCACATGGCCCTTCTCGCAGGACTCCAGCCGGGTCTCCAGCCGGATGTCCATGTTCCGCTTGCGGAGCTGGTCCACGGTGTACTTGCCGAGATCCGTGCCGACCTCGGGGAGGATCCGGTTGGTGGCCTCGACCAGGACCCAGCGCATGTCCTCGGGCTTGATGTTGTCGTAGTAGCGGGTGGCGTAGCGGGCCATGTCCTCGAGCTCGGCGAACGCCTCCACACCGGCGTACCCGCCGCCGATGAAGACGAACGTGAGCGCGGACTTGCGCAGCGCGGGGTCGGGCTGCGACGACGCGACGTCGAGCCGGTCCAGGACCTTGTTGCGCAGGGCGATGGCCTCTTCGACGTTCTTGAACCCGGTCGCTTCCTCGGCCAGGCCGGGGATGGGCAGCGTGCGGGCGATCGAGCCGAGCGCGACCACGATCTGGTCGTAGGCGAGCTCGTACTCCGGGCCCTCCTCGGGCATCACCTTGGCGACCTTGTTCGCGTGATCGATCCCCGTCACGCGACCCGTCACCACCCGGCAGCCCTTGAGGGTCTTGCGCAGCGGCACCACGACGTGCCGCGGCTCCACCGAACCGGCCGCGGCTTCCGGCAGGAACGGCTGGTAGGTCATCACCGACCGCGGGTCGACCACAGTCACCCGGATCCGGCCCTTACGGGCGGCGCGGCGCAGGCCGTACGCGGTGTACATCCCGACGTAACCGCCTCCGACGACGAGGATGTGCGGCACCTGGGCTGTCATGGGGTTCACTCTCCCTGAGTGGATCTCCGACTTCATGTTCACTTCAACGCTAAACGCTCGTGAAAGATTTCACAAACCCTCTCGCGAGTGATCTCACCCACCGAACATCCCCCACCCGAGGGAGCTCTCATCCCCTCATGGTGGATCCCGCGGCCAGTACCCACCACCCCCGACCCACAACCGCAAGCTCAGTCCTACGCGGTGGACAGGCGGTAGACGGAGACGTGGGAGGGGGAGTCGGCGGTGAACTCGGTGTTGGTCCAGTCGGCGTGGCGGGACTCGAGGGTGAAGCCGGCCAGTTGGGCCATCAGGTCCAGTTCGGCGGGCCAGATGTAGCGGTGCGGGGTTCGTCCCAGGCGTGCCTCGGTGCCTTCGCCGAAGTGGAAGTGGTGCGAGACGACGTGTTGCTTCAGTACGTCGTACGTGTCCAGCAGGATGTAGCCGGGATCGGCGACGCCGACGGTGGCGGGGACGCCGGGTGGGAGGCGGCGCAGTTCGGGGACCCAGAGCTCGATCACGAAACGGCCGCCGGGGGTGAGGTGGCGGGCGGCGTTCCGGAAGCACTCGACCTGTTCCTCCTGCGTGAGCAGGTTCGAGATCGTGTTGAAGACCAAGTAGACGAGGGTGAACTCGCCAGGTGCACGAGCCGTCGCCATGTCGCCCGCGACGACCGGGATCGTCTCGGCGTCGGCCTTCTTCCGCAGCTGTTGGAGCATCGCGTCCGACAGTTCGATCCCGCTCACAGGTACGCCGTACTCCGACAGCGGTACGGCGACCCGCCCGGTGCCGATCGCGAACTCGAGCGCCCGCCCACCGTCGGCGAGCTCAGCCAGGCGCTCCACTGTCGGCCCGAGCACATCCGCCGAGAACATCCCGTCGCCGGGAGTGTCGTACCGCTCCGCGACGTCCGCGTTCCACAACCGATTCTGCTCCGCGGCCTTCGACCACTGCAGCACATCCTCGCCCTTGTCCTCGCCGGTCTTCGTGAAACCGAGGCGCTCGTACAGGCGGCGCGCGTCCGGATTGTCCCGCTCGACGTTCAGCTTCAGCGGTACGCCGGACCTCGCGGCCTCGGACTGCAACGCGGTGAGGATCGCCGTACCGACGCCGCGGTTCTGGACGTCCGGGTGGAGCTGGATGCCGTTCACCTCGACGAATTCCGGCGTACGGCTGACCCGCAGGCGACCGGCGCGACGCCCGTCGACCTCGACGACGTACAGCTCGGTCGCGGGATCCTCGATCGACTCCCGGCTCCACTCGGCGAACCGGGCCCGCCAAGCAGCCTCGTCGAAGTCGGCCGGCAGACGCCCCTGCGCGCCGGTAGCGGCCAGCGTCACGTCGGCCAGAAAGATGATGTCAGCGTCGGTAGCCAGTCGGATCCGGTGCATGCGAAGCAACTTACGCAGACGAATATCCGACCAGCCACCGGTTATTCAGCTGGTGTGCCGGCTCGACAGGTAGAGCACCACCGAGACACCGTACGCAGGACCACAATCACGCTCAGGTGCACTACCCAGCCACCCGACACCTCCTGTCCAAAAGCACACCTCAACTATTCGCCGACCAGGCCGTCGGTGGACTCGCGGAGAAGGTCGAGGTGGCCGAGGTGGCGGGCGGTTTCCTCGATCAGGTGCGCGAGCGCGTAGCGCAGGGTGAACGTCATCCCTTCCGAGTGCGCCCGCTCGTCGAGCGAGGCAGCCGCGGTGATCTCGCGGGAACGCGCGCATTCGGCGCGGTACGCCGCCAGCACACCGTCGATCGTGTCTCCAGGCTCGATGGGGAAGCAGCCGTGCGGATCCTCCTCCGTCCAGGGCCATTCAACGTCCTGTCCGGCGAAGTCGATCGCGAACCAGAAGCGCTCCACCCCGGTCAGGTGCTTGACGATTCCGCCCGGAGTGAGCGCGGACGGGTGGACCGGGTGGGCGAACGCCTGCTCGTCGGTCAGGCCGGTGGCTTTGAGTTCGACGGTTGCACGGAGGAAGTCGAGCAAGCCGGTCAGCGTGCCGCGTTCGTCGGTGTCCTCGGCAGGCCGGATGCGGGCGATCTCGGGCATGCGACCCACGGTACGGATGAACAGACCTTGTGAGAACTGTTGATCCGGTGGGGGTCATGCGCATCAATGGAGAGGTGGAGAACTATCGGACTCCGGTCCTGACGGCGTCGGTGCTGGTCCCTCCGGTGGTGTGTTTGCTGCTGACGCCGTTCCGGGAGCACTTCGACAACGCGAACGCGGCGTTGCTGCTCGTTGTCGTGATCGTGGCGGTCACCGTGTTCGGGATCCGGCTCGCCGGGGTGATCGCGGCGGTGTCGAGCGCGGTGTGGTTCGACTTCTTCCTGACCGTGCCGTACGACAGCTTCACCATCGACAGCAGCAACGACGTGGAGCAGGCCGTACTGCTGCTGGTGATCGGGATCGCGGTCACGCAGATCGCGATCTGGGGCCGTGAGCAACAAGCGAAAGCGTCCCGGCGGGGTGGCTACCTGGACGGCGTGATCACGGTCTCGCAGGCGGTCGCGACCGGTGGGTCCACCGACGATCTGATCGAGCAGGTGCGCGCCGAACTGACCGCCGTACTGGGCATCGACGGCGCCAAGTTCGTTGCCGGCAGCAAGCAGACCCAGGCGCCGCGGTTGAATCCGGACGGCTCCGTGACGCGCGGACCGCACGTCCTGAAGGTCGAACGCGACGGCCTGCCGACGAACGCCGAGATCGAGCTCACCGTCCAGCACGCCGGCGAGACCCGCGGCCATTTCCTCCTCACCGCCGCCAGCCGGATCGCCCGCCCCGACCTCGAACAACGCCTGGTAGCCGTAGCCCTCGCCGACCAGGTAGGCGCCGCCCTCACCACCCAGGACCCCGTCCGCCCGCACGTCTGAGCCTTGTATTGCAGGCGAATACATCGGGGAGCGATGGATATTCGCCTTTTTTGGTGCGGAATGGTCGATGGATTCTCAGATGTTGTTAAGGGTGGGACCGTAGTATCTCGATACGGCCCCGGATGTGGGTCATCAGGAGGAAGAGATGCAGAGCAGTAACCCGGTGCTGAACCGGTCGAGTGCGTTCGCGCCTGGCCACGGCCAGGCCTATCCGGGGGCCGCTCCGTACGGTCAGCAGAGCCCATACGGCTACGGCGGATCGGGTATGCCGCCGCAGCAGCAGTACCCAGGGGCTCCGGCCTCGAGCCGCCCCATGACGTTGGACGACGTGATCGTCAAGACCGCGGTGACGCTCGGCGTGGTCGTGCTGGCCGCCGCGCTGGCGTGGTGGCGGATCCCGGTCGAGTTCGTCAAGCCGGCGTTCCTGGCCGGCGCGCTGGTCGGGTTCGCGCTGGCCATGGTGCTGTCGTTCTCCCGCAAGGTGAGCCCGGCGCTGGTGATGCTGTACGCCGCGGCCGAGGGTGTGTTCCTCGGGATCGGCAGCAAGTTCATCGCCGCCTGGGTCGGTGACTCCGGCATCATCGTGCAGGCCGTGCTGGCCACTATGGTGACGGCCGGCCTGACGCTGGCGACGTACAAGTACTTCGCGATCAAGGTGACGCCGAAGTTCACCAAGATGGTGATCATCGGTACGGCGGGCTTTGCCGGCGTGCTGCTGATCAACCTGGTGCTGAGCCTGTTCGGGATCAGCACCGGCATCAGCGGTATGGGCCCGATGGGCCTGCTGTTCGCCGCGCTCGGCGCCGGCCTCGCGGTGTTCAACCTGATCCTCGACTTCGACATGGTCGAGCAGGGCGTCCGCCAGGGCGCCCCGCAGAACGAGGCCTGGCGGGCCGCGTTCGGCCTGACCGTCACCCTGGTCTGGCTGTACTGGAACATCCTGCGGATCCTCGCCATCCTGCGCGGCGGCGACTGACAGCGGGTACCGAACAACGGAAGGGCCGGTCCAGGTGGGCCGGCCCTTCCGGCTTTCCGGACGCTGGTCGTCCGGTTCCCGCTCTACGGTGGTCCCATGACCACTGCTTGGTACGACGCTCCCTCGCACGCCGCAGGCGCCGCACTCGTGGCCCGGCTGGCTGAGTTTCCGGGCGGGACGCCCGATGTCGACCTGCGGGCCCGTGGGGTGCGGGTGCCGACGGCGGAGGGGATCGCCGGTGTGGCCCGAGAGCTCGGGTTGGTGGCGAATCCTGCTGGTGCGCAGTCCCTCGGCGTGGTGATTGAGGCGGCCGAACCGGCCGCGGTGCGGACGTTCTGGCAGACCGCACTGGGCTACGAACGACCGGACGGTCTCGACGATCCGCTGCGGCGGGATCCGAAATTCGCCGTACGACGCCTCGAAGAACCTCGGCCGCTCCGCAACCGGATCCACGTCGACGTGGTCCGGCCGTCGGCGGCGGTGGACGAGGCGCGCGCGGTGACGGGGCGTGAACCGTCCGGGGCGTACGGCGTGATGCTGCCCGACGACGAGGGGAACGAGGTCGATCTGGTGCCGGGGGATCCGCTGCCGGGGACGACCGATTGGCTGGCGTTGTTCGCCGCGATGACGTTCTACCCGACCTCGTCACCGGCGCAGCTGGTGACGAAGGTGGCCGAGTTGGCAGACGCCGCGGGCATTCCGCTGATGATCGACGTACGAGCGGAAGGTGTCGTGCTCGACAGCGGCAAGGACCAGTGGGAGGACGGCGACAGCGCGGATCCGAACTTCGTCGCTCTGGCCACGCAGGTCGAGGCCGCGGCGAAGGATCTCGGGTTGCGCGCGGACCCCGCGCGGTTGCGGTTCGTGCAGTTCGGGATCGACGCGGTCGACGTACCGGCGGTCCGGGCGTTCTGGTTGACGCTGCTGGGCTACGCCGAGGACGACCGGCCGCACCTCACGGACATCTACGACCCGCGGCGCTTGAACCCGGTGCTGTTCTTCCAGCAGATGGAGGAGCCCCGGCGGCAGCGGAACCGGATCCACTTCGAGCTCGACGTACTGCAGGACGCGGTGCCGGAACGGGTCGAGGCAGCGTTGCGAGCGGGTGGGCGGCTGCTGGACGAGAAGCCTTACCTGGTTGCCGATCCGGAGGGCAACGAGGTGGTCATCGGAGCGCGAAAGACCTGCCCCTCCACCTGAAAGGGCAGGTCTTCGAGTTGTCTCCTTTGCGGCTCAGCCCATTCGCCGATGCGCCTTGACGAGATCGAACTCATGGACGATGGCGGTAGCGTGCCCGTGCGCGAGTGCGTACTCGCCGGCCAGCCATCTCACTCTGTCGTCGAAGCGCAGGAACGACGGTCCGTCGTTCATCAGCTGGAACCACTCGGTCATTGCGCGTCCGGTGCATCTGGGCACGGCCTCCACCAAACGCTGATGCGTCTCCTCGGAGTGGTTCAAGCCCATCTTCGCCTCCCGTTATCGGGGTACCGCGTAGTTATCGACTGTGCACCACGTGGCCGCCCGGAGGCAAGACTCCCGACATGAAAGTCGCCGCTCAGCGGACGCACAAGCCAGCAACTATTGGCACACCGGCACGGCGTCGGGACTGCCCTCGGTCGGTTCGTCCACCCGATCGACCTCGGCCTTCGGGTGCCGGCGGCGGTGGCGCAACGCGGCCCACCGGCCGCTGGGACCACGCGAACGCCCGGCGACCTCAGTGGCCGCGACCTCGGTGCCGGCCTGGCGAGCAGCCTGTACGGCGGCTTCCGCGATCGGCAGGATCGCCTCGCCGCGGAACTGCTCCGGGTGCACGAACGACTCGGTCCCGACGCCCATCGCGGCAGCCACCGACGGCAGCAGGGCGGCCGACGCGGCGGTGTATCCGGTGGCCGACGGGTGGAAGTTGTCCCGGCCCCACATCGACGGGTTGGAGGCGAACACCTCGCCGAGCAACGAGCCCAACGACACGGAGCGGCCGCCTGCTTCGACGACTGCGATGGTCTGAGCGGCGGCCAGCCGGTGGCTCCAGGACCGGGCGACCTGTCGCAGCGGCGGCATGATCGTCCGGACCACTCCGAGGTCGGGGCAGGTGCCCACCACCACCTCACAGTTCGCGGCGCGCAACCGGCGTACGGCGGCCGACAGCAACCGGACCGAGGTCGACGGCGGCATCTTCGCCTTCACGTCGTTGACGCCGATCAGGATGACGGCGATGTGCGGACCGGCCTGTAACGCGGCGTCGACCTGGCCGGCCAGATCCGTCGACTTCGCCCCGGTCTTCGACACGTCGACCAACCGCACCGGCCGTTCCGCCAGCTCGGCCAGGCCGGAGGCGAGCAGCACCCCGGGAGTCTCGTCCGGCGTCTCGGTGCCGTATCCGGCGGCACTGGAGTCGCCGATCATGGCGAAGGTGATCGGATGTCCTGGATACCGGCCGTACAGGCCGTTGCCCGGAGTGGGGTAGTACCTCGTCGGTCCGATCACGCGCTTGGCGTACTCGGCCTCCGCGGTCAGTACGCCGTACAACGTGGCACCGATGAGTCCGAGTCCCCCGCCCCCGTAGGCTGCGGCCTGGGCCAGTTTCTTGGCTGCCCGGGCTCTACTCATGAGTTAAGCATTACACGGCGTTACGACGACGCAAGTGAAAATAGGGGAAAGACACGAGCATCACTACAGTAAAGATGTGCGCTACGCAGACTCTCTCCTGGACCTCGTCGGCAACACCCCGCTGGTGAGGCTGTCCAAGACCACTGACGGTGCCAAGCCCCTCGTGCTCGCCAAGGTCGAGTACTTCAACCCGGGCGGCTCGGTGAAGGACCGGATCGCGGTCCGGATGATCGAAGCCGCGGAGGCCTCCGGCGAGCTCAAGCCCGGCGGCACGATCGTCGAGCCGACGTCCGGCAACACCGGTGTCGGGCTCGCGATGGTCGCCCAGCAGAAGGGCTACAAGTGTGTCTTCGTCTGCCCGGACAAGGTCAGCGAGGACAAGCGCAACGTGCTCAAGGCGTACGGCGCCGACGTCGTGGTCTGCCCGACTGCGGTCGCCCCCGAGCACCCGGACTCGTACTACAACGTCTCCGACCGCCTGGTCCGCGAGATCGAGGGCGCCTGGAAGCCGAACCAGTACGCGAACCAGAACAACCCGCGCTCGCACTACGAGACCACCGGCCCGGAGCTCTGGGAGCAGACCGAGGGCAAGATCACGCACTTCGTCGCGGGCGTCGGCACCGGCGGCACGATCAGTGGCACCGGGAAGTACCTGAAGGAGGTCTCCGGCGGCCGGGTGCAGATCATCGGCGCCGACCCGGAGGGCTCGGTGTACTCCGGGGGCACCGGCCGGCCGTACCTGGTCGAGGGTGTCGGCGAGGACTTCTGGCCGGAGACGTACGACCGCGACATCTGTGACCGCGTCATCGAGGTGTCGGACGCGGACTCGTTCGCGCTCACCCGGCGGCTCGCGCGCGAGGAGGCGATGCTGGTCGGCGGCTCGGCCGGGATGGCAGCCGCGGCGGCCATCAAGCTGGCGAAGGAGCTCGACGACCCCGACGCTGTCATCGTGGTCCTGCTGCCGGACGGCGGCCGCGGCTACCTGACGAAGGTGTTCAACGACGACTGGCTCGCGCAGTACGGCTTCCTGGCGAACAGCCGGCAGGGCACCACGCTCGGTGACGTGCTGGCCGGCAAGGACGGCAGCCTGCCGCCGCTGGTGCACACCCACCCGCACGAGACGATCGCCGAGGCGGTCGCGATCCTGCGTGAGTACGGCGTCTCGCAGATGCCTGTCGTCCGTGCGGAGCCGCCGGTGATGGCGGCCGAGGTGGCCGGCGCGGTGTCGGAGCGGACGTTGATGGACGCCCTGTACTCCGGCAAGGCCCGGCTGGCCGACATGGTCGAGCAGCACATGGACGCGGCGCTCCCGTCGCTGGGCGCCGGCGAACCGGTCACGAAGGCGGTCGAGCTGCTCGAGGGTAGGGACGCCCTGATGGTGCTGGACGACGGCAAGCCGGTGGGCGTGCTGACCCGGCAGGACCTACTGGTCCATCTGTCCGCCGACTGACCTTATCGGTCCACAACTGATGGGATGATGGCGATCAGCGCCGTGATCACGATGCCGATCACGATGGCTGCCGCTCCGGCGATCTGAAGGATTTCCATGTCTCAAGAGTCCTTCAGCACCGGCCGGTGGACATCGGCCTCCGGATCGGTCTTTCCTTCATCCCAAGGTCGTACGCCGGACTGCCCGGACTCCTACTGAAGGAGTCCGGGTTCTCCCTTAGTGGACTACGGCGAAGTCCGACGGATCGAGCCGCCGGGTGCGGCGCCAGTACGACATCGTCCACTCCGGCCAGATCGTGGAGTTCCGCCCGGCCGCGTCCAGGTACCAGCTCGTGCAGCCGGACTGCCAGACCGTGGAGCCGAGCTCGCCCTGGACGGTGTCGACGAACCGCTCCTGGACCTCCTCGCGGACCTCGACGTACGACGCGTTGCGCCGTCGCAGCAGGTGCAGGGCCTGCATGACGTACCGGACCTGGGCCTCGATCATGAAGACCATCGAGGAGTGGCCGAGGAGCGTGTTCGGGCCGACCAGCAGGAACAGGTTCGGGTACCCGGCGACCGTGATGCCGAGGTGCGCGCCGATGCCGTTGCGCTTCCAGTGGTCGGCGAGGTCGACGCCGTCCTTGCCGAGGATCGGCATCCGGGTCAGGTTCGCCGAGACGTCGAACCCGGTGCCGAGCACGATCGTGTCGCAGGCCCGTTCGGTGCCGTCGGCGGTGACCACGCCGGTCGGGGTGACCCGCGTGATCGGGGTGGTGACGAGGTCGACGTTCGGCCGGGCGAGCGCGGGGTAGTAGTCGTTCGAGATCAGGATCCGCTTGCAGCCGATCTGGTAGTCCGGGGTCAGTTTCGCCCGCAGCTCGGGATCGGTGACCTGCTTGTGCAGGTGCCGTTTCGCCTGTAGTTCAAGGCCTTTCATCAACTTCGGACTCCCCGCGAAGCCGGCGCCGCGACCCTCGAGACCCCAGTAGATGGCGTTGCGGATCGCCCGCTGGCCGGCCGGGAATCGTTGGTGCAGCCTGCGTTCCCAGCCGCCGATCGCGCGGTCCGGCTTCGGCGTCACCCACGGTGGCGTCCGCTGGTACACGTCCAGCTGGGCGACCTGTGGAGCGATCTGCGGCACGAACTGGATCGCCGACGCACCGGTCCCGATCACCGCGACGTTGCGGCCGCGCAGGTCCACCGAGTGATCCCAGACGGCCGAGTGGAACGTCGTACCGGCGAACGAGTCGACGCCTGGGAAGTCCGGGAGCTTGGGCCGGTGCAGGCTGCCGACGCCGGCCACCAGCGACTGGGTCTCGATCGTCTCGTCGCCGTTGACCGTGACGGTCCACTGGCCGGTCGCCTCGTCGAAGACGGCTTCGGTGACCTCGGCGCCGTACCGGATCTTGTCCGCGATGCCGTACTTGTCCGCGCAGTGCCGCAGGTACGCGAGGATCTCGTCCCAGGGCGCGAACATCCGCGTCCAGCGCGGGTTCTGCTCGAACGAGAACGAGTACAGGTACGACGGGATGTCGCAGGCGCAGCCGGGATAGGTGTTGTCCCGCCAGGTGCCGCCGAGGTCGTCCGCCTTCTCGAGGATGACGAAGTCCTCACACCCGGCCTGCTGCAGCTTGATACCCATGCACAGCCCGGCGAACCCGGACCCGATGATCACGACCTCAGCCATAGCGGGTCAGGTTACCGGCGAGTCACCCCGCGGCGGAAGATGTCCGCGGACCTGTGCCACTCACCAACCCGATCCGCGAGCAGCGGACGAGCGTGGAGCGGCGATGCCGGAGCGTGATTGGAGCGGTTGGTGAGTGTCTGGCGTCCGCCTAGACCTTGAGCCGGTACAGGGTCTCGCCGGCGTTGGGTACGACGAAGGTCTCCGGGTCGGACTCGTACGCGGCCAGGTCGACCGTCGCGGGGTCGAGGTAGGCGAGGTTGGCCCGGCGTACGACGTCCTCGGGGATGCCGGTGGCGAGCGTGACCCGGACACGGAGGTGCTCGCCGTTCACCGGGTCCCAGGTGCCCGCGCCGCGCAGGTGCGTGGAGTGCGCGAGGACGCCCCAGTGCAGGTCGCGGAACTTGTCCCACTGGCCGATGAAGTAGTCGCGGCAGTGGTAGCCGATCTCCGCGATCTCGGGGTGCATCGCGGCCAGCTCGGTGACGTGCGGCGCGTAGAGGATCACCTCGCCGCCGTCCGCGACGATCGGCTCGACCTTGTAGAAGCCCTTGGCCGCGGTCCAGATGTCGGCGTACTTCGGTGGCATCACCGAGACGACCCGCCGGACGGGATGCTCCAGGTAGCGGACGTGGGTCTGCGCGGAGATCTCGGCAGCCGCGCGCCAGGACGAGATCGTGTCGCCGAACGCGACCGCGTGCAGCGCGCCCGTCCCGGACTGGGCGACCACCGACAGGGCGAGCTTCTCGGCCGGGATGAGTGCGGCGGCCTCGTCGATGAGAGCGCGGACCGGGGTGAGTCCCGGCGTACCGATGATGTTCGCGCTGGTGATCAGGGCGCCGAGCCAGTGCGAGAAGTCGATGACCTCCTGCCCCGCGACCCCTGGGAAGAAGTACTTGTTGCCGCCGGAGAAGCCGACCACCTCGTGCGGGAAGACCGGCCCGACGACCAGGGCAACGTCGTGCTCGACGACGGCGCGGTTGAGCCGGACCGGGACCTCGTCGCGGAGCATCTCGTCGGAGATCTCACCGACCCGGTCGGGACCGATCGTGCCGAGATCGGCGAACGTGTCGGGCTTCCACCACTCGTGGTTGATCACGTTCGGGTAGTCGCCGCCCAGGTGCTCGCGGAGCTGATCCGGCGTCATCTCCGCATGAGTGCCCAGGGCAACCAGGATCGTGACCTGACTGTCCTTCAGGGCCTCGGTGACCGCCTTCAGGAGCAGGGGAAGTGGGCAGCTGCGGGTGGCGTCCGGGACGATCACACAGACGCTGCGGCCCTCCAGACCCGCGCCGGCCAGGACACCGCCGACGAACGCCGTCACCTCGTCCTCGGTCAGGACCTGACCCACACCACCGATCACCGCCGCATCAGTCACATCTCGCACCCTACCGAGGTACGGCGAGTGAGCCCAGATCGTCTCGGGGCGTGATCGCGCGAAAGCCCTTGGTGGACAGCCGAATCGTGTGATGACGCGGTAACCGGCCGGACGTTGACCCGGCGGGTGTCGCGGTGGACTATCGGTGGATCGCCTGGGGGAGTGAGCAGGGGGGAGATCCACCATGTCCGAACTCGTCCAACAGCTGCGGCCACCGGGTTTCGGCGGACTGCTGCTGCGCGACACCGACCCGGCGTACGACGAGGCGCGCACGGTCTTCAACGGGATGATCGACAAGCGGCCCGCGATGATCGCCCAGTGCGAATCGGTGGGCGACGTCCAGGCGGCGGTGCGGTACGGCGCCGATCAGGGGCTGGAGATCGCGGTCCGGGGCGGCGGTCACGGGGTGGCCGGGACGGCGGTCACCGACGGCGGCCTGGTCGTCGACCTGCGGCGGATGAACAGCGTTCAGATCGATCCGTTCGCCCGGATCGCGCGGGTCGGCGGGGGCGCGACCTGGGGCGACCTCGATCGGGCCTGCCAGAAGTACCTGCTGGCGACGACCGGTGGGCGGGCGTCCACGACCGGTGTCGCGGGCCTGACGCTCGGCGGCGGGTCCGGCTGGCTGGAACGCAAGTACGGGCTCGCCTGTGATGCGCTGATCTCGGTGGAGCTCGTCACCGCGGACGGACGGCTGCTGATCGCGGACGAGACGAAGAACACCGAGCTGTTCTGGGCGCTGCACGGCGGCGGCGGGAACTTCGGGGTCGCGACGTCGCTGACGTTCCATCTCCAGCAGTTGCCCTCGACAACGTTGGCGCTGCTGATGTGGCCGGCGTCGGCGGGTCCCACGGTACTGCGCGCGTACCGGGACCTGATCGAGTCGGGCGCGCCCGAAGAGCTCGGTGGTGGCGTGATCTACCTGACCGGGCCGCCGGAGGAGTTCGTGCCCGCGCACCTGCAGGGGCAGTTGATCGTGGGTGCGGCGGCGGTGTACGCCGGCAGTGAAGCGGAGTTGCGTGACGTGTTCGCACCGCTCTTCGCGCTGGAACCGGAGGCCGAGTTGGTCGCCGAGATGCCGTACGCCGACATTCAATCGGCGCTCGACGATCCGCCGGGGTTCCGGAACTACTGGTCCGCGGAACATCTGGCGTCGTTGCCCGATCCCGCGGTCGAGGCGTTCGCCGGCCGCGCGGCGGACATGATCTCGCCGTCACCGTCGCAACAGGCGATCGTGCCGTGGGGTGGCGCCGTACAGCGGGGTGCGGAGAAGTGGCCGCAGCCGCATCGCCAGGCGGCGTGGGTCGTGCACCCGTTCGGGATGTGGTCCGATCCGGCCGACGATGCACGCGGCATCAGGTGGGCGCGGGACGTGTGTTCGGACCTGGACGAGTGGGCGACCGGGTACGTGTACCTGAACTTCATCGGCAACGAGGGACAGAACCGGGTGATCGCGGGCTTCGGTGAGGAGAACTACCGGCGGCTGTCACGGGTCAAGTGCCAGTACGACCCCGAGAACGTCTTCCACCTGAACCAGAACATCGAGCCCGGCTGGCCTTGTTGATCACACGTCCTCGCGCTGCGCGACCTCGGCGGGGCGTGTGGCGCGCGACCATTGGGCTGCGGCGATCGCGGCGTACGCGATGGCGCTGAGGGGGACTGCCCAGAAGCGGAAGAAGGGAAGTTGGCCTGAGACGGCGGTTGCGGCGAAGACGATGCCGAACGTCACGAGACCGGCGACCGTGCCGCGGCGGCGGGACTCGAGCGCACTGCTCGGGAGCGGACCCATGTGCCGGTCGAGCATCGTGCCGAACGCGCTCAGGCCGACGAGTGCGGTGAGGATGAACAGGATCGCGCCGGGGAGTCCGCCGAACACGATCGCGACCGCGTTCAGGAACGTGACGAACGCGAACGCGACACCCACGTCCAGTGCTCCGAACGTCAGGTGCGACCGCCTACGGCGCTTGACGTTGTCGCCGGTCCTGATCGGGCCGGGCTCGCCGGTGAGTCGTCGTACGGTGAGAATCAGGCCGGTCGCGATCAGGAGCAGCAGCAGTACGCCGACGACGGACAGGACCACGGAGCGGGTGGTCGACATGTACTGGCGGACCTCGTCGCCGGACACGCAGCTCGCCGACGGCGGGAACCAGCTGGTGCGCGCGACCGCGTCCACCGCGCCGACCTTGCGTGCGCAGTCCTCACCCGGGGCGTACCAGCCGGGCATCGACAATGTGACGACCGTCGTCCACACCAGCCCGCCGACCAAACCCAACCCCAGCAGCGATCCCGCCCGCCGCCTCACCCAGTCCACGGCTCTACCCTCTCACCCGTGGACTCCTACCTCGCCCAGCTCCGCCGCGACGTCGGCTCCCGCCTGCTGTTGCTGCCTGGGGCGCAGGTCCTCGCGATCGATGCGGACGATCGCATCCTGTTCCAGAGGAGTCGCGACTCCGGTCTGTGGGAGCTCCCAGCAGGCGGAGCAGAACCAGGCGACAGCTTCCGACGTACGGCGGCCCGCGAGTTCTCCGAGGAGACCGGGCTGACTGTTGCGGAGGAGGAGCTGGTCCCGTTCGCGAGCCTGTCGCGTGCCGACGTACACACGCTGACCTATCCGAACGGCGATGTCGTCCAGTGCTTCGCGCTCTGCTTCGAGGCGCGCAGCTGGACCGGCACGCTGCGACCTGGCGAGGACGAGGTCGTCGAGGCCGGATTCTTCGCGGCTCCGCCTGGACCGATGCATCCGCCGACCGAGGTCGTCCTGCGACTGTACGGCGCGTTCCGGGAGACCGGCTTGTTCCAGGCTCATTGACCTCGTGCTGCGGGGCCGGTAATGTGCCCCACCCCTAGCGACGAATTTCTGCAGGCGGGTGGGATTCCCATCCGGTTCTGTGGAGGTTGTCGTGACGAGGGATTTTCGGTGGTTGCTGGTCGGACAGACGACCAGTCAGTTCGGGGCGCAGGTCAGTGGCGTGGCGATTCCGCTGCTGGCGGTGCTGGGTCTGGGCGCCACGCCGTTCGAGCTCGGGATGGTGTCGGCGTCGAGCACGATCGGCTTCGCGCTGATCGGGTTGCCGGCCGGGGCCTGGGTGGATCGTTGCCGTCGGCGCCCGATCCTGGTGGCGAGCGATCTGGTCCGCGCCGGGCTGCTCGTCTCGATCCCGGTCGCCGCGGCGTTCGGCGTACTGTCGCTGCTCCAGCTGATGGTGGTGTCGCTGCTGGCCGGGTTCGCACGGGTGTTCTTCGATGTGGGCTACCAGAGTTATCTGCCCGCGGTGGTCGGCAAGGACCGGCTGCTGGCCGGGAACGCTGCGCTGGAGACGATCCGTGCCTCGGGCCAGGTCGCGGGTCCGGGCGCCGGCGGGTGGCTGGTGTCCGCGATCGGCGCGGCGAACGTCGTACTGATCCAAGCCGTCTCGTTCGTCGTGTCGGCGGTGTCGCTGCTGGCGATCCGCTCGGAGGAGCACGTCGTACGGCGTGAGTCGCGCGGGCTGTGGCCTGAGATCCGGGAGGGGCTGGCGTACGTCGCGCGGCACCGTACGATCCGGGCGATCGCGGTCACGAGCGCGGTGAACAACTTCGCTTTCGCGATCGCGTCGGCGGTGAACCTGGTCTTCCTGGTCCGCACGTTGCGGTTGACCCCCACGTGGGTCGGGATCGTACTGGCGATCGGGTCGGTGGCGGCGATGCTCGGGGCCGCGGCGACGCCACGGCTGGCGCGGTGGTTCGGTCCGGAGCGGATCATCTGGGTGTCGCTCGTCTTCGCCGGCGTACTGGGCCTGCTGACTCCGTTCGCCCAGCCCGGCGGGTTGACGGTCCTGGCGGTGATCGGGCTCGCGGCCGGCGAGTTCGGTCAGCTCATCTACGCGATCACCAGCGTGACGCTTCGGCAGCGCGTCGTACCGCAGGAACTGCTCGGCCGCGTCAACGCGACGATGCGCTTCCTGCTGATGGGCTTGTTCCCGGTGGGCGCACTGCTCGGCGGCGTCCTCGGTACGGCGTTCGGCGCCCGGACGACCCTCCTGATCGCCGGCGGGCTGATCGCAATCTCCTGGCTCCCGGTCTACGCGGCGATTTCCCGGGCCGGCGGGAACACGAACCCTGGCGGAGCGGCGCTCAGCGAGGTTCCCTCGGAGGAAGGGAGGGAATCATGAGCGAACGAACAGACTTCCTACGGTGGGTCGAGACCGAGCTCCGGGATGCCGAGCTGGCAATCCACAACGGTGATGCCGATCCGCGACGAGCCATCTGGTCGACGCGTGATCCGGTCACCGTCTTCGGAGCCTGGCTGACCGCTACGACGGCCGCCGACGCGGAGATCGTCTTCCGACGGCTCGAGGAGAACTTCTCCGACTGCACGTCGTACAAGTTCGAGCTGGTCTCGGCCGACGTCGACCACGACCTGGCCTACACGATCGGCTACGAGCACACGTCCACGACCTGGCAGGCCGAATCGACCTCCTACACGTTGCGTGTCACGCAGCTCTACCGACGCGAAAACGGCAGCTGGAAGGTCTTCCACCGCCACGCCGACCGGATGGATTAGGTCCTGCCATCGCCTATCGGGGCAGGTGGTTCACCTGGTCGCGGAGGTAGTCGGTGGCGGAGCGGGGCGTGATGCCGCGGCTGCGGAGCGGTTCGTCGGTCCAGGTGGCGTCCGGCCCGGACTGGAGGAGGCCGCCGCCGAAGACCGATGCGAGCGCGTCGTTGCGCCGGCTCAGCAGTCGGACCGCGAGGCGGGCGACCGGTGCCGGCATCCGCTGTACTTTCATCCGGCGATGGGTGAGGTCCTCGGCGACGGCGACCGCCTCCTTCCGGCTGAGCGCCTCCGGGCCGCCGAACTCGATCACGGCGGGCGGATCGGGCTCCACCGCGACCGCGGCGATCAGGGCCGCGGCGTCGTCCGTGCTCACCCAGCGCACCTTTGCGTCGCCGGACCCGATCAGCGCAACTTTGCCGTTGGCAACATCGAAGCGGCCCAACGGGGCAAGGTGAACCTCCTGGAACGCGTCCGGCCGGACGATCACACTGCGCATCGCCGATCGCCGCAGCCTGTCCTCGATCGCCCGCTTGGCGTGCTCCAGCGGTGTCCCGACCGTCGAGCTGATCCCGGCGTACGAGACGTAGACGAACCGCCGTACGCCGGCCTCCTCGGCGGCGTCGACGAGCGCGGCCGTCCCGAGTTCGTCGATCTCGTGGATCGAGGGACCACGTGCGCCGCCGAGCAGCCGCGTGATCGCTGTCGCGGTCGAGACAACCGTGTCCACGTCCTGACACGCCGCGCGGAGACTCGCGGCGTCCGTCAGATCGCCCCGCGCGACCTCCGCACCAGCCTTCTCGAGCCCGGCTGCGTCACTCGCCGGCCGGACCAGGCACCGTACCCCGAGCCCTCGCTCCAGCAGCAGCCGGACAACCCGCCCACCCAACTCCCCGGTTCCACCAACGACCAGAATCATCGGAGCCACCCCCGTCTCCGACGGTCCTCCTTGCCGCCGTTTCGCGCAAGAAGCGGCGAAATGCGAGGCGGGCTCAGGCTGCGGATGGCATATTGCCCGGATGCGCGGAACGGATGTCGTGACCGGAGCGGACCTCGTCGACGGCCTGCGGAAACTCGGGCTGGACCGGACGTCCGAGGTGATCGTGCACTCGTCGCTCAGTTCCTTCGGGTACGTCGACGGCGGCGCGGAGGCGGTGTGCTCGGCGTTGACCGAGGTCTGCGGGACCGTGCTGATGCCCGCCGGCACCTGGGACCTCACCGGGATCCCGGCACCGCCCGGACTGGTCCGGCCGCACAACGCCTACTGGAACGCGGAAAGCTGGCCGGACTTCGACAAACGGGTGTCGGAGGCAACCAGTTTCCGCCCCGAGCTGCCGATCGATCGCTGGCTCGGAACGATTCCGGAAACTTTCCGCCTGACCTGCTCGCCGTTCCGCACCGAGCATCCGCTGTTTTCCTACCAGGCCGCCGGTCCCGCGGCCGAACGCCTCCTGGAGGCCCAGCGCCCCGACTGGCCGCTCGGCCCGCTCGAGGCCCTCGACGGCGACGTCCTGCTGCTCGGCGTCACCCACACCTCGAACACCACGATCCACCTCGCCGAGCAGTACCTCGGCCGCTCGCGCTTCTACCGCTACGCGAAGTCCGCCGACGGCCTGTGGGTCGAGCTCCCCAACATTCCCGGCGAAAGCCACCAGTTCGACCTGATCGAACCGGTACTGCGCTCTGCGACCAAGCAAATCCAGATCGGAAACGCCCGCATCCGCAGGATCCCCAAGCAGGCGGTGCTAGCAGCGACCAGTCAGCTCGTCGAAGGCGACCCGGCCGCCCTCCTCTGCACCGACGACCCCACCTGCCGATGCGCCGCAGCCCTGCAGCAGCGGTTGGCTTCCCTCGCAGGCAAGGCCTAGATCACGTCGATCAGAACCTTGCCGACCACGGCGTCCTCAACGGCGGCGTGAGCGTCCGCGGCCTGGTCGAGTGGGTAGTGGTGGAGCGGGAGACCGGCGTCGGGACCGATGCGGACGGCGCCGGCCTCGACCGCGGCCGAGACATCGGCCAGCCCGCGCGGGCGCCAGGACTCCGGAGCCGTGTAGAGCAGGACGAACTGCCAGCGGGCGTTGGGCACCATCGAGGCGCGCACCGGAAGCTCCATCGTCGCGCCCCCGTCGGTCGCGTAGACCGCCACCGAGCCGTGCGGCGCGATCACGGCGGCGTCGATGGCCGCGTTCGCCGCCGGCGACACCTCGACGATCGTGTGCACGCCGTGCGGTGCGATCGCGCGTACCTCCCCGACCACGTCCTGCTGCTTGTAGTCGATGACGTGATCGGCGCCGGCCAGGGCCGCCAGGTTGGCCTTCTCCGGACTGCTCACGGTGGTGATCACGGTCGCGTCGGACCACCGGGCCAACTGGATCGCCGCGTTGCCGACCGCTCCGGCGCCGCCGGCCACCAGCACGGTGCGGCCGGCGAGCTTGCCTGGACCGAGGCGATCAGGGCCGTCCTCGGTCACTGTCAGGCATCGATGAGCGGTCAGGAACGGTACGCCGAGCGCGGCGCCGAGGTCGTACGACGCGTCGTCGGGCAGCGGCACCGCATGACGCACCGGGACCACGGCGTACTCCTGCGCCGTACCTCCCGCAGGCCGCTGGTAGGCGGCTTCCCAGAGCCAGACCCGGCGGCCGGTGAGGGCCGCGTCGACGCCCTGGCCGACGGCGTCCACGACACCGGATCCGTCCTGGTTCGGCACCTGCGCCGGGTGTACCGGCGTACCGGCCTCACTGCCGCGGCGCGACTTCCAGTCGGTCGGATTGACGCCAGACCGGTGGATCCGCACCCGCACCTCTCCGGGACCTACCTCGGTCATCGGCCTGTCCACGAGGGTCAGGACATCGGGCTCACCGGTCACGGAGTACTGGATGGCACGCACGCGATCGACGCTACCTCAGTTGCTTGGTGAACATCAGCGTCGCGGAGTCGTCGTTGCGGATCGTCTCCATCGGCGGCACCTGGCGACCGTCATAGATCAGGCCGCGCCCGTCCGGGAGGTAGCCGCGGCGGACGTACATCCGCTGCGCCTGACCGTAGTCCGGGTACAGCCCGACTCCGATCCCCACGACCGGGGACCGTTCCGCGACCAGCGCCTCGGCGGCGTCCATCAACGCGCCGCCGATCCCGCGCCGACGGAGCTTCGGCAGCACATTGAAGTCCTGGATCTCCGGGATGCCCTCGAACGGCTCGTACGGCGACTCCCAGCGCACCGTGACGTACCCGGCGTACTCGCCGTCGACCGTCGCCACGAGCACGCTCCGCACGCCGGCCCGTTGCTCGGCAAGGTAGTTCTCGTACTGCGACACCGGCTTGTTCCAGCCGAGCGCAGCCATCGCTGCGGAGATGATTTCAGGGTCGCCGTCGCGCAACGGCCGAATCGCCAGGTCCACCACGAGGTCAGCCTGGCTGGAGCGCCCGCGGGGGCGCAAACGTTTTACCGGCGAGGGCGCCGCCACGCGGACGACGCCCTCACCTCGGGTCACCTCGGGTCACCTCGGGTCACGGGGTCGGGTCCGCGTAACTGCCTCCGAGGATGTCGGTGTTGCCGAAGGTCGCCGGGCAGGCGGCCAGGACGTTCGCCGGTGCGCCGGGAGCCGCGGTGTAGAGCGACGCCCGGTAGCTGTTGATCGCCGGGCAGACGCCCGCGTTGCCGGCGTCGTTCCAACCGCGACGGCGCGGTCGTTGGTCGCGGCGGCGTACACGTAGTCGCCGAGGAACTCCGAGGTCAGCGCGTTCGCACTGCTGCCCCGTGGGTCACCGCCCAGAGTCCGTTCGAGCGTGGTCCAGCCGGACGGTACGCCGCCCGCCACGTTCGCGTGCCGGACCTCGCCGACCAGGCCGCGTGTTTCCCGGCCCGCCTGGACGTAACCGACCTAGCACCTGCGCCCGCACAACACCTCGCAGCAGGTCATGACGGCTTGCGTACCGTCGTACGCAAGCCGTCACGCAGCTCATCTGGTAGCGCGGATCGCCTTCTCGATCACCGACGTGATCGGATCGGGAGCGGTGATCAGGCCGAGGTGGCCGGTCGGGATGCGGGTGATCGTGGAGTGGGCCCGGGTGGCCATGAACTCCTGGGCGGTCGGGGTGATGATCAGGTCCTTCGTGCCGAGTACGTACCAGGACGGGATCGTCGCCCAGGCAGGTGGTCCGGACGGGTTGAGGCCCGCGCCCAGGGCGAGCGGGCGCTGCGCCGGGTAGAGCCGCTCGGCCTGCGAGCGTGGCATGCCGGACGCGAACGACGTCACGAAGGTGTCGTGCTTCAGGTAGAGATCGACGTCATCGGTCGGCGCTCCGGGATACGGAACGAAGTCGAAAACGGTTTCCGGCGGGACGGCGAGAGCGGAGCCCGCACCCGCCAACTGGAGGACGGCTTCGCCTTCCGCAGGTGCGAACGCGTCGACGTACACGAGCGCCTTGACGTTCGGGTTGCCGGTGGCGGCGTTGGTGATCACCGCGCCGCCGTACGAATGCCCAACCAGGACGATCGGCCCGGACAGGGTGGAGAGGAAGTTGCGGATGGTCGCGGCGTCGGTGGGGAGGCTGCGCAACGGGTTCGGTGGTACGCGGACCTGATACCCGTCGTCGAGCAGCCGGTTGGTGACCTTCGCCCAGCCGGATCCGTCGGCCCACGCGCCGTGAACCAGCACGACGGTGGGCCTCGGGCCGCTCGAGTACGACGCGGCAGCGGGTGTCACGGCCGCGAGCAGGACGGCGAGGACGGCCCCCAGTACCGCCAGAAAACGTGTTCTGTAGTGCTGCATCGGTGGTGCCTTTCGTCAGGCGGCTGTCGCCGGGAGGGCGCGCTGATGCGTGACGAAGCCAGGGATGTGGGCTACGACTGGAAGAACTCGAGGAGGTCGGCGTTGACCACGTCGGCGTGCGTCGTGGGCAGGCCGTGCGGAAGGTCCTTGTAGGTCTTCAGGACCCCGTTCTTGAGCAGCGCGGCCGCCTTCGGGCCGGAGTCGGCGTACGGGACGATCTGGTCGTCCTCGCTGTGCACGACCAGGACCGGGATCGTGATCGACCGCAGGTCCTCGGTGAAGTCGGTCTGGGAGAAGGCGACGATGCCGTCGTAGTGCGCCTTCGCGCCGCCCATCATGCCCTGCCGCCACCAGTTCGCGATCATCGCCTCGACCGGCTCCACGCCGGGCCGGTTGAAACCGTAGAACGGTCCCTCCGGGAGCGCCCGGTAGAAAGCCGAACGGTTCGCGGCGAGCTGGTTCTGCAGGTCGTCGAAGACCTCCTTGGGCAAGCCCTCGGGATTCGCGTCGGTCTTCACCATGAGCGGCGGGACCGCGCAGAGCAGCGCGGCCTTGGCGGCCCGGTCCTCACCGTGCCGGGCCAGGTAGTGCACCACCTCGCCACCGCCGGTCGAGTGGCCGACATGGATGCAGTCGCGCAGGTCGAGGTGGTCGACGACTGCCTTCAGGTCGTCTGCGTAGTGGTCCATGTCGTGTCCGTCACCGGTCTGCGTCGACCGGCCGTGTCCACGGCGGTCGTGCGCGACGACGCGGTACCCCTTCGACAAGAAGTACAGCAGCTGGTTGTCCCAGTCGTCGGCCGACAGCGGCCATCCGTGGCTGAAGACGATCGGCTGGCCCGTCCCCCAGTCCTTGTAGAAGATCTCCGTACCGTCGTTGGTCGTGATCGTTCCCACGTGAACCCCCTAGGTCCGCAACGGGGTCCGGCCTTGGCGCCGCCCCCCGCGTCACGCTAGCCGCCCGCGTCTGCCGTGAGAAGCCGTATCTCAGCCAACTACTGCAGAACTACGCACGAACCACGCGCTGACCACGGCCCTCCGGTACAACTGTCGATAGAGGTCAGTATCTGACCGCTACAGCTTCTAGAGTTCCTGGCATGACGACAAACGAGCAGAGCTTGACCGGTGAGCGGGCTGACATCCTGGACCTCCTGGGAAAGCACCGGTTCTTCCTGCGGTACACAGCCCAGGGCCTGACCGACGAGCAGGCGAGCGCCAGCCCCACCGTCAGCGAACTGACGGTCGGCGGCCTGATCAAGCACGTGTCGGCGGTCGAGCGGCACTGGGCCGAGTTCGCCCAGGGCAAGGGGGCCACCGAGCCGATCACCGAGTTCACCCCGGAGATGATCGCGGCGCGGCGGGACGAGTTCCGTCTCACCGAGGGGGAGACGCTGGCCGGCGTACTCGCGGAGTACGAGAAGGTCGCCGCCGCCACCGACGAGCTCGTCCGCACTCTCGACCTGGACACCGCCTACGAGCTCCCGGCCGCGCCCTGGCAGCCGCCGGGTGTGTTCTGGTCCGTCCGCCGGGTCTTCCTGCACATCGGGGCCGAGACCGCCCAGCACGCCGGTCACGCCGACATCATCCGGGAAGCGATCGACGGCCAGAAAACCATGGGCTGAACCAATTACCTGAGCGCCAGGACTCCTCCCCCCAGGGGGTCCTGGCGCTTTCTTGTGCCCAGGAAACGAAACATTTCGGGGTATTGGCGCATCAAGGCAGGTAAGGGGAATTACACCTCGGTGAGCTGACCGCCCCCGCGGATCTCGCGGGCCGCCCGAGGTACGGCGTACCGCCGGTGCGCCAGGCTGGTCAGAAGACCGTCGCCGGTGTCCGGAGACGGTGGGGGAGAGGTACAACTTCATGCGATTCAGGGGAACGGCAGGTACTGCCGTGGGAATCGTTGTTCTGGTTCTGGGGGCTGGAACGGCTGCAGGAGAAACTCGTACATCGGCGGAGGAACCGGGCATCTTGATCGTCCCGGGGCCGGAGGATCCGAGCGAGTCCCAATTCGTGCCGGGCGCGAGCAACGTCGTACCGCCGACAGCCGCGCCGGCGACGGACGTCGGTACGGCCACGAACAAGAGCCAGTCGCTCGTGGCGCCGTTCTACGCGTGTCCGGGGTTCAGCGGGATCGAGAAGACGAACCCGTTGGCGAACCTGTACGCCGACACGTTCCAGTGGGGACCGTACGCGGCGTACAAGGTCGGCAGCGGTGCGGGCAACATCAACTGGGCGTCGAATCCGTACAAGAACGCCAGTTGGTACATGTGGTTCCATTCGCTCCGTTGGCTCGGGCAGGGAATCATTGCCGCAGGCAAGGGTGATCTGACCGCGATGACGCGGGTGAACACGATCGCGTACGACTGGTACCGCGACAACCCGTACTCGTGGAAGGGCAACGTCGGCGCGTGGGAGTCCACCATGCACCGGACCAACGTGCTGAACTGCCTGCGTCAGGCGATCCTGACCGGACTGCACGTGAGCACCGTGCCGGCCCGGTATGCGTGGGTGGACGCGGCGCTGCTGAGTCACGCGCGATTCCTGACGTACAACTGGAGTGGTGCCTGGAACCACGGCACCGACGAGAGCATCGCGCTGTTCGGAGTCGGCTGCGTTCTCGGCCGGACCGACTACAAGAACCTCGCACAGCAACGATTCGCGGCCGGTATCACGACCTCGATCGACGCCGAGGGTGGCACCAACGAACAGTCGACCGGGTACGCGTCCTTCAACTACTCGCTCTGGGGCCGCGCGATCGCCGTGATGCAGAACTGCGGCGTCAACCCCGGTACGACGATCGCCACCCGGCGCGCGTTGCTGGCAAAGTTCTTGACGCTGGCAACGAACTCGCTAGGCAAGCTCCACCAGCTCGGTGACACCGAGGTGCAGTCGACGTATCCGTGGACAGGCACGCCGTTGGAGTACGCCGGTTCGAAGGGTACGTCGGGCACGGCGCCGCTGTGGCGGGTCGGGGCCTACTCGGCCGGATATATCTTCGGTCGCACCGGGTGGGGAACTGATCCCGTCAGGGGCTTCACGGGCGAGTCGTCGTACAGCATCAGGTACGGTCCGGTGCGGGCGTTCCACGGGCATCTCGACCACACCAGCATCACGTACACGTCACGTGGCCGGGACATCATCGTCGACGGCGGGTACGCGGCGTACAACGCCGGCGCCTATCGCACGTGGGCCGTCAGTCCGAGCGCGCACAGTGTGATGACGACGCCGCTGTCGCCGTACCTGAATCCGGTGACCCGGCTGACCGCGTCGTCGGTGAAGTCGAACGCGGAGTCGTACGTGTTCGCCGACGCACCGGGCTCGGGGATCAGCCGGGTACGGCGGGTCCTGGTGCTGAAGGACCCGGATCTGCTCGTCACCTGGGACACTGCCTCGGCGACGACTGCGCAGGCGTTCCAGACCTTGTGGCACCTGCCGGCCGACCAGCGGGCGAGCGTGTACTCGCGGACCACCGCGGTCGCGATGGCGCCAGGGGACACGACGAAGACGATCCTGTTCCAGGTCCCGTTCAAACAAGCTCTGCCCGCCGGGGCGATCCTGGTCAAGCAGGCCCAGACCAACCCGATCCAGGGCTGGCAGTACCCGAGCAGCTTCGTCCGCAAGTCCGCCCCGACCCTGATGCTGGCCCGCTCCGGCAAGTCAGCCTCGATCCTGTCGTTCGTCGTCCCGGTCCGCGCTTCGGGAAGCGTGACCTACAAGACGTACTGGTCAGGCACAACCTTCATCGTGTCGCTCAAGGTCGGCGGCACAGCCACCGCCATAGCCATCTCCGCCGGCGGCTCCCTCTACCGAGCCGGCTGAACTCGAAAGGGCGCCTCCATCCTCCGGAGGCGCCCTCGCTCAGCCCACTCGGAGCCGCTCGAAAAGCTGGCGAATCGCTGCGCGTGCTGCGGCGGTCGGGGATACTCGCGGTATGCGTAGGTATTTGACTCGGGGCGAAGCGCTGGCGGCGGTTCGGCGGGGGGCCGGAGTCGGACAGTTCCTCGGTTTCGAGGACCGAACCGCGAATCAGGAGGGTTCGTGGAGCGAATGTCCTCGCACCCTGCGGTACGTGGAGGTATACGGCGTACGGCCGGTGAAGGTCTTTCTGAGTTACAAGTTCGACATCGGTGACGGCCGGTTCGCTGACCTCGGTGAGTTCCCTGACGTCGAGGAGTGGGATCCGATGGATGACGATGGCAACTATCGAGGGGAGGATCCTTCGGTCCGGAGCTTCGAGGACCCCGAACAGGCACTGGCCTGGGCGGAGAATGTGCACGGCGCGAGCACGAGCCGATGGGTGAACGAGAGCATGCTGGGCGACGAGTACCTCGACGCACTGCGCGTCTGGACGGGCATCCGCTGACAGGTTGACCGCAGGTGATCTACCGAAAATGGCGAGCAGTGTGGCGGGGAAGGTGTCAGGATGCCGGGATGGTTGAGCGTGCGTTGAGCTTTGGGACGGTGGCGGAGGCCTACGAGCGGTTCAGGCCTGGGTATCCAGTGGAAGTTCTCGAGTTGGTGACGGCGTACGCCGGTGGGCCGATCGGGACCGCCCTCGAGATCGGCGCCGGGACAGGCAAGGCGACACGCCTGTTCGCGCAGGGCGGGATCGCGGTCACGGCGACAGAGCCCGACGCGGCCATGCTCGCGGAGTTGCGCAAACACCTGCCGGCAAACGTCTCAACTGTGCAGGCCGCATTCGAGGACCTGCCGCTGGATTCGTCGTACGACCTGGTGTATTCGGCCGCTGCGCTCCATTGGACCAACCCGGACGGCCGGTGGGCGCGCATGGCCGAACTCGTCCGACCGGGTGGGGTGTTCGCCTCGTTCGGTGTGCCGATCCAGCTCGCAGACCTGGCCCTCAGGGAGGCCGTGCGCGCAGCCCGTACGCCGTACCTCGACGACGACGGCGTACCGTCACCCGACGGCACTCCGGCGGATCGCCCGATGCAATGGCCCGGCACGGAACTCGAGCAGTCCGAGTGGTTCACCGACGTACGGCAGGCGGTGATCGAACGGCGCCTGATGATGAGCGCCGACGACTACGTCGGACAGCTCTCGACGGTCTCGGCGTACGTCATGCTCCCGCCCGCCGACCGAGCCGAGGTCTTCCGTCGAACCCTCCAGGTCCTCACCGAAACCGTGGAGATCGACGCCCAGATCACCGCCCACCTCGCCCGCCGCATCCCCTAGCCGGCCCGCGAGCAGCCCCACGCCAGCCGCAGTTGCAGTTGCTACGCTCGAGGTGGGTTCGTCGGAGCCAGGAGACGATGGTCGGTACGACGACAGGGGCTCTCGATGTTCGGGGGCAAACGAGTGGGGGTAGCGATGGCAGACGTGCGGTTCACCGGTATCCATCACCTCAAGCTGCCGGTCAGCGATCTGGCCCGCAGCCGCGAGTGGTACGAACGGGTGCTTGGCTACACCGTCGAGCTGGAGTTTCCCGACGACGATGGTGTCGTACGCGGCGTCGGCGGACGTCTGCCCGGTGCAGGCGTTCCGGTAGCCCTGCGGCAGAACGCGCAGGCTGCGGTCGGCAACGCTGGATTCGACCCGGTGAGCTTCGCGATTGCCGATCGTACGGCGGCTGAGGCGTGGATCGCGCACTTCGACGCGCTCGACGTACGACACTCCGGAATCAAGGCCGGCACCCGCGGCTGGGTGGTCGACGTCTACGACCCGGATGGGCTGACCGTTCGCCTGTACAGCACAGGGGACGACGCGGAGGATCGCACCAACCAGCCGGGCCACGCCCACACGGTGTAGCGGGGGAGGGGTAATGCCGAGTGCCGATGACGTCCGGGACGGTCAGCGAGCGACGTGGGCAGGACTCTCCGCGGGCTGGGAGAAGTGGGACTCGGTCATCATGGATCAGCTCGGCCCGGTCGGCGCAGCGATGATCGAGCGACTCGACCTCGCTGAAGATCAGCGGCACCTCGACATCGCCTCGGGCACGGGCGAGCCAGGTCTCACCATCGCGAGACTGGTGCCGAAGGGACGCGTCGTACTCACCGACCTCGCGCCGGAGATGCTGGACATCGCCGTACGGCGAGCCAGGGTGCAAGGCGTCACCAACATCGAGACGAAGGTGTGCAGCGCCGACGATCTGCCGTTCGACGACGCCACGTTCGACAGCGTCTCTGTGCGTTTCGGGTACATGTTCTTCCCCGACGTGGCCAAGGCGACGGCCGAGTTCACGCGCGTGCTCAAGCCGGGCGGACGCCTCTGCTCGTCGGTCTGGGTCAAGCCCGACGAGAACCCGTGGACGGCGATCGCCATGCAGGCCATCGCGACCGAGGCGGTGCTGGCCCCGCCCGACCCGGACGGACCGAACATGTTTCGGTGCGCAGCGGCAAGGCGGATGGGTGTTCGACGCGGTGGCCGCCGAGCTCCGTCGCAACGGTCATCTCGT
This sequence comes from Kribbella pratensis, assembly GCF_004366075.1. Classification (GTDB taxonomy): domain Bacteria; phylum Actinomycetota; class Actinomycetes; order Propionibacteriales; family Kribbellaceae; genus Kribbella; species Kribbella pratensis. Next base: position 601,379 of record NZ_SODU01000003.1, on the reverse strand, counting down.
CGAGGCGGTGACCCTGTCAGGGCTGGAGTTGGACGGCCCAGCCGATGGAGACCGTCCACCGAACCTCGACACCCATATCGACCAGGTCGCCGAGATCATTGACCGAAGCAACGAAACACCCCTCGCGCTGTGTGGGCACAGCTACGGCGGGATGGTGATCGCCGGTGTCGCGGCTCGGCTCGGCGACCGCCTCGATCAGCTCGTCTTCATTGATGCCTACGTTCCGGACGACGGCGATTCGTGCTGGTCGCTGACCAGCGACAGCTTCCGTGAGATGTTCATAGCCGGCGCTCGTGCCGACGGCCGATGGGTCGCGGTCCCCGATGGACTCGACCCTCGCGCGCGACCGCACCCACTGGCGAGCTTCGTCCAGTCGATCAGGCTGCAAGCCAATCCCAGCGGCGCACCTCGCCGAACGTTCATCAGCGGTGGTGCGTGGCCGGGTAGTCCGTTCCTGACCCTGACCGAACGGCTACGCAACGACTCAGGCTGGCAGGTTCACGAGATTCCCGTTGGTCACAACATCGCCCGCCGAGATCCCCAGAGCCTCGCGGCTGTTCTCCATGCACTGCCACCGGCGGACCCACCCGCACCTCAGCGACACTAGCGGCCGTAGGTGGTGAGGAAGCGGTCTCGGAAGGCGTCCATCGGCCAGATCGGTGCGCCGGTGTCCGGCCGGAGGCCGTTCCGCCAGCCCCAGTCCGCTACCCGATCCGTCACGGCTGGGTCGGCGGCGATGATACTCACCGGCACGTCGTGGCTCGCCCCGTTGCCCGAGACGATGCTGGCCGGCTGATGGTCGCCGAGGACGACGAGCACCAGGTTGCGGTCGTGGAGTTGCTGTACGAACGAAGTGAGGGCGTCGAGCGAGTAGGCGATCGACTGCGCGTACGCGGCCTTCACACGGTCCGGCTGCCGCCATACGTCTTCCGGCGAGTCGCCTTCGACCGGCATCGGGTCGAAGATCGAGCCGTCACCCACCCGGTTCCAGTCGACGAGCCGGGGGAGCGGTGCCCAGGGCGTGTGGCTGGAAACCAGGTCGACCTCGGCCATGACGGGAGCGCGGTTCGGCTTGTCCAACTCCAGCCGCTGGAGGGCGGCCAGCGTGTACTGGTCAGGCATGGAGGCAAAGCTGAAGGACGGCCCGGCGTACCCAACATTCCGGCGGTCGTAGACCATGTCGTAGTGGTAGTAGGTCTTCGCCACCGACCAGTCCTTGTCGTTGGACGGTACGTCGGCGACGGTCCGCCAGCCCGCGTGGCCGAAGGCATCGGTGAGAGTGAGCCGGTCGAGGGTGACGAGGTGGTCGTACCTCGCTTGGTTGTCCACCCACAGCCCGGACTGCAGGGTGGAGTGCGCCAGCCAGCTGATGCCGCCGAAGGTCGGAGAGGTGAGGAAGCCGCTGCGCGAGGAGAAGCCGGCCTGCTGCAGCCGCCGGTCTCCGGCCTCGAGAGCCGACGTGACGACTGGAGAGTCGAGCGCCGTACGTCCGTAGCTCTCGACGAAGACCAGGAGCACGTCCTTGCCCCTCAGGCCGGTCAGCAAGTCGTTGCCTGGGGTGTCGCGGAAGGGATCCTGCTCGAGCGCTCGTACGAACTCGCGCTGGTCGCGGAGGTCGTCACGGACCTGTGTGGCGAGCCGAGCCGCGGAGGATGAGGCGAGCTGTCGTACAGGCTTCGGCCCGATACCGGTCAGCGCAGGCACGATCGAGATCGCGGCAAGGACGGCCACGATCCGGATCGCCGGTCGCCGGTGTCTCGCCACGAGCCGGGTCACCCGGACTGCCGACAGCGGCAGCAGGGCGAGCAGGGCCAGGCAGAGGACTCCGGCTCCGATGAAGACTGCGAGGGCGCCGATGCGGCCGATCGAGTCGCCGAGCAGGTCCAGCGCGGAGCCCGCGTACGCCGCGTCGTACACCGGGTGGAAGGGGCGGTCGAAGGCGAAGTAGAAGCCTCTGTCGAGCAGCCGCATGATCATCAGCACCCCGGCGAGGAGACCGCCGATCAGTGCGAGGACCCGCGCCAGCCTCGATGGCAGCACGCAGACGAGGACGACGAACACCAGGCCCTCGAGCGGGATCCGGAGGAAGGCGGCCGGGGACAGGTCGCCGGTGTGGTCCGGCACGAGGAGCGCAGTCCAGACCAGGAGCACCGCCAGCGCCGACGTCACGGTGGCACGAGTGCCGGGCGGGCTTCCGGCCTGGCGCCACAGTCCCCAGGTATGACGGCCGAACGACTCGGCCAGCAGCCCCAGCGCGATCAGCAGCACCACTGTGGTCACGGCCTCGGGCAGGATGCCGGCCACCGCGACGGTCAGGGTGATGCCCTGGATCGCGGCGACCACTTTGGCCCAGTAGCGAGGCGGAAGCGAACCGCGCAGCCACGGCAACGCCCAGCTGGCGGCCACGAACACATAGCGGGCCGCACCGATCGCGAGTACCCACCAGTCCCTCGTGTGAGCGGCGACGTACACGCTCAGGACCAGGACCAGGAACGAGTCGACTTCCATGTCGAAGCGCGCCCCGAACGCCGAAGCGGTGCCGGTACGCCGAGCGACCTTACCGTCGACCCCGTCGAGGATCAGCGCGACCGTCGAGATCGCGACGAGGATCGCCACCGGCGCGTGGCCGCCGAACGAGTCCGCCGTGAGCGCCGCGACCCCGCAGGCGAGGATCGCGCGAGCCAGTGTCACTCTGTCCGCGGGCCCCAGCCCGTCACGACGATGATGCGTCATCGCGCGAGCGACCAGCGTGGCAAGGCCGGCTCCGGAGGCGATGCCGGTCGCCCAGCCGGCGACATCGAGGCCGGTGGCTGCTGCGAGGACACCGAGGAGCACGAGCAGACAAGCGAATCCGACGAGCGGGCCGGTCAGGATGCGGCTGCGCACTCGACAATGCCTCCTTATCTGCGGGTACGACAGTCATACGAGGACAGCGTCGCACCGGTTCATCCGGGCGGGAGAGGGCGAGTATCCGCCGTACTGTCGGAAGTCGCCGGATGAACCAGCGGTAGGTGGCAGCCGTGTTAGTGGTGCGAGGCCCCAACCAAGAGATCGGAACTGCCATCAGCCGAAGCATCTGGACCTGGGCGCGAGTCGCCGGCGGCGCCGCGATCCTCGCCGTTCTGGTGTGGCGGGTGGGCACGGGCCCATTGGTGGACGGGCTCCGACTGACAACCTGTTGGCCGCTCGCCGCCGCCCTCGCCATCACGGCGCTGACCACGTTGTGCTGTGCCTGGCGGTGGAGGCTCGTCGCCGGCGGGCTCGGCGTCGAGATGCCGCTGAGGACCGCGGTGGCTGCGTACTACCGGTCCCAGTTCCTCAACGCCACGCTGCCCGGCGGAGTGGTGGGCGACGTACACCCACGCCGTGCGCCATGGGCGCGAGGTCGGCGACCTGGGGCGGAGCCTGCGGGCCGTCGCGTGGGAGCGGGCGTCGGGATTTGCGGTACAGATCGTGCTGACGCTTGGCGTGCTGTTCCTGCTGCCCCGGCCCGCTGGCTTCCGTGTGCCCTCGATCGCCGTGACGGTCGTGGTCGTCGCCTGTACGGCGCTGATCGCCGTACCGCTCTGCCTGAACCGACGCCGCCTCTCCACGCGGATCGGACGCGCCTTCACCAGCGACCTCCGCGACGCGGTCCTCGCGCCGCGGGCCTGGCCTGGCATCCTGCTCGCCTCCACCGTCGCCGTACTCGGCCACGCCGCCGTCTTCCTGATCGCAGTGCGAGCGACCGGAGCGGACGTGTCGCCGGCTCGACTGTTGCCTCTGGCACTGGTCGTGCTGACGGCCTCGGCGGTGCCGACGAACATCGCAGGCTGGGGCCCGCGCGAGGGCGCAGCCGCGTGGGCGTTCAGCTCGGTCGGCCTGGGCGCGACACTCGGCCTCACCGTCGCGGTGGTGTACGGCGTACTAGCGCTGTTCGCAACCCTGCCCGGAGCCGTCGTCCTCGTGGTCACGCACCGGCGGCGCGTGTGGCGAGGTGCGTGCTCCTAGGCCAAGGCTATTCGCCGTACAGCCAGGAAAGCGGCCCCCACCAAACGGTGGAGGCCGCCTTCAGGAGAGCTTCAGGCCGGGAACGGTACGCCGGTGTTGCTGTGGCAGCGGTAGCCGTTGGGGTTCTTGTGGAGGTACTGCTGGTGGTAGCCCTCGGCGTAGTAGAACGTGGTGGCGGGGGCTATTTCAGTGGTGATGTCGTCGTAGCCGAGGGGCTTGATGACGGGGGCGTAGAGGTCGCGGGTGCGTTCGGCTTCGGCGCGCTGGGCGTCGGTGGTGTAGTAGATCGCCGAGCGGTACTGCGAACCGAGGTCGTTGCCCTGCCGCATGCCCTGGGTCGGGTCGTGGGTCTCCCAGAAAACCTTGAGCAGGTCCGTGAAGGTGGTCTTGGTCGGGTCGTAGACGACCCGGACGGCCTCCGCGTGACCGGTGCGCCCGGTGCAGACTTCCTCGTACGACGGGTTGGGGCTGTAACCGCCCGCGTACCCGACGGCCGTGGTGTACACGCCTGGCTGCTGCCAGAAGATCTCCTCGGTGCCCCAGAAGCATCCGGTGCCGAACCAGACCTCCTCGAAGCCCTCGGGGGCGGCAGCGGTCTGCGGCGTGTGCAGGACGATGTTCTCGTCCGGTACGGCGAAGCCAGGGGTGGGCCGGCCGGGCAGCGCGGCCTCCGGCTCGACCATGGCGGTGTTGCGGGTGAAGAACGACATTCTCACGCCTCTCGCAGTGTGACTCTCATAGTCTCCCAACGCCCCCGCCCAGGTGAACCTTCCCCACACCCCTTACGGCGCGATGACGTGCGGACCGCCACGCCATCACAATCGCGCGATTCCGACGGCTCCCCGCTGGCGCGCGGCGGTCGGGGCCAATTGTGATGGCCTGGGCGTCCGCCTGCCGCGGAGACGCGGACCTGAGCCACTCATCAAAGGCCGTCCCGGGCTGATCGGAGCGAGCGGTTGAGCGCGAGCCGGCCCGTCCGCGGGAGGTTGGTGAGTGGCACGCGTCCGCCCTACGCGATCATCACCCCAGTCCGCCGGGTCGAGGCGGCGCCGGTGGTCAGGGAGGCGTAGGACGCGGCTAGGCGGGTGATGCCGTCGCGGAGGGAGTCCTCGTCGAGGGTGAACGGGAGGCGGATGAAGGACTCGAGGCCGCCGTCGGGGGAGAAGCGGGACCCGGCGACCAGGAGCGCGCCGTTGCGCTGGGCGACACCAACAAGGCTGGAGCCGACCGGTTCGGGCAGCTCGCACCACAGCGACAACCCACCCGAAGGCAGCCGGAACCTCCACGACGGAAGCTCGGCGGACAACGCGGCGGCCAAAGCATCCCGCCGCTGTGCCAGCGACACCCGGCGCTCCGGCAGCAAGGTGGAGCGCCGCCGCAGCAGGTCCGCGACCACCAACTGCTCCAGCACCGGCGCGCCGAGGTCCATCGACGCCCGCGCGTCCAGCACGCGAGCGACCAGCGCCTCCGGCACGCGCATCCACCCGATCCGCAACCCGCCCCAGAACGACTTGCTCACCGACCCGACCGTGATCACGCCGTCCGGGTCGTACGACGCGAACGGCGGCGGCATCTCCTGCCCGTCCAGCGACAGCTCGAACAGCGTCTCGTCCACGATCGCCGTCGTCCGCGACCGTGCGAACGCCCGCGCCAGCCGTTGCCGATCCGCCGCGGACATCAGGAAACCGGTGGGATTCTGGAAGTCCACCACCATCCACGCCGCCCGCGGCGCAGTCTGCCGAATCGTTGCCTCCAGCAAAGGCAGGTCCCACCCGCCGGGCGACATCGGTACGGCGACCACGCGGCAACCGCTGCGCCGGATCGCATCCACAGAGTTCGGATGCGTCGGACTCTCGGTGAGGACGCGGTCGCCGATCTGCGTGATCGCCCGTACCGCGATCGACGTCGCGGCGAGCGCCCCGGCGGTGACGATGATCTGATCCGCCGACGTCGGCAACCCCCGTGCGCGGTACGCCGCCGCGATCTCGGAACGCAGTACCGGCAGGCCCTGCGGGTGGTACCCGGGCGTCGCGAGGTGCATCGGCAGCTCACCGGCCGCCGACGCGACCGCCGTACTGATTCCCGGGACCGCGGCCGGCGCCGCGCAGGTGAAGTCGTACAAACCCTCGGTGTCGATCCCGGGCGCGTGGTGCCGCCCGAGCTCCGGCTCGATCTTCGACGGCAGTGCCGTGACGCTCCCTGAACCACGCCGGCTCGTCAGATAGCCACTGTCGCGCAACGAGCGATAAGCGGAGGCCACCGTCGTCCGGCTGACCCCCAGAGCCTCGGTCAGTTCGCGCTCGCTCGGCAGCCGCGACCCGGGCATGATCCGCCCGTCCGCGATCAGCAGCCGGAGCCGCTCGGCCAGGACCCGGTACGCCGGGCCGGTCCCGTCGGCCCACTCGCCGAGCAGGCCGCTTAACGTGCTGGCGGGAAGGTAACGGGCTCGCATGCAGTCCACTATCGCGCAACTGGCTATCGAATGCCAGGCCACTTACGCCGCACACTGGATCTCGTGACCGCCACCTCCGATGCCCCGCCGCGTCAGCTCGCGCCCCTCAACCCGATCCAGCAGCTGAAGGCAGGCCACCTCCCGCGCCGCCTGGTGCAGCTGTACGTGGGCCTGACCCTGTACGGCGCCTCGATGGGCCTGATGATCCAGGGCAACCTCGGCCTCGACCCGTGGGACGTGTTCCACTCCGGCATCACCAAGCATCTCCCGCTCAGCTTCGGGACCGTGGTGATCGCGATGAGCTTCGTCGTACTGCTCGCCTGGATCCCGCTGCGCCAGTGGCCCGGCCTCGGCACGATCAGCAACGCGATCGTGATCGGCCTGGTCACCGACCTGACCCTGGCGACGGTCGACCGCCCGGACGCGCTCTGGCTGCGGATCGCGTTCATGCTGTCCGGTGTCGTCCTCAACGCGCTGGCCGGCGCCCTCTACATCGGCGCCCAGTTCGGCCCCGGTCCCCGCGACGGCCTGATGACCGGCCTGGTACGCCGTACCGGTCTGAGCGTCCGCCTCGTCCGGACGTCGCTCGAGCTGACCGTCCTCGCCACCGGCTTCCTGCTCGGCGGCTCGATCGGCGTCGGCACCGTCGTCTACGCCCTCTCGATCGGCCCCCTCGTCCACGTCCTCCTACCGATCTTCACCGTCCGCCTGAAGGACCCGAACCACGCCGTACGATGAGCCGACCCTGCGCCCGGCTAGGAGTACGACGTTGGCTCTCGAAGCACCCGAGATCGGCTACGACCTGGTGAAACAGCTCCTGGAGCAGATGGAGCTGAAGTACGTCGAGGACCAGGGCGATGTTGTCGTGCCGTGGGAGTCGCTGCGGATGTACTTCGTGTTCCGCGGTGAAGGGGACCAGCGGGTCTTCTCCGTGCGGAGCTTCTACGAGCGGCGGTACTCCGTCGAACAGAAGCCGCGATTGCTCGAGATTCTCGACGACTGGAACCGCGGCACGCTCTGGCCCAAGGCGTACAGCGAGACGAGCGACGACGGGACCGTGCACGTCGTCGCCGAGAGCCACTACCTGGTCGGTGTCGCGATCTCACCCGAGGCGTTCGCGCACTCGATGGTCAGCTGGGTCCGTGCCGGTGTCGACTTCAACAACTGGCTGGCGGACCAGCCCTAGAACAACGGGTCCCGGACCAGGTGGTCCGGGACCCGTCATTCTCGCAGGACCCCTCAGCCTGCGGGTCTTGTCAGCCGACCGGTTCGAGTTCGCGCTCCTCGGGGGCAGGCGAGCCGACCTTCATCCGGCGCGGCCACCAGGCGCGGCGGCCGAGCAGGGCGATCACGCTCGGCACCAGGAAGCTCGACATCACGAACGCCGAGATCACGATGCCGGCCGCGACCGAGAACCCCATCTCGGTGAGCAGCGCCATACCGGCCAGCATCAGTGACGAGAACGTGCCGGCCAGGATCAGTCCGGCCGCTGCCACCGACGGGCCACCGTGCTCGATCGCGCGGTCGGCCGCGGTCCGTGGATCCGTCCCGCGTTCGGCCTCCTCACGCAACCGGGCGATCATCAGGATGTTGTAGTCGGTGCCGATGGCAACGACGAACAGGTACAGCATGATCGGCAGCGAGAACGTGACGCCCGCATGCCCGGCGGCGCCCTGGAACACGAACACCGTCGCGCCGATCGAGCTGAAGAAGCTCAGCACCACCGCGAGCATCAGCACCAGCGGCGCGATCAGCGACCGCAGCAGCAGCGCGAGGATGATCGCGATCAGCCCGCCCGCGACCGGGAAGATCACCGAGAGGTCCCGGCTGTTGGCGTCCCGGATGTCGGTGTAGCTGGCGGTCACGCCGCCGAGCAGCGTGGTCGTCCCGGCCGGCGCCTCGGCGTGCGCGGCCTCCCGGAGCTTCCCGTCGACCAGATCCAGCGAGGCGTTCGCGTACGGCGCATCCTTGAGTACGACGTTGAGCTGGGCAACGGTCTTGTCCTTGCTCAGCAATGCCATGCTGCCGTCCGCGCCGGCCGGAAGCACTCCGCCGACACCGTCGACCTTTGCCAGCTTCCCGGCGTACGCCGTGAGCTCGGCCGGATCCAGCGGCGTACCGTCGGTGCTCTTGACGTAGACCGTGGTTGGGTTCAGCGCGCCGGCCGGGAAGCCCGCCTGCAGGTCCTTGATCGCGCGGGACGACTCGGTGCCGTCCGGCAGTTGGCTGAACGCGTCGTAGTCGACCTTCATCCCGAGCGAGCCGAGCGCGAGCACGACCATCACGCCGCCGGAGATCGCGGCGACCACCGCCGGGCGCCGCGCAGTGAACGTGCCGAACCGCTTGAACATCGCGCCCTTCGGCGTCTTCTGCCACGACTTCGACGGCCAGAACACCTTCGGCCCGAGCAGCGAGACGACCGCCGGGACCAGGGTGATCGCGGCGAACGCCATCACCGCGACCGCGATCGCGAGCCCCGGGCCGAGGCTCTTGAACCCGCCGAACACCGCGAGCAGCAGGGCGCTGAACGCGACGACGATCGCGCCCGCCGCCGACACGATCACCTCGGCGACCCGGGCGACCGCGTTCACGAGCGCTTCCTTCGGCGCCTCGCCGGCGCGCAGGCGCTCGCGGAACCGGAACAGCAGGAACAGGATGTAGTCGGTGCCGACGCCGTACAGCACAACCGTCAGGATCGTCTGCAGGTCCTGTGTGACCTGCAGATCGGTCGCCTTTGCGACCAGCGCGATCAGGCCGGGCGCGATCGCCGACACCAGACCGACCGTCAGGATCGGCAGGAACGCGGCGACCGGGCTGCGGTAGATCACCAGCAGCAGGCCGATGATCAGCACGACGGTCGCGATCCCGACCACGATGAAGGCGTTGTTGAACGCGTCCTGGTTGTCGAGCATCAGCGCCGCGTCGCCGGTCACGCCGTACTCGAGATCGGCGCCGGTGAGCGTGGAGCCGGTCACGTCACGGATCTTCTGTACGGCGTCCAGCACGGCCTGCTCGTCCGGCGCGCCCTTGAGGCCGACGCTGATGATCTGAACCTGTTTGTTCGGCGAGACCGCCTGCGGGCCGGTGATCGCGGCGGTGACCCGGTCGATCTTCGCCGCGGTGATCTTGGCCGCCACCTCGGTGACCTTGGCCTGGTCGGCCGCGGTCAGCTCGCCGCCCGCGTTCCGCTTGACGACGATGCTGGCGGTCGCATCGTTGGTCTGCCCGAAGGCGTCGGCGGCCAGCTTCTGCGCCTGTACCGACTCGTACTTGTCAGGCAGCAGCGCCGCCTGATCCTTGGTGGTGACGTCCGCGAGCGTCGGCGCGAACGCGATCACGGCCACCGCCGCGACCACCCAGGCGGCGATCACCTTCCACGGGTTGTGAACGACGAAGCGTCCGAGTTTGGTGAACACCCCGAGACCCCTCTCTGCGGGTTGTCTTTACCTGCCGGTCGGTAGGTAGCCTACCTGCCGACCGGTAGGCTGGTGAAGGTGAGAGGGTGGTGACGTGCAGCACGCGACGAGTTCCCGGGACACCAAGGCGGAGATCCATCGCGCCGCGGTCGAGCTGTTCTCGACCCAGGGGTACGACAAGACCAGCCTGCGCGAGATCGCGGAGCAGGTCGGCATCACCAAGGCGTCCCTGTACTACCACTACTCGTCGAAGCAGCAGCTGCTGCGCGCGATCGTCGGCACCTTCCTGGACGACATCTTCCAGGTACTGCGGCTCCCGGAGACGCTGCCGTGGTCGCCGGAGACGGAGCGCGAGGTCCTCGGTGCGTACGTCGACGTGATCATCGCGCACCGGGCGACCGGGCCGACGCTTCTCCGCGACATCGCCGCCGTACTCGCGGCCTTCGGGGACGACCTCGACGAGCTGATCGCGCAGAGCCGCCGTTTCCAGCTGTGGCTGGCCGGCCCCGATCCGACGGCCGCCGACCGGCTGCGTGCCGCGGCCGCGGTCGAGGCGGTCGGGGCCGCGATGTCCATCGAGCTCGATCTCCAGGCCGGCGATGCGGAGATCCGCGCGGTGCTGCTGGACGCTGCCACCGCGGTTCTTGCTCGCCGCGGCAGCCCGGTCGTCGAGTGACCGGTTACCGGTTCACGGCGCCGCTGTGGCTTTACCCGGGCGAAGGCAGTTGGTACTTCGTCACGGTGCCGGAGGACATCAGCGACGAGATCACCGATCTGACCGAAGGACGGCGGAAGGGCTTCGGGTCGGTGCGGGTCTCGGTCACGGTCGGCGGCAGCACGTGGCAGACCTCGGTCTTCCCGACCAAGAACGGGACCTACATGCTCCCGGTCAAGAAAGCGATCCGGACTGCCGAAGACCTCCTCGAGGGCAGCCCCGTCGAGACACAGCTGGAGCTCGTCGACTTCTAGCCCCGGTACGACGTTCGCCGCCGCGGGGAGCGACGGCGTACGTGTAGTTGGAGGTCAGCGACCGTCTCTCTTGGTCGGGGGCTTCTGGGTATTCCCGGTCGCGGGCTTCTGGGGTGCCTGGCCGCCACGTTGCTGCCGCTTGGTGGCGTCATTGTCGCCGCCTGCCTTGACGGCCTCTTCGGTCTTCTGAGACGACACGCTGTTGAGCGGCGTGCTGCCGTTGAACGCGATGTCCCGCGCGAACTTGGAATCTAGCTCCGCCGACGTTTTCTCCCCAGCAGCCGGCCCCCGCTGCGGCTGCACGTCGAACCGAGGTTGCTGCGGGCTGGCACCCGCTTGCTGGGTGTTGGTGCCGGGTTGTTGTGGGTTGGTGCTGGGCTGCTGGGGGTTGGTGCCGGATTGCTGGGGGTCGACAGTTGTCGCTGGGGTCGCTGCGGGATCTTGGGTGGTGGCTGCCGGTGCGTCCAGTTCGCCGGTGGACTGCCGGCTCGCCAGTGCCTCGGCATCCCTGACGGACTGACCCTGGGTTGCGGCCGAGTCAGCCCAGCCCCCGGCGGGCGCCTGCACCCCCGCACCCTCGACCTCCGGGCCCACCTCGGCCCCACCCACAGCCCGAGGCTCACCGACCTCGGCTTCACCCGCCGTACGAGGCTCGCCGACCTCGCCGACTTCGGCTTCACCCGTGGCACGAGGCTCACCCGCTTCACCGACCTCGGCTTCACCCGCCGTACGAGGCTCGCCAGCCTCGCCGACTTCGGCCTCACCCGTGGCACGAGGTTCACCGGCTTCGCCGACCTCGGCTTCACCATCGGCGCGGGGTTCGCCGACCTCGGCTTCGCCTGTGGCGCGGGGTTCGCCGGTCTGGGCTTCGCCGCGCTGGGCTTCGCCTTCGGTGCGGCGTTCGTCTGGTTGCTGGTCGCCTGCCACCAGCTGGTTGTCGCCTTCTCGTTGCTGAGCGGGCTCCTGAGCCGGGTCCGCGGCGTTCTCCTGCTGCAGCTGCTGAACGCGGGCCTCGAGCAACTGTCGCATCTCACCCTGGAGGCGGTTGTTCTCCTCCATCAGCGTGAGCGTCTGCTGCTGCGCCTCCAGAATCGCCTGCTGCAGCGTCGCAATCCGCTGGTTCAACTGCTCGGACTGCTGCGGCGACGGCGCCTGCAGAACCGCGTCCCGAGACTGAATACCCTGCCCCTGCCCCTGCCGCCCAGCGCCGTTCTGCTGCTGCCCCGGCACCCCCTGGAACCGGCCCTCCGGCCGGAACAGATGATCCATCCGGCTCGACGCCAGCGCCGCGAGGTCCGCGCTGTTGACGTGCGACCGGCCGATCTCCCACCGAACCCGCGGATCCGTGCGTTTCACGTCCCGCGCCGCCTGCGTCAACGCGGCCTTGAGCGCCTTCGTCCCTTGCCGCTGGTTTCTGTTCCACCGCGAGAACGGGTTCTTCCGGGCGATCCAGCCCCTGCTCGGCGCCGGCCCGGACTCCGCCAGCCGACCCTGCACCTCCTGGCCCAGGTTCCGCGAGACGCCCGCGTACCGGTCCGGGCGGAACTGGGCGTCGACGTGCCGACTCGCGATCTGCTGCAGGTCGGAGCGGGTCATGTTCGAGCGGCCGATGGCCTCGCGGACGGCAGGATCCATCCGCTTCACGTCGCGGGCTGCCTGCGCGTACGCCGCCTTCAGCGTCTTCGTGCCACGATGGGTCGTGCTCCAGCGGGAGACACGCTGACGAACGCCCCGCGGATTCTCCGGGTAGGAATCGCTCACGGCGGGGTCTCCTAGTCGATGTACACGGCGTAGTTGACCCCGACAGACGTCGTCAGCGGGTCCTTGCTGGGCTTCGTGCTGTACAGGTGGATCTGGGCGCCCGGACGTAGCCAGACGGCCAGGTGCCGGCGGCCGGTCCCGGCGCCGGGCTCCCACTCGTCGGCGAACGTCGGACTGCTCTCGTCACCGACGTAGTCAGGCTGTCCCCAGTGCCTGGTCGCGAGCGCGAGGTGGTCCGGCCAGTGCTCGTCGAGCCCGGACTCCGCGGCGGCGATGTCGTCCGGACCGATCTCGTACGCCGACCAGCCGCTGTCCGGGCAGTCCGGGAACGCCAGGCCGTCGAACACGATCATCGTGGTCCCGCGGCGCGTGGTGAACCCCCACGAGACCATGTCGGCGCCGATCACCTCGCCGGCCTGCAGCGGCCACGGCTGCCAGGAGGTCTGACCCATCACCCGGTGCACCAGGGCGCGCACCACCTCCGGCCCGGCCTCGTCGCCGTCCGGTCCCGCGATCACGGTCCAGTCCGGAATCTCGGCGAGATCCGCCATCGCCAGGTCGTCCTGGTCGAGCGGCCTGTCCTGCGTCTTCATCCGGCGCCGTCGTCCTTCCTTGCCCGGTTCCATGACCGCAACCCTCTAGATGACCCTCTGTGCGCAACCGTAGGCGGCCCAACGGGTCATTCGCCAGCCAGTACGACGTGCCTGTGGACAACCAGGATCCGCCGGATCATCCCAGTAGCGGACGTCCTGCGGGACCTGAGCAGACCAGGCCGTACGCTGGTCCGGTGAACACGGAACACCACTACGGCTTCGAAACGCTCGCGATCCACGCCGGGAACGAGCCCGACCCGACGACCGGCTCGGTCGTGCCGCCGATCTACGCGACCAGCACCTACAAGCAGGACGGCGTCGGCGGGCTGCGCAACGGGTACGAGTACTCCCGCTCGGCGAACCCGACCCGGACGGCGCTCGAGGAGTGTCTGGCCGCGATCGAGGCCGGCACCCGCGGCTTCGCCTTCGCCAGCGGTCTCGCCGCCGAGGACACCCTGATCCGCTCGCTGTGCGTGCCGGGTGATCACGTGGTCTTCCCTGACGACGCGTACGGCGGCACGTTCCGCCTGTTCGCCCGCGTTCTCGGCACCTGGGGTGTGGAGATGACGCCGGCCGCGGTCACGCACCCGGACGCGATCCGGGCCGCGATCCAGCCCGGGAAGACGAAGGTCGTCTGGTTGGAGACCCCGACCAACCCGCTGCTGAACGTCGCGGACATCGCGATCGTGGCCCAGATCGCCCACGACGCCGGCGCCCTGCTGGTGGTCGACAACACGTTCGCCTCGCCGTACCTGCAGCAGCCGCTGGAGCTCGGCGCGGACGTGGTCGTGCACTCGACGACGAAGTACATGGGCGGGCACTCCGACGTGGTCGGCGGCGCGCTGATCGTGCGGGACGCCGAGCTGGCGGAGAAGATCGCCTTCCACCAGAACGCGATCGGCGCCGTCGCCGGGCCGTTCGACTCGTGGCTGGTGCTGCGTGGCATCAAGACGCTCGGCGTCCGGATGGACCGGCACAGCGACAATGCCGAGAAGGTCGTCGAGTTCCTGCAGCGGCACAAGTCCGTCAGCCAGGTGCTGTATCCGGGCGTCGACGGGCACCCGGGTCACGAGACCGCCGCCAAGCAGATGAAGCGGTTCGGCGGGATCGTCAGCTTCCGCGTCACAGGTGGCGAGGCGCAGGCACTGGACATCTGCAACAAGGCAGAGGTCTTCACTCTCGGTGAGTCACTCGGCGGCGTCGAGTCCCTGATCGAGCACCCCGGCAAGATGACCCACGCCTCGGTCGCCGGCACCCCACTCGAGGTGCCGGCGGACCTGATCCGCTTGAGCGTCGGCATCGAGACCATCGACGACCTCCTGCTCGACCTCGATCGCGCCCTCGCCTGACCCACCCACCACCCCGCGCATTTGCCTGGCCGGCCAGGCAAATTGCTGGGTCGGCCAGCGAACTCGGGGGTTTGTGACCCACAACCAGGGTGACGAACCCCCAACTTGCTGGGTCGACCCACCAAATGCGCACTGACCGGCGGGCGGGAACGGGCCGGCGCGGGCGGAGACTGACCGGCGGGCGGGAACGGGCCGGCGCGGGCGGAGACTGGCCGGCGGGCGGGAACGGGCCGGCGCGGGCGGGAACGGGTTGTGGAGGACGGGCGGGGGATATGGCGGTGGACGATGGGGCGAGTGGGGTGAGTGTTGGTGAGCCTGGTGGTTGCCGTTGACTTCGGGTCGACCTTCACGAAGGCGGTTGCGGTGGATTCCGGTTCGGGCGAGCTCGTGGCCCGGGCCGAGCACCGTACGACGATCGACACCGACGTCATGGACGGGTGGCAGGCCTGTCGCGTCGTACTCGAAGCGGCCGACCGGGGCGTGCGGAACGCCGAGGTGCTCGCCTGTTCGAGTGCGGGCGGCGGCCTGCGGATCGGTGTCGTGGGCAACGAAGAGCTCGTGACCGCGGAGGCGGGGAAGCGGGTGGCGTTGTCGAGCGGCGGGCGCGTCGTGGCGGTCGTCAGCGGTGGGCTGAGCGCGACGAGCCAGAAGGAGCTGCGCAAGGATCGCCCGGACGTCGTGCTGCTGCTCGGCGGTACCGACGGCGGGAACTCCGCCGTACTGCTCAAGGCCGCGGAGACGCTGGCGAAGTACAAGTGGCGGAAACCGGTCGTTGTCGCAGGCAACATCGATGCGCAGACGGAAATCACGGAAACACTGACCGCGGCGGATGTACCGCATGTGCTGGCGGAAAACGTCGTACCGGAGATCGGCGTGTTCGCGCCGGACAGTGCCCGGGCCGCGATCCGCGAGATGTTCCTGGAGCACGTGATCGGCGGGAAGAACCTGTCACGGGACCCGTCCTTCGCGCGGATGGTCCGCGCCGCGACGCCGGACGTCGTACTGCGCGGTGTCGAGGTACTCGCCGCGCTCCACGGTGACGTGGCGGTCGTGGACATCGGCGGCGCCACCACCGACGTCCACTCGGTGATCGAGCTCGACCCCGAGGACGCGAACCTCGGCCGCGAAGTGGTCGCGCCGCATCCCGTGACCCGGACCGTCGAAGGCGATCTCGGGATGCGCTGGAGCGCCGTACCTGTTGTGGCGGCCGGCGCCGAGGCGGGGCTGATCGCGGACGTCGACGAGGTGCGTGCGGCGGCCGAACGCCGGCGAGTGGACCCGTCGTACCTTCCGGACAGTGGACGTGAGGCGTCGTACGACGAGACGTTGGCGACCGTTGCCGCGACGGTCGCGCTCCGGCGGCATGCGGGGCGGCAGCGGATCGTGTTCGGGCCCGGTGGGCGGGTGATCGAGCGTTCCGGGAAGGATCTGCGCGAGGTCGATCTGCTGGTCGGGTCCGGGGGAGTGCTGCGGCACAACCCGCCGGACGTCGCGGCGCGGATCCTCGGTTCGATCGGGACCAACGCGCAGGAGGAGGGCTGGCTCGTCCCGCAGCGCGCTGAGGTGTGTGTCGACGCGGACTACGTGCTCGCCGCGGTCGGGCTGCTCGCCGACGACGCCCCGAAGGCTGCCGAAGGCCTGGCCGCCCATATTCATGGAACGAGCCGCGGCGGGCACTAGTCTCATCAGCACATCAGCTTGCGGAGGTGGGATGAGCGAGTCGGGGCGGGACGAGACCGGAGAGCACGATGAGCAGAGCCCGGTTGCGGACAACGACGTGCTTGAGTCGTCCAGCGCGCCGGTAGCCGAGGCGGCGGCCGAACCCGCGGTCGCGGAGCCCGCGGCAGGCGGCGCGCCTAGGAAGGTGGACCACGGCGTGACGCCGGCGATGGAGATCGCCAGTGCGTGGGCCTGGCGGTTCCTGGTGATCGTCGCGGCCATCGCCGTCATCGGCTACGGGATGCGGTATCTGTCCGAGGTCGTCGTACCGGTCACCGTCGGCGTACTCCTCACCGCCCTCCTGATCCCCATCACCACCGGCCTGCAGAAGCTCCGCCTGCCGCGTGGTCCAGCGGCCGGCGTCACCGTGCTCGCGACGCTCGTGGTGATCGCGGGTCTGCTGACACTGGTCGGGACACAGATCGCCGGTCAGTTCGAGGACCTGTCCAACCAGGTCGGCGAAGGTGTGCAGAAGCTGCGCGACATGGCCCGGATCAACTTCGGCCTCACCGACGCGGACATCACCAACCTTTACAAGCAGCTGCGGGAGCTGGTCACGGCCGGCGGCGCGCTCGGTCAGCAGGCGGCAGCGGTCGGTACGACGGCGACGCATGTGGTGGCCGGGCTGTTCATCTCGCTGTTCTGCCTGTTCTTCTTCCTGTACCAGGGCGAGCAGATCTGGTCGTGGCTGGTCCGGCTGTTCCCGCGCCGGGCCCGCGACAAGGCCGACTCGTCGGGCCGGAAGGCGTGGGTCTCGCTGACGGCGTTCGTCCGCGCCACCGTGATCGTCGCCGCGGTCGATGCCGTCGGCATCTCGCTCGGCGCCGCGATCCTCGGTCTGCCGCTGGTGAGCGCGATCGGGATCCTGGTGTTCGTCGGCTCGTTCATCCCGGTCGTCGGCGCGCTGATCAGCGGCGCCGTCGCGGTCCTCGTCGCGTTGGTTGCCAAGGGCCCCCTCGTCGCGATCATCATGCTCGCCGTCGTGATCGGCGTACAGCAGCTGGAGGCGCACGTCCTGCAGCCGTTCCTGCTCGGCCGCGCGGTCAGCGTCCACCCGCTGGCGATCATCCTCTCGATCGCCACCGGCGTGGTGATCGCGGGCATCGTCGGCGCCCTGGTCGCGGTCCCCACCGCCGCCGTCCTGAACGCCATCGTGAACCACCTGGCCGGTCACGACGTAGACCCCGAACCCCCCAGACCCCTCCCCAGACCCCTCCCCAGACGCCGCCCCCAACATCCAACGCCGACCGAGGACGCCCCCACACCGGCAACAACTACCGACTAGCTACCCCGCTCGCCTTTCGTCCGTTCCTGGCTCAACGACTTTCCCGTCCGGCCGGCCGCGCCTTGCGTCAGACCGGCAGGCCCGGAGCCGGCCCGAGACTGCCCGGCTTCGGTGAGCCGCATCGCCTGGTCCATGTCCGGGTTCGCCGCGCGGGTCCGGAGCTGCTGAGCCTGACCGCCGGCCAGTGCGAACCCGTCTTCGCGGGTCGCGGCGAGCCCGATCCGGGCTACCTGAGCGTGTTCGGCGTCCATCACTGCCAGATTCCGCCGGCGCCGATCTCGGCCAACTGCGGAAACGCCGTGTGCCAGCGGCGGACGCAGTACCGCGGCAGGTGCAGTTGGGGCCAGAGCTCGATCAGCAGGTCCTTGTTCACCAGGCTGGTGAGCTGGTCGATCGTCGAGGCCTCGCTGAGCACGGTTTTGTACAGGGACAGCCGGTCGTCGGCGTTGCCGAGATCGAAGACCCGCTGCGCGCCCCAGACGATCGAGACGGGCAGTTCCACCATCCCGCTGCGCGGCCCGGTCAGCTGGTCCAGCGACACCGGGACGACGTAGGGGATCCGGGAGGCATAGGAGTCCCCGGGCTGGGTGTAGCGCGGCTCGTTCATTCGTCCATATTCCCTGACGACCGGTCCAGCCGGTCGGCCCAGTGGTGTGCCGTGTCCCGGATGTGGGCGGTCTGTTCGGGCGTCGCGCCGTACTGCAGAAAGCCCGAATCCGGCAGCCGGGCGCCGGCGCGCAGTTGGCCGGCGAACATCTCCCGGTCCAGCGGGGTGACCTCACGCTGGTCCGCCAGCGCGAGCAACGCGTCGGCGTCGTACCGGCCGCTGTCCAGTACCGCCTGTACGTCGATGAGGTCGCGCGGCTCGAGCCGTGAGTAGAGGGCGCCGACCTTGCTCCCGATCGCATCCTCCTCGGAGAGCACCGGCCCGACCTCGGTCGTAGCCGGGGGCAACTGCCGATGGTCCGTCCCCAGGTCTGCCTTCGCGGAAACTCCGTCGACGTCGCTCACCACGATCCGGGCGAAGCTGGCGACCTGCCTGGTCACGTCGGTGCGGAGGCCGGCGGATCGGTAGGCGGTGAGCAACTGGTCGACGGACTCAGTGAAGTTGGTGGTGTCGAGGTCGTTGGTGAACAGGTCGATGTCGTCGGACTCGCGGTTCCCGAAGCCGTGTGCCTGCAGTGCGTAGCCACCGGCCAGCACGAAGCCCCGCGGGGCAAGGGCCTGTAGACCGAGGGTGGCCATTCTGGTCTGCAGCGGGTTCATGGGGTCAGTCTGCCGGGTTGCGAACACAAGACGCCGCCGAGCCAGGCTCGGCGGCGTCCTCAGGTGATCGGGGTCAGCGCTTGAGGCCGCCCTTGTCGTTGTTCTTGGTGACGTTGAGTGCCGGCTTCTCCTGGGCACCCTGCTCACCGGCCTGCTGGCCGGTCGCACCCTGAGACTGGACGGGCTGGCCCAACGGCGCGACGCCGGTCAGGCCGGCCCGCATCGCGGTCTGAGTTTCCAGCCTGGTCTGGGACGCCTTGGCGAGGTTCTGGATGGCCTCGTTCTCCGCTGCTGTGACCGGGCCGTTGCCACTGGTCAGGTTCTCGCTCACCTGCTGGATCATCTCCAGCCGGCTCTTGTCGGGCATGATCTGCTTCATGTCCGCCTGCAAGGACGGGTTGTTTCGCCCGGCGTTGTAGTTGGCGAGCGCGCTCTCGGCCTTGAGCATCGTCCCGTTGAACTTGCCCTCGAACCATCGGCCGGCTCGGTTCATCGCGTCCCGTCCGGCAGCGGCGGCGTTCCTGACACCGCCGACGACCGCGTCACGCGCGTCACGCCCGCCCTGCACCACGGTGTCCCGCGCGCCCCGGGCACCCTGGACAACCGAGTCGCGCATCTCGCCGACGCGGTCGGCGCCGCTCTGCCAGGCCTGGTCGAGCCGGACCTGCCCGCGCTGGGCCGCGTCCACAACCCGGTCCCGGCCGGTCTCGTATGCACCGACGGCCTGCTGGCCGAGCTCGGTCGCCCGGTCGCCGACGTTGCGTGCGCCCTGCACCACCGCGTCGCGGGTGTCCCGGGCGCCCTGTACGACGGTGTCCCGTGCGTCGCGCGCACCCTGCACCACCGTGTCACGCGCATCCCGCGCACCCTGCACCACCGTGTCCCGGGCGTCGCGCGCACCCTGAACTGCGACGTCGCGATAGTCCCGCGCCTGTGAGGCCAGCGAGGTGGCCATCTCGCTGATCCGGCCGCGCGTGTTGTCGTACGCCAGGTGCACTCGTGCGACCGCGCCTCGGATCGCGTTGTTCACACGGTCCCGCAACGGGTCGGTGTTCGCCGCCCGCATCAGGTTCGTCTGCTGGCGGTCGTCGAGGTTCACGAAGGCCATTGCGGTCTCGCGCTGCTGCGGCGTCATCCCGACGAATGCCTGGAGGTTCTGCTGCTGTTCCGGCGACAGGTTGCTCAGCCAGTCCATGGACTGGCCCCAGCTGCCCTGCTCCCAACCGGGGCGGCCTTCTGATGGTGTCGTCATCGTGTCTCCTAGTCGATGTAGACCGCGTAGTTGACACCGACCGCTGCGGTCAGTGGGTCCCGGCTCGGCTTGGTACTGAACAGCCGGAGATGTGCGCCGTTGAGCATCCAGGTGGCCAGGTGACGCTTGTCCGCGCCCGCTCCCGGCCCCCATTCGTCGAGGAAGTTCGGGTTGCTGTCGTCACTGACGTAGACCGGCTCACCGAAGTACTTGCGGGCCAGTGCCACATGGCCCGGCCAGTGGGCGTCGAGCCCGGCCGCGGCCTCCGCCACGTCGTTCGGCCCCAGGTCGTACGCGCACCATCCGCTGTTCGGGGCATCGGCGAACGCCAAGCCCGGGAACACGATGATCGTGCTGTTGCGCTTGGTCGTGAAGCCCCACGATGCGACCGCCCGGTCGATCTGCTCGCCCGGCGCGAGCGGCCACGGCTTCCAGTCGGTCGCGGCGGTGACGCGCTGCACGATCGCCCGGACGACGTCCGGCCCGCTGGCGTCGTTGTTGGGGCCCGCGATGGCACGCCAGTCGCTGATCTCGGCGAAGTCGGCGAATGCCGCCTCGTCCTCGTCGAGTGGCCTGTCCATGGTTTTCATTCCGGGCTTGTTCCTTCCGTCAGTGCTCAAGCCGTCGTCGGCCACCGTAGGGCGCGACGAGGTCAGTCTGCCGACCTGCTGATTCGGGTGTTCTGGTCTAGCGTTCCGGCGTGTTCTTGCCGGTGCCGGTGCCGCGCTCGAACCGGCTGGACTCGTTCCGTACGCCGGAGGTGTCCGCGGCGCGCGCCTGCCCCGGGGCGACCGGAGGGAGCGTCGCGGCCTGGACGCTCTTCGTCAGGTCGGAAGACAGGCCGGCCGGCCCGTTCCCGACCATCGCCGTGACTTGACGGGAGGTCTGCGTCAGCGCCTCCTGCGACACGCTGCTCTGCGCTCCGGCGGGCGGCGGTGTGTCGCCGTTCACCATCTGGTCGCGGAGCGTGAGCCGGGCGGCCCGGCGCCCGTCGAGTGCTGTCATGAGCCCTCCTCGTTGAGGTACACCACGTAGTTGATTCCGACCGATACCGACAGTGGTTTCGCTGTTGGTTTGTTGCTGTACAGGTGGATCTCGGCGCCCGGAGGCGTCCAGACCGCCAGGTGGCGGCGGTCGGTGCCGGCGCCGGGGGCCCAGTCGTCCTCGAAACCGGTCTTGGTCTCGATTCCGACGTACGACGGCTGTCCCCAGTGCCGGCAGGCGAGGTCGAATTTCGCGGGCCAGTGCTCGTCGAGGCCGGCGGCCGCGGCGTCCACGTCGTCCGGCTCGATCGCGAACGCGACCCAGCCGCTGAACGGGCTGTGCGGCAGCACCTGGTCGTCGTACACCGCGAGCTCGGTGTTGCGGCGGGTCAGGAAGCCCCAGCCGTCGAGCTGGTCGTCGATCACCGTACGGCGGTTGATCGGCCACGGCTTCCAGCTCGTCCCCGACTTCACGCGACGGATCAGGCGGCGGACCGGGAGCGGCCCGGTCTCGCCCGCCTGCGGGCCGGCAAGGCGCCGCCAGTCGCGGACCTCGGCGATGTCGGCCATCGCGCGGTCGTCGTCGTCCAGCGGCCGGTCAAGTGTCTTCATCCGTGCGGCAGTCCCTGTCGTTGCGGTACGTGTCGAAACTAAGTCCCCGGTGGGGTCAGGCGGACGTCCTGCTCGTGGACGGCACAAAAGAACAGCCGCCCTGGGAAGCTTCCCAGGGCGGCTGTCGGGTAGGTCAACCGTCGTTCGGTCTCAGTTCGGTGACGCGACTCAGTGCATCGCTGCTGCGGCGGAGGACTCCACCGAGGCCTCGCCCTCGGCCTTCGGGCCGTCGTTGCGGCCGGCCAGCCGCTGCTCCGGCGTGATGATCGCGAGGATCAGCGCGATCGCCAGGAACGGCAGCGAGACCAGGAACACGTCGCCCATCGCGTCGACCAGACCGTGCAGCGCCCAGCCCTTCATCGGCTCCTTCAGCCCGTGCAGGGCCTGGACGGAGTTGGCTGCCTTCGCCAGTCCGTCGACCATGCCCTGCGTGGCGTTCGGGACGATGTCGGTCAGGTGGTCCTTCAGCCGGGTGGTCAGTACGGCGCCGTAGACCGCCGTACCGATCGCGCCGCCCATGGAGCGGAAGAAGGTCATCGACGAGGTCGCGGTGCCCATGTGCTGCCGGGGCACGCTGTTCTGCGCCGCGGTGACGGTGATCTGCATCGACAGGCCCAGGCCGGCGCCCATCACGAACATGTAGATCGCCAGCTGCCAGTACGGCGTGTTCAGGCTCAGCGTGGACAGCAGCACCATCGCGGCGCCGACCATGACCGCGGAGATGATCGGGTAGATCTTGTACCGGCCGGTCTTGCTCATCAGCTGACCGCTCGGGATGGACGCGGAGAAGATACCGACGATCATCGGCAGCAGTGCCAGGCCGGAGCGGGTCGGGGACATGTCCTTGACCGCCTGCAGGTACAGCGGCAGGAAGATCAGCGCACCGAACATCGCGAAGCCGAGCAGGAACGCGAACCCGGCGTACCCGGAGAAGATCCGGCCCTTGAACAGGTCCATCGGGATGATCGGCTCGGCCACCCGCAGCTCGATCAGCACGAACGCGACGGCCAGTACGACGGCCGCGACCAGCAGACCGATCGTGGTGGCGGTGCCCCAGCCGTTGGTCGGGCCGCTCCAGGAGACGGCCAGCAGCAGCGAGGTGACGGCGGCGGCGACCGTGGAAGCGCCGAGGTAGTCGATCTTGTGCGAGCGCTTCACGTGCGGCAGCTTCAGGACCGCGCCGACGATGCCCAGGGCAACCAGACCGATCGGCAGGTTGATCCAGAAGATCCAGCGCCAGCCGGGACCGTCGGTGAGCAGACCGCCGAGCAGCGGGCCGGCCACCGAGGACAGGCCGAAGACGGCACCGAAGTACCCCATGTACTTACCGCGCTCGCGCGGCGGGATCACGTCGCCGATGGTGGCGAACGCGAGCGACATCAGACCGCCGGCACCCAGGCCCTGGACGGCCCGGAAGCCGATCAGCATCTCGATGTTCTGCGACAGCGCGGCCAGCACCGAACCGGCCAGGAAGGTGACGATCGCCGCGATGAACAGCGGCCGCCGGCCGTAGAGGTCGGAGACCTTGCCCCACAGCGGCGTGGAGGCGGTCGACGTCAGCAGGTACGCCGTGACCACCCAGGACAGCTTGTCCAGGCTGTTGAACTCACTGACGATCCGCGGCAGCGCCGTACCCACGATGCTCTGGTCCAGGGCGGCGAGGAACATCCCGGCCATCAGTCCACCGAGGACGACCAGGATCTGCTTGTGGGACAGGTAGTTGGGACCACCGTCGGTCGGTGCAGCCCCGCCGGCGGTGGCGGGTTCTGTGGTGCTCATCTGGTGCTCTCCAGGTTGTCGTCGTTGTTCTCGCGGGCGGCAGGGTCGCTGCCGGTCGCGGAGTCTGGTTCGGTACGGCGCTGTGCCGCGGCGGACTGCAGTCGCGGGGCGACCGCGGCCCAGCCCTTGTCGGCCCAGGCAGAGCTGCTGGGGGCCTCGGTGCGGGCGGCGACGCCGTCCGCGAAGCGGGTCATCAGCCGCTCGAAGGTCTGCACGTCCTCCTCGGACCAGCCCTCCATGGCCGCGCTGAGCAGCTCCATCCGGTGCCGGGCACTGGCCTCCCACTGCTCGATGCCCTGCTCGGTGAGCTCGACGCGGAACGCGCGTCCGTCATCCGGGTCGGGGGAGCGGCGGATCAGTCCGAGCTGCTCCAGGGAGCGCACATGGCGGCTCGCGGTGGAGGCGTCGAGCTCCAGCTTGCCGGCCAGGTCGGACAGCCGCAGGGCGCCGTTGCACCGCAGCGCGAACAGCACGACGTGCGCGCTGTGGTCGAGTTGGTCGCCGGGCTGCTTGGCCTTCAGGCGGCGCCCGATCCGGGTGAACGCGTGCATGACGCCCTCGATGGGGGTCTGTGGGGTGTACGCGTCGTTTACTTGCATGCTGCAAGCATATACATGCTTGCGTGATACACGCAAATGAGTTTCCAAGATCTTCAAGTGCGCCGCCACTCATTTGCTCTCAGTCGCCGGATGGTCACTGTCCGCAGTGGAGGAGAATCTGCCTCATGTCTTCGACGGCGGAAGGGTGCGATTTGTGACGCGGGTTGCGGTGGTTACCGGTGGTGGGTCAGGGCTGGGGCGGGAGATGGCGCTGGCGTTGGCGGAGGCCGGGTTCCAGGTGTGGGTGACCGGGCGGACGGAGGACAAGCTGCGCGAGACGGTCGCGCTCGGCGAGGGCCGCGTCGATCTCGCCGTACTGGATGTTGCCGACGGGAAAGCGGTACGGCGGTTCTTCGGAGGGCTCGAGCGGGTCGACGTCCTCGTGAACAACGCGGGCACCGGGTCCCCGGCCGTGGCGGTACAGGACGTGCGGGAGGAGGACTGGCGGCAGGTGGTCGACACCAACCTGACCGGGTCGTTCCTCTGCGCGCAGGCGGCGTACGACGTGATGCTGCGGCAGGACCCGAAGGGTGGGCGGATCATCAACAACGGGTCGATCTCGGCGCACGTACCGCGGCCGCAGGGGATCGCCTACACCGCGAGCAAGCACGCCATCACTGGTCTGACGAAGGGCCTCGAGCTGGAGGGGCGCGCGCACGGCATCACCGCCTGCCAGATAGACATCGGGAACGCATCGACCGCGATGACCGCCCGGATGGAGCAGGGCGTGCTGCAGCCGGACGGTTCGATCGCGGTCGAGCCGACGTTCGATCCGAAGATCGTGGCCGACTTCGTGGTGCGGATCGCGGAACTGCCGACGTCCGTCGCAGTCCCGACCCTGACGGTCATGGCCGCCGGGATGCCTTATGTAGGAAGAGGCTGACGAGACAGGTCGATGTCCGTGAGGTCGTACCAGCGACCTGACGGCGGCTGGTCCCGCAGCGGGTCGTTCCAGCGCAGTCGGACGCGTTCCGGCTGCGCCTCCATCAGCACGACCTCTTGCCAGTCCGGACCGTCCGTCCGCGCCCACCAGGTCTCGGCCAGGCTTGCCAGCCCTTCCTGCTCAACCGTCTCGACCGCCTCGTCGCGGTCACTCACTGGGCCGAGTGGTGCTCCGAAAACGGTGGTCGGCAACCATCCGCCGGTGACCGGCACCACGCGACCCAGGACCTCCCCGTCCTCCCGCACCACGTCCTCCGGCGACGGGAACCCTGGGAACATCTCCTTCAACGCAGCGACGATCCGGCCTGTCGTTTCACCCAGGAAGCGAATGCTGGCCAGCTCCCGCTCGCTACCTGCGTACTCGTCCGGCCTGACCTGCTCGCCGCCGACCCAGGTGTGACGAATCCGCTGTGTGGCAGTGATATCGACCAGCGGATCCCCTTCGACCAGCAACAGGTCAGCACGCGCACCGACCGTCAGCCGGCCCCGGTCCGCCAGTCCGAACACCTCAGCGGGCGCACTGGTTGCAGCCACAACCGCCTCGGCCGGCGTGAGCCCAGCACGCACCAGGTGAACCAGCTCCCGGTGTAGCGAAGCTCCGAACACCAGACCCGGGTTCGGTGCGTCTGTCCCGGCCAGCACGCGTACGCCGGCCCGGTGCAACGCCAGCGTGTTGGCGCGAGCCGTCGTACCGTCTGGCGGCACCGGGGGCATCCAACGACGGGACTGCTGGTCCAGCAGCCGCCGCCAGCGCGCGGGCATGCGTGCCATCAGCTCTGGCTCGTCCAGCAACGGCAAACGACCAGACGGACCGTTGAACCCGTCTACGACAACGCCAAGCGTCGCGATGACAGCGACGTCCGCCAGGGCTGCGATGTCCTCCGGGGACATGAGGTCAGCCGGTACGTGCGCGAGTACGTCGACGCCGCACTCGACGACCGTCACCGCACCAGCTGCCGTCGACACGTGCGCTACCACCGTGAGCCCGTGAGCGTGTGCCTCGTCGGTCAAGGCCTGCACGGTGCGCGGCTCTAGCGTCGGGAGGTTCAGCCGCGCGCCGGAGCCGTCGTCGTAGATCAACTTCAGGTGATCGGTGCCCTCGGCGAGCCGGTCCGCGACGAACTGCTTCGCGTCCTCCGGCCCTGTGACGTAAGGGATCGGCGGGAATGCGATCGTCGGGTGACCGCCCGGCGCAGTGGCTCCGATACCTGACGTGAAGAACGAAGACCGCGGTGTCTCCTGATCGATCACCTCGGGCATGCTGAACTGGTCGAGTTGCGTGGTCACGCCGTACGTCGCCGCGAGCTGGGTGCACCCCGGCGCCAGGTGGACATGCGAGTCGATCAGGCCGGGAAGCAGCGTCGTACCGGATCCGTCGACGAGGGTGTCTCCCGGCTGCGCGATCTCCGGGCCGCCGATCGCCGTGATGCGACCGTTCGCGACCCGTAGGCAGTCCGCGGGCAGCGCCGCGCCTCGGTCGGCCAGACGGGTGTGCAGGATCGTAAATGCCATGTCGTGGACGCTAAAGGCTGACGTAACGTCATACTCCAATCCCTTTTCCGGAGGTATCGTGGAGCGCACGGTCAGCGAGGTGTCCCGGCTCGCCGGTGTCTCGGTGCGGACGCTGCGGCACTACGACGCCATCGGTCTGCTTCCGCCCGGCCGCGTCGCCACGAACGGCTACCGGTACTACGGCCGGCCCGAACTGCTCCGCCTGCAACGGATCCTGCTGCTCCGTGAGCTCGGCGTACCGCTGCCGTCGATCGCGCGGATCCTGGACGAGCAGGACGACGAGGTGACCGCGCTGCAGGGACACCGCGAGCAACTGCTGCAGGAGCGGAAGCGGCTCGACGTGATGCTCGGCGCGATCGAGCGGACCATCGCAGGGCTGTCCGGCGACGACACGGTGACCGACGACGAGTTCTTCAGCGGACTGTCGGAGGCGCGGGCACGGCTGCGGGAGGACCTGGCCGAGCGGTTCGGCGAGGCCACCGCGGAAGGGTTCGAGAAGGCCGTCCGGGAGACCGACGGCTGGACCCGCGAGGACTACGAGCGGCTGGGCGACGAGGGCCGTCGGCTGCTGCTGCGGATGGCGGCCTCGCGGGATCGCGGCGTACGGCCGGACTCTCCGGAGGGGTTCGAGCTGATCGAACAACACCACCAGGGCGTGCTGGAACTGTGGCCGGCCACACCTTCGTCCTACTACGCGCTCGGGGATCTCCTGGTGGAGAACGCGGACCAGCGGGCGATCATCGAAATGGTGGACCGGGACCTGCCCGAGTGGCTGGCAGCCGGAGTCCGGGCGTACGCGGTCCAGCGGCTCGGTTTCTGCCCAAACACAGAGGAAACTGTCTGACGGTCCGTCTAGTGTCTGTCAGGTGAGTGAGCAGCGGGAGTCTTTGGTTCACGTCCGCGGGCTGCGCAAGTCGTACGGCGACTTCGAGGCGGTTCGTGGCATCGACCTGGACGTATGGCGGGGTGAGGCCTTCGGGTTCCTCGGGCCGAACGGTGCGGGCAAGTCGTCGACGATGCGGATGATCGGCGCGGTCTCACCGGTCAGCGGCGGCACCCTGAAGATCCTCGGTCTAGACCCTGCCACCGACGGGCCGTCGATCCGCGCGCGGCTCGGCGTCTGCCCGCAGGACGACACCCTCGACACCGAGCTCAGCGTCCGGGAGAACCTGACGATCTACGGGCGGTACTTCGGTCTCAGCCGGGCCGAGTGCCGCGAGCGCGCGGACGAGCTGCTCGAGTTCGTCGCGCTGACCGAGAAGGCGAAGGTCAAGGTCGACGAGCTGTCCGGCGGGATGAAGCGCCGGCTGACCATCGCGCGCTCCCTGGTCAGCAAACCCGACCTGTTGCTGCTGGACGAGCCGACCACCGGACTCGACCCGCAGGCCCGGCACCTGCTGTGGGACAAGCTGTTCCGGCTCAAACAGGCCGGCGTCACGCTGATCATCACCACGCACTACATGGACGAGGCCGAGCAGTTGTGCGACCGGCTCGTGGTGATGGACGGCGGCCTGATCGCGGCCGAGGGATCCCCGGCCGACCTGATCCGCGACTACTCGACGCGTGAGGTGACCGAGCTGCGGTTCGGGCCGGACGTGATGCTCGCGGACCACGACGCCCTGGCCGGCAAGGTCGAGGACCTCGCCCAGCGCATCGAAGTACTGCCGGACCGGCTGCTGCTCTACACCGACGACGGCGAGCGCGCAGTCGCCGCCGTCCACGAGCGCGGCCTGGAACCGGCCGCCGTCCTCGTACGCCGCTCCACTCTCGAAGATGTCTTCTTGAGATTGACCGGCCGAACGCTGGTGGACTGACATGGCAGTACTGATGCCGCGACTCCGTCGCGGCGGGTCATCGGGCTGTAACTCCCGTCCTTCCCTCGTCGTTCCGGTCGCTTCGCTCCCTCCGCTCCTCAGTCCAGGACGGGAGGCCCGATGACCATCGCGGTGGAGAACGGTCGGCGGATGTTCGACTACTGGTTGACCGTCTACAAGCGGACCTGGAAGGGCACGATGATCAGCAGCTTCCTGCTGCCGATGCTCTACCTGGCCGCGATGGGGATCGGGCTCGGGTCGTTCGTGGACAGCAACGGGACCGGTGCGCTCGGCGGGGTCAGCTACCTGCAGTTCATCGCGCCGGGGCTGCTGGCGTCCACCGCGATGCAGATCGCGGTCGGCGAGGCGACGTACCCGGTGATGAGTGGGCTGAAGTGGCAGAAGTTCTACCACTCGATGATCGCGACGCCGCTGCGGCCGGCGGACGTGGTCTACGGGCAGCTCGGTTTCATCGCGTTCCGGGTGTTCACCTCGTGCGCGGTGTTCCTGGTGATCATCACGCTGTTCGGCGGGCTGAAGTCTCCGCTCGGCGTGCTCGGGTTGCCGGTCGCGCTGCTCGTCGGGATGGCGGTCGCCGGCCCGATCGCGGCGTACGCGACGATCCTGGACAACGACTCCGGTTTCGCGATGGTGTTCCGGTTCGGCGTCGTGCCGGCGTTCTTGTTCTCCGGGGCGTTCTTCCCGGTCTCGCAACTGCCGGACTGGATCGAGTGGCTGGCGTACGTGAGTCCGCTGTGGCACGCGGTCGACCTGTCCCGCAACCTCAGTCTCGGCACGGTCGACCCGTTGCTGGCCCTCGGCAACCTCGCCTACCTGCTGGCCTGGTTCCTCGTCGGCACCCACCTCGCCGTCCGCGGCTTCACGAAGAGGCTGATCGGCTGATGGCTCTACTAATGCCACGCCTCCGGCGCGGCGGGTCATGGGGCTGTGACTCCCGTCCTTCCCTCGTCGCTCCGGTCGCTTCGCTCCCTCCGCTCCTCAGTCCAGGCCGGGAGGCCCCATGACCACGATCGCAGCGCGGGTTGTCCCCGTCCCGGTGCGGCTCCGTGGTGGGCGGCACATCGTCGAGCGGAACTTCCTGCTCTACCGGCGGTCGTGGGTGGTGTTCCTGTCCGGCTTCTTCGAGCCGGTGTTCTACCTGCTCTCGATCGGCATCGGCGTCGCCCACCTGGTCGGCGACTTCACCCTGTCCGACGGCACGAAGATCGCGTACGCCGCGTTCGTCGCGCCGGCGATGCTCGCCAGTTCCGCGATGAACGGTGCGATCTTCGACTCGACGTACAACATCTTCTTCCGGATGAAGTACGCCAAGCTCTACGACTCGATGCTCGCGACACCGCTGCGGCCGTGGGACGTCGCGACCGGCGAGATCACCTGGGCGCTGCTGCGCGGGGGCATCTACTCGGCGATGTTCATCGTGGTGATGCTGATCCTGGGGCTGATCTCGTCGTGGTGGGCGCTGCTCGCGCTGCCCGCCGCGGTGCTGATCGGGTTCGCGTTCGCGGGCGCGGGGATGGCGCTGACCACGTTCATGCGCAGCTGGCAGGACTTCGAGTTCGTGCAGCTGGCGATCATGCCGATGTTCCTGTTCTCGGCCACGTTCTACCCGGTCGAGACGTATCCCGGCGCGATCCGGTGGCTGGTCGAGATCACCCCGCTCTACCAGGGCGTCGTACTCGAACGTGCCTTCAGCACCGGCAACGTCAGCTGGCTCCTCATCGTCCACGCCCTCTACCTGGCCGCCATGGGGACCCTCGGCATGTACATCGCCTCCCGCCGCCTCGGCAAACTCCTCCTCAAGTAGGCGGAACCGCAGAGGACCGCGGACTCGTCGGACCTGGCATGACGGTATTGATGCCACGCCTCCGGCGCGGCGGGTCATGGGGCTGTAACTCCCGTCCTTCCCTCGTCGCTCCGGTCGCTTCGCTCCCTCCGCTCCTCAGTCCAGGACGGGAGGCCCCATGACCGGCTTGTCCTTCCGTGATCTGGTACGTGCGCCGAGGGTTGAGTTGCCCGGTGGGTCGGTGCGGTGGGTCGACGAGTCGTTGCGGCTGCTCATCGGTCATTTCGGAACCGACCCGCTGCGGCGGCCGGCCGTCGTACCAGGGGAGTTCGTGCCGGCCGGGTACGACGGGTCGGAGGCGGCTGCTCGCGACGTGTGCCTGAAGGTGAGTGAGCGGATGGGCATCCCGTCCGAGCGGATCCGGTTCAGCTTTCAGCTGGAGAAGGTCGTCGAGGCCGGTCAGTTGCTCGGCGCCACGATCGTCGACGCGTACGTCGCGCAGACCCATCCCGCGCTCCGCGGCGCGGCACCGGAGGATATCGCCGCCGTACGGAAGCACTCGAGGTTGCTCGGCGCCACGTCCGACGACCGGCTCGAAGAGCTGCTGGAGGACGACGGGCTGCTGCCCGAGATCCAGCGGTTCGCCTTCCTCGACTTCCTCACCGAGCTGGTTCGCTGCCGGGAGATCGCGGCCGAGCCGGACCCGGCGCGGCAGGCCGAGCTCGAACAGCAGCCGGATCGTCCGGAACCTCGGACTGCCGGAAGCGAGGCGTCCTCGGCCGGTCGCTGGACGGACCTCACTTACTGCCTGCCGGGTGTCGAGCTGCTCCCCGGGTACACCGCGGTGATGCTCGGCTCCGACATCCTCACCGACCCGACTGTGCTGATCGCGGCGGCGTCGCACGAACTCGGCCACCAGGTCCTCATGTCCTCCGACATGCCCGGCGGCACCGGTCCGCTCCGCGAGCCGTTGACCGACCTGTACGCCGTACTGCACGGATTCGGGATCGCCCACGCCAACGCTGCTCTGGACGAGACCACGCTCGGCACACCGACCGTGGAAACCTTCGGCTACCTCGGCGAACGTGCCGTCGCCGAAGCCCTTGCTGTGTACCGCGTCCGGCAGCACCGGCTCATCCGGGATGGGCCGCTCCTCCCCGAGTGGCATCAGGCTCTCGACCCCGAACCACGTGCCAGGTTCCTGGCCCGGTTGGACGAGTTGGTCGGTGGGCCGCCAACCGTGCTCGGGTGGTGATCCGACCGAAATGGTTGCGGGCCAACTGCAACGTTCATGGTGGAACGGTCCGGCCGTCGATGGCGTCAGTTTCGGTATGAATCTGATCGGTGCTTGGCGCCGCCGGCAACGACATCGAGAGCTGCTGTACGGACCGAAGGTCCTGCTGCCCGGTGGACCGGAGCAGTGGATCGAGGACTCGCTGGACTGGCTCATCGGCCGGTTCGGTGTCGAGCCGCTGCGCCGGCGGCCGGTGCTGCCCAGCGAGTTCGTGCCTGCCGGGTACGACGGTTCCGAGCGTGCAGCACGCGAACTCTGTCTGCAGGTGTGTGCGTGGATGGAGGTCCCCGACGACCGGATCCGGTTCAGCTTCCGGATGGAAGACGTCCGAGCTGCTGCCCGCAGCGCGGCCGTGCACCGGCTGAACGCCGAGCAGGGCAGGGACCTGATCGCGATCTCGGGGCTGCGGGCAACGATGACGGCGGCCGAGGTGGACGCGCTGGCCGCGACCGGGTTCGCGCCGGAGATCAACGTGCTCGCCGAGCGCGAGCTGCGGGCCGAGGTGAAACGCAGTACGGCGATCCTCCAGGAGACTGATCCGGACCGCCGGGCCGAGCTCTGCGGCCGCGCCGAGGCAATCTGGTCCTCGCCGGCCGGCAGCGGGTCGCGGGCGGCCTGGCTGGATCTGCGGTCCGGCGGCCTCGAGGGCAGCGCGGTGATGCTGTCGGCAAGCACTTTGGCCGACCCGGCCGCTGTGGTCGCCGCCACCGCCCATGAACTCGGTCACGAGGTGCTCTGGGGGTATCACCTGATCGACCGGACCCGCCCGGACGCCGAGGCGCTGACCGACCTGTTCGCGGTGTTCCACGGGTTCGGGATCTTTCTCGCCAATCAGGCGGTCGAGCGGGTCCCCGGACGGCGTTCGGCGTTGCAGACGCTCGGGTACCTGGGCGAGCGCGGTGCCTCCGACGCGCTGGCGGCGTACTGCTTCCGGCGGCATCTGCTGTTTCCGGAATCGATCCTCCCGGTGATGCCGACCGAGATCGACCCCGCGGTCCGGATCCGGACCTTCGCCCGGCTTGCGTCGCTGGTGAAGGACGCCGAGATCGCGTCGATCCAAGAGGGTGCACCGCTGACCTGATGTCAACCTGCGGTGACGCAGTGGAACCGAGAGGTTTGCGGCGGCGTCCGACAGGCATGATCCGGCGGGTGAGGAATCCGATCGGAATGATCCGCCGAAGTCAGCAGCTGCGCTCCCAGCTGAAGGCGCCCCGCGAACGGTTGCCAGGCGGCAGCCGGCGCTGGATCCGTACATCGATGGACTGGCTGGTGGCCGAGTTCGGCCGGGATGTCCTACTGCGCCCGATCGCGCTGCCGGCCGACCTGATCCCGGACGGGTACGACGGCAGCATCGCCGCCGCGACCGAGCTGTGCGACCGGGTCGCCGAGCGGATGGATCTCCGCCCCGGTCAGTGCGGGCTGAGCTTCGAGCTGAACGGCGTACGGCGTTCGGTGAACAGCATGATGGTGAAGGAACAGTCCGGGCGGTGGATCCGCGGGAACGGTGGCAACCAGATCCAGCTCGCGCCGGCGCTGACGACCGACCCGGTCGCGCTGATCGCGATCTACGCCCATGAGGCCGGCCACGAGTTGCTGCTCGGCAGCGGCCGGATCTCGCTCGCGCGCCGGCCCGACCACGAGCCGCTCACCGACCTCATCACGGTCTTCTACGGACTCGGGATCTTCACCGCGAACGCGGCGTACGAGCGCCGCCCCCGGCCGAGCGGCCGCGGCAAGCAGCCGCTGGCCCGCGGATACCTCCGCGAGGCCGCACTTGCCGAAGCACTCGCGCACTACGCGAAACTCCGCGGCGAGCGGCATCCGGAATGGGTTCGCTACCTCGACCCACCCGTCCGCCGCGGCCTCCACAACCAACTAGCAATCCTGCACCGCTGATCAGTCATGAGTGGTGAAACGGACTGTGGAAGCCCCACGCGCCCACGGCTACCGCCGGCGAGTTGCGGGCTGCCGCCCGCACTCTAGGCGCTTGGCGCGCGAGTGACTGCGCACATCAGCCCATGTCACCGAGCGGACCGTGGTGACGCGCACTGGTGCACGGCTGCCGGACCCCCGTACCTCTCGGCTGAACGAACTCGGGCCAAGGGTGCTGCTGCACTAGGAGAACCTGGGTGTACCGAGGGGGGAGCTTCGGGTGCGGAGGATCTGTTCAACCTGGACGAGGTAGTTCGGGTGGCGAAGGAAGTACTGGGGTTTGTGACGGACACGGCGGCAGTTGGCCGGCAAGTTCCTCCGCCTTCTGGCGGCCGTTCGACCGTTAGGGCTCGAGCAACCTCTGCAGCCAGCTTGTGCCGCCGCGGAGCATGGACGCTTTGCTCGGGCCGGTCAGGTGGTCGACGAGGTGCAGGTAGGTGATCGTCTGGTAGAGGGCGCCTAGTTCTTCGGCGAGCGTCAGCGCGCGGCGCAAGTCGGACGGGTCGGCGTATTCCTCCCACTCGTGCAGATACGCGTCCAGCACGCGTGGGTCGCTCGACAGCGTCGACTGCTTCTCCACGAACGTCACCAGGTCCAGGAAAGGATGCGCGAGCGCCGCATCGGTCCAATCGAAGGCGAGCACCTGACCGTCGCGTACCGCCAGGTTCCGCGGGTGCAGATCACCGTGCAGCAAGGTCTCCGGTACGCCGATCTCCGCCAGCTCGACGATTGCCTCGCGCAACTGCTTCGCGCGCTCCGGCAACCGGGACAGCTCGTTCGGGTCGTGCCGTGCCGTCAACGAGTTCGGTTCGAGCAGGCGATCCAGCTCCGCGTCGAGGACGGCGAGCCGCCGGTCGGCGCAGCTGTACTCCAGCAGCAGTTCGGGTTCGGTGACATAGCTGCGCTGCAACCGGGCATGGTTGCGCACGGCATCGATCCACACCGCGACGTCGCTCTCGCCCTCCAACGGCGTACCGAGGTCTGGCAGCAGCATCCACGCCCGCTGCTCGTCGATCGCCAACGGCGCCGGTACCGCGCCGGGACGGTCGGTGGAGGCGCGCTGCAGGAACAGCGGTTCGTTGGCGAACAGGAACGGCAACGCGGCCGGCTCGATCGACGCCTGTGGGAGCGCCTTGAAGTACACGTCACCGTCGGCGGTCGGGATGCGCAGGACGTTCGACAGCCCCCACGACTTCACCTGCGTCCACGGGCCGGTCGCCTTCAGACGATGAGCGATCCACTGCGGCGCCTCGCCGTACCACTCCGGACGTGTCCAATCGGGCAGATCGGACGAGCTGACGGGACGGTCGTGGACCCAGCGCGCATCGGCCGGCGGCTCACCGCTCGGAAGCATCAGGTAGGTGCGCGGATCGTCGGACACACACGTGAGTACGACGGCCTCGATGCCGTGCTGGTCCCGCAGCGCCCGCAGCACCGGCTCGACGTCCGGGAACCAGACGTCGTCCGATTGCTCGACCTGGGGGAGCCCCGAAGGCAGCATCAGGACCGCTTGGTCGGACGGGCGCACTACGACAGCCGTAACCTTCACGTGCTGAAGCGTATGTAACCGTGCAACTGCTTTAACTGACCGGGAACTGCCCGCTATCCACAGAAGGTGCAGGTTCGCAGGACTTCACCAGTGGTGCGTGGAGTCGCTGCGCGAGGACCTGGCGCTGGGTCGGCTGCGCCTCGGTCTGGCGTCGCAGGCCTTCGTCGGTCAGCCGGACGTTCACGGCGCGACGGTCCTCGGGGCACATGTGCCGCTCGACCAGGCCGGCGACCTCCAGACGGCCGATCACGCGGGACAGCGCACTCTGGCTCAGATGCACGGACTTGGCGATCGTCGCCACCTTCGCGGAGTGCTCCGGCAGCTCCGCGAGCCGCTCGAGCACCTCGTACTCACTCATCCCGAGTGCATGACCGGCCTGCAGCGCCCGGTCCAAGGCGCAGGTCAGATCGGCGTGGCGAGCCAATAGCTCGCGCCATTCGCGCACATCGGCGCTGGTCTCACCAGGTCCAGCGCTGACCTTCGTCACGGTCATGTCACCGACCATAGCATGCATGCGCATTCAATGCAAGCGCATTTAATGCCTAGACATTAGATGCACACGCATGCAATAGTCTCTTCTCGTGACTACGCAAACCACATCGCCAGCTCGCATGACTTGGGACGCGCGCCTCTGGGGAGCGCTCCTGGTGGTCTGCGGCGTGATCTTCCTCGACGGCCTGGACGTGTCCATGGTCGGCATGTCCCTGCCGTCCATCGGCGCCGACCTGGGCGTCTCCCTTGCCTCTCTCCAGTGGGTCGTGACCGGCTATGTGCTCGGGTACGGCGGTCTGCTGCTGCTCGGCGGACGGACCGCCGACCTGCTCGGCCGGCGCCGGGTCTTCCTGATCGCCCTCGCCGTCTTCGCCGTGGTCTCGATGCTGAGCTCACTGGCGAGCAACCCCGAACTGCTCATCGCCGCGCGGTTCGTGAAGGGTGTCGCCGCGGCGTTCACCGCCCCGGCCGCACTCTCGATCATCACCACCACCTTCCACGAGGGCCCGGATCGCAACCGCGCCCTCAGCATCTTCACCACCTGCGCCGCCAGCGGCTTCTCGATGGGCCTGATTCTCGGCGGCGCGCTGACCGAGGTCGGCTGGCGCTGGACCTTCCTGATGCCCGGCCCGGTCGCCCTGATCGTGTTGCTGTTCGCGATCAAGCTGATCCCGAACAGCCCGCGGGACAACGCCGCCGGCGGGTACGACGTGCCGGGGGCGATCACCGTCACCGCCGGCATGCTGTCTCTCGTCTACGCGGTCGTCGGCGCCGAGCACGCCGGCTGGGCCTCGGTGCAGACCATCGGCCTGTTCGTGCTCGCCGCCGTCCTGCTGGCCGGCTTCGTCGCGATCGAGCTGCGCACCAAGCACCCGCTGGTCCGGCTCGGCATCCTGCGCAACGCGTCGCTGCGGCGGGCGAACCTGGCCATCCTGACCGTCTTCGGTTCGTACGTCGCCTTCCAGCTGATCGGCACCATGTACCTGCAGAACCTGCTGGGCTGGTCGTCGTTCGAGACCGCGCTCGGGTTCCTCCCGGCCGGACTGCTGGTCGCCACGCTGTCCCCGAACGTCGGCAAGATCGTCGACCGGGTGGGCACCGAGAAGATGATCATCGTCGCGATGGCGCTGTTCGTCGCCGGGTACGCGCTGTCGCTGCGGATCGGCCCGGAGTCGGCGTACTTCTCGACCGTGTTCCCGACCATCATGCTGCTCGGTCTCGGGTTCGCGATCGGGTTCCCGTCGCTGAACATCCAGGCGGTGTCCGGGGTC
Source organism: Kribbella pratensis (assembly GCF_004366075.1). Classification (GTDB taxonomy): domain Bacteria; phylum Actinomycetota; class Actinomycetes; order Propionibacteriales; family Kribbellaceae; genus Kribbella; species Kribbella pratensis. The sequence continues at coordinate 564,744 of NZ_SODU01000003.1, read as the reverse complement.
CCGGACCACGAGCAGGGGCTTGCCTCCGGGCTGTTCAACACCTCCAACCAGGTGGGCGGCGCGGTCGTCCTCGCGATCGTGACCGCGGTGATCAGCGGCCAGACCGTCGGCGTCACCGCATCCAGCGGCGTGCTGTCGGCGTACAAGTCGGGCCTCGGCGTCGTGACGGGGATCGCGGCTCTCGGCCTGGTCATCGCACTGACCGGTCTCTACGGCCTGCGGGCCCGCCGGGCCGCCGAAGAAGCAGAGGCTGCCGAGTTGGCCGCCGTACAGGACGAGCTGGCGGCGGAGGAGATGACGCCGGCCGCCTGACAACAACCAGCTCCACTGGAGCTGTTCGGATATGAGAACGCAGCGCGGGTCCCGGACTACTCTCGGGACCCGCGCTGCTGGCGCTCGCGGCGCTCGTGTCAGCCGGGGTCAGGGTGCCGGGGGCGGGGGTTGGGGGGATTCCCCGATTGGTTTCGGCCCATCGGGGTGCTGGACTGGGGGCATGAGCAACCAGAGCGACTACGACCGGCGGGTCAAGGACATCCTCGACCGGGTCGCCAAGGGGCACCTCTCGACCGAGGAAGCCACCACCCTGATCGCGGCCCTCAAGCCGACCGCGGCCGCGGACGCCGCCGGCACTGCTGCTGACACGGCCACTGACGGGCCGGGCGCGCAGGAGCCGGTTGCCGATGACGCGGGCGCAGGGTCCGAAGGCAAGCCGCCCTGGCCGTGGCCGTCCGGCGACGACGTCCCGTCCACGACCGTCTGGGCGGACGCCGTCGACTCACCTACTGCTGAGCCGACCGGGGAGCCGACCGGGGAGCCGACCGCTGAGCCGACCGCTGAGCCGACCGCTGAGCCGACTGCTGAGCCGGTGGCCGGCGCTGCCGGCGAGCCGTCGGTGGTGCGGGACAGTGTGGTCGATGACGTGGTCGATGACGTGGTCGATGACGTGGTCGGCGACGCTGCGGAGCCGGTCGAGGAGGAGCACAGCAACGTGCCGATCCCGTCCGGGGTGCAGCGGGTGACCGTGCGCGCGATCGGGCGGCGGGTCCGGCTGATCGGTGAGCCTGCCGTGAACGGTGTCGCGGTCGACGGCCCGCACGTGATCAAGCGGGACGGCGACACCCTCGCGATCAGCAGTGAAGGCGACATGGGCGTCTCGATCGATGGGTTCAGCATGCTGCGCAACCCGACCGACCTGAAGGCTCACGTCAACGGCCTCGCCAGGGAGCTGTCGATCCGCGTCAACCCGAACCTCCAGGTCGAGGTCGAGGTCACCGGCGGCAGCGTGAACGCCGAGCGGCTGCCCGGCCTGACCCGGGTCCGCGTCACCGCCGGTACGGCGAAGGTCGCCGACGTCGACGGGCCGATCGACGTACTCGTGCAGGCCGGTTCGGCCAGCCTCGACGCGCAGATCACCAAGGGCCGCTCCCGCGTCCGCGTCGAGTCCGGTACGGCGCAGGTCTCGCTCCGCCGCGGCTCCGACGTCCATGTCCACACCGAGTCCCAGCTCGGCCGCGTCACCTGGAGCGGCGCCGTCTCCGGCCAGTCCAAGGACGTGGAAATCGGCCGCGGCCGTGCCGCCCTCGACGTAGAGGTCCTCGTAGGCACCGCCCAGATCACCTCGGACTGACCGCTTGCCCGCGCACCTGAAGGGTTGCCCACTGAAAATCGCAGTGGGCAACCCTCCAGCTCGGTGGGCAAGCCTCCAGCTCGGTGGGCAAGCCTCCAGCTCGGTGGGCAACCCTCTAGCTCGGTGGGCAACCCTCCAGGTCAGTGGGCAACCTCCTCGGCGGGGATCGTGTGCAGCGTGCGGATGGGGGAGAGGTAGAGGAAGGCGTTTCCGGCCAAGGTGCCTAGGCCTGCTATCCACAAGGTGGTGTGCAGGCCGAACGCCGTACCCAGCGCGCCGCCCAACAGGCTGCCGACCGGGGCGGCTCCCCAGCTGACGAAGCTCATGGTGGCGCTCATCCGGCCCTGCAGCTCCGGCGGGCAGAGGCGTTGCTGGGTGCTGACCTGCAGGATGTAGCTGACGATGATGCAGAAGCCGGCCAGCAGTGTGCCGACGACGAACCAGCTCACCATCCAGCCCGGTGCGGTCAGCGCCTGCACGGTGAACGCGACGCCGATACCCGTCGACGAGAGCAGCAGCGTGCGCGCATCGCCGTACCGGCTGCTGAGCTTCTCGGTGACCGCGGAGGCGACGATCGCGCCGAGGAGGCCGATCATGCCGAGTACGCCGATGGTGGCCGGCTGCAGATGGACGCCGCGCACCAGGTAGACGACCATGATCGCGCCGGCCGCGGCCTGGAAGAGCATGGTCGTCATCGTGTTGAGGGCGAGCGGCCGGAGCACCGGATGCCGGAAGACGTAGCGCATGCCCTCGCCGATCTCGCGGCGCAGATTGGGCAGCTCGGGCCGCACCGGTTCAGCCTCGGGCGTCCGGATCGAGCGGAGCCAGAGCGCTGACCACAGGAAGCTGAGTGCGTCCAGGCCGATCGTCAGCGCCGCGCCGAGCCATTGGACGAGCAGTCCGCTCGCGCCGGCGCCGATGACCGCGGCGATCGATTGGTTCGCGGCCAGTTTGGCGTTGCCCGGCAGGAGACGGTCCCGCTCGAGGACCCTCGGCAGGTACGACGTGTGCGCGACGTCGAACAGGACCGTGAGGATCCCGGCCGGCACGAGTACGGCGTACACCTGCGTCAGGGTGAGTACGTCGAACCACCAGGCGATCGGGATCGACGCGAAGAGGAGCGCCCGGAGCAGGTCGGCGTACACGAGGACCGGGCGGCAGCGGATCCGGTCGGCCCAGGCGCCTGCGAACAGGCCGAGGACGAGCCAGGCGGCGGTCTCGCAGGTCCGGAGCAGCGACACCTGGAGCGTCGACGCGTTGAGGGTGAGTACGGCGAGCAGCGGGATCGCGCCCATGCTCAGGCGGGACCCGAGCTGACTGAGCAGGTCGGCGGCCCACAGCCGGCGGAAATCGGGGTGACGGAGGATGCCCATTCCGCGACCGTAAACCCCGAGTTGAGTCATGTCGACTCAACTATCAAGAAAGTTGAGTCCAATGGACTCAATATAATTTGCGGGTGAAATTGTCGGCGTTCTCGGGCAGGATGGGTGGCCTGCGTCACATCCAGAAGGGGGAAGTGCGGATGGCTGCAATCGAGGCGACCGGCCTCGTGAAGACGTTCAAGGGCAGGAAAACCACCGTCAAGGCGCTCGACGGCATCGATCTCGACGTACCGGAAGGGACCGTCCTCGGCCTCCTCGGGCCGAACGGGGCGGGCAAGACCACCACGGTCCGGGTGCTCACCACACTGATGAAGCCGGACGCCGGCACCGCCCGCGTGCTCGGCCACGACGTGGTCACCGAGGCGGACACGGTCCGGTCGCTGGTCGGGCTGTCGGGGCAGTACGCCGCGGTCGACGAGCTGCTCACCGGCCGGGAGAACCTGTGGATGTTCGGCCGGCTGTACCGGCTGAGCAGTCAGCAGGCCAAGCAGCGGGCGGAGGAACTGCTCGCGACGTTCGACCTGACCGAGGCGGCGGACCGGATCCTGAAGACGTACTCCGGTGGCATGCGGCGCAGGCTGGACCTCGCCGGGTCGCTGATCGCGCACCCGAAGGTGCTGTTCCTCGACGAGCCGACCACGGGTCTCGACCCGCGCTCGCGGCTCGACCTGTGGCAGATCATCCGCGACCGGGTCCGCGAGGGCGTCACGATCCTGCTCACCACGCAGTACCTGGAAGAGGCCGACGAGCTGGCCGACAGCATCGCGGTCGTCGATCACGGCTCGGTGATCGCTCGCGGTACGGCGGACGAGCTCAAGGCGAAGGTCGGCGGCGAGCGGATCGAGGTCGTCGTCCACGATCCGGGCGACACCGTGCGGGCGCTGGAGCTGCTGACCGGCGCGCTCAGGATCGCGGATCCGGAGTCGACGACGCTCGAGGAGCACACCCGGCGGATCACCGTGCCGGCGCCCGGCGGCTCGAGTGCGCTGGTCGACGTGATCCGGACGCTCGACGCCGCGGACATCCGGATCGCCGACATCGGGCTGCGGCGCCCGACGCTGGACGACGTCTTCCTCACCCTGACCGGGCACGAGGCCGAACAGAAGGAGTCGCTGTGAGTGCGGAGCTGCCGGCCCGGGTGAACCCGATCGGCCGGGCGTTGTCGGACGCTGGGGTGCTCGCGTGGCGGAGCCTGAAACGGATCCCGCGGACGCCGGACATGCTGATCTACGCGACCATCCAGCCGATCATGTTCGTGCTGCTGTTCGCGTACGTGTTCGGGAACGCGATCCCGATCCCGGGCTTCCCCGGGCCGCGCGCGTACCGGGAGTTCCTGATGTCCGGGATCTTCGCGCAGACGATGGCGTTCGCGGTCGCGTCGGCGAGCGTGGGGCTGGCCGACGACATGTCCAAGGGCCTCATCGACCGGTTCCGGTCGTTGCCGATGGCAAGGTCCGGGGTGATCGCCGGCCGGGTGGTCGGAGACCTGGTGTTCAACGCGTTCGTCATGCTGATCATGGTGCTCTGCGGCTTCATCGTCGGCTGGCGCTGGCACAACGGATTCGGCCAGGCGCTCGCGGCGTTCGCGATCCTGCTGCTGTTCGCGTTCGCGATGCTGTGGGTCGGCGCGCTGATCGGATTGTCCGTGGGCGGACCCGAGGTGGCCTCGTCGGCGGGACTGATCTGGTTGTTCCCGCTGACGTTCCTCTCGAACGCGTTCGTGCCGACCCCGCAGTTGCCGAGCGCGCTGCAACCGGTCGCCGAGTGGAACCCGATCTCGTCGATCGTCGCGGCCTGCAGGCACCTGTTCGGCAACCCGTCCCCGTTCGCCAGCCCGGACGGCTTCCCGGCCCAGCATCCGGTCTGGCTGTCGCTGATCTGGTGCGTGGCGATCATCGTCGTGTTCGCGCCGCTCGCGGTCCGCAAATACCGGAGTGCCACTGGGCATTGACAAGGCTTATACGGCGTGCAAATAATTCGAACTGTGTTAAAGAAGCCGGCTGGCAACTGGCGTGAGGCGCGACGGGAGAGTGCGCGGGCGAACGTGCTCACCGCCGCGTGGGAGTTGGTGCGCGAGGACGGGTTGGCCGCCCTGTCCTTACGCGAGCTGGCTCGCCGGGCGGGCATCACCACGCCGACCCTGTACGCGTACTTCGAATCCAAGAACGCCATCCTGGACGCGATGTTCGCGCAGGCCGCACAGTCGTTCGTCGAGCTGAAGGCGTCACTGCCGGCGACGGACGACCCACAAGAGGACCTGCTGACCGAAGCCCGGGCGTTCGTCACGTTCTGCGTGTCCGACGTCCCGCGGTACCAGCTGCTCTTCCAGCACTCGGTGCCCGGCTTCACGCCGTCGCCCGAGTCGTACGAGCTCGCGGTCAGCGCCCTGGCGGTGACGCGTGAGCTCCTCGCACGCAACGGCGTGCGCGATCCACGGCACCTCGACATCTGGACCGCCATCACCGTCGGCCTGGTCGGCCAGCAGATCTCCAACGACCCGGACGGCGACCGGTGGACCCGGCTCGTCGAGGACGTGACCCGGATGTTCCTCGCCCAGTACGCGGGCAGGGGATCCACGCACAGCAAGGGGGAATCATGACCGCAGTCACCCAGCTCAAGCTTCACCATCTGGCCCTGACCGTGACCGACCTGGAGTCGAGCGTCCAGTGGTACGGCGAGGTCTTCGGGGTCCACCCGGTGATCGACGTACCGCATCCCGGCGGTGTCGGACGGATCCTCGCCGACGCGGACCATCAGCTGATGATCGCGCTGCACCGCCACGAGACCAACGACGGTGCCTTGTCCGACGAGACCGTCACCGGGCTCGACCATGCCGGCTTCGCGGTCGGCTCGCGTGCCGACCTCGAACAGTGGCAGGACCATCTGGAGGCGCACGGCGTGATCCGTGCCGGCACCGCCGACAAGCCGCTCACCCAGTCGCCGATCGCCGACGAGCCGTACGCGTCGGTCCTGGTGTTCCGCGACCAGGACAACATCCAGCTCGAGCTCTTCGCTCCCGCCGCGCACTGAAGCGACGAAGCGCCCCGGTGGCTGTCCACCGGGGCGCTTCGGAAGCTTGGTGGGTCAGCCGGTGAAGGGTTCCGCGGCGACGATCTCGACGGTCACGTCCTTGCCGTTCGGGGCCTCGTACTTGGCCTTGTCGCCCTTCTTCTTGCCGAGGATCGCGGCGCCCAGGGGAGACTGCGGCGAGTAGACGTCGATGTCGACCGACGCGTCCAGGGCGAGCAGCTCGCGGGAGCCGAGCAGGAACGTCTCGACGTCGTCGTCACCGGCGAACTTGATGGACACCTTCATGCCGGGCTCGATCTTGCCGCCGGCCTTCGGGGTCTCGCCGACCCGGGCCCGGCGGAGCATGTCCTCCAACTGCCGGATCCGCGCCTCGATCTTGCCCTGCTCGTCCTTGGCGGCGTGGTAGCCGCCGTTCTCCTTGAGATCGCCCTCGTCCCTGGCCTCGCTGATCCGCTGCGTGATCTCGGCACGGGCAGGGCCCTTGAGGTGCTCGAGCTCGGACTTCAGCTGGTCGTAACCGTCCTGCGTCAGCCAGACAACGCTGTCCTCGTCGATCTTCTGCGTCACGGGCTGCTCCTTGTGTCGGTGGGATGGGCAGGAAAATACTGCTGGCCGCCGTCGTCGACGGCGACCAATCAAACGAGCGTAGCAAGAGACCGCCGATCACGCAGGGGCTCTCACCGGTCACAAGCGCTTGGAAAACGCTTGCTGCACGGCTTTTCGTCCGCTCTGAGCAGATTCCCGGCAATCGGTTGCCATCAAGCCCTCGATTGACCGCTGACCTGGACTTTCCTACGCTCCCGGAGACCGACGGGGGTTTGGGGGGATGTGGTGGACGTGACAACGGATGGCGAGCGCGCGACCCGCGGCCGGCGCATGCGGCTGTGGATCGCGGGCGCCGTCGTACTCGCGATCGCAGCGGCTGCGGCGACCTGGGCGGTCGCCGGTCGGGGGGACCCACCCAGTCCATCAGTGGCCACTCCCACGCAGACGTCGGCCGGACCGTCGGTCGAGGAGCGGATACTGGCCGGTGCCGGCGCCATCCTGAAGACTCGGGCCTCGGCCGTGCTGTCCGGGCACCTGGCGCAGTACCTTCAGTACGTCGACCCGGCGAACCGGAAGCTCCGGCAACGCGACCAGCAGGTGTTCGCCAACCTGCGCAAGCTCGGCCTCTCCCGGCTGAGCTATCAGGTAGATGCCAATTGGGCCCCGGAAGTGCAAGCGCAGCATGGACCGAGTGCACGCGCGGTCCGCGTTCTGATGCTGGTGCAGATCGCAGGCATCGACTCGACTCCGCGCGCCACCGCGCTCGGCTACACGTTTGCCGAGCGTGACGGTCACTGGCTGCTGGTCGACGACGACGATCTCGCGGCCGAGACGGACCTCAAGGCGTACCGCGAACCCTGGGACCTCGGCGCGATCGAGGTGGCTCGCCGGCCCGGCGTACTCGTCATCGTCCCGGCGGGCGAACGACGCAACGGTGAACGACTTGCGCGAGAGTCGCAGTCGGCGATCCCGATGGTGCGCTCCGTCACCCGGCGTGCCCAGGCAGGGATCGCGGTGATCGCGATGGCCGACAGCCGTTCGATGGATCCCGAGTGGCGAACCGGCGGGCATCCGGCGGCCGCTGTCGCCGCGCAGAACTACGCTCCGGCGAATCCGGAGGCGAGCGAGTTCAAGGTCACCGGGAGCCGGGTGGTGATCAACCCCGACCAGCGCACCCAGGCCGGACGGCTGCTGCTCGCGCACGAGTTCACTCATGCGGCGATGGGGCCGCTGGGCGGTCGTGCGCCGATCTGGTTGGTCGAAGGATTCGCCAGGTACGTCGAGTACCGGCTCGCCGCGCAGAGCGGGTACCAGCGGGAGCTCGCCGACGAGCGCCGTGAGTTGCTGCGCGAGAAGATCCCGGCGCTGGTGGTGCTCCCGATCGACGGCGTCTTCCACGGCGACTACGACGAGGACAGCTACGGCGTCAGCTGGATCATCGTCGAGTACCTGGTGACGACCTATGGGCAGGCGGCCGTGAACTCGCTGTACGCCGATCTCGCGCGCGGACCGGATGCGCCCGCCGTTCGGGAGCAGGTACTGCGCAAGCATCTGAAGGTGAGCGAGACGGCTCTGGTTGCGGCGCTCAAGAAGTACGACGGCCCGGCCTAGCGCGGGCGGTGCTGGTCTGCCGTCGTACAGCCGACGAGGACGACCGAGGTTGCCGACCGTTGCGTTGTCAGGGTTACCGGGAGGACCTGGTGACGGGGTGCGTCTGCCTGGACTGTGACCGTCACCTCGCCGACGATCGAGAAGTCCGCGGACTTCGCCTGCAGGCGGCAGTTCGCCTCCACCGACTTGCTGCGGTCCACCTTCAGCGTCGCCTTCGCGCTGGTCGGCGAGACGATCTCGAATCCCTGCAGTTGCGAGGTCACCGGCGGGTTCGACTGCACCCAGGCCACCCAGATCAGCCAGGTCAGTCCGGCCAGGACGACCACTCCCACGGCGCCGATCAGCAGCGGCCGCCGGGACCGCCCGCCGCGGCCGTAGCGGGCGTTCAGGTCGGAGGCCGGAGTGGCGGCAGAAGACTCGGTCACAAGCGTGTCCAGGGGGTCGGTCGTGGGTTTTCGCGGGCGTTGGAGGACCATTGTGTCTTGTGAGTGGAGATCTTCGGTTGTTGCATGTGCACGCCCACCCGGACGACGAGTCGAGCAAGGGCGCCGCTTCGACCGCCCGGTACGTCGCTGAAGGCGTGGAAGTGATGGTCGCCACCTGTACCGGTGGGGAACGCGGATCGATCCTGAATCCGAAGATGGACCGCCCGGAGGTGCTGGCGAACATCACCGAGATCCGCCGCAAGGAGATGGACGCGGCGCGCGAGATCCTCGGGATCCGGCAGGAGTGGCTGGGTTGGGTGGACTCCGGTTTCCCGGAGGGCGATCCGCTGCCACCGCTCCCGGAGGGCTGCTTCGCGGCGCAGAAGGTCGAGGACGCCGCCGCCCCGCTGGTGAAACTGATCCGCGAGTTCCGCCCGCAGGTCGTCACGACGTACGACGAGAACGGCGGCTACCCGCACCCGGACCACGTCATGTGCCACACGATCACCGTCGCCGCGTTCGAGGCTGCGGGGGACAAGGATGCCTACCCGGAGCTCGGCGAGCCGTGGCAGCCGCTCAAGCTGTACTACCACCACACGTTCCACTACGAGCGGATGAAGGCGCTGCACGACGGGATGCTGGCGCGCGGCCTGGAGTCGCCGTACGCCGAGCGCCTGAAGGACTGGAAGCCTGACCCGGAGAACGAGCGCCGCATCACCACGCGGGTCGAGTGCGCGCAGTACTTCGAGGTGCGGGACAGGGCGCTGCTCGCGCACGCCACGCAGATCGACCCGGACGGTGCGTGGTTCGCCGTACCGCTGGAGGTGCATCAGGCGGTCTGGCCGACCGAGGACTACGAGCTGGCGCGGAGTCTGGTCGAGTCCGAGCTGCCCGAGAACGATCTGTTCGCGGGGCTGCGCTGACGGGGGCTGCGGACAATGAGAGAATGGTGGCGTGACAGCGATGATCTCCCTTCAGACGGCCGAGATCGACCCCAACGTCGTGAAGCCGGGATGGGTCGCGCTGCTCATCGTGCTCGCTCTCGGTGCCGCCACGGTGCTGCTGTGGCGCAACATGGGCAAGCAGTTGAAGCGGATCGACGTGGACCACGCTGGTGCGGACGACCCAGCACCGTCCGCCGGCCCAGCGAGTCCGGCCGACTCGCAGTCCCCGGCTGGCGATGCGGAGCCGAAGACTTCGGCCCCGAGCCAGACTCCGAGTGACGCCAAGGAACACAAGGAACACTTAGAGCACTGAGTCCATGTCGGTGCTGTAACTGATTCCCGGGAACTCGGAAACACCCTGGTCACGAGATGGTGTCGGACTGGGCTGCCCACCTTCGGCTGACCCTATAGTGAGCCGCGTGCTGAATGGTGCCCACGACCTGTCCCTCCGGTGACCGCGACCCGCGCGGCCAGGCACCGCATGCCCGGACGCCTGGTAGCGGGTGGGGTCGGTGCTGTCCTCATCGCCTCGGCGGCGCTGGTAGTGGCGCTGTACGCCGCCGACAGCGAGCCGCATGACGTCGGTGGGATCGGCGGGCCGGGTGCCTTCGTGTCCTGGCTGCTGCCGCTGTTCCGGTTGATCTCCACGCTGGCCACGGTCGGCTGCGCGGGCGCGCTGCTCGCGGCGGTCGTGCTGCTGCGGATCGAGGGCGGACCGCTCGGAGTGCAGGGCCGGCGGGCGGTCCGGGACGCGAGCAACTCGGCGATCATCTGGGCGGTGTGCGCGTTCGCGGGCGCGGTCGTGACGGCGGCGCTCATACTCAACACCCCGGTGCTGCTGCTGCGGCTACGGCTCGACGACGCACTCGGCGTACCCGAGGTGAAGGCGCTGCTGATCACCGGGATCCTCGTCGTCGCACTGGCGATCGGCATCCGCCGGGTGCAGACCTCCTCGGCGGCAGGGCTCGGCGTACTCGTCGCCATCGCCGCACTGGTCCCGACCGCGGTCACGGCGTACCCGAGGAACGAGGCGTACGTCGTACTTGCCGGAGCGGCCCTGGTGATCCACGTGATCGCGGCCACGACCTGGGTCGGCGGGCTCGCGGGCCTTGTCCGCTACGGGCGGGCGAGCCGGACCGGGCTGCCGATCGTGCTGGAACGGTACGGCCAGGTCGCACTCATCTCGGCGATCGCCGTCCTGGTCAGCGGCCTGCTCAGCGCAGCGAGCCGCCTGGCCGCGATGGGTGGCGGCTGGGACTCGATCATCGACGCCGCCACCGAGGACGCGTACGGCGTTCTGCTGCTGGTGAAGGTGGCCGCCTTCCTGCTCCTCGTCATCCTCGCCGCCGTCCACCGCAGCCGCTCCGACACCGACCTACTCGACTCGAGCCGCCCCTTCTGGCGCGTCGTAGGCGTAGAACTCCTCGTCATGGCCCTGACCCTCGGCCTCTCAGTAGCCCTCTCCCAGACCGCCTGACGTCCCGCTGGATATCCGACGGAAGAAAGCGTATACAGGTAGAGTTATCTGTAGACGAATCGGATCGGATGTGAGTCATGGAGGCGCTGCGACCCAAAGGTGCGCCTGACGCCGGCCTGTCCAAGAGCGCTCTCTACCGCGCGGTTCGCGCGGGAGAGTATGACCGGATCGCTCGCGGCATCTACCGTCCGGCGGATGCCCCGGCCGCCGATTGGGACTGGATCGAGGCAGCAGCCCGCCGCGCAGATGCGACGATCTGCCTCACCTCCGCGCTCGCGATCCACGACCTCACCGACACGATTCCCGAGACGCTCGACGTCGCGATCCCGCGAGGTGCCCGTGTCCCAGCGACGCAGGCTGCCATCAGTTGGCATCTGTTCGCCAAGGAGACCTTCGATCTCGGCCGAACGCAGGTCCCGATTCCCGGCGCTGAGCTTCAGATCGGGCTCTACTCTCCCGAGCGATGCATCGTGGACGCCTTCCGCCTGCGCGGCGATGTCGGACACGAACTCGGCCGCGAGGCGCTGCGGGAGTGGCTTCGCCGAGGCGGCAAACCGGCCCAACTCATGGTGATCGCTGCCCGTCTTCCCCGGGCCAAAGGCCCAATCCTGCAAGCACTGGAGCTCCTCGCATGACCGAAGGTGAGGCGGTGTTCCGGCAGATCCAGAACAAGGCGCGCTCGGATGGCGCCAAGGAGGGCCGGCCGACACCGACGGCCGAGTATCTGACACGGCATGCGCTGGACTCGTTCCTGGATCGGCTGACGCGTACCGAGCACAAGGACGGCTTCGTGCTGAAGGGAGGCTTCCTGCTGGCGACCTACGGCGTACGGCGGCCGACCAAGGATGTCGACGCCGAGGTGGTCGGCGGCGACCTGACCGCAGAGCGAATCGCTCAGGTGGTACGCGACATCGCTGCGGTCGACGTCGCGGACGGGCTCCGGTTCGACCTCGGGACGATCAGCTTCCAGGAGATTCGCGACGAGGCCGAATACCCGGGGCTGCGGATGCGTGTCGACAGCTACATCGGCCCGCAGAAAGTCGTGGTCGCCTGGGACATCTCGGCAGGAGACCCGATCGTTCCGCCTCCGCGGTCCGTAAAGGTCCGCCGTCTGCTCGGCGGCGAGATCGAGATCCTCGGCTACGCGCCGGAGACGACGATCGCCGAGAAGGGCGTCACGATCCTGGAGCGTGGTATCACCAGCACGCGCTGGCGCGATTACGTCGACATCGTTCAGCTCGCCCGTCAGCATGATATCGACGAGCGGCAACTCCTGGAGGCAGTCAGCGCCGTCGCCAGCTATCGCAAGGTCGAACTTGGCCCAGTTGCGCCCGTGGTCGCGGGGTACGGCGCCGTCGCGCAGGCCAAGTGGGCAGCATGGCGACGCAAAGAACGCGTCGAAGCGATCAGCGAACCCGACCTTGACGACCAAATGGCAAAGGTTGTCGCGGTGCTCGATCCGGTGTTTGTGCACGAGGCGACAGATGCCCGGCCGCTCGGCCCGGCCTAGGACCAGGGGGCTGTTTGTAGGTCGGTGGTGGTGCGGCGGTCGCGGGCTGGTGGGGGTGGTTCGGCGGGGCGGCCTACGGCGATCATCGAGACGATGCCCCAGCCGGGGCTGGGGTTCAGGTCGGTGGTGAGGGTTTCGAGGTCGAAGGCGCGGAACTGGCGGCAGGCGAGGTCCATGGCGTGGGCCTGCAGGGTGAGGTGCGCGACCGACTGCCCGAGGTCGTAGTCCGCGAAGTCGGAGTAGGCCCAGTCGGTGTCCTCGACGTACCGATGGGCCATCGTCACGATCAGCAGCGAGGCGCTCGGTGCCCAGCGGGCCGAACTGCGGGCGAGGTGCCGGACGACGCGTTTGTGGTCAGGCTCGTCGCGGCGGGCTACGAAGTACGCCCACGGTTGCGAGTTGCCCGCGGACGGTGCCCAGCGGGCCGCGTCGAGGAGCAGTTCGACGTCCTCCTCGGTGACCGTCCAGCCGGGATCGAACTGCAAGGGGCTGAAGCGGCTGGCGAGCAGTGGATGGACGGGCATGTTCCCATTCAACTGCCGCCCGTGCGGGGTCATTCCGCGGGACGCATACGGTGGGGGCATGGCGAACGAGCTCGGACAGTCGACCAGTCCGTACCTGCGACAACACGCGGGCAACCCGGTGGCGTGGCGGGAGTGGTCTGAGCGGGCGTTCGTCGAGGCCCGGGAGCGGGACGTGCCGCTCTTCCTGTCAGTGGGGTACTCCGCTTGTCACTGGTGTCATGTGATGGCGCACGAGTCGTTCGAGGACGCCGAGACGGCGGCGTACCTGGCTGAGCATTTCGTGAGCGTGAAGGTGGACCGGGAGGAGCGGCCGGACGTCGACGCCATCTACATGGCGGCGACAGTCGCGATGACCGGGCAGGGCGGCTGGCCGATGTCGGTGTTCCTGACGCCGGCGGGGGAGCCGTTCTTCTGCGGGACGTACTTCCCGAAGGACGCCCGCGGCGGGATGGCGTCGTTCCGGCAGGTGCTGGAGGCAATCACCGACGCCTGGGAGAACCGGCGTGAGCAGCTCGACGGGATCGGGAAGCGGGTCGTCGAGCAGCTCGGCGCGCAGCAACCCGCGGGCCAGGAGGCGTTCGACCTGGCGCAGGCGGTCCAGCTGCTCAAGGTCGATTTCGATCCGGTCGACGCCGGGTTCGGGCGAGCTCCGAAGTTCCCACCGTCGATGGTGCTCGACTTCCTGCTCCGCCATCACCGCCGTACCGGCGACCAGGACGCGCTCGCGATGGTCGCCCATACTTGCGACCGGATGGCCCGAGGCGGGATGTACGACCAGCTCGCCGGCGGTTTCGCGCGGTACTCCGTCGACGGCCAGTGGATCGTCCCGCACTTCGAGAAGATGCTGTACGACAACGCGCTGCTCCTGGACGTCTACACGCACTGGTGGACGATCAGCGGCGACCCCCTCGCGAAGCGCATCGCCGAGGAGACCGCCGACTTCCTGCTCGCCGAGCTCCGGACACCGGAAGGTGGGTTCGCCTCCGCCCTCGACGCCGACACCGACGGAGAGGAAGGCAAGTACTACGCCTGGACGCCGGAGCAACTCCGTGAAGCCGTCGGGGACGACGCCGACTGGCTCATCGACCTCTGCGACGTGACCGGAACCTTCGAGCACGGTACGTCGGTCCTCCAGCTTCGGCAGGACCCGGATGACTTGCACCGATGGAGCCGGGTCCGCGAAACGCTCAAGCAGGCGCGGAGCAATCGTACCTACCCCGGGCGCGACGACAAGGTGGTGGCCGCGTGGAACGGTCTGGCGATCACGGCACTCACTCGCGCCGGGATCGTGCTCGAGAAGCCGCCGTACGTCGAGGCCGCGGAGGCAGCCGCCCGCTTGGTCCGGGACCTGCATCTGGATGGCGCGCGGTTGTACCGGACGTCGCGGGACGGTGTGCGGGGGAGTGCGGACGGCGTACTCGAGGACTATGCGGCGGTCGCCCAAGGATGCTTGACGTTGCTGGGTGCAACCGGTGACGTCGAGTGGTACCAGGTCGCGGAGGCCTTGCTGGACAGGGTTCTGGAGCAGTTTGTTGCTGATGGCTCCTACTTCGACACGGCCGCGGACGCCGAGCAGCTGGTGTGGCGGCCGCAGGACGCGACGGACAACGCGACCCCGTCGGGGGTGAGCCTCGCCGCCGAGGCCTTCGCCACGCTCGCGAGCCTGACGGGATCAGACCGGTATGAGACCGCGGCCAAAAAGGCGCTGCAGGCGTCGTCCGCCATCGCCCACCGCGCGCCCCGCTTCGCCGGCCGTGCCCTCGCGGTCGCCGAAACCATTGCCACCGGCCCCCTGGAGATCGCGATCGTCACCGGCCCCGCCACTCAGACCGGCGCGGGGGATTTGCTGCGAGTTGCTTTTACTGACGCGCCTTGGGGTACGCCGATCGCGTCCGGCGTGCCCGGTTCCGCCGTACCGCTGATGGCGGGACGGGAGCTCATAGGCGGGCTGCCCGCGGCCTATGTGTGTCAGAAATTCACCTGCCGGCTACCCGTGACGTTGCCGGAACACCTTCGCCGGGAGTTGCACCCCACGGACTGAGGCCGCGCCGGGTGCGGGTTTTCCCTGCGCTTTCGGCCGGATCCCTTGACGCGCGGCGAGCGGACGGCGACAGTCGATCCTCAGCTGGATGTAACAGAACTCGCATGCATCGACACGAAGTGTCACAAATGAGGCAGTGGCACTGTTGCGTCAGCATCCGGCGCGTCCCCAACTGAATTCGGTCGCTGCGCCCAAACAGCGACCACACCGTGAGGAGATGTTGTCTTGAAACGACTGACATCAGCAGGGGCGGTGGCCGTCGTCGCGGCAGCGGGTCTTGCCGCTGGTATGACGGGGCTCACCGCTTCGAACGCGGGTGCCGCCGACCGGACGGCTCCGCTCCCGGCATCCGGCTTCAACCAGCCGGCCGCCGTCCAGGCCGAGCAGGCGCTGACCGCGCAGACGGCCGCCGCTCTCGGTCTCGGCACCGGAGAGCAGCTCAAGGTCCGCGACGTGGTCAAGGACCCGGACGGTACGGAGTACGTCCGCTACGACCGTACCTTCAACGGCCTCAAGGTCGTCGGAGGTGACCTGATCGTCAAGCGCAAGGGCGAAACGATCGGGCAGGTCACGTACAACCGCGGCGCGAAGGTGGTTGCCGTCGGCACCAAGCCGACCCTGTCCCAGTCGGCGGCGCTCACCAAGGGCGCGCAGGCGGCCAAGTTCAAGGCGACCGGCAACAAGGGCGAGTTGGTGGTCTTTGTGACGCCGGCCAAGCCCGTTCTCGCGTACGAGGTGGTGACCACCGGTGTGAAGCCCGACCAGACCCCGTCGGTGCTGCACTCGTTCGTCGACGCCAAGTCCGGTGCGGTGCTCGCGCAGGACGACGAGGTCAAGACCGGTACCGGCAACTCGATGTACTCCGGCACTGTCAGCATCGGTACGTCGGGCAGCTACACGATGACCGACCCGAACCGCGGCGGCAACTACACCACGGACCTGAACGGCTCGACCTCCGGTAACGGCACGACGTTCACCGACGCCGACGACACCTGGGGGACCGGCGCCGCGTCGAACCGCCAGACCGCCGGTGTGGACGCGCACTACGGAGCCCAGCTGACCTGGGACTACTACAAGAACGTCCACGGCCGCAACGGCATCTTCAACAACGGCCAGGGCGCCCGCTCGCGCACGCACTACGGCAACGCCTACGTGAACGCGTTCTGGGACGGCACCCAGATGACGTACGGCGACGGCAGCAGCAACACGCATCCGCTGACGTCGATCGACGTGGCCGGTCACGAGATGAGCCACGGTGTCACCGAGGCGACCGCGAACCTGGACTACTCCGGTGACGCGGGCGGCCTCAACGAGGCGACCTCCGACATCTTCGGTACTGCGGTGGAGTTCTCCGCCAACAACTCGTCCGACCCGGGTGACTACCTGATCGGCGAGAAGATCAACATCAACGGCAACGGCACGCCGCTGCGCTACATGGACAAGCCCTCGAAGGACGGCCGCAGCGTGGACTGCTGGTCGACCAGCACCGGCGGCCTGGACCCGCACTACTCGTCCGGCCCGCTGAACCACTGGTTCTACCTGGCGTCGGAAGGCACCGGGAGCAAGGTCATCGGCGGCGTGACGCACAGCAGCACCGCCTGCAACGGCGCCACCATCACCGGCGTCGGCCGCGACGTGGCCGCGAAGGTCTGGTACCGCACGCTGAGCACCAAGCTGAGCTCGGGCAGCACGTACAAGGACGCCCGTGAGGGTGCGATCAACTCCGCGAAGGAGCTGTACGGCGCGGACTCGGCGCAGTGCAAGGGCATCGAGGCCGCGTTCAGCGGCATCTCGGTCCCGGCCGGCGCGGCCGCCTGTGGCGGTGGCACCGACCCGCAGCCGCCGACGGGTGACAACCTGCTGCTGAACCCGGGCTTCGAGTCCGGTGCGGTGAACTGGACCGGCACCTCGGGCCCGATCACCAACAACGCCGATCGCCCGGCGCGGACCGGCACCTGGAAGCTGTGGCTGCAGGGCAACGGTCGCGCCACCACCGAGAACGTCGGCCAGTCGGTCGCGATCCCGGCCTCGGCGACCAGCGCCACCCTGTCGTTCTGGATCCGGATCGACACCGCCGAGACGACTGCCTCGACGGTGTACGACACGGCGAAGGTGCAGATCGTCGACGGGTCGACCACGACCACGCTGGCGACGTACTCGAACCTGAACAAGAACACGTCGTACGTCCAGAAGACCCTGAACGTCACGGCGTACAAGGGGAAGACCGTCACGGTGAAGTTCGTCGGCCAGGAGGACTCCTCCCTGCAGACCAGCTTCGTCATCGACGACACCTCTCTGACCGCGAGCTGAGCTCACGGTGAATCGTCCGGGGCGTGCGCGGCCTCCCGCCCAGGCCCGCGCGCCCCGGATTCCTTTGCCTGAAGGAGATCCACCATGCGCAAGTCCCTCGTCCCAGGGCTCGGCGTAGTGCTCGCCGCGGGCGCATTGTTTGCTACTGGCAACAGTGCGGAAGCGGCCGATTCACCCGATATCTCAGTCACCAACACGAAGGCCCATCTGGACAAGTTGCAGTCCATCGCCACCAGCAACGGTGGTGACCGGTACACCGGCCGGGCCGGGTACAAGGCCTCGGCCGACTACGTGAAGGCCAAGCTGGACGCGGCCGGGTACACCACGACCCTGCAGTCGTTCAGCACCTCGGCGGGTACGTCGTACAACGTGATCGCGGAATGGCCGCACGGCGACGCGAACCACGTGGTGATGGCCGGCTCGCACCTGGACAGCGTCAGTTCCGGTCCGGGGATCAACGACAACGGCTCTGGTAGCGCCGGCGTACTCGAAACCGCCCTCGCCTACGCTGCCAGTGGTCAGACCCCCAAGAATCGCTTGCGGTTCGGATTCTGGGGGGCCGAGGAGCTCGGGCTGCTCGGCTCGAAGTACTACGTGAACAACCTGCCCGCCGCCGAGCGGGACAAGGTCGAGCTGTACCTGAACTTCGACATGATCGCGTCGCCGAACCCGGGGTACTTCGTGTACGACGACAACCCGGCCGGCAACGGCGCCCGTGACGACCTGGTGGCGTACTTCACCGGCAAGAGCGTGCAGACCGAGTTCATCGACGTCCAGGGCCGCTCGGACCACGCGGCGTTCCGTTCGTTGGGGATCCCAACGGCCGGTACGTTCTCCGGTGCCGAGGGCACCAAGACGTCCGCCCAGGCGACGAGGTGGGGAGGTACGGCGGGGAGCGCGTTCGACCCGTGCTACCACCGGTCCTGCGACACCATCAACAACCTGGACCTGACCTCGCTGGACCGCCAGATCGATGCCATCGGCCACATGATCTGGATGTACGCGCAGAAGGACTACGCCGGCGGACCGCCCCCGACCGGCGACAACCTCCTGCAAAATCCAGACTTCGAGTCTGGTACTGCGAACTGGACCGGGAACACCGGCGTGATCACGAACAGCACCTCACGCCCGGCGCACACCGGCTCGTACAAGGCGTGGCTGCAGGGGAACGGCCGGAGCAGCACCGAGAACCTCGGGCAGTCGGTCGCGATCCCTGGTACGGCGACAGCGGCGTCGTTGTCGTTGTGGATCCGGATCGACACCGCGGAGACCACGGGCTCCACGGTGTACGACACGGTCAAGGTGCAGATCGTCGACGGGTCGACCACGACCACGCTGGCGACGTACTCGAACCTGAACAAGAGCACGTCGTACGTGCAGAAAACGCTGGATGTCACGCAGTACAAGGGAAAGACGGTCACTGTGAAGTTCGTCGGCCAGGAGGATTCCTCCCTGCAGACCAGCTTCGTGATCGACGACGTAGCCCTGACCGCGGGTTAGATCTGCTTGCAGAGCTTGCCCGGTGGGATGGCGGCCTCGGTGAGCAGTTGGGTCACCGGGGCCGCCAGCGGCTTCACCTTCGGGTCCTCGATGCGCGCCGTCCGGCCGTTCGCACTCACCGCGACGATCATGTCGTCGGGGTGCTTCGTGGCCGGCTTGGTCGCCGTCAGGCTCGCCCAGTCGACCTGCTGCGCGGCCGTGGTGATGGTCGTCAGCAGGCTCGGGTCGAGCTTGCACCGGATGGTTCCCTTGCCGCTCTTGCTCACGGTCGCGACACCGTCGGTGCCGATCTGCACCTGGTCGTCGAAGCCCGCGAACCCACCGGTCCTCGACACGGTGAGCGGCAGACCGGTGCCCACCGGCGTCGACTGCGTCACCGACGCCGTCGGCAGGGTCGGCGCACTGGTCGACGGTGTGCTTGGGCTTCCGGTGCCGGATTCGCTTCCGCATCCGGTCAGCACGAAGCCTGCGATGACGGTTGCTGCTGCGTATCTGCTCAGGTTCCTCACGCATCATGGATACACGCAGGGGTGCCGTTCGTTGCAGCTGTGACACGACTGAAATGTGATCGCGTCAAACGACAGGGGAGACCAGGTCGATCAGCGCACGGGTCAGCTGGACCCGCTGCTCGAACAGCTCCAGTGGAGCGTTGTGCGTGCCGAACATCTCCAGCGGCAGTGCGGTGAACGCGGCCCGGATCAGCAGCGAGCCCAGGTACCCGTAGAGGACCTCCTCCTCGGTCACTTGCAGGCCGTCCTCCGCAAGCCCTTCCCGGAACCCTTTCAAGATCACCTTGTGTACTGCGGGCAACGCCTCCGGCGCCAACTCGCCCGCGTGCGCCAGTCCGATCAGCAACTGCCCCAGATCGAACCCAACCGCCTGCGGGCAGTCGAAACCCCAGTCGATCGCCACGAACTCGTTCGGGCTGTCGTGCGGCACCAGCAGGTTCTGCGGGCTCGCATCCCCGTGCTGGTAGCACTGCGGCAACGCCTCGAGCGCATCGAGTACGGCAGGGACGCGCTCGCCCAGTGCGAGCAGGTCGTCCCGTAGTGCGTGGTCGCCGAGGTGGCAGACCGCTGCGCTCAACAGGGGGTGCCGCCAGGTCTGCGGATCAGCGAGCACGGGTAGCGCAGACTTCATGACGCGGCCGTCTGCGTAGTACCGCAGCGCCGTACCGGGTGTGCTGGAGACGACCCGGTCGAGCAGGGGCTGTACGAGATGCGGTTGCCGGCGAGCCGACAATCGTCCGAGCAGGTACGCCGCCCGCTCGAAGCGGTCCATCGGCCACGGGCCCCATTCCTGGACGACGTTCTCCATCCACAGGGTCGCGCGGTCGTCGTCGTACACGTCGATGCGATAGGCGTGCGCCAGTCGCAGGCCCGGCGGCATCAGGTCGCCGACGCCGCTGCGGTGGACGGCGATCTCCAACTGCCAGGGCATGTAGTCGATGAAGCTCTGCCGGTACTCCATGGGCACGAACTCGATGATCGGCGAGTGCCGGACGGACTGGAGTTTCTTCACGAAGCACGACCAGTCGGCGCCGTCGAGCGTCGTACCGAAGACGCGGTGCAGCGACTCGGTGCTCGGCGTACCGATCGGGTAGTCGACAGGTTCGACCCGGACCGCGCCCGCGACGGCCGCCGGTTCCCCGGTGATCGTCCGCACGAGCGCGGTCAGGTCCTCCTCCCCCAACGCGTCCCGGCCCAACGGTTCGAGTCCGGTGATCATGTTCCCCCCACGGAAGTAAAGTCACCTTACTGATGTGATAGTAAAGTTGCTTTATGACTTCCGTCAACGACGATCCCCGGGTCGGGACCGATCACATCGCCGCACTGCTCGGGTCGGCGCTGGAACGGATCCGGTCGGAGATCCTGGCCACGTCCGAGGAGCAGTACCCCGGACTCCGGGTCTCGCACTACCGCCTGCTCGAACTGATCCCGCCCGACGGCGCCCGGATCACCGACCTGGCGGAGGTCGCAGCAATGACGAAACAGGGCCTCGGGCAGCACGTCGACTACCTGCAGAAACTCGGCTACACCGAGTCCGCCCGCCTCCCCACCGACCGCCGAGTCCGCCTGGTCCGCCGTACGCCGCTGGGCGACCAGGCAGTCGCCTTCAGCCGAGCCGCCATAGCCCGCGTAGAACAATCCTGGTCCACCCAACTAGGCCCCACCCGCTACACCCACCTCCGCCAAACCCTCCACGAACTAGGCAACGAGCCCTAACCGCCCCGACGCGACGAGTCCGACCTACTCGACCGGATCAGACTGGGGATAGGCGATGGGGTGTGGCGACAGGCAATTGCCTGTCCCCAGTCCCCGCCGGGTGTGCCCAGTGCGCGAACGTGCGGGGTTCACGCACTCGGCGAGCGTGGGGTGGTGAATGCAGAGCGGTCACGCCTCCGCCGCGCCAGCTTGTCGACCGACTCCGCCGGCGCGCGCGGGGTGTAGGCGCTCGGGGGTGCTTGGCGAGCGGATGTGCGCTCGGGCTACTGGACTTGAGTGGGGTTAGCCGATGGGGTGTGGGGATAGGCAATTGCCTATTCCCAGTCCCCGGCGGGTGTGCGCGGTGCGCGAACGGCGTGCGGGGTTCATGCGCTCGGTGAGCGTGTGGTGGTGGGGATACGCAGCGGTCACGCCTTCGGCGTGGCTGCTTGTTGGCCGGCTTCGCCGGCGTGCGCGGGCGTGGGGGCGAGCGGAGGTGCTTGGTGGGTGGATGTGCGCTCGGCGCCTGGGGATCGACCGGCCGCTTTGCGGAAGAAATGTTGCAGAAGAGTTCCGCAGTACCGGGCTGGGGCGGGCGATGGGCTGGCGACAAGGTGTCGCTGGTCCCGCTGGCCCCGCTGGCCCCGCTGGCCCCGCTGGCGTGGTTCGGGCCCCGGGTGAGGAGGGTTAGCCGGCGCGGTAGGTCGCGATGCTTACGGCGATGTAGTGGCAGATGAAGGCGGCGACGGTGAAGGCGTGGAAGATTTCGTGGAAGCCGAACCAGCGGGGGGACGGGTTCGGGCGCTTGGTGCCGTAGACGACCGCGCCGATCGAGTAAAGGCCGCCGCCGACGGCGATCAGGGTGACGACTGCCGCGCCGCCGGCGTGGTAGATGTCGCCCATCCAGAAGATCGCGACCCAGCCCAGCGCCAGGTAGAGCGGCGTGTAGATCCAGCGCGGCGCGCTGAGCCAGAAGATCCGGAACAGGATGCCGAGCACCGCGCCGCCCCAGGCCAGGCCGAGCATCAGCAGCCGGTCGTTGCCGTGCAGCAGCACCATGCCGAGCGGCGTGTAGGTGCCGGCGATCAGCAGGAAGATGTTGCTGTGGTCGAGCCGGCGCAGGATCGCCTCGCCCTTCGGGCCCCAGTAGAACCGGTGGTACAGCGCGGAGATGCCGAACAGCAGCATCGAACCGACGGTGTAGACCGCGGCCGCCCAGCGCGCGTTCGCGTGCGGTGCCAGGCAGATCAGTACGATGCCGGCGGCGGTGGCGAACGGGAACGTTCCGGCGTGCAACCATCCACGGAGCTTGGGCTTGAGTGGCCCGAGTCGCCCGGAGAGCCGGTGACCGGCTTCCTGGGGTTGTGCGCTGGAAACGGTCATCGCCGTCCTTTCGGGGGTGTCCGGGCGGTCCATACCTACGCAACCGTAACCTACGCAACCGTAGGTTCAATGGTTCAGAAGGATGAAATGTAGGCGAAGTCACCCGGGTGATGCAGCACGCCCACGTTTACGATGCACGAACTTCGCAGAAAGTTCGACCTTTCCGGCAGGTTTCTGTAAGCCGCTCCGGAGCCTCTCGTGCCTGGCGTTTCTGGGCTAGCCTCGTGACCGAGAGTCTTCGAGGAGAGCACCCTACCCATGCGGACACCTGGCAAGCAGAAGCTGCGCAACGCCCTCTACAGCCTGTACGAGCGCCGGGTCCGCCGGTCCCTGTCGCCGGACCGGATCCCGCGGCACATCGGCGTCATCATCGACGGCAACCGGCGCTGGGCCCGGCAGGTCGGCGACCCGGTGTCGCGCGGTCACGAGGCCGGGGCGAACAAGATCTCCGAGTTCCTGGAGTGGTGCGACGACGTCGGCGTCAAGGTCGTCACGGTGTGGATGCTGTCCACCGACAACCTGAGCCGCCCGGCCGACGAGCTGGAGCCGCTGCTGCGGATCATCGAGCAGACGGTCGAGGAGCTGACCGCGATCGGCCGCTACCGGATCCATCCGGTCGGCGCGCTCGACCTGCTGCCCGGCACCACCGCCGAGGCGCTGAAAGCGGCGGAGACAGCGACCCATGACGTCGACGGGATGCTGGTCAACGTCGCGGTCGGGTACGGCGGACGTCGCGAGCTCGCCGACGCGGTCCGTTCCCTGCTCCTCGAGGAGGCCGCGAAGGGCATCTCGATCGAGGAGCTGGCCGACCGCGTGGACGTCGAACACATCGCGCGGCACCTCTACACCA
Organism: Kribbella pratensis; assembly: GCF_004366075.1. Lineage (GTDB taxonomy): Bacteria > Actinomycetota > Actinomycetes > Propionibacteriales > Kribbellaceae > Kribbella > Kribbella pratensis. Next base: position 541,380 of record NZ_SODU01000003.1, on the reverse strand, counting down.
AGGGCCAGCCTGACCCCGATCTGGTCATCCGGACGTCGGGTGAGCAGCGCCTGGGCGGCTTCCTGCTCTGGCAGAGCGCGCTGAGCGAGTTCTACTTCTGCGAGGCGCTCTGGCCGGACTTCCGCCACGTCGACTTCCTCCGCGCCATCCGAAGCTACGCCCAACGCGAGCGCCGCTTCGGGACCTGATCTGCACGACCGGCGGGGCTCCTCGGCCGCAGCGTGTGCAGGTGGTACGGCGCCTGAGGTAGTACCCGTACGTCGCCACGCCCAGCGCTGTACCCCACAGGATCCAGAGGATGCCCGGGGCGTTGGCTGCCCACATGTCGCCGCCGAGTGGGGCCTGGGTGTTCATCAGACCGGCTGGGATCAGTACGACGGCGACGATCGAGGCCGGGATGATCGCGAGCAGCGGTGGCACGCGCCGGCCGGCCTTGAACCAGATCCAGCGCGGGTAGACCTCGCCCCACCGGTGCACCAGGCCGTGCGTGAGCACGCCTCCGCCAAGGCCCATCACAGCCAGGCCGAGGCCCATCTCGAGCATTCCGGGTGTGTCGGCCATCATCTGGTGGAACTCGTCGGTGATGCCGACCGGCCAGCCGAGGTACCAGGCGATCCGGGTGAACTCGTACGGCAGGTTCGCCACCACCGCGACCGCGACCGCCCACTTGCCCCAGCGGAGCGCAGCCTCCGGTCGGATCCAGGCCGGATCGTGGGAGCCCCGGCCGCAGGAGACGCAGGCGTTGCGGCTGCGCCGGTGGTACGCGAGCGCCGTCGCCGCCCAGAGGATGCCGCCGACGAACAGGATGATCAGGTTCACCCGGTGCCAGTACAGGATGTCGCCGACGCCGTCCTGCGGTCCCGGTACGCCGGTGAATGCGAAGACAATCAGCGCCGGGGCCATCGCGACCACCGCGATCAGCGTGTAGTCGGGGACGACGAGCGCCAGACCGACCGCGAGTACGGCGGCGACCGCCTGCAGGATCGATCCGCGCGGTCGCATCCGGGTCATGACGAGCGCGAGTACGGCGCCGCCGTGCCCGATCGCCGCCATCAGGGGAGCGACGACGTATACCGGCGTACCTTCGAGGATCGATGACGAGGCCTGATCGTCGGCGACCCGCGCGAACGGATATCCGGCGCCGCCAAGGGTCCAGTAGAGCCCTAGTACGCCGTACACAAGGGACCAGAGCGCGGTGGCGTACCCGGTCCACGTCGGCCAGTTCTTCGTCATGCACCGAGCCTCGCCCGGCGGCCCGGCGTACCGGATCACCCTGCGGAGTGACACGGCTCCCCCGCGTGGGTGGGGAAGGCGTAACACCGTGTTAACCCCGTGGCCGGGCGTGTCGGGCTGCGCCGTTTGCAGGAGCCTCCTACCCTGACATTGACGGTCGGAGGGGAAGCCGGCTGTCACGGGAGGCCCGATCAGTTTGAGAATCTCGTTCCAGCCGGTTGCCCCATGAGGGGCCGAACGGAGTACCCGAGACCTAGGGTCTCGAGCTCACTGATCGCCGTTGCCGCTCGCGCGGCGGCGCGGAAGGGGCCAACACCAGGCCCCGAGGGCGGCACCCGACCCATCACCTAACCACTGGCGGGCCGGGGCGAGGGTGTACGTCACGGCCTAGAAGAGGACGTGCGACATGGCCATCCACGCCAAGGCGTCAAGTACCTCATCCACACCGGACCAGCGCACCTTCGTGCTGGACACCTCGGTGCTTCTCTCGGACCCGCACGCGATGCTGCGGTTCGACGAGCACGAGGTGGTCGTCCCGGTGGTCGTCGTCACCGAATTGGAGGCCAAACGGCATCACCCGGAACTCGGCTATTTCGCGCGGACGGCGCTCCGCCTGCTCGACGAGCTCCGGATACTGCACGGACGACTGGACGCGCCCCTGCCAGTGGGGGAGAAGGGTGGAACTCTTCGGGTCGAACTGAACCACACCGACCCGGAGACCTTGCCGGCCGGTTTCCGGCTCGGCGACAACGACAGCCGGATCCTGGCCGTGGCCTGCAACTTCATGGCCGAGGGCAAGGACGTCACGCTGGTCTCGAAGGACCTGCCGATGCGGGTCAAGGCGTCGGCGTGCGGTCTGATCGCCGAGGAGTACCGCGCCGAGCTGACGCTGGAGTCCGGTTGGACCGGTATGGCGGAGCTCGAGGTCGAGACGCACGTCGTCGACGACCTGTACGAGAACGGCGCGGTCGAGCTGACGGAGGCCGGTGAGTTCCCGACCCACACCGGGCTGGTGATGCTGTCCGACCGGGGCAGCGCGCTCGGCCGGGTGATGCCGGACAAGCGGATCCGGCTGGTCCGGGGCGACCGGGAGGCGTTCGGGATCCGCGGTCGTTCCGCCGAGCAGCGGGTCGCGCTCGATCTGCTGCTGGATCCTGATGTCGGGATCATCTCGCTCGGCGGCCGGGCCGGTACGGGTAAGTCCGCGCTCGCGCTGTGCGCCGGCCTCGAATCGGTGATGGAACGCCGGCAGCACAAGAAGGTGGTCGTGTTCCGGCCGCTGTTCGCGGTCGGCGGCCAGGAGCTCGGGTACCTGCCGGGCAGCGAGTCGGAGAAGATGCAGCCGTGGGCCCAGGCCGTGTACGACACGCTCGGCGCGCTGACCAGCGGTGACGTGATCGACGAGGTGATCGACCGGGGCATGCTCGAGGTCCTGCCGCTGACCCACATCCGCGGGCGGTCGCTGCACGACGCGTTCGTGATCGTCGACGAGGCGCAGTCGCTGGAGCGGAACGTGCTGCTCACGGTGCTGTCCCGGGTCGGTGCCAACTCGCGGGTGGTGCTCACCCACGACGTGGCGCAGCGGGACAACCTGCGGGTCGGCCGGCACGACGGTGTGGTCGCGGTGGTCGAGCAGTTGAAGGGGCACCCGCTGTTCGCGCACGTCACGCTGACCCGCTCGGAGCGGTCGCCGATCGCGGCGCTGGTCACCGAGATGCTCGATGACCTGCAGTTGTAAGGAGCGTTCATACAGTTAGGTAATAAACGTCTGTAAAGCAGAGGTAAGAACGGTGCGGTCGCCACGCGGCGACCGCACCGTTCGTCCGTGACCTGCTTGTGATCACGGACGGTTTACGTCAGAGTATGTTCTCGTTGCAGCCGACGGGGGTCGGGTTTTCTCGGAAGGACAGATGAAAGCGAAGCGCTCCGTCGCGATTCTCGCAGTGACCGGAATCGCCGTGGTTTCCGTTGTCGCCGGTATCGACCTCTTCAGCTCTCCTGGGAGCAGCAGTGCGTCGGAGAAGGTGTCCGGGCGGGCCGAGATGGCCGTGCTGAACAGTGGGAAGGCGATCCCTTCCGCGACCACGCCGTCGGTCAATCCGCAGTCGGCCGCCGAGCTCGCCGCCGAGGCGGTCCGGATGCGGAACCAGGTCGAGGCCATCGAGCAGCAGCGCACCGCTCTGCAGGACGCGGCCGCGGTGAAGATGAAGGCCAAGAACGCCGCTCTGAAGCGCTATGAGGCGCTTCGGGAGGCCCAGCGCTCGTCGAGCGAGGAGCGGGCCAGCCGGGACGCCGAGCGGAAGAAGTACGAGGGCACGCCGAAGGAGGTCGCGATGAACCTCCTCCCCGACCACGGCTGGAGCCAGAGCCAGTTCAGCTGCCTGGAGAAGCTCTGGAACAAGGAGTCCCGCTGGAAGGTCAGCGCCGACAACCCGACGTCCACGGCCTACGGCATCCCGCAGGCGCTCCCCGGTAACCGCATGGCGGCGTACGGCAAGGACTGGCGGACCAACCCGGTCACCCAGATCAAGTGGGGCCTGGACTACATCGAAGCCACCTATGGCTCCCCCTGCAGCGCTTGGGGCCACTCCCAGGCCAAGGGCTGGTACTGACCCGTCACCCGACGCGGAACACCGGACCGTAGCTCCCGTCACCGGCTCTCTTCAGCAGGGTGCCCTGACCGGCAGTTGTCAGCGTGATCGGGTCGCCGCCCAGACGTGCTGCCGGACCGCTCAGCCGGACGTCCTTGATGACGATGTCCCCCTTCGGCCGGCCCAGTACGACGGCGTACACCGTCTCGCCCTTCTGGGTGAACATCACCTGGTCTCCGGCGGTAGTGGTCGCTGACGAGCGCATCCACGGCCGGGTGCCGTCCAGTGCCTCCCGGTTAACCTTCAGCCAGGCTCCGATGTCGGTGAGTCTGCTCAGCTGCTCCGGGACGATCACACCGTCGCCACCGCTCGGTCCGACGTTCAGTAGCAGCGCACCGTTGTTGGCTGCCGCCTTGGCGAGTGAAGCGATCAGATCGGTCGACTTGGCGTAGTCCTGGTCGTTCTCCTCGCGGTTGTAGCCGAACGAGCCGCCGATACCGCGGTCCTGCTGCCAGAACTTGTCCTGGACGGTGTCGAAGTCCGTGTACTCCGGCGTCCGGAAGTCACTGTGCGGAGCGGGCTTCTGGGTGTTGATGCTGTCCGCCACACCAGGCAGCTTGAACAGGCCCTTCATCAACTGGTCGAACCCCCAACGCATCGGCTTCGGGCTCATCACCTGCCGGCCGAAGGACGCCGTACTCCAGCGGTCGTCGACGACTCCCTCCGGGACGGTGTTGTAGTAGTCCGCCAGCACCGAGTAGAGCCGTTTGGAGCCGGTCGGCCAGGCGATGTCGTTCCACAGGATGTCCGGCTTGTACCGCGTGATCAGCTCGCGCACCTGCGCCACGGCGTACTCGCGGTAGTCCTCGCCGTAGTGCAGATAGGCGTAGTCGCCCAACGTCTTCACGGTCTTGCGCTGGAACGTCCAGTCGACCCCACCGGAGTAGTAGACGCCGAACTTGAGGCCCTGCTTTCGGACGGCCGCGGCCAGCTCACCCATCAGGTCCCGCTGGGCGTGGAAGTCCGGTGCGTGCGGGTTGCGGACCTTCGTGGGCCACAGCGAGTACCCGTCGGCGTACTTGGCCGTCACCACGATGTACGACGCTCCGGCCGCCTTGAACTGCGCAGCCCACCGGTCCGGGTTCCAGTTGGCCAGACCGGCGTCGAACTGCTTGGTGAAGTCGCTGTACGGCGCGTCGCCGTAGTGCTCGCGGTGATAGCTCGCGGTCGGCGACTTCGGGTCCTTCATCGCGTTCGCGTAATCCTCGGCGTACGGGTTGTGGGTCATCGCGTGCCCGTACTGCGTCTCGAGCAGCTTGCTGAACGTGGTGCCCTTCGGCGCGAAGCCGGGGACCGAGTAGAGGCCCCAGTGGATCATGATCCCGAACTTCGCGTCGGCGAACCATTTCGGCAGCGGATGCTTGTTCAGCGACTCCACCGTGGCCTCGTACGGCCCGTCGGTCGTCATCTCGGCCTTGCGGTCGTCCTGCCACCTCCAGACCACGGAACCGCCGGCGAAGACCAGCACCAGTACGACGGCCACCACGGCGAGCCGCAGCAGGAACCTGCCGATCCCTCGGAGGGTGCTTTTGGCAAGGATCATGCCGGCCATCCTGCCGTCGTACGGCGATCCCGCGGATCAGCCCGCCGTACGTCGTTGCCGTCGTTCGGGGGACCTGCGCCTCCACCGAAAGTATCGTTGCTGTGGGCCGTTCAGGCGCTACCGTCGGTCGAGTGGACACGGGGATCTTCGCCGCGCTGATCGCGCCCGGTTCGCGGACCGCGCCGGGCTACGGACGGTTGACCCCGCGGGACCGGGTGGTGGACGTCGCCTGCGTGCTGATCGCGCTCCTGCTCGGGCTGATCGCGGTGGGGGATGTGGAGCCGCCGCCCCGGATCGGTCCGCTGCCGCACTGGCTGGACGTGTCGCTGTGCATCGCCGGTGCCCTGTCGCTGCTGCTCCGTAGGCGCTGGCCGACCGGTCTGGCCGTGTTGATGATCCTGGCGTCCACTCTGGTGCCGTCAGTGGGTGCAGCGGGCGGTCTGGCGCTGTTCAACGTTGCTGTGCACCGTCGGCCTGCTGTCAGCCTCTCGCTGGGTGCGGTGGCGATGGCGTCCTGCATGGTTCAGTTCTGGCTCTATCCGGTTGCTGACGTCCCGAACGGCTACTGGATCGCTGTGACGCTCACAGCGCTCGCCCGTCTGGTGCTGGTCGCCTGGGGGATCGTGATTCGGACCAGGCGGCAGCTGATGGCGTCACTGACCGAGCGTGCGGTCCGGGCCGAGTCGGAGCAGCAGTTGCGTGTTGAGCAGGGGAAGCGGCGGGAGCGGGAGCGGATCGCCCGGGAGATGCATGACGCGCTCGGGCATCGCTTGTCGTTGCTGAGCATGCATGCGGGTGCGTTGGAGTTCCGGCCGGACATGCCGTCCGCCGACCTGTCACGTGCCGCTGGCGTGATCCGGTCCAGCGCACGCGACTGCGTGGACGACCTGCGCGAGATTGTCGGCGTACTGCGGTCTCAGCACACCGCTGACGAGTTGGGACGAGGCATAGCCGAGGTGGACGAACTAGTGGCCGAGTCACGGGCTGCCGGCACGCAGATCGAGCTAGAGGTGGCGGCTGAGCTCAGTGCGGTGCCGGACTCGATCGGGCGGCACGCGTACCGGATTATCCAGGAGGGGCTGACGAATGCGCGGAAACACGCTCCTCACCAGGCGGTTCGGGTGGCGGTGAGCGGTGCGGTAGGCACCGGCCTGTCGGTGGAGGTCTCGAACCGGTTGGAGCCTGGTGCGGAGGGTCCCGGTTCGCGCGTGGGGCTGATTGGGCTGGCCGAGCGGGCGTCCCTGGCTGGTGGGCGGTTCGAGCACGGGCCGACGGCGGACGGTGAGTTCCGGCTCGCGTGCTGGTTGCCGTGGGTGGCCTACGATGACGGGCGTGAGTGAACCGGTCCGACTGCTGTTGGTCGACGACGACCCACTCGTGCGGGCAGGGCTGTCCAGCATGCTGTCCGGTGCCCCGGAGTTGGAGCTGGTCGGTGCGGCCTCCGACGGGCAGCAGGCGGTCGATGCGGTGCGTGACCTGCGGCCGGACGTCGTACTGATGGACATCGGGATGCCGGTGCTGGACGGGGTTGCTGCGACTGCTGCGATCCGTAGGCGGGCCGGCGCGCCGGAGGTGGTCATGCTGACCACGTTCGGGTCGGATGAGGCTCTGCTACGCGCGCTGCGGGCCGGTGCGTCGGGTTACCTGCTCAAGGACGCTGCACCGGTTGAGATCGTTGCCGCTGTGGTGAAGGCGGCATCTGGTGAGTCTGTGCTGTCACCACAGTCCACGCGACAGCTGATGGACCATGTAGGCGCGGTCGACCAGCACAGCCGCCGTACGACGGCTCTCGCGGCGCTGGCGCAGTTGACGGAGCGGGAGCGGGACGTCGTACTGGCCGTGGCCGAAGGCAGGAGCAATGCGGAAGCGGCCGCTGTGCTGGAGGTCGGGGTCGCCACGGTGAAGACGCATCTGACGAACTCGCTCGCGAAGCTCCAGCTCACCAACCGCGTGCAGCTCGCTTTGCTGGCTCACGACGCCGGACTGGTGTGACGGTGGAGTTGGCACGGGCAGTGAGTGAGCGCGGTGAGTTGGTGCTGCGCCGACGCGACGACGGGGCGTTGGAGCTGCGGGTCAACGGGGTCTTCGTGATGGACGATCAGGAGACGTCGAGCGAGGAGCTGCTGGCGTCAGCTGCGCTGGAGGCGGTGCGGCATCCGGATCGGGTGCTTGTCGGTGGGCTCGGACTTGGGTACACGGTCCGCGCGCTGCTGGCCGATTCCCGCCTAGGGCAGGTGATCGTCGCGGAGATCGAGCCGGATGTGGTGTCCTGGATGCGCTCCGGCCTCGTCCCATCGGTCCTCGACGACCCTCGCGTCGGTGTGGTGGTCGGTGACGTGCGGGCTGTCGTCGCGGATCTGCCCGACGCGTCCGTCGACGCGATCCTGCTCGACGTCGACAACGGCCCGGACTTCCTTGTCTACAACGAGAATTCGGCCATCTACTCGTCGGACTTCTTCAGCACCTGTCGCGCGAAGCTGCGCGCCGACGGCGTACTGACCGTCTGGTCATCGTCGTCCTCGGAGGCGCTCGAGTCCGCCGTCGCCTCGGTGTTCGGTGCCTGTGTCGTCAAACCGGTGCCCGTCGAGCTCCAGGGCCGCGCCGAGACGTACTTCGTCTATCAGGGCTGTGGCGTTGTCCACAGGTAGGCGATCGGCCTGATCCGGCAACGCTCAGCGACGTACTCTTTTGGTATGGGTGACGACGTGGAATTCAGGATCGAGCACGACACGATGGGCGAGGTCAAGGTGCCTCGCGACGCGTTGTGGCGGGCGCAGACGCAGCGTGCGGTGGAGAACTTCCCGATCTCCGGGCGGCCGCTGGCGCCGGCGCTCGTGCACGCGCTCGCGCAGATCAAGGCATCCGCCGCGGTCGTGAACGCCTCGCTCGGAGTGCTCGACGCGGAGCGGTCGGCCGCGATCGTGGCCGCCGCGGACCAGGTGGCGGCGGGGGAGTTCGACGCGGAGTTCCCGATCGACGTCTTCCAGACCGGTTCGGGTACGTCGACCAACATGAACGCCAACGAGGTTCTGGCCACCCTCGCCACCCGCTCGCTCGGCGCGGACGTGCATCCGAACGATCACGTCAACGCGTCGCAGTCCAGTAACGACACCTTCCCGTCGGCGATCCACGTCGCGGCCACGGCCGGCGTGGTGCAGGAGCTGCTGCCGGCGTTGGAGCACCTCGCGGATTCCCTGTCCCGTAAGGGATCCGAGTTCGCGGAGGTGGTGAAGTCCGGGCGGACACACCTGATGGACGCGACCCCGGTGACGCTCGGCCAGGAGTTCAACGGCTACGCGCAGCAGATCAGGCGCGGTGCCGCGCGCGTCCGGGCGACGCTCCCGAGGGTCGCCGAGTTGCCGCTGGGCGGGACCGCGGTCGGGACCGGGATCAACACGCCACCCGGGTTCGCGGCCGCGGTGATCACCGAGCTGAACCGCCGAACCGGGCTGGAGCTGACCGAGGCCGAGGACCACTTCGAGGCCCAGGGTGCTCGTGACGGGCTGGTCGAGCTGTCCGGGCAGCTGAAGACGATCGCTGTCAGCCTGACGAAGATCTGCAACGATCTGCGCTGGATGGGCTCCGGGCCGCGCGCCGGGCTCGGCGAGATCGCGCTGCCGGACCTGCAACCCGGATCGAGCATCATGCCGGGCAAGGTGAACCCGGTGATCTGCGAGGCGACGCTGATGGTCGCCGCCCAGGTGATCGGCAACGACGCCGCGATCACCGTGGCCGGTGCCGGGGGCAACTTCGAGCTGAACGTGATGCTGCCGGTGATCGCGCGCAACCTGCTCGAGTCCATCAGCCTGCTGGCGAACAGCTCGCGCCTGCTCGCCGATCGCTGCGTCGACGGCATCACGGCGAACGTCGACCACGCCCGCGCGCTGGCCGAGTCGTCGCCGTCGATCGTGACGCCGCTGAACCGCTACATCGGGTACGAGAACGCGGCCGCCGTCGCCAAGAGTGCCTTGAAACAAGGGAAAACGATCCGCGAGGTCGTGATCGAGAACGGTCACGTCGAGAAGGGAGACCTGACCGAGGAGCAGCTGGACGCGGCCCTCGACGTACTGTCCATGACCCGGCCGGCGCAGTCGTGACAGAAGGCATGACCGATGGCGATGGCGTGACGCGGTACTGGGAGCCGGGTACGACGATCGAGTGGGTGTACCAGGGCACCGGGAAGCATGCGGACAAGCCGAACGTGCGGCCGATGACAGTGGTGCGTGACGACGCGGACGGGCTGGTCGCCTGGCTCGCGCCGGGTACGCCGCTGCTCAGACCGGTGCTCACCGACGGACGTGAGATGCGGCACGCCGGACCGGTGGCGATGTTCACCGCGGACCGGGCGCTGAAGCTCGACGTGTGGCACGGGACCGGGATCCTCAAGGTGTCACCGCCCGGGAAGCCGTGGTCGGTCTGGTATTTCTGGGGCGCCGACGGGACCTTCCGCGGGTGGTACGTGAACCTCGAGCGGGAGCATGTGCGCGACTGGGCTTCCCGCCGTACCAGCACTGTCGATCATGTGCTCGACCTCTGGATCAATCCGGACCGCAGCATCGAGTGGAAGGACGAGGACGAGCTGGAGGGTGCCGTCACCGCGGGGCGCTTCACCGCCGCTGAGGCGGAGCAGATCGTCGCCGACGCGCATGCGGCGATCCGCGACATCGAGGCCTGGACTACACCGTTCTCCGACGACTGGCAGACCTGGTCCGCGCCGGCGGCCTGGCGACTGCCCGTCGCGCCGACGACCCACCAGCCCGACCTGATCGCGGAGGAGCTCCACAGCGGCTGACAACACAGGTGGGTCACGAGCGGTTGCAACTGACCGGTTTGGACTTAGCTTGGAAGTATGTACACCATCGAGTTGCAGGCAGAGGAGCTCCAGCTACTGCGATCCGCACTCAGGAGCTACCTCCAGGCGTTCGGCCACAACGAAGCCGATCTCGTCCAGGCCGCGAAGACTCTCATGCTCAAACTGCCTGAAGTCGTCGACAGCAAGGCCGGCTGAGAGTCAGTCCGGTTTCAGTACGGCGACGGGGATCGTCCGCTGGGCCTTCGTCGCGTACCGGCCGATCCCTAGATCCTCGCGCAGGATGATATCGGTCCACACCGTGTGCCGCTCGGGACCGGTCAGCTCCCGTGCGTGCATGGTTGTGTGCACGGCGCCGATCTGTACGTCGGTGGTCTGCGCGGCGCGGAGGTTGCGGAACCAGTCCGGGTCCCGGCGGGAGCCCGATCCCGTGCCCCAGACGAGCAGTCCGTCGGGAGTCTCGACGTACCGCACACACGTAGACCGCAGTACGCCGGTGCGGCGGCCCGGGGTGGTGAGCATCAGGACATGCACGTCCTTGCTCCCACTGGCCAGGCGCCCGTTGAGCGTCTTGTACATCCACACGCCGATCCGGCCGCCGACCCGCAACATCCGCTTGCCCATCGCCACCACCCCCACCTCAGAGGGTCGGGCGGCCGATCAGCCACGTCAAGTGGCAGATGCCCCCTGAGCTGCAGGCTTGCCCACTCAAAATCTCAGTGGGCGACACTGCACTTCAGCGGGCAACCCACCGCTTCAGCTGCGCGGGCGGACTGTGAGGGGGACTGGCTTCTTGGTGTCGGTGAAGAAGTCGTTGCCTTTGTCGTCGACGACGATGAAGGCCGGGAAGTCCTCGACCTGGATCTTCCAGATCGCCTCCATGCCGAGCTCCGGGTACTCGATCACGTCGACCGACTTGATGCAGTCCTGCGCCAGCCGCGCTGCCGGCCCCCCGATCGACCCGAGGTAGAACCCGCCGTGCTCCTTGCACGCCGCCGTCACCTTCGCCGACCGGTTGCCCTTGGCAAGCATCACGAACGATCCACCGGCCGCCTGGAACTGATCGACGTACGCGTCCATCCGCCCCGCCGTCGTCGGCCCGAACGATCCGGACGCATAACCCTCAGGCGTCTTCGCCGGCCCCGCGTAGTACACCGCGTGATCCCGCAAGTACGACGGCATCGGCTCGCCCGCGTCCAGCCGCTCCTTGATCTTCGCGTGCGCGATGTCCCGCGCCACCACCAGCGGACCGGTCAGCGACAGCCGCGTCTTCACCGGCAGCTTGGACAGCTCGTCGCGGATCTCGCTCATCGGCCGGTTCAGGTCGATCCGCACGACCTCGGTGTCGTCGGCCAGGTGTTCGTCGGTGGTGTCCGGCAGGAATCGCGCCGGGTCGCGCTCGAGCTGCTCCAGGAACACGCCCTCCGGCGTGATCTTCGCCAGCGCCTGCCGATCCGCCGAGCAGGACACCGCGATCGCGACCGGGCAGGACGCGCCGTGCCGCGGCAGTCGGATCACCCGGACGTCGTGGCAGAAGTACTTCCCGCCGAACTGTGCCCCGATCCCGAACTCCTGCGTGAGCTTGAAGACCTCCTCCTCCAGTTCCACGTCCCGGAACCCGTGCCCCACCGGCGATCCCGCGGTCGGCAGCGTGTCGAGGTAGTGCGCGGAGGCGTACTTCGCGGTCTTCAGCGCGAACTCGGCCGACGTGCCGCCGACCACGATGGCCAGGTGGTACGGCGGGCAGGCCGCCGTACCCAACGACCTGATCTTCTCGTCGAGGAACTCCATCATCCGCGACGGGTTCAGGACCGCCTTCGTCTCCTGGTAGAGGAACGACTTGTTGGCGGAGCCGCCGCCCTTGGCCATGAACAGGAACTTGTACGCCGGGTCGCCCTTGGCCGGCGTGGAGTACAGCTCGATCTGGGCGGGCAGGTTGGAGCCGGTGTTCTTCTCGTCCCACATGGTCAGCGGGGCCATCTGCGAGTAGCGCAGGTTCAGCTTGGTGTAGGCGTCGTACACGCCGCGGCTGATCCACTCCTCGTCGACCGCGCCGGTGAGGACGCCCTCGGACTTCTTGCCCATCACGATCGCGGTGCCGGTGTCCTGGCACATCGGGAGTACGCCGCCGGCCGAGATGTTCGCGTTCTTCAGCAGGTCGAGCGCGACGAACCGGTCGTTCCCGGACGCCTCCGGGTCGTCGATGATCCGCCGCAGCTGCGCGAGGTGCGCGGTCCGCAGATAGTGCGAGATGTCGTGCATCGCCTCCGCGGTGAGCGCCTGCAGCACGTCCGGCTGGACCTGCAGGAACGTCCGGTCGCCCGCGGTGAACGTGCTGACACCCTCCGTCGTCAGCAGCCGGTACTCCGTCTCGTCGGCACCCAACGGCAACAGATCGGAGTAGTTGAAGTCGGCAGACACCGGGCATACCTCCACACAAGCTGGACTGGACCCCCAAAGCCTAGTTCTCCCCGCCCCGCCCGCGGACGGGACCTCCGTCTCATCGCGGCGGGGAAAGAAATCGTCGCCCGGTGACGAATAGTTTCCCCGCGACTCACCCTCGCATGGCGCGCCAGGCCTGCCAGCAGTCTCCGCTCGGTGCCCCACCCCAGTTCATGGCGGACAGTACGCGGCTCAGGGGCGGGATCAGGGGTGAATCGGGGAGGAAACGGGTCTGCGGGCGGGGGTGGGCGCGCGTATGGTTTTGGGGTGGCTCAGGATGACGTTCCCCAGGAGAACCGCCCGCAGGATGTCGTGCCCGCGCAGGGCGGTGACGATCCGGTGCTGCGGCGCCGGGTGTCCGATCTCGAGCGGGAGGAGGTCGCCGACATCCTCCGCGACGCCGCGGGCGAGGGCCGGCTGTCGTACACCGAGCTCGAGGACCGGCTCGAGACGCTGTACAGCTCCAAGACGTACGGCGAACTGGTCGAGCTGACCGCCGACCTGCCGAACGGCCCGCGCACGCAGAGCGTGCCGACCACCACCCCGCCGTACGGCGGCGCACTGGTGGAAACCGGGCCGGTGATCAACGTGTTCCTGTCCGACTCCAAGCGGATGGGGAACTGGCTGGTCCCGCAGCGCCAGGAGGTGAACGCGGTCCTCGGCGACGTCACGCTCGACTACACCGAGGCGCAGATCCCGTTCGACGAGATCACGATCGACGTGAAGTCGATCCTCGCGGACGTGAAGATCCGGGTCCCGCAGAACGCGATCGTCCTCCTCGACAGCAACCCGATCCTCGGCTCCGTCTCCGAACAGGAAACCGGCCTCAAAGCCGTCCCCGACCCGAACACCCAGCCCGCCACTCCCAAACGCTTCCACATCCGAGGCACCGCCATCCTCGGCGAAATCAAAATCAAACGAGGCCCCCGCCTCACCAAACGCCTCGGCCTCACCTGACGGGCCGGGCTGGGGAGGATAACTGCCCGATCCGGGTGCAGAACCCTCCCCAGGTTGGAAGCATCCACGGTCTGTGGGACGACTCCCTTGGCCTAGCCGGGGGAGGCTACTGTGCGGCGGTGTTCCTCGAGTAGGTCGAGCAGCCAGTACCTGAACGCCACCACATTGCGTACGTACTCCGGGCCGATCCAGAGCTTCCTCCGGTGGACCTTTGATACGACGGCGAACCGGCGGTCGCCGGGCGGACCGTCCAGCTCGGTGATGGCGTCGATCTCGCTCCAAGCCATGAACCGCCTGCGCCCAAGCCGGACGCCGCCCGTGTCGATCGTCAGTACCGGACCCCGGGTGAGCAGCTGCCAGATGCTGAAGCACAATCCGATCACGACCGCCGTCGTGACGACGATGACCACGATGAGCTGCACGCCGCTGATCTTCAGCGCGTGGGGTAGTCCGGCGACGGCCAGCAAGCCCAGTAGACCGAAGGTAGACCAGGTCTGCCGCAGAAGCGGTTGGCGCCGCAGCGGAAACGCGACTCGGCCGGTGCGCCGCAGGTCCGCGGTCCACAGCTCAGTGGGTCCGTCGCCGGTCGCTGTCATTGTCGTCCCGCGGGGATTCCGTACGGCGCTGCTCGTCGAGCACCTCTTGGAGCCAGGTTTGGAAGGTTTGTAGGTCGTTGACGTGTTGCTGGGTGAGGATGAGGTGCTTGGCCCAGATGTTCTTCGGGTAGACATGGAGTTGGCGGGCCAGTTTGGGGCCGGAGACGGGGCCGATGGAGCCGATCTCGGTCCAGGGCATGAAGCGGCGGCGGCCTTGGTGGATGCCTCGGTGGTCGACGACGAGGATCGGGCGCTGGGTGACGAACTGCCAGGCGAACATGGCGACAATGCCGACGTACGTCGCGATCAGCAGATAGGCGAGGAAGCGCCAGCCGCCGTCGTCGAGCATGTCCGGCAGCCGGCCAAGCGTCAAAGCCGAGTACCCCACCAGCAAAAACCCCGGGAACTGCAGGAACGACCAGCGGCGTAGCGGGAACTCGACGCGGCTGTTGCGATGCCACTCGACCATCCAGGCCTCGGGCAGTCGTTCGCCCATCACAGTCATGTCGCCCCCAGCCCTCACGACTCCACCCCCGGAGCTGGACTCACTGTAGACGACACTTAGCGCATGGGGCGGCTTCGTGTGGTGCTGAGCTGGGCGTTCGTACGTGGTCCGGCAGCGGCGTACGAGCTGGCCGACTCCGGCTCGTCGCTGTTCGGGATCGGGGGCGTGCTCGTCCTGGTCGTGCTCGCCGCGCTCGGCTCCGGCATCGGTGCTCTGGTCGGCCTCATCGCTCACCGTCCGGTCGGCGACGCGGTCTTCGTCGGTGGGATGATCGGGATCGGCATCTTCATGGCGTGGCTGGTGCTGATGGTGGTTGTCGTGGCTGTTCTCTGGGTCCGCGGCCTCAGCCCGGCCGACGCGGCGAGCGGCGAGAAGCTAGCCGGGCGGCATGCCGCGCGAGGCTACGGATGGCGGCGGCCCGGGGAACCACTGGTGCCAGGAAGTCTCGTGCTGTTCTTCGCACTGATGACCTTGGCGTTCGGCAGTCTCGGGCTGCACGCGCGACAGGTGTCGAGACCGTGGGACGGGCCGACGGCAACGACCAGCGGGACGGTCGTCAGTGTGCACGAGCCGGCATGGTTCGAGAAGGGCAGTGGGTCGGTCGACATCCGGTACACCGTCGCGGGAGTGGAGCACGTGATCGAGACCGGCAGGGATCCCGGTGAGCACGTGCTCGCGCTCGGCGAGGTCGTACCCGTCGAGTACGACGTCGCCGAGCCGGCGAAGGCCCGCAGTACCTGGGCTGTCGAGTCCGCGCGGTCGGACGCCACGTTCTGGTTGTGGCTCGGCGGCGGGTGCGGCGTACTGGGACTGCTCAGTGGTGCGGGGTGGCTCGGTGGGCGGTTGCGGTCCAGCGGCCGGCGTGGCGGTTGATCTCGATCGGATGGTCGAACGTCGCCGAGATCAGCTCGGTGGTGATCACGTCGTCGACCGGGCCGGCGGACAGCACGCGGCCTTCGCGGAGGAGGGCGGCGTGGGTGGTGCAGGTGGGGAGCTCCTCGAGGTGATGGGTGACGAGGACCCACGCCAGGTGCGGGTGGCTCAGGTGGATCTGGTCGAGCGTCTCCAGCAGTTGCTCGCGCGCCGCGACGTCCAGGCCGGTCGACGGCTCGTCCAGTAGAAGCAGTTGCGGGTCCGAGATCAGCGCCCGCGCGATCAACGCGCGTCCCCGTTCACCCTGGGACAGCGTGGTCCAGTGCGCGCCGGCCAACCCGCCGATCCCGAGCAGGTCGATCAGCTCGAGAGCGCGAGCCTCCTGCGCAGGAGTCGGCTCCCAACGCGGCATGCGCTCGATCGTCCCGGTCAGACCGGTCAGTACGACGTCCCGGATGCTCAACGGCGACCGCAGCGGGTGCCGCGGATTCACGTGCCCGATGGACTCCCGCAGGGTGCGAATGTCGACCGTACCGAGCCGGCGTCCGAGGATCTCGACCGTACCGCGGGTGGGATGCGCGACCGCGCCGCACAACCCGAGCAGTGTGCTCTTCCCCGCGCCGTTCGGCCCGAGCAGCGCCCACCGCTCACCCTCGCCCGCGGTCAGCGACACCCCGGACAGCAACGCCTTGCCGTCCCGGACGAAGTCGACGTCCTTCAGTTCGAGCACCCGTAAACCTCCTCGTACAACGCCTTCAACTCCTCCGCACTCGCTTCCCGCCCGGTCGCATCCGTATGCCGCTGCACGTGCCCCGCGAACTCCCGCTCCTGCTCCGGAGCGAGCCGAATGCCGTACACAGACTCCAGCACATGCGCGATCCCGCCCTTACCGGACTGGCTGTTCACCCGTACGACGGCCTCGTACCCGCGTCCGACGTCCGCCGGATCGATCGGCAGATAAGGCACTTCCCAGACACCGGGCCCCTGTACGGCGAAACCCTTCCGGATTGCGTCCTGGTGGGTTCCCGAGAAGGCGGTGTAGACGAGCTCCCCGACGTACGGATGCCGCGGATGGATCGGCATCCGCGTGCAGTACTCGACCACTTCACGGATCCCGTCGATGTCCGAGAAGTCGATCATCGGGTCGACGCCCTGCGCGTGCAGGTTGAGCGCGAGGGTGGCGATGTCGACGTTGCCGGTGCGTTCGCCGTTGCCGAAGACGCAGCCCTCGACGCGCTGCGCTCCCGCTAGCACTGCTAGCTCCGCGCAGGCGACGCCCGTACCGCGATCGTTGTGCGGATGCACCGAGAGGATGACGCCGTCGCGGCGCGGCAGGTTCTGGTGCATGTACTCGATCTGGTCGGCGTACACGTTCGGCGTGGCGGCCTCGATCGTCGCGGGCAGGTTCAGGATCACCGGCCGCTCCGGCGTCGCGTCCCATTGCTTGGTGAGGTGATCCGCCAGCTCGAGTACGTAGTCCGGCTCGGTCAGGTTGTAGACCTCGGGCGAGAACTGGAACCGCACCGAGTCCCCGGCCAGTCGCAGGATCTCCTCGGAGCCGGCGTAGATCATCGACGCCAGTTCGTCCCGGGTACGACGCAGTACGACGTCCCGCCAGACCGGCGCGGTCGCGGCGTACATGTGGATCACCACGTCGCCGCGCATCCCCGCGACCGACTCCACGGTCCGCTCGATCAGGTCGCGGCGGGCCGGTGTGAACACCACGATCGTGACGTCGTCCGGGACCAGGTCGGACGTGGCCAGCAGTCGCACGAAGTCGAAGTCGGTCTGGGACGCCGACGGGTAGCCGACCTCGATCTCTTTGTAGCCGATGGCAACCATCAGCTCGAAGAACCGGCGCTTGCGTTCGGGGTCCATCGGGTCGGCGAGCGCCTGGTTGCCGTCCCGGAGGTCGACCGGTACCCAGAGCGGGGCTGTCGTGATCCGGCGGTCCGGCCAGGTGCGGTCGACGGGTGCGACCGGGACCCTGGCGAAGATGTCGCGATAGCGGTGGCTGGGCATGGGGGAGGGCTGCTGACGATTCATGACTGGTCCTTCCGGGGAGCGGGGGAGGACCGGCGGACGACTGCACTCCACGGAGGGAGCGCCGGTCGAATCAGCTCCCGCCGTGGCGGCCAAGAAGGAGGAGACCCGAGAGCTTGCGCATGCCGAGCACCGTATCAACTCCTCAGACAAGCTGACAACCTGACCACCTCTAGACTGTCCTCCATGATTCGCCGTCATCCGCTCGCCGAGCAGGCAGCCGAGGAGTTGCTGCGCCGGATCGGGAGCGGTGAATGGGCCCTCGGCGCGAAGCTTCCCGGTGAGACCACGCTGGCCGCGCAGCTGGGCGTCGGCCGGTCCACGATCCGCGAGGCCGTGCGCGAACTGGCCGGCCGGCGGGTGCTGGAGAGCCGCCAGGGCGCGGGCGTGTTCGTGATCGCGCTACAGGCCGCCGAGGACTGGGACAAGGTGCTGCGGAAGGCCGACATCACCGACGTACTGGAAGGCCGGCTGGCGATCGAGACCGAGGGCGCCCGGCTGGCGGCGACCCGTCGTACGCCGGCCGACCTGAAGAACTTCCGCTACACGCTCGCGGATCGCCGACGGGCCGCCGTGAAGGCGCCCGACGACTGGTACATCGAGGCCGATCTCGCGTTCCACCGCGCGGTGGTGACGGCCGCGCACAACGCCGTACTCACGGAGTTGTTCGACACGTTCGTGCCGCGGATCCGGCGGGCGATGATCGACATGCTCAAGCTCGACGAGGAGCACCGGCATCGCCACGACCAGGCCGCCCACGAGGCGATCGCGGACGCCATCCGCGCCAAGGACCCGGACCTGGCCGCAGCGCGCTCCCGAGAGCACCTCAGCGCAGTACGCAGTTCGATGAACTAGTCCCGGTGCTGTTCGTGGAGTGAGCGCAGCCAGGGGGCGAGGGCGTCCAGGTCGCCGACGTGGTCCTGCGGAATCGAGATCGGTCGGGTACGACGGTCTGCCGGGTTGATCTGTACCGCGCGAGCCAGCGGCCATCCGGCCGGCTCGTCGATGCTGGTGATGCCCGACCACTGCAGGCTGCGGCCCCGGGTCACGCCCTCGGCGTCCACGGTGATGACCGGGCGGTTCGTGATCAGCTGCCACGCGGTCCAGCCGGTGCCGTAGACGAACGCCGCGAGGGCGGTCAGCCGCAGGACGCCGAGAGCGCCCGAGATCCCGTCCGTGCGCAGATGCTCGACGTTGGTCCAGGCCGACAACACCATCAGCAGACCGAACCCGACCAGCCGCACCGCGAGCCTGCTGCGGCGCGGCCGGAAGTTCACGCTGCCGTTGGACTCCAGTTCGGAGGTCCATGTTTCGGCCGACACCCTCAGGAACCCCATTTCTCCGTGTGCTCGGCCGCGGTCGGCGGGTCGGCGCCGTGCCGGGTACAGGTGATCGCCGCCGCCTTCACCGCGTAGTCCACGACGTCCCGCAGTTCCTCGGAGGTGAGTCCGGCCAGCCGCCGCTCGCCGAGCAACCCGCGCGCCAGCAGCCCCGCGATCAGCGCCGCCATCAGCGAGTCGCCGGCGCCCACGGTGTCGACCACCTCGATCGCCGGCGCCGGCACCTCTACCCGGACGCCCCGGCCGACGCCGAGCGCGCCGTGTCCGCCGCGTGTGATCACCACGCACTGCGTCCGGTCGGCGGTCAGCAGCTCCTCCGCGATGTCGTCGAGCGACACCCCGGGCCGGAAGAATTCGCAGTCCTCGTCGCTCAACTTCACCAGGTCAGAAAGGGCGGCAAGCTCTCGAACGGCGGACCATGCCACCACCGGATCGGGGGTGATCGCCGGCCGCGCGTTCGGGTCGAGCGTGACCGTCACCGGCTGGTCGGCCACTGACTTCAGGAACTCGCGAATCGCGGTCGCCCCGGGCTCGAGCATCATCGCGATCGACCCGGTATGGATCGCCGGGCAGCCCCGGGGCAGCGACAGCTCCGGCGGATCCCAGGTCATGTCGAACTTGTACGTCGCGACCCCGTCGGAATCCAGGGTCGCGGTGGCGGTGCTGGTCCGGAACCCCGGGTCCACTGTCCCGGGCGCGAGCTGGACGCCGTTCCCGAACAGGTGGGACCCGAGGAGATCGCCGTACGGATCGGTGCCGAAACGGGCCACCAGCTCGGTCGGCAGACCCATCCGGGCCAGGCCGACCGCGACGTTGGCGGCGAATCCGCCGGGGATCGCCTTGGCCTTGCCATTGCCGTTGCGGGCGGTCTTCGCTGCCGGCCCGACGATGTCCACGAGAGCCTCGCCGATGACGAGGACAGGTGTACTCATCGGGCGTGCTCGAAGTCGATGGCGGAGTACGCGCGGAGCTTCTCCAGCTGGTGGACGCTCTCGATGGAGCGGATCGTGCCGCTGCGGGAGCGCATGACGAGCGAGTGGGTGCGGGCCGTGGAGCGGCCGTAGCGGACCCCGCGGAGCAGTTCGCCGTCGGTGATGCCGGTCGCGACGAAGAAGCAGTCGTCACCGCTCACCAGGTCGTCGGTGTCGAGCACCTGGTCCAGGTCGTGCCCGGCGTCGAGCGCCTTCTGCCGTTCCGCGTCGTCCCGGGGCCAGAGCTTGCCCTGGATCTTCCCGCCCAGGCACTTCATCGCGCAGGCGGCGATGATGCCCTCCGGCGTACCGCCGATGCCGAGCAACATGTCCAGACCGGTGTCCGGGCGGGCAGCCTCGACCGCGCCCGCCACGTCGCCGTCGGAGATGAACTTGATCCGCGCGCCGGTGGCCCGGATCTGGGTGGCGAGCTCGTCGTGCCGCGGCCGGTCCAGCAGTACGACGGTGACGTCGTCGACCGAGCTGCCCTTCGCCTTCGCGACGCGGCGGATGTTCTCCGCGACCGGGAGCCGGATGTCGACCACCTCGGCGGCCTCCGGGCCGACGACGAGCTTCTCCATGTAGAAGACCGCGGACGGGTCGTACATCGAGTTCCGAGCGGAGACGGCCATCACCGCGATGCCGTTGTTCATGCCCTTCGCGACCAGCGTCGTACCGTCGACCGGGTCGACCGCGACGTCACACTCCGGGCCCTCGCCGGAACCGACCTGCTCGCCGTTGTACAGCATCGGGGCGTTGTCCTTCTCGCCCTCGCCGATCACCACCACGCCGTCCATGCCGACCGTGCCGATCAGCGTCCGCATCGCGTTCACCGCCGCGCCGTCGGCGCCGTTCTTGTCGCCGCGGCCGACCCAGCGGCCCGCCGCCATCGCCGCGGCCTCGGTGACCCGGACCAGTTCGAGGGCGAGGTTACGGTCGGGCGCGTGCGCATCGACCTCGAGATGGGCAGGTGGCGTGGTCGGGTCGGTCATGCTTTTGTTCGCTCGCTGCGCTCGCTCATGCCAACGGATCGTAGCCAACGGCCTTGGCCGCTGTTCGGGCGGATTGCACCTCGCGAGACACTGTGGTCATGAGTTCCACAGGTCAGGACGCTTCCGGCGACGCCGCCGCCCAGGAGAAGGCGGACGTGAAGGCACAGCAGCGGGCGCGGGAGCGGGCGCAGGTTCAGGCGGAGGCGAACGAGTACCGGCAGGCGTACCGGCGGGACAAGCGCAGGTCGCAGACCGTCGGGAACATGGTGTTCGCGCTGGTGATCTGCCTGGCCGTGGTCGCGTTCCTGATCACCGTCACGTGGCGCCCGAAGAAGGAGGCGCAGCCCAACCCGGTCGAGTACACCGCCCAGTTGCAGGACGCCCGGAAGGCCGCCGCCTGGGTCCGCGGGCCGGAGCCGATGCCGTCCGGGTGGACCGCGACCAGCGTGGAATTCCGCACCCCGCAGCAGGAGCCGATCACCTGGCATCTCGGAGTCGTGACGAACGAGAAGAAATACGTCGGCCTCGAGCAGTCCAATGTCACCGGCGGGAAATACGTCGCCGAGAAGCTCGGCCGGACCTCGGACGACGGTACGGCGTCGGTCGGTGGCGTGACCTGGCATCGCAAGGTGCTGCTCGACCGGAAGAACGAGAACGCCTTGCTCCTGGTGGGTTCCGGGGTGACGACGATCGTCGCCGGAAATGCCGGATATCCGGCGCTTGAAGCGTTCGCTTCGGTGCTGCGCTGAACATTTGTGCTGACCTGCGGTAACCACCGGACTGCCCATTTTCCGGTCAATTCCGACCACTTTCCGGACGGTCGTTGACACCTGCCCACGGCAAGGGGTTCGATCGAGGCTCGGCTTGCGTACGCTCGGGGACCAGCAGAAGGGTCGTCGAATGGTCACGCCGTCCCGGGCAGGGAGTTGACCCGCAGATGTTCATCACGGGGCTGTTGCTGGGCGCGGACAGTTCGCCGCATCTCGGATCTCCTTGGCAATTGCTGGCCTATCGCGGCGGCACATTGCTCGGCGCCGCGCTGCAGAGCGCGCGGGAATGCTCGTTCGACCAGTTGGTCGTGACGCTCGGCAGCGCGTCGGAGCAGGTCCACGACCGGATCGATCTCGACGGGGTGCGGGTGGTCGAGTCGCCGCACTCCGACACCGGTAGTTCGTCGATCGTGCCGGCCCTGGACGCGGTCGACCGGCGGGCCGACGGGATCGTCGTACTGCTCGGTGATCAGCCCGGGATCACGTCGGCGAGCGTCTGGTCGCTCGTCGCCGAGGCCTCCACCCCGATCGGTGTCAGCCGGTACGACGACGGCGAGAGCTACCCGTGCTGGTTCGGCCGCGAGCTCTTCGGCGAACTCCGCGGCCTCCGCAGCGACGCCGACCTCTGGGACCCGATCCGCGAAGGCACCCACCCCGTCACCCGAGTGGATGCCATCGGCAACATCCCGCCGCGCGCCACCACCTGGTCCGCCTACCACCAGCTCCTGGCCGGCGACCCCGCCTCGACCCACGATCTCCCCCTGGGCACCCACCTCCCCACCGGCCCCCACGCCCGCGGCCGACGCCGCACCTCCACCTGACCTCATCCCCGCGCGACCGCCACCAGTTCGCCTACTCGGCGCCGGCCAGGCGGAGGCCGATGACGCCGATGACGATCAGGGCGATACAGGCGAGGCGGATCGGGGTGATCGGCTCGTGGAACAGGACGATGCCGAGGATGACCACGCCGACCGAGCCGATGCCGGTCCAGATCGCGTACGCCGTACCGACCGGGAGGCGATCGAGTGTCTTCGCGAGCAGGGCGACCGAGATCACGCCGAACACCAGTACTCCGAGCGTCGGCCACAGCCGGCTGAAGCCCTCGCTCGGTTTCAGGCTGAGCGCGAACGCGATCTCGAACGCCGCCGCGGCGAGCAGGATGAGCCATGCCATCAGGCCGCCAGTGCTCCTCTCAGGTGCCGGTGCGTGACGGTCGCGACCCGCGCGCCGAGCGCGGCCGCGGTCCGCAGGTCGGTGGCCGGCGGCGCCTTCTCCGCGGACAGGTCCGCGTCGGACTGCGCCATCGCGCCGAGCCAGCTGCCGAGCCGGTTGAGGTCCTCGATGCTCGCCGTACTGTCCGCCCAGCCCGGGTAGATGTCCAGGCCGACCCAGATCATCCCGTGCTGCGCGGCGAACACGGCCAGGTCGACCAGGCTGTTCAGCTTGTCGCCGGACATCGCCTTCGAGTTGGTGAACCCGGCCGCGATCTTGTCGCGCCAGCCGAGGTCGGCCGCCCAGATCCGCACGCTCTCCTCAGCGAACTTCTTGAACACCCAACTCGGGCTCCCCATGTACGTCGGTGCGCCGAAGATGATCGCGTCGGCGGCCGTCAGCCGCTCCCACACGTCCTCGGTCAGCTCGTCCAGCGGCACCAGATCGGTCGTCGTCTCCGGTACCGACGCGGCGCCTGCGGCCACCGCCTCGGCCTGCTTCGCGGTGTGCCCGTAGCCCGAGTGGTAGGCGATCGCGATCCGAGCGTTGCTCATGTCTTCTTCCTCCAGAGTCTTTAGCGGACTACAGTCCGTCTTATGAACGACAGTACCGGACCACGGTCCGCTTTACAACGGAGTCTTCCGGTCGTGGGGGAGCCGCGGCCGGAGCGGGCGGATGCGCGACGCAATCGGCTCCGGGTGCTGGAGGCTGCCGACCGGCTGTTCACCGAGCGCGGCGTGAAGAACGTCTCGCTGGATGCGATCGCCGCGGAGGCGGGCGTCGGGAAGGGGACCGTGTTCCGGCGGTTCGGCGATCGCGCCGGCCTGGCGGTCGCGCTGCTCGACGAGCGCGAGCAGGAGCTCCAGGCGAAGATCATCAGCGGGCCTCCGCCGCTCGGGCCGGGTGCGCCGCCCGACGTACGGGTGCTGGCGTTCCTCGACGCGTACCTCGACCTACTCGATCGGCACGTCGCCCTGTTCATGGACAGTGAGAACGCCTCGGACGGCGCGCGCTACCGCATCGGCTCGTACCACCTCTGGCACCGCCACCTGTCCCACCTGCTCGAAGCCGCGCGCCCTGATCTGGACGCGGACTACACGGCTCACGTGTTACTGGCACCGCTAGCAGCCGACCTGCACAACGCCCTCTGCGAACAGGGGTACGACCTCAACCGCATGAAAACCGGCCTCCGAGCGGTAGCGACAAGCCTGTTGTCCGCGTGATTGACCGTGGTGGATGTGCAGAAGGACAGGTAGTGCACCGGTGAGACGCCGTACGCGCGAACCCCGCCACGCTCAGGTGCACTAGGGCCGGCTCTAGTACCTCCTGTTCTTACGCACACCTGCCAGGGGTGCGGTCAGCCTGATCTCGGGGAGGTTGCCGAGCGAGGAGTGGGTGCGGTCGGGCGTTTCCGTGAAGCCGTAGCGGGTGTAGAAGCGGCGCGCGCGGATGTTTGCCTCGAGCACCCAAAGGCGGACTGTGGTGCAGCCGGCGTCGCGGAGGTCGGTGCAGGCGGCGTCGGTCAGGGCGCGGCCGGCGCCGGTTCCCCAGTGGTCGGGGTGGACGAAGAGCGCATACAGCTCGCCTGTGTTCGGTGGTGCTTCGGCGTCACGCTCCGGGCCCACCCCGGCGTACCCGATCACGTGCTCATCCGCGATTGCGACGTACAGGCGGGACCGTCCGGCAGCGATGCTGTCCGCCCAGGAGGAGGCGATCGAGGCCGGGTCCATGGAGTCCAGGAAGTCCTGCGGGACCAGGCCGGTGAACGCGGCTCGCCAGCTTGCCACGCGGGCTTCGGCGGCCCCGAGCAGATCCTCCGGCCGCGCCGGTCGAGTCACGAGGCTGCCGGGCGGGACGAGCGGTCCGGGCTGGATAGGCGGTCCGGGCTGGGCAGGCGGTCCGGGCGGGCCGGGCATCGGTTCCGCGGTGGTCAGTTGGGCTTTTCCTCGTGGGCGGCTTGGGCCTTGGCGAGGCGTTCGCGGGCGCCGTCCAGCCAGCGTTGGCAGGTGCCGGCGAGTTCTTCGCCGCGTTCCCACAGGGCGAGGGATTCCTCGAGGCTGGTGCCGCCGGCCTCGAGTTTGCGGACCACGTCGACGAGCTCCTCGCGGGCCTGCTCGTAGGTCATCTCGGGTCGGTCGCCGCTCACTTGTCCTCCTCGGACTTGACTTCGACCGCGAAGCGGCCGTCACTGACCCGCGCCTGCAGCAGGTCACCCGGCGCCACCTGCGCCACTTCCCGTACGGCGGTGCCGTCGGCCAACTGGAGTACGGAGTACCCGCGCTCGAGCGTCGCCTTCGGGGACAACGCCCGCACGCTCGCCAACCGGTGCGCGATGTCGTCGCTCGCCCGGTCGAGCCGATGCGTGAGCGTACGCCGGCTGCGCTCGACCAGCGCCGTGATCTCGTCGGACCGCCGCTGCAGGTCCGACACCGGCGCCGCCAGTGCCGGCCGCGAACGGATCGCCGCCAGTGCGTGCGCCTCGCGATCCAGCCAGGACCGGATCGCTCGTAGGCCGCGCTCGCGCAACTGCCGTACGCCGTCCAGCTCCTCGCGGACGTCCGGCACGATCCGCTTCGCCGCGTCGGTCGGTGTCGACGCCCGGAGGTCCGCGACCAGGTCGAGCAGCGGCGAGTCCGGCTCGTGCCCGATCGCGCTCACCACCGGCGTACCCGTCTTGGACACCGCCCGGATCAGACCCTCGTCGGAGAACGGCAGCAGATCCTCCAGCGACCCGCCGCCGCGCGCGATCACGATCACCTCGACCGCGTCGTCGGCGTCCAGCTTCCGCAGCGCGGTCATCACCTCACCGGCCGCCGACGGGCCCTGCACCGACGCGTACTCGATCCGGAACGCGACCGCCGGCCAGCGCCGCTTCGCGTTCTCCAGTACGTCGCGCTCAGCCGCGGAGTCGCGTCCGCAGATCAGCCCGATCGTGTGCGGGAGGAATGGCAGCTTCTTCTTCCGGTAGGGCTCGAAGAGGCCCTCGGCCGCGAGCAGCTGCTTCAGCCGCTCGATCCGGGCCAGCAGCTCGCCGATCCCGACGTGGCGGATCTCGTTGACGGCCAGGGCGAGCGTGCCGCGGCGGGCGAAGAAGTTCGGTTTGGCGTGCACCAGCACCCGCGAGCCGTCGCGGACCTCGACCGCCTCGAACACCCGCCGGTTGCAGGTGAATCGCAACGAGATGTCCGCGTCGGTGTCGCGCAGGGTCCCGAAGACCGTCGTCGTACCGCGCCCGATCGAGACGTCCGTCAGTTGCCCCTCGACCCACACGGCACCGAGCTGGTTGATCCAGCTCGCGATCCCGTTCGCGATCGTCCGCACGGCCGCAGGCGCTTCCGGCGAGGTCTCCAAAGCCACCCCCAGACCCTACGACCCCGCACCGACATTCCCTAACGTTGAGTAATGCGCCTGCTCCTGCTGCTGGATTTCGACGGTCCGCTCAACCCGCACCGGGCCGTGGGGGTGCCGCCGGGGTACGAGCGGCACGAGATCGTTGAGGGTGCGAGGACCTGGCGGGTTCTGCTCAATCCGCTGCACGGGGTGGAGCTCAACGCGCTCGCGGACAGTTTCGAGCTGGTGTGGGCCAGTAGCTGGGAGCACGGCGCCAATCGTCTGCTCGGGCCCCTACTCGGGCTGCCTGAGCTGCCGACGATTCTCTGGCCCGATCGCACGCCGGTACGCCGGGGTTCCTGGAAATCGCCGTACGTCGCGGACTGGGTCGGTGATCGTCCGTTTGCCTGGGTGGACGACGAGGTGGGGGAGACCGAGCGAACCCGGTTCCCCGGTGCGCATCAGCTGATTCATCCGGCCGACGCGCGGGTCGGTCTGACCGCTGCGGACTTCGGGACGCTGCGGGCGTGGGCGTCCGGAAAATCCTTTGCGCACAAGGCGTTTCCAGGTGATTCTTGACGTGCTGGTAACACCTCCCACGGAGGAGCCGTCCGGACAGGGCGGACGGCTCCCCGATGTACGTTCGTCGTGACATGGCTCACGGTGCTGGATCCGGGCGTGTGCACGGCGGCCCGTACCATGGGGACCGTGACCTCTCAGCCTGACGACACCGGTGCGACGACCGCGACGAAGACGAAGCGGGTGCTGCTTGCGGCGCCCCGTGGGTACTGCGCGGGTGTCGACCGGGCCGTGGTGGCGGTGGAGAAGGCGCTCGACCTGTACGGGCCGCCGGTGTACGTGCGCAAGGAGATCGTGCACAACAAGTACGTCGTACAGACGCTGCAGAAGCGTGGTGCGATCTTCGTCGACGAGACCGACGAAGTACCCGAGGGCGAGACGGTCATCTTCTCCGCGCACGGCGTCGCCCCGGTGGTGCACGAGGAGGCGGCCGCGCGGCAGCTGAAGACCATCGACGCGACCTGCCCGCTGGTCACCAAGGTGCACCACGAGGCGAAGCGGTTCGCCGCGACCGACTACGACATCCTGCTGATCGGCCACGAGGGCCACGAGGAGGTCATCGGCACCTCCGGCGAGGCCCCGGAGCACGTCACGCTCGTCGACGGTCCGGACGACGTACCGAATGTCACCGTCCGTGACCCGGAGAAGGTCGTCTGGCTGTCCCAGACCACGCTGTCGGTCGACGAGACGATGGAGACGGTACGGCGGTTGCGCGAGCGGTTCCCGCACCTCCAGGACCCGCCGAGCGACGATATCTGCTACGCCACCCAGAACCGCCAGGCCGCGGTCAAGAAGCTCGCCGCGGAAGCCGACCTGATGCTCGTGGTCGGCTCCCGGAACTCGTCGAACTCGGTGCGCCTGGTCGAGGTCGCGATCGAGCACGGCGCGAGGGCCGGCTACCTGGTCGACTACGCCGAGGAGATCGACGAGGCCTGGCTGGAGGGCGTCGACTCGGTCGGTGTCAGCAGTGGCGCGAGCGTGCCGGAGGTGCTGGTCCGCGACGTCCTGCGCTGGCTCGCCGAGCGCGGGTACGGCGACGTACAGGAGGTCACCACCGCGGAGGAGAGCCTGACGTTCGCCCTCCCGCGCGACCTCCGCACCGACCTGAAGGCAGCCGGCCTCCCCACCACCGGCACCTCCGACCACGCCTGGACTATTTGACCGTCACCTTCACGGTCTTGGTGGTCGTGAACGCACTGTTCTTGGCGTTGCAGTACCGCACTTCATAGCGCAGTGTGTACGTGCCCGGCTGCGCGTAGGTATGCGTCTCGATCGAGTACGTCTCACGACCGGTCTTCCGCGTCGTGCCTCCACACCCAGGCGAACCGCCGTCCGAACCGCCCTGCGTGCCGTCGCCCCAGTAGTAGTTCGTTCCGCCGGAGAGGTTGAGGAACGAGGTGTCGGCGGGCAGGTTCCGTCCGTTCTCCGTGGGAACGATGACGGTGCCCGAGAGCGTCACCTTCACCGAGACCGTGCGGCCGGTGACGGTCGGCTTGAGTACGACGTCGACCGCAATCGGCCGAACCGGCGGAGGCGTGTTCTTGGTGCCTCCCGTTGTCGTCGTACCGGTCGGCCGCTCAGTGCTTCTCGGCGTCCCGGTGGTTGTCCCCGTGGTCGTCCCGGTGGTCGTCCCGGTTGTCGTGCCGGTTGTGGTGCCCGTCGTGGTGCTGGTCGCGCCGGTCGAGGCCGGTGGCGTCGCTGACGGCGTACTGGTCGGCGGGCCGGTGACGATCGTCACGGGTGCGCTCGGGGTGTTCGTGATCGGCGGACTGCTGTTGACGTCCGCGAGGTTGCCAGCGGCAACAGCGACGGCGACCACCGCGGCCGCGGCCAGGGTCAGTGCGCCGGCCGTACGACGGCGCCGGGCGGTCCGGACCCGGGCGAACACGGACTCGCTCGGCATCGCGGTGGGCGGCGGCGGGTCGGCGACCAGTCGCTCGAACTGCTGCTTGAGATCGTCGGTCATTGGTCAGCCCTCCTTCTGGGCCGGAGCGGAAACGGCGGCGACCAGGTGGTGTTCGCGGAGCTTGGCCAGTCCGCGGGAGACGTTCGACTTCACGGTGCCGACCGAGCAGCCCATGATCTGGGCGATCTCGGCCTCCGGAAGGTCCTCGAAGTACCGCAGGACCAGCGTCGCGCGCGTCCTGCGGGGGAGTCCGGCGAGTGCCCGCAGCAACAGGTCACGGTCGTCGACCGAGCCGTACTGCTCGCGCGCCTGCGGCTCCGGCAACTGTTCGGTCGGCGTCTCCCCGCGCCACTTCCGGCGCCACCACTGCGTGCTGGTGTTCACCATCACAGTCCGGGTGTAGCTCTCCAGCGCGCTGCTGCTGCGCAACGAGTTCCGGTGGAACCACACCTTCGTCAGTGCGGTTTGCACCAGGTCCTCGGCCAGGTGCCATTCACCGGTCAGCAGGTAGCCGAACTTCTGCAGTGCGGTGAATCGCCCGTCCACGAACTCAGCGAATTCGTGGTCGCGTCCTGGATCCATTCCAACCCCCATCTCACTCAACTCGGTCAGCCTTGAGATGGCGTGACCCGAAGGAAAGGTTGAGCAGTGAGCTGGATGATCTCAGGCGAGTTCGTCGTACGCCGCTTGGGCCTTGGTGATCGCGGGCACATGGGTCTCCGCCCAGTCGGTGATCACGCTGATCGGCTCGATCAGGGACGCGCCCATTGGGGTCAGGGTGTAGACGACCCGTGGCGGGATCTCCGGGTAGACCTCGCGGGTGATCAGGCCGTCGCGCTCCATCCGGCGCAGGGTCTGGGTGAGGACCTTGGGTGCGACCCGGCCGATGCCGTCGCGGAGCTCGGTGAAGCGGAGCGGGCCGCTGCGCAGGCTCAGGACGACGAGCACCGTCCACTTGTCGCCGATCCGGTCCAGGATCGTGCGGGTCGGGCAGTTCGGGTCGAACGCGTTGCCTTTGGTTACCACAAGGTACTTATAGCACGTTGAAGTAGCCAGTTACCAATGGATACCGTCGAGGTCAGGTCAAGAGACAAGGAGCAGAGATGAAGATCGCGGTGTTCGGCGCGAGTGGGATGGTCGGCAGCCGGGTGGCGGCCGAGGCGGTCAGCCGTGGGCACGAGGTGGCCGGCGTGACCCGCTCCGGCGGCGAACTGCCGGACGGCGTCCGCGCGGTGCAGGGGAGTGCGAACGACGCCGCGGTGGTCAAGGAGCTGGCGGTGGACTCGGACGTGCTGGTTGCGGCGATCGGGCCGAGCCGGACCGGCGGCGACCACCAGGAGTACCTGGACGCGGTCGACAACCTGATCGCCGCGGTGCGGGGGACGGCGACCCGGCTGCTCGTGGTTGGTGGCGCCGGCAGCCTGGTTGTCAACGGCAACCGGGTGGTGGACGGCCCGGACTTCCCGGCCGAGTACAAGGGCGAGTCGTTGACCGTCTCGCAGGCGCTCGAGAACCTGCGCGCGAGCGACGTGAACTGGACCATGCTGTCCCCGGCCTTCGTGATCGCCCCCGGCGAGCGCACCGGCGTCTTCCGCCTGGGCCAGGACGAGCCCGTCGGCGACCACATCTCCGCCGAGGACTACGCGGTAGCCCTGATCAACGAGGTGGAAACCCCCGCCCACAACGGCCGCCGCTTCACGCTCGGCTACTGACTGGGGATAGGCGTTGGGGACTGGGAACTGGCTATTGCCTATGCCCAGTCACCGGAGGGTGTTCCCGCTTCAGGTGCTGAGCGACTTGCCGAGGTAGCCGCGGGCGAGCATCGTGACCCATTGGTAGACGGCGTCCTCGGCGGGTGCGAGCGGGCCGGGGCGGAAGTGCGGGGACTCGGCGCCGCGTTGGACCGACTCGCAGGCGGCCCAGTCCTCGCGGTTCGTGATGTCCCAGAACTCCACGGCGTACGACGGGTCCGTCACCTCGGGCCGGAAGTACCAGGAGCACTCGATCGCGGTCAGGCCCGGGGTGCGCGGTTCGAGGCGATGGGTCATCACATAGTCGGGGTGCAGTGAGATCAGCAGGTTCGGGAACAGGCCGAGGTAGTTGACCTGGCGCGGGTCTACGCCGGCAATCGGGACCCCGAGTGACCGGCCGTCGAGCGACATCGTCTCGGCGTCCGGTCGCAGGTCCATCAGTCCGCCGACCCACGCGCCGGGCAGGTTCCAGTTGTCGCCCGAGGTCGGCGGCGACACCTTGCACAGCTCGGGATGGATCAGCGGGCAGTGGTAGCACTCGTGGTAGTTCTCCACGATCGTCTTCCAGTTCGCCGCCACCTCGTACGCGTGTCGCGCCTTCAGAACAAGGGTTTCCGGCGCGTACGGCGCGACGAGGTCGGTGATCCCGCCGAGATGGTCCTCGAACGCCGCCGCCGTACCGGTCGCATTCACGAACAGCCAACCGTGCCACACCGCCACCGGCAGTTCGACGAGCCCGTACGGCGAGGTGTCGAAGGACTCGCCCATCCGCGGCGCCGCCTTCACCGACCCGTCGAGCCCGTACGACCACCCGTGGTAGGGGCAGACCACGGCCCGACGGTCACTCGTCTCGTCCCGGCGGAGCAGCTCGTGACCGCGATGGCGGCACGTGTTCGCGAACGCCCGCGGTACGTCGCCGAACGTGACGACGGTCGCGATGTCGCCGACGGTCACCTCGCGGTACGTCGTACCGTCGGACAGCTCGTCGACGCGGCCGAGGCACGTCCAGGTGCCGGCGAAGAAGTGCCGGCGCTCCCAGGCGAGCACCTCCGGATCGACGTACGCCGCCCGCGGCAACATGACCGATTCACCATGCGGCCGCAGCGAGGCTTCCAGGGCGCGCGCGTCAACGGGAGGGTTCGCCATCCCTCAACTATCGGGTGTGTTCGACGTACTTGCCCAGCACGTAGTCCCAACCTGTGTCGTAGCTGAGGCGGGCTCGGGCGCCGTCGTCGCGGCGCTCCCAGCCGGAGTGCACGAGCTGAACCTGTGTGCCGCCGTCGGTGGCGTTGAACGTCACCGTGACCTGTCCGGCTTCCGACGGATCCTGCCCGGGGTGCCAGCTGAAGCTCAGCGACTTCGGCGGATCCCAGTCCGACAAGGTGCCCCAGGTGGCGATCTCGCCGTCGGCGCCGTACTCGACGATGCGTCCGCCGACGGCGCCCTCCAGTCGTACCTCGTTCGCCGCCGCCGCGCCGACCGAGTGGCTGAACAGCGGCCACCACGCCGACGTCTCGGCGGTGAACGCCTCGAACGCCCGCTCGACCCCGACCGGTACCACGACGGTCTTCACCAACGGCGAGATGTCTTGTTCCACAGTCATTTCCGCTCCTCCTCGGTCCGCCGTACGTGGTCGGCGTACGCCTGCAACGTGTCGCCCCAGAACTGGTCGAGCCAGCTGCGCAGCTCGCCGAGACCCGCCTGATGGACCCGGTAGATGTTCCGGGTCCCGCGCGACTCGTGCCGCACCAGCCCGACCGCGCCGAGCACCTTCAGGTGCTGCGAGATCGCGGGGCGGCTGACGGGCACGCGCTCGGCCAGTACGCCGACCGAGCACGGCCCGCCGGTGCGCAGCGTCTCGAGGATCACCCGGCGCGTCGGGTCGCCGAGCGCGTCCAGCACCGGTCCGGCAGCTTCGAGTGATCCGTAAGTCCCCACGAACGGTAAGTTGCCACTAACGGAGCCGGGAGTCAAGCCTCAGTCGAACGGATCGAGGATCAATCCGGCCGCCTGCGGGTTCCCGTCGTGGACGAGGGCCTCGTGGTTGCCGACGTCGTCGAAGGCGAACCCGTACGCGTGGCCGTCGGCCATCTGGGAGTGGATGATCTTCGAGTACTGGTTGGTGACCGCGTCCTGGTAGAAGTTCGCGTCGTTCGGGTCCGGCTGGTTGGGGTTCGTCAGCAGGGTGGACCGGTTGTAGCCGGCGCACAGGGTCCGGGAGATCGGGCCGCGGACCTGGTCGTTCGGTGCGTCGAGCAACTTGAAGCAGCCGAACACGCTGGCCGAGTCGGGCTTCTGGAACGACGTGACGACAGCGCCGGAGCTGTTGGTGAAGTTCATGACGCCGCCGGACACGCGACCGAAGTACTTGGTGCCGGGCTGGTCGCCGAACGGCGTGACCGTCAGGGTCTCCGAGCTGTACTTCGACCAGACACGGTTGATGTAGTCGTCCATCGCGCTCGCCGGAATCGCCCCGGTCTCCACGCCGAACAGCGGGGAGAGCGCGCGGAGCACCGAGCCGTCGGGCGCCGTCTGGATCAGGCCGCCCCAACCGCCGGGGGCGTTGCGGAGGCCGTTGTAGACGGCGTTGTAGCCGCCGGACTTGAGGTGACCGGTGGTCTTCGTGGACCCGTCTGCGGCCTTCACGCTCACGGCGTACGGCGCCGAAACCATGTCGACCTGCGTGCTGTTGATCCACAGGCCGCCGTCGTTGAGCGTGTACTCCGACCAGTGGAACAGGATGTTCCGGTTGGGGTCGCTCGGGTTCTGTACGGCGGGTTGCACGAGGCCGCCCGTGGTGAGTTTGAAGACGAGCTTCTGGCCGTAGGAGAAGTACACGCGGCCGGAGAACTTCGGCATCTGGATCGTGACGGACTGCCCGTTGGCGGGTCCGGCGATCGAGGCGTCCGGCGCCGGGGTCGGCGGGTTGCCGCCGGCCGGCCAGGCGTGGAACGTGCCCGAGGCGTCGGCCCAGCCCTGCTGCCCGGTCGCCAGGTTCGTGCCCAGGTTGTAGATGTAGACCGGGTCGCCACGACCCGAGTTGTTGGTGATCGTCAGCGGAATCGTCGCCGGTACGGCCGCGTCGGCCGGCCGGTCCGGGATCGCCGACAGTACGCCGGCCACAGCCACCGCGGCCGCGACGGCACCCAGGACTCTGGTTCTGAAGCGCATTCTTCCTCCTCACGTCGCCCCCCGAGAGAGCGCTCTCATCGTTGCGTGAGAAGGACACCGACTGTCAACACCTCACTACTGTCGGCTTTCCGACAGGGAGGACGATGGTCTGCCGGACGCGCCTATTGCGGTACGCCTTCGCCGGTGAGGCCGTCGATGGATTCTCGGATCAGGTCGGCGTGGCCGGTGTGGCGGGCGTACTCCTCGATGAGGTCCACGAGGATGTAGCGCAGGCTCGGGGAGGCGCCGCCGCGGCCTTTCCAGTCGGCCAGTTGATCCACGCCGCCCGCGGTCAGAACCTCGGCGACTGCCGCGCGGGAGCGGCCGACCGCGGCCTCCCACAGAGCCGTCAACTCCTCAGGGGAATCGTCCGGCGCGCTGTGCCACTCCCAGTCGGGGTCCGCGTCCCAGTCGACGGAGTCCCACGGAGCGCCGAGTTCCTTGCCGAGCAGGCGACGGGTGAAGTATTCGTCCTCGACCAGCGCCAGGTGCTTGAGCAGTCCGCCGAGCGTCACGGTGGACGGCGGGTGCTGCTTGTTCAGGCCGGCCGCGTCCAGGCCGCCGCACTTCCAGGCGAACGTACGCCGGTTGCGCTCGAGCGCCCCCAGCAACGTGTCGGCCTCGGTCCCGGCGATCGGCGGCTCGGTGAGCTGTGCGTTGTCCATGGCAAGGACAGTAGTGCGGGTTCCGGACGATCACCTTACGGAACTGTCAGCCCGCCTGTGTCGGGGGCCAGCGTCTTGTGGTCGGCGACTCGTCCAGCGCGACGAACTCGGGTGCCGTGAGTGGTCGCACGGACGCTTCGATCGACTCCATCGCGGTCAGCTCGGACTCGGTGACATGCAGATCGCGGAGCTTGCGCGCGGTGATGAACACCCGGCGCTCGAACGACCCGACCGTCCCGTTGTAGGCCTCCACCGCCGACGTGAGCGACCGCCCGACGCGGCCGAGATGGTCGCCCATCGTGCCGAGCCGCTCGTACAGCTCCCGGCCGAGCTCGAAGACCTGTTGCGCGGACTCGGTCAACGCCGACTGGTTCCACGCGTACGCCGCGGCGCGCAACGTGGCGATCAGCGTGGTGGGCGTCGCGAGGATCACGCGGCGTTCAGCAGCGTACTCGAGCAGGGAAGGCTCGACGTCGAGCGCAGCCGACAGGAAGGACTCGCCCGGCACGAAGAGGATGACGAACTCCGGCGACGGGGACAGCCGCGTCCAGTACGCCTTCGCGGCCAACTGGTCGACATGGGTCCGCAGGTGCCGCGCATGCGCCCGCAACCGGTCCTCGCGGTACTCCGCGTCGTCGGACTCGCTCGCGTCGAGGAACGCGGCCAGCGGCACCTTCGAGTCGACGACGATATTCTTGCCCTCGGCAAGCCTCACCACGAGGTCCGGCCGCAGTACGCCGTCCTCGGCGACCGTGGTCGTCTGCTCGGTGAAGTCGCAGTGGGCAACCATTCCGGCGAGCTCGACGGTGCGACGCAGATGCAGCTCGCCCCACCGGCCGCGCACCTGCGGCTTGCGTAATGCGGTCGACAACGAGGCGGTCTCGCGACGCAACGCCTCGCCGCTCATTCGCACCTCGTTCACCTGCTGATGCAGCTGGCTCTGCCACGCCGCGCGGCCCTGCTCGAGCTGATTCAGCTGCGCGTGCAGGCGATCCAGCGCTTCCTTGACGACGGCCTGCCCGCCCATCTGCTGACCGACGCTCGTGCGCTCCTGCGTCAGCTCGACCACCCGGTCCTCCGCCGCGTCCCGCTCGGCCGTGATCCGGGCCAGCGCAGCACCGTCCCGTCCGCGCACCCACAGCACGCCGAACACAGCGCCCAGCAACAGCCCCACCACGAGGAAGAGCAGGATCAGCAACACCGTCGTACCTTGCAAGTGAGGTCACCTTCTCTGAGCGTCGATCGAGGGGCAGTCCTGACGCTACAGACAGCGACCGACAGAAGCGGTTCGGCGGCCACGAAAGCGGCCCACGCCGGTGCTGAAGACACCAGGCGCGGGCCTAGACCGAACCCCAGGAGGTTCGACCGTGAACACATCATCTCTTACCGACGACCCGGTATCACCTGACCCCGAGGACGTCATCACAGCGGAGGTATCTCGCCGCTTCCCGCCTGCCTTGCTCGATGACTTGTGGAGCCAGCCGCACAGGCTCTCCACCGCCGCTCTGGTCGAGCGGATCAGCTACCTGGAGGGTCACTCCTTCCGGTCGATCCGCGCCAGCCTGCAGTCGATCGTGGATGAGGTCGAGCTGTACAGGATCGGCCGCGACGACGGATACGAGGACGGCCACCGGGCCGGCTACAACTTGGCGGTCCGCGACATGATCCACAACCCCGACACGATCAGCACAGCACTCCTCGCGCTGCGGGACAAGGAGACGGGACAGTGAGCGCCGGGAAGGTGACCGTGACCCGGGGCGAGCTCGAGTCCGTCCGCGTGCTGATCGCTCAGGCGATCCGGCAGCTCGATGTACTGATCGCGCGCCGGGAGACGCAGCCCGTCGAGACCGACGACAAGGGCTGGCCGCTGCTCGGTGAGGGCAGCGGAGTCATCGAACTACCGGACGAGGAGAACCCGAATGGCTGAAGTGATCAGGGTCAGCATGCCGCTCGCCGAGCAACTACTGATCATCGGTGGTGCGCTTGTCGTCGGCTTCGCCGTCGGTTGGTGGACAGCCCGTCGCTAGCCGTACACCTGGGAGCACCCCCTGCCGATTCCACCGGCGGGGGGTGCTCCCCGTTCTGGGTGTCACTGTGACAGTCACACGTCACAGAGAGATGTGAGCATGAGTGCGGTCATGGTGGGGTCATGGGTGCGTCGCGGCCCCACCCCCACGGGGCCCTGCTCAGAACTCCGGCATCTCGACCCAGCCGCAGAGCTTGTCTGCGACCAGGTAGTCACCCTCCTCGTGGAAGTTCCAGTCGTCCGCGCCGGGACCCTGACCGATTGTGGATAGCCGCATCTCGACCCACTCGATCAGACGCTCGTAGGGGATCCCGGTCCGCACGTACAGCGTCACGACTGGATCGGGGTAGGGACCGTTGACGTAGGCCGCGACGTCGGGCCGCAGGCAGCGGACCTCCAGGGCCCCGTCCGCAGGCTCGGGCAGGTCGTCCACCTCGACGATCGCGACCGGCCACTGAGTAGCCATCAGTCGATCCCGAGTGGGACGCGCCCGTTGGTGCGCTTGAGGTTCAGCAGCAGCTGCTGGATCTCCTTGGCCGCGGCGATCTTGTCGCCCGCGCCGGTGACGGTCACGTTGATGTTGTAGTTCACGACCACCGTACGGCCACCGCCTGCGGAGGCGTGGACCGCCGTACGAGTGGCGGTCGGTTCGTGCGGCGTCGCGCTGGTCCTCCCAGGCGAAGACAGGGCGACCTTGGGCATCAGCCGCCTGGCGAGGGACGTGCCGTCGTTGATCGCGTTCAGAACGGCGAGGTTGCCGCGGACCTTGCTCGCCCGGACCACGAACTCACCGGTCGCCATGGCGCGCAGGTGGTTGTCGACGTTCGAGGGCGGGCCGGGGATCAGGCCGCCGGCGGAACTGCCGGGCGTGTGGCCCTGAGCGGCCGCCCGTGACTTCTGGGCCGGGGTGCCGATCGTCACGTACTTCGTGGTTATGGTCACGGTCTTGCTCTTCGGGACGCCGGCCAGGTCACCCTTGGCCTTGCGAATACCGGCCTCGAGGTTCGAGATCTCTGCCTTCAGTGTGGCCTTCTGCGTGGCGGTGAGTTTCGGGTCAGCCAGTTTGCTCTTCGCGGTCTTCAGTCTGGCCTCGAGGTCCGCGATGTTCGCCTTCAGCGTGGCCGTACGCGTGACGTTCGGGATCTTGATCAGCGACCGCGCCATCTTCTCGGCCTCGGCCTTCGAGTAGCCCATCTGGGTAGCCAGCTTGACGAACGTGGAGCGTGAGCCCTCGGCGCTCTTCGCGGCCTTGACGTTGCCGTCGCCGGCCTTCAGCATCGCGTCGCGCTGAGCAATCGCCGACGCCGCGACCTGGTCGAGGGCCTGCTTGTTGATGCGGCCCTTCTGGGTGTTGATGTCGTGGGTCTTGCCGTTCTCCTTGATGCTCGCGGTCGCGTCGTCGACGGCCTGCTGGTAGGCGATCTGGGAACCCGACAGGGTCAGCAGCAGACCGGACATCCGGTTCAGTGCGTCGATCGACCGGTTCGTGGCAGCGGTCTGCCGGTCGAACTTCGCCGCCAGGGACTCGACCGCCTTGGTGCCGCCCTGGGTGGCGGGGATTCCCGACCGGATGGAATCGATGACGCCGAACATCGACTTCTGGAACTCGCCGGTCGAGATCCCGGCCTTCCTGGTCGTGATGCCGACCTTCTCGAGTCCGGCGTTGAGCAGCACGACCGGGGCGAGGGCAGCCTTCGTGAACATGTTGAGCGAGTTCATCACGCGCGCCACTCCCGAGACGTGACCGGGGAGAACCTTGAAGGCGTCGTTGAGGCCGTTGAACGCCGAGATCCCGGTGAGCACGGTCTGGATGATGGAGCCGATGCCGGTCACGAGGTCGGCCAGTGCGTCCGGAGAGTTCTTCACGCTCTCGGCGAGATCGGTCAGGCCCTGCGCCACCGAGCTGATGGCCGTCTGCATCGCGGGACCTAGTGACCGCAGTACCGCGCCGAACGCATCGGACAGCGGCTTGACCACGGGCGCGAGCTTCCCGAACGCCTTCCCCAGTTGGTCCCCGAACGTCGACAGGGAAGGTGCCAGGGTCGCGAACGCCTTCCCCAGTTCCGGGGCGAAGGTCGCGAACGTGCGCTTCGCTACCGCCGCCATCCCGATCAGGGTCTTCTCGAACGGCGACGACAGGACCCGCATCTGCGATCCCATGTCGCCGAGCGTCTTCTTCCAGACCGACTGCACCGCCTGGGACTTCGCTGCGAAAACGGCGCCCAGGCCGACAAGACCGGCACCGAATCCTGCGACGACACCGCCGGCCACGATGGCGCCCGCTGCCGGTGCCACGGTCGCGGCTACGGCGAGGCCGGCGGCGAGGATCGCGGGCCCGATGATCGGGGTCTTCAGCACACCGCCGAGTCCGCCGCTGAACGCCTCGCCGGAAATCTGGCCGCCCTGACCGAAGATCTTCGATCCGTCGCCCTTGAACCACTTCGCCACCGACGTACCGAACCGCTTGGTCGACTTGCCACCCTCCTCGTCGATGCCGTCACCGAACGACTTCCCGAAGCTGTGACCGGCATCCTTGCCCACCGAAGCGGCGTCCGCGGCGAGCTTGGTCCGCTGCTTGCTCAGCTCCTGCTCGGCCATGGCGGCGGTGTGCCCGCTCTGCGCGGCCTTACGGCGGGCGGCCGAGAGCGCCTCTTCGGCCTGCTGGATCTGCGAGGCCTTCGCGTTGGAGTTGCTCCGGACCTCGGCAAGCTTGGTCTCGGCTACCCGGACGCGCCCCAGCGCGTCGGACTCACTGTCACGGGCCTTGGACAGTCGGGCTTCCGCGCGGGCGACGTCGTCGCTGACCTTCTGCGACCGCTTCATCGCCTGCGCGGTCTTGTCGCTCGCGGCGGCGACCTTGGCGAACGCCGACGACGCGCGGTCCCTTGCCAGGATGTCGAATGCGAGCGTGCTGTCGACCATCAGTCAGTCACCTTCGGTTCGGGCGGCGGCAGCCGGCTGAAGCGTGCACAAGGCACCGGCTGCCGCCACCGGATCACTGGGACGGCGCGTCTGCCGGGCCGGGGCGATGGACGTCGCCCTCGGCATGGGTGCCGATGAACGCCGCGGCCTGCGTCTGCTGCGCGGTCACGGTGTCGAGTGCGGCCTGTACGGCGGTCGCGAATCCTCCGACCTGCTCGTCGTACACCTCGTTGGCATCGCGGATCTCAGCCATCAGCGGGTCCTGTCGATCTCGCGCAGAAGCCCACCGACGACCGGCTCGACGACCTCGCCGACGACCTGACGGATCTCCGCCAGGCGCTCCCGGTCGGCACGCCGCGCCTCGATCTCCGGGCGGTACTTGTCGACCATGGCCCGCTTGGCTGCCTCACGGGACTCCGCGATCTGTTCGGCGCGTGTCGGCTCCTGTTCGTACCCAGCGTTGTCACGCTGCCACCTCTGGAACGCCTGCTGATTCCGGACGGCCCGCATACGGTCCTCGTGGTCCTGCCGTGCGCCCGCCAGAGCGACGAACTCAGCCGGCGTGTGCCCGTAGTTGCCGCGGTGCACCTCGAGCGCCGAGACGCCTTCCTCGGCGGCCATCCGGACCGCGAGCCGGTTGTTGTTCTCCTCCCAGACCGCACGGCGCTGCTCGATATCCGGGACGCCGTTGTGCGCGGCGTACAGCTCATCGGCGATCCGGGCAGAGTGCGCCTCCTGCTGCTCCAGCGCCTCCAGGTGGGACACCGTCCGCTGGGCCTCATCCGACAGCGGGGCGTCGCCCCAACCGCCGCGGTACATCGTTCCGCTCATCGGCGGTCTCCTTCGTCGTTGTCATCGAGCAGGGACCGCAGGTCGGCCCGCTGCTGTTCGCCGAGCTCGTCGGCACGGTCGTGAAGCTCGCCGATCAGGCGGTCGAGCTTCGTCGTTCCCCAGCGCGCCCGCGCCACCAGGCGGGCCGCCTCGGAGGCGTCTGGCGCATTCGTCATGCGCATAGTCTAACCCTCTACTTGAGGTCTAGTGTTGCGCGGCGCGCGGGACTGGCGCCGCTGCCTCTCCGAGCGCGTCAGCTGCTCGAGGTGGGCCGGGTTCACGCACAGCCGGCGACGACACCGCGGGACTACCTCCCGGCCTGGGATGAGCTCGACACCGGCCAGCAGCAACGCGAAGCGATGCGCCTGCATCAGCCGCCCATCCACCCGCAGACGGCCACAGCCGTAGGTGTCGAGCGAACCCGTCCACTCCCAGCAGCCCGTCACGGTGTCGACGACGTACTGGGATGCGAACCGCTGGGCGGCGGGGGTGCTGACGTACCGGCCGGCGGCGTCAACGGCCTTCATCTGGACCTCCGCGTGTGGGTGACTCGTGTGTGGCGAGGCATGAGTGCGGTCATAAGGCCCCTGTGGTTGCGTGTCGCCCCCACCCCCGGCCTGGTCATGACGCCTCGCCGTGCTGGGCGTGGGAACAACCAGTGGGCTCGTAGCCTGGGGATCGTGACCGACCACTACCGATATGAGCCGAGCGTCTGGGTGCGTTCCATCGTCGAAGACGATCTCCTGGTGCGACTCGCCACGGAACTGACGAGGCCGTGTCCGCATCTGACCGATCCCGAGCACCAGCGCTACGCCTATGCGCTGTGGGCGCCTGACCTGTTGCTCTGCGCCGACTGCATCGGGCCTGTGATGGACGCGCCGGCGGGGATGTGCGATCGGTGCGGTGAGGCGCAGGCGGCCCATCAGAACGACTACATCCCGACGACGGATGGCGAAGGCTGGGTCCTGCTGTTCCGGCTGTGCGAGGACTGTCAGCGCAGAGAGATGAGTCAATAGCCACAGCGTCCCCTGGTCCGCTCATGATGCCTCCCGAGCCCTGGCCAGGCACGTGTCGCAGTACAGGGAGTTGGGGTTGCCATGTGGCCGATGGCATGCCGCGCAGTCGACTGATCGCGCTTCCGTTGATGGCGTCTGTAGGTCTGTATGTCTGTCTGTCTGCGTTGGTCGTACGTTGGGTTGGTCGTTGGTAGCAACGTTGGGACCGTTGTTGGTAGCAACGTCACGCTCATCCTTGGCACGCTTCCGGCGCTGTCTCTCGCGCTCGGTGTCACGGTGCTTGAGCTGTGTTGCCAGCGATGATCGGAACACGTCACCGTGGTGCTCGACCACGTACGCGTCGCCCTCGTCACGCCAGAAGCCGTGGGCGACCAGATCCTTCGCTGCCTGCTCCCAGTCGGCCGACCCGGCGAACCTGCGCAGGAGATGCTTGGCTATCCGCATCTCCATCTCCTCGAGCCGATACAGGTAGTGCAGCGCCTCTGTGTGCGTGCGGACCGCGGCGTCGGACAGTCCGAAGTCCGCGCACTGGTCGAAGAACTCCACGCCGTACTTCGCCCACGTCATGGCTTCGCCCGCTCGCGGTAGATGGCGTGCTGGGCCTCGCAGAGGTGCAGAGATCGGCGGCCTGCTGCAGGTTGATCACCCAGCCGCGGCCAGATCGCGACCACTTCGCTTGTGGTGCCACCTCCTGCACCAGGCTGTCGTGCCCCTGCCCCGTGACGAGGGCGAGGCCGGCCGCCTCATTGCGGGTGACCCACACGATCGCGCGGCTCATGACACCTCCCGCAAGACCGATGTGATCTCGTCGGTGAATGCCTCAGTGCCGGCGAGCAGCTCGGCGTGCACCCGGCAGGCCGCGATCGCCTCCAGGAGACGCTGTGTACGTGCCTGGATCTCTTCAGGGGTGGCGCTGCCTACGAAGTCCCCCGGACGCGGCAGAGCTGCCTCCAGGGCTGCAGCGCGGCGATCCCAGAACGACGCCAGGGCCTGCGCGAGAGCATCCTGCAGCACCCGGCGCCGATGGTGCTCCGCGTCCACGATGTACGAGGACTGTCGGCGCGGTCGGGTACCTTGGCCGTAACGATCTTCTTCGCGGCGGATCGCAGGCGCCCCGGTTTCGCGACCGGGGCGTTCTCTTGTCTCAGGCGGCATCGTTCGCACCGCCGTACGATCCGGCGCTGGGTCGCAGGAGTTGAGCTAGCCGATCGCGCTGGCCGGGCGTGAGTGGCGGTGCGGAGTCAACCAGCTTCTGGATGTACTCCGCGGCCTTTGCTGCGCGGAGGTGTCGACGCGCAGCGGCGTACTCGGGATCATCAGAGGACCTGTCGCGGGACAGGCCGGCGACACGGCCACGGATGGATGCAACTTCGGGAGATGGGCGTCCGGCCATCGGGGGTGCACTCCTCAGCCCTCAATGCGCGTCGCACAGGCATGCGTACGCGAATTGGCCGAGCGGAGTGCCGTGAGTCAGCGGCTCATCGACCGGACGGCGGCTCCAGCGGGTGGAGTGCCGAGGGGTGAGGGCCTCCGGCTCATCAGCGGGTCTTCAGGCCTGTCGGCGGGTCCATCGGTTGGAGTGCCGAGAGAGGGCCTCCGGGTCCGCGAGCGGAGTGGTGGGTCCCTGATACTTGCTTCAAGCAGCTTACCGCACACGTTGACCAGTCAGCGACTCACGCGCTCCTGCGAGTCGTCGGCCTTCTGGAACTGCACTCTCTCGTGTACGGGCTGACGGAGGTAGTCAGCAGGGCCAAGCACGAGCGTTCCGAGGACATCCGGCGAGAACAGCA
The DNA here is from genome assembly GCF_004366075.1 of Kribbella pratensis. Classification (GTDB taxonomy): domain Bacteria; phylum Actinomycetota; class Actinomycetes; order Propionibacteriales; family Kribbellaceae; genus Kribbella; species Kribbella pratensis. The sequence goes on along the minus strand of NZ_SODU01000003.1, from coordinate 498,455 downwards.
TGCGCACAATCTCGCGCTTTGCGGCGATCGTCGTGTCAGGGTTTTCCCAGCGGGCGCGCACGTCCTCGTCTGGGCGCAGGAACTCCTGTAGTACAACGGGAATCCGGAGGCCCTGCTCGGACTTGCGCAACTGCTCCAGCTCGGTCAGCCACTCCTGCTCTGCTGCGCCGGCCAGTCGCGGTGAGATCTCGCGGGCCTTGAGCGAGCGCTCGAGATCCTGTAATTCGTGCTCGACCTCGGCGATGCGGCCGCGCACCTTCGTCAGTTCCTCCGTGCGCTGCGGTGGTAGCAGAGCGGTGTAGTTGTCCGGCCTGCCGAGGTACGCGAAGACGAGCTCGGTGACGTACGTGTCCATCTCCGCCCGGTCAACGGAGACGTGCCCGTATCGGCAGGCGTACTTCGGCGTGCTCTGCGGTTTACGGCCCTTCGCCGCAACGATCGGGGCCGGGCACTTGCCGCACCTGCCGATCATCGAGACGAGGTGGGTTGCCTTGCCGCCGCGTGTGGTGCGCCGCTCCGGGGCGTCGAGGAGCGCCTGCACCTTCCAGAACTGCTCCTTGCTGACGATGCCGGGCCAGGTCGCTTCCACCAGGAGATCCGGCTTCAGGACCCTCCGGCTACCCTCCCGACCTTGGGTGTGGACGCGAAGCCCGGCGTACGCGTGGGTCTTCGCGAGCGCGCGCAGGTGCTCAGGCTGGAACGGCCGACCTGACTTGTTGAGCCAGCCCTTCGCCTCGAAGCGCCGCGCGATCTCCTTCAGGGGGACCAACTGCAGCAGCAAGTCGAAGAGCGCAACGAAGATCATGGAGCGGTCGGGATCGATGACCTGAGCAACCAGATCGCCGGTTTGTGGGTCGTACTGACGCAGGTATCCGTCATTGCAGATCCCGTGAGGACGTCCGGCCCTGGCGTTGGCCGCGGTTGTTCGGCGCGCGCGCTTGCTGGTCTTGCGTGACTCGACCTCGGACGCCTGCCCCATGCTGATGAGCGCCGACCAGTCGTGATCGTTGCGCGGGTCGAGGATCCGGTCCTCTGACGTGATGTAGAACTGCACGCCGGCCCGCTCGCAGAGCTTGATCAGCCGGACCCACTCCTCCATCTCGCGGCTGCCGCGCGAGCCTTCCCACAGGATCAGATACCGGGCGCCGAACTTCCCGGTTTCAAGGTCGCCGACGAGTTTTCCGAAGTCCTCGCGGATCTTCCGGGCGTACCTGGATGCCGACTTGTCGTTGTCGGCGTAGGGGTCGCCCAGTGTCCAGCCGCGCTCATCCGCGGCGGTCTGGTTGTCGTCGTGCTGCTCGTCGACGGAGCGACGCCGGCCGCTCTTGTCCTTGCTGACCCGCAGGTACTCGCGAGCGAGCTCGGTGTTGACTTCCATGGCAGGAAGGTAACACTATTAGCGAGTTAGCAACACCGTCGTACCGGTCATGTCACAGATAGTGCCGAACCCCACCGACAGTTTCCGGCAGATCGCGCGAGAGTTCCGGGAAAGTGCGGGAAGAAGTCCGATTCGGTTCCGGATCGCAGCCGTCAGCGCGCGGCGGCCTCGATCACGAACGTAGGACTCGCGGTGGCGACGGTGTCCACGAGCTCGAGGCCGGCGGCGGCGAGCAGCGTGCGGTACTCGTCCGTCGTACGCTCCCGTCCGCCGGTCATGATCAGCATGTTGAGGTCGGAGAACGCCGTACGCACCGGATCGGGCGACAGATCGAGCAACTGCTCCACGAGCAGTACGCGACCGCCCGGGCGCAGTGCCTGGCGGCAGTTCCGGAGGATCGCGATCGACTCGGCGTCCGCCCAGTCGTGGATCACCGACTTCAGCACCAGCGCGTCACCGCCCGGGACGCTGTCGAAGAAGTCGCCTCCGACCACCTGAAACCGATCGGCGGAAGCGCCCGCCACCACGTCGGTCTGGTCGAAGAGCACGCCCTTGACCGTCGGGTAGCGCTCGAGGATCCCGAGCAGCAACCGTCCGTGCCCGCCCCCGACGTCCACCACGGTGCCGTAGCGGCTGAAGTCGTACGCCGCGACCACAGCGCTGGATACCGCATCAGCCATCGACGTCATGGCCGCGTCGAACGCGTCCTGTTCATCGGGATGCCTGGCGCGGTACTCCCACACCGGTTCGCCGTGCAGGATCGAGAACGCCGTGTCACCGGTGCGGATGCTCTGCTCCAGGGCGGCGTACGTCTGCCAGTACGACCCCGTGCCGATGAAGCGCGCCCAGCCGGCGGCCGAGCGCGGCGCATCGGCCCGCAAGGCCGCGCCGAGCTCGGTGTTCGCGAAGGTCCCGCCGTCGGCTGTGTAGAGGCCCAAGGCTGTGAGTGCCCGCATCAGCCGGGCCAGCGCTCGTGTATCGGTCCCGCTCGCCGCGGCGAGCTCGTCCAAGGACATCGGACCGGTGGCCAGTACGTCGCTGATCCGCAGGCGAGCGGCGACGGAGATCGCCTGCGACACCTGGTACCCGCCGATCAGACGGAACAATTCCCGGGAAGCATCCATGGCTCAGTGTGCGTCCCGGAGCGCCCGGCGTCAGCAGTTCATCGCGGGGAAGGTGTAGCCCTGGGCCTTCAGGAGCGGGAGGATCTTGTCGAGCGCGGCGACGGTCTGGGCCCGGTTGCCGCCGCCGTCGTGCATCAGGATGATGTTGTGGTTGTGCGCGTGGGTGAGGACGTTGTGCACGATCGCGTTCGTTCCCGGGCGGGCCCAGTCGCGCGGGTCGACGTCCCACAGCACCTGGACCATGCCGGCCGCCTTGATGTCGGCGCGAACCTTCGGGTTCGAGGCGCCGTACGGCGGGCGGAAGCAGGTCGAGTCGGGTCCGTCGAAGATCTCGTGGTGCCGCTTCGCCGGTGAGATCGCCGTCAGCTGCGGGTGCGTGATCGAGTGGCTGCCGATCGTGTGGCCGGCGGCAAGCACCTGCTCGCGGAGCCCGGGGTGCGCGGTCTGCATCGATCCGAGCTCGAAGAACGTCGCGTGCGCGCCGTACTTCTTCAGGACCTGCAGGACCTTCGGCGTCCAGTACGGGTCCGGCCCGTCGTCGAAGCTGAGGAACAGGACCTTTTTGTTGCCGGAGGCAAGTGCTGCGGTCGGGTTCGGGGCCGGTTTGCGCGGTGTCGACGGCGGTGCGTTCAGCGTCGGTGTCTCGGTGGGCGTCGGGCTCGGTGTCGTGGTTTGCGTGGTGGCGGCGGCCGGTCGTGGTTGCCGTTCGTGCCCGAGCGCCAGGACCAGCAACGAACCGGCGACGACGGCCAGGGCCACCCCGGTCGCGACGAACGCGGCGAACTTTCGGGACATGACTTTCCCCTTGCAACTAAGGCGGTTCCCCAGCGCCCCCTCAGGCGCCCTCACACCACTGAAGACGCCTTACCTGTCAGCTTGGTTGGCCTTGCCGTGTTGCGGTGAGATCTCGACTGTTGCGGTTCCGCCGCGGTGGTACAGCCGGCCCTCCAGCGACTTCACGCTCGCGACCAGCACGAAACTCATGCTCACCAGCAACGACCACGCGCCGAACTTCGCCGGATGCACGAGCCGCCACACACTCACCTGGTCCGGGTAGTTCCACGCGTCGAGGAACGTGCCGAAGTTCTCCGCGATCCACAGGAAGAACCCGATCAACGCGAACGACAACGCCAGCGGCATCCGGTAGCGCCGGACGCCGACCGTGAAGAAGACCCAGGTACGGCGCAACACGACGAGCAGACCGAGCGCGATCGGGATCCGCAGGTCGGGGATCCACTGGTGGGTGAAGAAGTTCGCGTAGATCAGCACCGCGAAGACCGTGGTCAGGATCGGCCGGTAGTTGCTGACGCGGAGGTCGAACCGGCGCCAGGCCTGGCACAGGTAGCTGCCGACCGCGGCGTACATGAACCCGGCGAACAGCGGCACCCCGGCGAACTTCGTCACCGCGTCGCCCGGGTACTGCCACGAACCGACCCGGACCTTGAACAGTTCCAGCCCGAGCCCGACCAGGTGGAACCCGAAGATCACCGCGACCTCACGCCAGGTCTCCAGCCGCACCACCCAGAACAGCAGTGTCAGGCCGAGGCAGTAGATGAGCAGGGCGTCGTACCGGGCGATCGGCAGGTCGACGTACTTCGAGATCGCCAGGCCCGCGAACAGGAATCCCGGAAACAGGCACGACACCACCTCCAGCCACCCGAAACGCAGGAACTGCAGGCATCCGAACACGAAGCGTGAAGGAATCCCGATCCGATCCGTCCAAGTGGTCACAGGATGGAGACGTTGCTTGCGAACGGCTGGTTCGCGGAAATATGAACAGCCTTGGGAGGTGGGGAGCATGGTGGTTTTCGAGACCGACCGGCTCGTGGTGCGGGACTGGGTGGACCCGGACGGCGACCGTGTCTTCGACATCTACCGGCGCTGGGAGGTGTCGCGCTGGCTGGGCGCGGAGCCTCGGGTGATGCCCGATCGCGGTGCCGCGTCGAAGGCGATCATGCGGTGGAACGAGCGCAGCCGCGAGGCGCCGTACGGCGTCTGGGCCGTGGAGGAACGCGCCACCGGGACGATCGCGGGCACCATATTACTGGCCCCGCTGCCCGACCCGACGGACGGTACCGCGGGGCGTGGCGAGGTCGAGGTCGGCTGGCATCTCCACCCGGACGCGTGGGGACGAGGCCTGGCGACCGAGTCGGCACGGGGTGCGATCGAGCACGGCTTCAAGGCCGGGATCGGGCAGATCTACGCGGTCGTCCGCCCGGGCAACGTCGCGTCGCTGGCCGTCTGCCACCGCCTCGGCATGCGCCCGATCGGCCGCACCACCCGCTGGTACGACGCCGAACTCGAGGCCTTCCTCATCTGACGGATTGGGGTACTTCGGTGTTGGCCGCGTAACCTTGACGCCCGTGGCACTCACCATCGGAATCGTCGGGCTCCCGAACGCGGGCAAGTCCACCCTGTTCAACGCGCTGACCAAGAACGACGTACTCGCCGCGAACTACCCGTTCGCGACCATCGAGCCGAACGTCGGAGTGGTCGGTGTCCCGGACCCGCGGCTGGGGAAGCTCGCCGAGCTGTTCAGCTCGCAGAAGGTGATTCCCGCCACCGTGCAGTTCGTCGACATCGCCGGCATCGTCCGCGGCGCGTCGGAGGGTGAGGGTCTGGGCAACAAGTTCCTCAGCCACATCCGCGAGTCGGACGCGATCTGCCAGGTCACCCGGGTGTTCCGCGACGACGACGTGACGCACGTCGACGGCAAGGTCTCGCCGGCCGACGACATCTCCACGATCCAGACCGAGCTGATCCTCGCCGACCTGCAGACCGTCGAGAAGGCGATCCCGCGGCTGGAGAAGGAAGCCCGGCTGAAGAAGGAGTCGGCGGTCGTCCTGGAGGCGGTGCGGGAGGCGCAGAAGCACCTCGAGGCGGGTACGCCGATCATCGCCACCGGCGTGGATCGGGACGCGATCCGCGAGTTGATGCTGATGACCGCGAAGCCGTACCTGTACGTCTTCAACTGCGATTCCGACGAACTCGCCGACGAGGACCTCAAGCAGAAGATGCGGGATCTGGTCGCGCCGGCCGAGGCGATCTTCCTGGACGCCAAGTTCGAGGCGGAGCTGGTCGAGCTCGGCGACGAGGACGAGGCCCGCGAGATGCTCGCCGAGATGGGCATCGACCAGCCCGGTCTCGACGTACTGGCGCGCGTCGGGTTCGACACGCTGGGGCTGCAGACGTACCTGACGGCCGGCCCGAAGGAGTCCCGCGCCTGGACGATCAAGCGCGGCGCCACCGCCCCCGAGGCCGCCGGTGTCATCCACACCGACTTCCAGCGCGGCTTCATCAAGGCCGAGATCGTCTCCTTCGACGACCTGATGGAAGCCGGCTCCATGAACGCCGCCCGCTCCGCCGGCAAGGTCCGCATGGAAGGCAAGGACTACGTGATGCAAGACGGCGACGTAGTCGAATTCCGCTTCAACGTCTGAGAAGAGGGGTTGGAGGGCTGGGGAGGATTTTCTACCTGGCTCGGGACAACATCCTCCCCAAAGTCACCTCCGCCCCGCTTCACGCCATCCGCTGGGGTTGGCCAGCCGCGTGTCGGCGGTGGGACCAGGTATGTCAGGTCTCGTCAGAGCGCAGCGCCACGTCCGTGGTCAGGACACCAGGCGTTTCGGTTCGGTTTGGTTGACCTCCGACCACAGGGTGTCGAGGGAGAGGCCGAGGACGTCGGCGATCGCCGCGATGGTGGGGAAGGCGGGCGTGGCTACGCGGCCGGACTCGATCTTGCGGAGGGTTTCGGGGGAGACGCCGGCGTCGAGGGCGGTCTGGAGCATGGAGCGCTCGCCGCGGGCGCGGCGAAGTAAGGTGCCGAGGCGCTCGCCGCGCTCGACCTCCGCGGGGGTGAGCGGGAGCCGGACCATGATCCGATGATAGTACCGGGATAATATGGCCGGTATAGTTATTGGATGCACACGAGAGGCCGCGCATGATCGAGATCCTGGACTCCCGCCAGCTGGCCCAAGCCAAGGAATCGGGCGCTCTGGTCGGTGGGATTCTGCAGACGCTGAAGAGCCGGACCGCGGTCGGCACGAATCTGCTGGACATCGACCAGTGGACGAAGGCACTGATCGCCGACGCCGGTGCGCAGTCCTGTTACGTCGACTACGAGGCGTCGTTCGGGCGCGGGCCGTTCGGTCACTACATCTGTACGGCGGTCAACGACGCCGTACTGCACGGAAAGCCGTCCGACTACCAGCTCGCCGACGGTGACCTGCTGACGCTTGATCTCGCCGTCTCCCTGGGAGGGATCGCAGCGGACGCGGCGATCAGCTTCATCGTGGGCGAGTCCAAGGCCCCCGAGGACGTCGCGATGATCAGCGCGACCGAACGCGCACTGACCGAAGGGATCGCAGCCGCCGTTCCCGGGGCCCGGATCGGTGACATCTCGCGGGCGATCGGCACCGTGCTCGGCGCGGCCGGGTACCCGATCAACACCGAGTTCGGCGGTCACGGCATCGGTTCGACGATGCACCAGGACCCGCACGTCTCGAACACGGGCCGCCCCGGCCGCGGCTACAGGCTCCGCCCCGGCCTGCTGCTCGCCCTCGAACCGTGGGTCATGCAGGACACCGCCGAACTCGTCACCGACGACGACGGCTGGACCCTCCGCAGCATCACCGGCTGCCGCACCGCCCACACCGAACACACCATCGCCATCACCGAGAACGGCCCCGAAATCCTCACCCTCCCGAAGCAGACCCAGGCGTAAGCTCCGGTGCCGTGCTGACGCCGATCCTTGCGACCTCCGACCCGTACACGGCCGCAGACGAGTTCGTCGCCAACGGGTGGACGCTCGTCTACGCGACACCGAAGGACTCCGGGGACCCGATGGCGGTCGTCGAGCTGCACGGCGGGCAGGTGATGCTCGGCGTGGACTCGGAGCAGTTCCTGTCGGCGGCGGCGCGGGACCATCGCGGAGCGGGCGTCCAGTTGTATGTCGAGGTACCCGCTGACGCGATCGAGAAGATTCACGCGGCACATCAAGAGCCGGGGCCGATCGAGCAGCGGCCCTGGGGTGTGCGGTCGTTCGTGGTGCGGTTGGCGGCGTACAACTTCATGATCGCGACCGCGCAGGGCTGAGTGTCAGTGAGAGTTCGCGATCTGCTGGGCGGCGTCGTGGACGAGGGTGATGAGTTCGGGTGGGGCGATGACCTGGGCGGCGCCGGCTTGGGCTAGGACGGCGGCTTGGGCTTCGTAGCGGTTCTCGAGGTCGGTGTGGATGATCCACCAGTTGTCGTCCGCGGGGAGCATCGGGGCGGTCGGGCGGAAGCGGCGGACGGCGTGGTCGCGAACCTTCAGAACGATCGGGTACGACGGGCGCGAGGCCTGGAACTCGCGCTGGGACTGGGCCCAGTACGCGGCCAGGTCGAAGTCGGCGGGTCTGGTGAAGACGTCGTTGGTGAGCTCGGCCGAGGTCAGGCGGGACAGGCGATAGGTGCGGAGGCGGCCGTCGGTGCGCGCGGCGACCAGGTACCAGGTGCGCGCCTTGGCGACCAGCCCGAGAGGCGAGATCGCGAACGGCCCACGCCGCCGACCGTCGTCGTCGGGCCCGGTGCGATCTCCGGCGGCGGTTTCGCCGTACGTGATCTCCAGGCGGCGTTCCTCCCAGAGGGCTTGGCGGCAGAGGTCGAGCCAGCGTGGGGTTTCGCGGCGGTCGTCCCAGCCGGCGTGGTCGATCAGGAGGCGTTGGCGGGCGTACTCGGCTTCGCGGCGAGTGCCCTCGGGAAGTGATGCGATCAGCTTGGTGACGGCGAGTTCGCTGGAGGCGTCGAGGCCGAGGTCGGCGAGTACGTGGGCGGTCGCGCCGACGAACACCGACATGACCTCCGACGGCGTCAGCCCGGTCAGCCGGCTGCGGTAGTCCGGCAGCAGCGTCCACCCGCCGGCGCGCCCGCGGATCGAGTACACCGGGACGCCGGCAAGGCTGAGCGCATCCAGGTCGCGCTGGATCGTGCGCGGCGACACGTCCAGCGCGGCGGACAGTTGCGCGACCGTCGACTGACCGCGGGTCTGCAGGTGCAGCAGCAGTCGGAGAAGCCGTTCGGCGCGCATCCTCCGACTATCTCAAGAAAACAAGCCAGAAGCTGGCGTCTTTTCCTGCCATGGTCGCCACCATGAGTGCAGTTGAGGTGGAAAACCTCTCGATGTCCTACAAGGCTCCGGTTCGCAAGAGCGGGTTGCGGGCGGCGTTCGGTTCGCTGGTACGCCGCGAGTACAAGACCGTCCAGGCCCTCGACGAGGTGTCGTTCACGATCGCCCCGGGCGAGGTCGCGGGGTTCATCGGCCCGAACGGCGCCGGCAAGACCACGACGATGAAGATCCTCTCCGGGATCCTCCACCCGACCAGCGGCGCGGTCCAGGTCCTCGACACGGTCCCGTGGCAACGCCGCTCCGCCTTCCTCAAACGGATCGCGTTCGTGCGGGGCAGCCAACCGGTCGGCGGTTCGCAGGAGCTGACCGTGATGGACTCCCTCGAGTACCAGCGCCTGCTGTACGACGTCCCACGCCCCACGTTCCGCCGTACCCTGGCCGACCTCGAGGCGCTCCTCGAGCTCGACCCGCTGCTCGAGCGCCAACTCCGCGCTCTCAGCCTCGGCGAGCGGATGCGGGTCGGGCTCGCGATGGCGCTGATCTACCGCCCCGAGGTGCTGTTCCTCGACGAGCCGACGATCGGTCTCGACGTCACCGCCGCGGGCCAGATCCGCGAGTTCGTGCGGGAGTACGTCGAGCAGACCGGCGCGACCGTACTCCTGACCAGCCACTACATGGCCGACGTCGAGTCCCTCTGCCCGCGCCTGATCCTGATCGACAAGGGCAAGGTCCAGTACGACGGTCCACTCGCGGAGCTGTCCGCGCGGTTGTCGCCGTACAAACTGATCCGGATCTCCACGCAAGGCGACCCTTCGCCGTTCGGTGAGGTGGTCGACAAGGCGGACGGGCAATGGGTGCTGCGGGTGCCGCGGGACGAGGTCGCTGGTACGACGGGCCGTTTGCTGCAGGCGTTGGAGGTTGTGGACCTTGCGGTGGAGGAGCCGCCGTTGGAGAAGGTGATCGACCAGGCGTACCGCGAGGGGCTGCGATGAGAACCGCCGTACTGCTCGGATTCCGGCTCCGTCAGGAGGTGCTGGAGTGGTCGGGCGCGTGGTGGTTCCTGATGACGCTCGTGGTGCAGGCCGTGGTCGCGCCGCTGATCGGGTTGTTCGTGTGGTCCGCGGTCTATCCGGACGATCCGGCGATCGCGCGGTACTACGTCGCGGTCATCCTGGTGACGCTGATGACCGAGTCGTTCGAGCAGCACACGTTTTCCGAACGGATCTACAACGGGACGCTCAGCCACGAGTTGCTCCGCCCACAGCCGGTGGCGGTCGGCGTGATCGGTATGAATCTCGCGATCCGCGCCTGGTTGACGTTGCTCGGGGCACCGATCGTGCTGCTCACCGGGATCGCGTTGCAGGTCGGGTTCGACTGGTGGGCGGTGGCGCGGAGTACGCCGTACCTCGTGCTCGCCGCCGTGCTCGTTTTCCTGTGGACATTTCTGTTGTCGTTGACGGCGTTCTGGACGGATCGGGTGCATGCGGTGGTGGGGTTCGGTAGCCAGTTGGTGTTCCTGTTCGGCGGTACGGCGGCGCCGATCGGGTTGCTGCCCGACGGGTTGCGCCGGGTCGCGGAGGTGTTGCCGTTCTACGGGATGAGCGGCCTGCCGGCCGAGATCGCCGCCGGCACGCGTGGCGATGGGTCGCTCGGCTATCAGTTGGTGTGGGTTGTCGTGCTGGTCGGCGTGGTCATGGTCCTGTGGCGAGCCGGCGTCCGTCGGTACACGGCGGTGGGCTCGTGAAACTCCTTCGTTTGCTGGCGGCCGGCTTCTCGATGTCCCTGCGCCGGAGCGTGGCCTTCCGCGTCAACCTCGTCTTCGACGTGCTGCTCGCGTTCACAGGTCTGGGTACGGCGATCGCGGCCGTGCTGATCGTGTTCACCCGCGCCGATACGTTGGCGGGCTGGTCGAAGGCGGAGTTCCTGGTCCTGATCGGCACGTATCAGCTGATCACCGGGCTGCGCACGACGTTCATCGATCCGAACCTGTCGTGGTTCCCCGAGACCGGCATCCGCGAGGGGAAGCTGGACGGCTACCTGTTGCAGCCGGCTCCGAGTTTGTTCCTGTCCAGCTTGTCGTTGTCGTCGCCGCTGCAGCTGATCCAGGTTGTCCTCGGAGTCGGCGTGCTGGCCTGGGGGATCGGGGTCGCTGATCGGTCGCCTGGTGCCGCTGGGGTGATGAGTTGGTTGGTGCTGGTTGTGGCGGGGACGGTGGTGACGTGGGCGTTGAGCGTGCTGCTGGCGTGCTTGGCGTTCTGGGCGCCGAAGCTGCAGTTGGACGTCTTCTACCACTCAGCCTGGCAACTCGGCCGGTACCCGACGGATGTCTTCGCCCGCCCGCTCCGCATCCTCCTCACGTACGTCTTCCCGATGGCGCTCATTGCAAGCGTCCCGTCAACCGCACTGCTCCGCGGCCCTCAATTCGGCGTACTGCTCGCCGGAGTTGCGGCAGCAGCCGGCGCGGCTGCGCTAGCAGCGCTAGCTTGGCGGGCCGGGTTGCGGCGGTACACCGGGGCGACCTCCTGAGTGTGCGCTAAGGACAGGAGGTGTGCCTGATTTGAGGGCGATCCACCGTCTGGGCAGGCGTGCGGGCCGCTATACGTAGACATGTACGTCCTGTTCCTAGCGCCAAAAACAGTGGCTGGACCGAGGGCAGCGGGTTACGGTCGCGGGCATGGTTGATGCCTTGTTCGGGGAGCCTCGGTTGGTGGCGGTTTATGACGCGCTGGATCCGGATCGGGGCGATCTGGAGCACTACGCGGCGATCGTGGAGGAGTTCGGCGCCACGAAGGTGCTGGATGTGGGGTGCGGGACGGGCGAGTTGGCCTGTCTGCTCGCCAAGGGTGGAGTGGACGTCGTCGGAGTGGATCCGGCGGAGGCTTCGTTGGAGGTTGCTCGCGGCAAGGAATTTGCGGAGCGGGTGCGGTGGATCCACGGGGATGCGACGACGTTGCCGCCCTTGCAGGTGGACCTTGCGCTGATGACGGGGAACGTGGCGCAGGTGTTCCTGACGGACGAGGAGTGGTCGGCGACGGTGCGTGGGGTGCATGCCGCATTGGAACCACAAGGCCGGTTCGTGTTCGAGACGCGGGATCCGGCGCGGCGCCAGTGGGAGGAGTGGACCCGCGAGCGCACCCATCAGGTGCGGCAGGTTGCGGGCGGTGAGACGGTGGAGGCCTGGAGCGATCTGCTGTCGGTGGAGTTGCCGTTCGTTTCCTTCCAGGGCACGTACGTGTTCTCGTCGGACGGCGCCGTACTCACCTCGCAGTCCACTCTGCGGTTCCGCGAGCGGGACGAGGTCGAGGAGTCGCTCGTCGCGGCCGGGTTCGTGGTCGACGACGTACGGGAGGCTCCGGATCGGCCCGGGAAGGAATGGGTGTTCGTCGCTAGAGCGATGTGAGCAGTGCGGTCAGGGTGTGGTGCGCGGTGCGGGACATGACCGGGTTGGTTTCGACGTAGTACCAGAGGCAGCCGATGGCCTGGGCGAACGACCAGCCCATGCCGCGGCGCCACTCCGCGTCATCGCTGCCGAGAGCTGTGCGGAACGCCTCGCGGGCGGTGGGGTCGAGGAGGTTCCACGCCGGCTGCAGATCCATTGCGGGGTCCGAGACCGTGAAGGTGCCGACGTCGATGATGCCGGCCAGGCGGCCGCCCTTCGCCAGCAGGTTGCCCGGCATCAGATCGCGATGCGTCCAGGCGTCCGGTTCGGTACGCGGCGTCGTTCGCAAGTCGGCCCACAGCCGGGCGAGCTCGTCCACGTCGATCATCCCGCGGCTGCGCTCCAGCCCTTCCGCGACGTACTCGTCCTGCGAGGTCAGCACCCCGCCGCGCCACGAGCCCGTGAACACCCGCCCCTCGGTCGGCTGCGCCCGCAGCGCCAGCACGAACCGCGCGAGATCCTCGGCGAAGGCGGTCGACCCGGCGACGTCCGCGTCGTACGCGATCGTGCCGTCAACCCAGGTCTGCACCGCCCACGGCAGCGGATAACCCGAGCCCGGCGCACCGATCGCGATCGGCTCCGGAGTCGGGTACGGCGACATCGCGCGCAACCGTCGCGCGGCCTCCGCCTCGTCCTCGAGCTCCTGCCGCACTGTCGCTACATCACCCGGCAAGATCGGGAACCGGGCGACCAGTCCGTCGCCGATCCGGAACAACGCGTTGACGGTTCCATGCGACGGTACGGCGCGGATCGCGAGCCCGCTCCACTCCGGGAACTGTTCCTTGACGAGCCCTTCGACCAGCTCGACCGTCACATCCAGTTGCCCCTCATGCATCACGCCCAGAAGTATCCGGGAGTCCCCAGAGCGCCGCACACGATTTAGTTCTCAGTGGGTTGCGAGTGGGCGGGCGCGGTCGGTGGCGAGGCGGATGGCGAAGACCGCCAGGGCGGTGCCGGTGAGGTAGCGGTGGATGCGCATCCAGGTCGGGCGGCGGGCGAGGAACACGGCGACCGAGCCGGCGGTGATCACGAAGACGGCGTTCATGGCCACGCCCACCGTGAGTTGGCCCAGGCCGAGGATCAGGCTCTGCAGGCCGAGGTGACCGCGGGACGGGTCCAGGAACTGGGGGAGCAGTGAGATGTAGAGGATCGCGATCTTCGGGTTCAGCAGGCACGTGAGCAGGCCCATGCCGAACAGTTTGCGCGGGCGGTCCGGCTCGAGCTCCTGGGTGGCGAAGACCGACGTACCACCGGGGCGGAACGCGTTCCAGGCGAGCCAGAGCAGGTACGCCGCGCCGGCCAGCTTCAGCGCGACATAGATCTGGGGGACCAGCGCGAACAGGGTCGCGAGGCCAGCGCTTGCCGCGAGCAAGTAGGTGAGGAAGCCGAGCCCGACGCCGGCCAGCGAGATCAGGCCCGCACGGCGGCCCTGGGCGATCGAGCGGGAGATCAGGTAGATCATGTTCGGTCCCGGCACGATCACCAGACCCAGCTCGACCAGAGCGATCCCGAGTAGTGCCTCGTTGCTGACCAGCATTCCGTGTCCCTCCCTCGACGTACTCCGAACCTAACAGCGCTGCCCGATCCGCCGCGGGGGATTCCCGCGAGCTGGAATCCATTCGCCGGTAACACTCACCCTCGGTTAGCGTGGGTGCGTACGCCTATGGTTTGAAGGAGACGGTATGAGCGACAAGTCCAGCGAGCCGGCGGACGATCTGCAGAAGAAGTTTCGGGAAGCGCTCGAGAAGAAGAACGCCGGGAAGCACTCGCATCCGGGATCCGGAGTGCGGGGGCAGGGCGTCGGCGACGCGCACAACGACAAGCAGAAGCGCCAGTTCCGGCGCAAGTCCGGCAGCTGAGTTCCGCCAAACTGTCCATCCATCCGCATGAGCCCCGGGTTGCCGCCCGGGGCTCGACCTTTTCCTCGGATCCCCAGGCCATCACAATCGCCCTCTCCAGGGCGATTGCCGCGGAGGACGTCCGCGCGAAAGCAATTGTGATGGCCTGGCGGTCCGACGACCGCCGTTATCCTCGGTCGGCTGCGGGGTCGGGCCGGCGTGCGTTGAGCAGCTCGACCAGCCGGAGCACCTCCGGATCCCAGCCCATCCGGTGGTTCGCGGCGTCCTCGGCGTTCGCGAAGCCGGTGTGGCTGAGCAGCATCCGGGTGCCGTCGAGCGTCTCGGTCAGCTCGACCTCTACTCGCGTCGGTTCGTCCTCGGTGCCGTCCCACTTCCAGCTGAACACCAGGCGGTGCGGCGGGTCGACCTCCAGGTACGTGCCGCGCACCACATGCGGCCCCATCTCCACGACATAGGAACCACCGGTGCGCACGTCGGCCTGCACCTTCAGTTCGAGTTCGGGGTTCGGGCAGTACCACTGAGCCAGGAGATCGGCGCGCGTCCAGGCGTCGTACACGCGACCGATCGTTGCCGGGAGCACCCTTTCGAGCCGGATCTCAGTGTCCATCGCCGTCCCCTCGCAGGAGTTCTTCCAACCGGTCCACGGTGCTGTTCCAGTACGTCGTGAGGTCGCCGAGCCACTGCTCCACCTCGGAGAACGCCTCCGGCCGGAGCGAGCACACGACGGTGCGGCCGACCCGACGCCGGCTCACGAGACCGGCGTCGACCAGCACCGTGACGTGCTTGGTCATCGCCGGTCGCGTGATCCGGTGCGGCTCGGCCAGCTCGCCCATCGTCGCGTCGCCCCGACTCAGCCGGCCCACAACAGCCAGCCGAGTCGGGTCCGCGAGCGCTCCGAAGGTCCTCGTCAGCACACGGAACACTTCACCAGTTGGTGAACTGTTGTGTCAAGGACGGACCTCGAACACCAGGTTGAACGGCGTCTGGGCGACCGTGCGGAACCTGCTGAACCCGGCCGCCGTGGTGACGTCCTGGATCCGCGCCGGGCCGGCCTGGGTACCAAGAGCGAGACCGACCGGCTGGGACAGCGAGGCCGGCGTGCACAGCAGTGTTGAGAAGCCGTAGTACGCGCGGCCGACCGGGTTGAGATTGTCCTCGACGTGGTCGCCGGCCATCGGCTCGACCAGCAGCCAGGTGCCGTCCGGAGCGAGCGCCTCGCGTACGTGCCGGGCCGCGCCGACCGGATCACCCATGTCGTGCAGGGCGTCGAAAGTCGTCACCAGGTCGTACCCGGACCCGCTGAACTGGTCGGCCGCCGCAACCTCGAAGGTCACCCGCTCGCCGAGGCCCGCGGCCCGCTGCCGGGCGGTCTCGATCGATGCCTGGTGGTAGTCCGAGCCGGTGAACCGGGACTTCGGGAACGCCTCGGCCATCAGGATCGTGGACGCGCCGTGCCCGCAGCCGATGTCGGCCACCTTCGCGCCACGCTCCAGTTTGGCCACCACGCCGTCCAGTGCGGGCAGCCAGCTGGACAGCAGGTTCGCGTTGTACGACGGCCGGAAGAACCGCTCGCAGCCGACATGCACGTCGGACGTGTGCTCGTGCCACCCGACCCCGGCACCGCTCCGCGCGGCCTCGATCGTCTCGGTGGTGTGCTGCACCGTGCCGAGGGCGATCTGGAAGAAGCCGGGCAGGTACGCCGGGCTGTTCGGGTCGGTCATCGCCACGGTCTGCTCGGGCGGCAACGTGTAGCGGCCGGTACTCGCGTCGTACTCGACGAATCCTCCCGCGGCCTGCGCGTTGAGCCACTCGCGCGTGTAGTGCTGATCGGTGCTGGTCCGCTCGGCGAGCTCGGCCGGCGTGCTCGGGCCGTGGTCGGCAAGCGCCTGGTAGAAGCCGAGCCGGTCGCCCATCACGACCAGTGCCGCGTTCAGCGTCGCCCCCACCTCGTCGACCGCCTTGAAGACGAAGCCCATCAGTTTGTCGCTGTCGATTGCAACAGTCATTCGCTTTCTCCCCCTTGCGATGTGGTACGGCGAACTTAGGCAGCAGCGCCGGACCATCGCATCAGGTGGGGTTCCTGGTGCACACTGCGAGACATGCTCATCGGGCGGGAGGCAGAGCGCCAGGTGATCGAGCAACTGATCGCGGGGGCGCGGGTCGGAGCCGCAGGCGTGCTGCTCATCACCGGCGAGCCTGGCATCGGCAAGACGACGCTGCTGGACGAGGCCGCTGCCCTGGCCGGCGGACTGCAGGTCCTGAGAGCACGCGGTACCGAGGCCGAACGTGAGTTGCCGTTCGCGGCCCTGCTCCAACTCCTACGCCCTGTCCTCGCCGGCCTCGACCGTATCCCCGGACCGCAACGGACAGCGCTCGCATCGGCTTTGGCGCTCGGATCGGGACCCGACGCAGCCAGCCCGGCGGACCGGTTCGCCGTCGGCGCCGCAACACTCAGCCTGATCTGCCGGTACGCCGAGAACACGCCGCTCGCACTGATCATCGACGATGCGCACCTGCTGGACCGACCATCCGCAGAGGCGCTGTTGTTCGCGGCCCGGCGCCTGGTGGCCGACCCGATCGTCATGCTGATCGCGGCGCGAGCCGACGAGCCGCACCCGTTCGAGGCCGACCTGCCCCGGCTGCAACTGGAGGGCATCGGGCTCGAGGCCGCAAGGCAGGTCGTGCAGCATCTCCCGAGCGACCTGGTCGAGCAGCTGCACCAGACCGTGGCAGGTAACCCGCTGGCTCTGCTGGAGCTCGCTGATGATCCGGCCCGCTTGCACCGGATGCCACCAGGCGTACCGTTCCCAGTCCCCGCGATGCTCGCAGAAGCCTTTGCCAGCAGGGCAAACCGGCTGAGCCCGGACGCACGCACCGCACTGCTTGTAGCGGCATTGGACGCTGACCTTGGAGCGGTGTCCCGAGTGTGCGCTGAGCTCGGCGTGGACGTCGCCGCGCTGGAGGAGGGCGAGGCAGCCGGTCTGATCGCCATTCGCGACGGTGAGGTCCAGTGGCGGCATCCGCTGGTCCGCTCAGCGATCTACACGAGTGCTGACCCGGCAGCACGTCGTACGGCGCATCGCGCGGTGGCTCTGGCCACACCGGACCAGGACCGGCGGGCGTGGCACTTGTCAGAGGCAGTCCTCGGCGCTGACGACGAGGTGGCAGCCGGACTGGTGCTTGCAGCGGAGCATGCGGCTGCTCGTGGAGCACATGCCGTCGCAGCAACGGCGTACGAGCGTGCTGGGCGGTTGAGCCAGAGACTGCCGGACCGTGCGGTCAGACTGGTCGCGGCGGGTGAAGCGGCCTGGTCGGCGGGATTGGCGGAGCGAGCAGAGGCATTGCTGGATGATGCGCTGATCTTGCAGCCGCCATTGCCGGTGCGGATCCGCGCGCAGGAGATTCGTGGCGACATCGAGGTGAAGTGCGGGTCGCCGCGCCGCGCCCGCGACATCCTGGTCGCGGCCGCGGCGGAGTCCACGGACCCGGTCGTCGCCACTGGTCTGCTCGCGGATGCAGTCGCGGCCTGTTTCCGGCTGTGCGACGCCGCAGGCGCGCTGGAGGTGGCGTACGACCTCGACAGTCTGCTGCCGGCGGTCGATCGGCCTGGCCCGCGCATCATCGGCATGCTGGCGAGCGGCGTCGCCAAGGTGCTCGCCGGGAGCGGTGGTACGGACCAGATCCGTGCAGCGATCGCGCTGGCGCCCTCCGACGAGCTGGACCGGGACCGCCGTCGTCAGGTGTGGATGGTGCTGGCTGCGTTGTTCCTCAGGGAGACAGGTACGGGCCGAGCCCTACTGCAGCAGGCCATGCTCGAAAGACGCGAGCAGGTCGCTCTCGGGACGCTGCCGGGTCTCCTGTTCGTGCTGGCCCGCGACGACGCGACAACCGATCGGTGGCCCGATGCGGAGACGTCGTACGACGAGGGGATCCGCCTGTCGCGGGAGACCGGTCAAACGACTGAACTGGCGATGAACCTGGCCGGACTGGCGTGGCTGATGTCCCACCAGGGCAGACCGGAGTGCCAGGAGCTTGCTGTCGAGTCTCTGCGGATCTGTGCGGAGCATGAGATCCGCCTCGGCACGGTGTGGTCGCTGTTCGCGCTGGGAGACCTGGAGTTGGGACGTGGCGATCCGGCGGCGGCGCTACCGCAGTACGAGCGGTTGGTCGACGTACTGGCTGAGTACGGGCTGAAGGATCCGGACCTTTCGCCGGCACCGGAGCTGGTCGAGGTCTACCTGCGCTTGGGGCGGTCGGGCGACGCGAAGCGCGTAGTGAGCGAACACTCGGCACTGGCAGAGGCGAAAGGCCAGCCGTGGTCACTGGCGCGAGCAGCACGCGCGCGGGGTGTCGCCGGTGAGAGCGAGTCGGACTTCGCTCTGGCGCTTGGCTGGCACGAGGAGACGCTGGACGCGTTTGAGCTTGCCCGGACTCGGCTGGCGTACGGCGCTTGGTTGCGACGGGGGCGGAGGCGTGTGGATGCGCGTACGCAGCTGCGGCTCGCTGTGGAGGGTTTCGACGCGCTGGGCGCACTCGGGTGGGCAGACCAGGCGGCAGCGGAGCTCAAGGCGACCGGTGAGACCGCACGGCGTCGTGTGCCGAGTACTGCGGACGACCTGACGCCACAGGAGCGGCAGATCGCCGTACTGCTCGCGGACGGGAACAGCATCCGTGAGGCCGCGGCCAGACTGTTCTTGAGCCCGAAGACCGTCGAATACCACCTCCGCAAGGTCTACGCGAAGCTCGGCATCCATTCGCGCACCGAACTGTCCGAGCACCTCGGACCGTAGGCTGGCTGCATGAGGCAGCCGTTCACGGAAGTCAGCGGAATCGCCCGCCACTGGGGCTTCGAGGACCTCGCGTCCACCGGCCCCGTGCAGCGCCTCACGCTGTTCACCGGCGTACCCGTCCAGCTAGTCACCGGGTATGCCGAGACGCGCGAGCTGCTTGCCCATCCCGACGTGGTGCGCTCGCCGCTGGACGGGCCGCACCGCGACAGCGTCATGGACGACCTGATCGCACGCACCGAGCAGCACATGCTGGGCGCGAACCCGCCGGACCACACGCGGCTGCGCAAACTCGTCGCGGCCGCCTTCACCCGACGCCGGATCGAGGCGCTCGAACCGCGGATCCGGGAGATCGCTACCGGCCTGCTCGACGAGATGGCCGCCGCAGACGAGCCTGTCGACCTCGTGAACGCGTACAGCTACCCGCTCCCGATCACGGTGATCTGCGAGCTGATCGGGATCCCGGCCGTACGGCGGGACGACTTCCGCCGCTGGTCGTCGGTGTTCGTGAACGCCGCCGTGTACACCGCCGAGGAGTACATCGAGGCGATCACCTCGATGCTCGCCTTCGTCCACGAGCTGATCGTGCAGAAGCAGCAGGCGCCGACCGACGACCTGCTGTCCGCCCTGATCGCGACGCGCGACGGCAGCGACCGGCTCAGCGAGGACGAGCTCACCTCGATGGTCTTCCTGCTGCTAGCCGCTGGCCACGAGACCACGGTCAGCCTGATCACCAACGGAGTACACGCTCTGCTCAGGCACCCAGACCAGCTCGAGCTGCTGAAGCGCGAGCCGGAGCGCCTGCCGACGGCCGTGGAAGAGCTCCTTCGGTACGACGGTCCGCTGCAGGCCGCGATCCCATACGTCGCCCGCGCGCCGATCGACATCGCCGGGCGCCGGATCGAGGCCGGTGAGGTGATCGTGTTCGCGTTGCTCCCGGCGAACCGCGACGTACGAAAGGTCGAGCGCGCGGACGAGCTGGACATCACCCGCACCGATACCGCGCACCTCGCGTTCGGGCATGGCATCCATCACTGCCTCGGCGCCCCGCTCGCGCGGCTGGAGGGCCGGATCGCGCTCGGTCTGCTGTTCGAGCGGTTCCCGCGGCTGCGGCTCGCCGTACCCGAGCAGGATCCGCCGCGGCATCCGAGCCTGCTGATGAACGCGATCCGCGAACTCCCCGTGCTGCTCTGACCCCGGTCAGTCGCATCGCCTGAACATCGGGTGAACGGGCCCGAATCACATCGGTGGGATTGCGGCTCGCTTGACAATCAATGACATCCTTTCCGGGTGACGGAGTTGATGGAGGTTGCGCGACAGCTGCTCGGCATTGCGATGGCCTCGCATTGGCTGCTGCTCATCCTGTTCGCCGCCGCGGCGATCGACGCGGTGTTCCCGGTGGTGCCCAGCGAGGGCATGGTGATCACCGCCGGCATGGCCGCGGCCGCTGGTCACCAGAACCTGCTGCTCGTCATCGCGGTCGCGATGGCCGGCTCGGTCATCGGCGAATCCGTCTGCTATTTCCTGGGCCGCGGCTCCGGACCGGCACTGCACCGCTGGATGAAGCGCCAGGAGCGCCGCCAGCGGCTCTACGAGAAGGTGTCGGCCGCGCTGCACTCCCGCGGTGGGCTGATCCTGATGACGGTCCGCTACATCCCGGGCGCCCGGATGGTCGCGACGCTGACTGCGGGCGCCACGCGGTACTCGTTCAAGAAGTTCATCGTCTTCACCTTCGCCGGTGTGACGGTCGCCTACACGTACGTCGCCCTGCTCGGGTACCTCGGCGGTGACGCGTTCGCGCACGACCAGTTGAAGGGGCTCGCGTTCAGCCTGAGCCTCGCCGCGGTGATCGGTCTCGTCGTCGAGACGTCCCGGCGGATCGTCGTGAAGCGCCGCGCGGCGAAGGTCACGGCCGCTTAACGATCCCCGCCCCGGTTTCCGCGCGAGCGCGTGTCTCGCGCCAACCTTTGCAGGCTTCCATGCGTCAGTAGACCCGTGGTGAGGCCTGGGGCGAACCTCGCGGCCGCTGCGGTGGTAGTCGCGGCGGTGCTGGCCGGATGCGCCGACGTACCGCTGGAAGGCGCTCCCAGCCCCAGCAAGTCCACGCCCACCAAACCCACCGTCGCCAAGCCCACGGGTAAGCCGACGCCCAAGCCCAGCACCCCGGCACCTACCCCGAAGCCGCCAGCACCTTCGACGCCGCCTCCGATGAAACCGTCGACGACTCCGACGGGAAAACTGCCCGCAGCGGCTCCGGTACTGCGGTCCTACCCGGGACGGCTGCCCAACGGCAAACCGCCGCTGTTCGTCGTCGTCTCCTTCGACGGCGCGGGCGATCTCGCGCTGTGGGCCCGCTGGCGTGCCGTCGCGAAGCAGGTCAACGCGAGGATGACGTTCTTCCTCTCCGGCCCGTACCTCTACCCGGGCGACCGGCGTACCGACTACACGCCGCCGTACAAGAAACCCGGCGCCTCCGACATCGGCTGGGGCGACACCGCCGACATCCTCGCCCGGACGAAGGTCCTGCGGGAAGCGATCGCCGAGGGCCACGAGATCGGCACCCACGCGAACGGGCACTTCTGCGGCGCAACCGGCATCGGCCGCTGGACGACCGCGCAATGGACCGCCGAACTGGGCGCGTTCGACAGGATGGTGCGGACCGGCCCGGCACTGGCGGCGGGCAAAGCGGTCGAGCCGCCGTTCGACCCGGCCACCGTGAAGGGCATGCGGACACCGTGCCTCGAGGGCAACCGCCCCGCGTACCGGCTCGCGATGGCGCAGCGCGGCATGCTGTACGACGCCTCTGCGCCCGGGTACATCGCCTGGCCGAAGAAGGCCGACGGCCTGTGGAACTTCCCGCTGGAATCGGTGACGCTGGCCGGCACCGCCAAGACGACGCTGACGATGGACTACAACCTGTGGTTCGCGCAGACCGAGGCGCGGAAGGCGCCGATCACCGAGGCGCCCGCGCTGAAGGCACAGGTGCTCGCGACCTACCGGCAGGCGCTCGCGAAGTCGCGCGCGAGCGGCAACCCGCCGCTGTTCCTCGGCAACCACTTCAACCGCTGGAACAACAGCGTGTACTCCGACGCGCTGACCGCCTTCGTGACGGAGACGTGCAAGCAGCCCGACGTACGGTGCGTGTCCAACATGGAGCTGGCGAGCTGGCTCGCGAAGTACGGCGTACCTAGCGGTCAGAACCGCCCGTCATAGCTTGAGGTAGCCGTACGCGCTCTGCCAGGTGCCGCCGTCCTTGATCCGGCCGACGACGAGCCGTTGCAGGCGGGTGTCCTGCGGTAGCTCGTCGAGGTGGTCGGTGCCGTGGGTGCGGAACGTGAAGAAGATCGCGCTGTCCTGGCTGTCGTTCGGCGTCCCGTACGGCGTGAAGCGGCGCCCGAACTTCACCATGTTCGAGTCCTGCGGGAGGTTGTCGAGCAGGTACGGGTCGAGCAACCAGGACCACAGGTTCGCCGTCCGCACCGGGTACTCCGGGAAGTACCGCGGGAAGAACT
Organism: Kribbella pratensis; assembly: GCF_004366075.1. Lineage (GTDB taxonomy): Bacteria > Actinomycetota > Actinomycetes > Propionibacteriales > Kribbellaceae > Kribbella > Kribbella pratensis. The sequence continues at coordinate 476,251 of NZ_SODU01000003.1, read as the reverse complement.
CGCGGGCCTGCTGGAGGCTGTCGTCGACCAGCTCCGGCGTCAGCGGGCCGGTCTCCGGGATGTGGACGCCGATGATCCACTCACCGGGCTCGGTGCCGGGCACCGGCTTGTCCTCAGGGACCTGGTGCAGCAGGTACTGCAACCGGCCGAGCGCGTAGATCTGCCCGGTCCAGTGGATCGTCATCCACCAGTGCGTCTCGAGACCGTAGTCGCCGTGGGTACGCCGGTTCACCTTGATCTGCTGCCCGAGGTCGGCGAGCGTCGCCCAGCTGATGTCGTCCGGGATCCCGCGCTCTGCGTGGAACCGGCGGATGTCCGGAACCGTGTCGAGGAACGCCTGGATCGAGTTCCGCGGGTCCTCCGGCATCCGGAACTCCGGCTCCTTGCCGAGCTTCCCGATCGCACCGCGGATCTGGTCCGCGAGCTCCTTCACGACAGCCTGGTCCGGCCCGAACGCCTCGGCCGCCTCCCGGTCGACATCGGCGAACCCCAGCAGGCGATATTCCTCGACACTCGTCACTCGTCAACGGTAACCGATCTCAATGAGCCAGAGACTTACGATCTGATGCGCGGACCTCCGCCACTCACCAACCACTGAGAGTTCAGGCTGTCTGCGCTCAGCCCGGCGGGCGGAGCGGGCTCTGGCGTGGGTTGGTGAGTGGCGCAGGTCCGCCGCGCCTCAGCGCTCCTCGGCGAGGCCCAGGTAGAGGATCTTCGGGTTGGCGGGGTTGAAGGCCAGCGACGGGATGCCGTCGAAGGTGTTGTGGTTCTTGGTGAGGGCGCCGGTGGAGGGGACGAAGCGGTAGAGGTCGGCGCCGAAGTTCATGAAGGACGTGCCGTAGCTGAAGTAGAGCAGGTCCGGGTCGACGGGTGAGGCCCACATCTTGTTGCCGTTGACCAGGTCGGCCCGGCTCTGGTCCAGCACCTCGCGGAACTTCTGCCCGCCGTCGGTCGACTCCCAGATGAACCGGGTCGACCGGTCCCGGTCGTACCCCTCCATCCACACCTTCGACGGGTCGGCCGGCGACATCGCCAGGCTGAACGCGTTCACCCGCTCGACCGGCCGCGACCGGGTCCACGTCCGCCCGCCGTCGAACGTCACGTACACGCCGTCCGACATGACGCCGGCCACCACGTGATCCGGGTTCCGCGGATCCACCACGGCGTCGTACAGGAAGAGATCAGGCGCCGCCGGTCCGCCGACACGCTGCCAACTCGTGCCGTCGTCGATGGAGTCGTAGAGCTGTCCGTCGCCCGCGACGGCCCGCAGTCGTCCAGGTCGCGCGTCCAGCGCCGCCAGTCCGCCGCCGGCGACCGGCCCGAGGACTGTGGTGACCTGCGAACCGTGCACGCGATGGATGGGCTGGTCGTTGACGCTGTAGACGTACGCCGAGTCGCCCGGACCCGGCTGTACGTCGTACGTGCTCAGGTCGTCCGGTGTCTTGTCGAGCAACTGCCAGCTGCAGCCGGCGTCACTCGAGCGCTGGATCGTCTGCCGGCCGATGCCGATGAGCGTGTTCGGTTCCTGCAGCGCGGCGACCTTCGCGTAGGTGACGGCGCGCAGCGTGCCCGTCGTACCCGCGAGAACCTGGCCGTCCGTCTCGGTGAACGTCACCGATCCGTCGCCGTACACCTTGCCGCAGTGTGGCCGGTTCCAGGACGGGTCCGGGGTTGCGACGGCAGGTGTGGAGAGAACGCTGAGCAGGGCGACGGTCGCGGTGGCGAGGGCGAATCGGCGTGAGGTCATGCCCTTAGGTGTAAGGGCTGTGACCTCACGGCCACCAGCGCTTGCCGTGGCCGACAAGCGCCATGACGGAAAGCGGTCAGCCGGCGCCTAGCCTGCAGCCGTGTCGATGTGCCGCGCGAGGACCAGGTCGTCGTCGGTGATGCCGCCGGCCTCGTGGCTGCTGACCCGGAACGTGATGGTGGTGTAGCGGATGTCGATGTCCGGGTGGTGGTTCATCGACTCCGCCAACTGCGCGACGGTCGCCACCAGGCGGATGCCGTCCAGGAATGTGTCCCTCTTGACGCTTCGGACCAGCTCGTTGTCGACGACCTTCCACTCCGGGAGGTGGTCGCGCAACGCGAGGTCGATCTGGTCGTCGGTCAAGAGCTCACTCATGCGCTCACTCTAGACCCCCGATGGCGGTGAGAGTGGCGATGACGTCGGTGCGCCAGGCGCGGTAGCGCGCCGGGTCCTCGGTGAACGTGCGCTGGTTGGTCACCACGGCGTCCGCCGTGAGCAGTTCGGCGGCGTGGGCCTTCAGCGCCGCCGGGAGGTCCGGGTTGCTCTGTACGTCGTGCTGCAACTGCCACAGGAGGTTGTAGTCCTCCATTCCGTCGCGGAAGTTCTCCAGCCGGATCGACGCCATCGGGCCGCTCGGTCCGGGGTAGAACATCGACCCGTCACCCGCCGTACCGTTGAACGTCGCTGCCCTCCACGCGGACAGGATGCCGTCGTTCACCAGCAGTTGGTTGGCGTGGTCGGAGCGGAGCCAGCGGTTGGTCGCGTAGTACAGAACGCCTTCCACACCGGCCTTGTAGGACATTGGCCCGACCAACGTCCGGGCGTCGATCGGCGGGTAGCCGTTGAACCAGTTCGGCAACGGCGAGCCGGTGGCGATGTCCGGGTACCACCAGGCCTGGTCGCCGCGGGCACGGGTTCGCTCGGCGACCGCCTGGTCGTACAGATCCTGCTGCGGCGCCCAGATGTCGACGAGGCCGGCCAGTCCGGTGTCGACGCCCATCGAGTTGTCCCGCAGCGTCGTGAGGATCGGCAGGTCCGGGAACGCCTGCTTCACCGCGGCGAAGGTCTGCTTCGCCGCTTGCAGCAGCGGGCCGTTCGCCTCGTCGAAGCCGTACACATATGCATATTTGTCGACACCAGCTGCGCGGTAGCGGTCCATCGCGGTCCGCAACTGGGCGATCCACGTGTCGATCTGTGCCTGCCAGGTCTCCGGCTTGGAAGGGTTGAGCAGACCGGCCCACAGGTAGAACGCGTTGAAGTCACGCAGTCCGTAGTGGTCCCGGATGTACAGAACGTCCTCGACCGGGGTCGGCACGATCACCGGGTTCGCGTTCGAGGGGATGCAGGCGCAGGTGTAGAGCTGGTCCGGCTCGATCTTGTAGTCGTGCAGGAAGGACCAGTACTGGTGCTTGGCCGCCTCCTGCGCCGCCGGGTCGGTGATCCCGTAGAGGTCGTTCACGATCGCGGGCGTGAACTGGAACGTGGTGTTGAGCTTCGGCGCGTCGGGCACCGTCACGGGCCAGACCTTGGCGGCCACGGTCATGGTGCGGGTCCGCTTGCCGGCTGCAGAAAACGCAACCGTCACGTGGTACGTGCCAGGTGCGGCTGTCGCTGCTGCCTTCAGCCGGATCCAGTACGGCTGGAACGTGTCCGCGGGTACGTCGACCGACGTCAGGTCGTCACGGATCGGGTCGGGCGTCCAACCGGCGTACGTGGGTCGGTGGTACACGTTCGTCGGCGTCACGTTCAGCGAACCGACCGGAGCCACCGTGGCCTGCAGCGCACCCTTGCCGGACACCGACGTCACCCTGGCCTGTACGCCGGTCAGCGGCTCGGCGAACGGCAGTACGACGGCCTGAACGTTCTCGTACTCACCACGGGTCAGCGACACCGTCGGCGCCGTACCGGTCGAGGTGAACGGCAGGTCCTTCGGGTACACCAGCGCCATCGAGTCGGCGGACTCCACACCGAAGTCGGCGCCGCGGTCGTGCGCCCGTGCCTGGATGGTGTTCGACAATCGCGGCACGGTCCGCTGCAACGCGGTGACGCCCGCGTTGAACGGCTGGTACTGCGCATACGTCATCGGACCCCCGGCGAGCTTCTCCCGCAGGTCCGCGCACTGCGCCTCCGCGGCCCGCACCTGAGTCTTGAGACGCTCGTCCGCCGCCTCATGCCCCAGCGACCGGTCGAGTCCCTTGATCTGGTCCGCAAGCCTGGTCAGTACGCCGTTGAAGTCGACCAGCCGCAGTAGCTGGGCGGCTGCCATGTCGCCGTACGGCGTTTGGTCGTACGGGTAGCTGTCGACGAGCCGGAAGGCGTCGTAGTGACCGATGACGGGCGTCTTGGATCGCGGCATCGAGAAGCTGAGGTAGGCGATCCGGGTGATGTCGACACCGGCGGCCGCGATCGTGCTCATCCGCAGCGTGATCGGCGTCCAGTCGCGGGCCCGGATGGGGTAGTCCATGCCCCACGCCTTGTTCGACTGATCCCGGACGGTGATCCGGCCGACGGTCGTGTAGTCCTGCTCGGTGAAGAAGTCGAAGCCCAGCACGGTGTGGCCGGACCAGTCCGACACCGGGAGGCTCGGCGTTCCGGCGTACAGGTTGATGCCGGACGACGCACTGGCTCCCGGAGTGTTGGACGGGCCAACGGTGAACTTCAGGCCGGAGCTGCCGTGCGTCGGGTCGACGGTGCGCTCGATCCTGTCGACCTGCGGCAGGGTGACGGTCGCGCCCTGCAGGTCGGTGTCGGACTCGAAGTCCTGGAACACGCCGGCCGGCGCGGCGGCCTGGGCCGTGCCCACCTGAGTCAGGCCCGCAAGCACAGTGATTGCTACGAGCAACGAACCGGTCTTCCTCACGAGCTGCTCCTCTCGCCGGAATTACGGTCCTCACCGTAAAGCTGGAGGATGAGTGCGTCAAGGCGTCACGTGCTGGAAAATGACCGATTGATCGCAGCTGTGCGCAGCTTCGATCAAGGCGGGCCCTGGTCGCGGTTACTGGGAGCGACGGGCGCGGGGTGCGGCGAGGTATCCGAGCAGGGCCAGGACCGATCCCGCGGTGACGATCGCGCCGAAGACCCACGGCTGCGGATCGTCGGCGTTGAACGCCAGCAGGGTGCCGCTGATCGCCAGCGCCGTGGCGATACTCATCGTCGCGGCCATCTGACCGGCGCTGGTGTTGCGGCCGGAGTTGCTCTGGTCGGAGAGATCCAGGGTGAGCACCGACAGGCTCGAGGAGCTGAGCCCCATGCCGACGCCCGCGAAGCCCCAGCCGATCAGGCCGATCCAGGTGGTCGTGTCCGTCCACGCGAGCAGGGACGTCACGGCCAGTCCGAGCGTCATGAACGCCAGTCCGGTCCGCAGTACGGTGACCCGTTCGATCCCGTGCTCACGACCCTGCAACCACGATCCGAACGCCCAGCAGACGCCGGTGATCGACAGCGTCACGCCTGCCCGCGACGGGCTGAAGTTGTGCTGGAGCGTGAGCAGCAGCGGGAGGTACGCGCCGACTCCGGCGAACGCAGCCCCGCCTAGTCCACGGACGGCGACGACCGCGGGGAAGCCGCGTCGTGCGGTGAACGTGCCGGCCGGCATCACGCGTACGGCGGCCCGTCCTAGCACTACTAGCGCCACGGCAACCGTCGTACCGCCGAGAAAGGGGTGCGCTTCCAGGTGGTCGCCGGCCAGCGTCATCGAGAACAGGGCGACGGATGCGGCGAGGGCCCAGGGGAGTGCGGCACGCCATGCCGCGAGCTCGGCCGCGTCCTCGGCGGTGCGCTCCGGCGCGGGGGCGTCTGCCGATTGACGCATCGCCGGGCGGAGCAGCAGCCAGCTCGGGATCAGCAGGACGAGCGCGCCCAGGAATACCCAGCGCCACCCGAACTGCTCCGTCACCACACCGGTCAGCACCGGTCCGAGGACCGACGGCAGGATCCACATCGCGGCGAACAACGAGAACATCCGCGGCCGCAGTACGGCGGGCAGCGCGCGGGCGACGAGCACCATCAACGAGACGTCGAGCAGACCTTCGGCCAGACCGCTGAGCAGCCGTCCCGCGATCACCATCGGCATCGCGGTCGCCGTACCGACCAGGAGTTGCGCGAGGGTGAACGAGATCGCGCCCGCACGCAGGGTCGGGATCGGCCCGCGGCGGTCAGACCAGAGACCGGCGATCGCGAGCGAGATCAGGTAGCTCGCGTTCGGCGCCGCGTTCGCAAGCCCGAAGCTGCCGAGCGCGTCGAACTCACGGACCATCGTGGGCAACGCCGTACCGACCGCGCGGTTCTCGAACGCGCCGAGCGTGACGAGACCGATCACCCCGAGCACGAGCGGCAGGTGCTGTCCGGTGAACAGCTTGGGGCGGGCTTCAGTCGTCGTCGTCATGCTCGTTATCGTCGAAGTTCAAGTTAAGTTGAAGTCAAGACGAGCGGGTTCCCGGTAGCCGGAAGATCAGGACCAGGACGCGGAGCACGAGGACCGCGCAGATCACCAGCAGGTTGTAGCCGAACAGCTGGAACAACGTCATCGAGTCGGTGACCTTCGGGCCGCCCGGCGTACCGAGCAGCAGGACCGCCATGATGCCCGCGGTCGCACCTAGCACTGCCAGTAGCGCTTGGTGGAGCAGTCCGGTGAAGTGCCGGCGGTCGCGTTCGTCGGCGAACAGGCGGACATTCACACCGAGCCGGCCGCTCTCCGCCGCGGCCGCAATCCGGTCGATCCGGCGCGGCAGGCGGCGCAACATCGGGAGCAGCGTGGCGAGCTCCTCGGTCGCCGTACGGCGGAGTGCGTCGGGCGCGAGCCGGTCGGTCACGTGCTCGCTGGCGAACTGGCGGGACGCCGCGACAAGGTCGAAGCTGGGGGAGATCCGGGAGATGGTGCCTTCGATCGTGGCGAGTGCGCGGAACACGGCGGCGACCTCGGGCGGTACGCCGAGCTCGTGCGACGTGATGATCTTGAACAGGTCGTTGAACATCGCCGGGCCGGGCGTCACGCCGGCTGCGAGGTGTCTGGTCATGAACTGGCCGACGGAGCGCTCCAGCGCGCGTTCGTCGATGACGTCCGGGCGGTAGACGATCTCCAGCAGGGCATCGGTGGCCGACACCGGGTCGCCGTGGTCGACGGCGAGCAGGAAGCGTTGCAGGGCCTCGCGGGTCGCCGGGTCGAGGCGGCCGACCGAGCCGAGGTCGAGCATGCCGATCCGGCCGTCGGTCAGCAGCAGGAAGTTGCCCGGGTGCGGGTCGGCGTGGAAGACGCCGTCGATCGCCACCTGGCCGAGCAGGCACTCGAACAGCGCGCGGCCGAGGCGGACCGGGTCGAGGCCGCGGTCGGCGATCGCCTCGCCGGCGTTGCCGAGGCCGATTCCGTCGAGCCGTTCCATGGTGAGGACACGGCGGGTGGAGCGCTCCGGATACAGCCGCGGTACGACGAGGTCATTGCTGGCAGCAACGGACTTTCCGGCGGCCACCGTGGTCATGTTGCCGGCCTCGACGGTGAAGTCGAGCTCCTCGCGCATCGCGTCCGCGAACCCGTCGGCGAGCGCTCGCACTCCCATCGAGCGCCCCCAGTCGGTGTTCCGGTCCAGCAGCCTGGCGAGCCTCCGAACGATGTCGAGGTCCCGGTCGACAAGCCCGGCGATCCCAGGCCGCTGAACCTTCACCACTACGTCCGTGCCGTTCGTGAGGCGGGCGGTGTAGACCTGGGCGACCGAGGCGGCGGCGAGCGGTTCTGTGTCGAAGGCGGCGTACAGCTCGGACGGCCGGGCGCCGAGTTCTTCGGTGAGGATCTCCTCGATCTGCGGCCACGGCGCCGGGGTGACCTGGTCCTGGAGACGGCTGAGCTCGGTGGCGACCGACTGGGGGATGATGTCGCTGCGCGTGGACAGCACCTGGCCGAGCTTGACGAACGTGACACCGGCCTCGTCGAGGGCGAGCCGCAGGGACCTGGCCAGCTCGGCCTGGCCTGCCGCGTTCTCCCGGCCGGGACGGCGGCGGCCGCGCAGGTACGGGCCGAGCCCGTGCTTGATCGCGATCCGCAGGATCTGCAGGTACCGCCGGGTGCGCGCGATCCGCCCGCTCAGGTCCCGCCGCAGATCACGGGCCCGCGGCAACGACCCGGTCGGTACCAGCGCCTCCGCCAGCACCAGGAACACCAGGCCGGCGAGCATCGAGCAGAGCACGATCAGCGCCATGAACGCGATCGCGGCGCCGCCTGACCCGGTCCACGGCGGCGTACCGATCATCGCGATCGCCAGCGGCCCGGAGATGCTCAGCGTGATCAACGCACCGACCGCGAGCCGCCCGAGCCCGAACCGCACCCCGAGCAACCGCTGCGAGATCGGCACGAAGACCATCATGAAAATGACCAGATTGACCAGCCGCAGCACAACAACGTCCATGTCCGGCACCCTAAGCGCCCAACCGCCCCCACCGACTCACCCACGCGAGTGACCCAACCCCGAGAGCCGAACTTTGAGAAGCCACCAACCGTTTCGGAGCAGTGAAAACGGTTGGTGGCTTCTCAAAGTTGGGCAAAGCGAGTCCCCTGGCTCCGGGTGGGGCCAGGGGGCTCGTGGTGGTGCTGGGGTCAGGCGGGGCGGCGGCGGATCTTGTTGCCCAGCCAGACGATGGGGTCGTACTTGCGGTCGACGACGCGTTCCTTCATCGGGATCAGCGCGTTGTCGGTGATCTTGATGTGCTCGGGGCACACCTCGGTGCAGCACTTGGTGATGTTGCAGAAGCCCAGACCGTGCTGCTCCTGCGCGGCGTGCTGCCGGTCGGCGGCGTCGAGCGGGTGCATGTCCAGCTCGGCGATCCGCATCAGGAACCGCGGACCGGAGAACGACTCCTTGTTCTCCTCGTGGTCCCGGATCACGTGGCAGGTGTCCTGGCACAGGAAGCACTCGATGCACTTGCGGAACTCCTGCGAGCGCTCCACGTCCTGCTGCTGCATCCGGTACTCGCCCGGCTTCAGGTCCGCCGGCGGCTTGAAGGCCGGCACCTCGCGCGCCTTCTGGTAGTTGAACGAGACGTCCGTGACCAGGTCCCGGATCACCGGGAAGGTGCGCATCGGCGTGACCGTGACGACCTCGTCCTCGGCGAACGTGTTCATCCGGCACATGCACATCAGCTTCGGCATGCCGTTGATCTCGGCGCTGCAGGAGCCGCACTTGCCGGCCTTGCAGTTCCACCGGACCGCCATGTCGGGGGTCTGGGTGGCCTGCAGCCGGTGGATGACGTCGAGGACGACCTCTCCCTCGTTCACCTCGACCTCGTAGTCCTTGAGCTCACCGCCCTCGGAGTCACCCCGCCAGACGCGGAATTTCCCTGTGTAACTCATGTGGCGGGCAACTCCTCTTCAGTCAGGTACTTCTTCAGCTCGTCGAGTTCGAACAGCTCCAGCAGGTCCTCGCGCATCGGGATCTGCTCCTTCTCGGTGACGTTGACGACGCCGTCGGCGTCCAGCGCGCAGACCAGCAGCTTCTTGCGCCACTCGGGGTTCATCCCCGGGAAGTCGTCACGCGTGTGCCCACCACGCGACTCCTGCCGCATCAGCGCCGCCCCGGCCACACACTCCGACACGGTCAGCATGTTGCGCAGGTCGAGCGCGAGGTGCCAGCCCGGGTTGAACTGCCGGTGACCCTCCACCGTCATCTTCGCGATCCGGCTGCGGAACTCGGACAGGCGGCCGAGCGCCTGCTCCATCTCCTCTTCCTTGCGGATGATGCCGACCAGGTCGTTCATCGACTGCTGCAGTTCCTGGTGGATCGTGTACGGGTTCTCGCCGCCCTCGAGCTCGAACGGCGCCAACGCGTCCGCGGCCGCCGCGTCGACGTCCGCCTCGTCGATCTTCGGCCGAGCCGCTCCGAGACCGTCGACGTACATCGCGGCTCCCATCCCGGCCCGCCGCCCGAAGACCAGCAGGTCGGACAGCGAGTTGCCGCCGAGCCGGTTCGAGCCGTGCATGCCGCCGGCAACCTCACCCGCGGCGAACAGGCCCGGTACGACGGACGACGCGGTGTCCGGGTCGACCTCGACGCCGCCCATCACGTAGTGACAGGTCGGACCGACCTCCATCGGCTCCGCGGTGATGTCGACGTCCGCCAGCTCCTTGAACTGGTGGTGCATCGACGGCAGCCGCCGGGTGATCTCCTCGGCCGGGAGCCGGGAGGACACGTCCAGGAAGACACCGCCGTGCGGCGTGCCGCGGCCGGCCTTCACCTCGGAGTTGATGGCGCGGGCGACCTCGTCCCGCGGCAGCAGCTCCGGTGGGCGCCGGTTGTTGTCCGGGTCCTTGTACCAGCGGTCCGCCTCGTCCTCGGTCTCGGCGTACTGCGCCCGGAACACGTCCGGCACGTACTCGAACATGAACCGCTTGCCCTCGGAGTTCTTCAGTACGCCGCCGTCGCCGCGGACCGACTCCGTGACCAGGATCCCCTTCACCGACGGCGGCCAGACCATGCCCGTCGGGTGGAACTGGATGAACTCCATGTTGATCAGCGTCGCGCCGGCCCGCATCGCCAGCGCGTGCCCGTCACCGGTGTACTCCCAGGAGTTCGAGGTGACCTTGAAGGACTTGCCGACGCCACCGGTCGCCAGTACGACGGCCGGCGCCTCGAACAGGATGAACCGGCCGGACTCGCGCCAGTACCCGAACGCGCCCGAAATGGCGTCGCCGTCCTTCAGCAACTCAGTGATCGTGCACTCGGCGTACACCTTGAGGTTCGCCTCGTAGTCGCCGGTGGCCTCGAAGTCCTCCTGCTGCAGCGAGACGATCTTCTGCTGCAGGGTGCGGATCAGCTCCAGGCCGGTGCGGTCGCCGACGTGCGCGAGCCGCGGGTAGGTGTGACCGCCGAAGTTGCGCTGGCTGATCCGGCCGTCGGGCGTGCGGTCGAAGAGCGCGCCGTACGTCTCCAGCTCCCAGACCCGGTCCGGCGCCTCCTGCGCGTGCAGTTCGGCCATCCGCCAGTTGTTCAGGAACTTCCCGCCGCGCATCGTGTCGCGGTAGTGGACCTGCCAGTTGTCGTTGGAGTTCGCGTTGCCCATCGCGGCCGCGCAACCGCCCTCGGCCATCACCGTGTGCGCCTTGCCGAACAGCGACTTACAGATGATCGCGGTCTTCTTGCCCTGCTCGCGGGCCTCGATCGCCGCGCGCAGGCCGGCGCCGCCGGCCCCGATCACGACGACGTCGTACGAGTGTCGTTCCAGCTCAGTCATGAAATCCTCAATTGATGATGCGCAGGTCGGAGAACCACCCGGCGGAGACCGCCATGATGTAGAAGTCGGTCAGGATCACGGTGAACAGCGACGTCATCGCGAAGGTGCCGTGCTTCGGGTTCAGCTTGGACACGAAGGTCCAGTACCGGTAGCGCATCGGGTGCTTGGAGAAGTTCTTCAGCCGGCCGCCGACGATGTGCCGGCAGGCGTGGCAGGACAGCGTGTACAGCCACAGCATCACCAGGTTGATCCAGATGATCACCGTGCCGAGACCGATCCCGAAGCCGCCGCCGTCACCGTGGAAGGCCTGGACGCCGTCGTAGATGTTCAGCACACCGAAGACCAGGGCGCCGTAGAAGAAGTAGCGGTGCAGGTTCAGCGCGATCAGCGGGAACTTCCGCTCACCGGTGTAGTTCTTGTGCGGCTCGGGGACCGCACAGGCGGCGGGCGCGAAGAACAGCGACCGGTACCCCGCCTTGCGGTAGTAGTAGCAGGTGCCGCGGAAGCCGGCCAGGACCACGAACGTGATCAGGCTGAACGGCAGGAAGCGCGGGAAGTTCCCGAACCAGGTGCCGAGATGGCTGGAACCCTCGACACAACTGCTGGTCACACACGGCGAGTACAGCGGCGTGAGGTAGTGGTACGCGTCGACCCAGTACCACTTGTTCATGAAGATCCGGATCGTCGCGTAGACGATGAAGAAGAGCAGGATCACGCCGATACGCAACGGCGCGAGCCACCATCGATCCGTTCTTGCAGTCTTGAGGCCTACTTGAGCGCGGCCCGGCGCACTAACTCCCGTGGCCATCAGGGAGCGTGCCTGTCCGGCGCGCCGAAGCCTTCGTGTTCCGCGTCGGTCCACATGGACGCGTCATATTCCACGTCGGGAATCTCCTCGAGTTCCTCCGGAACGGGTCCGGGCCTGTGCCTGGGGTCGGGCGGGCCGAGCTCTGCGAGATCGTCGCTCAGCCGGGCCACATCGGACACCAGGCGGCGGATGCCGAGGGTGTCACCGTACTCCTGGCTGAGTTTGCCGACTGTGGCGTGCAACACCTCGAGAGCGCGCTGCACGGCCGCCACGGTGCTGTTGCCGTCACCCATGCCGACTCCAGTGATGGTTTTGTAGCTGTCAGTATGGGCACACTTTGCCCCTGCCGAGCGCCCAACGGAAGACCCCTCGGTACGGCGTGTTTCCAGTTAGGCTTACCTCAGTTGCGAGTGCGCCGACGGGTGGAGTAATGGAGCGAATCCGGCCTGTAGGACAACGAGATTCGCGGGCGGCGTGAGGACCTCGACCTCGCGCAGACCAGGTGGCCGCAGCCCTTCGCCGTACCCCTCCCACGACCACGGCAGCACCTGCTGATCGAGCACCAGCGCAGGTCTGCCGTCGAACCGCACCATGGCGCCGTCGGGCAGGCCGGAGAAGTCCTGGACAGTCGTTCGCTGCCGTCTGGTGCGCGACTCGACCCGCTCATGGTGCAGTACGGCGTCCAGCTCGGCGGCCCGTGGACGTTCGGACAGGCCGCGGCCGCTGGCCCACGCACCGGCGTACAGCAGGAAATCCCTGCGGCGGCAGTAATGACAGGGCCGATGACCGGCGGCGAGCGCGACCGCCTCGTCGAAGAAGAACAGTGCGGTCCAGCGGCCGGGTGGCATCGGATCGCGGCGGATCCCTTTCCAGTCGAGGACGCAGCAGATCCAAGCCTTCGACCGCCAGCGGGTCGTGCCGAGGCGGCGGTCGGGGCCGTGCAGGCTGCCGCGATTGCCCATCAGCAGACCGCGGCCGGGGTCGGCGACGATCTCCTGGGTGGGCAGAACCCTGTTCTGCAACGGCATACCGGGATCATGTCTGACGGGACGGACAGTTTCTGGCAGAGTCGCCCTGACCGGGGCGGAGGGGTGGGGAGGAATCAACGCAGTGCAGCAGATCGTGGTGGGTGTCGCGGTGGTACGGGACGGCCTGGTGCTGGCGGCGTACCGGCCGGGGCCGGAAGGCGGCTGGGAGTTCCCGGGCGGCAAGGTCGAGCCGGGGGAGACCGACGAGCAGGCCGCGGTCCGGGAGATCCGCGAGGAGCTCGATCTGGAGATCAAGGTCGGCGAGTCACTCGGACCTGGCGAGGACATCTCGGAGGCGTTCCGGCTGCACGTCTACCGGGCGGTGATCGTCGCCGGCGACCCAGTACTGCGTGAGCACTCGGAGTTGCGCTGGTTCGCGCCGGAGGAGCTCGACGAGAGTGACTGGCTGGTAGCCGATCGGCCGTTCGTCCGGGCACTCCGAACCCGCCGGTAGTGGCGGAAGTCACACCGGTCACGATTCGGTGACTAGCGTCGGCTTCCCATGGCGTCCACACTGCGAGATACGTAGGGTTCCCGGCAACCCGGCGAGCTCGGGTCAAAGGTGCGGGGTGCATCACCATGAAGGACGGGTGACGGCGATGACGCTGGGGGTATCGGAGACGCAGTCTCCCGATGAGGGGCTGCCGACAGATGCTCTGGTCGAGACTGCCGAGGCGAAGGAGATCGAAGGCCGGTCGCCTGGCGAGATCGCATGGACACGGCTGCGGCGTGACAAGATCGCGATCATCAGTGCGATCGTGATCCTGCTGATCATCGCGGTGGCGCTGCTCGCGCCGCTGATCGTGAAGCTGAACGGGTTCCCGCCCGATCAGTTCAACAAGGTCGACGCGAACGGGAACCCGTTGCTGAACACGCGCGACGGCGGCATCCCGATCGGCGGGTTGTGGGGCAGCGGTACGAGCTCCGAGCACTGGCTCGGCATCGAGCCGCAGAACGGCCGCGACATCTTCTCGCGGCTGGTCTACGGCACCCGGGTCTCGCTGCTCGTCGCGCTCGGCGGCACCGTCATCGCGGTCGTGCTCGGCACGGTGATCGGAATGGTGTCCGGGTACTTCGGCGGCTGGGTCGACACGCTGCTCAGCCGGCTGATGGACATCATGCTGAGCTTCCCGTCGCTGCTGTTCGTGATGGCGCTGACACCGGTGGTCGCCTCGCGCGCCCAGGATCTGTTCGGCACCCCTGACAACAACACGCTGCGCATGGGCGTGCTGATGTTCGTCCTCGGCTTCTTCGGCTGGGCGTACTTGGCGCGAATCGTCCGTGGTCAGACACTTTCGCTGCGTGAGCGCGAGTTCGTGGAGGCGGCCAGATCACTCGGCGCCGGCCCGAACTACGTGCTCTTCCGGCAGGTCCTGCCGAACCTGGTACCGACGCTGCTGGTGTACACGACGCTGCTGCTCCCGACCAACATCACCGCGGAGGCGGCGCTGTCCTTCCTCGGCGTCGGCATCAAGGAGCCGACCGCCTCGTGGGGCCGGATGATCTCCGACGCGTCGAACTGGATCGAGGGCAACCCGCTGTACCTGTTCTTCCCGGGGATGGCGCTGTTCATCACCGTGCTGGCGTTCAACCTGCTCGGCGACTCGGTCCGAGACGCCCTCGATCCGCGCGCCGGAAGGAGCTGACCCCGGTGGGCCGTTATCTCGTCCGCCGCCTGATCCAGGCGGTATTCGTCCTGATCGTGATCAGCGCGATCACGTTCTTCCTGTTCTGGGCCACGCCGGCGAACCCCGCGTTGCTCATCTGCGGCCGGAACTGCAACGCGGAGACAGTCGCCCAGGTCAACGCGACGTACGGCTTCGACCAGCCGCTGGTGGTGCAGTACGGCCACTACATGCAGGGCCTGGTGAGCCCGGGCGGGCGGACGATCGGATCCGAGGGCAACGAGCGCAACTGCCCGTGGCCTTGCTTCGGTGAGTCGTACCAGAACGGCATCCCGGTCTGGAACTCGATCAAGGACGCGTTCCCGTCGACACTGTGGCTGGCCCTCGGAGCCGCCGTCCTCTGGCTGTTGGCCGGCGTGCTGCTCGGTCTGATAGCGGCGCTCCGCAAGGGCAGGTTCATCGACAAGTTGAGCGTCGGCCTGGCCTTGTTCGGGGTGTCCTTCCCGACGATCGTGTTCGGCTACCTGCTGCTGTTCCTGTTCATCGTCAAACTCAAATGGATCCCGTTCCCGGACACGGCGAACGCCGCCTTGTTCACGGTCGGGCCGGTGAAGTGGCTGCAGTTCTACATCCTGCCCTGGATCACTCTCGCGCTGGTGTTCGCGGCGCTCTACACCCGGATCACCAGGGCCAACATGATCGACACAATGAACGAGGACTACATCCGGACGGCCCGGGCCAAGGGCCTGAACGAACGGACCGTGGTCTTCAAGCACGGGCTGCGGTCCGCGCTGACCCCGATCGTGACCATCTTCGGCCTGGACGTCGGCGGCCTGCTCGGCGGCGCGGTGATCACCGAACAGATCTTCAGCATCACCGGGCTCGGAAAGTTCTCCATCGACTCCGTGCTCAGCAACGACCTGCCCGCGATCATGGGCGTGGTGCTGTTCGCGGCGATCTTCGTGGTGCTCGCGAACATCGTCGTCGACGTCCTGTACGCCGTCATCGACCCGCGCGTGCGGCTGTCCTGATCAGGTGAGGTGAGATGACCGAATCCGTGACCAGTGCGCCGCCGGCGGACACCCGCGCCGGAAAGCCGTTCCTGGAAGTCAAGGACCTGCAGGTGCACTTCCCGACCGACGACGGGCTGGTGAAGGCCGTCAACGGCCTGAACTTCACCCTCGAGCGGGGCAAGACGCTCGGCATCGTCGGCGAGTCCGGCTCCGGCAAGAGCGTGTCCAGCCTGGCCATCATGGGCTTGCACAAGGGCAGCAAGGCGAGGGTGAGCGGCGAGATCTGGCTGGACGGCGCCGAACTGGTGGGGATGTCCGTGCCCGAGATGCGGGCGCTGCGCGGCCAGCAGGTCGCGATGATCTTCCAGGACCCGCTGTCGGCGATGCACCCGTTCTTCCGGGTCGGTGACCAGCTCACCGAGGCCTTCCTCGTGCACAACGACACGCCGAAGGCGGTGGCCAAGAAGCGCGCCATCGACCTGCTCGACCGGGTCGGCATTCCGTCGCCGGACAAGCGGTTCTACGACTACCCGCATCAGTTCTCCGGCGGTATGCGGCAGCGCGCGATGATCGCGATGGCGCTGATGTGCGATCCTGCGCTGCTGATCGCCGACGAGCCGACCACCGCGCTCGACGTCACCGTCCAGGCCCAGATCCTGGACCTGATGAAGGATCTGCAGAAGGAGTTCAACTCCGCGATCATCCTGATCACCCACGACCTCGGTGTGGTCGCCAAGATGACCGAGAACGTGGTGGTGATGTACGGCGGCCGCGTGGTCGAGTCCGGCAGCGTCCGGGACATCTTCTACCGGCCCGAGATGCCGTACACGTGGGGTCTGCTGGGCTCGATCCCGCGGGTGAACCGCAGCGGCGACGGGCGGCTCAAGTCGATCCGGGGTACTCCGCCGTCGCTGATCAACCTGCCCAAGGGCTGCCCGTTCCAGCCGCGCTGCGACTACCAGGACCACGTCGAGGGGGCGAGCTGCTCCACCGAGCTCCCGGAACTGCTGCAGATCGGCCAGGAACAGCATCGGGTGCGGTGCCACATCAGGTCAGAGCAGCGCAAGCAGCTGTTCATCGAGCAGATCAAGCCGAGCCTCTGATGGCGGGGGAGTGCTGGTGAGTACGACGACATCTGCCGAGCAGACGGCCGGCAAGCAGCCCGAGCGCGGCGAACTGCTGCTCGAGACGCGCGGGCTGCAACGCTATTTCCCGGTGACGCAGGGGATCATCTTCCAGCGGCAGACCGGCGCGGTGAAGGCGGTCGACGGTGTCGACCTCAGCATCCACGCCGGCGAGACGCTCGGCGTGGTGGGTGAGTCCGGCTGCGGGAAGACCACCACCGGCCGGCTGGTGACCAGGCTGGACGAGCCGACCGGCGGCTCGATCTCGTTCATGGGCTCGGACATCACGCACCTGAACCGGGCCCGGATGCGCCCGTTCCGGCGGGAGGTCCAGATGATCTTCCAGGACCCGTTCTCGTCGCTGAACCCGCGGCAGACCGTCGGCACCATCATCGCGGCACCGTTCGACATCCAGAAGGTGAAGAGCGAGAGCGGGACGAAGAAGGCCGTCCAGAGCCTGATGGAACGGGTCGGGCTGAATCCCGAGCACTACAACCGCTATCCGCACGAGTTCTCCGGCGGCCAGCGACAGCGGATCGGCGTCGCCCGGGCGCTCGCGCTGCGGCCGAAGCTGATCGTCTGCGACGAGCCGGTGTCCGCGCTCGACGTCTCGATCCAGGCGCAGATCGTCAACCTGCTCGAGGATCTGCAGGACGAGTTCGGCCTCGCCTACCTGTTCATCGCGCACGACCTGTCGGTGATCCGGCACATCTCCGACCGGGTCGCGGTGATGTACCTCGGCAAGGTGGTCGAGACCGCCGAACGCGACGAGCTCTACAACCACGCCCGGCACCCGTACACGCACGCGCTGCTGTCCGCGGTGCCGGAGGCCGACCCGGACGCCGAGGAAGCGCGCGAGCGGATCCGGCTGACGGGCGACGTACCGAGCCCACTGAACCCGCCCTCGGGGTGTCGCTTCCGGACCAGATGCTGGAAGGCACAGGAGATCTGCGCGGCCGAGGAGCCGCCGCTGCTGCAGATCGGAGCCCCGGGCCATCAAGCGGCCTGCCACTTCCCCGAGGAACGGGACGTGGTCTGACGACTACACAGAGCGTTGGTCGGGTGTACCGACGGCATTGAAGGGATCACGATCCGGTCAAGCGGCCCAAACCGCATTGCGCAGTTTGTGAACACGTGAGTTGATGACCGCCATCTGACGTAGATCACTTTCTTCGAGCCGCCGCGACCCGGCGACAAGTGTCAACACAAGGAAGGAAACACTGGCCATGGATCACCTCAAACGAACCGGAGTGGCGATCGCCGTTGGGTTCGGACTGAGCCTGACCGCGGTTGCCTGCGGCGGGGGAAACAGCGATACGCCGAGCGGGCAGGCTTCGGCCGGTGCCAAGGGGGGCACCGTCACCGTCTACCACGTCAGCGACGTGGAGCACCTCGACCCGGCGCGGAACTTCGTCACCGACTCCCAGATGATCGGCAAGCTGATCACCCGGACGCTGACGGACTACCGGTACGACGCCAAGGCGAAGAAGATCATCCTCGAGAAGGACCTGGCGGAGAGCTACGAGGCGAGCCCGGACTTCAAGACCTGGACCTTCAAGCTGAAGGACGGGCTGAAGTACGAGGACGGCACGCCGATCGTCGCCGCCGACATCAAGTACAACGCCGAACGGTCGTTCGCCGCGGACATGGCCGAGGGTGCGCCGTACGCGCACGAGTACCTCGACTGCAAGGGTTACAAGGGCCCGTACGTCGGGGACAACAACGGCGGCAAGGGCTGCGCCGCGATCGAGGTTCCGGACGAGAAGACGATCACGTTCAAGCTGAACCGCCCGGTCGCGTCGTTCGACGGTACGGCGAGCATGAAGGTCTTCGCGCCGGTGCCGAAGGCGAAGGACACCAAGACGCAGTACGACAACCACCCGGTGTCGAGCGGCCCGTACAAGATCGAGACGTACACCCGCAAGAAGCAGCTGGTGCTGGTCCGCAACACCAACTGGGACCAGAAGACCGACCCGCTGCGCGACGCACGGCCGGACAAGTTCATCTTCAAGTTCGGTGACGCCGAGGCGACCGTCGATCAGCGGCTGATCGCGAACGGCGCGGCGGACCAGAGCTCGCTGAGCTTCGCCGGTGTGCAGCCGGAGAACATCGCCAAGACGAACCAGCCGAACGTGAAGGACCGCGTGGTCGAGGGCACCGACATCTGCCGCCGGTACATCGCGTTCAACCAGCAGAAGCCGTTGCTGAAGAACCAGAAGCTGCGCGAGGCGCTGTACTACGGTCTGGACCGGACGAGTTACCGCGACGGCCGTGGTGGCGAGCGCTTGTCCAAGGTGGTCGACTCGATCATTCCGCAGGACATGGAGGGCTACAAGAAGGAAGAGACCTTCAAGGTTCCGGACGCGGGCGACCCGGCGAAGGCCAAGCAGTTGCTGACCGAGGCCGGCTACAAGGGCGAGAAGCTCGTCCTGGGTACGGCGGACTCCGGTCTGGCCGTCAAGGCTGCAGAGGCTGCCCAGGCGTCCTGGAAGGCGATCGGGGTCAACGTCGAGATCCAGAAGATCCCGGGTGACAACTACTACTCGACGCAGCAGCAGGACACCGCGGCGACCGACCTGATCACCGCCGGCTGGTGCTACGACTGGGCGAGCCTGACGACGATCGTTCCGTCTGTCTTCGGCCCGGACACGACCGCGCCGAACAAGCCCGCGCAGAACAACTACGCACGCAGCCAGGCCGGCTGGGACAAGATGAAGGCTCTGCAGTCCGAGACCGACAAGAACAAGATCGAGTCCGGTCTGTCCGACCTGTACGTCGAGATCATGAAGACGGCTCCGCTGGTGCCGACCGTTCAGGACCTCAACGTGTACGTCGTGGGCTCGAACCTCGACAACGTGGTGGGCGACCCGAACACCGGTGGGTTCCCCGACCTGACCCAGATCGGTGTGAAGAAAGTGAGCTGATCGCAGCACACTTCTGAGGAGGGCGGTGCCTACGGGCGCCGCCCTTCTTGCTGTTCACGCACCGCAACTGTATGGGTGGTTTGTACGGGTTGTACCTGGCACGTGGTCCGGCCCGGGGACGAGAATCCTTTCCTGAACTCTTGGGGAGGAGTGACGCATGTCGGTGTATCCGGCAGTTGAGGCGGTGCGGCTCGAGGCCATTCAGGACCGGGACGGCGCACCAGAGGTCGTCTGTGAGGTCTACGAGCTCGGATCGCACCGGCGGACTCCCGCCGCGGTGAAGGAGCTGACCAGCCGCCAGGTGACGATCGGCCGGATGATGTCGACCGGTGCGAAGGACGCCGCGATCGCGCGCGATCTCGGTCTGTCGCTGCGGACCGTGCGCTCCGAGATCAGCGCGCTGATCGCCGGCCTCGGCGCCAAATCGCGGTTCCAGGCGGGCTGCCTGCTGGTCCGCCGCTTCGGCTGACCCGCTGCCGGGAAACTGTCCGGGGGCCGACGTAGGCTTTCGGCATGGTTGAGCTTGCTGAGCGCCGGCTGCTGCTGGTGCACGCCCACCCGGACGACGAAACCATCAACAACGGTGTGACGATGGCGCGGTACGTCGCCGAGGGCGCCCACGTCACCCTGATCACCTGCACCCTCGGCGAGGAGGGCGAGGTCCTCGTCCCCGAGCTGGCCCATCTGGCCTCCGACCAGGACGACGGCCTCGGCGAGCACCGGATCGGTGAGCTCGCGAACGCGATGGCCGAGCTCGGTGTCACCGACCACCGGTTCCTCGGCGGCGCGGGCAAGTACCGCGACACCGGGATGATCTACAACGCCGAGGGCAACGCGGACGTCCCGCCGGAGACCCGCAAGGACAGTTTCTGGCAGGCCGATCTGCTGACCGCGGCCGACGACCTGGTCCCGATCATCCGTGAGGTCCGGCCGCAGGTGCTCGTGACCTACGACCAGTACGGCAACTACGGGCATCCGGATCACATCAAGGCCCACCGAGTGGCGACGTACGCCGCTGACCTTGCCGCCTCCCGGTCGTACCGCGAGGATCTCGGACCGGCGTGGGACATCCCGAAGATCTACTGGACCGCGATGGCCGAGTCACGGATGCGGCAGCAGCTCCGGCTGCTGCGCGAATCCGGCGACACGACCACCTTCGAGGGAATGGACCCCGAGGGCCCGCTCGGTCCGTTCGTCACGCCGGACCGGCTGATCGACTGCGTGATCGAGGGGGAGGAGTTCATCGACCGGAAGATGAACGCGATGAAGGCGCACGCCACCCAGATCACCGTCGACGGCCCGTTCTTCGCGCTGTCGAACAACCTCGGCAACCAGATCTGGAGCTCCGAGCCGTATCGCCTGGTCAAGGGCACCCCCGCCCCCGGCCCGGACGGCCTGGAGCACGACCTGTTCGCGGGCCTGTAGACGATTCAGCCGGGCCACCTGTGAGGTGACCGTTCCCACACGCTCGGTTGAGGCATCAACCTGTCAGCGGGCATAACCTGCTGAGGTGTCCTCAACCGAGTCGAGTGGGAGCGTCCCGCCTGCGGAGTTCCGTGCTGCGCTCGGGCAGTTCGCCTCGGGGATCACGATCATGAGCACGCTGCAGGACGGCGTCGCGCACGCCATGACCGCGAATGCGTTCACGTCGGTCTCGCTCGATCCGCCGCTGGTGCTGGTCTGCGTCGACAAGGGCGTCCGGATGCACTCCGCCGTACTGGACTGCGGGTACTGGGCCGTATCGGTGCTGTCGGGGGCGCAGCAGGCGATCGCGGAGCGGTTCGCGCGGTCCGGGCGCGACCTGTACAGCCAGTTCGACGGCATCGGTACGACGGCCGGCCCGAAAACCGGCTGCCCGACCGTCGACGGCGCCCTGTCGTGGCTCGAGTGCCGGACCTGGGCGACGTACGACGGGGGAGACCACACGATCGTGGTGGGTGAGGTGCTCAGCCTCGGGACGGGCGATCCGAGTGACCCGTGCGCGTTGATCTACCATTCCAGTCACTACCGGGAACTGCCCGGAAACTGATCGTTACTGCCGGGGCATCACGGGGCAGCCCCGACGGTCGGTGAGGGCTGTCCCGTCCCGTAAGATGTGCGCTTGTGCCCTGACCAAGCGCTCGAGCGGGAGGACTCTGTCCGGTGGGGAGAAAGCAGCTCGCGGGGATCATCGCCGCCGCGGGGCTCGGTGTTGTCGTCGTGGGGTACGGCGCGGCGTTCGCGTTCGCCGGAGCCAAGATCCCGACCGAAACGACCGTGCTCGGCATCCCGATCGGCGGCCTGTCCGAGGACGACGCGAAGACCAAGCTGACCGCGGGCCTCAAGGACCGCATCAGTGCGCCGATCGCGCTGCAGGCGGGCGACTCCAAGTTCCAGGTGCTGCCGGCCGACGCCGGACTCTCCGTCGACGTGGACAAGACCGTCGCCGCCGCGGGGGCGGGCCGTAGCCTGGCGCCCGGCCGGATCTGGCATGCGCTGACCGGCGGGGACGCCGTCGAGCCGGTCGTCACCAAGGACGACGCGAAGCTGAAGGCCGCCGTCGACAAGCTGGCCCGCCAGGTGAACCGCAAGGCGACCGAGGGCACCATCACCTTCAAGGGCACGCAGCCGGTGAAACACGACCCGGCCGACGGCCTGCAGCTGGACACCGCGAAGGCGGTCGACGCGGTGTTCGCGGCGTACCCGTCGGACGGGACCCCGAAGGAACTGCCGGCCGGCGTGACCAAGCCGCAGGCCGCCACCGAGGCGATCGACAAGGCGCTGAAGGAGTTCGCCGAGCCGGCGATGTCGGGTCCGATCCGGCTGACCGTCGGGTCGAAGTCGGTCGAGCTGGAGCCGGCCGAGCTCGCACCGGCGCTGTCCGTGAGCGTGCAGGAGGGCAAGGTCATCCCGGCGCTGAACACCAAGTCGCTGGAGCCGCTGTTCCTGCAGCGGTTCAAGTCGCTGGAGACCCTGCCGAAGGACGCGACGGTGCAGATCGTCGGCGCGGGCCCGAAGGTGGTACCAGCGGTCAACGGCATGGTCGTCGACCGGGCGAAGGTCGGCGCGGCGATCCTGGCGATCCTGCCGAAGCCGACCGGTGAGCGGCGGGCCGCCGTACCGCTGACGGCGACCCCGGCGAAGTTCACCACCGCGCAGGCGGCCGCGCTCGGGATCACGCAGAACATCGGCGACTTCAAGACCGAGTTCCCGCACGCGCCGTACCGCAACACCAACATCGGGACGGCGGCGGCCAAGATCAACGGCACCCTGCTGAAGCCGAACGAAGAGTTCAGCCTGAACAAGATCGTCGGTGAGCGGACCAAGGAGAACGGGTTCGCCGAGGGCTACATCATCAGCGGCGGCAAGTTCGAGAAGGACTTCGGCGGCGGTGTCTCGCAGTCGGCGACCACCACCTTCAACGCGGCGTTCTTCGCCGGGCTGAAGATCGTCGAGCACAAGGCGCACAGCGTCTACATCAGCCGCTACCCGGTCGGCCGTGAAGCGACCGTGGCCTGGCCGAACGTGGACCTGAAGTTCCTGAACGACTCCGGGCACGGCCTGCTGGTGCAGACGATCTTCAAGGCGTCGACGCCGGGCAGCAAGGGCAGCATCAGGGTCATCATCTGGGGCACCAAGTTCGTCGACGTCACCGCCGGGCAGTCGGAGAGGACGAACTTCCGGCAGCCGAGCGTCGTCTACAACACGGCCGCGAAGTGCGAGCCGCAGGCACCGACGCCGGGTTTCGACATCACCATCTACCGGTATCTCGCGAAGAACGGCGTACGGCAGAAGACCGAGTCGTTCACCACGAAGTACAACGCGGCCGACGACATCCGCTGCGGGCCGAAGCCTGGCACCACGGTCACGCCGCCGCCGGGCGGGATCACCACCCCACCCGGCCGGAAGCCGGGTGTCACCACGACGACCCGCCCGCCGAGCTGATCCTTCAGCCGCGGTGGAGGTTGTGCAGGCCGGCCGCCACCTGATCGAAGATCGCTTTCTCGATCACGGCGCCTTCGCGGCGGACCTGTCGCGGGTCGATGCGGAGGACCCGGTCCAGGCGGACCTCGCTGGGCCGGGCGTTCTTGTCCCAGGCCCCGCTGCCGATGTCCAGCCACACCCGGCCCCAGCGCGCCTCGTCGGCCGCGTCGCGGTCGTGGTCCTTGCTGGTGAGGATCAGCGCCAGCAGGAACGGCTCATCCCAGCCGACGACCAGCACCGGACGGTCCTTGCCGCGGCTGAAGTCCTCCTCGAACGGCACCCAGGTCCACACGATCTCGCCGGGATCCGCGACCCCGTCGTCCGGGTGCGGCGTGTACTCCACCCGCACCGTGCCCTCGAAGTCCCTCGCGTACTCCGGTCGCTCGATCACATGATCCGCCATGCCACCGGAGCCTAATGCCCTCACATCTCGGCCACCTCACACCGTTCCAGTGACGTGCTCACCTCGCAGACACGAACCGTCCATCGCGGTGCGATCCTGGCCGTCCTGCTCACCGGTCAGTTCATGGCCAATATCGATACCGCGGTCGCCAACATCGCCGGTCCGTCGATCGGCGCCGACCTGCACGCCTCCGAGGGCGCCGTCGGCCTGGTCGTGTCCGGGTACGTCGTCGCGTTCGCCGTACTGCTGATCACCGGCGCCCGTCTCGGCTCGTCGCTCGGGTACCGGCGGACGTTCCTGCTCGGCCTGACCGTCTTCACGGCAGCATCCCTCGCCTGTGGCCTCGCCCCCGGAACCGTCACCTTGGTCGTGGCCCGTTTCGTCCAGGGCGCCGGCGCTGCGCTGATGGTCCCGCAGGTGCTCAGCGGCATCCAGATGCACTTCCAGGGTCGCGACCGGCTCAAGGCGCTCGGCTACTTCTCGATCGCGCTGTCCGGCGGTGCGGTGGCCGGCCAGCTGCTGGGCGGCATCCTCATCGCCGCAGATCTCTTCGGCACCGGTTGGCGCCCGATCTTCCTCGTCAACGTGCCGATCGGCATCGTCCTCGCCATGGCCGGCCGTCGCCTGCTACCCACCGACCCGCCCGGACGCCGTGACCGCCTGGATCTTGGCGGGGTACTCGCGTTGTCCACAACGGTTCTGCTCGTCATCGTCCCGCTCCTGCTCGGCTCCGAACGCGGCTGGCCCACCTGGTCCTGGCTGTGCCTCTTTCTCAGCGTCCCGGCGCTGGCCCTCTTCGAGTACGGCGAACGTCGCGCAGCCGCCCGGGGTGGTCGCCCACTGATCGCACGTCCGGTCCTCGCCAATCCGTCCGTCCGCGCCGGTCTTCTCGCCCACGGCTGTACGTCGGGCACCTACTTCGCCCTGCTCTTCGTGCTCGCCCTCTACCTCCAAGGCGGTCTGCACAAGGGTCCGGCGTACTCCGGCTTCGCGATGCTCGTTTGGGTCGCCACGTTCGGTCTGGCCGGACCGATCCTGCCCCGACTGCGACGGGGAGTGCGGTGGATGCCCCTCATCGGCTGCCTGGTCCTGGCGGGCGGCTACCTGTCCGTGCTGACGTACCTGCTGCTTGGTGGCAGCACAGGGCCGCTTCTGTTCGCGCTACTCGGCATAGGCGGGCTGGGGCTCGGAATCACCTCCAACACCCTCATCGGCGCCGTCACATCCAGCATGTCGTCGCAGTACGTCGCTGACCTGTCTGGAGTGCTCGCCACGAACGTACAGCTGGCTGGCGCGCTGGGTGTCGCGATAGCCGGTTCTATCTACGCTGCGCTGGCTGAGGACCCCAGCCGCGCGTTGGGGGTCGTACTAGCGGGATTCATCGTGCTGACGCTTGTCGGCGCGCGTGCGGCTCACCGACTGGTCAGGTAGCGGTAGCGATAGGCCTCGCGGTAGCCAAGACGGGTGTACGTCGCCATCGCGGCGGTGTTCTCGACGAGCACCTCCAGATAGGTACGCCGGCCGCCGTGCGGTCCCGCCCAGCGCGCCAACCCCTGCAGGATCGCCGTACCGAGTCTCCGGCGGCGGTAGCCGTCCGCCACGCGGATCGCGTCCACACCGAGCCAGTGTCCGGTCATGGATCCACGCCCCACCGCGACCACGGCGTCGTCCAGCACGATCGACGCGAACGCCGTCTTCGGGGCACCTTCGAGGACTTTCGGTGCCACATCCGGCACCGGGCCGTCGAAAGCAGTCCCGTACCACGCGTCGTTCGGCGCGTCGGCGAGCTGTACGTCGTACTCGGGCGAGCCGTTCACGTGGTCGAGCGTGGTGTGCATGACGAGTACGTCGGACTGCTCCGGGCGGGCGTCGACCCAGCCGCAGGCGCGAATCTCCTCGTCGTACGGGCTGCCGACGCGGACCAGGGCCTGTGGCCGAAGGCCGTGCTGGTCGTAGAACGCGATCGCCTGCTGGAGCGCGTCCGCAACCGGCATTCCCGGGTCGCCCGCGGGCAGGAGCGAGTTGCCGCGGCCCGTCCAGCCGGACGATGCCCGCAGCAACCAGTGGCCGACGTACGCCGTCTCGACGGCCGGGCGGCCCAGTGCGGTGGTGAGGAAGAGCTGATCGACGTCCACCGGGCGGAGCGGCATCTCGGGGATCGTCTTGGCGGCAGTCACGTCGGCGGCCGGGATCTCGTGGATCGCGCTGTCGGCGTGGCGGAGAGTGACGAGTTCGGGGGTCCACGCCTGCAGAACGCCGATGACGTCGGTCAGACCGCCCGGTATCCGGTGCCGAACGACGACACGGTGGCCGATATCACGGGTATCCAGGCCTGACACGATCCGGACTCCTGGCACAGTGGGCGACGTACTACCGTGATACTAGAGACACCGTGCACCACCGCATCGCAGCACCCCGGAATCCCGCTGCGCTTGCCTGCCATAGGAGGAGTAGCAGTGACCTACGTCATCGCGCAGCCGTGTGTTGACCTGAAGGACCTCGCCTGTGTCGAGGAGTGCCCCGTCGACTGCATCTACGAGGGCAACAGGATGCTGTACATCCACCCCGACGAGTGCGTCGACTGCGGAGCCTGCGAGCCGGTCTGCCCGGTAGAGGCGATCTACTACGAGGACGACACCCCGGAGCAGTGGAAGGACTACTACACCGCGAACGTCGACTTCTTCAACGACCTCGGCTCGCCGGGCGGTGCGTCCAAACTCGGCAAGATCGACAAGGACCACCCGTTCATCGCCGCGCTCCCGCCGCAGGAACACGACGAGTAAAGAAGAAGAAGAAAAGCGGTGGTGGGGCGGATCGCCGCGCTCCCGCCGCAGGAACACGACGAGTAAAGAAAAGCGGTGGTGAGGCGGATCGCCGCCCTGCCGCCGCATGAGCACGACGAGTAAGCAGTCGGTTGCAGCATGAAGCGGGGTGTCCCAGGGGCACCCCGCTTTGCTATTGCTCGAGGACGTCTACGTGGACGTGGTCGAGGTGGCGGAGGATCTTGGGGTCGCCGGAGCGCTCGGGCGGGGTGTAGTCCCGCCAGCCCGAGTCCGACCGGCCGCCGGCAGTCCAGATCTTGTCGCTGAAGATGACCGTCTTGATCTTCAGCAGGTCCGCCCGGGCGACCAGGTACTGCGCCATCGCCCAGCCCCTCGTGGTGTTCGCCGCCGAGATCGGCCGCACGAACACGTCCACCGCCCGCCCGTCGTAGTGCGCCGACCCTTCCATGTGCCCGGTGCTCACCCCGCCCGCGGCATACCCGCCGGTCGACACCTTCCCGAACGTCCGGAGCAGGTCCTTCCGTACGGCGTCCGCACGCGGCGTCAGCCCGTTGCTGCCCATCGCCTCCTGCGGCACCGCGTCGGTGTTCACGGTGCAACTGAAAACGCTCTTCGACTGCCCGGTCAGCGCCGACGCCAGGACGCGGGCGTCCGCCTCGTGATCGGCGTACGCATTCGGGAACGCGCTGCGCTGCACCTTGTCGGCTGCGACCGTGATCGCGAGCTTCTGGTAGTTCTTGATCTTCACGAGCGCGTCGTAGAACTTCCCGGCCGCGTAGTGCGGGTCCCGCACCTGAGCCGCCGTACCCCAGCCCTGTGACGGCCGCTGCTGGAACAACCCGAGCGAGTCCCGGTCACCGTGTGCCAGGTTGCGCAGGCCGGATTCCTGGTACGCCGTGGCGAGCGCGATCGTCGCCGCACGAGCCGGCAGACCCCGCCGTACGGCGACGCCCGCGATGATCGCCGCCGACTCGGCCTGCTCGAAGTCGACCACGACCGTCTGCCCGCCGACCGACGCCGTACATTCCTCGGTCGGCGGCAGGAGGTTCCCGACGTGCTTCCCGCCGAGCCAGACGATGCCGACCCCGACCGCCAGCGCGAGCACGCCGATGCCCCCCACGGCCACGAGGGCACCACGCTTCACCGGCATACTGCTCCCAACGCTCGGGGGCGGGCGACAGGTTCCTGTTCGTGCGTCACGAACTGGTGGACGTGTGCAGCCTCACGATGGTTGGGAAAGTCATACTTTCGGACGGTCAGGCGTTGGCGTGCAGCGCCTCGTTGAGCGTGATGCCTTCGCCCTTGCGCGGACGGACCTCCACCGCGCCGGTGACCGAGTTGCGGATGAAGAGCAGGCCGGGCTGTCCGGACAGGTCGCGAGCCTTGACCACGTTGCCGTCCGGGAGGGTGACCTTGGTGCCGGCGGTCACGTACAGGCCTGCCTCGACCACGCAGTCGTCGCCGAGCGAGATGCCGGTGCCGCCGTTCGCGCCGAGCAGGCAGCGCTTGCCGATCGAGATGACCTGCTTGCCGCCGCCGGACAGCGTGCCCATGATCGACGCGCCCGCGCCGATGTCGCTGCCGTCGTCGACCACTACACCGGCGACGATCCGTCCCTCGACCATCGACGTCCCGAGCGTGCCCGCGTTGAAGTTCACGAAGCCTTCGTGCATGACCGTCGTGCCTTCCGCGAGATGCGCTCCCAGACGGACGCGGTCCGCGTCGCCGATCCGCACCCCGGACGGTACGACGTAGTCCGTCATCCGCGGGAACTTGTCCACGCTCGTGACGCTCAGGTGCAGACCCGCCGCACGGGCCCGCAGCCGCACGTTCTCGATCTCCTCGACCGGGACCGGGCCGTGCGAGGTCCAGGCGTTGTTCGGGAGGGCGCCGAAGATGCCGTCCAGGTTCACGCCGTGCGGGCGGACCAGGCGGTGGCTCAGGAGGTGCAGCCGGAGGTACGCGTCCGCCGTACCGCTCGGGGCTGTGTCCAGCGCGATCTCGGTCGCCACGACTTCACGCCGTACCTGTCGGAGCTCGTCCTTGCCCTCGGCCGCGACCAGCTCGGACGGAGCCTTCGCGTCGTCCGGCTTCGTCCCGAGCTCGGGCGCCGGGTACCAGACATCCAGGACATCCCCAGCGGTCGTAACGGTGGCGAGGCCGAAGCCCCAGGCGTGCGTGGCGTTCTCCGTCATACCCACACCCTAATTCGGCGGCGCCCGGCGGTCGGACCATGGTCTACTTTTCGGATGCTTCCTGCGTGGCTCGATGTCGTGTCCGATCCGGTTCTGGAAGCCACCAAGGCACCCGCCGTCGCGGAGCTGCACGGGGAGTTGCTCCGGCGATGGGGATCGTCTGAGGTGTGGCGGTTGTCGTTCGGCTTGAACAGCGTGATCGTCAAGCGGGGCACCGACGGGCAGGCCGACGAGGCAGCGGCGTACGAGCGGTTCGTCGTACCGCTGGAGCTGCCGGCACCCGCTTTGATTCACCGGTATCGGTCCGACGGGGCCGGCATGATCGTGCTGGAGGATGTCGGTCGGGTGACGCTGGAGCAGGAGCCGACCGCCGAAGGGTTCGTGGCGGCCGCGGAGCTGCTGGCGACGATCCGGAGCCGGCCGGTGGACGGGCCGAGCGAGTTCCCGCCGGAGCGGGTCAAGGAGTTGGCGGACCGGATCGGGCGGATCGGGTTCGATCTCGGACCGCTCACCGAGGCGCTGGCCGGGCTGCACCGAGATGCGCCGACGGCGGTCGTGCACGGCGATTACGTGCCGAAGAACCTGGTCACGGACGGCACGCGGTGGACGGCGATCGACTGGCCCGGGGCCTATGCGGCGCCGCATTTGAGCGATCTCTACACGCTGGTCCGCGATGCCGTTGCCCTCGGCCACGACCGCGCGCCGATCGTTGCGCACTACCTTGACGCGGCCGGCGGGAATCCGGCGCTGGTGGAGCGGCAGATGCTCGTCGGTGGTGGCTGCTTCTACCTGGTGGCGCTGCGATTCATCGTCGAGGAAGGTCTGCGGACGATCCCCGAGTCCGCGGGCTGGATCGACGGGCTGCTCGGCGAACTCGAGGACGTCGTCGGGGCGCTGGCATGAGGCTGCTCGTGCTCGGCGGCACCAAGAACCTCGGGCGCCATGTCGTGGAGGCGGCGCTCGCGGACGGTCATGAGGTGACGCTGTTCAACCGCGGGCAGACGAATCCGGGACTCTTCCCGTCCGTACGCCGGATCGTCGGCGACCGCGCCGCGCCCGAGGCCCTCGCCGCCGGCGAATGGGACGGCGTGATCGACATGTCCGGCCTCCTCGTCCGGGACGTCACACTCAGCGCGTCCGTACTCCGCGACCGCTGCGGCCACTACACGTACATGTCCTCGATCGCCGTCTACGCGAGCAAGACCACACCCGATATGACGGAATCCGCGCCGCTGCTGCCGTGGCCCGCCGGCGCCCCCGAGGACCACTTCACGATGGACCTCTACGGCCCGTCGAAGGTCCGCAACGAATCGTTGCTCACCGCCACCTTCGGCGACCGCACCGCCGCCGTACGCTCCGGCTTCGTCGTCGGCCCCTACAACCCCGACTTCGGCAACTGGGGCTGGGCCCTGGCCCACAACCTCCCGATGGAATGCGCCGCCCGCCCCGACCAGCCCATCCAGTACATCGACGCCCGCGACCTGGCCGCCTTCCTCCTGCACCTCACGGCCAACCGCATCCCCGGCCCCTTCAACGCAGTAGGCCCCACCCGCACCATGACCCACCTGGCCGCCGCCTGGCGCACCGCCGTACCCGATCCACCACCGATGGACTGGTCCCCGGCCGTCGATCGTTTCCACCTACCCCACGACGGCTCGAACGACGGCACCTTCCAACTCAACAACACCCACGCCCGCACATCTGGCCTCAACCTCCGCCCCGACCAACAAACCGCCCACGACTACGTGACTTGGGTAAAAACCGGCAACGTGCCACCGCCCCCACCACACTGATCTTCGGGGCAACCCGGGGCATTTCGGGGCAGATATCCACAGGTGCGCTTCGTGACCCGTAGTGCCTGGTTCTCGACACCTAGGGTGTCGGTCCATGTACTTCGAACGACCGCTGGTGCGTGCCTACGTCGACGAGACCGGCGACCGTGGACTGTCTCCGCGCTCATCGCGGTACTTCGGCATGGTCGCGGTGGTCGTCGCCGACGAGGACGACGCGGTCCTCCGTCGGGCGATCGCTCAGTGCCGTCGACGGTTGTCGGTGCCTGCCGGCAAGCCGCTGCACTGGACCGAACACGTGAGACGGACGAGTACGGCGGCTTCGAAGAGCATCACCTGATGGCTGTGCGACACCAGATCCGGCAGCCGGACGGATTCGAGGGGATCGTCCTTCCCGGCACGATGGCGGCCTACCCGTGGTGGCCGGCGGGTGGGTTGTGATGAGACGAGGCCTTCGATGGTCCGGAGCGCCGCACCTGATAGGCGGGTCTGGCAGCAGACCTGGCGTTCTCTCCGCGGCCATCGAAGGCCTCGTGTTCCTGAGAATAGCAGCTGGTAGGTCGAGTCCGGGATGGAAACATGGTGACGGGGGTGGTGTGGTGGTTCGTAGGATTGCGGCGTGATGATTGAGACTGGTGGCGGGCCCGGCGGAGCGACCAGCCCGCGGGCGGGGTTCACGAGTGTTGACGGGACTCGGTACTCCGGGACGACGGGTGGGCGGCGCGAGGTTGAGCTGCCTGGTGGGGGACGGGTGGTCGCGGCGGGGGATCGGTTGCGGTACAAGGTCTATCCGGAGCTCGACGCGGGGCTGAGTTACTCGGCGACGTACGTGGCGGTCGAGGTGGTGTTTGCGGACGGGACGCGGCTCGAGGGGGCCCGGGATCAGTACGGGAAGGCTGCGGACGCCGCGGGGCAGGGCGCCGAGAAGATCCTGTACGCCGACCAGTGGAACGACGTACAGGTCGATCTGACCGCGGCCGCGGGGAAGACGATCGCGCAGGTCGTGCTCGTGGTGGATGCGCCCGAAGCGGGCCACGAGTTCGCCGGGTGGATCGACGACGTCGAGATCGGCCCGGCGCCGGCGGAGCCTGATGGGTCGGACCTGGTGGCGTACGTCGACACACGCCGCGGAACGAACGCCAGCCACGACTTCTCCCGCGGCAACACGCTACCGATCACCGCCTGGCCGAACGGGTTCAACTTCCTCACCCCGGTCACCAACGCCTCGACGCACCGCTGGCCGTACGAGTACCACCGCGCCAACAACGCGGACAACCGCCCCGAGCTGCAGGGCCTCACGTTCTCCCACCAGCCGAGCCCGTGGATGGGCGACCGCGATCAGCTGACGATCATGCCGGTCGCCGCCGCCGAGCCGCTGGGCGATCCCGCCGAGCGCGCCGCTGCGTTCAGCCACGACGACGAGACCGCCCGCCCCGACCTGTACGCGGTCGACCTCGCGAGCGGTGTTCGCGCGGAGCTCACCCCGACCGACCACGGCGCGATCTTCCGCTTCACGTTCCCCGACGACGCGCCCGGACGGCACCTGATCTTCGACACGATCGACGAGAACGGCGCCTTCGAGTACGACGGGAACGCCCTCACCGGCTGGGTCGAGAACGGCTCGGAAACCGGTCGCACCCGCATGTACTGCTACGGCGAATTCTCGACGGCTCCCACAGCCTTCGGCGAAGCGCACGGTGGTCGTGCCAACGCCCGCGCCGCGACGTTCGACGTACCCGAAGTGACGTTGCGGATCGCGACCTCCTTCATCGGCGTCGACCAGGCTCGTCACAACCTGGAGCTCGAGCTCCAGGGGCGATCCTTCGAGGAGATCCAGGCCGCCGCCAACGCCGTGTGGAACGAGCGCCTGCAGGTCATCCGGCCGGAGGGCGCGACGCCGCCGCAGCTGCGGACCGTGTACGGCAACCTGTACCGGCTCAACCTCTACCCGAACTCACACTTCGAGAACGCGGGTACGCCGGACGCACCGGAGTACCGCTACGCGAGCCCGGTCCTGCCAACGAACGGTACGCCGACCGCGCGGGAGACCAATGCGGTCGTCAAGACCGGCAAGATGTACGTGAACAGCGGGTTCTGGGACACGTACCGGACCGCGTGGCCGGCGTACGCGTTCTTCTACCCGGCGCTGACCGCGGAACTGGTCGACGGGTTCGTGCAGCAGTACCGTGACGGCGGCTGGATCGCGCGCTGGTCCTCGCCCGGGTACGCGGACTGCATGACCGGGACGAGCTCGGACGTGTCCTTCGCGGACGCGTACCTCAAGGGCGTGGCGTTGCCCGACCCGTTGGCGACGTACGACGCCGGGCTGCGCAACGCGACCGTCGCGCCGGAGGCGACCGAGGTCGGGCGGAAGGGCGTCGAGACGGGGTTCTTCGCCGGGTACGTGAGCACCGACACCGAGGAGAGCGTGTCGTGGTCTCTCGAGGCGTACCTGAACGACTTCGCGCTGGCAGAGATGGCCACGCGCCTGGCCGACGACTGTCCCGAGCGTCGTGATCAGCTACTCGAGGAAGCGGAGTACCTGCGGCGCAGGTCGCTGAACTACGTGCTGCTGTTCGACAACGACATCAACTTCTTCCAGGGTCGTCGGCCGGACGGGACGTTCGCCAAGGCCCCCGCAGACTTCGACCCCGAGGAGTGGGGCGGCGACTTCACCGAGACCGACGGGTGGAACTTCGCGTTCCACGTCGCGCACGACCCGCGCGGCCTGGCCAACCTGTACGGCGGACCTCGGGGTCTGGAGGCGAAACTCGACGCGTTCTTCGCGACTCCCGAACTCGCGGTGAAGAAGGGCACGTACTCGATCGTCATCCACGAGATGGTCGAGGCCCAGGCCGTCCGGATGGGCCAGTTCGGCTTCTCGAACCAGCCCGCGCACCACATCGCCTGGATGTACAACTACGCCGGTGCGCCGGCCAAGACCCAGGCGATCGTCCGCGAGGTCCTCGACCGGCTGTACGTCGGTGAGCAGATCGGGCAGGGGTACCCGGGCGACGAGGACAACGGCGAGATGTCCGCGTGGTACCTGTTCGCGGCGCTGGGCCTCTACCCGCTCCGGGTCGGGGCCCCCGAGTACGCGATCGGCTCGCCGCTCTTCCCGCGGGTCCTCGTGTCCCCGCTGGGCGGCCGTCCGCTCACGATCAGTGCTTCAGGCGCTGAACACCCTTATGTACAAGAGCTCCAGGTCGACGGCAAGCAGGTGCCCGTAGCATCGATCACCCACGCGGACCTGACCGCCGCCGATCAACTCCACTTCACCCTCGGCGCCGAACCGTCCGACTGGGCGACCCTGGAACTCCCACCGGCGCTCACCTCCGACGACGCCGTCGCCACGCCCCTAGTCGACCTGATCCCGATCGACCCGAACAACCCGCTCTTCGACGACACCTCCACCACCGAGACCACCATCGAACGAGCCGTCTGGTCCCTCCCCGCTCCCGGCACCCCGACCCTCTACACACTGACGTCGGGCTCGGGAGAGGCCCCCAGCACCTGGCAACTGGAGGCCTCCACCGACGGCAGCACGTGGACCGTCCTCGACGAACGCACCAACGAAACCTTCCGCTGGTCCCGCCAAACCCGCCCCTTCACCATCAAAGCCCCCGGCGAATACCAGCACTACCGCCTAACCACCCCCACCCCGACAACCCTCGCCCAACTAGAACTCCTCCACTGACGCGCAGGACCGTTCGTCGAGTCGTGGAATCTGGTTGCCGACACGCCGTCTACGGCGACCCCGATCCACGAATCGAGTTTCCTGGCCCCAGCCAATCGCCACGACTCGGCGGGCTACTTCTTGGGGGCGGAGGTGGCTCGGATGTGGAGTTCGGTGCGGAGGGTGACGGTGGAGGGCGGGCGGCCGGGGGCGGCGGTGCGGTCCTTCAGGAGCATGCCGGCGGTGCGGCCCAGCTCGTAGGTGGGTTGGGCGACCGTGGTGAGGCTGGGGATGACGAGGTCCGCCCACGGGATGTCGTCGAAGCCCACGATCGCGATGTCGTCGGGGGCGCGGAGGCCCTTCTTCGCCAGGCATTCCAGGGCGCCGACGGTCATCAGGTTGTTGGTGGCGAACAGCGCCTCGGGCGGATCGGGGAGCTCGAGCAGGCTTTCCATCGCGGCGTACCCGCCGGCCTCGCGGAAGTCGGCGTGCCGGACCAGGTCCTTGTCGTACCGGATCCCGCCGGCCCGCAGCGCCGACCGGTACCCGGCCAGCCGGTCCATCGCCGTCGACACCTTGCGCGGCCCGGTGATGCAGGCGATCCGCCGGTACCCGCCGTCGATCAGGTGCTTGACGCCCTCGAAGGCGCCGTGCTCGTTGTCGACCAGCACGGTGTCGGCCTCGACGCCCTCGACCCGCCGGTCGATCATGACGAGCGGGATCTTCGCGTTCGCGAGCAGATGCACCCCCTCGGCCGTCGACGTCGGGGAGATCACCACGCCGGCCATCTGGTCGGTCAGGACCGCCGACGCGTACGCCGCTTCCTTCGCGGGGTCCTCGTCGGAGTTGCAGAGGACGACGTGGTACCCCTCGGTCTGCGCGACGTCCTCGAGCCCGCGGACGAGCGAGGTGAAGAACGGGTTCTCGATGTCCGAGATGACGACTGCCCAGAGGTTCGTCGAGGACTTGCGCAGGTTCCGCGCGACCCCGTTCGGCCGGTACCCGAGCTCCGCGACCGCGGCCCGGACCTTCTCGGACAGTTCGGGGTCGACGTTGCGCCGGCCGCTCAGCACACGTGACACCGTGGCCGGTGACACTCCCGACCTACGCGCTACGTCGTAGATCGTCGTCATACCCGCTCCCCGCTGGAGATCCGATGGTCGTCTGGATCGCACTCTAACTCCGATCCTGGCCAAAGGATCTCATGGTGCCGACGTTGCACCTTCCAGTAGTGCCAGCGCTGCGGCCTGTGAAGGGGCGGAGTCGGCGGCGCCGTTGACCGTGGTGGACAGGGCGCCCGCCGCGTTCGCCAGTCGTACGGCGTCCACCAGGTCGGCCCCGTGTGCGAGCGACGCGGCCAGCGAACCGCAGAACGCGTCGCCGGCGCCGACCGTGTCGACGGTGTCCACCTCGTGCGCGCTGATCCGCTCCTCGAACCCGCCGACCCGGTCCAGGACATAGGCGCCCCGGGACCCGAGCGTCACCACACAGGCGCGCAGGTCCCAGTCCTCGGCGAGTTTGCGCGCGATCATCGGCACCTGCGACTCGTCGTCGCAGTTCAGCCCGGTGAGTGCTGCCGCTTCTACCTCGTTCGGCACCAGAATGTCGACGTACGTCGCCAGCGTCGGATCGACCGGTCCGACCGGGGCCGGTGTGAGGATCGTGGTGACGCCCGCGGCCGAGGCGAGCCGGAGGGCGGTGTGGCTCGCCTCGACCGGGAGCTCGAGCTGCACGCTCAGCACTTTGCTTGCGATCAGTACGTCGGTCGCGGCCTCGACGTCCAGCGCGGTGATCGCCGCGTTCGCGCGGGAGACGATGATGATCGAGTTCCCGCCGTCCGGCAGTACCAGCGGGAGCCCTACCCCGGTGCCGAGCGACGGGTGCCGCACGACCCAGGAGGTGTCGACCCCGTTCGCCGACAGCAGTTCCAGGAACTCCTCGCCGTACCGGTCCTCGCCGATGGTCCCGACGATCGCCGTCCGCGCACCCATCCGGGCCGCCGCGATCGCCTGGTTCACGCCCTTGCCGCCGAGGAACTCCGCGAACCCGGTGCCGTGCAGCGTCTCGCCCGGCAACGGCCGCCGCTCCGCCGACGCGACCAGGTCCTTCATGAACGATCCGAGCACGCACACATCGTTCATTCCTGGTCCTCCGAGAGACGCTTGCCGAGGGCACCGGACGGGTGGAACTGCGCGAAGTCGTGATGGCTGAATTCCCGCAGTACGACGAGTGCGCACGCCAGCGCGTCGCCCATCGCCAGCGAGGCGGTCGTCGAGGCGGTCGGCGCCAGGTTCAGCGGGTCCGCCTCGCGGAGCACCATCGTGTCCAGCGTGTACGTCGCCAGTTGGGCCAGCGTCGACTCCTCGCGCCCGGTCATCGCGATCACAGGGATCTGGCGGTCCCGCAACATCCGGGCGAACGCGCACACCTCGGCCGTCTCTCCGGATGCGGACAGTGCCAGGACGAGATCGCGGGGCGTCACGGCGCCGGAGTCCCCGTGCAACGCGTCAGCGGAGTGGATGAAGGTGGCCGGCGTACCTGTGCTCGCGAGCGTCGCGGCGATCTTGCGTCCGACCAGGCCGGACTTGCCGAGGCCGGTCACCACGAGATGACCTTCGCAGCGGGCGACCGCGGTCAGCACCTCGAGGAAGACCCCGTCGAGGCGGTCGGCGAGTGCCGACACGGCGGCGGCCTCGGTCTCGATGGCGTCCCGCGCCGCCTGCAGTCCCCGTGCCACCAGGTCTCTGGACAGCTCGTCGGCCGTGCGGTGGGCGGACGCACGGTTCGGCACAACTGGCATCCCAGCGCCTCTCATCTCAGAAATCGATTTCCGCAGATTAGGCAGTGGGGTCGGGTGGTGTCAACGGCTGCGCGCCGGTCGAAACCCTTGTGTACACGCGGGAATTGCGCAGGCGGCTGACATCATCACGACGTCGCCCCTTGACCGTCCCGATCGGCGCTCGTAGATTTGCGAGAAATCGATTGCCCTTCTCACTTGGCAAGGGGGTGCCTGATGGGTCCGCGCCTACTGCGGGGCACTCGGCCCGGCACCAAACCTTGAAGGGATCGCTCATGAAGCGTGGGGCCTTGCTCGCTGTCCTGCCGCTGGTCTTCGGAACGGCGACACTCCTGACCCAATCCTCGAATCCCCAGGAGGCCGCCACCGTGAACGCGATCGGCACCGCCCAGGTGGAGTCCAAGGGCATGCCCAGCCAGAGCGACGGCGACCTGTGGCCGTCGTGCTGGGCCGGTAACGACAAGCTGTACGCCGCGAACGGCGACGGCAAGGGGTTCAGCCTCGACGGCGATTTCGCCGACATCGCGGTCAGCGAGATCACCGGTACGCCGGGAAACTTGTCCGGGGCAACGATCTCTCGAGGAGACCAGGTCGGATCGATCTGGAGCGGCGCCGGGTACAACCGGAAGCCGACGGGGATGGTGTGCGTCGGCGACACGCTGTACCTCGCCGTCCAGGACCTCGCGCTCGACTTCAACGACGTACCGGCGGCAACGATCCTCAGGTCGACCGACCACGGGCGGACATGGACGTGGGACAAGTCGAAGCCGATGTTCTCGGACCACGTGTTCACGACGATCTGGTTCGCGGACTTCGGCAAGGGCGGCGCCGCGGCGCCCGACGGATATGTGTACGCCTACGGGCTGGACGGGAACTGGCGGGACTCGTTCGACGACACGGTCCCCGATCCGCAGTCGGTGTTCCTGGCGCGGGTGCCCAAGCA
Source organism: Kribbella pratensis (assembly GCF_004366075.1). GTDB lineage: Bacteria > Actinomycetota > Actinomycetes > Propionibacteriales > Kribbellaceae > Kribbella > Kribbella pratensis. The sequence continues at coordinate 438,219 of NZ_SODU01000003.1, read as the reverse complement.
TGACGTGCAGGACAGGAGCGCGTGGAAGTTCTACACCGGGTCCGGGTGGTCGGCGAAGATCGCCGATCGCAAGCCGGTGCTCGACGACCAGCGGCGGTTGTATGCGCAGACGTACGGGACGAACGCGTCCAACCTCAGCGTGACCAGTCAGGGTGGCGTGACCTATCTGCCGCAGCAGAAGCGGTACGTGTACACGTCGTGGACGGAGTACACCTTCGAGTTCTACGAGTCGCCGACGCCGTGGGGGCCGTGGAAGCACTTCCTGTCCAAGGACTTCGGCGGGTATCCGTGGTCGACCTCGAAGTACGGCGGGTACGGCGTGACGATCCCGTCGAAGTTCGTGCAGCCGGACGGCAAGACGATGTACCTGCAGGCGAACGTGTGCCCGTGCGGTGGAGGCGGGATCGGTACGTCGGTCTACAACTTCAACCTGCGCAAGCTCGTGCTCACTCCGTCCGTTGACACGCCGGCGTCGAACCTCCCGGGATCGGACAACCTCGCTGCTGCTTCGACTGGTGCGGTGGCGATCTCGAAGTCGACGCAGTCGGGCAGTCTCGCGTTGCTGAACGACGGCTCTCGCACCGGGAGCGAATCCGACTTCGATGATGAGGTCAAGGGAGCATCGTGGTGGGGATACGAGTGGCCTGCGCGGCACAAGGTGAACAACGTGGAGTTCACGTCCGGCGCGGTGTCGGCCGAGGGCGGGTACTTCACGGGGCGGCCGCGGGTCCAGGTACGCCAGAACGGGCAGTGGGTCGAGGTCGGATCGCAGACCGTGTCGCCGACGTACCCGGGCGACGCGTCGGCCGGTGCGAACACGACGTACACGATCACCTTCCCGGTGCAGGAGACGGACGGGGTCCGGGTGATCGGTCTGCCCGGCGGGACGCGTTCGTACTCGACCGTTTCCGAGGTTGTTGTTCGGTACGTGTCGCAGCTGGCCGACGGCGGATTCGAGGGCACCGGCAGCGGCAAGCCGGCATGGCTCTTCGAAGGTACGGCGGCCAACGGCGTCGACCGCGGCCTCGGCTTCGCACACTCCGGAGCCAACAACGGGTGGATCCGCTGCACGTGTACGGGCTGGAGCGCGCTCTACCAGAACGTCCCCGTTGTCCCCGGTACGACGTACACCTTCGGCTCCTGGATCAACGCATCAGCGAACCTCCCGGCCGACCAGGGCCGCTTCGGCGTCCGCACCGGCACGACCGACCTCGCGACCACCACCTTCGGCGCGGGCACCGGCTACGTCCACCACGAGGTCACGGTGAAAGTCCCTGCAGGCGTCCACGAACTAACCGTCTACGCCGGCTTCGACGCCCCCAACAAAGACACCTGGATCCAAGTAGACGACTTCACCGTCAACTAACCCCTTTCCGGAAAGAAATCGCCACCCACAGGCAATTTCTTTCCGGAAAGCCAACCCCCACCTGAGTGCTGCAGGTGCCGTTCTACGGCCAGGGGAGGAGGGGTGGTGTTGGGCCGTTGATTGGGCCTGGGGTTGGGCGGCCGGCGTACCAGGCGGTGAGGTCGGTGAAGGTTCCTTCGAGGGTGATGTCTGTGCCGGTGCCGTTGTCCCAGGTGAGGGTGGGGGACTTGAGGATGAGGTGGGTGTTGTCGGGGGTGCGGGCTCGGAGGAAGTCGAGTAGGTGGAGGCAGAAGTCGTCGGACCAGGTGCTGGCGGTGATGCCGAGGTCGAGGTCTGTGGTGTGGATGGTGAGTTCGCGCCACGTCGCCTGCAGGCCGGCGGAGAGGTTGCTGTTGCGGTGCAGGATCGGGAGCGGCCAGTCGGTGGGGCCCACCTTGTCCCAGGAGGCGAGCAACGTGGTGACGGCCTGCGCCAGGTGGGACCGGAGTTCGGCGGCGGGGCGGTCGGCGCCGGCCTCGATCGCGGCATCGCGTGCCGGGCGCCCACCGTCGTACACCTCGACGAGCCGACCCTGCAGCGCTTCGTCGACCTGACGCGTCATCGCCTCGGAGAAGTTCGCGATGTGGGTGATCACATGCCCGCGCGACCACCCGGGCAAGGCGGAGCCGGCGCGTGCGGTGGCGTCGTCGAGGTCTGCCGTCACGGCGAGCAGCTGGTCGGCGATCGCACGTACTTCGTTCAGGGGCACAGGAGCTCCTTCATTCACACGCCATCAATCGAATGTCCCATTAGTATCATTCCATGACCACGCTCGCCTTCGCTTTGGCTGCCACCGTCAAGCACGACGGACACGGCGGCATCGCGGACCTGCTCTCCACCCCGGAGGAGGCAGTCGCCTGGCTCACCGATCACGAGCAGTTGGTCGCGCAGGTGTTGGGGGCCGAGTCCGGCTTGGGGAGGTTTGTGCACCCGAATCGGACAGAAACCCTCCCCAACCTGCGGGAGGAGCTGGTGCGGATTCGGGGGGCGGTGCGGGCGTTGTTTGCTCGGGCGGTTGCGCCGGGGGAACCCAGTAAGGCGGATGCTTCGCGGTTGATGAGCGTTGAGGATGCGCTGCGGATGGTGAATCGGGCGGCGGATCGGCTGGGTACGACGCACCTCGAGTGGACGGAGGAGCCGAGCGTGCGCTGGATGTACCGGAGCGAGGATCCGGTCGCGGTGCTGGTCGGTGCGGTCGGGCGGTCGGCGATCGACTTCCTGGTGAGCCCGGACCGCGCGCGGCTGCGCGCCTGCCCGGCGGCGCGGTGCGTGAAGTACTTCCTGCAGGACGACCCGCGGCAGACGTGGTGCTCGCCGGCCTGCGGGAATCGCGAGCGGGTGAACCGCCACTACCGGAAACGGACCTCCGGATAATCTGTGCGGTATGAGCGTCGCGCGGTTCAAGGACCTGTGTGTGGACGTGGCGAGCCCGAGCGAGATGGCTGCCTTCTGGGGGCGGACGATCGGGCTGACCGCGCCGGCCGACACCCCGAACGTGCTGGTCGGCGACGTCCCGGAGAAGACCATCTGGATGTGCAAGGTCCCGGAGCCGAAGACGGTGAAGAACCGCGTGCACCTCGACGTGATCACCGGTGACATCGCGGACCTCGAGCGCTCCGGCGCGACCGTCCTGTCGCCGGAGACCGAGGCGCAGCAGTGGACAGTCATGGCGGACCCCGAGGGCGGTGAGTTCTGCGGGTTCGTGCGCGAGACGATTCCGGCATACCGATTGATGGAACTGGTCGTCGACTCGGCCGACCCGGAGGCGCAGGCCCGGTGGTGGGCGGGCGTGGTCGGCGGCGAGTTCTCGAGCCGTCCCGGCCGGCCGTACTACTGGCTCGAGAACGTGCCCGGTCTGCCGTTCAGGTACTGGGTCTTCAACCCCGTCCCGGAGCCGAAGACGGTCAAGAACCGCGTGCATTGGGACGTGACCGCACCGGCCCTGCAGCCGATCCTCGACGCGGGTGCGACACTGCTGCGGCCCAAGGACGACGAGATCGGCTGGCACGTCTGCGCCGACCCCGAAGGCAACGAATTCTGCGTCTTTCTGCCACCGGAGGCCCCATGACCAAGCTCGACCTGACCGTATCCGGGCCGGATCTGACCGAGGCGTTGGTGAACATCTCCTCGGTCAGTGGGACGGAGGAGAAGCTCGCGGACATGGTCGAGGCGGCGCTCTCGGCGTACCCGCATCTCAAGGTCTTCCGGCACGGCAACACCGTCGTCGCCCGCACTGATCTGGGCCGCGCCGAGCGGGTCGTCCTCGCCGGTCACCTCGACACCGTGCCGCTCAACGACAACCTCCCGGCCCGCCGCGCCGACGGCCTGATCCACGGGCTCGGCGCGTGCGACATGAAGGGCGGCGTCGCGGTCGGACTGCGGCTCGCCGCGACTCTCGCCGAACCGAACCGGGACGTGACGTACGTGTTCTACGACTGCGAGGAGATCGAGGCCGAGCGGAACGGTCTGTTCAAGCTGACCCGCTCCAACCCGGAGCTGCTCGAGGGCGTGTTCGCGGTCGTGATGGAGCCGTCGAACGCGGTCGTCGAGGCCGGCTGCCAGGGCACGATGCGGATCGAGGTCACCACCCGCGGCGAGCGGGCGCACTCGGCCCGCTCCTGGATGGGCAGCAACGCGATCCACGCCGCGGGCGGGGTGCTCGCGCGACTGGCGGCGTACGAGCCACGCCGGGTGCCGATCGACGGGCTCGAGTACCGCGAGGGGCTGAACGCGGTCGCGATCACGGGCGGTGTCGCGGGCAACGTCGTACCGGATCTGTGCACTGTGACCATCAACTACCGCTTCGCGCCGAACCGGTCCGAGGAGGAGGCTGAGGCGCACCTGCGTGAGGTCTTCGAGGGGTACGACGTGACTGTGACGGACTCTGCTCCGGGTGGGCTCCCCGGGCTCGAGCGACCGGCCGCGGCGGCGTTCCTGCAGGTGGTGGGCGGGGAGCCGCAGCCAAAGTTCGGGTGGACGGACGTCGCGCGGTTCACACTGCTCGGCGTACCGGCGGTGAACTACGGGCCGGGGGACCCGCTGTACGCGCACAAGCAGGACGAGTTCGTACCCGAGGGCGAGATCGAGCTGTGTGAACAGCGGCTGAGGAGTTGGTTGACAGACCGCGCGTAGCCCGGCCCGATTACCGCTCAGGCAATAACCTGGAGGTATGTCAGAACCATCGATCCACCCCGACCGTCCGGTCGGCCAGCAGCAGCGCGGGCCGGTCACGATGCGGCGCAACCAGGTGCAGCAGTCCACGTCCGAGCAGCGGCTGCTGGACAGCCGCGGGCCGTCGGACTGGGTGCACACCGACCCGTGGCGGGTGCTGCGGATCCAGTCGGAGTTCATCGAGGGCTTCGGCATGCTGGCAGAGCTGGGCGCGGCGATCAGTGTGTTCGGGTCGGCGCGGACCAAGGTGGACGACCCGATGTACGCCGCCGCGGAGGAGTTCGGGCGGAAGCTGGTCGAGGCCGGGTACGCCGTGATCACCGGCGGCGGGCCGGGCGTGATGGAGGCCGCGAACAAGGGGGCGTCCGAGGCCGGCGGGGTGTCGGTCGGGCTCGGTATCGAGCTGCCCTTCGAGAACGGCCTGAACGAGTGGGTCGACATCGGGATGAACTTCCGGTACTTCTTCACCCGGAAGACGATGTTCGTGAAGTACGCCCAGGGATTCGTGGTGATGCCGGGCGGGTTCGGGACGCTGGACGAGATGTTCGAGGCGCTCACGCTGGCGCAGACCCGGAAGGTCACGTCGTTCCCGGTCGTGCTGTTCGGTACGTCGTACTGGGGCGGGCTGGTCGACTGGCTGCGTACGACGATGCTCGAGGACGGGAAGATCTCGGCCGCCGACCTGGAGATGTTCGTCGTCACGGACGACGTCGACGAGGCGATCAGCTACATCGTCAAGTCCGGCGAACTCGCCGACGAGGCCGCCGAGGAAGCCGCTGCCGAGGCCGCCCGAGAGGTCGACTCGACGAACACCCCGGCCTCCCGAACCCACCGCCTCGGCTCCGACGGGAGCTGAAATCTCCGGGGGTTTTCGCGGTTGACTCGTCCGGCATGGCACGATCGGTCCCGTGATGTGGTTCTTCGGGCTGATCGTGGTGCTGTTGATCGGGGCTGTCGCGGTAGTGGCCTCGGGTCGTTGGGGTGCCATGAGTACGGCGTACGACGACCGGCCCGACATGACCGTGCCGGCGCGGCAGGCGCTCACGTCGACCGATATCGAGTCGGCGCGGTTCGCGGTCGGGGTGCGCGGCTACCGGATGGACGAGGTCGACACGCTGCTCGAACGGGTCGCGAAGGAGGTCGCCGAGCGCGACCGCCGGATCGCCGACCTGGAGCGTGCTGTCGCGCCGATCGTCGAGGCGCCGGACGGGCACGGGTTCAGCTCCCGTCCGTACGACCCGGCCGAGTTCGAGGACACCGGCACACAGCCACCGATCCTGGTCGGCGGGCCCGACCCCGTCACCCGGCCCAAGTCGGCAGACGAGCCCACCGACCCGACCGGCGCAGAGGACACCGCCGGGCCCAGCGATCCGCCGGAGTCCGCCGGAGCCGCGGGAGTCGCAGGAGCTGCGGGAGTTGCAGGAGCCGCAGGAGCTGGGGGAGCTGCGGGAGCCGCCGGATCCGCGCACGCCGCTGAGTCCGCAGGGGTCGTCGGGTCGGCGGGATCTGCCGGGGTGGTCGGGTCTGCCGGGGGAGCTGAGTTTTTGCGGTCTGATGGTGCTGCGGAGTCGCTCGCGGCGGCCGAGGCATCGGAGGCTGCGGACAGTGCGTCGTCTGTCGTGCCCGTGGATTCGGGTGCTTCCTCGTCGGGTGGCGAGGAGGAGGACGACGAGCATGAGACGACTGAGCTGCCGCGGGCGGTCCAGGCAGCAGCCGAGGAGTACGAGCGCCTGCAGGCCGAGGCCCGCGCCGTACTCGAAGCTCAGTCCCAGCCCGTGACCCCGCGCCGCAAGCCCGCCCCGCATCAGCAAACCCCCGCTCAGCAACCTCCCGCTCAGGAGCCCAAGCAGGACGCAGCTCCCGCAGAAGCTCCCGTCGAGCCGCCTGCCACGCACTGGACACAGCAGCCGCCGCAGGAGGCCCAGGAGCAGACCCAGCCGCAGAGGCCGGAGCAGACTCAGCCGCAGAGGCCGGAGCAGGCTCAGCCGCAGACCCAGGAGCAGGCTCGGCCCGAGACGCCGCAGGCGGAAGGTAATGGGGCTGCCGGGGACGACGGGAACCAGGAGGGGTGGCGGTTCTGGCCGCCTGCGGATCAGCAGGGTGAAGGGGCGTACCAGCGCCCCAGCTGATGGACGCGACGAGGAGCTGTCACGCGGAGGCGTCGGTCGAGTTGCGGCTGGCGCCTGAGGTCGCCTGGGACGTGGCGATGGACTGGGAGCGCCAGTCCCGCTGGATGCTGTTCACCCGCGTCTGGGGGACCGAGAACGGCGGCGTCGGCGTCGGCGGGGGAGTCGCGGCGCGGACTTCTGTCGGTGGCGTCGGGTTCACTGACGACATGGTCATCACACACTGGGATCCACCGCGCGAGTGCACGGTGAAGCATCTCGGCAAGCTCGTCCGCGGCACCGGGACGTTCGCCATCGAGCCGACAGTGCTCAGTGACCGCGGGACGTCGGTCCCCGGCAGCACGTTCACCTGGTCCGAGGACGTCGTACCGCCGCTCGGTCGACTGGGTGCGTTCGCCTGGCCGGTGGTGCGCCCGGCGTTCGAAGCGATGATGCGGATCTCACTCAAGCGGCTCGTCAAGGAGGCCGACGCATGACGGTCGTCGGACCGGACGGGCAGCCGCGGTGCGGATGGGCGACGTCCGCACCGGAGTACGTCGAATATCACGACACCGAGTGGGGCAAGGAGATCCGCAACGATGTCGCGCTGTTCGAGCGCCTGACCCTCGAGGGGTTCCAGTCGGGCCTGTCGTGGATCACGATCCTGCGCAAACGGGAGAACTTCCGCGCCGCGTTCGCGCACTTCGATCCGGAGACGATCGCGAAGTACGACGACGCCGACTTCGAGCGCCTGATGGCCGATCCGGGCATCGTCCGTAACCGGTTGAAGATCAACGCGACGATCTCCAACTCCCGCGCGCTGCTCGACCTGGCCGAAGGCGAGTTCACCGAGCTGCTCTGGTCTTTCCGGCCCGCGAAGCACACGGCCCCGAAGACGCCGGCCGACGTACCGGCCACGACGCCGGAGTCCGTGGCGATGTCGAAGGCCTTGAAGAAGAAGGGTTTCGTCTTCGTCGGACCCACCACGGCGTACGCGTTGATGCAGGCCACGGGCATCGTGAACGACCACTTGAAGACCTGTATAGCCCGGTAATCCGCGTGCACGTGCAGAAGCCTTTTGCAGATGCAAAAGGAACTTTGGCGGAAACAAAAGACAAACGGCTGAACGAGTTGTGCTTCGGGCACTGAACGTGATGAGGTGTTCAGCGGGCTCCCCGACTGTCAGGTGGTTGTCCGGCCGTGACTCGCCCGGCCGGAACGCGGTCGTGGAGCCCACCAAACGTTCTACGGATGCTGGTTCACACCGTCCGTGGTGAAGGTTGTCCGGAACACATCGGTTCCGGTCAGACCGGAAAGTTGGGTGCCGGCGGAGGTGGTGGTGAGGTACAGATTCGCTTCGGCGTAAGCATCTGCCGCGTCGTCGTCCGCCGTACCGAACTGTCGCGTCCAGCTGCGCGCGTGGTCGGGCGAGTACTTCGTCAGTACGCCGTCGAACTTGCCCAGTGGGGTCGCCAACGATCCGTCCGTGAAGCCGCCGACGTACAGCGCACCGCCCGCATCAACCGCGACCGCGGCGCCCTTGTCGTTGCCGGTCGTGCCGAACTGGTCCCGCCACGTCAGTACGCCGTCCGCGTCGGCACGAGCGACCAGGATGTCCTTGTCACCGATCAACGTGCCCGCGAAATCGCCTGCCGTGTAGCCGGTCAGATAGACACCGCCCGCCGGATCCGCCGCGACGCCCCACACCTCGTCGGACGCAGCGGTGCCCAACTGTTTCGTCCACACCGAATCGCCGTCGGCCGAGTAGCGCGCGAGGAAACCGTCGATGCCGCCGGCCGACGTACCGAGTTCGCCGGCCGTCATCCCGGCCAGATAGACCGCGCCGCCGGAGATCGCGACGGACATGCCCTTGTCCTCGCCCGCGCTGCCGGTCTGCCGCAACCACACCTGCTTCCCGTTGGCATCGAGCCGCGCAACGAACACGTCCTTGTCGCCCTGATTCGCTCCGCCCAGAGCGCCCTTCGTATAGCCGCCGACGTACACCGCGGTCCCGTCGACCGCCGGCGAGTAGCTCCGATCCGCCACCCCCGGTACGCCGAACTGCGTGAGCCAGCGGCGATTCCCGTCGGCGTCGTACTGCGCCGCGAACGCATCGTCCGTGGCGTTCCCCGCATGCGCGCCGTCCAGATCCCCGTTCGTGTAACCGGTCACCACGACCCGCCCGTCCGCGTCCACAGCAACGCCGTACGCGCGTTCCGTCCCGGCGGTCCCCAGCGATCGTGTCCACTCGCGTGACCCGTCGGCGCGGTACTTGATCAGCGCGACATCCGTGCCCCCGGCGTACGGCTGCCCGTCCAGCGCGCCCGCCGCGGCGACCGCCTGGTAAACGTTGCCTGAGGCATCTGTTGCGATCCCGCCGGCACGGTCCTCGCCCGCCGTACCGGTGATCGCGGCCTGCATCGGTGTGGCGGGCGGCTTCCCGAGGTACTGGAAGATGTACTTCGCGCCCTCGGCGAACGTCGGCCCCCAGACGTCCCAGTCGTGCCCGCCGTCGACGACCCGGAACTCCGAGGTGAGGGTCGGCACCCGCGCCGCCTGGTTGAACACCACGTGCGTCTCGAAGTCGAGGTCGTGTGTGGCGTCGATCGGCTTCGGGTTCTTGTACTCGTCGTCGCCGACCGCGAGGAACAGATGCGACTGCAGCCCGGTCGCCGCGAACGACTTCAGCGCGACCGGCCAGTTCAGCTTCAGGTACGTCGACTCGACGAACGGGTCCTTGCCCTTGCCGAAGGCACCGAAATCGCGGGTGCTCGAATCACTCGGCGGCAACGGGAAGTACACGGCCGGGCTGAGGGCGATCGCCGCGCCGAAGATCTCCGGGTGCGCCAGCGAGTAGCGGAGCGCGCCGGCGCCGCCCATCGAGTAGCCGGCGATCGCCCGGCCGGTGCGGTCCGCGATCGTGCGGTACGTCGCGTCGATCTGCGGCACGAGATCCTTGAAGAACGCGGTCTCGACCGGTCGTCCCGGATCGGTGCCTTGGTACGCCGAGTCGACGTACCAGCTGGCGCGGCTGCTCCACGGCGCGTCCGGCATGATCGCGATCGTCGGCGGGATCTCGCCGCCGCCGATCAGCTCGTCCAGGCGGCTCTTGACCTGCGTCCACGCGCTCATCGAGTCGCCGCGCCCGTGCAGCAGGTAGATGACCGGGTAGCGCCGGTCCGATGTGTCGTACCCGGCGGGCAGGTAGACGTTGTAGTTGATGTCCTCACCGAGCGTCGCGGACCGCACGGCGGCCGGCTTGATGACACCCGGCTCGGCGGTCGGCGCGGCAGTGGATCCGGGGACGACGAGACTCCCGACGAGCGTGGCAGCGGTCAGGACAGGCAGCAGCAGTTTCCTCACACGTCAGGTTGTAATCGCTTACGTAAACGATTACAAGAGCTGGCGGAGCGGGTGCATCCAGGGGCGCGGGGCGGTTAGCGGCCGGTGAAGGTGGGTTTTTGTTTGGCTACGAAGGAGGCGACTGCGTTGTGGTGGTCCTCGGTGGAGCCGGTGAGTTGCATCTTGCCGGCCTCGAAGACCAGGGCTTCGGCCAGGGTGTGGCTTGCCGAGTAACCGAGGGACTGGCGGACGGCGCCGTACGCGACGGTGGGGCCGGCTGCGAGTTTGGCGGCCAGCTCAGCGGCCGCGGTCTGCAGGTCCGCGGCGGGGACGACCGAGGTGGCCAGGCCGAGGTCGAGGGATTCGGCGGCGGGCACGGTGCGGGGGAAGTAGAGCAGTTCGAGTGCCTTCGCGTGGCCGATCAAGCGGGGGAGGGTCCACGAGATTCCGGTGTCGCAGGACAGCGCGATGCCGGTGAAGGCGAGGTTGAAGCCCGCGGTGTCGGCCACGATCCGGAAGTCGCACGCGAACGCCATCGACGCGCCGGCCCCGGCCGCCACACCGTTCACCGCCGCGATCACCGGCTTCGGCATCTCCGCGAGCGCGAGCGCGATCGGCGCGAAGTGGTCCGGCACCGTGCTCCACAGCGCAGCCTGATCGTTTGCCTGCAGCAACCCGATGTGCTCCTTCAGGTCCTGCCCGACGCAGAACGCCCGGCCGGTCCCGGTCAGTACGACGACCCGCACGTCCGGATCGTCGGCAGCGGCCCGGACCGTGTCACGGAGCAGCACCTTGGTCGGCGTGTCGAGCGCGTTCATCGCGTCCGGCCGATTGAGCGTGATGGTCGCGACACCCTCCGCACCTACGGCGTACGTGACTGCATGGTGGGCGGGATCACTCATCGTGGTCAGCTCCTTGACTGTCAGTGAGATTTTCAGTGCTGTGTCAGGCAGTCGTCGACGAAACGCCCGGCCGCGGGGCCCAATCGTTCCGCATGGAAATCGAAGAACGCGGCCGCCTTCGTGCCCGACCAGTCGGCGGGCAGCAGCTCGTCCGGAAGCCCCGGATCCCGGAACAGGAACTTGCGCCACTCGTGCACCAGTTCCGACCGTACGGCGAACGCCTGCTCGTCGCTCGTCTCCGTGCCGGCGGCGTCCACGAGGGCCTTCGCCTCGATCAGCCAGGCGTCGTACGACGCGCCGAGCTCGTCGAGTTTCCAGACCCGCCGGGCGAACTCGACCGCGCCGGCGTCGATCGGGGCCCGGAACCGGTCCGCGGCGATGCCCTCCACGCCGAGGATCTGGTCCACCTCGGCGTCGTTGCGCAGTCCGACCCAGGCGCCGTCGGACAGCGGAGCCCAACCCAGAAAGGAAAGTTGGCTCGCCAACTGCTCGCGGCGACGGGCGTTCGGGACCTCGCGGAGAATGCCCAGGTGCCAGTGCCGGTCCCAGTCGCCCGGCCCTTCGGAACCGGTCGCCACCGGGGTGCCGTCCGGCGCGGTCCGGTAGATCCGGGCGGCGGCGTCGTCGAGCCGGCGACGCGCCCGGGACGTCAACGCGTATCCGGGCTGGCCGTCGATCCGGGCAGGCTCCAGCCAGCCCTGCCGGACCATGCGGGACACGGCGGTCCGCACCGCTGGCGGGTGGACCCCGAGCGGTGCGAGCAGCCGGACGAGAGCCGCGACCGGAGCCTGCGCACCTCGCGCGCGCAGGTGGTCGCCGTACAGGTCGAAGAGGGCTGAACGGGCGTGCACAAGACTCGAGTCTGCCGTATGGTGCACGGCTCTGGCCTGTGATCGGGAATAATGGGGGCTGACACACACCGATACACACTGCGATACGCGCCGACGGCGCATCACCGCAACGGCGCCGGCGACGGTCCCCCGCGCGGTGTCGTCGCTCAACACCGACACTGGGAAGGGGTGCGCGCATGGCGGCGATGAAGCCGCGGACGGGCGATGGTCCGCTCGAGGTCACCAAGGAGGGCCGCGGGATCGTGATGCGGGTTCCGCTCGAGGGCGGCGGTCGGCTCGTCGTCGAGCTCAACGCCGACGAAGCGACCGAGCTCGGCAACGCACTGAAGGCCGTCGTCGGCTGATCACATCCTCCGGGGGTGTCAGCTCGCCCCCTGCCTACATCATTCCGACCCCGGTGGGTGCCTCTTTGCGGCACCGGCCGGGGTCGTTACGGTTGTGCAGCTTCTATCTGATCAAACAGTGAGGTTCGACCCAGTGGCTCGCCGCAGCAGTGCGTCTCCTTTTCCCAGTCTTCCGGTTGTCGCGTGGCAGCCGGGTCTGCCGGTGCACGGATCGTCGACGTGGGTTGTCGTCGTCGGCGAGGAGGACGGTTTGCCGGCCGCCGCGAAGGAGGCCGGCGGGCGGCTCGGCGTCGACCTCGACCGGCTGCTCGAGGTGCAGCGCGCGACCGGGTTCACCCCGTCCGCCGGTGCGACCGCGGCGTACCCGCTGCTGACCGGTGAGGTGACCGAGGTCCTGCTGGTCGGGGCCGGTGCGGGGAGCGCCAAGGAGCTGCGACACGCCGGTGCGGCGATCGCGCGATTCGGGTGCGGCAAGGACGAGCTCACCACTGTCGTTGCCGAGGGCATCGATGACGCGGCGCTGCAGGCGTTCGCCGAGGGCGTCGTGCTCGGCTCGTTCTCGTACACGCAGAAGACGGTCGACGCGGGCAAGCCTGCCGTCGGCACCGTCACGCTGACCGATGGAACGGCGGACACCCGGCAGCCGGTGATCGACCGCGGTGTCGTGATCGGGCGCACCGGCTGGCTGGCGCGACAGCTCGCGATTGTCCCGTCGAACGAGAAGGACCCGTCCTGGCTGGCGGCGCGGGCGACCGAGGTGGCCGCCGCGACCGGTCTCGAGGTGACGGTCTGGGACGAGCAGAAGCTCGCCGCGGACGGGTTCGGCGGCATCCTCGCGGTCGGCCAGGGCTCGACCCGCCCGCCGCGGCTGATCCGGCTCGACTACGTGCCGAAGGGCGCGACGAAGAAGACGCCGTACGTCGTGCTTGTCGGCAAGGGCATCACCTACGACACCGGCGGCCTGTCGCTGAAGCCGCGCGACGGCATGGTGTCGATGAAGCGCGACATGACCGGCGGCGGCTCGGTGATCGCCACGATGTCGGCGCTGCGTGACCTCGGCGCCAACGTCCGCGTGACCGGCCTGGTGTGCGCCGCGGAGAACATGCCGTCCGGTACGGCGTACCGCCCGGACGACGTGATCCGGCACTTCGGCGGCCGCACCACCGAGGTGAAGAACACCGACGCCGAGGGCCGCCTGGTGCTCGCCGACGGGCTCGCGTACGCCGTGCAGGAGCTGAAGCCCGACGTACTCGTCGACATCGCCACGCTGACCGGCGCGATCAAGGTGTCGCTCGGCGCGATGCTGTACGGCGGGATGTTCGCGACCGACGACGCACTGGCGGACAACCTCGTGGACGCCGGCCGGGTGTCCGGCGAGGAACTCTGGCGGATGCCGCTGCCGGCCGAGTACGAGGACCTGATCTCGACGCCGATCGCCGACTCGGTGAACAGCTCGAAGGGCCCGGGCTCGATCACCGCAGCCCTGTTCCTGAAGGCGTTCACCGGCGACGTTCCCTGGGCGCACCTCGACCTGTCGTCCATCGCGGAGTCCCCGGCCGACCGCTTCGAGTACTCCGCCGGCGCAACCGGCGCCGGCGCCCGCCTACTCAGCACCTGGCTCGCCTCCGACACCCCGACGTCCGGAATCTTGTAGCAACTAACGGAACTGCGTGCAGAGGAAGTTGATGATTCGGTCGCGGGCCGGCCTGGCTTGGGGTACTAGGCCGGGGAGGCTGATGAAGGCGTGGCCGGCCTTGGGGTACTCGCTCACCTGGACGGCGGTGCCTGCGGCTCGGAGTTGATCGGCGTACAACCGGCCGTGGTCTGCGACCGGGTCGAGGACCGGGATCACCACCAGCGCGGGAGGCAGCCCGGCCAAGTCGGCGTACCGCGGTGAGAGTGCTCGCGCGTCGGTTCCTTCCGGTACGGCGAGTTGCCGGAAGAACTCGATTCCGGCGCGGGTGAGTGTCGGCGTGTCGGCGTACTGGGTCGCGGACTCGTAGTCGAGCGCGGTTGAGGTCACGTCGACGCACGGGTTGATGAGCACCTGGGCCCGTAGCGACAGGCCCGTGTCGCGGGCTCGTAGTGCGGACAGAGCTGCCACCATCGAGCCCGCGCTCTCGCCGGCGAGGGCCACCCGGGACGGGTCGATCCCCCATTCGTTGGCGTGCTGGAAGACATACCGTAGGACGTCCCAACCGTCGTCGACGATCGCCGCGAGCGGGGTCTCGTGGTTCATCAGCCGGTGCTCGACGGACACGACCACAGCCGATGCCCGTGCGGCGATGTGGCTGTTGATCCAGTCGCACTGCACAGCTGTCCCGGTGTAGCCGCCGCCGTGCACGTGAAGTACCAGCGGAAGGTTGCGCGCTCCTGCGTGCTTCGGCCGGTGGACCCGGACGCGGAGCGTACGGTCCGCGAGCGGGACCTGTTGCCAGTCGATCGTGACGCCTGCGTGCGGACGGCCGGTGATGAGGCGGGCGAGGCGGGAGTTGACGATGCGGCTCTGGGTCTCGCCGAACTTCACGAGGTCCGCAGGCGACATCGTCTGGTAGTCGGGCTCCTTGCGCAGGGAGTACACCAACCGGATGCCGAGCGGAGGCCGGTGCGGGGTGGCGGGGGTGGTGGTGGCGGTCTTGAGCATCGGGCATCGTCCTGACGTTGCGGGTTTCGCTACGACTAGTATCGATACCGACGGTAGCATAACTCGCTATGCTGTGCCGATGGCTTCCCCGTCGCGGCCGCCCGGCCGGCCCCGTTCCAGCGTCGACGCGGAGGTGTTCGCGGCGACGCTGCGGACGGTGCACGAGCTCGGATACACGCGGGCCACGGTCGACCGGATCGCCGCGGCGGCCGGGATCGCGAAGACGACGATCTACCGGCGCTGGCCGTCCAAGGGTGCGCTTGTCACCGCCTGCCTGGTGGATGCCTTCGGCCCCCTCCCGTTGGCAGGCCGTGATCGCGAGGAGGACCTGGCCGCCGCGGTCCGATTCGGCGCGCGGCGGATCGCGGAGCCTGGGGTCGCGGCGGCGTTCGCCGGGGTGTTCACCGACGCGATCGGCGATCCCGGCCTGCGCGAGATCCTTTCCACGCAGCTCCAGGACCCGTACCGCCAGGTGCTCACCGAGGTGCTCGGTCTGTCCGAGCAGCGGGTACTGTTCTTCATCGACGTCGTCATCGGCACCCTGCTGCACCGGATGGGTATGACGGGCGAACCGATGGTCGAGTCCGACGTCGACGCCCTCATCCAGATGCTCCAGCGAGAACTCCGCTAGCTCTCCGGAACATTTATTGCGCCAGGCGGCAGAAAAGTTCCGGAGAGCGGGGATCAGGCGCCGATCGTGTCGAGTTCGGTGATGGCGTCGGCGGGGAGGACGAGGTCTCGCGCGGCGACGTTCTCGCGGAGGTGGGCCAGGGACGACGTGCCGGGGATGACGACGCTGGTTGCGGAGCGCTGGAGGAGCCAGGCGAGGGCGACCTGCTGTGGGGTGGCGTCCAGACGGGCGGCGACCTTCGCCAGCGTCTCGGACTGCAGCGGAGTGAATCCGCCGAGCGGGAAGAACGACGCGAACGCGATGTTGTGCTCCGCGGCGTACTCCACCACGTCGTCGTCATCGCGGTTCACCAGGTTGTACAGGTTCTGGATGGTCACGATCGGCGCGATCGCCTGCGCCTCGCGGATCTGCGGGATCGTCACGCTGCTCAGGCCGAGGTGCTTGATCAGGCCCTGCTGCTGGAGCTCGGCCAGCGTGGTGAACGACTCCGCGATCGACTCCTCGCTGTGGCCTTCGTGCGCCATGCTGCGGAGGTTGACCACGTCGAGTACGTCGAGGCCGAGGTGATCGAGGTTGTCGTGGACCTGGGCTCGCAGCGCGTCCGGTGAGAGGTCCGGGATCCACGAGGCGTCGTCGCCGCGCCGGGCGCCGACCTTGGTGACCAGGACCAGGTCCTCCGGGTACGGGTGCAGCGCCTCCTTGATGATTTCGTTGACGACGGTCGGTCCGTAGAAGTCGCTGGTGTCGATGTGGGTGACGCCGAGTGCGACGGCTTCCCGCAGTACGGCGATCGCCTGGTCGCGGTCCTTGGGCGGTCCGAAGACGCCGGGGCCGGCGAGTTGCATCGCGCCGTACCCCATCCGGGTGATGGTCAGGTCCTCGGCGAGGGTGATGGTTGAGTTCGTCATGTCTCCACTGTTCGTCGGCGCGCGCGGAACAGGGAGTGCCTCGCTGTTCCTGGGAGTGACAGGACCCAGGCTGCGGCGGCGTACCCGGTCTACCGTGGGAGGCGATTTCCGGTCTGGCTACCCGAGCAGGCTGTTGTACAGCTCGACGGTGCGTTGGGCGACGGCGTCCCAGCCGAACTCGGAGACCGCGCGGCGCCGCCCAGCTTTACCCATCGCGTCAGCTCGCGAAGGATCGTCGACCAGCGCGTTGATTCCGTCCGCGAGACCGCGCTCGAAGGCGTCCGGATCGTTCTCGTCGTACGGGACCAGGGTGCCGGTCACGCCGTCGTCGACGACCTCGGGGATACCGCCGACCGCACTCGCGACGACCGCGGTCTCACAGGCCATCGCCTCCAGGTTGACGATGCCGAGCGGCTCGTAGATCGACGGGCAGCAGAACGCCAGCGCGTGCGTCAGCACCTGCCGGACGTCTTCCCGCGGCAGCATCTCGGAGACCACGAACACACCGTCGCGGGCCAGTTTCAGGTCGTTGATCAGCACGTCGGTCTCGGCCTTCAGCTCGACCGTGTCGGCGGCACCGGCCAGCAGCACGAGCTGCACGGACGGGTCCAGACGCAGCCCCGCCCGGAGCAGGTGCGGCACGCCCTTCTGCCGGGTGATCCGGCCGACGAACGTCACGTACGGACGGTTCAGGTCGACGCCGAGCCGCTCGAGCACGTGCGTCGACGGATCCGGCCGGTAGAAGTCCGCGTCGATCCCGTTCGAGATCACGTGCACCTTGGCCGGGTCGATCGACGGGTAGCAGTCGAGGACGTCGGTCCGCATCCCGCGGCTCACCGCGACGACCGCATCGGCCGCCTCGTACGCCGTCCGCTCGGCCCAGCTCGACAGCCGGTACCCACCGCCCAGTTGCTCGGCCTTCCACGGCCGGCGCGGCTCCAGCGAGTGCGCGGTCACCACATGCGGTACGTCGTACAGCAGCTTGGCCCAATGCCCCGCCATGTTCGCGTACCAGGTGTGCGAGTGCACCAGGTCCGCCGCCCCGACGGCTGCGGTCATGGTCAGGTCGGTGGAGAGGATGCGCAGCGCCGCGTTCGCGTTCGGGATCCGCGGGTCGTCCTCGGAATGCGCGGTCGCGCCTTTCCGGGGCTCGCCCATGCACTGTACGTCGACGTCGATCAGCCGGCGCAGTTCGCGGACCAGGAAGTCCACGTGCACCCCCGCCCCGCCGTACACGTCCGGAGGAAACTCACGCGTCAGGATGGCGACCTTCATAAGCTCCGACCCTAGGTCATCAGGACACGTGTGTCGGCACCCAGAAGCGCAGCTTTCCGTGTCGTTCGTCTTCCAGTTCGCCACCAGCTGCCTCGATCGCCTTGCGCGACGCGGTGTTGTCCACGTCGCAGGTGACGAGTGCGGGCTCGATGCCGAGTGCGCCGGCGATCGGGAGCGACTGGGTGAGCATCTGGGTCGCGTACCCGCGCCGCCGGGCCGACGGGCGGACGCAGTACCCGATGTGCCCGCCGACCTCGGTGAGCGCCGGCGTCAGGTCGTGGCGGATCGAGAGCCGGCCGAGGAACTCGACGCCGTCCACGAACCACAGCACGGTCTGGTGCACGAGACCGGCCGCCAGTTCGGTCTCCGGCTCGGCCTCCGCCCTGATCGCGTCGACCAGGCGGGCGAACTCGGCGGGATCCGCGGCCTGCGCGCGGGTCCACTCCTCCTCGGCGCCGGCGATCGACCGCGCACCCATCCACCGCTCATGATCCGGACCGAGCTCGTCCCAGGCCGCGAGAAACGATCGGTGAACGGCAGTGGTCGGTACGACGAGGATCGGCATCCTTCCAGTGTTGCGACGCGCGCAAACGCTTATGTCCGCGGGTCGTCGGAGCTAAGGTGCGGACATGGCAAAGGCGCCCAGAGTTCTCGGAATCGTGCTGGCCGGTGGCGAGGGGAAGCGGTTGATGCCG
Source organism: Kribbella pratensis (assembly GCF_004366075.1). Taxonomy (GTDB): domain Bacteria; phylum Actinomycetota; class Actinomycetes; order Propionibacteriales; family Kribbellaceae; genus Kribbella; species Kribbella pratensis. The sequence continues at coordinate 419,946 of NZ_SODU01000003.1, read as the reverse complement.
CTGACGGCGGACCGGGCCAAACCGGCCGTGCCGTTCGGCGGCAGTTATCGCCTGATCGACTTCGTGCTGTCCAACCTCGTCAACGCCGGCATCCGGAACCTGTTCGTGCTGACGCAGTACAAGTCGCACTCACTGGACCGGCACGTGACGGTGACCTGGCGGATGTCCACCCTGCTCGGCAACTTCGTCAGTTGTGTGCCCGCCCAGCAGCGGCTCGGCCCGCAGTGGTACCAGGGCAGCGCGGACGCGATCTACCAGTCGATGAACCTGATCGACGACTTCCAGCCCGACATCATCGTGGTCTTCGGCGCCGACCACGTGTACCGGATGGACGCGTCGCAGATGGTCGCCGCGCACATCGAGCGGGGCAACGGCGTGACGGTGGCCGGTATCCGGGTACCGCGGGTCGAGGCGAGCGAGTTCGGCGTGATCAAGACCGCCGCGAACGGGCACACGATCGAGGAGTTCCTGGAGAAGCCGGCCGACCCGCCGGGACTGCCGGACTCGCCGGACGAGACGTTCGCGTCGATGGGCAACTACGTGTTCAGCCGGGACGTGCTGGTCGAGGCGCTGCGCAAGGACGCCGCCGACCCGGCCTCGCGGCACGACATGGGCGGCGACATCGTCCCGATGCTCGTTGCCGAGGGCAAGGCGGGCGTCTACGACTTCAAGGACAACGACGTACCGGGCGCCCTCGACCGGGACCGCTCGTACTGGCGGGACGTCGGGTCGCTGGACTCGTACCACGAGGCGCACATGGACCTGGTGTCGATCCAGCCGGTGTTCAACCTCTACAACAACGACTGGCCGATCTTCACCTCGCACCCGCAACTGCCCGGGGCGAAGTTCACCGACGACGCGACGGTCGGCGAGTCGATCGTCTGCCAGGGCTCGATCGTGTCCGGCGCACATGTCGACCACTCGGTGCTCGGGTCGAACGTGATTGTCAGCGCCGGCGCGGACATCCGGTACTCCGTGATCATGGACAACTGCAAGATCGGCAAGGACGTCGTGCTGAAGAACGTGATCCTGGACAAGAACATCGTGATCCCGGACGGTACCGAGATCGGCGTCGACCAGGACTACGACCGGGAGCGCGGGTTCACGGTGTCCAAGGGCGGCGTGACGGTGCTCGGCAAGGGGCAGGTGATCGAGGCGCCGAAGGCCGCCGCCGACGAGGTTGCCGAGGCGTGACCCCTTCCGAGACGGGGGCACTGGAACTCGATGCCGCGGACCTAGGGCACCGGGAGCTGTTCGACGTACCGCCCGCTCAGGGAGGCGACTACCCGGAGGTCGCGTACTTCGCCGGGAACTCGCTCGGCCTGCGCCCGAAGGCGACCCGGTCCGAGCTGCTCGAGGACCTGGACTCGTGGGCAGCGCTCGGGGTCGAAGGACATCTGGACGCTGCCCGGCCCTGGTTGCCGTACCACGAGCTGCTGACCGGTCCGGCGGCGCGGCTCGTCGGAGCGTTGCCGAGCGAGACGGTCGTGATGAACACGCTCACCGTCAACCTGCACCTGTTGATGGTGTCGTTCTACCGTCCGACACGGTCCCGGCACCGGATCGTCATCGAGGACTCGGCGTTCCCCTCGGACAGTTACGCCGTACGGTCGCAGGTCGCGTTCCACGGGTACGACGCGGAGGACGCGGTGATCCGGCTACGTCCGCGACCGGGGGAGCACAGTCTGCGTACGGCGGATGTCGTCGAGCAGCTCGGTGGCGACGTGGCGCTCGTACTGCTGGGCGGCGTGAACTACCTGACCGGTGAGCTGATGGACATTCCCACGATCACGAAGGCCGGTCATGCGGCCGGGTCGATCGTCGGGTGGGACCTCGCGCACGCGGCCGGGAACGTGCCGCTCGCGTTGCACGACTGGGACGTGGACTTCGCCGCGTGGTGCTCGTACAAGTACCTGAACTCCGGGCCGGGCGCGATCGCCGGTGCCTTCGTGCACGAGCGGCATCTCGGCGCGGACCTGCCGCGGTTCGAGGGCTGGTGGAGCACCGACGCGAAGACGCGGTTCGAGATGACACCGGAGTCCCGGCCGCCGGCGACCGCGGACGCGTGGCAGGTGTCGAACCCGCCGATCTTCTCGATGAGCCCGGTGCGGACGTCGCTGGAGATCTTCGACAAGGTCGGCATCGAGGTACTACGGGAGCGGAGTGTGCGGTTGACGGCATACCTGGAGAAACTGCTGACCGGTACGGCGGAGATCATCACTCCGGCCGATCCGGCGCGACGCGGCGCCCAGTTGTCTGTGCGGGTGCGTGGAGCCGGTGAGCTGTCGCGGCGGCTTCGGTTCGAGTACGGCGTGATCGCGGACTCGCGGGAGCCCGACGTACTGCGGTTCGCGCCGGTGCCGTTGTACTCGACGTACCACGACTGCTGGCGGGCCGGAACGGCGTTGGCCGAGGTGATGCCATGAAGGTCGCGATCGTCGGCGCAGGGCTGACCGGTTCGCTGCTCGCGTGCTTCCTCGCGCGCCGCGGCCTGACCGTGACGCTGTACGAGCGGCGCCCGGATCCTCGGGTCTCGCAGGAGGAACGCGGCCGGTCGATCAACCTGGCGATCTCCGAGCGCGGCCTGGACGCCTTGCGGCGGATCGGCCTGGTCGACGAGGTGATGGCGGACGCGTTGCCGATGAAGGGCCGGATGATCCATCCGGTGTCGGGGCCGCTGGACTTCCAGGCGTACTCGGCGTCCGGGGACCGGGCGATCAACTCGATCAGCCGGGGCGCGCTGAACAACGCATTGCTGTCGGCGGCGTCGGCTGCTCCTGGCGTGTCGGTGGAGTTCGAGCACCGGTTGGTGGAGCTGGACTCGGCTGCCGGTCAGATGGTGTTCGCGACGCCGTCCGGGAAGGTTTCGGTCGCGGCGGACGTGGTGCTGGGCGCCGACGGCGCCGGATCCGCGGTGCGCGAGCAATTGCTTGCCGAGGGCATCGTCGCGGAGGACGTGGACTTCCTCGACTACGGGTACAAGGAGTTGTCGATCCCGGCGGCGTCCGGTGAGTTCGCGCTGGATCCCGGCGCGCTGCACATCTGGCCGCGTGGTACGTCGATGATGATCGCGCTGCCGAACCCCGACCGCTCGTTCACCTGCACGCTGTTCTGGCCGGCCGGGTCGTTCGACGCGCTCACGTCGACGACTGCCATCGAGGAGCACTTCCGTGTGAACTATCCGGATCTGTTGCCGTTGGCACCGGATCTGGTCGACGACTATCTCAACAACCCGGTCGGCGTCCTCGGGACGGTGCACACGCTGCCGTGGCAGGCCCATGGACGTACGGCGTTGCTCGGCGACGCGGCGCACGCGATCGTGCCGTTCTACGGGCAAGGCGCGAACTGTGCCTTCGAGGACGTCGTCGAGCTGGATCGCTGCCTGGACGACACGGGCGGCTCGTGGGCGCGCGCACTGCCGCTGTTCGAGACCCGACGGCGCGAGAACACCGAGGCGATCGCGGAGATGGCCCTCGCGAACTTCGTCGAGATGCGCGACAAGGTCGCCTCTCCGGTCTTCCGCCTCCAGAAACGCGTCGAGCATGCCCTGGAACGACTACTCCCCGGCACCTACGTCTCCCGCTACGAGCTCGTGTCGTTCTCAACCACGCCGTACGCCGAAGTTCAGCGCCGAGTGCACCGCCAGCACCAGCTGCTCGGCGCTGCGGCGGTTGCGTCGGCCGGGGTCCTGCTCGGACTTGTTCGGAGGCGACGACGGTGAGCCTGTGGTCGCCTTCGCTGTTGACCGGGCAGCCCAGCTCCGTGGGGTTGCTGCGGCATTTCGTCGGCGGAACGTTTGTGGAGAGTGCTTCGCGGTTCGCAAAGATCTCGCCGGTGACGGGACAGCAGATCTTCGATGTCTGTGAGGCGGACGAGTCGACTGTGGACGCGGCGGTTGCCGCGGCTCGGCGGGCGCTGAGTGGTCCGTGGGGGCGGATGAGCGAACAGGAGCGGGCCGTCGTACTGCGGCGGGTCGCCGACGGGCTGGAGCGGCGGTTCGAGGATCTGGTGGCGGCGGAGGTCGGTGACACTGGGAAGTCGATCAGCCAGGCGCGCACGCTGGACATTCCGCGCGGTGCGGCCAACTTCCGTGCGTTCGCGGATTTCGCGACGACGGTGCCGACCGAGTCGTACACGACCGTGCTCCCGGACGGGCGGCGGGCGTTGAACTACGCCGTCCGGAGACCGGTCGGTGTGGTGGCGATCGTCGTACCGTGGAATCTTCCACTGCTGCTGCTCACGTGGAAGGTCGCGCCGGCGCTTGCCTGCGGCAACGCGGTGGTGGTGAAGCCGTCCGAGGAGACGCCGTCGTCGGCGACCGTCCTCGCCGAGGTGATGGCCGAGGCCGGCGTACCTGATGGCGTCTTCAACCTGGTGCACGGGTTCGGGCCGTCGTCGGCGGGGGAGTACCTCACTCGGCATCCGGGCGTGGACGCGATCACGTTCACCGGCGAGTCCGCGACCGGTACGGCGATCGCGAAGGTGGCCGCGGACCGGGTCAAGGCGGTGTCCTTCGAGCTCGGCGGAAAGAACGCGGGGCTGATCTTCGCCGACTGCGATCTCGACGCCGCGGTGGAGGGGTCGGTCCGGTCGGTCTTCACGAACGGCGGGCAGGTCTGCTTGTGCACGGAACGTCTGTACGTCGAACGCCCGATCTTCGAGCAGTTCACCGAACGCCTGGCAGCGCGAGCCGGCGAACTCACCTACGGCTGGCCGGCCGACGAGGCCACGATGAACATGCCGCTCATCTCGAAACAGCACCGCGACAAGGTCCTGTCGTACTACGACCTCGCCCGAGTGGAAGGCGCCGACGTACTGGCCGGCGGCGGTGTACCGACGTTCGGTGACGCCCGCGACGGCGGTTGCTACATACAACCAACCGTTGTCACCGGCCTGCCCGCGGACGCTCGGACGAACCGCGAGGAGATCTTCGGTCCGATCTGCCACATCGCCCCCTTCGACACCGAGGAAGAGGCCTACGCCCTCGCCAACTCCTCCGACTACGGGCTGGCGGCCACCGTCTGGACCCGCGACGTCGGCCGGGCGCATCGGGCCGGTGCAGCGCTTGATGTGGGGTTGTGCTGGATCAACACCTGGTTCCTCCGCGATCTCCGCACGCCCTTCGGCGGGGTGAAGTTGTCGGGCGTCGGTCGCGAGGGGGGACGCCATTCAGTGGACTTCTACACCGAAACCACGAACGTCTGCGTGGAGCTCACATGACGGTTGTGCCCGGGAAGGCGACGCCGCGGGGGCGGTTTCCGCATGTGAAGGTTTCTGGTGGGTTCGCGTTCGTTTCGGGGACGTCGAGCCGGCGGCCGGACAACTCGATCGCGGGCGCCTCGGTGGATGCGATGGGCACTGTCGAGCTGGACATCCGGGTGCAGACGCGGGCGGTGCTGGAGAACATCCGGGACGTGCTCGGGGCGGTGGGGGCCGGGTTGGAGGACCTCGTCAGCGTGACGACGTACCTGGTGTCGATGAACGACTTCGGGGGGTACAACGAGGTGTACGGCGAATTCTTCGACGAGTCGGGTCCGGCGCGCACGACCGTCGCAGTACATCAGCTGCCGCATCCCCAGCTGCTGATCGAGATCCAGGCTGTTGCGGCGATCCCGCAACATTGAGGGAGGAGTAGGTATGGCGAACTTGGAGTCGACGAACTTTCCGCAATGGATCGAGGAGAACAAGCACCTGCTGAAGCCGCCGGTCGGCAACAAGCAGATGTTCCCGACCGGGGACGACTTCATCACGATGGTGGTCGGCGGCCCGAACCAGCGCACCGACTTCCACGTCGACCCGTACGAGGAGTTCTTCTACCAGATCTCCGGTGAGCTCAAGGTCAACGTCATGACCGACGACGGCCCGGCCACGGTTGCGGTCAACGCCGGTGAGATGTGGGTGCTGCCCCGGAACATGCCGCACTCCCCGCAGCGCGGCCCGAACTCGATCGGCCTGGTGATCGAGCGAGTCCGGGAACCCGGCGTACTGGAGAAGTTCCGCTGGTACTGCGCCAACTGCAACGCGATCGTTCACGAGGTCGAGCTCCAGGTGACCGACATCGTCGCGGACCTCCCTCCGGTCTTCAAAGCCTTCTACGAGAGCGAGGACGCACGCACCTGCCCGGAGTGCGGCACGCTGCACCCGGGTAAATGACCGTAGACGTCCACACTCATCTGGTCCCGCACGGGTGGCCGGATCTCTCGGTGGCGTGCGGCGGCGACGGCTGGCCGTGGTTGCGGATCGACTCCGAACGGGCCGCCATGATCATGATCGGCTCGTCGGAGTTCCGCCCGGTCGGGCCGCAGGCCTGGGATCCCGCCGTACGGCGTGCCGATATGGATGCCGACGGCATCGACCTCCAGGTGGTGTCGCCGACCCCGGTGTTCTTCGGGTACGAACGCCCGGCCGCGCAGGCCGTCAAGCTGGCGGAGATCTTCAACGACCTCACCTTGGAGACGCTGGCCGGTGACGACCGGTTCGTGCCGTTCTGCCAGGTGCCGTTGCAGGATCCGGACCTGGCCTGTGCCGAACTGGACCGTTGCCGGGCGGCCGGACATGCCGGCGTCGAGATCGGCAACCACGTGGGCGACAAGGACCTCGACGACGCCGGGATCGTTGCTTTCCTCAACCACTGCGCGGAGACCGGTACGCCGGTGCTGGTGCATCCGTGGGACATGCCGGGCGGGCCGCGGCTGGATCGGTGGATGGCGCGCTGGCTGGCCGGGATGCCGGCCGAGACGCATCTGTCGTTGCTGGCGATGATCCTGGGCGGGGCGTTCGACCGGTTGCCGCCTGCCTTGAGGATCTGTTTCGCCCACGGAGGCGGGAGTTTCGCGTTCTGGCTCGGGCGGCTGGAGAACGCGTGGCATCGGCGCGGGGACATCGTCCGTGGTTGCTCCGAGCACCCACCGTCGGCGTACCTGGACCGGATCCTGGTCGACACGGTCGTGTTCGAATCAGCGCCTTTGCGGCTACTTGTCGATACCTTGGGGGAAGACCGCGTTCTGGTCGGCAGTGACTATCCCTATCCACTGGGTGAGCGGCCGGTCGGGGAGGTGGTGCGGAAGGCCGGCTTCCTGACCGCGGAGCAGCAACACAAACTGCTCACGTCGAACGCCCTGCGCTATCTCGGGAGGTCGGAATGAGCGAGGACCGATCGGTACTGTCGCGTACGGCGCCTGAGCCGGACGAGGAACTGCGGTACGGCGAGCATGCGGACCAGGTGATCGACTACTGGCGCGCCAAGGAGTACCGGCCGCTGATCGTCTTCGTACACGGTGGGTTCTGGCGACCGCAGTACGACCGGGTGCACGCCCGCTCCCTCGGCGCAGCGCTGTCCGACCTCGGCTGGCCGGTCCTGTCGCTGGAGTACCGCCGGGAGCCCGGCAACCCCGATGTCACTACTACTGACATCCGTACGGCGCTGGACGCGCTACCTGACCTGGTGGACGTCCACGCGGGCTATCTGTTGATGGGGCACTCCGCCGGCGGTCAACTGGCGCTGTGGGCCGCGTCCACGCTCAACCCGGTCCGCCTGCGCGCTGTGGTCGCTCTGGCGCCTGTAGCCGACCTCTTGATGGCGGACCGCGAGGGTCTCGACAAGGGCGCCGTACAGGCCTTCATCGGCGGCGGCGTCCGCAACGACCTGGACCCGGTCCACCTCCCGGCATCCATAGCCCCGGTGACCCTCATCCACGGCGTCAACGACACCGTCGTCCCCATCACCATCACCGAGTCCTACTTCAGCGCTCACCCCACCGCCCACTTCCACCGCGTCAACCACTGCGGCCACTACGAACTGATAGACCCCCAGTCCGACCCTTGGCACGAGGTAACCACCGAACTAACCCGCCTCACGAGCTAGCGGGCTACTTCAGGCGTTTGGCGGCGGTGAGGAGGCCGTCGGAGGTGGGAAGGAGGGCTGAGACCAGGTTGTCGTCGTCTCGGACGGCGCGGATCAGGTCTCGGAGGGCCATGGTGTCGGGGTCTCGGCGGGCGGGGTCGGCTACTCGGCCGCCGGTGAGGATGCCGGCGAAGGCGACGATGCCGCCGGGGCGGAGCAGGCGCAGCGCCTCGTGCAGGTACGCCGTGTTCTCGCGGCGGTCCGCGTCGCAGAAGACCAGGTCGTAGTGACCGTCGGTGAGCCGGGTGACCACGTCCAGCCCGGCGCCGGCGATCAGGCGGAACCGGTTCGACGCGACGCCCGCGTCCAGGAACGTCTTGCGCGCGAGCCGCTGGTTCTCCGCGTCGATGTCGACCGTGGTGAGCGTGCCGTCGGCGCGCATGCCGCGGAGCAGCGCCAGCCCGGAGACGCCGGTCCCGGTGCCGATCTCGACGACCGCCTTCGCGCCCACGCCCGCGGCGAGCAGGCTTAGCGCGGCGGCCGCGCCGGGGCCGATCGGGGCGACACCGCTGTCCGCAGCGCTCGCCCGCGCACCGGTGACGACCTCGTCCTCACCGGTGTAGTCCTCGGCGTACGCCCAGGACGTCGGGTCGATGCCGGTGGCGATGGCGTCCTCCCAGTGGTCGGCGGAGTAGTCGGCGGAACGGTCTGCGGCTGCGGTACCCATGCTGAGTCAGAGCCTAGCGGCTGGAGGTCCGCTTTCCGTGATGCACGCGCGGAGGTTGCGCACTCTTGCTCATAACGACCTTGCGATGATCAGATATGATCGTCTCTTGGAGACGTGACTCACCTGTCGAGGGAGGTGTGGAATGAGGTCAGGCGCGGATGACGTCGATGCCGGCTTCTTTGAAGACGGCAAGTTGCGACTCGTCGGCCTGGGCGTCGGTGACGAGCGTGTCGATCTCGCTCAGCTCGCAGATCCGGGCGAAGGCCCGCTGCCCCAGCTTGGAGGAGTCGGCCACCACGACCACCTTCGCGGCCCGGCTGACGATCAGCTGGTTGATGTTCGCCTCGCCCTCGTGATGAGCCGTCGCGCCGGTCTCGTCGATCCCGTCGACGCCGATGAACGCGATGTCCAGCGACAGGTCGGACAGGATCCGGTGCGACAGCGGGCCGATCATCTCGTAGGACTGCGGCCGCGCCACACCACCGGTCAGCACCATCTTCACGTGCGGCCGGACGATCAGCTCGTTGGCGATGTTCAGTGCGTTGGTGACAAGCGTGAACGCCGGCTCGCCGTGCTCCGCCGACAGCTCCGGCCGGGTCGCCAGCGTCCGCGCCACCTCGGAGATCGTGGTCCCGCCGTTCATCCCGATCACCATGCCGCGACGCACCAGCGTGGCCGCCGCTTGCGCGATCCGCTGCTTCTCGGACGCGAAACGCGCAGTCTTGTAGCGCAGCGGCAGGTCGTACGACACCGCGTTGGCCACCGCGCCGCCGCGGGTCCGGGTGAGGAGCTGCTGCTTGCCGAGATGGTCCAAATCACGCCTGATCGTGGCTGCGGACACGTGCAACTGCTCGGCGAGCTCGTCGACGTCGATGGCGCCTTTTTCGGCGAGCGACTCGAGCAAGGTGTTGAGGCGTTCATAACGCTTCACCCGGGGCTCCTCCTTCACACAATCGGTCAGCCCGGTGGCGGCTGGTTGGCACCATTCGATCACGTTCGAGCAGTTTCGACCATGACAAGTGCGGAGACGACATGACGCAGCAGCCATTTGTGAGCACTGAGATCGCCACTCAGCCGGACCTTTGGCGGCAGGTCTCGGACGGTTTCGCGCAATCCGACAGTGCACAGTTCAGGGCACTTCCGCAGGCCGGTCAGCGGGTCGCCGCGGTCGGCTGCGGCACCTCCTGGTTCATGGCGATGGCGTACGCCGCGCTGCGCGAGGACCTCGGCCAGGGCGAGACCGACGCGTTCGCCGGATCCGAGTTCCCGGCCGGCCGGTCGTACGACGCGATCGTGGTGATCAGCCGCTCCGGTACGACGACCGAGGTGCTCGACCTGATCCGCGCCACCGACGTACCGACCGTGGCGATCACCGCGACGCCGGACTCGCCGATCGTCGAGCTGGCCGACCGGACCATCCTGCTCGACTTCGCCGACGAGCAGTCCGTCGTGCAGACCCGGTTCGCGACCACCACACTGGCGCTGCTGCGCGCGTCGCTCGGTGAGGACCTGTCCAAGGCCGCTGCGGACGCTCAGACCGCACTGACCATCGACGTCGACGACCTGGCCAAGCTCGAGCAGGTCACGTACGTCGGAACGCGCTGGAACGTCGGCCTGGCGCACGAGGCCGCGCTCAAGCAGCGTGAGGCCGCGTCGGCGTGGACCGAGGCGTACCCGGCGATGGACTACCGGCACGGCCCGATCGCGATCGCGCAGCCCGGCCGCGGCGTCTGGGTCTTCGGTGAGCCGCCGGCAGGCCTGCTGGACGACGTCAAGGCCACCGGCGCGACCATCGTCCACCACGCCGACCTCGACCCCATGGCGTCCCTCGTCGTCGCTCAGCGGGTAGCGGTGGCCAAGTCCCTGGCTCTCGGCCTCAACCCCGACCAGCCGCGCAGCCTCTCCCGCTCGGTCATCCTCGACTGACCGCAGCAGCCTCTCTCGAGACGGTTGTGACGCGGCCGAGGGCTGCGGCCGCGAGTAGGGCGAGGGCCACGATCAGCAGGGCGCTGCGGGTGCCGACAGCCGGGACGAGGAGGCCGCCGGTGGCTTGGCCGATCGCGGCAGCGCCGACCCGGAGGCTGGCGGCGGTGGTGCTCACTCGGCCTTGCAGGGACTCCGGGCTGTACTGCTGGCGGGCGGCGAACATGGCAGGGAGAGTGGGGCCTTCCAGGAGGCCGCTGACAAAGGCCACCAGCACGAGGACGGCGAAGCTAGTGGCCACGGGCCAGGTGGCCATGGTGACGCCGTAGGCCGCAACCGACACGATGACGACCTGCTCAGGGCGCCACCGCGCTTGGAGACGAGTCAGCAGGAGCGCGGTGGTGACACTGCCGAGCTCGATGGCTGTCCACAGGTAGCCGGCCGCTGACCTGGGCATTCCGAGTGAAGCCATGTGCAGTGGCAGGGCGATCAGCAGGATGCCGGTGGCCCCCATCAGCAGGGTCGTGGTCACGGTGGAGGCTCGCAGCCGTGGTGTGCGGACCAGGTGAGTCATACCGGCCAGAACGGCAGGCAAGAATGGCTGTCCAGCGGTCTGTAACGGCGGCAGGGCGGGCAGGCGGCTGATGGCGCAGACACTGAGTGTTGCGGCCACGGCGATGACTACAACAACGACCTCGACCGACAGGGTGGCTGCGATCGTGGCGGCGGTCGCAGGCCCGGTGATGGTCGCGGCACCGAAGCTCGCAGCCTCGAAGGAGTTGGCGCGGGCCAGTCGCTCTGATGGGACCAGGCTCGGCAGCATGCTGGTGAACCCGCCGCTCACCATAGGCAGCGTTGCACCGGCGACTGCTGCGAGCGCCGGCGTGATCCAGTGCGCGCTGTGGCCGACTACGGCCAGCAGGCTGAGCATGACCACGCCGAGCACGGCCTGGTTGAGTGCGAGCGCGGTCCGCCGGTACGGCGTCCTGTCCAGCCATGCACCGAGCAGAGGCCCGGTGGCGACCGCCGGGAGCGCATAGGCGGCTCCGGTGATCCCTGCCAGTGCCGGACTGTCTGTCCGCTCCAGCACCAGCAGCACCAGCGTGAACGCGACCATCTCATCGGCAAGCCTGGCCAGCGTCGCCGCCAAGTAGTAGCTCGCCACGCCCGAACCTCCTGTAACGCAAATCCTGCAGTTACGCGTTACTATCATAAAGGCGTTACGGAGGGAGTCCAGTGGATCTTCAGACGCCGGACCGGCAGGTGCGGCTCGCGGTCGACCTGGTCAACACGCGCACCCGCGAGCCGGAGCAGTTGACGACGCCGGCCGACGTACGCGCGTTCCTGCTCGAGCATGGTGAGGCCGACCCGGTCACGCTGGACGAGGACGACCTGGTCGCGGTCCGGGGCGTCCGGGAGCAGGTCCGCGAGGTTTTCCACGCCGACCCACGCACAGCGGCCCTGAAGCTCAACGAGCTGCTGGAGGAGTACGCCGTACGCCCGTATCTGTCCGACCACGACGGGTCGCCGTGGCACCTGCATGTGGCGAAGCCCGGAGTCACGTGGGCCGAGTGGCTGGCGGCGACGACTGCGCTCGGGCTGGCGACGTTCGCGGCCGGTCACGGGTTCGAGGCGCTCGGGGTCTGTGCGGCGGTGGACTGCGAGCGGGTGTTCGCCAATGCGGCGGAGAAGCGGCCGCGGAGGTTCTGTACGCCGCGGTGCTCGAGCCGGACGCGCGTCGCGTCGTACCGGGCCCGGCAGCACGCCCAGTAGTTGGGCCCTGGTCTGTCACGCCTAGGATCGGGAGCGGGGATTCCGGGAGTGGGAGGAGTGCGAGTTGAGTCACACCGTGCTGGCCGAGCTGGTGGCCAACGTGCTGAAGGTCACCGCCAAGGCCGGGGACACGGTGGGCCCGGACGACACGCTTGTCATCCTGGAGTCGATGAAGATGGAGATCCCGGTGCTGGCCGAGGTGGCCGGCACCATCACCGAACTGAAGGTCGTCGAGGGCGAGGTCGTCCGCGACGGCGACCCGATCGCTGTCATCGAGGAGCACTGACTCAACCGAAATGGCCTCCGAGGCGTCTTGTGTAGTGAAGGCACCGGCCGGGAACTTCCGGCCGGAGCGCCGCGTTGAGCCGTCGTACCAGGAACTCAGGGTCGAACCCGGGTTCTCCCGACGTGCGCAGAGGACGGTGACCGCGGCACCATGGCCTTCACGCTCATTGCCGAGAGGACCCAGGGAGGCGTCGCGGTGAAGCCGTTCGACACGTCGACGGTCCCCGCACCCCAGCAGGTGCCGGACGCACTGCCGTCGTGGGACGAGATCGTCCGCACACACTCCGCCCGGGTCTACCGCCTGGCGTACCGGCTGACCGGTAACAAGCACGACGCCGAGGACCTCACCCAGGAAGTGTTCGTCCGGGTGTTCCGCTCGTTGTCGTCGTACACGCCGGGGACGTTCGAGGGCTGGCTCTACCGGATCACCACGAACCTGTTCCTGGACGGTGCCCGCCGCAAGCAGCGGATCCGCTTCGACGGCCTGCCCGAGGACGCGCACGACCGGCTCCCGGCCAAGGGCGAGGGCCCGGCCGAGAAGCTCGACTCCGACCTGTTCGACCACGACGTGCAGGACGCGCTGGACGCGCTGCCCGAGGACTTCCGTGCGGCCGTGGTGCTGTGCGACATCGAGGGCATGACGTACGACGAGATCGCGGACGTCCTGGACGTGAAGCTCGGCACCGTCCGCAGCCGCATCCACCGCGGCCGGTCGATGCTGCGTAAGCACCTGGAGCACCGGGCCCCGCGGTCCGGCCAGACCCGGGTCGGCGGTCCGCCGGTCGACGGCGGCCTCTTCGGCGACGGAGGTGACCTCGCATGACGCACCCGCTGGACAAGCTGAGTGCCGTGGTCGACGGCCAGCTCGACCACGACTCCCGTGACAAGGTCCTGAGCCACCTGGTCGGCTGCGACACCTGCCGGTCCGAGGTGGACGCGCAGCGGCGGCTGAAGGCGCGGATCGCCGCGCTGGAGTCGCCGGATCCGTCGACCGACCTGATGCAGCGCCTGATGGGCGTCTCGTCGTTCTCGACCGAGCCACGGGAAGAGGTCCGCCCGGTGGTCACGCCGGTCAACCTGTTCCCGCAGCGGTCCGCGTTCCCGGCCGGCCGCACAGGTGGCACCCGACCGGGACCCGCCCGCGGCACTCGCTCCCGCCGTCGCAGCGGCGTCCTGGGCGCAGCCGGCTCAGCTGCCGCAGTCGCCTCCCTGCTCGGTACGGCGTTCGTCGTCGGCGACCCGTCCCGCTCGGAGCAGCCTCCGACGCTGCAGCCGCCGGTGGCGAGCTTCTCGTCCGACCACGCAAGCACCAGCGGCGGAGCACCGTTCGCTGACCCGGTCGCGCTGCTGAACTCCTACAACGGTGCGGGGTACGCCGGGCTGAACAGCCCGACACTGCGCCCGGTGGCCCTGACAGGACGCTGACCGGTGAGCCTCTCCCGGCTCGCCGTCCTGGTCAGCACCGCCCTGATCGGCTTCGGCCTGCCCACGTCCGCCGCCGCGGTCCCGGCCCTGTTACCGGCGCTCTCGAAGGCCGACTCGCCGACGGCGGTCAGATGGTTGCAGAGGGCGGCTGTCGCGCCGAACCAGATCTCGTACCACGGCACGCAGATCATCACTGCCTGGGGACCGCAGGGCTCCAGCTCGGCGATGCTGGACATCGTGCACGCGGCGTCACAGGGCTCCGAGATCAGTGTGCTCGGCTCATCCGCACCGGGGGCCAAGGCGTTCGTACAGCGCGCCACCACCACGGACGCCGCCATCGACGGTGGACCGCTGGCGTTGCTGCAGGCGACGTACCAGCTGGTCGACAAGTGCTGCACCGACCTGATCGGCCGGACCGCTGTGCTCGTGGAGGCGCTGCGGGACGACCAGACGCTGGCGGCCAAGTTCTGGATCGACAAGGCGACCGGACTGCTGCTCCAGCGTCAGCTGTTCAGTGCGGACGGCAAGACGATGGTGCGCGCCACCGTGTTCACCGAGCTGGAGATCGAGGGCTCCGAGTTCCTCGGCCATCTGCCACCGACGGTCCCCAGCGGTGTCGAAGCGCTCGGCATGGGCAAGGTCGACAACCTGCGTTCCGAGGGCTGGGTCTGCGCGCCGGAGCTGCCTGCGTCGCTCAAGCTGTACGACGTCCACCAGGACACCAGCAACGGCTCTCTGCAGTTCTCGTACTCCGACGGGCTGTTCAACGTCTCCCTGTTCGAGCAGCGCGGCACACTGGATCCGGCCGCGGTCGAGGGCTTCAGCAGCACCGACAGTCCTGGTGTATACCTGCGGTACGGCATGCCGTCGTACGTCGTCTGGTCGTCCGGCGGAATCGTCTACACGCTGATCGGGGACCTGCCTCCCGACCAGCTCGGACAGGTGGTCAGATCCTTCCCGCACGAGCTGCCGGCCGAGCTGAGCGCGATCCAGCGACTGGGAACCGGGCTGGCCAAAATCGCGACCTGGCTCACTCCGATGGGTGCACTCTCGCCGAAGCTGGGATAATCGAAGGTGGACGTCCTCCCGGTTACCTCCGGAGGCTCCACCGATGACCACGACGACGACGTGAGGCGGGCACCGTGACCAGCGACGACGCCGAGCCGACAGTTCCGAATCCGGCGACCACGGAACCGACCGCGGTCCTGCCCACCGCGGGCGAGCCCAACGGGAACGGGTCTGCGGCAGGCCCGCCGCTGACTGCGTTGACCCCGCCGGCGCCCGGATCGGGCGCGATGCCACTGCGGACACCCGGCTCGGACGCGGCGTACCGCCAGACGAACGGTGGCCGGTCCACCTCGCAGCGTAGCTTCGGGCGTCCGGAGCCGCAGCAGCCGACCTTCCGCCCGGTGTACCAAGGACAGGCCTGGCCGACCGAGCAGCCGCAGTACCGGCCTGCGTACGTGCCGCCGCCACCCATGGACTGGCACCAGCAGCAGGCCCGCTCGTACACGTCGGAGCCGCAGAAGGTCAACCGGGTCGTCACCATCGCCGCTCTGGTCGCGCTGGTCATCGGTGTCCTCGCCGGCGCCGGTGCGGCCACGGCCGTCGTCGCGCTCAGCGGCAACAACACCCCGATCGCACAGCAGCCCGAGCCGCCGGTCGGCACCGGCGCCGACCCGAAGATCCGCACCGGCTCGGTGTCCGCGGTCGCCGCGACCCTGCTGCCGAGCGTGGTGCAGTTGAAGGTCGAGGGCTCGGACAACTCCGACGCCACCGGGTCCGGCTTCGTGATCGACAATGCCGGGCACATCCTGACCAACAACCACGTCGTCGCGGCCGCAGCCAAGGGCGGCTCGATCCAGGTCGTCACGAACGACAACAAGACCGCGACCGCGCGGCTCGTCGGCCGCTCCCCGGCGTACGACCTGGCCGTCGTGCAGGTGTCCGGCCTGACCGCGCCCTCGGTGCAGTTCGGCCGGTCGGACCAGGCGGTCGTCGGGCAGGACGTGGTCGCGATCGGCTCGCCGCTCGGACTGGCCGGCACGGTCACCTCGGGCATCATCTCGGCGAAGAACCGCCCGGTGACGACGGGCGACGACACCGGGCAGGCGTCGTCGTACATCAGCGCGCTGCAGACCGACGCCGCGATCAACCCGGGCAACTCCGGCGGTCCGCTCGTTGACATGAACGCGCGGGTGATCGGCGTGAACTCGGCGATCGCCACCGTTCGCGGTTCCGAGGAGGGCCAGAGCGGGAGCATCGGGCTCGGGTTCGCGATCCCGATCGACCAGGCCCGGCGGACCGCCCAGCAGCTGATCGCCACCGGCAAGGCGTCGTACCCGGTGATCGGGGCCAGTGTGGACATGATGTTCGAGGGCGGCGCCCGGGTCAGCGCGGTGAGCCCGAGCTCGCCTGCCGCGCGGGCCGGTCTGCGGGTCGGTGACGTGATCACCTCGATCAACAGCGACCCTGTGGACAGCGCCGAGGTGCTGATCGTCGCTATCCGCACTCACCAGCCTGGGGAGGCCGTGCGGCTCGCCTACGAGCGCGGCGGGCGGTCCCGAACGGTTACGCTCACTCTCGCCCAGCAGATCGGCTGACGAGTGCTAGCCGGTGCCGGGATAGGCTGGGCGCAGTCCGGAACGAAGTACGGAGAGGTGGGGACATGTTCGGCATCGGGCCACTCGAACTGGTCGTGATCGCGATCGTCGCCGTACTCGTTTTCGGACCGGACCGGCTGCCGGAGTTCGCCCGTACGGCGGGACGTCTGCTGCGCCAGGTCCGTCAGATGGTGACGAACGCGCAGAACGATCTGCGCAACGAGCTCGGCCCGGAGTACGCCGACCTCGAGCTGCAGGACCTGAACCCGAAGAACTTCGTCCGCAAGCACCTGCTCGAGCCGATGGACGAGGACGACAAGCCCGTCGCCGACTTCGCCGACAGCACCCCGCAACGCCTCCCAGCCGGCGCGAAACCGCCGTACGACCCCGAGTCGACCTGACCTACCTCCGTCGGAGGAGCAGGGCGGTCGCGGCGACACCGGCGACCGCGGGCAGGAGCGCGAGCACGCCCCAGAGCGGCGGGTACGGGTGCACGCCGTACTCGGATGCCACCAGCAGGGTCACGCCCAGCGAGGCCGTGAGCAGTACGGCGAGTACGCCAACCCCAGCTGCGACCAGGCGGTGTGAGCGGGCCAGGCCCGCGACCAGCAACCACAGCAGGGCGTCCAGGACGGCAATGCCGTACAGCAGGCCATAGAGCGCGCCCTCGGACGCGTGCTTGCCGTACGACGCGTAGCCCGATGAGGCGTGGTCGAACAGGCTGCGGCTGCCGGCCTGGTCGACGATCGCGATCGCGGCGAGCAGGACCGAGAGTCCGACCGCGGCCAGCGCTGTGCGCTTTTCTGAAAGTGACTGTCTCATGCAAGTGACTGTACGAACGCTGTGTCGGCATGGTCAAGAGATTTAGACAGTGACTTGCTGAAGCGTGTGGCTGTCTCTTAGGGTCGGGGGATGGCTACCGGTCTGCGGGAACGCTGGCGCGAGAAGGCGCGGCGGACGATCCAGGAGTGCGCGCTCGACCTGTTCGACGAGCGCGGGTTCGGCGCGGTGACGATCGAGGAGATCGCCGCCGCGGCCGAGGTGTCGCCGTCCTCGGTGTACCGCTACTTCGGCACCAAGGAAGGCCTGATCGTCGCCGACGAGTTCGACACGATGAGCCAGGAGGCGCTGGAGGAACTCTTCGACCGCGAGGACCCGGTCGCCACGTTGACCCGGATCGTCCGTGACTACGAGGCGGCACCGGGCGGCGGCGAGCCGATCCCGTGGCGGCGGATCCGCTACTTCTTCAAGGAGCCGTCGGTGCGTACGGCGTTCTGCGCCTCGCTGGACCGCGCCAGCCTGCGCATCGCCCCGCTGATGGCCGGCGGAAAGCTCACCGAGACCCAGGCCCGAGTGGCCGCGAATGCCCTTGTTTTCGGGTACTTCGCGGCGCTGGAGCAGTGGTACCTGGACGGCGGAGTGCGTCCGGTCGCGGAGTACGTCGAGGAAGGTCTGTCCCCGCTGCGCCCGATCTGGTCAGTCGGTGATCAGTAGGTCGTAGGTGACCTTGTCGTCGACGTGGGTGCCGATCTCGAAGGCGGCGCGCTCGGTGCCGACGTGCCGGAAGCCGGCCTTCTCCGCGGTACGGCGGGCCGCCGTGTTGGAGGCCGCCGTACGGATGAAGATCCGCCGGCCGCCGAATCCGCCGGCGTTCGGCGGAGCGAAGTACCACTGGGCGACGCGCTGGATCGCCTCGCTCATCACGCCGCGGCCTTGCGCCTCGGGGTGCATCCAGTACCCGACCTCGGCGTCGCGGACCGCGCCGCGGACATGGATGCCGAACAGCGTAATGTTGCCCAGTCCCTGATCGGTCGCGGCGTCTGCCACGCACCAGTTGAACCGTTTCCCGGCCGCTGCCTGCTCGGCCAGGTCCTTCAGCCAGAACCGCGCGTCCTCCACGGTGAACGGCTGTGGGATGAACGGCAGGAAATGCGCCGTCGCCTGGTTGGTGCGAGCCGCGGAGATCCGAGGTGCCTCGTCCTCCCGCCACTTCCGCAACCGCAGCCGTGCTGTCTCCAGCACGGGATGGTCCACGTTCAGCGGCCCGCGGGGGAGAGGCCGAGCTGGCGGCCGAGGAGGCCGCGCGGCTTGCCGCCCAGGGTCGACGCGATCTTGTCGAGGACCTGCGCGGCGGGGGTGTCGGGGTCGGCTGCCACGAGCGGCTGGCCGAGGTCGCCGCCGGCGCGGAGGCGCTCGTCGAGCGGGATCTCGCCGAGCAGCGGGATGTTGTAGCCGAGCCGCGCGGACAGGGTCTCCGCGACGCGCGTACCGCCGCCGGTGCCGAAGATCTCGATGCGGTGCTCGGGACCGCAGTGCGGGCAGGGCAGGAACGACATGTTCTCGACCACGCCGGCCACCCGCTGGTGCACCATCTGCGCCATCGTGCCGGCCCGCTCGGCCACCTCCGCGGCGGCCTCCTGCGGGGTCGTCACGACGATCACCTCGGCGCTGGTCAGCCGCTGGCCGACGGAGATCGCGATGTCACCGGTGCCGGGCGGCAGGTCGAGCAGCAGTACGTCGAGGTCGCCCCAGTACACGTCCGCGAGCATCTGGACCAGCGCGCGGTCGAGGATCGGGCCGCGCCACGCGACCACCTGGTCGCGCTTCGGCTTCAGCATGCCGATCGAGATCACCTTCACGCCGTGCGCGGGCACCGGCATGATCATGTCGTCCACCGCGGTCGGCCGCTCGTCCGCGACACCTAGCATCGCCGGCACCGAGTGTCCGTAGATGTCCGCGTCCAGGACGCCGACCGACAGGCCCTGGCGGGCCATCGCCACCGCCAGGTTCACGGTCACCGACGACTTGCCGACGCCACCCTTGCCGGACGCGACCGCGAACAACTTGGTCAGCGAGTCCGGCCGGGAGAACGGGATCTCCTTCTCGGCCACGCCACCGCGCAGCTGCGTCTGCAGGGCCGCCCGCTGCTCGGCCGACATCACACCCAGGTCGATCTCGACCCCGGTGACACCGTCCAGTTTGCTCACCGCGGCAGTGATGTCCCGGCGCAGCGTGTCCTTCATCGGACAGCCGGCAACGGTCAGCAGGATGCGCACGGCGACCACGCCGTCCTCGCGGACGACGACGGTCTCGACCATCCCCAGATCCGTGATCGGCTTCTTGATCTCCGGATCCATTACGCCACCGAGCGCTGTGGTCACCTGATCAGCAGTGGGAGCCATGCCCCCAGGCTACGTGCTCACACCCATCCGCCCGACCACGGTCCATGTGACGTAGGCCCGGAAAGGTAACCCTTACTTTCTACAGGCCCGGTGCGCCGTAGATGGGGAACCAGCGGGACAGGTCCGATTCGAAGTTCAGGTCGGCGCCGACGACGGACTTGATCTGGAGTTCCTGGGCGTTGTCGCGGCGGTCCGTGCCGACGGGGACGAACGGGTACCAGGAGCCCCGTTTGTAGAGGTAGACGAGGCCGACGGACTGGCTGCCGTTGGTGAAGGCAACCAGGGTGCAGAGCAGCGCGTTGCCGAAGCCGGCGTCGACGAGGGATGTGTTGACGGCGTGCAGGTCGGTGACCAGGGTTTCCAGGTCGTCGGGCGCCGTCTGCCGGACCAGCCAGGTGAAGCCGTACGAGTCCGTCGTACTCGTGAACTTGCCGTTGTCCAGCGCGAGCAGCTTGTCGACCTCGTCGCGGAGTGCGGTGAACCCACCGCCCTCGGCCGCCTTGAAACAGACCGAGCCGCTGCCCGTCGGACGGAAGCCGGCCGCGGTCTCCAGGGTGATCGCGGCCGACGGAAGCGAGAACAGCTGATCGAGGTTCGGCGGCACAGCCTTGCTGCGCCCGAGCAGGATGTCGAGAAGGCCCATAGCTCTAAGCTTGCTCGCCCAGCTCGCGGGAGAGCGTACCGAGGCGGTCGAGGCGTGTCTCCAGGGACGGGTGCGTGGAGAACAGCGACGACAGGCTCTTGCCGGTGATCGCCGGCGCGAAGAAGAACGCGTTGAACGCCTGCGCCTGGCGCAGGTCGCGCGACGGTATCTGCGCGATGTCCCCGCTGATCTTCGTCAGCGCCGACGCCAGCGTCGAGGGTCTGCCGGTCAGCATCGCCCCGGCCCGGTCCGCGGCCAGTTCGCGGTACCGCGACAGGGCCCGGGTGAGCAGGAACGAGATCGCATAGACGGCGATGGACACCGCGATGATCGTCAGCATGATCACGGCCGCGTTCTGGTCGCGGTTCCGTCCCAGGCCGCCGTACAGGCCGAAGCGGGTGATGAGGCCGGCGAGTACGCCGAGGAACGACGCGATCGTCATCACGGCCACATCCCGGTGCGCGACGTGCGAGAGCTCGTGCGACAGCACACCCTCGAGCTCGTCGGCGTCCAGACGGCGCATGACGCCGGTGGTCACACAGACCACCGCGTTCTTCGGGTTGCGGCCGGTGGCGAACGCGTTCGGCAGGTCGACGTCGGCGATCGCGACCCGCGGCTTCGGCATGTCCGCCAGCGCGCACAGCCGGTCGATCGCGCCGTGCAGCTGCGGCGCCTCCTCGGGCGTGACGATCCGGCCGTGCATCGCATACAGGGCGATCCGGTCGGAGAACCAGTACTGCGCGAAGAGCATGCCGCCGGCAATCAGCACGGCCAGCACCGCGCTGCGGGTCAGCGCGATCAGCAGTGCCACGAAGCCGACGTACAGCAGCCCGAGCAGGAAACTCGTGACCACCATCCGGCTGGACAGCCCACGATCGGGCGCGAATCGAGTCTTCATCCCACGTCCTTCCTCACTCACAGCGAGGGTAGCTCGGTGTCAAACCCGGTCGTCCTCGCGAGTGTCGAGGTCGGCGAGCAAGGAGCGGAGCTCGGAGCGCAGGAAGTCGCGGGTGGCGACCTCGCCGACGGCCATCCGCAGCGATGCCACCTCGCGGGCCAGGAACTCCATGTCGGCCCGGGTCCGGGCGTCGACGTCGCGGTCGCGCTCGTACTGCACCCGGTCGCGGGCCTCCTGCCGGTTCTGGGCGAGCAGGATGAGCGGAGCGGCGTACGACGCCTGCAGGCTGAGCGCCAGCGTGAGGAAGATGAACGGGTACTGGTCGAAGCGCACGCTCTCCGGCGCGAAGATGTTCCAGCCGACCCAGAACAGGATCGTCGCGGTCATGTAGACCAGGAACTGCCCGGTGCCGAGGAAGCGCGCGATCCGTTCGGACAGGCGGCCGAAGGCGTCCGCGTCGTACGCCGAGCGCAGTGCGATCGTGCGTCGCAGCTCGCGCGGGATGTCGAGGCGGTTGGTGCTCCGCATCAGGCGGCGTTCCTCGGCGGTGCCGCTGCCGCGCTGGCGGCGGTCGTCGGTGCTTCGGTCGTCACGGGGCATCGTGGTCCACCTCCTGCGGCTCGGGCAGCTGTGATTGCTCCACGCGATCCGCGTGGTCGTGCTCTCGCCAGTCACTGGGAAGCAGATGGTCGAGTACGTCGTCGACGGTCACCGCACCGATCAGCCGGCCCTCGTCGTCGAGCACCGGCGCGGCGACCAGGTTGTACGTCGCCAGGTACTTGCTGACCGTCTGCAGGCTGTCGTCCGGCCGCAGCCCGTCCAGGTCGGTGTCCAGGACAGCGGACACCAGCTCGGACGGCGGCTCGCGCAGCAGTCGCTGGATGTGACCGATCCCGATGAACCGTCCGGTCGGCGTTTCCAGCGGCGGCCGGCAGACGTAGATCATCGCGGCCAGTGCGGGGCTGAGCTCCGCGTTGCGTACGTGGGCGAGGGCGTCGGCCACAGTGGCGTCCGCGGGCAGGATGACCGGTTCGGACGTCATCATGCCGCCGGCGGTGCGCTCCTCGTAGGTCAGCAGTCGCCGGACGTCTTCTGCTTCCTCGGGTTCCATCAGCGTGAGCAGGCGCTCGGCTGTCTCGGTCGGCAGCTCGGCAATCAGGTCGGCCGCGTCGTCCGGGGACATCTCCTCCAGCACGTCCGCAGCCCGTTCGGTGTCCAGACCGTCGAGGATCTCGACCTGGATGTCCTCGGGCAGTTCCTCGAGTACGTCGGCCAGCCGCTGATCGTCCAGCGCGACGGCGATCTCCTTGCGACGCTTGGGGGACAGATCGTGCAGTACGCCGGCCAGGTCGGCCGGCCGCATCGACTCGAAGGCGGCCAGGATGTGTGTCGCGCCCTGTCCTTCCTCATCCTGGGTGAAGCCGGTCACGTCGATCCAGTCGAGCACGTGGGTCTGTCCGCGGCGCCGGAACCGTTTCGAACCCTCCCGGACCGCCACCTTCGTCAGGAGCCAGTCGCGGGTCCGCCACTGCTCCATTGCCATGTCGTACACCACCGCGGCGGCTCCGGTGTCGGCAATGGTGACGGTCCGGTCGAGCATTTCGCCCAGGACGAGTACTTCGGTCGTGCGCTGCTCGAACCGCCGCATGTTGACCAGACCGGTGGTGACGACGTGTCCGGCCTCGACGGAGGTGACCCGAGTCATCGGCAGGAAGATCCGGCGCCGGGTGAACACCTCGACGACCAGGCCGAGCACGCGGGGCGGCTGGTCGCCCTGACGCATCATGGCCACCACGTCCCGCACCTTGCCGACCTGGTCCCCGTTCGGGTCGTACACCGGCAGACCCGCCAATCGGGCGACATAGACCCGCGACGGTGATCCACTCATGTCCGAAGGCTAACCCGCCGACCGTGCGTCGCGGCTGAGGACCCTTCGTAGACTTTTGCCCCTCGGGCGACTTTCGAAGGTGGGGTGGGCATGCTCGGATCCACCGGGCTGGGCGCCGACGACGAGGCGGCGTACCTGGACCTGATCCGGCGGGGTGCCGCGTCGTTGGTGGACCTGGCCGCACGGCTCGGCCGTCCGGTGCAGGAGGTTCTGCGCGCGGTCGACGTACTTCTGAGCGAGGGTTTCGTGCACCGTACGCCGCCGCCGGCGGAGCTGATCGTGCCGGTGCCTCCGGAGCTCGCGGTCGAGCAGCTGATCCTGCGGCAGGAGGAGGAGTTCGAGCGGATCCGCAAGGCGGCGTACCGGCTGGCGGCAGAGGCGACCCGGCAGAGTGGTGCGCGACGGACCGAGGAGCTGATCGAGATCGTCAGCGGGGAGACGGCAGTCGGTCTGGCGTTCGACCGCGTGCAGCGGACGGCCCGAAGTGAGATGCGTGAGCTGGTCGCTCCGCCGTACGTCGCGTCGGCCGAGGTGAACAGTACGCAGCTGGCCCGGCAGGGGGCTGGTGTGACGTACCGAGTCGTCTACGACAGCTCAGCACTGGGCGACGCAGTGCTGAGCGCCAGCGCGGTCAGCCACGTGCGGGCGGGAGAGCAGGCCCGGATCGCGGACGTACTACCGACCAAATTGGCGGTCGCGGACCGGGAACTGGCGCTGCTTCCGCTGGACTGGGCCACCCCGGCACAGGACGCGGCGCTGCTGGTGCATCCATGCAGTTTGTTGGACGCTCTGGTCGCACTGTTCGAGACCGTGTGGAATCGGGCCAGTCCGCTGTCAGTGACCGAGTCAGACGGTCTGGAGCGGGAGGAGGCGATGTCTGCCGAGGACCGGCACCTCCTGTCGTTGCTGGTGGCAGGGCTGACCGACGACGCGGCCGGTGCACGTCTCGGGATCAGCCGGCGCACTGTTGCCAGACGGGTCCAGCAGCTGATGGAACAGACCCACTCGCGTTCCCGCCTCCAACTGGGCTGGCACGCCCGCGACCGCGGCTGGCTCTAGTTCTCTGGCCGGATTGGTCGTGACCTCTTTGCGCCAGCCGAATCCGTAGCACCACGGATGGGGAGCCGCATGTAATGCGGAGATCGTTGGACCTCCCCTGAGCTTGGAGCTTCCGTGTCCTTGTCTTCCTTCTGCCGTCGTGGGCTGACCGCCCTCGGCGCCGCCGTGCTGGCGCTGGCCGCCGTCTCGGTGCCGCAGGCCGGTGCTGCCACCCCAGCAGCCAGTACGCCGCCGCGCACAGTCACCCTGATCACGGGCGACAAGGTCACCGTGACGACCGTCGAAGGCCGTCCGACCGCGACCGTGAGCAAGCCCAACGGCACCCCCGCCGGCGCGCACATCATGACCGTGGGGAACGACCTGTACGTCTACCCGGACGCCGCGCTGCCGTATCTTGCGTCCGGCGTCCTCGACGAGCGCCTTTTCAACGTCACCGAGCTGCTGTCCGACGGGTACGACGACGCGCACAGTGACGGCACGCCCCTCATCGTCTCCTACGCCCAGGGACGCAAGCAGGCCGCTCCGGCAGGCGCCCGGCAGACCCGCGCACTGACCAGCATCAAAGGCGCCGCACTGACCGCTGACCACGACGAGGCCGCCGCGTTCTGGACGTCCTTCACCGGCGGCAACACCGCGGCCCGCACAGGGATCGCGAAGATCTGGCTGGACGGCAAGGCCAAGGCGACCCTGTCGGACACCACCACCCAGATCGGCGCGCCGGAGGTGTGGCAGGGCGGCAACACCGGTCAAGGCGTGGACGTCGCCGTGCTCGACACCGGCATCGATGCCGCGCACCCCGACTTCGGCGGCCGGATCGTCGCCTCGCAGAGCTTCGTGCCGGGCCAGGACGTCACCGATCGCAACGGTCACGGGACCCACGTCGCCTCGACCATCGCCGGTACGGGTGCTGCGTCCGGCGGCAAGGAGCAGGGCGTGGCGCCTGGCGCCGGACTCCACATCGGCAAGGTCCTGAACGACGACGGCAGCGGCCAGGACTCCTGGATCCTCGCCGGCATGGAGTGGGCCGCGCGCGATCAGCGCGCCGAGGTGATCAGCATGAGCCTCGGCTCCGGTCCGACCGACGGCACGGACCCCATGAGCCAGGCCGTGAACACGCTGAGCGCCGAGACCGGCGCATTGTTCGTGATCGCCGCGGGCAACTCCGGACCGGATCCGTACAGCGTCTCGGCACCGGGTGCCGCGGACGCGGCCCTGACCGTTGGCGCAGTCGACAGTGCGGACCGCCTCGCGTCGTTCTCCAGCCGCGGTCCGCGACTCGGTGACAGTGCGGTCAAGCCCGACTTGACTGCTCCTGGCGTCGGTGTGCTCGCTGCGCGGTCGCAGTACTCGCCGGAAGGTGAAGGGCCGTATGTCGCGATGAACGGTACGTCGATGGCCACACCGCACGTCGCTGGTGCGGCTGCGCTGCTGGCCAACGCGCACCCGGACTGGACGGGGCAGCAGTTGAAGGATGCGCTGGTCAGCACGACGAAGACCACGCAGCAGTACAGCCCGTTCGCGGCAGGTACCGGCCGGCTGGACGTAGCCACTGCGGTGCGCAGCACGCTGTACGCGTCCGGCTCCGCCTTCGCCGCGGTGAAGTGGCCTTACCCGGCGAGCGGACTGGTGCAGAAGGACGTCACCTACACCAACAACGGCGCCGAACCCGTCACGCTGAACCTGTCTCTCAAGAACCAGGGCATCCCGGCCGGTCTGTTCACGCTGACGACTCCGCACCTGACCGTCCCGGCGCACGGTACGGCGACCGCCGGTGTGGTGAGTCACCTCGATCTGGCCGTCGACGACGCCGGCTACAGCTCGATGATCACGGCAACTGATGGCAATGGAGCAGTGCTCGCCCACACCTCGATCGGTGTGAGCAAGCAGAGTCAGCGCGTCAAGCTGTCGCTCCGCGCGAAGGACCCGCACGGCGCGGCGCTGTCGGGTGTCGTCGTACTCAAGGACATCAAGCGGGACGTCGTACCGGAGGTGTACGTCGTCGACGGGAGTCTCGACGTCGACGTTCGCCCGAGCACGTACGCCGGATGGATGTACGCCGACGTACCCGGTCTGGACGGTCCGCATTCGCTGGGCCGGGCTGTCATCAGTCAGCCGGAGGTAGACGTCACCCAGGACCAGACGCTCACGTTCGACGCTGCCGGACTCCGTAAGGTCGCTGCGGTCACGCCGCGGCCTTCTGACAACACGTATCTGCGCGTCGACCAGTACCGGAGTTACGGCGACCTGCATCGCTTTGTCGACGTGTATCAGCTCGAGTGGTGGATCTACGACTCCCTCTGGGCCACACCGACCCGCAAGGTGACACAGGGCTCCTACACGTTCGCAACACGCTGGCGACAGGTTCAGCCTGCTCTCACGGTGGGTTCGTTCGACAGCGTCGTACAGAGCTGGTCGCCGAAGTTGCCTGAAGGCGTCGGCACCTATCCGGTGGTGTACGTCGGCTCCGACCCTGCGACGTACGACGTCCGGGGCAAGATCGTTGTTGCTCAGCGCAACGACGCCGTACCGCCGACAGCACAGGCTGCAGCTGCCGCGAAGGGCGGTGCGAAGCTGCTGCTCATCCTGAACGACGGATACGGGCCTCTGGACGCGTGGGCCGATCTGCCGCAGGAGGAGGCGCCGGCACTCCCTGTAGCGTCCCTGAACACTGACCAGGGCAAGCGGCTGCTGGCGGTCAGTCCCAAGCTGTTGCCGCTCGTTTCGCATCCGTATCCGGACTACATCTACGACCTCGTCCAGCACCACGACAGTGCGGTTCCGAAAGACCCCGGGTACCGGCCGGGCACACGTGATCTGGCACGGATCGACGAGTCCTTCCGGGACACGAAGCCGGGGGATGCGCTGGACATCCGCTTCGACCTGTCCGCGGACCTGACTTGGGCAATAGGGGCCGCAACAACACCGGTACCCGCGCAGGATGACCACACGGTGTGGGTCACGGCCTCGCCGAAGGTGAAGTGGCTCAGCATGGCCGCGGTGCCGGACCTGACTCAGCAGGGCTCGTCACTGTCCTACCGTGCCGGCAGCACGACGAAGGAGACCTGGTTCGCCGGCATCCAGCGTCCGCGGCTGCTGGGCGACAGTGCGTTGTCGACACCGCCGTCACGCGTCGGGGACATCATGAGCGTCTTCGGCGTGCCCGGCTTCGCCGACTCAGGTCCGCACCAGGGCATCGTGTACGACGTCGGGGCGCCGGTCACGTCGGCGTTCTACCAGGGCGACACGTTGATCGGCGAGGGCCCCGACATCCTCTCGGTAGAGGTCGCGCCGGAGCCGCTGCCGTACCGGCTGGTCGTTGACACCAAGCGCGACCTGCCGAACCGGCCGTACTCGCCGAGCACGCACACCGAGTGGGGCTTCACCTCCGGTCAGGCGGACTACGCGAACCTGGAGACGCTGCCGCTGCTCCAGCTCGACTACTCGATCGCAACTGACCTGTCCGGTCGAGCGAAACGCCACGCAGACCTCGCGGTGGCCGCCTCGCACCTGCCAGGGGCTGTGGACACAGGCAAGGTCAGTACGGCGACGCTGGAGCTGTCGTACGACGACGGTGCCACCTGGCGGTCGATCGGGCTGCAACGGTCGGGGGCCGGTTGGCGCGGGAAGCTGGATGCACCGGCATCAGCCGACTACGTGAGCATGCGGGTCACGGCACGCGACGATGCCGGCAACAGCGTCAGCCAGACGATCCAACGGGCCTTCGGGGTGCGTTAACTCAGCTTAGGGCGGCGGCGCACTGGCCGGTGCAGTGTCATCGGTGGCTTGCCGCGGGTCGTGGCTCTGGTCGGTACCGGAGCCTCGGCCCGCGGCGTGGCGTCGTAGCGTCCTGCCGTCTCGCTGATCTCACCGGTCGGGTCCAGGACCAGGATGTCGGCCTCGTTCCGCCACCGCTCCAGCTGTGTGTCCAGCTCGGCTGCGTTCAGCCGCTCGGTTCGCAGTACCTGGGCTGCTGCTGTCCACTCGTCGGTCCCCGGCTGCAAGCGCCGTACGGTCGCCTTCCAGCTCGCCAGGCGGTTCGTGGCAGGTTTGGCCGGTACGACGACCTCGACTGTGGGTGCTGCTGCGAGTCCGGGCAGGGGCTGCTCCGCGCCGTCAGCCGAGTCCGCGAGTACGACGTACTGGCCCTCAACCGTCGCGAACCATGCCGGTACCGGTCGTCGGCCGTCCCACGCCAGCCAGACGAGTCCGGCCTTCTTCATCACGCCGGCGATCTCGGTGACAGCCTCCTCGATGCTCACAGGTCCAAGTGTCACACGGTGAATCGGGACACACTCGGAGGGGAAGTGAGCCGGGTCACCGGGACGGCGGGCATGGACGCCGTACGCTGCCGGTGACCGGCGAGTAACCGAGTGGAGGTCCCGATGACGGAGCAGGTCTTGCGTAGTCGACGGTCGTGTCTGGCCACGCCCGGGTCGAACCCACGGTTCCTGACCAAGGCGAAGGGGCTGGACGCGGACCAGGTGTTCCTGGACCTCGAGGACTCGGTCGCGCCGATCGCCAAACCTGATGCCCGCAAGAACATCGTCGCCGCGCTCAACGAGGGCGGCTGGGGTACCAAGCTGCGCGTCGTCCGGGTGAACGACTGGACCACCGAGTGGACGTACGCCGACGTGATCGAGGTCGTCGGCGGCGCCGGCGCGAACCTCGACTGCATCATGCTGCCGAAGGTGCAGACCGCCGAGCAGGTGGTCGCGCTCGACCTACTGCTCACCCAGCTGGAGAAGGTGCACGGGTACGAGCCGGGCCGGATCGGGATCGAGGCGCAGATCGAGAACGCGCTCGGCCTGACCAACGTGAACGCGATCGCGACCGCGTCGCCGCGGGTGGAGACGATCATCTTCGGGCCGGCGGACTTCATGGCGTCGATCAACATGAAGTCGCTGGTGGTCGGCGAGCAGCCGCCCGGGTACGACGTCGGCGACGCCTACCACTACATCCTGATGCAGATCCTGATGGCCGCGCGGGCGCACGGCAAGCAGGCGATCGACGGGCCGTACCTGCAGATCAAGGACGTCGACGGTTTCCGCCGCGTCGCCGGCCGCTCGGCCGCGCTCGGCTTCGACGGCAAGTGGGTGCTGCACCCCGACCAGATCGCCGCCGCGAACGAGGTCTACTCGCCCCGCCAGGACGACTACGACCACGCCGAGAACATCCTCGACGCCTACGACCACTACACCTCCGCGGCCGGCGGCGGCCGCGGCGCGGTGATGCTCGGCGACGAGATGATCGACGAAGCCAGCCGCAAAATGGCCCTCGTCATCTCCGCCAAGGGCCGAGCCGCCGGCCTCACCCGCACCGACATCTGGCAGCCCCCCGCCGACTAACCCACCTGGGCCATGATTGCGAGTAGGTGGCCGTCGGGGTCGGGGAAGAAGGCCATCCATTCCTCGATGCCGTTGTCGTGCTTGTGGATGAGGTGCGGGGCCTGCTCGAACTCCACGCCGCGGGCGCGGAGTTCGTCGTAGGCCGTCTGGATGTCGTCGACGCGGAAGTAGAGGATGGAAGGGTTCTCGGATCCTTCGTTGGCGCTCAGGAACAGCCGCGTTCCACCGCAGTCGAAGAACGCCAGGTCCCCGAACGTGTAGAGGTGGGGGAGTCCCAGTACGCCGCCGTAGAAGTCGACGGCCTGCTGGATGTCACTCACCGGGCGGGCGATCTGCCCGATCGCACCTAGCTGCACCATCTCCGCGCCTCCTTGTCCCTGAAGAGCACTGTCCGCGGCCGGCCGCGTGTGCCCACATCCTCAAGCTAGCGGCGCGCCGCCTGAATTGCGCTCCCTCAGTGGGTCCAGACCTTGTAGATGCGGATGGGCTTGGCCGGGGGGCCGTCCTGGTCGGGGTCCGCGATGCCGGCGGCGACCATGCGGTCGAAGGTGGACATGCCGGCGATGACGTGGCCGAGGACGGTGTAGTTCGGCGCGATGTTCGCGAACGAGTGCACGACGAAGAACTCGGAGCCGTTGGTGCCTGGGCCCTGGTTGCCGTAGGCAACGGTGCCGCGCGGGTAGGTCTCCTGGCCGGTGACCTCGTCGGGGAACTTGTACCCGGGCCCACCTTCCTCCTGGCGGTAGATGTCACCGCACTGCAGGACGCCCAGCCGGGACGAGTTCGTCAGCCGGAAGCACTGCGTGGCGTCGTAGAACCGGCTCTTCACCAGATGCACGAAGTTGTGTACGCCGCAGGGCGCGTTGGCGCGGTCCATCCGGACCACGAACGGTCCGTAGTTCGTCACGAAGTACACGTCGACCGTGCCCTTCGCACGGGCCACCGGGGACGGGATCCGGACCGGCTTGGCGGCCGGGTTCTCAGGCGTCGGCGTGAACTCGCACTTGGCCACCGGCTTGGCAGCCGGTGTGGCGGAGGCTGTGGTCGTGGAGAGTGTCGTCGCAACCAGAACGGCCGCGATCAGGGCGGTGAGTGATCGCTTCATCACCACACCGTAGTACCTCGCTTGCTCTCTGCAGAGGTTGTTCAAGGAATTCGTCGCGGACTCGAACATCCGGCGCTTCCCGCCTAAGGTGATCCGGTCCGCTGCGGAAGGTGTGTTTGTGTGAACGGCGAGGTACTGGCAGGTCGGTACCGGTTGCTGACCCTGCTCGGCAGGGGCGGTGCGGGTGAGGTGTGGCAGGCCGAGGACACGCTCCTCGCCCGCCAGGTCGCGGTGAAGTTGCTGCGCAGCCTCGAAGGCGACCCGATGGCCGCGGTCCAGCGGTTTCGCGCCGAGGCTCAATCAGCCGCTCGATTGACCCATCCGAACGTTGTCGCGACCTACGACGTCGGCACCGAGGGTGACCACGTGTTCCTGGTGATGGAACTCGTGCAAGGACCCGATCTGGCCAAACTGATGCGTACGTCGGGACTCCCGGCCGCTTCCCTGATCGAGGACATCGCCGTGCAGGGCGCTCGTGCCCTGGACGCGGCACACGCGGCCGGGATCGTGCACCGCGACGTGAAGCCGGGCAACCTGCTGCTGGCTCCCGACGGCACCCTCAAGATGACCGACTTCGGTATCGCCAAGAGTGCGGGCAACGAGACGACCGGACTGGGCGTCCTGCTCGGTACGGCGTCGTACGTGTCGCCGGAGCAGGTCCGTGGCGACCCCGCGACCGCGGCCAGCGACTGGTACTCGTTCGGCTGTGTCCTGCACGAGCTCCTGACCGGTACGCCGCCGTTCACAGGCCCGACCGTCGACGTGGTCATGCGGCAGCATCTCGACGTACCGCCTCCGCCTGTTACACGTGCCGACGTACCGGCTGAGCTGTCGAACCTCGTGGCGCACCTACTGGCCAAGGATCCGGCGGACCGTCCGTCGTCGGAGCACGAGGTGGCCGCGCTGCTCGCACCGGCCAACCAGACGCAGGTGCTGGCGTTCACGCCACCTGCGGCTGCCGAGGTGGTCGGTGTGGGTAAGTGGGAGGACGACTCCGACGAACCGGCGCATCGGGCGACCCGTAGGGGCTTCCCCTTGGCCAAGGCAGGTGTGGCTGCCGCCGTGGTGGTAGCGGGTCTGGTGGGGGCGCTCCTGCTGCGGGCAGGCGTGTCGAACGATCCGCCCGCACAGGCCGGCGGAACGCCTACTGCCCCGGTGCAGAAGGTCACGACGGCTCCCAAGACCACACCGAAGCCCAAGCCGACCCCCACTCCCACCAAGACGAAGACAACGCCGACGAAGAAGCCGACGCAGACACAGAACCCGCAAGGGATGCTGGTGCAGCGGCTGCGCTCGCTGGCCGCACAGGTACGCGCGACGCAGCAGGGCAGCCGTAGCAAGGCGCCGCGGGAGGCTGCGAACGACCTGGACCAGGCTGCCCAGGCAATCGACCACGGCGACACCGAGTCCGCCGCGAAGCACTTCTACGAGGCGCGGCAGCGGCTGGCTGAGGCACAGCAACGACACCGCTGGCAGGCGACCCAGCAGATCGCCGCGCTGTTCTTCACCATCGGCCAGTCACTCCCTCGTCCTGACCACGACGACGAGTGAGGCACGCGACCTTCGCCAGGTGGCCGGTGTCACAGCGGGTGTCACCCTCGTGCCGGGATGCTGATAGCGAGGATACTCGCGGGTAAGCCGGCCGAAGGAGACGCACGATGAGCAGGTTGCAGCAGACCGAGGGGCTGACCGACATCCAGGAAGAGATCCTGAAGACGGTCCGGGCCTTCGTCGAGGCCGAGATCCTCCCGGTCGCGACCGAGCTCGAACACCGCGACGAGTACCCGACCGAGATCGTCGAGGGACTCAAGGAACTCGGGCTGTTCGGGCTGATGATCCCCGAGGAGTACGGCGGCCTCGGCGAATCGCTGCTCACGTACGCGCTGTGCGTCGAGGAGATCGCCCGCGGCTGGATGAGCGTGTCCGGGATCATCAACACGCACTTCATCGTCGCGTACATGCTGCTGCAGCACGGGACCGACGAGCAGAAGCAGAAGTACCTGCCGCGGATGGCGACCGGTGAGGTCCGCGGCGCGTTCTCGATGTCCGAGCCGGGCTGCGGGTCCGACGTCGCCGCCATCAAGACGAAAGCCACTCGCGAGGGTGACGGCTATGTCGTCAACGGTCAGAAGATGTGGCTGACCAACGGCGGCTCGTCGAACCTGGTCGCCGTACTCGTGAAGACCGACGAGGGGCAGGACTCGGTCTACAAGAACATGACCACGTTCCTGGTCGAGAAGGAGCCCGGGTTCGGTGAGGTCGACAAGGGCCTCACGATCCCCGGCAAGATCGAGAAGATGGGCTACAAGGGCGTCGACACCACGGAGCTGGTGTTCGACGGGTACCGGATCGACGCGGGCCAGATCCTCGGCGGCGTACCGGGTAAGGGTTTCTACCAGATGATGGACGGCGTCGAGGTCGGTCGCGTGAACGTTGCCGCGCGCGGGTGCGGTGTCGCGCGGCGGGCGTTCGAGCTCGGGATCTCCTACGCGCAGCAGCGCGAGACGTTCGGCAAGAAGATCGCCGAGCACCAGGCGGTGCTGTTCCGGCTCGCCGACATGGCCGTCAAGGTGGAGGCCGCGCACGAGCTGATGGTGAAGGCGGCCCGGAAGAAGGACAGCGGCTCCCGCAACGACTTCGAGGCCGGCGTGGCGAAGTACCTGGCCAGCGAGTACTGCTCGCAGGTCGTGGAGGACTCGTTCCGCATCCACGGCGGCTACGGGTTCTCGAAGGAGTACGAGATCGAACGCCTCTACCGCGAGGCCCCGATGCTCCTGATCGGCGAGGGGACGGCCGACATCCAGCGCATGATCATCGGCCGCCGCCTGCTCGAGGACTACAAACTCTGACCGTACGCTGGGTCGACAGGCGGGGCGGTGCCGGTCGGCCCAGCGCACGGCGGGGCAGGGTCTAGGCCGTACTGCGGGTCGGGACTTGCCGGGTGTTGCCGGAGCCGTGGCCGGAGAGCAGCCAGATGCCCAGCTGGGTGATCTCGTGGCGCACCGACGCGCCATCGCGGCGGGTGGTGATCAGGCCGGCCTCGCGGAGCACCGTCGCCTGATGGCTCGCGGCAGCCGGAGAGATCCCGCAGCGTTTCGCCAGCTCCGTCGTCGTACAGCCGCTGACGGTCGCCTCCAGCGCGGCGGCCCGGGTCGACCCGAGCAGGGCTCCCAGCGGGTCACTCGACGGCGGGTGCTCCATCGGCGTCTGCCGCAGGATCCCGGGCGCATGCTGGATCGGGTACACCAGGATCGGTTTGAGGTCCGGGTCCCGCAGCTTGGTCGGTACCTGCCAGCAGAACGCCGAAGGCTGCAACTCGATTCCCCTGCCATCGAGATACAGATCTCGGTCGTTCATGTCCAGCACCTGCAGGACCGGTGCGACCCACCGGACCCGCGGATGCAGCGACGACAGCAGCCGGTCCACACCGTGCCGGGCCAACGCCTCCCCTCGATGGGCGTGGTCGGCGGACACGTGCGTCCCGATCGATTTCCAGTACGGCGCGATCGCGGCGTCGTGATACGTCCGGATGGCCCGTCCGAGCTTCTGCATCGACGTACGGCCACCTTGGGCCAGCTCCCGTGTCCAGGGGGAGGCCGGCCGGTACTGCGCGAGCAGGTCGAGCTGGCTGCGGATCTGCTGCCGCGGTGTCGCCAGTGCCTGCTCCAGGGCGGTGTCGAAGTCCGGAGCGGGCTCTGCCGGGGTGAGGAAGTCGGGGGAGTAGCCCTTCGACGGGGTCAGCTCGAGCAGCAGCCGCATCTGGTCCGGTGCGACCGTGGCCCGCACATGGCGCCGCCAGTCCTCGAAGATCAGCCGGCCTTCCGAGTGCTGCAGCATGTGCAGGCTCAGCAGCACCTCCCAGAGCGGCGCCGGCGTGGTAGCGACCGTGACCCGGGTCAGGTCGCGCGGCGTGAAATGAATGCGAAGCACCGCGATCCCCTCCTGTCCCTGGTCGGCATTTGGTCGCGGAAAGTAATCACTCCCTGACCGAATGCGATTCCGGAATTCAATCAAGGGAGGAGATCGCGGGACAACCGTTTGAACATTCCAATCCCGGAGTAGTCCTGGCCATGGCAAAAGGTTGCCAACTCACCCGACCGGGCGGAGCGAATTCCGGGCCCAGAGGGTGTCTAGAGCCAGTGGTTCCGCTTGAACAACCGGTAAAGGACGGTGCACGCCGCCAGCATCACTCCGAGTACGACGAAGTACGCGTACTTCAGCCGCAGTTCCGGCATGTAATCGAAATTCATGCCGTAGATCCCGGCGATCATGGTCGGCACCGCGAGGATGGCCACCCACGCCGAGATCCGCCGCATGTCCTCGTTCTCGGCCACCTGGACCTGGGCCAGCCCGGCCTGCAGGATCGAGCTGAGCAGCTCGTCGAACGAGATCACCTGCTCCTTCACCCGCTGCAGGTGGTCGTCGACGTCGCGGAAGTAGTTCTTCGTCTCGTCGGCGATCAGCGGGTGCCGCAGCGTGGCCAGGGCCCGCATCGGGCCGGTCAGCGGCGCCACGGCCCGCTTGAGCTCCAGCACCTCACGCTTCAGCTGGTAGACCCGGTCGATGTTCCGCCAGCCACGCGGTGTGAACATGGACGTCTCGATCAGGTCGATATCGGCCTGTACGGCGTCCGCGACCTCCAGGTACCGGTCCACGACGTGGTCCGCGATGGCATGCAGTACGGCGCCCGGACCGGTGGCGAGCCGGTGCGGCTCCCGCTCCAACACCTGCCGCAGTCCGGTCAGCTCACTGTGCTCACCGTGCCGGACCGTGACGACGAAGCCGGGTCCACAGAACACCATGACCTCACCCGTCGCGACCACCTCGCTGGTGGCGGTCAGGTCGTCGTGCGGGACATACGTGACCGTTTTGAACACTGCGAACAGCGTCTCGCCGTACCGCTCCAGCTTGGGGCGCTGGTGCGCCTCGTAAGCGTCCTCCAGCGCCAGCGGGTGCAGCCCGAACTCCGCACCGATGATGGCGAGCTGGTGGTCGGTCGGCTGGAACAGGCCGATCCACACGAACCCCTGCCCGCGCTGCGCCCGGTCGAGCGCCTCGGTGTAGGAGCTGACCCGGGTGTCGCGGACACCGTCGCGGTACAGCCCCCAGTCGACCAGGGCGCCCTCGAGCTTGCCGGTGACCACGTCGTCCGGCGGACGGCCGGGACCGTCGCCGCGCCGGGCGAAGACCCGTCCCACACGGCGTGTCGCGCCCATGTCCCATCGTCGCCCGGTCATCACCGGCGAGGCTATCAAGACGCGGTAACCAGCCGTCGGCAATGATGGGATGCAAGCACGTGGAGAGGAACGACGATGACCACGCAGGGCATGCCCTCGATGGACCCCAGGCCGACCGGCCTGACGATCGGGACGTACGACACCTACCGGGAGGCACAGCGAGCTGTCGACTATCTCTCGGACGAGAAGTTCCCGGTCGAGCACACGACCATCGTCGGCAACAACCTCCGTCAGGTCGAGAAGATCACCGGCCGGCTCACCTGGGGCCGGGCGCTGGCGGCGGGTCTGGCCAGCGGCGCCTGGTTCGGGCTGTTCGTGGGCCTGCTGCTGGGGCTCTTCACCACCAACAACTGGCTCGCGGCGGTGCTGACCGGCGTCGTACTCGGCGCCTTCTTCGGCCTGGTGTTCGGCGGCCTCGGGTACGCGCAGTCGGCCGGCCGGCGGGACTTCACGTCGCGGACCGCCGTGGTGGCCACAACGTACGACGTACTCTGCGACTTCAAGTTCGCAGAAGAGGCGCGCAACCACCTCGCCAAGCTCGCCCTGAAGGGTGAGGTGCACCCGGTGTTGCCGAATCACGAGGCGCAGCAGACCACGCAGCGGCCCGTCGACTGAGGTGACCTATCTCTCCCGCCGGTGAGAGCCACACCACGGCCCGGAGGCGCCCGGACCCGGCAGCATGGGGAATCCCATCGGGAGGCCAGAGCCGAGGAGGAACCGAGATGCAGTTCGGGCGCAGCTACGAGGAGTTCGAGGTCGGTGCGGTCTACAAGCACTGGCCGGGTAAGACGGTGACGGAGTACGACGACCACCTGTTCTGCCTGCTCACCATGAACCACCATCCGCTGCACCTGGACACGCACTACGCGGAGGGGTCGACCCAGTTCGGGAAGAACGTTGTGGTCGGCAATTACATCTACTCGATCCTGCTCGGGATGTCGGTCCCGGACGTGAGCGGCAAGGCGATCGCCAACCTGGAGATCGAGTCCCTGCGGCACGTCGCCCCCACCTTCCACGGCGACACCGTGTACGGCGAGACGCTCGTCCTGGACAAGTGGGAGTCGAAGTCCAAGGACGACCGCGGCGTCGTGTACGTCGAGACCAAGGGCTACAAGCAGGACGGCACCGTCGTCTGCCTGTTCCGCCGCAAGGTCATGGTCCCGAAAAACAACTACCTCGAGTCCCGCGGCGGCGAACAACCCGGCCGCCCGGTTCCCGCCGAGTAGCCGCCTTTCCGCCCGTCCGCATTTGCCTGGCCGACCCACCAATTTGCCTGGCCGACCCACCAGATGAGGGGTTCCCCACCCGGAACCAGGGTGAGGAACCCCGAACCAGGTGGGTCAACCCATCAAATGAGATCAGCTGAGGAACAGCTCGATGACCGGGACGAGGACGTTCGGCTTCTGGATCGGGAGTTTGAGGGTGAGTACGTCGGGCCCGACGCCGCCCATTGTGGTGTTCTGTGCCTGCTGATGGGGGTCGTTGACGATGCGCTTGATCTCGGAGGCGTCGTTCAGCAGTTGGGCGTACTTGACCTTGCCGGCCAGCCCCGGCAGGTGGATGTGTCCCATCGGCCACGAGAACAGGTGAAGGTAGAGCCGATTGCCCTTCTGGGTGAAGCGGCAGTCGACCGGGGCGACATAACCGTCAGCGGGCCGGGCGCCGCGGATGGAGCGCTCGTGCAGCCGCATCCACTCACCGATGGACGCCAGCGTCGCCAGCGCCCTCGGGTCGAACTCACCACGACCGGTCGGTCCCACGTTCAGCAGCAGGTTGCCGTCCTTGGAGACCGAGTCGATCAGCATCTTCACCAGCAGCTCGGGTGACTTCCAGTCCAGGTTGTCCCGGTCGTAGCCCCAGCTGCCGTTCAGCGTCTGGCACGCCTCCCACAGCACCGGTACGCCGTCGCGCTGCATCGGCCCGTCCGGCTGGTACTGCTCCGGTGTCACGAAGTCGCCCGGGATGTCCAGCCGGTCGTTGATCAGGATGTCCGGCTGCAGCTCCCGGACCATCGCCATCAGCTCTTCCGAGCGCCAGTCGTCCTTGCCCTTGCCGTGGCCGTCCCGCCCGTCCGGGTACTTCCGGCCGGGGTAGGAGAAGTCGAACCACATGATGTCGATCGGCCCGTAGTTGGTCAGCAGCTCACGCGTCTGCGCGTGCAGGTAGTCGGCGTACACCTGGATGTCCCGCCCGGCCGCCTTCGCGATCGCCTCCTCGTCGTCGCGCTGCGGGTGCACGAGGTCGATCGGGAACTCCGGGTGGTGCCAGTCGATCAGCGAGTGGTAGAACCCGACGCCCAGCCCCTCGGCCCGGCACGCCTCGACGAACGGCCCGACCAGGTCCTTGCCCCACGCGGTCTTCGCCACCGTGTAGTCGGACACCTCGGAGTCCCAGAGGCAGAAACCCTCGTGGTGCTTGGTCGTGAGTACGGCGTACTTCATGCCGGCCTCGCGCGCGGCGCGGGCCCACTTGGCCGGGTCGTACAGGTCCGGCTCGAAGTGGTCGAAGTACGGCTGGTAGTCCTCGTCGGTGAGCTTCTCGCGGTTCTTCACCCACTCGTGCCGGGCCGGCAGCGCGTACAGGCCCCAGTGGACGAACAGGCCGAACCGCCAGTCGCGGAACTTCTCGACGGAGTGCGCAGGAGGCGCGTCGGTCATCTCACATCTCCTTAAGGATTAGCGGCCGCCCAGACCGGTGACGAGCAGACCGCGGACGAGGTGTTTCTGCAGCAGGACGACAAGCAGCACAGTGGGGATCATCGCCATCACCGACGCCGCCATCATCAGGTTCCACTGGGTGCCCTGCTGGCCGACGAACTGCGCCAGGCCGAGCGGCACGGTGCCCTTGTCCTCGACGCTGTTGATGATGATCAACGGCCACAGGAAGCTGCCCCAGAAACTGATGAAGGTGAAGACGGTGAGTACGGCGATGGCCGGCCGCGCGAGCGGCAGCATGATCCGGAAGAACGACCCGAACGGGCCGCACCCGTCGACCCGGGCCGCCTCTTCGAGCTCGGCCGGGACGGTCAGGAAGAACTGCCGCAGCAGGAAGGTGCCGAACGCGGTGAACGCCCAGGGCAGGATCAGTGCCCAGTAACTGTCCACCCAGCCGAGCGCCTGCATCAGCCAGTACATCGGCACGATCAGGACTTCCTGCGGCACCATCAACGTGCCCAGGAACAGGACGAACAGTTGCTCCCGGCCCCTGAACTTCAAGCGGGCGAAGGCGTACGCCGACAGGCTCGAGGCAGCGACCACCACAAAGGTGCCGGCCACTGCCACCAGCAGACTGTTCAGGAAGTAGCGATCGAACGGGGCGAACGTGAACGCGTCCGCGTAGT
The DNA here is from genome assembly GCF_004366075.1 of Kribbella pratensis. GTDB lineage: Bacteria > Actinomycetota > Actinomycetes > Propionibacteriales > Kribbellaceae > Kribbella > Kribbella pratensis. The sequence goes on along the minus strand of NZ_SODU01000003.1, from coordinate 380,670 downwards.
TCTTCCAGCGGATCTCGGAGCCGAACAGGTGCGGTGTCGGCGTGAACACCTCGTCGGCGGGCTTCAGCGACGTCGACACGGCGTACACCAAGGGGCCGAGGAAGACGATCGCCACGATCACCAGCAGGGTGTGCGAGACGCCGCTGCGGACCTTGCGGGCGGCGCTGTTGGTCTCAGACGTCATAGTTCACCCACCGCTTCTGCCCGAAGAACTGGATCGCGGTTATGCCCATGATGATCACGAACAGCACCCATCCGGCCGCCGACGCCAGCCCCATCGTGAGGAACTGCCAGCCCTGGTTGTAGACGTACATGACGATGGTCTGGGTGGCCACGCCCGGGCCGCCCTGGGTCAGGATGAACGGCTGCGCGAACACCTGGAACGAGGTGATCAGCGTCATCGTGGTGGCGAAGAACATCGACGGGGTGATCATCGGCCAGGTGATGTAGCGGAACCGCTGCAGCGGCCCGGCGCCGTCGATCTGGGCGGACTCCAGTTGCGACTGCGGAACCTGGTCGATCGCGGCCGAGAAGACCAGGAAGTTGTAGCCGAAACCCTGCCAGATCGACATCGCCACGATCGCCGGCATCGCCCAGTTCGACGAGCCCAGGAAGTTCGGCGCGTCGATGCCGAACCAGCTCTGCAGGCCGCCGTCTATCAGCCCACCGGGCTGGAACAGCAGCCGCCAGACCATCACGTTGGCCACCATCGGCGTCATCACCGGGATGAAGAACAGCACCCGGAACACCTGCCGGCCCTTGATCTGCGGGCCCAGCCAGACCGCGAGCCCGAGCGAGACGACCACGTTCAGCGGAACGTACAGCACCACGAACAGCACCGTGTTCAGCACCACTCGGCGGAACACCGGGTCGTGCAGCAGGTGCGAGTAGTTGCCGAAGCCGAGGAAGGAGCGGGTGCCGAACACCGGCCAGTCGAACAGGCTGATGCCCAGTGCCATCGCCGTCGGGAACAACGTGAACAGCGCCAGCCCACCGAGACTCGGCGCCAGGAAGATCGACGCATACCGCCCGTCCCGCCGCAACGCGGGCCGGCGCCCCGCCCGGGGCGCACCCTCAGGTGCGCCCGGGGGAGCGACGGTTGTGGTGTTGGTGGTCATGGGGCCTCCCGGCCTGGACTGAGGAGCGCAGGGAGCGCAGCGACCGGAGCGACGAGGGAAGGCCGGGAGTTACAGCCCCATGACCCGCCGCGCCGGAGGCGTGGCATCAGCAGAGCCATTACGACCCAGCGCCTGCCTGGTCCTGGATGGTCTTCAGGGCCTGGTCCGGCGGGATCTCACCGTTCAGTGCCTGCGTACCGAACCGGTTGAGCAGGTCGGCGACCTGGACCCAGTTCTTCGAGGTGACCAGCGGCACCGAGTGCTCGGAGGCGTAGTCGATGGTCTCCTTCGCGCCGTCGATCTTCGCGGCGGTGAACCAGGCCGGGTGCGCAGCGGTGCGGGAGGGGTACGCGCGGCCCGCCTCGGCCAGCGTGGTCAGCGGCTTCTCAGTGGTCATCGACATGATCGCCTGGAAGGCCGCGTCCGGCGTCTTGCAGGACCGGGCGATGCCGAAGCCCGAGCCGGCGGTGTAGGTCTTCGAGCCGTCCGGACCGGCCGGGATCGGCGCGATGCCGAGGTTGAACTTGACCTTGCCCTTGGTGTCGATCAGCGACCACGGCCCGTTCAGCTGCATCGCGGCCTTGCCGCCGGTGAACTGCTGGGTCTCGAAGTCCGGGTTGCCACCCGGCACCTGCGGGGCGATCTTGTCGGTCTTGACGAAGTCGGCGTACTGCGAGAAGCCCTGCTCGAACTTCGAGTCGGTCAGATTGAGCTTGCCGTCGGCCAGCGGCTCGGCGCCGGTCATGGTCCGCACCCAGGACATGGTGCCCAGGTCGCCGGGGGTCGTCACCAGGCCGGTCTTCCCAGCGGCGGTCAGCTTCTTCGCGGCCGCCTTGAACTCGTCCATCGTCCAGCCCGGCTTCGGATCGGGTACGCCGGCGGCCTTGAACATGTCCTTGTTGTAGAAGATCACCATCGGGCCGGAGTCGTACGGGATCGCGATCTGTTTCCCGTCCGCCTTCAGGCCGTCCATGATCGGCTTGTCGAAGTCCTCGGCCTTCATGCCGTACTTCTTCATCAGGTCGTCCAGCGGCACCATCGCGTTGGCGTACGACGCCATCCGCAGACTCTGCATGCCGATGATGCAGGGTGCCTTGCCGCTGGCCAGCGTGGTCCCGATCTTCGACCAGTAGCTGTCCCACGGGGCGCCCTGGAGCTTGACGGTGATCCCGGCGTGATCGGTGTGGGCCTGGTCAGCGACCTTCTGCCAGGCGGCCTGGTCCTCGGCGCCGGCAACCCAGAACGACCAGGTCAGATCGGCCTTGTCTGCTGCGCCGGAGCTACCGCTACTGCCATCGTTGCTGCCCCCGCAGGCAGCGACGGTGGTCAGGGCAAGAACCGACAGGGCGGCCATGCCGGTCTTCAGGGCCCAGCGGTGCGCCCGCACTGGTGTTGCTTTCATCGCTGACCTCCAGGGGATGTACTGATTCATCCGATCTATAGTCGGAGGTATTCGGCGCAGTCAACACCTCAGCGCCATAATTCATGGCCTGAACCGGCAATTCAGCCCTAGACATCCGATGTATCGTGCCGGAACATCGGATGTCTCAGCAGACTCAGGAGGTGAGGCGATGCGCGTCACCGACGAAGCGATCGATCGGATCAAGCAGATGATCGTCGCCGGTGAACTGCGGCCGGGCGATCGCCTGCCGCGTGAGGCCGACCTCGCTGCCCGCCTCGGCCTGTCCCGGAACTCCTTGCGCGAGGCCGTTAAGGCGCTCGCGCTGATCCGGGTGCTCGAGGTCCGTCAGGGCGACGGGACGTTCGTGACGAGTCTCGACCCGTCGCTGCTGATGGAGACGATGGGCTTCGTCCTCGACCTGCACCAGGACGCCTCGGTGCTGGAGTTCTTCGAGGTACGGCGGATCCTCGAGCCGGCTGCCGCGGCCCGGGCGGCGCTGCGGATGCCGGACGACGAGATCACCGCGATGCGCGCGCTGCTGGACGACCTCGGCGACGACCCGTCGGCAGACGACCAGCTCGCCTGCGACGTCGAGTTCCACCGGCTGCTCGCGATCGGCAGCGGGAACCGTACGTTGGCCTCGATCATCGAGAGCCTGCGGCAGCCGACCTACCGGGCGCGCATCTGGCGCGGCCTCACCCAGACCGGCGCGGTCAGCCGCTCGGTCGCGGAGCACCGCTCGATCCTGGAGGCGATCGCCGCCCGCGAGCCCGAGGTCGCCCAGGCCTGGGCGACCGTGCACATCGCAGGCGTCGAACGCTGGCTCAACGAGGCGGTCAAGCTCGACGTGGACGGAGCTCCAGCAGCACCGCGGCTGGCATCGGCAGCGTCACCTCGACGGCTGAACCGTTCCACTCGAGTGGGGTACTGACCATCCGGCTGCGCTCGGCCAGGTCGGCGAGTTCGGTGTCGGTCGGCCAGTCGCTGAGACCGGCCGCCGCAGCGGCAAGGTCGCCGACGCCGATCGCCAAGGTCGTTGCGGTGGCCTGCCAAGACGGATCAACGCCGGGCAGCTGGATCTGAACCCTCCTGGTCAGTTCTGGCGCCCCCGACGACTTGGTCTGATCGAGGGTCAGGTTCCACAGCAGTACGGCGATGCGGTCGCGATCCCGGGAAGCCCAGGCTTCCACCAGGCTCCCGCCGCCGTCACCGTCGTACGTCACCGGCAGCTCGACCGGCCCGAGCCGGCTGAGCAGCGTCATCGCGTGGTAGCGCGGTTTCGCCAGTCCACCAACGGTTTGCAGCCCGAAGCCGCCGTGCAGCAACCGCGGCGGCCGACCGAGCTCCTCGAAGTGGTCGGACGCGACCCAGTACGAGAGCGCGTCGATCCGCCCGGCCGCGGACCGCATGCCGCGGAGCAGGAATACTCCGGAGAACACCGAATCGTTGATCGGGTTGAAGTGCGTCGGCGTCACGCCCCACTCGGTCCAGACGATGCGCGCATCGCCGTACCCGTGCCGCTCCAGCGACGCGCGTACGTCGAGCGGCGGCGATCCGTACGTGTGCGTGGACACGAAGTCGACCGGCGTACCGAACCGTTTGGCGTGGACAAGCAGGTCGTCCACCCAGCCGGCTGCGGCTGAGGACGGTCCGCCGACCGCGAGGCGTGGGTCGACGGACTTCACGGCGGCAGCGGACACGTCGTACAGCTGGAGCCATTCGGCCTTGGTGCCGGACCAGAAGACCTCGAGGTTGGCCTCGTTCCAGACCTCGAAGTCCCAGGTCAGCACCTCGTCGAGGCCGTACCGGTCGACCAGGTGCTGCACGAGCGCGCGGACCAGGTCGTGCCAGCGCTGGTACGACGCCGGCGGCGAGATGATCGCGCCGTACTCGAAGACCGTTTTCGTCGGGTCGCTCGCCAGCTCCCGCGGCATGAACCCGAGCTCGACCACCGGCCGCAGCCCGATCGCGAGCAGCCTGTCGTAGATCGCATCCACGACGGAGAAGTCGTACGAATCACCGTCGATCACGTGCGTGTCGTCGTGGAAGATCGCGTGTGCGCGGACCGTGCGCACGCCGATCTCGTCGTGCATCCGGCGCAACGCGTCCTCGAGTTCGCGGCCGATCTCGTGCCCGCCGGTCAGGTCCTTGCAGAGCAGCTGGCTGAGCCGCTCGCTGCCGACCATCGGCTCCCACGGCGGCCGCAATTCAGTGCCCTCGGCAACCACATCGACGGTCACGGTGACTTGTGGAGAGATGCCGCCGGCAACCAGTGGTACGGCGCCGACGGTCTGACTCGGACGCCCGTGGGTCGTCACCTCGGGCACGCTCGCGACGGCGTAGCGGTACGGCGTACCCGGAGTGCCCGTGGTGTCGACGTACGGCGGCGACGGGACCGACAGCACGTCGCCGCTGTGATGATCGACCGGCTCCAGCGGACCGCGTTCTCCGGTCCCCCTGAGGATCAGGTAGCCGACCGCGCCGTCCACCGGCGACCAGTCGATCGTCACCTGGCCGACGCCGCCGACCGCCGTGACCTCCTTCGGCGGATCGAGCTCCGGGAAGGCGAACGCGCGGTCCTCGTCACTGCGGACCGCGATCCGTTCGTCCCAGTCGGTCTTGGCGTCGTGCTGCATCTAGGTCGTCTCCCGTTACTCGAGGCCGGATTCGAACTGTTCCATCCCGATCAGGGGACGGATCCGGCTCTCCACCGTCCGGCTGGCGAAGTTCCGCCGGACCAGGTTGTCGCCGAACACGTTGCCGATGGCACCCATCACCATCGCCTGGTCGAGGGACAGGTACCGCTTCGCGATCAGCCCTGACTTGACGGCGACCGCGTCGTAGAACCCGCCACCGCCGTACGCGTGCAGGGTCTTCTCGATCGTGCTCAGGTTGTCGATCGCCTGCCGCGGCGCGTACGCCATCGCCAGGAACGCCGCGTGCGGAGTGACGACGCCGTCGCCGTACGTCGGGTTCGGGTTGGTGCCTTCGCGGCAGCCCTCGAAGCCTCCGTCGAAGTTGGTGCCCTCGAGGTCGGACGGGTAGCCGCCCGGGTCCATGCCGAGCGGCTCGACGCCGTAGACGGAGTACCCGCCCTTGGGATTCGAGGCCGGCGAGAAACCCCAGTAGCCGTACTTCGCGTCGTCGAGGCCGTGCTCGATGTGCGCGCGGACCGTGAGCGGGTGGTTGATACCCCAGCTGCGCGGCGCCCAGGTCGACTCGGGGACGAACAGGTCGGGCATCAGCGACTCGAACATGTCACCGCCCCAGGACGGGACGATCCGCATCCCGCGGTAGTCGTACGTGCCTTCGAAAACGTCGAGGCCGAGGTACGTCCGGTGCACGCCCTTCGGTTTCTGCTCCACCCACGACCAGTCGCAGCTGTCCGGGAAGGTGCGGTACGTCGCGAAGTACTGCGTGTGCGGGACCTGGTCGAGCGCGAACCCGACGTACCCGGCGATCCTGGCCTCGGTGTTGCAGGTGTCGTAGTGGAACTTGCGGTAGTACACGTCCGGGCCGACGCCGGCGTGGTTACCCTTGTCGGTCTCCTCGTCCGGCGGTGGCGTCTCGAAGAAGCCGCCGCGCATCAGGCCGCCCGGGCGAGCCGCGGGGTTGTAGTAGAACGCGAAGTTCATCTTGTTCAGCAGCGAGTCCGCGAGCGCCCGTGCTCCCGGCTCGGCGTTGCGGACGACCATCAACGCGCAGGCGAACCAGGCGTTGTCGACACTCGAGACGAACGGCGTGATCGGTTTGGTCCCGTCAGGGTCGACGTACCGGACCTCGCCGGTGGCTTCGTCGTACCAGTTGAAGTACATGCCGCTCGGCTCGTGATGTACGACGTTCTTCATGGTCGTCAGCGTCTGCGTGATGCGGCGCAGCGACTCCTGCGGCGAGATGATGCCGAGGTGCTTGGCGACGACCGTGCTCCACAGGTAGCCGCCGATGTTGGTGGGGGAGGTGTAGTTGCTGCGCACCGGGTTCGTCACCGATTCGCCGATGTTGTCGGCGGGCAGGCCGGTGTGCTCGTCGGTCATCGCGACGATGCTGCGCCAGGTGTCACGAGCCCACCGGCCTACAGTGGCTTTGTCCTCGCGACTCGGTTTCCAGCCGCCTTTCAAGAGCTCTGCCGGTGAAGGCGTTCCTCCGAAGGCGGGCGTTGCGGTTCCGATCAATGTTGCGGCGGTGCCGGCGGCTAAGACTGTGCGGCGACTGATGATGGCGGTCATCTGGGGTCTCCTCTTCGAGTCCGGACCTGTGCTACTTGAGTCCGGTGATGGCTATGCCTCGGGTGACGTGGCGCTGGAAGGCCAGGAACATCACCAGCACCGGTACGACGACCACGACCGCGCCGGCCATCAACAGGCCGTAGTTCTGCGCGTTCTGTCCGGTCGAGTACAGCGCCAGGGCGACGGGAAGCGTGTACTTGTCCTCGGTCTGGGCGATCACCAGCGGCCAGAGGAAGTTGTTCCAGGATCCGAGGAAGGTGAGGATGCCGAGCGTGGCCAGCGCGGGCCGGGTCAGCGGCAGCATGATCCGGGCGAAGATGCCCAGCTCACTGGTGCCGTCGACGCGGCCGGCGTCGATCAGGTCGTCGGGCAGCCCCAGGAAGAACTGCCGCATCAGGAACACGCCGAACGGCGAGACCAGGAACGGCAGGATCAGGCCGGGGTACGAGTTCGCGAGCCCGGCGTTGGTGACGAGGACGAACAGCGGGACGAACGTGACCATGCCCGGGATCATCAGCGTGGCCACCACCAGCACGAACAACGCGTTGCGGCCCTTGAACCGCAGCTTCGCCAGCGCGTAGCCGATCATCGAGCAGAACGTCAGGTTGCCTGCCGTGACGGCCAGTGCGACCAGGGTCGAGTTGAGGAAGTAGCGCGGGAAGTTCGCCTTGCTGAACAGCTCGTCGTAGTTCTGCGACGTGGGCTGGTCCGGCCACCACGTCGGCGGGACCCGGAGCAGCTCGCCCTGGGTCTTGAAGCTGCCGAGCACCATCCACAGGAACGGCGCCGCGACGGCGACCAGGCCGAGCACTCCGATCAGGTAGATCCACCAGGTACGGCGCATCACTTCTCCCTCAGCAGCCGGAACTGGATGAACGTGACGACCGCGATGACGACGAACAGGATGTACGCCATCGACGTGGCCAGCCCGTAGTTCCCGAAGCCGAACTGGTTGTAGGTGTACATCGACACCGAGAGCGTGCTGTCCAGGGGACCGCCCTTGGTCATCACGAACGGTTCCTCGAAGAACTGCAGGTAACCGATCCCGATGGTCACGCAGTTGAACAGGATCGTCAGCCGCAGCAACGGCAGGATCAGGTACCGGAATCGTTGCCAGGGGCCCGCACCGTCGATCTGTCCGGCCTCCTCGACCGATTCCGGGATGCCCTGCAGGCCGGCGAGGAAGATGATCATCGCGGAGCCGAAGTTCCGCCAGACCGCCATCGCGATCAGCGACGGCATCGCCCAGGTCTTGGACGCCAGCCAGTTCGGGCCGTCGATGCCGACCCAGCCGAGCGCGGTGTTCAGCAGACCGTTGTCCGGTGACAGGACGAACCGCCAGATCACCGCGATCGCGACGATCGACGTCACCACGGGAAGGTAGTAGCCGACCTTGAACAGCGCCTGGAACCGCTTGATGCCGCGATCCAGCAGCACCGCCGCACCCAGCGCCACCACCAGAGTCAACGGGACGCCGACGATCACGAAGTACGCCGTGTTGAAAGCCGCCTTGCGGAACGTCTCGTCCGACAACGCCTTCACGTAGTTGTCGAACCCGACCCCGTTCACCGAGAACGGCGTCCGCAGATCCCGCTGCTTGATGTCAGTGAAACTCATCCCGAAGGACCCGAGCACCGGCCCCGCGGTAAACGCCAAGAACAACACCACGAACGGCAGTACGAGAATCCAGGCAGCCGCGGCCTCGCGGGTGATCCGGCGCCGCGGGCGCCCAGGCGGCGACTTACGCCGTACCGCCTGGGACTGCCTATCGGTGACGACAGTCATCGTACTCAGCTACCGCCCGTGCCGATGGCGGATGCTTTGGTTTGGATGGCTTTGGCGGTGTCGGCGGGGGACTGGCCGGACTTGGCCATCTTCTCGACCTCGGTGTCGAACGCCTTCGCGACCTGCTCCCAGTTCACGATCGCCGGCGGCGCCTTGGCGTCCTCGAGCTGCTTACCGAACACCGGCAGCAGCGGGTCGGACGCGATACTCGGGTCCTCCCACGCGCTCTTCACCGCCGGCAGGTCCGACGACAGCTTGAACCACGACGCCTGCGTCTTCGCGTCGGACAGGAACTTGACCAGCTTCCAGGCGCTGTCCTTGTTCTTCGACGACTTGAACACCACGAAGTCCGACCCACCGACGAACGACGTCGCCGTCTTGTTCTTCGGGATCTGGAACACCCCGATGTTCGGCTTGATCGCGTCGCCGCCGGCCTTCGCCACCGACCCCGCCATCCACGGACCGGAGATGAACATCGGCACCTGCCCGTTCACGAACTGCGCCTCGGTCTGGTTCGGCGGCAGGTCGGTGCCGGCCAGCTTCTCGGTGAAGAAGCTCTGGTAGTACTTCAGCCCCTCCTGCATCTCCGGGGTGTCGAAGGTGAACTCCTTCTGGTCGTCCCCGGTGATGTTCGCGCCGGCCGACCAGGCGAACGGCATCACCGTCTGCCAGGACCCGTCGCCGCCCGGCTGCAAGTTGATCCCGTACTTCGCGCCGGCCTTCTCCTTCATCGCCTTGGCCATCGCCTTCAACCCGTCCCAGTCCGTCGGGGGAGTGCTGAAGCCGGCCTTCGCGGCGAGATCCTTGCGGTAGAACACCAGCCGCGTCTCGACGTACCAGGGAACGCCGTACTGCGTTCCGCCGACCTTCGTGGTGTCGAGCGCGCCCTCGTAGAACCCGGAGTTGTCGAAGCCCTGGGGCGTCGGGTCGAGCGCGCCGAGGTCGGCGAACTCACCCATCCAGGTGGTGCCGACCATGGCCGCGTCGGGCAGCGTGTTCGCGGTGATCGCGGTCGTGAACTTGTTGTGCGCCGCATCCCAGGGGATCGGGGTGACGGTCACGTTGACGCCCGGGTTGGCCTGCTTGAACTGCTCCATCAGCTTGGGCAGGTTCTCGCCCTCGGTGCCCATCGCCCAGACGGTCAGGTTCCCGGTCGCGGGTCCCTCGCTGACACTCGTGGTCGGTTGCGACCCGCCGCTCGGCGTGTCCTCGGATCGTCCACACCCGGCCAAGGCGAGCGCTGTCGCGGTCAGTGCAGCGCTGCCGATCACCAGCCGGCGGCGGATGCTGTGGGTGAACATGTGTTGTCTCCTCACGTATTACTGCGGAGTTACTGCTGTGCATCCCCCGGGCTCGTGCCGCAGCTGTCCCGCAGCACCAGTTCTGTTGCCAGTACGTCGTTGCGCGCCCGGGTCCGAGCCCCGGTCACCCGCTCGTGCAGCCGTTCCGCGGCCACCCGCCCCAACTCGGCCATCGGCTGCCGCACAGTCGTCAACCCCGGCGACACATACCGAGCCGCCATCACGTCGTCCCACCCGGTCACGACAATCTCCCCAGGCACCCCGACACCATTCGCGCCGAACATCGCCAGCACCGCTAGCGCCAACTCGTCGTTCGCACAAACCAACCCATCCGCCCGCCCGCCCACCTCGCCCAGCGCGCGGCCCCCGCCGCCTGCCCCGCCCAGCGCGCGGCGCCCGCTGCGGGTGGTTGCCTGAAGCATCTTCTCGGCAACCGTCCGTCCGGCCTCCTCTGTCAGCGGGACCCGCACCGGCTTCGGCACCTGCAGCCCGCGGAGCTCATGCGCCTTCGCGAACCCGGCGTACCGCTCGGAAACGTCGTACGAACTGGCCGGATCACCAACGAACAGAAGACTCTCGCGCCCGTGATCAAGCAGTCTGGTAGTGAGCTGCTCGGCACTCGCCGCGCTCTCGCTCCGCACCGAGTCGCATCCGGTGACCGGCGGATGCGCGATCAGCACGACCGGTACGCCGGCCTTCCGCAACCCCTGCACCGTCGGCAGATCGAGAGCGTTGCCATGGACAACGATCCCGTCAACACGCCCGGCCAGGTCCATCACGGTGCGCCGCGGATCCGGGTTGCCGTGCGTGACAGTGATGACGACGCTCTGACCGTGTTCACCGGCCCAGCGCTCGTACCCCATCAGCAGGTCGCCGTAGAACGGACCGGCGAGATCCGGCAGCACCAGCCCGTGCGCCTCGTGCCGCTGTACGGCGAGACTCCGCGCGGCTCGCAGCGGTACGTAGTTCAGCTCCTGCGCCGCCTGGTCCACCCGCGCCCGCGCCTTCGCCGACACCGGCCCGGTCCCTTGCAGGACACGCGAAACCGTCGCGATCGACAGCTTCGCGCGGGCCGCGACATCGTAGATCGTCGCCGGCCGGCCGGTGGGTCCGGAAGGCACTGGGTTCGCTCCTGGGAAAAGTGGAAGCGCTTACAGTTTTTACACCTTGCCTTGTATCGATCGAACGGTCAAGGGTTCGGCGCCGGTGGATCTCTGGTCTGCGAGGATGCAGGCGTGACCACACAGGAGCGGAAAGACCGGGTCTTCCTGGTCCGGCACGGCGAAACCGAGTGGAGCCGGTCGGGCCGGCACACGTCCGTCACCGACCTCCCGCTGACACCGGACGGCGAGCGAGTCGCCGCGAGTCTGCGGGAGCGGCTGGCGGAGGAGTCCTTCGACCTGGTGCTGACATCACCGCGGCAGCGCGCCCGGCGTACGGCGGAACTCGCGGGCTTCCCCGAAGCGCAGGTCGACGACGACCTGGTCGAGTGGAACTACGGCGACTACGAGGGCATCACCACTGCCCAGATCCGGGAGACCGTCCCTGGCTGGACAGTCTGGGACGATCCGGTACCCCACGGCGAAACAGCCGCCGAGGTCGCCGCCCGTCTCGACCGCGTCAACGCCCGCCTGGCCGCCGTACCCGGAGACGTCCTCGTCTTCGGCCACTCCCACGCCCTCCGCGGCCTCACCGCCCGCTGGCTGGAACTGGACGTCACCGAAGGCCGCCACTTCGTCCTCAACACCGCCACCATCTCCACCCTGGGCTGGGAACGAGGCTCCCCAGCGGTATTGCGCTGGAACAGCTAGCTCGCCCTTTCCGGAACATTTCTTGCCGCGTGCACTAGCTGGCAGAAATGTTCCGGAAAGCTGTGATGGGGCAGCTGGGTGAGCAGGGGGTGGGGTCGAGGAACGGGTTCGTACGACGAAGAACCTGGAGAACCTGTACGGCGGCATCGCACGCGCGATTCGTGACGTCGAACCACCCGTAGCGCAGCGTCGCCTCGGTCCGTAGCGTGGCGCGATTGTCCCGATCGAGATCACGCCACCGCTGCTGCGGCACGAGATGGAGCCGGCCGTCGAGTTCCACGTTCAGGCTGAACCCGGTGTAGTGCACGTCCGTGAACTCGTGGTCGACGGATCGCTGCCGGTGCCCGCGCGGCAGACCGTGACGACGTTCGACGTCCCGTGCGTAGCGAATCTCCAGCAGCGAGTGTGATCCAGCGACGACGTCGGCGATGATCGGCCGGAGACTGCTGCGGTGTCGCAGACGTGGGCGGTGCGCGAGCGAGCCCAGGATGTCCTCTGCGCCGACGCGGCCGCTCTGACACGCCTCCGCGATGACCGCGGCCGCCTCGTCCAGCGACGGCGCGATGCCCACGATGTCGAGGACCGCCTCCGTGGGCGTACGTCGCGGTGGGGCGACTGCGGCGAGACGGGCGGCCCAGTGCTCGTCGCGATGAACGACGAGACCTGCGCGTGGCAGGACCTTGCGGTGCTCCGGGATGGTCACGTACACGCGGCGCTCCGGATCCGGCTTGATCAGACCGAGTTGCTCCGCGGCGGTGTAATGACTCCACGCTGCCTCGGGCCCGGCGTACAACAGGGCCGCCAGCAAGCGCTCGCCGTACCCGATCGGGCCTGTGTGCGTGACGTATACGCCGGGATGCACTGCTCGCCACCGCCTGTTGCGCAACGGTCTTCTGATGCGCGGCTCGGACCAGCCCGCGGCGAGTAGTTGGGCGCGCGACACGATCTGGCCCTGGTCGTGGATCAGCGCATCGATCCCCTTCTCGCGCAACGGTTGCATCCACCACCATTCCACGCGGCCAAGGATGACCGATTTCGTGCGTGCCCGCCGTACCCCCTGTGGACAACCAGGGCGTCCGCTGCTTTCCGGAACTTATTTTGCGCTGGTTGGCGAATTCTTTCCGGAAAGGCGGGCTACGAGGAGCTCAACCCGGGCGTCACGTTGGCCGGGGCGGAGGCGGCGGGCGTGGGCGAGGGTGGCTTGGCCGTGGAGGGCGCTCCAGAGGACCTCGGTGAGGGTTTCGGGGTCTTCGCCGGCGGCGAAGGGCTCGATGGCGGCCTGGAACTCGGCGAAGGCGGTCTTCAGTAGCAGCGGGCTATCACTGCTAGCGAATTCCAGGTCGGTCGGGCGGACGAAGATCGCCTCGTAGACGGCCGGGTGGTTGGACGCGTACTCGAGGTAGGCCTTGGCCAGAGCACTGAGTCCGGCTGCGGGGTCCGGTGCGCTGGTGCGGGCGTAGCGCAGTACGGCGATCAGTTCTTCGATGCCCTGGATGGCGACGGCGTCGGCGATCGCGTTCATGTTCTCGAAGTGTCCGTAGAGGACCGGCTGGCTGTAATCGATGGCCTCGGCGAGCCGGCGGGTCGTGACGGCGCCCCAGCCGATGGATTCGGCGAGCTCGCGGGCGGTCCGGAGGATCAGCTCGTGACGCTCGGCACGGGCCCGTTCACGGCGTGACTGAGTCGGCATGGCCCAAATCCTAGCATTGCTAGTTGGTCTAGCGCTGCTAGCCGATCTAGCAGTGCTAGACAATCTAGCAACGACAGGGTTAGCATCGCTAGGAAATCTAGCGCTGCTAGATCCTGCCCATGCTGTTGAGGAGTCCTGCGATGTTGAGGAGTACTGCGATGCGCCGCTTTACCACCGTCTTGACGGTTCTGCTTGGTGTCTTTCCGCTGACGTTCGGGTCCCAGTTCGTGTTCAACGGGTTGTTCGGCGGGGATGGCGCCGCCGCGAGCTTCGGGATCGACCCGTGGCCGACCGGCACCGCCGCCGGGTACTTCGCGGTGAAGGGCGTTCGCGACATCGCCCTCGGGCTCGTCATCCTGGCCCTGTTCGCGCTCGGCCAGCGGCGCTCGACGGGGGTCGTCATGGCGATCACCACGATCGTCCCGATCGTCGACATGATCACCGTCTTCACCCACCACGGCCCCGCGGCCACGGCACTCGGCGTTCACGGGCTCACAGCACTCGTCGTCCTCTTCGACGCGGTCCTACTACTCCGCGAACGCAGTACCGCCGACACCGCGCAGACCGGAGAGAGCGTTCAGCCGGTCCACTCGTAGAGGTCGATCGTGCAGTACTCGCGGAAGCCGAGGGCCTCGTATACGGGTCGCCCGGCGGGGGAGGATTCCAGTACGGCGTACTCCGTGCCTGCTGCACGCAGTACGTCGTACGTGATTGCTGCCCCGATCCCGCGCCGGCGCGCTTCCGGCACCGTCATCACGAAGTACAGCCCGGCGACGCCCGCCCCGAGGTACACCGTGGCGGTCGCGACCGGCGTACCGTCCAGCCATCCGAGGTAGTGCTGCCACGGGTCGTCGTACCCGAGCTTCCGGTACACCGACGCGACCCACCGTGCCTCGCGCTCTCCCTCGCCGAACCCCTGCCCGAGCGTCGCCTCCCACACCGTCAACGACTCGTCGTCCTGCACCCGCGTCAACGACAGCCCCGGTACGGCGCGGGGCGCGATTAGCTCCGAGATCCGCACCGCCATCCCCGGCTCGCTCCCAGCTGCGACGAACCCCGCCGCGGTCAGGGACGCGCCGCCGATCGGCATCGACGGCCCGACATGCCAGTTGCCTGGTACGCCGTGTTTCTTCAACTCCGCCAGGGATTCGGCAACCACGTCCACAGAGGACGCCCGCACCACCGCATTGTGATAGTCGATCGGCGAACCACCGATCGTCCACTCCGCAAGGTCGTCGACCCGCTGCGACCCACCGCCCGCCGCGCCCATCGCCATCAGCAACTCGGCCGCGTTCTCCTCGATCGCCCGCACCACATCAGCGTCGTCCACCCGAACCACCTGAGTCTCGTCGACTATGCGATGCCTCAGTGTCGTTCACCTACGCCACCTGCGTCTCCTCTATTACCCGCTGCGTCAGCGTTGTCGACCTCAGCGTTGTTCAAGTGCTGCTGAACAGAGTGCGGTGCGTCTCGATCCATTGCCGGAAGGTCCTGGCTGGTCGGCCCAGGACCTGCTCGACGTCGTTCGTCAGCGTCCGCTCGCCGCCGCTCCGGATCAGGGCTGCGCCTCGTAGGGCGACGGACACCACCGTCTCGTCCAGATCTGCCGCCCGCAACTGCTCCGCATAGACCTCCAGCGGTACGTCGACCACTCGCAACGCCAGCCCGAATACGTCCGACATCACCGCCACCTGGTCCGGAACGCTCAACAGCGCGGGGCCGGTCAGCGTGTAGACGCGCCCATCGTGGGCTCCGGAGACCAGGACCTCGGCTGCCACCGCCGCGACATCTGCAGGGTCGATGAACGCGTGCTGACCATCCCCGGTCTGGTTGGGAATCGGCTGCCCGGTGCGCACAGCCGGCAACCAGCGCAGCACGTTCGACGCGAAGCCGGTTGGCCGCAGGATCGTCCACGCCAGGCCACTCTCACGCACTGCACGCTCACCGGCCGCATGCCAGTTCCCCGGCATCCCCTGGTCGGTGCTCCCGATCGCCGACAACTTCACGATCCGGTGCACCCCGGCGTCGATCGCGGCCGCGACCAGAGCCCGGTCGTGATCCGGCACCCATGGTCCCGGCGCGCTCAGCAGGAAAATCGTGTCAGCTCCGTCGATTGCCTTTCGCAACGAAACCGGATCCTCGAAGTCGCCCTGGACGAAGTCGGGAAGGGCTTTTCGCGTCATCCGGCGCACCGGGATGCCGCTGGCAATCAGTTGCCGGCTGAGCTCACTGCCGACGGTGCCGGTCGCACCCGTGATCAGAATCATGCCGCCACCCTGACCAACAGAACGACCAGTGGATAGGAAGTTTCGGTACTACGGAACTCCCGGATCACCTGGTTACGCTCGAAGGCGTGCACCCGTGGATCGAGAACGTCGCGCTGCAGGCGCCAACGACGCCGATCACCGTCCTCCCGCCGGACCCCGCGACCACGGTCGTCTGGCGGATGACACACGCCGGCGAGAGCGACGTACTGATCGCAGGACCGCGCACCAGAGCGGCGTACCACACCTCGAAGGATCTGCCGGTGTGCCTGAGACTCCGGATCCGCCCGGGCCGTGCGCTGCCGTTGCTCGGCGCGGCCGCGGACGAACTGGTCGACCGGACCGTCCCGCTGAGCGACCTCACCGGGTCGTCGGCGAACGCTCTCGCCGGGCGCCTGGTCACCTATAAGGACGAACCCGAGCAGGCCGTCGAGGTTCTCGGCGACTTCCTCCTCGGGCGACTGCCGCGCCGCCTGCCGGATCGTTTGGAGCTCGTAGGCGAAGCGGCCGCCGAGCTGGCATCAGAGGCAGCACCACGCACAGTAGGAGAGACCGCTCAGCGCCTCGGAGTGAGCGAGCGGTACCTGCGGCGCGTGTTCCGCGAGGCAGTCGGCGTGTCGCCCAAGCACTTCGCCCGGATCACCCGTGTACGCACTGTGATCGCGCACGCTCGCCGCTCCTGGTCCGACGCCGCGGCGTGCGCCGGCTACACCGACCAATCCCACCTGATCGCCGACTTTCGCTCCCTGATGCGGGTCACTCCCGAGGCCTACGCGACCGGCCGTGTGCCCTTGAGTACCTGTTAGCCGGGCAGTGCGTTCCACTGCTCCAACGTGGAAACGAGCAGCGTCGTGGTCGGGAGTGCCGCGAACTCGGAGCGGGTCACAAACCGCGCGTCCAACGCGTCGTCACCGACCGTGAGCATGCCGCCCACGGCAGTCGCCGCGTAGTCGCGGATCACGTACAGCTGTCCGCGCGGGCCCGGCCGTTCGACCTCGCCCACGAGATCGCCGACCTCGACGGTCAGCCCGGTCTCCTCCGCGACCTCCCGCGCGACCGCGGTCGGATCGTCCTCACCGGACTCGACCCGGCCGCCAGGAATCGACCACAGTCCCCGGCCCGGCTCGTTCGCTCTCCGTACGACGAGCAACCGGTGCTGCTCGTCGTACACCAGGGCACCTACGCAGTCGACGCGCTCCATGCACCCCGAGGATAGGTGTTCTGTGCACAAGTGCCAGGCCCCAGAGATGAACGCGGCTAGCATCAGCGGTGACAGTTGACCTCCGGCGAAGGGACGCGGCCCGCATCGTGCGCATCGACCTGCACACCCACTCGAACCGTTCGGACGGCACCGACACGGTGGACGTCCTGATGAGGCACGCGCAGCAGGCCGGGCTCGATGTGATCGCGCTCACCGACCACGACACCGCCGACGGCTGGGTGGACGGCCGGCGGGCCGCCGAGGAGCTCGGCATCGGGTTCGTCCCGGGGCTGGAGATCTCCTGCAAGCTCAACGGGATCAGCGTTCACCTGCTCGGCTATCTCCTCGACCCGACGTACGCCCCGCTCGCCAAGGACCTGCAGGTGGTTCGCGAGGGCCGCACCGACCGGATTCCGACGATCGTGGCCCGGCTGAACAGCATCGGCGTACCGCTCACCGTCGACGAAGTGCTGGCCCAGGCGACGGGTACGCCGTCGGTCGGCCGGCCGCACGTTGCCGACGCGTTGGTCGCGAACGGGACGGTCGCCAACCGCAGCGAGGCGTTCGACCGGTTCCTCGCCGACGGCCGCGCCGGCCACGTGCCGCACTACGCGCTCGAGCCGGGCGCTGCGATCGAGCTGGTTCGTGAGGCCGGGGGCGTGCCGGTGATCGCGCACCCGTGGGGACGGTCGAGCTACAAGGTCATGACCGAGGAGAACCTGGCCGGCCTCGTCGCGGACCACGGTCTGGCCGGGATCGAGGTCGACCACCAGGACCACTCGCCGGCGTCGCGGGAGGCGTTGCGAGCGATCGCAAGGAACCTCGGCATCATCTACACCGGCTCCAGCGACCACCACGGCCTCGGCAAGATCGACCACGACCTGGGCGTGAACTCCACCGAGCCCGAGCAGTTCGAGCGTCTGCTGGACGTTGCCAAGGCCAACGCCGCGGCCTCCGGCTCCGTTGTTCCCGAGGCCTACCTGCCGTGAACAGCGTCATCAATCTCGGCCTGTTCAGCTCGGTCTTCGTCACGCTGTTCGTGATCATGGACCCGCCGGGCACCGTGCCGTTGTTCATCTCACTGACCGCGGGCCAGTCCCGCGCGGTGCGGAAGAAGGCGGCGTGGCAGGCCGTGCTGGTCGCGTTCGGCGTGATCGTGGTGTTCGCGGCGTTCGGGCAACAGATCCTGCACCGCCTCGGGATCACGCTGCCCGCGCTGCAGTGCGCCGGCGGCCTGCTGCTTCTGCTGATCGCGCTGCAACTGCTGACAGACACCGCCGAGGACCCGGTGCAGACCAAGAACGTGAACATCGCGTTCGTTCCGCTCGGTACGCCGTTGCTCGCCGGGCCGGGCGCGATCGTGGCCACGATGGTGTTCGTGCAGCGGGCGAACGGCTCGCTGCCGGACGTGGTCGCGATCTCGATCGGCATCATCGCGATCCATCTGGTGATGTGGCTGACGCTGCGGTTCTCCGGCGTCATCATGCGGATCCTCGGGGAGAACGGCGTACTGCTCGTCACCCGGATCGCGGGTCTGCTGCTGAGCGCCATCGCCGTACAACTGGTCGCTGACGCGGTCACCGACTTCATCAAGGCGGGGTGACGTGCTTCCCGGAATGCCGAAGCGGTTGTTCGTCGCGACGCCGACGAAGCTGCTGACGTTCGCGGACTGCAAGCGGAAATACCGCTACACGTACCTCGAGACGCCGCGGCCGCCCAAGGGTCCGCCGTGGGCGCACAACACGGTCGGCGCGATCGTCCACGAGGTGCTCGCCGACTTCTTCGGGCGCTGGCCCGCGTCCCGCCGTACGCCGGACGAGGTCGTCGCGAAGATGCGGTCGAGCTGGCGGAGCGAGGGGTTCCGCGACGAGCAGCAGTCGCTGGACTGGCGCGACCGATCGACCGAGATGGTGCTCGGGTACCTGCGGGATTCTGATCCGTACTACGAACCTCGCGGAGTGGAGCGTACGGTCGCCTTCACCACCGAGCGGGCCTCGCTGCGCGGACGGGTGGACCGGATCGACGAGCGGCCGGCGCGTGACGGGAGCGGTGGCACCGAGCTGGCGATCGTCGACTACAAGACCGGTCGCCGGCCGCTGACCGCAGTCGACGCCCGATCCTCGTTGGCGATGGCCCTGTACGTGCTCGGCGCGCGTCGCGTCCTGCACAAGCCGTGCACGCGTGTCGAGCTCCACCACCTGCCGACCAACACCGTCGCGGCCGCGGACCACGACGAGGCCTCGCTCGGACGGCACCAGAAACGCGCCGAGTCGATGGCCGACGATGCAGCCGCCGCTGAAGCGAAGTGGGCCGAGGGACTGACCCCCGCCGAGGCCGACGAGGCCTTCCCGCCGGAGCCGTCCCCGCTGTGCGGCTGGTGCGACTTCGCCAAAATCTGCCCCCAAGGCCGCCGCGAAGCCCCCACCCGCGACCCCTGGGCAGGCCTCGACGAGCCATCCCCAATCCCACTGGAAGAGGCCGGCTGAGTTTCCGCGGCAGCTCGACAGTACGTATACGCCCACTGCCAGGTCGGCGGGCGGGTGCGCACGCCTGACGGGCGGATCGATCGGCGGACACTTCCTGTCGAGCTGCCGCCGTGCCAGCGCCGTGTGCGTGGGGTGCCAGCGGGTGGGGGGAGCCTGAGGGGGAACGAAAGGGGTCCGCCTGATGGGTGCGAAGACTGTGAACAAGTTGGCGGTGCCGGGGGCGACGCTGCACTACGAGGTCGCCGGCTCGGGGCCGGTGCTGTTGCTGATCGCGGGCGGCGGGACCGACGCCGGGGTATTCTGTGGGATGGTCGGGCAGCTCGCCGCCGAGTACACGGTGGTGACCTACGATCCGCGCGGCAACTCGCGCAGCGAGTACGTCGGGGACGCGACGGACGAGACCCTCGTGCAGTCGGCTGCGGACGCGCTGGCCCTGATCGATGCGGTCGCCGGCAGCGAACCGGCGTACGTGTTCGGCAGCAGCTCCGGCGCGATCACCGGGCTCGAGTTGATCACCCGCCACCCCGAGCGGGTGCGGATGCTGGTCGCGCACGAGCCGCCGTGCACCGAGGTACTGCCGGGCTCCGACGCGGACGACGCGCGGGCGTTCTTCGCCGACGTGTACGAGACCTATCGCAAGGACGGGCTCACCGCGGCCGACGTGGTGTTCATGATGGGCACCGGCATGGACGACGACGCGATGCCGCCGATGGAGGACCTGCTGCCGGAGTACCGCGAACTCGCGGAGCGGATGCAGGCGAACGCGGCCAACTTCTACGAGCACAAGTTGTTGCCGTTCACCCGGTACGAGCCGGATCTGGACGCGTTGAAGCGGGTGGCCGATCGCGTCGTCCCGGCGGCCGGGCTGCAGTCGTACATGCATCTTCCGGGTCGGCCGATCGAGGTCATCGCGGACCACCTCGGCTGGCCGGTGGTCATGTTCCCGGGCGGGCACGGCGGGTACGCGAGCCACCCGGGACCGTTCGCCACCCACCTCGCTCATCTGCTGAAGAGCGAGACCCTGTAGGTTCCTGTACCTTCCAGGCACCGGCCCGGGCGTGGGTCTGAGGGGTCCCACGTCCGGGCCGGTTATTTGTGTTGACGTATTCCCGTGGTCCGGCGTAGCGTCCCTCTTCTGCCTTTGACAATCGGCGTGGTTCAGCCATGCCGTCACAGTGGTGTCCGAACCCCCGGGTCTTTCCAGATTCGGGGCGGTTCTGCGTGCCGCTGTGGCTCTCGGACATCACCTGTTTCGAGAGGAGGTTGCGGGTGGGGGTCTACTGGGCGATCGCCGTACGGTCGTTCCGGCGGTTCTCGACGTACCGCATCGCCACCGCGTCCGGCGCGTTCACGAACACCGTTTTCGGGTTCATCCTCTGCGGCATCTACCTGACGCTGTGGCACGAGCGACCCGGCCTGGGTGGGTACGACACCGCGGACGCGCTCACGTTCGTCTGGCTGCAGCAGGGGCTGCTGATGCCGGTCGGGATCTGGGGCGCCACGACGACGGGGGAGCTGGGGGAGCGGGTCCGCAGCGGCGAGATCGCGGTGGACCTGTACCGGCCGACGCACCTGCTGCTCTGGTGGCTGTCGGTGGATCTCGGGCGGGCGATGTTCCAGTTGCTGGTGCGCGGCGGGGCGCCGTTGCTCGTCGGAGCGCTGGTGTTCGACCTCAAGTTCCCTTCAACGCCGCAGGCCTGGCTCGGGGTCGCGGCCGGCGTGTTCCTGGCGATCCTGGTCAGCTTCGGGATCCGCTACCTGGTCGCCCTGTCCGGGTTCTGGATCACCGACACGCGGGGGATGGAGCAGTTGGCGCTGGTGCTGTCGACGTTCTTCTCCGGGATGATCCTGCCGCTGGTGGTGTTCCCCGGCGCGATCGGAGCCATCGCCCGGGCGACTCCGTGGGCCGCGACCATGCAGGTGCCGATCGACATCTGGCTCGGCCGGAACCCGGGCGGGACCGGTTCGGCGCTGCTGTTCCAGCTCGGCTGGATCGTGGTGCTGCTGCTCGGCGCGCAACTGGTCACGTCGGTGGCGACCCGGAAGGTGGTGATCCAGGGTGGTTGAGCGGATCGTCCGGGCGCCTTCGCAGTACTGGATGCTGATCATGATGTGGGTGCGGTCGTCGATGGCGTACCCGGCGTCGTTCGTGCTGATGCTGTTCAGCTCGATGGTGCTGACGGTGATGGACTTCGTCGCGATCGTGCTGATGTTCAGCCACATCACGTCGTTCGGCGGGTTCTCACTGGCGGAGATGGCGTTGCTTTATGCAACGGCCTCGATCACGCTCGGGATCGCGGACCTGTTCACCGGGTCGATCGAGCGGGTCGGGGAGCGGATCCGGACCGGGACGTTCGACGCGTACCTGATCCGGCCGGTGCCGGCGTTCCTGCAGACCGCGGCCGACGGGTTCGCGCTGCGGCGGATCGGCCGGCCGTTGCAGGCGCTGGTCGTGATGGTGTTCGCGTTCAGCCGGCTCGACGTGGACTGGACAGTTGCCCGCGGCATCATGCTGGTGGTGTCGATCGCGGCCGGGACGGTGATCTTCGGGGCGATCTTCGTGCTCGGGGCCGCGTTCCAGTTCGTGTCGGTGGATTCGGCGGAGCTGGCCAATTCGTTCACGTACGGCGGTCAGACGTTGACGCAGTACCCGTTGGCGGTCTTCGGCAAGGAGATCGTGCGGGCCGTGACGTTCGTCGTACCGCTTGCCTTTGTCAACTATTACCCGGTGCTGTACCTGCTGGGTAAGCCGGCCCCGTTGGGGTTGCCGTCCTGGATCGGACTGCTGTCGCCGCTGGTCGCGGTGGTGATGGTCGCGCTGGCATCGCTGGCGTGGCGGGCCGGCCTTCGTCGCTATCGCAGTACAGGGAGTTGAGGTCGTGCCTGTTATCGAGTTGGCGGACGTTTCGCGTGCCTTCACCGTCACGTCGCGGTCCGGGTTACGCCGTACCCGGCGGGAAGTGCGGGCGGTGGACGGTATGACGTTCAGCGTCGAACCGGGGGAGGTGATGGGATACATCGGTCCGAACGGGGCCGGGAAGTCCACCACGATCAAGATGCTCACCGGGATCCTGGTGCCGTCCGGCGGCTCGATCCGCGTGGCAGGGGTCGATCCGTCGCGGCATCGGCTGAAGCTCGCTCGTCGCATCGGCGTCGTCTTCGGCCAGCGAACCACATTGTGGTGGGACCTGCCTTTGAAGGACTCGTTCGCGGTGCTGCAGAAGATGTACGACGTACCGCTCGCACGTCACCGGGAGAACCTCGCGACCTTCGTGGAGCTGCTCGACCTTCGCGATCTGCTCGACGTTCCCGTTCGCCAGTTGTCGCTGGGGCAGCGGATGCGCGGCGACATCGCGGCGGCGCTGTTGCACGATCCAGAGATCGTTTACTTGGACGAGCCAACGATCGGGCTGGACGTCATCAGCAAGGCACGGCTCCGCGAGTTCCTGGCCCAGGTCAACGCGGAACGCCGTACGACGATCATCCTCACCACCCACGACCTCGACGACATCGAGGCGCTCTGCACCCGGGTGATGGTCATCGACCACGGCCACCAGATCTTCGACGGAACCCTGGACGGGTTGAAGTCCAGCCAGTCCGCGCCGCGCACGCTGGTCGTGGACCTGGCCGCCTCCCTGCCAGCGATCGAGGTCGCCGGAGCCACCGTCGTGAAGGTCGACGGTCCCCGCCAGCACCTCACGTTCCCAACCAGCACCAGCGCGGCACCTCTGCTGGCCCAGATCGCCGCCAACTACCCCCTCGTAGACCTCTCGGTCTCCGAACCCACCATCGAATCCGTCATAACCCAGCTCTACAACTCCGCCTAACTAGAGTCGGCGCTGGGTTTAGGCGGGGGCGACCCGCTTGGTCAGCGGACTAGGCCGCCCGGACGGGTTCTTGCGGGGGTTGCTCGTTCGGTGGTCGTGGCGGCGGTCGGCTCGCTGCCGGATCCCGCACATCCGCCACAACTCCCGTCCTCTCTCCATCGACAGCTCCTGCCCGGCATCAAACTGCCGATCAGACCGAGCGGGCTCGGCAGGCTGTCCGCCAGACGGCTCGGAGTCGACCACTTGGGGAGGTTTGTCTACCCGAATCGGGCAGGAAATCTCCCCAACCCGACGCCTCTGCTATGCGAGGTCGGCGGCCATCGAGGCGAAGACGACGTCGGGGTCCATGCCCTTGGGATCCTCACGCCAGCGGTGGACGGAGTCCGGTAGCTCGTCCTCGTCGACCGTCCCGACGCCGGCCTGGATCAGGCGCTTTGCCTCCGCGATACCGATGTCGACGTACTGCAACCCGTTGAGGAAGTAGTAGTCATGCCGGGCTCCCTCGTTGTAGTGGAACTTCCCGGTGTTCCCGACGTACGTCCACACATCCTCATCCACCAACGCCGCCACCCACAGCTCCGTCTCCCCATCCTTGACCAAGAACAACCGTGTCATCGCGAACCTCCTACTCGTTGGAGCCGGCGCCCATCGACAACACGTCTGCCGGCCCGATCGGCTCGTAGGTGAACCAGCGCTCCTCTGCCGTTACCAGATAGAGCCTCATCAGACGTACGCCGTCCTGCTGGCTAGGCGAGGTCGGCGGCCATCGAGGCGAAGACGATCTCGGGGTGCATCGCGTCCTCGTCCCGTTGCCAGTCGCGGACCGGGTCCGGGTTCTGGTCGGCGTCGACCCGCCCGACGCCGTCGGCGATCAGCCGCTTGGCCTCCGCGATCCCGATATCGGTGTACTGCGCTTCGCCGTTCACGAAGTAGTCGTCCCGCACACCCTCGTTGCGATGGAACTTCCCGGTATTGGCGACGTACGTCCAAACGTCTTCATCCACCAACGCCGCCACCCAGATCCGCCGCTCACCCTGACTCACGAGAAACAGCCGCGTCACGCCGGCCGCCTACTCGTTGGAGCCGGCGGCCATGGCGAGCACGTCGGGGAGGGCGAGTGGATTCGGGTCTGCGCGCCACTTGGCGAGTGACGTCGCGGAACGAGTCTCGTCGAGCATGCCGACCCCCTGATCGATCAGCCGCCGAGCCTCCGCTGGCCCGATCGGCTCATAGTCGAGGTTGCGAACCATGTAGAAGTCGTTGCGCAAGGCATTGTTGTTGTGGAACTTCCCGGTGTTCGCGACATACGAATACATCACCTCATGCGCCAGGGCAGCAACCCACACCAAGCGCTCCTCTTCCTTGACCAAGTAGAGCCTCATCGCGCAATCCCATCAGTCTTGTCGAACGCGGTGGTGCGTGGCGTCTGCCGCTCGCCTCGTGGTGTCCCACGCCCGTTGTCCACAGGGCGCAGCCTGGAGTCACTGTAGTTGTTCACCTGAACGCGTGTTCCGCCCAGTTTCGTCAACCCGTCGATCCCCTGTGGAGGCGCCAACGTCCTCGAGGCCTCGACGGACCGCCGCCTGGCCTCCGTACGCTCCTCCAACGTGGCGGTCGCACTGCGGTCGATCTCGCACCAGGGCGTTGTCATCTCCTTGACCTTCGCGGACGCGACCGAATGGAACTGGACCTCGACACGCGGACAGCCTGAGATCGTCATGCCCGCATGGATGCCCTTGTACCTCGAACCTTCGGTGTACGAGTGCATCGCTGCCCTGACGTGCCAGTCGTGACTGTTCAGCTCGTCGACGGTTTGCCGAGCTGCCGCGACCAGTTCGTCAGGATTCTCGGTCAGCGCCGTGTAGCGCAGTACGTCGTCGATCGGGAGGTGCTGGTCGGCGTCCATCCAGTCGGCAAGCTTGCGGGCGAGGGACTCTGGTGACTTGACTCGGCGGTCCAGCTGGTACGGCATGGTGCCTGACGGAAGTGAGTCGAGGAACTGAGCGGTCACGGTGGGTTCCACAGCCGCTGCCTGTTCGAGAAGGCGCAGGCTCCGGTCGGTTGCTTCGGGACCGTAGCGGCGGCTGATCTCGGCTGCGGAAGGTGGGACGTTGCCCCAGTCGAGGGGGCGGGTGTTGTTCAGGGCTTCGTGGAGGGATTTTGGGGTGGGTGGTAGGGCTGGGGCGCCTGGCATCTGGTCCCCTTGGTCGGTTGGGTTGTTCTTTGACCGTAGGGAGTTCGGAAGGGGTTGTGGGGTGGGATTTGGGATCTGTGGATAACTCGGGTGGGTTACGGAATGGGTGGGGGTGGTGACCTTGGGGTGGTGGGGTCGTTGAAATGCGGGTAGGACCCAACCGGGTGGGCTGATCGGGGGTAGAGAAGGTATGCCGACGATGACGGGTGAGCCGGTGGTGGGGGTGCAGGGGCCGCCGGGGGACGGGCCTGGGTTCGTCGCGTGGGTGCGGCCGCATCTGGTGGCGATGGCGCGGTTGGCGGGGCGGCTTGCGGTTGGGGCGGATCGGGACGACATCGTGCAGGAGGCGCTCGCGCGGGCGTGGGCCAAGCGGTCGCAGTACGACGCGAGCCGCGGTACGCCGTCTGCGTGGCTGCTCGCGATCACGGCGGATCAGGCCCGGAAAGCGGTACGCCGGATGCGCCCGGGCGGCGCGTCCTTGTCGCTGATCGACGAGGTCACGGGCGCGGCGGTGTCGCGACCGGATCTCGACGCCCGGATGGATGTCGACCACGCGATCATGTCGCTGTCGGCACGGCAGCGGCTCGCGGTCGACTGCTACTACTTCGCCGACCTGTCGATCGCCGACACCGCGGCCGTCATGGGCTGCTCCGAAGGCACCGTGAAATCCACCCTCTCCGACGCACGCAACCGGCTCCGCACCCTCCTGGAGGTGACCGAATGAAGCAGACCGATGAAGTCGACGACCTGTTGACCCGCGCTGGGGCTCGCTGGCGGGCTGATCAGGAGGCGCCGCCGGAGCCTGATCTCGAGTACATGCTGAGCGGCGGCCGCAAGCACCGTCGCTGGGTGCCCGCCCTCGCCGCGGCCAGTGTGGCGGTGGTCGCGGCCGGCGTCCTCGCCGTACTCCCGAACCCGAAGACCCCGACGGCAGAAGCCCCGGCCAGTCCCGTCGCCAGTGCCCCCGCCGGCAGTACGCCGAACGCCGGGACTCCGGAGTCGTTTGCCCAAGGCAACGACAATCTCCTGGTGAAGCCCGGCGACAAAGTGCAGGTGAACGGCAAGATCGTCGCCGTCCCGGGCAAGACGGCCGTCTTCTGCCCGCCGTTGGCCGTCCCAGCCATCGGCTACCCGCCCGGTAAGGAGCCGGCCCCGAGCTGCCCCGACGATTTCGCGGTCAAGCTCAACGGCCTGGACCTGGACAAGGTCCCCGGGATCACAACGGTCAAGGGCGTCCGCGTTGGCACCGCGGCGGTCACCGGCATCTGGCGTGGCGGCGCGATCGACGTCGAAGAGCAGTCGGCCGAGCAACCGGTGTCCTACCCAGCGCAGAACGAACTGCAGTGCCCGGTTCCGCCCGGCGGCTGGACGTCGAAGCCGAGCAACATCTCCTCGACCGCGGTGACCAAGTTCCTCGCCGCGCACGCGGCCCAGATCGACGGCCCGATCTTCCGGTACCCGAACGGCACCAGCCGCGGCGCGCCCGTGGTGATCCTGATCGGTATCGCGCACGGTGACGCGACCGCGTTCCGGGAGGCCTTCGAGAAGGTGTACCAGGGGAACTACTGCGTCGTCCCCGTCCTGCTCAGCCGGTCCGACAACGAGCGCATCAGCAATGCGATCGGTGACCTGATGAGTAAGGACAAGACGCTCGGCATCTACGGCGCCGGCGGATCCGGGATCTACGGCGGCGGCGCATCCGTGTCGCTCGTGGCATACACCCCGGAGGTGAAGGCTGCGTTCACCCCGCTCGGCCTCGACCTGATTCGGTTCTGGCCGCAGGTCCGACCGGTCAGGTAGTCGTCAGGCTCGGGTAGTTGTGGAAGAAGTCCACGAGGAGGCGGGCGGTTGCTGCGGGCTGGTCGATGGCTGGTGAGTGGCCGGCGTCGGGAATGACCTCCGCCTCCACCCCCAGCGCTGCGGCCATCGCCTGCTGTACCGGGATCGGCCAGCCGTCGTCGGTCTCGCCGTACAGCACCTGTGTGCGTACGCCGGACTTCGCGAGCTGGTCGGTCTTGTCCTCCGCGTCCGTCAGCCGGCGAGTGATCTCGGCCAGGCTGGTCGGCACGTTGCCGGTGAACCGCTTCCGCAGGAACGCTGCGACGTCCTCAGGTGGAGCGACGTACGCACGGCCCTTGCTGTCGTGGTCGAGCTTCATGTCGTACACCTGCTCGATCGGCAGGTTCTCCAGCCCGAACGCGAGCATCTGCAGGCTCTGCAGCGTTGCCTCGTCGGTGAACGCGGCAGGTCCCGAGCAGAGCAGGCTGATCGTGGAGAACACCGACGGGTCCGTCAGCACCGCCTCACGCGCTACGAGCCCGCCGAACGAGTGCCCGACCAGCTGGCTGTACCCGCCCAGCGCCTTGCTCATCGCCACCACGTCCGCGCCCAGCTCCGCCAGCGAGTACGCCGACCTGTCGGACGGACCTGTGGTCTCGTACTGACCACGTTGGTCGACAGCCACCGCGCGCCACCCGTACCGGCACAGGTGGTCGACCAGAGGAGTGAAGTCCTCCTTGCTCCCCGTCCACCCAGGCACGAGCAGGACCGTGCCGAGCGGCGTACCGAGCTCCGGTACGGCGGTCAGCGTGGCGAACGCACCACGGTCGGTCTCGAGTGTCTCGGGGCGCACCCCGTCGGGCAGCGTCAACGTACGTGGCGTACTCACAAGTAGAGCGTACCGACGAACGGGTAGTGGTCGCCCCGCGGGCAGATACCGCCCGGGTGTGTCAGGCGAGTAAGACGTTGGCGCGGCGGACCTCTACCCGTCGTTCGGTACGCGGTGTGGTCGGTGTTCCGCAGTACGGCACAATGGGCCGGGTGCCTCGCACTCTCGCGGTCGCCAATCAGAAGGGCGGCGTCGCCAAGACGACCACCGTCGCCACCCTCGGCGCAGCCCTGGTCGAGCTCGGCCAACGGGTGCTGCTGGTCGACCTGGATCCGCAGGCCTGCCTGACGTTCTCGGTCGGCATCGACCCCGAGGACCTGGACAAGTCGATCCACCACGTCCTCCTCGGCGGTGTGCGCGCCCGCGACGTGCTGATCGAGCTGGGCGACGCCCCGGACCTGCTGCCCGCGACGATCGCGCTGGCGACCGCCGACGTACAGCTGGCCCGGGAGAGCAGTCCGGAGCAGGTACTGCGGACCGCAATGCGCACGCTGCGTTCGTCGTACGAC
Source organism: Kribbella pratensis (assembly GCF_004366075.1). GTDB lineage: Bacteria > Actinomycetota > Actinomycetes > Propionibacteriales > Kribbellaceae > Kribbella > Kribbella pratensis. The sequence continues at coordinate 352,188 of NZ_SODU01000003.1, read as the reverse complement.
TGGATCATCGTGGACTGCCCGCCGACGCTCGGCCTGCTCACCGTGAACGCGCTGTCGGCGGCGTCCGACGTACTGATTCCCTTGCAGTGCGAGACATTGGCGCATCGTGGCGTAGGGCAACTACTCGACACAGTGCACGACGTACAGCGGCTGACCAACCCCAGCCTGCGAGTGCTCGGCGTACTCCCGACCCTGTACGACGGACGCACGACGCATGCCCGCACCGTCCTGGAGACGATCGCGGACACGTACTCGCTGGACGTTCTGCAGCCGGCGATCCCGAAGTCGATCCGATTCGCGGAGGCGCCAGCGATCGGAGAGACGGTACTCAGCACGGCGCCGGCCTCGCCCGGTGCGAAGGCCTACCGGGCGTTGGCCGGCGCACTGCTTCACTGACCGCTGCTTCACTGACCGCTGTTGGCCGCCGGTGGCGGCAGAGCCGCCGGCCGCCGACGCAGCTTGCTCCGGAAGAGCCACAGCGGTACGAGGATGATCGCCAGCAGCACCAGGAACGGCACTAGCGCGCCGACGGCGGTCGCGATCGAAGTGAACGCTGCGGTGAAGGCATTCCAGCCGCTCTTCAGGCCCGGCACGAAGCCCTTGTCTTCCTTCGGCTCGGTGATCGCCGGCGGCTTGCCCTTCTCGGTCAGCGTCAGTGTGAGCGTCGCGAGATCGGTCTGCAGGGCCAGGTTCTTCTGCTTGGCCAGCAGGGATTCGAGGTCGGCCTCGCGGCGGGTGAGCTCGCTCTCGACCGAGACGATCTCGCCGATCGTGTTCGCCTTCGCCATCAGCGCGCGCATCCGGTCCAGGCTGGCGCGCTGGGACTCGATCCGGCTGGCCACGTCGACCACCTGCTCGGTGACGTCGGTCGACTCCTGGTGGATCTGCGTGCGTTTGCCGAGATCGGAGAGCCGCTGGATCGCGGTCTCGAACGACTTGGTCGGGACCTTGAGGACCAGGTTCGACCGCGTGATCTTGCCGTCGGAGTCGCTGCCGGTGTCCTCGGACGCCACCTGACCCTCCAGGCTGCCGATCGCGGCGACCGCCTTCTGCCGCATGCCGGAGACGTCGTCGCCCTCGACGGCCAGCGAGCCGCTCTTGATGATCGCCCGCGTGATCGCCGGCTGTTCGTTGCCGCCGCCCCCGGCCGCCTCCGACTTGCCTTCGGTCGGTGCCTGCGGTTTCGCGTTGCCCGCCGACTCACCGGAGCCGGAGCCCTGCTTCGCGGCCGGCGCCGGCGCGGCGTCCCCACTCGTGCTGTCGTTGCCGCTGGCACCACAACCGGCCAGTACCACGACCCCCACGACAGCCACCACGGCTGTTGCCGCTCTGATCCGCCTCATCACCCAGCCCCTCTCTCGTGGTTTACCGCCCTAGGACGGCCCACGTGGGGCTGGGTGTTGCAGCTTCAGATCACCATTCGGAAACGGTCACTCCGGCGCACTGAAGATCGGCGTCGTCGGCGCGGTGCGCGGCTCGGCCGCTTTCCGCGTCCGCTTCACCGGCTTCTCGTCGGCCGCAGCCGGCTGAGCTTCCTCGGCCGGTGCCTTCGCTTCGGCGGTCTTGCGCGTCCGCGTCCGCTTGACCGGCTTCTCGTCCGCCGGGGCCGGCTGAGCTTCCTCGGCCGGTGCCTTCGCTTCGGCGGTCTTGCGCGTACGCGTCCGCTTGACGGGCTTCTTCTCCGCAGCCTCGGCAGGAGCTTCGACCGGTGCCTCGACGGACTCGGTCGCGGCCGGCTCTGCGGTCTTGCGGGTCCGGGTGCGCTTGACCGGCTTCTTCTCCGGAGCCTCGCCAGCTGCCTCGGCCGGAGCCTCGACGGCTGCAGTCTCGACGGCTGCAGTCTCCACGGCCGCCGTTTCCGCAGCCTCCGCGGTCTTCCGGGTGCGGGTGCGCTTGCGGGTCTTCGGCGCCGGCGCCTCCTCCGGAGCTTCGGTCGCTACCGGTACTTCGGTCTTCGTGGTGACGTCGGCGAGCTCCTCGACCGGTTGACCGGCCCGCGTACGCTTCCGGGTCCGGTTGCGCTTCTTGGCGGCCGACCGCTCGCCCTCGGACCGTCCGTCATCGCGACGGCCCCGCGAGTCCTTCGAGCCGCGCGACTCCCGCGACTCACGAGGCTCCCGCGACTCACGCGACTCACGGTGCTCGTGGCCTTCCTTCGACTCGCGCGCCGAACGGATCCGGCCCTTCGCGTCCGACGGGATGCCGAGGTCGTGGAACAGCTCCGGCGAGGTGGAGTAGATCTCCTGTGGCTCGTCGTACGGCAGGTCGAGCGCCTTGTTGATGGTCTTCCACCGGGTGACGTCCGCCCAGTCGACGAAAGTGACCGCGATCCCACTCGCTCCTGCGCGCCCGGTCCGCCCGATCCGGTGGATGTAGGCCTTCTCGTCCTCGGGGCAGGTGTTGTTGATGACGTGCGTGACACCCTCGACGTCGATGCCCCGGGCCGCCACGTCGGTGCAGATCAGTACGTCGATCTTGTCGCCGCGGAACCGGGTGAGCGCGCGCTCGCGGGCCTGCTGGTTCAGGTCGCCGTGGATCGCTGCCGCCTTGAATCCACGGTCCTGCAGGTCGTCGGTCAGGCGGGACGCCTCCCGCTTGGTCTTGCAGAAGATCATCACCCGGCCGCGGTCCTCGGCCTGCAGGATCCGCGCCACCACCTCGGGCTTGTCCAGGTCGTGCGCCCGGTAGACGAACTGCGCCGTGGTCGGCACCATCTGGGTGTCCTCGTGCGACTCCGCCCGGATGTTCAGCGGGTGCCGCATGTGGGTGCGGGCGAGCCCGATCACCGCCGACGGCATGGTTGCCGAGAACAACATGGTCTGGCGCAGCTCGGGCGTCTTGCGCAGGATCCGCTCGACGTCGGGCAGGAAGCCGAGGTCGAGCATCTCGTCGGCCTCGTCGAGGACCAGGACCTTGATGTGGCCGAGGTCGAGAACGCCCCGGTTCGCCAGGTCCAGCAGGCGTCCCGGCGTACCGACGACGACGTCGACGCCGCTCTTCAACGCGTCCAGCTGCGGTTCGTACGCGACGCCGCCGTAGATGGTCAGCACGCGGACGGTGCGGACGGTGGAGGCGGTCTGCAGGTCCTTGGCGACCTGGATGGTCAGCTCGCGGGTCGGGGTGACGACCAGCGCCTGTGGCTTGCCGGGGGCGGCGAGCTCCTCGTAGTCGGCCTCGCCGGGGGAGATCGTGCGCTGCAGCAGCGGGATGCCGAAACCGAGCGTCTTGCCGGTGCCGGTACGGGCCTGCCCGATCAGGTCGGTGCCCATCAGGGCCACCGGGAGAGTCATCTCCTGGATCGGGAAGGGTTCGGTGATGTTGACGCGGTCGAGCGCGTCACAGATCTCGGGGAGCACCCCGAGCTCTCGGAAGGTGGTCAGGCTGATCGCCTCTCACATGCTTGTGCGGACAGATGCTCAGTGGCCGGGCGCCTGGGGCATGAAAGCCCCGATCGTGAGGCGCGGGGACACTGTGCAAGCACCTCGCACCAGCTTGCCCATCTGGGCGCGTCACCGGCGAATCACTCACCAGTGTAACCGCAGCAGCTGTCAACGCCGCTTCGTGTGGCATGCGCCACTGTCCGGCGCGGCTCGCCAGGGTGCCGGGCAGCCCCTTTCCACCGCCTTTCTCTTTGTTGCATTTCCACTCGCTGTCCCGCGCGGCCCGATAGGGTGCCGGGCATGGAGCAGACGGCCTTTGATGATCCCGCCTACCGGGCCGCGGCGGTGGATCTGCTGGGAGTGCTCGCGTACGGCGAGCTGACCGCGTTCGAACGGATGGCGGAGGACGCCAAACTGGCGCCGACCCTGGACGACAAGGCGGAGCTGGCGGCGCTGGCGACCACCGAGTTCGGCCACTTCCAGCGGCTCCGGGACCGGCTCGTGCAGCTGGGTGTGGACCCGATGGACGCGATGCGGCCGTTCGTCACGCCGCTGGATGCGTTCCACGACCACACAGCGCCGTCCGACTGGCTCGAGGGCCTGGTCAAGGCGTACGTCGGGGACGGGCTGGCCAACGATTTCTACCGGGAGATCGCGTCGTTCGTGGACGCGGAGACGCGGGGCCTGGTGCTGGAGGTGTTCGCCGACTCCGGTCAGGCCGAGTTCGTGGTGGACCGGGTCCGAGCGGCGATCGACGAGGACCCGAAGCTCGGTGGCCGGCTCGCGCTGTGGGGCCGCCGGCTGGTGGGCGAGGCCCTCAGCCAGGCGCAGCGGATCGCCGCGGACCGGGACTCCCTGGCCGCTCTGCTGGCCGGCAGCGTCGACCGCCCCGGCCTGGACCTGGCCGCCATCGGCCGCATGCTCACCCGCCTGACCGAGGCCCACACCGCCCGGATGACCGCCCTCGGCCTCCAGGCCTGAAGCCCAATTTGGCTGGCTGACCCACCAAATGGGGGGTTGATGACCCTGAACCAGGGTGGGTAACCCCGCAGCTCGTGGGTCAGCCAGGCAAATTGGTGGGTCAGCCAGGCAAATGGGGGCTGCCGGGCAATGGGGGGCTGCCGGGCAAAGGGGGCTGCCGGGCAAAGGGGGCTGCCGGGCAAAGAGGTGGGTTGGTCGGGGAAAGGCAACGGCCGCCTGCCCCGGGTGGGGTGGCGGCCGTTTGGTGCTGCCTGGTTCAGGCGGCTGAGGGCTTGCTGTTGCGTGCGGAGATGATCGCGATGACGATCGCGGCGCAGATGACCTGGATCAGGTACTGGATCCAGTCCGGGCCGGAGGTGTCCTTGACGCCGAGGAAGTAGGCAATCAGCCCACCGAGGAAGGCGCCGATGCCGCCGCCCAGGATGGTCCAGCCGAGGCTGATGTTCTGCTTGCCGGGGAGCACCAGGCGGGCCAGCGGCCCGAAGATGATGCCCGCGATGAGGCTGACGATGATCATCCAGACCCAGAACACGGTGTCCTCCTTGTGAGGGATGGTGAACCTGCGCCGATCCGGTGCCCCGTGACAAACCGGACCACTACGGACGCAGGTCTCACCGCCATCGTGCCCCTTCGGTGGCACTCCGCAACCAGGACACGCGCGACTGTGTCCGGAACGGGATGAAGGCGTGTCGCCTAGATCGCGCCGAATCCGACCTTGCGGGTGGACACCTCGCCGATCTCGACGTACGCCAGCCGGTCGGCCGGGATCAGCACCCGGCGGCCCTTCTCGTCGGCCAGCTCGAGCAGACCGGACTTGCCGGTGAGCGCCGCCGCCACCAGTTCCTGGACCTCATCCGGAGTCTGCTCGCTCTCCAGAACCAATTCACGATTGGCGTGTTGCACGCCGATCTTGACCTCCACGAAACCCTCCGGGCACGCTCCGACCGGCGACTCTCGCCGGTGACGCTTCGAGCCTATCCGCTACCACTACCGAGCTCTCACCCGTCCGCCGAGAGCAGAACCTCGACGTCAGGTGTCGGTACGCGGGAAACCCCTGATGCCGCGCCAGGCCAGCGAGGCGACCAGGTCGGCGGCCTGCTGCTGCGGGAACGAGGGATCGCCGGCGCCGAGCCAGTAGCGGGCGCTGACCTGGGCCATGCCGACCAGGCTGACGGCCAGCACCATCGACTGCTCGCGGCTGAGGCCGGCATCGGCGCTGATCACCTCGGACACGGCCTCGGCGCAGGCGTGGGTGACGCGGTCGACGCGCTCCCGGACGGCCGGCTCGTTCGTCAGGTCCGACTCGAACACCAGACGGAAGGCACCTTGAGCGTTCGCCACGTAGTCGTAGAACGCGTGCATCGTCGCCGCGACCCGGAGCTTGTTGTCCTCGGTCGACTTCAGCGCGTCCTGCACGGAGGCGACGATCGCGTCGCAGGAGCTGTCCAGCAGCGCCAGGTACAGCTCCAGCTTCCCGGGGAAGTGCTGGTACAGGACGGGCTTGGACACGCCGGCCCGGTCCGCGATGTCGTCCATCGCGGCGGCGTGGTACCCGTTCGCGACGAAAACTTCCTGGGCAGCCTCGAGCAGTTGCGCGCGACGGGCCAGCCGGGGCAGGCGGCTGCCACGCTTGGGTGCGGTCTCCGGTGTCGTCGACACGGTCGGCTCCTTCGAGGGTGCGCTCCGGCGGCCGTCTGCGTCGGCCGCCAGGTCGTTCCCCGAATCCTACCCAGCAGTCCTCCTCGCCAGTAGCTTCCCCGCCGAACCGCGTTCCATCGTGGCAGGTGTCAGCGGTAGTCGTCCTCGTCGGAGTCGCCCACCTCGCGGCGCTGCTCCTCGACGTCCGCCGGGTCCGCCTCGACGGGTACGTCCGGCTCCGACTCCTCCTGCTCGGTGTCGTCGTCCGTGTCGTGCTCGGCGTCGAAGGCCGGGTCGTAGTCGGGGCCTTCGAAGTCGGTCTCAGTCATGTCGCCTCCTTGGTAGGTAGCGGCTGCGGGTCGTCGTACAGCCCTTCCAGTACGTCGCCGTACTCCTCGATCCGGGCGAGGACGTCGTGCGGCAGGAACCTGAGGTCCTCCGGTGAGGTGGCGGACGCCACCTCGTCCCAGTCGATCGGTGTGGACACCCGGGGTTCGTCGGAGCCGCGGAGCGAGTACGGCGCCAGCGTGGTCTTCGCGCTGGCGTTCTGGCTCCAGTCGATGAACACCTTGCCGGGCCGCAGCGCCTTGGTCATGTTGGCGGTCACGCTCTCCGGCAACGCCTCCGCCAGTTGCTCGGCCAACTGCTTGGCGAACGCGCTGGTCTGCCTGGACGACGCAGGCTCGATCGGCACGTACAGGTGCATCCCCTTGTTCCCGGACGTCTTGGGCCAGCCCTCCATGCCGTAGTGGCCCAAGAGTTGCCGCAGTGCGAGCGCAACGTCGCAGCACTCGACGATGCTCGCTCCCGGGCCCGGGTCCAGGTCGAACACGATCAGGTCCGCCTGGGGGTCCCGGCCCTGGTCGGACAGCCCGATCCGCCACTGCGGGACGTGCAGCTCGAGCGCAGCCAGGTTGGCCAGCCACACCACGGTCTGTACGTCGTCACAGACCACGAAACTCATTTCGTCGCGGCCCGTCGAGCTACCGGGGGTAGGCAGTGTCTCGGTCCGTACCCAGGCCGGCGTACCGCGTGGAGCGTTCTTCTCGAAGAAGAACGCCGCTGCGGTGCCGTCCGGCCACCGTTTGCGAGTCAGGGGCCGGTCGGACAGGTGTGGCAGCAGCAACGCGGCCACCTGGTGGTAGTAGTCGATGACCTCGGCCTTGGTGAACCCGGTCTGTGGATACAGGACCTTGCTGAGGTTGGTGAGCTTCATCGTCTGCCCATCCACCTCGGTCGTCAGCTGCTGCTGCGCTCCTGCCATGCGTCCCAGTCTCCACCTCGCCGGCGTCCTAACATGGGTGCGTGGATAGTTACGGGCCAGTAACCGGGGACGCCGTACCCGTGGAACTGCGGAAGTGGCCGGAGCGGCGGGTGCCGGTCGCAGGGGTGGACCTGCTGGTCAGAGACGTGCCGGATGCGGCCCCGGACCTGCCTCCCGCCCTGTTCGTCCACGGTCTGGGCGGGTCGTCGCTGAACTGGACCGCGCTCGGCCTGCTGCTCAACGACACGATCCGGGGCATTGCTCCCGACCTGCCGGGTTTCGGTCGTACGCCGCTTACTGGTGTGACCGGGATCTCGGAGCAGGCCGACGTACTGATCCAGCTGCTGGAACGCGAGTACGACCAGCCGGTGCACGTGTTCGGGAACTCGATGGGTGGTGCCTCGTCCGTGGCGCTCGCAGCGCAGCGTCCCGACCTGGTGGCGTCGCTGACGCTGGTGTCGCCCGCACTGCCGCATCCACGGGTGTCGGCGAGTGCGCTGTGGTTCGCCGCGCTGGCGACGCCCCGGATCGGTCCCGCCGTACTGGAGCGGACGCAGCGGTTGCCGTTCGACCAGCGGTTCCAGGCGTCGCTGGCGATGGTGTTCGGGGATCCGCGGTCGTTGGCGCCCGAGGTGCGCGCGGCGTACGAGGAGGAGCTGCACCGGCGCGACACCGACCCGTGGAGCCGGCAGGCCACTGTGGAGGCCGCCCGGAGCATCCTGCGCTCGTCGCTGGCCAGACCGCGCAGATCACTCTGGGCGGACGCCGCAAGAGTCGAGTGCCCGGTGCTGCTGATCTACGGCGGGAAGGACCGGCTGGTCGACGCACGAATCCGTACCAAGGCTCAGCGCACCTTTCCGAACGCCCACCTCCTCTACCTGCCGCAGTCGGGACATGTCGCGCAGATGGAGCACCCGGATCAGGTGGCGCGGGCGTTCCGTCACCTGATCGCTTGATCGAGTCGAATCCGACGCCCGGCTGAGACACGACTGAGCGGAGCGTCAGGTCAACTTGGGCGCGTGATTGGCAGAACCGCCCGAAATCTGTCGTTGGGAATCGCCGTACTCCTTGGTGTGGGGCCGCTGACTGCGACCGCCGCACCGCCGGTTGTTGCTCAGAGCAGCCAATGGGAAGTGCGGCCTGTTGCCGGCGGATATCAACTGACCCTGCACCTCGACGCACCCGCACCGATGCGTGCATCGCTGCCGCTGCTGGAGGTCGACGGTACGCCGCTCGGTGTTGCGAAGCAGTCGCCGGACCGGAAGACGCTGACGCTCGTCAGCACCGATCCGGCTGTGCTGAAAGCGCGCGACGTCCGCCTGCTGTGGTCCGGGGATCTCGGTAAAGAGGCCGGCAAGAGCCGGAGCGTCGGCTCCGCCGGACCGACCGATGCCGACTGGCTGAAGGCGCGGCGTGGACCGCTGCTGCCGTCGGATCCCGGTGCGGTGGGCAGGTACAAGGTCGACACCGCGGAGTACAACCTTGGCGACGAGGCCGTGTACCTGCCAGGTCTCGCGCACCGCTCCGAGCTTCGCGGGAAGGTGTATTCGCCACGTGGTGCGGTAGGTCCGCGGCCGCTCGTGGTCTTCCTGCACGGGCGCCACGAGGTCTGCTACGGCGAGCCCAGTCACCCGTCCGACAAGGAGAAGCCTTGGCCGTGTCCGCCGGGCATGAAGCCCATCCCCAGCTACCGCGGGTACGACGGTCCGGCGACCGCACTGGCCAGCAACGGGTACCAGGTCGTCTCGATCAGCGCGAACGCGATCAACGGCTGGGACAGCGACGCGTACGACGCCGGCGCACAGGCGCGGGCCGAACTGATCCTGGACCACCTCGCACTGTGGCGGAAATGGTCGACGATCGGCGGGGCACCGTTCGGTACCCGCTTCGTCGGCAAGTTCAACCTGCAGAACGTGGGGCTGATGGGGCACTCACGTGGCGGCGAGGGAGTTGCCCGGGCTGCAGTGCTCAACACTGACCGCGGCGGTCAGTACGGGATCCGCGCAGTGCTTCCGCTGGCTCCCACCGACTTTGCGCGAGCCACGGTGCCTGGTGTGGCGATGAGCGTCGTACTCCCGTACTGCGACGGTGACGTGTCCGATCTGCAGGGCCAGAAGTTCTACGACGACACCAGGTACTCCGTTGGCGGTGACACCGCGCCGCGCTCCACCGTCACAGTGCTGGGCGCCAACCACAACTTCTTCAACACCGAATGGACCCCTGGTCAGTCGGTGGCTCCGTCGAACGACGACTGGTTCGGTGACGAGAAGGCGTCGCCGTGCGGAGCGAAGTACGCGGGCCGGTTGACGGCGAAGCAGCAGCAGGCCGTAGGTACGGCATACGTCGCTGGGTTCTTCCGGCTGCAACTGGGTCACGAGACGCAGTTCCTGGCGCAGTTCGACGGGTCGGACTCGCGGGCGGTGTCCGCTGGGAACGCCGTCGTACGAGTGGTGTCGCAGGCACCACTGGAGTCGCGGCGGGACCTGAACCACTTCGACAAGGCGCTGCCTAGGGGCGCCGTCAGCGGCAAGGTGTCTGCGACCGTGTGCGCGGGTGTGAGCGGTCCGACCAGGCGCGCGGGTGTGCCGACGTGCATGGAGACCGAGGACTGGGGCAACGCGCCGCACTGGGATACGGCGTGGTTCGCCGCAAGGACACCGACCACAGCGGTCACCAAGCTGAGGTGGACAGGTACGAACGGGATCGTGCGCGTCGACGTACCTGCAGGGCAGCGCGACGTACGTCGGTTTGCGGCGCTGACGTTCCGTGCCGCACCGGACCCGGCCGGCATGCCCAAGACTGACCTGAGCGTTCGCGTGGTCGATGGACATGGCCAGGCGGCTGTAGTGCCGGTGTCTGCGGTCAGCGATGCACTGGTGCGGATGCCGGGCAGCAGCGAGGTCGGGCTGCCCAAGAACCTGCTGCGGACCGTACGCATCCCGGTGTCGTCGCTCAGGGGCGTGAACCTGCGCGACGTGCGTGCCGTGGAGCTGCGGACGGACAGGGTTGCCAGTGGGTCGGCATACGTGAGTGATCTGGGCTTCTCGTCGCCCGGACTCGGGCTCTCGGGACCTGCGGTCTTGCTGCCGAAGCTGTCCGCGTCCAGCGTCACTGTGAAGGAGGGGGACACAGGCACGCACACAGTGGACTTCTGGGTGCGCATGTCGCGTCCGAGCATCCGGCCGGTCAGCGTGTACGTCGAGACGAACGGGGACCTCGGCGAGTCCGTGGGGGACGTTGCGCGGCATCTGGTGTTCAAACCGGGTCAGGTACGGCAGAAGGTGACCGTGCCGATCAAAGCGAACACTCGGGACAGCTACGACCTGCCGTTCAGCCTAGTGCTCTCAGCACCGCATGACGGGCTGCTGGACGAGTCGTTCGGCCACGGCCTCGTCCTCGACGACGACCCGACTCCGACGTTGACGCTCGGCAACCTGAAGGCGACCGAGAATGCGGGCGTGGTGAGCTTCCCGGTCAAGCTGTCCGCGCCGAGCGACAAGTACATCAGCTTCTCCGGCGTCCTGAAGGACGGTACGGCGGTGATCCGCAAGGACTACCGCAGCGTCAACGACGACGGCACCGGCGCGGCCGACCGGACCATCGACGGGTACGTCGAACCCGGTAAGACCACCGGTGACCTCCAGGTCAAGATCCTCGACGACAAACTCAAGGAACCGTCCGAGACCTTCACCGCGGTGATCAACCAGATCGACGGAGCCGAACTGAAGCTCCCGGCGACCCTGACCGCCACGATTACCGACAACGACTGAGACGCGGGGACCGCGATGTGGACTGTGGCGGGGGCGGTTGGGATAGTGCGGGAACATGGAGGAGGGACAGATGGTTGAAAACCGGAGATCCCGTCCGACGTCTTCCTGAGGAGCCGACACGTGTCACTGCCACCGCTGGTCGAACCGGCCGACGAGCTGACGATTGACGAGGTGCGGCGCTATTCGCGGCACCTGATCATCCCCGAGGTCGGGATGGCCGGGCAGAAGCGGCTGAAGAACGCCAAGGTGCTGGTGATCGGCGCCGGCGGTCTCGGCAGCCCCGCGCTGCTCTACCTGGCCGCCGCCGGGGTCGGCACGCTCGGCATCGTCGAGTTCGACACCGTCGACGAGTCCAACCTGCAGCGCCAGATCATCCACGGCCAGTCCGACGTGGGGAAGTCCAAGGCCCAGTCGGCCAAGGACTCCATTCTCGAGACCAACCCGAACACCAACGTCGTCCTGCACGAGGTGCGCCTGGACAACGACAACGTGTTCGAGATCTTCGAGCAGTACGACCTGATCGTCGACGGCACCGACAACTTCGCCACCCGCTACCTGGTGAACGACGCCGCGGTGCTGCTCGGCAAGCCGTACGTCTGGGGCTCGATCTTCCGCTTCGACGGCCAGGTCAGCGTGTTCTGGGCCGAGCACGGGCCGTGCTACCGCTGCCTGTACCCGGAGCCCCCGCCGCCCGGCATGGTCCCGTCCTGCGCCGAGGGCGGTGTGCTCGGCGTGCTCTGCGCATCGGTCGGCGCCGCACAGGTCACCGAGGCGATCAAGCTGCTCACCGGGATCGGCGACCCGTCGCTCGGCCGGCTGAACATCTACGAGGCGCTCGACCTGAACTGGCGCGCGCTGAAGGTCCGCAAGGACCCGAACTGCGCGATCTGCGGCGAGAACCCGACCGTCACCGAGCTGATCGACTACGAGAGCTTCTGCGGGGCCCTGACCGAGGAGGCGGCCGACGCGGCCGTCGGCTCGACCATCTCGGTGAAGCAGCTCAGCGAGTGGATCAAGCTGAAGGACAACGGCGAGAAGGACTTCGTGCTGATCGACGTCCGGGAGCCGAACGAGTACGAGATCAACAAGATCCCGGGCTCGGTGCTGATCCCGAAGGCCGACTTCCAGACCGGTGTGGCGCTGGAGAAGCTGCCGCAGGACAAGCAGCTGGTGTTCCACTGCAAGTCCGGCGTCCGCTCCGCCGAGGTGCTCGCAATCGCCAAGGGCGCGGGCTTCTCCGACGCGGTGCACGTCGGCGGAGGCGTGGTCGCCTGGGTCGACCAGATCGACCCGAGCCAGCCGTCGTACTAGAAGTCCATCCGGCAGGACGCGATCGCCTCAGTGGCTACGGGATCACCTGTAACCACTGGGGCGTCGTCACGCCCGGACAGCGTTCGCATGTAGGCGACCGCGTCCACCGCGGCGTGACCGACCGGCTCACCCCTCCCCAGCAGATAGGTCCCACCTCCAGGCCCGGTGAGTTCTAGCACGACGGCCGGCCGGTCACCCCAGAACGGCCCGGACGCTTCCAGGTCGTAGACGACCTGGGCGATCAGCTCCTCGGCGTACGGCCCCGGGGCGAACGGCCGTCCGAGCGCCTGGCACACGTCGTCGCGGTGCATCCACAGGTCCCGCGCCAGCAGGATGTCCTGTACATAGCCGAACGACATCCGGGGCGCCGGGTCCACCTGCATCGATACCCGCCGGAACAACTCCGGAGTGCGCGAGATCTTCTTGGTCGCCCTCGCCCACACCTGGTCGAACAGATCCCGGAGCTCGGCCGGCGGCGTACCGCGGTGTTCGTCGGCCTGCACCATCATGTGCGCGTCGAACCGGGGCACGCCGGGGTAGACCCGCTTGTTCTTGAGCCACCGCCGCGGGAACGAGGTCGGCTTGATCACGTCCTCCGCCTGGCCGATCAGGTGGCCGGCGATGTCCGCGACGTCCCATGCGTCGCAGACGGTACGGCGCTGCCACTCGTCCCCCTCGATCGACGCGAGCAGTTCGTGCCACGCCTGGAGCTCGGAGTCCCGGTGGATCCGGCACCGCGGACGGTCGGCCCGCCCGATCTGCTCCGCGAGTACTGCGGTCATCTCTACCCCCTGGTTGGTGCGTAGTGCTGATAGAACATCTCGAGTACGACGGGCAGCAGCCGGCTGAACCGTCCTTCTTCGAACGGCACGTCCGGCTCGTTCGCCATCTGCTGCGACAGCACGCCGGACGTCACCGACGTGAACACCGCGAGCCCCTCCTCGGTCGCCGCGTCCGGACGCAACCGGCCCGCGTCCACGCCCGCCTGCAGGTGCCGGCGCAGGTCGGCGAGTGCCTCCTGAGCCGGTGCGAACGCCTCCGCGCTGGGCTCGAACCCGGGGATCGTCCGCCAGAACAGCAGCTGTGAATAGATCGGGTTCTGCATCGCCCAGCGGGCGAACGCCGTGGTGCCGATCAGGTGCAACTCGACGACGTCGTCCGTCGGCGCGGCCGCGATCGCGTGGCGCTGTGCGGCCAGGAACTGCTCGGCGCCCCGCTGGAACAGGGCGTCGTAGATCGCCATCTTCGACGGGAAGTACTGGTACAGCGACGGCGGCTGCATACCGAGCCGACGGGCCACCGCGGACAGGCTCAAGGCCGCGACGCCCTCGGCCTCCATCAGCTCGACGGCGACGTCGAGGATCTCCCCGATCGTCTGCTGACGACGGCGGGTACGGCGGTCCGGCGCAGTAGTGCTCATGTCATGAGGAAAACCTAACGGCATTAGGGATGTCAATACCTCGTAGGTTGTCCCCGGTCCCGCGTACTGTTTTGTGGCATGTGCAGAAACATCACAGTGCTCCGGGGACTCGAGCCGTCCGCGACCTCCGAGGAGATCTACGCGGCCGCGTTGCAGTACGTCCGCAAGGTGACGGGAGTCGGCTCGCTGAGCGCGACCACCCGCGCCCCGATCGAGCGCGCGGCCACCGAGGTCGCCCGCATCACCGAGCAACTCCTCGAGGAGATGCCGGCCCGCCGCAACCCACCCCAGACGGTGCCACCGCTGCGCCGCCCCGAAGTCCGCGCCCGCCTCGGCCTCGACTGACCGTCCGCGGAGTAATGTCTCCCTTCGGGAAACGGTTGCCCTAGTTCGGTTGCCCTAGTTGTGTTGCCTTGAGGGAGGCGCGGATGCGGTTCGCGATCAAGACCAGGCCGGAACACACCACCTGGCAGCAGATGCGGGACGTGTGGGTCGCGGCGGACCAGTTCGAGATCTTCGAGTCCGCGTGGCACTGGGATCACTTCTACCCGCTCAGCGGTGACATGCAGGGCCCGAACCTGGAGGCCTGGACGACGCTGGCCGCGCTCGCGCAGGCGACGTCCCGGATCCGGCTCGGCTGCCAGGTGACCGGGATGATCTACCGGCATCCCGCCGTGCTCGCGAACATGGCGGCGACCACGGACATCATCAGCAACGGCCGCCTCGAGCTCGGCATCGGCGCCGGCTGGAACGAGATGGAGACCGCGGCGTACGGCATCGAGCTGTACGGGCTGAAGGAGCGCTTCGACCGGTTCGACGAGGGCACGCAGGCGATGATCGCGCTGCTCACCGAGAAGGTCGCGAACTTCGACGGCAAGTACATCAAGCTCACCGAGGCGTACTGCAACCCGAAGCCGGTGCAGACGCCGCACCCGCCGATCACCATCGGCGGCAAGGGGCCGAAGCGGACGCTCCGCGCGGTCGCCAGGTGGGCGCAGCAGTGGAACGTCATCGTCCCGGACCCGCAGGAGTGGAAGGCGCTCAAGGACGTCCTCGTCCAGCGCTGCGAAGAGGTCGGTCGCGACGTCAACGAGATCACCTGCTCGGTGAACGTCCGCATCGATCCCGACAGCCCGCTCGACAAGGCGGTCGCCGAGGCCGCGGCGTACGGCGAAGCAGGCGTCGACCTGGTGATCATGAACCTCCCGCTCGACGCGCCGCCGTCCGTCCTGGAGCCGCTCGCGAAGGCGCTCGCCCCACTCGCCTAGATCTGGCCCGATTGCGCCTAGATTGAGCACCGTGGACAGGGAGGAGTACGTCGAGGCCGTGCTGCAGGCCGTGGAGTCGATCCCGGAGGGCAGCGTCGCGACGTACGGCGACATCGCGGAGTACGTCGGGCAGGGCGGACCGCGGCAGGTCGGGGCGATCATGCGCGAGTACGGCGCGAGTGTGCCGTGGTGGCGGGTGATCCGCGCGTCCGGCGTACCGGCCGACGAGGTCGGCGACGAGCAACTGCACCGGTTGCGCTCGGACGGCGTCCGGGTGAGCAACGGCCGCGTCAACCTACGCGAGTTCCGCTGGGCCCCTCAGCACTGACATCGGCGACGCGGCGACCCCGCCCCGGGTCCCCGCGCCGCCGATGAGCTTCTACTACTCGCCGTTGAGCGAGGTGCCTGCCTGCGAGGTGCGCAGGAAGTAGATCGGGTCGTTGAACGTGCCGGGCAACTTGCCCAGGTTCTGGATGACCGTTGCGGTTCCGCTGGCGTGGCCGACGGCGTACAGGTACGCCGACCCGCTGTCCCGGTCGATCGCGGCGAGCAGCGTGCTCTGCGTGCCGCACTTCTCCGCGACGATCGCCTCGAAGCCCTGCCAGGTCGATGTCCGGACAACTTTCACCACCGGCGTCAGCGGCGACGTGACCGGGATGTGAATCGTGTACAGCGCGCCGCCCCGCGTCGTGGCGAGGAGCGTGTCGTACGTCGCGGTCTGGCTGATCAGCGTCATCGTCTTGACTGCGGCGAACCCGGCGTACGAACCGAGCGCGTGGAAGCCGGTGCTGTCCTTCTTCCACCGGAACAGCACACCGTCGTTGCGCAGCCCGTACAGGTACTCCCGGCTCGGGCTGGCGCCCTTCGGATAACCGGACCGGGCCAGCTGGGTGAAGTCGCCCATACCGTCCTGGATGTTCCCGCGACCCCACCACGGCCCGTCCGGCGGGCGGGCGATCAGTGTGCTGTAGAGCCAGGTGCCGTAGATCGCGTAGCCGCGGTCGACGATGCCGTCGTGGCTGTCGTAAGAGAACTCCCAGGTCGCACTGGCCCTGGTCTCGCCCGGGTCAGCGACCTGCGGGCCGACCCGGCGTTCGCTCGCGACCGGCGGGCTCGCGGCGGACAGAACCTGGTCGACGTAGTTGCCTTGCGCGGTGATCGAGCCGAGATCCAGCGAGCAGATCGACTGGACCTTCGGATCGGCCGCGGTGGCAGTGGCGGTACCGAGACCAGCCAGTAGAACAGCCGCCCCCAGGAGGGCGGCGGTACGCCGCATCGTCCTCATTCGGTGCTCCTCGTTGTGTGTGAAGCTGTCGACGAACTCGATGCGGAGCGGAGTGGAAAAGTTACGGAGTGCCCCATTCGGAAAACGTCGGTGGGGTCTGTTGAGATAGGGCGGTGGTCAACAGACAGAGGTCCCGGTACCGGTTGGTCCGGGAGGAGCGCCGGAGCGCGGAGGCCCCTGTTCTCGATCCCGACCAGCAAGCCGTGGTGGATCATCCGGGCGGGCCTCTGCTGGTGCTCGCGGGGCCCGGCACCGGGAAGACGACGACGTTGGTCGAGGCCGTTGTCGACCGGGTTCGCAATCGTGGGTTGAGCCCGGACGAAGTACTGGTGCTGACGTTCGGCCGGAAGGCCGCGACCGAGTTGCGGGATCGCATCACCGGTCGCCTCGGGCGGACGACACGGGTGATGCCGTCGATGACGTTCCATTCCTTCTGCTACGCGTTGCTGCGCCGGTTCACGCCGGCCGACGCGTTCGACGTACCGCTGCGACTTCCGTCCGGTCCGGAGCAGTCGCTGCGGTTGAGCGAGGCGTTGTCAGGAAGTCGTGAGGTCGGTGCGGTGCACTGGCCGGGCAGTTTGCATCCGGCGTTGAAGACGCGCGGGTTCACCGACGAGGTGCAGGCGGTGATCGGCAAGGCGCGGCAGTTGGGCCTCGACCCGGAGGACCTGTCCGCGATCGGGCGGTCGGCGGAGCGGGCCGAGTGGGTCGCGGTCGGCGACTTCTTCGAGGAGTACCTGCGAGTTCTCGACGCGGAGCAGGTGCTGGACTACTCCGAACTGATTCATCGCGCGGTCATCCTGGCGCAGCAGCCGCAGGTGCGGGCCAAGCTGCGGACCGAGTTCAAAGCGGTGTTCGTGGACGAGTACCAGGACACCGATCCCGGCCAGACGAAGCTGCTGCAGGCGATCGCGGGCGACGGCCGCGACCTGGTCGTGGTCGGCGATCCGGACCAGTCGATCTACACGTTCCGGGGCGCGGACGTGCGCGGACTGCTCCGGTTCACCGACGAGTTCCGGACCCGCGACGGCGCGGAAGCAGCCCAGATCGCGTTGGGTACGACGCGACGTTTCGGGACCACCCTGCAACGCGTGTCGCGCAATGTCGTCAACCGCCTCGGCGTACCGGGGTCGCTGGATCGGGACACGTTCGAGCGGTTCCGGAACCCGGATGCCTCGTCGTGCGTCTTCGGTCCGGGAAAGGTCGAGGCGAACCTGTACTCCACGAGCGGCGCGGAGCTCGAGCACATCGCGGACCTGCTACGGCGCGCGCACGTTCAGGACGGCATCGGGTGGAGCGAGATGGCGGTACTCGTCCGGTCCGGGAGTCGTTCGATTCCTCCGTTGCGACGGGCGTTGGCGGCGGCCGGCATCCCGGTGGACGTTGCGGGCGACGAGCTGCCGTTGTCGCGTGAGCCCGCCGTACGGCCGATGTTGCTGGCGTTGCGTGCGGTGGCTGACCCGGAGACGTTGACCGTCGATGTCGTACGGGCGTTGGCGCTGTCGCCGCTGGGCGCCATGGACGCGGGGCAACTGCGGCGGCTGGCGCGGGTGCTGCGGCGACGCGATCGGGACGCGGCGAACGGGCAGCGGTTGCCGCGGTCGTCGGACGAGCTGTTGCGGGAAGCGATGCTGAACCCGTTGCAGCTCGACGAGGAGGCGTCGCCGGCCGAGGCGCGGTTCGCGGCGCTCGGCGAGCGGTTGCTCAAGGCAAGGAATATCGTGACCGCGGGCGCGGCGCCGGACGAGGTGATGTGGTCGCTGTGGTCGGAGTCGCCGTGGTTGCGGCGGCTGCGCGGGCAGGCCACGTCGGGCGGCGAGACCGCGCGGGCGGCGAACCGGGATCTGGATTCGTTGTGCGCGTTGTTCGATGCGGCCGGGCGGGCGGAGGAGCAGGTCGGGTTCAAGGGGGTTTCGGCGTTCCTGTCGGAGCTGGAGTCGCTCGACATCGCGGGGGACAACCGCTTCGACGGGACGTACCGCGAGGCCGGCGTACAGCTGATGACGGCGCACCGGTCGAAGGGCCTGCAATGGCGGCTCGTTGTCGTCGCTTCGGTGCAGGAGGGCCAGTGGCCGGACCTGCGGCGGCGCGGGTCGTTGCTGGAGCCGGACCGGTTGGGAACGGACGGGTTGATCGATCCGTTGTCGGCGGGCGCGTTGCTCGCCGAGGAGAGACGGTTGTTCTACGTCGCGATCACGCGTGCGCGCGAGCGGCTGATCGTGACCGCCGTACAGGCGCCCGAGGCCGACGGTGATCAACCCTCCCGATTCCTTGCCGAGCTGGACATTCCTTTGAAACTGGTCGCCGGGCGGCCGCGGCGGCCGTTGTCGTTGCCGGGTCTCGTCGCCGATCTGCGCTGCGTGCTGGCGGATCCGGCGTCGTCGCCGGCGTTGAAGCGAGTGGCAGCGGACCGGTTGGCTTTGCTGGCGTCGGCTGTCGACGACCGGGATCAGCCCTTGGTGCCGACGGCTGATCCGTCGCGCTGGTGGGGTGTGCGGGAGCGCACGGAGTCGGTGCGGCCGATCGCAGATCCCGAGCTGCCGGTGCCGTTGTCGGGCAGTGCGCTGACGACGATCGTGGACTGTCCGTTGCGGTGGTTCCTGACCAGGCGGGCCGGTGGGGAGACGCCGAGTACGTCCGCGATCGGGTTCGGGATGGTGCTGCACACGCTGGCCGATGCGGTCGCGACCGGGACCCTGCCGCCGTCGGTCGACGAGCTGAACGGGTGGCTGGACAAGGTGTGGACGCAGCTCGAGTTCGAGTCCGCGTGGATCTCGGACCGGGAGCGGGTCGAGGCGGAGCAGGCGTTGCGGCGGTTCGTGGCGTGGCACCAGGGTCGGCCGGACCGGACGCTGGTGGGGACGGAGGTGGACTTCGACGTACTGCTGCCGGACGAGGAGCACCCGGCGGTTCGGGTGAAGGGCCGGATGGACCGCGTCGAAAAGGATTCTGAAGGTACGGTCCGGGTGGTCGACCTGAAGACCGGGCGGAACATTCCGACCAAGCCCGCGCTGGAGCGGCACGTGCAGCTGGCGA
Source organism: Kribbella pratensis (assembly GCF_004366075.1). GTDB lineage: Bacteria > Actinomycetota > Actinomycetes > Propionibacteriales > Kribbellaceae > Kribbella > Kribbella pratensis. Next base: position 332,835 of record NZ_SODU01000003.1, on the reverse strand, counting down.
TCTACCAGCGAGCGATCAACTCACGGCAGATGAAGAAGCTCGGCGAGGAGGCGGTCGCCGGTGGAGCCGAGCTCGTCCAGCTCCGCCACGACGACAACGGCGGCTTCCCGAAGGTCCAGCCGCAAGGGCCTCTGGAAACCGATGAGGACGGCCGCACCTGGCTCGACGAAGCGGTCGACAACGCCGAATCCATGATCCGCTCGGAGGAATTCACGGCCCAACGCAACGACGGCTGCAACCGCTGCGAAGCCCGCGCCCTCTGCCCCATCCAGCCCGAAGGCCGGGAGATCGTCTGATGCCCGCTGCGGTACTGCGCACCACAGCCGACCTGTGCGATCTGCTCGGCATCCCGTTCAGCGACCAGCAACTCGCGGCGATCACAGCTCCGCTCGAGCCCGGGGTGATCGTGGCGGGGGCCGGGTCGGGGAAGACTACGGCGATGGCGGCCCGGGTGGTGTGGCTGATCTGCACCGGTCAGGTGAAACCGGAGGAAGTGCTCGGGCTGACGTTCACCAAGAAGGCCGCCAACGAGCTCGACGTCCGGATCCGCGAGGACCTGACGAAGGCCGGCGTCCTCGGATCGACCTTGCCGAAGGACCAGCACCCGATTCTGGCCGCGCACCTGCGCAGCAACATCCCCAACTGGGAGCCCGAGGAGCCGGGCGAGCCCGTCGTCTCGACGTACCACGCCTTCGCCGGCACGTTGATCGCCGAGCACGGCCTCCGCATCGGCCTCGAGCCGGACTCCCGCGTGCTCGCCGACGCGACCCGATTCCAGTTGGCGGGTCGCGTCGTACGGCGGTCCGCCGGGCCGATCCGCTTCGCCTCGCATCACGTGCCGACGCTCGTCAACAGCCTGCTCGCTTTGGATGGCGAGTTGGCCGATCACCTGCTTCGTCCCGACGACATCCGCGAGCACGACGACGCCGTACGGCAAGAGGTCGCGGCGGTGCGCAAGCAGACGGTGGAGGTCCGCAAGCTCGCCGAGACCGCGTTGAAGCGGGGGGAGATCCTGCAGCTCGTCGAGGAGTACCAGGCGTACAAGGCGGAGCGCGGCGTCGTCGACTTCGCCGACCAGATGGCGCTCGGCGCGCGGCTCGCCGAGGAGTGTCCGGAGGTCGCCGCCATCGAGCGGTCGCGGTACAAGGTCGTGCTGCTCGACGAGTACCAGGACACGTCCGTCTCGCAGCGCCGGATGCTCACCGCGCTGTTCGCCGCGGGTGACGGGCGCGGCCATCCGGTCACCGCGGTCGGTGACCCGTGCCAGGCGATCTACGGCTGGCGCGGTGCCTCGGTCGCGAACCTGGACGAGTTCCCCGCGCACTTCCGGCAGGCTGACGGATCGCCGGCTCGGCGGTACGTGCTGAGCGTCAACCGCCGCTGCGGCAGCCGCATTCTCGCGGCGGCGAACCAGCATGCGGCCGAGCTCTACGAACAGCACCCCGGCGTCATCCCGCTCGAGGCCCCGGAGAACGCTCCGGAGGGCGCGATCACGGTCGGGTTGTTCGAGACCCGCTCGCAGGAGATCGAGTGGGTCGCCGACGCGATCGTCGCCGCGCACCGCACCCGGAACCGCCGCTGGAAGGACATCGGCATCCTGATGCGGACGAACGTCGACCTCAGCGCGGTGCACGAGGCGCTGATCGCGCGCAAGGTCCCGGTCGAGGTCGTCGGTCTCGGCGGTCTGCTTGCGCTCCCCGAGGTCGTCGACGTGGTCGCGACCCTGCAGGCCGTCAACGACCTGACCGCGAACGCGGCGATGCTCCGGATCCTCACCGGCCCGCGCTACCGGATCGGTCACCGCGACCTCGCACTGCTCGCCAACCGCGCCCGCGCGCTCGCCGACGCGGGGGAGCGGCCGGCCGCCGACGACCTGGTCGCCGCGCTCGACGCGGCCGTCGCCGGGATGGATTCGACCGAGGTCATCTCGCTCGCCGAGGCGGTCGACGATCCGGGTCCGGCGGCGTACGCGCCGGAGGCGCTGACCCGCTTCAAGGAGTTGTCGGTCGAGCTACGCGAGCTGCGCGCGCATGCGGGCGAGCCGCTGCTCGACCTGGTCCGCCGGGTGATCAGCACGATCGGCCTGGACGTCGAGCTGACCGCGACCCCCGATCACATCGACGCCGGGCGACGCGATCACCTCGCCGCGTTCCTGGATGCCGTGGGCAACTTCGTGTCGACCGAGTCGGACGGATCACTGGACGGTCTGCTCGCGTACCTCGCGGCCGAGGAGGAGTACGCCGCCGGCCTCGACCTCGCCGTACCGAGTGAAGCCGACTCGGTGAAGCTGCTCACCACACACCGGTCGAAGGGCCTGGAGTGGCCGGTCGTGTTCGTGCCGACGCTGGTGTCGAAGGTCTTCCCGTCGGATCGCGGGCGGGACAAGTGGACGACGAACGCAAAGGTGCTTCCGTGGCCGTTGCGCGGTGACGCCGACACGCTGCCGGACATCCACGACCTGTCCAACGCCGGGCTGAAGGCGTTCGCGGACGAGTGCAAGGAAGTGAACGCACTGGAGGAGCGGCGGCTCGGGTACGTCGCGTTCACGCGTGCGAAGGAACTGCTGGTCGCGACCGGGCACTGGTGGGGTCCGACGCAGAAGCGGCCGCGCGGTCCCTCGTCGTACCTCTCGGTGCTGAAGAAGCACGCCGGGGAGCGGGTCATCGCCTGGGCGGAGCAGCCGGAGTTGACGGCGGAGAACCCGGAGCTGGCCGAGCAGACGCAGGCGCCGTGGCCGACGCCGTACGACGTGGACTCGTACCAGCGACGACTGGAATCGGCTGCTCTGGTGCAGCTGTCGCGCGCGGAAGGTCCGTCGATCGAGGCGGAGGAGTCGCTGCTGCTCGACGAGCAGGCGACGGTCGCGCGCTGGGACTCCGAGCTCGAGCGATTGTTGTCCGAGGCAAGGGAAAGCCGGAGCCGGAAGGCGTACGACGTGGCGCTGCCGGCCGCGCTGTCCGCGACGCAGCTGATGCGGCTGGCGAAGGATCCGGACGGACTGGCCGCCGAGCTGGCCCGCCCGATGCCGCGCAAACCCAACCGGGCCGCGCGTTTCGGGACCCGGTTCCACGCGTGGGTGGAGAGCTACTTCGGCCAGCAACTGCTGATCGACCCGGACGACCTCCCCGGCGCCGCGGACGAGGACATCGTCGACGACACCGACCTCACCGACCTGATGGACGCGTTCCGCGACGGCCCGTTCGGCGACACCACGCCGTACGAGATCGAGGCGCCGTTCGCCCTCGCCCTGGACGGCCGGGTCATCCGCGGCCGCATCGACGCCGTCTACCAGGTCGTCCGTCCGGACGGCTCCCGCGGGTACGACGTCATCGACTGGAAAACCACCCGAGGCGAAACCGCGGACCCCCTCCAGCTGGCCATCTACCGAGTCGCCTGGTCCGAACTCATGAACATCCCCCTCGACCAGGTAACAGCAGCCTTCTACTACGTCCGCACCGCCGACATCATCCGCCCGGAAGACCTCCCCGACAAACAACAACTCACCAAACTCCTGAACGGCTGACGGCTAGCGCCTCGGCGAGCAGGGAGACCTGGTCGTGGTCAGGGGAAGCCGGGTAGAAGATGACGTCGGTCGCGCCGGCCGCACGAAGGCCGGTCAAGTGGTCGCGTAGTGCCGCTGGAGTCGTCAGGGTGTCGGCTCGCGCGAACTCGAAGTACGCATCACCGTAGTAGTGACGGATGTACTCGTCGGCGACCGCGTCAGCCTCAGGCCCGAGAGCGAAATACCGCCCGGTGACGATGCGAGGATCTCCACTTCGACCGGCGTCCTTCCAAGCCGTCCGTACGGCGCTCGCACCTTGCTCGAGCGTCGCCGTACCGAACAGCGGAGCCACCCAACCCTGCCCGTGAACAGCGGCGCGACGGTAAGCGGCTGGAACCAAACCGCCGAACAGAAGCCCGGGACGGCCGTCGGGGAGATTGGACATGCCTTCAAGCTTCCCCGCCCACACCTGCCGCCAAGTCTCCAACGACGTTGTCCACAGCTCGCCGAATCCATGCTGCGCGGCTCCACTGGCGATGAAGTCGTCCGGCCAACCACCCAGACCGACACCGGCGGTCAGCCTGCCGCCGGACAGCTGATCGACCGATGCGAGCTGTTTGGCAAGCAGTACGGCGTTGCTCCGCCAGCCGATGTTGAGCACAGTCGTGACGAGCTCCACCCGCGAAGTCCGCGCCGCCGCAGCAGCCAACGCGGTCAACGGCTCCAGATTGTCGTAGACCAACCGGTCGATCACGCCGACCGCATCAAACCCCGCCTCTTCGGCCGCAGCGGCCCACTCGCCCAACCGCCGCGCATCCACCCCAGGCACCGCCGCCGGCAACCCGATCCCGACTCTCATGCTCCATTCCTCCCGTCGCTCCAAGAACGACGGTAGGCACCACCCCCACCCGACGTCTTGAACAGATCGGACGTCCTCAGCCCCGCCGGCCAGGTTGGGGAGTCCTACTGCCCAACGAGGGAGGGCAAACCTCCCCAGATCGGACCTGGGGAGTAGGACGCTAGACGACTGCCGAGCGGTTGGCCCGACGCACCAGCTCAGCAGGCACGATCCGGACCGCGAACGGCCTGCGGGCCTCGAACACCTCGTCGCCCTTGTACGTCTCCTCGACGTACCGCCCGTTCTCGAGTTGGAGGACCGTGAGCACTGCTTCTTCGGGCTCGAAGATCCAGTACGAAACCACCTCGTGCTCTTCGTACAAGCGACGCTTCTTGAGCAGATCCTGGGCTCGCGTGGAAGGCGACAGGATCTCGACGGCAAGCAACAGCGGATGCCGGATGCCGTTCTGCTCCGCATCTTCAGACCGACAGACCAGCAGGTCGGGCTGTAGCGAGTTCCTGTCGTTCGGCCGGTAATCGAAAGGCGCGAAGAGGACCTCGAGCTCATCGGGGCAGGCGGGCTGGAGCCGGATTGCGAACTGGTATGCGGCACGCTGATGAACGAGCAGCGGCGAGGGCGTCACCAGCACCGCCCCGTCCAGGAGTTCGCGTCGCTCCCCGTCGTCGGGGAGTGCGTCGAACTCGGCCAGTGTGAGCTTCTGCCGCTCAATCGGTTCCACGGACACAATGGTGCCTCCTTCTCGGTCACTCGACCAGCATGGTGGTGTTCAGGGAGTGGTTGGTACCATTTCGCCGATCTGCCCCTGGATGCCCTTGGATGCCCCGGAATTCGTCTCATCCGGCGAGCGCTGCCGGTGAAAGCGTGAGCGGGAACGGCGTGGTGGCCTCGAAAGCTTCTTCGGCTTGTACTACGGCTTGGCAGGTGTAGCCGGTGGGGGTGAGTTCCAGGACTGTTAGTTCTTCGGCGTCGGGGTCCAGGAGCCAGTAGGACGGGATCTGGTGCTGCTCGTACAGGCTGCGCTTGAGAACGACGTCCGTGGTGCGGGTCGTGGGGGAGAGGACCTCGACGGCGAGGAGTGGTGGTGCGGTCAGGAGCTGGGCTCGGAGGTCGGTGCGGTGGCAGACCAGGAGGTCCGGGCGGAGGGACGTGTTCAGAGCGGGGCGGAAGTCCAGGGACCCGACCGAGACGAGCAGGTCGGGTGGGCAGGCGTGTTTCAGCAACACCATGAGGGCGAGTACGGCCGCGTGGTGAGCGGGTGGTTGCGGGCCGGTGATGAGCAGGCGGCCGTCGACAATCTCGTAACGCCGGCCGTCCCGGGTGGCTTCTGCTGTACGCACCGCACCAGCCTGACAAATCCCGCCGTACCCCCGCCGAAGTTATCCACAGGTCAGTGGGTTCTCCAGGGTGCCGGCGAACTGCAACGAGCCTGCGACGTCGGTGAGGTCGACCATTTGCTGGTTGTTCTTCAGTTGGAGGCGGTTCAGGCAGGAGAGGGCGAACTCCGGCGCGAAGATGTCGTACTTCGCGAATGCTTCCGCCAGTTCCGGTGTCGCCGCCTGGTAGTCGCGGATGGACGACGCCACCACGGACCAGAACTCGGACGGCGTCAGCAGGCCCGCCCGATCCAGCAGCGGGGACAGGAACCGGAAGATGCAGTCGAAGACGTCGGTGAAGATCGACAGCAGCTTCTCGTCGTCCGGTACGTCGGCCCGCACCCGCTCCGCTTCGGACGGTACCGGCGTCGAAGAACGCAGTACGGCGATCTCCTCGGCGATGTCCTTCATGATCACCCGGATCGGGATCGCGTCCCGCAGTACCAGGATCAGGTTCTCGCCGTGCGGCATGAACACCAGTTCGTACGCGTAGAAGCTGTGCAGCAACGGGATCAGATAGGCGTCGACGTAGGCGCGCAGCCAGTCCGCCGGCGCCAGGCCGGACGCCCGTACCAGCGCCGCGGCGATCGACGCGCCGTGCCGATCGACGTGCAGCAGCGACGCCATCGTGGCCAGCCGCTCACCGGGCTCCAACGACGGCACCGGGCTCTCGCGCCAGAGCGCCGACAACATCTTCCGGTACGGCGAGGTCTTGTCGGTCGCGTTCTCGTAGTATCGGTTGTGGTACCCGGCCGCCGCGATCTCGCGCAACACCGTGAAGCCGTAGCGCTTCAGGACGACGTCGTTCGAGACGATCGAGTGCACCCAGTCGTTGATCGCCGGCGTCGCGGCCATGTACGACGGGGACAGCCCGCGCATGAACCCCATGTTCAGCACCGACAACGCCGTCTTCACGTAGCATCGACCAGGCGAGGACCGGTTGAAGAACGTCCGGATCGACTGCTGCGGCTGGTACACGTCGTCCGTCGACCCGAGGTGGACGATGTGCCCCTGGGCGATGTCGGCGGCGAACGTGATCGACGTCTTGTTGTCCCACTGCCAAGGATGCACCGGCAGGTACACGTACTCCGCCGGGTCCGCCTGCGCAGCGAACCGCTCGAGTACGTCGTCGCCCAGCTCCGACCGCATCAACTCGTCGAACGCCAAGGAAGAACTACAGGAAACCGTAGTCCGGTCCCGCCGGGTAGCGATCCAGGTCAGCTGCACGCCCGCGCCGGTCTCCGGCGCATAGGCCAGATAGTCCGTGAGGCCGAACCCGAGCCGCCCGTTGTTCGCGACGAAACACGGATGTCCCTCGGTCATCGCTGCCTCGATGGTCTGGAAGTCCGCGGTGACCAGGTCCGCCGCCGTCAGGTCCGGCTTCGACAGCTTGTACGCCGCCGACGCCAGCGTGCTGCTGATCTCCTCCAGGTACACCGGCAGCATCTCGCGCCCGATCCCGAGCTGCTCGTGGAACTCGGTGATGAACTCCAAAGCGTCGATCGCCGAGCCGTCGTCGCGGGCAACTGAAGAGATATCCCAATGATTCAAAGGATAATGCCGCGCGGTGAAGCGGTACCGGCCGACGGTATACTCATTGCCAACAGCAACAGGCTCGAGAATGCGCTCGTGCACGAATTCGGACAAGGCCTTCCGGACCAATGCCTGGTTGACGACAGCCCAGTGATCCATCAGCCCGCCTCGTTCATTCGATGCGCCTCGGCGTACTGGTCGCGGGTGCAGAAGCTCAACCACGCCTCCTTGTCCTGCAACGACACAATCCTGTGCTTGCGGAACCCCATCCGCGCGTTCAACGCCTGGATCTTCACGTTCCGCACGTCGGGCTCGACCACCACCCGATCGACCAGCGGATCGCTGAACAGGCTGTCCATGATCGTCTCGAACACGGCCCCGGTGAACCCGGCGATCGGCGCGGTCGGCGGCCCGACCAAAACGTGCATGCCGATGTCGCCCGGTGCCACGTCGTACGTCCGGCCGACTGCGTCGTACGCCGGCTCGTAGCGCTCCATCAGGAATGCGGGCCGTCCGTCGTGCTCGCCGAGGAACGCCTGGTGGTGCGCGCTCTCCGCGATCCGGAGGTACTCCGCGTGCACGTCGGCGACGGACGCGGTCAGCAGGCCCCAGTACCGCGCGTACGGCTGGGTGACCCAGTTGTGCAGCGTGGTCACGTCCTCGGCGAGGTCGAACGGCCGGAGGCTGAGGGTGCCGAGGCCGGCGACGAACCGCCGGTATGTCGGCTCGGGCAGTGCTCTGGTCATGGCGGCTCTACTTTCGAGGTGGGCGGACCTGGTTAGCTAAGGCTTACCTTACTTGATAGCTGATGAGGCATCGAAACCGGCTCGTATCGTGGCGACGCGCGCAGTCGTCCACACTGGTAGGACGACCTCGGACGGGGGAGCAGATGGCAGCTCGAAGATGGTTCGCAGTCGGCTCGCTGTTTCTACTGGTGGCGTGTGGCAGTCCTGGAACACCCGGTCCTTCCCCGAGCGTTCAACAGACGAGCGCTCAACCGAGCAGTACGCCGCCTGCTCCGACCTCGACTGCTCCAGCAGCGGTGGTGCCGAATGTGGTCGGCCTGAACCATCAGTTGGCTCAGGACACCATGCAGGCGGCGGGCTTCTACTATCTGACCGAGGAGGACGCCACCGGGCAGGGCCGGCTGCTGATCAACGACCGCAACTGGGTTGTCGTCACCCAGGAACCCAAGGGCGGCACCCGTGCCCCGGCCGACACCAAGATCATCTTGCGCTCCAAGAAGATCGGCGAGTAGGTGGATGCGGCAAGTACGCCGCGCGGCGGATGTGCCGCAACCGCGGGCAGGCCTACGTTGGAGGCATGTTGATCGCCGAAGACCTCTTGTTGCTGCTGTACGACGACGAGACCGGAAAGCCGATCACTGGGTCGCCCGGTCTCGACTACGCGCTCGCGGGTGCGGTGCTGATCGAGCTGACACTGAGCCGGAAGCTCGACATCACCATCGACGGCAAGGTGGGTCGTCTGCAGGTGCTGGACGGCGCACCGACCGGGGACGCGATCCTGGACGAGCGCTTGGCGTACGTGGTCAACAAGCCTGGCAAGAAGCCGAAGGACCAGATCGGTGCGCTCTCGAAGCGGCTGCGCAACCAACTGCTGGCGCGGCTCGCGGAGCGGGGTGTGCTGGAGGAGGACGAGGGCAGGGTGCTCGGTCTGTTCCCGGTGACGCGCTGGCCGGCCAAGGATGCGCGGCACGAGGCCGAGGTGCGTTCCAAGCTCGAGAGCGCGCTGAAGGTGGGTACGACGCCGGACGAGCGCACCGCTGCGTTGATCGCCCTCCTCAGCGCGCTGAACGTCGTACCGAAGGTCGTCACGGATGCGGTCGACAAGAGGGCGCTGAAGCAGCGCGCGAAGGAGATCGCCGACTCGGACTGGGCTGCCGCCGCGGTGAAGAAGGCGGTCGCCGAGATGCAGGCCGCCGTCACAGCAGCCATCGTGGTGGCATCAACCGCAGGAGCGTCAGGTAGCAGCTAGTCGAGCCTTGATGTCCGGCTTGACCACCTTGCCGACCTTGGAGCGTGGCAGGTCGGGCCAGACGAGCACCTCCTTCGGCGCCTTCACGCTGCCGACGCGTGCCTTCGCGAACGCGATCAGCTCAGCCGGCTGGATCTCACTGCCCGGCTGGAGCTGAACGACGGCCACGACCCGCTCGCCCCACTTCTCGTCCGGCAGGCCGATCACTGCGCAGTCCTGTACGTCCGCGTGCGCCATCAGCGCCTGCTCGACCTCGGTGGAGTACACGTTGAAGCCGCCGGTGATGATCATGTCCTTCGCCCGGTCGACGATGTAGAGGTAGTTGTCGTCGTCCAGGTACCCGATGTCGCCGGTGTGGTGCCAGCCGTACGCCGAAGCCGCTGCGGTGGCCTCGGCGTTCCGGTAATAGCCCTGCATCACCAGCGACCCACGCACCACGATCTCACCGCGCTCACCGTGCGGGAGCAGCGTGCCGTCCGCTCCCATGATCGCCACCGTGACCAGCGGGGACGGCCGTCCCGCGGATGACAGCCGTCCCCGCGCAATATGGCCTGCGGTGTCGAAGTGTTCAGCGGGCGGCAGCATCGAGATCATCATCGGGGCCTCGGTCTGCCCGAACAGCTGGGCCATCACCGGACCGATCCGCTGCAGCGCCTCCTCGAGCCGGGCGACCGACATCGGTGCAGCGCCGTACCAGAAGCACCGCAGCGACGACAGGTCCGTGGAGTCGAGCTCCGGCGCTGCCAGCACCATGTAGATCAGCGTCGGCGGCAAGAACGTGTGCGTCACTCCGTGTCGCGGTATCAGCTCCAGGAACGCATGTACGTCGGGAGCTCGCATGATCACGATCTCGCCGCCGGACGCGAGCACCGGGAAGCACAGCACGCCTGCTGCGTGTGTCAGCGGCGCCAGCGCCAGGTAGACCGGTCGCTCGCCGAACGGATACCCGATCAGCGTAAGCGCGGTCATCGTCTCCAGGTTGCCGTTGCCGAGCATGACTCCCTTCGGACGCCCCGTCGTACCGCCGGTCCCGACGATCATCGCCAGGTCGTCTGGATCGGTCAGATCAGGTGCCGGCTGGGACGCGCCCCCGCAGAACGCGTCCCAGCCGACGGACCTCCGGCCAGCAGGGTGGGGGGTGAGGCCGGAGCTTGGGGCATCCGTGGGCTCCCCGTCGAGACACACAAAGGTGTGGATCTTCGGCAGTGAGTCCCGAATGCGGTCCACCAGCGACGCGAACGCCGCCTGGTAGATCAGTACTTCGCAGTCGAACTGGTCGAGCAGTTCACGGTTCTCGGCGGCCTCGTTGCGCGGGTTGATCGGGCACCAGACCGCACCGGCCCGACTGATCCCGAACACACAACTGAACGCCACCGGGTCGTTCGCGGACAGGATCGCCACCTTGCCGCCCGGCCGTACGCCGGTTGCCGCCAGCGCACCCGCGATCCGGTACGAGAGCTGCTGTACGTCGGCGTACGTCAGCGTCTCGCCGTCCGTGGTCAGGCAGGAGGCGTCCGGCGCCAGCGATGCGCCCTTGTCCAGGTAGTCGACCAGCCGCACGGCAACTCCTCTAGCGCTGCACCGTCAGCTGCGGCTCGGACACCAGCCCGAAGCTCCGCAGTACGCCGAGCAGCTCGCGGTGACCGAACGCCTGGCAGCCACTCGCGAAACCGACCCGCTTCGGCGGCGTCTGCAGCAGCGAGTACGCCGCGTACGCCTGAAGCAGACCGGTCTGCTGGTAGTTGCTGTTGCCGTGGATGACACAGTGCGCCCGTCCGAGCGGTCCGGAGGCGTGCACCGAGTCCAGCGTCTTGTTGACGCGTGGATTCTCCCGGGGCGGCATCTCGTTCATCACCTGGCGAGCTGTCTCGGTCAGTGCGGTGTTGCGGTCCTCGGGCGACATGTCCTTCGTGGCTTCCAGCGCCGCGGCGACGATCTGCGGGACCCCGTTCATCAGCGCGGCGTTGAACACACCGCCCTGCGCCTTGCAGTTCGCGACCCGCGGATCGCGCTTGAACCACACCGGGTGCGACATGCCGCCCCAGGGCAGCGACAGCGCGAGCTCGTGCTGTCCGGGAACCACCAACGGCACCAGACCCTGCTCGGGGAACTCCGCGTACTGGTTGTTCTCCAGGTAGTGCGCCTTCGACGTCGCAGCGTTCACCAGAATCGTGCGGGTCGACGCAATGGTCGGGCTGCCGCCCCAGAACACGGCGACGTCCAACGTGTCCAGACCGGGCTGCTCGAGACACAGCTGCGCTGCGATCTCGCTGGTGGTGTACATCTGCGCGATACCCGGGGCCAGCACCAGGTTGGCCTCGGCGAACTGCGGACCGTACTTCTCGTCGCAGGTCATCAGCCAGTCCTGCTCACCGGTCGTGTCGGTGTAATGCGCACCTGCTGCGAGTGCTGCTTCCACAGCCGCCGGACCGAGCTCACTGAACGGTCCGACGGTGTTCAGTACGACGGAAGCACCCGAGAACAGCTCGGTGAGCGCAGCGACGTCATGGTCGACCGCAGCGATCTCGTAGTCGGCGGTCTCGATGCCAGGAACATGTGCGTCCATAGAGGCCTTGAGCTTCGCCTCGTCTCGCCCAGCCGCCACAAACGGCACGTGGTACTGCCGCAGGTACTCACACACCAGCCGGCCGGTGTAGCCAGAGGCACCGTAGACAACTACAGGCTTGTTAGCCATCACATCCCCATCCCGCCGTCGACCGGCAGGCCGATGCCCGTGATGAACCGGGACTCGTCGGACGCGAGGAAGACGACCGCGTCGGCCATGTCGGCGACCTCGCCGAGCCGGCCTGCCGGGGTCAGTCCGATCACCGCGGCGACCGCGGCGTCGGGCGACTCGAACAGTCCGAGCTGGGCCACGTCGTTCGCCAGGCCGGCTCCCATCGCGGTCGGGACCAGGCCCGGGTAGATGCAGTTGACGCGGACGCCGTACCCGAGCTTGCCGGACTCCATCGCGGCGACCCGGGTCAGCCGGTCGACGGCGGACTTGGTCGCGGAGTACACGGCGATGCCGGGGAAGGCGATGGTGGCGGCGACCGACGCGACGTTGATGATCGCGCCGCCCTGGCCGGCCAGGCCTTCGGGACGCATCGTCCGCAGGCCCCACTTGATGCCGAGCGTGGTGCCGAGGACGTTCACCTCGAGCATCTTGCGGATCTGGTCCGCGGTGACCTCGGTGAGCAGGCTGGTGATCTCCACCCCCGCGTTGTTCACCAGGATGTCCAGGCCGCCGAGGATGTCGTTGGCGGCGACCACCGCGTTCTCCCAGTCGCCGTCGTCGGTGATGTCGTGGGCGATGAAGCCGTTGCCCGCGCCGTACTCCTGGTCGAGCGCGTCGGCGACCGCTTCGCCCAGGTCCTTCTGGATATCGCTGATCACGACTTTGGCGCCGGCGGCCGCGAGGGCCTTCGCCATCCCCTCGCCGAGTCCCTGCGCGCCGCCGGTGACCAGGGCCTTGCGGCCGGAGAGATCGAGTGAACCCATCTGAAGCTCCTTCTGCTTGCCGGGGTGTTTCACACTCTGGCCAGCCTTTTGACAGTCGTCAAGACTTTGTTTGACACTTGTCAAGAAATCTCCCCGCACCGGGACGCGCCTGGCCCGGGGCGGGGTACCCTGACGCATCGACCATGTCCGACCGTGTCCGAGCAAGTCCGAGCTGATCCGAGCCGGCCCGAGCTGGAGAGTGGGTGATTGCCGTGGCGTCCGCTGCTGAGGAGCGGCCTGCCCGTGTCTCCGGGATCGACAAGATCGAGCGCCGCCGGGTCGCGCTGGCGGAGTCGGCGCTGAAGACGCTCGGCGAGCTCGGGTACGCGCGCACCAGCCTGCGCGAGATCGCGAACAACTCCGAGTTCACGCACGGCGTCGTGCACTACTACTTCCGCGACAAGATCGACCTGATCAGTTACTGCGTGCGCTACTACAAGACCAAGTGCGCCCGGCGGTACGACGAGGTGGTCGAGACCGCGACGTCCGCCGACGAGCTCGCGACCGGCTTCCTGGGCAAGATGACCCAGACGCTGGTCGAGGAGACTCCGATGCACAAGCTCTGGTACGACCTGCGGGCGCAGAGCATGTTCGAGGAGCAGCTCCGCCCGGACGTCGAGGCGATCGACCAGCTGCTCGAAGAGATGATCTGGCGGATCCTGTCCCGGTACGCCGATCTCACCGGCACCACGCCGACCGTGGACGCGCCGACGGCGTACGCGCTGATCGACGGCCTGTTCGAGCAGGCCGTGGTCGGCTACGCCGCGAACCCGGAGAAGGTCCCGGACCTGCTGACCGGTCGGCTCCTGCAGGTCCTGCCCAAGCTGGTCGCGCCGTAACCAGACCTACTCCGCGCCGGTACTACTCGGCCCCGCAGTTCACCTTGCAGAGCTTGTCGGTGAGCGTGAGGATCGCGCCCGGCGCTTCGGAGTCGGACTCGGTCGAGAACTCGACGTTCCAGTCGCCGAACGTCGTCTGCGCGGACGTCTTGCCGGACTGCTGCTTCAGCCAGTCGACGATCTGACCCCGTGGGTTCACGTGCGCCAGCTCGAGTGCCTCCGGCGCGAACTCGGTCAGCTTCGTCGTTGCCTCAGCTGCGACCCCGGACGCCTGCAGCGACAGCACCGGCGGACGTGGGTGGTCGCCGATGAGCACCTGGACCGACGTCGTGCCCTGACTGCAGGTGTCGTACGCCTCGTCGGTGCTGCACTTGTACTGCTTGCCGGTGAGCGCAGCCACGACCTGTGCGGCCGTGAGATCCGGCAGCCTCTCCTCAGGTCCTGCCGAGCTGTTGCTCGCGGCCGGCGTACTAGCGGCCGGCGTACTAGAGGTAGAGGTGCTCGTAGTCGTGCTGGGGCTCCCGTCCGACTCCGGCTTGTCACCGGAGCAGGACGTGGCACCTAGCACCAGTGCGGCGCAGGCCAGGACGGCAGCGCCGTACCGGCGGTTCAGACCGGCACCTCGATCGCCGCGTCGAGGGCGATCGTGATCATCTCGGAGAACGTCGTCTGGCGCTCCTCCGCGGACGTCACCTCATGCGTGATCAGGTGGTCCGACACGGTCATGATGCCGAGCGCGCGGCGGCCGAACTTCGCTGCCAGCGTGTAGAGCGCGGCGGCTTCCATCTCGATGCCGAGTACGCCGTACTCCGCGGTGCGCGAGACCAGGTCCGGGCGATCGTTGTAGAACAGGTCGCCGGAGAACACCTGGCCGACGTGCACGTTCAGCCCGGCGGTCTCGGCGGCGTCCACGGCCGCGCGGAGCAGCTTGTAGTCGGCGGTCGGCGCGTAGTCGATGCCGTGGAAGCGCAGCCGGTTCATCTGCGAGTCGGTGCTCGCGGACATCGCCACGATCACGTCGCGGACCCGGACCGCCTCGGTCAGCGCGCCACAGGTGCCGACCCGGATCAGGGTCTGTACGTCGTACTCGTCGAACAGCTCGTTCGCATAGATGGAGGCGGACGCCTGGCCCATGCCGGAGCCCTGCACGGAGATGCGCTCACCCTTGTAGGTGCCGGTGAACCCGAACATGTTGCGGATCTCGGTGTAGCAGATCACGTCCGACAGGTAGGTCTCCGCGATCCACTTGGCCCGCAGCGGGTCGCCCGGAAACAGCACCCGCGGTGCGATCTGCCCCTTCTCGGCGGCGATGTGAATACTCATGCGGGGATGCTCTCACGGGCGCGGGATATGTTGAGGCACGTGGCCTACTCCATCGCACCTGGTTCGCTAGCCCTGTCCCGGTCCGTACTGGACCGCGCCGCCGACCGCCGCCGTGACGACGACTGGCTCGAGAAGGCCTGGGCCGCGCCGGACACGCAGGTGGTGGTCGTGGCCGGCGACCAGATCCAGGTGGTCGAGGACCGCTCCGCCCTGCGGTTCGTGGCACCGTCCGAGGCGCCGGAGGGCATCCGCGTCTTCCTCGGCATCGACCGCGAGTCCGGAGCCGGGATGACCGCGGAGGGCCGCGCGGTGTTCGGCGTACTGGTCGACAGTGCGGCCGACGAGTCGTACGGCGGACTCCGCGAGCTCGGTGCACTGCTGAACGACCGCGAGGCCGGCCTTGCCGTGCACGTGATCGGGCTGTCCAACTGGCACGGCGTCCACACGCACTGCGCGAACTGCGGCGAGCACACCGAGGTGGTGGAAGCCGGACACGTACGGCGCTGCCCGGCGTGCGGGCTGTCACACTTCCCGCGCAGCGACCCGGCCATCATCGTTCTGGTCACCGACGACCAGGACCGCGCACTGCTCGGTCGCAACGAGGCCTGGCCCGTCGGCCGCTACTCGACACTGGCCGGGTTCGTGGAGCCAGGTGAGTCGCTGGAGGCCGCCGTACGGCGTGAGGTCCTCGAGGAGACCGGTGTGATCGTCGGTCCGGAGATCGAGTACGCGGGCAGCCAGCCGTGGCCGCTGCCCGCGAGCCTGATGCTGGGGTTCTACGCGAAGGCGACGAACTTCGACATCGACGTGGACCAGGACGAGATCGCCGAGGCGAAGTGGTTCACCCGGGAGGACCTCCGCGCGCTGGTCGAAGCCGGCACGATGGCCCTCCCGGGGGCGATCTCGATCTCCCGCCGCCTGATCGAAGGCTGGTACGGCGAGAGCCTCAGCGGGAGCTGGTGATCACCGGCCCACGTCGGACCGGGCCGCTGCGATCCTGATCAGGACGCCCTCCCAGCGCTCGACCGAGCCGTCCGCCTCGAGCTGCCTGAGCTTGCGGTTGACCGCTTCGACGTACGCGCTGTGGCTCGGCCAGTCCGCCTCCGCGTCCGGTAGTACATCGGTCAGCGTGCAACCGTACGTCAGGAAGCGGTTCTGGACGTGGCTGTCGATGTTCCCGGTCCAGACCGTCGGCCGGACGTCGGACTGCGGACACGGGTCGACCGGTGGCGTGTACGAGGCCAGGTTGGTCGGGTTGATGTAACCGTCCGGACGCAGCAGCGTGTAGTAGGTACCGTCCGGCGTCTGGGTGAGTCGGTTGAGGCCGTGGTCGCGCAGTACGGTCGTGTGGCCGCTCAGGATGTCCAGGACGAACAGCCGGCCGCCGGTCACGCCGTACAGGTAGCCGTCGCGCCAGGACAGCGCGCCGTCCTGTGAGCCAGTGGCTCCGCTGAACACGGGCAGCATGCGCTGCACCTCACCGGTGGACGGGTTGACGGCGAACACAATGCCGTCCGCAAGACCCCAGATGTTGCCGTCCGGTCCCGTGATCAGCTCGTTGATGCTGGCCGCACCGGACACCGGAACGACGTCGGTGAGCACCTCTCCTGTCGCCGGGTTCACCTTGACCAGGTGCGCCTCGCTGGCCCTCGGGTCGGTGCCCTGACCACCCTCGATGCTGGAGCCGACCCAGACGTCAGCACCGGACGGAACGATGGAGGAGATCGTCTGGTCGGTCACCAGGTTGCGGTAGACCGTGTGGCCGCCGGTCGGTACGTCGTACACAGTCAGCGCGCCGCCGTACTCGCCGTACGCCGGTGTGGTCCCGACGTACACGCGGTTGCCGGCAGGGACCACTGCGACGGGCCTGTTCTGGTGGTCGCTGTCGACGAGGCTGAACAGCTCCTTCGGGTTGGTCGGGCTGTCCGGTTGCCGCGGGTCCCAGAGCGAGAGCCTGCCGTACGGGTAGATGCCGACGTACATCTTGCCGGTGCCGTCCCAGGCCCAGCCCTCCACCTGTCCCTGCCGGGTGGTGACAGTGGACTTGCCGGTCGCCGGGTCGTAGATGGAGGTGGCGCCGTTCAGGTAGACGTTGACGAACACCTTGCCCGTGCTGGGGTCGGCGAGGGTGTGCATGAGCGGCGACGGCACGTACTGGAACGGTGAGCTCCACTGCGCGAGCGTCCCGTCCGCCGGGTTGTAGCGGAACGTTCCACCGGAGTAGTTACCGGCCAGGCCGTACAGCACCGGTACGCCGTTCTCAGTCACCCAGCCGTAGCCGATGGACGCACCACGGGTCAGTGTGCGCGGCGGCGAGACCGGACCGACCGTGTTGGTGTCCAGGTCGTAGTGCGTGAGGGACAGAGTGTTGTTGGTGAAGTAAACGCCACCTGGCCCGGCTGCGGAGACACCGCGCGCAGCGATCGGGTAGTCCATCACCAGCTGGCCTGTGGTGCTGTCGGTGTACTTGACCTGCTCGCCGGTCACCGCGTCGACCACTACCAGGCGGCTGCTCGCGTTTGCGAAGACCTTGCCGCCGGCGTAGTCCAGGTCGATGAAGTCCTTCGCCGTCGTACCAGGGGGAGTGATGTCCTCGACCGCTTTGGTGTCCACGTCGATGCGGAGCAGCCTTGCGTTCGGAGTGGAGACGCCGACGAACAGCTTGTTGTGGTCGGGGTCGTAGACCGTGGACCGCGCGTACTGCTGCACCGGGTCGAGTGAGCCGTAGTCGGTGACCTGTCCGGTCGTCGCGTCGTACTTGAACGCGTGGGCGGTCGGGTACGTCCCGGCGTACACGTTGCCGGCCTGGTCGGAGGTGAGGCCGTAGATCTGGGACTCGCCGGGAATGGGCTGCCCCAGGTCGGTCACCTCACCCGTGGCCGGGCTGTAGCGGTACAGGTGCGCGTTGGCGTAGGTGCCGAGGTAGACGTCCCCGTTCGGCGTCACGACGATCGCCCAGCCGCCGGCGGCGCCGGGTAGCGGCACGGTCCTGATCAGCTGGCGGCTGTGGAGGTCGACGACGTTCAAACGGGCGTTTTCACCGGCGGGTACGGCGTACACGACGTCGCGGCCGTCCGGCGTGTGGCCGATCGCGCCTTCCATGATCGTGAGCGAGCTGACCGGCGAGCCGAGGTCCTTGACGACATCGGCCGACGGCGCGATAGGCCGCGTCGGGGTGCCGAGCGGCCAGTTCTCCGATGGAAACGGATCCGGCAGATCCCCGGGCGGGCCCGCGGTGGCCTGCAGGCCACCCGTCGCGAGCAGGCCGAGCGCGGCCGCGAACGTGACTAGGGCATACCGGAATTGACGGCGCGAGAACATGGGCGGACTCCCTGCGGCGTAGTTCACCGCAAGGTATAACGGTCATGACCGTAAAGTCCATAACTCAGGCGCTATGACCTGAGTCGGGTTTGTCAGGCGACGAGTTTCTCCGCGACCTGGGCGAGTGACGGGTTCGTCATCGCGGTGCCGTCGGGGAAGACCACGGTCGGCACCGTCTGGTTGCCGTTGTTGACCTTCTCGACGATCTTGGCGGCCTCCGGGACCTGCTCGATGTCGATCTCGGTGAACTCGATACCGGCCCGCTTGAGCTGGCCCTTGAGCCGGTGGCAGTATCCGCACCAAGGCGTTGAGTACATCGTGAATGCCGACATCGGCGGACTCCTTGTGGAGTGGGGAGGGGTTTTGTCGGGCCGCCCGTCTAGGGTTGCCCTCGACGTATCCGAACCATGATGCAGGTGGTGCTGTTCCCGCATGTCCCAGCCCGTGAGCGACTTCACACGATCTGCCTCTGCCGAGAGCCTTCTGGAGGCTCTCGACCCGGAGCAGCGTGCCGTCGCGACCACTTTGCACGGCGCCGTCGCGGTGATGGCGGGCGCGGGGACCGGGAAGACGCGGGCGATCACCCACCGGATCGCGTACGGCGTGCGCACCGGGACGTTCGACCCGGTCCGCGTGCTCGCGGTGACGTTCACCCAGCGGGCCGCGGGGGAGATGCGCGGCCGGCTCGCGCAGCTCGGCGTCCAGGGCGTGCAGGCCCGCACGTTCCACTCCGCCGCGCTCCGGCAGGCCCGGTTCTTCTGGCCCAAGGTGTACGGCGGGGAGCTGCCGCCGATCGTGGACCGCAAGTTCCCGCTGCTGACCGAGGCCGCGTCCCGCTGCCGCGTCCGGGTGGACACGCCCGCGCTGCGCGACCTGGCCGGTGAGGTCGAGTGGGCCAAGGTGAGCAACGTCCGGCCGGACGACTACGCGCGGCTGGCGCCCAAGTCGGCGCGGGCGCTGGCGGCCTTCGACCCGGCGACGATCGCCCGGATCTTCGCGGCGTACGAGGATGTGAAGCTGGAGCGCGGGCGGATCGACCTGGAGGACGTGCTGCTCTGCACGGTCGCGCTGCTCGCGGAGGACGAGCGGGTGGCGGCGGAGATCCGGCGGCAGTACCGCACGTTCGTCGTGGACGAGTACCAGGACGTATCGCCGCTGCAGCAGAGCCTGCTCGACCTGTGGCTCGGCGGTCGCGAGGACGTCTGCGTGGTCGGCGACCCGGCGCAGACGATCTACTCGTGGGCGGGCGCCGACCCGGAGAACCTGGTGCGGTTCGCCTCCCGGCATCCGTCGGCGACCGTGATCAAGCTGGTCCGCGACTACCGGTCGACGCCGCAGATCGTCGACGTGGCGAACAAGATCCTCGACGCGGCCGGTCCGACCGGGCTGCCGGGGCGGGTCACGCTGCGGTCGCAGAAGGAGGCCGGTCCGGTTCCGGTCTACCGCGAGTACTCCGACGAGGTCGCGGAGGCGGATGCGGTGGCGCGGGCCGTCGTACGGCTCAAGGACGAGGGCGTCGCGCTGCGGGACATCGCCGTACTGTTCCGGACCAACGCGCAGTCGGAGAACTTCGAGCAGGCGCTGGCCGAGCGGAAGATCCCGACCGTGCTGAAGGGCGCGGAGCGGTTCTTCGAGCGCGCGGAGATCCGGCAGGCCGCCGTACTGCTGCGCGGGCAGGCCAAGGCCGGTCAAGCCGGGGACGACCTGGTGACCACGGTGACCAGCGTGCTGGGTGGTGCCGGGTGGACGCAGGAGCCGCCGACTGGGACCGGCGCGGTGCGGGACCGCTGGGAGTCGCTGAGCGCGCTGGTGACGATGACGGCCGACTTCGCGGCGGAGCATCCGGAGGCCCGGTTACCGGAGCTGATGGCGGAGCTGGACCGGCGAGCGACGATCCAGCACGCGCCTCTGGCGGAAGGCGTCACGCTGGCGACGCTGCACGCGGCCAAGGGCCTGGAGTGGGAGTCCGTCTTCATCGTCGGGGCACACGAGGGGACGCTGCCGATCAGCTACGCCCAGACGCCGGCACAGGTGGAGGAGGAGCGGCGGCTGTTCTATGTCGGCGTGACGCGGGCCAAGCAGCAGTTGTTCATCAGCTGGTCCACCTCCCGCTCGCCGGGCGGCCGAGGTACGCGGGGGCCGACCCGCTTCCTGGACCCGATCGGCGTCCGTACGGCGCGTTCCGAGTGGACCCCGTCGTCGTCCGTCGGCTGGGAGCGCCCGTCCCGCTCCGAGCGCTCCGAGAAGTCTGGGCGGCCGATCCCCAAGTGCCGGGTCTGCGGCCGCAGCCTGACCGACCCGGGCGCCCGCAAGCTCGGCCGCTGCGAGGACTGCCCGTCCTCGATCGACCAGAAGCTGTACGACGCGTTGATCGAGTGGCGTGCCGAGCAGGCGGAGTCCGAGAAGATGCCGGCGTTCGTGATCCTCACCGACGCGACGCTGACCGCGATCGCCGAGACCAAGCCCAGCGACGCCCAGGCGCTCCGGCAGATCCCGGGCATCGGTCACACCAAGCTGACCAAGTACGGCGAGCACATCCTCAACCTCTGCACACGCTGACCCGTGCCCTTTCGGGCAAACCTGTTGCCAGGCACGAGATTCGCGGCGCATCCTGGAGGACGTGCCGCGTTCTGCTCCTGGCAGACGTGGCAGTTAGGTGACAGAGGCAACGATCCCGGAGCGTGCGGATGGCGTCCCGGAGCGTGCCGGAAGACCCCCTGATCGCTGCGTCGGCAATGAGATCGTGCCGTCGGAGCGGCAACTTCCGGCCAACTTCGCGAACTGGCAATAAATAGTTTGCGGGCTCCGGCGCGGACGGCGTACTGTTCTTTCTGCGGTCGAAGCCTGGCCGAAAACTTCAAACCACCATAGCGATCGAGCTAACCGCCCGCTTCGCCACAACGAGAGGAGGTGCCCTGGAAATGATCACCAACACGGTCAAGAAGCCGTTCAGCGACGCTGCCGCGCTGCCGTGCGCCCCGATTCAGGGTGCCTCGCCGCGCCTGCACGTCGCGACCGTTGTGCTCATGGCCTCCGGCGCTGCCCAGTTCAAGGGCGGAGCTGTCGGCGATGTGAAGTACGGCGGTTCGGGTTCTCGAGCATGGAGTCCACCGGTCTGACAGACGTCAGAGCCGGCACCTCCAGGCCGCGGAACCCACCTAGGGTCCCGCGGCCCTTTTGTTTGTCCCCAAGATTTGGCGGCCGTCAAACCGGCAGCCGTCACCGACGACAAGAGATCAGCAACCAAAAGTCACTGGGAGGTGACCGGAATGAGCGTGAGCTTCCTCGATGTCTTCACCGAGGTCGCAACGTCGCAGGACCTGCCCTGTCGGTCCTACGCGCCAGAACTCTTCTTCGCCGAATCACCGGCGGATGTCGAGTACGCGAAGTCTCTCTGCACGACCTGCCCGCTGAAGGCCGAGTGCCTGGCCGGAGCGCTCGAGCGTTCCGAGCCGTGGGGAGTGTGGGGTGGCGAGCTGTTCGTCCAAGGTGTGGTGGTTCCGCGCAAGCGGCCCCGTGGGCGTCCCCGCAAGAGTGACACCGTAACCGCCGCCTGAACGACTACAACCCATCCGAATCGAGTCAACGTGACCACTCAGACTTTCACCAGGAGCACCGAAATGCATTTACTTCATGAAGATCTCGCCCGCGCGCACTGTCGTAGCTTGCTGAAGGACGCAGAGCAGAACCGGCGCTTCCGCCTCGCTCACCAGATCGAGAAGGCGCAGAAGCAGGCCGAGCGGGCAGGCCGGCGAGCTGAGAGGGCCAGCGCACGCGCGCGCCTCGCACTCGCCCGCCTCGTCTGATCCACCAGAACCACAGCCTGACCAGCTGAATCACTGAGGGGCGGCACCCAAAGGGGGTGTCGCCCCTCAGCCACGTTCGGAGAGCAGTAACTGCTGCAGGCCGAGCAGGGTGATGCCGCTGACGATCTCGTGTCGGGCGATCATTCCGGGGATGTCAGCGAGCGGGATCCACTCGATCCGGTCCGACTCGTTTAGCTCGGTCGGCGGCCCGGCGCACTGCGCACTCGTCGCTCGGTACACGAAATGCAGCGAGTCCATGATCCCGGCGGCCGGCTCCGAGCGGATGAGCTCGGTGAGCCCGTCCGCCCGCCACCCGGTCTCTTCCTCGAGCTCCCGCGCCGCGGCAACCTCCGGACTCTCATCGGCCTCGATGATCCCCATGGGGATCTCCCACGCCCAGGTGTCGGTCAGGAACCGGTGCCGCCACATCAGCAGCACGCAGTCGTCCCGGGTGACGACCGCAGCGGCGATGTGCTTCAGGCGCACCGCGTGGTAGTCGAACCGCTCACCGTCAGGCTGCTCGACGTCCAACCGCCGTACGCTCAGCCACGGATTGGACCAGGCCTCTTCCTCACCATGGATCACCCAGCGCATGCTGAGGAGCATAGGCCGGGCACGGGGCCCGGTCGGGGAGGCTCCGACCATGGAGCTCGTCGAGATCGCCGGCCGGCGGATCGCCTACTACCGAGCCGGCTCCGGGGAGCCGCTCGTACTGCTGCACGGCGGCTGGAGCGACGGCCGGGCGTGGCGCCCCCAGCTGACGGGGCTCGCCGACAGCTTCGACCTGATCGCCTGGGATGCAC
The DNA here is from genome assembly GCF_004366075.1 of Kribbella pratensis. Taxonomy (GTDB): domain Bacteria; phylum Actinomycetota; class Actinomycetes; order Propionibacteriales; family Kribbellaceae; genus Kribbella; species Kribbella pratensis. The sequence continues at coordinate 309,980 of NZ_SODU01000003.1, read as the reverse complement.
CGGGCTGCGGCGGATCGGAGGACCCCGCGGGCCCGATGACGATGTCCGACTACGCCGATGAGCTGGCCGAGCTCGTCGCAGCCCTGGACATCGGCCCCGCGCATCTGTGCGGTCTGTCCTGGGGCGGCGGCCTGGCCATTGCTGTCTGGCAGCGCCACCCGAAGCTGGTGCGGTCACTGGTCCTGGCAGGGGCCTATGCCGGTTGGAAGGGCTCGTTGCCGGCAGCAGAGGTCGAGGCGCGAGTACGGCGGGCGCGCGCGGAGGCTGAACGACCGCCGGGGGACTGGATCGACGGGTACCTGCCGAGCTTCTTCGCCGGTCCGGTGCCGGCCGAGGTCCTGGAGCTGAATCGGACGATGATGGCCGAGAGCCGTCCAGCGGGGATGCTGCCGATGCTGACAGCGTTCGCCGAGGCGGATCTGAGCGCGGTGATGCCCACGATCGAGGTACCCACGCTGCTGTTGTGGGGTGAGTGTGACCAGCGTGCGCCGATCGGAACCGTCGCGCGGACACTGCACGCGGCCATACCGGGTGCGGAGCTCGTGCTGTTGCCCGGCGTGGGTCACTACAACAACCTCGAGGCACCTGACGCGTTCAACGCCGCCGTACGACGGTTCCTCGGGGACTGAGCAAGTCAACCCGGTCGGGGTACCGGTGAGGCGGAGGTGCAAACTGATGCCCGTGACGAAAGCTACCTGTGCGTTGTGTGGTCAGCAGGCGCCGTCTGAGGACGTGCCGCTGACCTGGATGACCTCGATCGAGGACGGTCGCAAGCTGCTGTACTGCGACCGGTGTGCCCGGGAGAACGTCCGCAGCATCGAGGGAAAGCTCGACTCGGTCTACTGGTGATTCACACGTCGTACCGGTCGGGGACGCGCATCGCGGGTCCGCCGACGTGGAGACCGAGCGGCTCGGCCCGCCCCTTCGGCTCCTCCCAGGCCTCCTGTCGGCCGAGGACGGTGAGGTCGAGGTACCGGTAGCAGTTGTGAAAGTCCTCGATGCCCCGGCCGAAGGTCGAGTACGTGTGGAACACCTCGTCGCCGACCCGGACGAACGCGCTGATACCCGGCAGCTCCTCGCCGTTCATGTCAGGGGTCCAGGGGCCGTCCGACCACGGCGTCCCCTTCTCGTTCGCCAGCTGCTCCTGAGTGCGGAAATGCAGCAGCACCGGCGCGACCCGGTCGTCGAGCGTGGCATGGAAGTCGTAGTTGAAGTCGCTCGCGTACGACGAGTACCAGGGAAACGTCCACCCCAGCCGCTCCTTGAACGCGGCGATCTTCGGGTACGGCGCCCGCGACACGGCGACCAGTGACGTGTTGCGTACGTACAACTGGCGGAGGTTGCCGATCTCGTCGGCGGCGGACGAGCAACTCGGACAGCCCTCGTCCCAGTCCGGGCCGAACATGAAGTGGTGCATCACCAGCTGGTCCCGTCCGCCGAACAGGTCCAGCAGCCCGACCTCACCGTCCGGGCCTTCGAAGACGTAGGGCTTGTCCATCCGGACCATCGGCAGCCGCCGGCGCTCGGCATTCAGGCGGTCGCGTGCGCGCGTCACCTCCTTCTCCAGCCTCAGCAGCTCCAGACGTGCCGTGAGCCACTCTTCCGGCGACACGACCTCAGGCAGGTTGTCCATCGTTGTCATCCCGACCTCCTGGAAGATTCAGTACCCCGCTGTCGATCTCGCAATATGCCGTCCGACGCAGTGAGTGACAACACTTCTGTGAAAGGACCCGGATCATGACCCTCAGCCTCGTGGCGGACCCCGTGTCCACCGGCAAGCGGCAGTGGATCGCGCTCGGCGTGCTGTGCCTCGCGTCCCTGCTCGTGTCCCTGGACCTGTTCGTGATGCTGCTGGCCGTGCCGGCCGTCACCGACGCGCTCGGCGCCACCAGTAGCCAGCAGCTGTGGATCCTCGACGTGTACGGGTTCATGGTGGCCGGCCTGATGATCACGATGGGCAGCCTTGGTGACCGCCTCGGTCGCCGTCGGTTGCTGCTCATCGCCGCTGCCGTGTTCGGCCTCGCCTCGATCGTGGCGGCGTACTCGGTCAGCCCCGGCATGCTCATCGGCGCCCGCGCGGTGCTGGGCATCGCCGGAGCAGCGATCGCGCCGTGCACGTTGTCGCTGATTTCCACGCTGTTCCCGGACGAGCGGCAGCGGGCCACCGCGCTCGGCGTCTGGGGCGGCTGCTTCACCGTCGGTGCAATCGTCGGACCGATCGTCGGCGGAGTGCTGCTCAACCACTTCTGGTGGGGCTCCGCCTTCCTGATCGGCGTCCCGGCGATGGTGGTTCTGCTCGCGGTCGGGCCGTTCATCCTCCCGGAGTACCGGAACGAGAAGGCCGGGCGGATCGACGTACCGAGTGTCGTGCTGTCGCTGGCGGCGATCCTGCCGGCGATCCACGGGCTGAAGCACCTCGCCTCGCACGGCGCCGGTGCCCAGTCGATCGGGGCCCTGCTGATCGGCTGCACGTTCGGCTGGATCTTCGTACGGCGTCAGCGGCGGCTGGACGACCCGCTGGTCGACGTGCGGCTGTTCGCACAGCGGACGTTCAGCGTGACGCTCGGCAGCATGACGGCGTACTCGATGCTGTCCGGCGGCGTGATGGTCTTGGTCGCGCAGTACTTCCAGCTGGTCAAGGGGATGAGCCCGCTCGACGCCGGCCTGGCGCTGGTCCCGGGCATGATCACGTCGACGATCGGCTTCCAGCTCGCGCCGCGGCTGGCGCAGCGGATCCGCCCGGGCATCCTGATCCCGGCCGGTGTCGCGTTCACGGTGGCCGGTATGGCTGTGGTCAGCCTGACCACCTCCACCACGGTGCTGGTCGTCGCCTTCGCGGTGCAGTGCCTCGGGCCGGGCGCGCTGGTCATCCTGGGGACGAACCTGGTCATCGGCTCGGTTCCGCCGGAGAAGGCCGGCTCGGCCGGTGCGCTGACCCAGACCGGCAACGAGTTCGGGTACTCCCTCGGCATCGCCGTCCTCGGCAGCGTGGTCACCGCGGTCTACCGCAGCCGGACGGACGGTCGTAGCGGCAACTCGCTGGGAGAGGCGGTCAGCCAGGGCGCGTCGGCCGACGTACTCGATCAGGCCCGGGACGCCTTCACCTCCGGACTGCACGTGGCTGCCGGGATCACTGCCGTCGCCCTGGCCGGGATGGCGATCCTGCTGGCGGTCACCCTCCGCGCGCTGCCCGCGCTCAGTCGTCGTTGAAGCCGGGCAGGAGCTCCTCCAGGACCGAGCGGAACGGGGCCTCGGCCTCGAGCTGGGACAGGACGGCCATGCCGCCGATCCAGACGCGGTGGATCAGCAGGTACGACGGCGGCATGTTGAGGCGGAGGGCGAGGGACGCGTTGGGGGACCGGAAGTCGCTGGTCCGGTTCGCCTGCGCACGCATCCAGTCACGGCTGAACTGGAAGCTGTCTTCCCGGGCCGGCTCCGCGAACGGCGCGAGGTAGTCCATCAGTTGATCCGGGTCGATATCCATCCGCGGCTTGATGAAGCCCTCGGCCTTGAGCCCGTCCCGGACCGCCAGGCCGTCGCCCTTCAGCGAGATCCGCAGCAGCCGCCCGATCGCCGGCGGCAGGCCGTCCGGGAGCCGCGCGCAGAGGCCGAAGTCGACCACGCCGAGCCGCCCGTCCGGCATCACCCGGAAGTTGCCCGGGTGCGGGTCGGAGTGCAGCAGACCGGCGTACTTCGGGCCGCTGAACATGAACCGGACGTACTTCAGCCCGATCGCGTCCCGCTCCTGTTTGGTGCCGTCGGTGATGTACGACGACAGCGGCCGGCCCTCGATCCACTCGGACACGATCGCCGCGGGGGAGTGCTTGATCACCCGCGGGACCACGAACTCCGGGTGGTCCTTGAACGCGTCGGCGTACTGCTGCTGGGCCTGCGCCTCGCGGTCGTAGTCGAGCTCCTCGCCGATCCGCTCCTGGAGCTCGGCGATGAGCGGCTTCACCTCCAGGCCAGGGACCAACGAGCCGATGGTCCGCGCGACCCGGCCGAGCTGACGCAGGTCCGAGCGGAGCGCTTCGGCGGCGCCCGGGTACTGCAGCTTGACCGCGACCTCACGGCCGTCCTTCAGCCGTCCGCGGTGCACCTGGCCGATCGACGCCGCGGCCGCGGGCACGTCGCCGAACTCCTCGAACCGGTCCCGCCAGCGCTTGCCGAGCTCACGGCTGAGGATCGTGTCCACGGTCGAGGCCGGCATCGGCGGGGCGGAGTCCTGCAGCTTGGTCAGGGTCGCCCGGTACGGCGCCGCGAGCTCCTCCGGCATCGCGGACTCCATCAGGCTGAGCATCTGCCCGAACTTCATCGCGCCGCCCTTGAGCTCACCCAGGACGGCGAACAACTGGTCCGCCGTACGGCGCTGGAACTCGGCGTACACGGCCTCCGCGGGCGCGCCGCCGATGCGCTTGCCCAGGCCGACAGTCGCCCGCCCGGCGGCACCGAGCGGCAGGCTGGCAAGTTTCGCGGTCCGGCTCAGCGCCTTACGAGGAAGGTCCGACACGTTCCCATTCTGTCCGGTCACCCAAGCCCCGGCTGCGGTGGGGCCCAAGTGTGTCGCCGTGGGTCGCTGTGGGTCGCTGTGTGCCGCCTGCCCGGGTACGACGAGAGGCGGTGCCCGGCACGCGCAACGTGCCGGACACCGCCTCTACGACTTGGTGCTGGTGCGTCAGGCCTTGCCGAGGATCCGGTTCAGGTTCGTACCGCACTCGGGGCACTTGGCCTTGGCCATGCGCGTGCCCTTGTCGTTGACCTTGACCTCGCCGTCGGCGGTGCGCTTGGCCTTGCACTTGACGCAGTAAAACTCGCCGCTCCAGGTCTCTGCCATGAGGGCCCTCTCCTTGCTCTGAATTCCAGCCCGGGGTCTCGCCCCGGGCAGTCGTTGGATGCTAACGGCAGACCGTCCTGCCGTAGGCCGTTCGGCCCAGTCGGGATTCACCCTACGGCCTCCTGGCGCAGGCTCAAGCGCACCTGCCGGTCCGCGTGCCGCGTGATTCCCCCGAGGAAAGCCCTTACCGAAACTTTCGCCGACGCGGAACAGGCTCCCGGTGATCCGCCTCCGCGACCACTCGGCTTCCCCTCCGAGCGGCCCCGGTAGCGGTCCGGGAGCCTGTTGCCGATGACGCTAGGAGGTACCGGCGGCGGTGGCAAGCCCGGGTTGTCCACCCCTGTGGATAACTCTGTGAGCAACCTGTGGGACGCGCCGCCGGACACTGTGGACGGGCGGGGGAACAGGATGTGAACAACCAGGGTCGGCAGGTTCAAGATCTGGCGTCTGACCTGCGGAAACGTCGATGCACAGGATGTGGACCGAAGAAAGTTGTCGGATTCGGGGGGTACATTTTTGAGCCATGGCCGACTCTCCACTGCGCCCGATCCCGCCTCACGTGGACATCCGTCGCAGCAAGCGCCGCAAGCGCACGGTCAGCGCGTACCGGGACGGCGACCGGGTGGTCGTGCTGATGCCCGACCGGCTGTCCGCCGCCGAGGAGGCGCGCTGGGTCGAGACCATGCTGGCGCGACTCGAGAAGCAGCGCAGCCGATCGCGCGTGTCGGACGAAAAATTGTTGGCCAGAGCACACGAACTCGCGTGTCGCCACCTCCCGGAAGTGCCCGAACCTGCGTCGGTGAGGTGGGTTTCGAACCAAAACAGACGGTGGGGATCGTGCACTCCGGCGGATCGATCGATCCGGTTGTCGACCCGTCTGCAGTCGATGCCGGCCTGGGTCGTCGACTACGTCCTGGTCCACGAGCTCTCCCACCTGATCGAGCCGGCCCACAACGCCGCCTTCTGGGCCCTCGTCCACCGCTACCCGAAAGCCGAGCGCGCCGAGGGCTACCTCGAGGGCGTCTCCGCGGCCTCGTCGCTCGACCTCGAAGACTTCTGAGGTCCGATCACCCGGGGTGCGTACGGCGTACGGGAAAGGGTGGGGTGGGGTTTGCCTCAGGGTGACCTGGGGGGCTTCCTGCATGGCCGCGACCGGGTCGCGGCAGCCAGGCTTCTTCCCGTAGCCAGCGCCACGCCAAGGAGCGCTGGGTGGGGCGCCGGTGGGTGCGCAGAGGGGCAGGGAACGTATGGCCAGGGGACAGATCACGGTCCGGGCAGCGCGCTGGAGCGCCACCCATCCGTGGCGGGCGATCGCGATGTGGGTTGTCGTCGTGATCGCCTGTTTCGCGCTCGGGCAGGTGACCGGGACGAAGGAGTCGAAGAACGAGGGTGACATCGGTGAGGTGACCCGGGCGGACAACATCGTCAAGTCCGGCAACTTCGACGACCCGGACGTCGAGAGCGTGCTGATCACGGCGCCGTCCGGACAGCTCGACCACACGGCGGCGAACAAGGCCGCGGCAGTGGTGATCCAGCAGATGCGCGCCCTCGGTGGGGTCGCGGAGGTCGGTCAGCCGATGCCGTCGCCGAAGAACGACGCGGTGATCGTCCGGGTGACGATGAAGGCTGTTCCGGAGGGCTCGGACGACGACGCCAGGGTCCAGCCGTTGCTCGACACGACCGCCAAGGTCCAGCAGCAGTACCCGGACCTGCGGATCGAAGAGGTCGGTGGACTGTCGATCGGCAAGGCGCTCAACGAGACGCTGGGCAAGGACTTCAAACGGGCGGAGATGTTCAGCCTGCCGGTGACGCTCGCGATCCTCTTGATCGCCTTCGGTGCGCTGATCGCCGCGTCCGTCCCGCTGGTGCTCGCGCTGTCCGCGGTGGCTGCCGCGATCGGCCTGTCTGCTGCGGCTTCGCAGTTGGTGCCGGCTGTGGACGCGGTCAACAGCGTGATCCTGCTGATCGGTATGGCGGTCGGCGTCGACTACTCGCTCTTCTACCTACGCCGCGAACGTGAGGAGCGCGCCAAGGGCCGCGGTCACGTCGACGCGGTCGAGATCGCCGCGGCGACCTCGGGCCACGCAGTCGTCGTGTCCGGTACGGCGGTCATCATCTCGATGGCGGGACTGTTCCTCGCTCGCGATGCCGTCTTCTCGTCCTTCGCGGTCGGTTCGATCCTCGTGGTCGCGGTGGCTGTCGTCGGTTCGCTCACCGTGCTTCCCGCTGTACTGGCGAAGCTCGGGCGCTGGGTGGACAAGCCGCGGATCCCGCTCGTCTGGCGGCTGACGTCCGGTAACAAGGAGCCGCGGTTCTGGCCGACGGTCCTCAAGCCGGCCCTGAAGCACCCGGTCGCCACTTTGCTGGTCGCCGTCACCGCACTGCTCGCGGTCGCGTCGCCGGCGCTGGGGATGACGCTGAAGTTCCCGGGCACCGAGGATCTGCCGCGTGACACCGCGGTGATGAAGGCGTACGACCGGCTGACCGCGGCCTTCCCGAGTACGGGTACCAGCCACGAGGTCGCCGTACGGGCGCCTGCGAACCAGCAGCCTGCGGTGAAGGCCGCGTTGGCCGAGCTGATGCAGAAGACCAAGGGCGACAACCTCTTCGCGTCGGACGGTCTCGAGGAACCGCGGTTCTCCAAGGACGGCACGGTCGCGACGCTCGAGGTCGCCACGCCGTACGAGGGCGGTAGCGACCAGGCGCGGGACTCGCTGACCAAGCTGCGCAAGGAACTGATGCCGGAGACGGTCGGCAAGGTGCCGGGAGTCGAGTACGCGGTCGGTGGGTTCGTGGCCGCGGACGTGGACTACGCGGCACACACGCGGGACAAGCTGCCGCTGGTGATCGGGTTCGTGCTGCTGCTGACGATGATCGTGATGATGGTGACGTTCCGGTCGGTGGTCGTCGCGATCACGGCGATCGGGCTCAACCTGCTGAGCGCGGGCGCGGCGTACGGCGTCGTCACCGCGGTCTTCCAGAACACGTGGGCCGAAGGACTGCTGGACTTCCGGTCGAACGGCGCAGTGGTCAGCTGGCTGCCGCTGTTCCTCTTCGTGGTGCTGTTCGGGTTGTCGATGGACTACCACGTCTTCGTGGTCAGCCGGATCCGCGAGGCAGTACTGCGCGGCGTACCGACGAAGCAGGCGGTGGCCGAAGGCATCACCGGCTCGGCCGGCGTGGTGACCAGCGCGGCGGCCGTGATGATCGGCGTGTTCGCGGTCTTCGCGACCCTGAGCACGCTGGACATGAAGCAGCTGGGCGTCGGCCTGGCGGTCGCAATCCTGATCGACGCAACGATCATCCGCGCCGTCGTCCTCCCCAGCATCATGACCCTCCTCGGCGACGCCAACTGGTGGGCCCCCAGGTGGCTCCGCGGCAACACCGCCAAGCACGCCACCCCAACCCCAGAAGAAGAACGCGAACTGACCCCGGTCGGCTGACGGCCGATCGGACCGCCGCGGCCCACCTGGATTCTGAATCCGGGTGGGCCGCGTCTGTACGTCTAATGTCTCCCCTGAGCACCGAACGCCGCGGTCAACTGCTGGACGTTCTGGGCGACCTGGCTGGAGAAGGAGGTTGATCGCGATGGCTGTCAGGATCGAGTTGTGGATCGACTGCCGCGTGGTCGATGGGGCTGAGCAGTGGTGGGACGACATCGAGGCCGCCCTCGCAGCTGACGACAGGGAAGCCGAGTTTCCGATGCTCGGCCGGGTGGACGCCTACGGGGACGTGTTGTTCGAGCGCGAGGAGCTAGGCGCGCTGGCGGCCGACGTCCGGCGGTTCATGTCCCACGCTCCGGAGAGTGTTCGCCCGTTCCTGGAAAGGCTCACCGAGCTGTGCGAAGCAGGCGGCCGCGGCACGGGGGCGGAACTGCGCTTCCTCGGCGACTGACCGTTCCGATGGGAAGACGACGCTGGCTGATGAGTTGGCGGAGGTGCTGCGGGGGCGGAGTGGGCGGGAGGTGGTTCGGGCCGGGCTCGACTACTTCAAGCGGGCGCCTGAGCTGCGGACGGCGTACCCGATTGATTCGGCGGAGAGCTACTACTTCGAGATGTACGACTACGACGCGATCCGCGAGAAGCTGCTGCGGCCGCTGGGGCCAGGTGGGGATCGGCGATACACAGCCGGCCTTCGTGATAGCTCTGCCCGGACTGTGCTCGACTCGCCAGTTCAGACAGCTGCGAAGGACGCGATCCTGGTTGCTGACGGTGCTTTCCTGCAACGATCGGAGCTGGACACGTTCTGGGATCTGCGCATCTACGTCGCCGTCAGCTTCGAGACGGTACTCCGCCGTGGTGCCGCCCGTGATGCGGCATGGATGGACTCGTTGGCGGCCGCCGAGGAGCGCTACCGCACCAGGTACATCCCGGGCGAGCAGCTGTACGTCGACCAGGTCCGCCCGGCCGAACGCGCGCAACTGATCGTGAACAACGAGGACCCGACCAGCCCGACCGTCACCCGCCGCTGACTCTTCTCGGCGAGTGCTGGAGCTGGAGACGCGCTGACTCGGCTTGGACTCGGGATACCCGCCGGGGACTGGGGACACGTAATGGCCTGTCCCAGGTAGCCATTGCCTATCCCCAGTTCGGTTAGGTGGTGGCCTGGCGGGCTCGGTGGGCGGCGGCTTTTACTCGGCTTTGGCATTGGGGGGAGCAGAAGCGGCGTTGGCCGTTCTTCGATACGTCTACGAAGACGCGGTCGCATTGGGGGGCTGCGCAGACGCCTAGGCGGCCGGCCAGGTCGCTGCCGACGGCCAGGGCGAGGCCTGCGGCGCAGCCGGCTGCCCAGCCGTTCGCGAGTTGCTCGTCGGGGCCGTGGAAGTGGAGGCTCCAGGGGCGGTCGCGGCCGCGGTCGAGCTGGGGGCGCGCGTTGGTGTCGAGGAGGAGTTGGTTGATCTCCGCCGCGGCGGCGTCGAGGTCGTCGGCGGCTGCGGACTCGAAGACGATGCGCATGCGTCGAGCCAATGCCACGAGGCGCCGTGCGTCGTCCACCGGAACCGACTTCGGCGGATGGCCGATCGCGGTCAGCGCGTCGGCGACCGCCGAGGTGACGGACTCGGGGTCGTCGGCGGGCGCGGCGTACGCGACGCCGCCGACGTACCCGGGGGTCAGCCGGTTCACGTACTCGACCGATGCTGCCAGCACACTCCGCGCGTGACTATCAAAAGACACTTGACCGGTCATGGTCCCTCTCCGTAGGCTCTCGCGTGACCGATCATATCCGTTTAGACAGTCATGGAGTTGTGATGAGTGCTGTTTCCACCACGACGGCGCGCGGGCTCTCCAGGGCGGTGTGGACTCTGGTCATCGCGCGCGCCGTGAATCGGATCGGCGCGTTCACGCTTCCGTTCCTCGGCGTGGTGCTCGCGGTCGAGTTCAAGGCTTCGCTCGGACAGGTCGGCCTGATCCTCGCGGTCTTCGGTGCCGCGACGATCCCGTCCCGGCTGCTCGGCGGTCAGTTGGCCGATCGCCTCGGTCGCCGCCGTACGATCGTGCTCGGTCTGGCAGGTTGTGCGATCGCCCAGTTGTGGATCGCGCTCAGCCACTCGTTGTGGTCCGCCGTACTCGCGACGATCCTGCTCGGCCTCGTGTTCGAGATCTACGAGCCGCCCAGCCAAGCGATGATCGCCGACGTCACCGAGCCGGACGATCGCCCGGCGGCGTACGGTCTTTACAGCGCCGCACTTGCCGCGGCGGGTGTCCTGGCCGGCCTGCTCGCGGCTGCGATCAGCCATGTCGATCTCCGCTGGCTCTTCGTCGCCGACGCGATCACGTGTCTGTCCTGCGCCGCACTGGTCGCGCTTGCGCTTCCGGCCGACGTACGCCGGGAACGCCCGACGGATCGCCCCGCGGCAGTCTGGCGAGACCGGCGACTGCTACTGCTCCTCGCGGGCGGCACGGTGTTCGCGACGATCTACATGCAGCTCGTCATCGGCGTACCGCTGACGCTGCTCGAGCAAGGACTCCCGAAGTCGGGCACCGGCATCATCCTCGCCGTGTCCGCGATCACCCTGATCGTCGCCCAACGTGTGCTCCGCGTGCAGCACCTTGACGACTTCGAGGCCATCGCGATCGGCTACCTACTCGTCGCTGCCGGTCTGGTGGTCAGCGCGGTCGCTCACAACCTCAGCGTGTTCCTGCTCGCGTCGGTCCTGTGGAGCCTCGGCGAACTGTTCCTGCTGACCCGCTACCTCACTCAGGCGTCCGGCCTCGCGCCCGACGAGGCGCGAGGCCGCTACCTCGCGGTCTTCGGCCTGAGCTGGGGCATCGCCACCACGATCGCGCCAATCACCGTCACCCAACTCCTCAAGGCCGCAGGCCCAGCAGGTCTCTGGCTCACGACCGCCGGCGTCGCCGTCGTGCTCGCAGCTCTTCAACCGTGGGTCAGGCGGAGGTTGCGCTCCGTTGCCGCTTGACGGATGCTTGGCAGCTCGATCCGGATCGGAGGAATGGTGACCGAGGCATCGCAACCGACGGGTGACCTGGACGTGGAGGCCGTCATTCAGGAACTGACGGAGATCGGCAAGGCCGGGAAGTACCTCGACGGTGGCCCCGGTGAGGCCCGTGCCCGCGAGCTCGGCGGTCAGCTGGACACCCACGGCGGGGTCCAGGGGATGCGTGCAGCGCTCGCCCAGGTCGCATCCCGGCTGCCGGATCCTGGCGCCGCCCGTGAACTCGAGTACGCATGGGACGGTATCGGCTCCTGGTTGGGCTGACGCCCTCAGCTACGCGGCTCGAGCCTGACTGTGAGGCCCTTGGCGACTGGGGTGTTGCTGCCCTTTGCGAGGTCGTCGGCCGACATCAGGACGTTGGTCTCGGGGTAGTACGCCGCCACACAGCCACGGGCCGTCGGGTACGAGACCAGCCGGAAGTACGAGGCCCGCCTTTCAACGCCCTGGAACTCGCTCACAATGTCGACGTACCCGCCGTCCTGCAGGCCGAGCTCGGCCAGGTCGTCCGGATGCACGAAGACGACCTCGCGCGTTCCGTTGATGCCGCGGTACCGGTCCTCGAGGCCGTAGATCGTGGTGTTGAACTGGTCGTGGCTGCGCAACGTCTGCAGCAGCAGCCGGCCAGGCTCCGTCGGCAACCAGGTCAGCTCGTTCGCGGTGAACTGCGCTCGCGCGTCGGACGTCTTGAACACGCGCTTGTCCCGCGCCGCGTGCGCCAGCAGGAATCTGCCGTCACCGTCCCGCAGCCGCTGCTCATAGTTCTCGTATCCGTCCGCGACCCGCGCGATCCGCTGCCGGATCAGGCTGTAGTCATCGGCGAAGTCGGCCCACGGAATCTGCCCGACATCCGGTACGACGGCCTGCGCCAGCCCGCACACGATCCCGATCTCGGACTTCAGCTCCGGTGCCGGCGGGACGAGGTTGCCCTTCGACAGGTGTACGGCGCCTTGCGAGTCCTCGACGGACACCGACTGCGGACCCGCGGCGGTGTGGTCGTGGTCGGTCCGGCCGAGTGTCGGCAGGATCAGCGCCTCGCGGCCGGTGACGGTGTGCGACCGGTTCAGCTTGGTGGAGACGTGCACGGTCAGGTCGCACTGCCGGAGCCCGCGATGCACGACCTCGGTGTCCGGAGTCGCGGACGCGAAGTTGCCACCCATCGCGAAGAACACCCGTACGTCGCCGTCGCGCAGCCGCTTCACGGTCGCGGCGGCGTCGATGCCGTGCTCACGCGGGGAGGTGAACGAGAACTCGTGATCGAGCCGGTCCAGGAAGGCGTCCGGCATCTTCTCCCAGATCCCCATACTGCGGTCGCCCTGGACGTTCGAGTGGCCGCGCACCGGGCACGGGCCCGCGCCCGGCTTGCCGATGTTGCCCTGCAGGAGCAGCACGTTGACGATCTCGGTGATCGTCGCGACCGCCTCGCGGTGCTGTGTCAGCCCCATCGCCCAGCACACCACGGTCGCCTTGGACCGGATGAAGCGCTGCGCCAGCTCCTCGATCTCGGCCCGCCGCAGCCCGGTGGCCTGCTCGACCGCGGGCCAGTCGAGCTCGGCGTTGTGCTTGGCGTACAGCTCGAAGCCACTGGTGTGCGACTCGATGAACGACTTGTCCAGCACGGTGCCCGGCTTCGCCGCCTCGGCCTCGAGCAGAAGGTGGCCGAGGGCAAGGAACAGGGCCTGGTCGCCGCCGATCCGGATCCGCAGGTGCTGGTCGGCGAGCTGCGTGCCCTTGCCGACCAGACCGCGCGGCTTCTGCGGGTTCATGAAGGTCATCAGGCCGGGCTCGGGCAGCGGGTTCACCGCGACGATCGAGGCGCCGTTGCGCTTGGCGGTCTCGAGGTGGGTGAGCATCCGCGGCGCGTTGGTGCCCGGGTTCTGCCCGACGACGACGATCAGCTCGGACTCTTCGAGCATCTCCAGCGTGACCGCGCCCTTGCCGCTGCCGATCACCCGCAACAGCGCCGTACCGGACGACTCGTGGCACATGTTCGAGCAGTCGGGGAGGTTGTTGGTGCCGTAGGCGCGGACGAACAGCTGGTACAGGAATGCGGCCTCGTTGCTGGTCCGGCCGGAGGTGTAGAAGACGGCGTCGTTGGGGTCGGCGAGGGCCTTCAGGTGCCGGGCGACGACCTGGAACGCCTCGTCCCAGCCGACCGGCTCGTAGTGGGTGGCGCCGGCCCGCAGCAGCATCGGTTCGGTGATCCGGCCGAGCTTGCCGAGGTCGAACTCCGAGATCCGGTCCATCTCCGCGACCGAATGCGAGGCGAAGAACTCCCGCGGCACCCGTTTGCGGGTCGCCTCCCAGGCCACCGCCTTGGCGCCGTTCTCACAGAATTCGGCGGTGTGCTTGTGCTCCGGGTCCGGCCAGGCGCAGGAGGGGCAGTCGAACCCGCGGTCCTGGTTCATCTTCAGGAAGGCGCGGCCGGTGCGCACCGGCCCCATCTCGCGGAGACCGAACTTGAACGACGACAGCACGGCGGGCACGCCGGCGGCCTTCTGCTTCGGCTGTTCGATATCGACCATGTTTCAACAATAGGTCCAGCTATCGTGCCGCGCTGCCCTGATAGTCAAGGTTGTGGATGAGTGGCTCGCCGGGCTATGCGGCTGCGCCGGGTTGTGTGACCGCATCCCATAGTGCGCCGGGGTCCGGATTTCTACAGTCATCGGCCATGGAGACCCGTCGAGCCCTCGTCACCGGCGCCGCATCCGGTATCGGCGCCGCGTGCGCCCAGCGCCTCGCCGCGGACGGCGTCCACGTGGTGGCCGTCGACTTCGACGAGGCCGGTCTGGAGACGCTCGGCGCGCTGGACGGCGTTGAGACAGTCGTGGCCGACCTGTCCGACCTGGAGCGGCTGGCCGACCTCCCGACGGACGTGGACATCCTGGTGAACAATGCCGGCGTACAGCAGGTCGCACCGGTCGAGCAGTTCCCTCCGGAGCGGTTCAGCTACATCCTGCGGCTGATGCTGGAGGCGCCGTTCCGGCTGATCCGGCAGACGCTCCCACACATGTACGGCGCCGGCTGGGGGCGGGTGGTGAACATCAGCTCGGTCCACGGGCTGCGTGCCAGTCCGTTCAAGGCGGCGTACGTCGCTGCGAAGCACGGACTGGAGGGACTCAGCAAGGTCGTCGCTCTGGAAGGTGCTGCGCACGGTGTGACCAGCAACTGTGTGAACCCGGCGTACGTCCGGACGCCGCTGGTCACCGCGCAACTGGCGGACCAGGCCGCGACACACGGCCTGTCCGAGTCAGAGGTGCTGGACAAGGTCCTGCTCGAGCCGGTCGCTGTGAAGCGGCTGATCGAGCCGGACGAAGTGGCAGAGCTGGTAGCCATGCTGTGCGGCCCGGCGTCCGCCTCCATCACGGGGAGCTCGTTCGTACTCGACGGCGGCTGGACCGCCCATTAACTCAGGAGCCCGCCCAATGACAGCTACAGAACCAGTGCGCACCCGTTCGTCGATCGTGCGGGTGGTCGGCGCGAGTCTCGTCGGTACGACGGTCGAGTGGTACGACTTCTTCCTGTACGGGGTCGCCGCATCGGTGGTGTTCGGCGACCTGTTCTTCCCGAAAGGCGAGGAGCTCACCGGAACGCTGCTGAGCTTCGCCACGTTCGCGGTCGGCTTCTTCGCCCGTCCGATCGGCGGTGTGGTGTTCGGGCACTTCGGTGACCGGCTGGGCCGCAAGCAGTTGCTGGTGTTGTCGCTGCTCATGATGGGCATTGCCACGTTCGCGATCGGTCTGCTGCCGACGTACGCACAGGTCGGTGCGCTCGCCCCCATCTTGCTGACGGTGCTCCGGCTCATCCAGGGGTTCGCGCTGGGTGGTGAATGGGGAGGCGCGGTGCTGATCGTGTCGGAGCATGGTGATCCGGCACGGCGTGGCTTCTGGGCGTCCTGGCCGCAGGCGGGTGCGCCGGCGGGTCAGCTGATCGCAAACGGCGTACTGGCCGGGTTGGCTGCGTTCCAGACGGATGCGGCCTTCGACTCGTGGGGCTGGCGCATCCCGTTCCTCTTGTCCGCGGTCCTCGTGCTGGTGGGGCTGTGGGTGCGGCTGCGCATCGAGGAGTCACCTGTCTTCCAGGAGGCGCGCGCTCGCTCGCAGGAGGAGCCGGCGGAAAGGCTGCCGATTCTCGAGGTGATCACCCGGTACCCACGTGAGGTGCTGACCGCGATGGGTGCGCGGATGGCGGAGAACGTCAGCTACTACATCTTCACCATCGTGATCGCGACGTACGCGAAGGAACACCTCGGCATGGGCAAGTCGTTCGCCCTGAACGCCGTACTGATCGCCGCGGCCGTGCACTTCTTCGCCATTCCGCTCTGGGGCGCGCTGTCGGATCGCATCGGCCGCAAGCCGGTGTACCTCATCGGCGCGGTCGGTGTCGGCATCTGGGCGTTCCTGTTCATCGCGCTGGTGGACACTCGCAACTTCGCCCTCGCGACGCTCGCTGTGACAGTCGGTCTGGTGCTGCACGGTGCCATGTACGGACCGCAGGCGTCGTTCTTCACCGAGTTGTTCGGGACACGGGTGCGGTACTCCGGTGTGTCGGTCGGCTACCAGCTCGCATCGATCGTCGCGGGCGGCCTGGCGCCGTTCATCGCGGTCGCACTGCTGAAGGCGTACGACTCCGGCTACGCAATCGCTGTGTACGTCGCGGCCTGTGCGGTCATCTCCATCGTCGCAGTGACGTCGTACTCCGAAACACATCGTCGGGACCTCACTACTCTGTAGAACCATGGAGGAGCTTCTGCGGCTGCTGGCCGAGGATGCGTCCGGGAGCGAGCTGGCCCGGGCGGCGGGCGAGGACGCGGTGGCACGCGACCTCGCCCTGCGGATCCGGGCGGGCATGGACGCCAGCAAGAAGCGTGAGGCCGAGCTGTCCGCACTGGTCGACGTGGCGCGGGAGCTGGCGTCCGCCCGCGACCCTGGCGGCGTCCTGCACACCATCGTCCACCGCGCCCGCACACTCGTCGGCACGGACGTCGCCTACCTGACCCTGTACGACGAGACCCGTGGCGACACGTACATGCGGGCCACCGACGGCTCCGTCTCGGCCGCGTTCCAGCAGTTGCGGTTGCCGCTCGGGGCGGGACTCGGCGGACTGGTCGCCGAGACCTACAAGCCGTACTGGACCGCGGACTACCCCTCTGACCACCGCTTTCGGCACACCACGCCGATCGACGACGCAGTCGGCGAGGAGGGGCTGGTAGCGATCTGCGGTACACCGTTGGTGGTCGACGGAGCGTTCGTCGGTGTGTTGTTCGCGTCCAACCGGACACGACGCCCGTTCAGCCGTGACGAGGTGTCGCTGCTCGGTTCACTGGCCACACTGGCCGCTGTGACCCTGGTGCAGGTACGTGCCGCGGCGGAGACCGCTGCGGCACTGGACCAGCTGTCTGCTGCACACGCGGGCGTCGAGCACGCAGCCGCCGCGCACGACCGTTTTGCGGAGATCGTGTTGTCAGGCGGGGATGTGGACGCCATCGCCGCCGCACTGGCCGAGCTGCTCGACATGTGGGTCGTACTGGTCGATGCCAGCGGCAACGAGCTGGCAGCGGCCGGACACGTCCCCGGTACGCCGGTGCCGTGGCAGGAGTCCGAGTCCGGTCGATTGACTCGCATCGGTGACTGCTGGGTCGTGGCAGCGACCGCGAAGCGCGAACGGCTCGGTGCGCTGGTCATTGGCGGCGCCGACGACCTGTCCGGCGCAGACCAGCGCATCGTCGAGCGCGCAGCCGTTGTCACGGCACTGGTCCTGCTGTTCCGTCGACAGGCCGCTGAGCAATCCCAACGAGCACAGGCAGACCTGTTGGCCGACGTACTGAGCGGAAGCGCCGATCCGCGCGCTCTGACCGATCGACTCCGGTTGCTCGCTCCCAACCACAGTCACGATCGCCTGGTCGTCGCAGTGTGCCGTGGCGACCACACCGCCGTACGTGCTCGGCTGTCCGCACCGCTGGAAGACAGACTGGTGCTGTCTGGTCCGTACGGCGGGGACCTGGTGTTGCTGTTTGCTCGTACGAGCGCCACGTCCACAGCACGCGACCTGTCCGAGCTGGCCAAGCGCACCGGCGTGACAATCGCTGTCACCGGCCCCGCGACCTGGGGAGAGCCCTTGGTCGAGGCACACCGACAGGCGTCTCGCCTGGTCACCACGATGCTCCGCCTGGGCCGCACCAGCGAATCCGCGACGCCTGACGACCTCGGCGTGGCAGGCCTGGTCGGAGCCTCCGAGGTCGACGTACGCACCCACGTACACCATGTGCTCGGCAAGGTCCTCGACTACGACACCCAGCGAGGCACCGACCTCATCGGCACACTGCAGGCGTACTTCGCCGCCGGCCAGAGCCCAACCCGAGCCGCCACCTCACTCCACATCCACCCCAACACAGTGCAGCAACGACTCGACCGCATCACCGCCCTACTAGGCGATGGCTGGCAGTCTCCAGACCGCGCCCTCGACGTCCAAGTAGCCCTCCGCCTCCACACCGCCCTCGGCTGATCCCTGTCAGCCGTTCGGCTGACACCACGTCATCCGAACGATGTGGCCTGTCATCCGTTCACCCGCTGTGACGAAATCCGCTGCACCGCCACTCTTTAGGCGAGGTCAACGCGCAATGCGGTGACACAGGGTGGCGTCAGGGGGTCGGGATGTCAGACGGGCGGATCATTACGGTCTTCGCGGCCAAGGACGGCAGTGGCAAGACCACTGTCGCCACGAACCTTGCGGTCGCCTTGAGCTCCCTGGGCACCCGCCGCGTCTGCCTGGTTGATCTGGACCTGCAGTTCGGCGACGTCGCCTGCATCCTCGGCCTGCGTCCGGCGCGCAGCCTGTGCGACGCCTTGCCGTGGGCAGGACGCCTGACCAGCGAACAAGCGGTTGGGCTGATGACGCCGTTCCGCCCGGGCCTGGACTGCCTGCTGGCTCCGACAGGTCCTGGCAACGCGATGCAGATCCCGCAAACCCTCATCGACGAACTCCTGCCCGTACTGCGTGATGCGTACGACTATGTGGTCGTCGACACGCCGGCGCAGTTCAACGCGTCCGTACTCGCGGCGCTGGACGCGGCCGACCACCAGGTGCTGGTCGCGACGTCGGAGCGGCCGTCGCTGAAGAACCTGCGGCTGACGCTCGACGTCCTCGACCTCCTGTACGACGCGAGCGCTCGGTCGGTCGTGGTCAACCGGTCGGACCGTCGGGCCGATCTGACCGCGGCCGACGTGGACCAGCTGGTCAGGACTCCGATCACGGTCCAGCTCCCCAACTGGACCGACGTACCCGCCTCCATCAACCGGGGCGAGCCCATCACCGTCGGCTACCCGGACCACCCCGTCAGCCAGGCCGTGCGCGAGTTCGCCGACGTCCTGGTCGCGAGTGATGGGAGGTGCAGCCGCGATCCGCCCTCCGCGTAGCACCGCCTCACATCCATCAAATCCTTTGCACAGAAAGCGAATCACATCATGCTCAACCGAATCCGCGAAGCCCGCAAGAACGAATCCGGCTTCACCCTGATCGAACTCCTGATGGTCATCATCATCCTCGGCATCCTGGCCGGCGTGGTCGTCTTCGCCGTCGGCGGCATTACCGACACCGGCAAGAAGTCGGCCTGCAAGGCCGATGTGAAGAACGTCGAGGTGGCGTCCGAGGCGTACTTCGCCCAGTACGCCAAGTACGCGACCGACATCAACGGTCTGCTGGTCACCGCGACCCCGAAGGGCTTCCTGAAGGAAGTTCCGTCGGCGACGAACTACACGATCACTTACACGAACACTGACGGAAGCGTCAGTGGCGTGCTGGTTGGCGGCGGCGCCTGCTGACCATCTGAACTCCGGTGGGGAGGGGTTCGCCAAGGCCCTTCCCCGCCGGTTCCACGCCGTACACCAACTACCTGGAGAAGCACCATGATCAGTCTTGCTCGTGGCAGCCGGGTCGACCTGCTGCTCGAAGAGCTCTGGAACGCCGGCGGCACCGACCTCCTGCTGACTGCGGGCATGCCACCACAGCTCCGCGTCCACGGACGCCTGTACTCCGTCAACGGCTTGGATCCACTCACCCGCGACGACACCGACGTCCTTCTCGGCGAAGTCCTGACCGCCGAGCAAGCTGCACTCTGGAACACCAAGCACGAACACGACTTCTCGTTCTCCTGGCGCGACGAGGCCCGCATCCGCGGCAACGCCTTCACCCAGCGCGGTGACACGGCGGTCGCGCTCCGGATGATCCCGCGCCAGATCCCGACCATGGACGAACTCGGCCTGCCGCCCGTCCTCTACGACTTCGCACGTAAGCACCAGGGCCTCGTCCTGGTCACCGGCCCAACCGGCTCCGGCAAGTCCACGACCCTGGCCGCGATGATCGGCCAGATCAACACCGACCGCGCCTGCCACATCATCACCGTCGAGGACCCGATCGAGTACGTCCACGACCACAAGCTCTCCGCGGTCAACCAGCGCGAGGTCGGCAGCGACACCGCGAGCTTCTCGGACGCGCTGCGTTCGGCGCTGCGCGAGGACCCCGACGTACTGCTGGTCGGCGAGATGCGCGACCTCGACTCGATCCGCTTCGCCCTGACCATCGCGGAGACCGGCCACCTGGTCTTCGCGACCCTGCACACCAACGACACCGCGCAGTCGCTCGCCCGCATCATCGACGTCTTCCCGGCCGAGCAGCAGGCCCAAGTGCGAGTCCAGCTCGCAGCCGCGCTGACCGGAGTCGTGTACCAACGGCTGATTCCACGGATCGGCGGTGGCCTGATCGCGGCGTACGAGGTGATGGTCGCCGACGCCGCCGTACGCAACCTGATCAAGGAAGGCAAGACGCACCAGCTGCGCAACTCGGTCGTCACCGGTCAGCGCGACGGGATGCTGACCCTCGAACAGTCCCTGTCGACGCTCGTGCAGAACGGCGTCATCACGTACGACGACGCCGTCGCGCGCAGCCTCTACCCGAAGGACGTCGAGGCGCGGCCGCGGCTGCGGGCGGGGGTGCCGGCATGAAGCTCCGCAAAGCCGCCCCCGAAGCCCGGCACGCCGCGCCGAACCTGCGGCCCGAGGTTCTCCCCGCCGCGACCGAACAAGACCTGCACATCGAACGGACCAGGGCTCGTCACCTCGCCGAGCAGTACAACCTGGAACTGGTCGACCTGCGCACAGCCAGCCCTGACCCGACCGCCGCAGCCCTGATCGACGAGCACACGGCACGCAGTCTGGTCGCCGTACCGCTCGAGGTCCGCGACGACGTCGTCACGGTCGCCGTGGCAGACCCGTCGGTCGTCGAGGATCTGCAATCCGCACTCGGCCGGCGGGTGATCGTCAAGCTCGCGGCGCCGAGCGACGTCCTGCATGCGATCGGTACGGCGTACCGCGCGCTGACCGGTATCGACGACCGGGTCAAGGTCTTCGAGGCTCGCGACGCGGTTCGCAAGGATTTCCGCGAGGATGCACCCGGGGCCAGTGACGACGCGCCCGTCGTGCAGGTCGTCCAGCTGGTGATCACCCAGGCGTTGCGTGACCGGGCGTCCGACGTACACATCGAGCCGCACGGCGACCGCGTCCGCGTCCGCTACCGCATCGACGGTGCGCTGCACGACGTACTCGAGCTGCCAGGGTCGATCGGCCCGGCGGTGGTCAGCCGGATCAAGATCCTGGCCGACCTCAACATCGTCGAGCGTCGACGTCCGCAGGACGGCCAGATCAGCATGGACGTCGAGGGGCGGCCGGTCGACATCCGGGTCTCCACGACATCGGTGGTCGGCGGCGAGAAGGTGGTACTCCGCTTGCTGGACAAGAGCCGGCCGTTGTTCCGGCTCGAGCAGCTCGGGATGCCGGACCAGATGGCCGCGACGTACTCGGGCCTGCTCAGAGCGCCGTACGGCATGGTCATCTGCGCCGGACCGACCGGCAGCGGCAAGACCACGACGCTCTACGGATCGCTGGGTGAGATCAACAGCCCTGAGCGCAACATCATGACGATCGAGGACCCGGTGGAGTACACCTTCGACTCGATCAACCAGATCCAGATCAACGAGGCGGCCGGCATCACGTTCGCCGGCGGTCTGCGATCGATCCTGCGGCAGGACCCCGACGTGATCCTGGTCGGCGAGGTTCGCGACGTGGAGACCGCGCGGATCGCCGTACAGTCCGCGCTCACCGGCCACTTCGTGCTCTCGTCGCTGCACGCGACCGACGCCGCGACCGCGTTGCACCGACTGCTGGACATGGGGATCGAGACCTTCCTCATCGCATCCTCGGTGACGGCTGTGGTCTCCCAGCGTCTAGTACGACGGGTCTGCACGAACTGCCGCGAGTACTACGAACCGAAGGCCGAGGAGCTCGCGTTCCTTGCCAGTGCAGGTGGCGCGAGTCCGGCAGACGGCTTCCTGCACGGCGCGGGCTGCAACTTCTGCGCCCAGACGGGTTTCCTGGAGCGGACCGGTGTGTACGAGCTGATGCCGGTATCGGACGCGATCCGTGAGCTGGTCGTCGACCGTGCCTCGCACGACGAGATCCGCAAGGTGGCGCGGTACGAGGGCATGAGAACCCTCACCGAGGAAGGCGTCCGGCTGGTCGAGCAGGGCATCACCACCGTCGGCGAGGTCATGCGTTCCATCTACATGGTCGGGAGCTGACCGATGACCAGATTCGCGTACGTCGCGATCGCGCCGGACGGCCAGGTCGCGAAGGGCACCGCCAAGGCGGAGAGCCGTGAGGATGCGGAGCTCGCTCTCTACGAGCGCGAGCTGCGCGACATCCGGGTCACCGAGAAGCGCAGCCTCCTGCAGCTGGAGATCACCCCGCGCCGGGTGAAGCGCGAGGAGGTCATGCACCTGTCCCGCCAGCTGGGCGCGTTCATCAGGGCCGGCTTGCCGTTGATCGACGCCGTGCACTCGCTCGGCGAGGAGGCCGACAACGCGTCCGTACGCCGCATGATGGCCGAGGTCGAGCACGGGCTGCGCGGCGGCGAGAAGCTGTCGGACTGCTTCGACCGCCATCCCAAGATCTTCCCTGAGTACTACCGCGGCATCCTCCGCTCCGCGGAGCTGAGCGGTCAGCTGGACACGGTGCTCGGGCAACTGGCGAAGTACCTGGAACGCGACCTCGAGGCCCGTCGCAAGGTCAAGCAGGCCATGATCTACCCGTCGATCGTCGCCGTGATGTCGATGGTCACGGTGGTCGTACTGGCCGCGTTCGTCCTGCCCCGCTTCAAGGACTTCTTCGACAGCCTGCATGCAACACTGCCCCTGCCGACCCGGATGCTGCTCGCGATAACAGACTTCTTCACCGCATGGTGGTGGGCTGTCGGCGGTGGCGTCGCACTCTTCGCCCTGCTGATCCTCGGCGTGGTGCAGACCCACGGCGGCCGTTATGCGCGGGACAAGCTGTTCCTCGCTCTGCCTGTGCTGGGCAACACGATCCAGTTCGCACTCGTCGAACGGTTCTGCCGCATCCTGGCGTCGATGGTGGGCGCCGGAGTGCAGCTGCCCGAGGCCCTCCGGGTGGCCACCGGCTCTCTCCCGAATCTTGTCTTCCGGCGCTCCCTCGGCATAGCGAGTGAGGCCCTCCTGGAAGGAGAGGGTCTGGCCCGGCCCCTGGCCGCGACCAAGCTCTTTCCCAGGACGGCGGCCCAGATGATGCGGGTCGGCGAAGACACCGGAACGCTGGACACCCAGTTGGAAGTCACCGCCGAGTACTACGAGGGCGAGCTCGATTACAAGCTGAAGAAGCTGATCGGCCTGTTCGAGCCGCTCGTGATCGTTGTCATGGGCCTCATCGTGGGCTTCGTCGCGGTCGCGCTGGTCTCGGCGATGTACGGCATCTTCCGCCAGGTCCAGACATGACCAGCCCCCGCGGAGAGCAGGGCGAATCGCTGCTGGAGGTCCTGATCGCGGTCGCGATCATGGGCATCGCGGTGGTCGCCATCATGGCCGGCCTGGTGACCAGCGTGCTGGTCTCCGATGTCCATCGCAAACAATCGACCGCAGGCACCGCGGTCCGTGACTACGCCGAGGCGATCCAATCTGCGGTTGCTACAGGCAACTACCAGGCTTGCGGGACGAGCTCCTGGTACCAATCGCACTCCGGCTTCACCACTCCGGCGGGATTCACCCCGACGGTCGTGACCGGCTCGATGCGGTACTGGTCCGGCAGCGCATGGCAGTCGAGCTGCACCACGGATCTCGGGCTTCAGCAACTCACGGTCCAGGTGGCCAGTGACGACGGTCGGGCCACCGAGCGCGTGGACGTCGTACTGCGGAAGCCGTGCGGACTGGAGACGTCATGCTGACCCGCAGAACCCGCACCGAGGCCGGATTCACCCTGGTCGAACTGATGCTCGCGGTGGCGATCCTCGCAATCATCACGGTGCCGTTGGCCAACGTCGTCATCGGTGCCCTCCGGAACACCACCGACACCTCCGACCGGCTGGAACTGTCGCACGACGCCCAGATCAGTTCGTCGTACTTCGCTCGTGACGTCGCCGAGCTCGGCCTGCGGGACTGGGCCGCGATCAACGGAGACTCGGTGCCGTTCAGGCAATCGGTGCAGCTGAACGCGGCGTACAACGCCGGCGGATACACCTGCGGCTCGACGACCGCCGCACTGCGGTTGCTCTCGGACGCATGGAATCCAGCGGTATCGATGCAGGACGCCGCCACCAATGTCGTCGCGTACTACCTGAAACCGGTCGGTGCCGTGAGTGAGTTGCACCGGATCAAGTGCCTTGGTCCCGCGATCACCGGGACAGACGTCGTCCTCGCGCACAACGTAAAGCCCGGGAGTCTCGCTGTGACCTGTTCGAGTGACTGCGAGAGCACCGACGTACCGGACCAGGTGAAGGTGACGTTCCGGGTCACGCGGGCATCCGTCGGCGACTACCCGATCACCCTCAACGGTCAGCGGAGGCAGCAATG
The DNA here is from genome assembly GCF_004366075.1 of Kribbella pratensis. Classification (GTDB taxonomy): domain Bacteria; phylum Actinomycetota; class Actinomycetes; order Propionibacteriales; family Kribbellaceae; genus Kribbella; species Kribbella pratensis. The sequence continues at coordinate 285,785 of NZ_SODU01000003.1, read as the reverse complement.
AGAGATCGCATCGCGCGCGCCCGCGCTCGCGGCGACGAAGGCGCTGCGCTCGTCCTGGCGCTGATCGTGATCACTGTGGTCGCGCTCAGCCTGACCGCGCTGCTCAACCTCTCGGACACCAGCGTGCGCACCACCGTCGGCCTGCGCGACCAGGTCGCCGACACCTATAACGCCGACGGCGCAATGCAGGCCGCGATCAACAACCTCCGCAACAGCACCTACAACCACAACGCCGGCCAACACTGCTTCGGCGCGAGCGACACTCTTCAGCTGAGTAGCTTCTACGGATCGAGCTCAGCCGCGGTCACCTGCACGGCCGACCCGAAGAAGGTGCTCATCCAGTGCCCGTCGCTCTCGCAGTGCAACCGGCCCGGCAATGCCATCCTCACCCTGGGCAAGATCTCCGGAGAGGACGGACTGAACATCCAGCAGCCGACCGGTTCCACCTTCCGGGTTCACGGCAACGTGTTCTCCAACTCCAACATCAACGTGGTGAACGGAGCGCTGAACACCAACGCCAACGCCTGGGCGCGTGGTAGCTGCGCGGGCACGATCCAGGCCGTTCCGGCGGCGGACTGCAACATCGGCGGAGCGAGCAATCCGCTCGGGGACGACCCGGGTTATCTGCCGGCGGCGTCGATAGCAGGCTTGCCGCACCGGACACTTCCGAGCTGTACGACGCCGAACTCGGTGATCCGCTTCGAGCCCGGGTACTACGACGACGCCAAGGGCCTGTCCGACATGATGAGCTCCAGCAGCTCGTGCAAGGGCAGTACGTTCTGGTTCCCGCCGGTGTACGACGGGAGCGGCAAGCCGGCGGCAACCGGCGTGTACTACTTCGACTTCCACAACAGCGGCGACAACGCCAACCCGTTGCTGAACTCCAACGGTGGCGACGTCTGGACCGTCGACAACGGTTACCTGGTCGCCGGTACGCCGGTCAATTCCGCAGGCGCGATCATCTCCACCCCGCCCGTGCGACCGACCATCCCGGGGTCGTGCGACAACCCGATCAACAACGGCAACGCGATCGGTGTGCAGTTCATCTTCGGCGGCGAGAGCCAACTGGCCGTCAGGGCCGCACAGGCCGAGCTCTGCGGGACGTACGACTCCAACGCAGCGCCGGTGGCTCTGTACGGGTTGTCGTCGGGATCGGAGACGCCGACGGCGTGGGCCGACGCAAGCGCACTCAAGCTCGACGCCGTGAGCAGGGCGGGCGGATTCGGCGTCACGGCGACCCCGTCGAGCTTGTCCGCCATCGACAACACTGGGTTCGCCACCTGGAAGAGCACGAGCAAGAACGACTCGACGGTCATGACTGTCGACGGCTTCGTCCCGCCGAGCGCGGTGCCGGCCGGATCGGTCCTGCAGTCCGCAGCGGTCAAGGTCGTTCATCGGCACAGCGATCCGGCCTCGACGGAGAAGTTCGATGTCACGCTGAAGGTCAAGCCTTCGAATCTGACCGTCGGTGATTCGATCACGATCCCGGCGAACAGCGGAGCCTTCCGCACGGACCTGATCCCGCTCGACGCTGCTCGCACCGGCGCGATCGCAGATGCCATTTACAAGGGGACTTTCAGCGGCGCGACGATCACCATGACGCCGAACCTCGCCAACCCGGCCAAAACCGATCTGCTGGACATCGACGCGCTGCAGTTGGAGCTGAAGTTCACGCCGCCGGCTTTCCGGGCCGGCAGCGGATGTGTCCGCACCGGGCCGTACACCGGAACCGGCAGTACGAGCTGTGCCCTGGTGTCGACACCGAACCAATCCGGCAACCAGTTCTACGTTCAGGGAACGACGTACACGCCGAAGGCCGCATTGGACATCACGCTCAACAACGCGGCTGAACAGGTGTTCCGGTTCGGGGTCGTCTCCAGGTCGTTGTGGATCAAGGAGACCGGCAGCTTCTCCTATGGCGGTGTGGTGATCGAAGTGCCTGACGACTCGCCCGGGTTTGTCTTCAGCTTGTACTTGTCGGCGTACATCTGCTCCGGTGCGGGACCGTGTTCGACCGGTGGGGCGCCGGTGCTGCGATCGAAGGTGGCCCTTGTGGACAGTAATCCGATGGCCCCCAGTCCAGGGCATCGGCAGGTGACTGTGCTCAGTTGGTCGAGGCCGGGATGATCGCGCTGTTCGCCGGGCTGCTCGGACTGGCCGTCGGGTCGTTCCTGAACGTGGTGATCTACCGGGTGCCGCGAGGCGAGTCGGTGGTGAATCCGCCGTCGCACTGCCCGCGGTGTGGCAGTCTCGTGCGTCCCAGGCACAACGTGCCCGTGATCGGGTGGATCATGTTGCGGGGGAGATGCGCGGACTGCCGGTTGCCGATCAGCGTGCGGTATCCGCTCGTCGAGCTCGCGACCGGCCTCCTGTTCAGCGCGATCGCCCTGCGACTCGACACGGTTGCCGCGCTTCCGGCGTACCTCTGGTTCACCGGAGCCGGTGTGGCGCTCGCGCTGATAGATCTCGACGTACGACGGTTACCGAACGCGATCGTGGCGCCGTCGTACCCGATTCTGCTGGCGCTGCTCGTCGGCGCCACCGCGTGGGACCACGACGGGCGGGCGCTGATACGGGCTGTGATCGGCGGGGCGGCGCTGTTCGGGTTCTACCTGCTCCTGGCGGTGGCGTACCCGGCGGGGATGGGCTGGGGTGACGTCAAGCTCTCCGGCCTCGTCGGCGCCGTACTGGCGTACCTCTCATGGCAGGCGTTGCTGGTCGGTGCCCTCGCGGCCTTCGTGCTCGGTGCGGCCGTCGGCCTTGTGGTGATGGGGATTGGGCGCGGTGGCCGGAAGACCGCGCTTCCGTTCGGGCCGTTCATGATTGCCGGCGTCCTGCTCGCCGTCTTCGCCGCGGGCCCGCTGTCCGCGTGGTACGAGGCGCTCCTCGCCTGATGCTGCCTGGCCTCCGCCACTTGGTTACGGAGCGTTTAGGTCGTTTAGATTAAAAGCACCCGTTTGAAGTGCGTAACAATCCGTTGAGCGTGCCCGATCATAGTTACAGCAGGTGATACTCGTCACGCTGTGCTGGGGAGTCAACGGGGGCATACATCATGGGCAAGCCGATCACGGTCGTAGTCATCGACGGCCACACATTGACCAGGTACGGACTGATCCGGCTGGTCAGCGCCGACTCCGAGATCAGCATCGTCGGTGAGTGCGGCCTCGCCGCAGAGGCGCCGGCCCAGATCGCGGCCGCGCTCCCTGATGTAGTTATCCTCGACGTGGTGCTGCCGGATGCTGACGGCCTTCGGCTCGCCCGTGAGTTGCGTGACCGGCATCCGGCACTGGGCATCGTCGTACTCACGTCGCACGACGAGGACGACGTCCTGTTCCGGGCCCTGGAGACCGGGGTGTCCGCGTTCGTGGGCAAGACCGCCCCGAACGCGGAAGTGCTCGGGGCGATCCGGCACGCTGCGGTGGCGGCCGCGTCCTTCACCGCGACCGGTCTCGCATCGGCTCTCGCCCGACGCGGGCAGGTTGCCCCGCGGCCGGTCACCACTCTTGCGCTCAGCCCGCGGGAGCAGGAAGTCCTGTCGTTGCTGGCCAGTGGGCACTCGGTGCCGGCGATCGCGGCCTCGATGTTTGTCAGTCTGTCGACGGCCAAGACGTACGTGTCCCGCCTCTACGACAAGCTCGGAGCGACGAACCGGGCCAACGCGATCATGGCCGGGCTGCGCCTCGGTCTGATCAAGTCCGAGCTGAGCGCTACCGCTTAGGGCACCAGCACCAGCCTGCCGCGCACACCGCCCCCAGCCAGGCGCTTGTAGGCGGCCGCGGCCTCCGTGAGCGGGTGAACGTCCGCGACGCGAGTCGAGAGCGGTCCTGCGTCGACCAGTCGCACCAGTTCCTCCAAGTCACTCCGATTCGCTTGCACGAAGAGCTGCTTCACGCTGATCCCTCGGAGGTGTGGTGGGCGCGGTCCTCCTTGTAGGTGCACATGGCGGCCGCCGTTGCGCACAGCCTCCTGGGCGCCGACACCGACGACCGCTGCGTCCACCAGGGCGTCGACGCCGCCCGGCGCTATCCGCCGTACCGCTGTAGCTAGGTCCTGCGACCGGTCCACGAAGTGTTCCGCGCCCATCAGCCGCACCAGTTCCTCGTCGTGCGCGCTGGCGGCAGCGATGACGGTCAGGCCGAGGTACTTCGCAATTTCTACTGCGTACCCGCCCACTCCTCCTGCGGCTCCGGTGACCAACAGCGTCTGACCTGGCTCAGGCTCGAGCGCCTTGATCGCCTGCAGCGCTGTCAGGCCGTTGAGCCCGAAGGTCGCGGCCTCGGTCAAGGCGAGTTTCCTCGGCACCGACGTCGCGGCTTCCTCGTCCAGGACTACGTACTCCGCATGAGTCTTGAGATCGCGCCCGAGCAGGTCCGCAACTCCGACCGCCGCGTCCCCGATGCGAAGCCGGCCTCCGCGCGTGGTTTTCCGGCCATCGTTCTGGGTCGGCCCGACGGCGTCCACGGTGCCGGCGACGTCCCAGCCGAGGCCGAACTGTTGCCTCGCGGCAGTCAGGCCGAACTCCACCGGCATCCCGGCACTGACCGCCAGATCGACGGGATTGACCGCGGCGGCGGCCACCTTGATCCGTACCTGCCCCGCGGCCGGCTCAGGTACGTCGGTCTCGATCAGTTCGATCGCATCCGGCCCGTCCAGCCGGCGGGCTACTAGTGCGCGCATATCGTTCTCTCCTCGTGGTGTCTGGGACTGCACCACTCTCGGAGAGCTACTCTCTCCTGGGAAGTACGCACTTCGGAGTGCGTTCCGTACGTCGAGGAGAGCCATGCCGACCCGCACCGCAGCACAGCTCCGCGAAGAGGCAGCGCGCGAGTACGACGCGTTCCTGGCGACCTGTCCTGCGCGGCAACTCCTCGACCGCATCAGCGACAAGTGGGTGACGCTCGTACTGACCGCCCTCGCGGACGGCCCGCAGCGCTACTCGGACCTGTCGCGCCGCATCGCCGGCGTCAGCCAGAAGATGCTGACGCAGACCCTCCGCTCCCTGGAACGCGACGGCCTCCTGACCCGCTCGGTCACGCCGTCCGTCCCTGTCCGCGTCGATTACGACCTCACACCACTGGGCCGCACCCTGATGCCACTCATCTCCGCCATCAAGTCGTGGGCCGAAGCCCACATGCCCGAAGTAGCCGCCGCCCGCAGCACCTACGACGCGAGCACCCCAGCATGACCGCTTCGGACGGGGCAGATCGTCGGGTGGTGGTGGTTGTCGTGCCGGCCGCTGGGACCTGGGCTCCGCCGGGCAGGGACTCCGAGGCGTGGCGGTTGGCGATGGCCGAGGACACGTACGAAGTGATCGCCGCGCTCGACCGGGTCGACGTCGCGGTCGCAGTCGCCGGTAACGAGAACGCTGTGGCCGAGGTGCGAGCACTGACCTGGCCCGGCACACCGACGTACGCCGTCGATCACGATCGGCCCGTCCTGCATGCGGTGGAACTCGCCGGCCCGGCCGCAGCAGTGGTCGCGGTGTCGCACGACGTACCGGACCTTCCCGGGCTGCTCATCGGCAAGCTGTTCCGCGCCTTGAGCAACGCCGACATCGCCGTCACGCCCGCCGAGGACGGCTCGCTGGCGGCCATCGGCGTGAAGCTCCCCGTCGCCGACTGGCTCGTCGAACTCGCCCCGACGTTCGACACTCCACTCGAACTCCTCGAGGCCCGCAAACCCCGCCGTCACGCCGTGGCGATCGGCCCTGGCTGGCACCGTCTGCGATCGAACGCTGACCTAGCGCGACTGGATCCCGGCCTCGAAGGCTGGGACGCCACGAGATCCATACTTCGTCACTCCTGAGCCGTCACCTTCTCCCCGCCCGCTCGTTCACCATGCAACGGGGAACGCAGGCAATACGGGGAAGCCCAAGTGATCGCCGATGCCGTTCAGGGGCGGCACCCGACGACGACCCGACCGCACCGGGGGGATGCGGTTCGGGCCTGCCATACAACGGGGATCGCACCACAACGGCGTGCCGCAGTCGGGGGACTGCGCACACCGGCAGCACCACGGGGACACGGGGACGCTGTATCACGGGGACGCGGTATCACGGGGAGTGCTGTACCTACGGGGATCATGGGGGACGCACGATCGCGGGGATCGCAGTACAACCAGGGGAAGGCACGGGGGTGCCTGAAACCGCTTTACCAGCAGGCGATCACGGGGGCAGTACAACGGGGACGTACAGGTGGTTGTTGCGGGGCTGAGGTGGGGAGTGCCCTGCTGTGGGGAGGTGGGCCGGCTGACTTGAGTCGGCCCACACGCCTGTGTTCCTCGGGCGGTCAGGTCTGCGGGATCTGGTGGTTGGCTCGGGTTGCGAGGCTCTGGACGCTGGTGTCGGTGTCAACCGGAAGGGCGTTCAGCGGGAACCACGCCAAGTCGTCCGACTCGTCGCTGACGACGTACTCCGTCGTTGTCGCGGTGACCAGGAACTGCACGTCGAGGTGGTACGCACCCGCGCAGCCGCCGGCCTGCAGTAGATGCCGGGAGAGCTGGAGCGGTTCACGGCTCACCGTCAGCCCCGGGAGCCCGGACTCCTCGGTCGCTTCGCGTAGGGCAGCGCCGCTCAGCGTGGTGTCGCCAAGCTCGCAGTGGCCGCCGAGTTGGAGCCATCGGCCGACTGTCTTGTGCAAGGTCAGCAAGGTGTTCTGACCCGTGCTGTCGACGACCAGCGCGCTGGCCGTCACATGCTCCGGTCGGCAGCTCCGCCACATCCCGTCCGGATGCGTCGCCAGGTGCCGCAGGTAGTGCGCCCGCAGCTCCTCCTGCTCCGCATCGGGCGCACGCCACCGCTCCAAGACCTCAACCGCATCCCCATGAAGCATTCCGCAAGTCTCCCCACCCCGACCCAATCACTCCCAGGCGGGGTACGACGACCACCCCAGTCGGGGGGTAGGACGACCACCCCGAGGCGGGGGTAGGACGACCACCCCGAGGCGGGGTAGGACGACCACCCCGAGGCGAGGGTACGACGACCACCCGGAGCCGGGGGGTAGGACGACGGCCCGAGGCGGGGGTAGGACGACGACCCAGAGGCGGGGGTAGGACGACCACACTCAGGTGAGGTCCGGCGACGGCTACTGGGTTGGGTTGTCGCCGCCTGCTCCGGGGGGGGTCGTCGTCCTTATTTGGTGGGGTTGTCGCCGTCGTCGTCCTCGGGCTTCTCGGACGTCTCTTCGTTGAGGAAGTCGCTGATGTCGATGTCCGAGAGTTCGCCGGCGTGCTGCGCGAAGCCGATCGGGTCGTCCAGGTCGCTGGTGCTCGGCATCAGATCCGGGTGGGACCACAGGCTGTCCCGGCCGTCGACACCGCGGGCGTCGCGGACGGCGGCCCACAGGTTCGCGGCGTCACGCAGGCGGCGCGGCCGCAACTGGAGACCGACGAGGGTCGCGAACGTCTGCTCGGCGGGACCACCGGCAGCACGACGACGCCGTACCGTCTCGGCGAGCTGCACCGCAGCGGGCATCCGGTCCTTCGTCGCCTCCCGTACGACGTCATCGACCCAGCCCTCGACCAGGGCCAGCGTGGTCTCGAGCCGGACGAGCGCCGCCTTCTGCTGCGCCGAGTCCTCGGGCTCGAACAAGCCGCCGGCGAGCGCCTCCTGCATGGCTTCCGGGTTTTGCGGGTCGATGTCGGCCATTGCCCGCTCGATCTTCCCGGTGTCGACCTCGATCCCGGCCGCGTAGTCGGCGACCGCAGCCAGCAGATGCTGGCGCAGCCACGGCACCCCGGCGTACAGCCGCTGGTGCGCGACCTCACGCAACGCGAGGTACAACCGGACGTCCTCGTCGGTCAGCCCGAGGCCGTCGGCGAACTTCGCCACGTTGTCCGGCAGCAGGATCGCCTGGCCGGTCGGACCCAGCGGAAGCCCGATGTCGGACGAGCTGACGACCTCGCCGGCAAGCTCACCGAGCCCCTGTCCGACCTGAGCCCCGAAGACCGAACCGCCCAACTGCCGCAGCATCCCCGCCATCGGACCGGCGAACTGCTGCGCCTCGGCGGGCAGCGCGTTGCCCATCGCGCCCGCGACGTGCTCCGCGACCGGATCGACGATCGTCTGCCAGACCGGGAGCGTGTTCTCGACCCACTCGGCGCGGCTCCAGGCCGCGGAGGTCGCGGACACCTCGGGGAGGGTGGTCGCGTCGTCCAGCCAGTGCTCGGCGAGGCGGACCGCGTCCGCGACCCGATCGCTGTCGGTGGACGTCATCGACCGGTCGCCGGCGGTGGAGACGGTCTTGCGGGCGATGTCCTTGGCCAGGTCCCAGTTCACCGGCTTGCCGTCGGTGGACCCGCTCAGCATCTGCTGGACCTGGGCGAAGATCGCGTTCAGGTCCGGGGCGCCGCCCGCGCCGGCCGCACCGGAGAACTGCTGGAACATGGCCTCGAACGGCGTTCCCTTGAACGGGTTGTCCGGGTTGTCCGGTTCGTCGCTCATCGGAGGGCCTTCCTGTGCGGGTGGGGCGTACAACTCCAACGTACTGGTTCCGTCCATCAGTTCCTCGCTGGGTGAACGCACAACCGTCCCTGTTCGCCCCAGACAGAGCCGAGCTCCGGTCCCGGGAGGTAGGTGAGGAAGGCAACAGTCTCTCCCGGTGTACGCCGTACCACGCACCGCAGCCCGGTACCCCGGGACGCGGAAAGGGAGGGGATGTGCTGGAGAGGGAGGGTGGGAGGGAGAATTGCGGTGCGGGGGATGGAATGGTGGGGGATGCAATGCTGTGGGATGCAACGCTGTGGTGTGAGCGTGGGGACCTGGCCGGAATGAGGAACGGATGAGCGACGCGATCAGACTGCTGGACATTCGCGGCACTGCGTTGTCCAGCGACGAGGTACTGGCGGCTGTCGCGGACCCGACGGCGGGCGGAACTGCGCTTTTCATCGGCACTGTGCGCAACCACGACCAGGACAAGCCGGTCGACCGCTTGAGCTACGAGGCGCATCCGGACGCGCTGGAGCACCTGCGAAAGGTTGCGCAGCGTATTTGTGACGACCCCGCGGTGACCGCCCTGGCCGCTGTGCACCGGACCGGGGACCTGGTGATCGGTGACGCCGCGGTGATCGTGGCGGTGGCGGCGTCGCACCGGGATGTGGCGTTCACCGCGTGCCGGCAGTTGATCGACGACCTCAAGGCCGAGGTCCCGATTTGGAAACACCAGCTCTTCACCGACGGTGGCAGCGAGTGGGTCGGCGCTCACTGACCCGTACGCTGGGCGCATGAAGGTGGCCGGATGAAGGTTTTGGCGTGGCTGGCGTTCCCGCTGGTCGCCACGCTGCTGGCGATGTGCTGGGCGGCGTGGCGCGGGTGGCGCAGCCGTGAGCGCCGCCGGTCCGGGGGCGCCTTCGCCTCGGTCGAGGACTTCCGCCGCTTCAACGCCGCGCTCGCCGCGCCAGGCCCACGGGCCACTCCGGAACGTCGCCGTGGCCTCGGTCGTCGTAACCATCAGCCGGTCTCTTCCGAGATCCGTAGCTCCGGCTCCAAGATCGCAGGGCAGGGTTCGTGACACGTCGTACCGCCACATTGGTCACCTCGATCGTCGTGCTTGTCGTCTCGCTGGGGCTGGTCACGGCGTTCCCGGTGCCGTTCGTCTCGTTCAGCCCCGGGCCGGTCAAGGACACCCTGGGATCGGCGAAGAACAAGCCGGTTGTCGAGATCACCGGCCACGAGACGTTCCCGACCACGGGCCAGCTCGACCTCACGACCGTCTCCGTGACCTCGCCCGACCGGCAGCTGACCCTGCCGCAGGCGATGCGGAACTGGCTCGACCCGCACCACGACCTGTTCCCGCGCGACATCATCTATCCGCCGGACCAGAGTGCCGACGAGGTCGAGCAGCAGAACACCGCGGAGATGACCGGCTCGCAGGACAGCGCGGTCGCCGCCGCGCTCCAGGCGGCGAAGGTTCCGTTCCACACGAAGGTCTCGACAGTCGCCGACAACTCGCCGGCGCAGGGCAAGCTGAAGCCGGGCGACATCGTGCTGGCCGTCGACGGCAAGACGGTGACGCAGGTCCCGCAGGTCGGCGAGTTCGTCCGTAGGCACAAGGTCGGCGACAACGTCGTGTTCCTGATCCGCCGCGGCACCGCCGAACAGACCGTCCAGCTGAAGACTGCCGCGACGCCCGGTGACGAGACCCGGCCGATGGTGGGGATCACGATCGGCGTCGACTCGCAGGTCAAGGTGACGGTCAACCTCGGTCAGGACATCGGCGGCCCCAGTGCGGGCACCGCGTTCGCGCTGGCCATCTACGACAAGCTGACCCCGGGCGCGCTGCTGAACGGGAAGCACGTCGCCGGAACCGGGACGATCGACGCGCTCGGCCAGGTCGGTGCGATCGGCGGTATCCAGCAGAAGATCGCCGGCGCCAGGAACGACGGCGCGACGGTGTTCCTGGTCCCGGCGCCGAACTGCGCGGCCGCACTGCACGCGGACGTGAAGGGCATCCAGCTGGTGAAGATCAGCACGCTGACCGACGCCATCAGCGCCCTGCAGGCGGTCTCGGACGGCAAGGGAGATGTCCCGTCGTGCAGCCAATGAGCGACAAGTACGTACCGGTGAGCCGAAGGGAAGATCTGCCGGCATGGATTCCGTAGGCACGCTGCCACCGGACGCGCTCAGCCGCGCGGTGGTCGAGATCGAGAAGCACGTGAGCAGCGCGGGCTGGGACCAGCCCGCGCAGTTGTTCGCGCTGGTTCCGACGGCGGATCTGCTCCGCGCCGAACCGAACCTTGCCGCCGAACTCGGCGCCGAGGACGCATCGCAACCGCTGACCCCGGTCGCCCAGGGCGAACTGCCGGGCGGTGTCGAGGACGACCATCTCGCCGACACGCTGGGCCGGATCGAATGGCCGGACGGCGTCGCCGGATGCGCACTGGCGATCGAGCGGATCGTGCTGCCCGCGGCGGCCGAGTCCGGCCTGTCCAGCGTCGAGTCGGACGCCGAGCTGGCCCGGCTGGCCGGCAGCGATCCGCGCCGGCACGAGGTCCGGATGGTCGCAGCGGTGCTCCGGGAAGGAACCCGGTTCGGCGCCGTCCGGTTGCGCGCCCACGACGAGGACAGTGCAGTGCTCACCGGTGTCGACTTGGTCCCCACGCTGTGCGAAGTACTGTCTTTGACATTCGAACCTTCGGCCGGCATCCGGTCGGGCGAGGGTCCTGGGGTCGACGGCATGAGCGACGACGAGGAGAAGCGACCATGAGCGACGGCGTCTATGACATGCCGGAAGAGCCGCCGGCCCGCAGGACCCGGCGAACAGGTGGCCGCCCGCGCGCTCTGCTGCCGACGATCGCGACGCTGATCGTCCTGCTCATCCTGTTCAGCGTCTTCACCGACGTCTGGACCCAGCGGCTCTGGTACCGATCGGTCGACCTCGGCTCGGTGTTCAGCACCGTGCTCGGCACCCGCGTGCTGCTGTTCGTGATCGTCGGTCTGCTGATGGCGGCCGCGGTCGTCGCGAACATCGTCGTCGCCTTCCGCACCCGTCCCCGGGTAGCGCTCGCTCCGTCGCCCAGCCCCGGTTTCGAGCGGTACGGCGATCTGCTGCAGCAGCACGGGAAGATCGCGGTCGGCGTCGTCGCGACCCTGATGCTGGTCTTCGGCGGCTCCGCAGCGTCGGGGGAGTGGAAGGTCTTCCTGGCCTGGCGGAACCGGACCCCCTTCGGCGTCACCGACAAGCACTTCAACAAGGACATCGCGTTCTTCGTCTTCGACTACCCGTGGCTGCGCGTGCTGCTCGGCTTCGGCTACTCGATCGTCCTGCTGTCGCTGGTCGCCGCGATCATCACGCATTACCTGTACGGCGGCTTCCGCCCGTCCGCCAAGGGACAGAAGGCCTCCGGTGCGGCGCAGGTGCAGTTCTCGGTGCTGCTCGGCCTGCTTGTTCTGCTCAAGGCCTTCAGCTACTGGCTGGACCGGTTCGGTCTCACGACCTCGGACGCCAAGCTGTTCACGGGTGTCTCCTACACCGGCGACCACGCCGTCCTGCCGAGCAAGGAGATCCTGGCCGTTATCGCGGTCCTGTGTGCGATCTTGTTCTTCGCCAACGTGGTCCGCCGGACCTGGCTGCTTCCCGGCGTGGGAACAGTCGTGCTGATCCTGTCGGCGATCCTCCTCGGTGCGCTCTGGCCGGCCGCTCTCCAGCAGTTGCGGGTGCGACCGAGCGAGCCGGTGAAGGAAGCGCCGTACATCAAGAAGAACATCGACGCCACCCGCCAGGCGTACGGACTCGAGGACACCGCTGTCACCGAGTACAACGCGAAAACCACAGCGAAGCCGGAGGAGCTGACGGCCGATGCCGAGGTCCTGCCGGGTATCCGGCTGATCGACCCGACCGTGATCGGCCCGACCTTCGAGCAGCTCCAGCAGGTCCGTGGCTTCTACTCGTTCCCGACCGATCTCGACGTCGACCGGTACAACATCAAGGGCAAGGTCAACGACACGGTCCTCGCGGTCCGCGAGGTCCAGGTCGACCGTCTGCCGGCCGGGCAGCGCAACTGGAACAACGACCACACCGTCTACACCCACGGCTACGGAGTCGTGGCCGCGAACGGGAATCAGTCGCAGGGCGGTACTCCGGTGTGGACCGAGAAGGACCTGCCACCGACCGGCGATCTCGGCAAGTACGAGCCGCGGATCTACTTCGGCGAGCAGTCGCCGGACTACTCGATCGTCGGCGCCCCCGCGGGGGGCCAGAAGGTCGAGCTCGACACGCCGGAAGGACAGAAAGGCGGCGACCCGACGCTGAACACCTATGAGGGCAAGGGCGGCGTCCCGATCGGCTCGTTCGGCAACCGGTTGCTGTATGCAACAAAGTTCCGGGACGCGAACATCCTGCTCTCCAGCCGGGTGAACCCGGAGTCGAAGATCCTCTACGACCGGACCCCGCGCGAGCGGGTCGAGAAGGCGGCCCCGTGGCTGACGCCGGACGGTGACCCGTACCCGGCGATCGTCGACGGCCAGGTGGTCTGGATCGTCGACGGCTACACCACTTCGGACAACTATCCGTACTCCGAGAAGGTCGACCTGGACGTGAGCACCAGGGATACCACCACCGGCCGCGGGACGATCGCACAGCAGCCGAGCGAGAAGATCAACTACATCCGCAACTCGGTCAAAGCTGTCGTCAACGCCTATGACGGATCCGTCGAGCTGTATGCCTGGGACGAGAAGGACCCGGTGCTGAAGACCTGGATGAAGGCATTCCCCGGCACGGTCAAGCCGCGCTCGGACATCTCGCCGGCCCTGATGTCGCACCTGCGCTACCCCGAGGACATGTTCAAGGTGCAGCGCGATCTGCTCGCGAAGTACCACGTCCAGGACGCCGGCACCTGGTACCAGAACAGCGACCTGTGGCGGGTGCCGGACGACCCGACCGCGGTCTCCTCCGGTGGCGACTCGGCGACGCATATCAGCCAGCCTCCCTTCTATCTCTCGTTGCGGATGCCCGATCAGACCGAGCCGAAGTTCTCGCTGACGTCGGTGTACGTACCGAACGGCGAACGGGAGAACCTGACGGCGTTCGTGGCCGTCGATGCCGAGGCCACCTCGCCGGACTACGGCAAGTTCCGCGTCCTGCGATTGCCGGGGAACCTGCAGATACCTGGTCCGGGGCAGGTCTACAACAAGTTCCAGACCGACGAAGGCATCAGACAGGCGTTGCTGCCGATCAACCAGCCGAACAGCGGAGCAAGAGCGCAGTACGGCAACCTGCTGACGCTGCCGCTCGGCGGTGGTCTGCTCTACGTCCAGCCGGTCTACTCCGTCCGGACCAGCGGGCAGGGTAGTTATCCCGTCCTGCGGTACGTCCTGGTGTCCTTCGGCGACGGCGTCGCCTACGGCGGGACGCTGCAGGAAGCCCTCACGAAGGTCTTCAAGACCAGCGTCGACACCGGTGAGCTACCTCCAGGAACGCAGAAACCGCCCACTACGCAGCAGCCGAACCAGACGGTCAAGCAGGCCATCGCCGACGCACAGGCCGCATGGACCCGGGCGCAGACAGCCCTCAAGAACGGCGACCTCGCCGGCTACCAGACGAACCTCAACCAGATGAAGGCCGCGCTCGACCGTGCCGCCGCCGGTGCAGCAGAGACGCCTGCCCCGACACCATCGGCGACGCCGTCCGCGAATCCGTCGAACCCACCGGCGTCGACGACACCGACAAGTCCACCGACCTCACCGGCAGGCTGAGCCCGCAGGCTGGTTCCGGGGCGGCGACACCGACATCAGTCGGCGTCGCCGCCTCGTTCGTTTCGCCCGCCCGCTCGCGCGGCTGGTTGCCTACGGCATCAGGTCGTCGGCTCCGGGTGGAACCCGGCCGCTGTATCGAGCACGTCCTCGTCGGTGAAGCGCTCGTGGTCGATCGTGACCTCGGCCGCGACGCCAGGCTCGATGAAGTAGAAGACCTCGTTGCCGGCGAACAGGCCGTCGTACCCGCCGACCTTGACCGGTTCGAGCTGCCAGTCGCCCGGCTCCTTCTCCTCGTACTCGACCAGGAAGTCCTTCACTGCCTCGAGATCGGTGAGTTTCTCGCCGCGGAGGGTCTTCACGGTCAGATCGACCTTGAACGCTCCCTCCGGATCCGGTCCGGTCTCCCAGACCCGGCTGTGGAAGGACACGTCCTCCCACTCGTACTCGAAGTCGCTCGGCGTGCCGAGGCCGTCGGGAAGGTTCTCGATCACGAAGCCGTCCAAGGTGCCAGCCTTCTGCTCGGTCGATGGATGATCCGCGGAGTACGTCGACGACGGGGTGAAAACTGTTGCTGAGGCAGGGACTGTCGTCGAGAGCCCGAGTGCGGCCAGGAAGACCGCGCCTCCGATCACGATACGGCGGGCGGACGGCACGGCTCGGGAACGAAGCGATGAACGCGACATGGCTGCCTCCTGGAAACGGCGGCGCCCCGCCTGCTGCGAGACGCCCTTCGTGACCAAGAAGGTGCAGTGATCGTCCCTCGGCTGAACCGGCGAGTTCGGATCTGTGGACAACCTCGCGGTCAGTGCCCGATCAGCCGATGCAACCGGTGGAACGTCTGCCGGAACCCGAGCCGCGGCCACGCCCGCGACGACAACAGGTTCGTCACTCGCCAGTCGGTCACGACCGACGAGTACCCGGTCTCCGCCGACCACTGCAGCACGGCCTCACCCAGCGCCCGCCCCGCGCCGAGTCCACGAGCCGACGGCAGCACGGCCGCGAACCCGAGGAAACCGGCGTTGTCCGGTTTCGCGAGCCCACTGTGCGCACTCGACTTGTCCAGCGAGCAGCCGACCGACGAGCCGATGACCTCACCGTTGTACGAGGCAACGAAGGTCGCGTAGTCGTGATCGTCGATCGATTCCTCCCAGTCCGCGACCGCTTCCTCCAGAGTCGGCAGCTCGCCGGACGAGAACACCGGCGACAACCCCTGATGCCAGGGCAGTTCCAGGTCGAGTTCCGCGAGTACAGGGATGTCCGCACGCACGGCACGGCGTACGACCAGATCCGAGGGCGGCGAGAGGGGCGAGTCAGGCACAGGTCGTACGGCGTGCGCATGCTGCGAACCGAACGCGAGCCGGAACCAGGCGTCGATCAGCGCGGGGTCGTCGGGCACCAGGACGTAGTGCGCGATGCGGCCGTCGTCGACCCACTTCGCAGCAGCTGCGCCGTACAGGTCGCGAATGTGTTCTGGCTCACGTACGGCGTGACCGGCGGCCTCGACCCAGATGTTCGGACCCCAGACAGGTGACTGCTTCGGAGCAGCGAGCAGATAGCCGGTGATCTCGCCGCCTTCGACCATCACCGCGCCGGACGCACCCTCGGTCTCCCAGGCGGCCGTCACTTCGACCAGCGCCAGTTGCTCGTCCTCGTAGTCAGCGGGAAGCAATGGGTGACGCTTGCGATGCGCCTGATGCCGCTCAGCGAGCAGACCCGCCGCGGCCGGCAGATCCGTCTCCTCGAACGGACGAACGACGTGTCGGGACATACTCGGACGGTACGCCGCCGAGCCGCCGGCAGACACGGGTTTTCGGCGCACCGGGAACCGATTTGGTTGCTCGGCCCAGATCCTCTAAACTAAAGACACAACGACGCGGGGTGGAGCAGCTCGGTAGCTCGCTGGGCTCATAACCCAGAGGTCGCAGGTTCAAATCCTGCCCCCGCTACTTGGGAAGGCCCTCTGATCAGGAAACTGGTCAGAGGGCCTTCGTCATTCGCGCCGATCTGGGCGACCGCGGTATAAACGGAGGCGTCGCCGAGCTCGGGGAGCCGTGCCGGCGACAGGTCGAGCAGGCGATCCGCCGCCATTGTCTGCCTGGCCCGGGCGGGCAGGTCGAGGTCCTGCGCGGCCGGCTGGGTTCGCTGGCCGGCGTGCTCGGTGCAGCCGCCCTCCTTGCCGCGCCCCTCGATGCGATCGGAGCAGGATGACGATCAACGCCGTCAACGACGTGCTGGAGCGGATCCGGGGTGGACTGGTTGTCTCCTGCCAGGCACGGGGCTCGGATCCGTTGCGCGACTCCCGGGTCATCGCCGCCATGTCGGCGAGTACGGTGCAGGGTGGTGCGGTCGGACTCCGGCTGGAGGGGCCGGCCGACATCCGCGCTGTCCGCCCGCTGGTCGACGTACCGATCATCGGGCTCTGGAAGGTCGACCTCGAGCCCAGCGACGTCTACATCACGCCGACTGTGCAGCACGCCCAGGAGGTCGTGGCCGCCGGGGCAACCATCGTCGCGCTGGACGGGACGGCGCGACCTCGTCCGGACGGCAACCCACTGATCCGCAGCATCGAGGCAATCCATGAGGCCGGAGCTCTGGTGATGGCCGACGTGTCGACGCTCGCGGAGGGTGAAGCGGCCGAAGCGCTCGGCGCCGACGTGGTCTCCACAACCCTGTCCGGCTACACACCGGACAGCCCACAGGTGGAAGCCCCAGACCTGACCCTGGTCGGTGAACTGGCCAGGCGCGTGCAGATCCCGGTTGTCGCCGAAGGTCGATACCGCACTCCCTTCCAAGCAACGCAAGCCCTGTCCGCCGGTGCCTGGGCAGTTGTCGTCGGCACCGCAATCACTGCGCCCGGCTGGATCACCAGCCAGTTCGTTCGCCGCCTGCAGCAGGTCGAAGACCAGAATTAGCGGCCGCGGTGCTGCTGACGCGTAGCGCGATCGACCCCGAGGCACTGACCGAGGACTGCGGCGTCTCAGCTATACGGCTCAGCGGTAGGCGGAGGCTTGGAGGTTGAAGAGTTCGGCGTAGAGGCCGTTCTTGTGGAGCAGTTCTTCGTGGGAGCCGTGTTCTGCGATCGTCCCGCGCTGGAGAACGATGATGCTGTCGGCCATGCGCACTGTGGAGAATCTGTGGGAGACCAGGACAGTAATGGAGCCGGCGCGCTCTCGGAGATGATGTGCAGCCTGGGTCCACGCTTCGAAGAGGCGGTGCTCGGTTTCGGGGTCCAGGGCTGCTGAGGGCTCGTCGAGGAGCAGTAAGGCAGGAGCTGGGCGCATCATTGCTCTGGCGATGGCGAGCTTCTGCCATTGGCCTCCGGACAAGTCGACCCCGGCCGGCCAGCCTGAGCCGAGCTGTGTGTCGAGCCCGCGGGGCAGGGCGGACAGTACGTCGGTGGCTGCGGCGCGTTCGAGCGCATCAAGGACCAACAGGTCGGTGTCAGCGTTTTCGATGTCTCCGAGCGCAACGGTTTCGCGCACCAGAAACTCGAAGCGGGCGTGATCTTGGAACGCAGCAGAGACTCTGTGCTGCCATCGGGTGAGTTCGACCGAGCCTAGATCCTCCCCGTCGATGGTGATGCTGCCGTTGGTCGGGCTGTAGAGGCCCGCAAGGAGTTTGACCAGAGTCGACTTGCCGGCGCCGTTCTCGCCGACGATGGCGATTGTCGAGCCGGCGGGCAGGTCCACATCAATCTCCTCGAGGGCAGGCTGCGCTGCGCCGTCGTACTGGTAGGAAACGTTGCGCAGCGAGATGCCGTGCTCAAGCCGCTGCGGCACAGGACGATGGCCCCGAGCCGCGTGGCCGAAGAGGTCCTGCAGGCGGACGAAACGGTCGGCGGCGACCAGACTTCGGATTGTGAGCTGTAGGACCTCACTGGAACCGCTGACCAGCCCTAGCACCTGACCGGCCAGCACCGCGATCAGCGCGGCTTCGCCGATGGTTGCCTCGCCAATGGTGACTTGCCGCACCACAAGAGCGATGGAAGCGATGTATCCGGCGATGAAGACCAGTCGTCCGGCGAGACTCCAGCCGGCGGCCTGGAGCTGGGCTCGTCCATGAAGGCGTCGAATCTGGTGGTGGGCCCGCTGAAACCTGCGCAGCATCTCCGCTTGCAACCTGAACAGGCGGACCTCCTTCGCGCCGCCGGGCGTGGCCGTCAGCTCGACGAGATGCTCAGCAAGCCGGGCGGGTTCGGCTGCGCGCCGGCCACTGTCGCGGAAGATGCGGCTTGTCTTGAAGCTGACGAGCAGCGACGGCACTGCGAACAACGGCAGAGCGAGGAGGAGTGGATCGACAAGCACCATGAGGACCGCGGTCGTGACGATCTGCACGGTGACGGCGCAGAGTTCGACCATCCTCGGCAGGACCTGACTGAGCTGATGGCCTTCTCGTTGGAACGCATGCAGCTCGTTCAGGTGGTGGGGGTTCTCGTGGAGTTCCAGCGTTGGCGCGGCGCTGACCAGGTTGAGGATCTGCGCGTTCATCAGGTACCGTGTGTGATCGCGGAGCCGAGACTGGGCACGCTGTCCGCCGTAGGCCACAGCGACACTGGCGGCAATCGAGACGACGCCTCCGACAGCGCCGACCCCCAGGGGAAGTGGACTGCCGGTGTGGATGCCATCCACGATGAACTTCAGCCACAGACCGTAGAACGACTGCGTGATCGCCCCAAGCCCGGCCAGGACGAACGCGAGCACCGCCGCTGCGCGATCTGCTTGCCAAGCTAGGCGCAGCATCGTTGTGATGACGCGCCGGCGGCTGGTACGACGGGAGTTCTCAGTCATCGATGTCCTCCTCGGCGTTGGAACTGAACCGCATCGCTTGCTTGCGGAA
Source organism: Kribbella pratensis (assembly GCF_004366075.1). Taxonomy (GTDB): domain Bacteria; phylum Actinomycetota; class Actinomycetes; order Propionibacteriales; family Kribbellaceae; genus Kribbella; species Kribbella pratensis. Next base: position 266,761 of record NZ_SODU01000003.1, on the reverse strand, counting down.
CATGCGTGCGTAGGTTCCGTCGGCCGCGAGGAGCTGTTCATGACTGCCGTCTTCGGTGACCTGTCCGCCGTCAAGCACGATGATCCGGCTGGAGCGGCGGATCGTGGAGAAGCGATGGCTGATCACGACGCTGGTCAAGCCGGACGTGAGATCGAGGAACCTGTCGTAGATGTCCGCCTCGGCGCGTCCGTCGAGTTGCGCGGTTGGTTCGTCGAGAACGAGAATGCGCGCGCCACCTTGAACCGCCATGAGTGACCTGGCGAGGGCTATCCGCTGCCACTGTCCACCCGACAGGTCGACTCCACTCTCGAGCCGGGGAGAAAGCGTCGTGTCCAGACCATGCGGGAGCGCGCCGAGGATGGCATCCGCGCCGGCTCGTACGGCGGAGCGCTCGATTTCCCCGTCGATCGTTGGCTGTGCCAACTGCTCGACTGCGCCGAGACCGATGTTGTCCCGCGCGGACATCTCGTAGTGGACGAAGTCCTGGAAGATCGCTGCCACGGACTTCCGCCACGATTCCTGATCGAGCTCGCGAAGATCGGTTCCGTCGATGAGGATCCGGCCACTCTGCGGTACTTCGAGCCCCGTGAGTAGCTTGGTCAACGTTGTCTTGCCTGCTCCGTTCAGGCCGACGATGCCAAGCGACGTACCCGCCCGGATCTCGAGGTTCAGCCGATCGAAGATAACTCTGCCGGACTCGGGATATCCGAAGGTCACCTCCTCGAACACGATCGACTCCGTCGGACGTCCTGATGCCCTGGCAGTGCCAGAGTGTGTCGTGGCGTGGTGGGAAACGAGGTGTTCCAGCTCAAGAACGACCGGGACGCGACTAGCGCCGTACTCGATGAGATCGTCACCGCACTGATCGGCGAGAAGGCTCATGCCGAGCATGCCTTGGAGCAGCAGTACGACAGAGCCGACGCCGAGGTCTGACCGTGTGGCCAGGGCGATGACGGCGGCATTGACCACAACGACGAGGGCTAGGAGCACGGCCAGCGGGCGCTGTCCGACTTTGCGGGCCTTGGCCAGCTCCGCGAGTATGCGAGCCGTTTGGCAACCGTACCGATCCGACAACCAGCCGGTGAGACCGAAGATGCGGACCTCTTTGGCCCACTCCTGACGCAAGCCGATCCGATGCGTGTAGCTCGCGGCGTGTACGGCGTCTTCCCAGGTGAACTGGTCGGAGCGACGCATGTTCGCCTGCAGCCTGTTGCCGACCAGGATCCAGACCAGGCCCAGGATTGCGGCGGCCGGGGTGGAGACGGTGGCCACCAGCACAGCGGCCGCGAGACCCTGGGCTTGCAGGGGCCACTTCATGCTCAAGCCGTCGACCAGGTCCCCGGGTTCGAGGCCCGCGATGCGCACGGCACGGTCAGTCTTGGCGGCCAGGTCGGACCGCTCGAAGATGTCCAAGGTGCCTGCGCCGAGAGCGGCCCGGATCACGCGACCGATCAGGTGTTCCTCATACCGCCGGTACAGCGCCCAGCGCACCACCTCGTAGGCGGCGCGCGTTATCTCCTGAGCTGCCAGCACAAGCGCGATGCCGGCGAGTGCCGAAACGAGGTCGGCTGCCGCGGGTGAGTTCGGGCCTGACCGGGCGGCAGCGGGAAGGACTGTGATCAGGTGTGCGACCAGCGCCGCGAAGATCGCCGGCCAGATGGCGGTGAGGACGATGCACCCGATCAGCAAGGCGAACCAGCGTGGGAATGCGCGAGCCAGTACGACGACCGCGAGCACGCGCGGCGACCGGAACAGCCGACGCCGTGAATAGTTACCCTGGGTGCACTGCAGGAATGTGACAGCTGCTACCCGCCGTGTCAAACCCTGTTCGGCGAAGCCGCGCGGCGAAGAGCGAGGCGTTAACTGGGAACAGGCGCCGGGGACTGGGGACAGGACATAGCCTGTTCGCAGGCCCCAGCGGGTGTCCCCAGTCCCTCGGATAGGTTGATCGGTGAGCTAGGCGGTCGGCCCGTGCTCGGCTCGCACGGGATTGCTTAGGGTTGCGGTGCGTTCGCGGGCGACCTTGGTGAAGCCGAAGCGGGTGTACCAGGGGACGAGCTCGTCTGAGGTGCCGAGGCCTGCTTGGGTACAGCCCGTGGCGGCTGCGTGGTCCAGGGCGGCTGCTACTACTGCTGAGGCTGCTCCCCGGCCGCGTTCCTCTTGGGGTGTGGCGACTGACCAGAGGTTGGCTGTGTCTCCGGCAGTGACGACGGTTGCTGACGCCACGAGGGTGTCGCCGTCGAAGGCTCCGACGATGTCGGCGGCGCCCGTGCCGTGGAAGAAGCCGGTGAGACCGTCTGGGTCGTCGTACACGCCTCCGACCATGCGGAGCAGTCGGGCTCGTTCCTCAGAAGTGCTGATGATTCCGGTGGTGAACTCTGAGGGTGATGACGGCGGGCGGTTGGCGAGATCGCAGAGCATCAAGGGCGCGGTGTTGGTGGACGTCGGATGGAGCTCGTCGAGTGCCGCCGCGAGATCCGGGCGATCGAGGACGCGGAGGGAGAGGTCGCAGCCGTCCTGAGGGGTCGGTGAGCCCAGGGCCAGGCGAATCGACCGGGTCATTGCCTCGCTCGACGGCGCACTCAGGAACAGTTGATGCGCGATCTTGCCGGGCCGACCGGTCCACCAGAAGCAGTCGGCGTCGCCGTGCTGTTCCCAGGTGAATACCCTGTCGGCCGACGGCAGCTCCGCCAACCGGCGCCAGCCGATCACCGCGGCATCCCAGACAACCTGTCCGTTCATCCTGAAGCCCCTTCGCGAGAGAGCCGTCAGGATATTCCGGACGTCCCGCGCCTCTTAGATCAGCAGACGGACGGTCAGGCCGAGGTGGTCACTGGGGTAGCTGTCGTCGAGGTGGGCGGATTCGACCGTCAGCTTCGGACCGGAGAGTAGAACGAAGTCGATGCAGTGCGGGGGTCTGTCCGGAGGGAGATAGGCCTGGTGGAAGGTCGGTGGGCAGTCGTCGCCGAAGGCGTCGGTCAGGCGGGAGCTGCCGAGGAAGTCGCGGTACAGCGAGCTGTCGCGGGCGATGTTGAAGTCGCCGGTGAGGACCGCCGGCTCTTCAACGGTTCCGGCGTACTGCGCCAGCGTCGTCAACTGGGTCTGTTGGAGCCCGTGGTAGCGGCTTGTTGGAGACCAGTCCCCGTCGCGGTTGGCCGAGAGGTGGGTGTTGAGGATTGTGATGCCCGGGAGGCCTGTGCGCAGCATGCCCTGGAGCGATGCGGTCAGGCGAGTCATGCGTGGCAAAGCTCTGATTTCAGCGACCGGAGGAGTCGGGAAACGCTTGTAGGTGGTGCCTGTGACGGGGTGGCGCGAGAACGTCACCAGGCCGCCTGCCGGGCCGGCTGCGGACGGGCGGAAGCTGGCGCGGTACGACGGCATCGACGTGCGCAATAGGCGCAGGTGGTAGTAGGTGAACACCTCCTGCAGGTTGACCACGTCTGTGTCGGACGTCTCGAAGGCCTTGGCGATCGCGGTGTAACGGGAGCGTAGGTCGGAGCTGAAGAGTGGGACGCCGCGGGTGTTGAGGGAAGCGACTGTCAAACGAGTCACTTGACGGCGAGTTCGCCGAGTTCGGACCAGGTGTTTTGGGGGAGTTTGAAGTTGACGATGCGGGGGGTTTCGACCAGGTGGGGTGGGAGGTGTTGCTGGGCGGCCCTGAAGTGGTCGGAGGTGACGTGGTGTGTGGCGGCGTCGTCGTCGGCGAAGGCTTCTACGAGGACGTACTCGTTCACGTCGTCGACGGAGCGGGACCAGTCGAACCACAGGCAGCCGGGTTCTTCGCGGGTTGCGGTGGTGAAGTCGGCGGTGATGGTCGTCCAGTTGTCGGCGTGCTCGGGCTTCACGCGGAACTTCGCGGTGATGAAGATCATGAGGACAAACCTAACCGTCACCGCAGCGACGGCGGTCGCAATCTGAGATCAGCGAAGGGTGAACCCGGTGCCGAGGGCGTCGCGTGGATCCAGGGTGAACGTCGCCGTGCCGGTCCGGTAGGCGGTGCCCGTGATTTCGGTGATGACGCCCTCCGGGGTCTCCTCGACGACACGGCCGAGGAACGTCGTACCGATGATGGAGTCGTGGCGCAGGACCTCGCCCGTGCGCAGGTGTCCTTCGTTGTGCAGCAGGGCCAGGCGTGCCGACGTACCTGAGCCGCAAGGGGAGCGGTCGGCCTCACCGTCGGCGAACACCGCAAGGTTGCGCTGGTGCGCCGGCCCGAGATCGTCGTACAGGATCGTTCCGTAGAGACCGCTCAAGCGAGGATCGTGAGGATGTACGGCGACCGCGTCCAAGGCCCACTTGATCTCGCGGCCGATCGCGATCAGGTCCGCGTAACACGCCGGCGTCACCGACAGACCGACTGACGAGGCGAGGACGGACGCGTAGAACGCCCCGCCGTAGCTGATGTCCGCCAACACCTCCCCGCGCGCCGTCGGCACCTGCACGCCACGGCTCAGCACGTACGACGAAACGTTGCGGAAGGCAACGCTCACCACCGAACCACCGGCGCAACTGACCCGAGCGGTCACCCGGCCCGACGGTACGTCGATGACAACATCCGTCTCGCCATCAGCAGCTACCTGGACCAGACCGCTTTCGACCGCCCAGGTCGCGAGCGCGATCGTCCCGTGCCCGCACGCGGTCGAGTACCCGTCCTTGTGCCAGAACACCACGCCGAAGTCGGCGCCGTCGTCATCACCCGGTACGACGAACCCGCCGTACATGTCCGCATGACCACGCGGCTCGTTCACCAGCAACCGCCGTACGGCGTCGATCGCCTCGGACGACTGCGCCACGACCCGGCGGTCCGCCACGGAGGTTCCCGGGATCTCGACCGAGGTCACGATCCGGAACGGCTCCCCGGCCGTGTGATAGTCCACAACAGTGACGTCGTCCACGCATCCACCCTAAACAGACAAAACCGCCGGCCGCCCCGGTAGCACGGGGCAGGCGGCGGTTCGAGCGGCCTGAACGGATTCGGGTCAGGCGGCTTGCAGTACGCGGTTCCGGGCGGCCCAGACGGCTCGGCGCAGTTTGGCCTTGTCCGGGTAGCCGGCCTCGCGGCCGACCAGGTAGACGTCGTGGTTGCTCATCTTGACCATGCCTGCCACGTACCAGACCGGGCTCCCCTCGGCCAGCATGGTGACGATCATGTTCCGGACGTCGGTGGTGATGTTCATTCTGACCCTCTCCTTTGGTCGCTCTTACTGATACGTCGGACCAGAGGGGCCGGATTCGACACGACCTCGAAAGAAAAAATCGGGAAAACAAAGCGCCCCGATCGATGACCGGGGCGCTCGTCCGTGTGGGTCCCGGGGGGAGTGGGACCACCACACGTTGGGGGGGACCTTGACGTTAACCCGACCAAGGGGTCACGCTCAGCAGTTTTCGCCGAACGGCATCAGAAGCTCGTTCAGCGGTTCGACCGTCTCCGATACAGCGAAGTCGCCAGTACGACGGAGAACAGGAGTAGACCACAACACCAGGCGAGTGCGACCCGGCCGTTGCTCTCCATCGGCGTTCCGATCAGCAGGCTGCGGACGGTCTCGATCACCGGTGTGATCGGCTGGTGCTCGCTGATCGGCCGCAACCACGACGGCATCGACTCCGGCTGCACGAACGCGCTGCTCAGGTACGGCAGGAACAGCATGAAGAAGCTGAGCGTGCTGGCCGACTCCACCGATTTCGCGATCACACCGAGCCCCGCTGCGAGCCAGGACAGCGCGACGACGTACAGCAACAGCAGACCGATCGCTGCCAGCCAGTCGACGGCCCCGCCCTCGGGGCGGAACCCCATGGCGAGCGAGGCGAGGATGACGATCGCCGTCGACGTCGCGTTGCGCGCGACGCTTGCGACCACATGCCCGGTCAGTACGGCGAGGCTGTGGATGGGCAGCGAGCGCAGGCGGTCGATCATCCCGCTGTGCATGTCGTCAGCGACCACCATCGCCGTCGACGAGGCGCCGTACCCGGTGGTGAGCAGCAGGATCCCCGGTACGACGTAGTTCACGTACTCCGTCCCCGTGTTGATCGCGCCGCCGAACACGTAGACGAACAGCGCCATCATCAGCAACGGCAGCAGCAGCGACACGAACAACGTGTCGACGTTGCGCCGCGCCAGCCGCACACTGCGGTCGATCATGGTCACCGCGTCCGAGCAGGCGGCGACGACTCCCTGGTGTGACATCAGCAACCTCTCAGGCGGTCAGTGCTAGGAACACGTCATCGAGCGTGGGCCGGTGGGACGAGACCCGCTCCGGCGTCAGCCCGTTGTCACGCAGTACGTCGAGGACCTGGTGCAGGTGCGCCGCCGTACCGTCCGACGGAACGTTCAGCACCAGCTGGTCGACCACACCGCTCAGTACACCGGCCGCTTTCAGCAGCTGCACCTCGTCGGTGAAGCGCAGCTCGATCCGTTCGCCACCGATCTGGGTCTTCAACGCGTCCGCAGTACCACTGGCCACGATGCGTCCCCGGTCGAGCAGCACGATCCGGTCGGCCAGCCGGTCGGCTTCCTCCAGGTACTGCGTGGTGAGCAGGATCGTCGTACCGTCGCGAACCAGCTCGACGATCGCGTCCCACATGGCCGAACGGCTGGCCGGATCGAGCCCCGTCGTCGGCTCGTCCAGGAAGATCACCCGCGGTCGCGCGATCAGGCTCATCGCCAGGTCGAGCTTGCGCCGCATGCCGCCGGAGTACGTCTTCACGCGCCGATCCATCGCGTCGGTGAGCCCGAACTGCTCGAGCAGCTCACCGGTTCGCCGCTGCGCAGTACGCCGGCCGAGGTGCATCAACCGGCCGACCATCACCAGGTTCTCCCGCCCGGTCTGGTTCTCGTCGACCGCGGCGTACTGCCCGGTCAGGCTGATCACGCCGCGGACCTGCGCCGGTTCGCGGAGTACGTCGTACCCCGCGATGGTCGCCGTACCGGAATCCGGGCGGGTCAGCGTGGTCAGGATCCGCACCGTGGTGGTCTTGCCGGCGCCGTTCGGGCCCAGCAACGCGAGCACCGACCCCTCCGCGACGCTCAGGTCGACCCCGGTCAGTACTTCGGTCGCGCCGTACGACTTCCGCAAGCCGGTCGCCTCGACGATCATCGTCCCCTCCTTACTGCGTATCGAATACGCTAAATAGCGTAGCAGGTACGCAGTATGGGCCGGCAAGCCCTAAACTGACCCGGTGGAGAACAACGAGCTGCCGGCCGACGTCGCGCTGATGTGGCGGCTGCGGGAGACGCCGCGGCGCGGGCCGAAACCGTCGCTGACGCTCGACGACATCGTCGCGGCGGCGATCGCGATCGCCGACGAAGACGGCGATCTCGGCGCCGTCTCGATGGCGCGGGTCGCGGAGCGGCTCGGCAATTCCACGATGGCGCTCTACCGGCACGTGAAGAGCAAGGACGACCTGTTCGTCCTCATGTCCGACGCCGCTCTCGAACGTCCCGAACCGCTGCCCGATGGCGTCGACTGGCGCACCGGTCTGACGTTCTGGGCGAACGGCGTCCTGACCGCGATCCGTAAGCACAGGTGGTACGCGAAGGTCCCGATCTCAGGTCCGCCGGCGGGGCCGAACAACCTGGCCTGGTTCGACCTTGCACTCAGCGCGCTCGAGGACACGGGGTTGGCGGAGGAGGCGAAAGTCGGGGTGGTGATGGGCCTGATCACCTACGTCCAGGGAGAGGTGCGGGTCGCGTTCGATCTCGCCGCGGGCTTCGACGAGAATCCGGCGGCCTTCCAGCAGTACGGCGCGATACTCGCGCGGGTCGTGGATCCGCGGGTGTACCCGTCGGTGGCGAAGGTGATCGCCGCGGGTGTCTTCGCGATGGACACCAGCTTCGAGGAGGACAGCGACGCCGACTTCGCTTTCGGTCTGCAGATCTACCTCGACGGGGTCGCCGCGTTCATCGACCGGGTCGGCGTCAAGGGTGGATGATCGCGTCCGCCGCCGGGGCGCTGGCGGCGATCAGCTGCGCGTTGCGTTCGTCCGACCCGTAGGTGCGTTCGTGTGCCTCCTCGGGTGATCTCCCGAAGAGGCGGTGCCGGGCTTCCAGCCGTTCGTGGCGCAGGTCCTCTGGTACTTCGACGTACCAGCACTGGTCGAGCAGATCGCGGACCGTCGACCAGGGCGGCTCGTCCAGCAGCAGGTAGTTGCCTTCCGTCAGGACGAGCGTGACCTCGGCCGCAACGCCGATGCTCGCGGCGATCGAGTCCTCGATGCTGCGGTCGAAGCGCGGCGCCCAGATCTGCTCGTCGGGTGATTCCTTCAACCGCTTGAGCAGCGCGACGAAGCCGTAGCCGTCGAAGGTGCGCGGCGCGCCTTTCACATCGGCCAGTCCTTCAGCTTCCAGAACCGATTGGGCGAGGTGGTAGCCGTCCATCGGTACGAGCGCCACCTTGTGTCCGTCGGCAGTCAGCTTCGCGGCGAGTTGCTCGGCGTACGTCGACTTGCCCGCCGCCGGCGCCCCGGTGATCCCCAGAATCTGCCGCCGCCCCCGCGTCGCCAGTTCGACGGCACGGTCATAGGCGGCGGCTGAGTCCAAGATCTGCACGTCCAGGATCCTAAGCGAGGTAGCCGTCCGGGCGGATCAGGATCTCGTCGCCCGGCTGCGCATGGTAGATCGCGAACGCTTCGGGTGAGGTGATGTCGACTGCGTGCGGGTGGGGCGACGCCGTGGCGGGGGCGAACCGCAGCAGGGTCTCGTGCGGACCGCGGAGGAGCTCGAACAGACGCACTTTGTTGCCCTCGGCATCTGTGAGTGGAGCGTCGGGGGCGCGGTCCCCGGAGACCAGGGGCCGGGCGTCCGCCGGGTCGCGGTACGTGATGTCCAGCTGGCGGGTGTTCTCGCCGCGCTCCAAAGCCGACTCGTCGCCGTCGACGTGCTTCTGCATCAGGTCCTGACTGATACCGAGCACCCGCGCGGCGTTCGTGCGGCGTTCGGTCTCGTACGTCGCCAGTATCTCTTTACGTCCGTCGGCCAGCTTCCAGCCGAGGTTGTAAGCGTCCTGGACGCCGGTGTTCAGCCCCTGACCACCAGTCGGCGGGTGCACGTGGGCGGCATCGCCGGCGATGAAGACACGGCCGACCCGGAATTTCGCGGCGAGCCGCACGTTCGGACGCCACACTGTCGACCAGGTCAGGTCGCGGAGCTTCGCCGTTCCCGGGCCGGCGAACTTGTCGACCAGCTCCTGCAGTGCTTCGAGCGAAGTGTCCGCGTCCTCGCCGTCGAGTGGAGCGCCGAACTGGAACTGATCGCCGCCGGACAGCGGAGTCATCGCGATGCCCGACATCGGATTGTCCGCCGCGCCGAACCAGTAGCCCACCTCGTGGTCGAGACCGTCGGCCGCGACGTCCCCGAGCAGCATGCGGATCGACTCGTCGGTCGTCCCTTCGAAGGGGACGCCCAGGTGCTTGCGGACGAAACTTCTCCCGCCGTCAGCACCGACCAGGTAGTCGACGGCCAGCGTCTCGCCGGTCGACAGTTCGGCGGTCACCGCATCCGCGGTCTGGGTGAAGCCGACGATCGCGGTCGCCAGTTCGACATCCACGCCGTACTCCGCGAGCTTGTCGCGCAGGATCTTCTCGGTGCGGGACTGGCTGAGCATGTGGCCGTTCGGATACGGGATGTCAGGTGTGGGCTCGACCGGGTCGGCCATCCGGCGCTCGTCGACGAGCCGGCCGCCGACATAGATCTTCATCAGCGGGACCGGGCGGCCCTGCTGCAGTACCTCGTCCAGTACGCCGAGGTCCTCGAACACCTCGAGGGTCCGCGGCTGCAGGCCGTCGCCGCGCGATCCGTTGAAGAACTCGGTCGCCTTGTCGATCACTCGGACCGCGATGCCGCGCCGGGCCAGCTCGATACCGAGGGTCAAGCCGGTCGGTCCGGCACCCGCGATCAGGACGTTCATGGTGGTCTCCTTGGCTGAATCATGATTCACTGAATTCAGATTCAGTTTGTCCGGGACTAGGGTTCGCTGTCAAGGAGGTACTCGTGACGGACACGGTGAGCCGCCGGCAGCGGGCGGCCGGGACCGAGGTGGCGCTGAAGCAGGCCGCGCGCGACGTCTTCGCCGAGCGCGGGTACCTGAACACGAAGATCACCGACATCACCGCGGCCGCGGGCCGCGCGACGGGATCGTTCTACAACCACTTCGCGAGCAAGGAAGAGCTGCTCGAGGCGCTGCTTCGCGACATGCTCGCGGCAGCGGATGAGGCGGTCTTCGACGACGCCGGGCACGACGCCGACTTCAGTAAACGGTCGGCGATCCGCTGGCATGTGGCGGCGTTCTGGCGGTTCTACCAGGCGCATCTGCCGGAGATGATCGCGGTGAAGCAGGCCGCGATGGCGGACCCGGAGCTGGGGCGGCGGCTGCAGCAGATCATGGCCGACGACGACCAGCACATGGTCGAGCACTTCGCACACCTGCCGAACCCGCCCGCCGATCCGCTGGTCACGATCTCCGCCATGAACGCACTGATGGAGGGCTTCGCCTACACCTGGCTCGTCGTCAACCCGTCCAACGGCCGAACCATCTCCGACGACGACGCAATCGACACGCTCACCAACCTCCTGCACCACGGGCTGGCGGGGTAGAGGCGGACGCCCAGGCCATCACAATCGAGCGGTCGTCAGCCTCGTCCAGCGTGGAGCCGGCAGCTCGATGCGATTGTGATGGCCTGGAGATGCGGACCTGAGCCACTCACCAAGGTCGTCCGATCGGGTGTTCGCCCGCAGGCCGACGCGTGACAACGGCCCTCAGGCGAAGCTTGATGAGTGGCGCAGATCCGCACACCGAACGGGCAGTCCGCCAGCTGCTAGTCCTCGGGCGGAGGTGGTTCCTCGGCGCCTTCGCGTTCGTCTCGCTCGGCCCACTCCATCAACGTGGCGAGCGAGTAGACGTTGTCGTCGATGGTCGCGTGCAGATCGCCCAGTTCGGCGTAGCGGGCGGGGACGGTGGCGATCGTGAAGTCCTTCGGGTTCACGTCGTCGATCTCGTCCCAGCGGATCGGGGTCGAGACCGTGCCTTCCGGGTTGCCGCGGACCGAGTAGGCGGCCGCGATCGTGTGGTCGCGGGCGTTCTGGTTGAAATCCACGAAGACCAATCGAGGGTCGCGATCCTTGCGCCACCACGTGGTCGTCACGTCCTCGGGCGCACGCCGCTCCACCTCACGTGCGAACGCCAGCGCGGCCCGCCGTACGTCGGAGAAGCCGTACGCCGGCTCGACCCGGACGTAGATGTGGATGCCCGATCCGCCGGAGGTCTTCGGGTAGCCGACCGCGCCGAGCTCGTCGAGCACTTCGTGGACAGTGTGCGCGACCCGACGTACCCGATCGAACGGGCAGTCGGGCATCGGGTCGAGGTCGATCCGCCACTCGTCGGGCTTCTCGGTGTCGGCGCGCCGCGAGTTCCACGGATGGAACTCGACCGTCGACATCTGCACCGCCCAGGCGACGTGGGCGACCTCGGTGACGCACAGCTCATCCGCGGTCCGGTTGTACCGCGGGAACTTCACCCGCACGGTCTCCATCCACGGCGGCGCTCCGTGCGGCAGCCGCTTCTGATGCACCTTCTCGCCCGCGACACCCTCCGGGAACCGGTGCAACATGCACGGCCGCTCCCGCAGCGCGTTGACGATGCCGTCTCCGACGGACAGGTAGTACTTCACCAGATCCAGCTTGGTCTCCCCGCGCGCAGGAAAGTACACCCGCTCCGGATTGGAGATCCGAACGGTTCGCTCACCCACCTCCAGCTCGATCGCCGGAGACTTCGCCTTGGACTGGGCCATGACGCCAACCTAACCGGCGCCGGGGACAAACGGCATCAGGCCAGGCGGGTGAGCCAGCCGCGGGTGTCGGGGGTGCGGCCGTACTGGAGGTCGAGGAGGGTGGTGCGGATCTTGGCGGTGACCGGACCCACGCCGTGGTTGACGGTGTGGTCGCCGATGGTGAGGTCGCCGTCGGGCCAGGCGAGGCGGCCGATGGGCGTGATGACGGCGGCGGTGCCGGAGGCGAAGACCTCGGTGATCTCCCCGGAGCGGATGCCGTCCTTGCATTCGTCGGCGGAGATGCGGCGCTCTTCGACCGGGTGGCCCAGGTCGGCGGCGAGCTCGAGCACGGACGCGCGGGTGACGCCTTCGAGGATCGAGCCGTTCAGCTCGGGTGTCGCGATCCGGCCGTCGGCGTACACGAAGAACATGTTCATGCTGCCGATCTCCTCGAGCCACCTGTGCTCGACCGCATCGACGAACGCAACCTGTTCGCACCCGTTCGCAACCGCCTCGGCCAGGCCGGCGAGGCTGGACGCGTAGTTGCCGCCGCACTTGGCCGCTCCGGTCCCACCGGGCGTCGCACGGATGGTGGAGGTCGTGAGCCAGATGGACACCGGCTTGGGGCCGGTGTCGAAGTACGGGCCGGCGGGGGAGGCGATCACGCCGAACAGCACCTCGTGCGCGGGCCTGACGCTCAGCGCGGCCTCGGTGGCGATCATGTACGGGCGGAGATACAGGCTGGTCTCGCCGTCCTCGGCCGACGGCACCCACGCCTCGTCAACGGTCACCAGCGCACGCAGGGCTGCTACGAACTCGTCCTCCGGCACCTGCGGCAGCGCAAGCCGCTCCGCACTCGCGGTGAACCGAGCGGCGTTCCGGTCCGGCCGGAAGGCCCACACCGAGCCGTCGGCGTGCCGGTACGCCTTCAGGCCCTCGAAGATCTCCTGCGAGTAGTGGAAGACAGCGGCCGCCGGGCTGAGTGACAGCGGTGCGTACGCCGTGACCTTCGAGTCGTGCCAGCCGCGGTCCACCGACCAGTTCGCAACGACCATGTGGTCCGTGAACGACTGTCCGAAGGCCGGATCGGCAAGCACGGCCGCCCGAGCCTCCGCACCGGCCGGATCGCTGCGCAGTTCGACCGCGAAGTCCCACGCATCTGCCACTACCGTTGCCCGCTGTTCACCTGTCACTCGCCGCACGCTACCCCTGCTCTCACCTCCAGCTCGACCCGCCGCCCACACTCCGACCACTCCGGTACGCCGATCGCGCCAGCAGCTGCCGTAGCTCGGCTGCACCGGGCTCTGCCTGTACGACGCGCAGCACTCGATCGGCAGCGTCGTACACCAAGGAGTCGTGCCACTCGTCCGGCAGCTCGACGAGGACCCGGAGTGCCGTGGCCAGGCCTGCCGCGACCTCGCCCGCGACCACTAGGCACTCGGCCAGGCACAGGTCGAGTTGTGCACGCTCGCCGATCCAGCTCTCCGGGCAGAGCTCTCTGGCGCGCTCCAGCAGGACACAGCCGGGCACGCCGTACCCCAGCAGGGTGCAGACCCGTCCTTCGGCCCAGTGCAACTGGTACGGCTGGGCCTGTGGGGTGGTGCGCAGGAGCTCGTCGCCGATACCGATCAGCTCCTGCAATGCGCGGTGCGCGTCCTGGGTGTGTCCGAGCTCGGCGAGGACGAGAGCCCGCGCTGTCCGCGGCACGCAGCCTGCTGCGCCCGGCGCCTGCAGGTCCAGCGCGACCGACTCGTCCGCGAGCTCGAGCAGCTCTGCCAACGGGCGTCGCTCGGCCAGACCGGTAATTGCTTCCTTGGCGCGTACCAGCGCCGGCAGCGGGCCCTCGCCGACGCTGTCCGCGGCCGCGCGTGCGGCCCACCACCAGCGCCTGGCAGTGCTTCGCTCACCCAGCCTGGCGAGGGTCTCGGCGATCAGCATGCTCAGCTCGGCTGCCTCTACTCCATCAGCGCCGTGCAGCTGCCTCACCAGCTCCGGTAGCAGGCAGGCCGGTGGAACACTGCGGTAGTCGTCGGGCACCGGTCCGCCGGCATCGAGCGTCGCGACCAGCCCTCGCCACGCCGTCTCCAACGGGTCGGCCTCCGGCCGGAGCTGACCTGCGCGGGCGGGCCTTCGCTCGAAGGTGGCAGCCAGTCGGCCGTCAGTGCCGAGCTCCCGGTCGCAGAGCCGGGCCAAGTCCGCAGAGCCGGGCCGCTGCCCGCGCTCCACCTGCGACAGATAGCTGTGGTCGTACCCGACCCGTGCTGCGAGTTGGCGCAGGCTCAGCCCGGCCGCCTGCCTGCACTGCCGCAGCAACGGGCCGAACGATGTCCCAATCGATGTCTCGGTCACAGGACCACCCCGTTCGCGCTTCGAGCTCATGTGGTGCGTGCCGGACAAGCTACAAGCCCTCGCCGACAAAAACCGTGGAAAACAAGGGCATGTGGGCTGTGGGCTGTTCCCACAGCCCACAGCCCACACCTGTTGTGCGCACTGCGTTCTGGGCGACCCTGAGCAGGTGAACACGCTGAAGCGACAGGCTCGCCTCTTCCGTCTGGTCCGGCCCATCGCCGCCCCTGGTTCCCGGATGCTCGCGGAAGGTGCGGAGTGGTCCGATGGTGCCGTCGCGCTCAGGTGGCTCGGCCGCTGGGCGAGCACCTCGACCTGGGACGACATCGAGGCACTGCTGGCGGTTCACGCCGCCGACGGCGACACCCGGCTGCACTGGCTCGACCCGCCGCCGGTCCGGCCGGCCGCACCACCTCCCGAGCCGCAGGAGAAGACGGTCTGGCTGCCGGCACCGGCTCCTGACGGCCTCTGCTCACGCTGCGGCCGCCCGTGGCCCTGCCTCGACTGCGGTCCCTAGGGTGCGTCTCCCTAGCCGTGCGTGAGACATCGGTGCCAGGAGTTACTTGACGCGGTTTAGTGTGAGGGGGTTTGGGTCGGGTTGGTGAGGGGTGGTGCTGGTGGCGGACGGTGCGGTGGTGGATCCGCTGGACGAACTGGATGCTCAGGTGGCTCGGCTGCGGGTAGTGGCGGACGAGTTGCGGGAGGCTCGGGGGAAGCCGGTTCTGGAGGGCAACCAGGTCGAGCTGATCGAGGACGGGCACACACTGCTGCGGACGTACGAGGAGATGCAGCGCAGTTGCCAGGTGCAGGTCCGGGCGCTGGATCGGCCGCCGTACTCGACGCCGCCCGCGTCGCAGCAGAAGCTCGAGCTGGACCGGCTGGCGGACGGGCTGGTGTACCGGGCGATCTACGGGTTCGAGGTGTTCGAGTCCGAGGAGGTCATGGCGGTGCTGCCGGAGCTGCGGGCAGCCGGTGAGGTGAGCCGGGTGCTGCCGCAGATGCCGATGAAGATGGTGCTCGGAGACGACACCATGGCGTTGGTCGCACTGACGAAGCGGGCGCCCGCCGAGTCCCACCTGCTGATCAGGTCGTCCGGTCTGCTCGACGGGCTGATCGCGATGTTCGAGATGTTGTGGGGACTGGCCGTACCGATGCCGGAGCTGGAGGCCAACGGCGACGTGGCGGAGTTGCGGGCGCCGGACCGCGACATCCTGATGCTGCTGGCCGGCGGAGCCACCGACGACATGATCAGCCGGCGGCTGCGGATCAGTCCCCGGACGACCCAGCGCCGGGTCCGCGCGCTGATGGATGCCCTCGGCGCGCAGACCCGGTTCCAGGCGGGCGTCCAGGCCGCCCGCCGCCGCTGGATCTAAGTCCCTGTCTGGATCACCAGACAGGGCCTAGTTGATCGTCACCACCGTCCCGGCCCGGTTCGGGAACTCGACGAAGCCGGTGGAGCGCTTGTCGGTCGGGATGCCGGACCACGAGGCCGTCACCTGGAACGGCTTGAACGCGGCCGGTGCCACCGACGGCGTGACCTTGAGCGAGCTGCCGGTCGAGGAGGTCACGACGTTCGTCTGCATCGTGTACTCCGTCGTGCTCGCACCCGGCGGGTTGGACAGGGTGATCGCCAGAACACCCCACACGCCAGGAGTGGGCGCGGGCACGCTGGCGGACGCCTGGTTCGATCCGTCACCGACGAACGACAGCAACTGCATCTGACCGTTCACGACCTTGTACAGCACCAGCCAGATGCTGCCGGCCGGGTCCACGGTCTTGATGTTCCACTGCACTGCCTTGGTCTGGGAGGTCGCTGTCACCGGGTAGTTGGGAAGGTCGGCATCCGCCGCGCCAGCAGGCACCGCGCCAGGAACGAGAGGTGCCGACACCACGCCGTACGACCGGATCGGTACACCAGCCTTTCCGACGGTTGCTGTGAACGATGTAGAGCCGGAAGCGCCGGTGCCGGTTACTGCAGTCGGAGCGAGCGCGGACGTCGGTACGACGACGATCGGGCTACGGACTGCCTTGTCGGCGCCCTGCCAGGTCAGCCAGCCGTTGGTGGTGGTGCCGGAGTCAGCCGTGTCGAGAGTGAGCTTCACTGTGAAGGTCTTCGTCTCACCGGCCTTGCTGAAGTGCAGGATTGACGGCGTGACCACGGCCTTCATGCCCGGCACCGAAGCAGTCGCTCGGTACAGGCCCGGAGTCACAGCGGTCACTCGCCGGGTGATCGTCTGCGTGCCCAGCAACCGGCCGACCGCGATCGACGGAGCGTTGTAGTCACTCGGGTTGATGGCCGGTACGCCGGTACCGGTCTTGACGCCAGTGCCCTCCAAGTAGCCCAGCCAGTCCGTGTCGCTCGAGTCGTAGACGAGGCCCGGGTCCAGCATCTTCGACGGCTGCACCTCACCGGCGCCGGCGTCGAACGGGTTGGTGTTGACGGCTCCAGTAGAGGTCAGCACGTTGCCGGCAGTCGTCATCAGCGCCGACTTGACCGCCATGGGCGACCAGTCCGGGTGCTTCGACAGGTACAGAGCTGCCAGACCCGCCACGTGCGGTGCAGCCATCGACGTACCCGAGAGGAACGCGTAGTTCTGTCCGCCGTTGGTAGGTGGCGCGACAGCGGCCAGCACGTTGACACCCGGTGCGGCGAGGTCAGGCTTCAACAGGTTGCCGTTGCTTGCCAGAGACGGTCCACGCGACGAGAAGTCGGCCATCTGCGGGTACGGCGTAGTAGTGCTCGTCTGGTTGCCCGGTACCAGTTCAGCGGTCGCGTCTGCCTGCATCGCGTAGGACTTCACCGACAGCGAGCCCGGGGCGTTCAGGTGCACAGTGGGTACGACGTGGGAGTCGCCGACCACGTCCTGGTCGAAGAGGTTCAGCAGCACCATTCCGACGCCGCCGGCGCGCTGGACCTCGGCGGACTTGTCGACCCGCGCACTGATACCGCGGTCGCAGGCGACGATCTTTCCGGCCGTCTTGGCCGGGTCGAGAGTGTTCGCGAGACAGATGAGTGCGTCTTCGTCGCTCACGCCGTCCTTCTTGACCGCAGCTCCGTTGACGAGCGGCTTGCTGCCCGTCGGCGACGTGACCGTCGTGCTCACACCGGAGTACTTCTGGCCGTTGCCCAGCACGACTGTCCCGTTCCACGGCGCGACGGTGGTCGCTCCAACCGTGGTCACCCAGGGGGAGGTGTTGTCGAGCGTCGACGCGTCCGGGCCGGAGTTGCCACCGGCTGCGGAGACGAAGACACCAGCCGACGCAGCGGACAGGAACGCCAGCTGGATCGGGTCCGTGGCCGGGGACTCGAAGGTCGAGCCGACCGAGTAGTTGATGACGTCGACGCCGTCCGCGACGGCCTGGTCGATTGCAGCGACGATGTCGGACGTGAATCCACCTGAGTCCTGGGTCGTCTTGCCGGACCAGAGTGCCTTGTAAACAGCGATCTTGGCGGCCGGTGCGACACCAGTGACCGTACCGAGATCGCGGCCGCCCAGTACGACGTCCACGTCCGCACGACCTGCCGCGGTGGTAGCGGTGTGCGTCCCGTGGCCCTCACCGTCGCGCGGCGACTCGTAGTCGGCACGGCGCTCCGGCGGGACCAGGCTGAGCCACCCGTCACCGAAGTACTTCGCACTGATGAGCTTGGTGTTGCACAGGTCGGCGGTGAAGTCCTGGCCGGCCTCGCAGCTGCCGGTGAACGTGCTGCCGTCGGCCTTGTGCATCAGAGTCGTCGAGCCAGAGAGGTAAGGACGGTACGGGTCCGCAGCCGTCGGCGGCTCGGTACCGAGCTTGGGGCCGGCCAGCGACGCGCTCTCGGGCCAGATGCCCGTGTCGACCACACCTACGACGACACCCTGACCCGCGGTCGCCGTACCGCCGAGCTTGTTCCATACGCCGGTCTGGCCGGACAGCTTCAGGAAGTCGGTCGGGTTGCGGTCGTCCAGGGCGACGTGCAGCTGGTCCGGTACGACGGCGATCACACCAGGTGTCTTGGTGAGCTCGTTGACCTCCTTCGAGGTCAGCGAAGCGGCGAAACCGTTCAGTGTGGTCGAGTAGTCCTGGTCGACGTGTGCTCCGACCTTCGCAGCAACCTCTGCGTGCTTGCCGGTCAGATAGGCGCGGTACGCCTTCCCGCTCGTGCTGTTGACCTCGACCTTGCGACCAGCTGCCGGCTTGGTGGCCTTGAGTCCGGTCACGCCACCCTGGTACGTCGCGAGCGGCTTGTCGGCCAGTGTTACGACGTACCGCCCAGGCGCGAAGGTGAAACGGCTGCTGGACGGCGCATCGGTGCCTGGTGCAGCGGAGCCCGGTGGAGCCACCAAGGCGGTGGTGATCAGCGCGGCCCCTGCAAGCAGTGCGGCGCGCCGACGCAGGTTCGGATGGTTCACGTGATGCCTCCACGGCATGTAGTCCTGGCCGTGGCTGTAGCCCCGGCCGCCCGCCCCCGAGCTCGGACGCCGAAGAGCCTGCCAATCCACCGCTCCGACCACACGGTTTTGGCTTCAACTAGCCGCTGGCGAAAACCTGCCAGTCAGCGCACCGCCGTTGCCAGGAGGTACTGCGCCTTCAGGCGCACCTGGCCGGTTGACGTGGTCCAGTCGTCGTTGATCATGCCCAGGACGCGGTTGCGGACCTCTTCGAGGCGGCCTGCGTTCTCGAGGATGGGGAGGGTTTCGATGCCGAGGGGGTGGGTGGCGATACGGGTGTCCCAGTACTCGGTGGCGGAGGCAGTCACGATGTCGAGGTCGAGGGTTCTGCCGGAGACAGTGAAGCCGTGAGGGGCGAGCAGTTCGGACAGGGCGTTCGGCTCGTGCCAGTTGAACGGGGTGCCCATGTCGACGCCGCCGGTGACTTCGCGAAGCGCAGCGATGAGGACGCCGACGAGCTTGCTGAGGACGCCCGGTTGCCAGGTGGTCAGCAGGATGCGGCCGGTCGGCTTCGCGACGCGGGCGAGTTCGGTGAAGGCGGCGGCCGGGTCGGGCGCGAAGATGACGGCGAAGTTGGACAGGATCACGTCGGCGGAGGAGTCCGGCAGCGGGATCGACGCGGCCTCTCCGTCGACGACGGTGAGGTCGCGGTCGAGGGCGGTCTCCGCGATCACTTCACGGAGACGGGCGGCCGGCTCGACCGCGGTCACGCGGGCCCCGAGGTCGGCCGCGAGCAAGGCGACGTTGCCGGTGCCCGCACCGACATCGACCACATGTTCACCGGGCTGGATGTTCGCTGCCGTCACCAGCTCCCGAGCTGCGGGCAGCAGATCCGCGGCGGTCGGTTCGTAGCTGCCCTTGCCCCAGTCCATCTCCGTCACGCGACCACCCTAGGCCGGGTTCCCGACAGCGTCGGGTATCCGCCGTCGCCGACGCATTGACCGGTGATTATGGAGCATCTCTACTAAACGAACCGGGAGTTGCTGGACAGCCACGCGCCGTACCTTGACTCCTTTCCTGGCCTGCCCGGCTCGCGCCGCCCCCGCGAGCCGGGCCGGAGCCTGTGGATTACCGATCCCTGTTTGTAGGCATCCGCTGGTATGAAGGAGGCATGACAGCGTCAACGACCCGCTCGGTGATCCTCACCGTCGACGACGATCCCGGCGTTTCCCGATCGATCGCCCGTGACCTCCGCCGTCGGTACGGCGAGGAGAACCGCATCGTCCGGGCGGAGAACCCGGTGCAGGCGCTCGACGCGCTGAAGGAGCTGAAGCTCCGTGGTGAACCGGTCGCGCTGCTGCTGGCCGACTACCGGATGCCCCAGATGTCCGGCATCGAGTTCCTCGAGGCCGCGATGGACCTGTTCCCGCTGGCCCGCCGGGTGCTGCTGACGGCGTACGCCGACACCGACGCCGCGATCCAGGCGATCAACGTCGTCGACCTCGACCACTACCTGCTGAAGCCGTGGAACCCGCCGGAGGAGAAGCTGTATCCGGTGGTCGACGCGATGCTCGACCTGTGGCGGTCGACCCCCGAGCCGTCCGGCGACGAGACCCGGGTGATCGGTCACCGCTGGTCGGCGCCGTCGTTCGCGGCCCGCGACTTCCTCGCCCGCAACGCGGTGCCGTACCGCTGGCTGAATGTCGACGACGACGAGGCCAAGCGGCTCCTGGACGCCGCCGACGTGGACGGTACGACGCTGCCGGTCGTGATCACGCCCGACGCCACAGTGATGGTCGCCCCGTCCGAGGCCGAGCTGGCGCAGAAGGTCGGCCTGTCCACGGCGCCGGCGAAGGACTTCTACGACCTGGTCGTGGTCGGCGGGGGCCCGGCTGGGCTCGGTGCGGCGGTGTACGGCGCCAGCGAGGGCCTGCGGACCGTGCTGGTCGAGCAGTTGGCGACCGGCGGTCAGGCTGGGCAGTCGAGCCGGATCGAGAACTACCTGGGCTTCCCGGACGGGGTGTCGGGCGCGCAGCTGACTGACCGAGCCCGGCGGCAGGCGGTCCGGTTCGGGGCCGAGCTGCTGACGACTCGCCAGGTCGTCGGCCTCGAGACGCTCGGCAACGCGCGGCGGCTGGTGTTCGCCGACGGCAGCGAGATCTCGGCGCACTCGGTGATCCTGGCGACCGGGGTCTCGTACCGGACGCTGCAAGCGCCCGGTGTCGACGATCTGTGCGGCCGTGGCATCTACTACGGATCGGCCACCACCGAGGGTCCGGCGTGCGCCGGCGCCGAGGTCTACATCATCGGCGGGGCGAACTCCGCCGGTCAGGCGGCGGTCTATTTCTCGAGGCATGCGAAACGCGTGCGTATGCTGGTGAGAGGACCATCGCTCACCGCGACGATGTCGTCGTACCTCATCGACCAGATCGACGGGATCGACAACATCGAGGTGCACACCTGCACGCAGGTCGTTTCCTGTATCGGCTCGGAGCACCTGGAACACCTCACCTTGCTGAACAGCGAGACCGGGGAGAAGCGTGAAGTGGACACGGAATGGATGTTCGTGTTCATCGGCGCGGCTCCGCGGACGGACTGGCTGCCCGGTGACGTGCTCCGCGACGACCGAGGCTTCGTGCTCACCGGACCCGACCTGCACGGCAGACCGCCGGGCTGGCCGCTGGACCGGGAGCCGTACCACCTGGAGACGAGCATGCCGGGCGTGTTCGCCGCCGGCGACGTACGGGCCGAGTCGGTGAAGCGGGTCGCGTCCGCGGTCGGTGACGGAGCGATGGCCGTGACACTGGTGCACCGATACCTGGAGATGCTCTGATGACTGACCAAGCTGTGGCGCCGCGGCGGCTGACCCCCGACGAGTTGCGCACGCTGTTCCTCTTCGAGAGCCTCACCGAGGAGCAGCTCGAGTGGCTGTCGAACGCCGGGTACGTCGAGGAAGTGCACGGCGGGACCGTCTTCAACGAGGGCGACGAGGCGACCTGCTGCTACGTCCTGCTCTCGGGCGAGCTCCGGCTCTGCAAGCTGTCGCACGGTGAGCTGGTGGAGATCAACCGGACCAGCCAGCGCGGGGTGTACGCCGGTGCGTTCAACGCGTTCTTCGGTGCCGCCGAGACGAAGGCGTACACGGCGACCATGCAGGTCACGAAGCCGTCGGAGTTCTTCGTCGTCAGCGCCGAGACGATGGCGACGATGATGAACACCTGGTTCCCGATGGCGGTGCACCTGATCGAGGGTTTCGTGATGGGCATGCGGCGGACCAACGAGACGCTGGGGGAGCGCGAGCGGTTGCTTGCCCTCGGCTCCTTGTCCGCGGGTCTGACCCACGAGTTGAACAACCCGGCAGCGGCGGCGGTCCGGGCCGCGGCGACCCTGCGGCAGCGAGTGTCCGGGATGCGGTCGAAGCTGGCGATGCTCGCCGACGGCACCCTCGACGCGACCAAGCTGCACCAGATCGTCGCGTTGCAGGACGACGCGGTCGAGCGGCTGGAGAAGAACAAGGACAAGGATGTCCCACCGATGGAGTTGTCCGACCGCGAGGACACGCTGACGGACTGGCTCGACGACCACGACGTCCACGCGAGCTGGGACGTGGCGCCGGTGCTCGCGGCCGCGGGCCTGGACGTGCCCTGGATGGAGAACGTGCTGGCGGCGGTCGGGCCGAAGTACCTCGAGGGCGCGGTGCGGTGGTTGATGTACACCATCGACACCGAGTCGCTGATGAACGAGATCGACGACTCCGTGACCCGGATCTCGACTCTTGTCGGCGCCGCCAAGCAGTATTCGCAGATCGACCGGGCGCCGTACCAGACCGTTGATCTGCGGGAGTTGCTGAAGTCGACGCTGGTGATGATGTCGGGGAAGCTGCAGGGGTACGAGGTCGTCAAGGACTTCGATCCCGAGCTGCCCGCGATCCCGGCGTACGCCGCGGAGCTCAACCAGGTGTGGACGAACATCATCGACAACGCGGTGAGCGCGATGGGCGGATCCGGAACGCTGACGCTCCGCACCCGTCGCGACGGCGGCTACGCGGTCGTCGAGATCGGCGACACCGGACCGGGCATCCCCGACGAGATCCGGCGCCGCATCTTCGAGCCGTTCTTCACCACCAAGCCGATCGGCGAAGGCACCGGCCTGGGCCTCGACATCTCGTGGCGCATCGTGGTGAAGAAGCACCACGGCGACCTGCGCGTCGAGTCCGAGCCGGGCCGCACGGTCTTCAAGATCGTCCTGCCCCTGGACCCCGAACGCGAACTGGAGTCCGACCCGGCTCTGCTTGCTTAAGGCAACCAGTTGACGACGGCGGCGACGACTGCCGGGTCCAGATGTCCGGGGACTTGGTAATACAACGCCTCCTAGTCCACGGCAGGCCCCGGGTAGAGTTGGGCGTCGAGCACCTCGGGGCGGTTCCGGGCCTCGATCGACTCCAGCGACTCGCCTTGTCGCCACAGTGCCCGGGCAATCTCGGCGTACGGGCGGATCGCTGTCGGGTTCCAGGTCTCGGGTTTCCAGGTGCTGGATCGCGCGAACGCCTTCGGGCAGTGGAAGAACGCCTCCTCGACGTCGACGACGAGCGCCAGCCGCGGGCGGTGCGAGCGGACGATCATCTCGTCGAAGAACGGCCCGTCCGTGACGATCCTCGCGCGGCCGTTCACCCGGAGCGTCTCGGGGCGACCGGGGACGACGAAGATCAGGCCGGCGTACGGGTTCTCGAGGAGGTTGCGGAATCCGTCCATCCGGCGGTTTCCGGAACGTTCCGGAATCGCGAGCGTGACCTCGTCCAGCACCTTCACGAAACCGGGTGGGTCGCCCTTCGGCGAGACATCGCAGTGGCCGTTGGCGGACGACGTACCGACGAAGACGAGTGGTGAGCCTCCGATCCATTCGGCATGTACGTCGCTCAATCGCGCCTCGACCTTGTCGCGGGCGATCGGTTCCGGCGTACCGAACTGCTCCAGCTCCGCCACGCTCCGCACGACAGGTAGTTCATCCCATCGACCCATCACAGATCCTCCTCGTCCGACGTACCTGTCCAGGACGATCCAGCTACCTCCGGGGTGACAGTCGCTTGACGCATTCCGATATGGGCATATGATTGCGGGCATGGCACGAGCAGCGACGACTTCGGACGTCTTCAACGCGATCGCCGAGCCGCAGCGCCGGGAGATCCTGGTGTTGCTGCGCGCGGGCGAGCGGCCGGTGACCGAGTTGGCCCAGGAGTTGGGGATGACTCAGCCGGGGGCGTCCAAACACCTGCGGGTGCTGCGGGAGGTGGGGCTGGTGCGGGACCGCAAGGCAGGCAAGCAGCGGCTGTACGGGCTGGATGCCCGGGGGCTGCGACCGGTTCACGAGTGGGCCGGCGGGTTCGAGCGGTTCTGGAACGAGAGCTTCGACCGGTTGGACGCATACGTGCAGGACTTGAAGCAGACGCGGCTGGAGGAAAACTGATGAGCGCAACGGGACAAGGAGCGTCGACCCAGTCCGCCATGGGGCAAGGGGCGTCGACGCAGTCCGCGACGGGGCAGGGGGTGCCGGTGCGGTCCTCGACGGCCGAGCGGGAGGTCGTCATCTCGCGGGTCATCGAAGCTCCACGGGAGTTGGTGTTCGAGGCGTTCACCGAGGTTCGGCACCTGTCGCGGTGGTGGGGACCGGAGGGGTTCACCACGACCACGCGGGCGTTCGAGTTCCGTGTCGGTGGGGTGTGGGACTTCGTGATGCACGGGCCGGACGGGACGGACTACGCCGAGTGGATCACCTGGACCGAGATCGCCGTACCCGAGCGGATTGCGTTGCTGCACGGTGAATCCCGCGATGACCCGAACCCGTTCGAGTCGGTGCTGACGTTCGTGCTCGACGGTGCGGCGACGCGGATCGAGATGCGCACGGTGTTCCGTACCAAGGAACTGCGCGACGAGGCGGTCGAGAAGTACGGCGCGATCGAGGGCGGCCGGCAGACGCTGAGCAAGCTGGCGACGTACGTCAGCTCTCGGTTGGGAGTGGAGGGCTGATGGCCGGGAAGGTGTTCTTCGGCGTGTCGATGTCGCTGGACGGGTTCATCGCGCCCGACTCGCCCGAGGAATTGATGGGGAAGCAGTGGATGGAGCTGCAGCGGTGGGTCTTTCCGCTGCGGTTCTTCCGGGAGAACCTGAAGCTCGGAAAGGGCGGCGAGGAGGGGCGCGACAACGACATCGCGCGGGAGACGTACGAGCGCACCGGCGTGAGCGTGATGGGTAAGCGCATGTTCGATGCCGGCGAGCGGATGTGGCCGGAGGAGGCGCCGTTCCATACGCCGGTCTTCGTGGTGACGCACGAGAAGCGTGACCCGTGGGAGCGGCCGGGTGGGACGACGTTCTACTTCGTCAACGATGGCATCGAGGTCGCGCTCGAGCAGGCGCGCGAGGCCGCGGGCGATCGGGATGTGCGCATCGCGGGTGGTGGTGCGACGATCCTGGAGTACCTGAACGCCGGGCTGATCGACGAGTTCTCGATCGCGTTGTCGCCGGTGCTGTTCGGCTCCGGAATCCGCCTCTTCGAGGGCATCGACGCGAGCCGCGTCGCCCTCGACCAGATCAACGCGGAACACTCCCCGAAGGTGACCCACCTGACCTACTCCGTCCGGCAACGCTAGGCGAACCGAGCAGATCGGGGTGGCGGGCTATGTGACCGCTGACGGGTTACAGCGAGCCAGCCATGAAACAACCCGCCACTCGACGAACCGGCGGGAAACAGCCACCAGTCGGGCGGGGCCGTGGGTGGTGGTGGCGCAGCCCGTTGGTCGGGCTTGGTGGTGGTGGAGCAGCCTGCTGGTTGGGCGGGGCGGAGGGGAACAGCCTGGGTGGGTGAGGGGTGGGGTTAGCGGAGGGCGGTGCCTTGGGTGTGGGTCAGGAGGGTTAGGTCTTGGCGGGTGGGGAGGGATTCCCAGTCGCCGTACGCCGTTACGCAGAAGGCGCCTGAGGTTGTGGCGCGCGTCAGGCGGGCGTCGGGGGTGAGGTTGTCGAGGGTGGCGGAGAGGTAGCCGGAGACGAACGCGTCGCCGGCACCGATGCTGTCGACGACCGTGACCGGGAGGGCAGGGCTGTGGATGGTGTGCACCTCAGGCGCGGGCGCGTCGATGGATTCGGCGCCCTTGGTGTGGGACCAAGCGCCCTTCCCTCCGGCCGTCACGACGACGGTGTCGACGGACCGGAGCAGGTCGGCGACCGGATCTTCAGCGTCGGTGAGGAGGTCGAGTTCGTCGTCGGACGCGAAGACCGTGTGGACGTGGGGCAGGAGCTCGCGCAGCGCAGTGGCTGCTTCGGGGCGAGCCCAGAGGCGGGCGCGGTAGTTCACGTCGAGTGAGACTCGGGTACCGGCTGCGGAGGCCGTGCGTACGGCGGCCAGCGTTGCGGCACGTGCCGTGTCGGAGAGTGCTGGAGTGATGCCGGTGACGTGGAGCAGTGTCGGGGCCGTGGTCGTCACAGCAGCTGTGGTCTCGTCCGGCGTGAGGGTGGAAGCGGCCGAACCGCGGCGGTGGTAGCTCACGCGGGTGATGTCGTGCGACGGCTGGTCGAACGCGATGAACCCGGTGAACGCATCGTCCGAGAATCGGATCCGGGTGTCGACGTTCTCGGCGCGGAGGGTGCGTTCGATCAGCCGGCCCGGTTCGTCGTTGCCCAAGGCACTCAGCCAGGTGACGTCGTGCCCGAGCCGGGCGACACCGATCGCGACGTTGCTCTCGGAGCCGGCGATCGAGAGCTGCGCGTCCCCGCCGAGCCGCATCGGGCGAGCAGTCCGCACCGAGACCATCGTCTCGCCCAGCGTCAGCAGATCCGTCATGTCAGTACTCCTTCAGTACTCCGAGAACGAGGGCGACCCGTCGGACCGCCCCGCCGCCCGCGCCGGCCTCCCGCGCCCATTTGCCTGGTCCACCCACCAAATGGGGGGTTCCTGACCGTCATGGAGGGTGGGTAACCCCCGACTCGACTGGTTGACCAGCCAAATTGCCTGGTTGACCAGCCAAATTGCCTGGTGGGCCAGGCAAATGCGGAGGGAGCGGGCGCATGGTGTCAGATGTTGAGGGCTGTGCGGAACGTGCTTGCTCGGATGGCCAGCTCGGAGAGGGAGCCGCCGGTGCCGGCGTCGCCGAGGAGGGGGGAGCCGACGCCGACCGCGAGGGCTCCGGCGGCGAGGTACTTCGGGGCGGACACCGCGTCGATGCCGCCGACCGCGATGAGCGGGGCGTCGGGGAGCGGCGCGCGAAGTTCGGAGAGGTAGCCGGGGCCGTGGAGCTTGGCGGGGAAGATCTTGACGGCGGTGGCGCCGAGATCCAGGGCGGCCACCACTTCGGTGGGCGTGAGCGCGCCGCACAACAGCGGCAGACCGAGCTCGACCGAACGGTAGGCGCCACGCGTGATCGCAGGGGTGACGGTGAAGTCGGCGTTCGCGGCGGCCACCTCGTCGGCCTGAAGCGCGGTGATGACGGTGCCGGCGCCGATCAGGATGCTCGGGTCGTACTGCGCGCGTGCCTTGGCGATCGCCTCGACGCCGCCGGGCGTGGTGAGCGAGACCTCGAGGGCCATGATGCCGGCCTCGACGAGGGTCTGGATGCAGGCGAAGGCGGTGTCCGCCCCGTCGGCACGGACGATCGCGAGCAGTTTCCGGCTCCGGAGTTCGGCAAGCAGATCCATAATCCCCAACCTATGTGATGTAGGAAGACGTAGGACATCCCATGAGCTCTGGCGTGGACACCGAATTCGCACCGTGAACAGCACGTCGGTGCGTGACGCCGTACTCGATCTGCCGCTCGGGTGACATCACACTGGCCTGGCGGACAGCGTCAACCGCCAGGTCAGTTCACCGCTTTCCGGCACCACCGCGGCGTCGCCCGGACCGGCGGTGGCCAGGTCGAACACGCGGCCGAGCATCGGCTCGACCCCGAGACTCCGGTACGGCGCATCGTCCGGGAAGCCGCCCTGGTTTCGCCACAACGCGGTGGAGACTGGTTGCCCCGGGCAACTCAGGGTCATGGTGAGCTCGGCGCCGCGATCACGGACCGAAACCGTCGGGCAGTCCAGCAGAACCGCACCGGCCGCCGTCCCGTCCGTCGGGCCGAAGGTTCCGAGCTCGAGAGGGGTCGGCCAGATGGCGGTCACCCAGTGGGCGTCGCCTGGCCACGTCCACGGCAACCACGGCGCGGCCTCGGGATACAGGCGGCATTCGGTGCCGGGGTGAGCGGAGATGGTTGCGCCGGGTACGCAGTCGAGGAGCGCGTGGGCGGCCCAGATGAAGCGGTAGCCGGCCGGAGCCTGCAGGTGGTAGTCGACGCTGACGGTGTCGGTGCCGGCATTGAACGCCCGCGTCAGGATCACGTTGTTGTACGTGACCATCCCGTCCCACGGCTGATTCCACAGACCGCCGTGGTCAGGGAACCCGCGGACGGTGGGGAAGCATTCGTCGACGCCGCCCGCGTCGATGAAAGTGGCGAGGCCGGTGCGCGGACCGGTGACCAGGCCGGGCCCGGCCCAGAGCCATTCGCGGCCACCGAGCCGCAGAGAGGTCCAGCGGCCGCCGTCAGCTGGATCGATGGTCACCATTCGGCAAATGATCCATCTTCGTGGGTCCACACCGGGTTGCGCCAGGCGTGGCCGGTTCGGTCCGCGGCGCGGACAGCCTCCTCGTCGACCGTGATTCCCAGGCCGGGCAGGGGGTTCCATTCGGCATGACCGTTGACCCAGGCGAACGGCGCGGGATCCACGACGTACGACGTGAGATCGCTCGTCACGTTGTAATGGATGCCCCGGCTCTGCTCCTGGATGAGGAAGTTCGGCGTCGCGAACGACACCTGCAACGAAGCCGCCAACGAGATCGGCCCGAGTGGGCAGTGCGGCGCGAGCATTGCACCGTGAGCGTCCGCGAGTACGGCGATGCGTCGTAGTTCGGAGATCCCGCCGGCGTGCGAGACGTCGGGCTGGACGACCGCCACGCCCGCGTTCAACGGCGCCATGAAGTCGGACCGGTGGTACAGCCGCTCGCCGAGCGCAACCGGCACCGTCGACGTCGCGACCACCTCGGCCAGGTGTGCCATCTGCTCGGGCAGCACCGGCTCCTCGACGAACATCGGCTGCAGGTCCTCGACCGCGTGCAGGATGCGGCGCGCCGCGGCCACGCCGACCCGTCCGTGCAGGTCGATCGCGACGTCCCGGGAATCCCCCAGGACCGCGCGAGCGGCAGTGAGCCGGTTGACGATGTCGTTGACCTCGGCCACGGACGGCGAGGCCTGGATCTGTCCGCTGGCGTTCATCTTCACGGCCGTCATCCCGGCCGCGACCTGCTCCGCGACGGACTCACCGATCGCGGACGGCTCGTCCCCGCCGACCCAGGCGTACACGCGGACCCGGTCCCGGACCCGCCCGCCGAGGAGCGCGGCGACCGGAGCGCCGTACACCTTCCCGGCGATGTCCCACAGTGCATGGTCGAGCCCGGCGACCGCGCTGCTCAGCACCGGCCCACCTCGGTAGAAGCCGCCCTTCGTCAACACTTGCCAGTGCCGCTCGATCTGCAGCGGATCCTGGCCGATCAAGTACTCCGACAGTACGTCGATCGCTGCCCGGACGACCTCGGCGCGCCCTTCGACGACCGGCTCCCCCCACCCGACGACACCGTCGCTCGTCTCGATGCGGCAGAACAACCAGCGCGGCGGAACCAGGAACGTCTCGATCCTCTCGATCTTCACCGGTGCCGCCGCCGGGTCGATCCGCGGACCTCGGTGAGGTCCTCGGCGGCCTTCGCGAGCAGATCCCGCATCGCGAGTTCGGCTCCCTCGGGGTCGTGCGCACGGACCGCGTCCACGACGCGCCGGTGGCTCGGCACCGGATCGTCCGACGGCTTCACCTTGTGCACCAGCC
The DNA here is from genome assembly GCF_004366075.1 of Kribbella pratensis. Lineage (GTDB taxonomy): Bacteria > Actinomycetota > Actinomycetes > Propionibacteriales > Kribbellaceae > Kribbella > Kribbella pratensis. Next base: position 237,387 of record NZ_SODU01000003.1, on the reverse strand, counting down.
GGTCGCGGCCGGCGAGCCCGGTTTCCATGATCACTTCCATCTTCGTCAGCAGTTCGTTGCCCGTTGCCGCGAGCAGCGCACGGTGGAACGCGAGGTCGGCGGCCGCGGCCGCCACGTTGTCACCCGCGGATTCCATCGCTGCGAGCGCCTCGTCGAGTGCCGCGAGGTCCGCATCGTCGGATCGAACCGCGGCCAACCGGGCGGCGGCCGGCTCGACGATCCCGCGGACCTCGTGCAGTTCCTCGAGCAGCTCGGGCCGGGCGTCCGCGTCGCTGAAGTGCCAGCGGATCATGTCCGCGTCGAGCAGGTTCCAGTCCGAGCGCGGCCGGACGAACGTGCCGCGTTTCTGCCGCGCGTCGACCAGGCCCTTCGCGGTCAGCACCTTCAAGGCCTCGCGTACGGCGGTCAGGCTGACGCCCAGGTCGGACTGCAGTTCGGTGACGTTGATGGTCGCGCCCTCCGCGATCTGCCCGGACAGGATGCGTTGCGCCATCTCCTCCACGATCTGCCCGTGCAGGCCCCGTGACACCCCGCGTTGAATCCCCGTCACCCTGCTCTCCCTCACGCCGAGTCCTTGACGGCGGACCATCCGCCGTCGACCACCAGGCTGGTCGCGGTGATGAACGACGCCTCGTGTGACAGCAGGAACGTCACCGCCTGTGCCACCTCGTCCGGTTGCCCGAGCCGCTTGAGTGCCGTCGCCTGGGCGCTGCGCTCGCGTCCTTCGTCATCGACGCGGTCCCACATCGCCGTCACGACCGGCCCCGGAAGCACGGTGTTCACCCGGATCGAGCGACCGTACTCGACCGCCAGTTGCCGTCCGAGTGAGACGAGTGCGCCCTTGGTCGCGGCGTACGCCGGATGGCCGGGTAGCCCGGCGATGGCGTGGACCGACGAGACCAGTACGACGGAGCCCGCGTTCGCTACGAGGTCGTCGTACAGCGCCTGGAAACCGAGGAAGGACGCGGTCAGGTTGACGTCGAGCTGGCGTTGCCAGGATGGTGGCGACAGCTCGTGCGCCGGCTTCACGTCGACGAAGACCGCGTTGCTGACCAGGCCGTCGATCGGGCCGAGCTCGTCACGCCCGCGGGACCGGACCTCCGCCCAGGTGTCGGCCGACGCGACGTCACCGACCACGCTGATCGCCTTGCCTGGCTGGCTCTTGCAGGGGTGGATGTCCACCTGCACGACCTGCGCACCCTCGATCAGCGCCCGCTCGACACAGGCCGCGCCGATCCCCGACGCAGCGCCGGTCACCACGATCACCCGTCCTGCCAGCCGCACCCGCGCCTCCTTCGATCTGCTCCTACCCAAGCACGGAGGCAGGCCGCTTCCAACGATGAACGAGCCATCAGTTGACCGTGAAAGGCACTTCCCGGTCAAGCGATTTGCTCGTAATTTACGAATTAATATTGACAGCTGCGACGGGCCGCCGCAAGATCGTCCGGAACACACCACCCACCCGACTGGCATCGCCGGCGGGCAGATCTCAGGAGTTGTGCATGACGGGTCTGGCAGTGCCTCGTTCGGATCGGCGGACTTTCCTCAAGGGACTCGGACTGCTCGGGGCAGCAACCCTGGTGCCCGGGTGCGCGACGTCGTCGAAGAGTCCCGGCAGCGGCAGCGCGCCATCCGGTCAGCTGGCGCTGCAGTCGAACCTCTCCAGCGAGCAGGCGAAGGCCGCGATGGAGAAACTCGTTGCCGCGTACAACAAGACCGGTGGTTCCCAGGTCAAGCTGAACACGGTCGCGTCGGAGATCTTCCGGACCCAGCTCCCGACGTACCTGACCTCGGCGAACCCGCCGGACGTCTACACCTGGTACGCCGGATCGGTCGCGGACTCGTACGCGAAGAAGGACCTGTTGCTCGACGTCTCGAGCGTCTGGGACTCGATGGGCAACTACTCGAAGGCGATGCAGACGCTGTCCACGAGCAGCGCCGGGCAGAAGATCTTCGTGCCGACCAGCTACTACTGGTGGGGCATGTTCTACCGGAAGTCGAACTTCGCCAAGTGGGGCGTGACGCCGCCGAAGACCTGGGCCGAGTTCGTCGCCGTGTGCAAGACCATTCAGAGCAAGGGCATCCCGCCGATCGGGATCGGGCTCGGCGACACTCCGTGGGTCGCCTCGGCGTGGTTCGACTACCTCAACATCCGGATCAACGGCGCTCCGTTCCACCGGCAGTTGCTGGCCGGCCAGGGGAACTTCACGGACCCGAAGGTGAAGGCGGTCTTCACCAAGTGGCGCGAGGTGCTGCCGTACTTCGATCCGAAGGGCAAGTCGTTCCCGTTCCAGGAGGCGACGTCGGCGCTGCTCGCGGGCAAGACCGGGATGTTCCTGATCGGGACGTTCTTCGCGGACTCGGCGCCGAAGGACGCGCTGGACGACATCGACTTCTTCCAGTTCCCGATCATCGATCCCGCCGTACCGGTGGCCGAAGAGGCGCCGACGGACGGGTACTTCGCCTCGAAGAAGGTGCAGGACGTGGACGGGGTGAAGAAGTTCCTGACCTGGCTGGCGACGGCCGAGGCGCAGGAGATCTACGTGCAGAACTCGTCCGGTACGGTGATTCCGGCGAACCCGGACGGGAAGTCCGCGGACACTCCGCTCGTGCAGAAGGGTAAGGCGATGATCGAGGGGGCCGCCGAGATCACGCAGTTCTTCAACCGCGACTCGAGCGACGCCCTGCAGCCGACCGCCGACGCCGCCCTCACCAAGTTCCTCGACAAGCCCGACCAGATCGACAAGATCCTCAAGGACTGGCAGGCCGCCGCCGAAAAGGTCTTCAAGGCGTGAGCGTGTCATCGTCAACCGCGGAAACCCGCTCGTCGCGCTCGCGGCGGGACGAGCGGGGGAGTGGGGCGAGCGGAAGTCGCGCGAAGGGGAGCGGGGGTGCGTCGCGTCGTACGAAACGCTCGGGTCCGCGGCGGGTTTCTCCTTTGATTCTTGCGTTTGTGTTGGTGCCGTTTGTTGTTGAGGCTGTTTGGGTGTTCTGGCCTGCTCTGCAGGGGTTCTGGTTGGCGTTGACCAGCTGGGACGGGTTGTCGGCGCCCCGCTTCGTCGGGTTCGGGAACTTTTCCGACATGGTGTCGGATCCAATCTTCCGGACCGCGTTGAAGAACACCGCGATCTGGCTGGTGCTGTTCGGTGGGCTGAGCGTGATCGGCGGGTTCGGGATGGCGCTCCTGTTGCAGCGGGAGCGCCGCGGGGTCGGGATCTACCGGGCCGCCTTGTTCACCCCCGTCGTGTTCTCGTTGGTCGTCACCGCACTGATCTGGCGCGTGTTCTACCAGCCGGATGGACTTGTCGACACGGTGTTCCGAACCGTTGGCCTGGGCAACTTCATCCGCCCGTGGCTCGCCGACCCCGACACCGCGCTGTACGCCGTGATCGTGCCGGCCCTGTGGCGCCAGATCGGGTACGTGATGGTGCTGTACCTGGCCGGCCTGAAGGCGGTCGACCCCGCGCTCTACGAAGCCGCGAAGGTCGACGGCGCGTCCGCCTGGCAACGCACGCGGTACGTGACCATCCCGCAGCTCAAGGGCGTCAACTCCGTCGTACTGTCGGTGATCGTCATCGACTCGCTGCGGTCCTTCGACATCGTCTGGTCGATGACGAAGGGCGGGCCGTACCACTCGTCCGAGCTGCTCAGCACGTACATGTACTCGACCGCCTTCCAGTCCACCCAGCTCGGGTACGCGTCCGCGCTGGCCGTGGTGATCTTCGTACTCGCCCTGGCCGTCATCCTCGGCTACCTGATCCGCGCCTTCCGGGAGGAATCGTGATACGGCGTACCGGCTACCACGTCGCGATGGGGCTGATCTCGTTCCTGTGGGTGGCGCCGATCCTGTGGGTGATCGTGATCTCGTTCCGCAGCTTCGACGACGTCGCCGCGAACGGGCTGGGATCGCTGCCGCATTCGTTCACGTTCTCGACGTACAAGTCGGCGTGGGAGGACGCGGACGAGTTCCGCGCGCTGATCAACAGCTTGCTGGTGACGATCCCGGCCGTGCTCCTGAGCCTCGGGCTCGCGTCGGTGGCGGCGTACGGGCTCGCGCGGTACTCGATCCCGCTCCGGCGGACGATCCTGTTGCTGATGTTGATGGGGAACTTGTTGCCGCCGCAGATCCTGCTGATCCCGATCTCCCGGTTCGTGGAGTTGATCGGGTACTACGACACGCTGATCGCGCTCATCGCGGTCCATGTCGGGTTCGGGCTGGGGTTCTACACGTTCGTGCTGCACGGGTTCATGCGGGATCTGCCGCGGGAGATCCAGGAGGCGGCGACGATCGACGGGGCCGGGCCGGGGAAGATCTACTCTGCGGTGATCCTGCCGCTGACCCGTCCGGCGCTAGCGGCGCTAGGGGCGCTGTCGTTCACGTGGATCTTCAACGACCTGCTGTGGTCGATCACGGTGATCCGCTCCGGCGAGAAGATGCCGGTCACGCCGGCGCTGCTCGGTCTGCAGGGCCTGTTCGTGTCGTCGTGGAACGTGATCGCGGCCGGTACGGTGATCGCCGCGGTGCCGACGGTCGCGGTGTTCCTCCGGTTCCAGAAGCACTTCGTCGGCGGGCTGGCGATCGGAGCGGTCAAGTGAGGACGTGGACCTTACGCGGTACGACGACCTCGTACGTCGTCGGCGTACCTGATCACGGTCAGTGGGCGCAGCTGGTCGCCTGGGGCCCGCATGACGGTCTCGCGCCAGTTGTTGTTGCCGGGACGGAGCATTTCGTTCCGCGCGCGGACGTGGAGCCGTTGGAGTACGCCGTCCGCGGCGTCCGCTACACCGCACCCGTCGACCTGGTGGTGAGCGGCTCCGACGGATCCGACGAACTCCGCCCGACGCTGACGAACTCGACCCAACCGCCCCAGCGGCTCGAGCTCGAGTTCGTGGATGAGGTGCGGGCGGTGCGGATCGTCCTGCGCTACCGCATGGTCGGGGACGTAGTGGAGCGGTGGGTCGCCGTGCGAAACGACGGTCCTGATGAACTCGTGCTGCATCGGCACGACTCGGCTGGGTTCGTCGTACCTGGTGGGAACACCGTCAAGTACTTGTGGGGCGAGTGGAACAGCGAGTTCCAGCAGGCTTCGGTCACCCTGCCGCGTGGGCGGTTCACGATCGGGAGTGCGCAGGGCATCACCGGGCATTCGTACTCGCCGTACCTGGTAGTCGATGACGACGTGGCGTACGGCGTACAGCTTGCGTGGTCCGGGTCGTGGGAGATGTCGGCGGACGTGGACACGACCGGCCTGGTGCGGATCCAGGCGGGCCGGACGTCGTCGAGTCTCGGGATCACGCTGAAGCCGGGCGAGACGTGGGTGTCGCCGAAGGCCGTCGGCGCGTGCAGTGCCGAGGGCACCGACGGGTTGGCGCGAGTATTCCATGACTATGAGCGGGCCGCATCGAGAAAACGTGTTCCGAAGGTGCTGTACAACTCCTGGTTCGCGACCGAGTTCGACATCCGCGCCGACCATCAACTCGAACTGGCGCGGCGCGCGGCGGGAATCGGCGTCGAGACGTTCGTGGTGGACGACGGATGGTTCGTCGGGCGTTCTGACGACACCGGCGGGCTGGGGGACTGGGAGGTCGATCCGGCCAGGTTCCCGGGCGGACTGGACGCGTTCATCGGTCAATTGAAGGAAATCGGGCTCGACTTCGGGCTGTGGGTCGAGCCGGAGTCGGTCAGCCCGACATCGCAACTGGCCAGAGAGCATCCGGAGTGGATCCTTCGTACGCCGGGGCACGATCCGATCCTGATCCGCAACCAGCTCCTGCTCGATCTGAGCCGGGACGACGTAGCGGAGTTCATCTGGAGCACGCTGGACCGGCTGCTGTCGACGTACGACATCTCGTACCTGAAGTGGGACGCCAATCGGCCGCGATTGGACAGTGGCGACCAACGTCGGGACCTCGATGGTCGGGTGATTGGCAACCTGTACAGGATCCTCGAGAAGCTCAGGGACCGGCACCCGGAGGTCTCCGTCGAAGGTTGTGCGGGTGGCGGGGCGCGCATCGATCTGGCGATGGCCTCGCGGGTCGACACGTTGTGGCCGAGCGACAACACGGCGCCGCTGGACCGGCTGCGGATCCAGGAAGGTTTCCGGACCGGGTTCGCGCCGCACCTGATGAGTTCCTGGGTGACCGATGCCGAGGGGACGCACGACGGTCGCGAGCGGTCGCTCGACTTCCGGTTCCACGTCGCGATGGCCGGCGTGCTCGGGATCGGCGCGGATCTCTCGCGCTGGACCGACGACCAGAGGTACTTCCCGGCCTTGCCGATCTCCGTCAGTTCCTGAATGACGGCCTCCACGTCCAGGTCACCCGCTGAAGACGGCAGCACGCCATATCGAGCAGTACAAGGACTTTCGGGAGTTGATTGCCGAAAGCGAGGTCTACGGGCTGTCGGACGGCGTGCAGTACGTCGGCGCGGACCGGTCCGTGGTGTTCCTGTGGGAGACCGGCGACGGCAACGTGCGCGGCACGCTGCCGACCCGGCCGCGGCGGGTGCCGCTGGCCGGGCTGCATCCGGCGAAGAACTACCGGGTGGACAACGAGACCTACCCGGGCAGCTACCTGCTGCAGGTCGGGATCCCGTTCGACGGGCCCGCCGACTCGCACTGCCTGGTCGTCGAGCAGCTCGACTGACCGTCCGCTCAAACGGCAGCAAGGGAAGAAAAACATGAAAAGACCTTCTGGTGGGGTTCTCACGCGACTTCTAGGTGGGTTGATCGCGGCGGCTCTGATAGCCGGCGTGACCACCACGACCGGAGCTGTGGCGGCTCAGGCCACAGCTCCGGTCCTCAGCCCGACGCCGTACCAGGGCTGGAACACGTACTACGGACTCGGTGGCGACTTCACCGAGGACACGATCAAGTCGGTCGCGGACTCCCTGGTGAGCCGCGGCCTCGCGAAGGCCGGCTACGACATCGTCTGGCTGGACGGCGGCTGGCAGGCCGATCAGTCCCGCAGCGACGCCGGCGACCTGGTGCCCAACCCGGCCAAGTTCCCGAACGGGCTGAAGCCGCTGGTCGACTACATCCACGGCAAGGGCCTGAAGGCGGGCATCTACACCGACGCCGGTCCGTACATCCCGGGCAAGTGCGGCCTCGGCAGCGGTGGGTACTACCAGCGCGACGCAGATCAGTTCGCCGCGTGGGGGTTCGACGCCGTCAAGGTCGACTACCTGTGCGGGATCGCGGCGAACCTGGACCCGAAGACGGTCTACACCGAGTTCGCCCAGGCGCTGCGCAACAACGCCAGCCACCGGCCGATGATCTTCAACCTGTGCAACCCGGTGACGTCGCCGGACTGGGGCAACTACCCGGAGTCCCAGCAGTCGATCAACTCGTGGTCGTACGCGCCGGGGATCGCGCAGTCGTGGCGTACGTACACCGACGTCGGGTTCCAGGGCGACATCAAGTTCAAGGACGTACTGCGGAACTACGACGCGAACGCGCGGCACCCGGAGGTCGTGAAGCCGGGTGCGTTCAGTGACCCGGACTACCTGGCACCGGAGCTCGGGATGAGCGACGAGGAGTTCCGTACACAGCTCACGCTGTGGGCGGTGGCCGCCGCGCCGCTGGTCATCGGCAGCGACGTCCGCAAGCTCAGCGCAACGACGATCGGGATGCTGACCGATCCCGACGTACTCGCGATCAACCAGGACAAAGCCGCCGTACAGGCTGTCCGGGTCGGTGCGGCCGGTACGACGGAGACGTGGGTCAAGCGGCTCGCCGACGGCAGCCGCGCCGTCGTACTGCTCAACCGGGGTGACAGTGCGAAGACCCTGACGACGACGGCCACCGCGGTCGGTCTGAGCGGGTCGCGGTTCACGCTGAAGAACGCGTGGACGAACAAGGTGACCGAGAGCGCCGGCGTGATCAGCGCAGCGGTGCCCGCCCACGGTACGGCGTTGTTCCGCGTCGAACCCGCCCGTGGCGTTCCGGGGATTCCGCATGTGACAGCGGGGATCCCGCAGGTGACGAAGGTCGGAACGGACGCCCAGCCCGAAGGTACGGCGCCGGTGGTGGCCGGTGGGGACGAGCTGACGGTGCAGGTTGTCGTGCGCAACGATAGTTCAGTGCCTGTGTTCGCGCCGACGGTGAAGGTTGCCGGTGGCACCGGATGGACCGCGACGCCGTTGTCCAAGGCGCCTGACCTGATCGAGGGCGGGAAGCAGGCGACGTTCGCATTCACTGTGACGCTCCCGCCCACGGCGCCACCCGGAACAGCGAGCCTCACGGCCACCACGACGTACCGGACGCTGCTGTACGGCGAGCAGCGGCAGACGACCGTGCTGTCTCCGGTGGTCGTCGCACCCGCGCCACCGAGTGGGACCGTGCCGTTGTCACATCACCAGTGGATCACCGCGACCAGCGGCTGGATGTCGCCGACGATCGACGAGAGCGTCGGCGGCGGCAACCCGATCAAGCTCACCGGTACGACGTACTCCACCGGCATCGGTGTCGCGTCCCCGTCCCTGATCCGGTACTACCTCGGCAAGTCGTGCTCGCGGCTGACCGGCACCGTGGGCATCGATGATGTGGTCAGTAACGTCGGTCCGGACGGTGGTACGTCGACGTTCCAGGTCGCCGGGGACGGCAAGGTCCTGTTCGACAGCGGCACCGTCGACCGCTTCACCCCGAAGCAGTTCGACGTCGACCTGACCGGCGTACGGGTCCTCGACCTGCTCGTCGGCGACGCCGGCGACGGCGGCTACAACGACCGCGCCGACTGGGCAGCGCCCACCGCAACCTGCTGACAGCCCTTCGAGCACCCCCAACCAAGAATGGTTGGGGGTGCTCAAGGTGCGGTCAGGTCCAGGGCACCTCGGTTGAACGCAACCAGGTCCACCGGCGGTTGCGCCAGGTAGGGGACTGCTGGCCCAGGCGGAGGGCGTACTCCGGCCAGTTGGTGGCGGTCTGGTGAGACCAGGCCTTCTCCGCCAGACCGGGGATGCGGGGGAGGAGCAGCAGCTCCAGATCCTCTGAGCTGGTGATGGTCTCGCACCAGATGGCGGCCTCGACGCCGGCGATCTGATCGGTGCTGTCGATACCGGGCAAGGTGTCGACGGGGTCCCACGAGATGCCGTGTTCAATGGACGCCGCGCCGTAGAACTGCAGGCCCAGACGCTCTCGCGCCTGCTCTTGCGATGGGTCCGCGGACGTGTCGGCGTGCGGGCGGTCGAAGTACAGCCAGGTCACCGGTGAGACGATCAGCTTCGCGCCCTGCTCGAGCGCCTTCGGGGCGTCGTACTTCGCTTTCCGCAGCGCCTCGACCAGCACCGGCAGCAGTTCCTCGGGCGGTGTCGGCGCGTCGGGGTTCTCGCCCATCTTGTCGATGTCGAGGTCCAGCCAGTACTGCACGACATCCTCGGATCCGAGCTTCGCGCGGGCGATCTCCTGCCAGCCGACGACCTTCTTCCCGCGCTCCCGGACGAGCGCAGCCGCCTTCTCGACGAACGCCGCGTGGTCCTCGTCGGCCATACCCCAGGTCTCGTCACCGCCGATGTGAACGTACGCACTTCGCGGGAACTGCGGGATGACCGCATCCAGCACGTCCTCGACGAACGCCCAGGTCTCGTCCCGTCCCGGATCCAGCGTGCCGAGGTGAAGCTTGTCGCCGTTCCCGACGTCGATCGTCTGAGGCTCCGCGGGCCCGAGCTCCGGGTACGCCTTGAACACGGCCGCTGTGTGCCCAGGCATGTCGATCTCCGGTACGACGGTCACGTAGCGGTCCGCCGCATACGCGACCAGCTCCGCCAGCTCCGCCTGCGTGTAGTACCCACCGGGACGATCACCGATCGCCCCGGTCGCACCCACCTCGGTCAACGCCGGCCGCGACGGTACCTCGACCCGCCAGCCCTGATCGTCCGTGAGATGAAGGTGCAGCACGTTGAGCTTGTACAACGCGAGCATGTCGATGACCCGCCGTACCTCGTCCGGCGCGTGAAACGTCCGCACTACATCGAGTGACAACCCCCGCCACGCGAACCGCGGCCCGTCGACGATCCGACCAGCCGGCAGCACGGCCGTACCCTCCTGAATTTGCGCGGAGATGAGTTGCCGGAGCGAGGTGAGGCCTCGGTACACCGCCTCCGGCGTCGGACCCCACACCCGGACGCCCTCGGGCGTGACCTCCACGCCGTGGCGCTCGTCCAGGGCCGCACCGTCGGCTCGCAGACCAGCGGCCGGTGGTACGCCGGCGACGCTCCCGAGGTCGACGTGGATACCCGAGTCGCCAGTCAGCGTGAGGCCGGCATCGAGCTGCACGTCCTCGAGGAAGCGAGCGACGGGACCGGCGAGCTCAGATGAGTGGACGACACCCGAGGCTGACGTCAGGACAAACGTTTCATCGAAGGCGGACGCGGTCGCCGGTGCCGGGATCAGAGGAAGGTTCATCCGACGATTCTGCGTCACATCGCGACCGGACGGCCACGTTGTGTACGTCGGCGTCGGTGGGGCTTGAAACGGGTACCGGGCGGCAATGGATACGCAACTGCTGCTGGAGCAGGCAGAACGTCTGTCGAAGGTGCTCACGCCCGGTGACCTCGACCATACTCTCGGGCGGATTACGGCGGCCGCGGTCGAGGTGCTGCCGGAGGTGGACTTCGCCAGCATCACGATTCTGCACTTCGACGGCCGTCTGGAAACGGTCGCGCCGACCGATGAGTTGCTCTGGGGGGTCGACGCGGCCCAGTACGAGTTGCGGGAAGGACCTTGCTACGACGCCGCGGCCGATTCCGTCCACGTCATCTCGCCGAACCTGGACGGCGATCCACGCTTCCCGCGGTACGCCGCGACAGCCGTCGCCGCCGGTATCGAGGCCCAGGCCGGCATCCGGCTCTTCGACGCTCCGAAGTCGCGGGGTGCGCTGAATCTCTATGCCCGCCGGCCCGGTGCGTTCGGTGACTTCGGCGCGCTGGGCGTGCTGTTCCAGCACCAGGCCGCGATGGCGATCGAGTACGCCCGGGAGATCCACAACCTGCAAGAGGCCGTGCGCACACGCGGGCTCATCGGCAAGGCGGTGGGGGTCGTCATGGAGCGATACAAGCTCACCGACGACCGCGCTTTCGCCTTCCTCACCAGACTCTCCCAGGACGGCAACACGAAGCTCCGGGTAGTCGCCGAACAGATCGTCGAGGCCACCACCAGCGGCTGAGCCCGAGGCAATGGCCGCACGCCAAGCGGATCTCCAGGCCATCACAATCGTCGGCTGTGCAGGTGGTGCCCGCCTGACGGGCGGGCAACGGGACGATTGTGATGGCCTGGGCGTCCTACCTCGCCCGGTGTTGCTCGGCTAGTTCCTTGAGGTAAAGGGCACTCGCCTTGGGGATGCGGGCCTGGGTTTCGTAGTCGACGCGGGTGATGCCGAAGCGTTTGGCGTAGCCGTAGGCCCATTCGAAGTTGTCCATGAGGGACCAGGCGAGGTAGCCGCGGATGTCGGCGCCTTGGGTGATGGCGTCGGCGACCGCGGACAGGTGGGAGGTGAAGTACGCCGTACGGTCGGTGTCGTCGACGTAACCGTTCTCGTCGGGGACGTCCTCGAAGGCGGAGCCGTTCTCGGTGATGACCATCGGGAGGCCGGGGTAGTCGCGGGCGATGCTGAGGAGGAGGTCGGTGAATCCCTCCGGGACGATCTCCCAGTCCATGGCGGTGCGCGGCTTGCCGAGCGGTACGTCGCGACTTACTGGCAGGCCCTGAGCGTCGACGGTGCTGCCGTCCTCGGCGTACCCGGTGAACTTCTGGCTGAAGTAGTAGTTCACCCCGAGTACGTCGATGGGCGCCGCGATGATCTCCAGGTCGCCGTCCTCGATCGGCAACTCGACCCCGTCCCGCGCGAGGTCCGCGACCACGTCGGCCGGGTAGTGCCCGTGCACCAGCGGGTCGAGGTAGATCCGTCGGCCCATCCCGTCCGCACGTCGCGCCGCGTCCACGTCCGGCTCCGCATCCGAAGCGGGGTACGACGTCGCGACGTTGAGCGTGATGCCGATGTCGAGCTTGCGTGGTGACGCCTCGCGCATCGCCTGCGTCGCCAGGCCGTGGCCGAGCAGCAGATGATGTACGGCGGCCAGCGCTGCCGGGTACTCGCGCCGACCCGGAGCATGCGCGCCGTACGCGTAGCCGAGCATCGCCGAGCACCACGGCTCGTTCAGCGTCGTCCAGGTGTTGACCCGGTCCTTCAACGCGTCGAACACGAGCATCGCGTACTCGGCGAACCGGTACGCCGTGTCGCGCACCGGCCAGCCGCCGGCGTCCTCGAGCTCCTGCGGCAGGTCCCAGTGGTACAGCGTCACCCACGGGTCGATGCCCTGGGCAAGCAGCTCGTCGACGAGCCGGTCGTAGAACCCGATCCCGGCCGGGTTCACCGGGCCCTTGCCGTGCGGCTGCACCCGTGGCCAGGCCACCGAGAAGCGGTACGTGTCCAGGCCGAGGTCCTTGATCAGGGCAACGTCTTGCGGCATCCGGTGGTAGTGGTCGCAGGCGGTGTCGCCGGTGTCGCCGTTGTCGATCGCTCCCGGCACCCGGCAGTACGTGTCCCAGATCGACGGCGTCCGGCCGTCCTCCGCGACCGCGCCCTCGATCTGGTACGCCGACGTCGCGACACCCCAGCGGAATCCGGACGGAAACCCCGCGACCAGTGCGGCCGCCCCCGAAACAGAAGTTGTGCTCATCCACGTCCTCGCTTCGCTCCGGGCGCGGATGAGACACGAGATGCGCTGTGCTTGATGATGAACTCGCTTCGCTCGTTCATAGTTGCCCTTCTAGGCGGTGCGGCCAGGGAGCCAGCACGCGACGGAACGGTTGGGATCGTTGCGGGCCGACGGGATCTCGAGCAGCGGGATCTCGGCAGCGCAACGGTCGAAGGCTTGTGGGCATCGGGGATGGAACGAGCAGCCGGACGGCATGCCGCGCAGGTCCGGTGGGGAGCCGGGGATTCCGGCCAGTTCGCGCCGTTCGCCGCGGAGTGCGGGGAAGGACTTGAGCAGACCTTCGCTGTAAGGATGCAGGGAGTCCTTGTACAGATCCGCGGAGCGGGCTTCCTCGACGATGCGGCCGCCGTACATGATCGCGATCCGGTCCGAGAACTCGACCAGCAACGACAGGTCGTGGGTGATGAACAGCACCGAGAACCCGAGCCGCTCGCGCAGCTCGACCAGTTGCGCGAGGATCTGCCGCTGCATCACCACGTCCAGCGCGGTCGTCGGCTCGTCCATGATCACGACCTGCGGCTCGAGGACGAGCGCCATCCCGATCATCACCCGCTGCCGCATCCCGCCGGACAACTGGTGGGGGTACGCATCCATCCGGTCCGCGGAAATCCCGACGAGTTTCAGCATTTCCTGAGCCCGGGCGATCCGGGCCTGCGGCGACAGGTGCGGCTCGTGCGCCTTGATCACGTCGAGCATCTGGGTCGAGACCTTGTGCACCGGGTTCAGCGAGTTCATCGCCCCCTGGAACACGATCGACGTCTCGGCCCACCGGAATTTCCGCAGTTCCGTATCGGTCAGCGTCATCACGTCGTACGGATCGCCCGAAGCAGGGTGGTAGACGACCGACCCGCCGCTGATCACCCCGGGCGGGGGCAGCAGCCGCGTCACGCCGTACGCCAGCGTCGACTTCCCGCTGCCGCTCTCACCCGCCAGCCCGAGCACCTCGCCGCGGTGCAACGTGAGCGTGACGTCCCGCACCGCCTGCACCGCCTGCTCCCCCAAGCCGTAGTCGACGTGAAAGTTCTTGATCTCGAGCACCGGCGCCTTCACGCGACCTCCTCCTTTTCACGACGGGGTACGACGGGAGTCACCGGCGCGGCCTTCGACGACAGGACGGGCGTGAACCCGACCCGCATCCGCACAGAGTGCCCGTCCTTCGTCTTGACCCGGGTGTGACCGCTCGACCGCAACCGCGGGCTGACGAACTCGTCGATGCCGAAGTTGATCAGCGACAGCGCCGTACCGAGGACCGCGATGGCCAGACCGGCCGGGACGAACCACCACCACGCGCCCTGCGCGAGTGCCTGCTGGCTCTGCGCCCAGAACAGGATCGTGCCCCAGTTCCACTCGGAGATCGTCGAGATCCCGATGAAGGCCAGCGTGATCTCGGACATCACCGCGAAGATCACCGTGCCGACGAAACCGGACGCGATGATCGCGGTCAGGTTCGGCATGATCTCGAACGTGATGATCCGCCAGGTGCTCTCACCGGTCGCCCGCGCGGCCTCGACGTAGTCCCGCCGGCGCAAGGACAACGTTTGCGCCCGGAGCACCCGCGCACCCCACGCCCACGAGGTCAAACCGATGACCAGGGCAACCATCAGGTCACCGGCCGAGGGGATCGTCGAGGCGACGATGATGATCAGCGGGAGTGCCGGAATCACCAGGAAAACGTTGGACAGCGCGGACAGACTGTCGTCCGCGGCACCGCCGAGGAAGCCCGCGCTGACGCCGATCAGGATCGACAACGCGGTCGCGACCAGGCCGGCCAGCAGGCCGACGAACATCACGCCGCGGGTGCCGACGAGCACCTGGCTGAAGATGTCCTGCCCGAGGTGCGTCGTACCGAACCAGTGCTTGCCGGACGGCGCCTGGATCAGGTCGCTGCTCCGGGCGGACGGGTCGTACGGCGCGACCCACGGGCCGATGATCGCGATCAGGCAGAAGAACGCCAGCACGGCCAGGCCGGTCGCGGCCTTCGGGTTCGCGACGAACCGCAGCCGTCGGCGCTTGACCGGGGCAACCGCGACCTCCGGCCCATCTGGCGTGACCGCGGTGATGGTGGTGGCTGGTGCGGACATCTCAGCCCTCCTTCCGGGTACGCGGGTCGAGGAGCAGGTACACGACGTCGGCGAGCAGGTTGGCCACCAGGACCGACAGCGTGATCACCAGGAAGACGCCCTGCATCAGCGGGTAGTCCTTCGCGCCGACAGCCTGGAACAGGTTGTAGCCGATGCCCGGGTAGGAGAAGACGATCTCCACCAGCAGCGTGCCGCCGACGATGAAGCCGAGCGACAGCGCGAATCCGGACACGTTCGGCAGCAGCGCGTTCCGGGCCGCGTAGCTCACCATCACCCGGCGCTCGGGCAGGCCCTTGGCATGCGCGACGGTGATGTAGTCCTCGGAGGCCACCGTCACCATCATGTTCCGCATGGTGAGGATCCAGCCGCTCACCGACGAGATGAGAATCGTGATGGCGGGCAGCAGACTGTGCTGTACGGCGCTGCCGATGAACTCGGCGTTCCACGACGGAACCAGCCCCGGCTCGTAACCACCGGACGACGGGAAGAAGCTGTCCGGTCCGGCGAGCAGCGTGATCGCCAGCAGACCGAGCCAGAAGTACGGGATCGACGACAGGAACGTTGTCACGGGCAACAGCCCGTCCATGATCGAGCCGCGCCGCCAGCCGGCCAGCACGCCGAGCGACGTACCGATCATGAAGCTGGCGAACGTCGTGATGCCGACGAGCGCGATCGTCCACGGCAGGCTCTGCCTCAGGATCTCCGACACCGGCGTCGGGAAGAACGTGAACGACAGCCCCAGGTCGCCGTGGAACACCTGGCCCCAGTAGTCGACGTACTGGCTCCAGATCGACGCGTTCTTGTCCAGGCCGAACAGCACGTACAGCGAGTTGATCGCGTCGGTGCTCATCTGGCCCTGGAACTTGTTGATCAGCGACGTCACCGGGTCGCCCGGGATCAGCCGCGGGATGAAGAAGTTGATGGTCAGCGCGGCCCAGGCGGTGAAGAGGTAGAAGGCCAGCCGCTGCAGAAGGAACTTCATCGCGCCGCCCCCTCTTCGTAGAGCCAGCAGGCAGCCCAATGGCCTGCAACAGGGAGCTCGAAGCGAGGCGGAAGATCGGTCGAGCACTTCGGCATCGCGTGCACGCAGCGCGGATTGAACCGGCAGCCGCCCGGCGGCGCGATCAGGCTGGGCGGTTCGCCACCGGCCTGGTCCTCGGGCTTGCTCAGCTCACCGAGCCGATCGGGATCCGGCGCGCTCTCGATCAGCAGCCGGGTGTACGGGTGCGCGGGGTTCTGCGTGACGGTCTCGGAGTCGCCGCCCTCGACCATGCCGCCGGCGTACATCACCAGCGTCTCGTCGGCGAAGTACCGGGCCGAGGCGATGTCGTGGGTGATGTAGAGGATGGCGAGGTTGAGCCGTTCCTTCAGGTCCCGCAGCAGGTTCAGTACGCCGAGGCGGATCGACACGTCCAGCATCGAGACCGGCTCGTCGGCGAGCAGCGCCTCGGGGTCCGCGCCGAGCGCGCGGGCGATCGACACGCGCTGCCGCTGACCGCCGGACAGCTCGTGGGGGAACTTGTCCAGGTACCGCTCCGGGGGAGTGAGTTGAACCTGCACCAGGAGGTCGCGCAGATTGTCCTCGAGGTCGCCCGCGCGACCGTGAATGCGAAGCGACCGGGTCAGGTGGTACCGCACGGTGTGCGTCGGGTTCAGCGAGGCGAACGGGTCCTGGAAGATCATCTGCACGCGGCGCGCGTACGCACGGAACTTCCGGCCGCCGCGCACGGTGATCGGCTCCCCGTGCAGCCGGATCTCACCCGCAGTACGCCCGTACAACTGCGCCAGCAGTCGCGCGACCGTGGACTTGCCCGATCCGGACTCGCCGACCAGCGCGGTCACGCGGCCCCGGCGCAGGGTGAGTTTCACGTCGTCCACCGCGTGCACGGCCTTGTGCTCGCGGGTGAGCAGGTCGCGGAGTCCGCGCCGTACCGGGAAATGCTTGGTGAGGCCCTCGGCCTCCAGAACAACCTCGGTCTCAGTGACCGTCATGAGACTCCAATCACGGCTCGCTGCGCTCGCCGCCTGGCTGCGCTCGCCGGATGTAGGTGGTGGGTCCGCGGCGCCGGAGGAGGCCCTCCGGCGCCGCGGTCCGAATCACTGGGTGCCGGCGGGCTTCAGGTTGAGGATGATCTGCAGAGCGTTCTGCTGGGTCGGCTGCGCCGGCCCGTACTGGTTCTGCTCGTCGGGCCAGCCGACCCAGTTCTTGGTGCTGTAGAGACCGCCGACGTTGGACGCCGAGGTCGGGATGATCGGCATCTGCTCGACCATGATCTTCTGCAGCGTGTTCAGCGCGGTGGTGCGGGCCGCATCGTCCGCGGCGTTCGCGTACTGGTCGAGCGCCTTGGTCGCCTCCGGGCTGTTGAACCGCCCGTAGTTGCCGCTCACGCCGCCCTTGCCGACCGGCTTCAGGATCTTGCCGTCCATGATGTTCTGGTAGATGTCGTACGGCGTCGCTCCGCCGTTGGTCCAGTGCATCGCGGCGTCGAAGTTGCCCTCGTCGATGTTCTTGAACCAGGCGTCCTGGTTGGCCTTGTCGACGGTCGCCTTGATCCCGATCGTGGACAGGTTGTCCTTGATGATCTCGAGATCGGTGATGTAGTCGGACCAGCCGGCCGGGTCGGTCAGCGTGATCGTCACCGGCTTGCCGGTCGGGTCCTTGAGCGCGTCGCCCTCGAGCTTGAAGCCGGCGTCGGTGAGCTCCTTCTTGGCCGCCTCCACGTCCACCTTGTGCTTCAGGTCCTTGTACTCCGGAGCGATGAAGGACTCACCGGCCGGCGTCGGGATGCCGGTCATCGACTCGACCTTCGGGTAGAAGTACCCGGCCTCGCCCTGCTGGAAGATGTCGTCGCGGTTGATCACCAGGTTCATCGCGCGCCGCAACGCCGGGTTGTCGAAGGGTTTGCGGGTGGTGTTGATCCACAGACCGTGGATGCCGAGGTTCGCCGGGAACCACAGCTTGTGGTTCTTCGGGTCCTTGTCCTGGAAGACGGCCTTCACGTTCGGGACGAAGACGAAGCTCCACTCCGACGCGCCGTTGGCCAGCGCGGTGGTCTGCGCGTTGTTGTCGTTGTACGACGTGTACCGCAGCTCCTTGACCTTCGGCAGGTCCTGCCAGTACGAGTCGCGCAACGTCAGCGTGGTGGTCTGCGGGGTGAACGACTTCACTGTGTACGGACCGGTGCCGATCGGGCTCTTCAGGGTGTCCTGGCTCGGGTCCTTGATCGTCGACCACTGGTGCTTCGGGATCACGAACACGGTCAGGATCTTGTTCTGGTTGGTGAACTGCGACCGGGTGAAGGTCAGGTCGACCTTGTTGCCGGACGCGGTGATGGTGCCGTACGGGATCGCGTCCTGGTTGAGGCCCTCGTTGTCCTTGCGGATCTGGAACGAGTACGCCACGTCGTCGGCGGTCATCGGCTGGCCGTCGGAGAACTTCACGCCCTCGCGGACGGTCAGCGAGAGCTTGGTGTAGTTGGCGTCCCACTTCCACTCGGTCGCCAGCCACGGCTTGCCCGGCTCGGTCGGCTTGATCCCGTTGATCATCACCAGCGGCTCGAAGATCATCCAGCGGTAGCCCAGCGAGGCGCCCGAGGAGGAGCCGAGGAACGGGTTGTGGTTCTCGGTCTGCGGACCGTTCGGCATGCCGATGTTCAGAACGGTCGCGGCGGTGCCCGAGCCGTTGTTCCCGGAACTGCCTGACTGACCGTCCCCGCTGCTACAAGCAGCCAGCGCGGCTGCCGCGAGCAAGCCCGTGAGGGCCAGCGCGACTGTACGTCGTGCTCGCATCGGTTCCTCCTGTGAATCTGTTGGCGGATGCTCTCCCCTGAGCCGGGAGAGCGACTGCATCGTGGCGTGAGAACGCTCTCATGGGAAGAGCGGACGCCTTAACGGATCGATATCGAGGGGTACGCCGGCGGCGGGACAGGGGCAGCTGCCCCGCCACCGGAGCCTTAGTGGGACCGGGTCTGGGGGGCGGGTCTGGTCCGGGCCTTCGGGGCGGTGGAGCTGCGGACGATGAGGGTCGTCGGCAGCACTTGGGGTTCCTCCGGCAGCGGGGTGCCGCCGAAGTGGGTCATCAGCATCCGGGCCGCGGCCTGACCCATCTGGCGCATCGGCTGATGCACCGTGGTCAGCGGCGGCTCGGTGTGCTCGGCGTACGGGATGTCGTCGAACCCGACCACCGACACGTCGTTCGGCACGTTCCGCCCGGTCTCCCGGACGGCCTGGATGGCACCGCCGGCGGAGAGGTCGTTGTGGGCGAAGACCGCGTCGAACTCGAGTCGCTCGTCGAGCGCGTGCTGGACGCCGCGGCGTCCGCTCTCGTGGGTGAAGTCGCCCTCGAACACCAGTCCCGGGTCGAGCTCGATGCCGGCCTCCGCGTAGGTGTCGCGGAAACCGTCCAGGCGTTCATGGGTGCAGCCGAAGCGTTCGACGCCGGTGATCACCAGTGGCCGGCGACGGCCGAGCTCCAGCAGGTGCCGGGCGGCGGACTGGCCGCCGGCGTAGTTCGTGGTGGCGACGGACGGGAACTGCGGGCGCTTGTCGCGGTCGTCGATCAGGACGACCGGCAGACCACGCGCGTGGAGTTGCTCGATGTAGGTGAGCGTGCCCTCGGGCTCGATCACCAGCAGGCCGTCGAACGACTGCGCCGAGACCTGGGACGCGAACTGCTGCATGGATTCCTCACCCCGGTTGAAGGTGAACAGCAGCAGCCCGTAGCCCTCGCTCTCGACCACGTCGACCGCGCCCTGCAGCACCTCGCCCATCCAGGGCCAGGTGAGCGAGGGGACCAGCATCCCGACGATCCGGGTCCGGCCGCGGGCCAGGCCCACCGCGCGGGCGCTCGGCACGTAGCCGAGCTCGGCGATCACCTGCCGGACCCGTTCGGCGGTGCGCAGGTCCAGTTCGCCCTTGCCGTTGAGGACGCGTGACACAGTCGTCTTGCTGACTCCGGCACGGGCCGCGACATCGGCGATCGTGATGGACACGCTGAATCTCCCCTCGGGCGGTCGGGGTGCTGCATCGTCGATTGGATCCGGAACCGGTTTCGGAAGCGGTTCCGTAGATCAAAGCCCCTACCGCAACGGGCCGTCAATCACGGAGTGGTAACGAATCGCGGCTTAATTCACGAGCTGGAAGAAGGGAGCTCTTCCGTCCCGCGGGGCGGCATGATGAACTCAGGGCGAGCGGCCTGCCCGGGGCCGCACTGCGCTCTGCCACGGTGAGGTCGAGGATGGAAGTACGCCGGACCACGGTGCGTGACATGCGCCGGTCCAACCGCTCGGTGATCCTCACCGGCATCTATCGCGAGGGTCCGCTGAGTCGCCAGGAGCTGACCGTCCGGACCTCGCTCAGCGCCGCGAGCGTCAGCAATCTGGTCGCCGAACTGATCGCGGAGGGCGTGGTCGAGGAGGCCGGCTCGGTCGAGTCCGAGGGCGGCCGGCCGCGGGTCCTGTTGCGGGTGGCACCAACATTCCGGTACGTCGTCGGCGCCGAGGTCGGGGAGACCCGGGTCCGGGTGGAACTGTTCGACCTGGCCATGAACGTGCTGGCGCGGGCCGACCATCCGATCGCCACGCCGACACCCGAAGAGGTCGTGAAGCACGTACTGGAAGGGCTTTCGACCGTGATCGCTGCCTCCGGCATCCAGTCCGAGCAGGTGCTCGGGCTCGGCGTCGCGGTCGCCGGTGTGGTCGAGGACAACGCGATCGTCGACGCGCAGACGCTCGGCTGGGAGGCCGTGCCGCTCGCCAGGCTGCTTGCCGAGGGCACCGATATTCCGGTGCACGTCGACAACGGTGCGAACATGCTCGGTCAGGCGGAGATGTGGTTCGGCGCGGGCCGCGGCGCGACCGACGCCGTCGTCGCACTGGTCGGTTCCGGTGTCGGATCGGCCCTTGTGGCCGGTGGATCCAGCTACCGCGGGGCCCGCAGCAGTGCGGGCGAGTGGGGCCACATGACGATCGTGTACGGCGGTCGCCAGTGCCGCTGCGGCGCCTTGGGTTGCCTCGAGGCGTACGTCGGCGCGGAGGGCGTCCTGGACCGGTACCGTCTTGCCGGCGGGACTGCCGACGGCGACGAGGAGACAGCCTTCGTCGAACTACTGGAGTCGACGACCGAGCCGGCGACGACAATCGTCAACGACACGATCGGCTACCTGGCCGCGGGATTCGCGAACCTGGTCAACCTGGTCAACCCCGAGCGCATCGTTCTCGGCGGCTGGGCGGGCCTGTTGCTGGGCGAGAAGCACCTGGAAGAGCTACGTGTTGAGGTGGGCAAGCACGCCCTCCGTCGCCCGTACGCCCAGGTGTCCATCGTCCTGTGCGAACTGGGCCGCGACGCCGTAGCCCTCGGCGCCGCGACCCTCCCCGTAGTACGCCTACTCCGCGACGGCGGCGCCGTACCCCTACCGCGATAGTCGTCCCGCGCCGAAGCTCATGTATCAAGTTCCGTCGCCGAGGGCCCCCTGCCCAGGCTGGTCGGGGGTTCGGGGAGTTTCACCCACCCGAATCGAGCAGTAGCACTCCCCAGTCCCGGTTGGGCGCACCTTCCCAAACCGGTTTGGGGAGTTTCACCCACCCGAATCGAGCAGTAGCGCTCCCCGGTCGCGGTTGGGCGTGTCCCAAACCGGTTTGGGGAGCCTTACCCACCCGAATCGAGCGGTTGTGCTCCCCGGTTGTGGTTGTGTGCTTCCCCCAAACTGGTTTGGGGAGGGCCCCGGCGGTGGCGTGGGCGGGGGTGGTCGTGTGGGGAAGGTGGGTCAGAGCGTCCACTTCTGGTTGGTGGCGCCGGTGCAGGTCCAGGTTTGAGTGGGGGTTGCGTTGGCGGAGTTGTTGCCGGTGACGTCGAGGCACTTGTTGGCCTGGGGGTTCACCAGGTCGTGGGCGGCCGTGTAGGTCCATTGCTGGGCGCCGGTGCCGTTGCAGGTCCAGAGCTGGACCTTGGCGCCGTCGGTGAGTGAGCCGGCGTTCACGTCGAGACACTTGCCCAGGGCACGGATCGTGCCGTCGCCCGGACGGCTCCACTTCTGCGCGTTGGTGCCGTTGCAGTCGTACAGCTGCACCGCCGTACCGTCAGCGGCGTTTGCGCCGGCCACGTCGAGGCACTTGCCGGCCAGTCCGGTGATCTGCGAGCCGGTGCCGCCGGAGCTGCCGAGGGTGGAGACGCGGACGTAGTCGACGGTCATGGTCTGCGGGAACACCGTCGTACCGTCGGGGTAGCCGGGCCAGTAGCCGCCGACCGCGAGGTTCAGGATCATGAAGAACGGGTGGTTGAAGACCCACGCGTTGCCGTTCAGGTCGGCCGGCGTACGGCGCTGGTACTGCACGCCGTCGACGTACCAGGTGATCGAGTCCGGGGCCCAGTCCACCGCGAACGTGTGGAAGTCGTCGGCGAACGACCAGCCGTTCGGATGGTTGTACGCGGCACCGATCCCGCCGGCGCCGGAGTACCCGGGGCCGTGGATCGTGCCGTGCACGGTCGCGGGCTCCTTGCCGATGTTCTCCATGATGTCGATCTCGCCGTCGTTCGGCCAGTTGCCGCCGCCGAGCATCCAGAACGCCGGCCAGATCCCTTGCCCGCGGGGGATCTTGATGCGGGCCTCGAACCGGCCGTACGTCTGGGTGAAGGTCTGCGCGGTGAGCAACCGCGCCGACGTGTACTGGCACGGGCCGTAGTGGCACTGGAAGCCGCCGTTCTCCTGGCGGGCGGTGATGACCAGGTTGCCGTTGCCGTCCAGCGCGGAGTTGCGGGTGCTGTTGGTGTAGTACTCCATCTCGTTGTTGCCCCAGCCGCTGCCGCCGATGTCGTACCGCCACTTGGCGGGATCGGGGGCCTGGCCGGCCGGGCCGTCGAAGTTGTCCTCCCAGACCGTGGCGGTCGTTGCCGCGGCGGCCTGCTGGTGCGCGGTGGCCGCGGGCTGGAGGAGGGCGGTGCCGATCAGTGCGGCACCGATCGCGACGAGCGCGAGCAAGCGGGAACGCTTCATGAGTACCTCATTTCGGGGGCGTCTGAATGAGGACAACGAATGGGCGGCAGCGTGCCGTGAGAACGCTCCCACGTCAACCCCGGGACTAAATAAAAGATCTGAAAAAAGTCTCGGTTCCGGCGTTGACAGCGATCAGCACGGATGGTTACCTCTTGCTGACCACCTGTTGCGGCGCGGGCAGACGCCGACAACTCGAACCGCCCCGAACTCCCCGTATCTAAAGGGATACCGCAACAAGGGAGAACCGCCCCATGCCTGCCAAACATCTCCTGCCGGTGGCGGTCGCCGCGCTCTGCGTGGCCGCCGCCGGGCTCGGCTTCGGTACCGCTCCACCCGCTGCCGGCTCGACCGCCGCGGGTGAACAGGTCAACATCTGGCTGACCACCACCAACGACGCGGCCGGTCAGAACGTGACCCGCGGTCTGCAGCCGCAGACGCCGGTGAACTTCGGTCCGGCCGGCGGCACTGCGAACCAGACCATCACCGTCAACGAGAACACGACGTACCAGTCCTTCGAGGGCGGCGGTGCGTCGTTCGCCGACAGTTCGGCATGGCTGCTGAACAGCAGCAACGTGATCTCGGCCGCGACCCGCGACCAGGTGATGAAGGACCTGTTCGACCCGGTCAACGGGATCGGCCTCGCCTTCGTCCGGAACCCGATGGGCGCGTCCGACCTCGCCCGCTTCAACTACTCGTACGACGACACGTGCTGCGACCTGAACGACTTCAGCATCCAGCACGACCTCGCGGACGTCGTACCGCTCACCAAGCAGGCCCGGCAGCTCAACCCTGCTTTGAAAGTCATGGGTTCGCCGTGGAGCGCGCCGGCCTGGATGAAGGACAACAACGACTTCGTCCACCGCGGCTGGCTGAAGTGGGAGTACGCACCGACGTACGCGCAGTACTTCGTCAAGTACCTGCAGCAGAACGAGGCCCAGGGCAACCACATCGACTACATCTCGGTGCAGAACGAACCGACGTGCTGCGGCTCGGACTCGACCGGCTACGCGTCGATGAACTGGAACGGCTCCGGCCTGCTCGAGTTCACCAAGAACAACCTGCTGCCGGCGCTGCACGCGGCCGGGCTGACCACGAAGGTGCTGATCCTCGACTACAACTGGGGCAACTACAACGACCTCGGCTCGGTCCCGATCGCGGACGCCGCCCTGCGCAACGACCCGAACTTCGGTGGCATCGCCTGGCACGGGTACGGCGGCGACGTGAACCTGCAGACCCAGGTGCACAACCAGTACCCGGGCGTGAACGCGTACATGACCGAGCACTCCGGCGGTACGTGGATCGCGAACCAGCAGGTCGAGGACATGAACAACCTGATCGACTACACCCGCAACTGGGACAAGTCGTGGGTGAAGTGGGGCATCGCCCTGGACGAGAACCACCTGCCGTACGTCGGCGCCGGCTGCAACGTGTGCACCGGTCTCGTCACCGTGCACCGCAACGACAGCCAGCGCGGTCAGGTCACCAAGACCGTCGAGTACTACACGATGGGCCACCTGACGAAGTTCGTGAAGCCGGGGGCGCTGCGGATCGACTCGACCGCGAACAGCTCGGTGAAGAACGTGGCCTGGAAGAACCCGGACGGCTCCAAGGCCCTGATCGCCTTCAACACCACGGGTAGCTCGCAGTCCGTGCGGGTGAACTGGGGCTCGCAGTCGTTCGTCTACACGCTGCCGACCAAGACATCGGCGACCTTCACCTGGTCCGGCTCGCAGAGTGGTGGTGGCGGGACCAGTGGTCAGATCACTGGTCTGGCCGGCAAGTGCATGGACGTCGCGGGCGCCAACTCCGCGGACGGTACGGCGGTGCAGTTGTACGACTGCAACGGTACGACGGCCCAGCAGTGGTCCCGTCCTGGTGACGGGACGATTCGCGCCCTCGGCAAGTGCCTCGACGTCAACGCCGGCTCCGTCGCGAACGGCGCGAAGGTACAGATCTATTCGTGCAACGGCAGTGCCGCCCAGCAATGGACCTACACGAGTGGGAGAGACCTGGTGAATCCACAGGCGAACAAGTGTCTCGACGTCACGAACAACACCTCGGCCAACGGCACCCCGTTGCAGCTGTGGACGTGCACCGGCGCGGCCAACCAGAAGTGGACAGTGTCATGAAGCGCGTTGCGGCGGCCGCCGCGGCTCTCGTGCTCGGCGGCGGGCTCTTGACGATGGCGAGTCCCGCACAGGCGGCGACCGGGACGATCACCGGTCTCGCGGGGAAGTGCGCGGACGTGGCCGGCGCCAACTCCGCAGACGGTACGGCGGTCCAGCTGTACGACTGCAACGGGACAGCTGCGCAGCAGTGGAGCCGATCGAGTGACGGGACCTTACGGGCCCTCGGCAAGTGCCTGGATGTGTCGGGTGGCTCGGTGGCCAACGGTGCGAAGGTGCAGCTGTGGACGTGCAACGGGTCCGCGGCGCAGCAGTGGACGTACACGTCCGGCCGTGACCTCGTGAACCCGCAGGCCAACAAGTGCCTCGATGTCACCGGCAACAACTCGGCGAACAGTACGCCGTTGCAGCTGTGGACCTGCACCGGTGCGGCGAACCAGAAGTGGAACGTGCCGGCCGCGGATGGCGGGCCTCCTCCGGCGGGCGGTGCGCCGATGGCTGCAGCGCCGTACCTCTATCAGGGCTGGGGTGAGCCGCCGAACCCGGCGACCGTGATGAACGCGGCCGGCGTGAAGTGGTTCACGATGGCGTTCATCCTGTCCAACGGGTACTGCAACCCGCAGTGGGACGGGAACCGGCCGCTGACCGGTGGCGTCGACCAGCAGGCGATCAACACGATCCGGTCCAACGGCGGTGACGTCGTGGTCTCGGTCGGCGGCTGGTCCGGCAACAAGCTGGGTCAGAGCTGCGGTACGGCGAGCGAGCTTGCGGCGGCGTACCAGAAGGTGATCAACGCGCTGTCGCTGAAGGCGATCGACGTCGACATCGAGGACCAGGAGTTCTCGCAGGCGGCCGTCCGGCAGAAGGTCGTCGACGCGCTCAAGATCGTCGAGCAGAACAACCCGGGAATCGCGACGTACCTGACCTTCGGCACCACGACGTCCGGGCCGGACGGGAACGGTCAGGACCTGATCCAGCGGGGTGCGAACTCGGGGCTGAACCTGGACGGCTGGGTGATCATGCCGTTCGACTTCGGCGGCGGGTCGACCAACATGGGCACGCTGACCCGGCAGGCGGCCGACGGGCTGAAGAACCGGGTCAAGGCGGCGTACGGGCTGACCGACGACGCGGCGTACCGGAAGATCGGCATCTCCTCGATGAACGGCATCACCGACGTGGCCGGTGAGCGCGTCAACCTGTCGGACTTCGAGTCGATGCTGTCCTACGCGTCCGAGCACCACCTGGCCCGGTTCACGTTCTGGTCGGTGAACCGCGACCGTCCGTGCACGGGCGGCGGCGCCGACACCTGCTCCGGCGTCTCCCAGAACCCGTGGGACTTCTCGAAGGTGATCGGCCGCTACCGAGGCTGACCCCCTTCGCACGGCAACTGCCCGCCTGGATCTTCCAGGCGGGCAGTTTCGGGTTTGACCCTCCGGCTACCGGAGGGTGGAAGCTTGTCGCATGACGGCGACGGTGACGGTGGGGGAGTTCTCCCGCCTGACGCATCTGAGTGTGAAAACCCTGCACCACTACCACGACATCGGCCTGCTCGCGCCGGTCGCGATCGACGCTTCGTCCGGCTATCGGCGCTACGGGACCGATCAGGTCGATACCGCATTGCTGATCCGGCGGCTGCGGGAACTGCGGATGCCGCTGCCGGACGTCCGGGCGGTGGTCGAGGCGTCCGACGGTCCGGCCCGGGAAGAGACGTTGCGCGCTCATCTCGAGCGGATGGAGCAGGAGCTCGCCCATACGCGAGACGTCGTCACGTCGCTGCGTGAACTGCTGACCCCCGGCCGGCCGGTGCTCGACGTGCAGTACCGGTTCATTCCGCCGTTCCGTGCGTACGGCGTGACCGGGCACGTCGTGCGGGACGAGATCGGGCCGTGGTGTGAGTACGCCTTCGGGAAGCTCGGCGCCGTCGCCGGTGACATCCGGGCGACCTCGGGAGCGACGTACAGCGACGAGTTCTTCACCGACGACGCGGGTGAGGTGGTGACCTTCCTCCCGGTCGCGCCGGACCAGCCGCCGGCCGACGGGGTCGAGCTCGTCGACCTGCCCGGCGGCTACTTCGCGATCGCCGTGCACGCCGGCCCGATGACCGATTTCGACCGTACGTACGGCGCGCTCGGCAGCCATGTCGCGGAGTACTGCGAGGTGGCGCCGGGACCGATCCGTGAGTTGTACCCCATCGGCCCGGGGGACGTCCCCGATCCGGCCGACTACCGAACCGAGGTCTGCTGGCCGATCCGGCGGATCCCTGTGCTGAAAGGCTGAACCATGTCCGTAACGCTCGAGAACATCGCCTTCGACTGCGCCGACGCGCAGGCGCTCGCCACCTTCTGGGCCGGCGTGCTGTCGACCGAGGTCGATGCTGATGGCAACCAGTTCTTCGCGACCGTGAACCGGGCCGCGGCCGGGCCGACGCTGATGTTCCTCCAGGTCCCGGAGCCGCGCAACGGCAAGAACCGCCTGCACGTCGACCTGGCCGCCACGGACTGGTCCGCCGAGGTCGACCGCCTGGTCGGACTGGGCGCCAAGCGGCTCGACGAACACAACGAGTACGGCACCCACTGGATCACCCTCGCGGACCCCGAAGGCAACGTCTTCGACGTGGCCGAGCACCACTGAACTTGGCCTTGCCAGGCACCTGTTCCGGGAGGAGGGTGAGAAGTGTCCGGCGGCGCCGCCCGGGCGCTGCCCTGAGCGTAAGGGGGGTGGATCGTGTACGCGCGTTCCACCACGATCAATGCCGCCCCGGCGTCGATCGACGCCGGCGTCGCGCGGGTGCGCGACGAGGTGATGCCCATGCTGATGGGGATGGACGGCTGTATCGGCCTGTCCATGCTTGTCGACCGTGAGTCGGGCCGCTGCATCACGACCAGCGCCTGGCAGTCCGAGGAGGCGATGCGGGCCACGGACGAAGAACTGCAGCCGGTCCGGGAGCGGATCGCCGCGGAGCTCGGCGGCAGCCCGATGGTGCAGGAGTGGGAGATCGCCGTACTGCACCGTGATCACCGTTCGGTGGCCGGCGCATGCGTCCGGGCCACCTGGGTGAAGGTCGACCCCGCGAACCTCGACCGGGCGATCGACGTCTACAAGCTCGCCTCACTGCCGAGGCTGGAGGACCTGGCCGGGTTCTGCAGCGCGAGCCTGCTGGTCGACCGGGCGTCCGGCCGGGCGGTCTCGTCGGTCACCTACGACAGCCACGAGACGCTGGACGGCAGCCGGGAAGCGGCGGCCTCGATGCGTGCCTCGACCGCGAAGGACGCCGGCGCCGAGATGCTGGACGTCGGTGAGTTCGAGCTCGCCATCGCCCATTTACGAGTCCCTGAGCTGACCTGATCGGTCACGGTGTGATCCGGTCATGGTGCGTGACCGAATGCGGCCGTGAACGCCTCGCGGAACAGATCGGCCAGATCGGGCTCGCCGTCGTCGGCGGCCCAACGGAGCAAGGCGGTGTGAGTCACCCCCAGTACGGCGCTCGCGGCAGCGCGGGCGCCGTACTCGAGGGAAGGGTCGATCGCGCTGACGAAGGCCTCTTGCAACCGGTACTGGCTGTCCAGGTGGCGGGCTTGCAGCGCCGGTGTCGAGATCATCAGCCGGAGTCGCGCTAGCAGTAGGTCGTGCTCGTTCGTGGCGGCCAGGTCGAGGATCGTCAGGACGGTACGGCCGATGCGGTCGGTGAGTGAGCCCGTCGCGGGCAGTTCGGTGAGCGTGGCCGCGGTCAGCTGGTCGAAGTCGTCGTACAGGACCAGATCTTCCTTGGTGGGGAAGTTCCGGTAGACCGTCATCGCCGAGACACCGGCTGCGTCGGCGACATCGTTCACCGTGGTCGCGTCGTACCCACGGTCGGTGAACAGGCGGAGCGCCTGCCGCTGGATGCGCTGCCGGGTGTCGGCGCGCTGGCGGTCTCTCAAGTTCATATGGTAGATACTAACAACATGATAGTTTCTAACATGAACGGCAAGGTGGCATTGGTGACGGGTGCCTCCCGGGGCATCGGGCGGGCGATCGCGGGACGGCTGGCCGCGGCGGGTGCCGAGGTGGCCGTGCACTATCACCAGGACAAGGCCGGTGCGGAGGAGACGCTCTCGCGGATCGGCGGTCGTGGGTTCGTGATCGGGGCCGAGCTTGGGGTGCCTGGGGATGCGGAGCTCGTCGTCGACCAGTTGGTTGCGGGGCTGTCCGGGCGGCGGCTGGATGTGCTCGTGAACAACGCGGCGGCGTCGCCGGCGGGCCCGATCGGTGCGGACACGGAGGCAGCGTTCGACCGGTTGATGGCGGTCAACGTGCGGGCGCCGTACTTCCTGATCCAGCGGTTGCTGCCGATCCTGTCCGACGACGGCCGGATCGTGTCGATCTCGTCGGTCGCGACCCGGATGGCGAACCCGGCCCAGACCTCGTTCGCGATGACCAAGGGTGCGTTGGAGACGATGACTCTCGCGTTGGCGCAGGAGTTGGGTGCGCGGGGCATCACCGTGAACGCCGTGGCTCCCGGTGCGACCCGGACCGAGGCGAACGGGGCGATCTTCGAGGCGCCCGGGTTGTCGGAGCTGATCGTCGCGCAAACAGCGCTCGGGCGGTTGGGCAGCGCCGATGATGTCGCGGAGGTGGTCGCGTTCCTTGCGTCACCCGCGGCGCGGTGGATCACCGGACAGGTCGTGGACGCGTCCGGTGGTCTGCACCTCGGGGTCGGCTAGGGGGTTGAGCCCGGCGTCGACCCGGTGTCCAGGAAGAGTTGTACGTCGGGGTGCGTGCGCAGCGCCGTACCGGGGTAATCGGGGCCGATCGGTCGCGTGAGAGTGTCCTGGACAGCTTGGCGTTTGACGGATCCGGGGACCGAGCCGATCAGTGCGTGTGCGTTCAGCAGGCGGGGGATGGTCACGGTGACCGCGTGGGTCGGTACGTCGGAGAGCGCCGGGAAGTTGCCCTCGTCGACCTGCTGCCGGCGGCTGGTCTCGTCGAGCGCGACGCGTTTCGTGGCTTCCGGGTCGTTGAAGTCGGCGGGGGGATCGTTGAACGCCAGGTGGCCGTTGACGCCGAGGCCGAACAGTACGAGGTCGAACGGGTCGTCGCCCATCAGTTGCGCGTAGGCGTCCGGGCCGTCCTCGGGGGCGAGTGGGTGGAACGTTGCCTGCGGCACCTTGTCGAGGAAGTTCCGGCGCAGCCAGTTGCGGAACGACTGCGGTGCGTCGGGCTTCAGGTCGACGTACTCGTCCATGTGGAAGCACTCGACCCGGCTCCAGTCGATGTCCGGTTCGGCGGCGAGGGCGGCCAGGGTGGCTGTTTGGCTCGGCGCGGCGGCAAGCATGACGCGCGCCCGCCCGGTCGCGGCGATCGCCTTCCTCAGCCGCTCGGCGGCAGCGGCGCTCGCAGCGCGCCCGAGCTCCGTGCGGTCCGAACAGGTGACGACCCGAGGAGCGTGCTCAACAGTCATGGAGAAAGGCTCGCACACTCTCCGGACCACCGCCGCGCCCTGCCGGACTGCGAACCAGCGCCGGGGACCGGGAACAGGCAATAGCTAGTTCCCCGTCCCCGGCGGGGGTGCCCACATCCGCGGACCCGGCGACCCGGGGGTTAGCCCCCGGGTGGGGCGGTGGTTTGCCGGAGGTTGGGTCGGTGGGTGGCTGGAGTGTGTCGGCTTGTCCGCGGAAATAGCGTCGTGGGTATGACGAATCAGGTGCTGGCGGGTGCGGTGCAGGAGCCGACGGGTGGGGTGGCCGGGTGGGCGATCGACCTCATGGAGCGGTTGGGGCCGGCGGGGGCAGGGCTTGCGGTGGCGTTGGAAAACCTGTTTCCGCCGTTGCCGAGTGAGGTGATCCTGCCGCTGGCCGGGTTCGCGGCCGCGCGGGGTGATCTCGGGCTGGTCGCCGCGATCCTGTTCACCACGCTCGGGTCGGTCGTGGGTGCGCTCGCGCTGTACGGCGTGGGCGCCGCGCTCGGGCGGGACCGGACGCGGGCGCTTGCCGCGAAGCTGCCGCTGGTGAAGCTGCGGGACGTCGACAAGGCCGAGGACTGGTTCGCCCGGCACGGAGCGAAGGCGGTGCTGATCGGGCGGCTGGTCCCGGTGGTTCGCAGCCTGATCTCGATCCCGGCCGGGGTCGAGCGGATGCCGGTCGCACTCTTCCTCCCGCTGACGGCCGTCGGGAGCCTGGTGTGGAACTCGCTGCTGATCCTGGCCGGCTACCAGCTCGGCGAGCGGTGGCATGTGGTGGAGTCGTCGGTCGGGGTGTTCCAGAAGGTGGTGATCGCCGCCGCGGTGGCCGCGGTCGGGTGGTTCGTCGTGGCGAAGCTGCGGGCCCGGCGTTCGGATTCTGAGAAAGTCCAGTAAGCGGCTCGACTTTGACTACGCTTCAGGGGAGTTGCCGTCGAGGTTTTCAGGAGATGGGTCAGATGCCGTCAGTCGCGTTCGAGTCGCAGGTCGTGCCCCAAGGTGCGCAAGAGCCGCCGGTCTGGCCGCAGTCGGTGGTCACCCTGGTGGGCAATCCGCGGGCCGGGTCGCGGACAGCGGCCGCGGCGGCGTCCGTCGCGGAGTTGCTTGCCTCCGAGCTCGGTACGCCGTACCGGATCGACGAGCTGATCGACCTGGTGACGATCGCCCCGGCCATCTTCCAGGGCGAGCAGGCCGGTGCCGAGGCGCAGGCGGCGTTGGAGAGTGCGGTCGATCTGGTGTCGTCGGCGTCGGTGATCGTTGTCGCGACTCCGGTCTACAAGGGCAGCTATACCGGGCTGTTGAAGAGCTTCCTCGACGTCCTGCGACCTTCTGCGCTGGCAGGCTCCGTGGTCGTCCCGGTGACGGTGTCGGCGGCGCCGAGCCACAAGCTGCTGGCGGATCAGCACATCCGTCCGGTGCTGGCGGAGCTGGGCGCGAGCGTTCCGGTGCCCGGGGTGATTCTGGAGGAGCGCGATCTCGAGGACCTGCAGGTCGTGCTGTCGGGCTGGATCCGCGACAACGCCGGCATCGTCCAGGCCACCACAATCGCCCTCCAGCCAGTAGCCGAACCAACCCCCGCCCGCTAGCGCAAACCTGGCTCCTCACGTGTCGTGCGGTGGGAGGCTGATCACATTCAACTGGCCGGGTGGATGCGGAGGGCGCTGAAGCGGGCGGCGAGGTCGTCGATCCAGGCGATCGGGGTTCGATGATCCGGGAGCGGTACGCCGGCTTCGCTCCGCCACAGGGCGTCGCCGAGTGCGGTGCGCAGATGCCACGCCATGACGCGTTCAGGAGACAGGTTGCGGCCGGAGATCTGTTGGTAGTGATTCATGGTCGCCTGTAAAAGTTCGACGCCTGGTCCGGTGCCTGGGAAGGCACGGAGGTCGTACTCCGGCTCGGCCGTGCCGACTGTTTCGAAGTCGATCACCACGCGGAGCTCATCGCCCTGCCAGACCTGGTTCCCACCATGGAGATCTCCGTGCGCCAGTACTGTCGGCGCAGGCGAGGCGAGGATGTCGTCGGTCCAATCGCACCAGCGCATCACCGAATCGACCTGGTCCGGCCGGATCCACGGCCCGATGCCGGCGCGGATCGTCTGAGTGGTCGCGGGTGGTAGCAATACGGGCTGTTGGCCGCCGACGAGGTGGTCGGCCCGCTC
This sequence comes from Kribbella pratensis, assembly GCF_004366075.1. Taxonomy (GTDB): domain Bacteria; phylum Actinomycetota; class Actinomycetes; order Propionibacteriales; family Kribbellaceae; genus Kribbella; species Kribbella pratensis. The sequence continues at coordinate 204,883 of NZ_SODU01000003.1, read as the reverse complement.
GAAGGCTTGGTGCAGGCCGGCCAGAAAGATCGCGAGCTGCCGGCCGGCGTGATCACGGTCGATCGAGTCGACGATGTCGAACAACGCCGTACCGGGAACGCGCCTGGTCACCAGCAGTACCGGATCGGTGCTGCTGGCAGTGACCTCCGGGAGGAACGGAACACCAGATTCGTTCGCCAGTGCTGCCAGTACGCCGATCTCGTGGGCGACCCGGAGTGCTGCGGGTTGCGACCACGCGAACTTCACGACGTACTGGTCCCCGACCATCGCGCTGGCGGCCCACCACTGTGGATCTTCCTCGCCCAGCGTCTCCCGAACGACAACCTCGTGCCCGCTCAGCTCCGGAGCAACCACTCGCAATGCGTCTGCAACCGCCTCCGAAGACCCCTCGGCCAACCACCTCATCCGTCCATCCCATCACGAGAGCGGCTTTCCGGAGGAAAGTTTGCGCTGGGTGGCAACAATCTTCCGGAAAGCCGGCGGTCAATCCGAGTAGGTGGGTTGGGTTGGGGAGTGGCGGAGGGCCGTGGTTGCTGGGATGAGGGTTGAGCCGAAGGTCAGTAGGGCGGCTGCGCCCACTACGACGAGGTAGATCCAGATCGGGCCCGTGGGCAGGGCGTCGTTGGAGACCTTCGCGGAGAAGGGGAGGAGACAGGCCAGGGCGACTGCGGTGCCGAGGGTGACGCCGGTGAGGGTGACCAGGGTGCTTTCGGTGGTCAGCATGCGGAGCACCTGGAAGCGGGTCGAGCCGGTCAGCCGTTGCAGGGCGAACTCCCGACGGCGGCGCAACGTGGTGGATACGAGGGTGTTGACGACCGAGACCGCGGTGTAGGCGATCAGCATGCCGACGAGCATGTAGTTGATCCATGCCTGTGTCTGCAGGTCCTCGACGTTCGAGGCGACCAGGGTGCTGCGGTCGGCGACCTGGACACCTGGATGGGCGGCAGCGAGCTTGGCCAGACCCGGTCGTACGTCGGCGCCCGGTGCGGCCCGTACCAAGATCTGCTTGGTCAACCCGTCCGTCGTGTGTGCCGCGACCAGCGAGGCGGGCAGGATGATCGTCTCGTACCCGCGCTCGGCCGCAAACGTCGCGATCACCCGCAGCTTCACCGTGGTCCCGTCGCCCAACGTCATCGTGATGTCGGACCCGACGCCATGACCGGTCTTGCTCGCCATGTACTCCGGCACCGCCGCGGTCGCCCCGGTGAGGCCGGCCAGCGATCCGCTCGTCAACCGAACCGGCGCCGTGCCGTTCGCGCCCTGCGCATCCACGCCGATCACCGGCGCGCCGTCCTCGTCGAACGGAGCCTTACGAGGCTCATCCACCGCACCCATGCTGCGGACGAACGCCGAAGCACTCGCCACGCCAGGCACGGCCCGAACCTGCGAGAGTACTGTCGGCGAGAGGCCGGCATCCGACACCAGTACGGCGTCCGCACGCAGATCCCGCGTGAACGCCTCCGAGGATGCGTGCACCTGCGTGGTCTGCATGTACAAGTTGGCGGTCGAGATGCCGACGGCAAGCATCACCGGCATCGCCGCGGCCGACAGCGCGACCGAACGCGCCGACAGGTTGCGGATCGCGAGCCGGCCGTTCACCCGGGTCAGGGCCTGGACCGGCCAGCGCCAGATCCCCAGCACCGCCTTGGTCCAGAACGGCCCGAGCACCGCGACACCGATCGCCCAGCACAGGATGGACGGACCGGCGGTCGATGCGGCGAGCGGACCGGACATCACCGTCGCGGTGACGATCAGCAACGCCATCCCGCCACCGAGGAACAGGAGGCCGAACAGCAACCGGATCCAGCTGAACCATTTCCGCTGCAACGAAGCCTCGACCAGCGCTTCGACCGGCTTGATCTTCGCCGACTTCCGCGCTGCGATCAGGCCCGCGCCGATCGCCGCGAGGACCGCGGCACCGGCACCGGCCGCGAACGGGATCCACCCCTGCGAGAACTCGATGACCGGCGAGGCGACGCCGTGCGCACCGAGCTGATCGAACAGGAATTGACCGAGGAAGATCCCTGGCAGGCATCCGAGGACGACGGCCGGCAGCGCGACCATGAGCGCCTCGCCGAGGATCATCCGCCGTACCTGACCGGGCGTCGTGCCGATCCCGCGGAGCAGTGCAAACTCACGCTCCCGGTGCTGCGCGGCGAGCGCCAATGTGGACGCGACCACGAACATCATCGTCATCACCGCGATCCCGCCGAACGAGCCGGCGATCGCGATCAACGCCGTACGGTGTGATTCGGCGTCGGGGTGTTCCGCGAGGCCGCGGTCGACTCCCGCACGGACGGCCAGGTTCCCGTCAACCTCTTCCAACCGGTCCTTGACCGCGGAGATGTCGGTGCCAGGAGCAACCAGTACGCCGACATCGGCGAAGCGGACCGGGTTGCGGACGAGTTGCGCGGCGTCGTGGTCGGAGAAGAAGGCGTGACTGGAGGCCTGCGGCGCGATGCCGCTGATGATGAAGGCCTTCGGCTCGCCGTTGATCAGGAGGGTCAGTTGCTCGCCCGGCTTCCCGGTCGAAACGACGACCTCGCCGGACCGAGGTGCGCGTCCGGCACTCAGGTGATAGGGAGCGAGGGACGCGCTTGACCAGTTGTGGCCCTCAGCAACAGAAGGGCCGATGGTCGTGAACGTATAGTCGCCGACAGCGGACGAAACGCCTTGTACAGAACGGATCTTGGCGAGCAGGTCGACAGGTACGCCGACGCGTTCTGTCAGGGGAGTGGCGTCCTCGACGCCGGGGCGGAGATGGGACTGCTTGCCGGTGACAACGAGCGAGGCGCCCGCGAGGCGTTGCGGCTCCACGTTGGAACGGATACCGGTCTCCATCAGGCCGCCACAGGCCATCACGATCGCCGTACCGAAGACGACCGCGATGAACGTGGCGATGAATCCGCTCTTGCGATGGCGCAAGGTGCGGAGGGCGAGGCGCATCATCCCGCCACCGCCTGCAGGGCCGAGCGTGCGCCGAGGTGGGTCATCCGGTCGGCGACCGCTTCGGCGGTCGGGGCGGTCAGGCTGCCGGCGAGCGCACCGTCGGCGAGGAAGACCACCTGGTCGGCGTACGACGCGGCGACCGGGTCGTGGGTGACCATGACGACCGTCTGGCCCTGGGTCCGCACCGGCTCGCGCAGGAGCTCGAGGACGTCGGCAGCGGTCTGGGTGTCGAGGGCGCCGGTCGGTTCGTCGGCGAAGATCACGGCCGGACGCGCGACGAGCGCGCGGGCGATCGCGACCCGCTGCTGCTGGCCGCCGGACAGCTCGCCCGGGCGGTGCTTGGACCGGTCGGCGAGACCGACGCGCTCCAGCACCTGGCGTACGGCGGCCTTGTTCACGCGGCGCCCGTCGAGCTCCTGCGGCAGGCAGACGTTCTGCCAGACGGTCAGTGCGGGGAGCAGGTTGAAGGACTGGAACACGAAGCCGATCCGCTCCCGCCGGAGCTCGGTCAGCCTGCGCTCGCTGAGTCCGGCGAGCGGCTGGCCGTCGATGGAGACACTGCCGGACGTCGGCCGGTCGAGTCCCGCCGCGCAGTGCAGGAAGGTGCTCTTGCCCGATCCGGACGGACCCATCACCGCGGTGAAGGTGCCGGGGGCGAACTTCATCGAGATCCCGTCGAGGGCGGTGACGGCGTTTCCGCCACGGCCGTAGACCCGTCGTACCTCCTGCAGGACGACCGAGTACCCGGTCCCGTCGACTGCTTCCTGCGTCCGTTTCTTCATGCCGCTGACGCTACGGATCAGCGGCGTACCGACCCATGGTGCTGGACCGCCGTGCAGGGTGGACGAAAGTCCACCTAAGCCGGACGGAGCAGCGCGCGGAGTCCGTCGAGATAGCTCTCCGGTGTGACGTCGCCGATGATCAGCCGCTGGAGCACGAATCCCGGGATCAGGGCCAGCATCACCTGGGCGACGTGTTCCGGCGCGACGTCGGAGTCGACCGTTCCGTCGGCCTGGGCGCGCCGGGCGACGGCCTCGAAGTTCCGGCGGAGCTGGCTGTACTTGTCGCGGGCGGTGTCCATGATCGCCGGGTTCCGCAGCGCCTCCGCCCAGGCCTGGACCGCGACCCGGGTGACGTCGCCGCCGGGGCGCTCGGCGACCGTCACGACGTGCTTGATGGTGGCCTCGAGCGCCGCCAGCGGGGTCAGCGGCTCCTCGGAGGCGAGGATCTTCCCGAAGAGCTCGTCGATCGTGCTGAGCGCGTCCTCGGCGATCGCGCCGACGATCTCCTCCTTGCTCTTGAAGTACCCGTAGACGGCGCCCGCGGACAGCCCGGACACGCGGATCACGTCCGCCATCGTCGTCTTGTGGAAGCCCTCCTCGAGCACGCAGGTGCGGGCCGCCGCGACGATCTGCGCGCGACGGGCCAGGCGGTGTTCCTCGGTGACCTTGGGCACGTTCGCAACATAAAACGAATGTCCGTTCTTGACAAGTCGCCGAGCCGTTGCCAGGCTCGGAGATATAAAGAACGATCATTCGGTTTTAATGCTCGAGGGAGTACCAACCATGACCACTGAGGCGCACGCGGCCGAACGTCGCCGGCCGCCCCTGATCGCCGTCATCACGCTGCTGACCGCGGTCCTCACGGTGTTCCTGATCGCCTTCGCGTGGCCGTCCGCGCGCTCCGAACCGCGGGACGTCCCGCTCGCGGTGTCCGGTCCGGTGCCGGCGGTCACGCAGATCCAGGCCGCGCTCGAGAAGGCGATGCCCGGTGGCTTCGAGATCACCGCTGTACCGGATCGGCAGGCGGCCGTGCAGCGGATCGAGGACCGGGACGCGTACGGCGCGATCGTGCTGGACGCGGCGCAGCCCGAAGTACTGACCGCCTCCGCGGGCGGACCCGCTGTCGCGCAGGTGCTGACGCAGTTGTCGGCGCGGATGTCCCCGGAGAACCCGGCGAAGGTGACCGACATCGTGCCGTTGCCGAAGGATGATCCGCGCGGTGCGGGACTCGCCGCCGGCGCGCTGCCGCTCGTGCTCGGAGGGATCATCGCCGCCGCGGGGCTCACCCAGTTGGTGCGATCCGGTGCGCAACGAATGGTCGGCGCGGTCAGCTTCGCGATCACCGGTGGGCTCGCACTGGCCGCCGTACTGCAGTACTGGCTCGGCTCGCTCGAGGGCAGCTACCTCGGCAACGCAGGCGTCATCGCGACGTCGATCGCGGCCATCAGTCTCACGCTGCTCGGCCTCGAGTGGCTGCTCGGTACGGCGGGACTCGCGCTCGGCGGCGCCGTGATGATGCTGCTCGGCAATCCGCTCTCCGGCATGACGAGCGCGCCGGAGATGCTGCCGAGCGGATGGGGCGCGCTGGGCCAGCTGCTGCCGCCCGGAGCCGCGGGTACGGCGTTGCGCTCGGTGAGCTTCTTCGACGGCGCCGGTGCTGCCCGGCCACTCGTCGTACTGGCGTGCTGGTTACTCGCCGGAGTCCTGCTCTGCGGGCTCGGCGCGCTGCGCTCTCGGGGACGCGCCGTACCGGCTCGGCATGAGGCGTCCGCCGTCGCGGCCTGACAAAGTAGGGGTATGGCAACGCGGTGACCGGATCGTTACGTTCCGGTCGCCGCGTTATCGCGTGACTGCGGCGACAACGTTGTCTGTCAAGCATTGACTTCGGCCATTCGAGGCTCCTACGGTCGCGGGAAAGCCCGCAGGGTTTGGGTCGTGGTACCGGCATGACAACGATTGCCCGAAGGTGGACCTGAATGATGTCTAGGAAACGTTTCAAAGTGGCCGCCGTGGCCAGCGCGCTGCTGCTGGCGGTCACGGCCTGCAGCCAGGGGTCGACGACCAAGCAGCCGGACGCCGGCAGCTCGCAGAGCTCCGGTCCCGCGCACATCAAGATCGCGTACCAGCAGTGGGGCCCGGGCGTCGTGATGAAGAACTTCCTCGCCGGCGTGAAGAGCGAGTACGAAGCCGCGCACCCTGGATCGCAGGTCGAGATCGTTCCGGTCGTTGCCAGCGAGAACGACTACTACACCAAGATCCAGCTGATGATGCGCTCGCCGAACACGGCGCCGGACATCGTCTACGAGGACACCTTCCTGATCAACTCCGACATCACCGCGGGGTACCTGAAGCCGCTCGACGACTACATCGCCAAGTGGGACCAGTGGAGCCAGTTCGAGGACACCGCCAAGGGTGCGGCGCGCGGTCAGGACGGCAAGACGTACGGCGTACCGGACGGCACCGACACCCGGGCTCTCTGGTACAACAAGCAGATCTTCGCCAAGGCGGGCCTGCCCGCCGACTGGCAGCCGAAGACCTGGGACGACGTGCTCAGCGCGGCGCGCACCATCAAGCAGAAGGTGCCGGGCGTGATCCCGTTCAACATGTACTCCGGCAAGCCGATGGGTGAAGCCTCGGCAATGCAGGGCTTCGAGATGCTGCTCTACGGCACGAAGGACACCCTGTACAACTACGACCAGAAGAAGTGGGTCGTCGGCAGCCAGGGCTTCAAGGACTCGCTGAACTTCGTCAAGACCGTCTTCTCCGAGGGCCTGGCGCCGTCGCCGAAGGACGCGCTCAGCCCGAACATGGGCAGCAAGGTCGGCACCGAGCTGCTGCCGCAGCAGAAGCTCGCCATTGACCTGGACGGCTCCTGGATCTACGGGAACTGGCTGAAGTCCGGCGCCAAGCCGTGGCCGCAGTGGAGCACGGTGCTCGGCCAGACCGCGATGCCGACCCAGGACGGCAGCGGCAAGGGCAAGGTCAGCCTCTCCGGCGGCTGGACCTGGGCGATCCCGGCCAAGTCGAAGAACCCCGACGCGGCCTGGGACTTCATCAAGACCCTGCAGACGCAGAAGAACGCGGCGAAGTACGCCACCGACGGCGCTCAGATCGCCGTACGGAAGGACGTCGCCTCGGACGCGGCGTACAAGTCCTCGTCGGCGAGCACCCAGTTCTTCACCGACCTGGTGTCGGTGACCGTGTACCGGCCGGCGCTGCCGGAGTACCCGAAGGTCTCGAACGAGATCATCACCGCGATGGAGTCGGTGATGACCGGTCAGACCTCGCCTGACAATGCCGCGAAGAACTACGACCAGGCGGTCGAAGGCATCGTCGGCGGCAAGGACAAGACGACGACGCAGAGCACCGGCCAGTAGGTCCCGGCTCGAAGGGAAATCTCCCCTGTGACGACGACCGTCGCTCCCACCTCGGCCACCGCTCCCTCCGGTAAGTCCCCCGGAGGGAGCGGGAAGCCGAAGGCCGCCAAGCTGGTCCGGATGCTGCCGCTGTCGCCGGCGATCGGACTCATGCTGGTCTTCCTGGCCGGCCCCATCCTCTACTGCGTGTACGCCGCGTTCACCAACATGGCGCTCACCGGCACCGGCGCGGCGAACGTGAAGTTCGTCGGCCTGGACAACTTCCGCAAGGCGTTCTCCAGCGGTGCGTTCACGAACGCGATCTGGCTGACCCTGGTGTTCACGCTGATCTCGGCGATCATCGGGCAGAACAGCCTCGGCCTCGGCCTCGCGCTGCTGATGCGCAAGTCCACCAAGGTCGTCCGGAACTTCGTCGGTACGGCGGTGATCGGCGCGTGGGTGCTGCCCGAGGTGGTCGCGGCGTACCTGCTGAGCGCGTTCTTCAACGACGACGGCACGCTGAACGTGATGCTGCGCGCGGTCGGCCTGCCCGGTCAGGACTGGTTGTACGCGGCACCGATCATCGCGGTCTCGCTGGCCAACATCTGGCGCGGTACAGCGTTCTCGATGCTGGTGTACTCGGCCGCCCTGAGCGAGATTCCCAAGGAGATCGAGGAATCCGCCGAGATGGACGGCGCGGGCGGCTGGCGGCGGCTCGCGTTCGTGACGCTGCCGATGATCACCCGCGCGATCATGACCAACCTGATGCTGATCACGCTGCAGACGCTGAGCGTGTTCGGCCTGATCTTCGCGATGACCCGCGGCGGCCCGGGAACCAAGAGCCAGACGCTGCCGCTGTACATGTACGAGCAGGCGTTCAGCTTCTCCCAGATCGGCTACGGCACCGCGATCGCGTTGGTGATGCTGGCGATCGGCGCGGTCTTCTCGCTGATCTACCTGCGTGGACTCAACTCGGAGGCAGCGTGATTGCCCGCGACAAGATGAGCAAGCTGGCATCGAACCTGGTGCTGCTGGCCATCGGCGTACTGTTCGTGCTTCCGCTGCTGTGGGTGCTGTTCGCGTCGATCAACCGGACCGCGGGGCTGCGGGTCGAGTTCCCGACGCATCCGACGCTCGGGAACTTCAAGGCGGTGCTGAACACCGACACGACGTACCGGCCGGTGCTGAACGGCATCGTGCTGTGCGGCGGAGCCGCGTTGCTGACGATGGTCTGCGCGGTGCTGGCGGCGTACCCGTTGTCGAGGTTCCGGACGCGGTTCAACCGGCCGTTCCTGCTCACGGTGCTGTTCTGCACCGGGTTGCCGATCACCGCGGTGATGGTGCCGGTGTACGGGTTGTTCGTGCAGCTGAACCTGGTCGACACGCTCGGCGGCACGATCATGTTCATGGCGACGAGTGCGTTGCCGTTCGCGATCTGGCTGACGAAGACGTTCATGGACGGCGTACCGATCTCGCTCGAGGAAGCGGCCTGGGTCGACGGCGCCGGGAACATGCGCGCGCTGCGGGCGATCGTGCTGCCGTTGATGTGGCCGGGGATCGCGGTCGTGCTGATCTTCACCTTCATCGGCATGTGGGGGAACTTCTTCGTCCCGTTCATGCTGCTGCTCTCGCCGGAGCGGTTGCCGGCATCGGTCAGCATCTTCACGTTCTTCGGCCAGTACGGCGAACCGAACTACGGGCAGCTGGCGGCGTATTCCCTCATCTACACCACCCCCGTACTCCTCCTCTACCTCCTCCTCAGCCGCAAACTAGGCGGCGCCTTCGCCCTCGGCGGCGCCATCAAAGGCTGACAACAGAACAGCCGCCGCGAAACCCCACCCCTTCGCGGCGGCTGTTCTTTGCCGGGCGCCGCCGACCTGTGCGGGTCGTGGCGGGTGGTTGGTGGTGTGGGGATGATCGCCCGCTGACCGCTTGAACCACACCAGAGCCGCCGACGCCGAAGAGCTCCGACACAAAGCACATGCCGTGCACGGTGGCGGAGCCGGCCGACAAGACGCCGCCACGCAGCGGTGTCGTTTCAGGAATTGGTGAGGGTGCGCCGCGTTTCTTGCCAGGAGGTCAGCTTTTCAGCGAATGTTGCGTTCCATTGGGAGTCGGAGACGCCCTGGGTGAAGCGGGAGAGGGCGATGGGGGCCAGCGTGGTGGCGGTTTCTGGGGCGGCCTCGACGACTAGGGCCAGGCGGATGGTGAAGGTTGCCAGGCGGGTCAGGCGGGAGTGGTCGGGGGTTGTCTCGAGGTCCTTCAATTGACCGCGGAGCTGTTTGATCGTGCGGAGCGCCGTACGGTGTTCGCCGCGGCCTGACGGTTGGTCGAGTTCGTCGGCAGGAATGCCCAGAAGTTCCGCGACGTCCTCCGACGGCTCCGCGGCAGGAGCTGCCTTGCCGAACAGGCGGGGCTTGTCGGCCTGGAGGCGGTCGGCGATCTCGTCCAGGAGCGTGTCGAGGCGGTTGACGAGCTCGGGTACGGCCTTGTCAGCCGTCCTGCGGCGGTTCGAGTCGAGGGCGGAGACGCGTGCGTGCTCCGCCTCGATCGCCGCGCGCACCGACTCCGGCCAGTCGTCGAGACCGGTCAACTGCTGCTGACGAGGCGCGGGTGCGTTGAGGGCGCTCGGGTCGAGGGGTTTGGCGCCGGAGCGAGCCGCGTCGATCTCCTCGCCGATCTTCTTCTGCGGTCCAGGCACGATTGAGCTCACACGTCCACCCTACGCAGGTTCCAAACAGATGGGACGACGAGCGTGATGAGGGTGATCAGGACGAAGAGTGCAGCGCCGTACAGTTCGACGGCTTTCGCGCTGACGGCGACGGCGACGTACCCGACGGTGAGTTGGCCGACGGGGCCGGCGATGAACGAGCCGAGCATGTCGTACGACGACACTCGCGACAGCTTGTCGATAGGGACGTGCTGGCCGAGTGCTGTCTCCCAGCTGATCCCGAAGATGTCGAAGCCGACCCCGAGGACGAACGCCGCGATCGCCATCGCCCAGAGCTGGGGGAGCAGCGCCAGGCAGAGCATCACCGGGACCGTGAGGAGCATGCCGAGCATCCCCGTGCGGAGCGGGCGGCGCGGTTTGAGGCGGAGCATGATGAGGCCGCTCGCGATGAGTCCGGCGCCGAAGCAGGCACTCACCAGACCCCAGCCGGCCCGGCCGAAGGTGCGGTCCGCGATCACCGGGCCGAGGACCTGGTAGCAGGCCGTGTAGATCAGGTTGAGCAGCGCGAACGCGAGCACGATCACCCAGACCCACTGCCGCGACGCGAACTCCTTCCAGCCCTCCCGCAAGTCGGTCAGGACCGAGCTGGCCGCCCGCTCGATCCGCGGGATCCTCAGGCGGAACAGCAACAGCGCAGCGATCAGGAACGTCACGCCGTCCACCGCGAGCCCGACCCCCGGACCGATCAGCCCGACGATCACACCGGCGACCGCGCCGCCGCCGATCATCGCCGCCGAGCGCGCGAACCCGGAGATCGCGTTGGCCTGGGGGAGTTCGGCGCGGTCCACGATCGACGGCAGGATCCCGGTCATCGCGGGCATCACGAACGCGGCGGCGATCCCGTTCACCGCCTCGATCGCCGCGAGCTGCCAGATCGTCGCGTGCCCGGTGAGCACGAGCGTGGCGGCCAGCCCCTGGGTGAGTCCGCTGATCGTGTTGGCCGCGACCAGCACCAGGTGCCGGGGCAGCCGGTCGGCGATCACGCCGCCGATCAGCAGGAACACGATGTTCGGGATGCTCCGCGCCGCGAGCACCGTCCCGACGGCACCGGCCGAGTGCGATACGTCCAGTACGGCGAACACCAACGCCACCGGCGCGATCGCCGATCCGAGGATCGAGATGAAACGCGCCGACACGAAGACCCGCACGTCCCGGTGCCGCAGTACGGCCAGATCCTGCCGAAACCCCACCGCAATCCCCCCGGCCGATTCGCGAACCTGCAGATCCTACGGGTCGCCCAGGAGCAGCGCGCGCGTCAGTCGGCGAGACGGATGCCCAGCTCGACCTCCCACTTGGTCTTGCGCGGTTCGGTGCGCGGATCGGTGCGGTACGCCTCGTACCGGCAGCCGAAGACGTCGCCGGCCGCGGTCTCGTGGCGATCGAGGGCGAGTTCCTCGGCAGCTGCCCACTCGAGCAGGGCGCGGTTGGCCCGGAGCGAGTGGTTGCGGTACGTCAACGTCGCGTACCGCCCGGCGGGCAGCGTGCTGGGTTTCACGCGGGCGTCGCCGGCGAGGGCGGTCGGGGTCAGCACTCCGACCTCCAGGTCCATCGGCCCGCTCATGTCGATCACGTGCAACCGGAGGAAGAACGGGCCGACGTCGTCGATCCCCTGGTCGGCCAGCCAGGCGATCAGCTCGTCGAGCAGTTCGTTCCGCTTCCCCAACATGCCCCGGAAGGGCGTCACCACCCGGATCCCCAGGCAGTCGCGCGTCGCCCACTGCCTGACCCGGGCCGGCTCCAGAACGTCCATCAACGCACCTCCCTCAGGACACCTTCCCACCGAGTCGTGGCGTTCGGCTCGCGATGCGTCTTTCGAGTCGTGAGACATGGCTGGCGGGACCGGCCGAAGTCCACGATTGGGTGGGTGTTTCCGGAGGGTATGGGTTCGGCGTACGGTCAGTGATTGTGAGAGACCGGGTTTGGCGGATGCGGGGGAGCGTCGCGCTTGGGTTGCTGGTGCTCGGGTTGGCGGGCGCGGCTGTCGTGGTGGGGCGGTGGGAGCAGGAGTTCGGGGCTCAGAGTCCGGCCGCGCATCTCGTGCTCGAGACGGTCAACGCGTGTGTCGCGCTGCTGCTCGCGTTCCTGGTCTACGGGCGATTCCGGCGTACGAAGACTCGCCAGGATCTTCTGCTGCTGCAAGGGCTGGTTGTTCTCGGTACGGCGAACGCGTTGCTCAGCGTCACGCTCATCAAGAACCAGCCGGCCGGTGCGTTCGGCAACTGGCTGCCGCCGGCCCTGCGGATCGTCGGAACGCTGCTGATCGCCGCATCGGCCCTCGTGCCGGACCGCCGGACGCGTCGGCGTGGCTGGCGGCACTGGGCGTTGGCGCCCGCGGTCGCGGCGATGTTCGTGGTCGGCGCCGTCCTGTATTGGCGGAAGGACTCGTTGCCGCAGGATCCCAGTTCCAAGGCGCTCCTCGTCCCGCAGCTCCTGACGCTCATCTGCTTCGCGGTGGCAGCGGTGGCGTTCACAGTGCAGGCGCGCAGCCGGGACGACGTACTGCTGCGCTGGCTCGGTCCTGCCTGCGCGTTGGGGGCGCTCGCGCGGCTGAACTACCTGTTCTTTCCTCCGGAACGTGCCGACTGGCTGTACTCCGGCAGCGTGTTGCGCACCGCGTCGTACCTGCTGCTGCTCGTCGCCGCGGGCCGTGAGATCAGCCGGCACTGGGCGCTGCAGGCGGAGGCCGCGGTGGTCGAGGACCGGCGACGGGTCGCTCGCGAGATGCACGACGGCGTACTGCAGGAGCTCGGCTACATCCGCTCCGAGGTCTCGGCCTTCAGCGTCGCGGATCGCCAACGGGTCGAACGGATCCTCGGCGCCAGCGACCGCGCACTGGACGAGGCGCGGCAGATGCTGGAGGCACTCGGGCGATCGGACGACGAGCCGCTCGGTCTGATGCTGCACCGGGCGGTCGAGCAGCTGGCCCAGCGGTACGGCGTGACGCTCGATCTCGAACTGGACGAGTCGATCGTGGTCGACCGCCCGCAACGGCACGCGCTGGTCCGCATCGCCCGGGAGGCGGTCCTGAACGCCGTCCGGCACGGCAAGGTGGATCGGGTGAAGGTCGAGCTGGGCCGGGCCGGCGACGGGCGCCGGCTGCGGATCTCGGACGAGGGGCCGGGATTCGACGCGGCGGGACCGAAGAACGGGTTCGGGCTGGTCAGCATGCGCGAGCGCGCGGAGGCGTTGCCCGGTACCTTCGAACTGACGTCGCGGCCGGACGAGGGGACAACGGTGATGGTCAGGTGGTGAACACGGAACCGCGCCGGGTGGTCATCGCGGACGATCATCCGATGCTCAGGGCACACATCCGGCAGGCCCTGGAGACGGGTGGATTCGAGGTCTGCGCAGAGGCGGCCAGCGGGCCGCAGGCTGTCCGGTTCGCGCAGGAGCACCAGCCGGACGTCGTACTGCTCGACATCCACATGCCCGGCGGCGGGATCCGAGCGGCCGCGGAGCTCTCCCGGTTGCTGCCGGAGCTCGCGATCGTGATGCTCACCGTGTCCCGCGACGACAACGACCTGTTCGACTCGCTGCGCGCGGGGGCCTCCGGCTATTTGCTGAAGGACACCGATCCCGGCCGGCTGCCGGAGGCGCTGCGGGGCGTGCTGTCCGGCGAGGCGGCGATCCCGCGGTCGCTGGTCGCCCGCATCCTGGACGAGTTCCGGGAACCGGGGCGCCGGCGGAGCGAGCGGCGGTCGAAGGCGGCCGTGCTCACCTCCCGCGAGTGGGAGGTGATGGGCCTGCTCGGAGACGGCCTCACGACCGAGGAGGTCGCCAAGCGGCTGTACCTGTCGCCGACCACGATCCGTGTGCACATCTCGTCAGTACTGCGAAAACTCCGGGTCAAGGACCGCCAGTCCGCCATCGACCTGCTCCGTGACCAACCTTTCTGACAGCTGAACCGATCGTGCGGGAGATCCCCCTCCTCACCGCCCGCACGATCGGTTCCGTCCTGGCTACTTCCGCAGGTCCAACTGGGCCGAGACAGGAGCGAAGAAGCTGCTGTCCGAGACAGTGACCTTGTAGGTGCCGCCGGTCAGCGCGGCGCCGGTCTGCTGGCTGAGCTTGGTCGAGAGGTTGTAGATGTACTGCGTGTCCGACCAGCGCATCTGCAGCCCGTTGGTCGCGACCGTGTCGAGCGAGGCCTCGTTCAGCGGGTTGTCGGGCGTGGGGTCGAGCTTGGTCAGAGTGACCGTCGGGGTCAGAGTGGAGACGGCGCCGCCGTCGCAGCCGGTGACCGTGATCTTGACCGGAATCGTGCTGCCGATCTTGAACGAGCTCCGGGTGCCGGTGGCGTTGATGGGCTGCTGGAGCGCGCTCGGCGTGTTCTGGGTGGCGAACGAGGCGTCGCCCGTGCCGTTCGCGCCGTCGTCGTCGGTGACCGAGACGCCGATCGTGTAGGTCCCGTTGGCGGTGTACGCGTGCGATCCGGTGATCGCGGAGGTGGCCGGGGCGACGTTCGTCGTACCGGAGTCACCCCACGAGATCGTGGCGGTGTGGGTGTCGGCTGTGCCGGGGTCGGTGAACGGTGCGTTCAGCGAGACCGCGCAGGCGCTGGTGTGTGTCGCGGTGACCGGGCCGACGGTAGGTGCCACGTTCGAGGCGGTCCAGTTGAACGTCTCGCTGGCGGCCAGGTGCTCGCCGTCCGCAGCCTGCACGACCACAGTGCCGGTGGCGTCGTCGGTTGTGCTGTGAGACCACGACCAAGTGCCGTTGCCGTTGTCGGTGACTGTTCCCGCGCCGCTCACCTTGGTGATCGTCAGGCTGTCGTTGCCATCGGCATCGGTGAACGCACCGGAGGTGCTCAGCGTCGACCCTTCGTCGCCGTTCCCGTCAGCGGGGGAAGCGCCGGCCTTCGGTGCGTAGGAGTTCGTGTCGCAGGCGTTCCCGAGGGCGTCGCCGTCCGCGTTCGCCTGGTCGGCGTTGGCTGTGGCCGGGCAGTTGTCGGATGCATCCGGTACGCCGTCCCCGTCGGCGTCAACGACGACGACCACCGGGGCAGTCACGTCGATGGGGATCTGGACGTTGTTGTTGTAGCTGCCGGCGCCAGTGGTGTTCGTGGTGATGGTGGCGGTCACGGTGCCGTCGACCGCCCCGGCCGCAGCACTGAAGCTGACGGTCTGGAAGACGTTGCAGTCGCTGAAGGACATAGAGGCCGGTGAGGCGGTCACGCCGGCAGGCGTGACGAAGGTGATGACGAAATGCTCGTTCGTGTCGATGTTGCAGCCGCTGTCGCTGTCCCCGTTGTTCGGGACCACCTTGACCTGGGCCGATCCGGTCGACGTGGAGTCGCCCGCGACCAACGTCACGGCGCCGAGGCCCTCAATCGTGTCGTTGATGTTGTCGGCGTATGCGATACCGCCGATGGTCAGTGCTGCGGCAGCGGCGAGCGCCGTCCCCAGCGCCGCCCGTCGCACAATCCTGCCGTGCTTGCTCATGAACAGCCTCCCGTTGTGGTGCGCACCCCTCCGCGCGCACCAATTGCGGTAACGCTATGTAACAAGCCGCAGGAGGACCAGGGACTGAAGTCCTTTTGAGCGTTCAAACACCTAAACGCCGCCGGCCGCTCCGGAGGACCTGGTGACGCGTGGAAAAGAACCTTCGTCCTGGGTGTCGGGGCGGTTCATCGGCACCAGACGCGAGGGCCGGAGGTTGTCTTTCGTTGTCACACGGTGTGACATGCGGGGACTGCCGCTGGGCGTGGGATTTCGCTACCTTTGGGTATTGGTCCCTCGATCTGCAGGAGGCTCCGTGAAGATCAACGACGTACTGCGCGGTAAGGGCAACCAGGTCGTCACCATCTCGCCAGACGCCACTGTCACCGAGCTGCTGGCCCTGCTGGCCGACCACAACATCGGCGCCGTGGTGGTCAGCGCGGACGGAGCGTCGGTGGACGGCATCGTCTCCGAGCGCGACATCGTCCGGCTCTGGAACGGTACGCCGGACGCGGGCGAGGTCAGGGTCAGCGCGATCATGACGTCGGAGGTCGCCACCTGCGGGCCGGACGAGCACATCGACGACCTGATGCGGCTGATGACCGATCGCCGCATCCGGCACGTGCCGGTCGTTGTCGACGGCAACCTTGCCGGGCTGGTCAGCATCGGTGACGTGGTCAAGTCCCGGATCGGTGAGCTCGAGTTCGAGAGGGAACAGCTCTCCAACTACATCAGCAGCTGATGCGCGCTACCCCCGGCCGGGGCCGGGGCAGCGTCGGTCAGTTCACCTCGATCAGTTCGCCCAGATCGAGGCCCTCGAGTTGCGGGCGCACGTCCTTCGCCTCGCCGACGACGACCACGAGCAGGCCGTCGGTGCCGACGTACCGGCGGTAGGCCTCGGTCGCCTCGGCGGCCGTGGTGGCGGCGATGTTCGTCAGGTACGTGTCGGCGAAGTCGATCGGTACGCCGTTCGCGATGTTGCTGCCGACCTGCTGGGCCACGGAGTCGGCCTGCTCGTAGCGCAGCGGCGCGGTGCGGATCAGGCTGTCCTTCGCCTCCTGCACCTCCTGCTCGGTCAGGCCGTCGCGGGCCTCCAGCAGGATCCGTAGCGCGTCACTGATCGCGGCGCCGGTCACCTCGGTCCGTACGGCGCCGCCGAGGCTGAAGGTCCCGCCCTTGCGGGGAGCCGCGAAGCTGGTCCGCGTCCCGTACGTGTACCCCTTCTCCTCGCGCAGCACGGTGTCGACCCGGGAGGTGATCGTCCCGCCGACAACGTGATTCGCGACCGCGGCGGCACCCCAACCCGGGTCCCGCCGGTCCGGTCCGGCGCACCCGATCAGCAGTTGGCTCTGCACCGAGCCCGGCCGGTCGACGAGCACGACCCGGTTGCCCGGAAGGTAGATCGGCTCCGGCGTCTCCAGCGCCGTACCGGCGGACGACGTCCAGTTGCTGAAGGCCGCGTCGATGACGCCGGCGACATCCACACCGGTCGCGTCGCCGGCGAACAGGATCTCTGCCCGCTCCGGGCCGATGTTGTTCCGGTAGAAGTCGGCAACCTCGACGTTGGTCAGCGGACGGATCGTGTCCGGCCGGCCCGCGGTCGGCCGGGACCGCCGCGTCGACGGGTCGAACAGGTGCGCGGCGAACGCCTCCCGCGCCCGGTACCCGGCGTTGGCCCGCTCCTGGTTGATCTCGCCGAGCCGGATCGTCACGTGCCGTCCGACATCGGCCTGGTTGAACGCGGGCCGCGTGATCGCCTCGGCCAGCAGCTCGACCGCCGGCGCGAGATGCGACACCGGCACCGAGATCTCCACGTGCAGGGCGTCCGAGCTGACATCGACGCCGTACGCCGCTCCGTGCCGTTCGAGCGCGGCAGCGAACTCGTTGGCCGAATGCAGCTCGGTGCCCTCGTCGAGCGTCCGCGACATGATCGTCGCGACACCCTCCAGCTCGCGCGGTTCGGCGATCAGCGGCATCGCGATCGTGACCCGGACGGTGGCGACGTACTGCCCCGGACGGTCGAAGACGTGCACCGGTGCGCCGACGCTGGTCCGCGTGGTCACCGCCTCCGGGAACTTCCACGGACGCGGCGCGCCGACAGGCGGCGGGGTGGTCAGAACCTGGCTCATTCTTCTTCTCCCGACTCGCTGCGGCGGTAGGTGACCTGCACACGGCCCTCCGCGCGGATCCATTTCTGCGCGGCCGCCTGCACCTGCTCAACGGTCACGGCCTGGATCTGGTCGATGCGCGTGTTGATCCGGTTCGGATCGCCGAACAGCAACGCATGGTGCGAGATCTCGTCGGCACGGCCCGCGCACGTCGCCAGCTGCTCGAGCCAGTCCCGCTCGGCCTGTGCCTGCACCGTGGCCAGCTCTTCCGCGGTGACTCCGTCCGCGGCCAGCTTCTCGATCTCCTCGAGCAGCGCGTCCTCGACCTTCTGCAGGTCGATACCGTCCGACGCGATCCCGGTCAGCGTCCCGAACGACACCCCGCCGATCAGCGGAAGCGCCCCACCGGACACCGACTGTGCGATCTGCTCGTCGCGGACCAGCCGCCGGTTCAGGCGGCCGCTCTGCCCCGCGGCGAGGATGTCGAGCGCGAGCCCGGCCGCGTCCAGCTCGGGCGTGCCGTCGACCGGCAGCCGGAACATCATCGTGATCAGGTCGGACGGTACGTCGGACACGACGTCGTCACGCTGTACGCCGGTCATCGGGCCGATCGTCCCGTCGGGTGCCGGCGGCGGCGTGGGGATCGCGGGCAGGTGGCCGAAGTACCGCTTGGCGGCGTCGAACGCGTCCTCCTCGGACACGTCGCCGACGATCGTCAGCACCGCGTTGTTCGGCCCGTAGTACTTGCGGAAGAACGCGTGCACGTCCTCCAGTGAGGCTGCGTCCAGGTCCTCCATCGACCCGATCGTCATGTGTGCGTACGGGTGGCCTTCGGGGAACGCGAGCCGGACGAGCCGCTCGTACGAGTCGCCGTACGGGCGGTTGTCGTAGCTCTGCCGCTTCTCTTCCTTGACCACGTCACGCTGGTTGTCCAGGTTCTCCTGGTTGACCGCGTCGAGCAGGTAGCCCATCCGGTCCGCCTCGAGCCAGAGCGCGAGGTCGAGACCGCCGCTGGGCAGCGACTCGAAGTAGTTCGTGCGGTCGAAGAAGGTGCTCGCGTTCAGGCTGGCGCCGGCGGTCTCCAGCAGGCTGAAGTGCTGACCGGAGGCGACGTTGCGCGACCCCTGGAACATCAGGTGCTCGAAGAGGTGCGCGAACCCGGTCAGCCCCGGTGGTTCGTGGCGCGACCCGACGTCGTACCAGAGGTTGACGGCAACGATCGGGACGGCGCGGTCCGAGCTCACGACGACCCGGAGGCCGTTGTCGAGCGTCTGCTCCGCGATGGGGTACGTCAAGGGCATACCGGCCACCATACGTGGTCGGGAAACTTCCTCGCGGGGGTTGTCGATTCCGGCCCGGGTCGCGCATCGGAGAGGTGGATGCTGTAACCGAGTGTGGACGAGAGAGGTGACCACAAGTGGGCAAGTACCTGGTGATGATCTACGACGACGAGGCGAAGTGGGCCGCGGACGACGGGTCGGTGGCGGAGCAGAATCACAAGAACCATCAGGCCTTCGTCGAGGCCAACGGGTCCACCGTGCGCGGCGGCGGGCAGCTCGACGGGAGCGAGACCGCGACCTCGATCCGTTCCGACGGCAACGGCGGGTACGTCGTCACGGACGGCGTCTTCGCCGAGACCAAGGAAGTGATGGGCGGGTACTACGTCATCGAGGCCGCCGACCTGGACGAGGCGCTCGCGATCGCCAAGCAGGTCCCGTCGCCGATGGGCGGTGTCGAGGTCCGTCCGCTGGTCAACGGTGGCTGATCCGGTAGCTGAAGCGGTGGCGGCGGCCCATGCGACCGAGTGGGCCGCCGTCCTCGCCGCGACTGCCCGCGTGGCAGCGGACCTCGACCTGGCAGAGGACTGCGTTCAGGACGCGTACGCGAAGGCGCTGGTGCACTGGCGGGAACAGGGGGTGCCTGGGCGCCCGGGTGCGTGGCTGACGACTGTCGCGACGAGGCGCGCGCTGGAGCACCGGCGGCGTGCGGACGTCGTACGGCGGAAGCTCCCGTTGCTGATTCCGGTTGAGGATGCCGTCGACGAGACGTTCCCGGACGATCGTTTGCGGCTGGTCTTCACCTGCTGCCATCCGGCGCTGTCACAGGAGGCCCGGATCGCGCTGACATTGCGCCTGGTGTGCGGCCTCTCGTCGGCGGAGATCGCCAGGGTGTTCCTGGTCAAGGAAGCCACGATGCAGGCCCGCATCACCCGCGCCAAACAGAAGATCTCCCGAACCGGCATCCCCTACCGCATCCCACGCCTGACAGATCTCCCTGAGCGCATCGACGCAGTCCTGGACGTCATCCACCTGGTCTACACAGCGGGCTACACCGCGAACGACACCGCAAGCCGGCGGGGGCTTGATCTTGCGCGGATGATTCGCCTGCTGTTGCCGGAGAGTTCCGAGGCGGCCGGGCTACTGGCGTTGCTGTTGCTGACCGAAGCGCGGCGTCCTGCACAGGTCGACGGGCAGTTGGTGCTGATGGAGGACCAGGACCGCTCGCTCTGGGACCACGCCTTGATCGCCGAGGCGCTGGAGTTGGTGCCGGGAGCGGTGGGGCCGGCTGGACGGTTCGGGCTGATGGCCGCGATTGCCGCGGTGCATGCGGAGGCGGCACGGTGGGAAGACACCGACTGGCCCGAGATCCTCGGGCTGTACGACGTACTGCTCGCAAAATGGCCGTCGCCGGTAGTAGCACTGAATCGGGTTGTGGCGCTCAGCTACGTCGCCGGCCCCGCGGCTGCACTTGAACAACTACCGGACGACCCGGCGTTGGCGACGTACCCGTATCTCGCCTCCACCCGCGCCGAACTCCTCCGCCGCCTAGGCCGCACCCAAGAAGCGCGAGCAGCCTACGAAGAAGCACTCGCCTTCACCACCAACCCGACCGAAGCAGATTTCCTGCAAAAGCGAGCACAACTTTGAGCCCCCACCAACCACCCCGCGCCCACCTTGAGCCCCCACCAACCAAAATCCGCCACGAGATCTGGTTGACCCGCGCCCAAAGAGGTTTCCGGCTCTCCGGTCTGATGTGTGGGGGTTGGTGGCTCGGCTGCTCGCGGCGGTGTGATGTGCAACCTCGACAGGTAGTGCACCGATGGGACGGTGTACGCGCGGACGGGTTCACGCTCAGGTGCACTACCCGGCCACCTGAGACATCCTGTCGAGCTGCCGATCACACCAAGCCCGGAGCCGCCCTCGAAACCGTCGACCCACCCACACATCAGTTACAAGCGCCGGTTCCACGCGGTGGAGTGGTGGGGATACGGACAAGGTGGTGGTGGTGTGCAGCGGGCGGGGGACGTTACTCGAGGCGTTTGAGGACTTCGTCGTGCAGACGGCCGTTGGTGGCGACGGCGTTCGGGCCGTTGGGGCCGGGGGCGCCGTCGACGGAGGTGAACCTGCCGCCGGCCTCGTCGACGATGATCGCCAGCGCGGCCATGTCGTAGAGGTTGAGCTCGGGCTCGGCGGCGATGTCGACCGCGCCTTCCGCGACCAGCATGTACGACCAGAAGTCGCCGTACGCGCGGGTCCGCCAGACCGAGTCCATCAGGTCCGCCCACTGGTTCTTCTTGCCGATCTTCTCCCAGCCCTTGAGCGAGGCGTACGACAGCGACGCGTCCTCGATCTTGCTCACGTCGCTGACCCGGCACGGCTGCGAGGAGTGCAGTGCGCGGCCGGTCCAGGCGCCGTCGCCGTACGACGCCCACCAGCGCTTCCCGAGTGCGGGGGCGGAGACCACGCCGACGACGACCTGGTCCTCGATCATCAGGCTGATCAGCGTGGCCCAGACCGGGACGCCGCGGATGTAGTTCTTGGTGCCGTCGATCGGGTCGACCACCCAGCGCCGTACGCCCCAGCCGCTGGTGCCGTCCTCCTCGCCCACGAACGCGTCCCGCGGACGGGCCCGGGCGAGCGTCTTGCGCATCACGTCCTCGACCTTCTTGTCCGACTCGCTCACCGGGGTGAGGTCGGGCTTGGTGGCCACGTGCAGGTCGAGCGCCTTGTAGCGGTCCATCGTGGTCGAGTCCGCGTCGTCGGCCAGGATGTGGGCGAGCCGCAGGTCATCCGTGTGCGAAGGCATGCCGGAAGGCTAGCCTGAACCGCTGCGGAGCGGACCGGGTGTCCGGGATCAGTTGCGGATCGATTGCGGTGTGGATTGAACCAAAGGCAGTCGTTGAACGTGCCACTAGTGTCTGATCACGTCCTACGACCGCCGGGAGGCGTCAATGTTCGAGCGCTTCGGGGATCTGCCGCTGCACGTGCTGGTGATTCATCTGACCGTGGTGCTGCTCCCGGTGGCCGCGCTCACCGGCATCGTGTTCGCGCTGGTGCCGCGGTGGCGCGGGGTGCTGCGCTGGCCGGCGTTGATTCTCGGCGTCGGGACGGTGGTGTGCGCGTTCGTGGCCAAGGAGAGCGGTGAGGCGTTCGTCAACGCGGTGCCGACGCTGGAGAAGGCCGTCGAACTGCACGCGAAGCGCGGCGACCTGCTGTTCTGGTACTGCCTGATCTTCGCGGTCGTTGCCGTCGCCGCCTTCTTGCTGCTGGCCGGCATCAAGGGTGACAAGGCAACGACGAGCCGGCCGCTCGAGCTGCTCACCCAGGCCGCGGTCGTTGTGATCGGCGTACTGGTCATCTGGCAGACCATCCGCACCGGCGACGCCGGCGCGAAGGCGGTATGGCAAGGACAGCTTCCCAAGTAGTCAGTTGGCTGATCCGCGGCTGGCGACCAGCCGGCGGAAGGACGCGACTCGCTCGGCGTCGGCGCGCCCCTCGGCGACGGCCTCGTCCAGCGCGCAGTCGGGCGCGTCCGCGGCATGTGTGCAGCCACGCGGGCAGTCCGCCGCGATCTCCGCGAGGTCCGGGAACGCGCCGATCAACTTGTCGGGGTCCACGTGCGCGAGGCCGAACGAGCGGATGCCCGGGGTGTCGATCAGCCAGCCGCCGTCCGGCAGGCGCAGTACGACGGTGTTCGTCGACGTATGGCGCCCGCGGCCGGTGACCTCGTTGACGATGCCGACCGCCCGGGCGGCGCCGGGGATGATGCCGTTGACCAGCGTGGACTTGCCGACGCCCGAGTGACCGACCAGCACGCTTGTCCGGTCGTCGAGCTGCTCCTGGAGCTCCGTCAGGTCGCCGCCTTGGTGCGTGGCGACCGACTCGACGCCCAAGGGGCGGTAGATCGAGAGCAGTGGGTCCGGATCGGCCAGGTCGGTCTTCGTGAGGCAGAGCAGCGGGCGCATGCCGGCGTCGTACGCCGCGACCAGGAAGCGGTCGATCAACCCGGTCCGGGGCTCCGGGTTCGCGACTGCGACGACGATGACAAGCTGGTCTGCGTTCGCGACCAGCGGGCGCTCGACGGGGTCGTCGTCATCGGCGGAGCGGCGCAGCAGCGTCGTACGGGGGAGAACCTCGACGATGCGGGCCAGCGAGCCCTCGTCGCCGCTGGCGTTGCCGTCGAGTTTGACCCGGTCTCCGACGATCACGCCGGTGCGGCCGAGCTGACGGGCCTTCATCGCGGTCACCTCGCGCCCGCCGTCCGGATCCTCGACCCAGCAGGCGTAGCGCCCGCGGTCGCGGGTGAAGACGAACCCGATCGCGGCGTCGTCGTACGAGGGACGGTCCTTGGTCCGTGGCCGGGTCCGGCGCTTCGGACGGTCGTACTTGGCCTCCTCGTCGTACCGCGACATCAGCCGGCGAGCCCCGACCACAACTGGGGGAATTCGGGCAGGGTTTTCGCTGTGGTGCCGATGTTCTCGATCTGCAGGTCGTCGACGAGCAGGCCGACGACAGCGGCGGCGTGCGCCATCCGGTGGTCGTCGTACGTGTGGAAAAGCCCTCCGCGCAACGGCTTCGGCCGGATCGCCAGCCCGTCCTCGAGTTGCGTGACGTCCCCGCCGAGCGCGTTGAACTCGGTTTCGAGCGCCGCCAGCCGGTCGGTCTCGTGGTTGCGCAGGTGCGCGATTCCCCGCAGGTACGACGGCCCGTCGGCGAACGCGGCCACCGCGGCGATCACGGGGGACAGCTCGCCGACCTCGCTCAGGTCGAGGTCGCAGCCCTGCACCCGTCCGGTCCCGCGCACGGTCAGACCGTCCTCGGTGCGCGTCACCTCGGCGCCGAACCGCGTGAAGAGCTCGGGCAGTTGGCCGCCCGGCTGCGTGGTCTCCGCCGGCCAGCCGGTCACGGTCACCTCGCCGCCGGTGACGACGGCCGCGGCCAGGAACGGCGCCGCGTTCGACAGGTCGGGCTCGATCGCGGTGTCCAGCGCTCGAATGGGGCCGGGAGCAACCACCCACCGGTTCGGCTCCGTGTCGTCGACCGTGACACCGCGTTCGCGCAGCATCGCGACCGACATGTCCAGGTGCGGCTGCGACGGGACCGGCTTGCCGTCGTGCCGGATGTCGACGCCCTCGTCGTACCGCGCGCCGGCCAGCAGCAGCGCGGACACGAACTGGCTCGACCCGGACGCGTCCAGGGTCACCTTCCCGCCGCGCACCGAACCCGTGCCGGACACGGTGTACGGCATCCGGCCGGTGCCGCCGTCGTCGATCTGTACGCCGAGGGTGCGCAGCGCGTCGAGGATGACGCCCATCGGCCGCTCCCGCGCGTACGGGTCACCGTCGAAGGCGACCACGCCGTCGGCCAGCGCGGCGACCGGCGGGACGAACCGCATCACGGTGCCGGCCAGGCCGCAGTCGACGTTCGCCGGGCCCTTGAGCGAGCCCGGGGTGACGGTCACCGTCGTACCGCTCTCGGAGATGCCCACGCCGAGCGAGACCAGCGCCGACCGCATCAGGGACGTGTCGCGAGCCGCGAGCAGGCCGGTCAGGTGCGACGGGCCGTCCGCGATCGCGGCGAGGATGAGGGCGCGGTTGCTGATCGACTTCGATCCGGGCACTGTGACGGTACCGGTCACTGCTCCATCGACCCGCGGCGCCGGCCAACCCTGCTCGCTCATCCCACTCCCTCAAGCTCAGCTGTCTACTGCCCTGAGCCTAGGGCATCGCGATCAGCTGAGCTCCGCCTTCGCGAGACGGGCGGCGTGCTTCGCCTCGCGGGCGAACTGCTTCGCCTCGCGCTTGGCGGCCTTCGCGCCGCGCTTGGTCTCGCGCTTCGCCGCCCGCGCACCGTGCGTGGCGCGCCAGGTGACACCCGGCTTGCCTTCGGTGTCGACCGCCGCGAGCAGCAGACCGCCGAGCACGCCCAGGTTCTTCATGAAAGCGATGCGCTGCTGGTTGCGGGCGTCCTTGTCCTTCTCCTGCCAGAACGCGTGCCCGGCGAGCGTCGTCGGCACCAGCGAAGCCGCCAGCACGGCGGCGCCGAGGCGACGGCCCTTACCCGTCGCCAGCGCGAGACCACCGAGGACCTGGACCGCGCCGTTCAGCCGGATCAGGTTGGCGGTGGTTTCGGGGATGCGGTCGCTGACCTGCGGCGGCGCGACCTTCTTCACCATCGGTACGAGCCGGTCGGTGACGGGTTGTGCCTTGGGTACCAGCGGCTCGGGGTTCCGGACGGCGTTGGCGCCTTGCACGACGAAAATGACGGACAGCAACGGCCTGGCCAGTGCGCGCACGACAGTCATGCCTCCTTCATACACCACGTTTCGTATGAGTCCCGGTACCCACCGCTGAACGTCGGACTCAGATGGGGCAGCCGTCCGGCCCGCACTCCGCGTCACCGTCAGTCGTCGCGCCCGGTGCGGTGATGAGCGTCACCGGCTTGCGGTCCGCGTTCGCCCGGCGCAGTGCTTCCTTGAAGACGTCGACGGGCTGGGCGCCGCTCACGCCGTACTTCTCGTCGATGACGAAGAACGGTACGCCGTTGGCGCCGTACGCCAGGGCCTGTGCCTGATCCGCGGCCACGTCGTCGGTGTACGTCGTACTCGCGAGAACCTCACGCACTCGCTCGGCGGGAAGGCCGACCTCGGTGGCCAGCTCGGTCAGCGTGGCGTGGTCACCGACCGGGAGGCCGTCGGTGAAGTAGCCCTTGAGCAGACGCTCCTTGAGGCGGCCCTGCGTGTCAGCGGGCACCTCTCCGGCCTCAGCGAGGTCACGGGCCAGGTGCAGGATGCGGTGCGCGTCGACGGTGTTGACCGGCTTCGCCTGGTCCAGGTGGTACTCGAGCCCGACCTCGGCCGCCACCTCGGTGACATGGGCGTTGGCCTGCAGGCCCCACTCGCGGCCGCGACCGTACCTCTCGCCCAGCCGCGTCGCCAGGTCCCGCGGGTCGTCGTTCGTCGACGAAGGGTCGAGCTGGAAGCTGTGCCAGACGATCTCGGCGCTCTCACCGCTGTCGGCGAGGGCCTCTTCGAGCCGCCGCTTCCCGATGTAGCACCACGGGCAGACGACGTCGGACCACACATCAATGCGCATAACTGTCGGCAACTGTCCGTTCTGTGAACCTATTCCCAACCAGCCACCGATGTGATGCGTCTGACGGGCCGTGGATCTGAAAATGGACGACGACCTCGTGCGGACCCTGCTGAAAGCCCAGCATCCTGACCTGGCCGATCTCGAACTGAAGGAGATCATCGGCGGCTGGGGCAACCAGATGTGGCGCCTGGGCGACGACCTGGCCGTCAGACTGCCCCGTGGGAACCAGGGTCCCGAACCACTCCGCCGAGAACACCGGTGGCTGCCCAGCCTCGCTGCCCAGCTCCCGCTGCCCGTCCCCTCCCCACTCCACCTCTGTGACCCGTCCGACGCCTTCCCGCGGACGTGGATGATCACCACCTGGGTGCACGGAGAACCCGCGGACCACGCACCGATCACGGATCCGGCCGCCGCCGACGTCCTCGCGGACTTCCTCAAGGCGCTGCACACCGAGCCACCGGCCGACGCGCCGGTGAGCGAACGGAGCAGTCTCGCGCCGACCCCCGGCTTCGACGAGGTGCAGGCGTACGTCGGCCGCGCCGGCGAGATCCGTGCGGTGTGGGAGGACGCGATCGCGGCGCCCAAGTGGGACGGGGCGCCGGTGTGGCTGCACGGCGACCTGCACCCGGCGAACGTAGTCGTTGCCGACGGTACGCTCGCCGGCGTCGTGGACTTCGAGGAGATCGGCGCCGGCGACCCGGCCAACGACCTCGCGGCCGCCTGGATCCTGCTCCCGGAGGCGGAGCGCTTCCTCGACGCCTACGGGGTGGACGAGGCGACGGTACGACGAGCCCGCGGCTGGGCCCTGACGCGCGCACTGTTCCTGATCGCCATGGGCATCAACGGAGAGAAGGGCATCCCGGGCGGCAAGACCCACTGGGGCCCGATCGGGCACGAGGCCCTGGATCGAATTCTCTGATCGACCGGTGTCAGGAGCCGTGTCAGGGCCGCGGCGGTTCGGTGTCAGGACGGCCCTGGATCTTGGTGTTTGTCAGCAACACACCAAGCACTCCAGGAAGGCACCACAATGCCGACGTACAGCACCTCCCAGCCGATCTCCGCAGTCCTGAACATCCCCGCCGGACGCATTCAGCTCGTTGCCACCGACCGGGCCGACACCGCCGTCGAGGTGCTCCCCGCGGACGCCTCGAAGAGCCGCGACGTGAAGGCTGCCGAGCAGACCACGGTCGAGTACGCCGACGGCGTGCTGCGGATCGCGGTCGTCGCGAAGAACCAGTACTTCGGGCCCTCCGGAGCCGTCGCGGTGACGGTGCAACTGCCGGCCGGTTCCCAGGCCGAGGTGAAGGCGGCCGGCGCCGATCTCCGGGCGACCGGACGCTTCGGCGATGTCGTCATCGAGAGCGCCCAGGGTCCCATCGACCTCGAGGACGTCGCGAGCGCTCGCATCACGACCTCCGCCAGTGACGTGTCCGTCGGCCGCCTCAACGGTCCCGCGGAGATTCGCACCAGCAAGGGCGACATCCGGATCGCCGAGGCGGTGCGCGGCACCGTCGTACTGCGCACCGATGTCGGCGAGGTGGAGATCGTCGCCGCCGCCGGAGTCTCGGCCACGCTCGATGCCGGCACCTCCACCGGCCGCATCAGCAACGCGCTCAAGAACAGCGAGGGCGCGGGCCCCGAACTCACGATCCGCGCGACCACCTCGGTCGGCGACATCGTCGCCCGCAGCCTCTGACCGCAATCCGTACCACTCCAAGGAGCACCACCATGTCAACGACTTCCTCCGGCTTCACCGAGGCCGGGTTGCGCCGACTGCACGACGTACTGGCCCGGCACGTCGACTCCGGGAAGATCCCCGGCGTCGTCGCCCTGGTCAGCCGCGGCGACGGTGAGCCGTACGTCGAGACCCTCGGGACGATGCGTCACGAGGGCGGCGCGCCGATGCGACGCGACACGATCTTCCGGATGGCCTCGACGTCGAAGCCGGTCTCGGTGTCGGCGGCCATGGTGTTGCTCGACGAGTGCCGGCTGCGGCTGGACGACACGGTCGAGCCGTGGCTGCCCGAGCTGGCCGGCCGTCAGGTCCTGAAGCGGATCGACAGCCAGGTCGACGACACCGTGCCGGCCAAGCGGCCCATCACCGTCCGGGACGTGCTGACGTCCACGTTCGGGCTCGGCATGGACATGACGATGATCGGTACGCCGATCATGGCCGCCCTGTTCGAGCAGGGCATCACGCCCAACGGGCCGGTGCCGATGCCGGAGCCGGACGAGTGGATGCGGCGCCTCGGCACGCTTCCGCTGATGTACCAGCCCGGTGAGCGCTGGCAGTACCAGATCAGCAGCGACCTGATCGGCGTCCTCGTCTCCCGGGTCACCGGTCAGTCGTACGACGAGTTCCTGCAGGAGCGGATCTTCGGGCCGCTGGGCATGAAGGACACCGGGTTCTCCGTTCCCGCCGACCAACTGCACCGGCTCCCACCGCTCTATGCGCCGGACCCCGCCACCGGCGAGTTCCAGGTGTGGGACGAGGCGGAGGGCGGCCGGCACAGCGCCCCGCCGGCGTTCCAGGGCGGTGGCGGCGGGCTGAACTCCACCGCCGACGACTACCACGCCTACTTCCGGATGCTGCTGAACCACGGCGTACATCAGGACCAGCGGATTCTCTCCAAGCCGGCCGTGCAGCTGATGACCAGCAACAGCCTCACGGCCGAGCAGTTGGCGGCCCGGGAGACGCTGGCCCGGGACAACGTGCACATCTCGTTCGGCCAGGGACAGCAGGGCGGATGGGGCTTCGGGATGGCGGTTCGTACCTACCGGGGCGATTACGCGCCGATCGGTCAGTTCGGCTGGGACGGTGGCGCCGGTACGTCGACGTACGCGGACCCGGTCAACCAGGTCGTCGGCATCCTGCTCACCCAGGTCGGCACGACCGTGCCGTCCTCGGTCCAGCTCATGAACGACTTCTGGACCACGCTCTACCAGGCTCTCGAGGACTGACGGCAACACGTCGGCCGGACCGCTGGCTGCGGTCCGGCCGACGTTGCTGTTTCAGCGGGCGGCTTGCTCGATCACTCGGGTCACCGTGCCCGGGTGGGAGAGGGCGACCAGATGGGATGCTCCTTGGACCGCCACCGTGGTGGCGTGGGCGCGGTCGGCCATGAAGCGCTCCGCGGCCGGTGCGATCGCGTGGTCCTCGGTCGGGATCACGGCGTACTTCGGGAGCGCGGCCGGAGCGCCCGTCGGGATCTTCTCGTCGAAGACCGCGGCGTTGACCGGGCGCTGCGAGGCCCCGAGTACGGCGGCCTGCCGCGCCGGGAGGTCGGCCGCGAACACCCGGCGGAACGACTCCGGCTTCATCACCAGATCCACCCCACCGGGGTAGCTGATCGTGTTCGTCGTGTCCGGGCCGATCTCGCTGCCCGGGTACTTCGAGTTCAGCGCCCCGAGCGTCTCACCGGCCTGCGGGACGAACGCGGCGACGTACACCAGCGATTTCACCCCGGCGGTCCCGGCCAGCTGGCTCACCAGCGCACCGCCGTACGAGTGGCCGACGAGCACCTTCGGGCCGGAGATGTTGTCGAGCACGCCCTTCAGGTATGACGTGTCCGACGCGATCCCGCGCAGCGGGACAGCGGGGGCGACCACGGTGTACCCGTCCCGCTGGAGCCGGCTGGTCACCTCGGACCAGCTGGCTCCGTCGGCGAAGGCGCCGTGCAGCAGGACGATGGTGGGCTTCGGCTTGTGCTCGGTCTGGGCACTCGCCGTGGTGACACCGGTGAGGGTGAGGACCGCCGTCGCGGCGACCGTGACCAGGTGCCTGAGCTTGATCGGCTTCATCGGTTCGCACCTGCCTCGACGGCGCTCGCGATGAAGTCGGCGACGGCCTTCGGCTGTGAGACGGCGACCGCGTGCGAGCCGTCGACCTCGATCGTGGTGGCGTTCGCGCGGGCGGCCATCGTGCGCTGGCCGTCCGGGTGGATCGCCTCGTCGCCGCTGGCGACCAGGTCGTAGACCGGGACGCGCTTCCAGCTCGCCGCACCGGACTTCTCCTCGAACGCGACCGCGGCGATCGGCCGCTGCGTCCGGCCGAGCTGCTCGGCGTTCTCGACGTCGGCCGCGAACAGCGCCCGGAACTTGGACCGGTCGATGCTCAGCCAGGTCTCCTCGCCGCCGTCACCGGTGGGCAGCTGGTGCGGGACCAGGCCGGACGCGAAGTCGTTGGCCGGGAAGCTGCCGAGCAGGTCCTGCAGGCTCTCGCCCTCCTCCGGTACGAACGCGGCTACGTAGACCAGTGCGGAGACGTTGTCGGCCTCGTTGGCGGCCGCGGTAATGACCGCACCGCCGTACGAGTGCCCGACCAGGACGACCGGGCCGTCGATCTCGCGCACCTGGGCGGCGACCCGGCTGCCGTCGAGGGCGGGGCCGCGCAGCTCGTTGGCGACCGCGATCGCCGGGATGCCGCGGCTCGTGAGCTCGGCGATCACACCGGACCAGCTGGCGTTCTCGGCGAACGCGCCGTGGACCAGGACGACGGTGGGGGTCTTGTCTGACTGCTCAGTCATTTTCGCTGTTCCCTTCGTGGTTGCTTGGTAGAAGGAAACCGCTGAAGGCCGCTCCGGCGGATCGAGCGAACACGTGAACCTGTCAGGGACCGCTCCGGTGCTCAGAGCAGGCGGTGCACCCGAATCTCATGCGTTCGGGGGAGGGGCGAACCGTTCCAGCACCAGCCGGGTGAGCTGGACGCGCGAATTCACCCCGAGCTTGCCGAACACGGCCCGTAGATGGGTCCCGACGGTGCTGGCCGACACCACCAGCTCGTCGGCCGCAGACCGGTTCGTGTGCCCCTCGGCGACGAGCAGGGCGACCCGTCGCTCCATCGGCGTGAGCGACTCCCACCCCTCCTGAGCCCGCGGCGGTACGGCGGCCCAGCGACGCCGTCGTACGCCGGCTGCCTGCAGCACCGCCTGGATCCGCCCGGCCGGAGCAGTCGCGCCAAGAGCCGTCAGACTGTCCAGCACTCGCTCCAGAGCCGGTACGCCGGTCTTGCGATCACCTGACTCCAGAGCGGCCCGCCCGTAGCGCTCCTCGGCCTGTGCGAGCAGCAGCGGCCGCTGCGCCGTACGGACGATCTCGACCGCTTCAGCTAGCTGCTCGACGTCGTTGCCCGCAGCCACCACGGCGAGCGCGCCACGGCTTGCTGCAGACGGACTGAGTCGCTTGAGCTCGTCCAGGGCGTCGGCCTGCAGCAGGAGGCCGATGCGCTCCGGGAAGTCCTGCGGCGTCGCGGCCAACCGCTTGACCGCCTTGGCGTCGCCGTCCGCGATGGCCAGCAGCGCACTGATCGTCGGATCGCTGCCGGCCAGTTTGCGCGCCTGGGTCAGGTGGCCACGGAGCAGGGCGACCAGTGCGAGTACCTGGTCCGCTGCAGGGGCGAGCGATCGGTCATGCAGCTGGTCCATCCAGCGCAGACCGGCGTGCGCCGCGCCCTCTGCTTGTTGCAGGTTGCCGGAGGCGTACTCGAGCCGCGCATGCAGCACGGCGAGTTGTGGAGCGGCCCAGGAGGAGCCTGCGGTCATCAGCTCCCGCGCACGTTCCAGAGCAGCGGACAGGTCGTCCGACTCGGCGCGGCAGTACAGCTCGCCCACCTCGACCAGCGTAGGCGGCAAGCTCCCAAGATCGGGTTCCGCCTGGCGTGCTGCGACGTACAGGTCGCGTGCGTCGGCGTACCTGCCCTCGGACTGTGCCGCCTCGGCCGCAGCCACCTGCTGAAGCGACTGCGCAATCGGGTCCGTTGCAGCGCTCGGAGCGTCCGCACCGGCCAGCGCGCGGTGGGCCGCGAGCCGTTCGGCCAGGTGGGGTGCGGCGCCGGGGACGGTGAGTTCTTGTACGTCGAGACGCCGGTGCGGCGCCAGGTGCAGACGGAGGGTCGCCTGGAGGTCCGGGGTGATCGGTCCGTGGTAGAGCGCCGTACCGCTGAGCAGGTCGTCGGCGAACGCCTTGGCGCGGTCGTACTGCCAGGCGACGAGCAGGATGCTCACCACGTCGACACCGACCTCAGCGCGGAGTGGGTCGTCCACCCGCGTCAGGTCGAACGCCTGCTGGATCACTTCCGCGGCCGTGATCGACATGGTCGAGAGCAGGTCCCGCGCTGCCTCCCGCAGTGTCGCGACAGCGCTCGTGTCACCGGACTGGGCGACTGCGAGGACATGCGGTGCGGCAGCGGCCGCACCACGCCCCGCGGACATGAGCTGGTTCGCGATCGCGCCGTGCAGCGCCCGCTGAGCAGACGGCGGTACGTCGGCCAACGCCGCGGAGCGCAGGAGCTCGTGGCGGAAACGCAGCACCGAGCCGGCGTCTGTGAGCAGACCGGCCTGGATCGCCTCCTCCAGCGGTGCGGCGAGCCTGGCGACCGGTGCGGCCATCAGTGCGGCGACGTCTTCCAGGCGGAACTCGCTGCCGAAAACGGCGGCGGTGCGGATCAGGTCCCGGCCGGTTTCGGACAGGTCGCTGGTCCGGCGCCGTACACCCTCGATCAGCCCGGCGGACAGGTCGCTGCCGCTCAGGTACAGACCCGCGATGAGCTGCTCGGCCAGGAACGGGATGCCCTGGACGCCGGCGAGCTGTAGCGCCAGCGACGGGTCGACCGCGTGGTTCAGACGGTCCGCCGCGAGGTCCTGGATCGCGTCCGCGGTCAGGGGTGCGAGCGGGATGCTGTGCACCGGAACGCTCACCGCCTCGCTCAGCTGGTCGGCCGGGCCACCCGGGCTCGGGCGAGTGGCGAGCAGCCAGAGCACGCTCGCCGCGGGCAGACGGTCGACCGCAACCCGCAGTACGAACGCGGTGAGCGGATCGGACCACTGGGCGTCATCCAGCACGATCAGGGCGCGAACACCGGCGAGACGACGGCCGATGAGGTCGGCAAGCCGCTCGGCAAGCCAGAGCGGCTGGGTGTTGAGGGCCGCCAGCTCCAGGAACTGGTCCGTGTCGATCAGCGGCTCTGCCCCGGCCCGCAGAGCAGGAGC
The DNA here is from genome assembly GCF_004366075.1 of Kribbella pratensis. GTDB lineage: Bacteria > Actinomycetota > Actinomycetes > Propionibacteriales > Kribbellaceae > Kribbella > Kribbella pratensis. The sequence continues at coordinate 172,159 of NZ_SODU01000003.1, read as the reverse complement.
GAGGGACGCGAGCGGACTGATGTTGTCGGTCTGGTGCGCGGCCGCACTCGCGACGAGGAAGCCCTGGCGCTCAGCCTGCTCCACAGCGGCGGCCAGCAGCGCTGACTTGCCGATCCCGGGCTCACCGCTGACGACGGCCAGCGAGGCCTGTCCGTTGCCGGCCGCTCGTAGCGCGGCAAGGAGCTTGCCGAGCTCCTCAGAGCGTCCCCGCAGCGGCACCATGGTGGATTTGTATCAACCGCAGCGACGTACAGCCAGCAGGGCGTACGTGCGTGCGGCGTGCAGTACGTCGGCCAGTACGACGTGCTCGTCGGCGGCGTGGGCGTACCGCACGTCACCCGGCCCGTACTGCAGCGTGGGGATGCCCGCTGCGGCGTACTGCCGAAGGTCTGATCCGTACGGCGCGCCCTTGACCGCCGGGACCGCTCCGCCCGCGTCGGACGCTGCCTCGACCGTGTCCGCGAGCAAGGGGTCGCCCTCAGGTAGCAGACCGGAGGCGAACTCACCACCCGGCCAGCTGACCGTTACCGGGTGCTCACGCAGCCAGTCGTCCTTCGCGCACGCCACCGCTACCGCGTCCTCGAAGGCGGTCCGCGCGTCCGCGACGGCCTCCCCGAGACGTACGCCGTACCGGCCCTCGGCGATCAGGTGGTCGGGAACGGTGCTCGCCCAGTCGCCGGCCGCGATGGTGCCGACGGACAGCGGGTTGGCGAGGTCGAGGTGGGCGAGCAGTGGATGCGGGTCCCGGTTGCGCTCACGTTCGAGCTCCTGCAGCGCGGTCTGGATCACGGTGAACTTCTCGATCGCGCTCACCCCGCGACTGCGGGTCGAGCCGTGCGTGGCCAGCCCCGGGACCTCCAGCCGGAACGTCAGCGAGCCGGCATTGGCCGGGATGACCGTCCCGGCGGTCGGCTCGGCGATCAGGCACGCCTCGCCGCGATGACCGCGGCGCAACGTCGCGAACGCACCGACGCCGCCGTCCTCCTCACCGATCACGGTGTGCACCGCGAGCGGCTTGCGCAGCGTGATGCCCGAGGCAACGATCGCCGCCACCGCACCGAGGACCGCCGCGACACCGCCCTTCATGTCACAGGTCCCGCGGCCCCACATCACGCCGTCCTCGATCCGGGCGTCGAATGTGCCACCCGGCACCACGTCGACATGCCCGTTGAGGATCAGCCCCGGCGTCGCATCGCCACCGAGTACGCCGACACAGCCCCAGGCCTCGGACCGCTCGACCTCCATCCCGGGAAACCCCGGCTCATCGGCCGACAACTCGAGCCGCCAGTGATCAACGGTCAGCCCCAGCGCCTCCAGCCGGGCAGCACACCAGGCCTGTACGTCGACCTCGGCCGCGGTCCCGTCGACGCTCGGAATCCGCACCAGCTCCCGCAGTTCCGCAACGATCCGCTCGTCGTCGACCGCTGCCAGGACGGCCTGCTCAGTCTCGAAATCCACAGCACAGGAATACCACCGATCGGACGACAAAGTCTGGCCGTTCGGCCGACAGACCGGCCATTTCGTCGATGGCAACCTTCCTGGGAAGACGGCCCGATCGGGGCCGGGGGGAAGGGAAACCGCCATGCACCGCAAGAAGAAGATCATCATCGCCGCCGCAGCCACCGTCGTCATCGGAGCCGGCTCGGCCTTCGCCTACTGGAGCACCACCGGCTCCGGCAGCGGCTCGGGTGCCACGTCCGCCGGCACGAGCAACCTCGCGATCGTGCAGACCAGCACCGTCTCGAACCTGCGTCCGGGTGACGCCGCGCAGACCATCAGCGGCACCGTGACGAACAACGCGGACAGCAGCGCCTACGTCAACAGCGTCACCGTCAGCATCGCCGGTGTCACCCAGGCCTCCGGCGCCACCGGCATCTGCGACGCCACCGACTACACGCTGGCCTCGCCGACCATGAGCGTGACCACCGACGTCGCCCCTGGCGGCACGGCGAACTTCAACGGCGCGACCCTGAAGTTCAACAACAAGGCCACCAACCAGGACGGCTGCAAGGGCGCGACCGTCAACCTGTCGTACGCCAGCAACTAGCTCGTCACCGCGGTTTCCCAGGCCTGGGCGGGGCGCTACCTCGACCCAGCGCCCCGTCCAGGCCGGGACCGCGACAAAGTTCTTGGGGGGAGTGAGCAGTAGATGCGAGGCACGCGAACGAGCCGGTACCGGGTGATCAAGTTCCTGATCGCCGGTGTCTGCCTGCTGCTCGCCGTGGCCGGCCTGTCGTACGCGGCCCAGCCGGCGAAACCCGGCATCCAGCTGGGCATCACACCGACCAGCCAGTCGGTGACGCGGGGCCAGACGGCGACGTACACGGTCAGCGTGACGTCGACCGGCGGCTTCACCGGCGCGGTCGCCTTCAGCGCCACCGGAGTGCCGAACGGGGCGTCCGCGTCCTTCGGCCCATCGTCGGTGACGCTCACGTCCGGCAGTACGGCGAGTACGACGCTGACCGTGACCACGACGGCGAGTACGCCGACCGGATCGGCCGGGATCACCGTCCAAGGCGCCGGCGCGAAGGTCAGTGGCACCGTCACCGCCGGCCTGGTGGTGAACGCCCCGCTCTCCAGTTCGTTGTCGATGACCGCTACGCCGGCCTCGATCACGCAGGCACCCGGAACGATCGCAGTCTTCAGCATCCAACTGACCCGGACGAACCTGCCGGGGCCTGTCACCCTCGGCGTCGCTGGTGGACTGCCGCAAGGGGCGGTGGCCACGTTCACACCGAACCCGGTGACCGGGAGCTCCGCGAGCGTTCAGATCAGCACGCCGGACACCGCCTCCGACGACACCTACACGCTCTCCTTGACCGCGAGCGGCAACGACCCAGCAGGTGTCACGCGATCGGCGTACGCGAGCGTCAAGCTGGTCGTGCAGACCACCGGCAAGGACTTCGCGATCAGCGGCAACCTGTCCGGTTTGCTCGCTCCGGGCATCTCGAGACCACTCGACCTCACGCTGACCAACCCGAACAAGAAACCCATCTCCGTGACGAATCTGACGGTCGCGCTGAGCTCGATCACGCGGACGCCGTACGCCGTTGCGCACAACCTCCCGTGTGGACCGGCGGACTACCGGATCACGCAGTACGGCGGAACGTATCCGCTGACTGTTCCCGGCAACGCGAGCCGTGCGCTGTCCGGTCTCGCCGTACCGCAGTCGATCTGGCCGCAGGTGACGATGCTCGACACGGCGACGAACCAGGACGGATGCAAGGGCGCCACGGTCAAGCTCGCCTACTCGGGTGCAGGGAGCGGATCATGACTCGACGCGTACTGCTCGTCCTCGGACTCGTGGTCCTCGCGATGGCCGGCGGGGGCACCGCCTGGGCCTTTTGGTCCGCAGCCGGTGCAGGCACCGGATCCGCAACGACCGGAACGCTAGCTCCGCCGACCCCGGTGACCGCCTCGGCTCCACCCGGTGCCGGAACGGTCAACGTGACCTGGACGGCGTCGGCCCGGGCGACCGGCTACACCGTGAACCGCGTACGGACCAGCGACGGTCTGACCGCTGCGGCCTGCAGCACGACGACTGCTACCTCGTGCAGTGAGGTCAATGTTCCCGACGGGATCTACCACTACGTCGTCACCGCGATCTCCGCGAGCTGGACGGCATCCGGGGCGAGCGCCGACGTGACCGTGCACAACTCCCGGCCGTCCGTCACGGTCAATCAGGCCGCGGCGCAGGCGGACCCGACCGCTACGTCCCCCGTGAACTTCACCGCGGTCTTCAGCGAAGCGGTGACCGACTTCACCAGTGCGGACGTCACCGTCAGCCCTGGCACCGCGACAGTCGTGGTGAGCGGCAGCGGACCGACGTACAACCTGGCGGTCAGCGGACTGGCCGGCAGTAGCTCGGTCACGGTGTCGATCGCGGCCAACACCGCCTACGACTCGGGCGGTGCCGGGAACACTGCGTCGACGAGCACCGACAACACAGTCACGTACGACGCGACGGCACCCACGGCGCCGGCACCGGTTGCCACGGCCACCGGATCCTTCGAGACTTTCGTCGGCAACACGGCTGTCACCTTCACCGATGCGGCCACCGACGACTTCTCAGGCGTCGCCTCTGTCGCGTACTACCGCTGCACCGGTGCGGCCGGCGGCTGCACCGCGACGAACTGGACCGCGATCGGATCGTCCACCTCGGCGGCCACCAACTTCGCCATCACGAGGAACGCACCCTTCGCCGCCGATGGCGCCTACCGCGTCGTCGCCGTCGCAACCGATGCCACCGGCAACGTCAGCGTCCCGAGCGTCGCCACCCCGTTGACGGTCGACACCACACCACCCACCGTCTCCCGCCCGACAGTGAACGGACATCCGTGATGAGCATCCTGTGGAAGAAGGTCGAGGGTCGAACGGGGACATCCCGCCTGCGCCGGGTAGCAGTTGCCGCCCTGGTCGCAGCGCTCGCGACACTCGGTTCGATGAACGCCGGTCCCGCCTTCGCCGCCAATGCCGGCAGCGGCGACGGGACGATGTCCGTCTCGCCGGCCACGGTCGTCGCCGGATCGACGGGTAATCAGTTCACGTTCGTCTTCAAGGCGACGACCGGCAAGTTCACCACCGGCTCGTTCATCACCCTGGCCGTGCCCGCCGGGTGGACCCAACCGTCGGCGACGTCGGGTAACGCCGGTTTCGTCCAGGTGTCAGGCGCGTCGTCCTGCGGGGGCGTGAGCCCTTCGATCTCGGGATCGGGTCCCTGGACGATCACCGTGGCTCAGACATGTGACGTCGGCGATCAGCTGACTCTGACGTATGGCGCGGGGACAAACGCGACCCGTGTGACCGCGCCGACCACCCCGCAAACGGCAACGTTCACGACAGCGTCTCGCGCCGGCAACAACGGCAGCGCGGTCAACTTGACGGCGGGTTCGCCGCAGGTGACAGTCACCGCTGGTGCGGCCAGCAAGCTGTCCTTTGTCCAAGGGCCGACGTCCGGGTCCGCCGGTACGGCGCTGACGCCCGCGATCACCGTCCAGCTACAGGACCAGTACGGCAACCCGGTCTCGACGTCCGGCGTGAGCGTCACGCTGACCCCGTCCACTGGGGTGATCGATTCCGGCGCCACGGCAAGCACCAACGGCTCAGGCCGAGCCACCTTCAGCGGCGTGGTCATCAATACCGCAGCCGTCGGGCTCACGCTGACTGCCTCAGCGAGCGGTCTGACCTCGACCGGGCCGTCGTCGACCTTCAACGTCACGGTCGCGGTCGCCAATGGCGCAACTCTCACCGACACCACCGATGACGGGTCGGGCTCCGGTGTGAAGTCGGTCGCGTACTACTACTGCGCCGGCCTCTCGGGCTCGTGCACCAGCTCCAACTGGACCCCGATCGCCTCCTCGACGTCAGCCGCGACGAACTATCGCGTCATCTGGGGTGGTCAGCCGGTCAACGGCTCCTACCGTCTGGTTGCTGTCAGCACCGACAACGTCACGAACGCCAGCCAGCCGAGCAGCAGCATCCCAGTCACGATCTCCAACTAGGACCTGGGGAGGGTTTCTTCCCGAATCGGGAAGAAACCCTCCCCAAGCCCGGCCAACAGACAGGACTGCTAGGCGTTGAGCAGTTCGAGTACGCGGCGGCCGCCGTGGTTGACCAGCTCTTGGCCGTACGTCGAACGCTTGTGGACGAACTCCGCCGTACTCGCGAAAGCGGCGCCCGCGCAGATGGCGACTGCCGCGCGGCCGGTTGCTCGTAGTGCTGCCTCGAGGAAGAGTTCGTCGACGCCGTCTGCCGCGCCGTCGCGGGCGGCGGAGGCTGCCAGTGAGACCAGGTCGTACACGCGTGAACCGGCGCCGGCCGCCTCGATGTCCACGATGCCGGTGATCCGCCCGTCGGACGCGAGCAGGTTGCCCATGTTCAGGTCGCCGTGGACGAAGTCGTGGTGGGGCAAATCGTGGTCCCGGTACGGGCGGCACAAGTCGCCGTACCGTTCGAGGAGTTCGGAGGCGTCATCGTCGTACGCCTGCACCCGTTCCCACACGCCGTCCCAGCCGTCGAAGACGACGCCGCGCGACCACGCGGACCAGCTCGCGTCGCGGTTCTCCGGGAGCAGGTCCCGCTGCAGCTCACAGATCTCGATCAGCTGTCGTGCCAGGCTCTCGTCGAGCGTCGGCGGGCTGCCGGGGACGAGTTCCTGCAGTTGGTACGGCGACCCGGCGGCGGTCGTGCCGACGGTCAGCCAGGCCGGGGTGGGATAGCCGACGGCACGCGCCCGGCGGACGAGCTCGGCCGCCTGCCGGACGCGTGGTGCCCACCCGGGGTTGTCGGTCCACTTCAGGACCACGCCGCCCGTCAGCTCGTACGCGGTCGACTGCAGACCACCGGTCAGTTGCCGCACGACCCGGTAATCGGTGCCGAGGGCAACGTTCAGCTCGGCGACAACCGACTCGGTGGTCTCCATCAGGGCGTCAACCTGTGCAGGTCGCGGGGGAACAGCGTGACCTCGCGGACGTTCTCCGCACCGGTCAGCCGCGCCACGAACCGCTCCAGCCCGATCGCGAACCCGCCGTGCGGCGGCATCCCGTGCTTGAACGCCTGCAGGTACGAGCTGTACGCCGGAGCGTCCGCCGACTCGCCGCGCGCCGCAAGGGCCGCGACGTAGTCGGAGTACCGATGCAGGCGCTGGCCGCCGGTCACCAGTTCGACCCCGCGGAACAGCAGGTCGAACGAGTTCGACCACCGCGGGTCCGACGGCTGGGGATGCGTGTAGAACGGCCGCTTGACCATCGGGTAGCCCTCGACCGCGACGAAGTCGCTGCCGTACTCACGCAACGCCCACTCGCCGATCGCGCGCTCGTCCGCGGGTGCGAGGTCCGGCTCCTCCGGGTCCGCGCCGGCGATCTTCAGCGCCTCGGTGAAGTGCACCACCGGTACGTCGAGCGGGATCTCCGGCGCCGTCACCCCGAGCCGCTCCAACGCGCCGCCCGCACGCGCACCCACCGACGACAACATCTCCGCGATCACGGAACGCAGTACGGCGAGAACGTCGCGGTGGTCGGTGATGAACCCGAACTCCGCGTCCAGCGACACGTACTCGGCCAGGTGCCGGACCGTGTCGTGCGGCTCGGCCCGGAACACCGGACCGACTTCGAAGACCCGCTCGAACACGCCGACCATCGTCTGCTTGTAGAACTGCGGCGACTGCGCCAGGTACGCCGGACCGCCGAAATAGTCCAGCGCGAACACGTTCGCCCCGGACTCGGTCGCCGTACCGACGATCTTCGGCGTCTGGATCTCCGTGAAACCCTGACCGTCCAGCGCGGACCGGAACCCGTGCAGCGCGGCCGCGGCGATCTCCCAGCCGGCCCGCACCGCCGGATGCCGCAGCGCGACCGGGGCGTTGTCGAGGATCACGGGCAGGCCGGCGCCGACCGCCGGACGCCACAGCTCGATCGGCGGCGTCACGGCCGGTTCGGTCAGCGGCTCGATCACCGGGTCGACGATCTCGGCGCCACCGGGAGCCTGCGGGTTGGCGGCGACCGTACCGGTCACCTGAACGACAGTCTCTTCACCCAGCTCGTCCAACTGGGCCTGAGAACCCTTGACGACGATCTGGGCCAGGCCGGACCGGTCGCGCAGGATCAGGAAACTGACGGCGGCGAGCCGTCGTCTTCGGTGCACCCAGCCGGCCACCGTGACGGTCTGGCCTACTGCTGAGGGGATCTCATGGCTGAGAATTCGCATCGCTGTTTTCACCTCCAGGTTTGTCTCGAACCCCGGAGGTGTGGGCGAAGGGGAATCTCGCGGTGCCACCACACCTTCACCGGACCACAAGCAGCCCGGCCTCTTGCACAACAGTCGCTCAGGAGTGTCTTCGCAACCGCTCCACGTATCGCCTTCCCAGCTACCGGCGACTCTCTCTGACGTGGCGTACGACGCTACTTGGTTCCTTCAACGCGAACACCACCAGGATAGGCGACCCGGCAACTCGATTTCATCGCCGGGAGCTCGTCGGGGGGATCTGGGCGGTGTCGGTGTCTTCGCGGCCGCCGACCCGCGCGTGGACGGTGATCGCGTTGCTGGAGCCGTTGCCGGGCAGCCAGGCGTTCCACTCGGAGTTCAGCGGCTTCTTGTAGTTCTTCGTCGTACAGGTCGCGCGGCGGATGTCGCTGGTTCGCTCGCACGTCCAGCCGAGGTCGAACGACGGCAGGAAGCTCAGGTTGCGTCCCCACGAGATGTCGAGGGTCACCGTCCGCCCCTGGGCACCGTTGACCTTCAGGAACCGGTTGTAGACGAACGGATTCGGATCGGTCTGCGGCGTCGGCGTGAGGATCTGCAGCAACGACTCGTCCTGCTGGACAGCAGGCAGTACCTCGGAGTCGGTGTCGCTGACCAGGTCCGCGGTCGCCGTCACGGAGAACGTCCGCGCCACGTCCGACGACTTGTCCGGTACGTCGAAGTCCGCCGCCAGCGGAGCGGGCTTGTCCGGGTTGGTCGCCGTACACGTCTTGGTCGACCGGGTGCACTTCCAGCCGGCCGGGCTCGCCGCGATCGGCCACTCGAGCGCCGCGCCGTACGTGAGCTTCAGCGTGACGCTCTTGCGGTTGGTGCGCGGGGCAACGGTCAGGATCCGGTGGTGGACGTCCGGGTCGGTCCTGCCGTCGAGGATCTTCAGCAGGTTCTCGTCGGTGCTCGGCTTCGCGTCCACGATCGCCGAGTCGTCGTCGTACAGCCGGCCGGTCTTGGCCGAGACGGTGAACGTGCGGTCCGCGGCCGAGCCGCCGGTCGGGGCGTCGAAGGTGACCGGCAGCGGCGCCGGGGCGGCCGGGTCGCTCGCCGTGCAGGTGCCGGCAGCCTGGTTGCAGACCCAGCCCGGCGGGTTGCCGTTCAGCGGCCACTCGAGCTCAGTGCCGTACTTGAGTCCGATCACCACCGGATTCGCGTTCGCGGCCGGAGTCTTGATCGTGATCACGAACCGGATCCCACTCGCTGCTGCCCTGGCTCCCTCGAAGGCCGGGCTGCCGCCGCCGCTCGGCATGCTGATCGTCACCAGAGCCTCGTCGAACACCGGCGTGGTGGGAGTCGGCGTCGGCGGTGTCGGCGTCGTCGGAGGCGGCGTCGGGACCGGAGTCGTGGCCGTCGGAGTAGGTGTCGCGCTGGGTTGCGTGGGTTCGCTGGTCGGCGCAGTCGTCGGTGCGCTCGTCGGAGCCTGTGTCGGGTTGGACGCCGGCGGCTTGGCCGACGGCGGTTTCACCGGCGGCTTGACCGGCGGCACGGTCGGCTTCTGCGCGGGCGGCTGGGTCGGTTGCTGCGTCGGCTGCGCCGACGGCTGGTTGATCGCGGCCGGGGGAGTGTCGTTGCCGGTCAGCGCCAACGCCGCGAGTACGGCGGCGACCGCGACCACGACCACCGTGCCGGCGCCGACCGCGGAGCGCGTGCTGTTCTCGGTGACCTTCTTCCAGCCGGTGACGAAGAAGCCGACCAGGCCGACCTTGGCGCCCGAAGCGGCGGCCAGGTAGCCGATGCCCGCGGTGCCCAGCAGGGCCGGGGCGAGCAGCGCCGGCAGCGCGCTGTTGACCTCGACGAGCTCGAGGTAGACAGCGGTGCACTTCGCGCAGTCGTCCATGTGCTCGCGGACGTTCCGGTTCTCGCGCTTGGTCAGGCCGCCGCGGACGTACGCACCGAGGCGCTCTGTCGTCCAGCGGCAGCGGTCCCCGGCGACGTCGGCCAGGTGCTGCTGCAGGTACGCCTGACGCAGGCCCTCCCGGGCCCGGTAGGCGAGCGCGGACACGCCGTTCGCCGTCAGACCGAGCAGCGGGGCGATCGCGGCGGGTTTCTCACCCTCGACCTCGGTGTGCCACAGCACCGCCTGCCAGCGCTCCGGCAGGCTGGCGAACGCCTTCGCCGCCGCGCCGCTCTCGAACCCGGTGACGGTCGGGTCGTCGAAGGTCTCCGGCTCCCGCTCGTACGACGCGATGTCGTCGGTGGTCTGCACCTTCTTCCCGGAGCGGATCCGGTCGACGTGCACCCGCCGTACGGTCGTCAGCAGATAGGCGCGGAACGAGACGTCGGGACCGCCGCCGCCCCGGAGCGCGTCCAGGACCTTGGCGAACGCGTCACTGGCGAGGTCGTCGGCGTCGTTGGCCGGGACCAGCTGGCGGGCCATCCGCTCGGCGGCGTGGTGGTGCCGCGCGTACAGCTCGCCGTACGCCTCCAGGTCGCCGTTGCGAACGCGCGAGATCAACTCGGCGTCGCTCGGGCCATCCGGCTGCCCTTCCGGCGTCTCCATCGATCTCCCCGTGGTTCTGACTGTCTGTGCCGCAACGTGACGGTCCGTCACTTTGTTGCCGGAGACAAGGCTCCCACGTGAGACGGAATCGCGCACCCTTCCTGACGCGGAACTGTGCTCCTTGTCTGACGAGATGACCAGTCCGGAAGTTACGCGAAAAAACTTCTGCGAATCCGCGTCATGAATCGCGTCACGGTCTGTCTCATCGGCGTACGACGCTTCCGGCCGACCGGTCGGGAGACTGACGGGGCTTTTTCGAGGAGGACCATGTCGCTGTTCGCGGACATCCGTAGACGGTTCGACCTGCGTCCGGCCAAGTCCCTGAACCTGGCGGGGTCGCCCGCCCGGATCGCGCCGGAAGCGTCGTCATCAGATCAACCGCGCGGCCGGAGGGAGCCGCACGGCACAGCTGGCATCGACCACAGCGCCTATCTCGCGATCGCCGAGGCGCTCACCGACGGTGCCGATGTCGTGCCTGCATCGGACGAGACCGGACGCCGCCTGGCGGCCGACGGCATCTCGCTGGTGGAGGCACTTGATGGGCTGAGTGCGCTGTACCGCTCGATCGCCGGGGGCGAGCCGGCTTTCGCCGCGGTACGCGCACTCAGTTCCAGCTGGGCCGAGGCGTCCCTGGTCTACCTGCACTCGCTGTCCTGCGAGGACCCGCTGACCGGGCTGTCCAGCCTGGCGCACCTGCGGTCCCGGCTCGGCGAGCTCTACCGAGAGGCGGAACTCCGTGGAACTTCCGTACGGCAAACCCACGCACTGGTGGTTGTCGAGCCGCTCCATCCCCCGGGTACGTCGCCGTTCGACCGCGAGCTCACCCTCGTCGACGTCGCGGAGTGCCTGCGGATCGTCTTCTGCGGCGGTGACGTACTGGGCCGCGTCGGCGCACGCCGCGCGGCGGCGCTCGTCGGCCGCGACCCGAACCTGCCGGAGCAGGTCGCGACGGTACGAGCCCTGATCACGCAGTGGCGGCTGGACACCGACGTACCCCAGCTGGCCCGGACCTGGATCGAGGGACTGCCCGGTAGCGACGAGATGGCCGGGAGGTTGCTCGACGAGCTGGCCAGAACCTGAGGCTTGCGTCCGGACGCCTACAGGGGGGCGGCCGGGCGCATCAGTACGGCGGCGGATCGCCTGACACGGGGTGGGCGATCCGCCGCCTCATGCCTTCTTTGCGGTCAGCAACTGTTCGACCAGTTCGCCGTACTCGATCCCGGCACCCCGCGCGGCGACCGGGACCAGGCTGCCCGGGGTGAGCCCGGGCAGCGCGTTGACCTCCAGGCAGTACGGCGTACCCGCGGCATCGCAGCGGAAATCGACCCGGGAGTACGCCGGACCGAACCCGAGGGCTCGATGCGCTCCGATCGCGAGCTCCTGCAACCGCTCGGCGAAGTGTGCGGGGATGTCGGCGGGGGAGACCTCCTGCACCGCGCCCGGCTGGTACTTCGCCTCGTAGTCGAACACGGCTGTTGTCAGCTCGATCTCTACCACCGGCAGCGCCGTTGCACCGATCACCGCGACGGTGAACTCCCGGCCGCTCAGGAACGGCTCGACGAGCAGCTCGCCCTCGGTCGGCAGCGCGTCCAGCGAGTCGACCTTGCGGACGGCCACGCTCGACCCGTCGGCAACTGGCTTCACCACCACCGGTCCGCTCGCCAGCAGCTGCTTCACCCCGATCGGCGGCTCAGGTTGCTCGGCCGGGTTGTAGAGCACCCGAGGCGGCACCGGGATCCCGGCCGCTTCGAGCACGGCCTGGCAACGGCCCTTGTGCCAGGCAACGGCGCAGACGTCATGGCCCGCACCGGTGAACGGGATGCCCGCCAGCTCGAGCAACGCCTGGACGTGCCCGTCCTCTCCCCAGCCGCCGTGCAACGCGATGAAGACCCGATCGGCACTCCGTAGCTGCTCCAGTCCACCAGTGAGGGCGTCGTACATCCGACGTCGCAGGAGAGCGCGGTCCCCCGGTGCCGGAGGCTCCTTCGGCACCGGTACGACGGCATCGCCGGCCGGCACGGGATCAGCCAGGATCGGCTGCTCGGCGGCCGGATCGATCAGCACCACGTCGTGACCGCGAGCGACGAGCGCCTGCGCCACCGCCCAACCGGACGAGCGCGAGACGTCCCGCTCCGAACTCTCGCCACCGCACAGCACCGCGACTCGCACGTTGTCCTCCTCCTACTGCTGGTAGCTGTCCGCGGGAAGGTGTACGCCGCCCGCCCTGCGGTTTGACGCAGCAGACGCCGAGAAGTTCGGCCTAGGCTGTCGGTATGTGCGGTAGGTATGCGTCCAGTCGGGCTCCGTCGGACCTCGTCGCGGAGTTCGAGATCGAGGCGGGCAACGTGCGTGAGTCGGTCGAGGAGCTCGGCGAGAACTACAACGTCGCGCCGACCAATCAGGTCGTCGCGGTGGTCGAGCGGAAGAACCGCGACCAGCCCGACGAGACGATCCGCAAGCTGACCACGGTCAAGTGGGGCCTGGTGCCGTCGTGGGCCAAGGACACGTCGATCGGCTCGCGGCTCATCAACGCCCGGATGGAGACCGTCGCGGAGAAGCCGGCCTTCAAGAAGGCGTTCGCCACCCGCCGCTGCATCCTGCCCGCCGACGGGTACTACGAGTGGTACACCGCCGAGGAGAAGGTGAACGGCAAGCCGGTCAAGCAGCCGTACTTCATCCACCCGCCGGACGGCAGCATCCTGTCGATGGCGGGGCTGTACGAGATCTGGCGGGACAAGTCGGTCGAGGACCCGGACAAGGACGAGGCCTGGCTCTGGACCTGCACCGTGCTGACCACGTCGGCCACCGACGACCTCGGCCGCATCCACGACCGGATGCCGCTCCTGGTCGAGCGCGAGCGGTACGACGCCTGGCTGGATCCGCTGTCCTCGAACACCGACGACCTGCTCGAGCTCCTGGTCCCTGCCGCACCGGGCCGCCTCGAGGCGTACGCCGTGTCGAAAGCGGTCAGCTCCGTGAAGAACAACGGCCCGCACCTCCTCGATCCGCTGCCGCCCGACGGCGAGGACCCGCAGGACAGCCCGACCACTCTCTTCTGAGTTTCGTGCCCGCTCTTCACCGGTCGTGATGACAGGATGGGGCGGGTGACCGACGAACGGATTGTGGGGACGCCGCACGGAGAGGCCCGGATCGTGGCACACCGCGCCCGCCGCCCGGTGGCGACGCTGGCCCTGGGGCACGGCGCCGGGGCCGGGATCGAGTCCGGTGACCTGGCCGCACTGGCCGCTCGACTGCCCAAGCAGGACATCAACGTGTTCCTGATCGAGCAGCCCTGGCGGCGCGCCGGCCGCAAGCTGGCACCCGCGCCGAAGGTGCTCGACGAGGCGTGGATCGCGATCATCGGGCAGCTCCGGGTCCGTACGCCGCTGGTCATCGGCGGCCGGAGTGCCGGTGCGCGGGTGGCCTGCCGCACCGCGAGCAGCTTGGGAGCTTCCGGCGTACTCGCACTGGCTTTCCCGCTGCACGCGCCCGGGAAACCGGAGAAGTCGCGGGTCGGCGAGCTCCAGTCGGCCGGCCTGCCGACGCTGGTGGTCCAGGGGGAGAGGGATCCGTTCGGTACGCCGGAGGAGTTCCCGCCGCTCACCGAGATGGCCGTGGTGCCGGACGCCGACCATTCCTTCAAGGTGCCGAAGCGGGCGGAGCTGGACCAGCAGGAGACCTACGACCTGCTGGTCGAAGCCGTGTTCGAATGGGTGAGCCGCGAGGTGTCCGGATAACGGGACGCGGGGCGGGGCCGGGCGAGGGAATGCCCCCGCGGCCGGGCGTGTTGTGACGAACATGATGGCGACGAGAGAGGCTCCGGCGCGGACTACTGGGAAGACCCCGGTATTCTCGATCACGATGCCGACTCCCACCACGACCGAGACTCCCGAGCAGCGCACCGCGCGGTTCGAGCGCGAAGCGCTGCCCTTCCTGGACCAGATGTACGCCGCGGCGATGCGGATGACCCGTAATCCGTCGGACGCCGAGGACCTGGTGCAGGACACCTTTGCCAAGGCGTACAGCTCGTTCCACCAGTTCACGCCGGGCACCAACCTGAAGGCGTGGCTGTACCGGATCCTGACCAATACGTTCATCAACGGATACCGGAAGCGGCAGCGTCAGCCGACGCAGTCGCCGACCGAGGAGATCGAGGACTGGCAGCTCACCGCCGCCGAGTCGCACACTCCCGGTGGGCTGAAGTCAGCCGAGGCGGTCGCGCTCGAGCACCTGCCCGACTCCGACATCAAGTCGGCTCTTCAGTCCATCCCGGAGGACTTCCGGCTGGCCGTGTACCTGGCCGATGTCGAGGGCTTTGCCTACAAGGAAATCGCCGAGATCATGGGCACACCGGTCGGCACCGTGATGTCACGGCTGCACCGCGGCCGGCGCCAGCTGCGTGAGCTGCTCGGCGACTATGCCCGGGACCGCGGCCTGATCCCGGCCGACGACAGCACGGACGCGGCCGCGTCGAGCACCGGCGAAGCTGCGGAGAAGGAGGAGTCGTGAGCTGCGGCGAGCACCACGACGTCGACTGCGGAGAGATCCTGCAGCGGGTTTACGTCTTCATCGACAACGAACTCGAGGACGCCAGTTCCGACGAGATCCGCCAGCACCTCGAAGAGTGCGCCCCCTGCCTCGACGAGTACGACCTGGAACGCTGCGTCAAGAAACTGGTCCACCGCTCCTGCGGCTCCGACCACGCCCCCGACGCCCTCCGCCAGAAAATCCTCCTCCGCCTCACCCAAATCCAAATCGAAACCTCCATCACCACGACGGATTGATTCAGCGCCGGTCAGAGCGAGTACCTGGCGAACTGGTAGGTGTCGATTTCGCCGCGGTGGAGTTTTTCGAGGAGATCCCGGGCAGCCGCGATGTAAACCTCGGGTGCATTCCGGAGCAGCGTCATTGCGGCGTTCAACTGCTCGGCGGCGGCCTCCCGGTCGCCCCGTGCCGCATTGATTCGCGCGAGTTCCATGCACAACCGTCCCTCTCGCAGGACGTCGCGAGCGGCTCGCGACACGACGAGACCGGACCGGACGTGGGCGGTTGCGGAGGTGAAGTCGCCCTGCGCGGCGTAGATGACCGCCAGGAGATGGTGGCTCTCGCCCAGGAAGGTCGCGTCACCGGCCCGTTGAACGGTGTCCAGAGCCCGCAGCGCCATCCGTACGGCATCCTCGTTGCGTCCTACCTGGACATGTGCGAGGGCTGCGTTCAGGCACCGCTTGAAGACGGCCCGCGTGTCCTTGGCCTGCTCCGCCAGGCCGATGCCCTCGGCAAATGCCTCGTCGGCCCGGTCGAAGTCGCCGGTGCGATCGTAGAGTGCGCCGACCGCCGTCAGTGCGACGCCTTCCAGGGTGGCGTCCTGGATCGTGCGGCTCAGGGAGAGCGCCAGCCGGCCGTACGCCAAGGCGTCGTCGAGCTGTCCCTCCAGGCCGAGCAAATAGGCCAGGGACGAGCAGCAGCGTGCCTGGCCGAAGGGATCGTGGATCCCGGAGAACATCCGCAGTGCGATCCGGATGCTGTCGATGGCAGAACCGGTGGCGCCGGTCTCCGCGTCCGGGATGGCGCTGTCGTGCTGCAGCCAGGCGGCGGTCGCGGGGCGCTCGTTCCGTAGTGCGACGGCGACCGCGCCGGAGCCCAGCTCGCGCATCTCCTGCCAGCGAACTCGTGACTCGTGATAGCTGAAGAACGCAAGTGGCAGCTCGGCGAACAGCGGGTGGTTTGCCAGGCCGGTCTGCCGAGCCTGCCGAACGCGGTCCATCAGATTTCGCTGCTCCGCATCCAGCCAGTGCACGACATCGTCTCGGCCGCTGAAGGCCGGGAGGAGTCCGCTGACCCCGACAGTTGCCAGCGGCAAACGCGGACTGGTGGGATGCGTGAAGGCATGGCAGATCCAAGCGGCCTCCGTGTACAGCTCGAGAACGCGGGCCAGTGCCTCGTCACGCTCAGCCGTGGACAGAGTGCGGTCGGCGACCTCCCGGCCGTACGCGCGGATGAGGTCGTGGAACCGGAAGCGAGCCGGGGCGACGGACTCCAGCAGGTTGAGGTCCACGAGCCGCTCGACGATCGCGTCCGCGCGTCGGAGCGGAATCTTCAGGAGGGCGGCGGAAACGGCCGTCGTGATGTCGGAGCCGTCCGGGACCGACAGCAGCGGCAGCGCGTCGGCGGCCTGCCGATCGAGGCCGCGCTCGCTGGTTTCCAGGAAGTGCACCGAGCTGGCGATGCTGGCACGCACTCCGGTCTCGTCGGAGCCCAGGCTGTCAAGGCGGCGCTCCTCGTCCTGCAGCAGGTCGACGAAGTGCTGGATCGGCCAGCTCGGCCGGGTGGCGAGTCGCCCGCCGACGAGCCGGATCGCCAGCGGCAGCCGACCGGAGTAGGAAGCCAGAACCTGGGTGGCCTCCGGCTCCGCGGCGACCCGGTTCGGCCCGATGACACCGGCCAGCAGGTCGACGGACTCCGACTCCGACAGTGCGTCGAGGAGGATCTGACGAGCGCCTGGCAGGCCGGCCAGCGAGCCGCGGCTGGTGATGATCGCCCCGGATCCCGCATGACCTGGCAGCAGGGGCAGGACCTGAGCGACGTCTGCGGCGTTGTCGAGGAGCATGAGCACGCGCCGGCCGGCGAGCCGGGATCGCAACAGGGCCGCTGCCTCCTCGACGTCCTCGGGGATCGAGGCGATGTCGGAGCCGAGCGAGCGCAGGAGGTGACGCTGTGCGTCGGCGGGGGTCATCGGCTCGCCCGGGCCGTACCCGCGCAGGTTCAGGTAGAGGTGGCCGTCGGGGTAGCTCTCGGTCAGCTTGTGCGCGGCATGGACGGCCAGGGTCGTCTTGCCGATCCCGCCCATGCCGGTGACGGTGACCAGGCCGACGACCGCGGCGCCGTCCCCGGTCGAATCCCGAAGTACAGAAAGGATTGCTTCGACCTGGGCGGCGCGGCCGGTGAAGTCCGGAGCGGCCGGCGGTAGCTGCCACGGGGTCGGGAGCTGATCGGCAGCGGGCTCCTTCGGCGGCGTCCGTGGTGTGCCGAGCTTGCCGCGGGCAACGGAGAGGAACTGGTCGGCCTCGGTGGACGTGAGGGCGAGCGCTGCGGTGAGCGAGCGGACGGTGTCGATGCGTGGGCGGCTGCGAGTGCCGCGCTCGAGCACGCTGATGGCCTGCTCGCTGAGGCCGGCCTTCTCGGCGAGAGCCGCCTGGGTGAGGCCGGCGCGGATGCGGAAGGTGCGGAGAAGCTCGCTCAGCGTTGGCAACGCCGACCCGCTCATTGCCCCACTCTCCTCGGATCCAGGCCCGATATCGGTCAGTGCCGAAAACTGCCGGGCCCAACTCTAGGGGGATTCGCCGATGGCCGTCGGCCGTTGTCCACAGCCTCGCCGGTGGCGACGCCGAATGACCAACGATCGTTTGAAAGATAGCATTCAGTATGCGCTCGGGAACTCTCCGAATACGAGACCTCTGGAAAACTGGTCTGCTGTAAATCTGTGACCAAATCGCAAAGACCCCGGATTTCCCCGGGGTCCTCGCTGTCCGTAGTCGCCCTGAGTCAGGCGTTCGGGCGCTTGCCGTGGTTTGCGCCCTTCTTCTTGCGTGCGCGGCGCTTCCGGCCGGTCTTTCCCATTTCAAAGCCTCCTTGTAACAACTGCAAAGAGTCACAGTTTCTCATACGGCGGCATCTGCCGCGAAGCCGGCCGCGGGTTACGGTCTGGCTTACAGTGTTTCGGCGCAGCGGGGATGAGCAAAATTGAGATGCGTCAGCGACGCGCTGTCTGGCCCCCCTGGACTCGCGGAAAACCGCGGGCCCAAGACTTCGCCGCTGATCGGAGGTGACTTAAGATGTTTGACGACTGGGACTGGTGACCGACCGCAAAGGCACTACATGACGCCGGCCTTACACCGCACTGGGCTCCACCTGTTGGTCGCGGTCGTTGCTGCTTCGGCCTTGGTCGTGTTCGTCATGTCCGCTCTCGCCTTGTCGAACTACCTCACGATGGTGGCTCTGTGCCTGCTGGTTCTGTTCGGCAGTGCGCTGCGCTCTCCCCACGGCCCGACTCAGGGCGCCTCGCTCGGCTCGATCGTGCTGATGGCCGTGTACGTCATTGCCGGACCCGCGACCGCCGTTGTGGTTGCGGGTGTCGGGTCGCTCGTCCAAGGCAAACAGGTTCCACCGATCAAACGTGTCTTCAACAGTGGTCAACGCGTTCTCACGGCGGCCGGGGGCGCCGTCGCCTTCGTCGCCGTCCACGGACCGGTCGGCGCTTCCGCCTTGACCGAGGAACCGCGAGCCATTCTCGCGGTGACCTTGACGGGTATCGCCCACCGGTGTGTGAACGCGCTCCTGACGGCGGCCGTGCTGTGGCTCGAGCGTGGCCGCAAGGTGGTCGGCGCGTTCTTCCGCGAGGTCGTACTGGCGACCGCCCTACCGATGCTGGGATACGGCTATCTGGGCCTGGTCATGGCGTTCATGTGGCTGGGCGGCCTCGGGCTGGTCGCAGGCCTGATCACCCTCGTTCCACTGGTCGTCGCCCGTTGGGCGCTCTCGCAGGATGCCGCCGAGCGCGCGGCCCAGGCCGCGACGATGCGCGCGTTCATCCAGGTGATCGAGACGAAGGACCTCTACACCCGCGGTCACTCCGAGCGGGTGAGTGAGGGCGTCGGCATGCTCGGCCGCCACCTGCAGTTGCCGGTCGATCGCCAGCAGGCGCTGGAGCACGCCGGTCTGCTGCACGACGTCGGCAAGGTCGGCGTACCGACCAGCATCATTCGCAAGCCTGGTCGCCTGGACGACTCCGAGATGGACGCGATCCGGCTGCACCCGGCGCGCGGGGTCGAGTTGATCGGCAACATCCCGTTCCTGGAGGAAGTGAAGTCCGCGGTCCTCCATCACCACGAGAAGTACGACGGAACCGGGTACCCGGCCGGACTGAGCGGCACCAACATTCCGTACTTCGCCCGGATGATCGGGATCGTCGACGCGTTCGACTCCCTGACCTCGACCCGGTCGTACCGGCCCGCGCGCAGCGTCGAGGAAACGGTGGCGATCCTGCTCCAGGATCGCTACACGCATTTCGATCCAGAGCTTGTGGATGCGTTCGTCGCGGTCATCAGGCGCGACGGCTGGCAACCGGCGGCTGCCGAGCAGCCGGCCCCGAACGCGGAGCTCGAGTCGCCGATCGACCATGACGATCTGAGCCTCGGCAGTGGTGGCGGCGCCACCGGAACGGCGGCCGGACCGGCATGAGCGTGACCGGCGAGGCCGAGCGCCTCGAATTCCCCAGGTCCGGCAGCGGTGTCGTGATCGTGCTCGCGGGTGTCGTGCTGGGGGTGGCGGGTCTGGCCATGACTACCCACCGCGGGGTCACGGGCTGGCCTTTCGCGCTCACTTTCGGGGTCCTGATCGCGGTCGGCGAGATGGTCCAGTTCCGGGTCGACCGGACCCGCAACCGGGCACCGATCGCCACCAGTGCTGCCTTGGGTTACTGCCTGCTGCGGGGCCCGGAGGTCACGGTGCCGCCGGAGGTCGCGCAGATCGTCGCGGTCGTCGCGGTGGCCACAGCGATCGGTCTCCTGCCGCGGATCGTCGCAGGCCTGTGGTGGGACGCGGTTGTCTCGTGCCGGCGCCTGCTGTCGGTCGGTGCGGCCGCGGTGGTGTTCGCGGCGATCGCGCCGACCGACATGTCCTGGAACGGTTCGGTGGCGCACGCATTGCCGCTGGGCGGTGCGATGCTGCTCGCGGTCTTGTCCGCCGCCGGGCTCGATGCCGTCGTCGGAGCCGGTCAGATGACCGAGCGGTACAGCAAGCCGTTCCCCGCTGCGTTGCGCGACGAACTGGGAGTGACGGCCCGGATCGGGATGGCGATGGCGATCAGCGGCATCCTGCTCGCGGCCGGGACCTCGATCGCCGGGCTCTGGGCACCGCCGCTCGTCATCGTGCCGCTGTTGTTGACGCAGTTCGCGTTCCGGCGGTACTCGTCGGCGCAGCGCACCTACCGGAGTACGGTGCGGTCGATGGCTCGGAGTACGGAGATTGCCGGGTTCAGTAGTCCGGGGCAGAATGCGCGGACGGCGGCGCTGGCGGTGGCTATCGGCAACGATCTGGGGTTGAGGCCGGCGCGGATGGAGGCGTTGGAGTACGCCGCTCTGCTGTCGGGTGTCGGGCAGTTGGCGCTGGCGGATCCCAGTCCTGGCGGGGCTTCGCTGCTCCGGACGCGGGAGGAGCGGCAGCGGGCGGCGGAGATCGGGGCGGCGGTGATCGAGCGGTCCGGCGTACTGGACCACGTCGCGGAGATCGTCCGGCACTCCAACGATCCGTACCGGCACGGGCGGGCGAACAACTCGGCCATCCCGGTGGAGAGCGGGATCGTGAACGTTGCCCTGGCCTACGAACAGCTCGTCGGCGAGGGGTCGGGACAGTCGCCGGCCAAGGCGATGGAGTCGATCGGGCTGGGGATCGGCGCGGAGTACGACCCGGTCGTGGTGGAGTCACTCCGCCGGATCGTCGGCCGCGGCTTCAGGTTCTGAGAGTTCCTTACTCGCCTTCGGGGACAGGTGGAGCAGGGCCGGCGTACCGGCGCACGGTTCCAGTGCGTCCCACACCGGAGCAGTCGTGGCCGGGACGTGCCCCGAGCCGCCCATCAAGGCGTACAGCAGCAGACCGGCGCCGGCGGCAATCAGTACGTCGCCTGGGCTGATCGCCTGTCCCAGACGGGGAAGCGCCACCGGTACGACGTCGCCGAGCCAGGGCAGACGCGTCCCAGCACCGGAGATCTCGTGCCGTGGATCGGTCACCGCGGCGCCGCTCACCCCGGCCCGCGCCAACGCGTTCTGCGACACCGGCATGGCGCCGTTCAGCGCGACGACGACGGCGTTGCAGAAGAATCCCAGCGCCAGCAGGCCGACGCCCGGGTGCCGCAGGTTCATCCGCAGGAAGATCGCGATGCAGACCGCCGACCCGATCAGTCCGACGGGGTACGCCGTACCTCCGAAGAGGGAGCCGAGGAGTTGCCCGATGGCCGCCGCGGCCAGCCAGTGCACGCCGGTCAACGTGGTGCCGGCCAACCGGCCGAACCCTCCGCCGGTCGCGACCGCCGCCCCGGCAGCGAGCACCATGACGAGGAGGACCAGCAGCACGTGTGCGATTCTGCCCCAAGCACCGACCCGGAACCGGGCAAGCTGACCCCGCAGCGTGTCGATTTAACCGCAAAACGTAACGGCGGCCCGGAACCTCCGGGCCGCCGTCGCAACACCTCAGGACTTGGCGGTTGCCGCTCCGCCGTCGTCGATGATCTCCGGCAGGTCCTTCACGCCCGGGTCGCCGCGATCCGCGACGAAGTCGGTCGGATGCGTGCTGTCCTTGCCGTCCGGCACCTTCAGGGCCCGGAACACGAACGTCAGCGCGATCACGACGACCAGGTTCAGCACGAACGCGGTCAGCGCGATGTAGGCCGGCATACTGGTGCCCGGGATGTTCGCGAGCGAACCACCGAAGTGCTTCTTGGTCGCCGGGTTCACCACGTTGTACGCCGAGATGGTGCCGAACAGCATCGCCACCGCCCAGCCGGCCAGCAGCGCGTACCGGTGGAACCAGCGGGTGTACAGACCGACCACGATCGCCGGGAACGTCTGCAGGATCCAGATCCCGCCGAGCAGTTGCAGGTTCAGCGCGACCGTCTTGTCCATCGCGAGCACGAACACCAGCGCGCCGACCTTCACCAGCAGCGAGGCGAGCTTGGAGACCTTCGCCTCCTGTGCCGGTGTCGCGGACGGCTTGAGGAAGTCGCGGTAGATGTTGCGGGTGAACAGGTTGGCCGCCGCGATCGACATGATGGCCGCCGGCACCAGTGCGCCGACCGCGATCGCCGCGAACGCGATCCCCGCGAACCAGGACGGGAACTCCTGGTCGAACAGCCGCGGGATCGCCAGCTGCGGGTTCGCCAGGCCGTCCAGGCCCTTCACGTTGACGTTCGCCTTGATCGCCATGAAGCCGAGCAGGGCGAGCAGCCCCAGCAGCAGCGAGTACGCCGGGAGCAGCGTCGCGTTCCGCCGTACGACGTTGCGCGTCTTGGTCGACAGCACCGCCGTGACCGAGTGCGGGTACATGAACAGCGCCATCGCGGATCCCAGCGCCAGCGTCCAGTACGACACGTAGCCGGCCTCGCCCGGGATGAACGCCCCGGTCGGCTTGCCGGTTGCCGGGTTCGGCTTGGCCAGCTTCTCCTGCGCCGCACCGAAGATCGAGTCCCAGCCGCCGAGCACGTGCGGCAGGTAGAAGATCGCGACCAGGATCACCAGGTAGATCAGGATGTCCTTGACGAACGCGATCATCGCCGGCGCGCGCAGCCCGGAGGAGTACGTGTACGCCGCCAGCACCGCGAACGCGATCAGCAACGGCAGGTCCTTGGCGAGCGTGTTGTTGCCGCCCAGACCCATCGTCTCGAACACCGCCTGCATACCCACGAGCTGCAGCGCGATGTACGGCATCGTGGCCAGGATGCCCGTCACGGCCACCGCGAGCGACAGCGCCTTGCTGCCGTAGCGACCGCCGACGAAGTCAGCCGGCGTCACGTACCCGTGCCGGTGCGAGACCGACCACAGCCGGGCCATGAAGATGAACACGATCGGGTAGGCAACGATCGTGTACGGCACCGCGAAGAAGCCGCTGATCGCACCGGTCGCGTACATGGCCGCGGGGACGGCGATGAACGTGTACGCCGTGTACAGGTCGCCGCCCAGCAGGAACCAGGTGATGAACGTGCCGAACCCGCGACCGCCCAGACCCCACTCGTCGAGGTTGTCCAGGCGGCCGGTGCTCCGCCAGCGGGACGCCATGAAGCCCATCACCGTGACGCCGGCGAAGATCGCGATGACGATGATCAGCTGCACCCAGTCGACCGTGGTGTTCACTGGTCTCCCTCCTTCGCCGTACCGGCGTCCGGTGCGTCAGGGTCACCAAGTCCCTGAGCCGCCCGCCGCCTGCGCTCCTCGGTGCGGAGCAGCCGGTAACTGATGCTGACCAGGATCGCCGAGAGGAAGACCCACATCAGCTGGTACCAGTAGAAGAACGGGAAACCCCACAGGTGCGGGTTCACCTTGGCGAACGTCGGCACCAGCAGCGGTACGACGATGGCCACCATCAGAAGGACACCGGAGATCCAGTACGCGGGTTTGACCGCGGACAATCGGGACACTGCAAACCTCCTCGGGACACAGGCGCAACGCAGCACGCTACCGTCCGACCGGAGCGGCCACTAGACCAACAGGTTGGTGCATGGATAACGAAAAGGCATGGTTCGTACGGCGCGTCGTGCTGTCCGTGCTGTTCCTGGTCGTCGTTGCCGTGCCGCTCTATCCGGAGTTGTTCGGTCTGGACGAGGTGACACCGTTCGCACAGCTGGTCGCGTTCCGTCCACAGGCCCTGGTCGTCGTCCTGGCACTGGCCCTGCTGATGCTGGTACGCCGGGGTTGGCGGATCGCCGCCGCGCTGATCGCCGTACTGGCGCTGATCGGTGCCGCGGCGACCGCGCCCCGGCAGTTCTCCGACGCGCGTCCGGCGCCGGCCGGGGCCCGGGTGCTGACGATCATGGTCGCCAACGTGCTGGGCGGCGGCGCCCACGCCGCGGACGTGGCGCAGGTGATCCGGGACCGCAGACCCGACCTGGTTTCGTTGCCGGAGGCACAAGTCGACGTCCGCGAGGAGATCCGGGCGCAGCTGCAGGACCAGCAGTACAAGGGATTCACGGCGCAGCCGAGCCGGGCAGTCGAGAGCGCCACGAGCGTGCTGGTTTCCTCGTCACTCGGCAACGTCGCGTTCGCGTCCGAGGCCGGCACGAGCTTCGGCAACATCGTGGTGACGGGCGGGAACCTCGGTGCCGTCCGGCTGGTCGCGTACCACGGCTTCCCGCCGTTGCCGGACTCGGTCACCACCTGGAAGACCGACCTGCAGGCGGTACGCCGGTGGTGCGCGCAGGACCAGCCGACAGTCGTCGCGGGTGACTTCAACGCGACCCTCGACCATGCGGACTTCCGGCAGGCGCTGGGCGGTTACTGCCGCAGCGTGGGCCCGACCGTGGGCGGTGGGCTGCGCGGCACCTGGCCCGCGGATCAGCCCGCGGTGCTGCGGACGCAGATCGACCACGTGGTGGTGTCGCGGCAGTTCGAGCCCGGCCGGTTCACGACGTACCCGATCGCGGGGACCGATCATCGGGCCGTTGTCGCTACCGCCGCCGTGCTGCCCTAGGAGGAGTTCGTCGCCGGCCGGTAGATGTACGGCTGTGAGGACTGGACCGCTTCGGTCAGCATCAGCAGCAGGTCGGCACGCGCCTCGATCGGACGGCCGAAGAGGTCGTCGTCACCCGGGATCGGAAAGCCCTTCACACCGATCGCGAGCTGACTGAGCAGGACGTGCAGGACGCCGCGGGCGTTGAACACGTTCGGGGTCGGCCATTCCGGCAGGGTCTCGTGCATCAACGGCTGCTCGGCCGCGGTCGCCGCGATCGGTTTCAGCCAGCGCTCGAGCTCGTCGCTGGTCAGCATGTTCCGGTGCAGGATCGTCATCACCGCATGGGCAACGCGATCGTGCTCCTCGTGCACCCAGCGGTACGGCGTGTCCTTGACGATCCGGTCCGCGAGGACGTCGAGCAGTGCCCGCAGGACGCCGGCGTCGCAGTGCCGGGACCTGGCCAGCGCGCCGATCGCGTCGGCGCCGTGGGCAACGGCATGCGCCCAGCCGCAGTCCGCGACGTACCCGCGCAGGTCGCGCTCACGCAGCAGCCAGGTCGCGAGGCGGTCGCCCCAGCGCATCACCACCTCGTCGTGCACCAGGAACTCGGCGTTGTCGCGGTGGATCACCTCCGCGAGCGTCAGCGCCGTGAACGAGCGCCGGAAGACCGTGTCGGTGCCGTCCTCACCGAGGCCGTAGTTCAGCCCGGCGCAGAGCCCGTCCCCGAACCCCGGGAGCAGGTCGTCGTACACCCCGCGCTCCAGCCAGGTGGCGAGCGTCGGGTAGGCCAGGGCGTCACGGACCTGCGGGTTGGTGCTCGCCAGGCCGCGCACGAGCTCCTCGGTGAGTTCGGTCAGCGTACGGTCGTGCGGTACCGCGTAGTCCGCGGCCATCACGTCCTGCCAGTACGTCGACTCCACCCGAGCATCCTTTCATCTGTGCCTGATCAATCAACACCTACCCACACCCTCTTGTCGAGCGGACCACCCGAGGCGCTGGTATAAGCACCGGTAGCCTCCTCCTCCACCCCTTTCTTTCTTTCCTTCCCTTGACCGTCGGTAGCATCGGGGCGTGCCGTCTTTGAGCGATGTGGCGCGGAACCACACCACGCTGGACCAGGCCGACCTGGACCGCCTGCAACTGCTCGTCTCGGACTGGCAGATGCTGGCCGACCTGTCGTTCGCCGACCTGGTGCTCTGGTTGCCGGACACCGAAGGGCTGGGGTTCTGGGCCGGGGCGCAGATGCGGCCGACGACCGGACCTACGGCGTACCTGGACGACATCGTAGGCAGCTTCATCCCGCGCGGCCGCCGGCATCTGCTCGACCAGGCGTACGACGGCGGCCGGATCTGCCGCGAGGGCGACCCGGAGTGGCGCGACGACGTACCCGTCCGGGTCGAGACGATCCCGGTACGCCGGGGCTCCCGGGTGATCGCGGTGATCGCGCGCAACACCAACCTGCTCGGTGTCCGGACGCCGTCCCGCCTCGAGATCGCGTACCTGCAGAGCGCGACGGACCTGGCCCGGATGATCACCGACGGCATCTTCCCGTACGGCGGGGAACGGCTGCTGTCCACGACGCCAAGGGTCGGTGACGGCTGCATCCGCGTCGATCGGCACGGGATGGTGACGTTCGCGAGCCCGAACGCGTTGTCGGCGTACCGCCGGATGGGCCTCGTCACGGACCTGGTCGGTTCGCGGCTGAAGGACGTGACCGCGGACCTGCTGCAGTCCGGGCACAAGGTCGACGACGTACTGGCGTCGGTGGTCACCGGGCGCGCGGCCAAGGAGATCGAGATCGAGAACTCCGACGCCACGCTGTTCCTGCGGGCGATCCCGCTGCGGGCCGACGGACAGCACGTGGGGGCGCTGATCCTGCTCCGGGACGTGACGGAGCTGCGCAGCCGGGAACGGGAGCTGGTCACCAAAGAGGCGACCATCCGGGAGATTCATCATCGCGTCAAGAACAACTTGCAGACGGTCGCCGCGTTACTCCGGATGCAGGCCCGAAGGATCACTGTTCCCGAAGGGCAGGCCGCGCTGGCCGAGGCGGTACGGCGGGTCGGGTCGATCGCGATCGTCCACGAGACGCTGTCGGAGTCGTTCGACGAGCACGTGGACTTCGACGACGTGGCCGACCGGGTGGCCGCGATGGTCGCGGACGTGTCGACGGTGGCGACCGCGGTGGAGACGCGGCGGAGCGGATCGTTCGGCGTACTGGACTCGGAGATCGCGACCCCGCTGGCGATGGTGCTGACCGAACTCATGCAGAACTCGGTGGAGCACGCGTTCGGCGCCCGCGACGGGGGAGCGGCGAGCGGGACGATCGAACTCACCGCCGAACGCTCGGTCGGCCGGCTGCACGTCGACGTGATCGACGACGGCTCCGGCCTGCCGGCGAACTTCGACTCCGAACTGTCCGGCAATCTGGGTCTGTCCATCGTCCGCACCCTCGTCATCGGGGAACTGGACGGCACCCTGGTCTTCGGCAACCGCCACGACGGCCACCCCGGCGCCCAGGTAACCCTGGACATCCCGGTCAAGGACTGACTCAGCTGACGCGATCGGTCACTGCGGAGAGCGATCGATTGATTGTCAGCGACTTGCTACACAGTGTGTCCACGCGTCGCCACCTACCCCTACGATGACCCCAAGACTCCCCGACCAAGAAGGCTTTGCCGATGGCGACCTCAGACGCTCCGGATGCCGTTCCGAGCTTCGACACTTCCCAACCGACCATCGCTCGCGTCTATGACGCTCTGCTCGGCGGCAAGGACAACTTTGCTGCCGACCGCGAAGGGGCGGCGCTGTACCTGCAGTACGTGCCGGATGCCGGCCGATGCGCGATCGAGAACCGTGAGGCCCTGGTGAAGGGCGTTCAGTATCTTGCCCGCTCCGCGGGGATCGACCAGTTCCTCGACATCGGGAGCGGTCTGCCGACGCAGAAGAACACCCACGAGGCGGCACAGGAGATCAATCCGACCGCCAGGGTGGTCTATGTCGACGTCGACCCGATCGTGCTCGCGCACGGCCAGGCCCTGCTGGCCACCAACGACAGCACCATCGTGGTCACCGCCGACCTTCGCGAGCCGCAGACGATCCTCGACAACGAGGAGATCAGGCAGCACCTGGACTTCAGCCGTCCGATCGCGTTGATGGTCGTGGGCATCCACATGCACTTCCACGACGACGAGAAGCCGGACGAGTGGGTCCGCACCCTGATGGACGCGCTCGCCCCCGGAAGCTACCTGTTCATCACCGACTTCGTCGACACCGGTGAGCCGCTGCAGAAGAACATGGAGCGCGCCGGTCTGGAGAGCCTCGGCAACGGCTGGATCCGGACGCCGGAGCGGATCGAGCAGCACTTCCTCGGAATGCCGCTGGTACCTCCGGGCCTGGATTTCCTCGCCCGCTGGTTCCCGGAGGAACCCGACGCCGACGTTCCGGACGCGGCGGAGCTGCAGCCGTGGCAGCGGATCCTGATGGCTGGGATTGCCAAGAAGGAGTGACCTGCCGCGCCGTGCGCGCGCGCCGACGCAGCGTCGCGCGCGCACGCACGGCGTTCTGAGATTCTGCAAGCGGGCCTGGGAGGTGGGCGTGACCGCGTTGGGCGCGCAGAGCGGGCCGACCGCGCTTCGGATCATCCTCGGAGCGCATCTCCGCCGGATGCGGGAGGCAGCAGGTTTCAGCCGGTCGGACGCAGGCTGGGAGATCCGCTCCTCGGAGTCCAAGGTCAGCCGGATGGAGCTCGGCCGCGTCGGCTTCAAGGAACGTGACGTCGACGACCTCCTCGCGTTCTACGGCCTCGACGACGCCGAGGAACGGCAGCGATTGCTCGCGCTGGCCCGCGAGGCGAACAACCCCGGCTGGTGGCACCGGTACGGCGACGTCCTGCCGAGCTGGTTCCACTCGTACCTGGATCTCGAGGCCGCTGCCGCCTTGATCCGTACCTACGAGCTGCAGTTCGTCCCGGGGCTGCTCCAGACGGAGGAGTACATTCGCGCCACCGTCCAGCTCGGGCGTGGCGTGATTCCCGCCGAGGAGGTCGACCGGCGGGTCGCGCTACGAGTCCGGCGGCAGACCGTCCTGACCACCTCGAGCCCGGTGCGACTCTGGGCCGTGGTCGACGAGTCGGCGCTGCGGCGGCCGATCGGTGGCGAGAAGGCGCTGGCGGTGCAGATCGAGCACCTGATCGACATGACCGAGCTGCCCAATGTCACGCTTCAGGTGATGCCGTTCACGATCAGCAGTCACTCCGGGTCCGCCGGCGCGTTCACCATCCTCCGTTTCGCGGAGCAGGATCTGCCGGACGTCGTGTACGTCGAGCACCTCACCAGCGCGCTTTACCTGGACAAGGCCGAGGACCTCGATCAGTACACGGAGACAATGGAAGCCCTCTGCATCGCGGCGCCACGGCCGAACAAGACCCGTGATCTGCTCTCCGGCGTCCTCAAAACCATGGGCGCCGCCTCGCGCTCCTTCGCCGTCCCGTGACGGCTCGGGAAACACAAAGGCCCCGCGGGTTTCCGCGGGGCCTCGAAGGAGGACTTGCTCAGGCGGTGCGGATGCGCTGGCGAGCGTTGCGGCGCTTGAGAGCGCGACGTTCGTCCTCGCTCAGACCACCCCAGACACCGTGGTCCTGGCCGGCTTCGAGAGCCCACGCCAGGCACTGCTCACGCACGTCGCAGCGTCGGCACACCTGCTTGGCCTCTTCGATCTGCATGATCGCCGGCCCGGTGTTACCGATGGGGAAGAACAGTTCCGGGTCCTCGTCGAGGCATACGGCCCGGTGGCGCCAATCCATGGCGGATCCCATCTCTCTCAGTAGTTGACGTATGCTGCCGGTTAGGTCTGTACCCGAACAGCGGTGCTGTACTCGTCGGTTCGTGTAGCACGGGGGTTTGGTGCCGCGTCTGTTGTGAACGCATTCACGAACGAGACCATGTTCCCAATCTTGGGGGATCGAAACAAGGGTTATGCAGTTGTCGATCCGATCACAACGCTTCCTTAACACTTCGAACTGGAGCGCGGCGGTTCTCTCCATCCGGTTATCGGACGAAGCAGCCCTTCCGCAAGCACCCGTTCACTGCAAGTAACCGTTGCAACCTTCTTTTGGTTACGCACAACCTCAAATCCCTGTAGGGCTGCGGTTGGCGAACCTCTCGAGGACCGTGTACCGAACCGGGCACTAAGCTGGCGAAGTGCCGACCGACTCCCCAGTTGCCGCCGTCCCGAGACCGCTCAAAGTAGCCGCGGCAGTGGTCGCTGTGGAAGGGCTTGTGCTCATCGTTCTCGGAATTGCCGAAGCCTTGACGATTCACAGCTCCCGCCTGGTGCTCGGGCTGACCACGACCGCCTTCTTCATCCTGTACGGCGCCGGTCTCGGTTTCGTCGCCGTACGGGGTCTGTGGAAGGCCAGACGCTGGAGCCGCGGGCCGACAGTGTTCACGCAGCTGATCCAGCTCCTGATCGCGTACAGCGTCTGGAACGGCGGCGCCCGGACCATCGCCGTCGTCCTCGCGGTGCTCGCCGTCGTGATCCTGGTCTGCGTGTTCCAGAAGGCCTCCACCGAGGCCCTGATCGGTGGTGGCTCCAACGACCACCCGGTGCTCTAGCTGCCCTACTCCTTGAGCAGGCCGGCCCGGAGCTCGGTCAGTGTCCGCGCGAGCAGCCGGGAGACGTGCATCTGCGAGATCCCGATCTCCTCGGCGATCTGGGACTGCGTCATGCCGCGGAAGAACCGCAGCGTCAGGATCCGCTTCTCCCGGGTGTCGAGCTGTGCCAGCAGCGGTTTCAGCGACTCCCGGTACTCCACACTCTCCAGCGCCTCGTCCTCGCCTCCGAGGCCGTCCAGGACCGTGGTCGCATCCGTCTCGTTCTGATCGGGAGCGTCCAGGGACAAGGTGTTGTAAGCGTTCGCGGACTCCAGACCCTCGATCACCAGGTCCGGTGAGAGGCCGAGGCGCTCGGACAGTTCGGCCACCGTCGGCGCGCGGCCGAGCTCCTGCGTCAGCTCCGCGGTCGCCGCGGTCAGCGACAACCGCAGCTCCTGCAGCCGCCGCGGCACCCGGATCGCCCAGCCCTTGTCCCGGAAGTACCGCTTGATCTCGCCGAGGATCGTCGGGGTCGCGTACGTCGAGAACTCGACGCCACGATCCGAGTCGAACCGGTCGATCGCCTTGATCAACCCGATCGTGGCGACCTGCACGAGGTCGTCGTACGGCTCGCCCCGGTTGCGGAACCGGCGCGCCAGGTGCTCCACCAGCGGCATGTGCAGCGCGACCAGGCCCTCGCGTGCCCCGGCGTACCCCGGATCTGTCGGACCTGCCGCCATCTGCCGGAAGAACGCGGCCGTCCGGGTCCGCAGATCCGGGGACTCCTGAGTTTCCAGGCCGCTTTCGTCACTCACGCCTTCTCCGTGGCGGTCGCGGTGGCCGTCACAGTGATCGTCAGCCGGCCGTCGACGGTTTCGGCGGCGGCCGACTCCACCAGCGCGGTCAGCACCGTCCAGCCGAACGAGGTGGTGTCGGGCCGCCAGCCGTTGGGTACGACGGCGCTCGTCCGCACCGTCAACTGCGGCGGAGCGATCTCGAAGACGCACTCCAGCACGCCGTCGGCCGACTGCGGCAGCAACAGCGCGCACGCCTCGTCGACCGCGATCCGCAGGTCGTCGATCGCGTCCAGTGTGAAGTCGTTGCGAGCAGCCAGGTTGCCGACCACAGACCGCGGTACGGCGATGTACGCGCCGTCCGCCGGGATGCTCAGACGGACCTCCGCGGGTCGTCCCATGCTGCTCACGCTGCCTCCCTCGTGTCAGGCGGGCGATCGACCCACCACGCCGTACATCTTCCCCGCTGTGGCGCTCTGATGCACGGCGGGCGGGCCGGACCTGTGGACAAAGGGCCTCAGGGGTGTTCGTGCTCCGAGCGGAGGCGGGAGAGGAATGCCTGGGTACGGGAGTGTTGCGGGTTGCTGATCACGTCCTTCGGCGGGCCTGCCTCGACCACGACGCCGGCGTCCATGAACACGACCGTGTCCGCGACCTCGCGCGCGAACGACATCTCGTGGGTCACCACGATCATCGTCATGCCGTCCAGGGCGAGCTCGCGCATCACCGCGAGCACCTCACCGACCAGCTCGGGGTCGAGCGCCGAGGTCGGCTCGTCGAACAGCATCAGCTTCGGCTGCATCGCCAGCGCCCGCGCGATCGCGATGCGTTGCTGCTGACCGCCGGACAACTGCGCCGGATAGGCGTTGCAGCGATCCGCGAGTCCCACCCGGTCGAGCAGTTTCATCGCCCGCTCCCGGGCGCTCTTCCGCGACTCGCCCCGGACCTGCGTGGGCGCCTCGATGATGTTCTGCAGCGCGGTCATGTGCGGGAACAGGTTGAACCGCTGGAACACCATCCCGATCTCACGCCGCTGCGCCGCGATCTCCTTGTTCTTCAGCCGGTACAGCTTCCCGTCGCGGTCGGCGTACCCCATCAACTCGCCGTCGACCCAGATCCGGCCGCCGTCGATCGTCTCGAGCTGGTTGACGCACCGCAGGAAGGTCGTCTTGCCGGAGCCGGACGGACCGAGCAGGCAGACCACCTGGCCGCGGTCCACGTCGAGGTCGATGCCCTTCAGCACCTCGTTGTGGTGGAAGGACTTGGTCACATTCACCGCGTGGACCAGCGGTTGTGCCAGCGACTGGGCAGGCTCGGCGGCTGCTGCTGCGGTCATCACGCACCTCCCGCGCCGGCCGGACGAGCGGCTCGCGGCGCCTGTGTTCCGAAGCCCCGGCCGAAGTGCCGCTCGAGGAAGTACTGCCCGACCATCAGGACACTCGTCGCGGCCAGGTAGTACAGGGTCGCCGCGACCGCGATCGGGAACGTCTTGTAGTACGTGCTGCCGATCGACTGCAACTGGTAGAACAGCTCGCCGAGGACCGGTACCGCGAGCAGCAGCGAGGTGTCCTTCAGCATCGCGATCGTCTCGTTGCCGGTCGGCGGGACGATGACCCGCATCGCCTGCGGCAGGACGACCCGGCGCATCACCTTGCCGCTGCTCATACCGAGCGCCTGCGCGGCCTCGGCCTGGCCCTTGTCGACACTGAGGATGCCGGCCCGGGCGATCTCGGCCATGTACGCCGCCTCGGACAGGCCGAGCCCGATCACACCGGCGACCAGGCCGGTGAAGATCTGGTTCGCGTCCAGGGTGAAGAACCGCCAGTCGCCGGACAGCCCCAGCCAGTCGATGATCTTCCAGTCGAACGGCACCCCGAACGAGATGCCCTGCTGGAACAGGATGCCCAGCGTGCCCATCGTGAACAGCAGGATGTAGCGCGGGATGCTCCGGAAGAACCAGGTGAACAACCAGGCGACGCCGGACAGGATCGGGTTGTCGGACAGCCGCATCACCGCGAGGATCACGCCGCCGGCCACACCGACCACCATCGACAGCACGGTGACCAGCAAGGTGCCCTTGAGGAAGCCGTTGATCACCGGCTTCTGGTTCATCGCCTGGAAGACGAAGTCCCAGTCGAACGCCTTGTTGGTCACCAGCAGGTGCACCAGCATCGCGGCCAGTACGGCGATGATCGCGATCGCGACCCACCGGCCCGGATGCCGGACCGGCACGGCCTTGATCGGGCCCGGCCGATCGGCGTCCGATGCGGCCGGGCGGGTTGCGGTATCGGTAGTCATGTCAGCTCACGGATTGACGGCGAAGTTGGTGATCGCACCCGAGTCGTTGTTCCACTTGGCCAGCGTGGACTTGTACGTGCCTTCGCTGTCCAGCGACTTCAGCGCCTCGACGATCGCCTGCGCGAACGCGGTCTGCGCCTTCGGGACCACATAGCCGTACGGCGCCGCGTCGTAGATCTCACCGAGCTGCTCGAGCTGGCCGCTGGTCTGCTTGATCGCGTACAGCACGACCGGGGAGTCGGCCAGCATCGCGTCGGCCTTGCCGCCGGCCAGGTCCGCGGTCGCCTGGTCCTGCTTCTCGCGGACCACGAGCTTGATCTCCGGCTTACCGGCCGCCTTGCACTTGGCCTGCCGCTTCGGCATGTCGTCCTCGAGTTGCGTCGTACCCTTCTGCACCGCGATGGTCTTACCGCACGCGTCGTCGGGGTTGACGCCCTTCGGGTTGCCCTTGGCGGTGGCCCACAGCGTGCCGGCGCTGAAGTAGCTGACCATGTTGACCTGCGCCTTGCGCTTGTCGTTGATCGTGAACGACGAGATGCCCATGTCGTACTTGCCGCCCTGGACGCCGGTGATGATGGTGTCGAAGCCGGCCGGCTGCCAGTCCACGGTGACGCCGAACTTCTGGGCCACCGCGTTGAACAGGTCGACGTCCATGCCGACGACGGTCTTGCCGCCCTGCAGGAACTCGTTCGGCGGGTAGCTGGCGTCCACGCCGACGACGATCTTGCCGGCGGACTTGATCTTCGGCGGCAAGGATCCGCTCAGGTCGGGTCCGCTGCTCGACGGCGCACTGGAGGGAGCGCTGGAGGGGGCGCTCGAGGGTGAGGTGGACGAGCCACCTCCGAGAGAGTTCGAACCGCAGCCGGCGGCCGCCAGAACCAGAACGCCGGACAGCGCCAGCGTCCTCCGCACGACAGACATCTGATCCTCCAAAACCGGGCACCGGTCGGCCCGGTGCCATGTGTCCGCATCTTGACACAGCGACCTGCGGACAGCGCACGGACCAACCCCGAACAGAGACCGATTCGTAGCTTGCCCGCCGCAACCCCACCCCTGGTCGCCATCCCGCCACGCACCGTGACGGTGCCGTCAGGGGGTGGGTTCTACGTGGGTCGGGTCGAGGACGCGGCGGAGGAAGGTGCGGGTGCGCTCCTCCTTGGGGTTGCCGATCACCTCGGCGGGCGGTCCCTGCTCGACGATCACGCCCGCGTCCATGAACACCACCCGGTCCGCGACCTCGCGCGCGAACGCCATCTCGTGGGTGACGACGAGCATCGTCATACCGTCGAGCGCGAGCTTGCGCATCACCGTGAGCACGTCGCCGACCAGCTCCGGGTCGAGCGCGGACGTCGGCTCGTCGAACAGCATCAGCGCCGGGTCCATCGACAGTGCACGGGCGATCGCCACCCGCTGCTGCTGGCCGCCGGACAGCTGCATGGGATAGGCGGTCACCTTCTCGTTCAGGCCGACTCGATCGAGGTTGGCCCGGGCGATCTGCTCGGCCTCGGCCTTCCCGCGTTTCAGGACGCTCGTCTGCGCCACCGTGCAGTTGGCCAGCACCGAGAGATGCGGGAACAGGTTGAACTGCTGGAACACCATCCCGATCTGCTGCCGAGCGGCGTCGAGGTGGCAGTCCCGGTCGGTGATGTCCTCGCCGCGGACGAAGACCTCGCCTACCTCCGGTACCTCGAGCAGGTTGACGCACCGCAGCAGGGTCGACTTGCCCGAGCCGGACGGCCCGATCACACAGACCACCTCGCCCTGCTCGACGGTGAAGTCGATACCGCGCAGGACGTGGTTGCTGCCGAACGACTTGTGCAGGTTCTTGATCTCGACCAGTGCCATCAGTGTGCCCTCGCAGCCTTGGCCTCCAGCCAGCGGACCAGCAGGCCGAGCGGCAGGGTGATGACCAGGTAGCAGAAGCCGGCGGTGACGAGCGGGGTCAGGTTCGACTCGGTGTTGGCCAGGTCCCGGCCGAAACCCGTCAGCTCGTACGCCGCCGCGGAGGTGCCGATGATGAAGACCAGCGACGAGTCCTTCACCAGCAGGATCAGGTCGTTGGCCAGTGGCGGCAGCACGATCCGGAACGCCTGCGGCAGCACGATCTTGCGGGTCGCGACGCCGGCGGGCATGCCCAGTGACCGGGCGGCCTCGATCTGCCCCTTCGGAACCGCCTGGATGCCGGCCCGGATCACTTCGGCCATATAGGCGGCGGCGACGATGCCGAGGGCCAGCCACACTGTGCCGTAGGGGTCGAGCGGGATCACCAGGTCGGCGAACGCCAAGGGCAGCAGGCTGAAGGCCACGAACACGACAATCGCCGGCAGTCCGCGGAAGAACTCGATGTAGGCCGTCGCGAACCACCGGTACGGCGCGACCCGGCTGAGCCGCATCAACGCGAGCAGGGTGCCGCCGAGCAGGCCGATGACGAAGGCCCCGGCCGTGTACTCGATGGTCTTCAGGAACGCTCCGGGCAGCCCGCTGGTGAACGCGGACTTCACGAACTCCGGTTTGAAGAAGACGCTGGCGATCTGGCCCCAGTTCGCCGTGAAGGCCGCCACCACGACGATGACGATCAGGACGGCGTACTGGATGCCGCGCGAGCGCTGGGCGCGTTGCCGCGGGCTGAGCCCGCGGCGCTTCTCGACTACCGCGTCGCTGACCGTCACTTCTTCGGCTCCACCCCGAACCACTTCTTGAAGATCTGGTTGTAGGTGCCGTCGGACTTGGCCTTGGCCAGCAGTTCGTTGAACCTGGTCAGCAGCTTGGTGCCGCTGGGGTCGTCCTTCTTGGCCGCGAAGCCGTACTGCTCGCCGGTGTTGAACTCGGCCGTCACCTCGGTGTCCGGGTTGCCCTGGACGAAGTTGTACAGCGCGCCGTTGTCGTTGATGGCGGCGTCGACGCGGCCCGACTTGACGTTGTTGGTCTGCAGGGCGAGATCGTTGAACACCACGACCTCGAAGCCGATCTTCTTCGCCGCCGCCTCGGCGTAGTCCTTGCCCGTGGTGTCGGCCTGGACGCCGACCTTCTTGCCCTTCAGGTCATCGAGCGACTTGTACGGCGCACCCTTCTTCACCAGCAGCACCTGGGTCGCGTCCATGTACGGGTCGCTGATCCCGATCGCGGCCTTGCGCGACGCGTTGATCGTCATGGCGCCCATGCCCATGTCGCACTTCTTGGCCTGGTAGGCGGCGCCCGACGTGACCTGGGCCCACTCGATGCTGATCACTTCCTGCTCCACGCCGAGATCCTTGGCGAGCAGGTCGATCAGATCGACGTCGAAGCCGACCACCTTGGTGCCCTCCTTGTACTCGAAGGGCTTGTACGACAGGTGCGTGCAGACCGTCAGCTTGCCGGGCTTCACCAGAGTGATGCCGGCCGCTTTCGCTTTGTCCTCGCCTCCTCCACCGCTGTCCGAGCCGTTGCCGCAGGCAGAGATCGCGAGCGCGAACACCGCCACCGAGGCAGCGGTTACGGTGAGGCGACTGTTGCGGAGGGTGGAGACGATATTCATCGCTGGTACTCCTCGACACTGGTTGTGGAACGCCGGCCCCGGACAGCACTCGGGCCGGATTCCTCGCATCCTGACACAGCAAGCAGGTACGTGGCGGCTGTCGACTCCCGACGAGACTCGATCGTCACCGTCGCAGGCTCCTGTGGTGGCCCTCACAGAGCAGACCAGTGGGCCTGTGGTTTACTCGTAGGCACGGGTGACCCCCGAGTGGCAACGGCGGTGCTCGACGCACCCGAACGGACCGCCTTGTGCCCCCACTCCTCTGTAGACGCCTGCCCATCCTCGCGGTGGGCCGCTTTGCTTTTCCCGATGAAGGGTCATTCATGGTTGCCGAACTGCTCCCGTCCGAGACCGGCTCCGACCGCGCCGCACCCGATCCGTTCGGCGGCGACCCGGTGTTCAAGCTGCACCTGGGCGGCAAGATCGAGGTGACGTCCTCGGTCAAGGTCACCAACGCCGACGAGCTCTCCCAGGCGTACACCCCCGGCGTCGCCCGGGTCTGCACCGCGATCGCCGAGGACCCGTCGCTGGTCCGGCGCTACACCTGGAAGTCGAACGTGGTCGCGGTCGTCACCGACGGCACCGCGGTCCTCGGCCTCGGCGACATCGGTCCGGCCGCGTCGCTGCCGGTGATGGAGGGCAAGGCCCTGCTGTTCAAGGAGTTCGGCGGCGTCGACTCGGTGCCGATCGCGCTGGACTGCACCGACGTGGACGAGTTCGTCGACACGGTCGCGCGAATGGCGCCGTCGTTCGGTGGGATCAACCTCGAGGACATCTCCGCGCCGCGCTGCTTCGAGATCGAGCGCCGGCTGAAGGAGCGGCTGGACATCCCGGTCTTCCACGACGACCAGCACGGTACGGCGGTCGTCGTACTCGCCGCGCTCCGCAACGCGCTGCGAGTCACCGGGAAGTCGATCTCCGACATCCGCGTGGTGATCTCCGGGGCCGGTGCTGCCGGGGTCGCGTGTGCCCGGATCCTTTTGCAGGCAGGGGTCGGCGACCTCGCGGTGGTCGACAGCAAGGGCGTGCTGCACGAGGACCGTGCCGACCTGAACCCGGTGAAGCTGTCGCTCGCCCGGGACACCAACACCGGCGGGATCTCCGGCCGGCTGGTCGACGCGCTTGCGGGGGCGGACCTGTTCCTCGGCGTCTCCGGCGGAACCGTCCCGGAGGACGCCGTCGCGCAGATGGCCGACGACGCGATGATCTTCGCGCTGGCGAACCCGAACCCCGAGGTGCATCCGGACATCGCGCACCGGCACGCCGCGGTGGTCGCCACCGGTCGCTCCGACTTCCCGAACCAGATCAACAACGTGCTGGCCTTCCCCGGTATCTTCCGCGGCGCCTTCGATGCGAATGCCTCCCGCATCACCGAAGGCATGAAACTCGCCGCCGCCGACGCCCTGGCCGGCCTGATCACCGAGTCGGACCTGCGCCCCGACTACATCATCCCGTCGCCCTTCGACGAGCGGGTCGCGCCGGCGGTCGCGGCGGCCGTGGCCGCCGCTGCCGTGTCGGACGGGGTCGCCCGGCCCTGAGGTCTCAGGTCCTGCCTGTCACCAGACAGGACCTAGCTGCGGACCACCATGCGCTCCCACCAGCGCGCGGCGCGGTTCAGCATGTCGGCGTCGTGGCCCCCGGACTGCACGTACCCGGTCATCGCCAGCCGTGAGTAGACCGCCGACATCGCGCCGCGCCCGGAGCCGTCGTACCAGCCGTCGCGACGGACCGGGTCGTCGCCGGTGCCTGGGAACGTGGTCCGTTCCAGGTCGAGCCAGGGGAAGTCCGCGGCGACCGGGAGCTGCGTGGCCTCGATGAACCGGTGCGTGTACCGGACCTTCTCCTCCAGCCCGAGCCAGAACAGGCCGGGCGCGAGGACGGACCGCGGGGGAGTACCGCGCCAGTACGCCGTCTGCCAGGCCGGCGACTGCGGCACCATGACCAGGCTGTCCCGGACGGCCTGCAACGTCGTACCCATCTGGGCGATCGCGTTGGGTGACCATCCGTAGGTGATCAGGTACGGGTGCTCGCCGGTCTCCTCGCCGATCTGGTACGTCGCACCGTCCAGCGGGAATCCGGCCGGCGCACCGGCGTAGACCAGTTCGGGATCGATCTGGGTGGTGCCGAGCAGGTGGCGGGTCCCGGAGGCAGCGGCATTGTTGTACGCCGTGGAATGGAACCGGCCGTACCCGAGGGCGAGTGCGCGGACCGCGGCGTACTGGTCCAGCGACAGCATCGCGGGCGCCCAGTGTTCGACGTCCCAGGTACCCATGTTGCCGTCGTCACCGGCCACGAAGTGCGGGAAGGCGCCGACGTACCGGTCGTTGCGGAACAGTTGGACGGCCTCCTGACGGGTGTACTGGAGGGCCGCCAGACGATCCAGGATCGCGCGCGCCGCGGTGTCGGCCGCCTGGATGCGCGCCGGGTCGCCGGAGCGCTGCTCGAGGTACCGCGCGTACCCGACCAGGAGTTCGGCGCGCCCGCTCAGGGTCCGGATGTCGCCGCTGCGCAACACCGTGTCCGGGCGGGTTGCGTACAGGTCGAAGAGCGAGGTCAGGTACCTGTCCAGGTTGGCTTGCAGTCGCGCATCGCCTTGCAGATAAGGGCTCCGCAGCATTTGCAGGGCGATATCGGTGTTCATGTGGTTCGGACGCTGCCGCAGGATGTAGTCGAGCAGTTCGTCGACGGTACGACGCTGATCCGGCTCGCCGGTCACGTCGTAGATCGCCGCCAGCGCGGCGAAGGCGTGCGTCGCACCCTCGAACCCGGGACTGGTGGAAGCACCGTCCGCGGTGATCTGGAGATAGGCGCCGGCGACCTCCGAGGTGGTCGCGGCAGGAGCCGGGGCGGCTGGTCCGATCAGCAGGGCGGCGGTCACGCCCGCGGTCACCAGAGCGCGGAACATCGGTCCTCCTCAGGGGAATTACGGTCAGGGCCGTTAATCGCGGATCAAACCACACCGTCGCCCCGCTGACCAGATCTCGCGGCCCGCGGGCGTGAAGTCGGTAACTGACGTGGTGCGGACCAGCGCCTAGGGTGGTTCGCATGCTTGCTGCTTATGCCGCGAAGTTCGATGCCGACAACCCGATCGCCGCGCTGGAGGTGGGGGAGCGGCCCGATCCGGCGGTGCCCGAGGGGTGGGTGACGATCGACGTACGGGCGACTGCGCTCAACCATCACGATCTGTGGTCGTTGAAGGGGGTCGGGCTGGCCGAGCAGAGTCTGCCGATGATCCTCGGGTGCGACGCGGCGGGCGTGGACCCGGACGGGAACGAGGTCGTCGTGCACGCGGTGGTCTCGGACCCGGCGTGGAAGGGCGACGAGACGCTCGACCCGAAGCGGTCGCTGCTGAGCGAGCGGTACCAGGGCACGCTGGCGCAGAAGGTCGCCGTACCGGCGCGGAACGTCGTACCGAAGCCGGCCGGGATGAGTTTCGAGCAGGCTGCGTGCCTGCCGACGGCGTGGCTGACGGCGTACCGGATGTTGTTCACGCAGTCGGGGCTGAAGCCGGGTGACACGGTCCTCGTGCAGGGCGCGGGTGGTGGCGTGGCGACGGCGCTGATCACGCTGGCGCGGGCCGCCGGGATCCGCGTGTGGGCGACAAGCCGGGACGAGGGCAAGCGGGCCAAGGCGGTCGAAATCGGGGCGCACGACGCGTTCGAGTCGGGCGCGCGGCTGCCGGAGCGGGTCGACGCGGTGATGGAGACGGTCGGGCAGGCCACGTGGTCGCACTCGCTCAAGTCGCTGAAGCAGGGCGGCACGCTGGTGATCTCCGGCGCGACCAGCGGTCAGGCGCCGAAGTCCGCCGAGCTGAACCGGATCTTCTTCCTGCAGCTCCGTGTACAGGGCTCGACGATGGGCACCCGGACCGAGCTCGCCGAGCTGGTGCAGTTCATGGCGAACGCCGGCATCTCGCCCCACATCGACACGGTCCTGCCCCTCACCGAGGCCCGCACCGGCTTCGAGAAGATGAATGCGGGCGACGTCTTCGGCAAGATCGTTTTTACTGTCTGAATGCAACCCGAGATCAGGCCGGCCACGGTTGAGGACGCCGAGGCCGGCGCGTGGCGTCATCTGTTGTGCTGGCGGGAGGCGTACGCCGATCTGGTGCCGGCCGATCTCCTGCTCGAGCGGACGTCCGACATCGACCGTCGTACCGAGCGCTGGGCGACCCGGCTGGGCGCGGGGGACACGCGCTGGATTGCGCTGAACCCGGATCCAGCTGCTTTGTCGCAGGACCGGGTGGTCGGCTTCGTCGGCACCGGGCCGGGGCGCGACGAGGACGGGCCGGTCGCGTTCGAGCTGGAGGCGATCTACACCCGGCAGGCGTACTGGAAGACCGGCCTCGGCGGCCGGCTGTTCGACGTTGCTGTGGGCAAGCAGCCGGCGTTCCTGTGGGTCTTCGAGGGGAACGAGCGGGCGCTGCGGTTCTACCGCCGGAACGGGTTCGAGCCGGACGGCGTCCGCAAGCACGACCCGTACTTCGACCTGTGGGAGATCCGGCTGCTCCGGAGGTAGTGCCAGCGGCACACCTGTGACACTTAACCGGTGTGACGTTTCACGGCTGAAACATTCGCGTCGCACCGGGGCAACGCGACGGGGTCACTCTGTTCCTACGATCCGCCCGATCGACGAGGAGCGATGAAGCCCATGAGGCCCACTTTGACGGTGATTGTTGACCCGGCCGACAACTGGATGACGAAGGCCGCGTGTGTCGGTCAGGCGCCGTCGTACGACGAGACGGCCAGCTCGTGGGAGCAGCGCAAGGCCCAGGCCATCTGCCTGACGTCGTGCCCGGTGATCGAGGAATGCCGGGAGTGGGCGCGCCGGACCAAGTTCACAGGCACCGCCGCGGGCGAGAAGTTCCTCGCCGGCCGCCGCCGCGGCCGCCCCGGCCCGCAGGAACGCCGTACCCGCCCCATCATCGAAGAGCAGCAGGCCAGCTAGACCTTGACGAGCTCGTCGGCGCGGTCCGCGTCGGCGGGCTCTGCAGAGGTACGCCGGAACGGGGCCAGGATCGTCGGCACCAGCTGCTTGCGGTTGTGGATCGCCGCGCCGACCGCGAGCGCCAGGTAGATCGCGCTGATCACGTAGCGCCCGGTCTGACCCGGTACGGCGAACTGGATCGCGAACAGGCCCAGCAAGGCCCACGCCGCCCACCGGGGGAAGCGCAGGTTCAAGAGGATCGCAAGTCCGAGCAGCGTCTGCGTGGCGGTGAGCAGGAACTCCTCGATCTGCCGGCCGTCCAGGTGCAGCGCGGCACCGCCGCCACCGATCCCGTAGGCGATCGGCAGGCTCCCGATCAGCAGCGTCCACTGGTTCACCTTGGCCGAGATCAGCAGACCCAGTGCCGCGGCGCCCTTGCCCCGCCACGCGAACAGCAGCGCCACGATGAACTCAGGCGCCTCGGACGCCAGCGGAGCCAACCATTGGACCAGCAGGAACTGGTCGATCCCCAGCGCCTGACCGCCCTGGACGAGCGAGTCCGCGAACGGCTCCGCGGCCGCCAGGATCACCCCTGCCGAGACCAGGAACATCCCGGTCACGGTGATCCGGCGCTGGAGCTTCGGCAGTGCGCCGATCGTCGCCGCCGGCCCGATCAGGTCCGGCTCGTCGTCATGCTCCGACGTCGCCGCCCGGTACAGGTAGAACGCGAAGAACGCGAGCAGCAGGATCCCCAGCAACAGGTGGATCTCGCCGGTCACCGGGATCACGAACGCGACCACGCCGGCGACAGCGAGGAAGCCCAGCTCACGCCGGTACCCGGTCTCCAGCACGAGCGCCTTGACCGAGCGTCCGCTCCGCCGCGAAGCGACGTACAGGCTGATCAGGACGACGCTGGACCAGCCGAGGCCGAGCAGCAGCCGGTTCGATCCGGTCATGTTGGCGGCGGCGTACTGCACGTACTCCGGGTGCGAGCCGGCGGTGTGCGCGAAGTAGAGGTCGACCGCGTACTCCGGCAGGACGGCGATGACCGCGAGCAGCGCGATCGCCAGACCGCCGGAGATGTCCATCTCCGCCGCTTCCGCCGCCCAGGCCAGCACGAACGATGCGGCGACCACGGCGAGACCGAAGATCAGGATCGACGCGAGCGCCGGCGGATGGGTGCCGGTGACCCGGAGGGCGACCGCGGGGATCGCCACCAGGAGCAGCAGCAGAACAGGGCGGAGAGCTCGGAACACGCCTTCCAGCCTGCCACCGTTTCGATACTTTCGCAATTGCGAAAGTATGAGACCGTGGTCACCACGGCACGCCGGGCTGCCCGGAGACCGCCGGAGCGGTCACAATGACTGCGCGATGACCAACCCTGAACCGACGAAGGCGCAGCTCGATTCCGCCGCGGGCACCTTCGCCATGCTCTCCGCTCCGGTCCGGCTGCACCTTGTGTCGCTGGCCGCCCAGGGGGAGTACGACGTCGGCACCCTGGCGGAGCGGGTCGGCGTCAGTATCGCCACCGCCAGCCAGCACCTCGGCAAGCTCCGCCTCGCCGGCATCATCACCGCCCGCCGCGAAGGCCGCCGCCACATCTACACCGTCGACG
Organism: Kribbella pratensis; assembly: GCF_004366075.1. Taxonomy (GTDB): domain Bacteria; phylum Actinomycetota; class Actinomycetes; order Propionibacteriales; family Kribbellaceae; genus Kribbella; species Kribbella pratensis. Next base: position 128,955 of record NZ_SODU01000003.1, on the reverse strand, counting down.
ACCCCCACGTCCTGAACCTGGTAGACCAAATCTTCGAACACATCGCCCCCGACGGCACGCTGGCCCCCGACCCACCCCGCCGCACAAGACCACCCCACACGGACTGAACTGGGCCTGCGTGCATGCAGAACCGTGCTCAAGCGGGTGCAACGAGCCGGTTAGGGCCATTTGTGTATGCGCGGGTTCACAACACGTGCCGCAGGTACCGTTCGGGTGCCTGGAGGTAGGCCTTCCAGTTTTGGACGAGTTGGAGGTCTTCCCAGGTTGTGCGGCGGATGCCCCAGTCGCCGACTTCGAGGATGGTCGCGCCGGGGAGGGCGGCGATCACGGGGGAGTGGGTGGCGCAGAGGACCTGGGAGCCGGACTCGGCTAGACGGTTGAGTACGCCGACGACCGCCAGGCTGCTGGAGAACGAGAGGGCGGACTCGGGCTCGTCGAGGCAGTAGAAGCCTTGGCGGGTGAAGCGGTCGTTGATCAGGGTCAGGAAGCTCTCGCCGTGGCTCAGCTCGTGAAAGACCGGGTCCTCGCGAACATGGCTCGGGTTCTGCTCCAGGTACGTGTAGAAGCCGTGCATCGTTTCCGCGCGGAGGAAGAACCCGGCGCGCTTGCCGCCGACGCCGCGGGTCAGTTGGAGGTCGTCGGCGAGTGACGACTCGGTTGCCCGGGTGGTCAGCCGGGCGCCGGTGGAGCCGCCCTCGGGGGACAGGCCGAAGGCGACCGCGATCGCCTCGACCAGGGTGGATTTACCGGCGCCGTTCTCGCCGACCAGGAACGTGACGCCGGGCTCGAGGTCCAGGCCGTCGGTCAGCAGTTGGCGGACGGCGGGGATCGTGTGCGGCCAGCGTCCGGACGCGCGAATGCCCTCCGCCGCGGCAACCCGTCGTACGGGCTGGGAAGCGAAGGGCATTCACTCAGGCTAGAGGGCTAGAGGATCAGTCGTCCTCGTCGTCCAAGCGGGCCAGCCAGGTGGCGAACCGCTCGATCGGCGTCTCGAACTCCGGGTTCAGGTCGACGAACTCGCGCAGCCGTTCGGCCACGAAAGCGAGCGTGACGTCCTCCTCGCCACGCCGCTTCTCGAGTTCCTCGATCCCGCGGTCGGTGAAGTACACGTCAGCTGAACGCCTGCTTCAGCAGGGTCGCCTGCTCGGTGCCGTGCACACCGTGCGAGCCGACCGCCGGGGCGGACATGGCCGGCCGGGACACCCGGTAGAACGGCTTGCCGCCCAGGTGCTCGGTCAGGTTCAGCGCCATGAACGGCCACGGGCCCTGGTTCGCCGGCTCGTCCTGCACCCAGCGGATCTCGGTCGCGTTGCCGTACTTCGCCAGCTCGGCGACGATCTCGTCGGCGGGCAGCGGGTAGAGCTGCTCGACCCGGACGATCGCGGTGCTGATCTTGTCCGGCTCGACCTTCTTCCGCTCCGCGAGCAGGTCGTACACGATCCGGCCGGAGGCCAGGATCACCCGCTCGACTCCCGCCGCGTTCGCCTCGGCCTCGGCGTCGCCGAGCACCGGCCGGAAGGTGCCGTGGGTCAGCTCCTCCGGCTGCGACACCGCCTCCTTGCGCCGCAGCAGCTGCTTCGGCGTGAAGACGATCATCGGGACGTGCTCCTCGCCGAGCGTGTGCCGGCGGAGCAGGTGGAAGTACGACGCCGGGGTCGACGGCTGCGCCACTGTCATCGCGTTCTCGGCGCAGAGCTGGAGGAACCGCTCGATCCGGGCCGAGGTGTGGTCCGGGCCCTGGCCCTCGTAGCCGTGCGGCAGCAGCAGTACGACGCCGGACTTCTGGCCCCACTTCGCCTCACCGGACGAGATGTACTCGTCGATGACCGACTGGGCGCCGTTCACGAAGTCGCCGAACTGCGCCTCCCACAGCACGAGTGCCTCCGGCCGCGCCACGGAGTACCCGTACTCGAAGCCGAGTGCGGCGTACTCGCTGAGCAGCGAGTCGTAGACGTAGAAGTTCCCCTGACCCTCGTCCAGGTGCTGCAGCGGGACGTGGTCCTGCCCGTTGACCCGGTCGATGACGGCGGCGAACCGCTGCACGAACGTGCCGCGGCGGCTGTCCTGACCGGCGAGCCGGACCGGGCGCCCGTCGAGCAGCAGCGAGCCGAAGGCGGTGATCTCCGCGCTGGCCCAGTCGAGCGGGCCCTCGGTGATCGCGTGCGCCCGGCGCTGCAGCTGCGGCTGCACCTTCGGGTGCACGGTGAAGCCGTCGGGCAGCGTGGTGTACGCGTCGGCGATCTTCTTCAGCATCTCGCGGCTGATCGCGGTCGCGTCCGGGCCGTCCGGCTTGTCCGGGTACTCCGGCGCGGTCACGTACGGCGGCGGCGTGTCCGGCTCGTTCTTCGCGTCGCGGACCTCTGCGAACACCCGCTCCAGCCGCTGCTGGAAGTCCTGCATCGCCTGCTCGGCCTCTTCGATCGTGATGTCGCCACGACCGATCAGGGCCTCGGTGTACAGCTTGCGGACCGAGCGCTTCTGCTCGATCAGGTCGTACATCAGCGGCTGGGTGAAGCTCGGGTCGTCGCCCTCGTTGTGACCGCGGCGGCGGTAGCAGACCAGGTCGATGACGACGTCCTTGTTGAACGCCTGCCGGTACTCGAAGGCCAGGTCCGCGACCCGGATGCAGGCCTCGGGGTCGTCGCCGTTCACGTGGAAGATCGGCGCCTGCACCATCCGGGCCACGTCGGTGGAGTACATCGACGAGCGGGACGAGGCCGGCGAGGTGGTGAAGCCGACCTGGTTGTTCACGATCACGTGGATCGTGCCGCCGGTCCGGTAGCCGCGCAGCTGGGACAGGTTCAGCGTCTCCGCGACCACGCCCTGGCCGGCGAAGGCCGCGTCACCGTGCACCAGCACCGGCAGCACCGGGAACGCCGCGCCGCGGTCCAGGATGTCCTGCTTGGCCCGGACGATGCCCTCGAGCACCGGGTCGACGGTCTCCAGGTGCGACGGGTTCGCCGCCACCGAGACCTTGATCTTGTCGCCGAACTCGGAGACGAACTCGCCCTCGGCGCCCAGGTGGTACTTGACGTCACCCGACCCCTGCACGGTCCGCGGGTCGATGTTGCCCTCGAACTCGCGGAAGATCTGGCCGTACGACTTGCCGACGATGTTCGCCAGCACGTTCAGCCGGCCGCGGTGCGCCATTCCGATCGCGACCTCGTCCAGGCCGGCGCCGGCGGCTTCCTCGCAGAGCTCGTCGAGCAGCGGGATCGTGGTCTCCGCGCCCTCGAGCGAGAAGCGGCGCTGACCGACGTACTTGGTCTGCAGGAAGGTCTCGAACGCCTCGGCCTCGTTCAGCTTGGCCAGGATCCGCAGCTGCTCCTCGCGCGGCGGCTTGGTGTGCGGCCGCTCGACCCGCTCCTGGATCCACTTGCGCTGCTCGGGGTCCTGGATGTGCATGTACTCGATACCGGTGGTCCGGCAGTACGAGTCGCGCAGGATGCCGAGGATCTCGCGGAGCTTCATGAACCGCCGGTCGTTGCCGCCGAACGAGCCGGTGGCGAACTCACGGTCCAGGTCCCACAGCGTCAGGCCGTGGGTGGCGACGTCGAGGTCGGGGTGGCTGCGCTGCTTGTACTCCAGCGGGTCGGTGTCGGCCATGATGTGGCCGCGCACCCGGAACGCGTGGATCAGCTCGAGGATCCGGGCCTGCTTGCTGATGTCCTCCTCGTGGCTGTGCGGGAGGTCGGCGGCCCAGCGGATCGGCTCGTAGGGGATCCGCAGCGACTGGAAGATCTCGTCGTAGAAACCCTCCTGGCCGAGCAGCAGCTGGTGGATCCGGCGCAGGAACTCACCCGACTGCGCGCCCTGGATGATCCGGTGGTCGTACGTCGAGGTCAGCGTCATCACCTTGCTGACCGCGAGCTTGGCCATCGTCTCCTCGGCCGCGCCCTGGTACTCCGACGGGTACTCCATCGCGCCGACGCCGACGATGCAGCCCTGGCCGGTCATCAGCCGCGGCACCGAGTGCTGGGTGCCGATCGTGCCCGGGTTGGTCAGGCTGATCGTGGTGCCCTGGAAGTCCGGCAGCGCGAGCTTGTTGTCGCGGGCCCGGCGGACGATGTCCTCGTAGGCCATCCAGAAGTCGGCGAACGTCATCGTCTCGGTCGCCTTGATCGACGGCACCAGCAGCTGCCGGGTGCCGTCCGGCTTCTGCATGTCGATGGCCAGGCCGAGGTTGATGTGCGCCGGGTGGACCAGGGTCGGCTTGCCGTCGGTCTCGTCGTACGACGCGTTCATGTCCGGCAGCGTCTTCAGCGCCTTGACCAGCGCCCAGCCGATCAGGTGGGTGAAGGACACCTTGCCGCCGCGGGCGCGCTTGAGGTGGTTGTTGATGACGATCCGGTTGTCGATCAGCAGCTTGACCGGCACCTGGCGAACGCTCGTCGCGGTGGGGACCGTGAGGCTGGTCTCCATGTTCTGCGCGGTCCGCGCCGGGGCGCCGCGCAGGATCAGCCGCTCGGACTCCGCGCTGGTCGCGGGGGCGGGCTTGGGCTGTGCGCTGGGCGGCTGGTTCACCGTGCCTCCGGTCGGGGCGCCGGACGTGGCCGGTGCTTGCTTCGCTGCCGGCTGAGTCTGAGGTGCGGCTTCCTGCGCAGCGGCCGGGGTGGGCTGGGTCGCCGCGGTCGTGGCCGCGGGTGCGCTCGAGGCCGGCGCGGACGTCGCCGTACCGCGGCTCGGAGCCTCTGGGGTCTTGTTGTCGGACACCGCGTCCGGTCGAGGAGCGTCGGCCGGGGTGGTCTTCACCGGCGTCGCTTCACCTGGCTTGTACGTCTTGAAGAAGTCCAACCACGCCGGATCCACCGAATTCGGGTCCTGCTGGTACTTCTCGTACAGCTCGTCGACCAGCCATTCGTTCGCACCGAAGGCTGCTAGGGGATTGGTGTCTGATGGCTCGGTGGCCACTTGGCAGTTCGCCTCTTCCGATTTCGGGTCCGGTACCGCGGTTCGTCAATGCTGATGTTATGGGTGGTGTCCCAAGCAAAGGCTAATAGCAGGGGGACCACTTCCACAGCTCGGGACCACCGGACCAGTGTGTCCAGTGGTCGGGCTCTGGCGACCGGACCGATCGGCCCCTGAAACACTGCCCACCAAGGTGTTTCAGACCACATGTCGTCCTCTCACCGCCCGCCGACGCGGAGAGCAACGGCCATCGCTGCGGGACGCCTTGCAGAGGTGGCTTTCCGGCGGTCCGTCACGGCCGGTCGGTACGGCGTCCTGAGCGTGGCTGCCCACTGTATGCAGTTGTCCACTCGCCACCCGTGACGATCACGACCGCGCAGAAGTGTGGTCAACGTCACGCTCCGAATCAGTCCACCTGGGCATGATTGGCCTTCATCGGCTGGACAACCTCCGGACCAGCTTCAGGCCCGACCAGGTCGCGTCGATCGCGCACACCTTGACGTCGACGACACCGAGCGGCAGGGCCAGCTCGCGGATCCCGTTCTCGTCGAGATCGGTCGGCACCCCGGAGGACCGCTTCGGCCAGGCGGTCCAGATCATCCCGGCGGTCGTGGTCCTGGCGAGCAGGACCGGCAGCCGTTTCGTGAGCCGGGCCCGGTCCGGGCAGAACATCAGCACGACGTCGTACGGCGTACGTCCGGCCCGGCGCGCTACCGACGTACCGGGCGGAAGTCCTTCGACGACGAAACCGGCCGGGGCGTTGTCGAGCAGGACCAGATGGTCCGCCTTGATCCCGAGCTTGGCCGCGAGCGGCTTGCCCGAGTACCCCGGAGTGCTCATACGCGGATGTTAGGCGGTGTTCGGGCGTGCGGAGCTCTGGGGCGGTCGGCGCGGGTTGATGTACCTAAGAACAGGAGGTGGTGGGTGAAATCGGGCCGGCGGTGGGCTGCGTCAGGCGGGCGGGGTTCGTCGGGCGAGGACTACTACCTGTTCTTAGGCTCTGCTGGCGGCATACTGACGGGATGGCGTTGACGGATGAGGCGATCGTCAAGATCAAGGGGATGATCACCTCGGGGGAGCTCGGGCCGGGGGACCGGTTGCCGAAGGAGGCGGACCTCGCCGCCCGGCTGGGGTTGTCGCGGAACTCGCTGCGCGAGGCGGTCAAGGCGCTCACGCTCGTCAATGTGCTGGACGTGCGGCACGGCGACGGGACGTACGTGACCAGCCTCGACTCGGCGCATCTGCTCGACGCGCTCAACTTCATGGTCGACCTGCACCGCGACGACTCGGTGCTGCAGTTCTTCGAGGTACGGCGGTTGCTCGAGCCGGGCGTGGCGGCGCTGGCCGCGACGCGGATCAGCCCGGAACAGGTGACCGAACTTCGGCTGCTGACCAGTGACCTGGGACCGGATGCCTCGGTCGAGGAACTGGTCGCGAACGACCTGCGGTTCCATCGCGCGATCGCCGAGGCGACCGGGAACCAGGTGGTCTGCTCACTGCTCGACGGGATCTCCGGCGCGACCCAGCGGGCCCGGATCTGGCGTGGTGTCACGCAGGCGGGCGCGGTCGAGCGGACTCTCGCCGAGCACGCCGCGATCCTGGACGCCATCGAGATCCGCGACGCCGAGGCGGCCCGCGCCTGGATGACCGCCCACATAGCCGGCGTCGAAACCTGGCTCCGCAAGGCCTCCTAGCCCGCCTCCATTTCCCTGGCAGACCCAGCAATTTCCCTGGCAGACCCAGCAAATGGGGGGTTATCCACCCTGAACGCGGGTGTAGAACCCCGGACGCGGCTGGTGGACCCACCAGATGGTGGGTCGGAGCGTTGGTTGCTGGGTACTACGGAGGTATGGCGTTCGAACCGCCTCCACCCCGTAGTGCGTTGACATTGCGCATCGTGCTGGCGTGTTTCGGGGTCGTGCTGTTCGTGGCGGCCGCGGTACTGGCCGTCGTCTACGACCTTCCGGCGGGATGGGTGATCGTCTTCGGGGCGTTCGCGGTCGTCGCGCTCGTCGACCTGGTGGTCGTTGCCTGGCGCAAGCGTTCGGAAAATGGTTGATCAACCCAACCAGGGTCCGTAAGCTTGGGGAGTCACATTCCCGACGGCAGGGGTTCGAGTTGTCGAACTGAGGTCTTTCTCCGCAACCGATTGATCGCCACCGTTCTGGTGTGCGGTCTCGTTCTGAGACCTCGTTGGAGTCGACACTCATGAGCATTTCCCTGTCCTGTACCGACCTCTTCTTCGCCTGGCCTGACGGCGAGGTGCTGTTCGACGGCCTGACGTTCGTCGCCGGTCCGGTCCGTTCCGGCCTGGTCGGCCGCAATGGCGCGGGCAAGTCGACGCTGCTCCGGCTGATCGCCGGCCGGCTCACCCCGCAGCGCGGGGCGATCCGGGTCAGCGGCGAGCTCGGGTACCTGCCGCAGGACCTGACCCTCGACACCTCGTTGCGGGTCGACCAGGCGCTCGGGATCGAGGCCGTCCGGCGGGCGATCACCGCGATCGAGTCGGGCGATGCCTCGGAGGAGAACTTCGCGATCGTCGGCGACGACTGGGACGTCGACGAACGCGCCGAGGCGCTGCTCGGCAAGCTCGGGCTGGGCGCGATCGACCTCGACCGCAGCGTCGGCGAGCTCTCCGGCGGCGAGACGATCCTGCTCGGGCTCGCGGCCGAGCTGCTGCGGCGTCCCGACGTACTGCTCCTCGACGAGCCGACCAACAACCTCGACCTGCGGGCGCGGCGGCATCTGTACGACGCCGTGGATCAGTTCCGGGGGGCGTTGGTGATCGTCAGCCACGACCGGGAGCTGCTGGATCGCGTCGACCAGATCGGGGACCTGCGCAAGGGCGAGGTCACCTGGTACGGCGGGAACCTGACGGCCTATGAGGAGGCGGTCGCTGTCGAGCAGGAAGCCGCGGAGCGGATGCTGCGGGCGGCCGAGGCCGACGTACGCAAGCAGAAGAAGGATCTGGTCGAGGCGCGGATGAAGATGGATCAGCGCCGGGCCCGGGGGCAGCGTGCCTTCGAGCAGGGCGGGATCCCGAAGATCGTCGCGGGAGGGCTGAAACGGTCCGCGCAGGTGTCGGCGGGTAAGCATCTCGGGATGCAGTCCGAGCGCCTCGACTCGGCGCAGGAGGCGCTCGCGGACGCGGAGGAGAAGGTCCACGACGACGACACGATCCGGGTCGACCTGCCGAAGACCGCCGTACCCGCCGGCCGCATCGTGCTGCGGCTGGAGGATCACGTACTGCGGACCGGGGCACACGTCGACCTGGAGATCCGGGGTCCGGAGCGGATCGCGCTGACCGGGTCGAACGGCGCCGGGAAGACCACGCTGCTGCAGTCGATCGTGGCGGGGAAGTTGCCGGCCGTCCCGTTCCGGTACCTGCCGCAGCGGCTCGACCTGCTGCGGGACGACCTGTCGATCGTGGACAACCTGGCGTTGCTGGCTCCGAGTACGGAGAACCAGGAGCGGCGGGCGCGGCTGGCCCGGTTCCTGTTCCGTGGGCGGGCGGCGGATCAGCTGGTCAGCACGCTGTCCGGCGGCGAACGCTTCCGGGCGACGTTGGCGGCGCTGCTGCTCGCGGAACCGCCGCCGCAGTTGCTGATGCTGGACGAGCCGACGAACAACCTCGACCTCGCCAGTGTGGCGCAGCTGAAGGACGCGTTGGCGTCGTACAACGGAGCGCTCGTGATCGCCAGTCACGACGTGCCGTTCCTCCGCGACATCGGCATCACCCGGTGGGTGGAACTGACACCGGAGACGCTGACCGACATCGATCCGCTGTAGCCGGTTCGGAGGTAAGCCCCGTCACCTTCAGGTGGCGGGGCTTTTCCGTGCCTTGATTTCTGATACCCCCTAGGGGTATCTTCTGACGCATGGACGAGCATGAGCGGCACGAGCGCGGTGGTCACGAGGACCACATGAACCACGGCGGGCACGACGCGCACAGCGGGCATGACGGGCACAGTGGGCACGACGCGCACAGCGGGCACGGTGGGCACGGGGATCATGCGGCGCAGTTCAAGGACCGGTTCTGGATTAGCCTGGGGCTGGCGGTGCCGGTGGTGTTCTTCAGCGAGATGTTCGCGGACCTGCTGGGGTACATGCGGCCGGACTTCGCCGGAGCGGGGTTGATCGCGCCGGTGCTCGGCACGGTGATCTTCGTGTACGGCGGTCAGCCGTTCCTGACCGGTGGCTGGAGCGAGCTGAAATCGCGTCGCCCGGGGATGATGCTGCTGATCTCGATGGCGATCACCGTCGCGTTCGTCGCGTCGTGGGTGACCACGCTGCGGATCGGCGGGTTCGACCTGGACTTCTGGTGGGAGCTCGCGCTGCTGATCGTGATCATGCTGCTCGGGCACTGGCTGGAGATGCGGGCGCTCGGCGCGGCATCCGGTGCGCTCGACGCGTTGGCCGCGCTGCTTCCGGACTCGGCCGAGAAGGTCACCGACGACGGGGTCGTCCAGGTGTCGTTGCACGAGTTGCAGGCCGGTGATGTCGTCCTGGTGCGTTCCGGTGGAAGGGTGCCGGCGGACGGCACCGTGGTCGAGGGGCAGGCCGAGGTCGACGAGTCGATGATCACCGGCGAATCGCGGCCGGTGTCCCGGGCGGTCGGTGACGCCGTGGTCGCGGGAACTGTTGCCACGGACAACGCTCTGCGGGTCGAGATCACCGCCGTCGGCGACGACACGGCACTGGCCGGCATCCAGCGGTTGGTGGCTGAGGCACAGGCCTCGTCGTCCCGTGCGCAGGCGCTCGCGGATCGCGCCGCCGCGTTCCTCTTCTACTTCGCGTCGATCGCCGGTCTGATCACGTTCGTGGTCTGGGCGCTCCTCGGCAAGCTCGACGAGGCCGTGACGCGAACCGTGACCGTCCTGGTGATCGCCTGCCCCCATGCCCTCGGGCTGGCCATCCCGCTGGTGATCGCGATCTCCACGGAGCGTGCGGCGAGGGCCGGCGTACTCGTGAAGAACCGGCTCGCGCTGGAGCGGATGCGGACGATCGACGCGGTCCTGTTCGACAAGACCGGCACGTTGACGAAGGGCGAGCCGGCTGTCACCGGGGTCGCCACTGCCGACGCGGTGTCGGAGGACGAGTTGCTGGAGCTGGCCGCTGCTGTCGAGGCCGACAGCGAGCATCCGTTGGCGAAGGCAATCGTTCGTGCGCATGCCGACCGGGTTCCGGTCGGTGGCGGGCGGGTGGCGGCTACGGACTTCCGGTCGCTCACCGGTCGCGGCGTGCAGGCGGTCGTGAACGGTTCGGAGGTTGCGGTCGGCGGACCGGCGTACCTGCGGGAGAACGGCCTGGCCGAGCCGGACGCGCTCGACGCGGAGGTCGCCGACTGGAAGGCTCGCGGGGCCGCGGTGCTGCATGTGGTTCGGGACGGGCAGGTGCTGGGTGCGATCGCGCTCGAGGACGCGGTCCGCGAAGAGTCCCGGCAGGCGGTCGCCGCGCTGCACAAGCGTGGGGTGAAGGTCGCGATGATCACGGGTGACGCGCACCAGGTCGCCGAGGCGGTGGCGAAGGAACTGGGCATCGACGAGGTCTTCGCCGAGGTGCTGCCGCAGGACAAGGACGCCAAGGTCGCGGAGTTGCAGTCCCGTGGGCTGAAGGTCGCGATGGTCGGTGACGGGGTGAACGACGCGCCGGCGCTGGCTCGGGCCGAGGTCGGGATCGCGATCGGCGCCGGCACCGACGTCGCGATCGAGTCCGCCGGCGTCGTCCTCGCCGCCGACGACCCGCGCGCTGTCCTCTCGGTCATCGAGCTGTCCAAGGCGAGCTACCGCAAGATGTGGCAGAACCTCGTGTGGGCCACCGGCTACAACGTGATCACGGTCCCGCTGGCCGCCGGAGTCCTCGCCTTCGCCGGAGTGGTCGTCTCGCCCGCCGCCGGCGCCCTCCTGATGTCGGTCTCCACGATCGTCGTAGCTCTCAACGCCCAGCTGCTCCGCCGCCTCGACCTCTCACCCACCCGGTTGGCTTCGTAGCCCGTCCAGCGTGACCTGCACCAGGCGCCGTACCGCCGCTTTCGACGGTACGGCGCCTGCTGCTTGGAGAGCGTGCACGCAGTACGTCGCCAACTCCTTCGGCGGTACGTCGTCGCGCACCGCACCCAGCCGCTCCGCGATGAACTCCACCAGATGCTCGCGGGCGTGACCGACGTGCTCCGACCGATGCACTGACGAGGCGGCCTCGGCCGGCGGGTGCTCGTGGCAGATGAACGCGTACGCCTCCAGCACGTCGTCGATGCGATGGGTCCGCTCCCAGATCTCGGAGAGCTGTTGCAGGTGCCCGGCGACCTGACGCTGGTGCCAGGCGGTGAGGACCGAGTCGACGTCGGCAAAGTACTTGTAGAGCGTCGCCCGCCCGACACCGGCGCGGTGCGCGACCTCGGCCATGGTGATGCCGGTCAGTCCGCGTTCGGCGACGAGCGCGGCGGTGGCGTCGAGGATCGCTTCCCGGACCGCCTGGCGGTGGGTGGCGATGCTGTCGTTCCACAACTTCGGCATGGCTGGATTCTAGCGGGACAGTCTGCCTATGATCGAGACACAGTGTCTCGAAAAAGGAGGGTGCCGTGGCGGCTCTCGAAGCACGGCTCGGTACGGCGCGTGCGGATCGGTATCTCGCTCAGCTGACGAGCCACATGTCGCACGGCCCGGGTGGGTTGACGGTGCTGTCCACGTCCGCCGACGAGTTGGTCGTCGACCTCGGTACGGCGACCTGGTCGGTGCGTGCCGCGCCTCAGGAGTTGGTGCTGCGGCTCGAGGCGGAAGACGCGGCCGAGCTCGAGCAGCAGAGTGCCCGGGTGGCGCACCGGGTCGAGCAGATCGCCAGACGCGACGGGTTGCAGGTCGTCTGGCAGCCTGCCTGAACGACCAACTACTGTGGGTGCGCCGAGCAACCGCAGCACGCGACCAGCCATCGCGACAAGGGCGGCGAGGTGGGCCGGTTGCACAGTCAGGACCCACCGGGTGTGCAGATTCCACGGTGAGGGGCGTCTGCAACCGACGTACGGTCAGTGAAATCCCAGGGCTGGAGGTTTCCATGGCCGGTACATCTGTTGGTGCGGACGACTACGCGCTCGCCAGGGTCCCTGACCACGCACGGTACTCGTGGTGGTCGGTCGCGACCCAGCGCTTCGGGCAGATCTCGGCGCTCAGTCAGTTCCTGCTCGGCGCGACGCTCGGGTTCGGGATGAGTTTCTGGTCCGCGTTCTGGGCGCTCACGCTGGGCGCGGTGGTCCTCGAACTGGTGGCGATCCTGATCGGCGTGATCGGCGCCCGCGAGGGCCTGCAGACCTCGGTGATCGCGCGCTGGACCGGGTTCGGCCAGGCCGGCTCGTCGCTGATCGGGCTGGCGATCGGGATCAGCCTGATCGGCTGGTTCGGGATCCAGTCGGCGGTGTCCGCGGCCGGGCTGAGCCAGCTGGTCGGCGTCCTGCCGACCTGGGGCTGGTCGCTCGTCTTCGGTCTCGCCGTCACGCTCGTCGTCCTGCGCGGCTTCCACTCGATGGCCTGGGTCGCCTACGTGACCGTCCCGGCCTTCCTGCTCCTGGTCGGCTGGTCGATCATCAGCGAGCTGTCCGACCACAGCTTCGGCTCGCTGGTCAACGCCGCACCGGCCGGTCCGCACCTGAGTCTGCTGGAGGGTACGACGCTGGTCGCCGGTGGATTCATCGTCGGCGCGGTGATCACCCCGGACATGACCCGCTTCAACCGGACGGTCGGCGACGTGGTGAAGCAGACCGTGCTCGGCATCACCCTCGGCGAGTACGTGATCGGTCTGGTCGGCGTACTGCTGGCGCACGCGATCGGCTCGGCGGACGTGGTCACCATCGTCACCTCGTCGGTCGGCTGGGTCGGCACGCTGGTGATCATCCTGGGCACGATCAAGATCAACGACTGGAACCTCTACAGCTCCGGCCTCGGCGTGGTGAACTTCATCGGCACCGTCTTCGGCCGGCACGTCAACCGGGCCGCCGTCACGCTCGTGGTCGGTGTCCTCGGCAGTGTGCTCGCCGCGGGCGGGATCCTGGACAAGTTCACCGACTTCCTGATCGTGCTCGGCGTCGCGTTCCCGCCGATCGCCGGGATCATGGTCGCGGAGTACTTCGTGGTGAAGCGCTGGCGCCCCGACCTCGAGGCTTCCCGCGCGACCGGCACGCTGCCCGCGACCGCGCCGACCTGGGTACCGGCCACGATCGTGATCTGGATCGGCGCCGCGCTGATCGGCAAGTACGTCGCGTGGGGCCTGCCGAGCATCAACTCGCTCGTCGTCGGCTTCCTCGCGTACGTCGTGGCAGGCAAGCTCGGACTGATCCGCGGTCTCGGAACGAGCCGCACGATGGACAGCGAGCCGGCCCCGGCCACCGCCGTACCCGCGACCAACTGAGTGTCACCAACGGGAGGATCTGGAATGCGTATCGGCATCGATGTCGGTGGCACGAACACCGACGCCGTGCTGCTGGACGGCACCGGCGGCGATGTTCGGGTGCTGGCGGCGAACAAGTCGGCGACCAGCGCGGACGTGACGGCCGGCATCATCGACACCCTGGACCGGCTGCAGGCGGAGCGATCCTTCGACCCGGCGCAGGTGCAGGCCGTGATGATCGGCACCACGCACTTCATCAACGCGCTCGTCGAGGCGCGGCGGCTGGCACCGACCGCGGCGCTGCGGCTCGGACTGCCCGCCACCGCGTCCCTGCCGCCGCTCGTCGACTGGCCCGAGCGGCTGGTCGAGGCGATCAGCGGCCGCAGCTACCTGGCGCACGGCGGTCACGAGTTCGACGGCCGGCACATCGCCGAACTGGACCCGGACGAGCTGCGTCGGCACGCCGCGGACATGGTGGCGCACGGCGTCCGGTCGGTGGCGATCTCGTCGGTGTTCTCGCCGGTGAGCAACGAGTTCGAGCTGCGCGCGGCCGAGATCCTCCGGGCCGAGCTCGGCGACGACGTGGCGATCTCGATGTCGCACGAGATCGGCCGGATCGGCCTGCTGGAGCGGGAGAACGCGACCATCATCAACGCCGCGCTCCGTGAGCTGGCGGCGAGCATCGTCGACGGACTGTCCGGCGCGGTCGCCGGTCACGGGATCTCCGCACCGCTGTACCTGAGCCAGAACGACGGCACCCTGATGGACGTCGACTTCGCCCGCCGGTACCCGGTCGCCACGTTCGCGTCCGGCCCGACCAACTCGATGCGCGGCGCGGCGCTGCTGTCCGGCCTCGACACGTGCGCGGTCGTCGACGTCGGCGGTACGACGAGCGATGTCGGCGTACTCACCCACGGCTTCCCGCGGGAGGCGACGACCGAGGTCGACGTCGCCGGGGTGCGGACCAACTTCCGGATGCCCGACGTACTCAGCATCGGGATCGGCGGTGGCAGTCTGGTGGCCGAGGGCAACGACCAGGTGAGCGTCGGCCCGCGCTCGGTCGGCTACCGGCTGACCTCGGAGGCACTGGTCTTCGGCGGTAAAACGCTCACCGCGACGGACATCGCGGTCGCCGCGGGACGGGCCGAGGTCGGGGACCCGGCCGCAGTCGCCGGTCTCGATCCGACACTGGTGAAGGCCGCACTCGCCAGGGTCGCGGCGGACATCGCCGACGCCGTGGAGCGGATGCGTACGTCGCCGGACCCGCTGCCGGTGGTGGCGGTCGGCGGCGGGTCGATCCTGCTTCCGGACGATCTCCCCGGCAGTCTCGCCGTCCATCGCCCGGACCACTTCGCGGTCGCGAACGCGATCGGTGCCGCGATCGCGCAGGTCGGCGGCGAGGTCGACCGGGTGTACGCGATCGACCCGGGCCGCCGGGACGCGGTGGTGGACGAGGCGCGGCAGGAGGCCGTCGACCGCGCGATCGCCGCCGGCGCCGATCCGGCGGCCGTGCGGATCGTGGACTTCGACGAGGTCCCGATCCCGTACCTCCCCGGCAACGCGACTCGGATCCGCTGCAAGGCAGTCGGCGACCTCCGGCTGGGGGCTGCGTCGTGAGCGCGGACCGCCACGCCATCACAAATGCGGCGCGAGCGACCGGCCACGCGGGACGGGCGGCGGAGTCGGCAATTGTGATGGGCCTGACGTCCGGGGTGGAGTGGTTGCGATGAAGCTGCGTGCTGAAGATCTGGGTGCCCTCGCCCGCGGTGCCGCCGTGCTGGGCACCGGGGGTGGCGGGGATCCGCACATCGGGCGGCTGCTGGCCGAGCAGGCGTTGCGCGAGCACGGGCCGGTCGAGATCGTTGCCGTCGGCGACCTTCCGGACGACGCGTCCGTACTCCCGGTGGCGATGATGGGCGCGCCGACCGTGATGGTGGAGAAGTTGCCGTCCGCCGACCAGATCTCGGTCGCGGTGCAGACGCTCGCGAAGTATGTCGGGAAGACGCCGAGCCACTTGGCCTGTATCGAGGCCGGCGGGGTCAACTCGACCGTCCCGGTGATCGCCGCCGCGCAACTCGGACTGCCGCTGGTGGACGGCGACGGCATGGGCCGCGCGTTCCCCGAACTCCAGATGGTGCTGCCGACGCTCGCCGGCATCGAGGCGACGCCGATGTCGATCGTCGACGAGAAGGGCAACCGCGGCGTCTTCGACACGGTCACCAACGAATGGGCCGAACGGCTGGCGCGCTCGGCGACCATCGACATGGGGTGCTCGGCGATCGTCTCGCTGTACGCGATGACCGGCGCGGAGGCCCGCGGCTCGTTCGTCGCCGGGACCCTCAGCAAGTGCGTCACGATCGGCCGCGCCATCGAGCAGGCCCAGCGTTCGCACACCGATCCGGTCGCGGCCGTCGTGGACGAGTTGGGCGGTCGACTGCTGCACGTGGGCAAGGTCGTCGACGTGCAACGCCGTACGGCAACCGGCTTCGCGCGCGGTGACGCGGCGGTCGATGGACTGGATGCCTCACACGGCCGGCTGCTGGTGCTGCGGTTCCAGAACGAGCACCTGGTCGCTGAGCTCGACGGGGCGGCGGTGGCGACCACGCCGGACCTGATCATCGTGCTCGACACCGAGTCGGGCGAGCCGATCACCACCGAGGCGCTGCGCTACGGCCACCGGGTCAGCGTGCTCGCCGCACCGGCCGACGAACGCTGGCACTCTCCGGAAGGCATCGAGCTGGTCGGCCCCCGGTACTTCGGCTACGACCTCGACCCGATCCGGGCACTGGCATGAGCTGGCAACTCGGGATCGAGCACCTCAAGGATCTCGCTCGCGGGGCGGCGATCCTCGGGACAGGTGGTGGCGGTGATCCGCTGATCGGGCGGTTGCTCGTCGAGCAGGCGATCCGTGAGCACGGCCCGATCACGGTGCTCGATCCGGACGAGCTGGACGACGACGCGTTCGTCATCCCGACCGCGCAGATGGGCGCGCCGACCGTGATCGTGGAGAAGATCCCGCGCGGCAGCGAACCGGTCGGCGCCCTGCGCGCCCTCGAGAAGCACCTCGGCCGGCGCGCCGACGCGACGATGCCGATCGAGTGCGGCGGCATCAACTCGATGATCCCGCTGCTCGTCGCCGCGCGGACCGGGCTGCCGGTCGTCGACGCGGACGGGATGGGGCGGGCGTTCCCCGAACTGCAGATGGAGACGTTCTCGGTGTACGGCGTCCCCGGGTCGCCGATGGCGATCGCCGGGGAACACGATGAGACCGTGGTGATCGACACCGGCGCGGACAACAAGCAGATGGAGTGGCTGGCGCGGGGGATCACCATCCGGCTCGGCGGGGTTGCGCACATCGCGGAGTACTCGATGACGGGCGCGGAGGTGAAGCGGACCGCCGTACCGCGGACGCTCTCACTCGGTTTGTCGATCGGGCGCGCTGTCCGGGAGGCGCGGGCGGCGCACGAGGACCCGATCGAGGCTGTGCGGGCGGCGCTGGCTCCGACGCTCTACAACCACCTGCGGGTGCTGTTCCGCGGGAAGGTCGTCGACGTGGAACGCCGTACCCTCGAGGGCTTCGCGCGTGGACGGGCACGCTTCACCGGGTACGACGGGACGTCACAGCTCGAGCTGCGCTTCCAGAACGAGAACCTGGTCGCGGAGGTCGACGGAGAGGTGGTGTGCACCGTGCCGGACCTGATCTGCGTACTGGAGGCGGACACCGCGGAGCCGATCACCACGGAAGGCCTGCGCTACGGCCAGCGCGTGACCGTGGTGGGCATCTCCACACCCGACCTGATGCGAACACCCGAGGCGCTTGCCGTCTTCGGCCCGTCCTGCTTCGGATTGAACGTCGAGTTCACCCCCGTCGAGCGCCGTACCGAGGCGCTCGTCCAATAGGCCCTCGGCCCGCCGCGCTGACCCCTCCACGGCGGGCTGAGGTTCCACCCGGACGCCCAGCACTCACCAACCGCCCTTCTCGCGCGACCGCCACGCTCAACACGCGGTCGACCTTGCCGATTTGGCGCGTTTACTGAGTGCTGCAGGTCCGCGGTGGCAGGATCCCCCTATGGGTACGGTCATCCGGGAGCAGGACCTGGGGGCGCTGGTTGTCGGGGTTACGCTGCTGGGCTCCGGTGGTGGCGGGGACACGGGTGCTTTCGGCCGGATGCTGCGTCGCCGGCTCGGTGCGGGGGAGTTGGTACTGCGGGACGCCGCAGACGTGGCTGGTGTGTCGGTGAGTCCGATCGGCGTGGTCGGAGCGACCAGTGTGCTGATGGAGAAGCTCCCGGGTGGTGGTGAGTTCGACGCGGCGGTACGGGCGGTCAGCCGCTGGACGGGTACCGAGGTCACCGGGCTGATGTCGCTTGAGGCCGACGGGCTCAACGGGCTGACACCGTTGATCGCCGCGCTCGATCTGGGCCTCCCGGTAGTCGACGCGGACCTGATGGGACGGGCCCTGCCGCGGCTCGACCAGTTCTCGTGGGCTGTAGCCGGCCGCTCGCTGACGCCTTGTGCGCTGAGCGAACCGAGCGGTCAGGTGATCGTCGTGGACAACGTCGACGCAGCGGGTCTCGAACGAGCAGTGCGCAGCTTCGTCGCGCACACCGGCGGGTGGGCGGTGCTGGCACTCGCGCCTACTCCGGTGGAGGCTGCGGCGGCGGACGCAGTGCAGGGCAGCCTGACCCGGGCGCTGGCCCTCGGCCGAGCCCACGCCGCCCTCGAGCCCGGCGCCACACCGGCTGTTGTCGCCGAGGACCTGGGCGGACGATTGCTGGGTACCGGTCGCGTCGAGGAGGTCGCCCGCCACCTCATCGGAGACGGCGGCGCAGCGTTCGGTCGCGGCAGTGTCTGCGTTGTCGACGCCGGCAGCCGCGCAGTCATCCGGATCGAGACCGAGAACGAGTACCTGCTCGCACTGGTCGACGGCACGCCCGTGGCCACCACACCGGACCTGCTCTGCGTCCTGGACCGCCGTACCCTCCAGCCTATCGCCGTGGACGCCATCCGCAGCGGCGACGAGATCCTGGTCCTCGCCCTCCCCGGTCCCGCCTGGTGGCGTCGCGCCGACCGCATTACCCATGTCGGCCCACAAGCTTTCGGCCTGGCCTGCGCCCCGCAGCTGCTGGAAGCGTCATGAGGGACCTGGCGCCATCGTTGGCGGCCATGCTCAGCTCACCCGGCTGGAGCGACGTGGTGGTGCTCAGCGCCGCGGTCGACGATGGTCCTCGGCTCACGGGATCACGGGTGTCGTTGGAGGTGTCATCCCACCCGGAGTCGCTCGACGGGCAGTTGCTCGTCGTACTGCTGGCGGATGACCACACCGACTGGCGGATCGACGCTCTGATCAGTAGGGCATCGGCTGCCGGAGCAGGCGCGTTGCTGCTCGCTGGTGTGGAGCCGTTGGGCCGTGGCGCTCAGTTGCTCGCAGAGCGGTTGCAGCTGCCGGTGCTGGGATGCTCGGACCCGCTGGCAGCACATGAGTACCTGCGACGCGTGACAGCCGAGCCAGAGGTGGTGCGGTCGGAGCTGGTACTGCGGGCCGTCGCAGCGTTGCGGCGCGCGAGTGATGACCTCACCTCGGTACTGCGGACAACGTCCGACGTCCTGGAACGCCCTGTCACGTTGGCCGGTACTGACGGCGGCACGTTGGCCGGTGAGCCGTTGGAGGCTGATGAGCGTACGGCGTTGGTGGGTGCGTTGCCGCGCGTACCAGTGGCGTGGGCGGCGCCGTACCGGGTTGATCTGCCAAGTGGTGCGGTGCTGATCGCGGTTGCTGTGGTCGGTGTCGGGCCAGTGTGCTGGCTGGTGGCGCGGCTGCCTCGAGTGGTGCCGGCTGAGGTTGCCGCCGTACCTGATGTGCTCAGCGTGGTGGCACCGGCGGTGGGGGAGCGATTGGCGTTGCGCCGGCTGGAGCTCGAGCGGGACGCCCGTCAACGTACGTCGTTGCTCGGCGAACTCCTGCACGGCGAACCGTCCGAGGCGACGCGCCGGCGCGCAGTGGATCTCGGATGGCAACTCGACGGCTGGCATACGGGCATCCGGATCGGCGCCGAGGGACAAGTGGACGTTGCTGGTCGACGTACCGATGTCGTGGAGGCGTTCGACGCCGAGGGCTTGCGGGCGGTGGTGGTGGAGCAGGGCGACGGCTGGTCCGCGTGGGTCACCGCCGTCCGCGAACCGACCGCGACCGAGGTGCAGCAGCAGGCCGCCGTGATCCGCCGCGTGCACCGCCGACTGGTGCAGACAGTGGACGCGTACGTCGGAGTCGGGCGAGTGCAACCGGGGCCGAGTGGAATCGCCACGACGCTGGCCGAGGCGGGCGATGCGGCCGGTCTGGCGCGCGGACGCGCCGAAACGGGGCGATTCCTCCACGTTGACCGTCTGGGCCTGGCGCAACTTCTCCTGGCCTGGACCCGGACAGACACGTTCCAGCCGGCTGCGCAGGCACTGCTGGCTCCGATCAAGGACCAGCCTGGTGACTTGGTCACCACGCTGGCCGTCTACCTGGATACCGAGTCGTCCCTGGCCGAAACAGCCGCAGTACTAGGCATCCACCGCAACACCGCCGCTGCCCGCATCAGCAAGATCCAGCACCTGTTGGGCGTCGACCTCACCAACCCGGACGAGCGCCTCGCCCTACACCTTGCCTCCCGCACATCACCCACGGAATAGTCCCGCCCCAAGCGGGGAGGAGAGGACACGGACCGCTCGCCGTGCGGGGAGAGGAGGACGCGGACCGCCCGCCGTCCCCTCGCTTGCTCTGCGCCTACGGAGTAGGCGCGTCCTCGCGCAGGAGGCCGGCCGACTTGAGGTCCGACCAGAGGGCTGTCGGGATCTCGGTGCGAGCGAGCGTCGCGTTGGTGTGGACCTCTTCCGCCGTGCGGCAGCCAACGGCGATCCCAGCGACCGCCGGGTGTGCCAACGGAAACGCGATGGCCGCCGCCGGAAGCGTGGTGCCGTGCGACTCGCACACGTCCGCGAGCTTGTTGGCCTTGTCGATCAGCGTCTGCGCAGCCGGCTCGTAGTTGAACGTGGTCCCGGCCGCGGGCCGCGGCTGCGACATCAGCCCGGAGTTGAAGATGCCCACGGCAACGACCTGCACGTCGTTCTCCAGGCAGGCCGGCAGTACGTCGTCCAGACCGTCCGGATCGATCAACGTGTACCGGCCGGCCAGCATGATCACGTCGATGTCGACCTCCCGCACGAACCGGGTCAGCATCGCCGACTGGTTCATCCCGGACCCGATCGCGCCGATCACGCCCTGCTCGCGCAGCTCGATCAGCGTCGGGAACGCGGTCGCGACCGCCTCCTCGAAGTGATCGTCCGGGTCGTGCACGAACACGACGTCCAGCCGATCGGTCCCGATCCGCCGCAGCGAGTCCTCGATGCTCCGCAGTACGCCGTCCCGCGAGAAGTCCCACCGCCGCCGGCGCGTCGTACTGACCTCGAAGCCCTCGTCGTCGGTCGCGGCGTCAGAGGCCTCGTAGATGATCCGGCCGACCTTGCTCGACAGGACGTAGGAGTCCCGCGGCTTGTCCCGCAGTGCCCTGCCGAGTCGTTCCTCGGCCAGCCCGAGTCCGTAGTGCGGGGCGGTGTCGAAGTACCGCCACCCGTCGTCCCACGCGGCGTTCACGGCCGCGGCGGCGTCGGCCTCGTGCACCTCACCGAGCAGGTTGCCCAGCGGCGCACTGCCGAGCCCGACGCGCTGACCCTCCGGAAAGATCCTCATCAGCGGGTCGCCGGAATCCGCAGGTTCTGCATCCCGCCGTCGACGGCCAGCGCCGTACCCGTGGTGGATCCGGACAGCGGGCTGGCCAGGTATGCGATCGCCTGGGCGACCTCGTCGGCCGACACCAGGCGGCCCATCGGCTGGCGCGCCTCGAGGGCCGCACGCTCCGCGGCCGGGTCCGCCGCGACGTCGAGCAGACGTCCGACCCACGGCGTGTCCGCCGTACCCGGGTTCACGCAGTTCACCCGGATCCCTTCGCGTACGTGGTCCGCGGCCATCGCCATCGTCAGCGCCAGGACGGCGCCCTTGCTGGCCGAGTACAGCGCCCGGTTCGGCAGGCCGGCGGTCGCGGCGATCGAGCAGGTGTTGACGATCGCGGCCGCCTCCGACTTCCGCAGGTGCGGCAGCGCGGCCCGGGTCACGCGCGCGATCCCGACCACGTTCACGTCCAGCACGCGGTGCCATTCGGCGTCGTCGTTCGCGGTCACGTTGCCCTGCGCGCCGATGCCGGCGTTGTTCACCACGACGTCGATCCCACCGAGCTGCAGCGCGGCCGCGGCGACCGCGTCCCGCACCGAGCCGTCGTCGCTGACGTCCGCGGCGATCGCGGTCAGCGGCGCGTCGACCTCAGGCTTCAGGTCGAACACGACCACCTGGGCGCCGCGCGCCGCGAGCAGCTGCGCCGCCGCGAGGCCGATCCCCGAAGCACCACCGGTCACCACGGCCCGCAGGCCGGCGAAATCCGTCACTTCTTCTCCTCTGCCAGGTCTGTCCAGATCTTGCCACCCGGGAACCGGAAGTCGGTCAGCGTCTCCGCGTCCATCTCGGCGCCGAACCCGGGCCGTACCGGTGCCACGTAGTGCCCGTCCCGGATCACCACCGCGTCCAGGAAGTGCTCGTGCAGGTGGTCCACGAACTCGATCACCCGGTCGTCCAGCGAACCGCTCACCGCGACGTAGTCGAACATCGACAGGTGCTGGACCAGCTCACACAGTCCTACCCCACCCGCGTGCGGGCACACCGGTACGCCGAATTTCGCCGCCAGCAGCAGGATCGCGATGTTCTCGTTGACGCCCGCGACCCGCGCCGAGTCGAGCTGCAGGACCGACAGCGCCTCGGCCTGGAGCAGCTGCTTGAACACGATCCGGTTCTGCACGTGCTCACCGGTCGCGACCTTGATCGGCGCGATCGCCTTCGCGATCGCGGCGTGCCCGAGGATGTCGTCCGGGCTGGTCGGTTCCTCCACCCACCAGACGTCGTACGGCTTCAGGGCCTCGATCCAGGTGATCGCCTCGGCGACGTCCCAGCGCTGGTTCGCGTCGACCGCGATCCGGATGTCCGGGCCGACCGCCTCGCGGGCCAGCCGCATCCGGCGGATGTCGTCGTCCAGGTTCGCGCCGACCTTGAGCTTGATCTGCGTGAACCCCTCGGCGATCGCCTCGTGGCAGAGCCGGACCAGCTTCGCGTCGTCGTACCCGAGCCAGCCGGGGGTCGTCGTGTACGCCGGGTAGCCGCGCTCCCGCAGGACCGCCTCCCGCTCGGCGCGACCGGCCTCGGCCTTGCGCAGGATGTCGAGCGCCTCGTCCCGCGTCAGCGCGTCGGTCAGGTACCGGAAGTCGACCAGGTCGACGATCTGCTCGGGGGTCAGGTCGGACAGCAGCTTCCACAGCGGTACGCCGGCACGCTTGGCGGCCAGGTCCCACACCGCGTTGACGACCGCGCCGATCGCCATGTGCATGACGCCCTTCTCGGGGCCCAGCCAGCGCAGCTGCGAGTCGTGCACGAGCGACTTCCAGAACCCGCCGAGGTCGTTCAGCGTGGCGTCCAGGTCGAGCCCGAGGACGTGGTCGCGGAGCGCCTCGATCGCGGTCGTCTGGATGTCGTTGCCGCGACCGATCGTGAACGCGAACCCGTGCCCCTCGAGCCCGTCGCCGGCGTCGGTCCGCAGGATCACGTACGCCGCGGAGTAGTCCGGGTCGGTGTTCATCGCGTCGGAGCCGTCCAGGTCCAGCGACGTGGGGAAGCGGACGTCGTACGTCTCGAACTCGGTGAATCGTGGCATCGAGGACCCGATCTGCTGCGGTGGGCGGTCTGTCGGGACGAATCCTATAGGATATGGGGCTCCCGCGATAGATTGCCCCGGACCTGCGGCACTCACCAACTCGCGGAACCTGGCGGCGCGCCCGCTCGGGACGGGGCGGCAGTGCCGTCGGCGCGGGGGTTGGTGAGTGCCGCAGGTCCGCCCCGTACAGTCGGTCGCGTGACCACGAGTGACGGAGTGCTGCGCCTGGGCAGCCGGTCGTTCGGGCCCGGCGAGTTCGCGGTGATGGCGATCGTCAACCGGACGCCGGACTCGTTCTTCGACCGCGGGGCGACGTACGCGACCGACGCGGCGTTCGCGGCCATCGACAAGGCCGTCGCCGAGGGTGCCGACCTGGTCGACATCGGCGGCGTGAAGGCCGGGTACGGCGAACCGGTCAGCGAGACCGAGGAGCTCCGCCGGACCGTGGACTTCGTGGCCGCGATCCGCGCCCGGCACCCGGACCTGGTCATCAGCGTGGACACGTACCGCAGCGGTGTCGCCCGGCAGGTCGCGCAGGCCGGCGCCGATCTGATCAACGACACCTGGGCCGGTGCCGATCCCGACCTGGTGAACGCCGCCGCCGAGTCCGGCACCGGGTTGGTCTGCAGTCACGTCGGCGGCCTCTCGCCGCGCACCGATCCGCACCGGATGGCGTACGACGACGTGGTCGCGGACGTGATCCGGACGACCACCGCCCTCGCGGACCGCGCGCTCGCCGCCGGCGTCCGTCCGGACGGCATCCTGATCGACCCGACGCACGACTTCGGCAAGAACACGCTGCAGTCGCTCGAGCTGACCCGCCGCCTCGACGAACTCGCCGCCACCGGTTGGCCGGTCCTGGTCGCGGTGTCGAACAAGGATTTCATCGGCGAGACCCTCGACCTGCCGCCCGGGCAGCGCGGCAACGGCACCCTCGCGGCGCTCAGTGTCTCGGCCTGGTTGGGCGCCCGCGTCTTCCGCGTGCACGACGTACCGGCCGCGCGGCAAGCCCTTGACTTCATCGCCGTACTGCGTGGAACCGCGCAGCCCGCTGGAACCCGAAGGAGCCTGGCCTGATGCGCCGCGTGGACGAGCTGAGTGACGAGGAACTGATCACGGCCTACGAGGTCGCCGACCGAGCGGTGCCGCACCTACGCGCCAACTTCGTGAGCAGCCTGGACGGCGCGGTCGAGATCGACGGCCAGTCGAAGGCGCTGTCGAGCGACTCCGACAGCCGGGTTTTCAGCATGCTCCGGCGGTTGGCGGACGTCGTCCTGGTCGGCGCGGGGACGATTCGCGACGAGGGCTACAACCCGCTCAAGCTGTCCGCGAAGGCACGCGAATGGCGTACGGCGACCGGGATCGCCGAGAATCCGACGCTCGCGATCGTGTCGTCGCGGCTCGAGCTGAGTCCGGTGAATCCGGTGTTCAAGTCCGCCGTACAGCCGATCGTCGTCACGCATGCGAGCTCACCGGAGGACCGCCGGGAAGCGCTCGCGGAGGTTGCCGAGGTGCTCGTACTGGGGGAGGCCGAAGTCGACCTCAAGGCGGTCGTGGACGAGTTCGCCGGGCGCGGTATGACGCAGGTCCTGTCCGAGGGCGGACCGCATCTCCTCGGTGCGTTGACCGCGGCCGATCTGGTCGACGAGCTCTGCCTCGCGCTGGCACCGCTGTTGGCGGGACCTGGATCCAGCCGGATCATCGCCGGTGCCCCATCGACTCTCACCCGGCGGATGAAGCTCGAGACGGCGCTGTCCGCGGAGGACGACTACTTCTTCTTCCGCTACGTCCGGGAGGCCTGAGTCGTGCCTGTCGTCGCTGCTACGGTCTGCCCGCATCCGCCGCTCCTCGTGCCCGAGGTCGCGTCCGGCGCAGCACCCGAGCTCGACGACCTGCGCGCGGCGTGCCTGGCAGCTGTCGAATCACTCGCCACCGCAGACCACATCCTGCTGATCGGGGCCGGCACGGACCCGCGCACGTTTGACGCTTCGGCCGGCGGCTCGTTCGGCGCCTACGGTGCGCCCAGTGTGCGGTTCGGTTCGGGCCCGCCTGTCCTCCCGTTGTCGCTGGCGATCGGCGGATGGCTGCTCGAGCAGACGAAGGCCGCGCAGCTGCCGCGCACCTATCGTGCGGTCCCGGCCGATACGGTGCCTGAGATGTGCGTACAGCTCGGCCGTGAGATTGCTGACGGCAACGATCGTGTCGGTCTGCTGGTGATGGGCGACGGCTCGGCCCGCCGCAGCGAGCACTCCCCGGTACACCTCCATCCGCGCGCGGAGATCTTCGACGCAACCGTCGCAAACGCCTTGCACCACAGAGATCTCGACGTACTCAAGGCCCTGGATCCCGATCTCGTCGCCGAGCTGCAAGCAGCCGGACGCGCGCCGTGGCAGGTGCTTGCCGGAGCCCTCGAAGGTACGTCGCTGTCCGGCGACCTGACCTACGAAGCAGCGCCGTACGGCGTCGGCTACTTCGTCGCTTCGTTTACCTGATCTCGACCTTGCGCCCCAGCCCGTTTCCGGGGACCGTGGTCACGAGGGGGAGCGATGTGGTCGAGGGTTCCGCGATGGGGCCGGCTCCTGGCGATCGGGGTCGGCGTGGTGGCCGCCGTACTCGTGGTGGGCGGGCTGAGCGGCTACACGGTCAGCCTGCGGTCGGATTCGGGTGATCGGGCGACCGTGACGAGCCTGCAGGAGATCGAGTTGCAGCGGCTGCGTGCGGTCGTCGACGCGGATCTGGCCTACCTGGAGCGCGTTTACGCCGCGGACTACTGGGCCGTGCCGCCCACGGGAGATCGGCTCACCCGGAGCGCGTTCCTCGAAGCGCTCGCCGACGGTTCGCTGGACTTCGCGTCGTTCGAGCCGCTCTCGGCCATCGACGTACGGCTGGCCGGCGGCACTGCCGTCCTCACCTACCGCTCGCACATCGATGCCGTGTCGGCCTCCGAACGGGTTCAGCACGACTCGTGGCACACCGTGGTGTACGTCGAGCGTGACGGTCGCTGGAGACTTCTCCATGAGCAGACCACTGCGCTCGGGGGCTTCCCGCCACCGACCCCGTCCTGACGACACGCCCGCCCGGGATACTGGCCGGGTGACGGAGGAACGTACGGGGTATCGGCGGTCGGCGAAGTCGCCGCGGGGTGAGGCGCGGCGGCGCGAGTTGCTGGACAAGGTGGCGGACGAACTCGGGGTCAACGGGCTGGTCGACTTCTCGCTCCGGCGGGCGGCGCGTGCGGCCGGTACGACGCACAAGGTGTTGCTGTACCACTTCGACGGACCCGAGGACCTGCTCACGCAGGCTGTCCTGCAACTGCGCGAACGCCGGATCAGCCGGGCTCTTGCGGCCGCGACCGAGCAGGGCGACCGGTCGTTGGCGGAGCGGGTCCACTCGATGTGGCCCACGCTGATCGGCGCGGAGTCGTGGGTGCTGGATCAGGCGATCGGGCTGGCGATGTACGACGCCGGGCGGTACGCCGACCTGGCGCGCTCGGCGTCGCGGCAGTACCTGCCGACGTTGCTGTCGTTGTGTCCGGATGAGTGGGACGAGCAGCGGAAGACCGAGGTCGCGGAGCTGATCCTGGCGACGCTGCGCGGGTTCCTGATCGAGTGGCGGACGAGCGGGGACGCGGCCGGGATCGAGGCCGGGTTCGCGGCGCTGGTGCGCGCGCTGGAGCGCGAAGAACGAGCCTAGACGTTTTGCGAACCACGTGGTTCACTTTGAGCATGCGCGAGAAGGTGAGCTTCACGAGTGGCGGCGTCGCGTGCGCGGCCTGGCACTACCCGGGGACCAACGGCGGGTGCGTGGTGATGACCGGCGGCTTCGGCGTCACGAAGGAGCCCGGGACGGACCGGTTCGCGGAGCGGTTCGCCGCGGCCGGATTCGGTGTGCTGGCCTTCGACCACCGCAACCTCGGCGAGAGCGAGGGCGAACCGCGGCAGGTTGCCCGCGTGTCCGATCAGCTGGCCGACTGGCGGGCCGCGATCGCCTACGCCAACACGCTCCCGGGCGTCGAACGGGTGGCGATCTGGGCGTTCTCGCTACCCGGCGGGTACGTCGTGCAGCTCGCCGCGGAGGATCTCGGCATCTCGGCGGCGATCGCCCAGTCGGCCAACGTCGACGGCCCGACCGTGACCCGCAACGCCTCCCGCTACCAGACGCCCGGCAGCGTGCTCCGGCTGATGGGCCGAAGCCTGCTCGACGTGGCCGGCAGTCTCTTCGGCCGTCCGCCGCGCCTGGTCGATCTCGCCGGCCCGCCCGGGACGGTGGCGCTGCTCAACACCCCGGACGCCCAGCTGAGCAACGCGACCCTCAACCCCGGCAACCGATACCCGGACTGGCAGCAGGCGATCGCAGCCCGTTCGATCGTCCCCGCTGCCCTCTACCGCCCGTTGAAACACGCGGCGAAGGTGCGATGCCCGATCCTGTACGTCGTCTGCGAGGACGACCAGTCCGCCCTAGCAGCCCCGACCCTCAAGGCTGCCGCCGGCTCCCCGAACGCCGACGTACTCCAGGTCCCCGGCAACCACTACGCGCCCTTCCTCGACGCTCACGAACAGGTGGTCGAGGCAGAGCTCACCTTCCTCAACCGGCACCTGACAGCGCCGCTTTCCGGAAAGAAACAGTCACCTGCTGCCGAAAAACTTCCGGAAACCAGCGCTTAGTCGGACTCGATCGGCACAGCCGGCCATCGGGGCGCGGTGTCGGCGAGGTCGTCATGTCCCGCGGCGCGTAGTTGCTCTACCAACTCGTGACGGGCACGGCGTACGGCGGCTACCGCCTCGTCGGGCGTGGTGTGCGGGCCGGACCAGTTGCACACCGCGTCCCCGGCGTACCAGTCACCTGTGGTGGACCGACGTACGTGAGCTGTTGCCAGACGAGCAGCAGGGAGGGGGAAACCAGCGAGTTGTACGACGGCGTCGACGGCGACCACTGCGGCGGACAAGTCGAGGCGCGGACGCAGTTCGACGGCGTCGGTGAGGACGAACTCGTAGCCGGTCGGTGCGCGCTCGCCCAACCAGGCAAGGGCCTCCTGTGCGGTCTCGCGCAGCAGCTGGGCGTTGTCCGGATCCGCCAGCGTGTGTACGCCGCACTGGCGCGTGTGCGTCGGCCGCAACTCGTTCTGCCACAGCCGCACCTGCAGCTCGTCCCGCCCCGACAACCGCCTCCCGAGAATCCGCGCCAGCCCGACGACGTCGAAGTTCAACTCGTCATTCGTCCGCCGCCGCCCCGGCACCGCATCCTCACCGACCCGCGCCCCCCGAGCGGTCCACGGACCAACATGCCACCGCACCAGAGCCGTCATACCCGCACCATAACCAGCTGATCAGGCGGGCTTGACGGGGCCTGGTACGTCGAAGGTTTTGGCGAGGTCGGTGAGGATGGACCAGGCGCCCTGGAGGCCGACGGCGGTCATCCAGGTGAGGTCGGGGACGTCGTGGACCTTGGTGGCCAGCGGCTTCCAGAGCGGGTTGGCCTTGAACTGGGCCTCGGTCTTCTTGCTCAGGCCTTTGTCGTCGGCGTACGTCGCCACGAAGATCGCGTCGGCGTCCGCGTCCTTGATCCGTTCCGGGCTGATCTCGAGCGCGAAGCCGGCGACGTCCTGCGATTTCGGCCGCTTCAGGCCGGCGTCCTTGAGCACGATCCCGGAGTAGCTCGCGTTCTGGTACAGCCGGGTCGGGCCGTCGACGAACCGGACGACGGAGATGGTCGGGTCACCGGCCTTGGCGTTGATCGCGGCGCCGACCGTCTTCGCGGCCTGCTCGTACGCCGAGATCTCCTTCTCGGCCAGGTCCTCCGCGCCGACCGCCTTCGCCTCCAGCCGGATGTTGTCCTTCCAGGTCGCCCCGGTGGTCTCCGACATGATCGTCGGCGCGATCGCGGACAGCTGGTCGTACAGCTTCTCGTGCCGGACCTTCGCGCTGATGATCAGGTCCGGGTTCAGCGCGGCGATCTTCTCCAGGTTGGGCTCGGCGAGCGTGCCGACCGACTGGGCCTCGGAGCCGTACGTCGTCCGGTCGTCGCCGAGGTAGTCCGGCAACTTCCCGTTGATGGTGCGGTAGTCGGTGTACCCGACGACCGGGGTGTCCAGGATCAGCGTCGCGTCCACGTAGCTGGTGTCGAGCGCGACCACCCGCTTCGGCTTGGTCTTGATCTCGGTCTTGCCCATCGCGTGCTCGATCGTCCGCGGATACCCGGCGCTCGCGGCACCGCCGGAATCGCCGGAATCGCCGGAATCGTCAGGGTCCGAGGAGCCGCAGCCCGACAGGGCGAGGGCTGCGACAGCGAGCAGAGCGGTGATGCGGGGCAGGCGCACAGGTGTCTCCAAGCAACGGGATAAGGTGACTGACGACCACAGCGAAGTAAGGCAAACCTAACCATATGTGCTCCGCCACTCCCACTGCGAGTCGACCGGTACGCCGGGCCGCCGCACTCCTCGCCCTGGTAGTCGTCCTGGTGCTCACGTTCGCGGCCAGCCTCGCGCTCGGCTCACGCTGGCTCGGACCGGGCGCGTTGTGGCACGCGCTGACCGCGAACACCGGCTCGGACCCAGACGTGATCGTGCGAAGCCTGCGATTCCCGCGGACGGTCGTCGCGATCCTGATCGGGCTCTGTCTCGGGATCGCCGGCACGTTGATGCAGGGGCACACCCGCAACGCGCTGGCCGAGCCGGGCATCTTCGGTGTGAGTTCCGGCGCGGCGTTCGCGGTCGTCCTCGGGCTCCAGGTCGGCCTGGTCGAGTCCGTCTCGTCGACGGTCTGGGCCGCCTTGCTGGGCGCGTTGATCGCGACGTTCGCCGTACAGCAGCTGGCGTCGCGGGGCACCGGCTCGACTCCGGTCGGTCTGGCGCTCACGGGCGCGGCCGTCGCGGCGCTCCTCGGGGCCCTGACATCCGCCATCGTGCTCCTCGACGCGGACACCTTGGACAGCTACCGGTTCTGGGCAGTCGGGTCCGTTGCCGGCCGCGGGATGGACGTCGCCGGCCAGGTCCTGCCGTTCGCGGTGATCGGATTGCTGCTCGCTGCGGTCAATGCCCGTGATCTCGACATGCTTGCTCTGGGCGACGATGTGGCCGCGGGTCTCGGGCTGTCGATCCGCCGAGCCCGGCTGCTCGGGCTAGGCGCGATCGGTCTGCTCACCGCGGCCGGTGTCGCGGCGTGCGGCCCGATCGGGTTCCTGGGTCTGCTGTCCGGCCACGTCGCACGACGGATCTTCGGTGCTCGCAACACCTGGCTGATCCCGGCCGCGGGCGTCATCGGTGCGACGGCGTTGGTACTCGCGGATCTCGTCGGCCGTCTCGTCGGCGGCGCGGGCGAAGTGCAGGCGGGGGTCGTCCTCGGCATCGTCGGCGCCCCGATGTTCGTGCTCGTCGTACGTCGCCGGGCGGTGGCCCTGTGAGGTCCCGGACGGTCGTCCTCAGCATCCTGTTCGCGGCCCTTGCGATCGTCGTCGCGCTGGTCTCCTTGAGCGTCGGTACGACGAAACTCCCGCTCGCGGACGTCGTCGAGGTACTGCTCGGCGGCGGCCGTCGCGGCACCCGGCTCGTCGTACTCGAACTGCGCCTGCCTCGAGTTGCCACCGGGCTCCTTGTCGGCATCGCGTTCGCGGTGTCCGGCGCGCTGCTGCAGACGCTGTCCCGCAACCCGCTCGCCAGCCCGGACATCGTCGGTGTGAACTCCGGTGCGTCCGCGGGCGCCGTCGCGGTGATCGTGCTCGCGGGCACCGGTGGCGGCAACATCTCGGGCGTCGCGGCCAAGGTCGGGATCCCGCTGGCCGCGGTCCTTGGCGGGCTGCTCGCCACGCTGATCGTGGGTGCGTTGTCGATCCAACGCGGGGTGGTGGACGCGGGCAAGGTGGTGCTCATCGGCGTCGGCATCGCGGCCGCGGCGAACTCGTTGGTCGCCTGGCTGCTGGTGATCGGCGACGTCAACGACGCCGGCCGGGCGGCCGCTTGGTTGGCGGGCTCGTTGAACTCGCGGGCCTGGAGTGACGCCGTTCCCGTGCTGATCGCGGTTGTACTGCTGTTGCCGGTAGCAATGATGTTCAACCGGGACCTGTCCGCGCTGGTTCTCGGTGACGATGTGGCGTCATCGCTCGGCGTCCGTGTGGCGCGGATCCGGCTGGTGCTGCTGGTGATCGCGACGGTGCTGGCCGCGATGGCTACTGCCGGGGCCGGTCCGATCGCGTTCGTCGCGTTGGTGGCGCCACAGGTCGCGCTGCGCCTGACCCGGATGGAACGACCGCCGATGCTGACCACCGCGATGCTCGGCGCGCTGTTCGTCGTACTGGCTGACCTGTTGGCGCGGAACGGGTTGCAGTGGGCGCAGGTCGGTCCGTACGAGTTACCTGTCGGCGTGGTCACGGCTGCGTGCGGAGCGCCGTACCTGCTTCACCTCATCGGCCGTCAGCAGAAGGGACGCTGAACCGTGCACGTCGAGAACCTGACCCTCGCGTACGGCGCTGATGCGCCGGTGGTCGACCGACTGACGCTGGAAGTGCCGTCTGGTCAGCTGACTGCAGTTGTCGGGCCGAACGGGTCCGGCAAGTCCACGCTGCTGCGTGGGATGAGCAGACTGCTCACTCCAGCGAGCGGACGGGTGCTGCTCGACGGCAAGGACATTCACCAGCTGCCTGCGCGGGAACTGGCCCGCAAGCTCGGCGTACTGCCGCAGGGGCCAGTGACACCGGAGGGGATCACGGCTGCCGAGCTGGTGTCGCGGGGACGGCATCCGCATCGCGGTCTGTTCGGGCGACTGACAAGCGAGGACGATGCCGCGACCAACGAGGCGCTGCAGGCAGTAGAGCTGACAGAGCTCCGTGACAGGCCAGTAGACCAGCTGTCGGGCGGCCAGCGGCAGCGAGTGTGGATCGCGATGGTGCTGGCACAGGGGACGCAGCACCTGCTGCTCGACGAGCCCACGACGTACCTGGACCTCGCACACGCGGTAGACGTGATGAACGTGGTCCACGCGGCCGCTACGACGGGGCGGACCGTCGTGGCGGTGTTGCATGACCTGACGCTGGCAGCGCAGTACGCCGAGCACCTGGTGGTCATGGGCGATGGGCAGATCGCTGCGCAGGGCCGTCCGTTCGATGTACTCACAGCGGCGTTGCTGGACGACGTGTTCGGGTTGAAGGCCACGGTGGTGGAGGTCGGCGGCGCACCGGTCGTCGTACCGGATCGTAGGCTGGCTGGATGAGCTACACCGTGAGCCGTCTGGCGGAGGTCCTGGCTGACTCGGTCAGCTGGCTGTCCGTGCGTACGGCGGACGCGGTGCCCGGACCCGACTGGGTCTCGTGTGCGGACCTGATCGCGGAGCAGCAGGCCGGCGGTGACCCGACGTACTCGTGGCGCGCAGCCGCAGCAGCTGACTACGCACGGGACTACTCGATCGAGCCGCCGGTGCAGGTCGCGGCCATGTTCACGCTCATGTGGTACGTCCAGGTGCCGTCACTGGTCGCAGGTGTGACCAGTGCAGTCACCGGGCTGTCTCCGGACGTGTCACCGGCGTCGTTGGCGTTCAAGCGGCACCCGGTTGCGCACTACCCGGCCGAGGTGGCGCTGCTGTCGGACGAGGTCGTGCCGCTGGCTGCGGCGGCGGTGCAGCTCAAGGACCACACCAGGGCGTTTCTGGACGGCTACGAACCCGGTGTGAAGCTGGGGTCGCTGCAGCGGTTCGGTGCGGTTGACGACGAGGTACGGGCGGCGATCCGGCTGCCGGAGGATGCGCCGTACGCCGACCGCGCCGCGACGGCCTTCGGGGTGTCGCTGGAGGAGAAGCTGCGTACGTCGTGCTGCTACTTCTACGTGCTGCCGAACGTGGCTGCGTGCACCACCTGTCCGCGATTCCGCTGACCTGATTTCGCTGAGAGCTGAACCAGGGCCGGGTTCGTCCGGATCCGGCCGGAAACTGTCGGTGGCCCCGGGAAGCATGTTCGGCATGAGTCGATACACACCCCAGACGTCACCGGCAGGTAATTTCTGGTCGGTTGTCCAGCCCCTGGCCCGGAGCTAGGTTCGCTGACGTGACCTCGTCCGGTGGTTCTCCGGCGACGACTCCGATCGGCTCCCGGGCCGAGGCGGAGGGCTACGTCGCGATGGTCTGTTTCAAGCACGGTCCACCTCGGTTGTACGGCGTCGAGCTCGAGTGGACAGTGCATCATGCGGATGATCCGCACCGGCCCCTCGACGCCGGCCGACTGAGCAAAGCCCTGGGCGTGCACGCCCCCGCGACCCTGGTCAGAGGCAGTCCGCAGCTGCCGCTGAGCCGGGGAGCGCTGGTCACCGTGGAGCCGGGTGGCCAGGTAGAGATCTCCGGCCCCGCGTCGGACTCGATCCCGCAGCTGATCGACGACACCGCCGCCGACGCGGCCGAGGTGACGGCTCTCCTGCTGGATGCGGACCTGGTCCCGGGCGACTACGGCCTCGACCCCTTCCGAACACCCCGCCGCATCCTCACCGTCCCGCGGTACGCCGCGATGGAACGCGCCTTCCAGCGCCTCGGACCGCACGGGCCGCGGATGATGTGCAGCACCGCCGGCCTGCAGATCTGCCTGGACGCCGGTGAATCGGACCAGACCGCACTCCGCTGGCGCGCACTCCACGACCTCGGTCCCGCTCTGGTCGGTCTGTTCGCCAACTCCCGCCGTCGCGCCGGTGCGGACACCGGTTGGGCCTCGGCCCGCACGGAGGCGACGTTCGGCACCTGTGCACCGTTCACCGAGCCGCCGCCGCTCGACGCCGACCCGGCCGCTGCCTGGGCCCGGACGGCGATGGAGGCGCCGGTCCTTTGTCTGCGACGGGGCGACACGTGGGACGCACCCACCGGGCTGACGTTCGGGGCCTGGGCGGACGGACAGCTGCCCGGCGACAGACCGACGTACGACGATCTCGACTACCACCTGTCCACGCTGTTCCCGCCGGTCCGGCCGCGCGGGTATCTCGAGGTGCGTTACCTCGACGCGCAGCCGGGGGACGGGTGGATCGCCCCGACCCTGCTGCTCACCGCACTAATGTCCGCCCCGATCGACCATGTGCTGGCCGCGGCCGAGCCTGCTGCCGGCCGCTGGTTCCCGGCGGCCCGCGAAGGGCTGGACGACGCCTTGGTACTGCGTGCCGCGCGCGATGTGGTCGCGCTGGGCACCGAGGTGATGGACCGGACCGGTGCGGATCCCGAACACATCGCTGCCGTCGCAACCCGGCTGCAGCGCGCCGTCGACAACACCCACGGAAGGCGAGCTTCATGAATCACCAACTGTCCGATCTGTCGCCGGAGGGTCTGCGCACCTTCGTCGGTGAGCAGCTCGAGCGGTCCAGGGCGCGGACGGTCCAGCTGACCGATGCGGTCGACACCGACGACCTGGTCAAGCAGCACTCCAAGCTGATGTCGCCGCTGGTCTGGGACTACGCGCACATCGGCAATCAGGAGGAGCTCTGGCTGGTCCGCGACGTGGGCGGCCGCGAGCCCCTGCGTCAGGACATCGACGAGCTGTACGACGCGTTCCAGCATCCGCGTGCGGACCGTCCGTCACTGCCACTGCTCGGTCCGGTGGAAACGCGTGCCTATGTGACCGAGGTACGCGACAAGGTGCTGGATGTGCTGGACCACGTGAAGTTCGATCCTGAGAAATTGGGCGCTGACCGTGAGCTGGTACACAACGCGTTCGCGTTCGGCATGATCACGCAGCACGAGCAGCAGCACGACGAGACGATGCTGGCGACACACCAGTTGCGGGAGGGTGCGCCGGTGCTCGACGCGCCGCCGCCTCCCGCGGGTCGGCCGCTGCCGTCGCCGGAGGTGTTCGTGCCGGGTGGCGTGTTCGAGATGGGTACGTCGATCGAGCCGTGGGCGTTGGACAACGAGCGGCCCGCGCACGGCGTACACGTGAAGCCGTTCGTGATCGACACCGTGCCGGTGACGAACGGCGACTACCTGCGATTCGTGCTCGGCGGCGGGTATCAGGATCCGCAGTGGTGGTCCGAAGCCGGGTGGGCACATGTCCAGAAGGCCTCGCTGGTCGCGCCGCGGTTCTGGTCGCAGGTCGACGGCGAGTGGTGGCGGCTGCGGTTCGGGCACCGAGAGCAGTTGCCGCTCGACGAGCCGGTGATGCATGTCTGCTTCTACGAGGCGGAGGCGTACGCGAAGTGGGCCGGCAAGCGGCTGCCGAGCGAGGAGGAGTGGGAGTTCGCGGCGCGGTTCGATCCGTCGAGCGGCCGGACGCGACGGTTCCCGTGGGGTGACGAGTCGCCGGGTCCGCAGCACGCGAACCTGGGTCAGCGGCACCTCCGGCCGGCGCCGGTCGGTGCGTATCCGGCGGGCGCTTCGCCGCTCGGCGTCGAGCAGCTGATCGGGGACCTGTGGGAGTGGACTTCGAGCGACTTCCGCCCGTACCCCGGGTTCCGTGCATGGCCGTACGACGAGTACTCGCTGGTCTTCTTCGGGCCCGACTACAAGGTGCTCCGCGGCGGCTCGTTCGGCACCGACGAGGTCGTTGCCCGCGGCACCTTCCGGAACTGGGACTACCCGATCCGCCGGCAGATCTTCGCCGGTTTCCGGTGCGCCAGGGACGCTCGCCCTGAAGAAGTGCACGCCGAGGAGCTGCACGCCTGATGTGCCGCCACCTGGCCTATCTCGGGCCACCCGTCACGCTGGCGTCGCTGCTGCTCGAGCCGGAGCACTCACTGTACGAACAGAGCTGGGCCCCCGCCGACATGCGCGGCGGGGGATCGGTCAACGCCGACGGCTTCGGGATCGGCTGGTATCCCGAAGGGGATGCCGCCGTGTCCGGCGGGCCGGTGCGCTACCGGCGGGACGTACCGATCTGGACCGACGAGAACCTGCCCGGCCTGTCCGGCGCGATCCGGTCCGGTGCGGTCGTCGCGGCCGTCCGGAACGGGACCGTCGGGATGCCGTACGGTCTGTCGGCGGTCGCACCGTTCACGTCGGGCCACTGGCTGTTCAGCCACAACGGGCGCATCCCCGGCTGGCCGGACACGACGCTCAAGCTGGCCGAGCAGTTACCGGTCGCCGACCTGCTGAGTCTCGACGCCCCTACCGATTCTGCCTTCCTGTGGACCCTGATCGCTCGTCGCCTCGGCGACGGTGTGCCGCCGGCCGACGCGGTCGCGGAGGTTGTGCACGATGTCGAGGCGGCGGCGCCGGGATCGCGACTGAACATCCTGCTGACCGATGGTGAGCAACTCGTCGCCACGGCGTGGACCCACTCGCTCCAGGTCCGCCGTACCGAGGACTCCGTGACGGTCGCATCCGAACCATTCGGTTCCGACGGCTGGTCCGCCGTACCGGACCACTCATTGCTCGTGGCCACCGCCACAACACTGCAGCTCACCCCGATGGAAGGACGAGAGTGACCCTCATCGACGTACATCTGACGCCGGACTATGCGGCTCGGGCATTGCGGGACGATGTTCGGGCGGGGTTGGCGGCGACGCCCAAGTGGCTGCCGCCGAAGTGGTTCTACGACGCGCGCGGGAGTGAGCTGTTCGAGGAGATCACGCGGCTGCCGGAGTACTACCCGACGCGGGCCGAGCGAGAGATCCTGCACGCACGGGCCGGTGAGATCGCGGCGATCACCAACGCGCACACGCTGGTCGAGCTCGGGTCCGGGTCCTCGGAGAAGACCCGCCTGCTGCTGGACGGGCTCCGGGCCCACGGGACGCTCACGTCGTTCGTTCCGCTCGACGTGTCAGAGTCAGCGCTGCGGGACGCGTCCGATGCCATCAACGCCGACTACCCGAGTCTCGACGTACATGGTGTGGTCGGCGACTTCACCGCGCACCTCGACAAGCTCCCGGGTGATCCGCCGCGGGTCGTCGCGTTTCTCGGCGGCACGATCGGCAACCTGATCCCGGCCGAGCGAGAGGCGTTCTACCGTTCGGTTCGCGAGGTCCTTGAGCCGGGGGAGTGGTTGCTGCTGGGCACCGATCTGGTGAAGGATCCGGCCACGCTGGTTGCGGCGTACGACGACTCCGCCGGTGTCACCGCCGAGTTCAACAAGAATGTGCTGCGGGTGATCAACCGGCAGCTCGGTGCGGACTTCGACGTGGACGCGTTCGAGCACGTCGCACTCTGGGACGCGGACAACGAGTGGATCGAGATGCATCTGCGCGCCACCCGCGCGATGCGGGTGCTGATCCCGGAGATCCACCTGGAGATCACGTTCGAGGAGGGCGAGGAGATCAGCACCGAGATCTCCGCCAAGTTCCACCGCTCCGGCGTCGAAGCCGAACTCGACAAAGCAGACTTCACCCCCGCCGCCTGGTGGACCGACACCAAATCCCGCTTCGCCCTCTCCCTCTGGCAAACCACCTAACCCCCATCCCGCGCCGCACCCCCGTGCCGCGCCCACCCGCACCCGCCCCCCGCACCCGCCCCCCGCACCCGCCACCCGCACCCGCCACCCGCACCCTGACCCGCGGCCGCGCCCCGCACTGCCCCCGCACCCGCCACCCGCACCCGCGGCCGCGCCCCGCGCCTCGCGGCGTCTCGTGCTGTCCCCGGTGGCTGGTTGCCCCAGCAAATGAGGGGTTCCCCACCCTCAACACGGGTGGGGAACCCCTCACTTCGTGGGTCAGCCAGGCAAATTCGTGGGTCAGCCAGGCAAATGGGTCAGCTGCCCTGCTTGATCAATCCGTTGATCTTGTCTACGTAGGCCGGGAGGTCGGTGATGGGTTTCTTGCCGCTCAGGATGGGCTGGTAGTTGGCGGTCGTGAGGTCGCCGACCTGTGAGGCCCACTGGGTGGTGAAGCGGACGCCGACCGTCTTCTCCGCGGACAGGTCAGCCTTGACCGTGTCGACGACCGTCTGCTGCTGCGCCTTGGTGAGGGCGTCGAAGTAGCTCGTCTGTGCGGGTGTGTACGCCGGCGGCGCGACCGGGGAGGCCGGCAGTACGGCGTCCCACACCTTGGTGTTGATGTACTGCAGCACCTTGTACGTCGCGTCCTGGTCCTTGGTGTACTGCGGCGTGCAGATCCCGACCGAGTCGTACAGCGTGGTCGGCGTCTGCACCTGCGGGAACGGCGCGAACCCGTACTTGATCTTCGGCTTGTCGGTCTGGAACCCGGCCGCCAGCCACTGCCCGCCGAACGTCATCGGCACCTTGCCGGCCGCGAACAGCGACTGCACGTTCGCCGCGTCGTACCCGGGCGGGGCGACCGACCCGTTCTTGATCGCGGCGGTCAGCTTCTCGACGCCTTCCTTGTACTTGTCGTCGGCCTCGGCCTTCGTCGGGTGGTTCACGTTGTCGGTGAACGGCGCGCCGCCGGCCGAGACGGAGTACATGCTCATCGTGAACGGCCCGTCCGGACCGGTCAGCTGGTCGGCGACGAGGCCGTACTTCGCCCCGTTCTTGTTCGCCAGCTTCGCGGCCGCGGCGTACATGTCGTCCCATGTCCAGCCGGCCTTCGGCAGCGGGATCCCGGCTGCGGTGAACGCGTCGGCGTTGTACCAGACACCGTACGTGTTCATCAGCGACGGCAGACCGCCCATCTGACCGTCGGCGGTCTTCCAGTTCTCGATCGCGGACGGCACGAACTTGTCGGCCTTGAAGTCGCCGTCACCGTTGTTGAGCTTGTCGGCCCAGTCGACCAGCAGGCCTTGCGACGTGTACTGCTGCTCGGTGTCGTTGCCACACCAGAACAGGTCCGGCAGCTGCTTCGCCTGGGTCAGCGATGCGAGCTTGTCGCCGTACTGACCGCTCGGGGTCTCGAGCAGCTCGACCTTGACGTTGTCGTCCTTGAAGTCCGCCAAGGCCTTCTTGATCGCGGCGTTGGTCTCGGCCGACTCCCAGGTCATCACCTTGACGGTGACCGGCCCGTCGCTCGAGCCGCCGTCCGACCCGCCGCTGCAGGCCGTTGCCGTCAGCAACCCCGCGCACGCCAGCGCGGTGACACCGATTGTCCTCTTCACAACAATCCTCATTTCTGGTTCGTGCTGCCGAGAGCGCCGAGGCCCTGGATGAAATAGCGCTGCGCGGCGAAGAAGATGATCAGCGGCGGCAGCATGTAGAGCAGGTTGGTGGCCATGTAGTAGCTCCAGTCCGGCGTCTTCCCGGCGAACGGGGAGATGAACGACGCCATACCGACCGACAACGGCCACTTGCCGGACGAGTACAGGTAGACCAGTGGATTCAGGTAGTCGTTCCAGGACGCCTGGAACGCGAGGATCGCCATCGTCAGCCAGGCCGGCCGGGTCAACGGCAGCATCACGCTGACGAAGATCCGCAGGTGCCCGGCGCCGTCGATCTTCGCCGCTTCATCGATGGAATAGGGGATCGCGAGAAAGTACTGCCGGGCCAGGAAGATGAACAACGGGTTCCCGCCGAGGAACGCCGGAACGATCAGCGGCAG
Source organism: Kribbella pratensis (assembly GCF_004366075.1). GTDB lineage: Bacteria > Actinomycetota > Actinomycetes > Propionibacteriales > Kribbellaceae > Kribbella > Kribbella pratensis. The sequence continues at coordinate 89,511 of NZ_SODU01000003.1, read as the reverse complement.
CCAGGTGTCGTACCAGCCGATGCTCTTGTACATCTGGAACAACGGGATGAGCCCGACCACGCCCGGCAGCAGCATGCTGCCGACGAACAGGTAGAACCACATCTTGCGGCCGGGGAACCGCAACCGGGCCAGCGCGTAGCCCGCCATCATCGCGGTCATCACGCCGCCGATGACGCTCAACCCGGTGATCACGAAGGAGTTCAGCAGGAGCTTCGGGAAGTGGATCGCCTTCGGCCCGTTGATGAAGTTGCTCCACGTCCACTCGTGCGGCAGCAACTTCGGCGGGATGTCGAACACCGCGGTGCGGCTCTTCAGCCCGATCGTGATCATCCACAGCAGCGGTACGACCATCACCGCGCAGATGAACAACGCGACGACGTACCACGACGTCGTACCGATCAGGCGGGGCTTCTTCTTCGCCGGGGCGACGCTCTGCGTTGCGCCGGCGACGGTGGTCTCAGTCGGAAGTGCTGTCACTGTACGTCCAGAGCGAGGAGAACTTCGCGGTCAGGGCGATCACGGCGATGATGATCACGAACAGCACCCACACCTGCGCGGACGCGTACCCCAGTTGCGGGATCCGGCCCAGGGTCGGGAAGCCATTCTCGTAGATCGAGAGCATCAGCACCTTGGTGCTGAACCCCGGTCCGCCGTTGGTCAGGATCTTGGGCTGGTTGAAGGTCTGCAGCGCGGCAGTGGTCTGCAGGATCACCTGCAGCAGCATGATCGGGCTGATCATCGGCATCGTGATCCGGAAGAACACCGACCACGGGCCGGCGCCGTCTACTTTCGCGGCCTCGTACAGCTCGGTCGGCACGGACTGCAGCGCGGCCAGGAAGATGATCATCGTCCCGCCGACACCCCACAGCATCACCAGCACCACCGAGGGCATCGACATCGTGGAGCTCTGCAGCCACAGGCTCGTCGGCAGGCCGAGGCGGTCGAGGATCGTGTTCATCAACCCGACCTGCGGGTCGAGGATGAACTTCCACAGCGTGATCGTCGCGACCGCCGGCAGCACGACCGGCAGGTACGCCAGCGTCCGGACGACGCGCACGCCGGCGAAGCGCTGGTTGCAGAACATCGCCAGCGCCAGACCGAGGATCAGCGACAACGGGACATAGAGCAGCACCAGATAACCGGTCGCCCGCAACGCCGGCCAGAACGCCGGGTCGGTGGTGAACAGCCTCCGGAAGTTGCCGAGGCCAACGAAGACCGGGTCGGTCAACCCGTTGTACTTCGTCAGCGCGAGATAGAACGATCGAATCAGCGGATACCCCACGAAGACCAGGAACCCGATCACCGCGGGTGCGATGAACAGGTACGCCGCCCTCACGTCGGAGCCGGCGTTCCGGCTCATCCCACCCCGGGTGCGGCCGCGCTTGCGGTTGGCAGGTCCGCCGGTGGTGACTGCGGTCATCCGTCCTCCGCTTCGCTCGGAAAGTGTTTCATCCGGCCTCCTGGACGGTAACGTTTCCAACGTTTTACTGTTGGGTGACGATGCCGTGTCGCGAAAAGGAAGTCAACCCCGTGTCCGAAACGTTTCCAAGCCAGCCAGAGGTCAGCCGGCCGACGATGATCGACGTCGCCCGGCGGGCCGGTGTGGGCCTCGGCACGGTGTCGCGTGTGGTGAACGGCGGCCATGGCGTCCGCGACGAGACCGCGCAGCGAGTCCGGGCCGCGATCGACGAGCTCGGGTTCCAGCGCAACGAGGTCGCCCGGGCACTGCGTCCGGGCAAGAAGTCGACCAGCCTCGCGCTGGTGCTCGGCGACCTGACCAACCCGTTCTACGCGAGCATTGCGAAGGCTTCGCTCGAAGTCGCCGGACAATCCGGTTTCGCCGTCGTACTCGGCAGTGTGGACGAGGACCCGGAGGGTGAGAAGCGGGCCATCCAGGAGCTGGTCAGCCGGCAGGTGGCCGGTCTGATGATCGTGCCCGACCAGGGCGATCACGCGTTCCTGCAGGGCGCCGGCGTACCGGTCGTGTTCGTCGACCGGCCGGCGACCGGGATCGACGCGGACATCGTGATGGTCGACAACGAGGGCGGCGGGCGGATCGCGGCCGAGCACCTTCTGGAGCAGGGCCACGAGCGGATCGCGATCATCCTTGCCCCGTCGTACTACACGATCGGGCGCCGCCTGCGTGGGTTCCGCCGCGCGCACCGGGCCGCGGGGATCGAGGTCGACGAGTCGCTCGTCATCCAGCTTCCCGAGGGCAACGCGGAGGCCGCGGAGAAGGCGACCCGCGAGGTGATGCTGCGGCCCGATCCGCCGACCGCGATCTTCTCCTCCACGAACTTCCTCACCGAGGGTGTGCTGCGTGCTCTTGGTGAGCTCGGCAGTGAGCTCGACAATGAGCCGGCGGTGGTCGGGTTCGACGACTTCCGGCTCGCCGACATGCTGCCCACGCCGGTCACGGTCGTTGCCTCCGACATCGCCGAGCTCGGCCGTAGCGCGGCGCGGTTGCTGCTCGACCGCGCGTCCGGTGCGGACACCCGCCCGCCGCAGCGGATCGTGCTGCCGTGCGCGCTGATCGAGCGCGGGTCGGGGGAGCGCCCGCCGGATTCTGCCGGCAAGAGAAAAGCGCGGTGACAGTTCGCCGCGCTGGCTAGGGTCGACGCGTGTACTACGAGTCGTTCGGTGCCGGTCGGCCGATCTTCTTCCTGCCCAGCTGGGGTGGCGACGCCGGTGAAGGGCGCGACGTCCACGAGCCGGTCTTCGCGCAGCGGCCGGGATGGCGCCGGATCTACGTGGACCCGCCAGGCACCGGGCGGTCGCCTGCTGTTCCGTCGATCACCGACCAGGACGGCATGCTGTCTGCGATCGTGGAGCTGATCGACGACTTGGCCGGCGACGAGCCGTTCGCCCTCGCCGGTACCTCGGCCGGCGGCCTGCACGCGCGGGGCATCGTCAAACGCGACCCGGCCCGCGTCCTGGGGTTGTTGCTGCGCGCGCCGGGCATCGTCATCGACCGCTCACGACGCACGCTCCCGACCGACGAGTACCTGATGCCGTCGGCGTCACGTGAACGCCAGCACCAGTACTACGACGCGGCCGAGACGCAGGCGAACCTCGCCTTTCTCGGGGCGATCCAGCGCGATGTGTCGACGTACAGCCTGCGGGAAGACCCGTCGATCCGCTTCGAGCGGCCGACGCTGCTCGTGACCGGCCGGCAGGACACGACAGCCGGGTACGCCGACGCGTGGTCGATCCTCGACGACTACCCACGCGCGACGTTCGCCGTACTGGATCAGGAGGACCACTTCCTGCCCGGACCCGGATCGGCGGTGTATCGCGCGCTGGTGGCGGACTGGCTGGCCAGAATCGAGCAGAGTGTCGAGCACCCGGACGCGTGAGGGGCGGAACGCGCGTCCGGGCGCTCGTCCAGGGGTGGGTCAGAAGTTCGGCCAGGCCCAGCCGAGGTAGTTGTTGAAGTAGGGCAGCGCGCGGGTGCCGATCGCGCCGCTGACGCTGGTTGCCCAGAACGTGCCGTCGCCCTTGGCTACGCCGACATGGCCGTAGGCGCTGATGTTCCAGAAGACCAGGGCGCCCTTCGGTGGGTTCAGGTCGCCTCGGTGCGCGGCGCCACGGGCCACGGCGTCGTTCCAGTCGGCGATGGCCGAGGCCCAGATGCCGGTCTTTCCGTACGAGTTCTCGGCGGCCATCTCGCAGTACCCCTGGTAAGCGGTCGACCCGCTGCGGGCGGCGTACCAGGCGACGGCCTTGTCGGCGCGCGGGTTGCTTGCGCACAGCGGTGCGACCAGGCCGCTGCTGCCGGTGTTCACGTAGGCGTCGGTGATGAAGCCCTTGCCGGGGATGTGGTCCCAGATCAGGCTGCGGCCGAACTTGCCGGTCACCGGCTCGCCGTAGATCTGGCAGTCGATCTCGACCGCTCCGTCGGGCTGGGTGCCGACCGAGCCGAAGCTGGTCGCGTTGCCGGACCGGATGGTGACGCCGGCGCCGCTGTCGGTGACAACGGTTCCGGTGGCGGCGCTGGCGGGGAGAACGCCGGTGCCGACGAGGGCGGCGCCGCTGAGGAGGGCGACGGCAGTGAGACGGGACGTGATGCGCATGAGGGCGGTACGCATGGTGGTGTTCCCTTCTGGAGTTGTCCTTCGCAGGGAACCAAAAAGTGACCGTGTTGTCGCAGTGGGCAACGGAGGTGACTCACTGCGGTTTGGTATTTTGTGTAGATAAGTGACGGCGAGAGCGGAGAGTGCGCCGTGCGCCCAGCCCAGGCTCGGTACGTGATCGGAGCTCGCATGCGCGAGCTGCGCGAGGCTGCCGGGGTCGCCTTGACCCGCGCCGCCTCCGAGTCCGGCTGGGACAAGGGGCACCTGTCCCGGGTCGAGCGCGGCCACACCAAGCCGAGTCGCGAGCTGATCGAGTGGTACGACGACTCGTTCGGAGCGAACCAGGCTCTGGTCAACCAGTTGATGGAGCTCGACGCCGCCGTACGCGCGGGCCGGGACATGTCGCAGCGGGACATGCGCCGGCATGTGCAACCGGTGCTGCTCGGCGGATCCGTACCGATCGATCATCACCCCGACGACCGGGCCGAACTGGTGGGGGAGACAGTGCCTGACGGTACGCGGGTGTGCCGGGAGCAGGTGTTCGAGAAGACGTGGGAGCTCCGCAACAGCGGCGAACGCCCGTGGCGCAACCGCTACCTCACCCGCCAAGGCGCCCCCGGCGCGCCGGGGTGGCTGAGGTCACCGGCGCGCGAGCGGGTGCCCGACGCCGGGCCGGGCGACGTCGTGACGGTGCGGATGACCTTGCGGGCGCCGTCCCAGGTCGGCGCGTCGACGGCGTACTTCAAGATCACCGACGCAGCCGGTCGGCTCTACTACCCGGGACTCGAGTCACCGCCGATCTTCTGCACGATCTTCACCGCGTACGAGCTCTGACGATAGGTTTGCCTGCATTCCTGATCCCCGCCCGGATACACGGAGTTCGCAGATGATGAGATCTCGCACGATCGCCCTGGCCCTCGCCGCGCTGCTCGTCGTACCGCAGCTGGCCGTCGGCACCGCCAACGCGGTGCACCCGTCGAGGGGACCGGTGGATCCGCCGGTGCCCGCCATTCCGCAGAAGTACCTCGACCAGCCGGTCAACTGGTCCGTCTGCTCGTTCGATGCCGCAGTCAAGCGCCTGTACCCGCAAGCGCCGACCACCAACTGCGCCACGGTCACCGTCCCGATGGACTGGGCGCACCCGGACGCGCATCCGGACGTGAAGGTGGCGATCTCCTACAGCAAGGCCACCGGTACGTCGAAGGGCTTGATGACCACGAACCCGGGCGGACCGGGTGGCGCGGGCCTGACGCTGTCCGCGTCGCTCGCGATCGAGAAGCCGCAGCTGTTCAGCGACTTCGACCTGCTCGGGTTCGACCCGCGCGGCTTCGGTCAGAGCACGCCGCTGCAGTGCATCACTACGACCGAGAAGCTGAACGCACTGCCGGTGACGCCGGACTACAAGGAGCGCACCAAGCTGACGCACGAGGTCGAGGTGGCCGAGGCGAAGCTGCAGGCCGAGGCGTGCGCGGCGACCGAGTTCGGCCGGTTCGTCAGCAGCCAGCAGACCGTGTACGACATGGAGTTCCTGCGGGCACTGCTGAAGGCTCGTCAGCTGAACTTCATCGGCTACAGCTACGGGACCTGGCTCGGCGGCTGGTATGCGGACGCGTACCCGGCGCGGGTCGGCCGGTTCGTGCTCGACTCGAACATGGACTGGACCCACACGCAGTGGGAGAACATGAACTTCGACCCGTTCTCCGGCCAGCGGCGGCGGGACACCCAGCTCATCCCGTGGATCGCCCGGCACGCCGACATGATCCAGGGGCTCGGGTCGACGCCGAAGCAGGTGACCGCGAAGTACGACCAGGTCCGCGCCGACCTGGTGAAGCTCGTGAAGGCCGGCACCAGTGGTGTCCGCGGCGACAACCTGGACGGCATGATCTACAGCGCGCAGTACGGCAACGTGCGCTTCATCCGGGCCACGCTCGACGTCCTCGTGCACGACGAGTACGTGAAGGACCCGTCGGCGTCCGGTGAGGTCGAGCTGCGGCACGTCGACCGCGCATGGGCCCGGATCTCGCCTGAACTGCAGGCGTTCGACACCCTCGCCGCGATCCGCGCCCGGTACGGCGTGACACCGGCGGCCACGTCCGCGGCAGCCGCCGCGGTGCGTGTCGACTCGGCCCGGTCGGTCATTGCGGACGCCCGGGCGACTGCGGCGAGGTCGAGCGGTGACGCGACCGTGAACCTCGGCGCGATCAGTACGACGGTCCGCTGCAACGACACCGCGTTCAGCCACGACCCGGGGTACTACCTGCGCGAGGCCGACAAGATGGCGCGCAAGTACAGCTTCTTCGGTTATCTGAACGGCGTACCGATGTGCGCGTTCTGGCCGTACCCGCCGCAGGACCGGAAGGTCGACCTGGTGGGCGCGCCGCGAATCCTGATGGTGCAGGACGAGCTGGACCCGGCGACGGCGTACGAGGGTGCGCTGCGGACCCATGACGACACCGCCAAGGCGACCCGGTTCGTTGCCATCGACGACGAAGGTCAGCACGGGCAGTATGTCGGCTCGCCGTCGGCCTGCGTGGAGGAGATCGGCGACCGGTTCGTGTTCGCCGGCGAGCTACCCGGCAAGGACCAGGTCTGCGGGACGTCACCGCTTCCCGCCGAGCTGTCGGTCTACCCGGTCGACGGCCCGGTCGACGGCAACGCCGTACACCTGCCGAAGTCGAAGCAGCCGCGGGTGAACCCGATCCTGCAGCAGAGCCTCGACGTCGTGGCGAACAGCACTCTCCGCTGACCGGAGACACCCAATGGGGGCCTTGGACAAGCAATAGCCTGTTCAAGGTCCCCGTTGCCTGTCCGCAGTACGGCGGTCAGCGGTCGGGCGCGTCGTACTCCGCGGCGATTTCGGCGTCGAGTTCGGCTTTGCGTTTGACCCAGCGTTCGGTGAGGCCCTTGACCTCTTCGCTGATGAAGTCGATGAAAGCCAGGGAGATGCGGATGCGGTGGTGGGCGTCGGTGCCTTCGCCGGCTGCGTCGAGGACCTTGCGGAGGGACTCGGACCAGCGCACCAGTGAGGCGTCCTCGCTCATCATCGTCTGGTACCAGGCGTCGTCCTGGACGACGTACACGTCGCGACGGCTGCCGGGCTCGCGCTCGCGGGTCGCCAGGCGCAGTTGCAGCAGGTAGTTGACCGCGCCGGAGACCGCGGCGGGACTCGCCTGCAGTTGGTCGGACAGTTCGGCGGCTGTCATCCGGCCGTCCACGCTGGACAGGATCGCGGCGAACACCCGGGCGGCCATCCGCGGCCAGCCCGTCTCGGCCAGCAGATTGCCGAACTGCTCGGTGTATCGCCGGACGGCGTCGTCGTCTCGAAGTGCACTCACCGCCCCATCATCCCCTCTGGGTCACTCGATTACCTGTCCTGTGAGAAACGTGTTAGCAAGATTCACAAACTTCTGAATGAAGTGTACGTTATGAATCATGACATCAGCCATCGTGGTCTCTGGACTGCACAAGTCGTACGGAAGTACGCACGCCCTGGACGGTCTCGACCTTGAGGTCGCGACCGGTGAGGTGCATGGCTTCCTCGGGCCGAACGGCGCCGGGAAGTCCACCACCATCCGCGTCCTGCTCGGACTGCTGCGTGGTGACGCCGGTGATGTCTCGCTGCTCGGTGGCGACCCGTGGCACGACGCCGCGAAGCTGCACCGCCGGCTGGCGTACGTCCCGGGCGACGTGAACCTGTGGCCGAACCTGACCGGCGGCGAGGTGATCGACCTGCTCGGCCGGCTCCGTGGCGGGGTGGACGAGAAGAAGCGCGACGAGCTGCTGCGCCGGTTCGACCTCGACCCGACCAAGAAGGGCCGGACGTACTCCAAGGGCAACCGGCAGAAGGTCGCCCTGGTCGCCGCTCTCGCGAGTGACGTCGAGCTGCTGATCCTGGACGAGCCCACGTCCGGTCTGGACCCGCTGATGGAGGAGGTGTTCCGGCAGTGCATCGAGGAGGAGCGTCAGCGCGACCGCACCGTGCTGCTGTCGAGCCACATCCTGTCCGAGGTCGAGGCCCTGTGTGACCGCGTCAGCATTATCCGCCGCGGCCAGGTGGTCGAGACCGGCACGCTCGCCGACCTGCGCCACCTCACGCGTACGTCGATCCAGGCCGAGCTGGCCGGATCGCCGAACGGGCTGGCCCAGCTGCCGGGGATCCACGATCTCGATGTCGAGGGCAACCGGGTCCGCTGCGAGGTGGACACCGCCCAGCTCGACGCTGTGATGCGGCAGCTGTCCGCGAGCGGGATCAAGAGCCTGGTAGCTCAGCCGCCGACGCTCGAGGAGCTGTTCCTGCGGCACTACGAGGACGACGTACCTGCCCAGGATTCAACTGAGCCCGAGGCGGCCGTGCGATGAACGACTTCGTCGGTACCGGGACGCTGGTGCGGCTCGCGCTGCGCCGGGACCGGATCCTGATCCCGATCTGGATCCTGGTCTTCGTGATCACGGCCGCCGGATCGGCCAAGGCGTCGATCGATCTGTACTCCGACCAGAACGCTCTGGTGGAGGCCGCGCGTACGTCGAACGCGTCGCCGGCGCTGGTCTCGCTGTACGGGCGGATCTTCGACGAGTCCTCGCTCGGGGCGGTCTCGCTGTTCAAGCTCACCGCGTTCGGCGCGCTACTCGTCGGGTTGCTCGGCGGCATGCTCGTCGTACGGCACACCCGCAGCGAGGAGGAGTCCGGGCGGCTCGAGCTGCTGAGTGCCGGCGTACTCGGTCGGTACGCCGCTCTGGCCTCCGCACTGATCGTGTCCGGGGCGACCGTGATCGTGCTCGGGCTGCTGACTGCGCTGTCCCTGGTGGGCAGTGGCTTGGACACGAAGGGATCGCTCGCGTTCGGGTTGATGTGGGCGGCTGCCGGATTGGCGTTCGCGGGCGTGGCTGCGGTGACCTCACAGGTCAGCGAGAGCGCCCGGGCTGCGAACGGGCTCACTGCGATAGTGCTCGGCGTGGCGTACGTACTGCGCGCCATCGGCGACTCGTCCGCGGACGGCAGCACGCAGTGGGTCTCGTGGTTGTCACCGATCGGCTGGGCGCAGCAGGTCCGTCCGTACGCCGGTGAGCGGTGGGCCGTACTGCTGCTGCCGCTGGCGTTTCTCGCGCTACTGATCACTGCCGCGACCGCACTGATCCGGCGGCGTGACCTAGGAGCCGGTCTGGTGCGCCCACGTCCCGGACCGCCCAGGGCGGCCAAGTCGTTGCGTTCGCCGCTCGCACTCGCTTGGCGGCTGCACCGAGGCTCGCTGTACGCCTGGGGTTTCGCGTTCCTGCTACTCGGTCTGCTGGTCGGCAACATCGCCAGCAACGTCGACGGGTTCGTCACGAGCGACAGTGCCAAGGAGATGGTGCAGAAGCTCGGTGGTGTGGAGGGCATCACGGATGCGTTCCTGGCGACCGAGATGGGCATGGTGGGGTTGCTCGCGTCGGCGTTCGGTATTCAGGCGGCGCTCCGGCTGCGGTCGGAGGAGACCGCGCTCCGGGCCGAGCCGCTGCTGGCGACCGGTGTGACCCGGGCGCAGTGGCTGGCGAGTCACGTGCTGATGGCACTGCTCGGCACCGGCGTACTGATCCTGGTCGCCGGGCTGGGCTCTGGCATCTCGAGTGGGGCCTCGCTCGGCAACTTGGGCCGTCAGGTGCCGCGGATGATCGGTGCGGCCGCCGTACAGCTGCCTGCGATCTGGCTGGTGACCGCTCTGGTCGTCGTCCTGTTCGGACTCGCGCCCAAGCTGGTAACGGGCGGGTGGGTGCTGTACGGCGTGTTCCTGCTGATCGGTCAGTTCGGTGAGATCTTCAACCTGCCGCAGTGGATGATCAACCTCAGCCCGTACGACCACACGCCGCGGTTGCCGGGCGGTGACTTCTCCGTCGCGCCGGTGCTCTGGCTGACCGCGATCGCCGCCGCACTCACCATCGCCGGCTTCACCACCTTCCGCCGCCGCGATATCGGTTAACCGATGATCAGCGCTGGTCTGAGGGGTCCAGCGCTCACAGGCCCGCCCGGCATGTCACCGGGCGGGCCTGTCTACGATCGCTGGGTGTTCAGTGAGCAGCTGGTGGAGTTCTGGAGCGAGCGGCACCTGTGTGTGCTGAGTACGGTCCGGTCAGACGGGACGGTGCACGCGACACCGGTCGGAGCGACCTTGGACGTCGAGGCGGGGCTGGTGCGGGTGATTTGCTCCGGTACGTCGTACAAGGCCCGGGCGATCCGGCGGCTCGGTGAGGCGGCTGTCGCCGTCACACAGGTGGACGGCCGGCGCTGGAGCACGATCGAAGGGCGTGCTGTGGTCAGTGACGACCCTGCGCGGGTGCACGAGGCCGAACGGCGGTACGCCAAGCGCTACAAGGAGCCACGGGTCAACCCGCAGCGCGTAGTCATCGAGATCACCGTGACGAAGGTCCTCGGCAATGCCTGACCCCATCACCGTCGTAGGCCTCGGCGCCGACGGCTGGACCGGCCTCTCAACCCCAGCCCGCCAAGCCGTCGAGCAAGCTGAAGTCCTACTTGGCAGCCCCCGCCAACTAGCCCTGATCCCGGCGCCAACCCCCACCACCTCTCCGGTCTCCACCGCATCCACTTCGTCCGTGGCATCCGCCTCATCCAGCTCTTTTGACGCCGTGCGCCTCGCCTGGCCTTCGCCTTTGTCGGAGGCGCTCCCGCGGTTGCTGGCGGAGCACCGGGGTCGGCGGATCTGTGTGTTGGCGAGTGGTGACCCGACGTTCCACGGCATCGGTACCACGCTGGTCCGGTTGCTCGGCGCTGACGCCGTACGGGTGATTCCGCAGTCGTCGAGCGTCTCGTTGGCCTGTGCGCGACTCGGCTGGGCGCAGGACCAGGTGCAAGTGGTGAGCCTGGTGACCAACCCGGTCGAGCGACTCCACCCGCACCTGCAGCCCGGTCGACGGGTCCTGATCCTCAGCCGAGGCGCCCAAACCCCGGCCGAGGTCGCGGACCTGTTGGTTGCCCGCGGCTACGGCTCCAGCGAGTTCACTGTCCTCGAACAGCTCGGTGGCCCAGCCGAACGCGTCCGTACGACGAACGCCACCGACTGGTCCGACGACGTCGACCCGCTCAATGTCATCGCCGTACTCTGCCCACTCGACGCTCCGATGCTCTCAACAGCACCCGGCCTGCCCGACGATGCGTACGAGAACGACGGCCAACTGACCAAACGCGAAGTCCGCGCTGTCACCCTGTCCCGCCTCGCACCCGTCCCTGGCCAACTCCTCTGGGACATTGGCGGCGGCGCGGGGAGTATCGCGATCGAGTGGTCCCGGCACCATCCGTCCTGCCATGCGATCGCCGTCGAACGCGACCCCGACCGCGCGAAACGCCTGGAACGCAACGTGGCCGCACTGGGTGCGGCCGTGGAGACCGTAGAAGGTGCAGCCCCGGCAGCGCTCGACGGTCTCGAATCGCCGGACGCGATCTTCATCGGCGGGGGAGCGACCGCCGCCGGTATGTTCGACGCCTGCTGGAACGCGCTCCGCCCCGGCGGGCGACTGGTCGCCAACGGCGTCACGCTGGAGACCGAGTCCCTGATCGCCCAGTGGTACAAGGCCGTCGGCGGCGACCTCATCCGCCTCGACGTACAACGCGCCTCCGCCATCGGCACCATGACCGGCTGGCGCCCCGCCATGCCGGTAACCATCTGGAGCGTGACGAAGTGACGGTATTGATGCCGGGCCTCCGCTGGGGCATCGACTCATGACGGTCCACTTCATCGGTGCCGGACCGGGCGCGGCCGATCTGATCACCGTCCGCGGCCGCGACCTGATCGCCTCGTCGCCCGTCTGTCTGTACGCCGGTGCGCTCGTCCCGGTCGAACTCCTCGACCACTGCCCGCCCGGCGCCCGCAAGGTCGACACCGCGAACCTGACCCTCGACGAGATCGTCGCCGAACTCGCCACCGCGCACGCCGCCGGCCTCGACGTCGCCCGCCTGCACTCCGGCGACCCGTCCGTGTTCAGCGCGATGGCCGAACAGATGCGCCGCCTCGACGCCCTCGAGATCCCGTACGACGTGACGCCAGGCGTACCGGCGTACGCCGCGGCCGCCGCCACCCTCGGCCGGGAGCTGACCGTCCCCGAGGTCGGGCAGACCGTCGTCCTCACCCGGATCGGCGGCAGCGCCAGCGCGATGCCGGCCGGTGAGGATCTCGCGACCCTCGGCGCGAGTCAGGCGACGATCGTCCTGCACCTTGCGGTGCAGCAGATCGAACGGGTGGTCGAGGAGCTCGTCCCGAACTACGGCGCGGACTGCCCGGTCGCGGTCGTCGCGCGTGCCTCCCGCGACGACGAGGTCGTCCTGCGCGGCACGCTCGCTGATATCGCGGAGCAGGTGAAGTCTGCGGGCGTTCGCCGTACCGCCGTCATCATCGCCGGAAAGGTGCTGTCGGCAACAGCCTTCCGGGACAGTCATCTCTACTCGGCCGATCGGTCTCGATGAAGGTTCTGCTGCTCGGCGGGACGGGGGAGGCTCGTGAGCTGGCGGGTCTGCTGGCTGGGGCCGGGGTCGACGCGGTGTCGTCGCTGGCGGGACGTACTGCCGATGCGCGGGTGCCGGTTGGTGAGGTGCGGGTCGGTGGGTTCGGTGGGGCGGCCGGGCTTGCGGGCTGGTTGCGGGAGCATCCGGTCGACGCGGTGATCGACGCGACGCATCCGTTTGCAGCGATGATCACTGCGAATGCGTTTTCCGCCACGCGGGAGGTCGGGGTGCCGCTGCTTGTGCTGCGGCGGCGGGGTTGGGCCGCGGAGCCTGGCGACAATTGGCACTGGGTCGAGACCGCTTCCGCGGCTGCTGAGTTGCTGCCAGAGCTGGGGACGCGGGCGTTTCTCACGATCGGACGGCAGGGCCTTGATGCTTTCGCTGGTACGGGGCTCTGGACGCTCGCTCGGTGCGTCGACCCGCCTCAACCTCGTCCCACCTGGTGCACGCTGATTCTTGCCCGCGGCCCCTTTACCGTCGCCGACGAGGAGAGGATTCTGCGCGACCACACCATCGACGTACTGGTCACCAAGGACAGTGGCGGACCCGCGACAGCCGCCAAACTCACCGCGGCCCGCGGATTGGCGATTCCTGTCATCATGATCCGCCGCCCACCCCTACCGGCGGGGCCTGAGGTTGTCGAGACGGTCGAGGCGGCCGTTCAGTGGGTGATGCGAGCGAGCCACTCACCGAGCACGTGACGCTCGCCTTCAGTCAGCATCTCAAGCTCCGGCAACCGCGCCCGCAACGCATTCGCAGGCGCCGCCAAATCCTGGTTCACCGCCACAACCGCGCGCCCGTTTGCGGTTTCGTGGTCTGTTGCGATTGCTGTGATCAAGGCGTCGAACATGGCGTCTGGCAGCCGCGGATCGCGGCGGTCCTCGGGAACGGCCAGCAGCGCCAGTACGGCGCCTGAACCGGCCGCCTGTACCAGTTCCGCGGCCAGGTCCTCGTCGACGCGCAACCGTCCGGCGGCCGCGATGTTGCGGATCCGGGTTCGCAGGATCGCCAGCCCGGCCTCGGCTGCCGCGGGGCGACGGCCCGGCCGCGTGTCGGCGTACATCAGCAGGAAGAGTGCCGGGTTCGCCAGCCCGAACCCGATGTGCAGGTCCCAGCCCGCGCGGAGGTCCATGATCGGGTCCGCCGTCGGATCGAGCGGTGGTTTGTCCGCGAGGTACGTCGAGAACCCGTACTCGAGCACCGCCGCGAGCAGCCCGTCCTTGTCGCCGAACAGCCGGTAGATCGTCGGCGCCTGCGTGCCGGCCGCAGTCGCGACCGCCCGTGTCGACACCGCGTCCCGCCCACCCGCCGCGAGCAGCCCGGCAGCAACTTCGACGATGTGCGCCCGCATCCGATCCCGCCCGCTGATGCCGTCGCTCGTGCCGTCGCCACCGGTGGGCGCGTCGTCTGGCGTCTTGTCGGTCTGCGGCTCCTCCACGGCCCAACGGTAGCGGTTGGCTCGTCGTGTTAACAGTGATAGCGTTAATCTGTATCCATCGATAACAAGGAGCTGTGCATGATCATCGTCACCGGAGCTACCGGCCGCCTCGGCCGTGCTGTTGTCGATCGCCTCGCCGACCGTGTTCCCACCGGTCAGCTCGGCGTCAGCGTGCGTGACCCGGAGAAGGCCGCGGACCTGGCGGCCCGTGGCGTCCGGGTACGGCGCGGAGACTTCGGCGACCCGGACTCGCTCGCGCACGCGTTCGAAGGCGCCACCCAGGTGCTGATCGTCTCGGGCCCGGCTGACCCGGAGCCGCACCACGTCGCGATCGATCTCGCCAAGACCGCCGGCGCCGAGCGGATCCTCTACACCAGCCACCAGGCCGCGAACCCGGACTCCTTGTTCCTCGCGACCCGAGGCCACGCCGCGACCGAACAGGATCTGGTGAATTCCGGCGTACCGTTCACGGCGCTCCGCAACGGTTTCTACGCCAGTACGCCGGTCTTCCTGCTGCGGTCCGCGCTGGAGACGGGGGAGCTGATCCTGCCGGAGGACGGGCCGTTCTCCTGGACAGCGCACCGGGATCTGGCCGACGCGGCGGTGCTCGCGCTCACCGAGCCGGGACGCCTTGACGGCATCACGCCGGCGCTGACCGGGCCCGCATTGCTCGACTACGCGGACATCGTCGCGATCGCTTCGGAGCTCGTCGGCCGGAAGATCGTCCGGGTCACTGTGCCGGACGAGGAGTGGAAGCGGACGGCTCTCGGTCGTGGGATGCCGGAGTTTCTCGTCGACCTGACACTGGGCATCTTCGCAGCCGCCCGGCGCGGCGAGTTCGCCGTCGTCGATCCCGCGCTGCCGGCGATCCTCGGCCGCCCGGCCACGACGCTCCGCGAAGTACTCGTCGCTGAGCTGACTGTGTAGAGCACGCCCGACGAGCCCTGCCCACAGCGCGGCATGCGCTGACGGGCGGCGGTGGGTGGGTCGATAGATTGACGCCATGGGGATTCAGATCGCGCCCAGCATCCTGGCCGCCGACTTCTCGCGGCTGTCTGACGAGGCGGCTGCCGTGTCGAATGCGGACTGGCTGCACGTCGACGTCATGGACAACCACTTCGTGCCGAATCTGACCCTCGGGCTGCCGGTGGTCGAGTCACTGGCCAAGGCGACCGACCTGCCGCTCGACTGTCACCTGATGATCGAGGACCCGGACCGCTGGGCGCCCGGGTACGTCGAGGCGGGCGCGTCGAGCGTCACGTTCCACGTCGAGGCCTGCCGGGCGCCGATCCGGACCGCGCGGGAGATCCGGGCCAAGGGCGCACGGGCGGCGATGGCGCTGAGGCCCGCAACTCCGATCGAGCCGTACGAGGACCTGCTGGCCGAGCTCGACATGATCCTGATCATGACCGTCGAGCCAGGTTTCGGCGGTCAGAAGTTCCTCGACGTCTGCCTACCCAAGATCCGCCGCACCCGCCAACTGCTCGACAAGCACGGCCTGGACCTGTGGATCGAGATCGACGGCGGTGTCTCGGCCGACACCATCGAGCGCTGCGCGGAGGCAGGCGCGGACGTGTTCGTGGCCGGCTCGGCCGTGTACGCCGCCGACGACCCGAACGCGATGGTCGAGCAGCTACGCGGTCTCGCCGAGCAGTCCGCCGGCCGGTAAGTCAGGCCCGCTCGGCTCCGGCTCGACCTCCGGCGGCACTCGCAACAGCAAGACCGTCGAGACCACCGCGAGTACGGCGGCCAGCAGCCACACATACCGCACGCCGAAGCCTTCGATCACCGCACCCGCCACCGCGGCCCCGATCGCCGCACCGCCGGTCGCCGCGCTGCCCATCCACCCGAACACCTCGGTCCGCGCGACGTCCGGCGTCAACGAACCCAGCCTCCCGTACAGCGCACCGATCGCCGGCGCCAACGTCAGCCCCGACACCGTCAATGCGATCCCGAGCGACACCGACGACCAGGTAGCGAAGACGCACAGCAGCATCCCCACCGCGACCAGAGCAGCCCGCCGCCAGAGGTACGACGTACGCCGTCCGGGCAACGCGCCCGCGACAGCGCCGCCGACCAGGCTGCCGAACGCCCAGACGGCCTCGAAGATCCCGGCGATCAGCCGCTGACCGTGGTCGTCGGCGAACGCGACGATGGCCAGCGAGATCCCGTTGAACGACATGATCCAGAGGCCGAACGCGAGGATCAGCGGCAACCGGTGCCGATGCCAGAGCAACTGCCGCGCGGTCAGCGGCACCGTGGTGTGGTGGTCGCGGGGGAGCGGCTCGGGTTGTCGGAGCGCATACCACCAGATGAAGACTGCCGACATCACCGCCGCGAGCAGTACGCCGGCCCGCGGGCTCGCCACGCTCACCGCGGTTGCCCCGAGCATCGGCCCGACCATGAACAACAGCTCCTGCGCCGTCGCATCCACCGAGTACGCCGTCCGCAGTACCGGGCCCGAGACGACCCGAGGCCACGCGGCCCGCAACGTCTGCATGACCGGCGGCACCAGGGCGCCCGCGATCACGGCCAGCAGCGGCAGCAACCGATGCAGCCCGGACGGCAGGAGAGCGATCGTGAACAGCGCGACACTCCAGGCGATCCCCGTCGCGAGCAAGACGCCACGAGGTCCCCGCCGATCGGCCGTGCGCGACCAGAG
Source organism: Kribbella pratensis (assembly GCF_004366075.1). GTDB lineage: Bacteria > Actinomycetota > Actinomycetes > Propionibacteriales > Kribbellaceae > Kribbella > Kribbella pratensis. The sequence goes on along the minus strand of NZ_SODU01000003.1, from coordinate 72,850 downwards.
CGGTCCCGCAACCGCCGCACCGACCGAATAGGCGCCAGCGACAACGCCTGCCCACCGGAACGAGCCGCTCGCGTCCTTGGCGAGGAACGCGATCGGCACCATCGTCGCGAGCATGGGCAGCCGGGCGAGCAGTGAAGCCACCAGCAGCGTCATCACACCGTGCGCTCGCCACAACTCGCGGTACCCGGCCAAATCCATGCCCGCATTCTTGCCCCCGCCGCCGACAGTTTCCGTGCCCCAGCCGGTCAGGCCTCTACGATGAGCGGGTGACCGACCCCAAACCGGTGGATACCTGGCTGACCGACATGGACGGCGTGCTGGTGCACGAGGAACGCGCCATTCCCGGAGCCAGCGAGTTCATCGCGGCGCTGCAGGCCTCCGGCAAGAAGTTCCTGGTCCTCACGAACAACTCGATCTTCACCCCACGCGACCTCCGCGCCCGCCTGCTTGCCGCGGGCATCGACATCCCGGAGCGGTCGATCTGGACCAGCGCGCTCGCCACCGCGCAGTTCCTCGACGACCAGCGGCCGCGCGGAACGGCGTACGTGATCGGCGAGGCAGGACTGACCACCGCGCTGCACGAGATCGGGTACGTGCTGACCGAGCGCGACCCGGACTATGTCGTCCTCGGCGAGACCCGGACATACTCGTTCGAGGCCATCACCAAGGCGATCCGGCTGATCGCCGAAGGCGCCCGCTTCATCGCGACCAATCCGGACCCGACCGGCCCGTCACAAGAAGGTCCGCTGCCGGCAACCGGCTCGGTGGCCGCGCTCATCACCCGGGCCACAGGCGTCGCGCCGTACTTCGTCGGCAAGCCGAACCCGCTGATGATGCGCAGCGCACTGAACCGGATCGAGGGACACTCCGAAACCACCGTGATGATCGGTGATCGGATGGACACCGACATCATCAGCGGTCTCGAGGCAGGCCTGCGGAGCGTGCTCGTGCTGTCCGGATCGACCGCCGACCACGAGGTCGAGCGCTTCCCGTACCGCCCGACCCGCGTGGTCCAGTCCATCGCCGACGTCGTACCGCTGGTGACCGCGCTGTCTTAGGGGGTGGCTGATGCCACCCCCTAGCAGGTCAGAACACGGAAACCGTAGCCCTGGGCCTTCAGGGCCTTGAGGATCGTGGGCAGTGCCGCGACGGTCTGGGTGCGGTTGCCGCCGCCGTCGTGCATCAGGATCACGGAGCCGCTGTGCACGTTCTTCAGCACGCGTTGCACGATCGCCGCCGTACCGGGCTTGGTCCAGTCCCGCGAGTCCACGGTCCACACCACGAGGTCCTTGCCGAGCGCCTTCGCCCGTTGCCGGACGGCCGGGTTCACCCCGCCGTACGGCGGTCTCAGACACGCCGGCGTACTGCCGATCTGGGCTCGGATGGCCTGGTCCGTCGACGTGATCTGTTGGCGGAACGCGGCGGCGCCGAGGAGCCGGAGGTCGGCGTGCGTCCAGGTATGGTTCTGCACGCTGTGGCCGGCCTCGTGGACCCGCTTGGTCAGCTCGGGATGTTTCCGGACGTTCTGCCCGACCTCGAAGAACGTGGCCTTGGCGTCGTACTTCGCGAGGATGTCGAGCACCATCGGGGTGTAGGTGGCATCGGGCCCGTCGTCGAACGTCAGTACGACGTACTTGGTAGGCAGCGGCGTCTTCGTCGGTGTCGCAGGTGCCGCTGCGGGTGGAGTGGACGTGGGCGTGGGTGGTCCGGCCGGTGACTTCGCCGCAGCGACGACCACCGAGCCGATCACCGCGCTCACCAGCATCATCATCGCGAGCCCGATCATGCGATGACCGGACCGCGTCAAACGAACATCCATGCATCCCCCCAGGGCGGTGGGTGGCTCGCTTCCTGCGGTCCACCCTGGGTGCGTCGGCCTCGAAAGCCAGGCACCACGCCGCTTCCCCGTCAACAAATCACGGATAGCGGACGCGCGTCAGGTGCAGGACATGGTGGTGAAGCCGTAGCCTCTGGCCTTCAGGGTCCGCAGGATCGTCGGCAGCGCGGCGACCGTCTGGCTGCGGTTGCCGCCGCCGTCGTGCATCAGGATCACCGAACCGCTGTGCACGTGCGCCAGTGCCCGGCGCACGATCACCGACGTGCCCGGGCGGGACCAGTCGCGGGTGTCGATGGTCCACAGGCGGATGCTCTTGCCGAGGGCAGCAGCCCTCCGCGAGACCAGTTTGTTCGTCCCGCCGTACGGCGGCCGGAGGCAGCGCGGGGTGTACCCCGTCTGGGCCCGGATGTACCGGTCCGTCTTCTGCACCTGGGACCTGAAGGCGCTCGCGGAGACGTGGCGGAGGTCCGGGTGCGACCAGGTGTGGTTCTGCACGCTGTTGCCCTGCTGATAGACCCGTCGGGTCAGGGACGGGTAGCGCGCCACGTTCTGGCCGATCTCGAAGAAGGTCGCCCTCGCCCCGTAAGCGCGAAGGATCTTCAGGATCTGCGCGGTGTAGCGCGAACTCGGGCCGTCGTCGAAGGTGAGATACACGTACTTGCTCGTCGTACTGACCTGTGCGACCGAGCTGGTAGCTGCTCGGTTCGTGGCCTGGGACGTGGCTGTCGCCACCAGGCCGAGTGAAGCGGAGAGTGCGATGGCGACTGCTGCGATCACGAACCGGCTGGACCGCCCGGACGACCGACGATATGGAGACATGACTACCCCCAGTTGCTGCTCCACCCCCGAACGGGGTTGTTCCATCGTGCGCCCAGATGACTCTTGGGGCCAGGGCTGGACGGGTCTCAGAGCACCTGGGAGAGGAACTGGCGCAACCGAGCCGACTCGGCGGCGTCGAAGATCTGTTCGGGTACGCCGGACTCGACGACGACGCCGTGGTCCATGAAGGCCACCTGGTCGGCGACCTCGCGGGCGAACCCCATCTCGTGGGTGACCACGACCATCGTCATCCCGGCCTCGGCGAGGTCCGCCATCAGCGACAGCACGCCCTTGACCAGCTCGGGATCGAGCGCCGACGTGGCTTCGTCGAACAGCATCACCTCGGGCTCCATCGCCAGCGCCCGCGCGATCGCGACCCGCTGCTGCTGACCGCCGGACAGGTTCCCGGGTCGCGCTCCGGCCTTGTGCGCCAGGCCGACCAACTCGAGCTGCGCGCGGGCCGCCGCCTGTGCCGCCTCGGCGTCGAGCTTCTTGATCTTGCGCAGCGGAAGCGTGATGTTGTCGAGCACGCTCTTGTGCGGGAACAGGTTGAAGTGCTGGAACACCATGCCGATGCGTCGTCGCAGTACGTCGGCATCGCCCCGCAGTACCGACTCGCCGCCGAGCTTCACATCACCCGCGTCCGGTTCGAGCAGCCGGTTGATCGCACGCAGCAGCGTCGACTTCCCTGACCCCGACGGGCCGATCACGCACGCGGTCTGCCCCGCAGGTACGGCGAGATCGACGCCGCGCAGCACCTTGTTGCTGCCGAAGGCGAGCTCGACACCGCTCACCTCCAGGCTCGCTGCCTCAACGGTTCGCATGCGCGAGCTCCTCCAGTTCTACGTCCTCCGACTCGACCGGTCGTCCTTCACGCAGCCGCTTGTCGAAGTGGTTCACCAAGTGCGTCAGCGGGACCGTGATCAGCAGGTAGAAGATGCCCGCGAGCAGCAACGGGGACAGGTTTCCGTTGGTCGCGGCAGCGTCCTGACCGATCCGGAACAGTTCCCGCTGGCTCGCCAGCAGGCCGAGGAAGTACACCAGGCTCGACTCCTTCACGAGCGCGATGAACTGGTTCACCAGCGCCGGCAGAACCCGCCGTACCCCTTGCGGAATGACGACCAGCCGCATGCCGCTCGTGTAACTGAAGCCCAGCGCACGGGCGGCCTCGAGCTGCCCCTTCTCCACGCTCTGGATGCCGGAACGGAAGATCTCGCCGATGTACGCCGCGGCGATCAGCGAGAGCGCGAGGATGCCGAGCGGGTACGGGTTCGGGCCCCACCAGTGCCGGGTGATCGGGGACAGGCCCTGGCCGATCAGTAGGATGGTCAGGATCGCGGGCAGGCCGCGGAAGATGTCGGTGTAGATCTTCGCCGGCCAGCGCAGCCAGCGCTTGCTGGACAGGGCGAGGACCGCCACGATCATACCGAGCAGGGTGCCCAGCACGACCGAGGCGGCCGCCAGAATCAGCGTGTTGACCAGTCCTACCTTCAGCATCTCGGGCAGGACCGCCTTCATCGACTCCCAGTCGAGGAAGGTGTCACTCAGGGTGGACCAGATGTCCATCAGGCTTTGGGAGCCGTGAACTTGACCGATCCGCTGCCCGGCTTGAAGTTCGCCGGTACGGCGCGGCCCGGGTAGTACTGCTCGACCAGCTTGGTCCAGGTGCCGTCGGCGATCACCTCGTCGAGCGCCTTGTTCACGGCTTCGCGGAGCTTGTCGTTGCTCTTCGCCACTGCGAACGCCATCGGCGCGTCACTCAGCTCCTTCGCGGCCAGGATCACCGTGCCGCCGCCCTGCTCCTTCGCCATCTTCTCGCCGATCTCGGCGGGCGAGACCCAGGCGTCCGCCGTACCGGCCTTGACCTGGCCGAGCGCGGCGTTGTAGTTCGGGACGCGGACCGGGTTCAGGTTCTTCTGCGTGGCGTAGTCGTCCTGGACGGTGCCCTGGACGACCACGACGCGCTTGCCGGTGAGCTGGTCGAACGACGTGATTCCGGAGCTCTTGGTGGTGTTCAGGCCGAGGTAGCCGAAGTCGTACCCGTTGCTGAACGCAACCGTCTTCTTGCGGGCCTCGGTGACCGTGATCGACGAGCTCCCGAGGTCGAACTGGCCGCCGTTCACCTGCGACAGCAGCGCGGAGAAGTCGGTCCCGACGAACTCCGGCTTCAGGTTCAGCTTCGCCGCGACCGCGGTGATCAGGTCGTTGTCGAAACCGGTGAACTTCCCGTCCTTCACGTAGACGTTCGGCGGTGCGTCGGTCAGGGTCCCGATCCGCAGCGTCCCCGCCGACATCAGCCCCAGATCCTCGCCGCCCGCGGACTTGTCCTGATTGCTGCCACAGGCAACCATCGCGCTCGCCAAGGTGATGGCCCCGACCACTGCGACAACCCGCCGAAAAGCGCCGAACGCGCGCACAACTGTCTCCTCACAACGTCAACGAAGGCAGGACGGTTCGCCCCGCCGGAGCAAGCCAACACCAGCCGAGCGACCCGCATTCCCCGCCGACGAAGCCTGAGACAGCGCCGAATGTCTACTCAAATCGTGCTATATCGGGGGCTCCCGGCCGCGGTGGATCGGGACTGGGAACCCCCCGTGGGGACTGGGAACAGGAAATACCCTGTTCCCAGTCCCCGCGGCATGTTCCTTGTCGGGCGGATGGGCTCACGATGTGACCTGGGTCGTGGTGCGGGTTGCGGGGAGGGGCATACTTGAAGCACGAGTGAACCCACTCGCGTGCTCCGGGGTCGGTGTAATTCCGAGCCGGCGGTTACAGTCCGCGACCCGGTCGCTGCGGTTCGGCGATCGGTTGACCTGGTGGAATTCCAGGACCGACGGTGAAAGTCCGGATGGGAGGCGCACGCGGTCGGCGGGTGTGCTCTGGCGCCCGACGGCGCGGAGCGTGGACTGCACAGCCCACGGGACGCGGCGGCGAGAGGTCCGGCGACGGACCGCGAGACCGGGCCGGACGAGAGGTCCGGACGGTGAGGGCGACGGAGCAGACGTGCCGGTCGAGGCCCCGGAGTGCGTCCGTGACGACGAGGGGCCCGAGAAGTGAACGACGCGTCGCCGATCGACATCGCCTGGATGCGGCGTGCTGTCGAGTTGGCTGCGAGAGGTACCGGCAGCACCCATCCGAACCCGGTGGTCGGGTGCGTGATCACCGGCCGCGACGGGCATCCGGTGGGCGAGGGCTTCCATGCCGTTGCCGGCGGCCCGCATGCCGAGGTCGAGGCGCTCCGGATGGCCGGGGCACGAGCCCGCGGCGGTACGGCGTACGTCACGCTCGAGCCGTGCAACCACACCGGCCGGACCGGACCGTGCGCGGACGCCCTGATCGAGGCCGAGGTCGCCCGGGTCGTGTACGCCGTACCCGATCCGAACCGGACCGCTTCCGGGGGCGCCGACAAGCTGCGGAACAAGAACATCGACGTCGTACAGGGCGTCCTGCAGACCGAGGCGGAGGCGGTCAACCAGGTCTGGTTGCACAGCATCCGGACGGGTCGGCCGTTCGTCACCTGGAAGTTCGCGACCACGCTCGACGGGCGGTCCGCGGCCCCGGACCGGAGCAGTAAATGGATCACGGGGCCGATCGCACGCGCCGACGTACACCGGCAACGGGCCGAGTGCGATGCGATTGCCGTCGGTACCCAGACGGTGCTGGTCGACGACCCCGAGCTGACGGTTCGCGACGAGAACGACGTACCCGCGGCGCGGCAGCCGTTGCGGGTGGTCGTCGGCGACCGGGAGATCCCACCCACCGCGCGGGTCCGCAACGACCGTGCGGAGACGTTGCTGCTGCCGACCCACGATCCCGCCGAGGTGCTCCGGCAGCTGGACGATCTGCAGATCCGGCACCTCTGGCTCGAAGGCGGCCCGACCCTGGCCGCCGCGTTCCTGCGCGCCGGGCTCGTCGACCAGATCGTCGCGTACGTGGCCCCGGCCGTCCTCGGTTCCGGGTACGGCGCGGTCGGCGACCTCGGCGCGGAATCGATCGACCACCTGCGGCGGTTCAAGCTAGCGGACGTCACCCGCCTGGGCGACGACGTCCGGCTGACCCTGGTTCCTCTGGGAGGAAAGTAGATGTTCACCGGCATCATCGAAGAACTCGGCACCGTCGAGTCCCTGGACCTGCTCGACGGCGACGCCGCGCGGCTCACCATCCGCGGACCGAAGGTGACCGAGGACGCCGCGCACGGCGCCTCGATCGCGGTCAACGGCTGTTGCCTGACGGTGGTGGAGTACGGCGGCGGCCTGTTCACCGCGGATGTGATGCGCGAGACGCTGCAGCGGACCAGCCTCGGCGGTCTGCAGAAGGGCTCGCCGGTCAACCTCGAGCGGGCCGTCGCCGCGCACGAGCGGCTCGGCGGGCACATCGTCCAGGGCCACGTCGACGGCACCGGCACGATCGCCGGCCGGACGCCGGGGGAGCACTGGGAGGACGTCCGGATCGCGACGTCCCCGGAGATCCTCAAGTATGTCGCCGAGAAGGGCTCGATCGCGATCGACGGGGTCTCGCTGACCGTGACCGATGTCGACGACGCGTCCGGGACGTTCGGGGTCAGCCTGATCCCGACCACGCTGGAGCTGACCGTGCTGGGCGGGAACTCGGTCGGCGACACCGTCAACCTCGAGGTGGACGTGATCGCGAAGTACGTCGAAAGACTTCTGACGGCAGGCAACGTGAAGGACAGCGTCGTGAAGGACAGCGTCGTGAAGGACAGCGTCGTGAAGGACAGCGTCGTGAAAGACAGCATCGTGAAGGACAGCATCGTCAAGGACAACATCGTGACGGACAACGGAGGCGTGCGGTGAACCCGATCGACTGGCTGTTGCACTCCACGGTGACGATCGCCGGGTCGGAGGTCCTGGTCCGGGAGATCGTCGGCAACGTGTTCGGTCTGGCCAGTGCACTCTTCGGCATGCGCCGGCTGGTGTCGGCGTGGCCGGTCGGCATCGTCGGCAACGTCCTGCTGTTCACCGTCTTCGTCGGCGGGATCTTCGACACCCCGCAGGACAAGGACCTCTGGGGGCAGGCCGGCCGCCAGGTGTTCTTCGCGATCGTCAGCCTCTACGGGTGGTACCGCTGGTACCAGACCCGGCACGGCGGCGCCGCCACGGGCGTCCAGCCGCGTTGGGCGACCGCCCGCGAGCGGCTCGAGCTCGGCGGCATCGCGGTGGTCCTGTACGCGATCTCGTACTTCGTGCTGCGTGAGCTCGGATCGTGGGGCCCGCAGTGGGACGCGTGGATCCTCACAGGGTCGATCCTGGCGACGTACGGGATGGCGCGTGGCTTCGTCGAGTTCTGGCTGATCTGGATCGCTGTCGACGTGGTCGGCGTACCGCTGCTGGTGAAGGCAGGGTTCTACCCGTCGGCGACGATGTACATCGTGTACGGGCTGTTCTGCGTCGTCGGGTTCGTGTCGTGGTGGAAGATCCAGAACCGTGAGCGGGTCCAAGCTCCTGAGCCTGTGGTGGTGGGTTAGATGGGCGACGTACTGAAGCTCGACACGATCGAGCACGCGATCGACGAGATCCGCGCCGGCCGGCCGGTGATCGTGGTCGACGACGAGGACCGCGAGAACGAGGGCGACCTGATCTTCGCCGCGTCCAAGGCGACGCCGGAGCTGCTGGCCTTCCTGATCCGGTACAGCTCCGGCGTGGTGTGCGTGCCGATGGAGGGCGCGGAGCTCGACCGGCTCGGGATCCCGTTGATGACGCCGCACAACCGGGAGCGGATGCGGACGGCGTACACGATCTCCGTCGACGCGCGGGACGGGATCTCCACCGGGATCTCGGCCGCCGACCGGGCGCGGACGATCCGGGTGCTGACCGATTCGGCCTCGGAGCCGTACGACCTGGTGCAGCCGGGACACGTGTTCCCGTTGCGCGGTCGCGAAGGCGGCGTGCTGGTCCGCCCCGGGCACACCGAGGCGTCGATCGACCTGGCGCGGATGGCCGGGCTGACGCCGGCCGCGGTGATCTCGGAGCTGGTGAACGACGACGGGACGATGAAGCGCGGGCTCGACCTGCGGACGTTCGCGGACGAGCACGGGCTGGTCCTGGTGTCGATCGACGACCTGATCCGGTACCGGCGCCGTACCGAATCCCAGATCCAGAAGGTCGCGACGACGACGCTGCCGACGCAGTACGGCGATTTTGTTGCGCACGGCTACCGCAACACGGTGGACGGGTCGGAGCAGCTCGCACTGGTGCGCGGCTCGCTGGATGATGGGCCTGTTTTGGTCCGATTGCACTCGGAGTGCCTGACCGGTGATGTGTTCGGGTCGCTGCGCTGTGACTGCGGGCCGCAGCTGGACGAGGCGATGCGGCAGGTCGCGGCCGAGGGCGGTGTCGTGGTGTACCTGCGCGGTCATGAGGGGCGCGGGATCGGGCTGCTGCACAAGCTGCAGGCGTACGAGCTGCAGGACGCGGGCCGGGACACGGTCGACGCGAACCTGGACCTCGGGTTGCCGGCGGACGCGCGCGACTACGGGACCGGTGCGCAGATCCTGGCCGATCTTGGCGTCAAGGAAGTGCGGTTGCTGACCAACAACCCCGACAAGCTCGCGGGCGTGCAGGGGTACGGCATCGACGTGGTCGAGCGCCGGGGCATCTCCATCGACCCGACCGAGCACAACCTGCGGTACCTGCGCACCAAGCGCGATCGAATGGGCCATCACCTGCCGGGCGGCCTGCTGACCGAAGAGAACGGAGCCGGCTGATGTCGGGCAGTGGAGCACCCACCATCGAGGTAACCCGCGTTGAGGACGCCCGGGTCGCGATCGTCGCCGCCCAGTGGCACCCGAAGGTCACCGACGGCCTGCTCGCCGGAGCCCTCCGCGCGCTGGAGGACTCCGGCGTCACCGACCACACCGTCATCCGGGTCCCCGGTTCGTTCGAGCTTCCCGTCGCGTCGTTGCATGCGGCAAAGTCCGGGTACGACGCGGTGGTCGCCCTCGGTGTGGTGATCCGGGGCGACACTCCCCACTTCGAATACGTCTGCCAGGCGGCCACGGACGGCCTCATGCAGGTCGGCGTCACGACGGGCGTCCCCGTCGGCTTCGGCGTACTCACCTGCGACAACGACCCCCAGGCCCTGGACCGAGCCGGCCTCCCCGACAGCCGCGAAGACAAAGGCTACGAAGCAACCCAAGCAGCCCTGTCCACCCTGGCCGCCATCCGCCAACTGAACGCGTAGTCCATCCCGCGCGGCGAGTTCGCGCTGCCGCGCGGGCGACTACTTGGCCAGCGCTCCCGATGAGATGGATGTGCTACCGGCGACTGGATATCGAGCCTGCGCGCGCCTCGGCCGCGTCGGGTCTCAGCCGACGAAGGTGATCGCGTTGCCGTCCGGGTCGCGCACGATGAAATCGGTGCCGCCCCACGCTTGTTTGGTCAGCTTCTGCACGATCTCGGCGTCAGCGGCCCGATATTCCGCGTAAAGCTCGCGTACGTTCGGCATATCGACGAACGCCATGATGAGCCCTTCTCGTTCCGCGGCACCGGCCGCGAACACCGGCTCGTGGACGAGCTTCAGGTGCAAGGTCGCGCCGTCGCGCGACACCGATCCGTAGAACGGTGGGTTGCCGTGCAAGAAGTCGATCCGGAAGCCGAGTTGGTCGCGGTAGAACGCGGCCGAGGCGTCGACGTCGGCGACGTACAGCACCGGTTTGGCGCTGGCGACTGCCGTGTCCTGAGTCCGCGGCTGCTCGCCGTTGGGCTGGGCCGCTTCCGTGCTCGCCTTGAGTTCGGCCCAGCTGGCGCTGCCCGCTTCGAGGGCGATGATCTCTTGGGCTTCGGTGAGGGGAAACTTCAGCGCGAGTGCTTCGCGGTCGGACAACGTGCGATAGCGCGCGAGCTGTCGGATGCGACCGCCGATCGAGAAGTTTCCCTCGCGGTGCCAGCGAACGAGCAGTTTCGCCTGCTTCTTGTAGGTTTCTAGCTTGGGCATGGCGCTCCCTCTTCGGTCGTGAAGTAGGTGGGCCTTGCCCTTTCGGCTTGCTCTGCCGCTGCGCCCTACAACCGGGTTCGAACCCGCGCCTGCGACGTCGAGATTACCACAGCGAGTTGTCTCCCCAGCCGCGTGAGACCCGTCCTTCCCCGGCTCAGCGGCCCGTGACGCCCTGCCGATGGCGGGACGCCCGCCGGCCGTCGACGCCGTGTGGGTGGGAGCGTGCGTAGCGCGCGTGGGATGGGATTAGTCGGTGCGGGTGTGTTCCATTTGCCAGTTGGTGGTCCAGGTTTGGCCGTGGTCGGTGGAGAAGGCTTGTTCCCAGGCGGCTTTGTCGGTGCCGGGGATCCAGAGGAAGCGGACGTCGATGGGTTGGCCGTCCCACACGTCGGGGCCTTCGAAGGTGCCGGTGCCGTTCTCGAAAGAGCCGATGACCGGGGACTCGAGGCGGCCGCGTTGGCTGTTGATCCAGTGGATGGACCACGCCTTCGCGGAAGGGTCGTAGAGGCGGAACGTCGCCCCGCGGAAACCTTCGCTCGGGAACCAGCCCTCGTCGAAGCTGATCGCGCCGTCGAAGTATGTCGTCGCTTCCATCGTCGCGTCGTGCTCGTACCACTCGAACGGTTCGCCGAGGACCGGCCGCCGGCGGCGGTTGTGGAACGACCACCGGCCGACCAGGAAGTCGAAGTCGTCGGTGAGCTTCGGTACGTCGAGCGCGGGCGGGGGAGTGTGCCGCCGGGTGAAGTCCATGGTCCAGTTGGTCTCCCACGTCTCGCCGCCGTCATCGGAGTACGCCTGCTCCCAGTGCGCGGTCTCAGAGGTGATGTCGGACCACTCGTAGCTGCACAGGATGGGCCGTCCCTCGTGGGTGTCCTCGCCGACCATCCGGCAGCGTGAACCGTCGGCAGACCAGCTGCCGTGCACCGGCGGGTACAACTGCATCGTGGTGCTGCTGACCCACCAGATGCTCCATTGCTCGCTCACCGGGTCGAACAGCCGCAGCGACAGCCCGTACGACCCCTTCGTCGGGAACCGCATCTCGTCGATGCTGATCTGCCCGTCGAAGTACGTGCGCGCGGTCGTCGTTCCGTCGTACTCGAGCCATTCGTCGCACCCCACGAAGGCCTGTTTCAGGGTTCGGTGGTGGACGTCGAAGTACCCGTTGAGGAAGTCGAAGTCGCCGGTCACCTTGGTCCAAGTCGTCATACGACCAAGCGTGCGAGCAAAACCTGACAACCTATGGCAGCGATAAGGACTAACCTCGAAGTATGCGTTCGAGCCGGCTCCTGTCGATCCTGCTGTTGCTGCAGACGCGCCGGCAGCTGACCGCGCGCGAGCTCGCCGACGAGCTCGAGGTGTCGCTGCGGACGATCTACCGCGATGTCGAGGCGCTCGCCGCGGCCGGAGTCCCGGTGTACGCCGACCAAGGCCGAGCAGGCGGGTACCGCTTGGTCGAGGGCTACCGCACCCGCCTCACCGGCCTCACCGAACAGGAGGCCGCCGCGCTGTTCCTCGTCGGCATGCCGGGCGCGGCCGCCGCGCTCGGTCTGACCGCCGAGACGAGTGCCGCCGAACTCAAACTGCTAGCAGCGCTAGCGCCCGATCAGCGGGACCGCGCCGGCCGGCTCAAGAACCGCTTCCACCTCGACCTGCCCGCCTGGTACCAGGACGCCGAAGCCTCACCACAGCTGTCCGCAGTCGCCGACGCCGTACTCCACGACCGCCGCATCAAGGTCCGGTACCGCCGCTGGGAGGAACCGCGCGAGGTCGAGCGGATCCTCGAACCGTACGGACTCGTGCTGAAGAACGGCAGCTGGTACGTCGTGGCGTCCACCCCCGGCGGACTGCGCACGTACCGCGTCTCCAACATCCTCGACCTGACGCCGACCGAGGAGACGTTCGAGCGGGACGACAGATTCGAGCTGCAACGGTTCTGGCAGGAGCACCTGGAGGGTTTCGACCAGGTCCGCTTCACCGGTGAGGCCGTCGTCCGCGTGTCCGCACGATTGGCCGCCAAAATGTACGACGTCTCGTACCCAGCCCTCGTCAAAGCCGTCGCCGCCACCGAACCCGAGGCCGACGGAAGCGTCGTGGTGACGATCCCGATCGAGTCGATCCCGAACGCGGCCGCCTCCCTCTGCCGATTCGGGAACGCGCTCGAGGTACTGGAGCCCACGGAGTTGCGGGCCGAGCTGGCGAACCTCGGCCGAACGCTGTCCGACCTCTATTCCTGAGCTGAGCGCCCCAGCACACGCTCGCAGGCCTCGGCGCTCCGCCGGAGGAACGTGGCGATCAGGTCGAGCTCGGTGTCGGTGTAGTCGGTGAGTACGTCGTCCATCGCGCCCATCATCGGCTGGTACAGGCGGAACACCTCCATGCCGCGGTCCGGCAGCACCCGGATCGTGACGCTCCGGCGGTCCGCCCCGGTGCGGTCGCGGGCGATCCAGCCGGCGCGTTCGAGCCGGTCGAGGATGCCGGTCAGCGTCGCCGGGTGCAGTCCGGCCTGACGGGCCAGGGCGCTCGGCGTCAGGGGGCCGCTGCGGGCCAGTACGTCGAGGCAGTCGAGGTCGACGTCCTTCAGTGCCAGCCTGCCGCCGACCTGGTGGTTGAGCAGGGCGAGCTGGATCCGCAGGTCGCGGAGCGCGGCCTTTATCTCGTTCCCGGTCCGCCGGCGGTGGCGCATGTCACCTCCTTCTATCTGGCTCATATCTTATGAGTTCCATACTATATGAAGGACAGAGAAGATTCGAAGGAGGCGGTCGGGATGAGGATCACGGTGTTCGGGGCGACGGGCGGGATCGGCGGTCACGTCGTACGGCAGGCGCTCGACGCGGGGCACAAGGTGACGGCGGTGGTGCGTACGTCGTCGACGTACGAGCTGGAGCACCCGGCGCTGGAGGTGATTCGGGTGCCCGGGCTGACCGAGGCGGAGCCGCTGCGGGACGCCGTCGACGGAAGTGAAGCGGTGATCTCCGGTGTCGGCGCCCGCGGGCGGAAGGACGGGCCGGTCGCGTCGGAGAGCACGCGGTCCATGCTGGCGGCGATGGAAGCCACTGGGGTACGGCGCTTTGTCGCGGTGAGCGCAGCACCGCTCGGACCGGTGCCGGCGGACGAGAGCTTCCTCAACCGCCGGGTGATTTATCCGATGATCAACGCGTTCGCCGCCGACGTGTACGCCGATCTGCGGGTGATGGAGGCGGACATCATGAGGAGTACGACGGAGTGGACGATCGTGCGGCCGCCGAAACTCACGAACAAGGCGCTGACCGGGACCTACCGGACGGAGGTCGGCGGCACGGTGACCCGCGGGTACGCGATCTCGCGGGCGGACGTCGCGCACCTGATGCTAGCGGCGCTGGACATGCCGGCGACGGTCTGTCAGCCGGTTGGGCTGGCGTACTGATGGCGCGCGTTGTTCGTGGACTGAGCCTGCTCTTCAGTGGGGTCTTTGCCGGGTTCCTGGTGTGCGTGCTGGTCCTGGAGAACTCGTTGCGGGGGTTCGGGGCGTCGGTTTATACGCAGGTCCGGCTGGTCGAACTGGATTCGCTGGACCGGCTCGCCTCGGTGACGCTGATACCGGCGATCGTCACCACGGTGGTGCTGACGATCTGGGCCCGGGGCAACGATCGGCGTGTGGTGCTGGTCGCGGTCGCGCTGCTCGTCGTTGTCTTCGCTACGACGCTGGCGATCAACCTGCCGATCAACTCGGACCAGTCCGCGTGGTCGGTGCATAACCCGCCCGCCGACTGGGCCGCCGTACGCGACCGCTGGCAGCTCGCACATCTGATCCGCACCACCGCCGCACTACTAGCCTTCGGCACCCTGACCGCATCCGCCCTCACCCACCGAGCCCCCACGAAGCACCGCACCCCACCCACGCCCGTCCTCGCGTAGCTCCACCGATCATCTTTGGGCACCCACCAACCAAATCTCGGCCGCGAATTTGGTTGGTGGGTGCTCAAAGAACCCTTGGGTTCGCGATGAGGTGGTGGGGTACGGCGTGGGCGGTGTGGGTCTGGTGGCCGGTGGTGGTTCGGGCCGTGGTGAGGGAGTTCAGGAGGGCTTCCTCTACTGATTCGGTGACTGCTTGGAATGGTGTGCGGAGGTCGCGGTCGGGGAAGTTCGGCGTACGGGCGGTGGTGAAGGCGATCGCGTAGTCGCCGCTGCCGGGGGCGTAGTCGGAGCCGACTCGGCCCATCGCGAAGATCGCCCGGCGCGCGAGTCGCCCGAGTTGCCGGGAGTCGAGCGGGAGGTCGGTCGCGACCACGATCATGCAGGAGTTACCGTCCGCATCGATCGCCTGGGCGGGAACCGGGCGGCCGAGCACGGTCAGCAGACCGGAGAAGTTCGCCTGCACGAGTACACCAACTGTGTGTTCGCCGAACTCTGCAGAGCGGGTGGGGTCCGCCGGAATCGTGCGGGACGCAGTACCGATTCCCGCCTTGAAACCGAGTGCGCAGGTGCCGGTGCCGGCTCCAGCGCAGCCTTCGGTGGGGAGGTCGGCCGAGGCGGTGTCCAGCGCGGCGTAGACGTGCTCGGGCGTGATCGGGCGGCGGCGGATGTCGGAGAGGTAGCCGTCGTTGGTCTCGCCGACGATCGGGTTCAGGCTGGTCGCTCGTGGGTTGCGATCAAGGAGCCAGGTGACCAGCGCGTCCGCGACGCGGAACGTGCTGAGTGTCCCGGTGAGCAGGATCGGGGTTTCGATGACGCCGAGTTCGTCCACCTGCGTCGAGCCGACCAGCTTCCCGTACCCGTTGCCGACAGCAACTGAGGCCGGCAGAGTCTCCGCCCAGCCGTCCGGGACGATCGCCGTCACCCCGGTGTTCAGCCCGTTGCCGGTGATCGTCGTCTGTCCGACCCGCACCCCCGGTACGTCGGTGATCGCGTTGAGCGGCCCGGTGGGCAGCGTGCCGACGACAACACCCAGCTCACGAACTCTCCGAGGACTCTGCATCCAGCTATCGTCGGCCACATGCTGCAGCACCTGGCCGGCCGGGTCTGGATCTACCCGCACGACCCCGATCCCGACGCGATCCGCCCGTCCGTCGCCGTGATCGCCGACGAACGCGGCAGCGTCCTCGTCGACGCCGGCAACAGCCCCGAGCACGCAAGAGCCGTCGGTACGGCGATTGCCGCCGCCGGCCTGCCCGCGCCGACGTGGCTCGTCTACACCCACCACCACTGGGACCACACCTGGGGCGCCTGCGCCTGGCCCGACGTCACCGTCATCGCCCACTCCACAGCTGTCGACCTTCTCGAAGCCGAGGCCGGCCGCCCCTGGAGCCACCGCTACCTCCGCGACCAGGTCGAAGCCAACCCCAAGCTCGCCCCCAGCTTCCGAGCCCGCGCCCTGGCCGTCCCCGACTGGACCGATTTCCGGATCGTCCTCCCGGACCAGACCTTCGAGGACACGCTCACCCTCCCGACCGACGTCGTACTGCGGCACGTCGGCGGCAACCACGCCCCGGACTCCGTCATCGTCGTCGCCGACGGCGTCGCCCTCCTGGGAGACGCCTTCTACCCACCGCCGTACCACCTCCGCACACCCGACGACACCGTCGACCATGCGATGGTCAAGCGCCTGCTCGCCGAGCGCCACAACTGGTACGTCGACGCCCACTCGCCCCCGCGGCAACTCTCCGAGGCGCTCGCACAGTCCGGCTAGCGGACCTGGGGACGGGGCGCGCGGACGGGACCCGTAGGCTGGGCGGGCGATGAAGAGTTTCGAGGAGCTGTTTGCCGAGCTGGGTGAGAAGGCGGCGACACGGCCGGAAGGTTCCGGGACCGTGGCGGCGCTGGACGCCGGCGTGCACTCGATCGGCAAGAAGCTGGTCGAGGAGGCCGCCGAGTTCTGGATGGCTGCCGAGTACGAGAGCAAGGACCGGGCCGCGGAGGAGCTGTCACAGCTGCTGTACCACGCCCAGGTGATGATGCACGCGCTCGGCCTGGACCTCGAGGACGTGTACCGACATCTGTAGGAGCCCCTCCCACAGATCACCGGTTCACACCTCCCAGAAAGGGCAGTCGCCATGCTGCGCGTCGCAGTACCGAACAAGGGCTCGCTGAGCGAAGCCGCCACCGAGATGCTCGTCGAAGCCGGCTACAAGCAGCGCCGGACCACCAAGGACCTCACCCTCACCGACGCCGCCAACGAGGTCGAGTTCTACTACCTCCGCCCGCGTGACATCGCCGTGTACGTCGGCGAGGGCACGCTCGACGTCGGCATCTCCGGCCGCGACCTGGTGCTGGACTCGCACGCGGACGCGGACGTCGTCATGGGCCTCGGATTCGGCTCGTCCACGTTCCGGTTCGCCGGGCGGCCCGGGGTCGCTGACTCCGTGAAGGACCTGGCCGGGAAGCGGATCGCCACGTCGTACGCCGGCGTACTGCAGGACCACCTGGCCGAGAACGGCGTCGACGCGGCGGTCGTCCGCCTCGACGGTGCCGTGGAGTCGGCCGTCCAGCTGGGCGTCGCGGACGTGATCGCGGACGTCGTCGAGACCGGTACGACGCTGCGCCAGGCGGGGCTTGAGGTCTTCGGGGAGCCGATCCTGCAGTCCGAGGCCGTGCTGATCAAGCGGAACGGCGTCGAGAACCCGGCGAACGGACTGCAGCAGCTGGTTCGCCGGCTCGAGGGCGTCCTGATCGCGCGGAACTACGTGATGATGGACTACGACATCCGCGCCGAGGACGTCGACGCGGCCACCGCGGTCGCGCCCGGCCTGGAGTCACCGACCGTCTCGCCGCTGCACCGGCAGGGCTGGGTCGCCGTCCGGGTCATGGTGAAGCGGGCCGAGGCGCAGCGCCTGATGGATCAGCTCTGGGAGGTCGGCGCCCGCGCGATCCTCACCACCGACATCCACGCCTGCCGGATCTGAAACCCGCTGTCATGCCCGGATCCGCGCCGAGAGACAGGCTGTTCGTGTTCCACCCGCGGATCGTGGCGGCGATGGCGGCTGGGATGGGGTTGTCGTTGATCGCCGTGTTCGGGGTGATCTGGTTCCGGTTGTCGCCGGACGATCGGGCGTCGTTCGACTGGTTCCAGCGGTTCACCCTGCTGGCGTTCTTCGGGGCGGTGCTGTGGATCTTGTACCGGATGTCGACGCTGCGGGTGACGGCGTACGCGGATCGGCTGCGGATCCGGAACGTGTTCAAGTCGTACACGCTGACGTGGTCGGAGGTCACCGCGCTGCGGTTCCGTCCGGGCGACGCGTGGTTGCAGCTGTTCGATGCCGATGACAACCGGATCGGCATTCTCGCGGTCCAGGCCGCCGAGGGTGCGCGGGCGAGCCGCGCCGCCAAGCAGTTGGCAGCGGTCGCCCGCGAACACGGCGCCGGTCCGTCTAGACGGACACCTGAAAGCTAGTCGTGTGTGAGTCGCCGGCCTGGAGTACGACGAGGTCCTGACCGGTGCGGAACGCGTCCGGCGGGCAGGTCATCGGCTCGACCGCGAGCGCCGTACGCCCGACCGCCTCGCCGGTGAACAGCTGCATCCACGGCGTGTCACTCGTCAGCACCGAGCGGGCACCGCTGTCCGGATCGGTGAGGGACACCGACCACGTGCCGCCGCCCAGTCCGGTGAACGCGTTGTCGATCGAGGTCGAGCCGATCAGCCGGGGCTCACGGAAGTCGTACGGCGTTCCTTCGACCGCTGTGAGGCCCGTCGGGGCCATCCGGTCCGCGGATACCTCGAGCCGCTGCGCTGCGGAGAACTCGAGGAGGCAGTCGTCGATCTGGCGACCGACGCTGAGGTAGGGGTGTGCTCCATAGCCGTACGGCGCTGACGTCCGGCCGACGTTGGTGGCCGTGGCGGTCACGGTCAGGCGGTCGGTGAGGTGATAGGTCAGGCGGAGCTCGAGCTGGTGCGGGTACCCGGGTTGGCCGAACAACTGGTGCCCGGCGACCACCGTCGACGGATCGGATCCGTCATCGATGCGTTGCCAGTTCGCCCAGCGGGTCAGGCCGTGGATCGCGTTCTGGCGGGCCGGTTCGGTCAGGTACAGCTGCTGATCGACGCCCTCGAACGTGTACTGCCCGTCCGTGATCCGGTTCGGCCACGGGAACAGGTGCTGGCCGAGTCCGGCATGCGCCGCCTCGTCCTCGCCGTACGCGAGCAGGACCGGGCGCCCGCCGTACGTGAGCTCCCGCAGCCCGCCGCCGACACTCACCACCGTCCCCTCGTACCCGCCGCCACGGAGGACCCATTGCTCACCTGAAGGCAGAACACTCATGTCCCTATCCTCGCCGATCCGACGCCAACGACAGGAGGTAGTCCGCGATGGAGGACCCTTCCTCGCCTGGCTCCTTCGGTGGTAGCTGGCTGGAGCGGACTACGTCCTGTCCTTAGCGCTGTCCATCTGGGGCGACCCCGTTCGTGGTGATGCTGTAGACACGCTGACAGGAGGTACGACGTGAAGTACTTGTTGCTGATCAATGCCGGCGAGCTGGACCTGCAGGACACGCCGGTGGGGTGTGAGCCGGAGGACTGGATGCGGTTCGACAAGGAGATCACCGACTCAGGCGTTGTGGTCGCGTCCGAGTCGCTGGCCGATCTGGTCACCGCGACCCGCGTCCAGGTCGCGAACGACGGCAAGCGGACCGTGACCGACGGGCCGTTCGCGGAGACCAGGGAGGTGCTCGGCGGGTTCTACGTGATCGACGTACCGGACCTGGACGTCGCGCTCGACTGGGCCGCGCGGTGCCCGGGATCGCGCGGCGGCGGCTCGGTCGTGGTGCGACCGGTCGCGGAGTTCCCGGGAGCGTGACGATGGACCAGGTCGAAGCGGTCTTCCGGGAGGAGCGCGGCCGCTTGCTCGCAGCGCTGGCCCGGCGGTTCGGGGACCTCGACCTGGCCGAGGAGGTCACGTCGGAGGCGATCGAGGCGGCGCTCACGCGCTGGCCCGTCGACGGCGTACCGCCGAACCCGGGCGGCTGGTTGATGACCACCGCCCGGCGCAAGGCGGTCGACCGGCTGCGCAGGGACCAGGTGTACGCCGCCAAACTCGCGATCCTCCAGGTCGAGGCGGACCGCCCCACGCCGCAGGCGACCGGGGACGAACTGCCCGACGAGCGGCTGCAGCTGTTCTTCACCTGCACCCACCCGGCGCTCGCCGCCGAGGACCGCGGCGCGCTGACGCTGCGGTGCCTCGCCGGGCTGACCACGCCGGAGGTCGCGCGGGCGTTCCTGGTCCCGACCGCGACGATGGCCAAGCGGATCGTCCGCGCGAAGAAGAAGATCCGGGAGGCGCGGATCCCGTTCCGCGTCCCCGGCCCGGACGAGCTGCCGGAGCGACTGCCCGGCGTGCTGCAGGTCATCTACTCGGTCTTCACCGAGGGGTACGCCGCCAGCTCCGGACCGTACCTGCAGCGCCTGGACCTGGCCGAGGAAGCGATCCGCCTGGCCCGGATCCTGCACCGGCTGCTCCCGGACGCCCGCGAGGCGACCGGTCTGCTCGCGCTGATGCTGCTGATCCACGCCCGCCGCGACGCCCGCAGCGGTCCGGACGGCGAGATCGTCCTGCTCGAGGACCAGGACCGGAGCCGCTGGGAGCAGGAGATGATCGCCGAGGGCCGCGACCTGGTCGTCGCCGCACTCACCGGCCGCCCCGCCGGACCGTACGCCGTCCAGGCCGCGATCAACGCTGTCCACGACGAGGCGACCGACTTCGCAGGCACGGACTGGCCGCAGATCGTCCAGCTGTACGACGTACTCCTCGAGCTCGACCCGTCACCCGTGATCGCGCTCAACCGCGCCGCCGCGATCGCGCTGCGCGATGGCCCCGAGGCAGGACTCTGCCTCCTGGACGAGCTGGCCGCGGAACCCGTCCTCCGGGACTACCACCCGTTCGCGCTCGCCCGCGCCGACCTCCTGCAGCGCCTCGACCGCGTCCCGGAGGCGATCGCCGCCTACGAACACGCGCTCACCCTCGCCGGTTCCGAACCCGAACGCGAACACGTCCGCCGCCGGCTCGCCGTACTCAGATCTCCTAGCCGAACGGACCGCTGATCGGTCAGGATGCTGTGGTATGGAGACCGTTTACGAAGCTGCGGGTGGGGCGGACGGCATGCTGCGGCTGGCGGCGGCGTGGCACGAGCGGGTGATGGCGGACGAGATCGTCAGCCACGCGTTCCACGGCGGGGCGAAGCCGGATCACACCGAGCGGCTGGCGGCGTACTGGGGTGAAGCTCTCGGTGGGCCGCCGGCCTACACCACGACGTACGGCGACGAGGCGTCGGTGCAGCGCCGGCACGCCGGGAACGGCGAGCACGACGAGATGAACCACCGCGCGATCGCCTGCTTCGACGAGGCGGTGATCGCGGCCGGCATCGACGACGAGCGGACCCGGTCCGTGCTGCACGACTACTTCGCCTGGACGACCTTCAACACGATGTATCGGCACCGGCTCGACGACATCGACACCGGTCAGCCCGTCCCGCGGTGGTCCTGGGACGGACTGGAAGCGTGACCGACCGCCTCTCCAGGCTCGCCCGCAGCTGGGACGAGGCGGCCGGCGGCTACGAGGCGTACTTCGTCCCACGCTTCGCCCCCTGGGTCCAGGCCGCGGTCGACGCCGTGCGCGAGCTGCCCGACGGTCCGGTCGTCGTGCCGTGCTGCGGCACCTTCCCCGAGCTGGACCTGCTCGCCCCGCGCTTCCCGGACCGGCGGATCATCGGGGTCGACCTGTCGGCCGAGATGGTCCGGCTGGCCCGTCGGCGGGCGGGTGAGCGGCCAATGGTCGAGGTCGTTCAAGGCGACGCCTCCAGGCTCGACCCGGCCTGGTCGCCGGCGGCGGTGGTCTCGGTGTTCGGGCTGCAGCAGCTCCCCGATCCGGTGACGGCGATCCGGTCCTGGTACGACGTACTCCGGACGGACGGCCGCCTGCGCGTGCTCTATTGGCCGGAGGTGATCGAGGAGACGGGTCCGTTCGAGTTGCTCGACAAGGTGATCGGCGCCGAGCGCGACCGCTCCTGGGAGGACGCGTTGCTCCCGGCGCTGGACGGCGCGGTGATCGAGCGGGACGAGCTGATCTCGTATCCGATGACGCATCCCGACGCGGCGACGTACTTCGACGCGGCCAACCACGCCGGGCCGCTGCGGGCGCTCGCGTTGGCGCGCGGCGACGACTACGTTGCGGACCTGCGGGAGCGGTACGTCGCGGCGGCGCCGGCGGGAGAGTGGACACACCGTCCGCGGGCGCGGCTGATCGCGGTCAGGAAGCCGCGGAGTCGTGCGGGGGCAGCGCGACCGACTTCGTGACGAGCTCGAGCGCGGGGTCGAACGGTACGGACGGGTTGCCGTCGATGATGACGTGGGCGCGGGAGCGGGTGGCCTGCTCGGCGAAGTGATCGCGCTCCCAGCGCATCCACTCCAGCCAGTGGTCGCGGAGGGCCTCGCCGTCGCGTTCGATGCCGCGGTCCAGGCGGACCTCGTTGGACGTCTCGACCCAGAGTCGCAGCGCCTGCCAGTGCGCCGCGTCCCGGTCGCAGGCGGTGACACCGTCGACGATCAGCAGGTCCACGGTGTTCGGTACGACGTGCAGCTCGGCGTACGCGCCCTGGTACCAGTCGTACCGGCGGTACCGTCCTTCGCGGCCGTCGGCCAGCCGTTGCAGGACGTGGTCGCGGAGCAGCGCGAAGCCGCGCTCGGCTCCGGCCCAGCCGTCGTACAGGTCGTCCATGTGGATGACGTAGGTGTTCAGGTCACGGGCCTTGGCCCGGGCCTCGAGGGCGGCGGCGACGGTCGTCTTGCCGGATCCGGCGGGGCCGTCGATACCGATCAGCCTGGTCCGGCCGAGGCGCGGCACATCGGCCTGGACGTTGTCCAGCAGCGAGTCGATGGTCAGGGGGTGCGGGCCTTGGTCAAGGGCCTTGTCAGTTGATTCCATGGCGCTTCAGGATGTCCTCGATCTCGTCGAACTCCGACGATTCCGGCTGCTTGGCCTTTCCCTTTGACGGTTTAGCAGCCTTGGCGGTGGTGGCTGATGCCGGCGTGGGTCCGGTAGCAGTCAGCTCTCCCGCGGGCGAGGCGGGCTTCTTCTGTGCCTTCTGGTTCCCACTGCGGCCGCGGGCCACACCGGAGACGACGTACAGCACGACTGACACGCCGAACAGCGCGACTCCGGCCCACACGGTCGGCGAGAAGATCAGGTGGGTGACCCAGCTCACGGAGGAGCGGACCACGTCCCAGACCAGTTCCAGCAGGCCGGTCAGGTACAGCGAGACCGGTAGCAGGGACCACGCCACACCGCGCGTGCCGGCCGCCAGGCCGCGGCGCCGCCAGGCGAACCACGAGCCGATCAGACCGAGCAGCGTGAGGCCTACGCAGAACGGCAGCAGCGTCAAATCGTTGAAGTCAGGCACATACCCAGGCTCGCACAGTTGGCGCGTGATCCAAGAGGGGAACAGCCCTGACGCACCCCTGAAACAGTGGTCCGGGGAGAATGAGCGCCGTGCAACCACCAGAGCGGCGTTTGGCCTTCACCGGTTTCGACAACGACGACGGGTCGGCGGACCCGGCGCTGGCTCGGGCGCTCACCGACGGCGACGGGGGAGCGGTGCTGGCGGCGCTCACCAAGGCGCGGCTGCTGGTGCCGGTGGTCGCGATGCTGGGCGAGGTCGAGTACGACGAGAACGGGTTGGCGCACGACAAGACGTCCGACATGGCCGTCGCGCTGCTCCAGGGACAGGACGGGCGGAACGCACTGCTCGCGTTCACGGGCACTGAGGCCCTGACCCGTTGGAGTCCAGAGGCGCGCCCGATGCCGGCCCAGACGCAGTTGGTCGCCACTGCGGCGATCCAGGAAGGCGCGGCCGCGATCGTGCTGGACATCGCCGGCCCGGCTGCGGGCGTGATCGAGACCGACGACGTACGGCGTTTGGCCGCCGGCCTCCAGGTGGTGCGCCTGGAAGACGGCGGCTACGCGTGGATCGAACCGGCCGGATCAGACCCCTCCAACAGCTGAGCCGGCCGTCTTTCCGGAAACTATTCGTCGCGTGGTGACGATTTCTTTCCGGAAAGGTCAGCCGACCGGGGAGCTGAGCGCGTCCATCGGCTTGGAGCGCATGGCGATACGGCCGGTGACCGCGGTGGTCGGCAGGACCAGGAGCAGGACGACGGCCACCCAGATCAGCAGGATCCAGACCGGTCCGGACGGGATCGGCCAGCCGCGGGTCGCCAGCGCGATCGGGAACACGGTGAACGCTGCTGTGACCAGCCCGGCGACCAGTCCGAGCGCCGCGATGAGCAGGCCCTCCAGACGAAGCATCCGGGAGACTTCGCGACGTGTAGACCCGGTCAGCCGCTGCAGCCCGAACTCGCGCCGGCGGTCCAGCACCGCGACAGCGATCGTGTTGATCGACGCGATGGCCGTGTACGCGACTGCGATGGCGGCGAGCAGATAGGCGATCCACGCGTCCACGCCGAGCCCGGTGTCCAATCCTTCGCCGAGCAGTTCGCGTTCACCGATCGTCGTACCCGGCCACTTCGACAAATCCGGGTGCACCTTGTTGCTGGTCTTCAGCAGGAGCTGGCTGGGCAGGCCGCTGGTCGTGTGGGCGGCGAGCAGTTGCGCGGGCAGCAGGAGAGACTCGTAGCCGGACGGTCCCTCGGTCAGGGCGACCACCTTCACCTTGACCAGCGCGTTGTCGCCGAGACGCAGGCCGATCTGCGAGCCGACGCCGACCTTGAGCTTCTTCGCAGTACCCGGCGGGAGCGCGACGGTGTCACCGGTCAAGTCGTCCAGCGAACCCTGCTTCACCTTGCCCGTGTAGACCGGACCGCTCAGGCCGAGCAGAGGCCAGGCGTCGCTGGTGTGCGACTTGTCGTACGGCTCCTCGATCCAGCCCTTGCTGCGGACCACCTCCGACACCGCGGTCACGCCCGGCATCGTCCGGACCGAGTCCGTCAGCGACGCCGGGATGCCGCCCGAGGTGGACGTGATGACCACATTGCCGGCCAGGTTCTTCGTGAACGCGTGGACTGCCGCCTTCTGCTGCGTGCTCTGCGAGTAGATGTTGCCCATGGCAATCGCCGTGGCGATGGTGATCGGGACCAGGATCGCGCCGAACTGCACCGCGCGGACCCGTAGGTTGATCACCGCGAGCGTGCCGCTGGTCCCGCGCTTCTCGACCAGCCGCGTGATGCGGGGGAGGAGCGCCCGCTGGATCACCAGCGGCGCGAGGACCGCGACCGCGATCGACCCGGTCAGGCCGGCCGGTCCACCGATCGCCGCAGCGTTGGCCGGACCCATGAACGGTGTCGACAAGGCGATCGCCGCCGTCGCACCGGCGAAGACGAGACCGATGACGATCCGCACCCGGCTCAGCGCCACGTTCGGTACGGCGGCCTCGGCCAGCGCCTGGATCGGGCGGATCCGGGCGGCCCGTCCGGCGGCGAACCCGACGGTCACCCGCAGTACGGCGAACGCGAGGACGGCCGCGCCGGCGAACGGCAGCGCGCCCTGGTCGAACCGCAGCTGTGACGGCACGATGCCGCCGTCGGCGAGCCTTCCGAAGATCCAGGTACCGGCGATCCGGCCGCACAGCAGCCCGAGCACGAGCCCGATCACCCCGACCACCATCGTCTCGGCGATCACCATCCTGCCGACCTGACGTGGGGTCGCACCGCTGGCTCGGAGCAGCGCGAGTTCGCGGCGGCGCTGGCGCACCGACAGTCCGATCGTGGCCGAGACCACGAGCGCCATCACCACGGCCACCATCCCACCGAAGACGCCGGACATGATGATCAGCGGCAGACCGGTCGCGATCCCGGAGAACTCCGCGACACCGCGCTCGTCCCCCGTGTAGGCCTTCACACCGGCCGGCAGGTCGAGCCGCTTCGCGAGCTCCCGAACCGACGTACCGTCCGCGGGGAACACCCCGATCGCATCCAGACCGTCCGGGACGTCCGCGTCGGCGAAGAAGACCGGCGGTACGTCGACCTGCTGCTGGGCGACCGCGATACCGGCGAGGGTGAACCTGCGCGGCTCGCCGCCGATGGTGACCCTCACGGTGTCGCCCGGTTTCGCGCCGTCCGCCAGCCGCTGGTCGAGCACGACCTGCCCCGCCCGGGGTGCCCGGCCGGCGGTCAACGTGTAGGGAGTCAGCGCCGCAGACGTCCAGCCGTGACCCGCAAGCGCCGTACCAGACGGTTCGAGCGACGTGATGACGGCGGGGAAGGAGCGGTCGGAGATTGCTTTGGCGACGCCGGGCGTGGTGGTGAGCTTGGTGAGCAGGGCCGGGTCGAGCCGATGGCGTTCCGGGAAGGCGGCGGAGCCGCTGCCGTTCGGTGGGTGGTACGCCGGGTCACCGGTGACCACGATCGGGGCCGCGGACAGTCGTTGGGGTGGGGCGTTCAGGCGCAGCCCGGTCTCGAGCAGACCGCCGGCGGCGCTGAGCAGCGCCCCGCCGAGCAGGACCGCGACGAAGATGGCGAGGAAGGCAGCGGTCCGGTACCGCAGGGTGGTGACGGCGAGGCGGAACATGGGTCAGCTCTCCGTGGGTGAGAGGCGGCCGGCGCTCAGCTGGGCGAGCTCAGCGGCGACGGCCTCGGCGGTGGGGTGGACGGCCCCTCGGCGCAACTCGGACACGATCCGGCCGTCGACGAGGAAGACGACACGGTCGGCGTACGACGCCGCAACCGGGTCGTGGGTGACCATCACGATCGTTTGACCGAGCCGGCGGGACTGGTCGCGGAGCAGTGTGAGGACCTCGAGCGCGGTGGTGGTGTCCAACGCGCCGGTCGGCTCGTCGGCGAACGTGATCGCGGTCCGGCCGGCGAGGGCCCGGGCGATCGCCACCCGCTGCTGCTGACCGCCGGACAGTTCGCTCGGCCGGTGCTTGACGCGCTCGCCGAGACCGACCGCCCGGATGACCTCGGTCACCCAGGCGTCGTCCGGCTGCTTGCCGGCCAGCGTCATCGGGAGTACGACGTTCTGCCGCACCGTCAGCGCCGGCATCAGGTTGAAGGACTGGAAGACGAAGGCGACGTGCTCGCGGCGCAGCTCGGTCAGCGAGGTCTCGTCGAGGCCACGCAGTGACCGGCCCGCCAGGTGGACGTCACCGGTCGTCGGGGTGTCGAGGCCGGCCGCGCAGTGCAGCAGCGTGCTCTTGCCGGAGCCGGACGGGCCCATCACGGCGGTGAAGGTGCCGGCGGCGAACTCGTAGGTCACACCGGCCAGCGCGTCGACCGCGCCGGGCCCGGTGCCGTAGACCTTACGCACGTCGGTCAGCTGTACGGGCGCGTTCCCTGTGTTGTTCACGGCGCGACCAGTACGTCGGACTTGCGGTGGTAGGACTCGTTGGTCCACCACAGGATCGCCACGATCGCGCCGAGGCCGAGGTCCGACCAGAGCCACCACGGGCCGTCGAAATGACCGAAGACCGCCAGCGTCAGCCAGACCACGAACTGGACCACGCAGGCGACCAGCCAGACGCCGGTGAAGGCCTGGAGCGCCACGGTCAGCCCGCGGGGCGGCGCCGCGTTCGCGACACCCGACAGGATGCTGCGCAGTTCGCCGCGGGTCCGGGCCGCGAGGACCTGGTCCTGGCGGTCGCTTGCCTGCGACGGGGTCAGCGCGGCCTGTCGTACGGCGCTGTCGAGCTTGCTGATCGCGGCTCGGCGATCGGTGTCGGTGAGCTGGACCTGGTCCGGCGTCAACAGGGGTTCGAGGATCGTGTTCATGAGCTGTTCCCTTCGGCTGGTTCCTGAGGTGAGGTTCCGATGTGAAACAGCGTATGGGTTGAACAGTTTCGGATCGCGGTGCTCAGGACCCGTTTTCGAGGTGGACCTAGCTCCACTGTTCGCCGGCGTACGGCGTGCGTCAGGATGGAGGTATGACCGAGGATCGCGCGGACCTGCCGCCGGGGCTCGCCCTCTCGTGGGGCGTGCAGCCGGTGCAGCGGCGCGGCCCGAAGCCGGCGTTGTCGGTCGAGCAGATCGTGGCCACCGGCATCGAGTTCGGCGACCGGTACGGGTTCGAGGCGGTCTCGCTGCAGCGGATCGCGGCACAGCTCGGCGTCAGCACGAACGCGATGTACCGCTACGTCCGGTCCAAGGAAGAGCTGATCGTCCTGGTTCACGACACGGCGGTCGGGCTGCCGCCGGAGCTGCCGTCCGGCTGGCGTGCGGCGGCGATCGCGTGGGTGGATGCGCAGGTCGAGTTGTACGAGGACCGCCCGTGGCTGCTCGACGTACCGATCCGTGGCGCGCCCGTCACTCCGAACCTACTGCGCTGGGTCGAGGTGATGCTGGCGGCGCTAGCGGAAACCGGGCTCAGTCAGCACGACAACCTCGGGTGCCTGATGCTCCTGGACGGGTACGCGCGGAACTACGCCGGCCTGGCGCGTCAGCTCGGGGCGAGCGACCGCACGCCGGTGCAGGCGGAGCAGGTCGGACAGTTCCTCGTCCCGCGGCTGATGGAGGGCGGGTATCCGACGCTGGTGTCGCTCTACCTCAACCAGGAATACGAGGACGAGCTCGACGACGACCTCGAGTTCGGCCTCGCCCGCATCCTCGACGGCATCGAAGTCCTGATCACGCGGAAAAGCTAGGGCAGGGCGATGCGGACGGGTCCGTTCGCGCGGGCCTCGACCCAGTGCAGGTGGAATTCGCTGCCGGGGGCAACTTCCGCGCGACGATCCGGCTCGGTGCGGAGGTTGATCGGCGCGGTCAGCGTGGTGGCGGCTGCTTGCTGTTGTACACCGTTCGCTTGCACCTCGGCGATCACGTCCGCGAGTGCCTGCGCGGCCGGTTTACGTTGGTGGTCGACGGTGAACAGGCCGAGGTCGTACTCGCGGTCCGGGAAGTCGAGCAGGCGCCGGTCGATGTCGTGCGACGACCACCAGGTCACGCCGTACAGGGACTGGTTCGTGAGCACCGTCTCGACAGTACGGCGGGTGAACTCGGCCTGGAGGTCGACGGGGATGTCGGGTCCCGGTACGCCGATCTCCTGCAGCCACACCGGCCGCCCGGGATCGATTGCGGTGGCCCGGGCGAGCTCGACCAGGTAGTCGGCGTGGGTGAGGGTGGCCGGACCCAGGGGACCGTCCACTCGTGAGACCCCGTTGAAAACCCACGAGTGGACAGTGGTCAGGTCACCCAGGTCCACCGCGTCGACGGGGTGGAACGGATGGTCGCCCTTGTACCAGGCGTCGTCGAAGACCGAGTGCAGGGCGAGTACGTCGGGTGCCGCCTTCTTCAGCGTCGTCAGCAGGTCCTGTGCCCACGCGGTCGACGTCTCGGGCGTGGTGGTGCTGTCCGGCCAGAGGTTGTTGACCTCGTTGCCGAGCGTGATCGCGAAGACGTTCGGCTTCGTCGCGACCGCGCGGGCCACGGCATCGACGTACGCCGTGAGACCGTCGCGGACCGTGCTGTCCTCGAACAGGCTGCTCTTGTGCCAGGTCAGCACCCACGACGGGAGGAAGTCGAAGCTGGACAGGTGCCCCTGGATCAGGTCGACCGCGACGGTCAGGCCGTGCTCCGCGGCGGCGTCGATCGTGTCGAGCAGGTCGGCGATCGCCTGCTCGCGGATGGTCGCCCGGTTCGGCTGGATCCACGGCCAGACCGGGAACACCCGGACGTGATCCAGACCCATCCCGGCCAGGTCCGCGAAGTCCCGGCGTACCGCGTCGCCGTCGTAGTCCAGCCAGCTGTAGAACCATCCCGCCGAGGGAACGTAGTTCGCACCGAACCGGGGCGTGACGGACACCGAAGCCATGCCGAGGATGCTAAATCGGTTTAGGCCACAAGAGCAACTGCGGTCCAGATCAGCTCGGAGGCGCAGTCGACTCGCGGACCGTGAGGACCGGGTCGGGGGTGCGGCGGTTCACGACGGTGGTCGGGTCGGCGATGGTTTCGAGGAGGACCTCGGCGGCCTGGCGGCCGAAGTCGAACGTGTCGCGGGACAGGGCCGTCAGCGCGGGGTGCATGAGCTGGGTCAGGATCGAGTCGTCGAACGCGACGATCGACAGGTCGCCGGGCACCGAGACGCCCATCTCCATCGCGACGCCGAGGCCGGCGACCGCCATCACGTCGCTGTCGTAGACGATCGCGGTCGGGCGATCGGACTGGGACAGCAGCTTGCGGGTGATCGCTGCGCCCTCCGAGTCGCTGAAGTCCGTGGTCAGCGACGGGGCGTCGAGCAGTCCGAGCCGGGGTGCGGCGTCGCGGACGGCCCGGATCCGGCGCTGCGTGTGCTGGAAGTTCGGCGTACCGGCGACGTGGGCGATCCGGCGGTGGCCGAGGGCGGCTAGGTACTCGACGATCGACAGCATCGCGTCGCGGTCGTCGGCCCAGACCGAGGCCAGTGCACCCTTGCCGCCGCGGCCGCCGATCACCACGGCCGGCAGTTCGAGCGACCTGAGCTCGTCGACCCGCGGGTCCTTCACGGTCAGGTCGACCAGGATCACGCCGTCGACCCGGTGCTCCGACGTCCAGCGCCGGTACACCTCGATCTCGGCCGCCGTGTCCTCGACGATCAGCAACTGCAGCGAGATCGACTCCGCCGACAGCCCCGACTGCACGCCGGACAGCAGGTGCGCGAAGAACGGCTCGACCCCGAGCGTCCTGGCCGGCCGTGCGATCACCATGCCGACCGAGTCGACCCGGGACGCCCCGAGCGCGCGCGCCGCACTGTGCGGTCGCCAGCTCATCTGCTCGGCGATCTTCAGGATCCGCTCCCGGGTCGCGTCGCTGACCCCCGGCCGCCCGTTCAGCGCGAACGACACCGCACCCTTGGACACCCCGGCCCTGGTCGCGATGTCCGCGATCGTCGGTCTAGCCATCGTCGTACCTCCTGCCCTTGACAGCGGATTCTACGATGTGGATAGTTCGGGAGCTATACCGGTTTATCAATCCAGGAGATCCCATGCGTAGACGCCGTTCGGCGCTCGTGGCAAGTCTTGCCGCCGCCGCCCTCACCCTCGCAGGTTGCGGCCTCGGTTCCGAGGACTCGGGCAGCAGCGGCGGCGCCAAGCCGACCGTCGACGCGGGAGCCCAGGTGACCGGTGAGGTCAGCTTCCAGACCTGGGCGCTGAAGCCCAAGTTCACGTCGTACGTCGAAGGCGTCATCAAGGCGTTCGAGGCGAAGTACCCGGGCACGCACGTCACCTGGCTCGACCAGCCCGGCGACGGCTACGACAAGAAGGTGCTGAGCCAGGCCTCGGCCGGCCAGCTTCCGGACGTCACGAACCTGCCGCCCGACTTCGCCCTCAGCCTGGCCAAGCAGAACATGCTGCTCGACGTCGCCGCCGCGGACCCGAAGCTGAACGAGGAGTACGTCGAGGGCGGCGTGCAGGCGTACCAGTACCAGGGGATGGACGGCACGTTCGGCTACCCGTGGTACCTGAACACCGACATCGACTACTGGAACGCGACCAAGTTCGCCGCGGCCGGCCTGGACGTGAAGAACCCGCCGAAGACCTTCGACGAGCTGCTCGCCGCCGCGAAGACGATGCACGACAAGACCGGCGGCAAGGAATACCTGATGAGCCGGCTGCCGGGCATCGGCGACTTCACCAACGCCGGGATCAAGATCCTCTCCGACGACGGCAAGAAGTTCACCTTCAACACCACCGAGGCCGCCGCGCTGCTGGACAAGTACCGCGACGCCTACAAGGCGGGCTACATGCCGCGCGACATCCTGACCAACGAGTACCTGGGCAACTCCAAGCTCTTCACCCAGGGCAAGGTCGCCTGGACCACCGGCGGCGGCAACGCGATCCAGGACTTCGTGAAGGACAACCCGTCGCTGAAGGGCAAGGTCGTCCCGTCGCCGGCGCTGGACACCCCGCCGCTGTACGTGCAGGGGCTGTCGGTCTCGGCCAAGTCCAAGAACCAGGCCGCGGCGATCGCGCTCGCCCGCTTTGTCACCAACGCCGAGAACCAGGCCGCGTTCGCGAAGATCGTGAACATCTTCCCGTCCACCAAGGCCTCCGCCTCCGACCCGTACTTCTCCAAGTCCGACGGCACGCCGGAGAGTGACGCGAAGGTGCTCGCGTTCCAGTCGCTGGCCAAGGCCAAGGTGCTGCAGCCGCCGGTGATCAGCGGCGCGACCAACGACTTCATCGGGCAGCAGATCTCGCTGGCGATCTCCGGCAAGATCTCGTCCCAGGCAGCTCTCGACGCCGCGGTGGCCAAGGCCAACCAGCTACTCACTCAGTGATGCGTTACAACCGTTGGTTCACCCCGTGGGTGCTGGTGATCCCAGCACTCGCGTGGTTGCTGGTGTTCAACCTCTGGCCGTCGATCAACACCGTCATCCTGTCGTTCACGAACGCCAAGCCGATCGGCGGCGGCCACTTCGTCGGGCTGAAGAACTTCGAGACCCTGCTGCACGACGAGCAGTTGCGGTGGGCGCTGCTGAACAGCGTCATCTACATGGTGGTCTGCCTGCCGTTCCTGACCGTCCTGCCGTTGCTGCTCGCCGTACTGGTGGAGAAGAAGCTGCCCGGGATCACGTTCTTCCGGACCGCGTTCTACACCCCGGTGGTGGCGTCCGCGGTCGTGGTCGCGCTGATCTGGCAGTGGATCCTGGACGACCGCGGCCTGGTCAACGGTCTGGCCGAGAAGCTCGGAGTCATCTCCGGTCCGCTGCCGTTCCTGTCCGACCAGTGGTTGTTGTTGCTCAGCGCAATCAGTCTGACGATCTGGAAGGGGCTCGGGTACTACATGATCATCTACCTGGCCGCCCTCGGGAACGTCGGGCGTGAACTGCACGAGGCGGCCGCGGTCGACGGCGCGGGCCCGCTGCGGCGGTTCGTGCACGTGACCATCCCCGGCGTACGGGGGACGATGATCCTGATCTCGATCCTGATCTCCGTGTCGGCGCTGCGGGTGTTCTCCGAGCTGTTCATCCTCAGCGGCGGCAAGGGCGGTCCGGGTGGCCGGGACAACTCGGTCGTGATGCTGATCCAGCAGTACAGCCAGGGCTTCGAGGGCAACCTCGGGTACGCCTCCGCGTTGTCGATCGTGCTGTTCTTCGTCACCGTCGTACCGATGCTGGTGCTGGCCCGTCTCAACCGCCGGGGAGCAGAAGCATGAGTGTTGTCACTGATCCGGCGCGGCCTGTCGTCGCGACTGAGGCGCCGAAGTCCGTGCGGCGGCGGCGTTCGTCCGGGTTCAACTCGGTGTCGCCGCGGGAGAAGGTCGCGCGGTACGTGTTGCTGGTGTTCGTCCTGCTGATCACGATCGGGCCGTTCCTCTGGCAGCTGTCGACGTCGCTGAAGGGCTCCGGGGAGGACATCTACACCCGGATCCCGCGGCTGCTGCCGGCGCAGCCGACGTTCGACCACTACAAGGAGGTCACCGACACCATCCCGGTCTGGGACTACGCGCGGAACTCGCTCGTGGTTGCGTTCCTGGTTGTCGGCGGCAACGTGATCGGCGCCTCGCTGGCCGGGTTCGCCTTGTCCCGGTTGCAGTTCCGCGGCCGCAAGATCGTCCTCGGGCTGTTCCTGGCGACCCTCGTGCTGCCGGGTGAGGTCACGATCATTTCGCAGTACGTGACGGTCCGCGAGTTCGGGCTGGCGAACACGCTCTTCGGCGTCGCACTGCCCGGGATGATCGGTGCGCTGAACGTCTTGCTGATGTACAACGCGTTCCGGTCGCTGCCGGTCGAAGTCGACCAGGCTGCGGTCGTGGACGGCGCGAACGCGTGGCAACGGTTCCTGTACATCGGCCTGCCGTCGGTGCGCGGGACGATCAGCGTGGTCGCGATCTTCGCGTTCATCGGCGCCTGGGACGACTTCCTCTGGCCGCTGATCGTGCTGACCGATCCGAACAAGTACACGCTGACCGTCGGTCTGCAGTACCTGTCCGGCACGTTCAGCAACAACCCGCGGCTGATCGCGGCGGGCACGATGATCGCCTTCATCCCGATCGTGATCGTCTTCGCCACCTTGCAACGCTTCTTCTTCAAGGGCGTCGAGGAAGGCGCCGTCAAGGGATAGCGCAACCGGCTCCGACCTGGTGCAGGTCGGAGCCGGCTGTTTCGCGTGGACTACCGCACGAGCACGATCGAGTTGATCGGCGTGTAGTCGTGCGGCAGGTACTCGCCGGTGGCGCGGTAAACCGGGCCGCAGCCGGTGCCGTTGTAGCCCAGATCGAGCCCTTTCGGCCAGGCCCGAAACGGGTTGTCAGCGCATCCGGGTCTCGGCGAGGTCCAGCCAGTGAGTCGTGGCGGACGGGGTGTGGTGGCGGATGGACCAGTCGACCTGGCGCAAGGACATGTGGGCCCAGTAGAGGCGCAGTACGGCGGGATTGAGCGTGTTCTCGAGGAGTTCGTCGTACCAGGTCAGGTCCGCGTCGGGAAGACGGACGTGGGCGTCGAACCGCAGGGTGACCAGCGCGAACAGGCGGTCGCCGCGGCCGATGCCGTCCCAGTCGACGATCCCGGTGATCTGTCCGGCCTCGGTCAGAACGTTCCCGGTGTGGAAGTCGAGGTGCACCAGGTCGTCGCCGGTCATGTCGCTCGGCTCGTCCCGGCCGACCTCGTGGATCCGGTCCAGGAGCCTCCGCGTGCGGTCGTCGTACCGCTGGAGGGACTCGTGCAGACAGAAGCCGGGCCCGCTCTCGAGCAGGTACATCGATGGGACCGGCAGGTCGGGGGCCAGCCCGGTGAAGTGGTCGGTCAGGGCGATCATCGACTCCAGCAACGCGCGGTCGACGGTCTCCGGTGGTCGTCCTGGCAGGCGCTCCTGCACCACGCCGACGCCGTCCGGCAGGTCCGCCAGCAGTTGGTACTGCGGGACAGGCAGCCCGCCCCGCCGCGCTGCCTCGAGAACTTCCGCCGTACGCCGAAGCTCGGCCAGGGAACCGAATCCGCGCGTCAGTACGCCGTCCCGCCCATCGGGCCAGCGCACGAACGCGGCACCGACCTCGCCACCGCCCGCCGGCCCGACGAACTCCAGCCCCGCGCCGCTCGCCTGATTGACCTCCCGCAGCAACTGCTGCGCATCGAGCTTCGCCACCGGGGCCGGCATGCCGTCATGAGTCACAGCGCCTCACCGTAGTTGACCTGGAGTGCACTCCAGGTCGCAGGATGGACCGCATGACTACGTACGCACCGGCCGAGGCCTCCGAGCGCACCGGTCTGAGTTTGGACACCCTGCGCTACTACGAACGTCTCGGACTGTTCGGTCCGGTACGTCGAACTTCCGCGGGGCGCCGCGTCTACAGCGACCACGACGTGGCCTGGGTCGGGCTCCTGGTGTGCCTGCGGAACGCCGGACTGGGGATCAGCGACCTGCAGCGGTTGATGGGCCGGCTGCGGGACCGCTCGGGCGGCCCGACCGGTGTGGTCGAGCTGCTCGAGGAGCACCGGTCCCGCCTCCACGGTGAGATCGCGAAGATGAACGTCGCCCTCGACGTACTCGACGACAAGATCGCTCATTACCGTGGCGCGGCAGATCAGTCGAAGAAGTAGGGGTAGGGGACCGACTCCGGCCGGCTGGCGACGTCGAGTCGTTCCTGGTGCTCCGGCGCGAGCGAGAACTCCGCGGCGCCGAGGAGATCGTCGAGGTACTCCGGCGTCCGGGGACCGATGATCGGCGCGGTCACGCCGGGACGCTGCATCAGCCAGCGGACAGCGACCTGGGGGAGTGTGCGACCGGTCTCGGCCGCGACCGCCGTCAGTTCGTCGATCACGTGCCACGTGTGCTCATTGGCATAGCGGTCCCACGAGTGGGTGCCAGGCGTGGAGACCTTGCTGTCCTCTGGCGGCGCGGTCATGCCGCGCCGGAACGCGCCGGACAGCCAGCCTGAGCGCAGTGGCGACCAGGTGATGACGCCGAGGCCCTCGTTCTTGCACACCGGCAGCAGCTCCCACTCGGGCGAGCGGTCCAGCAAGGTGTAGAGCGGCTGGAGGCTGGAGAGCGGCTCCCAGCCGTTCTGTGCACACAGGTCCACCGCCTTCTGCAGCTGCCAGCCACGGAAGTTGCTGACTCCGATGTAGCGGACCTTGCCGGCCCGCACGAGGCCGTCCAGCGTCGACAGCGACTCGGCGAGCGGCACGCTGTCGTCCCAGAGATGGAGCTGGTAGAGATCGACATAGTCGGTGCGGAGGCGCCGCAGGCTCGCGTCGATCGCGTCGAGGATGTGCTTGCGAGACAGTCCTTGGTCCGTAGGCCGCGGCCCGACCCGTCCCCAGACCTTGGTGGCGATGACGTAGTCGGATCGTTGCTGCGTCTTCAGCCAGCGTCCGAGCACTTCCTCGGACGCGCCGGCGCCGTACACGTCGGCAGTGTCGATGAACGTCCCGCCGACGTCGGTGAACTTCTGCAGGATCTTCCGGCTGTCCTGCTCGTCCGTCCGGTCGCCGAACATCATCGCGCCCAGGCAGAGCTCGCTGACCTTCAGACCTGTCGTTCCGAGATTCTTGTAGTCCATCTCCCCGACGCTAGGAGCTGGACCGCGCTCCAGCTCAAGACCCCGCTGCCTCAAGACCTCTGCGTCGCCGTGGGGTACACCGCGCCGGTGTACTTTTCGCCCGGGCCCTGGCCGGCCTCGTCCTGGATGGTGCTGGCTTCGCGGAACGCGAGTTGGAGGGAGCGGAGGCCGTCCTTCAACGGCGCCGCGTGGTGGTGGCCGAGCGCGGGAGCGGCGGCGTCCAGGAGGCCGGCCAGCGAGTCGATCAGCGAGCGGGCCTCGTCGAGGTCCTTGTGGTCCGGCAGGTCCGCGGCGAGGCCGAGGTTGACGGCGGCGGCGCTCATCAGGTGCAGTGCGGCGGTGGAGATGATCTCCACGGCGGGGACCTCGGCGATGTCGCGGGACGCGGTCGAGAGGGGGTCGGGCTGTGAGGTGGCATCTGCGTCGGTCATGCTGCTACTCTTGCATGGCGACCGACCCGGTCCATTGGTGACCCCTGAGCGGAATAGTTCAGGACCGCCCGTGGTTCGAGTCTAAGCGGAGGGCCACCTCCCACCCAGTCGATGAACAGTCGGCGGGTCCCGGTCATGTTGAGAGCCACTGGAGGACATCCGGAGGATCACAACGACAGTACGGTGTACCAGCCGCAAGGTCGGACCGTCGTACATCTGGGAATTGGGCCTTCGTGTGATCGCACGAGGGCCTTTGTGTTTTTCCCAGGGATTACACGGGGCTCGCGGTGATCGCGAGGTGGCACCCAGTACGAGTTCAACCCCAGGAGGACCCATCACCACTGATTTGCGCGTCAACGAGCGCATCCGCGTTCCCGAGGTGCGGCTGGTCGGACCGAACGGTGAGCAGGTAGGCATCGTTCGGATCGAGGACGCACTTCGGCTGGCCCAGGAAGCCGATCTCGACCTGGTCGAGGTCGCCGCAACCGCCCGGCCTCCGGTCTGCAAGTTGATGGATTTCGGCAAGTACAAGTACGAGACCGCGCAGAAGGCGCGCGAGTCCCGCCGGAACCAGACCAACACCATCATCAAAGAGATGAAGCTGCGGCCGAAGATCGACCCGCACGACTACGAGACCAAGAAGGGTCACGTGGTGCGGTTCCTGAAGGCCGGGGACAAGGTCAAGATCACCATCATGTTCCGCGGTCGTGAGCAGTCCAGGCCGGAGCTCGGCTTCCGGTTGCTGCAGCGGCTGGCCGAAGACGTGACCGAGCTCGGCTTCGTCGAGTCGTCGCCGCGTCAGGACGGCCGGAACATGATCATGGTGCTCGGACCGCACAAGAAGAAGTCCGAAGCGCGCGTGGACGTGGAAGCCGAGAAGGCGCAGCGGAAGGCCGAGCGCGAGGCCGAGGAAGAGGCCGAGCGCGCACAGCGTGCCGAGCAGGTTCAGGCCCACGAGGCCGAACGCGCCGCCGGAGTCACCAAGAAGCCGAAGGGTCCGGCCGACAACCTCGACCCGGAGTGACGGAACGCTCCGGCCGCCCGAGGCAGCCGGAGCCCGTCGTACCGACGATCGAGTCAACGAAGAAAACCAGGAGCACACAGCCATGCCGAAGATGAAGACCCACTCGGGGATGAAGAAGCGCGTCCGGGTCACCGGGTCGGGCAAGATCCGTCGTGAGCAGACCGGTGTCCGCCACCTCGCCGAGGCGAAGTCCTCGAAGCGCAAGCGCCGCCTGTCCGGCACCGTCGAGGTCGCCCCGGCGTACGTCAAGAAGGCCAAGAAGCTTCTCGGCATCTGAGGCCCCTGCCTCGCCCCTCCCGAACATCCCCCGCCGCGTGGGCAATCCTGTCTCCGGCGCAGAAATACAAGGAGTAACACCTCATGGCACGCGTGAAGCGGGCAGTCAACGCCCACAAGAAGCGCCGGGTCGTACTCGAGCAGGCCAGCGGTTACCGCGGCCAGCGCTCGCGGCTGTACCGCAAGGCGAAGGAGCAGGTCACCCACTCGCTCGTCTACGCCTACCGTGACCGCAAGGCGCGCAAGGGCGACTTCCGGAAGCTGTGGATCCAGCGCATCAACGCCGCGGTCCGCGCCGAGGACCTGACCTACAACCGCTTCATCCAGGGTCTGCGCCTGGCCGAGGTCGAGGTGGACCGCAAGATCCTCGCCGACCTCGCCGTCAACGACCCGGCCGCGTTCTCCGCGCTCGTGCAGGTGGCCAAGGCCGCCCTGCCGGCCGACGTGAACGCGCCGAAGACCGACGCGGCCTGAGCTCCACCCGCGAGTAGCACACCCGAAGTGGCGAGTCCCGGTCTGCTGACCGCGCAATCGGCGCGGATCAAACAGGCCCGGCGGCTCGCCACTCGTGCGTTCCGGCGCAAGACCGGACGGTTCCTGGTCGAAGGCCCACAGGCCGTCCGGGAGGCTCTCGAACATCGCAAGCTCGTCGTCGAGGTGTACGCCGAACCCGCGCTGGCGGCCCGGCATCGTGACCTCTACGACCTCGCCGTGGCGGCCGGCGTCCCGTGGTTCGAGGTCGATCGCGCCGCCGTCGAAAGCTTGAGCGAGACCGTCACCTCACAAGGGGTCGTCGCGGTCTGCTCGCTGGTGACCGTTCCGCTGCCGGACAGCTCGTTCAAGCTCGTCGCCGCCGGCGTCCAGGTCCGCGACCCCGGCAACGTCGGCACCTTGATCCGTACGGCGGACGCGGCCGGCGCGGATGCCGTCGTACTGACGTCGGAGTCCGTCGACCCGCACAACCCGAAGGCGGTCCGGGCCAGCGTCGGCAGCATCTTCCATGTGCCGATCAGCACGGACGTCGACATCGTCGCGGCGGTGCAGACCTGGCGTGAGCACGGCCTGCAGGTGCTCGCCGCCGACGGGTACGGCGCGACCGAGCTGGACACCTGCATCGACGACGGAACCCTCGCTAAGCCGACCGTGTGGCTGTTCGGCAACGAGGCCCACGGCTTGCCGGACGGCATCAACGCTCTCGTCGACCATTCGGTGAGGGTCCCGATCTACGGCCGCGCCGAGTCGCTCAACCTGGCCACCGCCGCCGCGGTCTGCCTGTATGCCTCGGCCCGGGCGCAGCGCCGGTGATCTTCGATCTGCCGGGGCGGTTCTGGCGCGGGAACCTGCACACGCACTCGAACCTGTCCGACGGGGCGTTGTCGCCGGCCGAGACCGCGCAGGTCTACCGGGATGCCGGGTACGACTTCGTCGCGATCACCGATCACTTCCGCGCGGAGTACGGATTCCCGATGACGGACACGCGGGAGCTGCGGTCGGACGGGTTCACCACGCTGATCGGCGCCGAGTTGCACGCGCCGCGAACCGAGGCCGGCCAGGCGTGGCACATCGTGGCGGTCGGACTGCCGCTGGACTTCGCGGCACCGGACGAGACGGAGACCGGGCCTGAGCTCGCGCGTCGCGCGCGGGCCGCGGGCGCGTGGATCGGGATGGCGCATCCGTCGGCGTCGCTGCTGACGGCCGTCGACGCGGAGAGCCTGGACGCGGCCCACTCGGTCGAGGTCTACAACGCACTGTCCGACCGCGAGAACCGCGGCGACAGTTGGCACCTCACCGATGTCCTCCTGAACCGCGGTCACCGACTGACGACGTACGCCGCCGATGACGCTCACCTGCAACCCCAGGACCCGCCACCGTGCCAGGCCTGGATCCACGTCCGCGCCGAAACCCTCGACCCGGACGCCCTCCTGACCGCGTTGAAGGCCGGCCACTTCTACTCCAGCACAGGCCCCGAGCTGTACGACGTACGCATCGAAGGCGACGAGATCACCGTCCACTGCTCACCCGCCACCAAGATCCTCCTGACCGGCGGCCACCCCGGCGCCGAGGTAATCCAAGGCACCAACCTCACCGAGTGCACGTTCCCGCTAGGCCTGTTCCGCAATACCCACTGCCGCATCACTACCGAAGACACATCCGGCGCCCGAGCCTGGACCAACCCGATCCACCTTGGCCGCGGTTGACGTTGGGGTGGGGGGCGTGTCAGCGTTTGGGTAGCGCGCGCCAGGGCGCCTCCTCTCCGCGGCAAGCACCGAGTGCACCTGGAACGGCAGGACCTTCGAAGATGGCCGGTGATCCTTCGGGACGGCCTGGTTCAGCGGAGCGGGTTGTCCT
The DNA here is from genome assembly GCF_004366075.1 of Kribbella pratensis. Classification (GTDB taxonomy): domain Bacteria; phylum Actinomycetota; class Actinomycetes; order Propionibacteriales; family Kribbellaceae; genus Kribbella; species Kribbella pratensis. Next base: position 32,777 of record NZ_SODU01000003.1, on the reverse strand, counting down.
GGAAGGACCGTCGATGTCGACCATGCCGCTGCCCGCGAAGGCGAGTCTCAGTCAGTTGCGCGCCCGGGCGAAGGAGCTCCGTAAGGCAGTCGCCAAGGGCAGGCCCGATGCGATCGAGCGGGCCCGCGCACACCACCCGTCGTACGACGAGGCGGGCTTCACGTTGCGGGATGCGCAGTTGACCATCGCCCGCGAGTACGGACTGGCCAGCTGGCAGGAGCTGATGGAGAAGGTGGCCACGGAGCTCGTCGAGGGCCGGGAGCTGCACCGGTACTTCGGCGTCGAGCTGAACAACGAGACCTGGGACCTGCTCGAGCAGATCGACGAGAACAGTCCGCTGCTCGACCAGGAGCGGTTGCTGTACGGCGCGTACGCCGCCTGCCTGCACTGGCTCGAAGCCGGGAATGAGGCCAACCACGCCCGCGGCGAGCACCTGATCGCGCGGGTCGCATTGCGGATCGGCAGGACCGAGATCGGACTGCGGCACGCCCGCCGCTGTCTCGAACTCGTGCAGGCGTTCCCGGAGCAGATGGCCGACTGGGACGAGCCCTTCGCGCGGGAGGCGCTCGCTCGGGCGCTCGCGGCGATCGGCTCGCGTGATCAGGCGCTGGCCGAGCTTCGCCGGGCCGAGGAGCTCACGAAGCAGGTCGCCCAGGACGGCGATCGCGAGGTGCTGCTGACCGAACTCGCCAAGGAGCCCTGGTTCGGGCTCACTTCTTGACGCGGGACTCGAGGCCGTCGAGGAGGGCGTCCAGGCCGAAGACGAAGTTCTCGGTGAGGCCGGCGTCGAGGTCCATCGCGGTACGGCGGCGTACCGACTTCTGCATCTCCGGGTAGTCGCTCGCGACCGATTGGGCCTGTTCCAGGATCTCGCTGACCCAGTTCTCCTCGGAGCGGCCGGACTTGCGGACCATCTCGCGGGTGGCGACCTCGGCGCTGACCGTGCCGAGGACGTACGACATCACGCTGCCCATCGCGAGGTCGATCTCGTGCTCGGAGAAGCCGGCGGCACCGAACAGGACCAGGCCGCGGGAGCCCATCGACATCGCATTGGGGCCGATGCTCGGGCGGGTGTACATCACCTCGGGCAGCCACGGGTGCCGCAGTACGGCGGACCGCAGGCTGTGCCCGAACAGCAGCGCACCGGCCCGCCATCCGGCGAGCTCCGGCTCGGGTACGTCGATCTCGCCCCAGACCTCGTCGATCAGCAGGTCGATCAGGTCGTCCTTGGTGTCGACGTACCAGTAGATGCTGGTCGCACCAGCCACCAGCTTGGCGGCCAGTTTGCGCATGCTCAGCCCGGAGACGCCCTCCGTGTCGAGGATGTCCATCGCGGCCGCCACGATCTGCTTCCGGCTGAGGGTCTCCCGGGGAGAGGTGGCCTTGCGTTCGCGGGTCCAGATCGAGTCCTTCACACCGACCATCCTACAAAGGGCTCGCACACTGTACGAGATCGTCGTACAGTGTGCGAGTGACTAGTACACCGTTCGAGTCTGAAGCCGCCACCACCGAGGGGCATCCCCGGCGCTGGTGGATCCTGTTGATCCTGTGTCTGAGCCTGATGGTGCTGGTCGTCGACAACACCGTGCTCAACCTGGCGATCCCGTCGCTGATGCGCGATCTGGGCGCGACGCCCGCGGACATCCAATGGGTGATCGACGCGTACATCCTGGCGTTCGCGGGACTGCTGCTGACCGCCGGAAGCCTCTCCGACCGGTTCGGCCGGCGGAAGATGCTGCTGCTCGGGCTGGTGGTGTTCGGACTGGCGTCGCTGCTGGCGACCCTGGCCGAGAACCCGTGGCAACTGATCGCGTGCCGCGGCCTGATGGGGGTCGGCGGCTCGTTGCTGATGCCGAGCACCCTCTCGCTGCTGTTCACGGTGTTCCCGCCGGAGGAGCAGCGCAAGGCGATGGCGGGCTGGTCGATGGTCGCGATGGTCGGCGTGGTGGCCGGGCCGACGGTCGGCGGCGTACTGCTGAACCACTTCTGGTGGGGCTCCATCTTCTGGCTGAACGTGCCGATCGCGATCCTGGCGATCATCGGCACGCTGGCGCTGATCCCGGAGTCGAAGGGCCCGGCGCGCGACGTCGATCCGGCGGGCGCGGTCCTGACGATCGTCGGTATGGCGGCGATCGTCTGGGCGATCGTCTCGATCCCGCTGCACGGCTGGGGCTCCGGGCGGGTGCTCGGCGCGCTCGCGGTCGGTGTGGTCGCGTTGACCGCGTTCGCGTTGTGGGAGAAGCGCAGTGCGCATCCGATGGTGCCACTCGCGCTGTTCAAGGACCGGCGGTTCAGTGGTACGAGTTTCTCGATCGTGCTGCTGTCGTTCACCGCGGGTGGATTGCTGCTGGCGTTGACGCAGTACCTGCAGTTCGCGCTCGGGTACACGCCGCTGAAGGCCGGACTGGCGCTGATCCCGTATGCGCTGTCCGCGGCGCTGTTCAACGGCCTCGGAGCGACGCTCGGGAAGAAGATCGCGGACCGGACGTTGATCTCGATCGGTCTGCTGATCATCGCGGGCAGCTTCGGCATCCTGACCCAGGTGTCCGACACGAGCGGGTACGGATTGTTGATCATCGGCCTGCTGGTGATGGGGATCGGCGGTGGCCTGGCCGGTCCGGCGGCGTACACGCTGTTGATGCAGGCCGTTCCGCCGGAGCACCGCGGTGTCGGCTCGGCGATGAACGACACCGTGCAGCAGACGGGTGCCGCGCTGTCGGTCGCCGTACTGGGCAGTGTGCTCGCCGCGGCGTACTCGTCGGCCCTGCCGGACGCCGTTCCGGAGGCGGCCCGCAAGTCGATCGCCGACACCATCGCGCTCGGCCCGGACTTCCTCGGCGCGGCCAAGCACGCCTTCGTCGACGCCATGTCCATCGCGATGACGGTCGGCGCGATCGGCGCGGTCGCCGGGGCAGTGGTCGCGCTGGCAGTCCTCCCGAAGGGCGAGAAGAAGGTGCAGGAGGCAGCTCCGGCGGTTGACGACGCAGTGCGCTGACACCGGGCTTTGACACCGGGCGCTGACAGCATGCAGGTATGACGCGACGGTGGCCGACCCGTTCCCACGCGACGACACCGGCCGGCGCGTTCCGCTGGAGGGCCTGTGTCTGATCAGGGGATCGCGAACCTGGTCCTGATGTCGTTGTTCATCCTGCTCCCGATCGCCCTCGGCACGATGCTGTTCGGGCGGTCCCGCGGGAACCGGTTCGTGCTGAAGTGGGCGCGAGGTCTCGCGATCCTGGCGGTCGTCCTGGCGACCGTGTACGACGTGGCCGGGGCGGTGTGCCTGATCCTCGCGGAGCCCGAGCCAGGCCACGAGCCATGGGCGGATCCCGCCGCAGTTGTCGACTACCCGACCTTCTTCATCCCCATCGGCGTAGGCGCGCTCCTAGCGGGGGCCGGCGTCCTGGTCGGAGCAATCCGCGCCAGGCACCGCCTGGGCTAACCCTCGGCTTGGGGAGATTTTCGTGCCGAATCGGGAGGAACTCTCCCCAAGTCCGCTGTCTACAGGAGAGGAAGCGGCGGGGCGGAGGGCGGTGGGACGAGTGCATGTTCTTGGGCGTGGAGGACAGAAGCGAAGACCGAGGTTCCGCGGCTGGTCGGGCGCCCCTCACCGGTGCTCGGACGCCTGCTCGGTTGCTGTGTAGGTGGGTTGGGGAGGGTTTTGTGCCGATCCGGGAGTAAAAGCCTCCCCAAGCCCTCGGGTGGCGTGGTTGTGGACGGGCGATTCACGGTCTTGGGGGTTGGGTTCTTAGACTGCAATCCGCAGACGTATCAACCCGAGAGCGAGCCATGTCCGGTCCCAACACTGATTACGACCCGGTCGAAGTGACGCCGCTGCATGCCGAAGAGGTGGAGCGGACCCGCGACGAGGCGCTGACGGCGTTTACCGAGGCGGCCGATCTGGCTGCCTTGCAGGAGGCCAAGACCGTGCACCTCGGCGACAAGTCGCCGATCGTGCTCGCCAACCGGGAGATCGGCGCGCTGCCGCCGCAGGCCCGCAAGGAGGCCGGTCAGCGGATCGGCGCCGCGCGGAAGGCGATCAACGAGGGGTTCGCGTCCCGGCTCGCGGTGCTCGAGGCCGAGCACGAGGAGCGGATGCTGGCCACCGAGCGGGTCGACGTGACGCTCCCGTGGCATACCCCGCAGCTCGGCGCGCGGCACCCGCTGTCGCTGATCTCCGAGCAGGTCGCGGACGTGTTCACCGCGCTCGGCTGGGATGTCGCGGAGGGCCCCGAGGTCGAGGCCGAGTGGCTGAACTTCGACGCCCTGAACTTCCAGCCCGACCACCCGGCACGGCAGATGCAGGACACCTTCTTCGTCGAGCCGGCCGGCTCCGGCAAGGTCCTGCGGACCCACACCTCGCCGGTGCAGGCGCGGTCGATGCTGTCCCGGAAGCCGCCGATCTACGTGATCTGCCCGGGTCGCGTGTTCCGCACCGACGAGCTGGACGCGACGCACACGCCGGTCTTCTACCAGGTCGAGGGCCTGGTCGTGGACGAGGGCATCACGCTCGCGCACCTGAAGGGCACGCTCGACCACTTCGTCGTCTCGATGTTCGGTGAAGGTCTGGAGGCGCGGCTGCGGCCGAACTTCTTCCCGTTCACCGAGCCGTCGGCCGAGGTGGACCTGAAGTGTTTCGTCTGCCGCGGCGCGTCCGTCGGCAACCCGGACCGGCCGTGCCGGACCTGTGGCAGCGAGGGCTGGATCGAGTGGGGCGGCTGCGGCGTCGTGAACCCGCGGGTCCTGCAGGCCAACGGCATCGACACCGACCGGTACTCCGGTTTCGCCTTCGGCATGGGCCTGGAGCGGACGCTGATGTTCCGCAACGGTGTCGAGGACATGCGGGACATGGTCGAGGGTGACGTGCGGTTCAGCCGCCAGTTCGGGATGGAGATCTGATGCGGGTCCCACTGTCATGGCTTCGTGAGTACGTCGACCTGCCGGCTGACGTCACCGGCCGTCAGGTCGCGGAGCAGCTGATCCGGGCCGGCCTCGAGGTGGAGACCGTCGAGGAGTCCGATCTGACCGGCCCGCTCGTGGTCGGCAAGGTGCTCACGTACGAGAACGAGCCGCAGAAGAACGGCAAGACGATCCGCTGGTGCTCGCTCGACATCGGCAAGGACGAGCCGCAGTGGGTCGTCTGCGGTGCGCACAACTTCGAGGTCGGTGATCTCGTGGTCGTCGTGCTGCCGGGTGCGGTGCTGCCGGGCGGGTTCGCGATCTCGGCGCGGAAGACCTACGGGCACGTGTCGAACGGCATGATCTGCTCGAGCGCCGAGCTCGGTCTCGGTGACGACGGCACGCACGGCATCGTCGTGCTGGAGCCGGGCGAGGCCACACCGGGCGACGACGCGATCGAGTTGCTGGCGCTGCGGGACGACGTACTGGACATCGCGGTGACGCCGGATCGTGGGTACTGCCTGTCGATCCGGGGCGTCGCGCGCGAGGCGGCGACGGCGTACGGCGTATCGCTCAGGGACCCGGCCGACCTGACGCTCACCGGCTCCGGGGAGAACGGCTACCCGGTGCGGGTCGACGACGCCAAGGCATGCAGTGTGTTCGTCACGCGGACCGTGACCGGGATCGACGCGACGGCGTTGTCGCCGCGGTGGATGCAGAAGCGGCTGCTCGCGGCCGGGATGCGGCCGATCTCGATCGGGGTCGACGTCGCGAACTACGTGATGCTCGAGCTCGGTCAGCCGATCCACACCTACGACAAGGCGCGGCTGTCGGGCGAGATCGTCGTACGGCGGGCGAACGCCGGCGAGAAGCTGATGACGCTGGACGACCAGACGCGTGAGCTGGACGCCGAGGACCTGCTGATCACCGACGACTCCGGTCCGATCGGTGTCGCCGGTGTGATGGGCGGTGCGTCGACGGAGATCTCCGACGCCACCACGGACGTGGTGATCGAGGCCGCGCACTTCGACCCGATCGTGATCGCGCGGGCGTCGCGCCGGCACAAGCTCTCGTCGGAGGCGTCGCGCCGGTTCGAGCGCGAGGTCGACCCGAACCTGCCGCGGTACGCCGCCCAGCGCGTCGCGGACCTGCTGGCCGAATACGCGGGCGGCACGATCCTCCCGGACGAGACCGTCGTCGACACCCACCCGAAGCCGGCCCCCGTCACGATCCGCGCCGACCATGCAGCTCGCGTGGCGGGTGCTGTGATCACGCTCGACGAGACGGTTCGGCACCTGGCTTCGGTGGGCTGCACGATCGAGGCTGCGGCGGCGGATGCGGTCGCGGCGCCGTTGGCCGCGGGTGCGCACGCTCCCGTGTTGGCCGAGGTCGGCGTCACCACCGTCGGGTCCACCCACGTCGAGGGTGACGATCTGTTGACGGTGACTCCGCCGTCGTGGCGGCCGGACCTGCGGGACCCCAACGACTTCGCCGAAGAAGTCATCCGGTTGTTCGGGTTCGACAACGTGCCGTCGGTCCTGCCGGCCGCGCCGGGTGGGCAGGGGCTGACGGTTTCGCAGCGCCGGCGTCGCCGGGTGGCGACCGCGCTCGTCGGGGCGGGCCTGACCGAGGTGGTGTCGTACCCGTTCACGGGTGCCGCCGACTTCGACGCGATGGGCCTCCCGGCCGACGACGTCCGCCGTACGACGATCAAACTCGTCAACCCGATCTCCGACGAAGAGCCGTCGATGCAGACCACGCTGCTCGCGACCCTGCTCCGGACCGCGGAGCGCAACGTCGGCCGCGGCGCGAACGACCTGGCGATCTTCCAGACCGGCCTGGTGTTCCTGCCGAAGGCGGAGACGAAGGCCGCGCCGCTCCCGTCGGTCGCGCACCGTCCGAGCGACGCCGAGGTCCAGTCGCTGTACGACGCACTCCCGGATCAGCCGCTGCACGTCGGTGTGGTGCTGACCGGTGCGCTGGCCCCGACCGGATGGTGGGGCAAGGGCCGCCCGGCCGGATGGGCCGACGCGGTGCAGATCGCGCGGCTGATCGCGTCGGTGGTCGGGGTCGAGCCGATCGTGAAGAACGTGGAGCTCGCGCCGTGGCACCCGGGGCGGTGTGCGGAGTTCTCGGTCGGAGGCCCAGACGGCATGGTGGTCGGTCACGCGGGTGAGCTGCATCCGAAGGTGTGTCAGGCGTTCGGCCTGCCGGCTCGGTCGAGTGCGGTCGAGCTGGATCTCGATGCGTTGATCGCGGCGGGTCCGGAGTCAATCGCGGCCCAGCCGTTCTCGTCGTACCCGGTGGCCAAGGAGGACGTGGCGTTGATCGTCCCGGCCGAGGTCGCGGCGGCCGACGTACAGGCGGCGCTGACCGAAGGCGCGGGTGAACTGCTGGAGTCGGTCCGGCTGTTCGACGTGTACACCGGTGAGCAGATCGGCGAGGGCAAGAAGTCGCTCGCGTTCGCGCTGCGGTTCCGGGCGCCGGACCGGACGCTGAAGGAGAACGAGGTCGCCGACGCCCGCCAGGCGGCCGTCCAGGTAACCGTCGACCGCTTCGGCGCCGTCCAACGGGTCGGCTGAGAACCATGAGCCGGGGCGCCGCGGCGCGCTCAGCCGCCGGGTCGAGGGAAATGTGCGAGGCCTCGGCCAGCGGATCGGGCCGGTGCCGGCGATGAGCGGCAGTCACCCGCGGGTCGCGGTGGCCGCGCCGAACACCGCCGCGGCCGAGGCCGGTGTGCGCGTTGCCGCGGAGGGCGGCAACGCGGTGGATGCTGCGATTGCCGCCACGCTCGTCACGATGGTGAACGAGATCGGAGTGGTGTCGCCGGCCTCAGGTGGGTTTGTCACGTTGCAGGTCGCGGGTGGTGACGCGGTCACCATCGACGGCTGGGTGGAGATGCCCGGCCGCGGCCTGCCGACGGATCGATTCGGGCGCGGCGTCTGGGACATCACCACCGACTACGGCGGCGGTACGACGACCACCGTCGGCCACGGCTCCGTCGCCACGCCCGGCGGGATGAAGGCCCTCGACCTCGCTCACCGCCGCTCCGGCAAGGCACCGTGGCACGAGGTCGTCCAGCCCGCGATCGACGTCGCCCGCAACGGCTTCCCGCTGAGCCGGACCTCGGGCTATTACCTCGGTTTCACCCACGAGATCATCTTCGGCTGGCACCAGCCGAGCCACGGGGTCGTGCACGACGGCGACGGCGAGGTGATCAAGGCCGGCAGCATCGTCGTGATCCCGGAGCTCGCCGAAGCCCTCGAACTCATCGCCCGCGACGGCGCCGAGACGATGTACACGGGCCAGCTCGCCGAGCTCCTGATCCACGACATGGCCTCGAACGAAGGCATCCTCACCGCGGAAGACCTGGCCGCGTACGAGGCCGTCGTACGCCCGGCCCTCGTCGTCAACCAGAACGGCTGGCGCCTCGCCACCAACCCACCGCCCGCGGTCGGGGGAGTGGCCGTCGCCGCGATGCTCGCGTTGCTCGACGGCGTACCGTCCGACGGCAGCTGGAGCCAGTCCGAGCTGGAACGGTTGATCGACGTCCAGTACGCCGTACTCGGCCAGCGGCTCGCCGAGCTGGACAGGGAGGACGTGCGCAAGCTGGAGGGCCAGAAGGTGCTCGACCTCGCCGCGGCCGGCGACCTCCGCGCGTTGAGCTCACCGAGTACGGCGACGGTCTCGGTCGTCGACGACGAGGGTGACGCATGCGCGATCACGGTCTCGTCCGGCTACGGGTCCGGCGTACTCACACCTGGCACCGGGATCTGGCTCAACAACGCGCTCGGCGAGCAGGAGCTCCTGCACGGCGGCCCGCACAGCCTCGCGCCCGGCACCCGGCTCACCTCGAACATGGCGCCGAGCGTCGCCCGCCGCGACAGCGACGGCGCCGTACTCGCGATCAGTTCACCCGGGTCGGACCGCATCCCGACCGCGCTCGCGCAGGTGTATGCGCTCTACACCCACGGCGGCCTGCGGCTCCGCGAGGCCGTCGAGCATCCACGGCTGCACGTTCGGGTCCGCGAGGACGTGGTCGTCGACTACGAGGACGACCTGCCGGTCTCCGGGTCGACCGCGTTGCCGACCCGCCCGATGCCGCCGCACTCGATGTACTTCGGCGGCGTCGCGGCCGCGCTCTGGGACCCGTCCGACGGCCTGCTCGCCGTCGGCGACCCGCGCCGAACCGGTGCGGTGGCCATCTCTCCCTGATCGAGCTGATCGAGACTAGTAAGGTCAGGCCACCAGGATCCGAAAGGCAGTCGATGCGGGACACCCACCCCGAGCTCTCCGTCGTCGTACCGATGTACGACGAGGAAGAGGTGCTGCCGATCTTCTTCGAGCGGATGCACCCACTGCTCGACGGCCTGGGGATCAGCTACGAACTGCTGGTCGTCGACGACGGCAGCCGGGACCGGACCGCGGCGCTGCTCCTCGACGCCGCCAAGGACTGGCCCGAGCTCCGGGTCGTCCGCCTGCTCCGCAACAGCGGGCACCAGGCCGCGCAGTCGGCCGGCTTCCGCCGCGCCCGCGGGCAGTACGTCGTCACGATCGACGCCGACCTCCAGGATCCGCCCGAGGTGATCGCGGAGTTCCTGCAGGCCGTCCGTGAGCAGGATGTCGATGTCGTGTACGGCGTACGCTCCGACCGCTCGAGCGACTCCTGGGCGAAACGTACGTCGGCTCGGCTGTACTACCGGTTGATGTGCCGCCTGGTCGGTAAGGACATCCCGTTCGACGCGGCCGACTTCCGGCTGGTGACCCGCCGGGTGGTGGACGCGGTGAACGCGCTCCCCGACGACGGCCGGGTCTTCCGCCTGGTGATCCCGTGGCTCGGCTTCCCGAGCGCCGAGGTCGAGTACGTCCGGGCGGAGCGGGCCGCCGGTACGACGAAGTACAGCGTCTCCAAGATGGTCCGGCTCGCGTTCGACAGCGTGACCGCGTTCTCGGCCGCCCCGCTGCGGCTGGCGACCTGGCTGGGGTTGCTCGGTGGCGCGATGTCCGGGCTGTTCGTGGTCGGCGCCCTGGTGATCAAGCTGACCGGACGAAGCATCCCCGGTTGGACGTCGACGGTCCTCGCGGTCAGCGTGATCGGCGCGATCCAACTGTTGTGCCTCGGCCTGCTGGGTGAGTACGTCGCCCGCTTGTTCCAGTCGAGCCAGCGCAGACCGCAGTTCCTCGTTGGCTACGACAGCCTCACGGACCACGGGCATCAGGAGCCCGTTCACCAGAGCACTCAGACCAAGAGATGAAACGGGCTGCCCCGTGGCTGCTGCCGATCCTGGTGGCGGTCGGTGGGTTCATATCGCTCGGCGACGTCGGTATCGGTCCGCTCGTCAAGTACGCCGCTTACTTCGCCGGAGCGATCGCGCTGCCCGGCACGTTGCTGCTGAGGGCCGCGTGGCGCAGTACCGGCAACTGGGCTGAGGATCTTGGACTCGGGTCGGTTGTCGGCGCGACGTGGCAGTTGATCGGCTGGGCGATCTTCACCGCGCTCGGTTGGCAGCGCTGGTTGATCGTGTGGCCGGCGCTCGTCCTGATCGGCTTCGCTCTCGTCGGGCGGCAGCACTTCCGGATCGCCGAGCCCAGACCGCTACCGGTTGCGTGGACGGTCGGGTTGGCGGTGTCCGCGGCGGTGATGGTCGGCGCAGCCACCTTCGGCGTGATGGCGTACCACCCGATGCCGCCGTACGGCGAGGCGTACTACCCCGACCTCCTGTACCACCTGTCGATGGTGCAGGAGCTGACCCGCACCGTGCCGCCCGAGATTCCGCAGGTCGTCAACGAGCGACTCGAGTACCACTGGTTCGCGAACGCCGACATGGCCGCGGCGGTCGACGTCACGCGACTCACACCAATGGTCGTACTGTTCCGGCTCTGGGTCCTGCCGTGGCTGGTCGTTTCGCTGCTCGTCTGCGCCACACTCGCCCGCGTCGTCAGCCGTACCTGGTGGACCGGCGTACTCGCAGCACTCGCGCTAGCTGCACCACAGCTGTTCCTCCTCGTCGACACGAGCGTCAACCTCGCACCACCAGTGAGCCTGCTCAGCCCGTCGCAGACGTTCGGCATGGTCGCCGCCGTCACTGCGGCCACCCTCCTGATCGACCTCCTCTTCCGAAGAACAGACCCCTTTGGACGTAAGGAGTTGTGGGGCGGGGTTGTGGCGGTGGTCGTGGCGGGGGTTGGGGGTGGGGCCAAGCCGACCGTCTTGCCGTTGCTCGTCGGAGCGATGGGCCTTGCGGCGTTGTACCTACTCGTGACGGCACGGCGCGTGCCGTGGCTCTTGGTCGGTACGACGGCGGTGCTGCTCGTCGTCGGGGCGATCACCTTCCTGACCGTGGCCGGCAGTACCAGTGGGTCGCGGCTGCAGTTCCTCGCCGTACTGAAGTCGCTGCCCGTCTACACCGCGGCCACTGGCGACAAGACGCAGCCGGGGGACGGCGGGCTGATCCTGCCGGCGCTGGCGCACGGCGAGGTGATCGGAACGCTCAGCCTGCTGCTCGGACTGCTGCTGACTCTGCAGGCGATGTCCTGGGCCGGATTCGGCGTCGTCGGCCGGAAGGACCCGGTCGCGTGGTTCCTGCTCGGCGCGATGGTCGCTGGGTGGGCGGGCTACCTGCTGGTCGACCATCCATCGGTGAGCGAGTCGTACTTCATCTACACCGCGGCACCGTTCAGTCTGGCCGGAGCCGGCTGGTTCGCAGCAACCAGTGCGCGTGCCTCCGGTCGCCCGGTCCCCATCGCAATCGCTGCCTTCGTCCTGTCGATCGGGTACGCCGGTCTGATCGTCTGGGCTCGTGGTGTGCCGGCAGCCTCGACCGGTCGGCAGCTGTGGTTGAGCACGCGGATGTTGCTCGTGGTCCTCGGCATCACGCTCTTCCTCCTGCTCGTGTGGCGTCTGACGTTGCGACAAGCCGGTGGCGGCATGTTCGTCGTACTGGTCCTGCTCTCGACTGCGCCGATCAGTTCCTTCCTGCAGAGCGCCATACGTGGTGACACCGAGAAGGCGCCGACGTACCGGGCCGCGCGGTGGTGGGTGTACCCGGACGAGGCCGAAGCCGCGCTCTGGCTCGGGCAGCACTCCGCGCCGACCGATGTGGTGGCGACGAACACCTGGTGCCGCCCGGCGGGCCCGCTCGCGCCAGGATGTGACGCCCGCGGGTACCTGGTCAGTGGGATCGCCGGACGCCGCACGCTGCTCGAGGGCTGGGCGTACACGAACCAGGCGATGGCCAAGCAAGGCGCCGGCGGCCGCCGCTACACCGAGCAGCCGTCACCGTGGCCGGACCGCGTCGCCCTCACCAACCAGGCTCTCACCTCACCGACCGTCGAGGTGTTGCGAAGGCTGCGCGACGAGTACGGCGTTCGGTGGCTGTACGCCGACACACGCAACGGACCCGTGGCACCGGCGCTCGACCAGCTCGCCGTACGCCGACACAGCGTCGGCAAGGTCCGGATCTACGACCTCGGAGAGTGATTGTCCCGTAACATCGGGTCCGCGCAGACCGTTAACGTCTACGCAGGCCCGCCCGCCACGCGGCCGCAGCAATGCACCTGAATTGCTCGGGAGGGCGGGACACATGCGGGCAACCCGACCGGGGGCCATTCTTCTTGCCACCGGCCTCTTGAGCCTGGGGACCGTCACCGCGAGCGCGTATCAGCTGCCGACGTCGCCCTTCACGGAAGCGACGACGGTACTGCCCGGCTCGGCGCTGCGGCAGACGATCGCTGCGAGTGGGCTGACCGAGCTCGGCGACCCGACGACGGCCGGCTTCCGCACTGCCGGACCGACCACCTACCAGCCTGCGATCGGCGAGGATGCTCCGGCGCAGGACCTGGTGGTGAACACCGGCGACTGCGCATCCACTGGCGGTTGCGGCGACCGCGGCACGGTGACGATCGCGTTCTCCCAGCCCGTCCGCAACCCGGTCCTGCACCTCGGCGGCCTCGGCGGATCCGTCACCCGGACCGTGAACGGCCGGACGACCGCGCAGTCCGAACTGCACTCGGTCCTGAAGCTCACCACCGCCGGCCTCAGCCTCACGAAGCTCGGACAGGGCAACAACCTCACGGTCACCAGCGACACGATCACCGCCGCGAACCACGACACCGGCCCGAACTGCGTGAACACCAAGTCCCCGTCCGGCCTCGATACCTCCGCGACCGCTGCCTGCGGATCGGTCCGCGTGAACGGAGTGGTCACCAAGGTCGGCTTCGACGTGTCGGCGCTGTTCACGAAGCATCCGAAACTGCCCGCGCTGAACAACGGGTCCTCCGGCGACGCGTTCTCGATCGTCGCGTCCGTCCCCGAGGATTTCGGCGACGCACCGACGTCGTACGGCGCGGCGTGGTCGGTGCTGAGCGACGTACAGCTCGGCAAGGATGTCACCGAGGACAACTCCGGCGTCGCGAACGGCACGACCGGGCCGGCCACACCGGATCAGGCCGATGACGGTGTCGTTTTGACACCGCTTCGCACCAACCAGACGACGTACACGGCCGATCTGCAGTTGGCCGGTACGTCGAAGGCAGGGCGGGCGTGTGCGTGGATCGACGTCAACGGCAACGGAACCTTCGACTCGGGCGAGCGGGCCTGCGCCCCGTTCGCCGCCAACCAGGCGACCGTCACACTGCGGTGGGCCGAGCTCGCTCCGAAGGCGGGGGCGTCGTACGCGCGGGTGCGGGTCGGGTACACCGATGCGCAGGTCGAGAAGCCGATCGGCGCGTCCGATGCCGGCGAGGTCGAGGACTATCCGTTCACGATCACGCCGCCGCCACCGCCGGTCCTGACCGACGACGCCGCGACGACCGGGTTCAACACGGCGGTCGTCGTTCCGGTGCTCGACAACGACAAGCCGGGCGACCCGAGTACGCCGCTCGCGCCCGCGACCCTCTGCCTCGTCGATGGTGCGAAGTGCGTGCAGATGGTGAACGTCGTCGGCCAGGCGAAGTACGTCGCCAAACCCGACGGCACCGTCCGCGTCGAACCGGTGCCGGGCTTCGTCGGTTCGGCCAAGCCGGTTGTCTATCGCGTTGCCGACAGCAACGGTACGGCCGCCACTGCCAAGCTGACGCTTACCGTCTCCCTCCCGGATCGTCCGGTGGCGACCCCCGATACGGCGACCACGCCGCAGAACGTCAGCGTGGCCGTCAAGCCGCTCGCCAACGACCACGCGGCCGCGGGCGTGCAGCTCGTGCCCGGTTCCGTCGTACTGCGTGATCCGGCAGATTCCGCGTTCAAGAAGAAGGTCGTGATCGCGGGCGAGGGTGAGTACGTCGTGAAGCCCGACGGCGGCGTCGACTTCGTCCCGAAACCGCAGTTCACCGGCGTCGGTACGTCGATCGGCTACCGAGTCACCGACACCACCCACCAGACCGCCGAGTCCACGCTCGCCGTCACGGTCACGCCGGTGACGCCGATCGCCAACGGTGACTCGGTCTCGACCGCGTTCGACACCGACCTCGTCGTACCCGTGCTGGACAACGACCTTCCAGGCTCACCGGACGCCCCGCTCGTGCCCGCCACGCTGCGGCTCGTCGACCCGGTCAGCAAGAAGCTCGTCGACAAGGTGACGATCGCCCGGCAAGGCACATACCTGGTCGTGGCCGGCAAGGTGACCTTCCAGCCGCTGCACGGGTTCACCGGCGTGGGTACGCCGGTGGCGTATCAGGTGCTCGACAAGAACGGTACGGCGACGCGCGCCGAGCTGACCGTTTCCGTCGCCGCACCCGGCCCACCGGTCGCGAACCCGGACACGATCACCACGGTGCAGGGCCGCTCCGTCGTCGCCGCGGTCCTCGCGAACGACAAGCCGGGGCCGACGGGTGCCGCGCTCCAGCCGGGCAGCGTGCGCCTGCTGACGTCCACGCAGCCTGTGCTGTCGCTCGTCATCGCAGGCCAAGGCAAGTACTTGGTGAAGTCGGACGGCACGGTGCTGTTCGAGCCGCTGCCGACGTTCAGCGGCACCGCGACCGCGGTCGGCTACCAGGTTGCCGACAGCAACAACGCCGTCGGGAAGTCGACGTTGACCGCACGGGTCACCAAGGTGCAGCCCGACGCGTCCGACGACACCACGGGTACGGCGTACGACACGAACGTGAGCGTGCCGGTGCTGGCGAACGACACGGCCGGCGATCCGTCGGTGCCGCTGGTTCCGAGCGCCGTGCGGATGATCGACCCGACCACCAAGCTGCCGACCGCGACCCTCGTGATCCCCGGTCAGGCGACGTACACGACGAAGGCGGACGGGAAGGTCGAGGTCGACCCGCTGCCCAAGTTCACCGGCGCTGCGACGCCGGTCACGTACCGCGTCTCGGACGTGAACGGTACGACGGCCACGGCAACGCTGACCGTCACGGTCGCCAAACCGCCCGCGCCGACGACCACACCCGACACCGCGACCGGCAAGCAGAACCTCCCGCTTCGGGTCATGCCGCTCGCTAACGACAAGGCCGGCCTCGGCACATCACTCGATCCGCGCAGCCTCACACTCGTGGATCCGGCCGACGGCTCGCTGAAGAAGCTGGTGAAGATCCCGGGGCAGGCCGACTACCAGGTCAACCCGGACGGCACGGTCACCGTCGACCCGCTGCCGGGCTTCACCGGTACGGCGACCAAGGTGACGTACCGGATCGCCGACCTGTTCGGTCAGACCGCGCGGTCGACGATCACGGTCACGATCACGCCGATCACCCCGGTCGCGGCCGACGACACCGCGCGGACGCCGTACGGCAAGAGCGTCACGGTGCAGGTGCTCGCGAACGACAAGCCGGGCGACCCGACGGCGCCGCTGGTGCCGGGCAGTCTGCTGCTCGTCGATCCGGCCGACGGGGTGCTGAAGACAGCGGTGCCGATCCCGAACGAGGGCGTCTACACCGCAGTCGGAGGAGCGGTTCGCGCAGAGCCATCGGCGACGTTCCGCGGTCCTGGTACGCCGGTGACGTACCAGGTGGCCGACTCCAACGGGACGAAGACGAGCGCCCGCGTCACCGTCACCGTCGGCCAGCCGCCGGTCGCGTTCGCCGACAACGCCTCGACGCTGCAGAACGTGACGGTGACGGTGAACGTGCTGTCCAACGACCGACCCGGCACCGACGCTCAGCTCGAGAAGGGCTCCGTCGGGCTGAACGGGTCCGCCAAGAAGGTGACGATTCCTCGTGAGGGCACCTATGTGGTGCTGCCGAGTGGGTCGATCGAGTTCGATCCGCTGCCCGCGTTCCGCGGCCAGGCGAGTCCGGTGCAGTACCGGGTCGCGGACTCGGACGGCAATGTCGCGACCTCGACGTTGAGCATGACCGTGACACCGGTCACCCCGGTCGCGGTCGACGACTCGGCGATCACGCCGTACGGGCATGCGATCACGGTGAACGTGCCGGCGAACGACAAGCCCGGCGACGCGTCGGCGCCGCTGAAGCGGGCAAGCGTGGTACTGAAGGACGCCGCCGGTCAGTACGGCAAGACGATGACGCGGGCCGGTGAGGGAACGTACGCGGTTGATGCTTACGGCGCAGTCAAGTTCACGCCGGCCAAGGGGTTCCAGGGCGTCACGACGCCGACGACGTACCGGATCGCCGACGCCAACGGGACGACCGCGGAAGGTCTGCTGCTGTTGACGGTCGGCAAGGGACCGAAGGCGGTCGCGGATCCGGTCGGCACCAAGCAGAACGTGACGGTCACCGTCGAGCCGCTGGCGAACGACGAGCCCGGGACGGGCGCGCAGCTCGATCCGGCGTCGCTTCAGGTGTACGGCGGGACGTGGGGACAGCGGGCGGTCGTCGCGGGGCAGGGCGTGTTCATCGTGAAGGCCGGGAAGATCACGTTCGACCCGGAGCCGGCATTCCGCGGGGTCGTGTCGGTCGCGTACCGGGTCAGTGACACGACCGGGAACAAGGCGAGCGCCTCTGTCACGGCGACGGTCGCTCCGGTCGTTCCGGTGATCAAGGACGACGTCGCGACCACGCCGTACGAGGCCGCGATCACGGTCGCCGTACTGATGAACGACAAGCCTGGCGATGTGAGCGCGCCGCTCGTTGCGGGCGGCGTACGGCTGATCGACCCGGTGAACGGCGATTCGCTAGCAGTGCTAGCCGTGCCGGGGGAGGGGACGTTCACGGTGCAACCGTCCGGTGCGATCCGGTTCGCACCGGTGGACGGGTTCGCGGGGGTCGCCGTCCCAGTCGGTTATCAGGTTGCCGATCGCAACGGCACGATCGGCTCCGGTTCGCTGACGCTCACGGTGCAGGCGCGTCCGGTCGCCGTACCGGACGAGGCGCGGACCAAGCAGCACGTCGCGGTGACGATCGACCCGCTCGCCAACGACAAGCCAGGTCCGGGCGCGACCCTCGACCCGGCATCGGTGCTGCTCGTCGGAGCCGGTGACGCCCTGGTCGACCGGGTCACTATCGCTGGGCAGGGCACGTACGTCGTTGACGACGGCAAGGTCACGTTCACCCCGGAAGCGAAGTTCACAGGCACCGCGCGACCGGCGGCCTACAACGTGAAGGACAGCAACCAGAACTCCGCCCGCGCGACCATCACCGTGACGGTCGTGCCGGTGCGGCCGGTTGTCACGGACGACAGTGCCGAGACGGCCTTCGGTACGGCGGTCGACGTCAACGTGCTCGCCAACGACGAGCCCGGTGACCCGTCGGCGCCGCTCCGCCCGAGTTCCGTCGTACTGCGCGATCCGGCCGACGGCACGGAGAAGAAGTCCGTGACCTTGCCGCACGAAGGCACGTTCGTGGTCGGCGATGGGGTCAGGTTCACGCCGGCCAAGGGTTTCGTCGGTACGACGCGTGCCCTGGCCTACCGCGTTACCGACGCGAACGGTACGTCGGGCACCGCGCTCCTCGACGTCACGGTCGCGGGACCGTTGCTCGCGAAGGCCGCACCCGACACGGCAACCGGTACGCCGGGCAACCCGGTCGCGGTGAACCCGTTGCTCAACGACAGTGGCACGATCAAGCCGAGCTCGGTCTGCCTGCGTACGCCGGACGGCACGTGTGCGAAGAGCGTCACGAACGGCGCGGGCACCTGGTCGGTCGGCACGGACGGCACCGTCACCCTCAAGCCGGTCGCCGCCTTCACCGGGACCGCGAAGGTCACCTACGAGCGGACCGACGAAACCGGCGAGACAGTCACCGCACCGGTCAAGTTCACCGTCGGCGCCGAGCCCACGGACACCCCCCGCACCCTCAACCGCGCCGAACCTCCCGCGACCGGCGGCCCGCCACCCATCATCCTCACCCTCGGCACCCTCGTGGCCGCCCTTGGTGCCACCCTGGTCGTTCTTGCTCGGACGCGGAGGTAGATGCTGCGGACCTGCAGCACTCATCAACCGGCCCGCTTGAGCGGGTCTCGCGCTCAACCCGACGTCCCGACCGACCTCCAGGCGCGGTTGATGAGTGGCACACGTCCGCTCGAACGGCTATAGATCCAGCACCATCATGATTTCGTCGCGGTAGTCGTCGGCGGCGACGCGGACTGCGCGTGGGTGGGCGCCGACGACGCGGTAGCCGAGGGGGCCGTAGAACTTCTCCAGGCCGAGGCCGCTGCGGACGGTGAGCTGCAGTTGCTCGAGGCCGAGGTCGACGGCGGAGCCGCGCAGACCTTCCATCAGGATCCGGCCGGCGCCGGTGCCCTGGCACTCCGGGTGAACCATCACCCGCAGCACCGTCCGCCAGTGCGCCTGCAGCCCGCTGCCGCGGCTCACCAGCATGCCCATCCCGACGTACCGCTCACCGTTGTGGAGCACGCCGAGCAGGTCCACCCCGGCCGCGACCCGGCCGAGGGCGCCGTCGAGGTTCTCCGCGATCTGCTCGACCGGCGCCGGAGCGGTGTACCCGACCGCGCCGCCCGCGTTTGTCGCCGCGACCCAGGTGTCCAGCAGATCCGCCCGCAACCCCGGAGCGAGCGCCTCCTCCGGTTCCGTCACAAGGTATTTCACCGCACCTCCATCTGCGACTGAGTTGCAGATAGCTTACGACTCCAGCGACTGCCGGTCCGGCACGGTACCCAGCTTGTCGGGGTTGCGGATCAGGTACAGCTCGGTGATTCGGCCGTCCGTGCTCTTCATGAACGTGACCGTGTCGGGCTCGTCGTTGTAGTACGCGACGTAGGCCAGCTCGTCGTTCAGCGACGCCATCCGGATCTCGAACCCCGGGTTGTCCGCGAGGACCGCGAACAGCCAGCGGGCGATCTTTTCCGCGCCGTGGATCGGCCGGAGCGCGGCCCTCTTCTTCCCGCCGCCGTCGCTGATCAGTACGGCGTCCGGCGCGAGCAGCGCGACCACCTGGTCGAAGTCGCCGGACCCGGCCGCCTGCATGAACCGCATCGTCAGCTCGTCGTGGCGCGCCTTGTCGACGTGATGCCGCGGCTGCCGCGCCTGCACATGCTCGCGGGCCCGATGCGCGAGCTGCCGTACGGCGGCCTCGGACCGGCCGAGGGTGTCCGCGATCTCGTCGTACGGCAGATCGAAGACCTCGCGGAGGACGAACGTGGCGCGTTCGAGCGGCGAAAGGGTCTCGAGTACGACGAGCATCGCCATGCTGACCGAGTCCGCGAGCTCGACCGCGGCCGCTGGGTCGTCGTCGGTCGCCAGCGGTTCCGGCAGCCACGGGCCGACGTACTGCTCGCGCCGGGACTTCTGCTCGCGCAACCGGTTCAGCGCCAGACGCGTGGTGATGCGGATCAGGTACGCCCGCGGGTCGCGGATGTCGTCGTGATCGATCGCGGCCCAGCGCAACCACGCCTCCTGGACCACGTCCTCGGCGTCGCTCACACTGCCGACCACGCGGTACGCCGCCCCGACCAGGACGGACCGGTGCTCGGCGAACTCGCGGGCCAGTTCCTCCTCGGTCACTGAACCGGCCTCAATTCGCAGAACTCCTTGTAGCCCTGGCTGGTCAGTCCGAGGGCGGCGTTGATCCGTGAGCGGTAGTTCTCCAGCGCCGCGATCGCGGTCAGCTCGACCAGCTGCTCCTCGCTCAGGTCCTGCCGCAGCCGCTCGACCTGCTCGTCGGTGACCTCCGGCGGTGTGGCCGTCATCGCTTCGGTGTAGTCCATCACCGCGCGCTCCAGATCCGTGTAGACCTCGCTGTCCCGCCACTTTGGCACATCGTGCAGCTTCGCCGGGTCAATCCCCTGGTGGTGGAACTCCCAATATCCGAAGTCCATGCACCAACTGCACCCGATCCGCGCCGACGTCACCATCACCGCGAGCGCCTTGAGCGCCGGGTCCAGCGCCTTCCACCGCTCCGCGGTCGCCTCCAGCAAGGTCGTCGACAGCAGCACCCGCCGGTTGTGCAACGCGACCTTCACCGGATCCGGCACCTTCCGGAACTTCCGCCGGCTGCCCCATTCCACCAACCGCACCACCAGCGACCGCCGATGCTCCATACCGACCCGCGCCATCCCAACCTCCAAGATTCGTTCGTCACCCCGAGGACACGCCCCGCCCCCGCCGTGTGACATGACCCCGCTCACACCGCCAACCTCAACTTTGAGAACCCACCAACCATGAAACGGGCGGAAAACTGGTTGGTGGGTTCCCAAAGTTGGATTTGGGTACGAGGGTGATGGCGAGGGATTGGATATTCATCCGCTTCGTGGCATACTCATTCACATGAGTGTGACGGTGGCGGTGGCCGGTGCCAGTGGGTATGCGGGGGGCGAGCTGCTCCGGTTGCTGAGTAGCCACCCCGAGGTGGAGATCGGCGCGTTGACCGCCGGCGGGAACGCCGGTACGGCGCTCGGCGTGCACCACCCGCACCTCGTGCCGCTGGCCGGGCGCATCCTGGTCGAGACCACGGCGGAGAACCTCGCCGGTCACGACGTGGTGTTCCTGGCCCTGCCGCACGGACAGTCCGCCGTCATTGCCGAGCAGCTCGGAGATGACGTCACCGTGATCGACTGCGGCGCGGACTTCCGGCTGATCGAGGCCGAGGCGTGGGTCGAGTTCTACGGCGGCGAGCACGCCGGCGCCTGGCCGTACGGGCTCCCCGAGCTCCCGGGTCAACGCGACAAGCTCCGCGGGTCGAACCGGGTCGCCGTACCTGGGTGTTACCCCACGGTCTCCACCTTGGCCCTGCTCCCCGCCGTACAGAACGGGCTCGTCGACCCCACCCAGTTGGTGGTCGTCGCCGTCAGCGGTACGTCGGGTGCGGGCAAGGCCCCGAAGGCACACCTGCTCGGCGCGGAGGTGATGGGATCCGCCTCGGCGTACGGCGTCGGCGGCGTGCATCGCCATACGCCGGAGATCGAGCAGAACCTCACGCCGTACGCCGATGCGCCGGTGAGCGTCTCGTTCACGCCCGTGCTCGCGCCGATGGCTCGCGGCATCCTCGCCACCTGCAGCGCACCGGTCGCCGACGGCACCGACTACGCCGCGCTCCGGAAGGCCTACGAGGACGCGTACGCCGACGAGCCGTTCATCCACCTGCTGCCCGAGGGGCAATGGCCGCAGACGCAGGCCACCCTCGGCGCGAACACCGTGCAGTTGCAGATCGCCCTGGACCAGCGCACCGGCCGCGCCGTCGTCGTGGCCGCGATGGACAACCTCACCAAGGGCACCGCCGGCGCCGCCGTGCAGTGCATGAACCTGGCCACCGGTCTCGACGAGACCCTGGCCCTGCCTCTCGTAGGAGTCGCCCCGTGACCCTTGCCGTCACCCCAGCCACCCAAGTCGATCGGAGCGCCGGGGTCACCGCGCCGGCAGGCTTCCGCGCGGCCGGGGTGATCGCCGGGATCAAACCAGCCGGTACGCCGGACCTCACCGTCGTGGTCAACGACGGCCCGCACGACGTCGCCGCGGGGGTCTTCACCACGAACAAGGTGAAGGCCGCGCCGGTGCTGTGGTCGCAGCAGGTCCTGACCGCCGGCAAGCTGAAGGCCGTCGTCCTCAACTCCGGCGGTGCGAATGCCTGCACCGGACCCGAGGGCTTCCAGGACACCCACAAGACCGCGGAGAAGCTGGCGTCGGTGCTCGGCATCGGTGCCGCCGAGGTCGGGGTCTGTTCGACGGGGCTGATCGGCGAACGCCTCCCGATGGACAAGCTGATCCCCGGGATCGACGCGGCCGTCGCGGCGCTCGGTGATGATGCGGCCGCCGGGCTCGCTGCCGCCACTGCGGTGATGACCACGGACAACATGCCGAAGCAGGCCGTGCTGAAGCACCCGGACGGCTGGAGCATCGGCGGGTTCGCGAAGGGCGCCGGGATGTGCGCGCCGAACATGGCCACGATGCTCAGCGTGATCACCACCGACGCCGTCCTCGACCAGCCGCACCTCGACCACGCGCTGCGGAACGCGGTCGGCAAGACCTTCAACCGGCTCGACGTCGACGGCGGTACGTCGACCAACGACACCGTCCTGCTGCTCAGCTCGGGCGCGTCCGGTGTCACGGTCACCCCCGAGGCGTTCGAGACGGCCCTCACGGCCCTGGCTGCTGACCTGGTGAAGCAGTTGCAGGCCGACGCCGAGGGCGTCACCAAGCACGTGAGCATCACGGTGCAGGGCGCCGCGACCGAGGCGGAGGCGCTGGCCGCCGCCAAGGTCGTTGCCGAGGACAACCTGTGCAAGACCGCGTTCTTCGCTTCCGACCCGAACTGGGGACGGATCGCGATGGCGGTCGGCAACGCGCCCACCGCGTTCGACCCGTCGCTGCTCGACATCACCCTGAACGGCGCCGCCATCTGTGTCGCCGGCGGCAAGGGCGTCGACCGCTCCGAGGCGGACCTCAGCGGTCTGGAGATCGACGTGGTCATCGACCTGCACGCCGGCCCCGCGTCGGCGACCGTCCTCACCACGGACCTCTCGCACGCGTACGTCGAAGAGAACTCGGCGTACTCGTCATGATCTTTCCGGAAGCGGTGGAGAAGGCCGCTGTACTGACCGAGGCGCTGCCGTGGCTGAAGCAGTTCCACGGGAAGACTGTCGTGGTGAAGTACGGCGGGAACGCGATGGTCGACGAGAAACTCAAGAGAGCGTTTGCTGAGGACATCGTCTTCCTCCGGTACGCCGGGGTGCGTGTCGTCGTCGTTCACGGCGGCGGACCGCAGATCAGCGACATGCTCGGCCGGCTCGGCATCGACAGCGAGTTCCGCGGCGGGCTCCGGGTCACCACGCCCGAGGCGATGGATGTTGTCGGCATGGTGCTGGTCGGCAAGGTCGGCCGGGAGTTGGTCGGACTGCTGAACGCTCACGGCCCGTTCG
The DNA here is from genome assembly GCF_004366075.1 of Kribbella pratensis. Lineage (GTDB taxonomy): Bacteria > Actinomycetota > Actinomycetes > Propionibacteriales > Kribbellaceae > Kribbella > Kribbella pratensis. The sequence continues at coordinate 9,664 of NZ_SODU01000003.1, read as the reverse complement.
CGGTGGGGATGTCCGGTGAGGACGCGGGCCTGTTCACCGCGGAACGCCGTACGGCGCTGGTCGACGGCGAGCAGGTCGACATCGGGCTGGTCGGTGACGTGGTCGAGGTCCGGCCGGAGGCGGTGGTCGACCTGATCGACGCCGGCCGGATCCCGGTGGTGTCGACGATCGCGCCCGACGAGGACGGACTCGCGCACAACGTGAACGCGGACACCGCCGCCGCGGCGCTCGCCTCGGCGCTCGGTGCGGAGAAGCTCGTCGTACTGACCGACGTGGCCGGGCTCTATCGGAACTGGCCCGACAGCGACGAGATCATCACCCAGATCGACACCGATGAGCTCGCGGAGTTGCTGCCGTCGCTGGCGTCCGGCATGGTGCCGAAGATGGAAGCCTGCCTGCGCGCGGTCCAGTCCGGCGTCTCCCGAGCCACCGTGATCGACGGCCGCGTGCCGCACTCGCTGCTACTGGAAATCTTCACCGATGCCGGAGTTGGAACCCAGGTGATCCCGTCATGACCGAACTGCTGACTGTCGACGGCACGCAGGCCGCGCTCACCGAGCGGTACTCCAGTGCGCTGATGAACACGTTCGGCGCCCCGAAGAGGGTGCTGGTCCGCGGCGAGGGCGCGTACCTGTGGGATGCCGACGGCAACAAGTACCTCGACCTGCTCGGTGGGCTCGCGGTGAACTGTCTCGGGCACGCGCACCCTTTCGTGGTGTCCGCGGTGACGTCGCAGCTCGCCACCCTGGGCCATGTCTCGAACTTCTTCGCCTCCGCGCCGCAGATCGCGCTCGCCGAGAAGCTGCTCGGTCTCTTCGACGTCCCGGGCAAGGTGTTCTTCACGAACTCCGGCACCGAGGCGAACGAGGCCGCGTTCAAGATCACCCGCCGTACCGGCCGGACCAAGATCGTCTCGACGGTCGGCGCCTTCCACGGGCGGTCGATGGGCGCGCTCGCGATCACCTGGAAGCCGGCGTACCGGGAGGCGTTCGCGCCGCTGCCGGGCGACGTCGAGTTCGTCCCGTACGGCGACGCAGACGCGCTGGCCGCGGCGGTCGACGACCAGACCGCGGCCGTGGTACTCGAACCGATCCAGGGCGAGAACGGTGTCGTCGTACCGCCGGCCGGATATCTGCAGGCGGCGCGGCGGATCACGTCCGAGCACGGCGCGCTGCTGTGGATCGACGAGATCCAGACCGGGATCGGCCGGACCGGGACCTGGTTCGGGTACGAGGCCGACGGGATCACGCCGGACCTGGTGACCGTCGCGAAGGGGCTCGGGGCCGGGATCCCGATCGGTGCGTGCATCGGTCTCGGCGCGGCAGCGGACCTGCTGCAGCCGGGGAACCACGGGACCACGTTCGGCGGCAACCCGGTCGCGGCGATCGCCGGGCTGGCGGTGCTGACCGTCATCGAGAGGGACGGCCTGCTCGCGCAGGTGAATGCCGTCGGCAACCACCTCGCGTCCTCGATCATCGCGCTCGACCACCCGCTGATCGCGGGCGTCCGGGGTCGCGGGCTGCTGCTCGCGATCCAGCTGACCAAGCCGGTGTCGGACCAGGTGGCGGCGCTCGCGCTGGAGGCCGGGTTCGTGATCAACAACCCCATCCCGGACGCGTTGCGGCTGGCGCCGCCGTACATCCTCAGTAAGGCTGATGCGGACAGTTTCGTCGCGGCCCTCCCGGGCCTGCTCGACAAGGTGGAGGCGTAATGGTGCGGCACTTCCTGCGGGACGACGATCTGTCACCGGTCGAGCAGGACGAAGTACTGACGCTGGCCGCGCAGCTGGCGGGGGACCGGTACGGGCACAAGCCGCTCGAGGGTCCGAAGACCGTGGCGGTGATCTTCGACAAGACGTCGACGCGGACGCGGATCTCGTTCGCGGTCGGGATCTCGGAGCTGGGCGGCGTACCGCTGATCATCGACGCGCAGACCTCGCAGCTCGGTCGCGGCGAGCCGATCGCGGACACCACGCGGGTGCTGGACCGGCAGGTCGCGGCGATCGTGTGGCGGACGTTCGGGCAATCGCGGATCGAGGAGATGGCGGCCGCGTCGTCGGTGCCGGTCGTGAACGCGCTGACCGACGAGTTCCACCCGTGCCAGATCCTCGCGGACCTGCAGACGGTACGCCAGCACAAGGGCTCGACGGCCGGGCTGAAGCTGGTCTACCTGGGCGACGGCGCCAACAACATGGCGCACTCCTACCTGCTCGGCGGCGCGACCGCCGGCATGCACGTCGTGATCGGATCGCCTGCGGACTACCAGCCGGATCCGGACGTGGTCGTGAGCGCGGCGGCGATCGCCGAGAAGACCGGCGGATCGGTTGCCTGGACGGAGGACCCGATAGCGGCCGTCGACGGTGCCGATGTCGTTGCCACCGACACCTGGGTGTCGATGGGCCAGGAAGCCGAGGCAGCTGACCGTGAAGCGCCGTTCGTGCCGTACGCCGTGACGGAGCAACTGCTCGGCAAGGCGAAGCCGGATGCGATCGTCCTGCACTGCCTGCCCGCCTATCGTGGCAAGGAGATCGAGGCGGCCGTCATCGACGGACCGCAGTCGGTCGTCTGGGACGAGGCCGAGAACCGGCTGCACGCGCAGAAGGCGCTGCTGTCGTGGCTGCTGGCAAGGAGTTTCGAGGCATGAGTATCGCCGTACCGACTACCAAGACTGCGCGGCAGCAGCGGATCGTCGACCTGCTCGGGCGGCAGCCGGTGCGGTCGCAGACCGAGCTGGCTGATCTGCTTGCCGCGTCGGGGCTGGCGGTCGGGCAGGCGACGCTGTCCCGGGACCTGGTCGAGATCGGTGCGGTGAAGGTCCGCGACTCGTCCGGCCAGCTCGTGTACGCCGTACCAGGTGAAGGCGGTGACCGTACGCCGCGTGCCGGTGAGGCTGCTGCGTTCGAGGCCCGGCTGGCCCGGGTGGCGTCCGAGCTGCTCGTGTCGGCGGAGGGCAGCGCCAACCTGGTCATCCTGCGAACCCCGCCGGGGGCGGCCCAGTACTTCGCGTCGGCGATCGACCACGTGGGCCTGGACGACGTCCTCGGCACCATCGCCGGTGACGACACCGTGATGGTCGTCTCCCGGAACCCGACCGGCGGTCAGGACCTGGCCGCCCGTTTCCTGTCCCTCGCAGCCCGCGAACCGAAGTAGAGGAAGTGTCTTGAGTACTGGAGAGAGCGGCGCCCGGGATTCGGCATTGTGGGGGGCCCGGTTCTCGGGCGGACCCGCCGACGCGCTGGCGGCGTTGAGCAAGTCGACGGACTTCGACTGGCGGCTGGCGCCGTACGACATCGCCGGGTCGAAGGCTCACGCCAAGGTGCTGCACCGCGCGGGTCTGCTCACGGACGACGATCTGGCGGCGATGTTGGAGGGCCTCGACGGGCTGCTGGCCGACGTACTGTCCGGAGAGTTCCTCCCCGCTACGGAGGACGAGGACGTGCACACCGCGCTGGAGCACGGTCTGCTCGTTCGGCTCGGTGCCGAGCTGGGTGGGCGGCTGCGTGCGGGGCGGTCGCGAAACGACCAGGTCGCCACGCTGTTCAAGAGCTACCTGCGCGAACACGGCCGGATCATCGGCCGGTTGCTGCTGGAGCAGGTGAACACGCTGGCGGATCAGGCCGAGCGGCATCTGGGTGTGGCGATGCCCGGGCGGACGCATCTGCAGCACGCGCAGCCGGTTCTGCTGTCGCATCATCTGCTCGCGCACGCGTGGCCGCTGATCCGGGATCTGGATCGACTCGCCGACTGGGACGCTCGGGTCGCCGCGGATTCGCCGTACGGCTCGGGGGCCCTGGCAGGCAGCTCGCTCGGGCTGGATCCGCAGTTCGTCGCTGTTGAGCTGGGCTTCACCAACTCCTCGGCGAACTCGATCGACGGTACGTCGTCGCGGGACTTCGTCGCGGAGTTCGCGTTCGTCACCGCGCAGATCGGCGTCGACCTGTCCCGGCAGGCCGAAGAGGTGATCCTCTGGGCGACCAAGGAGTTCGGGTTCGTCGAGCTGGACGACGCGTTCTCGACCGGGTCGAGCATCATGCCGCAGAAGAAGAACCCCGACATCGCCGAGCTCGCCCGCGGCAAGGCCGGGCGGCTGATCGGCAACCTGAGCGGTCTGCTGGCGACGCTCAAGGCGCAGCCGCTCGCGTACAACCGGGACCTGCAGGAGGACAAGGAACCGGTCTTCGACTCCATCGACACCCTCGAGGTGCTGCTGCCCGCATTCACCGGGATGATCCAGACGCTGCGCTTCAACGCGGAACGTCTCGAGGAGCTGGCACCGCAGGGCTTCTCGCTGGCGACCGACATCGCCGAGTGGCTGGTCCGCCAGAAGGTCCCGTTCCGCGTCGCCCACGAACTGGCCGGCGCCTGCGTCCAGGAATGCGAGAAGCGCGGCATCGAACTGTGGGACCTGACCGACGAGGATCTGGCCGCGATCTCGCCGGAGCTGACTCCGGAGGTCCGCTCCGTCCTCACAGTCGAAGGCTCCCTCGCCTCCCGCAACACCCGAGGCGGAACCGCGCAGGACCGGGTCACCGAACAACTGGCTGAACTCCGCGACCGCGCCACCGCCCACACCACCCGCCTGACCTGACGTGAGCCGATCGCCCACCGATAGAGCACAGGGTTGGTGATCCGCTCGCGTTGGGTATCCGTGGTCGGCCGATCGCGCCAGATCCCGAAGGCACGCTTCCCGGAACATTTTCGTCACCGGCTGGCACTTTTGTTCCGTCCCCGCGGCGAGCAGACGACGGGTTATTCCCGCGCGTTGGGGGGTTCTCTACTGATACATGAGTGGAGAACCCTGCACGCGAGGGGATAACCGCCGCTCTGACGGTGGCTGAGGTAGGTCGGTCCCGTCCGAGGGCTGGGTGTTGCGTCATCTAGGGTGCTGCGCATGCGTCGTTCGTTGCTTGCCGGTCCTGTGTTGGAGGTGGCGCCGCGGCTGTTGGGGATGGTGCTGCGCAGCACCACCTCCGATGGGACGGTGGCGGTCCGACTGACCGAGGTCGAGGCGTACGACGGGCCGAACGACCCTGGCTCGCATGCGTACCGGGGTCAAACGTCGCGCAACGCGGTGATGTTCGGCCCGGCCGGCTTCCTCTACGTGTACTTCACCTACGGAATGCACTTCTGCATGAACGTCGTCGCCGGCTCGGAAGGCCAGCCGTCCGCTGTCCTGCTCCGCGCCGGCGAGGTGATCGAAGGCGTCGAACTCGCCCGCGTCCGCCGCGGTCGGCTGACCGAGCAGAAGGTCGTCGTCAACCAGGCGGCCGGAATCCGACCGGGCCCGATCGCCAAACGACGCAATGGCAATCCAGATCGCGATCTTGCGCGCGGGCCGGCTCGGTTGTGTGTTGCCCTGGGCATCGGACGTGAAGGCAACGGCGTCGACCTGCTGGCGAAGAACTCACCGATCGAGCTACTCGACGGTCCCGGCTTCGACGGCGTACCCGCGACCGGCCCACGCGTCGGCCTGCGCGAGGCCGCCGACCGCCCCTGGCGCTTCTGGATCCCGAACGACCCGACAGTTTCGCCTTACCGCCCGCATGTCCCGAAAAAACGCGCCTAGCGGTTGGCCAGCTCGAGCACGTAGTCCAACTGCGGCAGCCCGTGCTCCACCTCCGGGTCTGGGAACAGCCCGACGTGCTGCACCCCGGCCGCCTCCAGTGTCTCCACATGCGCCGCCGCGTCGTCGAGCGTGCCGATTGCCCCGATAGCGGTCCACCAGTCGCTCGGCATCCCCACCAGGCCCGCCTCGCCCGATGCGTCGTACAGCTTCTTCATCTCGTCGAAGAACGGCAGCGCGGTCAGCTGCGGCGGCCGCTCACCGATCCGCCACCCGAGCCACGGCGCGGTCCACTCGTACGCCGTTTTGCGGTCTTCGCGCACGCACATCGCCGCGAACACGGCGACCACGAACCCCTCGGGCGATCCGGCATACTCCACCGACTGACGCACGTACGGCGCGGTCGCCGGCTCGGCCAGCACGACACCGCCCGCGACCCGCCCCGCGAGCGCCATCGACTTCGGACCCTGGACACCGAGCAGGATCGGCGGCACCTCCGCCGGCGGTGCGTCCAGCTTCACCTTGTCGAGGAAGACCGTCTTGCCCTCGAAGCTGACCTCCTCGCCACGGAGCAGCCGGGTGACGCTGGTCGTCACTTCCTCGAGCGCAGTCAGCGGCGACTTCGGCCGGACCCCCATCTGGCCCATCCACGACTGCACGCCATGACCGATACCGGGCAGGAACCGCCCCGGCCCGAGCGCCTCCAGCGTCGCGAACTCCATTGCGGTCACCGCGGCCGTGCGGGCGACCGCCGGCACGATCCCGAGCCCGACGGTCAGCCGCTCGGTCGACGTCAGCGCGGCCGACACCAGCGACGGTCCGGCCGTGAAGAAGCAGTCCTCGATGATCCACAGCTCGTCCGCGCCACCACGGTCGAGCCGCCGTGCCACGTCGGTGACAAGCGCAGCCGGGTAGGTACGCGGGAAGCACATTCCTAAGGCGGTCATGGGGAGACGGTAGGGGAGAGCGCCGACAGTTCGTGAACGACGGGTCAAAGGTGTGCGCGCGCCGCGAGGGAGGGCGACTAGCGGACCGTGCTGCGGGTAGGTTTCTGGTATGGCCCGTCCGCACTACTCGTCCCGTCTCGAGGACTGGTTCAACCTCGGGTTGCAGGCGGTACTTCGGCGCCGTGGCTGGCAGGAGCGGATCATCCCGCAGGTCGGTTACGGCAACACCGAGTTCGTCCGGGTGCTGGCCCGCGTGGTGCTCGGGCGGGACCCGCGCAACCAGCCGCGGTACGACGAGGACCAGGTGATCCGCGGCTGGCGCGTGTTCGTGACGGCGCCGGCGACCAAGGTGCCGGTGACGGTTACCGTCGGCGGGCAGACGTTCGACGCCGTGACCGATCGCGGCGGGTTCATCGACCTGAACGTGCCGGTGGTGCTGCCGCCTGGCTGGCACGAGATCGTGCTGGGCGTTCATGGCGACCGGCAGGCGCGGGCGCGGATCTTCGTCCCGGACCCGGAGGCCACGTTCGGTCTGGTCAGCGACATCGACGACACGGTGATCCTGACGATGCTGCCCCGTCCGCTGATCGCGGCCTGGAACACGTTCGTCCGCGACGAGCAGGCGCGCCGCGTCGTACCAGGTATGGCCGGTCTCTACGAGGAGTTGCTGGCGGACCACCCGGGCGCCCCGATGTTCTACCTCTCCACAGGAGCGTGGAACACCGCACCGACGCTGACGCGCTTCCTCGCACGGCACGGGTACCCGCCGGGGCCGTTGCTGATGACGGACTGGGGGCCGACCAACACCGGTTGGTTCCGCAGCGGCCAGGAACACAAGCGGACCGCGCTGCGCCGGCTGGCGCGTGAGTTCCCCAACGTGCGCTGGGTGCTGATCGGGGACGACGGCCAGCACGACCCCCAGCTGTACGGCGACTTCGCGCAGACGCACCCCGACCACGTGCTCGCCATCGGCATCCGCCAGCTCACCCCGGCCGAGCAGGTCCTGTCGCACGGTCTACCGGTCCCTAACCCGGACCCTGGTGCCCACGACCCACACCGGCCGACTGCCGTGACGGTGCAAGGTCCGGACGGACATGCCCTCCGTCCACAGCTCCGCTCGGTGCTGACACGTCCCGAACCCACCTGAGTCGCCGCACGCCGGCGTACAGGACACTAGTGCTGACCGACGTACTCGAGGAGAGAACTAGTGACCGAACGCCGCACTCAGGTGCTTGACGACCTGGAGAGCCGTGGCCTGATCGCCCACTCCACCGATCCGGATGCCCTCCGGGCCTCGATGGCGGCGGGACCGATCACCTCCTATGTCGGTTTCGACCCCACCGCGCCCAGCCTGCACATGGGCAACCTGCTGCAGCTCCTGACGCTGCGGCGGCTCCAGCTGGCCGGCCACAACCCGATCGGGCTCGTTGGCGGTGCCACCGGGTTGATCGGTGACCCCAAGGAGACGTCCGAGCGGGTGCTCAACCCGAAGGACATCGTCCACGAGTGGGTCGAGAAGGTTCGCGGACAGGTGGAGAAGTTCGTCGACTTCGACCAGTCGCTGCCGAACCCGGCCCGGATCGTCAACAACTACGACTGGACCAAGGATCTCAACACGCTCGACTTCCTGCGGGACATCGGGAAGCACTTCCCGGTGAACCGGATGCTCGGCCGCGAGGTGGTCAAGGCGCGGCTGGAGCAGGGGATCAGCTACACGGAGTTCAGCTACGTGCTGCTGCAGTCGCTGGACTTCCTCGAGCTGTACCGGCGGCACAACTGCACTCTGCAGACCGGCGGCAGCGACCAGTGGGGGAACCTGACGGCGGGCGTCGAGCTGATCCGTCGTACCGACGCCGGCAAGGCGCATGCACTGGCGACGCCACTGGTGACCAAGGCCGACGGCACGAAGTTCGGGAAGACCGAGTCCGGGACGGTGTGGCTGGACCGGGAGCTGACGACGCCGTACGCGTTCTACCAGTTCTGGTTCAACAGTGACGACCGCGACGTGATGCAGCTGGTGCGGTTCTACACGTTCCGTACGGCGGAAGAGATGGCCGCCCTCGGGCAGGCGACTGCCGAACGGCCACAGGCACGGGAAGCGCAACGGGTACTGGCCGAGGACGTGACGACCTTGGTCCATGGGGCCGAGGAGACTCGGCGGGTGCAGGAGGCCTCGAAGGCCTTGTTCGGCCAGGGGGAGCTGGGGTCTCTGGACGGCTCCACGCTCGTGGCAGCACTGCGCGAAGCACCGCACGTGGAGCTGGGCGCCGGCGAACCGATGCCGACGTACGGCGACCTGCTGGTGAAGTCGGGCCTGGTGGCGAGCAAGTCGGCCGCACGGCGGACGGTCGCCGAAGGTGGCGCGTACCTGAACAACGAGAAGGTGAAGGACGCGGAGTACGTGCCGGCCGCGGAGGACCTGCTGCCGGGCGGCGTGCTGGTGCTGCGCCGTGGGAAGCGTTCATTTGCAGGGGTTCTGGCAGCGCCGACGCAGGGCTGACAGCTGCGGTGTGGGAGTGGGCTCCACTCCCACACCCGGGTTGCCGAAGGCAAATTACAAGCCTGTGATTCAGCCCACCGGGAGCCGATTTGACCGGTCACCTGCGAGCCACGTAATGTTCTTCTTGTTGGAGCGAAGCGCGGGACGCGAAAGCGGCCGGCCGCTCCGAACCCCCCAAGGCTAGAGCAGCCGAAACGTGTCCTCGGACTCGGGTCGGCCGACTGGACGCGGGTGGAGGGTCAGAAAAATTGAGTCTTGACTCGGTGGATCTGGTCCGGTAAAGTAACGCAGGTTGCCCCGGGAGCCTGGCCGCAAGGCCAAGCTGCGGTGTGCGTCCGATTCTTGAGAACTCAACAGCGTGCCGAAAGTCAATGCCGAAATTGTAGTATCCCCGTTCACAGGCATTGGATGATTCTTCTACCCTGGTCTCTTCGAGGTTTTGGGTGGTGGGTTGTCTGTGTTCTGTGGCGGATTCCTTTGAAATTAATACGGATAACAATAGCCAGTAATGGTTTTGTTTCTGATTCAAAGGATCAGTTCGATGTTGTTGACTCTCCGGGCCTTTGGGTCTGGGTTGTCTATATTTTTCAACGGAGAGTTTGATCCTGGCTCAGGACGAACGCTGGCGGCGTGCTTAACACATGCAAGTCGAGCG
>NZ_SODU01000002.1:1240757-1886185 GCF_004366075.1 Kribbella pratensis | reverse complement strand
CGCGCATGTTCGACGACCAGGTGGCGTGGCTGGCCACGCAGACGTCGAAGACGGCGGTGACGCAGTTGATGCGGATCTCGTGGCGCACGGTCGGGGCGATCGTGAAGCGGGTGTGTGCCGACGTGGACGCGGCCCGCGACCGGCTCGACGGGCTGGCCCGGGTCGGGATCGACGAGGTCAGCTACCGCAAGGGCCAGCAGTATTTGACGGTGGTGGTCGACCACAATTCGGGGGATCTGGTGTGGGCGCAGCCGGGTCGTGACGCCGCGACCGTGGCCAGGTTCTTTGACGCCCTCGGACCCGATCGCGCCGAGGCGTTGACGCACGTGTCGGCCGATGGGGCCAGTTGGATCACCGGCGTGGTCGCCAAGCAGGCGCCGCAGGCGGTGTTGTGCGCGGACCCGTTCCATCTCGTGTCCTGGGCCACCAAGTGCCTGGACGAGGTACGGCGTGAGACCTGGAACATCGCCCGCCGCCGAGCTGGCGGCACCCGGCAGATCGGCGACCTGGCCGGGGGCCGCTACCACGCCTCCCGCGGAGACGCCCAGACCATCGCGCGGTCGCGGTGGGCGTTGTGGAAGAACCCCGAAGACCTCACCGCCAAACAAACCGCCCAACTCGCCTGGATCGCCACCTCCAGCCCGCGCCTGCACCGCGCTTACCTCCTCAAAGAAGGCCTGCGGCACGTGTTCAAGCTCGCCGGCACCGACGGCAAACACGCCCTCCAACGCTGGCTGACCTGGGCCCAACGCTGCCGCATCGACGTATTCGTCGAATCGGCCGCAGGATCAAACGACACCTACCCGCCATCCACGCCAGCCTCGACCACGGCCTCACCAACGCCCGCGTCGAAGCGGTCAACACCAAGATCCGGCTCATCACCCGCACCGCCTACGGCTTCAAAGACCCACAAGCCCTCATCGCCTTGACCATGCTCACCCTCGGCGGCTACCGACCACCCCTCCCAGGCCGCACCTGACCCACACATCAGACAGAAGACCCTGTTCTTCGCTCTCACCCAGGCGTTGATGGCGTACGGCGTGTTCGCACTGGTCCGCTCCGACGCGGCACGGCGTACCCGGGCGACGAAGGTCTTCGCCGCGCTCTCAGTCGTCGGCTTCGCGATCACGGTCCCGGGCGAACTGGTGCTGATCCTGGTCGCCGACAAGACGTTCGACTCGGCAGCCACCGACCTGGCCAGCTCTGTCTTCGGCATCGGCCTGCTCATCGCGGACCTGGGTCTGATCGGCTACGGCGTCGCCGCCCTGCGGATCCACCACTGGCCGGCGCGCTGGGCCGCCCTGCCGCTGATCTTCGGCGCCTTCCAACTGCTGATCGTCACGCCGGCCATCTTCGTCACCGGTTTCACCAGCTTCACCACCTACGTGGCAATCGCCCTGGCCGACCTTCTCATCGCCGCCATCGGTGTTCGCCTGCTGACCACCGAATGAACGCTCGCCCGGATCGAGATCCGGGCGACGTTTTGACTCAGTGGAAGAAGTGGCGGGTTCCGGTGAAGTACATGGTGATGCCGGCCTTGGTGGCGGCTTCGATGGCTGCTTCGTCGCGGATGGAGCCGCCGGGCTGGACTACCGCTTTGACGCCGCCTTCGATGAGGACCTCGAGGCCGTCGGGGAAGGGGAAGAAGGCGTCGGAGGCGGCGACGGAGCCGTTGGCGCGGTCGCCGGCGCGAGAGACGGCCAGCCGGCAGGAGTCGACGCGGTTGACCTGGCCCATGCCGACGCCGACCGAGGCACCGTCGGCAGCGAGCAGGATCGCGTTGGACTTGACCGCACGGCACGCCTTCCATGCGAAGGCGAGATCGGCCAGCACCTCGTCCGAGGCGGCCTCGCCGGCGGCGAGGGTCCACGCGGACGGGTCGTCACCGGAAGCCTGGAAGCGGTCGCGGTGCTGCAGCAGCAGGCCGCCGCTGATTGCGCGCCACTCGACCGTCTCGTCCGCGGACACGGCCGGCGCCACGAGCAGCCGGATGTTCTTCTTCGCCTGCAGGATCTCGACCGCGCCGTCCTCGAACGCAGGCGCCACCAGCACCTCGGTGAAGATCTCCGCGACCTGCTTGGCGAGGTCCACCGAGACCGGGCGGTTCGTCGCGATCACACCGCCGTACGCCGACACCGGGTCGCACTCGTGCGCGCGCCGGTGGGCCTCCGCGATGTCCTTGCCGACGGCGATCCCGCACGGGTTCGCGTGCTTGATGATCGCGACCGCCGGCTCGCTGAAGTCATAGGCGGTACGCCGGGCCGCGTCGGCGTCGACGTAGTTGTTGTACGACATCTCCTTGCCGTGCAACTGCTCCGCCGCGGCCAGCCCGCCCCGCCCGTTCAGGTACAGCGCGGCCGGCTGATGCGGGTTCTCGCCGTACCGCAGGACGGCGGACTTCTCCCACGAAGCGCCCACCCACGCAGGGAAGCCGGACCCCTCGCTCGAGTCGGTGAGCACATTGCCCATCCAGGACGCGACCGCGATGTCGTAGTCCGCTGTGTGCACGAACGCCGCCGCCGCGAGCCTCTGCCGCTCCTCGAGCGAGAAGCCGCCCCCGTCGAGTGCCGCGTACAACTCCGCGTACTGCGCCGGCGACGTCACCACCGCGACGTTCGCGTGGTTCTTCGCCGCGCCACGCACCATCGACGGTCCGCCGATGTCGATCTGCTCGATGCACTCGTCGACCGACGCGCCGGAGGCGACCGTCTCGGTGAACGGGTACAGGTTGCTGACCAGCAGGTCGAACGGCTCGACCCGCATCTCCCGCAGCTGCTCGACGTGCTCGTCCCTCCGTACGTCGGCCAGCAGCCCGGCGTGCACCATCGGGTGCAGGGTCTTGACCCGCCCGTCGAGGCACTCCGGGAAACCGGTCAGCTCCTCGACCTTGGTCACCGGAACCCCGGCCGCCGCGATCCGCGCCGCGGTGGAACCGGTCGATACCAGCTGGACACCGGCGGCGTGCAGCGCGGAAGCGAGCTCCTCCAGGCCGGTCTTGTCGTACACGCTGATCAGCGCGCGGCGAATCGGCCTGCGGTCGGTGCTCACTTCAGTCGAACCTTTCGTCCAGTGATGGTCCAGCCCTCCCGGACCAGGCGGCCGACCCACTCCACCAACTGGCGGCGTTCGACGTCCTTGATCCGTTCGGTCAGGGCTTCTTCGGTGTCGTCGTCGAGTACGGGTACGACGACCTGCGCGATGATCGGCCCGGTGTCGACGCCGCCGTCCACGAAGAACAGCGTCGCCCCGGCGACCTTGACGCCGTACTCCAGCGCGTCCCGGGGCCCGTGGATCCCGGGGAACGCCGGCAGCAGCGCGTTGTGGGTGTTGATGTAGCGGTCGCCGAAGGACTCCAGGAAGTCCTCACCGACCAGCTTCAGGAAGCCCGCGGACACGACCAGATCAGGCTTGTACTGCGCGACGGACGCGGTCAGCGCACGATCCCAGTCGGCGCGTGCCGGGTACTCCTTCACCTTGTGCACGAAGGTCGGCACACCGGCGGCCTCGGCGCGCTCCAGGCCGGCGATCCCGTCCCGGTCGGCGCCGACGGCGACGACCTGAGCGCCGTACGCCGGGTCGGCGCAGGCGTCCAGCAATGCCTGCAGGTTCGACCCCGACCCCGACACGAGCACGACGAGGCGTGCCTGCCCTGAGTCGACCGCAGCGGCATCAGCAGAAGTCACGGCCGGAAGCCTATCGCTCGGCGTCGGTCTCCCCGTCAGCCGGGCGGCGGGACGAGACCACAGCGGCCGTGATCGCGGCCCCGATCGCCATCCCCGCCGCCAGTACGCCGGCCGCCGGCAACGCCGCCGGAACTCCGACCGCGGACATCCGCCCGGGCCCCGCCGATCCGCCCGACAGCGCCAGCAGCGCGAACACGATGACGCCCGCGACGAGCGCCGCCATCGCACCGCGCAGCGCGAACGCATCCCATCCCAGCGCGTCAGCGTCCCGCTCCGTGAGCCCTCGCCGTACGACGACCAGACCTGCGACCGCACCGGCGACCAGCGGCACCACGGCCGTCAGCACCAGCAGGTACGACGGGGTGGCGCCGTCGGCAGGTACCGCCGCCAGCAGCGGGAGGGCGGGCAGGTTCCCGACATCCACACCGGTCGGCGCGATCGTCGTCCCGACCCCGAGTTGGAACCCGGGTCCGGCGAGGAATGCGACGACGTACAGCACCATGTTCGGCACCAGCATCAGGCAGATCGCGAACAGCACGACCGACCCGATCACGCCGGCGTCCAGAAGTTCGAGCATCCCGGTGATCCGGGAGAAGTGGATCGCGAGCAGTACGCCGTACAACAGCGAGGCCATCGCGATCACGGTCAGTACGGCGGCCAGCGCGGCGGGTACGGCGTCCCGCAGGCCCGCGGGTGTGGCGTCCGCGAGATCCTCGGCCGCTCCGGACTCGACCGCGATGCCCGCAAGGCCGGCCACCAGCGCCAGCGAGAACGCGCCCAGGAACGCGCCCAGTGGCGACACCTTCAGCGAGCCCTCTGCCGTGAGCAACGCCACGACGAGCGCGCCGAGGCCGTAGACGAGCGCGAACGCTCCGGCCAGCGCGATCAGGTCCCGGGTCCGGTCGGCCGCGCTGGATCGGGCCGCCGACCTGCCGCCGCGGTACAGGCACCAGGCGAAGAACAGTGTCAGGCCGAGCGGCGCGACGCTGATCCGGCCGGCGCCGACCGTGCTGCTGCCAATGGTGACGGCGGCCTTGTGCGCGATCAGCCAGACCGACGCTCCGGCCCGGACCGCGCCGGAGGCGCCGCCGAACGTCGCGCCCAGCCAGCCGATGACGGCGACCGCGGCGCACGTGAGCAGACCCGTCAGCAGACACGCTCCGGCGGAGATCACGGCCGACACGATCAACGGCTTGGTCTGGGCGGCGATCTCCGACGTGGGCGCAGCGCTCGTGTCGCCGTCCCGGGCCCCGGAGCGGCTCAGCATGTCGGTCATCTGACTCCCATGGTCTCCCCGCGCACGGACGCCACTCGTCCTGACACGCCGGATGTGGGAGACTTCAGCCCGCTTGCTCACGCTCAGTTCATCCCTGTTCGCCTGTTGGTAGCTGAGTGGGAGCAGCGTGGGTTCACCCGGTACTGTCGGGTGGAATCAGTCAGGAGGACGAGCTTTGGCCGGTTCCCACCGTGCATCACGCGGCGGCGGTCGCGCCGCTGCCCGGGAGGCGCGCCGCCTGAAGGCGCGTAAGCGGAACCAGACGATCGCAGCAGGCGTCGCGGTCGTGGTGCTGGTCGGCGGCGGCGGTGTCGCCGCGCTGAACGCGTTCGGCGGCGACAAGGAGCCCGGCGCGAAGGCCGGCAACGGCCCGTCGGACGACAAGCCGACCAATTCCGACGTACTCGCCGACGACAAGGCGCTGCTGGACGCCGCGAGCGCGAAGACGCTCGGCGCCACCGGCACCTGGGCGGTCACCAAGACCGCGGACGGCGACTCCGCCCCGGACAGCGCGTTCGCCTGCCAGTCGCAGCGGTTCGCCGACCCGTCCGGCCTGCGGACCTGGGTCCGCACCCTGCAGAACTCGGCCACCAAGGACACGGCAGTGCAGTACGTCGACGTGTCGAACGACAAGGCCACCGCCGCGAAGACCTACACCACTGTCGTCCACTGGCTCAGCCAGTGCACGACACCGCAGACCCGGTTGTCGGCCGGCTACGTGACCACCGGCGTCGGCGAGCGCGGTGTGATCGCCGTGTTCGGGCAGGTCCCCGGCGCGAAGACGAAGTACAAGACCGTCGCGGTCACACTGGTCGGGCAGGCGACCATGGTCGTCGAGCACGACACGCTGGCGGCCGCGCCGCCCCGGCCGGACACGGTGCTGGCCACCGCGAGCGCCGCGGCGAAGAAGATCTGCGCCCAGACCGGCGGCTGCGCGACCGGGGAGCCGGTCGCGAAACCCGCCCTGCTGCCGAACACCGACGCCCCGGGTTTCATGGCGTCGGTCGACCTGCCGCTGCTGGACGAGATCGACAAGCCGTGGGTGAGCGCCCCCGCGACGAGCAACGACGGCACCGGCTGCGAGAAGCTCGGCCTCAAGAAGGCGAAGGCGACCAAGTACGGCACGGTCACGTACGTGACGCCGGAGGCGAAGGTGCCGACCGAGTTCGGGTTCGACGACACGGTGATCAAGTTCGCCACCCCGACCGCGGCGGCGAGTTACGTCAGCCAGATCAAGAAGAACGTCGACGCCTGCGAGAAGAACGTCTCGAACGCGAAGGTCGAGTCGACCGGCACGGTCAAGACCAACACGATGACGGGCAAGAGCTGGAAGGCGACGTACGACACCGGCGACGGGAAGAAGTTCGTCTACCGGATCGGGATCGCCGGATCCGGGAACCGGGCGGTCTACGTGCTGTTCCCGGTGCTCAAGGAGCTGGACCTCACCAACGCGGCGTTCAACGAGACGCTCGCCCGCGCGGCCGACCGCTCCGCCGCCTACCAGTAGAAAGCGGGACCCACCCCGTCAGGGGCAGGTCCCGCTGCACAGCTCCTGGCAGTTACTTGCTCAGGCCCTGCATGATCTCGCGCATCAGGTTGGCGGTCTCGGACGGCGTCTTGCCGACCTTCACGCCGACGGCCTCGAGGGCCTCCTGCTTCGCGGCCGCCGTACCCGACGAGCCCGAGACGATCGCGCCGGCGTGGCCCATCGTCTTGCCCTCCGGTGCGGTGAAGCCCGCGACGTACCCGACGACCGGCTTGGTCACGTTCTCCTTGATGAACGCGGCCGCCCGCTCCTCGGCGTCACCGCCGATCTCACCGATCATCACGATCGCGTCGGTGTCCGGGTCGTCCTGGAAGGCCCGCAGCGCGTCGATGTGCGTGGTCCCGATGATCGGGTCGCCGCCGATCCCGATCGCGGTCGAGAACCCGAAGTCCCGCAGCTCGTACATCATCTGGTACGTCAGCGTGCCCGACTTCGACACCAGACCGATCCGGCCCTGGCCGGCGATATCGGCCGGGATGATGCCGGCGTTCGACTCGCCCGGGGTGATGATGCCCGGGCAGTTCGGGCCGATGATCCGGGTCTTGCCGGACGCCTGCGCGGCGGCGAAGAACGCGGCGGTGTCGTGCACCGGCACGCCCTCGGTGATCACCACGACCAGCGGCACCTCGGCCTCGATGGCCTCCAGTACGGCGTCCTTGGTGAACTTCGGCGGGACGAAGATGACGGAGACGTTCGCACCGGTCTCCTTGACGGCGTCCGCAACGGTGCCGAACACCGGTACCGCCTTGCCGTCGAAGTCCTGGCTCTGCCCCGCCTTGCGCGGGTTCACGCCGCCGACGATGTTGGTGCCGGAGGCAAGCATCCGGGTGGTGTGCTTGGTGCCCTCGGAGCCGGTCATGCCCTGGACGATGACCTTGCTGTCCTTGGTCAGGAAGATAGACATTGTTCGGCGATCCCTTACTTCGCAGCCAGCTCGGCGGCGCGCTTGGCGGCGCCGTCCATCGTGTCGACCCGCTCCAGGCCGGCCAGGCCGGCCTCGTCGAGGATCCGGCGGCCCTCCTCGGCGTTGTTGCCGTCCAGCCGGACGACCAGCGGCTTGGTGACGGCCTCGCCGCGGCTCGACAGCAGCTCGAACGCCTGCACGATGCCGTTCGCGACCGCGTCACAGGCGGTGATGCCGCCGAACACGTTCACGAACACGCTCTGCACCTGCGGGTCGGAGATGATGATCTCCAGGCCGTTGGCCATCACCTCGGCGCTCGCGCCACCGCCGATGTCAAGGAAGTTCGCGGGCTTGACGCCGCCGAACTCCTCGCCGGCGTACGCGACGACGTCCAAGGTGCTCATCACCAGACCCGCGCCGTTGCCGATGATGCCGACCGAGCCGTCCAGCTTCACGTAGTTCAGGCCCTTGGCCTTGGCCGCCGCCTCCAGCGGGTCGGCCGCCGACACGTCCTCGAACTCGGCGTGGTCCGGGTGCCGGAAGTCCGCGTTCTCGTCCAGCGTGACCTTGCCGTCCAGCGCCTCGACGTTGCCGTCCTCGAGCTTGACCAGCGGGTTCACCTCGACCAGCGAGGCGTCCTCGGCGATGAACACGTCGTACAGCTTGACGATCTCCGGTACGACGGCGTCGATCACGTCGGCCGGGTACTTCGCGGCGACCGCGATCTCCCGCGCCTTCGCCTCGTCGACACCGGTCGCCGGGTCGATCGAGATCTTCGCGACCGCGTCCGGGTTGGTGTGCGCGACCTCCTCGATCTCCATGCCGCCGGCGGCGGAGGCGATGCAGAGGTAGTTGCGGTTGGCCCGGTCGATCAGGAACGAGAAGTAGTACTCCTCGCCGATCGCCGCGGCCGGGACGATGTTCAGGATCTTGACGACGTGACCCTTGATGTCGAGCCCGAGGATCTCGCGGGCCTTCTCCTCGGCCTCGTCCGGGTTCGAGGCCAGCTTGACGCCGCCGGCCTTGCCGCGGCCGCCGGTCTTGACCTGGGCCTTCACGACCACCCGGCCGCCGATCTTCTCGGCCGCCGCGCGGGCTTCCTCCGGAGTCGTGACGACCGCACCCACGGTCGTCCGCACTCCGTGCTTGGCGAAGACCGTCTTCGCCTGGAATTCCATCAGATCCACGAGTGTGGTCCCTCTCTCGCCTGTACGGGGCTTCTGACAGTAGCCACCCTCGTGCCGGCAGCAACAGGCGGGGTCCCGGCTGAGACGACCGTCACAGCCTTCTCCGGGCCCCATGTCAGGCTAGACCGCATGACCGATCCTGAGATCAGACCAGCTGACGACTGGTGGCGTAGCGCCGTCGTCTACCAGGTGTATCCGCGTTCGTTCGCCGACGCCGACGGGGACGGGACCGGCGACGTGAACGGGATCCGCGCCCGGCTGCCATACCTCGCAGAGCTCGGCGTCGACGCGATCTGGATCAGCCCCTGGTATCCGTCCCCGCTGCTCGACGGCGGGTACGACGTCGCCGACTACCGCGACATCAACCCGGAGTTCGGCACCCTCGCCGACGCGGACGCACTGATCACCGAGGCGCACGCACTCGGCCTGCGGATCCTGATCGACCTGGTGCCGAACCACTGCTCCTGGGACCACCCGTGGTTCAAGGCCGCGCTGGCGGCGGGCAAGGGTTCTCCGGAGCGGGACCTCTTCTGGTTCCGGGACTCCGAGGACGGCCTGCCGCCGACCAACTGGCCGGCCGCGTTCGGCGGCGGCGCGTGGCAGCAGATCGACGACGGCCAGTGGTACCTGCACCTGTTCGACATCTCCCAGCCGGACTGGAACTGGGACAACCCGAAGGTGGTCGAGGAGTTCGATTCGATCCTGCGGTTCTGGTTCGACCGCGGCGTCGACGGGTTCCGGATCGACGTCGCCGACTCGATGGCGAAGGACCCGGCGTTGCCCGACGTACCGCTGCACAACGGGAAGCCGACGCGCGAGAAGTACGTCGGGAACCCGTTCTACGACCAGCCCGGGGTGCACACCATCCACCAGCGCTGGCGCGCGATCGCCGACGAGTACGCCGATACGCCGCAGGGACCCCGGGTCTTCGTGGCGGAGGCGTGGCTGTCGCCGGCCGAACGGCTGGCGCAGTACGTGCGGCCCAACGAACTGCATTCGGCGTTCAACTTCGACGCCCTGCGCGCGGCGTGGGACGCGAAGGAACTGCGTGAGGTCATCGACCACACCACCGACAACCTGTGGGCGGTCGGGGCGCCGGCGACGTGGGTGCTGAGCAACCACGACACGATCCGGCACCGCACGCGGTACGGCCGGGATCGTCGGGACGCATTGGAAGGCGCGGGCGTCGTACCGACCGATCTGGAGCTCGGGCTGCGCCGGGCGCGGGCGGCAGCGCTGCTGGAACTGGCGCTGCCCGGTGGCGCGTACATCTACCAGGGTGACGAACTCGGGCTGCCCGAGGTGGAGGACCTGCCCGAGGACGTGCTCGACGATCCGACCTGGGAGCGCTCCGGGCACACCGTCCGCGGCCGCGACGGCTGCCGGGTCCCGATCCCGTGGTCCGGCTCCGAGCCGCCGTACGGCTTTGGCCCCGGGTCCGGGCAGCCCTGGCTCCCACAGCCGGCCGACTGGGCCGGTCTGACCGCCGAGTCCCAGGCATCTGATCCGAGCAGCCACCTCAACCTCTACAAGCAGGCGCTCCGCTTCCGGCGTGAGCACCCGGCACTGGGCGAGGGCCGGCTGATCTGGGACCAGGATGCGCCCGACGGCGTCCTCTCGTTCACCCGCGACCCCGGCTTCCGTTGCGTGGTGAACCTGAGCAGCGCTCCGGTCGCCCTCCCCGAGCACCAGAAGGTCATGCTGAGCAGCGAGCCGCTGCCGAACGGCGAGCTCCCCACCGACGTCACCGTCTGGCTCGAGGTGTAGCCGACGCACGAGGGCCGGGACCTTTGTGGTCCCGGCCCTCGGGTGTCAGCTAGCGGTAGCGCTCACGGTCACGGCGGTCCCGGTCTTCGCGGTCCCGCCGATCCCGGTCTTCGCGGTCGCGGCGGTCCCGGTCCTCGCGGTCCCGCCGATCCCGATCCTCCCGGTCCCGGCGATCACGCTCCCGCCGGTCCCGCCAGTTCACTTCACGCCACCTGCCGTGAGGCCGGCGACGATACGGCGCTGGAACAGCAGTACCGCGATCACGAGCGGGATCGTGACCACCACACCGGCGGCCATCTGGCTACCGAACGGTTGGTCACGTCCCGTCGTACCGGTGAACTGCGAAATGATCACGTTCGCCGTCTGGATCGACTTCTTGTTCGTCATGCTCAGGGCGATCAGGAACTCGTTCCACGCCGCGATGAAGGTGATGATCGCGGTCGTGAACACACCCGGCGCGGCCAACGGGATGATGACCTTCCGGAACGCCTGGGCGGGCGTACAGCCATCCACCATCGCCGCCTGCTCGAGTTCCTGCGGCATCTGCCGGAAGAACGCGGTCAGGTTCCACACCGCCAGTGGCAGCGCGAACGACAGGCTCGGCACGATCATCGCCTGGTAGGTGTTGATCCACTTGATGTCGACGAACAACTTCAGCAGCGGCACCACCAGCGAGATGCCCGGGAACATCGACGTGGTGATGATGATCGCCAGTACGACGTTCTTGAACTTGAAGTCCAGCCGGGCCAGCGTGTACGCCGCGATCAAGCCGATGACCAGCGTCAGGATCGTCACGGTGCCGGCCACGATCAGGCTGTTCAGCAAGCCCCGGCCGAAGCCGTTCGAGCCACTGAACACGTCCTTGAAGTTCTGGATCGAGAACGGTGCCGGGATGACCTTGTTCGAGAACTGGTCGGCCGGCCGCCGGAACGCCGACACCACCATCCAGTAGAACGGCGCCAGGCAGTAGAGCACGATCAGCACGACGCCGATCAGCGGCGCCCACCGGCGCAGCGGACCGACCTCGGCCGCGCGGACCTTTGCGAGATCTTCCCTGGGCGCTGCGGTTGCGGTAGCCATCACACTCCACCTCCACCCGCGGCCGCGCCCATGGCAACGCCCGGCGCCTCCTCGATCTCGCGCTTCTTCCGCCGGCCCTTACCACCACCGCCAGGCTTCTTGGCTCTGGCCTCACCGATCACGTCAGCTCCAAGGATCTTCACGAACGCGTAGGCGACCACGGCGACGTAGACGAACAGCACCGTCGCATAAGCGGCCGCCGGGCCGTATCTGGTGTTGAAGGCTTCGTCGTACGCCAGCATCGACAGCGTCTCGACCGAGTCCTTGTGCGGCCCGACCAGGACGAACGGCAGATCGAAGATCCGCAGCGTGTCGAGAATGCGGAACAGCACTGCCACCAGCAGCGCCGGCTTCACCAGCGGCAGCGTGATCCGGGTGAACGTCTTCCACACACTCGCACCGTCCACCTTCGCCGCCTCGTAGACCTCGGCCGGGATGGTCTGCAGGCCTGCCAGCACCAGCAGGCCGATGAACGGCGCGGTCTTCCAGGTGTCGGCGAGGATCACCGACATCTTGGACTGCCAGCCCTCGGTGGACCACAGGATCTGGGTACCGAGCAGGTCGTTCGCGATGCCGTCGGCCTGGAAGATCCACTTCCACAGCAGCGCCGAGATGACGGTCGGGATCGCCCAGGGGACCAGGATGCTGGCCCGGACCACACCGCGGCCCTTGAACGCCTTGTGCATGATCAGCGCCATCACGACACCGAGGACGGTCTCCAGGACGACGCAGATCACGGTGAAGAACGTCGTGTTGTAGAACGCGTTCCAGAACCGGTCGCCGATCTCGCCCTTGAAGATGTCGGTGTAGTTCTGCAGCCCGACGAAGGTCGAGCCCTTGACGATGAACCCGTTCTCGTCGAGCTTCGTGCCACTCGTGTACAGCGACTCACGCAACGCCGAGATGATCGGGAACAGGACGACGAGCCCGAGTACGAGCATCGTCGGGGAGAGCAGCATCGCGGCCAGCCGGCCGGTGCCCTCGTTGAACCGCTGCTGTCGCTTCGGTTGCTTCGGTTCCTTGGCCGGCCGTTCCGCGACCGGCGCGGTTGCAGTCACCTGCGCCTCCTTACGCTTCCCGGGCGAACCCGGGCAGGAACTGGCCGGGGCCGGTGCGTGGTCGCAACATCCCCCCGCACCGGCCCCGACACGACGGTCATTGCGTGATCAGCGACTGCAGCTTGGTCTGCAGGTCGGCCAGCGCCTTGTCCGGCGCCACCTTGCCGTTCAGCGCGTCGTACGCCGCCTGCTGGATCGCTGCCGTCACGTCGCCGTACTTGACCACCCGCGGCCGCGGCTGCGCCTTCTCGATCGAGGCCTTCAGCGGCGCCAGGTACGGGAACTGCTTGTTCAGCGCCGCGTCGTCGTACAGCGAGGCCCAGGTCGGCGCCTGCGACGTCTTCTCGATGTTCGCCTTCTGACGCGCCTCGCTCGCCATGAAGTTGATGAAGTCGATCGCCGTCGCCTTGTTCTTGGCCGAGGAAGCGATCGCGTAGTCGTGACCGCCGAGCGACGAGACACCCGGGCCGTCCTTACCCGGCAGCGGCGCGACCCCGAACTTGCCGGCTACCTTCGAGGTCCCGTCGGTCGCTGCGGCCTTGGCGTACACGTACGGCCAGTTGCGCAGGAAGACCAGCTTGCCCTCCTGGAACGCGCGCCGGCTTTCCTCTTCCTTGTAGGTGATCGCGGCCTTCGGGATGGCACCGGTCTTGAAGCCGTTGACCAGCTCGTCGAGCCCGGCCTTCGCCTCCGGCGTGTTGACGCTCGGCTTGCCGTCCTTGTCGACGATCGAACCGCCCGCGGAGTTGACCGCCTCGGCGAAGTTGACGGTCAGGCCTTCGTACTTCTCGAACTGACCCGAGTAGCAGCCCATGCCCTTTGCCTCGGGCAGCGCCTGTACCTTCTGGCACGCGGCGACCATGTCGGCCCAGGTCTTCGGCGCATCGGTGATGCCGGCCTTGGTCAGCAGGTCCTTGCGGTAGTACAGCAGGCCGCCGTCGGAGGTGATCGGCACGCCGTACAGCTTGTCGCGGTACTTCGCCGTCTCGACTGTTGCCGGGATCAGCTTGCCCAGGTCGGGAACCTTGTCCTCCGGGATCTGGGTGATCCACTGGTTCGCCGCGAACTCCGACGTCCAGACCACGTCCATCACCAGCACGCTGTAGGCGTCGGAGTTGGCCTGGGCGTTCTGGACCATCTGCTGCCGCTGCGCGTCGGCGTCCTCCGGCAGCTCCTTCAGCTCCACCTTCTCGTTCGGGTGCGACGCGTTCCAGGCGTTGAGCTGGTTCTGCAGGTTTCCGGACGTGTCCTTGCCGCTGGCAAGGGTAATCGGCCCCCGGCCCTCGAGCGCGCCGGCCGAGCCACCCCCATTGCTGCTGCCTCCGTCATCGCCGCCACCACACGCTGACGCAAGCAACACCAGGCTGCTCGCGACGGCCACGACGGCCGCTTTGCGTGTGTGTGATCGTTCAAACCTCATCGTGTACCTGCCCTCTCCCGATGGGACATCGCTTGGTCCTGCGTCAGCCGGTCGCCGTTCCCCACCACACCGCGATCCGCCATGTCCGGACAGTAACCGAGAACGGGGCCGATGTGTTCTGAGCCACACACAGCCCGGCCCGACGGTCTCTGAAACGGACAGCCGCATGGCTGTATGCGACCGCGTTTGGGAAGCCCGCACAACCGGGCATTTCCTAACGATTCGGTATTACCGGTTAGTAACGTGACTGAACCGGGCAAGCCCGTTCAGAACGACTCCGCGCAGTCGTCATCACGCTCCGGAGCGGATTCGCAACTCCGGTACTCCCCGCGGATCAGAACGGGCAGCTCTCAGGCCGTGGACGCCGACGCGTCGCCGACGTGACCGCGGACCCACTCGACGATCTCGGTGGTCGTCGCACCCGGGGTGAAGATCTTGTGTACGCCGAGTTCGGCCAGCGGCTGCAGGTCGGCGTCCGGGATGATGCCGCCGCCGAACACCACGATGTCCTCGGCGTCCCGCTCGGTCAGCAGCTCGCGGACCCGCTTGAACAGCGTCATGTGCGCGCCGGACAGCACCGACAGCCCGATCGCGTCGGCGTCCTCGGCGATCGCGGTCTCGACGATCTGCTCCGGGGTCTGGTGCAGCCCGGTGTAGATGACCTCCATGCCGGCGTCCCGCAGGGCCCGGGCGACGACCTTGGCGCCACGGTCGTGACCGTCCAGACCGGGCTTGGCGACGACAACGCGCAACGGGCTCGTAGCAGACATGTGGGCAGGCTAACCCGCTGTGTTCCTCACGGATAAGACACGGCGGCGTGTGTTCGCCCACACGCCGAACGGGAACCGGTTACCGTTGAAAGTGATCGGACCACCGGGGGGTCTGGTTTGGTGAGGAGGCGCGCATGGGCTCCTGGCAGGACGAGGTCCGCGGCGCACTGGACGGACTCGCGTACGGCGCCCGCTCCGCACTCTCGCCCAGCGTGCTGCACGGCGCGGCGGTCGAGCTCGGCTGGCTGACCACGCACCTGGCGATGTATCCGCTCGGTCTGGTCGGCGGCGCCCCCGCACTCCCCGCGCGACTGAACCTGGCCGGCCTCGGCCCGGCCCAGCGCGGCCTGCTGGTCAGCGACATCCAGGCCGCCGGTACGCCGATCCTGCTCGCGCACGGGATCATCGACAACCACACGGTCTTCGCGATGATGCGCCGGCAGCTGGTGCGGCGCGGGTTCAGCAGCATCCACACGTTCTCGTACTCACCGCTGACGCTGGACGTACGCCGTACCGCGGAACGGATGGGCCGTGAGATCGAGGCGATCTGCGAGGCGTCCGGATCCGACCAGATCCACGTCATCGGGCACAGCCTCGGCGGGCTGATCGCGCGGTACTACATCCAGCGCCTGGGCGGCGACGCCCGCGTGCACACCTGCGTGACGCTGGGGACGCCGCACCAGGGCACGGCCGCGGCCAAGCTGCT
The DNA here is from genome assembly GCF_004366075.1 of Kribbella pratensis. Taxonomy (GTDB): domain Bacteria; phylum Actinomycetota; class Actinomycetes; order Propionibacteriales; family Kribbellaceae; genus Kribbella; species Kribbella pratensis. Next base: position 1,870,788 of record NZ_SODU01000002.1, on the reverse strand, counting down.
GCCGTGGCCGCTGGTGAAGCAGGTCCGGCCGGACAGCGACCTGATGGCGGAGCTGGACGAGCCGGCGCCGGACTGCCGGACCCGGTTCGTCGCTTTCTACAGCGACGTCGACCAGTTGATCGTGCCGCAGCGCAGGGCCCGGATCAGGCACCCCGATCTGGTGACGAGTAACGTCCGGGTGCACGGCGTGGGCCACCTGTCCTTGCCGTTCCACGGCGAGGTCGTGCACCGCATCACCGGCGTACTGGCCCACCTGGACGAAGAGCCCAGAACTGCCTGATCAGGAAGCCTTCTGAGCGATTCGGGCGGATGCACGTGCAGCGGCTCATGCAAAAGTTTCGTGAAGGACACGCGGAAAAGTGGGTGGCGGGGTTTGTCACCCCGTGACCCTTCCGTTATGGTCTGTGAGTCCTCCCGGGGAATAAACCCCCCGAGAGGAGGAGAGAGCTTCCCCCTCGCTCTCCCCTTAGCCCCTCCCCTGTGACCGAAAGGCCACGTTGTGTCCCAGCACCGTGCCGCGGGAGACCGCGTCACGCCCGGCAACGCTGCGCGCAAACCCGGCGCAGGACGTCACAGTGCCAAGCATCGCGTCGCCAGGCGTAATACCCCCACCAGCTCCCAGATCGTCGGTTTGACCGCCGCGCTCGCCGCGGCAGCCGGAGCTGTCGGCTTCAGCCACAGCTCGCTGGCGTCACCGACCCAGGCGAACTCCGCGGTGAACCTCGCCGCGCTCAGCCTGGACAGTGGGCAGCAGTTGTCCGGTATCACCACGGCACGCATCCAGGCGCGCCAGCTCGCCACCCGTGACTCCTCCCGGGTCCAGCTGGCCGACACGACGAAGAAGCAGTCCGCCGCCGCGAAGCTGGCCCAGGCACGCGCCGCGAAGCTGAACGCCACCCAGGCCCTCACCGCGAAGCGCGCGAGCGCCCTGGCCACCGCGAAGGCGAAGGCCGAGGCCGCCGAACAGAAGGCCCGCGAGTCCGCCACCCGCTGCGAGATGATGATCTCCGGCTACCACATCACCGCGACGTTCGGGCAGGGCGGCAGCCGCTGGGCCCGCAACCACACCGGCACCGACTTCGCCGCCCCGATCGGGACCCGGATCGGCGCCGTGATGAAGGGCGTGGTGATCTTCGCCGACTGGGCCGGCGCCTACGGCCGTCAGGTCCAGGTGCGGCACGAGGACGGCACCGTCACCTGGTACAACCACATGTCGAAGTTCAGCGTGTCGGTCGGCGAGACCGTGTACGCCGGCGACCAGGTCGGCGCGGTCGGGATGACCGGTAACACCACCGGCCCGCACCTGCACTTCGAGGTCCGGCCGGGCGGCGGCGAGCCGATCAACCCGATGCCGTGGCTGCGCAACCACTGTGGTCTGAACCCGTAGGTCTGAACCCGTAGGTCTGAACCCGTAATTCCCGCGCACCGCGATACCACCTCTGACTAAGCTGCGACGCATGCGTCCGGCGGCTGGTGAGGTTCTGCACTTCTCCGAGGATCCGACCATCGAGATCTTCCGGCCGCACGTCGCGAAGACGGCGCAGCAGGCCACGGCGTACGTCTGGGCCGTCGGCCACGAGCGCGCGCCGGACTACTGGTTCCCCCGCCAATGCCCGCGAGCGATGGCCTGGATCGGACCGAACACCACTCCTGAGGACCGCGACCGGATCATCGGCGCCGGCTCCGGCTCCCGCGTCCACGCCGTTGAGTACGGCTGGCTGGACGCGATGCGCTCCGTCGAGCTGTACGCCTACCGGCTCCCCGCCGACGCCTTCGTCGAGCACGACGCCGCCGTCGTCGCGACCACCGACGTACGACCTCTCGGTACGCCGGAGCGGGTCGGTGATCTGTTCGCGCTGCACGAGGAGGCCGGGATCCAGTTGCGGGTCCTGCAGCGGCTGCACGACTTCTGGGCCGCGGTCACAACCAGCACCCTCGAGTGGAGCGGCATCCGGCTCCGGAACGCCAAGCCATGACGTACGGCGAGATCGGCGAAACGGCCTGGGGCTGGGTCATGGGCCAGGTCCGGTGGGACGACGACGGCCCGTGGATCCCCGAGTTCGCCGGCGACGAGCAGCCGATCGAGGAGGAGCGCGACGGGCTGCACAACGGCATCGCCGGACTCGCCCACGCGCTCGCCGAGATCCGCCTGACCCGGCAATGGACCCCTGCCGAGCAGGACCTGGCCGCCGCGATCGCGGACCGCATCCGTAGGACGATCCCGACGACCACGACCACCACCTTCTTCGGGGGACTGGTCAGCTCGATCGGAGCGCTCACTGCCCTCGACCAGCCGGGCACGAGCGCCGCGCTGGAACGTCTTCAGGCGTGGGCGACCGATGACGGCTGGCCCGAGAGCTTCCTCGACCAGCCGAGATACGCGCCGGGTGCGGTCGCCAACGACATCACCCTCGGAACGGGCGCGATCCTGCTCGGCGCGTTGTGGGCGACCCGGCGCGGTGACGACGCCTCGGCGCTCGCCAACCGGGCCGCGGACCTGCTGCTCGGCGAACAGGAGAAGACGCAGGCCGGGGTCAACTGGCAGTTCGTGTCCCGCCGGTTCCGCACCGACGAGCCGACCGAGATGCCGAATTTCTCGCACGGTCTCGCGGGGATCGTCGCGGTGCTCGCGGTGGCCGGCGTGGAACTCGGGCGGCCTGAGCTCGTCGACGTGGCGCGGCGCGGGGCCGAGCACCTGGTGACGCTCGGGATCAACGACGACAAAGGCTTTCGGGTGCCGCGGGTGATTCCGTGGGCGGAGCGGCACGGCGACGAGTACACGTTCAACTGGTGCCACGGCGGTGCCGGGACCGCGTCGACGTTCAGTGCGCTCGAGTATGCCGGCGTACCGCAGATCGCCGGTGAGACGCCGCAGACGTGGCGTCGCCGGTGTTTGGACGGCGTCCGGTACTCCGGCATCCCCGAGCGGCTCCATCCGGGTTTCTGGGACAACGACGGCCGCTGCTGCGGTACGGCGGGGGTCGGCGACGCGTTCCTCGACGCGTGGCACCGCGACGGCGAGGACCAGGACCTGGAGTTCGCCGTACTGATGGGTGACACGTTGCTCGACCACGCCTACCCGGAGGGGTATTGGCGGTTCGTGGAGCACCGCAACGAGGATCCGCTGCTGCGGCCGGGCGTCGGCTGGATGCAGGGCGCTGCCGGGCTCGCGGCGTACCTGTTCAGGCTGCAGCGGGTGCTCAGCGGCGATCAGCGCGTCGTCGAGCGGATGGAGAACTGGTTCAACCTGCGTTAACGCTGCCAGACCTCGGCGGTCGTGAGGAACGCGGACGAGCCCGGCTTGTCCGGTGAGCCGTCGACCTGAACGAAACCGGGCACCGAGGCGCCGCCGATCGAGACCGTCGCGGACCGGACCGGGGCGATCACCAGGCTGAGGCTGTGGTTGCCGTCGGCAAGCTGGAAGTTGTCGGTCGCGAACAACCGCCGGTCCAGTACGCCGCTCATCTCGATCTGGATGTCCGCGGCCTTCGCGCTCAGGCCGTCGGCCAGGTTCATCGAGACCTGGACCAGGTCCCGCTCGACGGCCGGCTCGTGCCACGGCAGTCCCTGAACCTCGAGGAACGACCGGACGAAGTACTGCTCCAGCCAGGAGGCGAGATCGACGTCCTCGGACACCACGCGGACGATCCCGTCGAACCACAGCACCACCGCCGTACCCGAGCCGCGGATCGACCAGTCGACCATCCAGATCGACGCGTACGCCGTCACCTTGCCGTGCTCGTCGAACAGCCGGAGGCCAGGATTCGCTCCCGCCAGGATGATCCGGCGGTGACTGGCCGACGACTTGGACATGAGCGGACGCGCTTCCGGGAGGGGCCGAAGATCCTTGATTGTCTCAATCTCCGGGTCAGATGCAACGCTAACCCCCACAAAGCTTCAGCTGGATCTGCTCACGGCCGCCACGGATGGGCCCGCTCGGCGGCGGCGACCGGGTCGTCCGGCCACACGATCGGGTGGGTTGCGACGCCTGCGCGGCCCGGTAACGCCCGAGCCGAAGCGACCGCGGCCAGGAGGGCCTCGGCGGTCACCGCCGGGGAGTAATGCTCCGTGATCCATTCCCGCCCCGCACTACGAACGGGATCCTCCGCCGGTACGTCGACCAGCTCCAGCGCCCGATCCGCGAGCAGATGCGGCCGCGCGTCGTCGATCCGCCAGGTGCCCGGCGCCTCGAACAGTTCCTCGCCGCCACCGGCGGGGTACCCGACGACCAGGCAACCGGCGGCGAGCGCCTCGGCGACCGGCAGGCCGAAGCCTTCGGAGATCCCCAGTGCGATGAACACAGAGGTCCGGCCGAGCGCCTCGACCACCTGGCTCTCACTGAGCTCCGCGAGCACGGCCAGCTGAACTCCGTCGGCCCGCGGGTCGTTCCGGAGCAGCCGTTCCAGCACCGACGCCTCGAGCGGACGACGCCGCGGCATCCAGGCGATCTGGCGCGTGCGTGCCGGTCCGGGCCTGAACAGCTCGGTGTCGATCGGATTGGGCACCAGGCGGACCGGGAGTTCGGGGTGCAGCCGGCCGAGCACGTCGTGGCTCTCCTGCGACACGGCCCAGACCTCCGGCGCCGGGTCCCAGCCGGGGTACCCGGCGGTGTCGCGCCACGACCAGAACGTCAGGAAGTGGTTCTGGTTGAAGATCACCTTCCGCACGCCGGGCGCGGGATCCACCCCCGGCAGCAGGTACAGCTCCGGTACGACGAGCAGGTCGTCGGCGCCCAGCTCGAGCTGGTCGTTCCCGAGGATCGGCGCGGTCGTCTCGAACCACGGCAGCCGGTATCCCGGCGTACGGAACCACAGTGCGGCGTCGATCCCCGCAGCGCGCAGCAGCTCGACATGGCGCGCCTGGACCCGGATCCCACCGCCTGGAGAGTCGGGCTCCTTCACCGCATAGATCACCCGTCCGCCAGCAGGCAGACTCAAGCCTTCTCCACCGGCGCGTACGCCCCTTTCACCTACTTCTACTAAATCTTTTCGACAGGCGCGTAGCGCAGGAGGAGTCGCTTCACACCTTCGGAGCCGAAATCTATGTCGGCCTGGGCCTGCTGGCCCTCGCCGCGGACCACCACGACGGTGCCCATCCCGAAGCTGTCGTGGACCACCCGGTCGCCCGGGTTCAGGCTGATCACGGGCTTGTCGGAGGCCGTTCTGCGGGCCGGCTCGTACCGGCTCGGGATCCCGCTGCCGCGGGTCGTCCCGGTGCCGGACCACCGCGTGATCGCGGACTCGTCGCGGCGCCAGTCGAGCAGCTCGGCCGGGATCTCCTCCAGGAACCGCGACGGCGGGTTGTGCTGCGGAGCGCCGTACGCCGAACGCACCGCGGCCCGGGAGATCGCCAGTCGTTGCCGGGCCCGCGTGATGCCGACGTACGCGAGCCGGCGCTCTTCCTCGAGCTCCTTCAGATCGGTCAGCGACCGGGAGTGCGGGAAGACGCCGTCCTCCATGCCGGTCAGGAACACCACCGGGAACTCCAGGCCCTTCGCGGTGTGCAGAGTCATCAGCGTGACCACGCCGCCGTCGTCGGCCGCGTCCGGGATCTGGTCGGCGTCGGCGACCAGCGCGACCCGCTCCAGGAACGCCTGCAGGTCGGCGGCCTCGCCGGCCGCGGTCCGCTCCTCGACGAACTCGCGCGCCACCGAGATGAACTCGTCCAAGTTCTCCAGGCGGGTCTCGTCCTGCGGGTCCGGGGACTTCTGCAGGGTCTCGTAGTACCCGGAGCGGTGCAGGGCGACGTCCAGGATGTCGTCCGGCGGGGCTCCCGAGTCGACCATCGCGGTCAGCTCGTCGAGGATGTCGACGAAGGCCTGGACCGCGTTCACCGAGCGCGAGGCCATCGCCGGCGCGTCCTCGGCCCGGCGCATCGCCTGCGCGAACGAGATCCGGTCGCGCTGGGCGAGCGCCTCGATCGCGGCCTCGGCCCGGTCGCCGATCCCACGCTTCGGCTCGTTCATGATCCGGCGCAGCGAGACGGTGTCCTCGGGGTTGACCAGGACCCGCAGGTACGCGAGCGCGTCGCGGACCTCTTTGCGCTCGTAGAACCGGACGCCGCCGACCACCTTGTACGGATGGCCGGTCCGGATGAAGACTTCCTCGAACACCCGGGACTGCGCGTTGGTCCGGTAGAACACCGCCACGTCGGACGGCTTCACCCCGTCGGCGTCGGTGAGCCGGTCGATCTCGTCGGCGACGAACTGCGCCTCGTCGTGCTCGTTGTCCGCGACGTACACCGCGATCTGCTCGCCCTGGCCCTGGTCGGACCAGAGGTTCTTCGCCTTGCGGCCCTCGTTGCGGCTGATCACCGCGTTGGCCGCGGTCAGGATCGTCTGGGTGGAGCGGTAGTTCTGCTCGAGCAGGATCGTCTCGGCGCCGGTGAAGTCCTCCTCGAACGCGAGGATGTTGCGGATCGTCGCCCCGCGGAACGCGTAGATCGACTGGTCGGAGTCGCCCACCACCATCAGCTCGGCCGGTGGCGCCGTCGGGCCGTTGTAGTTGGGCTCGTCCTCGCCGCAGAGCTCGCGGATCAGCGTGTACTGCGCGTGGTTCGTGTCCTGGTACTCGTCGACGAGCACATGCCGGAACCGGCGCCGGTAGTACTCACGGACCTCGGGGAAGGCCTGCAGCAGGTTGACCGTGGTCATCAGCAGGTCGTCGAAGTCGAGGGCGTTCGCCTGGGCGAGCCGCTCCTGGTAGATCCGGTAGCACTCGGCGTACGTCTGCTCGAGATGGTTCTCCGCCTTCGCGGCCGAGGTCTCGTGGTCGATCAGCTCGTTCTTCTGGGTGCTGATCCAGTTCAGCACGGCGCGCGGGTTGTACCGCTTGACGTCCAGGTCGAGCTCGCGGCAGACCAGCGTCATCAGCCGGCGCGAGTCGGTGTCGTCGTAGATCGAGAACGTCGAGTTGATCCCGAACCGCTTGATGTCGCGGCGGAGGATCCGCACACAGGAGGAGTGGAACGTCGAGACCCACATCAGCTTCGCCCGCGGGCCGACCAGATCCACCACCCGCTCGCGCATCTCCGCGGCGGCCTTGTTGGTGAACGTGATCGCCAGGATCGAGCCGGGGTGCGCGTCGCGGGCCGCCAGCAGGTAGGCGATCCGGCGGGTCAGCACCCGGGTCTTCCCCGACCCCGCACCGGCCACCACCAGCAGCGGCTTGCCGGCATGCACCACCGCGGCGCGCTGCTGCGGGTTCAACCCCTCGAGCAGCGCATCCGGGTCGGCCCGAGACGTCTTCGACTCCTCCAGCGGCACCGGGAGCTCATCAGGCGAGAACAAAGTGGTCATCACCCAACACCTTAGGCGGTCCCCCAGACACTTTCCGAAAACGGGTTCGAACCGCGCGTCCGGGACTGCGAGGATCAGCCCCATGGACGCCTCTGAGCTGCGGTACGACGACCTGGTGGACCGGATCGAGGTCCTCTACAACGACCACCGCTACCGCGCGGCCGCAGACCTGCTCGACGCGGAGAGCGACGGGCTGGAGGCGTGGACGGCCGAACTCGCCCACCTGAAGGCCTGCCTGCTCGGCGCGGACGGTGACGCCGATGGAGCGCTGCGGGTGTTGCGCGAGGCGAGTGCGGCGGGTGGGTGGTGGGCACCCGCGATCCTGGTGGAGGACGACGACCTCGCTGGGTTGCGTGAGCGGTCCGAGTTCGAGGAGTTGGTCGCCGTGTCCGGCGCGCGGGTTGCGGACGATCCGGTTCCGGCGCTGGTCGACGTACCCGATCGGCCGGTGGGGGTGGTGGTTGCGTTGCATGGTGCCGGGCAGACGGCGTTACATGCGCGAGCGAACTGGAGCGGGGTCCTGGAGCTCGGCTACGCGCTGGTTTGTGTGCAGTCGTCGCGGCGGATGTCGCCGATGTACCGGACGTGGCCGGATCCCGAGCAGGCCCGCGCGGACATTGCCCGTGCGCTGGACGAATTGCCTGCCGAGATCGGCGGCTTGCCGGTGGTCGCAGCCGGGTTCTCGGCGGGCGGGCGGGTGGCTCTCGACTGGGCGCTCACGGGTCGGCCGGCGGCCGTTGCCGGTGTGCTCGCATTGGCGCCGGCGTTGCGGGAGCTTCCGGCGTACACGGACAGGAAGTTGTCACCGGCAACGATCTGGATCGGGACCGACGACGATCTCCTCGAGGTCGTGGACGGTTCCGCCGAACAGCTCACCGGGTTCGGGTGCAGGATCGAGCGGCTGCCGGGGCTCGGGCACACGTTCCCGGCCGGCTTCGACGAACTGCTGGCGAAGGTCCTCTAGGACAGCTGCCTGGTGAGGTGCAGGACCACCGGGGTGCTGGTCGCGATCCAGTGCATCTTGGCGTTGTGGTCGTCGTACGACGTGATGCGCAGGCCGGGGACGCCTTCGATGGTGCCTTCGTAGTCCTTCGCGGCGAGATGGGCGACCACGTCGGCCAGTTCGGGGCCGTCCATCCACTCGATGCGGGCGAGGTCGGGGCGCGCCTGCCACATGTCGACCCAGACGGCCGGATCCTCGCTGAACAACGTCGTACGCAGGATCATCGACACCGCGCCGAGCAGCGTCGCGGCCGGGGTGGCCGTCAGTTCCAGGAGCGTGCGCTCCTGCTCGGACAGCTCCTCAGTCAAATACACCCGCAGGAGACTGCCACAAAGAACAGCTTTGCTGTGGGCAGACTTGCCGTCAGCAGAAAAGCTGGGACGGCGCCGTTCGCCCGGTCAGTGTGGATGACATGGCAGAAGACATGAAACCGCCGCTGTTCAACGAGACCGCCCGGCAGCGGCTGCTCGGGCAACGGATCGTCGTACTGGACAGAGTCCTCGACGACGACCTCGGCACCCTACTGGCCACCCAGATCATGACGCTGGCGGCCGAGGACCCGGACGCCGACATCGCGTTCTGGATCCACTCGCCCGGCGGCTCGGTGCCGTCGATGCTCGCGATCCGCGACGTGATGCGGATGGTGCCGTGCGACGTGTCGACGCTGGCGATCGGGCTGGCCTGCAGCGCGGGGCAGTTCCTGCTGTCGGCCGGTACGCCGGGGAAGCGCTATGCGTTGCGGCACGCCCGCGTCCTGATGCACCAGGGCTCGGCCGGTATCGGCGGGTCCGCGGTCGAGATCGAGATCCAGGCCAACGACCTGCGGCACATCCGCGACACCGTACTCGGGCTGATCGCCGAGGACACCGGGCAGCCGTTCGACGTCGTGCACGAAGACTCGCGGCACGACCACTGGTACACCGCCGAGCAGGCCCGCGAGTACGGCTTCATCGACCACATCGTCGAGTCCTTCGACCAGGTCATGCCCAGGAAGGCGGCAGCAGCATGAGCAGCTACACGATCCCGAACGTCATCGCCCAGCACCCGCGCGGCGAGCGCATCATGGACGTCTACTCGCACCTGCTGACCGAGCGCATCATCTACATCGGTACGGGGATCGATGCCGGGGTCGCGAACGCCCTGATCGCCCAGCTCCTGCATCTGGAAGCGGACAAACCTGATCAGGAGATCAAGATCTTCATCAACTGCGAGGGCGGCGACATGACCGCGATGCTCGCGATCTACGACACGATGCAGTACGTCCAGTCCCCGATCGCGACCGTCTGCGTCGGACAGGCGATCTCCGCCGGTGCGGTCCTGCTGGCCGCGGGTACGCCGGGAAGCCGCGCGGTACTGCCGCATGCCCGGATCGTCCTGCACCAGCCGGCGGGCCGCGGTCAGGGCACGATCCCGGACCTGATCCTGCAGGCGGACGAAGTGGTGCGGGTCCGCGGTCAGGTCGAGGAGATCCTGGCCCGGCACACCGGCCAGACGATCGAGAGGCTGCGGCACGACACCGATCGCGACCACGTGCTGACCGCGGCCGGCGCCAAGGAGTACGGCATCGTCGACCACGTGATCAGCGAGCGGACCCCGGTTCCGGTGCTCACCTAGGTTCCGTCTGGTCGGCGGCTTCGAGGACCTTGTCGGCGACGGCGGCGTGGTGGAGGAGGTCGGGCTGCGGGCGGCCGACCCGGTTGGTCAGGTACGCGTACGCGATCCTGCGATCCGGGTCGGCCCACCCGATACAGCAGTTGCTGCCGTTGTGGCCGAACGTCCGTTTGCCGCTCAGGGACCCCATGGACGATACGGCACCCTCCATCCACCGCGGTCCGCCGAGCTGGAAGCCCTGAGACCACCGGACCGGCGCCCGCGCCACCGGGTCGTACTCGCCCTCGCTGCTCGGCTCGAGCGCGACCGCGAGCGTCTCCGGCCGGAGCAGACGGCCGTCCAGCAAGGCCTGGTAGAAGACCGTCAGATCCCGCGCGGTCGTCGAGATCCCGGCAGCCGGTACGAGGGCCTCGCGCGTACTCCGGCGGTTGACGACGGACTGGATGAACGGCCCGAGCGGACCCGACGCACGGATCGGCACATGCCGGTCCCAGAGCTCGTAGGGCAGGCCGAGGTATGTGTCCGCGACACCGAGCGGCTCGAGGACGTTACGACGTACCAGCTCGTCGTACGGCGTCCCGCTGCAGCGTCGTACGACCTCGCCGAGGATGAACCCGAACGCCAGTGGGCTGTACGCGACGGTCCCGATCGGAAAGCGCGGTCTGGCCTCCTCGATCCGGCGCAGCGCGCGGTCCCAGTCGGTCATCGCGCGGAGCTCTCCGACGTACGAGCCCGCGTTCGACAGGCCGGACCGGTGCCGCAGGACCTCGCGGACGGTGATCTCGCGTTTGCCGTTGCGCGCGAACTCCGGCCAGTACGCCGCGACCGCGTCGTCGAGATGCAGCCGTCCGGATTCGACGAGTTGATGGACCACGATCGCGATGTACGGCTTGCTTGCGGAGAAGAGCCAGAACAGCGCGTTCGGTGAGCACCCGAAGGAGCGGTCGACCACCGTCCGGCCGTCCCGGACGACGCACAACTGCGCGACCCCGCCACGTGCCTCGATCAGCCCGATCGCCTCCGCGAGACGGTCCGGGTCGAAACCGGCGTCCTGGGGGTCGCCGACCCCGCCGAACTCCATGAGTCCACTGTGCCCACCTGGGCAAACAGTTACTGTCTGATGGTGAGTGTTCCTGAGGCGAATCCGCGACCGGACAGCGAGATCGAGCGGGCGCTGGTCGTGATGGCGCACCCGGACGACATCGACTTCGGCGGCGCCGGCACGGTCGCACTGTGGACCAAGGCCGGAATCGAGGTGCACTACTGCATCGTCACCGACGGGCAGGCCGGTGGCTTCGAACCGGATCGGGACCGCGCCGAGATTCCCGCCGTACGACGGGCCGAGCAGACCACCGCCGCGCAGCACGTCGGCGTCCAGAAACTGCACTTCCTCGGCTACGTCGACGGATCGGTCGAGCCGACGTCGGCGTTGGTCCGCGACATCAGCCGAGTGATCCGGACTGTTCGCCCGCAGCGCCTGCTCACTCAGTCGCCCGAGCGCGTGTGGTCCCGGCTCCACGTCTCACACCCTGACCACCTGGCCGCGGCGGAGGCTGCTGTCCGGGCGTTCTATCCGGCGGCCGGCAACCCCCACGCGTACTCCGACCTGGCCGAGGAGGCGTGGGACGTCGGCGAGCTCTGGATGATGGACCACCCGGAGATCAACCACTACGTGGACGTCACCGACACCTTCGACCAGAAGCTGGACGCGCTCCTGTCGCACACCAGCCAGCACCGGGACCCCGACGGCCTTCGCACGGGGATCACCGCCACCTTCGCCGCTGTCGCCGCCGAAGCCGGCCTCCCGCCGAACCACTACGCCGAGTCGTTCACTGTCGTCCGCCTGTAATCAGTTTGCCTGCGGGCAGGTGCGACCTGGAAGGTGCAGCCATGACGATTTCTTATGACGTGACCGGGGACGGCCCGGATCTGCTGCTCGTGCACGCCGGCGTGGCCGACGCCCGGATGTGGGCCCGGCAGGTGGAAGAGCTGAAGTCGAACCATCGAGTGATCACGCTGGACCTGCGCGGGTACGGCGAGACGCCGGTGGAGGCCGGCGCCAAGTACTCCGACGCGGGCGACGTGCTCGCGGTACTCGACGCGGTCGGGTCCAGTGCGGTGACGGCGGTCGGTGCGTCGTACGGCGGGTACGTCGTACAGCAGGCCGCGAGCCGGGCGCCCGAGCGGTTCGACCGTCTCGTACTGATCTGTGCGCCGACCGACAACGTGGAGCCGGACGACGAGCTCCGGGCGTTGTGGGGCGAGGAGAACAAGCTGTTGGAGGCCGGCGACGTCGACGGCGCGACCGACCTCACCGTACGGCGCTGGATCGGTCCGGACGCCGACGACGAAGCCCGCGAACTGCTCCGCGCGATGCAGAAGCGCGCGTACGAGCTGCAGCTCGCCGCCGGGGACGACCTGGACAACGAGGAGTACGCCGTCGAGCCCGAGAAGATCGGCGCGCCGGTGCGATTGATCACCGGCGCGCACGACTTCAAGTTCTTCACCGACAGCGCGGACTACCTGGCGGAACGCCTACCGAACCCGGAACGCATCCACCTCCCCTGGGCCGGCCACCTGCCGACCCTCGAGCGCCCCGCTGAAGCATTAGGCCTGATCGGCTAGGGCGCCCATCGGGTCCCAGGCGGGGAGGACGATCGGGGCCTCGTCCAGGCGGGCCTGCAGGTCGGCCGGCAGCGCGGACCGGCGTACGGCGACCTCGAAGACGTGCTCGCCGAACCACGAGTCGTTCATGGTCCAGAAGCCGCTGTCGGCCTTCTCGTCACCCCAGCTGTTCTCGACCCGCCAGCGGCGCGGCTTGCCGTCGACCACGTCGACGCCGGTGAACAGCATCGCGTGCGTCATCAGCGTCTCGTGGTGCACCAGCCGCTCGGCCTTGTCCAGCGTGAACTCGGTGTCGTAGACGGCGCCGTAGTCGTACAGCTTGGCGTCCCAGAAGCCGAGGTCGGCGTTCATCTGCTTGCCGACGTCGCAACCGAACCAGACCGGCTCGCCGCCGACGATCGCGTCCTGGGTGAGCTGCTTCATCAGGTCGATCTCGACGTTCAGGTACACCACCGGCGGGGCATCGATGACGTTGCCGAGGAAGTCGACGGTGAAGGTCCGGCCGACCGGGCTGGCCTCCCGCGGGTCGTGCACGAGGCAGACGTACTCGTCGACGGGCAGCTGCACGTACGCCGCCGCGAACTCGGTCGGCGTGGTCCAGCCGTCACGGTGGAAGCCCTTGTCGCTGTCCTTCCACTGCCACAGGAACTTCTGCGGCGGCGTACCGAGGTGGATGCTCAGCACCCGGTGCACGGTGGTCAGGATCTCGCGCTTGCGGTCGCGGCGGGCGTCGTCGGTGTCGAGCGCCCGCAAGTCGCGCGCGCCCTGGCGAAGCAGCTTGCGGAGCGCATCGTTGAGCTGCGCGGTCGCGGACGAGCTCTCGGTCTCCGGCATCGCCGACTTCGGCACCAGGCCGTGCTTGCGGACCAGCGCGACGAACATGTTCCACTGGCCGCCGTCACCGATCGGGTCCGACAGCAGGTGCGCGACGGTCCGGTCGTCGGCGTCCCGCTCGGAGGTCTCGATGATCGCCTCGAGGAAGAAGTTCGAACGCTCGAACTTGTCCCAGAACAGCAGGTAGTTCTGGGAGAACTCGAAGTCCTTGACCCCGAGCTTCTCGGCCGCGCCGACGCGGAGCAGGTTCAGCCCGGCGAACAGCCAGCACCGACCGCTCTTCTTCTGATTGGTGACCTTCCAGTCGTCCAGCAGATGGGACACCGAGTGGTCCATCGACGTGACGACCTGGCGATCCAGGGCGATGCTGTTGACCGGCGTCTGCGTGACGGCGTTCTGCATCACCCGGTACTGCGGGTTCGACGCGAACTCCTTCTCGAAGAGCGCGAGCTGATCGGCTGTGAGATTCCGCTCCATAAGAGTCGACGGTATAACAGCCGCCAAGCCCGGGCCGAAGGAACGGAGTGGCGAATCCATGCCCTGGCCGAAACGCGCCACCGTGGAGACCCTGCGCTACGCTAGTTGAAAACGACATTCAACAAAGGAGGCCGTCATGGCCCGACGCCCGGCACCGACCGGCACGCGCAAGCCGAAGCAGAACCCACTGGACCGCGACGGCATCACCTTCATCGACTACAAGGACACCGCACTGCTGCGCAAGTTCATCTCCGACCGCGGCAAAATCCGCTCCCGCCGAGTCACCGGCCTGTCCGTCCAGCAACAGAAACAGGTAGCCCGAGCCATCAAGAACGCCCGCGAAATGGCCCTCCTCCCCTACACCTCCTCCGGCCGGTAAGCCCTCCACGCGATCTAGCTCTAGAGGACTCAATCGACCCGCCCACCTATCCTGCGACCATGGCTGACGGCGGCACAAAGTCCTACCTGGAGCGCATGAGAGCACTGGTCGGCACGGAACCACTGGTCGTCGCGGCTGCCGGTGTGCTTGTTTGGGATGACCGGCAGCAAGTCCTGCTCCAACAGCGCTCCGACGACCAGACGTGGTGCATCCCCGGCGGCGCCGTTGAACCAGGCGAGCGACTCGAAGACGCCGCCCGTCGAGAGCTTCGTGAGGAAACAGGCCTGGTAGCTGGACAGCTGACCCTGCTCTCCGCACGTTCAGGTCCGGAATGCTTCTTGGTCTACCCCAACGGCGACCAGTGCCAGGTGATCTCACTGACCTACCGCGCCGAGTCGCGGTCGGGGCACCTCGACCTTTCGGGCCCCGAGACCACAGACCTCAGGTTCTACGACCCACTCGAACTGCCTGAGATGAACACCTACAACCGCGCTCTCTTCACGCACCTGGCCTCGGAGGGCCACCTTGAGCCTCCCAGAATCGTGGGAATGACGGCGACGACGCCCTGACATCGGCATAGCCGCCCCATAGGTGGAACCGCACACCCGGCTGATACTTGGGGAGTGTCGATCATGGATCTGCCGGAGTTTGATCGGGCGCAAATCCATGCGGTCGAAGTACTGCGTGGCGGCGGGGCTGTCGTCGTGACCAGGCCCAGTCCGATGACGTACGGCGTGGTGGCCCGCGACGCCCGTGCCGTGAATGTCCTGAAAGGTCGTCCCGTCGACCAGCCGGTCGGGATCTCGGTCCACTTGGAGGACGCGCACGATCAGCTGTTCCGGTACCTCGACCTGCGCAGCGACACCCTCGCCGCGGCCGACTTCGCGCTCGCCGAGCGAATGTCCGTCCTGGCGCCGATCCGGCCAGATCCGGCGATGCCCGAGTGGCTGACGCCGGCCATCAAGGACGGCTGGGTGCTGTTCTTCGACGGAGCCTGGGGTGAGCTGCCATTCCTGTGGACGAGCTTTCCCTTCCTGTACGGAAGCAGCGCCAATCGAACCGGCGAAGCACCGGCCGCCTCGGCAGCCGAAGCCCGCGCGCAGTTTCCGCCCGGCACCGTGATCATCGACGCCGACGACCGACGTACGCCGGCCGCCGCCTACGGAGTCAGCACGATCATCCGGGTAGAGCCGGACGGTCGGATGTCCGTGCATCGATCAGGGGTCCAGGACCAAGAGGCCGGTGGAGCCGACGTACTCCTGGACCGACTGCGTGAGTTCAGATCCGCGATCGGCGTACTGGACGGATCGATCAGGATGCCGCTGGGCAAGACCTATCTGTCGACCGCGGTGGTTGAGGACGGCGAAGCCAAACAACTGCTGCCGAAGACGCGTATCCGGCTCCAGTTCGCGCGACAGCCGAACAAGAACGAGGAGGGGCCGCGGGTGTTGGACAGCGTGAGAGCGTACGTCGGGTGCAACAGCCTGGGCGCCGCCGTCGGGGCCGGCGAGCTGCTGACCCACGGGAGCCTGTCTGTCCCCGGACTCGGCGGCACCCAGGTGGGCTGCCAACCGCCGCTTCGGGACCAGGAGGAATGGTTCAAGACGTTCCTGACGAGCAAACCCTCCTGGCAGTTGAACGGCGACGAGCTCACCCTCGCCTCAGGCGGTACGACGATCACCTTGCTGGACCGGAAGATCGCCGAACCGGACTTCCCGCTCGACGGGATCAGGTGGAAGGTCGTCGCCACCATCACCAACGGCGATCTGCGCCAGGGCTACGGTCGCGCCGAGCCGGCGTGGATCAGCTTCGACCGCGACCGCCTGACCGGCTGGACCGGGTGCAACGAACTCTCCGGCAGCTTCACCCGCAACAACACCGAACTGAACTTCAGCGACGTCGCCACCACCGACCACCCCTGCACACCCGAATCCGCCGCGCTGCAGACCACAATCCTGACCACCCTCGGACCCGCGGTCACCTACACCATCAACCACAACCAACTGACCCTCCTGACCCCCTCCGGCACCGGCCTCGCCCTAAAAGCGGGGTAGACCGAATGCGCGGCGGCCACCAATCCGTCTGTGGCCACGCCGGGCAACCCCAACCACGCCTCACACCGGCCGGTTGGGAAACAAATTTGCACATGCGGACCATTTCTTTCCCACTACCGCGATCGACAGCTCGCCCACGCCCTGAACTGAACGGCAATGGGCTTGAACCCGTCTGCAGCCTCCTGGTCCCACGAGGCGATCTCGTTGCCGCTCACCACGTAGCCGAGCCGCTCGTACAAGCCGCGCGGCCGCGAGCTGTTGTCGTCCACGCCCAACTCGACCCAGCGGAGTCCGCGGTCTCGAGCTCGCTGCTCCAACGCCCCGATCAGGACTGAGCCGATCCCGCACGAGCGCAGCTCCGCCTGGACCGACAGTTGCCAGATAGTCGCCGCGCCGGGTGGTTTGGTGTAGTCGACCCCACCGACCGCAACTGGCAGACCGGAAGGTGGACAGACCGCCAAGTAGTCGACCTCGCCGCGGCCAGCACGTTGGATCGCTTCGGCTACGTACGCAAGATCCGTCGCTGTCCCGTACCACCCGCAGGCGGGCAGGTCGGCTTCGGTCAGATCGCGAACGGTAAGCGGCAAGACAACCTCGGCCATTTATCGCGACCCCCACATCCAACTGATGTAGAACGGGTGGCACCACAGTGTCGTCGCCCCGGCGGTAGCCGGAAATCGCGCGGTAGCCGCGCGCTAAAGCGTGGGGTGGTTACACGAGGCGGCGGTCGGTGGCCCAGCGGGTTAGTTCGTGGCGGTTGGAGAGTTGGAGTTTGCGGAGGACCGAGGAGACGTGGGTCTCGACCGTCTTCACCGAGATGAAGAGTTCGCGGGCGACCTCCTTGTAGGCGTAGCCCCGCGCGATCAACCGCAGTACCTCACGCTCCCGCTGTGACAGCCGGTCCAGGTCCTCGTCCACCGAGGCGATGTCGATCGCGCCGGAGAAGGCGTCCAGCACGAAGCCGGCCAGCCGCGGCGAGAACACCGCGTCGCCCTCGGCGACCCGGTTGATCGCGTCGACGAGCTCGGTGCCGGAGATGTTCTTGGTGACGTACCCGCGGGCGCCGGCCCGGATCACGCCGATCACGTCCTCGGCGGCGTCGGACACCGACAGCGCGAGGAACTTGATGTCCGGGTGCCGCTGGTGCACCTGCTTCATCACCTCGGTGCCACCGCCGCCCGGCAGGTGGACGTCGAGGAGTACGACGTCCGGCTCGGTGCCGACGATCGCCTTGACCGCGCTGTCGACGTCAGCCCCCTCCCCGACGATGTCGACCGCGCTGCCGATCTCGCTGCGTACCCCGGCCCGGAACATGTCGTGATCGTCGATGACGACAACGCGCCTGCTGCTCATCTGTCCATCTCCAGTCGCACTTCGGTGCCTGTCTCGGGATCGGACCGCACCGTCGCGCGTCCGCCGTGCCGTTCCATTCTGCCCATCACACTGTGCCGCAAGCCGAGCCGGTCGTCCGGGACCTCGTCCACGGCGAAGCCCTTGCCGCGGTCGCGGACGAACATCTCCACCCGGTCGCCGTCCACCTCGACGAACACGTCGATCTTCGCCGCGCCGGAGTGCTTGGCCGCGTTCACCATCGACTCCCGGGCGGCCCGGACCATCGACGCCAGTGGCTCGGTCAGGTCGCAGTCGCCGACCGTGACCACCTCGATCGGTACGCCGTGCGAGTCCTCGACCTCGGCGGCCGCCTGCTTCGCGGCGCCGACGATCGTCTGGTCGGCGTCGTGCTCCTCGTCGTACAGCCAGGACCGCAGCTCGCGCTCCTGCGAGCGCGCCAGCCGGGCCACCGCTTTCGGGTCCTCGGCCTGCTTCTGGATCAGCGCCAGCGTCTGCAGCACCGAGTCGTGCAGGTGTGCGGCCATATCGGCGCGTTCCTGCGAACGCACCCGCTCCGCGCGCTCGGCGTTCAGGTCGCGGGTCAGCCGGTGCACCCACGGCCCGGCGATGACTCCGATCCCGACCACGGCGAGCAGCAGCGCGATCAGTACGTCGCCGACCATCGAGAGCCGGCCGTTCTGTACCAGGAACAAGGTGACCGCGGTGCCGAGCAGGACCAGGCCGACGGCGATCCGGATCAGCGACTTCCAGCCGCCCTTGCCGAGCACCAGGCCGAGGATCGGGACCCGGACGTCGCGCGTCCACTTGTCCTTCTGGCTCTCGTCCGCCTGCCGCCAGATCAGTGCCAGACCGGTCGCGGCGAACACCAGCGGCCAGAACAGCTTCCCGGCGATGCCGAGCCCGGCGACCTGCAGCAGCAGGACCAGGCCGATGCCGATGGCTACCAGCGCGGGCAGCTGCCCGCGACTCTTCTCCCGCGTCCGCTGCTTCGCCTCGGCGACCGGCGGCGCCGGCTCGTCGGTGCGCAGCCCTTTACGTGTGTGCGCGGCCAGCCCAGGCGCATCCGGCACGGTTTCCGGCGCGAGCGGCATCAGGAACCACAGCGCCGCATAGATCAGTACGCCGAAGCCGCCGGACACCGTGGTCGCGATCAGCACCAGCCGTACGACGGTGTCCGACACGCCGAGGTGGTCCGCGATCCCGCCGGCCACACCGGCGACGACGCGCCCTTCGGTACGCCGGTACGCCCGACGAGTCGGCTCCGCGGCCGGCCGCGGCGGCGTGGACGAGTACGGCGGACCACTCGGGCCGGCCTGGTTGCCCATCCGCGCGGCGTAGGCGGCGTACGGGCCTTGGTACTGCCCCGGGCCCTGCGGTCCCCAGCCCTTGAAGCGCCACTGATCCTGGTTCTGCCCAGGCGGCGGCTCGGGTGGGGCTCCGTTCGCGGAGGACCCGCCCGGCGGCGCGGCTGCTGGCTGGCTCATCACAACGATCGTCACATGCGGACCGGTCCGACACCAGCAGGCTTGTCCCGGGCCGCCTCCTCACACGCCTCTCCGATGAAGTCAGGGTCGGCTCGGGGAGAACCCCGACTGTGTCGTCCGGACGGCGAGCGACTCCGGGGGTCCTCAGGGGGCATCCCCGATGTGATCCGGGGTGAATTCGCGCCAGTATCGATGGCATGGAGCAGAACCAGAGTGGACCCGCCGGGTTCGACCGCAACCGCCTGCAGAACCCCCAGAGCTGGCGGCGCAGCAGGTCGGACCGCTGGGTCGCGGGTGTCTGCGGCGGTATCGGCCGCGCGCTGAACATCGACCCGGTGCTGGTCCGCGTGGTGATGGCCGTGCTGATCATCAGCGGTCCGGGCGTGATCTTCTACATCGCCGCCTGGGTCCTGATGCCCGACGAGGGCAGTGACCGCTCCGCCGCGCAGGGCGTGCTCGGCGACCGGGTCCGGAGCGACCACCCGTGGTTCTGGCCGGTGGTCATCGGCGCCTGCGTGTTCTTCGCGATCGCGATGATGTCGTCGTTCAACTTCGGCCGCTTCGTCCCCGGCCCGCTGATCGTGGTGGGTGTCATCTGGCTGATCGCGAAGCAGCGCAAGGGCAACTGCAATCAGGGTCGGCGCCCACAGGACACGGTGCCGCCGACTACTTCGGCGTACGCCGGTCCGCAGCAGACCACGGCGTACACGCCTCCTCGGACCGACCCGTCAGCTCCCCCGGCGGGTCCGTCGTCCTCGGCCACACAGCGACCCCAGGACCGCACCGTCGAACCGGTCCAGCCTGTGTGGACCGAGGACGACCCCCTCGGCCTGTACATCGACGAGCCCGCCGGCACCACGCCGGTCGCGAGCACCCCCGCCGGACCGCCTGCCAAGGGCGTGCGCGGGATCAAGTCGATCATCGTCGTGCTGACCGGCCTCGCGATCGGCATCGCCGCGCTGGCGGGCGCCCCGACGGCGACCATGCTGATCATCGGCCTGGCGACACTCGGCGGCGGCATGCTGCTCGGCGGGTTCGTCGGGCGCACGCTGGCCCTGCTGCCGCTCGGCATCCTGCTGGCCGTCGGAGCCATCGCGAGCACGGTGTTCCCCGGTGTGCCGCGCAACTTCGCGGACACCAACTACGTCGCGCCGTCCACCCAGACCATCACCGCGACCGGGACGAGCTACGAGTTCGACGCCGGGTCGGTGCACCTCGACCTGACCCAGGCGAAGTTCGGCCCGGGCGCCAAGGTCCAGGTCCACGGCGGCCTCGGCGAGGTGGTCGTGCGGCTCCCGCAGGACGTGGACGTGCAGGGCGCGGTGTCGACCGAGATGGGAGACGTTGCCTTCCTCAACCAGCACCAGGACGGCCATAATGCCGAACTGAAGCTGAACGACCTCGGCACGGACGGCAAGGCCGGCCCGCAGCAGGTCACCCTGGACCTGGACCTCAGGCTGGGCAGTATCAAGGTGGAGCGCGGATGAGCCAGCAGCGAAAGACCAGGCCGGACGTGCCCGGCGTGGTGGCCGGCACGGTCCTGACCGGCGCCGCCACGATCTGGATGCTGACCGACAACGGCGTACTGCAGACCGACGACCTCGGCGTGACCAGCGCCCTCCTCCTGGTCACCGCAGGCCTCCTCGGCCTCGCCGCCTCCCGCCGCGCCTAACGAGGTGGACGGTGGGTACGCCGGTTTTCTAGGCTTGGGGTGTGAGCAGCCCGGAGGCGGACAGAGCGTAGCCACCGGCCGTTCCCGTGCGCATGCGCCGGAACCGCCGGAGACGACTCATACCCGTCTTCTCATGGTTGCGGAGCATTTCCATGCCTTTCGTGCTGTACCTCCTTGGCCTGGCCGTTTTCGCCCAGGCGACTTCTGAATTCATGCTCTCCGGGCTCGGCCCGGACATCGCCCGGGATCTGGGTGTCTCGATCCCCACCATCGGCTGGCTGACCTCCGGGTTCGCGCTCGGGATGATCGTCGGCGCCCCGGCCGTCGCCGTACTCGGCGCCCGCTGGCCGCGCCGCCGGACGTTGCTCGTGACGTTGACGGTGTTCCTCGCCGTCCACGTTGTCGGGGCGCTGACCAGCGACTTCACGGTTCTGCTGGCCACCCGGATCCTCGCGGCCCTCGCGAACGCAGGCTTCCTCGCCATGGCACTCGCCACGGCCACCACAATGGTCCGGCCGGACGCGAAGGGCCGCGCGACGTCCGTCCTTCTCGGCGGTACGACGCTCGCGTGCATCGTCGGCGTACCGGCGGGTGCCGTGCTCGGCCGCTACCTCGGCTGGCGGTCCGCGTTCTGGGCGGTCGCGATCATCTCGCTGCCGGCGTTACTCGGGATTCTGCGCTCGGTCCCGAACCGTGCGACCGGCCCGGCGACCGTCGGGCGGTTCAGCGTGACACCGCGGCTCGCCGTACTGCTGCTCCTCGGTGCCCTCGTGAACGGCGCGACGTTCTGCTCGTTCACCTACCTGTCGCCGATACTCACGGAGGTCACCGGGCTCGGGGCGGGATGGGTGCCGGTGATGCTCGCGCTGTTCGGGCTCGGCTCGTTCGCGGGCGTCACCGTCGCCGGCCGGTACGCCGACCGTCGCGACGACCGGCTCGTACTCGTTGCCGGCGGCATCTTGCTGCTCGGGTGGTGCGCCTTCGCCCTCACCACGGCGTACGTCGTACCGGCCGTCGCCCTGCTCCTTGTCCAAGGCGCGCTGTCCTTCGCGGTCGGCTCGACACTGATCTCGTACGCCCTGTACGCCGGCACCGAGTCGCCGGTCCTGACCGGCGGACTGGCCACCGCCGCCCTGAACGTCGGCGCCGCCGCCGGACCGCTACTGGGCGGCCTCGCGATCGGAACCGGCACCTTCCACGGCCCGCTCTGGGTCAGCGCCGGGTTGGTGGGTGCAGCGCTCAGCCTCGGTTGTGCGGCTCAGGGCTGGACGCGGCGAGCAGCACGCCGCGTGACGTAGCGGCGCATCTTCTGGTTGACGCCGCAGATCTCCATCGAGCACCAGCGGCGGCTGTTGTTCTTGGACTGGTCCAGAAACACCCAGGGGCAGCCCGCGCAGCGTTTGATACGGGTCGCGTGAGGGCCGGTGAGCAGCTCGTAGGCGGCGAGTGCCACCGGCCACAGCGGCGCCTCCAGCTCCTCCTTCGGCCAGACCGGGCGGCGGTCCACCAGGTCGGCGTGGTCGACCGCCGCACGGACGAAGGGGCGCAGCTCGGTCCATCCCTCCAGCTCGTGGCCGTCGGCGATCGAGCCCGCCGCCAGGTTGATCGCATCCCGCAACTGATGCGCCCGGCGGATCACGACCGCCGCTCGGCGTGGCGCAGTACGGAGCAGCAGGCGATCCGCGTCGGCCCCGGTCAGCATGCCCACTCGCAGCGACCAGTGCAGCAGCGAGCGGTAGTCCGCGATGTGGTCGTGCCGCAACGGGCCGGCGGGATCGTCGACCGTGTTGGCGAAGTCCAGCGCGAGATCACCCGCGACCACGGGCAGCTCGCGGATGCCTGGTGGGAGCTCAACTGTTTCCATCAAAATGCATTTTACCAGTTTGCCATCCGCCGACGCGGGCACTGTTTCCATCATGAGCGGTTTGACCGGAAACATCTCGACCCGTTCGGCCGGCTGGGCAGTCGTCTGCGTGGCCCAGTTCGTCGTCGTGCTGGACGCGACCATCGTCACCACCGCGCTGCCGGCGATCGGTGCGGACCTGGGTTTCGCCGCGGCCACGCTCCCCTGGGTGTTCATGGCGTACACGGTCGTGCTGGCCGGACTGCTCGTGCTCGGTGGCCGGACCGCCGACCTCGGCGGTGCACGGCGAATCTTCCGGATCGGGCTCGTCGTGTTCTCTGCCGCCTCGCTCGCCTGCGCTCTCGCCTGGTCCCCGGCGGTTCTGATCGGTGCCCGCCTCGCCCAGGGCGCCGGTGCGGCACTCCTGTCTCCCGCGGCGCTGGCCGCGTTGTCGGACGCCCTGCCTCCCGAAGCGGCGCGGCGAGCGCTGGGATGGTGGACGGCAGCGGGCGCCGGGGGTGGGGCGAGCGGCTGGTTCCTCGGCGGCCTGATCACCCAGGTCGCAGGCTGGCGCTGGGTGTTCGCCGTCAACGTGCCGATCGGCTTCATCGCCTTGCTCTGGAGCATCCGCAGCCTCCCAGGCCGCGGGAGCCGGACTCGCGTCGTCACCCTCGATCTCCCGGGCGCCTGCTGCGTCACGGCCGGCATCGTGCTGGCGGCCGTCGGCCTGTCGGAGATCGCGCGGGATTTCTCCGCGTGGCCCGGTTGGGCGGCGCTGACAACAGCTGCCCTGCTGATGATCGGCTTCATGCGCATCGAGCGAACCTCGCGGCAGCCCCTGCTCCCGCCCTCGCTGCTGCGAACCCACGGCGTTCTCGGCGGCAACCTCACCGCCGCCGCGTTGACCGCCTCGACCAGCCCGGCGATGCTGACCGCCGCGCTGTACGTGCAGGACACATTGCGTCTGCCGCCGGCACTGGCCGGGCTCATCTTCCCGGTCTTCAACGTCGCGGTGATCGGTGGCTCCCTGCTCGGCCCGCCCGCAGTCCGCGCGCTCGGCGTACGGCGCGCGCTGTTGACCGGATTCGCGGGTGTTGCTGTGGGTGTCGCCGTACTGCTGCCGCTGCCCGCGGAAGGACTGCCGCTGACTCTGCTGATCAGCGGCTTCGGGGTCATGGGCGTGAGCCTCGGCGTGGCGTCCGTCGCGTCCACCACCGCGGGTACGGCGTACGTGCGGGAAACCGACCGTGGTGTCGCCGCCGGCGTCCTCAACTCGTCCGCGCAACTCGGGGCCTCGCTCGGGCTCGCGCTGTCCGGGCCGGTGATCGCGTCGGCCGCGCCGATGACCGGGTACCGGATGGCCTTCGGGCTCGGTATCTCGGTCGCCGTGACCGGGCTCGCCGCCGCGTTCACAGTGCCGCGGACAGTGCGCCGCTCGACCGATGGACTGGGCTAGGCTTGTGGACCGCGAAGTACCGGAGGGATCCGGGTGCAGCGGATCCCGTAGTCAAGGAGTCTCGATGGTGCGCGGCACCGTGAAGTGGTTCAACGCCGACAAGGGCTACGGTTTTCTGGCCGTCGACGGGCAGGACGACGTGTTCGTGCACTGGAGCAAGATCGTCTCCGACGGGTACAAGACGCTCGAGGACGGCCAGCACGTCGAGTTCCAGATCGTCGACGGACCCAAGGGCCGCGAGGCCGACGCGGTCACCCCTGTCTGACCGGCAGTAGCCGGCGGTAACCGATAACCTGACCTCTCATCATGTGAGGGGTGAGACGTGGCAGAGCCGGTACCCGTGATCCGGAAGCTCGAGCATGCGCTGGCCGACGACGACTTCGCGTGGTCGCTGGTGCTGGTCGGCGAGGACCAGACGGACAAGCTCGCGACCCTGACCAGCGACCTGCGCGGACCGTTCTCGACGTCCGGTGACGGCAAGCAGATCACGTCGGGCTTCTCCTATTGGGGAATCGGCCCGACGATCGCCTGGGCGAACGCCACCAACGACCCGTTCTACCTGGTCATGAAGGCCGGCGCGGAGTCGTTCCTGCGGCACTGGCGCAAGCTCCGCCCGCACGTCGAGAACGGCGGCTTCCACCTGGTCAGCCTCGGGGTCGGCACCGGCGTCAAGGACCGGACGATCCTCAGCGACATGCGCCGGCACAACCCCGACATGTACTACATCCCGGTGGACATGAGCTCGGAGATGCTCCGGATGGGCACCCTGGAGCCGGTCCGCGGCGCCCGCTTCCCGGTCTCCCAGGTGCTTCCGGTGCAGCTCGACTTCTCGATCGCCGACAACATGGAGGAGCTCGGGCAGATGCTGGCCCGGCTGGTCGACGACGAGCCGATCCTGTTCGCGCTGACCGGCAACACGCTGGCCAACTTCGAGAGCGACGAGGAGCTGCTCGACACGCTCACCCGGGTGCTGCGGCCGCAGGACCGGCTGCTGCTCGAGGTGGCCAGTACGACGCGACTCGACCAGGAGTCCGCCGACGCGGCCGCGGACGAGTACCACCAGACCCGCGCGTTCGCGGAGTTCGTCACCAGCACCCTGCGGTACAACACCGACCTCAAGATCAACAACGACCAGGTCAAGTTCGTCGGCGAGGTCGAGGACGAGGACGCGCTGCTGGTGAAGATCTTCTGGCAGAACGACACCGGCGAAGAGATCCGGATGGAGCTGCCGGACCACACCGAGGCGGTGCTGCCGATCGGCGACACGATCCGGCTCTACACCACCCGCAAGTACTCCACGACCCGGCTGAAGCGGCTGACCGAGGCCTGTCAGCTGACGCCGGTCGAGGCGATCCAGTCCCAGTTCCGATACGCCCGCCGCCCGAACCCGTTCGGCCTGGAACTGCTGCTGCTCGCACCGGAAGGGGCCGGCGAGACGGCACGCAGCCTCGCCGACGACATCTGGTCCACATGAGGCGGACCGTCGTCAGTGCGGTGACGTACGGTCTGCTCGCACTGGCCTTCGTTCTCGGCGTCCTGTGGTTCTTCTGGCCGCAGGGCTCGCGCTGGGAGCCGGCGGTCAACTCACTCACGCTGGTCGCCGGGCTGACCGGCATCTTCGTCGAGCGGCTGACGGCCGAGGCGGAACGCCGTACCGAGGTCCTGCGGGCCGTCGCGAACGAGCTGCACGAGAACACCAGGCTGCTGAACGACGAGCGGTTCTCGCCCGACGCGCCGACCACCCGGCAGGTGTACCCGCGGCTGGTGGTGTCCGCGGTCGATCTCGCACTGGTGTCCGGCGCGCTCGGCCTGCACCGCGACGCAGAGCTCGTCGGCCTGATGCACCGCTGGCGGGACACCGTGCACCTGTTCAACCGGCGGCTCGACCTGACCGAGATCAGCACGTTCTCGAACACCATCTCGGCGGCCGAACTCGCCGCGTTCCACCGTGCGCTGCACCGCGAGAACAGCTACTTCGCGCGCACTCGCGAGAAGCTGCAGAAGCTGCTCGACGCGCTGCCACCGCTTTAGGGTCTGGCCGTAACCGGACCCGTTGCTGCCAGTAGCTGCAAATTGTGCCGAGCCGTTGACTTGGCCACGCCGCGAGAGCTTCACTTTCGGACAGGACCGTAAATACGGCACCCCGGAGGCAATTCGCATGCGATCAGTCCGCTCCCTTCTCGCAATGGCTCTCGTCGCTCTGCTCGGCACAACCCTGACCAGCCCGGCGCAGGCCGGTCAGCAACCACCGGTCGGCACAGTCACCTCACTCGGTACGCCGCTGTCCGACGTACTGCTCATCGGCGGCACCGTCGCGCCCGGCCCGAACGGCAAGACCGCGATCTGGAACGTGTCCACCGGAAGTCCGGCGTACCTGAACGCCATCGACCCGGCCACCGGCGACAGCCTGCTCTCCGCGGCGCTGCCCGGCGCGGACGGCAGCTACGCGGTCGCCGCGACGCCAAACGGCACGATCTACGTCGGCACGTACAACAACGGCCACCTGTACCGGCTGCGGCCGGGCGGCAGCGTCGAGGACCTCGGCCGGCCGATCGCGTCCGAGTCCTTCATCTGGCGGATCACCACCGACGACCAGGGCAACGTGTACGGCGGCACGTTCCCGAACGGCAAGGTGTTCCGGTACGACGACCAGACCGGCGCGATCCGCGACTACGGCACCGTCCTCGCGGGCCAGACGTACGTCAAGAGCATCGACTACGCGGGCGGCAAGGTGTACGCCGGCACGATGCCCGACGCGCACATCATGGAGATCGACGCCACCAGCGGAGCGATCACCGAACTGCCGTCGCCACCCGGTCTCGGCGACCCGTCCGACAAGGTCGTCTACGACCTGAACGCCCGCGGCGGCCGCGTCTATGTGCGGATCAGCACCGCGTTCCCCGGCCCGCTGTACGTCTGGGACATCGCCAGTCGCACCTGGGTCGACGAGATCCCGAACGCGCACGGCCTGGACATCTCCCCGATCGGCGCGGACGGCTCGCTGTACCTGATCCAGAGCAGCGAACTGAAGAAGTACGACCCGGCCACCAAGACCCTGACCGGCACCGGCCTGATGTTCACCGGCCGGATCCAGAACGCCCGCTCGATCGGGTACGCCGACCTGAACCTCCCCGACTACCCGGGCACCAGCGTCGTCGGCACCCTGTGGCGCGGCGAGGAGTTCCGGTACAACCCGCAGACCGGCAAGTCCGAGATCTTCACCACCAAGGTCCGGCGGGAGCCGATCGAGATCCTGTCCGTCGCGGGCGGCAAGGACAACATCTACGCCGGCGGCTTCCTGAACGGCGGCGTGTCCGTGGTCAACCCGACCACGGGTGCGGCGAAGTTCAACCGGTTCTCCCAGGTCGAGGCCCTGATGGAGGGCTCGGACGGCACCGTCTGGATCGGCGCCTATCCGGAGGCCCGCCTCTACTCCTACGACACCACGAAGCCCTGGAGCAGCCCGGAGTACTCCCCCGGACCGCCCGGTACGCCGGACAACCCGAAGCAGCTGCTCAACCTGAAGCCCGATCTCCTGCAGACCCGCGCCCGCGCGCTGACCGAGGTGAACGGCAAGATCGCGGTCGGCACCGTCCCGGACGGCGACCGGCTCGGCGGCGCGCTGGTGATCTACGACCCGGCGACGAACACCGCGGAGAAGTACCGCAACGTCGTCCAGGACGAGTCTGTCTTCGGCCTCACCTCGCACTGCGGGATCGTGTACGGCGGTACGTCGATCGTCGGCGGCCTGGCCACCACGCCGCCGACCCGGGAAGCGGGCACAGTGTTCGCGTGGGACGTGGCCAAGAAGAAGAAACTCTGGGAGACCGTGCCGGTGCCGAAGGCCGCAACGGTGTCCTCGGTCACGATGGGGCCGGACGGCCTGCTGTGGGGCGTGGCCGGGAAGACCGTGTTCGCGGTGGCGCCGGACACCGGCAAGCTGAAGAAGTCCTTCACGCTCGGGACAACGACCTCCAGCGGCGACATCGTGGCCACGCCGGAGGCCGTTTACGTGAGCATCGACCTGAACAAGATCTACCGGATCGCGCCGGGGGCGAAGGCCGTCCCGACGCTGTTCGTCGCGCACGCCCACCGGCGGCTCGGCGTCCGCGGGGATCACCAACTGCTGATGACGAGCGGCTCCGAGCTGTTCCGGATTGATATCAGCCGTTGACAGCCGAAATTCACCCCAGCTACTTTCGGTCCTGACCGTTATTCGGTTCTACACTTTCCGGCCCTGACTTCCGGACACCCTGGGGGTGCGATGAAATCGACCGTCCGCCGCATCGCGGCACCACTTACCGCGCTCGTTCTCGCCGCTGCGCTCAGCTCGTGCGGCGGAGGCGACGACGGCGGCTCCGCCGGCAAGAAGAGCGTCACGCTCTGGATGTACCCGGTGATCGCCGACCAGGCGGCCAGCGACGCCTACTGGAAGAAGGTCGAGACCGACTTCGAGGCGGCCAACTCCGGCATCGACCTGAAGCTGGAGAACCAGCCGTGGAAGGGCCGGGAGGAGAAGGTCGCGGCCGCATTCTCCGGCGGGAAGGGTCCGGACGTCCTGCTGATGATCCCGGACCAGATCCCGCAGTACGTGAAGAGCGGCTCGCTGGAGCCGGTCGACGACGTGGTCACCCCGGAGAAGGACAAGTTCCTGCCGGCCGCGATCCCCGGCCTGACCGTCGAGGGCAAGGTGTACGGCGCCCCGATCTACCACACGGTCACGACGACGATGTACAACAAGACCGTCCTGACCAAGGCCGGGATCAGCAAGCCGCCGGAGACCTGGGACGAGATCAAGGCGGCCGCGCCGAAGCTCAAGGCGGCCGGGTTCTCCACGCTGGACTACTCGGCCTCGCCGGAGGCGACGCTGAACCTGAACTTCTACCCGCTGCTGTGGCAGGCCGGCGGGAAGGTGTTCGCCGACGACGGCAAGAGCGTCAGCTTCAACCAGGCCCCCGGCCTGGAGGCGCTGACCTTCCTGAAGAGCCTGTGGGACGAGGGCGCGATCCCGAAGACCGCGCTCACCGCGGGCAACGTCGTCGCCGACTCGCCGTTCGGCAAGGGGCAGGTCGCGATGGCGATGACCAGCGTGCCGGCCGACGCCGCAACGGTGGCGAAGACGTGGGGCGCGGCGAACGTCGAGATCGGTACACCGCTGACCGGCAAGAAGCAGGTCGGCTTCGGCCTGCCGGGGGGTCTGGTCGTGAACGCGGCCTCGGAGAACACCGATGGGGCCAAGAAGTTCCTGTCCTTCATGATGCAGCCGGCGCAACTGGACGCGCTCAGCAAGGCGTCCGGGTTCTACTCGCCGCGCAACGACGCCAAGTCCGAGTCGACCGACCCGATGGCGGCGAAGTTCCACGACGCGCTGCAGTACGCCGTACCAGGTGAGCCGAACCCGGCGGCGCGGCAGATCATGTCGTTCCTGAGCACCGAGATCCAGGCCGTGCTGACCGGCAAGAAGCAGCCGCAGCAGGCGCTGGACGACGCCGCCAAGCAGGCCAACGACCTGCTCTCGAGGCAGCGTTGACCGACACAACCGACACGGTCGCGGGTCGGGCGGGACCCGCGGCCGGCCGTCGTCGAGGTGGGCCGCGGCGCAGACCCTGGGTGGGTCTGCTGTTCGTCGCCCCCATGCTGGTGCTGTTCCTGCTGTTCCGGTTCCTGCCCGCGATCGGGGCCTTCTTCCTCTCGCTGACCGACTACCGGATCAGCGGCAAGTGGGACTTCATCGCGCTCGACAACTACACGCGGCTGTTGTCGGACAAGGTGTTCCACGAGGCGCTGCTGGTGACGATCACCTACACGGTGATCTTCGTCCCGCTGACAGTCCTGCTGTCGCTCGGAACCGCCGTACTGCTCCACCAGGTGGTGTGGAAGCGCGGCTTCTTCCGCGGCGTGTTCTTCCTGCCGTACGTGACCAGCATCGTGCTGGCCGCGGTGATCTGGAAGTGGATCTACGACGCGCAGGACGGGCTGCTGAACGCCGTACTCGGGCTGGTGAGCATCGGTCCGATCGACTTCCTCAGCCAGTCAGGCACCGTGCTGCCGTCGATCGCGGTCACGTCGGCGTGGAAGGGTTTCGGGTACTCGATGCTGATCCTGCTCGCGGGTCTGCAGGCGGTGCCGAAGTCGTACCTCGAGGCCGCCATGATCGACGGGGCGAGTACCTGGCAGCGGTTCCGGTACGTGACGCTGCCGCAGCTGCGGCCGGTGCTGTTCTTCGTGCTGGTGATCGAGACCATCGGCGCCTTCCAGGTCTTCGACGCGATGTACGTGATGACCGGCGGCGGACCGGTGCGGTCCAGCTACTCGCTCGTGTACTTCCTGTACGACAGCGGTTTCAAGTACTTCGACTTCGGTTACGCCAGCGCGATCGGTCTGGTGCTGTTCCTGATCGTGCTGATCGTCTCGCTCGTACAGCGCCGGCTCGTCGGGAGGGACGACTAGATGGCTCAGGTACTCGACCGCCCGCCGGTCCGGCCGGTAGTGGAGGCACCGACGGCAGGACGGCGTACGGGGGGCCGGCTGACGTTGCCGACCTTGCTGGCGCTGACGGCGATCGTGACGATCGTGCCGTTCGCGGCGATGGTGCTGGTCGCGTTCGCGCCGCCGAGCGGGCGGACGTTCCCGGACGCGCTGAACCCGGCGAACTTCACGCTGGAGAACTTCTCGAAGGTGCTGTCCAGCTCGGACATCCCGCGGTGGACGGTGAACTCGCTGCTCTACTCGCTGGTGTCCGTGGCGTGCGTGCTGCTGTTCGCGTCGATGGCCGGGTACGCGTTCGCGAAGAAGAAGTTCCCCGGCCGGGAGATCATGTTCTGGGCGTTCCTGGCCACGCTGATGGTCCCGTTCCAGGCGACGCTGATCCCGTCGTACATCCTGGTCGCGAAGCTGGACTGGGTGGACAGCTACTGGGGCCTGATCGTGCCGACGCTGGCGAACTCGCAGGCGGTGTTCCTGATGCGCCAGTTCATCATGCAACTGCCCGACGAGCTGTTCGAGGCCGCCGAGATCGACGGTGCGCCCGAGTGGCGGATCTTCACGATGATCGTCCTGCCCCTGGTCCGCCCGGTGCTGGCGACACTGGGCATCTTCGTCTTCCTCTGGCACTGGAACGACTTCCTGTGGCCGCTCGTCATCGGCCAGTCCGGCAAGATGCAGACCCTCACCGTCGGCCTGGCCACCCTCCAAGGCCAAGCCGTCCCCATCAACCAACTCATGGCCGGCGCCACCATCACGGTGGTCCCCAGCCTCCTCGTCTTCGGCCTCCTCCAGCGCTACCTGACCGACTCCATCGCCATGTCGGGGCTGAAGGCCTGAACAGCCCACGCGTGCTCCGCAGGCGCCGGCGAGTTGCGGGCTAGCGCCGCGGCGACCACCCGCACGCGCGCTACGACAGCGACCCCATCTATGCGGCGCGGCATGTGAGGCAGTCACCGCACGTACGCGAACGGCGTCGCCGAACACACTTGCAACACCTCCCTGGGACTGGGCATAGGCAATAGCCTGTTCCCGGTCCCCGGCAGGTGTTCCCAGTTACCCCAGGGCGAGATTCGGGGTCGCCGCGTAGACCGCGGTCCCCCTGTCACCACGTCACGTCCCGGATAACCACATCCCGTCAGGCAGTTACTCGCGGGCGGCAGCCCGCAATTCGCCGGCGTTAGCCGGCAGCTAGAAGTCCGGCGCTCAGCCGGGGGCGGATGGGAGCGCGCGTAGCGGCCGGGACGAGGAGCGCAGCGACGAGGACTGGCTGCGTAGCACGCGGGGGTCTTCTACAGGTTGCCGAACGCCTCGATCGCCTTGAGGGCTTCGGATTGGGGCATGCCGGGGGGTTGGATGCGGAGGATGATGCCGTCGGCGCCCATCTCCTCGTAGTGGGCGAGGCGGTCGGCGCATTGGGCTGGGGAGCCTATGACGCTGCGGTCGGCGATCTCGTCCCAGCCTTGGGTGTAGCGGGCGGCGTCCGTCGACGTACGCTTCCAGCCGGTGTAGGCGTCGTACAGGTCGCGTAGCGGCTCCTCCAGTGCCTGCCGCGCGTCCTGGGTCGTGGGGGCGCAGTAGCCCTCGCGGCAGAGGATGACCTCCTGGCCAAGCGATCCGGCGCCTTGGGGGTACGACAGATACTCGGCGATCTTCGCCGGCAGGTCTGCGTCGTGTTCGTTGAACGACGTCGTCCACCCGTCGCACATCCGCGCCGTACGCTCCAGCACCGCCGACACCCGTCCGCCGTTCCACAACCGCGGCCGCGGCGTCTGTACCGGGCGGGGCGACAGGTACGCCTCCTGGATGGACGTGAATTTGCCGTCGTACGTGACCTCCTCGGACGTCCACAACCGGGTGAGGATCTCCAGCCCTTCCTCGAACCGTGCGACCCGCTCCGCCTGCGTCACGCCGTACAGCGCGAACTCCTCCGGCCGGTACCCGAGCACGAACCCCGCTGTCAGCCGCCCACCCGACAGTACGTCGATGTGCGCGAGCGTCTCGGCGAGTACGACGGGGTCGTACAGCGGCGCCACGATCCCGGCTGTCGCGATCCCGATCCGCGACGTGTGCGCGGCCAGCCAGGTCATCGACGTCAGGATCTCGTGGTACCCGGGCCGGTGCAGGTGCCGCTCGCCCAGCACGACCCACTCGAATCCGGCCTGCTCGGCCAGCCGCGCCTGCTCGACGGCGTCGGCCAGTTGGGGCCGCTCGTCCGGGGTGCCGTAGAGGTTCAGATAGAGACCCAGCCGCATCGGGGTGCCACCTTCCGTTGACAGGGAGCGCTCAGGGTATTTACGGTCTTGACCGTAAATGCTTTCCGCCCAGATTGCGACCCTAGGAGCCGGTTATGAGTCTTGCAGCAGAACCGGCCGGGTTGCCGGGTGGGGGATCGGAGGCCTTCGGGGCCGCGCCGATCAGTGCGATCAAGACCCGCGTGGTGAGCGCGCCGTACCGCCGGCCGTTCCAGATCAGCAGCGGTGTGAGCAACGAGTTGATCAGCCTGGTCGTCGAGGTGCACACGGCCGACGGCGACGTCGGGATCGGCGAGACCTCGCCGATGACGGCGTACACCGGCGAGACGCTGGCGGGCGTCCAGGCGGCGATCGAGGAGCACCTCGCGCCGGCCCTGATCGGCCGCGACCCGCTCGACCGCGCGGGCGCTCACGTCACCATGGACGGCGTACTGCGCGGCCAGCAGGTCGCCAAGGCCGGCCTCGACATCGCCCTGTTCGACCTCGCCGGGCGGATCAGCGGCTGGCCCGTCCACGCCCTGCTCGGCGGCAGCGTCCGAGACCGCGTGCAGACCACGTGGGTGGTCGGCCTCGGGACCCTCGACGAGATGGCCGCCGAGGCCGCGGAGTACGCCGACCGCGGGTTCATGCACCTGAAGGTCAAGGGCGGTCACGACCCGGCGAAGGACCTCGAACTGATCCGGGCGGTCCGCGCCGCGATCCCCGCCGACGCGGAGCTGTGCCTGGACGCCAACGAGGGGTACGACGCCACCACAGCCCTCCCGTACCTCGCCAAGATGAGCGCGGCGGGCCTCACCCTCCTCGAGCAGCCCCTTCCGCGCTGGGACCTGACCGGGCTCGTCCGGCTGCGGGACCGCCTCGACGTCCGCGTGATGGTCGACGAGAGCATGCACTCGCTGCACGACGCCCTGGAGATCGCACGGCGCGGTGCGGCCGACGTACTGAACATCAAGATCCTCAAGGTCGGCGGGCTCCACCGCGCGCTGCAGATCGCCGCCGTGGCCGAGGCCGCGGGGCTCGCGGTGAAGGTAGGGTCGATGCCAGAGCTGGGTGTCGCGACGCTGGCCGCCGTACACCTGGCCGCCGCCGTACCCGGAGCGACCGTCGCGGCGGACCTGGTGGGGCCGTTGATGGTCGACGAGGACCCGCTGGCCCCGACCGTGTTCGCCGATTGCGACGGCTGGATCGACGTACCGAAGCGCCCCGGTCTCGGGCACGACGTCTGAGAGGTCATCGTATGCATCCACTGGTCGAAAGACTCCGCGGCACACTGCTCCCCGCGGTCGTCACCCCGATGGACTCCGACGGCATCGTCGCGTACGACGCCTTGTCCGCGTACGCCGTCTCGCTCACGAAGCACACTGTCGGCGGCGTCGCGGTGTGGGCGCACACCGGGCGGGGGCTCTACCTGTCACCGGGCGATCGCGTGAAGGTGCTCGAGACGTGGCGGTCCGCTACCGACGTACCGATCGTCGCGGGTGTCGGCGTACCGAAGTCTTCCGCGGCGCGGACGCTGGAGGAGGCCGCGGACGCGACCGTGGAGATGGCGCGGGCCGCTGCGGCCGGTGGGGCTGATGCGGTCATGGTCTATCCGCTGGCAGCGCTAGGCGAACTGCCGGACGGGCACGCGCAGGCGGTCGCGTTGCACGAGCGGGTGGCGGCCGAGAGCGGGCTGCCGCTGGTCGGCTTCTACCTGCACGGCGAGGCCGGTGGGTACCCGTATCCACCCTCGTTGATCCGCGACTTGCTCGCGCTGGACGCGATGCTCGGCGTGAAGACGGCGACGCTGGACCGTGCGATCGGGTGCCAGGACGCGATCTGGGCCGGGCGCGACAGCGGAAAGCTGCTGATCACCGGCGAGGACCGGATGTACGGGCCGTCGTTCATGTGGGGCGCGGACACGGCGCTCGTCGGGATCGCGTCGGCGCAGGTCGAGTTGTCGGCCGCCGTACTGCGAGCCTGGACGGCCGGCGACCACTCGGAATTCCTGACCGCGTCAGAGCGGCTGGACCGGTTCGCGGCGGCGACGTTCTACGCGCCGATCGAGGGCTACGTCCAGCGGATGCTCTGGGCGGCCGAGTGGGAAGGCCTGATAGCGGCCACGGCCGCGCACGATCCGTACGGGCCGGATCTGCCGCCGGGCGAGCGCGAACTGGTCATCCGCTGCCTTGAGGAACTGCATCGGTAAAAGTGCAGTGAGGTGGCGCGCTCCCTCCTTCGCTCCACCACACCGACGCTCCCTGGATCCGCCTCAGGGGGTGGCGGTAGTTGTGGTCTTGACCGAAACTAGGAGAGCAAGGCCTGAACGTCAAGATCTCGGAGCCCGCTGCGCTATTCTGCGACTTGAGGGCCAGACCAGAAGTCGTCGGAGGACTGCGTGAGGATCTGCTCAGCTGTCGGCGGGGTCGACTGATGGCGCTTGCGGTCGGCGTGGTCGGTCCCGAGGACCTGGTCCAGCGGGTGACGGTGGTCGGCGCCCCGAGCGGGACCGTGCTCGTGCCGCTGGCGTACCGGCACGAGACCGAAGCCGTCGAACTCGTCGAGCAGTCGCACTCGGACGTGGACGCCTTCCTGTTCACCGGCGTCGTCCCGTACACGATCGCCACCGAGGCCGGGGTGATCGACCGGCCGGCGATGTACGTCTCGTACGACGGGGCGACCCTGCTGCGCGCCCTCGTCGAACTCCTGCGCCTCGGGCACAACGTCACCCAGTTCTCGATCGACACGCTGCGGCGGTCCGAGGTGCTGGAGACCCTGATCGAGGCGAAGCTGCCGACGGACCAGATCCAGGTGCTGCCGTACCGGCCGGGCCTGACCTCGGACGACATCGTCGCGTTCCACCGCACGGCCCGCGAGAAGCACGACACGAAGGTCGCGATCAGCTGCCTGGGTTCGGCGTTCCACCTGATCGAGAACGAGATGCCGTCGGTCCGGCTCGCGCCGTCGCGGTACTCGATCCGCTCCACCCTGCAGGCCCTGATCCTCACCACGACCGGCCAGCACGTCGGCGACGCCCAGGTCGCGCTCGGCGTCATCGACCTGCCCGAACCGGACGACGCGCTCGCCGCGGACCTCATCACGCTCGGCGGCAGCCTCGCCGCCCTCCCCGACGGCCGGCACCTCGTCGTCACCACCCGCGGGCTCCTGGAGCAGGCGACCGAACAGTTCTCCCGGATGCCTCTGCTCGACCACCTGGCGGCCCGGCACAGCACGGCGTACGTCGGTTTCGGCGTCGGCCGTACGGCGGCCGAAGCCGAGGCGCTCGCCCGTCGCGCCGTGGGCCGCGCCGCCTCGATCGGCTCCGTCGCCGGTGTCGTCTCGATGTCCGACGACGTCGAGATCGTCATCGAGCCCTCCGGCGACCAGCCGTCCGGCGCCCGCGGCACCGAAAGCCTCCCGCTGCTGGCCCGCCGGGTCGGCCTCAACACCCAGACCCTCGCCCGGATGCGCGAACTCACCGCCACCCTCCCCGACGGCCTCACCACCCAAGACGTAGCCGACCACCTAGCCGTCCAGCTCCGCACCGCCCGCCGAGTCCTCAAACGCCTCGAACGAGCCGGCCTAGCAGCCCCCACCGGCACCCAACAACACGGCCGAACCGGCCGCCCACCCACCGTCTACCTGATCCGCCTGTAGCAGCCGGGCTTTGCGGAAAGAAGTTTGCACCTACTGCCGAAAATGTTCCGCAAAGAAGCGTGCGGCCTCGTCCGCCACGGCATACCAGTCGTCGCGGAGATCGTGACGCCCGCCGTCGATCGCCAAGAGACGCGACTGCGCGCCGACTGCGAGCAGTGCGTGATGAAGTCGTTCGGCCTGCTCGTACGGAACCGTCTCGTCCGCGGTGCCGTGGATGATCAGGAAGGGCGGTGCGCC
Organism: Kribbella pratensis; assembly: GCF_004366075.1. Taxonomy (GTDB): domain Bacteria; phylum Actinomycetota; class Actinomycetes; order Propionibacteriales; family Kribbellaceae; genus Kribbella; species Kribbella pratensis. The sequence continues at coordinate 1,834,089 of NZ_SODU01000002.1, read as the reverse complement.
GGCGCTGACGTGCGCGATCGGACTTGCCGCGCGCAACTGTTCGCGATGCGTGGACACGTCGCCGCCGACCAACGCGGTGACCGGCGAAGGGCGGTCGATCCGCAGGGCGCCGCCGGGACGGAGGAGATCGCTCGGACCGCTGACCGTCACTACTGCGTGGACGTTCGCCACCGCCGTACGGCGAGCTGACGCGAGGCCGGCGAGGGCTGCGAGGTGTCCCCCGGCGGACTGTCCCCAGATGCCGATGCGATCAGGATCGATAGGGAGGCCGAGCGGGTTGCGGCGCAGCCAGTCCAGGGCGGCCTGTACGTCGTGCAGTTGCGCGGGGAAGATCGCCTGCCCGCTGTGACGGACGGAGATGGCAACGGTCAGGAAGCCTGCTCGCACGAGGGCGGGATTCGCGAACGGCAGCAGGGCGGACGAGCGATCACCCGGTCCCCAACCCGGGCATCCGTCGATTCGTACGACGGTCGGGAGCGGGGTGGTGGGCAGCGGTGCCGGACCTAGTACGTCGAGGCAGAGGTCGATGCCGTTCGGGCGAGCGTAGCGGACATCTGCGAGGTGGGTGAGCTCGGATCGCGCTGCAGACATCAGGTCCATCGCCTCCTCGGCCGGGGAACCGATCGTCGTATCCGGGCGATGACGACGTCCAGAGCGACCGGCTAGGGAGTGATGATCGTGACGCCGGCGGGGGTGCCGTTGGTGAGGGCTGCCAGGGCGGCGGGGGTTTGTTCGAGGGGGATGGTGCGGGTGATGAGGTGCTGGGGGTTGAGGTTGCCGGTGGCAACTAGGGCGAGCATTTCGGGGTAGGCGTGGGCGGGCATGCCGTGGCTGCCGAGCCAGGTGAGTTCCTGGCCGATCAGGCGGCCGACGTCCAGCTGCACGCCTTGGGGCAGGAGGCCGATCTGGACGTGACGGCCTCGTGGGCGGAGAGCTTGCAGGGCTTGCTGGACGACGTCGTTGGAGCCGAGCGCGTCGATGGTGACATGAGCACCGCCCAGGTCGTGGATCTGCGCAACGGTGTCTGCAGACGCGTGGATGGTGTGTGCGGCGCCGTACTCGCGGGCTAAGTGCAGCGCTTCGGGGTTGGTGTCGATGGCGATGACCTCGGCGCCGAGAGCCGTCGCGATCATGACCGCTGACAGGCCGACGCCACCGCATCCGAAGACGGCCACGCGTTCACCGGCGACGACCTGTCCTACCTGATGGACGGCGCGGAACGACGTGGCAAAGCGGCACCCCAGACCCGCGGCGGTCGCGAAATCCATGTCGTCGGGCAGTCGCACCAGGTTCACAGCGGCGTACGGCACAGCGACGTACTCGGCGAACGAACCCCAGTAGTTGAACCCAGGCTGCAGCTGGTTGGGGCACACCTGCTGGTTGCCCTCGAGGCACTGCTCGCATGCACCGCACGCGCAGATGAATGGCGTCGTGACCCGATCCCCGACCGCCCACCCGCTCACACCCGCCCCGACCGCGGCGATCGTGCCGGCGAGCTCATGGCCCGGCACATGCGGCAGCACGATGTCGGAGTCATGCCCCATCCAGCCATGCCAGTCACTACGGCACAGCCCGGTCGCCTCAACCTTCAGGACAACCGAGCCGTCCGCAACCGCAGGCTCCGCAACCTCACGAATCTCAGGAAGTACGCCGTACTCCGAGATGACAACCGCACGCATCAGAGCAGCTCAATCAGCCGCCCGCGACCGCCGGGATGATGGAGACCTGGCCGCCGTCCTTGATCGTGGTCTGCAGGCCGTCGGCGAAGCGTACGTCGTCGTCGTCGACGTACACGTTCACGAACCGGCGCAGCTCGCCCGAGTCGTCCAGTACGCGGCCCTTGATCCCCGGGTACGACGCGTCGAGCGAGTCGAGCACCTCGGTCAGGGTCGCGCCCTCGGCGGACACCTCGGACACGCCCTGGGTGTAGGGCCGCAGGATGGTCGGGACGCGAACGCTCACACTCACTGCAGGCCTGCCTTCACGAAGGCGTCGTACGACGCGGGGATGGTCACCTTGGGGCCGACCCGGTCGGCCACGGCATCGAGCGTCTTCAGCCCGTCGCCGGAGTTGATGATGACGGTCTCGGCCTCGGGGTCGAGCTGCCCGGTCGCGATCAGCTTCCTCAGCGTCGCGACGGTCACTCCGCCCGCGGTCTCGGCGAAGATGCCCTCGGTCCGGGCCAGCAACTGGATGCCCTCGACGACCTCGTCGTCGCTGACGTCCTCGATCGCGCCACCGGTACGGCGGGCGACGTCCAGGACATAGGGCCCGTCGGCCGGGTTGCCGATCGCCAGCGACTTCGCGATCGTGTCCGGCTTCACCGGCTTGACCACGTCGTGGCCGTCGCGGAACGCCTGCGCGACGGGCGAGCAGCCGGTCGCCTGCGCGCCGTAGATCTTGTAGTCGGTGGCGTCGACGAGGCCGAGCTTGCCGAGCTCGGTGAAGCCCTTGTCGATCTTGGTCAGCTGCGAGCCGGACGCGACCGGGATCACGACCTGCTGCGGGATCCGCCAGCCGAGCTGCTCGGCGATCTCGAAGGCGAGGGTCTTGGAGCCTTCGGAGTAGTACGGGCGGACGTTCACGTTCACGAACGCCCAGCCTTCCTCCTCACCGGCGATCTCGGAGGCCAGCTTGTTCACGTCGTCGTAGTTGCCCTCGACGGCGACCAGCGTCCCGCCGTACACGGCCGTGGTGATCACCTTCGGGCGCTCGAGGTCGTGCGGGATGAACACGACCGAGCGGATGCCGGCCCGGGCCGCGGCCGCGGCGACCGCGTTGGCCAGGTTGCCGGTGGAGGGGCAGGCGAAGACCTTCATGCCGAGCTCGCGGGTGGCGCTCAACGCCGATGCAACCACCCGGTCCTTGAAGGAGTGGGTCGGGTTGCCGGAGTCGTCCTTCACCCAGAGCTTCCTGAGCCCGAGTTCGCGGGCCAGGTTCTGCGCGTCGACGAGCCGGGTGTAGCCGGGCTCGGTGTTCGGGAAGCTGGCCACGTCCACGGGGACGGGCAGCAGCGGCTGGTACCGCCAGATGTTCTTGGGTCCGGCCTCGATCTGCTCACGGGTGATGGTCGGGTACTCGTATCCGACCTCGAGCGGACCGAAGCACTCCATACAGGCGTAGAACGGGCCGAGCGGCGACTTCGCCCCACAGGCGCGACAGCTCAGGTGCGTACCGTTGCCGAAGGCACCTTCACGGATCGTGTGGGTGGCGGCGGTCAGGCTCATGAGTGAGGTTCCCCTCTCATCTTCCCCGCGAACACCGGATCTCGGCGGCGGGACGGATTTGGCACCGTTCCACCGCGAGACGCCCCGGGCGGGGGCTCGACGGGGAGGGTTGCCGGGACTTCAACGGGCCGTTTCCCTCAGTCCCTCTGGATGAGCTCCCCCGAGATTACCCAATCGGGTCCATATTGTGTCTTGTGATCCCACCATCCGAGACACGCGATCTCAGCTGCGGCGCGGACCTCCAGGCCATCACAATCCGCCTTGCGGGCCGCTCCTGAGCGGGACCGCGAGCCACCGACGCCCATTGTGATGGCCTGGAGGTCCGCGCCTCGCCCATGAGCGGACGCCCGCCACTCACCAACGGCCCACAACCGGCCGCCGATCGGCCCCACCAGGCGTGGTCTCACCGCTGGACGGTGGGTTGATGAGTGGCGAGCGTCCGCCCACCTGCGACCGGCCGCAGGAGAAGTCCGCCCACGGATGGCGGGTCGCGGGCGGGATCCGGCGGGGCGCGCGTGGGAATCCCGCCCACAGGCGGCGGGTCGCGAGCGAATCCCGCCCACGGGCGGTCGGTGGGTCGTGGGTGGTTCGCTCAGAGGCGGTGGGTGGCACCTGGGGTGTGGGTGGGGAGCGCCTTGCGGGGGCCGTAGCGCGGGTGGCCGATGCCGGCGAGCTCGAGGAGGCGCTGGACGCGGAAGCGGTGGCCGCGGTACGGCTCGATCAGCTCGGCGCAGCCGTCGTCGTCGAGTTCCTCGCCGATCAGCGCGTACGACACGTTCCGCGACACGTGATAGTCCGCGAACGAGAACGCGTCCGCGTCCCCGTGAGCCCGCTGCCGTACCTCGGCCGCCGTCCACACCCCGACCCCGGGCAGTGACCGCAGCCGCCGCTCGATCTCCCCGGCGTCGCTCAGCTCGAGCGTCCGCTCCAGCGCCTTCGCCCGCGTCGCCGCCGTGATGACAACCCGCGATCGTCGGCCCTCGACACCCGCCCGCAGCCACTGCCACGACGGGATCTGCCGCCACTCCTCGGGCGCCGGCGGCACCATCATCTGCCGTCCGTCCGGAGGCGTCGGGCCCGGCGCAGGCTCGCCGTACTCACGCAGCAGCAGCCGCCACGCCCGGAACGCCTCCTGGCCGGTCACCACCTGCTCGATCCCGGCCGCCGCCATCGCCTCGAACACCGCCCGAGTCCGCGGCACACGCACATCCGGGAACCGCCGCGCCGCGTCCACCAGCGCCCGATGCTCCGGCAGCGGCTCGAACCCGTCCCAGCTGTCGCGCTCCCCCAGCAACTCCGGCACGCCGTCGAGCGCCCACTCCGACCCCGGCCCCCAAGCCTCCGCCTCGACAAACCCGGCGTACGGCGTCAACCGCAACAACACCGCCCCGTCCGGAGTCCGCGTAGCCCGCCACACCGTCCGCCGCGCCGCGTCGAACACGTACGCCGGATCCCCAGGCCCCTTACGCAACCCCCCGATCACCGAATGCGGATCCACCACCCGCCCAGGACGCCAAACCCGCACCACCGAACTCACCGCCCCAGTCTGACCCACACCGCCGACAACCAGATCAGCGGATGTCCTGAGAATTGAGACATTAGGACATCGGCTCGATACTGAGCCATGACCGGCTGGCAGTGGGTGAAGTTGGTGGGGAACTTTGTGAATCTGTCCACGGTTGCCGGGGCGGTGGTGGGGGTTCTGGGGCGGGCTTCGTTCAGTCGGGGGCCTCGGGGGTTGTTCTTCGCGAACGGGTACAAGCTCGGGTTTCCGGTCGCGGGGGCGTTCACGATCGGGAATGTCGTGCTGAGCAAGCACGAGCGGGTGTACTTCGACAACCCGGCGCTCCTCCGGCACGAGGAGCGGCATTCGTGGCAGTACTTCTGGCTGATCGGCCTGCCGATGCTCCCGCTGTACGTCGTGGGCGTGGTCGTCTCGTTCCTGCTCACCGGTGACCCGGCGTCGCGCAACCCGTTCGAACGGCTCGCCGATCTGAAGGAGGGCGGGTACGTCGAGCGCCCGGTCCAGCCGATCGGCAAGACCGTGACGCAGGCGTTCAGCGGGCTGAGATCGCGTCCGAAAGGGCCGTGAGGACGGTCACCACACCACTCGGGTCGTCGACGACGATGTCCGCGGCCTCGATCAGCTCGGTCGCGTTCGAGGACCGCGTAGCGAGCAGTACGCCGCGTAGTCCGGCGTCCCGCTGCTCCTGGATCGCCCGGTACGCCGCAAGGTCGCCCAGGTCGTCCCCGGCGTACAGGATCGACCGCGCGCCGGTGGATTCGATCAGGCGGCGGAGCGCGATGCCCTTGTCGATGCCGGGCGGCCGTAGTTCGAGCACGAGGTTGCCCGGCTCCAGCCTCAGCCCGGCCTCCTGAGCCAGCGCTCTCAACGGCGCCCGCAGCAGTTCAAGGGCCCGGACCGGATCCTCCAGCCGACGCGTGTGCACAGCCAGCGAGCTGTCCTTGTCCTCCACGAACGCATCCGGTACGCCGACCTCGCGCAGCAGCCCCGGCAACCGGTCCCGCGCCGTCGCGACGCCCTCCGGCACCGGGTCGCTCGTCACCTTGCCCGTCGCCGCGTCCCAGCGCTCCAGCCCGTAGTGCCCGAGTACGACGAGATTGCCCAGCCCCGGGTAACCGCTCACACCGGACAGCTCGGTGGCGACCAGTGCAGGCCGGCCGGTGACGATCGCGACCTGGTTCACGCTCCGGGCGAGCCGGGCCAGTGCATCCAGGGCGCCTTCGACCGGCCGGGATCGCGCCGGATCCTCGACGAGCGGCGAGAGTACGCCGTCGAAGTCGGACGAGATCACCGCGGTCGCCGGGTCCGAGACGATGGCCTCCCAGCCCTCTCGTCCCGAGTCGGTCTCGATGACCGGGGTGCTCATCCACGTCCTCGCTTCGCTCCGGGCGCGGATGAGACACGAAGCACGCTGTGCTTGATTGTTCGCTCGCTCCGCTCGCTCATCCGCTGTAGTCCGAGGTCAGGATCACGGTCAGGCGATCCTTCTTCATGTTGTCCAGTGCGCCCTTGGTCCGGCCGATGCCGAGGTCGTGGGCGAGTTGGTTGGCGGCGTCGAGCATGCCCGGCGGGTAGTAGACCGTGCTCTCGGCGATCTTGCCGTGCCAGTTGTCCGGCGACCCGGACACGGTCCAGCCGGCCTGCCGGGCGCGGTTCGCGACGGTGTCGGCGAGACCCTTGCGCGCGGTGTTGTTGTACACCTCGATCGCCGGCCGTTCCTCCGCCGGGATCGTCACCACCGGCTGGGTCGGCTGAGTCGACGGCGTGGTCTCGGTCGGCTGCGCGGTCTCGGTCGGCTGCGTGGTCTCGGTCGGCTGCGTGGTCTCGGTCGGCTGGGTCGGCGCGGTCGACGGCGGCTCGCTACTCGGCGCACTGGTCGGTGCATCGGTCGGCTCGGTGGTCGGCTTCGTGGACGGTCGCGGCACGCTGGCGCCGACGGTCGACGGCCCGGAGGTGGGCTTCGGCGTACTCACGCCGGCCGGCTTCTCGTCGGCCTTGCTGTCGTGTTCTCGCGTCCCGAACAGCACCAGCAGTCCGGCCACGATCGCCACCACGGCAGCCACCGCGACGAGGGAGGACAGGACCTGCCCCTGCTCGCCCCGCGGGCGTGGGGCAGCGAGGCACGCCCTGAGGCGGCGGGACATGGTCAGACCTCGATGCCCAGTCGGCGTGCGGAGCGGGCGCGCTGGCGGGCGGCACGGAGGCGGCGCAGGCGCTTGACCAGCAGCGGGTCGTGCGCGAGGGCCTCGGGCCGGTCGATGAGTGCGTTCAGGACCTGGTAGTACCGGGTCGCCGACATCTGGAACTGGTCCCGGATCGCCTGTTCCTTCGCTCCGGCGTACTTCCACCAGTGCCGCTCAAAAGCAAGGATCTGGCCGTCACGCTCCGAGAGTCCGGCAACAGCCGGCTGCGCAGCTTCGGCCGGGCCGGAAGAGCTGGCGTTGGCGCTGTCCATGTGCAGCTGACTCCTGTGCGGTCGGTGATCGTCCGTCCGCCTGCCACTCTACGTGCTGAACAACAGCGATGTCATTCACCGCTCGGGCGACACGAAGCGTGTCGCTGACAAGACAACGGGACGCACCCGAGTCTGGCAGGATCGTTCAAGTGAGCTCAACTCCGTCCAGCGTGGCGCTGGTGGAGGAGTTGCAGGGGCGGATTCGTGAGGTCGACCCGCTGGTCAACGCCGTCTGCACCCCTAACCCCGCCGCGCTCACCGAAGCCGCCCGACTCGACACCGAGCGTGACGAGGGCCGGGTCCGTGGGCCGCTGCACGGCGTGCCGGTGCTGGTCAAGGACAACATCGACACCGCGGACCTGCCGACCACGGCCGGCTCGCTGGCGCTGGCCGACCAGCCACCGCCGCCGGAGGACGCCCCGTTGGTACGGCGGTTGCGCGCGGCGGGCTGCGTGATCCTGGGGAAGACCAATCTGAGCGAGTGGGCGAACTTCCGCGGCTCGGCGTCCTCGTCCGGCTGGAGCGCGTACGGCGGCCTCACCCGCAACCCGTACGCGTTGAACCGCTCGGCCGGCGGCTCCTCGTCCGGCTCCGGCGCCGCGGTCGCGGCGGGCCTGGCGGACTACGCGATCGGCACCGAGACCAACGGCTCAATCGTTTGCCCGGCCGCGTTGAACGGCGTCGTCGGCCTGAAGCCCACAGTCGGCCTGGTCCCCCAGCAGGGCATCGTCCCGATCTCGCACTCGCAGGACACCGCCGGGCCGATGACCAGGACGGTCACCCAGGCTGCAGCCCTGCTCACCGTCCTCACCGGCGGCCAGACCGACTACACGGAGGCCTGCCGCGGCACGGACCTCAGCAACGTGCGCATCGGCGTACCGCGCGGTCCCCTCTGGGGCTACTCGAACGGCCTGGACCAGGTGACCGAGCGAGCGCTGGAGTTCCTCAGCCAGTGCGGAGCCACGCTGGTCGACCACCTGTCGTTGCCGACACCAGGTGGTGACGAGGACCAGTTGCAGGTGCTGGCCCACGAGCTGAAGGTCGACATGGCGTCGTACCTCGCTACCCGCGCTTCTGGCGGCCCGCAGACGTTGGACGACCTCATAGCGTTCAACAAGAAGCATGCGGACCTGGAGCTGCAGTGGTTCGGCCAGGAGCTGTTCGAACGTGCTGCTGCCACGGAGGGCCTCAGCTCCCCTGTGTACGTCGCCGCGCGCCTGACCGCACTCCGCGCGGGCCGGGACGGCATCGACAACCTGCTCCGCGACAACCAGCTCGACGCGCTGGTATCCCCGGCGTACTCACCGGCCTGGGCGATCGACCTGGTGAACGGCGATCACGTGCTCGGCAGCTCCTCGTCGCACGCGGCCCTGGCCGGTTATCCACTGCTGTCGGTCCCGTCCGGAGTGGTGTCCGGACTGCCGGTCGGACTCACGATCAGCGGTACGGCGCGAAGTGAGGTCACGCTCATTCGCTTGGCGCACGCCTTGGAAACCGCGAGAATCGCTGCAGACGGACCGTTCCCGACCCCGGAGTTCAGACAGTGGGTATAGATCGCGTCAGGTGGGGCATCGTTGCGACCGGCAACATTTCGACCCAGTTCACGCACGATCTCGCGCTGCTTCCGGACGACGCCGTCGCGACCGCGGTCGCGTCCCGCTCCCAGGACAGCGCGAACAGGTTCGCCGCCGAGTTCGGCATCCCGCACGCGTACGACGACTACCGCCGGCTGATCGACTCCGGCGAGGTCGACGTGATCTACATCGGTACGCCGCATCCGCAGCACTACGCCGTCGCCCGTACGGCGTTGCAGGCCGGCGTCGCCGTACTGTGCGAGAAGCCCGTCACGCTGACCGCCGCGCAGGCCCGGGACCTGATCGCGGTCGCCAAGGAGCACGACACGCTGTTCGCCGAGGCGATGTGGATGCGCACGAACCCGGTGATCCAGACGCTCTTCGAGGACCTGCACAGCGGGGTGATCGGCGAACCGCAGCAGGTGGTGGCGGACTTCGCGTTCCACAAGCCTTCCTTGCCGGTTCGCCTGCTCGACCCGGCGCTCGGGGGAGGCTCGCTGATGGACGGCGGCATCTACCCGATGACATTCGCCTACCTGGCGCTCGGCCGCCCGGCGGAGGTGAAGGCGGTCGGTTCGCTGAACGACGACGGCATCGACCTGAACGTCGCGATGGCCTGGCGGTACGAGTCCGGCGCGGTCGCCGCGCTGACCTGCGGCCTGCGGTCGCAGAGCCCGTGGGTCGCGTCGATCAGCGGACCGGACGGAAACCTGCAGGTCCCGCACCGTTTCCACCACCCCGAGTACTACGTGCGCACGACCGCTTCCGGAGCGGAGCGGATCGAGGTACCCACGCATGGTCGTGGGTACCACTATGAGGCAACCGCAGTCATGCAAGCGCTGCGCGAAGGGCTGATCGAAGTGCCGGCCCTCCCCCACGCCGCCACCCTCGAGATTCTCGACCTGCTCGACGAAACCAGGAGACAGATCGGGGTCCGCTACCCCGGTGACGACGACGATTTGAGTGGATGAACTGAATATGCCGAACGGTAGGAGTTCCTTCGTAGTGGTGGCCAACCGGCTGCCGGTCGACCGGATCGAGATGCCCGACGGCAGTACGGCGTGGCGCCGAAGTCCGGGCGGGCTCGTCACGGCCCTGGCGCCGGTGATGCAGGGCCATCACGGTGCCTGGATCGGCTGGACCGGGAGCCCGGACGAGAAGGTGGATCCGTTCGACAACGACGGTATGCACCTGGTCCCGGTGATGCTCTCGGCCGAGGACGTCCAGCTGTACTACGAGGGTTTCTCCAACGCGACGCTCTGGCCGCTGTACCACGACGTGATCGTGGCGCCGGAGTTCCATCGCGAGTGGTGGGAGTCGTACGTCGCGGTGAACCGGCGGTTCGCGGAGGCCGCCGCGGAGGCCGCCGACGACAACGCCGACGTGTGGGTGCACGACTACCAGCTGCAGCTCGTCCCCGCGATGCTGCGCCGGCTGCGCCCCGACGTACGCATCGGGTTCTTCCTGCACATCCCGTTCCCGCCGACCGAGCTGTTCGCGCAGATGCCGTGGCGGCGGCAGATCCTGGACGGGCTGATGGGCGCGGACCTGGTCGGTTTCCAGCGCCCCGGCGCAGCGTCCAACTTCGCCCGGCTGGCCCGCAACCGGATGGGCCTGCGGACCCGCGGCGACCGGATCCACCTGCCCGACGACCGGATCGTCCGGGCGAAGGCGTTCCCGATCTCGATCGACGTCAACGAGCTGGAGAGCCTCGCCCGGCAGCCGGAGACGACGGCCCGCGCGGCCGAGATGCGCGAGGAGGTCGGCAACCCGACGCACATCCTGCTCGGCGTCGACCGGCTCGACTACACCAAGGGCATCCGGCAACGGCTGCGCGCGTTCGGCGAACTGCTGGACGAGAAGCGGATCTCGGTGGACGACGCGGTGTTCATCCAGGTCGCGACGCCGTCCCGGGAGCGTGTCGAGCAGTACCGCGTGCTGCGCGACGAGATCGAGCTCCTGGTCGGGCGGATCAACGGCGAGCACGGCCGGATCGGTACGCCGGCGATCAACTACCTGCACACGACGTACTCGCGGACCGAGATGGCCGCGTTGCTGCGGGCCGCTGACGTTGCGGTCGTGACGCCGTTGCGGGACGGGATGAACCTGGTCGCCAAGGAGTACGTGTCGACGCGGTACGACGACACCGGCGCGCTGGTGCTGAGCGAGTTCGCCGGGGCGGCGGACGAGTTCCGGCAGGCTTTCCTGGTGAACCCGCACGACATCAACGGGATGAAGGACACGATCGTCGACGCGATGAACACCGACGACCGGCAGCTCGGCCGGCGGATGAAGGCGATGCGCAAACACCTCGCGGCGCACGACGTGAACCTCTGGGCGCAGACCTTCCTGAAGGCGTTGCATGACCAAGACTGAGGAGCGGGTGCTCGCCCTCGACCTGGGGACGTCGTCGGCGCGGGCACTGGTCCTCTCGTCCGAAGACGCCGCGCCGATCCCCGGTGCGCTGGCGCGACACAAGATCTCCCCGACGTACGGCCATGACGGCTCGGCGACGCTCGACCTGCACGAGTACGTCGAGGGCCTGCTCGGGTGCCTGGACGAGCTCGAGCAGAACGGCCACCTCGAGGGGATCGGGGCGATCGTGCTCTCCTCACAGTGGCACTCGATCGTTGCTCTTAACAACAAAGGTGTCGCGCGCACACCGGTGATCACGTGGGCCGACACGCGCTCGGTCGACCTCGGTCTCGGTACGTCGTTCGACGAGCGGGCGTTCCACGCGCGCACCGGCGCGTGGCTGCACCGGCTGTACTGGACCCGCCGGATCCCGTGGCTCCTTGCCGACGACTCCCCGGCTGCCTTCGCCGGCCTGCCGGACCTGGTGCTCGAGCGACTGACCGGCGAACGCGTCACGTCCGTCTCGATCGCGTCCGGGACCGGCACGCTGGATCTCGCGACCGGTGCGTACGACGACGAGGCGCTGGAGATCGCGGGCGTGACGGCCGACCGGTTGCCGCCGATCGTGCCGACAGGCTGGACGGGCACGTTGTCCAAGGAGTACGAACGCCGCTGGCCCGGTCTGGTCGGCGTACCCGTGCATCCGCCGACCGGTGACGGCGCCGCGTCGAACGTCGGGACGGGTGGGTACGACGCCGGCGTCGCAGCGGTGACCGTTGGTACGTCGGCCGCCGTACGCGTCGTGCACCCGATCGAGAACGCGCCCGAGCTCCCGTGGGAACTGTGGCGGTACCGGGTCGACGACAAGCGGGCCGTGACCGGGATGGCCTTCTCGGCCGCCGGCAACCTCCACGCGTGGCTGACCGGCGTACTGCGGCTGGAGTCCGACGAACCGACCGGGGTCGAGATCGGGGCGACGCGTGCGATCGCGATCCCGTTCATGGCCGGCACGAGGCCACCCGCGGTGGTGCCCGGCGGATCGGGTGTGTACTTCGGCCTCTCGTTCGACGACAGCCCGGCCGACCTGCTCGCGGCAGCACTCCAAGGCGCGTCACTGGAGATCGACCGCGGACTGCGGATCCTCGACTCGTTGTTCGGGCAGGAACTGGAGGTCGTCCTCGGCGGCGGCGGGATCGACGCCTCCGAGTGGTGGCGCCGCTGCCTGACCGCCACCTTCGCCCGCCCGACCACGGTCTGCGCCGAAGCCGAGGTCGGCGCCCGCGGCGCCGCCGCGGTGGCCCTCGGCCTCTCCCCTGCCCCAGGCGGCGAACACCTGACGCCGGTCCCGGACGAGGCGTCCCGCGTCGCCGCCCTCCGCCCCCGCTACGAAACCCTCCGAGAACTCGCCGTACGGGCGTCGACCATCTAGTACCGCGCCTGCGGTACGGCGGGGATACTGCTGCTGGACGAGGTGGTTCGGCGGGCGGTCACGTACTGTGAAGGGATGGAACGGCTCACCCGGTTCTGTCGTGCCTTGGCGCGGCACCCGTTGGCGCTGGACCTTGCTGTCGCCCTCTCGATCCTGCTGATCAACCTGGTGGTGCCGGGTGGACGGCACGTCGGTGAGCGGATCCAGCTGAACCAGACGGTGGTGCTGCTCGCCATCGCCGGTGCGGTCGTGATCACGTTCCGGCGCCGGGCGCCGCTGCTCGTGCTGGCGATCACCACCGTGATCACCACGACGTTCGTGATCGCCGAGCAAGGCAAGAGCCCGATCGTCATCTACATGGGCGTCGCGGCGTACACCGTCGTCCTGGCGAAGGACCGGCCGACACGCTCGATCGCGGTCGTCGCAACGGCGCTGCTCAGCCTGACCGCTGAGGTGCTTTTCGTCGGCGGGGACGTGCTCGACAACCTCGGTCTGACGTTCTTCGTGCTGTTCTCGGGCGCGATCGGGGAAGCGGTCCGGTACCGGCGCGCGTATCTGCTGGAGCTGGAGGAGCGTGCCGTGCGGGCCGAGCAGTCGCGGGACGAAGAGGCACAGCGGCGGGTGATCGAAGAACGGTTGCGGATCGCGCACGAGTTACACGATGTGATCGCGCACCACATCGCCTTGATGAACGTGCAGTCCGGTGTCGCGGCGCATGTCCTCCGCACTCAACCGGACGAGGCGGAACGCGCCCTGTCGCTGGTCCGCTCCGGTGGTCGCACTGTGCTCCAAGAACTCACCGTGCTCCTTGGCGTCCTGCGTCGCTCCGGCTCACCGCTTCCCACGGCGCCTACTCCGTCCCTGCACGAGCTGGACGCTCTCATCCGCTCCTTCACCGCAGCCGGTGTAGAGGTCGACTGGACGCCACCTGCCTCGCTGGGCGCGCTACCGGACGTCATAGAACTCACGGCGTACCGCATCGTCCAGGAGTCCCTCACCAACGTCCTCAAACACGCCCCCGGCGCGGCGGCGGAGGTTCAGCTGCTCCACCGGTCCGGCGCGCTCGAGATCACCGTCACCAACGGACCCGCTCTACCTCCTGTGACGGGCGCTGCGCATGGTGGGCACGGGCTGGTGGGGATGCGGGAGCGTGTGAGCGCGGTCGGTGGGGAGCTACACGCGGGGCCTGCGGCTGGTGGCGGGTTCGCCGTACATGCTGTGCTTCCTCTGGAGACGGGAGACCTGGGTGACGATCAGGGTGTTGCTGGCGGACGATCAGACGTTGATCCGGAGCGGGTTCCGGGTGCTGGTGAGTTCAGTACCCGATCTGGAGGTCGTTGCTGAGGCGTCGAACGGGCGGGAAGCCGTCGAGCTGGCGCGGTCCGAGCGGGCCGACGTGGTGCTGATGGACATCCGGATGCCCGAGGTCGACGGCCTCGCGGCGACCCGGATGATCACCGCGGACGAGGCGCTCGCGGGCGTGAAGGTGCTGATCCTGACCACGTTCGAGGTGGACGAGTACGTGTTCGACGCGATCCGCGCCGGCGCCAGCGGCTTCCTCGGCAAGAGCGTCGAGCCGGCCGAGCTGATCGACGCCATCCGTGTGGTCGCCCGCGGCGACGCCCTGCTGTCCCCGAAGGCCGTCCGCGGCCTGATCAACCGCTTCCTCGCCGAACCCACCTCCGGCCACCAGGTCGGACCCACGGTACTCGACGTCCTCACCGACCGCGAACGCGAGATCGTCGGCCTGGTCGCCCTCGGCCTGTCCAACGACGAGATCGCCGAGCGCCTCGTGCTCTCCCCGTCGACGGCGAAGACCCACGTGAACCGGGCGATGGTGAAACTCGACTGCCGCGACCGCGCGCAACTCGTCGTACTGGCGTACCAGACCGGGCTCGTGCGTCCCGGCGTACCGCAGACGCAGTAGCAGGTACGGTGAACGCGGTACGGCGAGAAGCCCACCGGGAGCAGACGCGAACGACGGCCGCGTACCGGAAGCATCGGCCGCATGGCTACGTACCTCTACAGGCTCGGCCGATTCGCGTTCCGCCGCCGCCGGTTCGTGCTCCTGGTATGGCTGGGACTGCTGGCTGCCGGAGCAGTCGGCGCCGGCACGCTCTCCGGCCCGACCGCCAACGGCTTCTCGATCCCCGGCACCGAGTCGCAGCGCGCCGCGGATCTGCTCAACGACCGCTTCCCGCAGGCCGGCGCCGACGCCGCGACCGCCCGGATCGTCTTCCAGGCACCCGCCGGCCAGAAGCTCACCGACACGCCACAGGTCCAGCAGACCCTGGATCGGCTCGCGACCGCACCGCAGGTCGCCCGCGTCGTCGACCCCTTCAGCGCCAAGGCGATCTCCTCCGACGGCCGCACCGGCTACGCGCAGGTGACCTACAAGGTCCCCGCGCAGGAGATCACGCCGGAAGCGCAGGAGGCCATCGCCGTCGCGGTCGAACCGGCCCGCGCGTCCGGACTCACGGTCGAGTACGGCGGCGACGCGCTGCAACCACAGAACGAGCAGCAGCTCACCGAGGTGATCGGTATCGGCGTGGCTGCCGTCGTACTGCTGATCACCTTCGGCTCGTTGATCGCCGCCGGTCTGCCGTTGCTGTCGGCAATCATCGGGGTAGGGCTCGGGGTGACCGCGATCTCGACCATCAGCGGTTTCGTCGACATCGGATCCGGTACGCCGATCCTCGCGCTGATGATCGGTCTCGCGGTCTCGATCGACTATGCGCTCTTCATCATGTCCAGGTACCGGCATGAGCTGAGCACCGGACTGGAGCCGGAGGAGGCGGTGGGCCGAGCGGTCGGCACCGCCGGCTCTGCTGTGGTCTTCGCCGGCCTGACCGTGGTGATCGCGCTGGCCGGGCTGTTTGTTGTCGACATCCCGTTCCTCACCCAGATGGGCCTGGCCGCCGCGTTCACCGTGGTCATCGCGGTCGCGATCGCGCTCACTCTGCTGCCGGCCCTGCTCGGGTTCGCAGGACGGCGGGTGCTCGGCGGTCGCATCCCCGGTCTCCGCGGCGGCGATCCGGAAGCGGCCGGACGGACGACGATCGGCCGCCGGTGGGCTGGCTTCGTCACCCGGCGCCCGTTGGCGGTGCTCGTGGTGACCGTGATCGGTCTCGGCACGCTCGCGATCCCGGCGACCGATCTCGAGCTCGGGCTGCCCGACGACAGCACCGCGGCGCCCGACTCGACCCAGCGCAAGGCGTACGAGATGCTCTCCGAGGGCTTCGGGCCCGGGTTCAACGGGCCGCTGATGGTGGTCGTGGACGCAGGCGCTTCTGCCGATCCGCGGACGGCGGCCACCGCGACCGCAGCCGCCGTACGCGGGCTGCCGGACGTGACGATGGTGACGCCACCGGTCTTCAACCCGGCCGGGAACACGGCGTTGCTGACCGTGATCCCGTCGAGCGGCCCGAGTACGCAGCAGACCAAGGACCTGGTCGAGGCGATCCGGTTGATGCCCGACCAGGATCGTGCCGAGGTGGCGGTCACCGGCGCGACCGCGGTCAGCATCGACATCTCGGACAAGCTCGGCGGCGCGCTGTTGCCGTACCTGTCACTCATCATCGGCCTCGCGTTCCTGCTGCTGATGCTGGTGTTCCGCTCGATCCTGGTGCCGCTGAAGGCGACGCTCGGGTTCCTGCTCACCGTCGTGGCCACGTTCGGCGCCTTGGTCGCGGTCTTCCAGTGGGGCTGGCTGGCCGGGCTGTTCGGCATCTCGGGACAGACCGGGCCGGTGATCAGCATGCTGCCGATCTTCCTGATCGGGGTGGTGTTCGGGCTCGCGATGGACTACCAGATCTTCCTGGTGACGCGGATGCGCGAGGAGCACGTGCACGGCGCCGCACCCCGGGTGGCGGTGGTCGACGGGTTCGCGCACGGGGCGCGGGTGGTGACCGCGGCGGCGGTGATCATGACCGCGGTCTTCTCCGGGTTCATCCTGTCCGGCGAGACGTTGATCCGCGAGATGGGCTTCGGGCTGGCCCTCGCGGTCGCACTCGACGCGTTCGTCGTACGGATGACCGTCGTACCGGCGGTGATGGCACTCCTCGGCCGGCACGCCTGGTACCTCCCCGGCTGGCTGAACCGCCTCCTCCCGAACGTCGACGTGGAGGGCGACTCGCTCCGCCGCCGGCCCGCGGTCGAACGGCAAGCTGAACCGGTTGGGTGATGGCGGCCACTGACAGGAACGGGATTCGCCCGGATCATGGCCGCCATGTGGCGGGAGATGATGAAGTCGAAGGTGCACCGGGCGAAGGTGACGCAGGCCGATCTGGACTATGTCGGATCGTGCACGCTGGACGCGGCCCTGATGGAGGCGGCCGACCTGCTGCCCGGCGAGAAGGTGGACATCGTCGACATCACCAACGGTGAGCGGCTGTCGACGTACCTGATCGAAGGGCCGCGCGGGTCCGGGATCGTCGGGATCAACGGGGCCGCGGCGCACCTGATCCACCCGGGTGATCGCGTACGGGATGTTCGACACCGCCGAGGCGAAGGTCTTCGAGCCGAGCGTAGTCTTCGTGGACGAGGACAATGCGATCACCCGCATCGGTTCCGACCCCGCCGAGGCGCTCCCCCACAGCGGCACGCTTCGCGGGGACCAACTGCACCCGTAGCCACGACCGGCGCCACCACCGCCGCGCCGAGATGAGGACAGGTCGACGATGACCGACACGACCGAGACCACCGCGCAGGACGCTCCGAAGACGGCTTCGCACGACAACGAGCCGAGCCCGAAACTGCGCGCGTTCATGAACTCCGGCTGGGCGGACTCCGAGCGGCACGATCTGTCACCGAGCGACGTCGGGGTGTGGGCGGCGAAGCGCCGTGACGCGCTGTCGCAGGCGTTCCCGGGCGAGCGGCTCGTGATCCCGGCCGGCACCTACAAGGTGCGCTCGAACGACACCGACTACGTCTTCCGCCCGCACACCGACTACGTGTGGCTGACCGGCAACCAGACCTCCGACGCGGTGCTCGTCCTGGAGCCGAACGGCACCACCGGCCACGACTCGGTGCTGTACTTCCGCCCGCGCGCCGACCGCTCGCAGGGCGAGGAGTTCTGGCGCGACCGGATGTACGGCGAGCTGTGGGCCGGCCGGCGCCCGTCGCTGACCGAGACCGCCAAGGAGTTCGGGATCGAGACGCGGCACGTCGACCAGTTGGCCGACGCACTGAAGAGCGACGTACCGACGCGGGTACGGCGGGGCGAGGACGAGTCGATCGCTTCGCTGCTGAGCGGTGCCCGGACGGAGCAGCTCAAGGACGGGGAGTTCGCGGCGACGCTGTCCGAGCTGCGGCTGGTCAAGGATGCGTACGAGCTCGAGCAGCTGCGGGACGCCGTCGCCATCACGCACCGCGGTTTCTCCGACGTACTCGCCGAGATGGACAAGGTCCGGCAGTACGGCGAACGCTGGATCGAGGGCACGTTCTGGCGCCGGGCCCGTGCCGAGGGCAACGATGTCGGGTACACGTCGATCGCCGCGGCCGGTCCGCACGCGACCACGCTGCACTGGATCGAAAACGACGGCCCGGTGAACGACGGCACGCTGATGCTGCTCGACATGGGCGTCGAGAACCGGCAGCTGTACACCGCGGACATCACGCGGACGCTGCCCGTGAACGGGGAGTTCACGCCGCGCCAGCGAGACCTGTACCAGCTGGTGCTGGACGCGCAGAACGCCGGAATCGCCGCGCTCACGCCTGGTGCGACGTTCCGCGCCGGGCACGAGGCGGCGATGGAGATCATCGTCCGCGGCCTGGACGCGATGGAGCTGCTGCCGGTGTCGGCCGAGGAGGCGCTCGACCCCGAGAGCCGCCTGTACCAGCGCTACACCCTGCACGGCGTCAGCCACATGCTCGGCCTCGACGTCCACGACTGCGCGTCGGCCCGCGACGAGAACTACCGCAAGGGTCCCGTCCAGCCCGGCTACGTCCTCACCGTCGAGCCCGGCCTCTACTTCCAGTCCGACGACCTCACCGTCCCCGAGGACCTCCGCGGCATCGGCATCCGCATCGAGGACGACATCCTCATCACAGACAACGGGCCCGAAAACCTCTCCGAAGCCATGCCCCGCACGGTCGAAGGCATCCAGAACTGGATGGCTTCGTAGTCGGCGGCGTCACGCGAGGCTGTTGCCGATAAAAGCCAGGGTCCGCGCCTCGATCTGGCGGAGCTCGACGCCGGAGGCGTCGCGGAGCGGACCCTGGCCGGTGAGGACCGCGGTCCCATGGACGAGGGACCAGATCGGGTACTCGATCCCGTCACGTCGTTGCGGATCGAGTACGCCTGCTTCGACCAGTTCGTCCAGGGCGGCACGTAGCAGGCCCAGAGGTGTTCGATCCGGTGCGTCACCCGTGTCGCGGCCTGCGTACGCGTGCTGCTGTGGCACGGCGAACGCGGTAGCGAACAGTCCGGGCTCGTCACGGGCGAACTCGAGATAGGCCGCCCCGATCGCACCCAGCCGACGCTGTGCGGCGGATGGGTTACCACGCTTGCCGCGGACGCGTCCGATCTCCGCGGCCATCCGCTCCGCCAGCTCGTTCATCGCCGCGCTACAGACCTCGGCGAGCAACTCGTCGCGGTCCGCGAAGTGCCGATAGGCCGCGTTGGGTACGACGCCGACGGCCCGGGTCGCTTCCCGGAGTACCACCGCGTCCGGCCCGCCGCTGCGCGCCAACTCGACTCCGGCCGCCACGAGGCCGGCCCGTACGTCGCCACGCGGGCGTCGCCGCGACCGTGGTGCTTCCTCCGCTGCCGTCATCCGCTCAGGATAACAATGTGGACACCGTCCACTAAGTGTGCCTAATGTGGACAGCGTCCACTAAGCAACCTTCCTGAGGAGTCCACGATGAGCAAGGAGACATCAGTCGCCGTACCGCAAGCAGACAAGGTCTGGGTAACCGCAGACGAGTGGTTCGCCGACGGGCAGCGCCTGTGGTACGACGCGAAGCGGGCACGGGTCCTGACCGACGAACGAGTCACCGCCGGGCCCGGCGTACTCAAGGTCTTCGAACGCGCACCGACGGAGCCGGTCGAGGCGAACGCGGTCTGGTTGACTATGTTGCCCGGATTCCCGGACGGATCGTACGGCTGGGCCCAGGTGGATCGCCTGCTACCAGCAGGCCTCGGTCCACGGTTGTACGTCGAGCCGGTCGGCCAGGGCGACTCGGACAATCCCAGGCGCTATCCACATTCGACGGTAGGACGGGCGGAGCTCGTCCAGGCCTTGTGGCGGCACCACGGCGTACGTCGTACCGTCGTCGTCACCTTCGACTACAGTTCGCTGGCTCTGCTGGAACTCCTTCGGCGCCAACTGGATCCTGAACGGGTGACGCCGAGGATCACCGCGGTCTTCATGGTGAACGGCGGTTTGTTCGCCGACGCGCATTCACACCCGTGGCAAGGAACACCGCTCCTGCGTTCCCCGCTCGGCGCCTTCGGTGCGCGTGCGGTCGGGCGGTCGTCGGCGTCGTTCATCCGGGGCTGGCAGCAGGCCCAGATGTACTCCCGCAACTACCACCCGAGCCGGCGGGAGCTCCTCGAGTTGTGGTCCGCCTTGGTCCGCCGCGACGGCGCGAGGTTCCTCCACGAGGGCGCCGGTTT
Source organism: Kribbella pratensis (assembly GCF_004366075.1). GTDB lineage: Bacteria > Actinomycetota > Actinomycetes > Propionibacteriales > Kribbellaceae > Kribbella > Kribbella pratensis. The sequence goes on along the minus strand of NZ_SODU01000002.1, from coordinate 1,813,906 downwards.
CGTCAAGGAGCATCGGCGCAACGCGAGGCGCTGGGACTTCGCCGCGATCGCACGGGAACTCAACGGGACGATCCCGTTGTACGTCGGTGGGAGCGACGAGGATCCGTACGAGCATCGGCAGATCGCTGCGACTCGCGAACGGGTCCCCGAGGCTGGGGTCCTGACCTTTCCGGGCGGTCACCTGACCACCAGCGAACACCCGGACCTCCTCGCCGCGGCCGTCCGCGACATTGCCTCACGTCATGGGGTAACGGCGCTCCCGGAGGTCGCTCACACGGAGGAAATCGCATGAATGACAGCCCAGTTCCTTCGCAGTACACGACTGGCCGGTCGAAGGCCGGCATCGAGCAGGCACTTGCCGCCGCAGGCAAGAAGCTCGATGGACTCCAGGCCGAGGATCTCGCGATGCTCGAGGACTACCACACCGGTGGACGGATCGCGACGATGCAGCTCGTCGACCTGGTCGGCGTCGCACCGGACGACGAGGTGCTCGACGCCGGCACCGGCATCGGAGGAACGGCCAGGTACCTCGCGTCCCGATTCGGCTGCAGCGTGACGGCGGTCGACCTGTCCGACGAGTACTGCGAGACAGCCCGTTGGCTCAACCAATTGGTCGGCCTGGACGATCGGATCGATGTACGTCAGGGCGATGTGACCGCGCTACCACTGGCCGATTCGTCGTACGACGTCGTGTTCAGCCAGCACGTCCAGATGAACGTGCCGGACAAGGACCGTCTCTACCAAGAAGCGACGCGGGTCCTGAAAATGGGCGGCCGACTCGCGGTGTGGGACATCTGCGCCGGCGACCAGGACGAGCTCAGCTACCCGTTGCCGTGGGCGGACGTCCCCGATGACACCCATCTCGTCACACCGCCGGCCCTGCGTGCCGTGATCGAATCGGCCGGACTCGCCATCGACCAGTGGACCGACCTGACCGAGCACGTCGGCGCCCTGATGCGAACGATCCAGTCGCAACCACCCGGCCCGCTCGGCCTGCACGCGTTCGTCCCCGACTTCCGCGAACGCCTCGACAACCTCGTCGACGCGCTCTCGGACGGCCGCCTGAAGGCCATCCAAGCAGTGGCCCGGGTCCGCTGAAGTCAGCCGCCGCCGGCCCGGGGTGGGCCGGCGGCGGCTGGGGCTACCAGATGCGGACGCGGTCCTCCGGAGAGAGCCACATCGCGTCGGATTCCGTGGTTTTGTAGGTGTTGTGGAATTCGTCGATGTTCTTCACCACCGCGTTGCAGCGGAACTCGGGGGGTGAGTGGGGGTCGATGGTGAGGCGGCGGGCGGCTTCTTCGGGGCGGGTCTTGGTGGCCCAGGCGTGTGCCCAGGCGGCGAAGAAGCGCTCGGCACCGGCCTGCAACTCCTCCTCGGTCTCGGTGCCGTCCAGGGACAACTGGTAGGCGACGTACGCGATCGACAGACCGCCGAGGTCGCCGATGTTCTCGCCGAGGGTGAGTTTGCCGTTGACCTTCTGGCCGGGGGTTTCGGCCGGCTCGAGTGCGTCGTACTGCGCGACGAGTTTGTCGGTGCGCTGCTCGAAGGCTGCGCGGTCCGCGTCGGTCCACCAGTCGTTCAGGTTGCCGTCGCCGTCGTAGCGCGAGCCCTGGTCGTCGAATCCGTGGCCGATCTCGTGGCCGATCACCGCGCCGATCGCGCCGTAGTTGGTGGCGTCGTCGGCGACCAGGTCGAAGAACGGCGGCTGCAGGATGCCGGCCGGGAAGACGATCTCGTTCATCCGCGGGTTGTAGTAGGCGTTGACGGTCTGCGGCGTCATCCGCCACTCGTTCCGGTCGACCGGCTTGCCGAGTTTGGCGAGGTCCCGCGCAGTCTCCACCGCGACCGAGCGGCGGATGTTGCCGAACAGGTCGGCCGGGTCGATCTCGAGCGCCGAGTAGTCCTTCCACTCGTCCGGGTACCCGATCTTCGGGACGAAGGTGCCGAGCTTCTCGAGCGCCCGCTGCCGGGTGTCCGGGCCCATCCAGTCCAGCGCCTCGATCCGCTGCCGGTAGGCGGCGACCAGGTTCTGCACGAGCTCGACCATGCGGGCCTTGGCGTCCGGCGGGAAGTGCTCCGCGACGTACAGCTTGCCGAGCGCCTCTCCGAGCGCCTGCTCGACTGCGCCGACGGCGCGCTTCCAGCGCTCGCGCAGCTCGGGCGCACCGGTCAGGGTCTTGCCGTAGAACGCGAAGTTCTCGTTGACGAACGCCTGGCTCAGCAGCGGCGCCGCGCTGTGCACGACCCGCCAGGCCAGCCACTCCTTCCACCGATCGACGTCGACCTCCTGCAGCGCGGCCGCGGCCGCGGTCAGGAAGTCCGGCTCGCGGACCACGACCTCCGCGAACGCGCTCTCCGGTACGCCGGCACCGGCCAGCCACGTCGCCCAGTCGAACCCGGGCGTCAGTGCCTCGAGCCCGGACCGGTCGAGCTTGTTGTAGGTGAGCTGGACGTCGCGCTCCTTCACCCGGTCCCAGTGCGCGCCGGCGACCCGGGTCTCCAGCTCCATGATCCGTTCGGCGGCGGCGGTCGCGTCCGACAGCCCGGCGAGCTCCAGCATCGTCGCCACGTGGTCGACGTACGCCGTCCGGATCTCGGCGAAGCTGTCCTCGCGGTAGTACGACTCGTCGGGCAGGCTGAGGCCGCCCTGGGTCAGGTGGACGATGTTCTCGTCGGACTTCTTCGCGTCGGCGTCGACCCAGTAGTGGAAGACCCCCGGCACGCCCTGCAGCTCGAGCTGCCCGAGGACGGACACGAGGCCGGTCACGTCGGTCACGCCCGCGACCAGGGCGAGCTGCTCGGCGATCGGCTCGGCGCCGAGCCGCTCGATCGTCTCGGTGTCCATGAAGCTGGTGTAGAGGTCGGCGATCTTCCGCGGCTCGCTGCCTTCCGGGTGCCCGGCCGCGACGGTCTTCTCGACGAGCGCGCGGACGTCCTGCTCGGCGGTGTCCCGGAGCGCGTGGAACGCACCGTGGATCGCCTTGTCCGCGGGAATCTCGTGCTCCGCCAGCCACGCCCCGTTCACGTAGCGGTACAGATCGTCCTGCGGGCGAACCGCCACCGAGTCGTCGAGTTCTGCTGTCATCCCTGACCCCTTGTCCCAAGTCGAGTTGCTGCCAGCGAACATACCCGGTTCGCGAATCCGCCGGTTTGAACTATCCACAGGACCGCCACGTTCTCCCGGGTAAAGACCACGGATCAGGGAGGACCCGCCCATGTCACACCCCGTCCGCAGGCGCACTGCCCTTGCCGGTGTGCCGGCCGTACTGCTGGGCCTGGCGAGCACCTCGGCAGCGAGCGCCGCACCAGTCCCCTACCCGACGCGATTCGAGTTGCCGGACGGATTCCAGCCGGAAGGCATCGCGATCGCCCGCGGTACGGCGTACTTCGGTTCCCGCGCCGACGGGGACATCTACGCCGCCTCACTGCGGACCGGCCTCGGCAAGGTGATCAGTCAGGGCCCGGGCACCGGCTCGCTCGGGATGAAGGTCGACCCGTTCGGCCGCCTGTTCGTCGCCGGGGCCGCCGGCGGGAACGGCCGGGTGATCGACACCCGCACCGGCAAGGTCCTGGCCGGCTACACGTTCACCACCGCGACGCCGACCTTCGTGAACGACGTCGTACTCGCCAATGACGGCGCGTACTTCACCGACTCGCAGCAGCCCGTCTTCTACCGCGTCGCCGGTGCGAAGCCCGAGACGATTCCGCTCAGCGGCGACTACCAGCACCTGCCCGGCAACAACGCGAACGGCATCTCGCTGACCCCGGACGGCCGCGCGCTGATCATGGTGCAGTCGTCCACCGGCTTCCTGCTGCGGGTCGACCCGCGGACCGGTGTGGCCCGGCGGATCGACCTCGGCGACGCTTTGATGACCAACGGCGACGGCCTGCTCCTGCTCGACCGCACGCTGTACGTCGTCCAGAACCGACTGAACACGATCGCGGTACTCGAACTGAACGACACCGGCACGAAGGGCGAGTTGGTCGGCGAACTGACCAGCCCGGACTTCGACGTACCGACGACCGTCGCAGCGTTCGGCAACCGGCTCTACCTGCCGAATGCCCGCTTCACCACGTCACCGACTCCCACCACTCCGTACTGGGTCACAGCAGTCAAGCGCTGAGCCGTTCCCGACCGGCACCGGCCGTCCTACGGTGTGACGGAGGGGAGGAATCATGCACAAACGTCACGTGATGGCCGCTCTCGGCCTGCCCGTCCTGCTGATGGGCCTCGTCTCCACGTCGGCGGCCGCCACCGTTGCACCCGCGCCCGGACCGGCCGTCGTCAAGCACTCGGTCTACGACGCGCCTTGCGACCGGATCCGCTTCGGGGACCAGCAGACGTCCCGGCAGACATCCCGGCAGTCCAGGGCGTTCCCGACGCGGATCGACCTACCGAACGGATTCCAGCCGGAAGGCATCGCGATCAGCCGCGGTACGGCGTACTTCGGATCGCTCGTCGACGGCGACATCTACGCCGCCACGCTGCGCACGGGCCGCGGAAAGCTGATCAGCCAGGGACCCGGTACGCCGTCGGTCGGACTGAAGGCAGACAACCGCGGACGGCTGTGGATCGCCGGCGGGTCGGCCGGGAACGCCCGCGTGGTCGACATCCGCACCGGCAAGATCCTGAAGAGCTACACGTTGACCACCGAGACGGCGACGTTCGTGAACGACGTGGTGCTGAGCAGGACCAGCGCCTGGTTCACGGACTCCAGTCGCCCCGTCGTCTACCAGGTGCCGATCGGCCGGCACGGCCAGCTCTTGAATCAGGTGCGGACCGTTCCGCTGAGCGGCGACTATGTGCACGATCCGACCGGCTTCAACGGCAACGGCATCACGCTGACGCCGGACCGCCGGGCGCTGATCATCGTGCAGTCGTCGACCGGATTCCTGTTCCGGGTCGATCCGCGGACCGGCGTCACCAAGCGCGTGGACCTCGGTGGCACGCTGATGACGAACGGTGACGGGATGCTGCTGCTCGGACGGTTGCTGTACGTCGTGCAGAACTTCTCCAACCAGGTCGCGGTGGTGCGCCTCGACCGCGCCGGGACGACGGGCCGGCAGATCCGGACCATTACCGATCCGGGGTTCGACATCCCGACGACCGCTGCCGCGTTCGGGTCCAGGCTGTACCTGGTGAACGCCCGGTTCAGCACTCCGCCGACGGCGACGACGCCCTACTGGGCCACGGCGGTCCGCCGCTGAGGGTCACCGGACGGTGCGGAGGTCGCCTCGGGCAGCGGCCTTGAGGCGGCTTCCGCACGACAGGCGCACGGAGTAGCCGGCCGGGATGTTCAGCGGCTCGCCGGTCTGCGGATTGCGGCCGGTGCGCGGGGCGCGCAGCACCCGCTCGATGCTGAGCAGGCCGGTCAGCGACACCTTGTCGCCGCGCTGCACGGCCTCGGTGACGACGTCGCCCAGCGCGTCGATGACGTTCTCGGCCTGGCCTCGCGGGATACCCGCCTTCTGCGCCACGCCGGCGATCAGTTCGTTCCGGTTCACGGCTCTCCTCAGACTCGGTTCACACTTCCGAGAAGCACCTTAACCGAAATGATTGTCATTAGCGAGAAGTGTCCGTGATCAGAGACCGTCTTGGTCGTGCCAGTGGTTCTGCCAGCGGTTGTCGATCGCGTCGTCGGCCCGCTGGTAGCGGATGTCGGTCGACAGGCGGAGCTCCGTCGACACGTTGTCGAGTGCCGCGTGGACGGTGTGTGCGGTGTGTACGACGACGTCTCCGGCGGCGTAGTCCGTGACCAGCCAGTTGGCGTCGTACTGCGTGGCTAGAGCGGGCAGGTCCGCGGTGATGGACGCAGCCGGGCGCTTGAGCCGGCCGGCCGCCTCTTCCTCGAGCACTCTGTGATGACTGCCCTCCAGGTAGGTCAGTCCGCCGCGGCTGACCGGGCAGTCGCCCAGTGGGATCCACGCGGACAGCACGTGGTCGCTGCCGCCGCGCAGGTATACGAGGTCGTAGTGCGCCTGGGTCGCCGTACCGATGCCGTTCTCGCCCGGCGCTGTCTGCCGGATGATCTTCCGCCGGTGCAGGAACGGCTCACCACCGAGGAACCACTCGAACCAGCCCTTCAACGCCGGCTGCGCACAGAAGGCCGCGTACTCGGCCCCCGGCACGATCTCCTCGAACAGCACCTTCCGGTACGACGCTCTGTCCGCGACAGGCCCCGTCAACCCAAAGTAGTACTCCCGGAACGCCAGCACCACGGCAGGGTCCAGCAGACCGGCCAGGAACAGGTACCCGTCCCGCTGCAATCGTGCGCGTAGCTGCGCCCGATCGCCCCGCTCCTCCTCAGGCACCGCAACCAGCTCACCCAACCGCCGCTCATCGAGCACATATCCGTTAGACGTCAGCACACCTCCATTCCACCGGCGCACGGCGCTCAGCGGAATGGACACCCGCCCCGGCTTCTTGGACTCTTGCATCCGTGCAGAACTGGCCTGTCCGTTGCGGCCGTCGCGCGGCGGGTCGGCTACGACGATCCGGCGTACTTCAGCCGTCTGTTCGCCGCCAGGGTTGGGATGTCGCCGGTCGCGTTCCGGCGGTCCGGTTCGATCTCCGGGCGGATTTCCTCCCTTTGAAGGAGGCGCCATCGACTTTCCGACGTGTAAAACCATTCACTGGGGTGACGTGCCGGAGGGCCGGTCACCGATACGGTCATGGCTATGAGTGAAACGCAGCCCATCGACCCGCGACAGGCGAACCCGGCGCGACGCCCGAAGAAGCGCCGCAACTGGTTCCTCCGGACCGTCGGACTGATCGTCCTGCTGATCGTTGCGATGCTGATCGCCGTCCCGCTCTACGCCTGGAGCCGGATCGACAAGCTCGACGCGATGCCCACCGGCGAGCGGCCGGCCGAGACCCCCGGTACGACGTACCTGATGGTCGGATCGGACGCCCGCGAGGACCTCAGCCGGGCCGAGCGCGCCCGGCTGCACACCGGCGGCGACGCCGGCCCGCCGCGGACCGACTCGATCATGCTGATGCACGTCCCGAAGTCCGGCCCGACGGTGCTGATCAGCATCCCGCGCGACAGCGCGGTGAACATCCCCGGCGTCGAGGGCAAGCAGAAGATCAACGCCGCCTTCAACAAGGGTCCGGCGGCGCTGATCCAGACGATCGAGAACAACACCGGGCTGCGCATCGACCACTACGTCGAGGTCGGCTTCGGCGGTTTCGCGTCGGTGATCGACAGCGTCGGCGGCATCACGATGTGCTTGCCGAAGGCAATGAACGACGACAAGGCGCACATCAACCTGCCGGCCGGCTGCCAGCAACTGGACGGCGTGAACGCGCTCGGGTACGTGCGCTCGCGGCACGCCGACGGCAAGAACGACTTCGGCCGGACCGAGCGGCAGCGGCAGATGGTCGGCGCGGTCGCGAAGAAGGCCGCCTCACCGTCGACGTTCCTGAACCCGGTGCGGTACTACAACGTCGCGACCAAGGGCGTCGACGCACTGACCGTCGACAAGGACATGAGCCTGTTCGACTTCGTCCGGTTCGCCCGCGGCATGCAGGCGATCTCCGGCAGCGGCGGCGTCGCGCTGAGCGTGCCGACCAGCGACGACAACTTCCGGCTGTGCTGCAACCGGGGCGACGCGGTGAAGTGGGACACCGCCAAGGCGAAGGCGCTCTTCAACGCGCTCAAGGAAGACAACACCAGCGGCCTGAAGAGCAGTTGACCGTCCTCGTCCACGCGGTGGTGAGCCTGGGGATGCTCATCGTCGTACCCCTCGGCCTCACCCTCCTGCCGACGCGAACCACCAGCACTCGTTGGTGGTTCGCGTTCGCCGTTCCTGGTGCGGTGGCTCTGTGGCTGCCACGTGGTGCGGTGTCGATCGTGCTGGCGTCGGTCTACTTTGCCGGGACGCTCGTGCTCATCGCACTGGCTGCACGGCACTTCTTCCAGCACAGGACCGTCAGCACACGACAGGTGGCGCTCTACACAGCACTGGCCACGCCGTCGATCGCGGCGCTCGCACTGGTCGCCGAGCGTTCGTCGTACGAGCTGTTCGGCTTCAACCTGACCGTGCTGTCGCTGACGGTCGCCCACTTCCATTTCGCTGGCTTCGCGGCCGCGCTGATGGCCTACCTCGCTGCGGACGGTCTAGCGGCCGTGAGTGTTCCACTGGGTACTGCGATCGTTCTGCTCGGGTTCTTCCTCGGCGACCCGGTGGAGCTCGTAGGAGCCGTCGTACTGACCGCAGGCATGTGGCTGGTCGGCTGGAACCTGTGGAAGCGGTCGCAACGTGCGGACCGGACTACAGCGATCCTGTTGACGGTGTCCGGCTCCGTGCTCGTGCTGACGATGCTGCTCGCTGTCAGTTGGGCACTGGGACATGTGGTGGACACGCCGTACCTGCCGTTGGAGTGGATGGTTGCCACGCACGGCGTGGCGAATGCGGTTGGCTTTGCGCTGTGCGGCGTACTGGCGATGCGACGGGAAGGAGCCCGATGAAGCTGGAAGACCTGGCGGGGTTGCGGTTCACGTACGACGAGGTGGGGTGCACGCAGTACGACGAGACGCCCGAGGGCTTCCACCGACTGGAGTATCGGCAGCGGATCGGCGACGGGGACGAGGTGTTCCAGCGGGCTGCTGACGCGTTGCTGACGTGGCGCATGCACCGCGCGGCCGGCATACCGGTGACTGCGACCGCCACACCACCGCAGGTCGGCACCGACTCGCTGGGCCGCCTAGGACCCGGCATGCTGATCCGTCGCCTCCGAACACAGACTCAACTAGGCCTGCCAGTTCCGTGCCGGGTCGTCCGGGTCGTCAACGAACCGGACCGCATCGGCTTCGCGTACGGCACCTTGGAAGGCCACCCCGAGGCCGGCGAGGAGTCCTTTCTCGTCACCCGCGACCAGGACGGCGTGTACGCCGCTATCCGCGCCTACAGCCGCCCTGCCACCTGGTACACCCATCCGGCTGGTCCCATCACCCGCAAGGCCCAGCACTACGCCGCCACCCGCTACGCCGCAGCCCTCCGCCGCTTGGCTACCTGAGGCATGCAAAGGCCCCGCGAGCTCATACCTCCGCGGGGCCGCGACCTTTGTACCGTCTGCAACCACACCAGCGTTCGAGCGACACGCGAACAACAGGCGACAACCCGAGGTGCACTGCGAGCCGCAGTACTGCGAGACTGTGGCGGGTGAGTCCTAAGACGTTGTCGGATCTGGTGGCGCCGGACTGGGCTGAGGCGTTGGCTCCGGTCGAAGAGACTGTGGCGCGGATGGGTGAGTTCCTCCGTGGGGAGCTCGCCGCGGGGCGGGCCTATCTGCCGGCCGGGGAGAACGTGCTGCGCGCGTTCCACCGGCCGCTGCAACAGGTGAAGGTGCTCATTGTCGGGCAGGACCCGTATCCGACACCGGGACACCCGGTCGGGCTCAGTTTCTCGGTGGCCCCCGACGTACGGCCGATCCCACGCAGTCTCGCGAACATCTACCGCGAGCTGATGGCGGACGTCGGCGTACCGGCGCCGTCCAACGGTGACCTCACACCCTGGGCCGACCAAGGCGTACTGATGCTCAACAGAGTGCTGACCGTGCAGCCGGGCAAGTCAGGTGCACACCGCGGCAAGGGCTGGGAGAGCGTCACCGAGCAGGCGATCCACGCGCTGGTCGACCGCGGCGGCCCGCTGGTCGCGATCCTCTGGGGACGCGACGCCCAGACGCTCAAGCCGATGCTGGGCAGCACACCGTACGTCGAGAGCGCGCACCCGAGCCCGATGTCCGCCGACCGCGGCTTCTTCGGCTCCCGCCCGTTCAGCCGCGTCAACGCCCTCCTCGCCGAGCAGGGCGCCGAGCCAATCGACTGGCGCCTCCCCTAACCCCACTTTTTCAGCGGTACGACGACGCGCCGGGACCTCGTGGTCACGGCGCGTTGTCGTGTTTAGGAAAGATTTGTTCGAATGATGCATTGCAGGATCGTTCAACAATCTCCTATGGTGAGCGGAATCGCCCTGTCCCTCCGGGAGGAACCATGTGGGTTCTGCTCGCCATCGCGGTGGTAGTCGTCGGGTTCGCCCTCCGGATCAACTCGATGCTGGTCGTCACGGCGGCCGGCATCGTGGCCGGCCTGATCGGCGGACTGTCTCCGGTCAAGATCCTCAACGCGTTCGGCGACGGCTTCGCCGGCAGCCGGTCCGTCACCGTCTTCATCGTCACACTGCCCGTCATCGGGCTGATCGAGCGCTACGGCCTGCAACACCAGGCCCGCAAGCTGATCGGCAAGCTCAAGGTCGTCACGACCGGCCGCTTGCTGGCCATCTACCTGCTGATCCGGCAAGGCACCGCGGCCCTCGGTCTGACCAGCATCGGCGGTCCCGCGCAGGCGGTCCGGCCGCTCATCCACCCGATGGCCGCCGGCGCCGCGGAACGCCGCTACGGCAAGCTCCCGGAGAAACTCCAGGAGAAGATCAAGGGCTTCGCCGCCAGCGCCGACACGGTCGGGCTGTTCTTCGGTGAGGACATCTTCGTCGCGATCGGTTCGATCCTGCTGATCACCGGCTTCGTCGACACGACGTACGGCCTGCACCTGGAAGCGATCGACATCGCACTCTGGGCGATCCCGACCGGGATCTGCGCGCTGCTCATCCACGGCACCCGTCTGCTGCTCCTCGATCGCCGGCTGGACAAGCTCGCAGCCGAGGACAAGGCCGCGACGACGGAGGCCGCGCGATGATCAAGGTCGAGTGGTTCTACTGGCTGTGCGGGATCTTCTTCGTCCTGATCGCGCTGCAGGTGCTCAACGACCGCAGCAACCCGAAGCGGGTCGGCAGCGCGGCGTTCTGGGGCATCCTCGGCCTCTCGTTCGGCTACGGCACCTTCGTGGTGAACAAGCAGGCGCCGTCCTGGCTGCTCGGTATCGCGGTGATCGGCCTCGCGGTCCTGGCCGGCTCAGGCTTCCCGGGCAAGGGCGAGGAGCGTACGACGACTCCCGCCGAGCGCGTGCACTTCGCCGACCGGTTCGGCAACAAGCTGTTCCTGCCCGCGCTGGTCATCCCGGTCGTCGCGGCGATCTTCGGGGCCTGGCTCGCGAAGGTGAAGCTCGGCGACGGCAAGCTGCTGCTGCAGACCGGCTCCGCCACCATCATCGGTCTGGGGGTCGCGTCGATCCTGGCGCTGATCGTCGGCATGGTGCTGCTCCGGCCGAAGTCCCCGGCCGTGCCGGTGCACGAGGGGCGTCGTCTGCTCGAGCACATCGGCTGGGCGGCGATCCTGCCACAGATGCTGGCCACGCTAGGCCTGCTGTTCAACACGTCCGGCGTCGGCAAGGCGGTCGGGCGGGTCACCGACCACCTGGTCCCGAAGGGCTCGTTGATCGCCGCGGTCGCCCTGTACTGCATCGGCATGGCGGTCTTCACGATCATCATGGGCAACGCGTTCGCCGCGTTCCCGGTCATGACGGCCGCGGTCGGCTGGCCGCTGCTGCACGAGCAGTTCCATGGCACGCCCGCGATCATCTTCGCGGTCGGCATGCTGGCCGGCTTCTGCGGCACCTTGTGTACGCCGATGGCGGCCAACTTCAACCTGGTCCCAGCGGCCTTGCTCGAAATGAAGGACCAGTACGGGCCGATCAAGGCGCAGATCCCGACCGCGATCCCGCTGCTGGGCTGCAACATCCTGATCATGTATTTCTTCGCATTCTAAGGAGTTTCATGAAGTACGCCGCCGCCTGGGCCGACCTCGCCTGCGAGGTGCTCGAGACGCCGTACCCGTACGGCACGGCCCACGCGTCGCAGGGCCCGGACGACGTCGACGTGACCCCGGATCGTCTGCACCCGGCGTTCCACGGGTCCTACGACTGGCACTCCAGCGCACACATGCAGTGGTCCCTGGTCCGGTTGCTCACGTTGGCGCCGGACCAGGTCGGCCGCCGCCCGATCGAGGTCCTCGACCGGCGCCTGACGCCCGACGCGATCGCCACCGAGGCCGCGTACCTACGGGAGCGTCCGTCGTACGAACGCCCGTACGGCTGGGCCTGGGCGGCGATGCTGGTCGCCGCCACCCGCAAGACCCAGTGGGCAGACGCGCTCACTCCGCTCGGCGATGTCATCGCCGACCTCGTCCTCGCCTGGTTGCCGAAGCAGGCCTACCCGGTGCGGCACGGCGTACACCTCAACTCCGCGTTCGCTCTCGCGCTCCTGCACGAGGCGTACGGCGAGCTGGCGCGCGCTGACGTGGTCGAGGCGATCCGCGCTCGCGCGCTGCAGTGGTTCGGGAGCGACACGGCGTACGACACCCGGTTCGAGCCATCGGGGACTGACTTCTTGTCACCGGCGCTGTCCGAGGCGGAGCTGATGCGGCGCGTGCTGCCGGACGCCGAGTTCGTCAGTTGGCTGTCTGCATTCCTGCCGGGGCTGGGCGGCGACGCGCATCAGCGCCTGCTTGAGGTGCCGGTGACGGATGACACCGGTGACGGGCAGTTGGCGCACTTGTCCGGGCTGGCCTTGTCACGGGCGTGGCAGCTGCGGACGATCGCGCCGGCGCTGTCGGATGTCGCCGAGGTACTGCGAGCCGGCGCGGACCGTCAGGTCGATGCGGTGCTGCCGACGGTCACCGACGGGGACTTCATGTCGACGCACTGGCTGGTGTCGTTCGCCCTCCTCGCTGACCAGGCGTAGCTCCCTGATCCCCTTCGGGTGATTGACACCCGGACGCAGTCCGCCGTACGGTCTCGGGCTAATAGGAAACTTTCCTAACAGTCCGGACGATCAGCGCGGCGAGTACCCGCGGGCGGCGAAGGGAGGCAGGGTTGGCACATGGCAACAACACCCGGAACGCCGCGCCTGCTCCGCGCGATGAACGACCGCGCCGCCCTGGACCTGCTGCTCAGCCAGGGCCCGCTCTCCCGCACCACGCTGGGCAACCTGACCGGGCTGTCGAAGCCGACCGCGTCCCAGCTGCTCGCGCGGCTGGAGGCGGCCCGGCTGGTCCGCCCGAGCGGCACCACCGCCGGCCGTCCCGGCCCGAACGCGCAGTTGTACGAGATCAACGGCAGCATCGCGTACGTCGGCGGTCTGGACGTCACGCCGACCCGCATCCGTGCCGCCGTCGCGGACCTGACCGGCAAGGTGGTCGGCCGCTACGAGCTGGCCACCCCGGGCCGCAGCGCCAAGGGCACGGTCGACCGGGTCATCAAGGCGATCGAGGGCGCGGCCGGCGAGGCGGGCCTGAGCCGTGAGCGCCTGCACCGGGTCTCGATCGGCACACCTGGCGGTTTCGACCCGACGACCGGCCGGCTGCGGTACGCGACGCATCTGCCCGGGTGGCACGCCCCGCACCTGCTCGAGGAGCTGGCCGCGGCGATCGCCGTACCGCTGGAGGTCGAGAACGACGTCAACCTGGCCGCGATCGCGGAGCAGCGCGTCGGCCACGCCCAGGAGCACGACAACTTCGTGCTGCTCTGGGGCGAGGAAGGCATCGGCGCCGCGATCGTCATCAACGGCCGCCTGCACCGCGGCGCGACCGGCGGCGCCGGCGAGGTGGCGTTCCTGCCGCTTCCGGGTACGCCGTTGGTCCGCAACGTCGGACGCAACAACGCCGGCGGTTTCCAGGAACTCGCCGGCGGCGAACCGGTCCTGGAGCTCGCCCGTGAGCACGGCCTGAAAGCCCGTACGCCGGAAGCCGCGATCGCGGCCGCACTACAGACCGAGGGCGCGGGCGACGCCGTACTGCACGAGTTCGCACACCGGCTCGCGGTCGGTCTGGCCGCGATCGTCGCGGTCGTCGACCCGGAGCTGATCGTGCTGGCCGGTGGCGTCATCACCGCGGGCGGCGAACGCCTGCGCGGGCTGGTCCAGGACGAGCTCGCCGATCTCGCCGTACCGCGGCCGCAGCTGTTGATGACCGCGATCAGCACCGACCCCGTGCTCTCCGGAGCACTGCAGTCCGCCCTGAGCACCACCCGCGACGAGGTCTTCGATACCGCGGGTCCACCCATCACCTAGGAGTCAACAGATGAAACTCGCAGTCGTTGGTGGCGGATCCACTTACACGCCTGAGCTCGTGGATGGCTTCGCCCGACTGCGGGACACGTTGCCGGTGTCGGAGCTTGTGCTCGTCGATCCGGTGGCCGACCGGCTCGAGCTGGTCGGCGGTCTGGCGCGGCGCATCTTCGCCAAACAAGGACATGCCGGCCGGGTGATCACCACGTCGGACCTGGACGCGGGGATCGAGGGCGCGGACGCCGTACTGCTGCAGCTGCGCGTCGGTGGGCAGGCTGCACGCAACGAGGACGAGACGTGGCCGCTGGAATGCGGTTGCGTGGGTCAGGAGACCACAGGTGCCGGCGGTCTCGCGAAGGCGCTGCGGACGGTACCTGTCGTGCTGGACATTGCCGAGCGAGTACGGCGTACCAATCCGGACGCGTGGATCATCGACTTCACCAACCCGGTCGGGATCGTGACGCGGGCCCTGCTGTCCCACGGGCACAAGGCAGTCGGGCTGTGCAACGTGGCCATCGGGTTCCAGCGCCGGTTCGCCGCGATGCTGGGAGTGACACCGGAGGAGGTGTCGCTCGACCACGTCGGGCTCAACCACCTCACCTGGGAGCGCGCGGTCCGCGTCAACGGCTCGAATGTGCTGCCGCAACTTCTAGAAGAACACCTGTCCGAGATCTCGGATGACCTGCACCTCCCACCGGACCTGGTGCGACAGCTCGGCGTCGTGCCGTCGTACTACCTGCGCTACTACTACGCACACGACGCCGTGGTGCAGGAGCTGCTGACAAAGCCGTCCCGAGCCGCTGAGGTCGCTGCACTCGAGAGGGAGCTGCTCGACATGTACGCCGACCCGCAGCTCGACGAGAAGCCCGCACTGCTCGAGAAGCGCGGCGGCGCGTACTACTCCGAGGCGGCCGTCGCCCTCGCCTCGTCCCTGCTGAACGACACCGGCGACGTGCAGGTCGTCAACACTCTCAACAACGGCACGTTCTCGTTCTTGCCAGATGACGCTGTGATCGAAGTGCCGGCCACGGTCAACGCACAGGGCACGACACCGGAGCCGGTCTCCCCACTGGAGCCCTTGTACGCCGGACTGGTCGCCCACGTGACGGCGTACGAGGACCTGGCGCTGGAGGCTGCCGTGAAGGGCGGATCGGAGCGAGTGTTCCAAGCTCTGCTGGCGCATCCACTGGTCGGGCAGATCTCCATCGCACAGGAGCTCACGGACAAACTGCTGGCGCACAACAAGGACTACCTCCCGTGGGCGCGCTAGTCCCAGGCGGTGTTCTCGCCTTCGACGCCGGCAACAGCAAGACCGACGTCGCTCTCGTCGCAGCCGACGGGGCAGTACTCGGTACGGCGCGTGGCGGCGGGTTCGAACCGCAGCGGATCGGCGCCGCGGCCGCTGTGGACGGACTGCAGCCACTGGTCCGGGCTGCGGCGGCCGCGGCCGGCCTGCGCGTCGGCGACGTACCGTTGGTGCAGCAGATCTCGGCGTGCCTGGCCAACGCCGACCTGCCGATAGAGGTCGAGCGACTGACCGCTGTCTTCGAGGACCGCGGCTGGGCCGAGTCGGTGTACGTCACCAACGACACCTTCGCGCTGCTGCGCTCCGGGGTGGACGAGCCGCGTGGTGTCGCGGTTGTCTGCGGCGCGGGCATCAACTGCTCCGGAATGCTGCCGGACGGGCGGACCGCGCGGTTCCCAGCCCTGGGCAAGCTGACCGGCGACTGGGGTGGCGGAGCACAGCTGGCCGAGGAGGCGTTCTGGTCGGCGTCCCGGGCCGACGACGGTCGCGGACCCGCCACCGCACTGCTCACCGCATTGCCGATGCACTACGGGATGGAGTCCCTGACCGCGGTGATCGAGGCGTTCCACTTCGGTGAGCTGCCGGCCGAGCGGCAGTTGGAGGCCGCGCCGGTGCTGTTCCAGGTCGCGGCCGATGGCGATGTTGTTGCCCTAGGCATCATTCAGCAGCAGGCCGAGGAGATCGTCGCGATGGCGTCGAGCGCGTTGCGGCGGCTCGACCTGCTCGGCGAGCGGGTCACCGTGGTCCTCGGCGGCGGCGTGCTGACGGCAGGCCACTCGATTCTTCTCGACCGGGTCACGAAGCTGCTCGCCGACGTTGCCCCGAAGGCGATTCCGCGCGTGGTCGACATACCGCCGGTGGTCGGTGCGGCCCTGCTCGGTCTTGACCACACGGCCGCCGGAACGAGCGCTCAGGAACGGTTACGTGCGGCGTTCGCGCCACCGCCGGCTGCTTGATGTTGCAGGCCTGTTTCATTCGAATCCGATGCAAACTCCCGAGTGCGGTGTGGCGTCCCACCAGTAGGACCACATCCACTCGGGAGGTCGATGATGATTCGCAGGATCATTGGTCTAGGTAGCACGACAGCACTCGCGGTCACCGCACCGCTGCTTCTCACCGGCGCCGCGCCGGCGAACGCCGGCACCACCACCAGCTGCAGCCAACTGCAGTCCGCCAAGAGCATCTCGGCGGTGTCGTACGCCGACCGGCTCGTTCGCGCCTGGGGTCGCGGCGACACCGCGGCGACCAACTGCTACGCATCCACAGCGGCAGCACGCACCCTTTACGCACAGACGACGCGCGGCGGGATCCACTGGCGGCGCGTCTCCACCGAAGGCGCCGCGGGCACGATCTACGTGACGTACCACGACGACGCCCGCGGCGGGAACCTCACGATCGGCGTACAGAACGTCGGTCTGCGCGCCGCGGACGGCTGGCATGCCGCGTACACCGCCAAGTTCGCCGGCGAGCCGAAGGCCTGGAACGCAGTCCAGTGGTCGGACAACCTCGTCCGGGCCTGGGGGCGCGGCGACGCGAAGTGGACCGCCTACTACGCGACGCCGAAGGTCGTCGGGCAACTGCACAACATCTCCGCGACGGGCGGATCGCACTGGCGACGGATCTCGGCCGAGGGTGCGGCGGGTACGACGTACACGACGTACAAGAACGACGCCACCGGGCGGATCCTGCGGATCGGCATCTCGCATGTCGCATTGTCGGACGGGGACGCGCACGCGGCGTACACAGTGACCTACTGGTGATTACTTGAGCTCGACCTGCTTGGATGTAATCATGATTACATGAGTACACAGACCGAGCAGGAGAAGGTGCGGGGCTGGCTGACCGGACGGTTGCCGGGCGACTGGTTCGAGGGTGAGATCGAACTCGAGATCGACCGGGACGAGATCCTGATCGTCGGCCGGATCCCCGCACCCGAGCAGAACAAGGACGTGAGCGCGGCCGAGCGCTCCGCCGCCGAGGAAGGCCGGATCAAGCAGTTCCGCGAGGACACCCGCGAGCGCCGGATCGAGATCGCCCGCGAACTCGAGCACGCCACCCGGCGGAAGGTCGCGTGGGGTCTGCGCTGCGGCGAGACCCGCACCGTCTTCACCTCGCTGTCCGCGCCGGTGATGACCCGCCTCCGCCAGCCCGAACGCCAGGTCCTCGACACCCTCGTCGACGCCGGCGTGGCCCGCTCCCGCAGCGACGCCCTCGGCTGGTGCGTCAAACTCGTCGCCCAGCACAGCGAAACCTGGCTGGCCGACCTCCGCGAAGCCATGACAAAGGTAGAAGAGGTCCGCAAAGCCGGCCCCGACAACAGCTGACAGGTGCCAACCTACGACGGTTTGCGTGGAGCAAGTGCCCCGCAACTGGTGACGCGCCGTCCCACCGAGGGTTCGGCTCGGCGATCGGCAGCTCGACAGGTAGAGCACCGGCGAGACGCTGTACACGCGGACGTATTCACGCTCAGGTGCACTACCCGGCCACCTGACACATCCTGTCGAGCTGCGAATCACACGCAGCGACCACCTTCGCTCACAGGGACGGGCGGCAACCCGGTTGGATTGCCGCCCGCGTGAGGAGAACCGCCTCGGTGTGAACTTCTTGGTTACTGGCCCTGCTGCCAGGTGCCGTTCGACGGGGTGCCGTTGGACCAGTTGCCGGAGCTGTGGGCGGCCGGATGCTGCTCGGGCTGGGTGGGCTGGGTGGGCTGGGCGGGCTGGGTGGGCTGGGTGGGCTGCTGGTAGCCGCCCTCGTAGTTGCCCTGGCCCTGGTAGTTTCCCTGGCCCTGGTAGTCGCCCTGCTGCGGGTACGCCGTCGTACCGTCCATCCCGTTCTGCGCGGCCGGCTTGACCATCTTGTCCTTGTCGAACAGGTTGTTCAGTGCGCGGCCGGCCATCTCGCGGCCCCCGAGACCGAAAGCGAGACCGAGAGCAAGCGCGGCGCCCGCGAGGACGATCAGCAGCGTGTTGCCGGTGAGCTGGACCGCGACACCGAGCTGGGTCAGCGCGGCGAACGCGGCGTACACGAGGACGGCGTACCGGGCCACCTTGGCCAGGGTCTCGTTACCGGTCGCACCGCGGATGACCGCGGCCAGGAAGTTGGCGAACAACGCCGCCAGGCAGACGATCACGATCGCCGCGAAGATCCGCGGGATGTAGCCGAGCATGTCGCTCATGAAGTTCGAGATCTCCGGAACGCCGAGTGCGGAGGCGAACATCGTGAAGCTGATCAGGAAGACGAACCAGAACACGACCTTGCCCAGCATCGCCGAAGCGGTCAGCCCCGTGCCCGACCGTTGCAGCACACCGGAGACGCCGGCCCGTTCCATCCAGCCGTCGAAGCCGACGCGGCCGAGCAGCTTGCCGACGAGATTGCCGAGGATCTTGGCCACGAAGTAGCCGACGACCAGGATGACCAGGCCGCCCAGCAGGTTCGGGATGAACGACAGCAGTTTGCTGAACGCATCCTCGAACGGCTGGGTGAAGTCGATTGCTAACGCTGACATCGGATGTTCCTTCCGGACTGGCCCGCATCCGCTGTCGGCGCACAACTGCCCCAACCCCGGCACGGGCGGATGCAGTGGTGTCCAGTATCACTCGTACCCTTCGATGCCTTGGGCAAACAACGTTCCAGGCGCGCCGGACAAGGAAAGGTGTTTGCGTAAGGCAATCACCATGGCGGTACTTCGGTGCTTACCCTGCCGACTGAACCGCTTCAGGCGTTTGCGATCCTGTACCTATGAACGATGTCGTCATCCGCCGCGCCACCGCTTCCGACGTCGCCGCGATTGTCGCGATGATCGCCGACGACCAGCTCGGCGCCACCCGCGAGTCGCTCGACGACCTGACGCCGTACCTGGCGGCGTTCGAGCAGATCGATGCCGACTCCAACCAACTGCTGATGGTTGCTGACCGCAACGGCGAGGTGATCGGCACGCTCCAGCTGACGATCATCCCCGGCCTGTCGCGCCGCGGCTCCACCCGCGGCCTGATCGAGGCCGTCCGCGTCGCCGCTCCCGCCCGCGGCTCCGGCCTCGGCACCATGCTCGTCCGATGGGCCGTCGAAGAATCCCGCACCCGCGGCTGCAGCCTCGTCCAGCTCACGTCGGACAAATCCCGCACCAACGCCCACCGCTTCTACACAAACCTGGGCTTCGCCAACACCCACGAAGGCTTCAAACTCAAACTCCGGTAACACTGCCCGCCGGCGCCGCCCAGGTTTTGCAACCGCTCGGGCCCTTCGCCTTGAACGCCTGCCGTAACCACCTGTCGAAGTTGATCGAGTCGGCGGCACGACGGTAGTACCCGGGATGCCCGTAGTGATCGAGACGTTCCCCGTGGATCCGGAACGTCTCCCGGTTGGCCCCGAAGAACGCCGCCGCGAAGCAGTGCGCCTGCATCTCGCTGCGGTGCTCCTCTACCTGCTCCTGCGCTGCATCCCGAGCCGAGGAGTAGCGCTCGTGGTACTGGTCGAGGATGCCCGTCACTTCCTGCACATGGTGGCCGTACTCGTGTGCGATCAGCCACTGCACCGACGCTCGGGTGTCTTCCTGGGACGCTCCCTCGACGATGTACTCCGGCCAGTTGAAGTAGATGCCGTGGTTGGAGGAGCAGTAGAGACCGTAGTACTCCTTGTCCATCACTGCGCAGTCCGTCTTCGTTCCCGCCGGCGACGAGTACACGGCGGACGGCCGGACGAAGTCGAATCCCGCGCGGGTGATCACCGGCGCCCAAGCCCTGTCCAGGCAGGCCACAAAGGCGTTCGCGTAGCGGATCATCGCCTGCTTGTTCGCCAGCTTCGCTGTCGGCAGCGAGCAACTGACAGCTGCGATCTGACCTGCCCTGTACAGCGGGTTGTACAGCAGGAGCTCGTCCTTGATCGGCTCCGGTGCCTGCACCGCCTTCCCGACCGGCGCTTGTACCGGAGCCGTGGTCGCAGTCGGAGTCGCGGTTGGAGTCACCTCCGGCGCGGCAACCTCTCGAGTGCAGCCACCGGCCAACACCACGGCGACGAACACTGCCACCACACGTGCCGTACGACGCATCTCAGCTCACCCAGCCCGCGGGGCGACCCACGTGTTGCAGGCGGCCGGCGACATGGCGGTGAAAGCGGCCGCCGCCCACTCGGTATTGCTTTGGGGCGATCCGTGATCCCGCGCGGTCGCCGGCGGGTGGTCACCGTACGACGCCTCCGACAGGTACGCCTCGTACCTGGCGCCGTACAGGTCGAGGGGGGTCTGATTAGCGCCGAGGAAGGCGGAGCCGAAGCAGGACGCCTGCAGTTCGTGGCGACGCATCGGCTCGAGGTGAGCCGATCCGGCGACCTCGCCCCATCGATCGTCGTAATACGTCGAGATCCCGACGAGTTCCTGCACGTGGTGCCCGAACTCGTGCGCCATCGTGACCAGGGTGTACACCTGCGCCGCCACGTGGCCGTAGTCCTCCCACTGGCCGAGCTCCTCCCAGTCGAAGTAGATCCCTGAATCCGCGGGGCAGTAGTAGGCGTGGTCCTTCTCGGCGAAGGTGCCGCAAGCCGTCTTCGATCCCTGGCGGACGGCGTACACGGCCGACGGCCGGAACCTGACGCCCGCACGCACTACCACTGGCTTCCACGCTCGCTGCAGACAGTCCTGGAACGCGTTCAAGTACCGCTGCACGGCCTTCTGCGATCGCAGCACGACGTCTGGCACTACGCACGCCACCGCCGGAACCTGTCCCGCCGAGTAGATCCTGTTGCGCACCAGGTACTTCTGCCCCCGTGGGCTGTACGTCGGAGTAGCCGCCGGCTTGCCCGGCACAGCCTTGGGCTTAGGACTCGCTTTCGGACTCGGAGTCGGACTCGTCCTCGGTGTCGGACTAGTCGTCGGTGTCGCACTCGGGCTCGGTGTCGGACTCGGCGTCGTACTGGTGCCGGGTGTCACCGGGTCCGGGAGCGCGCCATCCGTCCGCTCGCATCCACCGGCAATCGCCACAAGCAGCCCGACGACCCCAACCAAAGCCGCTCGGCGCACGCTCAGCTCACCTTGGCGGCGGGGGCGGTGAAGGTGTTGCAGACCTTGGGGTCGGCGGATTTGAAGGCGGGTTCGGACCAGAGCCAGTAGTTCTTGCGGGAGCCGTGGTCGCGGATCTTCTTCGGGTTGTACTCGTCGCCGCTGTGCTGGGTCTCCCATTCCCAGAGCTTCAGCTTGCGGCCGGAGAGGCCGAGAGCCTTCTTGTTCGCGCCGAGGAAGGCCGCGCCGAAGCAGCTCGCCTGCAGCTCGGTACGCCGGCTCCACTCGAGTTCCTCCGCCTTCGTCTTCGCCCAACCCTCGCGGGATCCGGCGGCGGTGAGCATCTCGGTGAGTTTCTGCACGTGGTGGCCGTACTCGTGCGCCATCGTGTCCATCATCCACACTCGCGCCGCGAGCGGATCCGTCTTGTAGAACTTGGCGTCTTCCTTCCAGCTGACGTAGATGGTCTCGTCAGCCGGGCAGTAGAACGCGACGTCCTCCTCGCCGGTGCAGCTCGCCGAGGTGTTCTGGCTGGTCTGCAGCACCACCTTCGGCGGACGGAACGGGTAGCCGGACTTTTGCAGCACCGGCGCCCAGGCCTTGTCCAGGCAGGGTGCGAGAGCCCTGTAGTACCGCAGGATCGCCGACTGGGAGTCCGGCTTGATCGCCGGCTCCTTGCAGCTCACGGCGCCGACCTTGCCGGCGGTGTAGATCTTGTTCTGCTGCAGCCGGACCACGTCCGGAACGCCCTGTTTGGTGACGGTGACCGTCGGGTTCGGTGGGATGGGGAGTGGGGCCTGGGACTTTCGCACCGAGGGTTGGGCGAGGGGATTTTCCACGTTGCCGTAGGAGTCGACGAGGCGGAATCCGGCGATGGTGGCGCCGGTGAGCATCAGGATGACCAGGATCGACAAGCCGACGATGACCGGCCGAGAGTACTGTCGCGGCGGGGCGGCCGGTGGTGGTTCGGTGGTGAACTGGGCGCCGGAGCGCGACGGGTTCGAGTGCCAGCCGGTCGGGCGGGGGCCGCCGACGCGGCGGGTGCCGGTCAGCGGCGTGAGCGGTACGCCGGTCCGCGGCGCGGCGGGCGGGCCGCTGTACTCACTCGTCGTACCCGGTTCTGTCGGCAGCGGACGTGCCTTACGACGTACCGGGGTGTCGTCGAGCGACACCGAGCGGGCTCGACCGAGGCCACCCGGCTGCGTGCTCTTCAGGGTCAGCGGGCGTGTGCCGGCTGCCGGTTCGCCGGACGCGAAGTGCCCGGGCCCCGGCACACCTTCCTCGGAGTCAGGCATCGATCGTTCCTATCTCGCTCAGCTGACCTTGGCGGATGCTGCGACGAAAGTGTTGCAGGACCCGGGGTTGGTTGTCGCCAGGCCCTGGTTCATCCACAGCGCAAGGCTCTTGCTGGAACCGTGGTCGCGGACTTTGTCCTTGGTGTTCTCGTCGCCGCGCCGCTGGATGAGTCCGTTCCATTGCCTCAGCAGTTCGCCGCGCAACGGGAAGCTCGTTCTGGCCGCGCCGAAGAACACCGCGCCGAAGCAGTACGCCTGGAGCGCGGCACGCCGGTTCATCTCCAGTTGCGCGGCCTTGCTCGCCGCGGTGTCGGCGAGGTTGTCGGAGGCCTCGGCCATCCCGGTCAGGTTCTGCAGGTGTACGCCGTACACGAAGCCGAAGGACTGGGCCATCTCGGCGCGTACCTCGGCCTTGTTCTTCGGATACTCCTCGACGAGCTCCTGCCACGGCATGGTCGCGCTGCCACCGTGCTCGTCCTGGCAGTACAGGGCGAGGTCGTGCTGGACGCCGCAGGCGGTCTCGTCACCGTCGGAGAAGATGACCAGGTTCGGCGACCGGAACTCGAACCCGGCCTTGGTGACGATCGGCTCCCAGGCCTTGTCCATACACGCGGTCAGCGCCTGGTAGTACGAGCGGACGTTTTCCATGGACGTCGGCCGGAACGCGGGTTCCGGGCACTTCGCCACGGCCAGCGCCCCGGCGGCGTAGATCGGGTTCTTGCCGACGATGTCGGTGCCCGGCGTCCCCTTGCCGATCGGGCCCTTGGTCGTCGGCGCGCCGCTCGACTTCGCGGACGGCGTGCCGTTCGGATTCGGGAGGTTGAAGCTGGGCGAGGAGAGCACCTTGACCGCGAACGTCGCGCCGCCGCCGAGGAACACCAGCACCGCGACGACCATCAGCGCGATCAGCCCCTTGGACCGCTGCTTCGGGACGAACGGCACCGGCTGCGGGTGGAACACCTCCCGGTACGCCGCGGCGGCGCGGTCGTCGGCCGGCGGCGGACCGAGACGGCCGCCGGGAAGCGTCGTACGACGGGAGTCGATCCGGGACCCGCTCAACTGCGGCGGCGTCGGCGGCGCTTCCCCGCCGAGCCGCGGCGTGGGTGCCGCCAACGGCGCCCCCGAGGGTGCGTTCGACGAGGCCGTCGACGGTGCGGAAACCCCCGGTTTCCGGTCGTCGCCCGCGATCTGGTCCCCGTCGCCGCCTGGCAGGAAGTGCCCAGGCTTGGGTGCCGGCTTGTCCGCCATAACTTCCCGCTTCTCCCCAGTTACCGGCCGTCCGCCGGTCCCACCCGATGCATCAGAAGGGCCGGAACACCCCCAGTGCCGGCCGCCGCACGATATTACGGCCTGGACCGCCATCCCGAGAACCGCATTGCACCTATTGACACCATTCCGCGACCACGCACCGCTTGACGACTACGGACCGCGTTCAGTCGGATACGCGGCCGTGGGCGAGGAAGTGGGGGCTGGCGGCTTGGAGTTTGGGGTCGGATTCGACCTGGCGGGCGAGGAGGACGGCGGCGGGGAGCAGGGTTTCGATGGCGTCCGGGGCAGCGTTCTCGAGGATGTTGCTGGCGGGGCCTTCTATGCCGAGGACTTCTACGTCGGTGAGGCCGGCTGTGGTGAGTTCGGTGGCGAGTTCTTCGGCGTGGTGGAAGTAGGCGACGGTGAAGCCGTTGGTGCCGTCGATGCTGCCGGAGGCGAAGGCGTCGAGGAACAGGGGCAGTCGCTCCTCGGTGAGGGTGCCGTTGCTGCCGGCCTCGAGCAGGCCGCCGTACCGATTGATGCCCGCGGCGACGACTACCCCACCGGGACGCGTCACCCGTACCGCTTCCGCCAACGCCCGCGCACGATCCGCCGCGTCGACCAGGTGGTAGAGCGGACCGAGGAGGAGCGTCACGTCCACGCTCGCATCCCCCTGCCGGAGTGCCCGCGCATCGCCCTCCTCTGCCGCGAACGTCCCGATCGTCGCCGCCTGCTCCACATGCTCCGGAACCGGGTCGACCAGCGTGACCTGATGCCCGTCCGCCGCAAGCCATCGCGCGTGGACGCCGGTCGCACCACCGACATCCAGTACGACGGACGCAGGCGGGAGCCACCGCCGCAGCAACTCCTGGGTACGCAGGAACTCGAGCCGGCCGTGCCCGCGGACGACCAGCCGATCGTCCTCGACGTACCGGTCCCGATAGAAAGAGCGAATCACCGGATCAAGTTGAGTCATTCCCCCACTGTGCTGAACGAAAATTCCAGGCACATCCCGTTTTACTCCCACTACCCTGTGGCTCGCCGCCCGCAAGCGCTGAGCCGCCTGGCATGCTGGGGGCATGAGTTGGGCTGTGTATGCGATGCGCGGGCCAGGAGGCGTACGGCGCCTCGACGACATTCCGGTCGACTACGAGCCGCCGGCGGTCGGTCTGGCGACCGACGTGGTGGCCAAGGTCCGGGAAGTGGTGCCGGACGTCGACACGAGCAAACCGTCCTGGCTGGCGCTGCGAAGTCCGGAGTACGACGTCGAGATGACGATCGGCAAGGGCGTCGAGGTCCGCGACATCACCTTCTACCTGAACGACGGCCCGCGGTCGATCCCGATCGTGATGGAGATCAGCCGCCGCCTCGGCGTCACGCCGTACGACACCGAGTCCGGCAACTTCCTCACCGAGGAGTCCCGTCCCCCGGTCCCGCCCCCGATGACCGCCGACGAGATCAAGATGAACAAGCCGAAATGGTGGA
This sequence comes from Kribbella pratensis, assembly GCF_004366075.1. Classification (GTDB taxonomy): domain Bacteria; phylum Actinomycetota; class Actinomycetes; order Propionibacteriales; family Kribbellaceae; genus Kribbella; species Kribbella pratensis. The sequence goes on along the minus strand of NZ_SODU01000002.1, from coordinate 1,788,618 downwards.
AGTTCGGCCGCAAGTAGCTCCGGGCCTGCTTGCCCTCCCACTGCGGCATGTTCTACGATCAGGACGATCGTACAGGACGATCGCCCTGGAGGAATGCGATGGCGCCGACGGCGAAACAAGGTCAGGAGGTGCGGCAGCGGCTGTTGGCTGCTGCGGCTGAGCTGATCCCCGAGCGCGGCTGGTCGGCGGTGAGCACGCGGATCCTGGCCGAGCGCGCCGGTGTCACCCCGAGCGTCGTGCACTACCACTTCTCGTCCGTGCAGGACGTGCTGACCGAGGCCGCGATCAGCGCCATGCGGCAGGTGCTCACTACGACCGACGAACTCTTCACGTCCGCGACCACACCGGCCGTCGCGATCGACGCGCTGCTGGCCTCGATCGAGCAGTACGACGGGACCGACCCGATGTCGCTGCTCTTCACCGAGACCTACCTGGCCGCGACCCGCGACGAGCGTCTGCACACGCAGATCGCCGGCCTGGTGACGGACTTCCGGACCCGCCTGGCCGACTGGCTCACGATCCACCAGGTCGTCGAGCCGGCCGCGACCGCCGCCGTCCTCGCGGCAACCATCGACGGCCTGCTCCTGCATCGGACCCTCGGGCCGGAATCCCCAGCCCTGACTACCGTTCTGCGAAGGCTGGTGAGTTGACATGCACGCGATCATCTGTGGAGCCGGGATCGCCGGACTTGCGCTGGCGAACCGCTTGTCGGCGCTCGGCCAGGACGTCACCGTCCTTGAACGCAGTCCCGGTCCCCGCCCGCAGGGCTACATGATCGACTTCTTCGGCCCGGGATACGACGCGATGTGCGCGATGGGACTGTTGCCCGCGATGCAAGAGGTCGCGTACCACGTCGAAGAAGCGGTCCTGGTCGACGAGGACGGCCGCCAGCAGGCGGGCATCAACATCCTGCAGTTCGCCGAAGGCGACGTGCTCAGCATGATGCGACCGGATCTCGAACAGGTCCTGCGCGAACACCTGCCGGGCGACGTGAACCTGCGGTACGGCGCCACGCTCACGGGCGTCACGCCGCGTTCAGACGGCGTACGGGTCGAGCTCGCCGACGGGTCGACGCTCGACGGGGAGCTGTTGATCGGTGCCGACGGCATCCATTCCGCCGTACGCCGGCTCGTGTTCGGGCCGGAGTCGACGTACCTGCGGTTCCTCGGTTTTCACACCGCGGCCTACAGCTTCGACGCGCCGGAGATCCACGCCGAGGTGGGCGGGCGGTTCTGTCTGACGGACACGATGGGCAGCCAGTTCGGGTTCTACGCGCTGCGGGACGGGCGAGTGGCGTCGTTCGCGGTGCACCGTACGGCGGATCCCGTGACGCCGGCCGACACCCGGGCGGCGATCAGGTCGGCGTACGGCGATCTCGGCTGGGTGGTGCCGCGGGCGCTGGAGTTGTGCCCGGCCGACGACCAGATCTACTACGACCAGGTCGCGCAGATCGTGATGCCCCGGTGGAGTTCGGGGCGGGTCGCATTGGTCGGTGACGCTTGTGGGGCGGTGTCGCTGCTGGCTGGGCAGGGCGCGTCGCTCGGGGTCGCCGGGGCGTTCTTGCTCGCGGAGAAGCTGGTGAGCTCGTCGTCGATCGAGGACGGATTGGCTGAGTACGAACGCGTATGGCGACCTGTCGTCGAGGAGAAGCAGAAGGTCGCGCGGTCCACCGCGCGGTGGTTCCTGCCGCAGTCCCGGTTCGAGTTGGTCGCGCGTCGCGTGCTGCTTCGGTTCCTCCGCCTGCCGGTTCTCCGCAAGCTCCTCCCGGCCGCGCTCGCCGGCAAGCCCACGACGCTGATCCGCGACCTGCAGCCGACCCACTGAACGATCAGCGGGTGGCGACCAGGGTGCCTATTTTGTTGATGCGGTGTTCGGGGTTGCCCAGTTCGTCGTGCCAGTAGTTGCCTGCTGCGTGGTCCTCGGGAGTGGCGCAGGTGGAGATCGTGAGCATCGCTTTCGTCGGTTCCGCGCCGGGGTTGCCGGGTACGGCGGCATTCTGTTGAGCCTTCTCGACGGGCCGGCGGAACGAGATCGTCATCGTCCGGGTGATGACGTAGTCGTACACCGTTCCGCCTGCAGTGATGACGACGTGGTCGCCGTTCTGTAGCTCCGGCGCTCGTTCCAGCGGTCGTCCGTGGCTGACGCGGTGGCCGGTCACGATGAAGTTCCCGATCTCGCCAGGTCCGACGCCGCCGGCGCGGCCGCGTGGGCTGGCGGCGACACCGCGGTTCTGGATCCGGGTGCCTGGCCGGTCGTCCGCGGTGCCGGTGTACCCGACGACCCGCAGGTTCCGTACGCCGATCGCGGGGATCGACATGCTCACCGGGCCGGACACAGTGGGGGTCGGGCGGGGCGTGGTGCGCGTGGGCGAGGGTGTCGTGGCGGGTTCTGTGGGTGGGTTTGGGCTGGTGGTCGGGGTGGTTCGGTTGGTTGGCAGGACCGAGTCATTGGCCGGAGCCGTGTCGCTGCATCCGGCCAGCGCCGCCAGCGCGACGAGCACACCCACCAGCCTCACACTCCGACGGTAAGCCGCGGGACCAAAAGTCGAGCGAAAGCCTCTCAGTCCAGGACGTTGAGGTCTGTTGGGCCGAGGCGGAGTGTGCCGGAAGTGAGTGGGGTTGCGCGGATGCCGCCGTGGCTGCGCAGCGCCTTCATCGCGCCGGGTGCGAGGACCTCGTCCATCCACGCGCACGGGTTGGCCGGGCGGTTCGCCTGGAAGGTGATCGAGCCCAGCGTGAAGCGACGGCCGGGTATGCGGGTGCCGTCCGAGGCGCGGTGGGCGGCGAGTTCGTCGATCGGGAAGCCACGCAGGGTGATGTTGCGCCGGGTGAGGTGCGGGTCGAGGGGTGCGTCCAGGTCGAGGACGCGCTCGACCTCGTCGAGGGAGGCGGCGTCGATGAGCGTGACGGCCGCGTTCTTGTGGATTGCCTGGGCGTAGTAGCGGTCGCCGACGATGCCGAGGTCGGCGCGGACCTCGATCTCGGTGCGCGCGACCCGTTCGGGGTCGGGGCGCGGGCCGTCCTGCGGGCGTCCTTCGAAGGCGTGCTCGCGGGAGACGACGAAGGCAACGAGTTCGACTCTCATGTTCATCCCCAGGTGAGCGGGTCGAGGAGACGGAAGAAATAGAGGCGGCGCGGGTCCGGATGCGGTACGCCGTACGCCTCGTGGAACGGCGCCGGGTCGGCGGACCACTCGTCGTGGAGCTGGATCGTGGTGAGGGCGAGATCGGAGTACCGGTCGGCGACTCCGAGACGACCGAGGTCGATGAGGCCGGTGACTTCGAGGGTCTCGGGATCGAAGAAGATGTTCGGCAGGCAGGCGTCGCCGTGACAGACGACCGGCTCCAGGACGCTCTCGATATAGGGGCGCTCAGCAACCACTTGGGCGAGCAGCTCCGACGGCCGCAGGCGGCGCCATTCGTCGGTGAGGTACGCCGGGTTCACGGCATCACGCCGTACGACGTCGGTCGCCGTCGCGATCACCTCCGCCAGCGGCCGCTCGAACGGGCAGTCGGTCAGCGAATGCAGCTCACGAAGAGTCGCCCCGAGCCGCCGCGTGGCACGATCGTGCGACGCCGGCGGAAGGGTGTCGCCGGGAACCCCCGGCACCGCAGAGGTCACCAGACATGCCCCACCCGAGGACGACCCGAGACCGTCAGGCTGGGGCGAGGTCGGCTCGAGCCAGTCCACCACCGTCGCGCCGGGGAAGCCCGTTGAAGCGAGCCAGGTGATGCGGTCGCGTTCGGCTGTCAGCTCGGCGATGCCGGATGGGCCACAGCACTTGGCGAAGGTGTTATCTCGGCGGTAGACGGACGTGTCGGACTCGCCGATGTCGACCGGCTCCCAGTCGTCAGACGGCGGCGCGTGCAACGCGTTCCCCGGTGCGGTTGAGGATCGCGGTCACCGGACGTTGACTCAAGACGACTCCCGGACGATGAGTTGCCAGGGGAAGTCGAACACTTCGCCGGGTGCGCCCTCCCGGTCGGTCAGTCTGCTCACGATGATCCGGGCGAGCGCCTCGTTGAAGCCGACAGGTCCGACAGTGGACAGCGACGGGTCCAGGTGCTCGCCCTCGGGCGTGTTCCCGACACCCACGATCGCCAGATCCCCCGGTACGTCGATGCGCAGCCGGTGCGCCGCCCGGACGGCGGCGATCGCGGCGAAATCGGTGGTGCAGTAGAGCCCGGTCGGCCGATCGGGCTTGGACAGCAGCGCCATCGCGGCCCGGTACGCACCCTCCGGATGCTGCTCGAAGACCTCGATGTCGTCGCTGCTGATCGGCTTGCCGGCCGCGCGCAGCGTGTTGACGTACGCATCGAAGCGCGCGAAGCCGGTGGTCCGCGAGGTCAGCGCGCCGACCCGATCGTGGTGCTCCAGCAGGTGCTCCACCGCGAGGTGGCAACGCGGCTCGGCGCCGGACCGGATCACGTCGAACCCCTGCGGTTCCAGGGTTTCGCTGAACGCCACGATCTGCACGCCCTGCGCCGCGAACGCCTCGAGCTCGGCGATCTGCTCCGGGTCCGGCTTGATGCTGTCGATGAAGATCACGTCCGGTGTCCGGTTGGACAGCACGGTCCGCCAGTCGCCGTCCGCGACGATCAGCGCGGTCTTCCCGAGCGGCGACACCGCCGTACTGACCGTGGCCGCAACGGCCTGCGACCACGGGTCCGCGAGGACGTTCAGCGACAGCAGGACGAGATCGGACTTGCCGGTCCGGATCGCGCGGGCCGCGTCGTTGCGCCGGTAGCCCAGGCGCGACGCGGCCTCGCGGACCCGGTCCGCGGTCGAGTCCTTGATCGTGTGGCTGCGGTGCCGTCCGGACAGCACGTAGGACACGGTCGCGACCGAGACACCGGCCTCCTTCGCCACCATCCGCAGCGTCGGCCGCTCAGCCAAAGGTGAGGACATATATCGATTCTTGCAGATCAACCCTTGACGGCACCGGTGATTACACCCTTGGTGAAGTGCCGTTGGAGGAACGGGTACACCATGGCGATCGGCACCAGGGCGACCACCACGACCGCCATCTGCAGGGACTGGGGTTGCGGCGGCGGGTGGACGCCGAGCTGGTCGGCGGACAGCGACTTGCCCTGCAGGACGTAGGTCCGCAGGATCACCTGGACCGGCCACTTCGACGTGTCGTTCAGGTACAGCAGCGCGTTGAAGAACGCGTTCCAGAAGCCCACCGCGTAGAACAGCCCGACGACCGCGATCACCGCCTTCGACAGCGGCATGATGATCCGCCGCAGGATGGTGAAGTCGCTCGCGCCGTCGATCCGGGCGCTCTCCAGCAACTCGCCCGGCACGTTCATGAAGAACGTGCGCAGTACGACGAAGTTGAAGGCCCCCAACGCGCCGGGCAGGATCAGCGACCACAGGCTGTCGAGCAGCCCGAGCTGCTTCACCACCAGGAACATCGGGATGATGCCCGGCGCGAACAGCAACGTGAACAGCACCATCAACAGCACCGGCCGCCCGAACAGCACCGGTCGCGACGTCGCGTACGCGAGCGCGATGGTGACGGCGAGAGCAATCGCCGTACCGACGATCGTCACGAACACGCTGACCAGGATCGCCCTGCCCATCAGACCGCCGCTGAACAGCGTCTGGTACGCCTTCACCGTCGGATGCGACGGCCACAGCACATACCCGCCCGCGTCGATGATGTCCTTGTCACTGGCCAGCGACGTCGAGATCACGACCAGGATCGGTACGACGATCACCAGCGCGAACCCACCCAGGATCACCGCCTTGATCGCCTGGTAGCCCGGTGACGGATTCTCTTTCCACACAGGTCTCATGTGCGCCTCTGGAAGATTCCCGGCTCGCCGAGCCGGTGAGCGAGTGAGTTGGCACCCCACAGCAGCAACGCACCGACCACGCCCTTGGCCAGGCCGGCTGCGGCCCCGCTGCTCCAGTCCCCGCCGACCACTCCGGCGTAGTACGTGAACGTGTCCAGTACTTCGGCAGCACCTGGACCGACCGAGTCGCGTTGCAGGATGAACTGCTCGAACCCGACGCTGAGGATGTCGCCGATCCGCAGGATCAGCAGCAGCACGATGACCGTCCGCAGCGCCGGCAGCGTGATGTGCCACAGCCGCCGCCAGCGCCCGGCGCCGTCCGCCGCGGCCGCCTCGTAGAGCGAGACGTCCACGGTGGTCAGCGCCGCGAGGAAGATGATCATCGCCCAGCCGGCGTCCTTCCAGATCAGCTGCGCGACGACGAGCAGCGGGAAGGTGTCCGGATTCGTCATGAACGGGATCGGGTCCAGTCCCGCCTGCCGGAGCAGGTTGTTGACGAACCCCGCTCCGCCGAGCGACTGCTGGAACAGCGTCACGACCAGCACCCAGGACAGGAAGTGCGGCAGGTACGCGATCGTCTGGAACCAGCGCCGGAAGCGGTTGCTGACCAGCGAGTCGACGATCAGTGCCAGCCCGATCGGCACCGGGAAGAACAGCAGTAACTGGACTGCGGCCAGCAGCAACGTGTTCCGCAACGCGTCCCAGAAGTCGGGGTTGGCGTACAGGTTGACGAAGTTCTGCAGGCCGTTCCACTCGCTGTGCATGATGCCGAGGTACGGCTGGAAGTCCTGGAACGCGACCACGTTGCCGATCACCGGCAGGTAGAAGAACACCAGCAGGAAGACGACGCCGGGAATCATCAGCAGGACCATCTGCCAGTCCCGGCGCCACTTCGCCTTCAGCGGCAGGCCGTTCTTGGCCCGCCGCTTGTCCGAGTTCGCCTTCAGCATCGATCAGGACCCGGTGACCGGAACGCTCGCCGGGAGCACGGCCGCGAACTCGTCACGCATCTTGTCACCGCCGCCGGACTTCCAGCGCTTGAGCGCCTCGTCGTACGCGTCGAGCTTCTGCCGGCCGGTGACGATGTCGACGATCGTGTCCCGGAACGCCGCGGTCAGCTTCGGGCCGACCTTGCTCGACGTGTCGGAGTACGTGCCGGCCGTCGGGTTCCGCATCGCGAACTTCAGCAGCTGCTGCTCGGTCGCGTAGATCTTCTTGGTGTCGTCCGGGTACGCCGGGTTGAAGATCACGCTCTCCGGGGAGTTCATGATCTGCAGCGCACTGACCAGACCGGGCGCCTGCTGCTGACCGGCCTTCGTCAGCACGGGGTTCTTGTTCGCGTCCAGCTGGTACTGCTGCCCCTCCACGCCGAAGTTCTTGACCAGGTACTCCTTGGTGCCGAACGGCGCCGACAGATAGTCCATCAGCGCGAGCAGCTCGCGGATCCGGCCCTCGTCGGTCTTCTTGAACGGCGTGAACCCGACCGTGCCGTAGCCCATGTCGTAGACCGGCTTCGCCTTGCCGTCGTGGCCGAACGGGATCATCGTGTCCACGAACAGCGTCGGGTCCAGGTTCCGGAAGTCGGCGGTCGCCCGCGGACCGACCACGACCTGCGCGGCGATCTGGCCGTTCACGGTCTTCGGCGTCGCGTCGGCCAGGTTGAGGTCCGGGTAGAACACCCTGGCCGCCCAGAGCTTGGCGGCGTACTCGACAGCGGCCTTGTAGTTGTCGGTCTCGTACAGGTGCGTCAGCGACCGGTCCTGGTTCACGCGCCAGGCGTTCGGGGCGCCGAACCACTCGCCGAACATGTGCAGCATGTTGATGATCGCCGGCTCGAGCGCGTAGTTCGTGCCGTTGGTCAGCTCCTTGCACTTGGCGAAGAACTCGTCCGCGGTGGTGCACTGCAGGCCGCCGACCTTCGCCCAGGTCTTCGGGTTGCCCATCATCACCTGACCGAACGGCGTCGACGGGATCGGGGCGCCCCAGATCTTCCCGTTCACCACGGCGGTCCGCCAGGAAGCCGGCTTCAGCGCGGCCAGGTTCGGGTACTCCAGGACGGCGTCGCCGGACAGGTACTTGGTCAGGTCCTGGAACTTCGCCTCGAGCATCGGGCCGATGTTCGGGATGCCCTGGTTCGGCGGCAGCCACATCAGGTCCGGCAGCGAGTCGCTGGCCAGCAGCGTCGCGAACTTCTCCGGGTAGCCCGGATCGGTGCCGATGGTCAGCCGGAGCTCACCGCCGAGCGCGGAGTTCAGCGCCTGCCACATCGGGTTGCTGCCCATCGGCGGCGGAGGCGTCGCGAACGTCTCGGTCAGCGCGGTGACGGCACTCTTCAGCGGCGGCGCCTTCACGCTCGCGACCGCGTCCGCCGGGAACCTCAGGAACCCGGGCTCGAGGCCGGACTCGGCCCCCGGGAAGTCCGGGTGCAGACCCTCGAACGGTTTGTACGTCGGCAGCTTGAGGTCGCCCGACGCCTTGGCGCCTCCTCCTGCCGCCCCGCCGTCGCCACAGGCCGCCAGCGTGGAGGTGGCAATCGCCGCACCGGTCACCTGCAGGAACCGTCGCCGACTGATCATAGTTGCTCCAAGTTTCGAAGAAGTGCTCACTAACACTCACTTAAACGTTAACCCGGACCGTAAACCTGACCAGCCCCTCGATGCAAGGCGCCGACACACAAAAACCGGTGGCCGCGGGACTTGAGCCCGCGGCCGCCGGCCGTCGTAGGTACTTCAGTGACTTGTCAGCAGCGCACGATCAGCCCGGTGAGTGCTGTGCAGGTCCGCGTCGCCTTGTCGTTCGTCGCCACCGGATCGTCCGGCGAACTCGCCGTACGCGCGGCCGTCGCCTGCAGCGTGCCGATCGTCAGCACACCGGCATCACCCGCGAACGTCCGGGTCGTGCTCGCGCCACTGTCCAGCGACGCGACATCGCAGTTCGCGGTCCGGGTCGTCCCCACCCGTGTGCAGGTCCCGCCGGCGGCGTACGTGAGATTGCTCGGGACGGTGCCGAGCACACGCACACCGGTCGCGGCGCCCGGCCCGTTGTTCTTGATCGTGACCGTGTACGTGATCCGGGGCACCAGCCCGGACCGCACCGAGGCGTTCAGCGTCACCGCGATGTCGGCCGCGCCGGGCACGATGTCGACTCTCGGGCCGTCCAGGATGTCGAACGCATAGTTGTCGGCCCGGAGCTGGATGCGCATTCTGAACGGATCGGTCCTCGTGTCGTCCCGCACCCGCAGCGTCCAGACCACGGTCCGGCTCTCGCCCGCCGGAAGATCGCCGAGCGCGGCCCGGAAGTTCTGCCCGTCGGCGACGAAGCAGTTCGTCGTCGCCCCACTACAGCTGACCAGCTGGAACCAGTCTGTCAGCGACTGGTCCAAGGCGTACATCGCCGCCTGGGCGTTGACGAGCGTGAAGCCCCCGATGTTGGTGACCGTCTGGGTCGCCGTGATCGTCTCCCCAGGACTGGGCATGACCGAACTGACCGCAACACTCGTGCTCGGCAGATCCTCGGCCGAGGCCGCCACCGGGACGGCGAGCGTCCCCCCGACGATCCCCGTGATCAGCGCAGCACGAATCAACCTCAAAACCTGCATAACTTGCCCCCCATGTTCCCCATGAACACCCCAGCTGCCCCCACAGCCCGCCGACGGCGGTGCAAGCAGTATGTAGTTGGCCCCGTCAGTGGTCAACCACTTGAAACACCCATTGGGTACGTTCAGAGTGACAACCGGTCGAGGAGCTCCTCGACGCGTTCGGTGCGGCCCGTGTGACGGTGACGTTCCCAGGCCTCGCGGGACAGCGTGTCGCCGACGAGTTCGAGGGCTTCCGCGAGTTCTTCCTCCAGGTACGGGTTGGGGATCTCGAGCCGTTCGCCCATCGCCTCCTCCGCGCCGAACAGGCGTGCGGCGCCGACCGGGTCGCCGCGCCGGATCAGCAGGTTCATGACGGTGTTCGAGAACGCCATCGTGAGACTCGGGCTGCCGAGCGCCAGCACGGTCGGCAGCAGCCCGCGGGCGAGCTCGGCGGCCTCGTCGAGCCGGCCCGCGAGGATCAGCAGATACGCGAGGTTCTGTCCCTGTGCTGCGATCTCGTGGGCGTCCCCGATCGACTCGGTGATCGTGAGGGACTCGCGAAGCAGGTCCTCGGCATGCTCCAGGTTCCCGAGATCCTCCTCGATGCCGCCGAGGTGGCTGAGCGCCCGCGCCAGGCGCCAGTCGTCGTCGAGGGTGCGGAGTCGTTCGACCGCCTCGGTGAGCGTCGCCCGCGCAGCGTCGAGATCGCCCTGCTGACGTTGCACCGACCCGAGCACGGTCATTCCGAACGCGATACCGGCCGGGTCGTCCAGCTCCCGGGCGATCTCCAGGCTGCGGGTTGTCAGGTGGTCGGCGCGGTCCGTCTCGCCCTGCATGAGCAGGAGGTTGCTCAACCCGCGCAGGCAGGCGGCCAGTTCCGGCGACGACGTCGTACCGGCAGCCGCGATCACCTGCTCGTGCCAGGCACGGCTCTCGGCGATGTAGCCGCCGAACAGCCAGACCCAGCCGAGCGCCGAGCACAGGCGCAGACCTGTCCTGACGTCGTTTTCGGTCGCCCAGGTCAGCGCGGCGCGGAAGTTGTCGAGGTCAGCCTCGGCCCGCTCGACAGGCGGATCGGACATCGTCTTCTTGATCGCCTCGAGGTGGTCGGCGAGGTCGGCGTAGTACGTCGCGTGTTCGCGGTGGACCGCCTCGGCTTCGGCGGTCGGCTGCAGCTCGTCGGCGGCGTACCGGCGGATGGTCTCCAGCATCCGGACGCGGGTGCCGTCCGGTCCGTCGGACAGCGTGATCAGGTTGGCGTCGTGCAGCTCGGCGAGGGCGTCGACCGGATCGATGCCGGTAGCAACCTTCTCGACCGCGGCCAGGTCGGCGCCGCCGGCGAAGACGGCGAGGCAACGGAAGGTACGGCGGTGTTCGGGGCCGAGCAGTTCGTACGACCAGGCGATCGTGTCCCGCAGCGTCCGCTGACGTTCCGGGGTCACCGTACTCGTGGACGCGATGTCGAGGGCCTGATCGATCCGGGAGAGCAACTCCTTGACGCTGAGCAGCCGCACCCGCGGCGCGCACAGCTCGATCGCGAGCGGGAGCCCGTCGAGCCGGCGGCAGATCGCGACCACGTCGGCCGAGTTCTCGTCGGTCAGCGTGAACGTCGGCCGGACGGCCTGGGCGCGCTGCACGAAAAGTTCTACGGCGGCATCTGTGAGTGGTAGCACCGGGTGCAGGTGCTCGCCGGTGAGGCCGAGCGCTCGTCTGGAGGTGGCGACCAGCTTGACGTGCGGCGCGCCTTCGATGATCTCGGCGACAACCTTGCCGGCGTCGGGGAGCTGCTCGAGGTTGTCGAGGACGAGCAGCAGGGTCCGCTGGGCGAGGTAGGCGACGATCCGGCCGCGCTCCCGCGGCGGGATGTCGAGGACTTCGGCGATCGTCGTCCACAGCACCCGCGCGGACGTGACCGCCGCGAGCGGAACGAAGTACACCCCGCCCGGGAACTTCGTGGTCGACTCCGCGGCGACGCCGATCGCCAGGCGGGTCTTGCCCGACCCGCCCGGTCCGGTCAGGGTGACGAGGCGTACGTCGGGGCGGTCGAGCAGACCGGTGACGCGGTCGAGATCCTGTTCGCGCCCTAGTAGCGGTGTCGCAGGTGCCGGCAGGCTGCTCGACGTACCGAGAGTGCGTGGTGGCGGAAACTCGGCCTTTAGCCCGTCGATGGCGACTTGGAGCAGGTGCTCGGGCTCCGGGATGTCCTTGAGATGGTGCGTGCCGAGATCGCGCAGCGTGACCCCGTCGGGCAGCTGCGTCAGCTCACCGGTGACGGCGGACACCACGATCTGCCCACCGTGTGCGGCGGCCCCGATCCGTGCGGCGAGATGGACGTCCATGCCCCAGTAGTCGCCGTCGTACACACCCGGCGTACCGGTATGAATCCCCATCCGCACCCGCAACCGCTCGCCGTCGGGCCATCGGTGCTCTTCCAGTCGCCGCTGCCCGTCGACGGCTGCCCGGACCGCCGCGCCGGCCGTCCCGAACACGACGAAGAAGCTGTCGCCCTCGGTCCCCATCTCGGTCCCGCCGTACGCCGTCCAGACCGCGCGCAGGATCCGCCGATGATCTTCCAGCGCCTCCAGATACCGGTCTCCCAACCGGTGCAGCAGCAGCGTCGACCCTTCGATGTCCGAGAACAGCATCGCCACCATTCCCCCACCCATGCCGCCAGTCTGGGTTGCGCGCCGGCCATGCGCCAGTGCATGGGGTGACTCGCGGAGCTGTGCGCCGGATAGCATCGGCGTCGTGATGTACGAGCCGATGAGCCGACGACTGGTTGTTTCGTTCGCAGTGATCGGCGTGGTCCTGGCCGTCGCCGGGCTGATCGCGCGGCCGGCGAACATCACGGTCGCGGTCGTGCTGTTCCTGGTGGCCGTCTCGGTGCTGGGCCTGGCCGGCTACGGCGTCCTCGACCGCACAATCGGCGGCCGCAAGCGATCCCGCCCCGCCGACTGAGCTGCGGCTGAGCCCCTCGGCCGGACGGCGGCTTACTTGAGCTGTTCGGCCAGGCGGCGGATGCCACGTTCGGGGCTGGTGAGGACCGGGACGGCGAGGTCGAGCCCCTCGGCCGCCGAGGCCATCGACGCCTGCGCGAGGACGACCACGTCCCCGGACGCCGCCTTGATCGCCTCCGCCACCAGCGAGTCGTGACGACCGCGATCTCCCGCGACGGCCGCCTCGAACGCACCCGGTACGACGACCTCGTCGATCTCGACGTCGCGTCCTTGGAGCTCGGCCCGCTCACGCAGAAGTGCTGCCGTCGGCTGCACGGTCGTGGGCAGCGTCGCGATCACACTCACGCGGTCACCAGCACGAACGGCCTCGTCCGCCATCGCCTCGTCGACCCGATACACCGGAACGCCAAGACGATCGGCAAGCGGACCGGCGTGCTGCGAGATCGACGAACAGGTGAACATCACCGCCTCCGCGCCGGCCGCAACCGCGGCACCACCAAGGTCAGCGAGCCGCTGGGCGACCTGCTCAGCCGCAGCACCCCGACCCAGATCGGCGACGATCTTGTCGTCGAGCAGGTTCTGCACCTCCACGCCAGGCAGATGCTCGGCAGCAAGCGCCGCGAATGTCGGAATGACGACGGCCCCGGTATGCAGAAAGGCGATACGTGTCACCCTGGCGCTCCTCACGATGCAATGTGCAGCGATTCTGGGCATCAAGGGTGACACGTTTCCGACGGGTTGTGCAATCGTTTGCGCAACGGCGAGGCGTCGACCTGTCAGCCTGCCAGACGCAGGTAGTCCAGGTTGAAGCCGCCCGTCTCGCAGTACACGGTGATCACCTGATCCCCAGCCGGCAGGGTCACCTGCGTCTGAACGGACTGATAACTCGCCCATCCCCCGGTGTCCGGGACCGAGACTTTCGCCAGCACAGTCCCGGCCGCGTCGCGCACGGATATCGCGTCCGCAGCAACAGCGCCCGTCCCGTTCGCGACCCGGAACTCGAGGTCGTACATGCCCGCCCGCGCGATGTCGACCCGGTACTGCAACCAGTTGCCGGCCGCAGTCCAGCCGACGTTCTTGCCGCCGCTCGCGGCCGGGTTGCTCTCGACGAAGTTGGCGCCGCCATCGGTCCAGCCGTGCTGAGCGACGTACGACTCCGCTTCGACCTTCTCACCCACCGGCGCGCCGCGTGGGTTCACGGTGAGGTGCACCGTGACCTCGTCATGCGCCACGCCGTCCGTAACGCGGAACTTCAGGTCCTGCTCGCCGGCGACGGTCGGGTGGATGCGCACCAGACCGGTGCTCGCGTCGAGGCTGACGCCAGCCGGCAGATCCGTCGCGTAGTACGCGAGCCGATCCTGGTCGCGATCGGTCGCCTGCAACTGGAGCTGCGTGGTCTGGTACTGGTCGGCGGTGACGTTCGGAACGTCGGTGAACTGCGGCGCCCGGTTGTGGTGCGACGACGGGACATCGCCGTGCCACCGGTACGTCGCGTACGCGTTGGCCGGCACCGTCACGGTGAACGACTTGCCCGCCAGCGTGATGCGGACCGTGCTCGGCGCAGCGTTGGCGTTCCCCACGATCGCGACGAAGTTGTCCCCGCGGTCCTTGAACACCACGTTGCTGATGCCGTTCGCGGTGGCGCTCGATTCGACACGGGTGTGCTCCGGCCCGAGGTACTTCGCGAACTGCCCCATCGCGTACAGCTCGTCCCGCACGGAGAACGTTTTCGTCGTCGTGTCGACCTTCACGAGCCGGTTCGGCCACTTCGTCGTCCGGCCGACCTCTTCCCAGTCGATGTTGTTGTCGCGCGCCGGCGTCCAGTGCAGCGTGCCGCCGTCCTGGTCGGTGGTCTGCGCCCACAGGACGTACGACGACGCGTCGAGGCGGAAATAGTTCAGAATCGTTTCCGGATTCAGGTCGCTCGTTTCCGTCATGTGCACGGGTTTTCCGAACTCCTCGTACGCGTCGCGCATCACCGTCGGGTCGCCCCAGTACGGGTGGAAGGCGATCGCGTCCGACGCTTTCCGGGTTTCCGGATCGTTGAAGATCCGGTAGTAGTTCTTGGTTTCCGTGCTGTTCGGGACGCGCCAGTCCCAGAAGTTGAAGTCGTGCACGTAGAGCTGCGTGCGGAGCCCGGCGCGCCGCACCTCGCGTTTGATCGCGACGGCGAGCTTCTGCTGCTGCTCGACACTGATGTCCATCGCCGGGTACACCACGTCGATCCCCGGCTCGTTGAGCAGCGTCAGCGCGTCGACCTTGATGCCGCGCTGCGCGTACGCCTGCAGGTACTTCACGTAGTACTTCGCGAACACGTCGATGCAGTCGTCGCGCAGCTTGCCGACCTGGTAGTACGACGTCGTACTGCCCGGCTTCAGCGCGACCTCTCCGGTGAACCGGTTGTTGGTCTTCATCCACGCCGGCGCACTCCACGCCGACGCGAAGAACGTGGCCCGCGGGTTGTACTTCTGGATCAGTTGCACCGTGTCGACGATGTGTGCGTCCACGTCCCGCTTGATCGAGAAATACTTCAGGTTCCGATCCTCGGTGACACCGGCCGGCAACTCGTCGTACGACCAGAACGGCAGATGCTCGATCAGGTCCGGGCTCCCGATCGTCAACCGGAACCGGTCGAACCCGGCGCCGGTCTTCGGATCCACGAGCAGCCGGACCGCTCGCTCCCGCTCCTGCGGCGTCAGCTTCCACAGGTTCGACACGCTCGTCTCGTCGAGCGAGAAACCCACACCGGTGTACTTCTGCCTGCTCACACTCGGATCGATCACGACCGTCGCGTCCGCAGTACCGGCGTCATTCCCGACGTACGTCGTCGGCAACGGCTGCCAGGCGTGTGCCGCACCGCTCGAGTACGACCCACTGACCACCGCCCCGCGCTGCGCCATCGCAGGTCCACCACCCGCCGCCAGCCCGGCCGCCACTACCCCGACCACGACCGCCAGCCCAAGAGTCCGCCTCACAAACCCTCCAACCACCTGGGAAAGCCCTTACAGGCACGCTGACTCTAAGGTCGGAATCCACCCGCCAACACCCCCTGCCGGTTCCGGAACTGGTTCCGGAACTTTCCGTCACCCAGCAGACGTGATGTCGTGCGAGACACTTGGTGCGGTACGAGCTCGCGACGGCAAGGAGAGGGTGCGCGATGGACGGCAAGGCGAAACTGCGGGTCAAGGAGGCTCTGGTCGCGCATCTCGAGGCACACCTCCGCGCGACCGACGCCGCCGTGGGCCGCGAGGACTCGGCGGCCAGACTCGACCCCGACTCCTCGTTCTCCGTCGACGACCAGTCGCAGTCCGACGAAGCCGGCGACCTGGGAGGACTCTACGAGGACGTCGCGGAACGTCAGCACAGCACCGTGGCGCAGGCCGAGAGCATCGACTTCGCCCCGACCAGCGAGATCCGGCCGGGTGCGATCGTCGTACTCGACGACAACCACTATGTCGTCGGCGTGGTCAGCTCACCGTTCGAGTGCGACGGCGTCACGTACGAAGGCATGACGACCGACGCACCCCTCTACGCCGCCCTCAAGGACCTCCACCCCGGCGACACCTTCACCTTCGCCGCCACTGAACACCGCATCGATTCGGTGTCCTGACCGGTCCGCGAAGTCCTCAGTGCAGCGCAACTGACAACAGCAGAACAGACGCAGTTCGAGCGTGTACGTCGTGGCGCTGTGGAGGTACCGCCACGAGATCTCCCGCCCGCAGTTCGACCTCGGCGTCACCTGCCCGCAGGACGACGTCCCCTTGCAGGCACATCAGCGATGCGTCACCGGGGCTCTGATGTTCGCCAAGAGTCTGACCGGCATCCAGCGCGATCAACGTCTGCCGCAACCGGGCCCCGGGGCGGGTGTACAACGTCGTCGCACTACGTCCGCTGTCACTCTCCCCAGCCAACTCCAGGTGAACGGCCGCCAACTCCTCGACACGCAAGACCTCCATCAGCCGATGGTCGCACACTGAGCCGACGAAGACTCCACCCCTCCTCCCGGTTACGGCTGGTCCTCGCATGCAACTGCCCGCTCGGCCCGGCGGACCGAGCGCTCCATCCCGAGGCGCCACAGCAACCCGGCTCGGGACGACTTCCGAAGCCGCCCCTCCTCACGCATCACAGCGAGGAAATGGCCGGCGAACCCAGCCCGAGGCTCTCGCGCGTGAACCTCGTCGACGCTGCTCCGGGCGATCTCCAACCGCCGCAACCCGACCACATCAAGATGCGTGCCCGCGTGCAGCAGGTGCGCCTCGGCACCCCACGACAGCGGTACGGCGACATTGAAGTGCGCCGCGATCGCATCAGCCACATCGTCAGCGAACGCAGCACCTCCACCCGCCCCGATCACGACATCACGCGCGACCGTCGCCCCATGTACGGCGAAGCAAGCAGCCGCCGGACCGGGACGATGCGAGTCGGAAAGCGCGACATCATGCAACAGCGCAGCGACGTACAGGCGCTCATCGTCGTACTCGATCCGATCGAGGTCGGCCAGCATGCACGCCCACAGCCACGAGCGCATGCTGTGGTGCAGCAAGGGCGCAGGCAGGACGGTCCGAGCGAAGTCGGTGACGTGCTGCGCGACGACCGTGCTCGGCGGAGTTCGATCCACAGCGAGCACGGCTCCACCCCGATGCCGCGGCGCAAGCTCCCGAACGATCGCCTGAGCGACGAAACGCACCTGATCCCGCAACCCCAGCGCACCGTTGGTCTCAGCCACCCAGTCCGGCGAACCTATTGCTGCCATCGCGCCAACCCTTCCCGCGCGACAAGCTCGGGCTGATCCTCAGCGACGTACGTGAAGGAGTCCGGGATCAGTTGCACCCGGGTCCCGAGCCGCTCGGCGTACGCCGTCGCGTGCGCCGTCGGGAACACGTGATCCTCCCCAGCCCAGAGGAAGTCGACCGGCTTACCGAACTCCTCGACGAGCGTTGCGGCGGCAGCCCGGCTGTACCGCTCGTCGACCGAGCCGATCGCCTTCCGCCCGTCGCACCGAATCGCCGAATCGTTCAGCACCGGATCGATGTAGCTGCGCATCGTGACCTCGTCGATCGGGTACTTGGCCAGCCAGCCGTACGTGTTCCGCCATCGCCAACTCCCGGGCCATCGCAGCACCTGATACAGCGCGCGGTACGTCAACGGATGTACCGCCGTCCGCTTGAGCAGCGGAAAGCCGCCCGGCGTCGGCGGCCACGTGCAGTCCGGCGTCTCGCACGAGGCCAGCACCAGCCTTCCGATGCGCTCCGGGTACGTCGCCGCAGCGAGCTGACTGTAGGCGCCGCCCGAGTCGTTGCCGAACAGGATCACATCCCGCAGATCGAGTGCGACCAGGAAATCCGCGATCAACGTCGCGATTCCGGGCGGCGACAGATCGGCGTCGCGGTTCATCGGCACCAGATGAGACCCCAACGGCCAGTCCGGCGTGATGCACCGGAACTGCCCCGACAACAGCGGCACGACCTTCCGCCACAGGTTCGCGTTCACCAGATACCCATGCACAAAGACGATCGGCGGACCGTCCCCGACTGCGTGGTACCGCAACGTGCCGGCCGGCAACTCGACCTCGTACGCCGTACCCAACCGCGCATCGCGCGAGTCCGTCATCACGCCGCGACCTCCTTCTTGTAATCATTGCAAGAAGTGTCCGCACCCTAGCACCGGCCGTTGCCGGCCGCAATCTCAGTCGCGTTCGACCAGCAGACCGCGGGCGAAGGCGTCCGTCGCCGCGCGGAGCAGGCGCTTCAGCTGTCTCGGGTTACGTTGCAGGCGATCCTGCCGCCAGCCCAGGCTGATGATCCCGTTCCACGAGGACCACAGCACCGTTGCCATGTCCGCCGCGTTGACCTTACGGATCGTGCCGGCCTTGATACCGCGCTTGATCGCGTCGACCATCCGCCGGTTCTGCTCGTCCACGGAGTCCGCCAACCGGTCCGCGAGTTCCTGTCCCGCGGCGTAACTCCCCGGCTCCGCCGGAAACGCCAGCATCCGGAAGTACTCCGGATTCGCCAGATAGAACGCGAGATACTCATCGGCCGCGGCGTACAACTGCTCGACCGGTCCGCGGCCCTCGACGTACGCGAGATCCATGAACTGCCGATCCACGACAACGGCCCGCTCGACCAGGGCGGCGTACAGCCCGGCCTTCGATCCGAAATGGTTGTAAACCGACCCGACCGCGACACCAGCAGTCGCCGCTATCTCTTCGACCGTGACGTCAGCGACGGACCGAGCAGCGAAGAGCTCTTCCGCAGCGCTCAGCAACGCATCGATCGTCCGCTGCGCCCGTGGATCCACCATCCTGCAACCATTCCACAAACCACACTCGAGCAGGTCAGCGGTCAGGCAGGTTGAGTCGCTTCAGTCGCTCGTACGCGCCGAGGATGTGCTTGTCGATTCCGTCCTGCGCAGCTTGCGGATCCCCCAGAGCGAGCGCGTCGCGCAGCTCCTTGTGCTCGCTGTAGCCGACCTCCAGGAAATCCGGGAAACTCGCGTTCCGCGCGCGCAGGAAAACGGTCACCTGCCCGCGGATGGATTCCCAGACGCGCTGCACGCGCGAGTGGTCGCAATACGCGTAGATGATGTCGTGGAACTGGAGGTCCAGCCGTACGGCGTCCTCCGGATCGATCTTGGTGTCGACGCTCTTCATCTGCTCCAGGACCTCGTCCATCTCGGCGAAGCCCGCGCCCTGCATCCGGGTGCACGCACGGCCGGCGGCCAGTCGTTCGATCGCGCCGCGAAGGGTGTGCACCTCCTCGACATCGGTCCTGGTCAAGGTGCTGACGAACGCCCCGCGGTGCCGCCGGAGCTCCACGTGCCCCTCTTCCTCGAGCCGGGCCAGCGCCTGCCGGATCGGACCGCGACTGACCTTGAGCGCCTCGGCCAGCTCGGTCTCCTTGAGATGCTGGCCCGGCTGGAACCGGCCGCCCGTGATCATTTCCCGGAGCACGTCGGTCACCAGATCACCGAGAGCGCGCTGCGACGGCAGCGGGGACACGACATCGTCGGGGATCAAGCCGACCACCTCCTCAAGCCAGTTACCGCCAGTATCCGATGCACTCTAACCCCTCCCGAGCATCACTGTAGATTGTAAACAGTTACCCATTGACAGTAAACGAAGTGCCGAGCAGACTCTGAAGCTCCCGCTCAGGCAGAGAGAGGTCACGACGCCGATGACCACAGACACAGCGGTTCACACCGGACGCAGGGCACTTGGCCCCTTCCCGCCCGCCGCTCCCCGGAACCCCGACGCTCCGCACGTCACCGCGGCGACGATCGAGGTCGACGCCGCGGAGATCGAGGGCCCGCTGGCGCGCATCTGGGAGAGCTTCGGGTACGACGAGTTCAACTGGACGTACATGCCCACCGGAAAGCGCCTGCTGCAGACCTTCGCCGACTTCTCCGGCGCCGGCTACTTCGTCCGGCCGCACTACATGTACTGCTCCGGCAGCGGATTCGGCATCCCGCACTGGAGCTCCGGCAACGTCTACCACGAGGACGCCGACGGCAACCCGTACTACGACTTCACCCTGCTGGATCAGGCGTACGACGCGATTGTCGGCGCCGGACACCACCTACTGGTGGAGCTCGGCTTCACACCGCGCGACCTGCTGCCACCCGAGGCCGCCGAGCTGACCGTCGTACCGAGCCCGACGGCCTACACCAACTACGAGGCGGGCGCCTGGGGATATCCGCCCAAGGACTACGAGAAGTGGGCGGGCCTGATCAGCGCCACGGTTCGGCACTGCATCGACCGCTACGGCGAGGCCGAGGTGAAGACCTGGCTCTGGGAGCTGTGGAACGAGCCGGACATCGACTACTGGCGCGGCACCCTCGACCAGTACAACGAGCTCTACACCGCAACGGTCCAGGCCATCCGGGCCGTGCTGCCCGAGGCGAAGGTCGGCGGACCGGCTGTCACCAGCGGCGGACTGAACTTCCTGCAGGGTTTCCTGGACTACACCTCGCGTCGCGGCGAGCCGCTGGACTTCATCTCGTACCACACGAAAGGCTGCCACTTCCCGACCCGCGACTACCGCCCGTTCGCCGAGCCAGCGGCCGAGCAGCTCAGCCCGTCGTCGACGAAGATGCTGTACGACCTGCGCGAGTTCAACCGGCTGATCGGTTCGTACGACGCGTACGCCGAGCTGCCGGTGATCGTCGACGAGTGCGACGCGGCGGTGCCGGCGCACTTCGGACGCTACGACAACCGCAACTACAGCTTCCAGAACACCGAGTACTACCCGGTCTTCCAGGCGAAGCTGATGAAGAAGATCCTCGATCTGAACGCGACTGAGCCGGCGCAGGTCGCGTACGCCACCTCGTGGAGCTTCTACTTCGAGGCCGAACGCTACTTCGAAGGCACCCGCTCCTTCCTCACCGCTGGCGGCGTCGAGAAGCCGTTCCTCAACGCCTATCGGATGCTGTCGCTGCTAGGGCAGGACCGTCTCCGCACGACCTCGGACGCGGCCTGGCAGGTCAGCGAGCTCGAGGGCACCGACGGCAGCAGCATGCCCGAGGAAGTCGACGCCCTGGCTTCGCGTTCGGAGGACGGGAGCGTCGCCGTACTGGTCTGGCGGCACATCGACGACCAGTACCAGACCAGCCCTGACCTGACACCGGTGAACTTGACCTTGCGCAATCTGGCTGCGGGATCGTACCGGTTGCGGCATCTGCGCATCGACGCCGACCACAGCAATGCCTTCACCGTCTGGCAAGGGCTCGGCTCGCCCCAGGACCCGACCGCCGAACAGTTGGCCACGATCAAGAGCCGGCAGGGTCTCGAGGAGTTCGAACCGGAACGCAGCCTCACGGTCGACGGCGAGGTGTCTCTTGAGGTCTCGCTGCCGTTGCCGTCGGCATCGTTGTTGATCCTCGAACCGAGCAGCTGACCGCGATGATCACACTTGACAACGGCGTACAGGTTCCCCAGCGTGGTTTCGGCGTCTTCCAGGTCCCGCCGAGCGACACCCAGCGCGTGGTCGAGCAGGCGATCGAGGTCGGGTACCGCCACATCGACACTGCGGCGGCGTACAACAACGAGGCCGGTGTGGGTGCCGCCGTACGGGCCAGCGGTCTTCCGCGCGACGAACTGTTCGTCACCACCAAGTTGCGCAACGGGGAGCACGGTTACGAGTCGGCACTGACGGCGTACGACGAAACGCTGCAGCGCCTCGGCCTGGACTACGCGGATCAGTATCTCGTGCACTGGCCCCACCCGACTGCCGATCGCTATGTCGACAGTTGGCGTGCGCTGGAGCGGATCTACGCCGACGGGCGGGTACGGGCGATTGGCGTGTCGAACTTCCTGCCCGAACACCTGAACCGCTTGGCCAAGGAGAGCGAGATCGTTCCGGCGGTCAACCAGATCGAGCTGCATCCCAGCTATCAGCAGCGCGCCCTGACCGAGCTGTGCCGCGAGCGGTCGATCGCGATCGCGGCGTACTCTCCGCTCGGTCAGGGGCACGATCTCGATCTTCCGGTACTGGCGTCGATCGCCGACGCTCATCACGTGACGCCGGCCCAGGTTGTGCTCCGTTGGCACCTCCAACAAGGACATCTCGTCATCCCCAAGTCGGTCTCTCCCGAACGGATCCGCGCGAACTTCGATCTCGGCGGGTTCGAACTGACCGACGACGAGGTCGCCTCGATCACCGCGCTGGAGGCCGGCCACCGGATCGGCAACGATCCCCGCACCTTCGCGCTCAGCCAGATCAGGTAACCGGATCATGACTGGCAGATCTGTACGACTCAGGACCACCTGGATCTGGATCTTCCTGGTGCCGACCGTCGTGCTGTACGGCGTTTACACCATCTACCCGATCATCGCGAGCTACTGGTACTCGCTGGTCGAGTGGAACGGTTTCGACGCCGATCAGAAGTTCGTTGGCCTGAGCAATTACCGCGAAGTCTTCGCCGATCCGCTGTTCTGGAACTCGTTCAAGGTCACATTGTTCTTCATGTTGCTGGTGGTGCCGGCGCGGGTGCTGCTCACGTTGCTGCTGGCAATGGTTCTCAACTCGCCGAAGCTGCCCCTGATCGGCTTACTGCGTTCGGCGTTCTTCATCCCGGTGGTGACCACGACGGCGATCATCGGCGTGGTGATGCGCTTCATCCTGGATCCGGCCAGCGGACCGGTTAGCACGGCGTTGACGAAGCTCGGGTTCGGCGGCGTCGACTTCCTGGGTGACCAGCACCTGGCCCTGCCGACAGCAGCTGTTCTGTACGTGTGGAAGTTCTTCGGCGTCACGATGATCTACTGGCTCGCGGCGCTGCAGACCATCCCGTACGAGTTGTACGAGGCCGCCCGGATCGACGGCGCCGGCACCGGGCAACTCTTCCGGCACATCACGCTGCCGATGCTCAAGCCGTTCCTGATCATCATCACCGTGCTGACGGTCGAAGAGACCTTCCACAACTTCGACCTGATGTACACCCTGACCGGCGGTGGACCGTATTTCCACACCGAGATCATCGAGATCTACATCTACCGCTGGGCCTTCGCCGCCTCGATCCCCCAACTCGGACACGCCTCCGCGGCTGCGGTGATCTTCGGGCTGCTGGTCGCCGTCGTCGGAGCCCTTCAGTTGTGGGGCGTGTACGCCGGTCGCCGGCTGAGAGGAGACCAGCGATGACAGCGCAAGTCGTCGTACGCACGGATCGGCAACGGCGGCTGTTGCACCGGCTGCCTTGGTGGATCGCCGCGCTCTTCCTGGTGGGTATCGCGGTGCTCTGGATCTTCCCGTTCCTGTGGATGCTGTCGGCCTCGCTCAAGGACAACATGGAGATGTTTGCGGGCGGCCTGAAGCTGTGGCCTTCGAAGTTCGTCTGGGACAACTATGCGCGGGCGTGGAACGACGCGCACTTCGGCCGGTACCTGATCAACACCGTGGTCACCACAGTCATCACCGTCGTCATCGTCACCATCCGCTGCGCGACCGCGGGCTATGTCCTGGCCCGTTACCGATTCCGCGGGTCCAAGGTGTTCCTCGGCGTACTGATCGCGACGCTGTTCGTCCCCACCGGCTACACGATCATCCCGGTGGTCAAGATCTCGATGCAGCTGCACCTGATCGACTCGCTGGGTGGAATGATCCTGGCGCTCAGCGGCGGGGCGTACGTGTCGGCGATCCTCCTGTACTACGGATATTTCCGGCAGATCCCCCGCGAACTGGAGGAGGCCGCGGTCGTCGACGGCGCCGGGTTCGTCCGTATCTTCTTCTCGGTGATGCTGCCGCTGGCGATGCCGGTCACGGCGACCGTCGCGGTCCTCACCTTCATCACGACCTGGAACGCCTTCTTCCTGCCACTGGTGTTCACCTTCAGCCGGCCGGATCTCCGGACGGTGAGCGTCGGCATGCAGGCGTTCGTCGGCGAGACCGCGACCGACTGGTCCGGCATGGCCGCGGCCGGGGTGATCTCGATCGTCCCCGTGGTCGTGCTCTTCATCTTCCTGCAGCGCTACTTCGTCGAGGGAATCTCCGGAGCAGTCAAGTCCTAAGGAGTAGAAATGACCGGGATGACACGTCGCAGTCTGCTCGGCGCATCAGTATTCGCCGCCGTCGGAGCCGCGACCGGATGCAGCGGCTCGAGCTCTCAGTCCGGGAGCACGAGCGGAGGCGCCACCGGAACGCTGGACTGGTGGGACCACTTCAGTTCGTTCAAGCACCTCAACGACGACTGGGCCAAGACCCAATCGCCGTCTTTGAAGACCAACGTCGCCCATACGTACTACGACGCGTCCAAGGCGACCCAGGCGTTCCAGCTCGCGCATCAGGCCAACAAGATGCCGGACGTCTACTCGAACGTGATCGGGCTTCCGCTGCCTGCCCTGGTGAGTGGCAAATGGGTACACGAGGTCACGATCCCGGCTGACATCAAGTCCAAGCTTCCGAAGGACGCGTTCACCGAGGGCATCACCCAACTGGACGGCAAGCTGTACGGCTTCCCGATGTTCAGTTTCCGGCAGAGCTCGACGCTGGTGTGGGTGAACAAGGACCACTGGTCCAAGGCCGGACTCGACCCGAACAACGTCCCCACGGACTACGCCGCGTTCAAGGACGCGTTGGGGAAGCTCAAGTCGGCCGGGATCCAGCCGCTCACGTTGGCGATCGGTGCGGACGGCGGGCGCATCCGTGACCAGGTCGACGACATGGCGCAGGCTGCCGGCTTCCCCGGATACCAAGGGCTGCAGTTCACCACCGGCGAGTACGCCTATCACCATGACGCCTACGTGGGCGTGATCGAGTTCCTGAAGCAGCTGAACGAAGACAAGTTGATCATGCCGGGCTCCAACAATTTCGGTGTCGTCGATGCTCGCACCCGGTACGCGTCCGGGGCGGTCGGGACGTTCATCGACGGCATCTGGTGTGCCGGTGGATCGAAGGCGCTGGCACCGACGATCGTCGACAAGCTCGCGTCCGGACAGATTCTGGTGCCGACTTCCGGCATGAATCCGTGGTGCTACCGCGGCCGGCCGGCTGCGACGTACTTCGTTTCCGCCGACAGCAAGAATCCCGACGTCGCCGGGAAGCTGATCGCGTCCTTCATGTCCGACGACTACCAGAAGGGAATGGTCGAGGCGATGGACCAACCGCCGCTGAACCTCGACCTCGTCGCGTCGTCGAACGTGGTCGACGCGTACAAGAAGGGCGTCGAGTACTGCAAGAAAAACGTGTTCCTGATGCCCCAGGCGATCGTGAAGAACCCCGCGATAGCGCGCGTCGACGCACTGCGCAAGCCGGTCACCCCGCACGTCGGCAACATCGTCCAGGGCTACCTGGGCGGATCGATCAAGGACCTCAAGGCCGAACTGAAGAAGCTGAGCGACGCCACGTCGGCCGACCGTGCCCAGGCCCTGACAAAGGCCAAGGCCGCCGGCGCCAAAGTCTCCGAAGCCGACTACGCCTTCAGCGACTGGAAGCCCGGCCAGGACTACGGAGCCGCCAAGTGACCGCCGACCACACCGCCGACCACACCGCGGACGCACCCGGCGCGCGTACCGCGGTCGTGACCGGCGCGGCATCCCCGCGGGGCATCGGCCGAGCCACCGCGTTGCTCTTGGCCTCGCAGGGCTGGAACATCGGCATCCTCGACATCGACGCTGTCGGCGGCAAGGCACTCGCCGAGGAGATCGCCGCGAACCACAACGTCACGGCGTACGCCGTCACCGCCGACGTCTCGAACGAAGCCCAGGTCCGCACAGCGATCGACGAACTAGAGGCCGCCCTCCCACCGCTAGCAGCGCTAGCCAACATCGCCGGCGTCAGCTCCCCCGTCCCCTACCTCGAACTGACCTCCGACGAGTGGCACCGAGTCATCAACACCAACCTGAACGGCGTCCACTACGTAACCCGCCGAGTAGCCGAGTCCATGGTCCGCCACAACTACGGCCGAATAGTCAGCATCTCCTCCACCTCAGCCCAACGAGGCGGCGGCACCTACAGCAAAACCCCGTACTCCGTAGCCAAAGCCGGCGTAATAGGCCTAACCCGAGCCCTAGCCCGAGAACTGGGCCCCTTTGGAATCACGGTCAACGCCATAGCCCCAGGCCCCATCAACACCGACATCATGGGCGGCCCCCTAACCCCCGAGACACGCGCAGACCTGATCGACACCCTCCTCGTCAACCGCGTCGGCGAAACCCATGACGTCGCCTCCGCAATCGCCTACCTACTCTCCAACCAATCCACCTACATAACCGGCCAAACCCTCAACGTAGACGGCGGCCTCTACATGCATTGAGCGGTCAACGCGCCCGACCGTCCATCGCTCCGGCCTGTCGGCCGCGCCGTGAGGTCCCGTCTTCCGGAAGTCAAACGCAACGATCGTCGAGGATTCCGGGCAGTAGATTGCTGACCAGTGTCTGCGACCCGGACTACGCTGGCGATCTATGGCGACAATGTGGGGAATCCATAACGATCGGCCGGACATCAACCCGGTCGCTAACGGGGCGGTCAGGATCGGGTGGGACGAAGTCGGTGACTTGGCTGAGATCGGCGCGACGCGCGACGCGTTCAAAGCCGCGGTGGCGAAGCATATGCCGGAGCTCGACGAGACGTCGATCCCGGCAACTGCAGGGACTCTCTATCGGTTCGTGCACGCGATGGCCGAGGGCGACGTGGTCGTTTGCCCCAATCGGGCTAACAGGACCCTGGACATCGGAACCGTCACCGGCCCATATGAGTTTCACCCCGAGAGTCAGGTCTACCGACACTGGAGGCCGGTGACGTGGACGCGTACCGGTGTGCCTCGTACCGAGCTATCGGAGGCGGCCCAGAATGAGGTCAGCGCCGCGACAACATTATTCGCCATCACAACCGCTGAGGAGGAGATCGCACATCTCCTGGCGTCGCCTCAGCCAAGCGTCGAGGACAACTACGCGTGGGCGGACTTCTACCCACGCCTCACCGACGCCTTCCTGGCCTACCAGAGTGATCGGGCGGCGCTTCTAGAGAAGGTGTGGCAGGTAGCCGCAGCGTCGGGGCGCCCTCAGTTGTTCAAGTATCTGCAGTCCGATCACCGCACCGACGGCAGCTACGGTCCCTTGCGTGACGTCGACCCCTTCACGGTGCTAGGAAGCTTTAACCGGGGTATACGCAACGAAGCTCGCGCCCTCATCGCGCGTGCCTTTGGCGAGGAGTTCGGCCTGCAACCGCCGTATCCCGACACCTTCGCTGGCGTCCCTGTAGTCAACAACCTCAACTCCTGGTACGTCTCGTGGGAGAACGAGCGCGGCCCTCACGATGTCGACTCCTTGTGGGAACTGTGCCGCGCCGCAATCGGCTACGCCGCCGAGCCCACCGAAGAGACGCGCGAACGACTGGTCACCGCCTTCGATGCATGCGCTACCGGCGGCACTCGCAAGCTGAGCATGGGCATCTACTGGATCCGGCCGCACACGTTCGCGGCCTACGATTCGACCAACACCACCTTCCTTAAGAAGCAGTTTCCCGAGGTTGCGGCGACGCTGTCTCTCGACGCCCGAATCGACGGCGAGCAATTCCTGGCGAACACCGAAGCGTTGGTAGCGTGGCTGGCCGACCCGGGTACGCCGTACAACTCCTTCCCTGAGCTGTCCCATGCGGCATGGAAATACCTGTTCGCGACGACGCCGGATACCGCCCCGGATACCTTGGACGGCGAAGCGATCTTCACACCGATCGCTTCGGGTGACCCAGTGCCGGAGCTCACTGGGGAGACGTACGACGTCGAGTCCATCCGCGACGACGGCTGCTTCATCCCTACCGCCGAGCTTGAACCGATTCTTGAGCGTCTGCGCTCGCGCAAGAACATCGTCCTCCAAGGCCCACCCGGCACCGGCAAGACCTGGCTCGCCCGCCGACTTGCATGGGCCTTGTGCGACGAGCGCGGAAGCACCCGTGTCCAGGTTGTGCAGTTTCACCCCTCGCTGACGTACGAGGACTTCGTCCGTGGCTGGCGCCCCGGGACCATGGGGCTCGAGTTGGCCGATGGTCCGTTCCTCGACATGTGCGGCCAAGCCGAGGCAGATCCGGAACACCCGTATGTGCTGGTGATCGAGGAGGTCAACCGCGGCAATCCAGCCCAGATCTTAGGCGAGCTGTTGACACTGATCGAGGCAGACAAGCGCTCACCGGAACAAGCAATCCGACTCGCTTACCCGCGCAACAAGGACGAACGGTTCGCTGTCCCTCCCAACCTGCACCTCATCGGCACCATGAATGTTGCCGATCGATCCCTCGCCATGGTGGATATGGCACTGCGTAGGCGTTTCGCATTCATCGAGCTCAAGCCAGCTTTCGGTGACGACTGGGTGCAGCACCTAAGCGGCCTCGGCTACGACCTCGACGTCCTCGAGACCTGCGGGAATCGGGTCCGCAGCCTCAACGACACCATCACGAAGGACAGCGCCCTGGGTCGCCAGTACTGCGTCGGCCACAGCTACTTCACACCAGCGGTCCGCCTCGAACAGACCGGGCTCGACACCGCAGACTGGTGGCGTCGTGTTGTCGACACCGACGTCCGGCCGCTCCTTGAGGAGTACTGGTTCGACCGCCCAGACGTGGCCGAGGCGGAATACCGCAAGCTACTGGGCGGATAGCCGTGCAGATTCCGATCCGAAACGTCTGGCTACTCCAGCTGTACGCATCCAGGCTCTACCGCACCGCGGGCACGGGCCTCGTCGCCCCTGAGGAGAACCCTGAGGATCTCCCTGACCTGGTCGCTCGGATCCTCGCCGAGCAGGTAACCGTACGACTCCACACCGGACTGTCGGTGGGCTTCCAGCAGACCACACGTGCCACCCACCGGGTTCGAGGCCGTATCAATGTGCTGCCGACAGAGCGCCGCCAGCTCCTCCAACGCGGCCAGGTGAACTGCACATTCGACGAAATCGTCACCGACACCGCCGCAAACCGCCTAGCCAAGGCCGCCCTCGAACGGGCCGCGGTTCTGATACCGGGCGAGCCGAAGTACCGTTCTCTGGCTCTCCAGCTCGGCGCTGCCGGCGTACACGGCCCCTGCCCGCCCCTCAGCGCGGTGCCCGCCATGCAACGCCAGCGACTTCTCACCCGCGACCGGATGATGATTGCTGCCGCCGAGCTGCTACTCGCGCTTGCAATCCCAACGACCGAGTCAGGCGGCAGCATGCTGCCGCTTCCCTCCCTAGAGGACCAGTACCTGCGCAGGCTGTTCGAGCACGCGGCGTACGGCTTCTACCGGCATCGACTCACCCCCGCTGGCTGGACCGTCACGCACGGACAGCGCCTGTCGTGGAACGTGACAGCCGCCTCCGGCGGAATGGCAGCGATCCTGCCCGGTATGCAGCTCGACGTTGTCCTGGAGCACCCGAGCCCGGCGGACGCCGGACCACGCCGGATCGTGATTGACACCAAGTTCACCTCGATAACCAAGGCGGGCCACTACCGGACGGCGACACTGGCCAGCGGCTATGTGTACCAGATCTACGCCTACCTGATGTCCCAGGACTCCGATGAGCCTGACACAAGGTCTGAGGGGCTCATGTTGCATCCCAGCGTCGGCGAGCATGTCGACGAAGAGGTGGTCATCCAAGGGCACCGAATACGATTCGCGACCGTAAACCTAGTTGCCAATGCCCGCACCCTGGCGGAGGAGCTGCTCACCGCCATCTCCCCGTCGACCGAGCAGGACTGAGGGATGCTAGAGCCCTCAGGGTTGGTCTACCCGAGTTACCTCACCGGCCGCGGATCCCGCGGACGGTGACCTTCGTCTCGCAGTCGAAAGTCTGATCGGGACTCCGGGATTCACGGAACCGTGGGACATGGCATGGATGGCGCCAACGCCGACAAGTCAGCGATGCGGAGCTGAATCGACACCGCCAGCACGCCAGGCGACGATGTCGAGCGCGCGTAACAAGCTGATCCTTGGGCTGGTGGCGAGATTCGCGATCTCGGTCCAGGTGTCGCGCTGATCGACCAGATCACTGCGCATAGCCATCGCGAGGGTGACGAAAAATTCTCCCCACGGCCGACGGCGCCTGACGGGTAGCGGGGCTCGCGGACCCACTTGGTAGCAGCGGCGGACGCGTTCATCGTAGAGCGGAATGAAGGCTGGCCGCTTACGGTGCAAGATCTTGGCCAGGATCGTTCCCTGCACATCCGGGATTCCGGGGGCATTGAGCACAGCGAATAGCTTGCGGATCGTTTCCAGGTCGTGGTCTCCAGCGCTGATCAGCTCGGCGTCCTCAGGAATTGCAGCGAGGCAGTCCTGCAATCGCTCGCGGTGCTTCTGCAACCCGTAGTAGGCCTTCAGGGTCAGACGGCTGACATTGAGCAGCACAGGTGCCAGCAGATCAGCGTCCTCGATGCGTTGCGGGTCGGAACGAGCGTAGTACGCGTCGTAGCCGGGATACGCCCAAGATGATCCGGTCAGATACTCGTGAGCCCAAGCGAACGCCTGCTCACGCTCAACGACCACACCGCCCACCCGAACGAAATTGTGGTCGACGGCGGACAGGTCCGGAGTTGCGGTCTTCTCGCGGGTCTCAGGATGCGCTCGCTCGAAGGCGCTCGCCATCAATCGAGCCACCTGCTGCACGGTTACATCGAAAGGAACGGCAACCTCGTACTGCATCGCCGAGCGCCGCCCGACGTGAGTGAACGTCATGCTAAGTCGGCCGAGCCCGTCCTCCAGCACCGTGGCGTCGACATCCTCGACACGAGCCCGCATCGCTCCGAACTGGCCGCTCGGTCGGAACCCGACCACCTCGAAAGTATGCCGCCAGTTCCGCGCCGCAGGGGCACCTTTGCTCATCTCGTCGTGCCTCCAGAACTTGGTTGCCCTGGCTCCCATTCGTTCGGAGGCCCGCCGAAGACCGTACGCGCAGAGGCAACGACGCCACGACCGATCAGATGGTTGCCAGCGCCACCTAGTACTACACCAATTCCAAGCGGCACCTGCTTGCTCAACACCAGCAGCCCTTGCCTCGTCCCGTACTTCGTGATGAATCGAGGTCCGAGCAGCTTGTTGAGGCGATTGATTGTCGTGATCGGAATCGCAGTCACGATGCGCCTCGCCCAGTGAGGGCCGGTTCGACCTACCGCCGTCCTGAGCGCCCCGGTAGCGCTGTCGCCCATAAGAACGGTCAGCACCAACAACCGACGGCGCTCCAGATCCTCCGAGTGGAGCCCATGCACTTCGGCACACGAGAGTGCGTAGAGGACGGAGGCCTCTGTAAACGCCGCCATGTCGACTAGTGCTCCTGGGATACCCGCACCTGGAACCACCGCAGTCGCCCCCGCCGCACCTCCCGTCGTAGTGACAGCAATCAGGTAGGCGCGGTCGAGGTATCTGAGCAGTTCACGCGGGCTCATATCAGGATGCACACGACGAAGACGAGCGACGTTGGCCACAGCCAGCGCCTGCTGCGTCATCAGGGCCTTCTCGAATCCACGCCGCGAGAGGTCCTTCGGATCGATCACAAGAGTCTCCTACAGCTCTGGCAATGAATGAGACATGAAGAGCGCATAGGTAAACCTCAACGCGTGTCCCGCGCTCAATTGCGGTCTGCCGTTTCCGCGTGCGCTGCCCCACTTCCAGCGTCGGCGAGGAGTCTGTCCAGGATCTGTTGGGCGGCGCCCCGCGAGAGTTCATCGTGATCGCGCTGATTGCCGTAGCTGCGTAGACATCCGTAGCACGAGGTCTCCGGACCGCACTCGCAGGTGCTCACGCGCCGCAGGGCAGCGACTAGCACGCGCTCGAGGTTGGCCTCGATCTGCAGCACATGACCTGCGCCACCGGCCACGGCGTCGAAGAGAACCACCGACCACTGGTCGACACCGAACGGCGACAGCGATCCCCCGATGTCGTCGCGGGCGATCTCGAGCACGTCACACGCTGCCTCGATGATCGCGTAGAGGACTGACTTCCATGCCTGTTGCTCACCGCGGAAGCCTGGCAGGCCAACGTCAAGTGTCAGCAGATCAGTTTCGTAATCGTGGGCGAGGTCCAGTAGTCGCTGTGGGCCCGAGCATGGCAGATTCCTGAGCAGGTGATTGTGCTTCGGCGGCTTGTTCGGATGCAAGATCCTGGCGGCCCCGTGACCGCACCAGTCACAGACCCAGAAGCCTCTGCTGGAAGGCCCGTCAGCTACGGCGATCAGGCGGCCGCGCGGCCCGACAGTGACGGCGATCTCTCCGCCGTGAAACGACATCTTGTGAGACCTGGCTTCGGCTGGCTCGGAGAGGACATGGACGGCGCCGCTCCAAGAACGTCGAGGCGGAC
This sequence comes from Kribbella pratensis, assembly GCF_004366075.1. Taxonomy (GTDB): domain Bacteria; phylum Actinomycetota; class Actinomycetes; order Propionibacteriales; family Kribbellaceae; genus Kribbella; species Kribbella pratensis. The sequence goes on along the minus strand of NZ_SODU01000002.1, from coordinate 1,756,538 downwards.
GCGGTCCCGGCTTCTGTGGCTCCCGCCCTGCGACGAAACCGTACTCCGGAATTGTCAGGGTCCGGGGCGCCGAGTGCGCGACCTCCCCACAGTGCTCGCAAGCGGGCTCGACATGTTCGACGCCGTGCCTGAATCCACCGCAGCGCTTACATACGTGGTACCGATATTCCACGAGATCGCGCCCAGGTAGCCGGTAAATCCCGCGTGACGTCCACAGTTGACCGCCGGCGACGACAGTTGCATCCGGTGCATATTCGTAGATCGCCTGCGACAAGTCGCGTGTCAGGTCGAGGTTGGCGCCGACGCGGCTGGCGTAGCCGAGATTGGTACGCAACTCGACGGAATCGACCGGGAAGCCGTACTTCGGCAGAACGTTCCGGTTGGCGAGGAAACCAAGGAGGTCCCGCTTCCGAAGAGTGTTGCCAACCTGCTGGTAACGCTGCGCCAACTGAAACTTCTGACTCCGCGCGGCTTCGTCTTGGAGCTCCTCGAGAGTGACGATTTCGTTCTCGAGCTCGGCGCGTACCGTATCAAGGAGCTCAATCAGCGCGGCCGCCCAAGTCCCGCCATCTACGTCCAACTCGGTAGCGACATCGGCTGGGAGGATTTGGCGGAGTGCCTCTGTGACCTCGTCGGACACCGGGGTCAGGTAGCCCTTCACCAGCGTTACCGAGGCCGCCTGGTCGTTGCCAGACAGGAAGAACTCCCCAGCAGTCCTGTCGATCCGCCCCGTAGACTCGAAGAGCCATCGGAAGAACGCCGCCATTGCAACCGAATGCGCATGGCGCCGGTCGATACGCTCATTGGTGAGTGGCACGTAGGGTGCCCGGACCGCACCGGTGATCATGACTTCAGGCTCGGCGAACCGAGTCAGGTCATGGGACCGACGTTGTGCATAGGTCACCACCAGGGCGGCCGTACCGGAACGGCGACCAGCACGGCCCGCACGCTGAAGGTAATTGGCAGTGCTCGGAGGCATGTTCCGCAAGAAGACGGCTTGGAGGTCACCGACATCAACCCCCAGCTCGAAGGTTGTCGAGCACGACAACGTGTTGACCTCGCCACGAATGAACTTCTGCTGAATCGCGGCAGCTTCGGTGTTCGCCCATTGCGCGGTATGCTCCATTGCCTTGAGAGAGACGGCGTGCATTGACCGGTATATCGACCTGTAGTGGTCCTCGTCCTGCACCGGTGGCACGAACTTCTCGAGCGTTCCCTCGCATCCGATAGCTGGGCAGACGCCGCGCACCGAGAACGGCGCCGTACGTCTGCATACGTCGCATTGATAAACCGGGTTGGCATCGGTGACCCAGCTGAGCCGCAGGCGCTCGTGGTCAATCTGATGGACAACCCCGAGGCCGCGCTCGGTGGCCGGCTTGAGCCAGTCAATCGGCGTGTGTGCTGCGGTCAGGAAGTTCCATATACCGTTCAGCAGCTTGAGCGCATCGGCGTCGACGCCGAGGGAGTCCAGTACACGCCGTGCGTAATCGACGCGACGGTTGGTTCCCTTGCCTGGCAGCCACGATAGCACCTTGCGGACAGCCTCTGGACCCGAAAGCCGGAGCCGAATGGGTCCCAGCCGTGGCGCGAAGATCTCGTGGTTGGCGGGTACTTCGTCCGGCATGGTGACTGCGCTCTGCTGTCGCACCGACCTCATGAGTTCCTGGATGAAGGCCCATGTCTCGTCCTCGGTCAGTCCCAGGTCAGTCAACGGGCTCGGTGCTTGCCAACTCGGGTCCCGGTAGAGGGCAACGCGCATCAGCCCAAGGCCTTCGAGTGACTGTCTGTCATCCGTCGCAAGTACCTCGGCCATCACCCAGGGAGCGATGGCGCGAGCTTGCTGCTGAGCGGTCATACCACCATGGAAGTGCTTGACGGCCGACGCAGCAGCGCGAGTCGTGAACACGACGTCGTCTGGTGCCACAGGTTCCTCGTCAGCGCGTGCCGCCGCCAGACCCTGCGTGATGAGGCGTCGGCGTTGCAGACGAGCGTAGGAGTCTTCGAGGTACGGCGCGAAGTAGGCCGCAGCCTGGCGACTGTCACTGAAGGCCAGCAGCTTCCGGCCCTCGCCAGGCCGTTGCCCCTCATTCAGATCGGCGCTCGGCGGAAGCTTCTGGTAGAGCGATGTTGTGATGACCGCGCCGCTAGCGTCTGAACCTGTCTCGAAAACGCGAACGGTGCCCGAACCACGCGCTCCGCAGACCAAACAGCCAGCGATGTCCTCGCCACGCTGCTTGAGTCGCCGTACTGCCCGGAGCCCGCTCGATGCGCAGGCGTGACATACCGCTGTACCCGGCTTCTCGATATTGCCACAAGCAGTACACAACATGGCGTCATCAGCTGTGACATCTACGCCATCGTCGGCGACGGCGTCTTCGTCGTCGTCAGTCAGTGCTTGCTGCTCACCGAGCACCATCCACGTGTCTTTGCTACCCGCCTTGCGTGGGCGGAGACGGACAACGCCGGCCTCTGGGGTCAGCGCACCTACGACATGGACGGCGCCACACCGCTTGCAAGACCCAACCTCGAAGACCGGCGCCGAGCAGTCCGGACATTCGTCGTGCCGCGCGAGGTGGACGTGCGGCCCCTTGGGCGACAGGCAAGTGAAAGCCCCCTCGGTGGCCCGCAGGAAGAGGTGGTACCGCGCCGACAGCGGTGCTGTGCCGTCCTTCGCACGCAAGGCACTGGCAAGTTCGACCATCGCCGCCAATCCGGCGACACCTTCAGTCCCCGCGCCGAAGATCGTGGATGCGGCTTCATCGAAGGTTTGCGGACCGGCGGCCAGCACGCTGCGAAGTGTCGCCAGCGACTGCTCGTGTAGCAGCGCATCTGCTGCGGTCGTCTGGCGAGAGTCCGCTGGCTGCCATCCTGCGTGACGGGCTGCTGCGATCACAGCAGCGTCTCTGTCCTCGGATTGGGTCAGTCCGATGTAATCGCGTGCTGAGAGCGGGCCCCAGAACGGCCCGGCCGGCGCATCGACACGCGTGGCAGTCACAAGGTCCTGGCGGTCAGGTGCACCGTCGATCCACTCGAACGGCTGACCGAACAAGTTCGATGCGAACCGCGTGACTTCCTGCGGGTCAGAGTCGCCACCAACGGTTGCCGACGTAGCGATGCACTGAATAGGCCTGTCACGGGCGACTCGGTCACGGACGCGCCGTAGGAGCATCGCGATCTCGGCTCCCTGGCTTCCGTCGTACACGTGAGCCTCGTCGACGACGATGAATCTCCACCTGGAGTCGTCTCCGGTCGCGAAGAGGTCCATGTCGAGGGGTCGGAGGAGCAAGTATTCAAGCATCGCAAAGTTCGTGAGCAGCAGATGTGGTGGCGTGGCACGCATCTCCTGCCGGCTCAAGAGCTCGTTCGGGAGCATCGGTTCACCGATGTTGAGTTCGCCGAAGGCCTCTCGGGCACGCTGCGCATCGTTCTCGGTGTCGCCGGTGTACCGACCGAACGTGATCGCGGGATATCCCGCCAACAGCTGCCGGAGGCGCTTCATCTGATCGTTGGCCAGCGCGTTCATCGGGTAGAGGAGAAGTGCCCGGACGCCAGGACCCAATTCGCCCCGCTCCTGCTCGCGTACCAGGCTGTCCAGGATGGGCACGAGGAAGGACTCCGTCTTGCCAGAGCCAGTGCCGGTGGCAACAACGACATTACGGCCGTCGGCCGTCTTCCGGATGGCCTGCTCCTGGTGCATGTAGAGGGCGCGGTCGAGAGGCAGCGCTTCGCTGGCCAGATCGGCAAAGCCAGGGGTGAGTACGCCTGCCCTGATGAGCCCCTCAACGGACACGCCTGGAGCGTACGGCGGAGTCGCCTCCAGGTACGGTCCCTTGTCGAGCATCGGCGTCTGATCGATCGCCGTTCGCAATGCGGCACCAATCTTCGCATCGCGTACGGCCAGAAGGGACTGCAGGTACCGCCGGTAGGTGCCTTTGATCTCGTCAGCCGTGGCGATACCGTCGATGCTCGTGGTCACTGCTTCGTCTCCTGACTCTTGCTGGTCACCGAGCTTGCCGTGAGCAGCTCGGCGACGATCAGATCGATGGTGACCAGTTGAGGAACGACTGTGGCCAAGGCGGTCCAGACGCGCGACCGCCGATCGAGCCAGCCTCCGGCGAGCTCGTTGCCGCGCGCAGCATGTCGTGCGGCGAGCGCAAACCCCAACGAGATGGACGGAATGACCCGCCACCCCCCGGTCGCGGTCAGATGGCGTCGAGCGGCGAAGGCAGCCTCGGCGGCTGGGTCGCCGAGCATCCTGATCATCCGGTCGGACTCGAGGAGGATCGTGTGCGCGTTCTTCACCGACCAGTCCAGACGCCGGTCCCGCCGCTCCTTGACCAGCTGCATTGCTGCGATCACCCGAGACTCTGCCGACAGCAGGCCCTGGGGAATCAAGCCGGCCTGACGGACGAACTCCTCACGCCGCACTGGCTCGCGATCGAAAATGTCTGCGGCCGCATCCAAGCGTCCCGCCGTAGCAAATCTGTCGTTCCCCCGGAGCAGCTCGCTCACCGCGTCACCACAGACGCCAATCGCGGCCTCTACCTCGTCCGCAGACCACTCCGCATCCGCTCCTGACAGGAGCGCAGCTGGAAGAGCGCCGCGCATCGACCATTCCGGCGCCTGCTCAGCGTGCGCATCCTTCAGGTCCGCCCATGCCAGATGAGCCCGGACGATAAGGCTCGGGATAGCGTCGTTCGGCGCCTGAGAACTGGTCAGCGCAAGAAGAGCCGCACGCGGGCTGCTGTGCACCGCCACGTCGATCGCATGAGCGATGTCGTCGATCCGAGATCCCACTCCGAGCTGGACCAGCAGACCGCGAACAGACCACAGGCGGGTGAAATCCTGGATGGACGACGGGAACTCTCGAAGGCCCGCGAGGTAGGCCGACAGCGCCGTTGCCTCGGCGTTGTCGTCGAGGACATAGCCGTCGGCTTCCACGAAGGTGACCTGCGGTCCCTCGGGCCACGCGGGTACGGGTAGCGGTGCCCAGGGATCGTCGACACGGGCCAGGACACGGAGCGGACCACCATCGACCAACCACTCCGGCAAGGGAACTCGTCCGTCGCTCACTGGGACTATTGCCGGCGCTCGCCACGGCGCGCGGGTGGCGTAGACGAGTGCCTTCAGGCCCTCGACGTCGACACAGTCAGCGAGCTCAAGGACACCGTCATTCACGGTTATGCGACTGAAGAGTTGCCTGGGGCGGATCGTCGCTACGACCAGATTGCCATCATCGGTCAGCGCCAACTTTGCCTGCGGGTTCGCGGTGAGGGTGTCCACGATCCGCGTGAGCTTGAAGTGGAACACGCCGGCCCGGCCGAAGACTGGCTCAACGACCTGGAGGCTACCCGCAGAGGTGATGACGTGCAGTTTCGGCTCTGCATCAGCATCCAGGTTCAGAATCAGGATGCCTGGCTGCTCGATGATCTCCTCTCGGGAGAGCCTCAGCGGACGAATTGACGGATTGGTGGTGTTCTCCGCCGATTGATACGAGACAGACATGTGGGGAGGAGTCACGACGAGCGTTCGGGATTCGTCGCGAGTACCGACGCGGACGTAGCGCTCCCGCTGGTGCTCGGCGAGCTCGATCGGCGTGCAGGTGGCGTCGGCGCCGGACGGCATTGCCAGCCGCGCACCACAGGGCTGCAAACCGGACGCAGTGAATCGGCGCCACGGCGGGTTAAAGGCTACGCTGAGGCCTTCCATCACCGTCACTGTCCTTGTGGCTCCACGTCCCCATGGTCCGCGGACTCGGACAGTGAACGTCCCGACGACAGGTCGTGGCATGACGTCCCAGATGGAGTCGGGACCGGCAGCGCCACCGTCCGTGGATTTCCAGCGCGCGACATGACGTCCGGTCGCATCCAGGAGCTCAACCTCCCATTCGGCGCCTTCGAGCTGTTCAGGGAGCTGAATAAGAGGAATCGACGGCACGATCGCCTGACCGGTAGAGGTTCGCACCCCGCGCAATGGTGCTGCTGTCTCGATACGGGCCGATGCCCGATCACGGACAACGCGGTTGCTGCTTCCCACGGACAGTCTGCTCACGAGCCGGAGATCCAGCTGCAGGAGGCACCAACCGACCCAGCCGGGCGGCAGTGGACTCTCCGAGAGCTGGACCGCTTCCCCGGCGACCTCGAGCGAACTTGGCTCGCCAGGAAAGAGCAGCCACGTCGGCCGGGCAGGCACTGGAAGCCCTGGCGGGAGAAGCACTCCGTCTTCCCCGAACGCAAGCATCGGGTCGTTGTCATCGACCACGGGGAGAACGACCCGCAGATCGTCATGCCCGGCGAGCGCGACAGACGCCGACCGCACAGGTGAATCGATAGCGACGTCCGTCGCTGGCGCCAGCTCGCTCGAGCCTGGCCACAGCGCTTGCGTCGGAACTCTCCTGGTCTCGTTATCCAGGTCTACCAGCCACACGGCCTGTCCGTCCGGAGCGTCACCGACCGGCGGAAGGCGCAACAGGACACCCTGGTCGAACGGGTCCACGACCAGCCGCGGCTGAACATCACCGTTGACCGGCACCGCGCCACTGCTCCGAAGAGGTGTGATCCCACGCTCCTGGTGGAATCTGCGGGCAGCGACGCGGTATCTCTGCGGCAGCGGAACGTCCTCACCCGCACCGCCCGCCGCAACGGCGTCGACGAGGTCAAATGCCCGGTCGGCGACATCGACTGCGAACTCTCGGCCGTAGCGAAGGAACCGCTGAACCGGCACATCGACGTTCTGAAAACCAACACCTGCGGCTCTAGTAGCCGCCCAGGACACGAAGGCTTCGGCAGTCAGGCCCGCGACGACGCTACGCTTGTAGGTCAGGATCTTGAAGAAGTCGCCGAGGCAGTACGTAGGCATCCCGGCATGGATCAGGATGCGGCCGACGTACTTGGACCCAGCCTCACCGTCGCCCTCATCGAAGGTTGGCAGCCGCAGACGCCGCAGATTGGCGAGGAACGCCTCCCCCCACTCGCTGTGGAACACCTGCTCGTTGCCGACTCCCAGAAGGGACGCCAACTTCGGCCAGAAGGTGCCGCGCTCGTAGTGATCGGCTGCGACGCCAGCCATCGTCAGCACAAAGACGGACGGCCACCGGCGAAGTAGCCGCACCCTCTCGGCGGTACCAGCTTGGCGTCTGTACAGATGACCGAGGGCAACCAGCGCTTGCTCGCGATAGGCGCGATCGATCTGGTCGAAAACCTCAGCAGCTAGGGACACGACTTCGACGCGCCGGCGCCAATCACCTTCGCGGATATCCAACAACTCCGTGCGGGTTACAGTCCGCGGCATCTCCATTCCCACAACATCCCCCAAACACTCCCGCCCGACAGCAGCAAAGTCCCCAGCCCCCTGGCCACGTCACCGATGCGTCACGGTTCCGAGCATTCGCCAGCCGTCACCGGCCTGACACTCACGCGCCAACCGTGCTGCCCGATCCGCGCGCCATGCACTCATCATCGCTGTAACGCGTGCACCGTTACACCGAGCGCGGTCGCGCTGGTCAGTTCCTGATCAGGACGTAGCCGCGCCGGACGCATTCCTGCAATGAATCTCGCAGCTGGCGGCTCACCTGCTCGACGAGGTCTCGGGGGACGCTGCACCCTCCCCCGCCGCCGTTCCGATAGCCGGGCTCTTGTCCCGCCTCGCACCGCAGAGAGGGTGGCACGCCGCGACCGACAGTGACGCACAACTCGTGCGAGTGGTCACGGCACTGCAGTTGAACTCGGACTCGATGACTGTTGCCGTTCATGGTTCCTCCTGCGTCGGCCAAACCGGCCACGCCTGTTGATGTCTACTCAGAAGGTTGCTTCGGCCGTGACCTTCTGGAACGCGCCGAACTTCCCGTCGGGGATGCAGTTCAGGGCTTGGGTTTGGCCCGGCTCGAGGTCGCTGCTGTTGCACTGGATGTTGCCGAGCACCTCGCCGTTAGCCGCGAGGATCTTCACGTGCACGAAGGCGGTCGACGTCGACTCGCTGATGTTGCGGACCTTGCCAGTGACGCTGAACATTCCAGCGTTGTTCACGATCGCCCAGCCGGCCAGGGTCTCGTGCTTGCCGATCGAGAACGCCTTGCCGACAGTGACCGGTCGCGGCGCGTTGCGGGCCTCCTGCTCCTTGACGCTCTTGTCGACCTCGGTGTCGACCGAACCGAGGAGAGCGGCACATCCGCCCGCGACGACGACGAACAGCACGCCGAGAACGCCGAGAACCATCGGCCATTTCCTGCGCTTCCTTACCACCGGCTGACCCGGGTACTTCTGGGCCGAATACTCCTCAGACATAGCTATCCCCCAACAGGTTTGTGATGTACGGCGAATGCCGTCATGACGAAGAGCCGATTTCGGGGCCAGGCCGACGCCTCCCCGTACGCCGACCTGCCCCGCCTCCCCCCAAGCGGTCACAAGTCTGACATATGTGAACTGAGTTCACAAGAGTTTTCTCGCACAGCTTCTACACGTATGATCGCCCTTGTAACAACCGGAGCACACCAGAGCGCACCCGGGTGCACAGCGTGACGATCGCCTGGAAGACTGCGGGCAGTTGACGTCTCGGGGTGGGGCGACACGGAGGGGATGAGATGGGGAACGGCACAGCATCCGCGCAGGTTGCGAACATGCCTGACGGGCTGGCGATCGGCGCACTGGTTGAGGTTCGCGGGCAGCGATGGATCGTCGGCGACGTCGACAGTGGTGACTCCTGCACGCTGGTGACGCTGCAGAGCACCGAGGACGGCCGGTACGGCGACACTCTCGAAGTCGTGTGGGAAGTGGAGCCGGGGCGTCGCGTGTTGCCCACCGGATCGCTGCCCGAGATCACCGCGCGCCGCATGGACCCGCCCGAGCGGCTGGCGGCGTTCCTCGACGCGGTGCGGTGGTCGGCTGTGACATCGGCCGACAGCCGGCTGCTGCAGGCGCCGTTCCGATCCGGCGTGGCAATCGAGGACTACCAACTCGAGCCGGTCGCCCGGGCGGTCGACGCGCCACGTGTCAACCTTCTCCTGGCCGACGATGTCGGCCTCGGCAAGACGATCGAGGCGGGTCTGGTCGCCCAGGAGCTTATGCTCCGCCACCGTGCCCGGCGCGTGATGATCATCTGCCCGGCCGGCCTGACGCTGAAGTGGCGCGACGAGCTGTCCGAGAAGTTCGGCCTCGACTTCACCATCGTGGACTCCGACCGCTGTGCTGACGTACGCCGGACCTATGGCAGTGCGGCAAACCCGTTCCACATCTACCCACTGACGATCGTCAGCCTGCCATGGCTGCGGGGCCCGAAGGCGCAACGGCTGCTTCGCGAAGTGGTTCCTGCGGAAGGTCCGTCGTACCCGCGGACCTTCGACCTGCTCGTACTGGACGAAGCGCACCACGTCGCCCCCGCCGCGCCGAAGCAGCGGTACGCCGTGGACTCGCAGCAGACGAAGCTGATCCGTTGGCTCGCCCCGCACTTCACGCACAGGTTGTTCCTGTCGGCCACGCCGCACAACGGATACCAAGAGTCGTTCACCGCACTCCTGGAGATCCTTGACGATCAGCGCTTCGCCCGTGGTGTCGAGCCCGACCGGCGCGCGATCCGCGAGTCCGTCGTGCGACGGCTCAAGCGCGACATCGTGAATGCCGACGGGCAGCCACGATTCGTCGAGCGGCTCGCGACGGCGATTCCGGTGGAGTACCCGGACAGCGAGCGAGAGATTCATGGGCTGCTGTCCGATTTCGCCCGCGTACGGCGGCAGCGGATCGCGACACGTGGCGGGCGCAAGGCGACGGACCTCGTCACTTTGCTGTTGAAGAAGCGGATGTTCTCCAGCCCGGCGGCGCTCGCACACACAGTCGGCGTCTACATCGAGACGCTCGAGACCAAGCGTGGCACCCGTAGGGTTGTCGCAGACGACGACGTGCCGGAGTGGCTGGACGAGTTCTTCGAGGTCACCGCGACGTACGACGACGAGGAACTCGCCTACGCCGAAGACGACGCGATCGGTCGTTCCCAGTCGCTACAGCCCACAGCGGACAACAACGAAACGAGCCTGCTGAGGCGGATCGAGTCCTGGGCGCTGGCTCAGGAGGCCCGCCCGGACGCGAAGGCCCGCGAGCTCGTCAAATACCTCAGGGCGGTCTGTCGTCCGGACGGCGAGAACTGGACGAACGAGCGCGTCGTCGTGTTCACGGAGTACCGCGACACCCAGCGTTGGCTGGCAGACATCCTCCGCCAGGAGGGGCTCGGCGGTGACCGGCTCGAGCTCCTGCACGGCGGTCTGCGCACCGAAGATCGTGAGCGCCTCCGCCTTGCGTTCCAGCGGGACCCGAGTGAGCACCCGGTGCGCATCCTGCTCGCGACCGATGCCGCCAGCGAGGGCATCGACCTGCAGAACCACTGCCACCGGCTCGTGAACTACGACATCCCCTTCAACCCGAACAAGCTCGAGCAGCGGATCGGTCGTGTCGACCGGTACGGCCAGACCGAGGCACCCGACATCCGGCACTTCGTCGGTACCGGCTGGGATCGTGCCGTCGATTCTTACGAAGCGGACCTGGAATTTCTGTCCCGAGTGGCGAACAAGGTAGCCCGCATGGAAGAAGACCTCGGCGCAGTCAACAGCGTGCTCGCCGACGCGGTGCAGCGGCGGATGCTTGGACAGCGGGTCGATGTCGACGTCGAGAAGGTTCACAAGCCGACCGAACGTGACCTGCCGGCGGAAGCGACCTCCGGTGTTCGCGAGCAGGTACGTCGTCTGCGGGACAACATCGACCAGACCACGCAGGCGCTCAACATCACGGCGAACAGCGTCAAGCGGGTCGTCGACACCGCGCTCGGCCTGGCACGGCAGCAGCCGCTGAAGTGGCACCTCGACGAAAAGGCGCTCGCCGAGGGCATGTACGACGTGCCGCCACTGACAGGATCGTGGCAGCGGGCAACGACCGGCCTTACCGAGAAGCTCGACCGCCCCGGCGAAGAGCCGCGGCAGCTCCCGATCACCTTCGACGGCGAAGTGGCCCGCGGACGCGACGACGTTGTACTGGCACACCTCAACCACCCGCTGGTCGCCATGTCGACAAGGCTGCTCCGGGCCGCAGTCTCCAGCCCGGAAGTCGGTCTGCACCGTGTGACGGCTGTGGTCAGCGACGATCCGGCGCTCGAGGACGTGTTGGTCGGCGCCTACTCGAGGTTCGTCCTTGTCGGCGCGGACGGTGTCCGGCTGCATGAGGAAGTCCTGTACGCCGGTGGGTGGATCCCTCAGGCCGGGCGGTTCCGCCGACTCGAGAACCTCACCACACTGGGCGGTCTGCTGGACCGCGCTTTGTCGGAAGGTGTCGAAGCATCTGACGTCGTGCAGGCTCGGATCGCCGAACGCTGGCCAAGTGTCAGCGACGGTCTGCTGGCGGCGATCGACTGGCGGGCGCGCACACGGCAGGAGTCGCTGGATCGCCAGCTTGCGCAGCGTCAGGAGGCCGAGGAAGCCCGGATCACCGCGAGCTTGGATCAGTTCGCCGCGACATTGCGCGACAAGCTCGCTGAGGAGGACGACGACGGCATGCTGATCACCGCGATGGATCTGAAGAGCCCCGAGGAGCTGGCGCAGTATCGGCGTGACCGCGCCTCGTGGGAGACGAAGCTCGCCGGCATCAACGAGACCCGCGAGCGCGAGCTCGCCTTGGTCGCGGATCGATACCGCGACACACAGTGGCACCAGTTCCCGGTGGCCGTCGTGTTCGTCGTACCGCGGCAGGAGGCAATCCGATGAGCCCGGCACGCGGTCGTCGTGGTCACGCGCCGGACAGCGCACAGGAGCACCGGGACTGGCTCGCGCTGGTTGAGACCTCCGGTCCGTTCCTTAGCATTCCGGTACTGCGCCGCGCGTGGCCGAGCCTTGACGCGATCGACGCCAAGCAGCGCGATCGTCTCCGTGTCGAGCATGCAGCTTGGCAGGACGATGTCGCCACCGGACAGTCGGCGTGGATCGACTATGTCCTCCGCGACCTCCTCGAGTGGCGTGACGATCTGCAAAGCGATGGCCTTGACGAGTTCGCGGTCGAGGTCGGTGAGCACGACAGTCAGGTGGTGCCGTCGTTCGTACTGCCGAACCCCGGCGAGGAGCCCAAGCCGGACAACGCCCGGCTGCTGGGCATGGTCGTGGAGTCCGGACAACACCCGACTGCCCGGATCCCTGGGTCCGAATGGGCGGCGACTCCGGTCGACCGGCTCGCCTTGCTGTGCAGGCGGCACGGTGTGGAGCTCGGTCTGGTCACGGACGGCCGGTGGTGGGCGCTCGTCTACGCGCCGAAGGGTAAAGCGACCGGGACGGCGGTGTTCGACGCTGTCGCATGGCCGGAGTCCGCGGAGCGGGTCGTTCTCCGGGCGTTCTACTCGCTGCTTCGTCGGCAGCGGTTCTTTGGCGTACCGGACGACGAGACGTTGGCCGCCCTGTTTCATAACAGTGAGGCCGCAGGTGAGGAGATTACCGAGCGGCTCGGCGTGCAGGTCCGGCAGGCGGTCGAGCTGCTCGTTGCCGCGATCGGCCGATCCGACTTGCAGGCACGCGAACGCGATGAGCCTGGCCTGACCGGCGTGTCCGCGCACGACGTCTATCGCGGCGCGGTGTCGGTGATGATGCGGATCGTCTTCCTGCTGTTCGCCGAGGAACGGAAGCTGCTGCCGTCCGACAACGACCTCTACGCGAACTCCTACTCGGCCGGCCGGCTGTGCGCCGAGTTGGAAGAGCGGGCGCTGGAGGGGAGCGAGGACGAGCTGGCGAACACGTACGGTGCATGGCATCGGCTGCTCGCGCTGTTCGCGGCCGTGTACCACGGGTTCGAGCACCCACGGTTGGTAATGCATGGGCACGACGGCTCCTTGTTCGACCCGAAGGCGTACCCGTGGCTGCCACTTACGATCGACGACCGCACGGTCCTGCACATGCTGCGCTCGGTGCAGTACGTCGAGATCGGCACCGGCAAGTCGCGTGAACGGCGAGCGCTGAGCTTCCGCTCGCTGGACGTCGAGCAGATCGGCTATGTGTACGAGGGCCTCCTGTCGTTCAACGGCTATCACGCCGACGAAATCGTGGTCGGTCTAGTCGGAAAGGAAGGTCTCGAGGAAGAGGTCCGCCTCCGCGAACTCGAGTCCCTGGCTGCTACGGCTGCCGATGTGCCTTCGCTCGCGGCGGCGCTGGCCGAGCGCTACAAGGAGTCCAAGATCGGCTCGACTGCGGCGCTCACGAAGAAGCTGGCACCACTCGACGGCGTGGAGCGCGAAGAGGCTCGCAAGCGCTTGCTGGCTGTTGTCAGCGGTGATTATCCGCTGGCCGAGCGACTGCTGCGGTTCTACGGGGTCGTCCGGCACGATCTGCGCGGGCTGCCGGTGGTCATCTTGTCCGGTGGTCTGTACATCACCGAATCGTCGCTGCGGAAGACCACCGGAACGCATTACACACCTCGCGAACTGGCAGAGCAGGTCGTCGAAGGCGCGTTGGAGCCACTGGTCTACTCGCCAGGCCCACTGGACACCGCGGACACCAAGCAGTGGGTGCCGAAGTCCAGCGCCGAGATCCTCTCACTCAAGGTCGCCGATATCGCGATGGGTTCAGCGGCGTTCCTCGTCGCCGCTGCCCGCTACCTCGGTGCGCACCTGATCGGAGCATGGTCACGCGAGGGTGATCCCCGCGCGGTCGAATATGTTGCGCGCGGCACCGACGGTGGCGCCGACGCCGACGAGGATCCACTGGTCATCGCGGCACGCCGCCAGATCATCGAGCATTGCCTGTACGGCGTCGACATCAACCCGATGGCCGTCGAGATGGCGAAGCTCTCGCTCTGGCTGGTGTCGATGGACCCAGAACGCCCCTTTACCTTCCTCGACGACCGCTTGGTTGACGGGGACTCGCTTCTCGGAATCACGTCGCTGGAGCAACTCGAATACATGCATCTCGATCCGGCGGCCGGACGCAAACTCCACGAGGGAGCAGTGCTGGATTGGACCTCCGGCGTCCGGTCACTCATCGGAGAGGCAGCCGACGGACGCCGCAAACTGACCGAGATCGATACCGGCTCTGACCCACTCGCGGCCCTGAACGCTAAACGCAAAATCCTCCAAGACATCAAGGCCCGCACCGGCCAGCTGCGCCTGTTCGCTGACCTCCTCGTCGGCGCATCCCTCGCCAATGCCAGACGCGGCGAGACCGGCCTAAACACCGCCTCGGTTGCGTCATCCAAACTCACCACCAATGTGTCGTCTCGCGTCGTGAAGGTGGAAGCCCGCGAACAACGCCGGCGCTGGCTAGCGACCGAGCAAGTCGACGGCAGCTTTGATCGCTGCCCGCTCCATTGGCCACTTGAGTTCCCCGAAGTCTTCGAGACGGGCGGCTTCGACGCCATCATCGGTAATCCCCCGTTCCTGGGAGGCAAGAAGATAAGCGGTTTGCTCGGGTCGGCGTATCGCGAGTTCATGGTCACAGCAGTTGCTTCCAGCGCAAAGGGCAATGCGGACCTGGTCGCCTACTTCGCGCTGCGTGCACACCGCTTGCTCAACCCTCACGGGCAGACTGGACTGATCGCAACGAACACCTTCGCGCAGGGTGACACACGCGAGGTTGGACTCGACAGGATCGTCGCCGGGGGAGCAACAATTCGACAGTCCATCAAGAGCGAGAGATGGCCGTCAATGTCTGCCGCCTTGGAATATTGCGCTGTTTGGACGACCTTGACACAATTGCCGGAGGGGTTGGCGAGACGTTCTGACGGCGCGCCGGTAGAGGGTATTACACCCTCCCTCGATCCAAGTTCGCGCGCCATTGGCAATCCCATGCGACTGCGAGGCAGTCAAGGCATTGCGTTCCAAGGATCCATTGTCGTCGGCCTCGGGTTTATACTTACGCCCGCAGAGGCAGGTGATCTAATAAGTGCAGATCGGCGCAATTCCGAGGTTTTGTTTCCATACCTCAACGGGGAGGACCTGAATACAACCCCGGACTGCTCGGCACGTCGGAAAATTATCAACTTTCGCGACTGGCCAGAATCGCGAGCCAAGGCATATCCTTTGTGTTACGAACGACTTCAACGCCTAGTGAAACCAGAGCGGGCAAAGGTTCGACGAGAAGCCCACCGCGTACGCTGGTGGCGCTATGGCGACTACAAGCCAAGCCTGTACGCGGCCATTGGCGGGCTCGAGCGAGTCGTTGCCCTCACACTCGTGAGTAAAGCAGTGATGCCGGCCATGGTGCCGACCGGACAAGTGTTCGCTCACAGGCTGGCAGTCTTCGCAACCGACGATCTGGCGATGCTCGCCTTATTGTCGAGCTCGAACCACCTCTGGTGGACTCTCAGCAAGACCTCTACCTTGGAAACCCGGGTCAATTACGCACCGTCGGACGTATTCGAGACGCTCGCGCTGCCGGAGTTTACTGACGAGATGCGGACACTTGGGGACAGGCTTGACGTGTATCGACGTGAGGTGATGTTGGCGCGAGAACTCGGCCTTACCAACCTGTACAACCTGGTTTTTGACGAGAATGTGCGCGATCCCGAGATTGATGAGTTGCGGCGGATTCATCGGGAGATTGATGAGGCTACGGTTCGGGCGTATGGGTGGGATGACTTACTCGAGCAGGGGTTGGATCACGGGTTCCATCAGGCGGGGGCTTATGTGCGATACACGATCGGGCCCGCCGTGCGGCAGGAGATTCTTGATCGATTGCTGGAGTTGAATCACGCGCGGTACGCCGAAGAAGTGGCCGCGGGACTGCACGATAAGAAGAAGCCGAAGAAGGCCCGCGCCGCGAAGCCCGCGGTCGATTCGCTGCAGGACGGGCTGTTTGATCTGTCAGCAAGCGATGAGCCAGGTTCAGCCACCGAGGACGGGGGCAGGCAATGACGGAGGCGCAAGGACCGGCGGCTGAACGCGCTGCGAGGCGAGGTGAGACGGCGCAGAGCACTGCGGATTCGCTTGACACAGTGCAGGAGTTTGACGGCGGGACGTCGTACGAGATTCGGGACGAGATCGAAGAGCTTCTGCGGCGGGATCTGCTCGGTCCGTGGGGTGACGAGGATGAGCGGTTGCCGTCAGGCGAACGGCCGCGCGAGCGGTACCTGATCGGCATGCTGGGGCCTCGGCACGACGCCAAGTCGGTGGTCGCCGATGCGAGTGACGTCCCGGACACGCAGATCGGGATCGAGGCCGATGCGAGTGACCCCGAGCTGCCGGAGATCTTGACGCCGCAGAGCCTCGGACGGATCTGGGCGTCATCCATGGGGATGGCGTTCGCGGTGCCAGAAGATGTCGACGTACTCACAGTCCAGTACGAGTGGGCGCGGTACGAGCGGCGACAGGCGACGGACGAGAAGGGCAAGATCACCAGGGCCTGGGAACGCGAACCGTTCGCCGGCGAGCGTCAGATCCGAGTCGATGGTGGCGCGAAGCAGGAGCGGCTGCCTCTCACGGCAACCACCGAGCACGAGCCTGGTGTACAGCTCGCTGCAACTGTAAGGCCGCGCGATGGGCGACTGGTGGTCGAGCTCGCGTTGATCAACGCTCAGGTTGAGCCACTCAGCGGCGACAAAGACCCCGCCTGGCTCTTCCAAACCAAACTGACGGTGACGGCCGCAGACACCAAAGCAGTCTTCCTGCCAGTTGAGGCAACCGGTTCGTCAGTGGACGACCCGGAGGACGTTCACCTTCAACTGCTCTACCGCCACCAGCACAGCTACGCAAGCGGCCGCAACGTCGCGGTCGATGCTCTCGTTCGTGATGGCGACGGCTCGGCGTACCAGCTCCAGACCAACTGGCTGCCCTCGTACGAGGTGCCGGCGACGGTCGCGCCGACTGGCAGCGAATCTCCGCTCGCCGACGTCGAGCTCTCTATGGACGTACTCGCAAAGGCGACACCGGAGACACTCGCCACAGGGCTACAGCCGCTCGTTGCGAAGTACCGCGACTGGATCGAGACGCGGGAACGCGAAATCGACAGCCTGCCGACCAGGCTGCAGCCGTCTGCCCGTGTGGCTGTCATCGAGGCACGAAAGGCGGCGGACCGGATCGAGGCCGGTGTAAGGCTTCTCGCGGACCCGACGGCCGACCGCCACGCGGAGGCGCTGGACGCGTTCCACTTTGCCAACGAGACAATGGCCCTGCAGCGCCGCCACACATCGATCGCCCGGATCCGCCAGGACGAAGGACTCGACTATCGCGAGGCCGCGGCAAAGGTCGAGGCCGACGGCGCGAAGGCCGCGTCGTGGCGTCCGTTCCAGCTCGCGTTCGTGTTGCTGAACCTGCCGTCACTGACGGATCCGACACATCACGAGCGTGCGGCCACGCCGGACGCGATCGTCGACCTCCTATTCTTCCCGACCGGGGGTGGCAAGACCGAGGCTTACCTCGGTCTCACGGCGTACACGCTCGGCATCCGCCGCCTTCAGCGGATCGTGGGCACCGGGCACGACGCACGCGACGGCCTCGCCGGCACCGCCGTGCTGATGCGCTACACGCTGCGTCTCCTCACCGCCCAGCAGTTCCAGCGCGCGTCCGCGCTGATCTGCGCGGCCGAGGTGCTCCGCCAGGCGGACGAGAGCCGTTGGGGGACCGAGCCGTTCAGGATTGGCTTGTGGGTCGGATCGGGAGTTTCCCCGAACTGGTACGACGACGCGGCGATGCAGATCTCCGAGGCGCGCGCCTCCGGCGATGGGCGCCATACCAACGTTCTCCAGGTGCTCGCTTGTCCCTGGTGCGGTACGCCGTTGCGCACCGAGCGGGACCTCGAGTTCAACGACGAGCAGCGACGGGTGTTGCTCCACTGCCCGAACGATGAGGGCGTTGACGCGTGCCCGTTCTCGCGTCGTCGTACGCCTGACGGTCTGCCCATCATCACCGTCGACGAAGAGATTTACCGTTACGCGCCGAGCCTCGTTATAGCCACCGTCGACAAGCTCGCGCAGCTCCCCTGGCGGGGCTTCGCCGGCCACCTGTTCGGTCACGTCACCGAGATGTGCCCGCGGCACGGATACCGACACCCCGACCTCGATCCGCGGGTCAAGTGCGGGAGCCGACACAACAAGAGCAAAGGCGGTCTCGACGCGGTCGTCAGCCACCCGGTCCGAACACTCCGGCCTCCGGACCTGATCATCCAGGACGAGCTGCACCTCATCTCTGGCGCGCTCGGAACCACGGTCGGCTTGTTCGAGGCCGCCGTGGATCAGCTCTGCACGTGGTCGGTAGACGATCATCAGGTCGGACCAAAGATCGTTGCCTCGACAGCCACGACAAAGCGAGCGCGGGCCCAGGTGCTCGGCCTGTTCGCACGCGAACTCGCGGTGTTCCCGCCGCAAGTCTCGGACGTCCGCGACACGTTCTTCTCCCAGCAGGTCGAGATCACGCCCGACCAGCCCGGACGTCGCTACCTCGGCATCTGTGCGCACGGCGTCCGCATGAAGGCGGCGGAGATCCGTCTGGCGGAGATTCTGCTGCTCGCCGGTCAGACCGTCTTCGACCGGCACGGCGCCGCGGCCGATCCGTACATGACTCTGGTCGGCTACTTCAACGCAGTCCGGGAGCTGGCCGGAATGCGGCGGTACGTCGATGACGACGTCACGACCCGTGTACGCCGAGACGGCCGCCGACTGCGCGGGATCTCGAACCGGATCATCACCCGGACCGGCATGCTCGCCACCCAGGAGCTCACCTCCCGGATCTCCTCAGGGGACATCAGCGATGTCCTGGCCCGGCTCGAGTTCGGGTTCGACGACGAACTCGACACCAGCGCCCGGCGGCGCGCGATCGCGGACGACTTTCGCGAAGCGCTGAGCGGCAGCAGCCGCGCCCGGCGTGAGCCCCACGAACTCGCGAACCGCTCGAGCGAGCGCCGGCGCAGCGGCAGAGATCCGGTCGACGTCGTGCTGGCAACGTCGATGCTGCAGGTCGGCGTCGACGTATCCCGCTTCGGTCTGATGATGGTCAACGGTCAACCGAAGAACACGGCCGAATACATCCAGGCGACGTCGCGCGTCGGCCGTGATGCGAAGCGGCCAGGTCTGGTCGTCACGCTCTACAACTGGGCACGCCCGCGGGACCTCGCCCATTTCGAGGACTTCGCTCACTATCACGCGACGTTCTACCAGCAGGTGGAGGCGCTCTCAGTCACGCCGTACACCCGGCGCTCACTCGACCGCGGAGCGGCCGCCACCTTCGTCACAGCGGTCCGCCACGCGAGTACGGCGTACTCCCGAGACGTCGACGCACACGACGTACCGCTGGATGCACCGCTGGTGCAGGAGATCGTCGAGCGTCTCGCACGGCGCGCGGAGCATGTCGATGGCCCGCGCGGACGACGGCACTTCGAGGAGAAGGTCCGCGCGATCGTCGATCGCTGGCAGGACAAGAAGTCACGCCCGGCTCGACTGGCGTACGAGGCGTCCCGACGAGACAAGGAGCAGCTGCAACCACTTCTGGAACGTGCTGGCAGCAACAAGTGGGATGTGCTCACCGTCGGGCTTTCGATGCGCGAAACCGAACCGGACGTCAATCTGCTCGTGCCGGGAGGCGACCAGCTGTTCGCGCCTCTGTTCAACGCACCGGCATGGTCGTTCCGGGCCCAGGACTCCGATGGCGTCGCAGGAGCTGACGAGGACGGGGAGAACGAATGAACGGCAAGCACTACCGCCGCGTCGGGTCAGCCCGGCCCAGCCATCTAATGTTCACCAGCGGAGTTGGTGCGCTCGTAGACCTGCCCAACTTCTCCGTGCTCGTGCAAGGCCTCGACGAGTGGCAGTACGGCGCCGTGCCGGCTGAGCTGCAGACGATCGTCGACGTTCCACCGCACCTCATGCGGGCGGTCCGGAAACTCGCCGGAAGGTCGATCAAGGAACTTCGCCCGGCGCCCTGGCTGCCGGAGGCCGACCAGCTCGGCGGCAACGATCCCGCACTACGCGTCGGCGCGCCCGCCGTGCCGTTCCCGGGCTGGCTTCGCTGCACGGCGTGCGACGAGCTCGCGCCGATCGCGTCGAAGGCATTCGGCTTCGAGAACAGTCGCGTACGACGCCCGCACGATGCCCGCTTCTTCCACGCGAACTGCGGGCGCAAGCGCGGCCGGGCGCCCCTCGCGGTCGCGGCCCGGTTCGTGCTCGCCTGCCAGGCGGGTCACCTCGACGACTTCCCTTACGTACTGTTCGTGCACGGCGGGGGCAGCTGCCCTGAGGGACTGGAGAATCCGCGGCTGCGGATGGAGGACCACGGTGGCATGCTCGGTGCGAACGTCCAGATCACCTGCTTGGCCTGCAATTCCCGCCGCAACATCCGACAGGCGCTGGGCGAACGCGGCCGGGAGAATCTGCCGTTCTGTCGCGGCCGGCATCCACATCTGGGTAACCACTTCGAGGAGTGCGGCAACGAGGCGAAACTACTAATCGTTGGCGCATCCAACCAATGGTTCGCGCAGACTCTCAGCGCCTTGGCAGTTCCTAAGCCGGCCGCCGATGAGCTACAGCTCAAGGTTGAAACCCACTGGGCGGCCCTGGAGGCACTGCCCGGTCTGGAGATGATCCCTTACCTGCGGACCGTTGTCCCTGCGCTACGCGAGTTCGAGAAGTGGAGCGACGAGCAGCTCTGGGACGCCGTACAGGCCAGGCGAACCGCGGGAGAACCGGGTGACGAAGACGACGCTCTTCCCGATTTGCTCGCCCCGGAGTGGGAAGTCTTCACTGCTGATCGGGCTCCGGATCCATCCGACGACTTCACGATATCCCGGTCGGCAGACGGCGTACCTGCCTTGCTGAAGAACCTATTCGACGATGTGGTGCAGGTCGAGCGCCTGCGGGAGGTCCGTGCCCTGGCGGGGTTCACGCGACTGGACGCACCCGACCCTGAGGACCCGGACCTCGTCGCGCGGGTGAAGCTGTCGCGAAGCGATCCAAGCTGGCTTCCCGGTGCGGAGGTGCGCGGCGAGGGGATCTTCCTGCGCCTGCCCGAGGAGCTGATGCGGGACTGGGAGACACGCGTCGAGCCCTCTCCCGAGATGCGCCAGCACTTCGAGGCGTACGGGCGTTTCCGAGCAAACCGATACTCCGACCGAATCAAGGGAGGATTCGATCCGTTCGACGGGTGGCCCGGCGAGCGGTACATCGCGCTGCACACGCTGTCGCATCTGCTGATCCGAACGATCGCCCTCGATTGCGGTTACAATGCCGCGAGCCTGTCGGAGCGGATCTACACCACATCACGCGACGGGGAGCCGCGCGCCGGAATCCTCATCTACACAGCGGTTCCGGACGCCGAGGGCACACTCGGCGGCTTGGTTTCACAAGCCGAACCACGCACCTTGGAACGGCTCGTCAGGCATGCTTTGCACGAAGCGATGCGTTGCTCGTCGGATCCGTTGTGTGCGGAGCGGCTTCCGCACGCCCCGGCGGACTTCCTGCACGGTGCCGCTTGCCACGTCTGCCTGTTCCTGTCCGAGACGACCTGCGAGCGAGGCAACCGATTCCTCGACCGGAGGTTCGTCGTTCCGATCGACGATCCGGAACTGGCGCTGTTCCGGGACCTGCCGTGAACGACGTCGCCGTCGAGGGTCCGATCGACCAGCTCGGGTTGAGCGGCGTTGCCTTTGCGGAACGATGGGGCCCGGCCCGACTCCGCAGCACACTCGAGAAGGTGGGTGCCGGCGTCTCCCCCGAGGTTTTGCGGTCAACGGCCCACAGCACTGAGTACGCCGAGTGGATCGACGCGCTGCGGTCCGCGATCGAGCAGTCCGGCCGAGCGTTCATGGAGGCCCTGGCGTTGTTGGAGGGCATCGCCACCGGCTACACACGCGGCGCGAGTTCCGTGCGCGCAGAGCTGGTGTGGAGCGGACCGAGTACCCATCGTGTCCCTGTGCGCTCGACTGCGCAGGTTCTGATCGACGTCGTTGAAACAGCCGAGCACGATGTGTTGCTCATGACGTACTCCGCCAAGCCCTATCCACCGTTGCTCGCGGCCCTGACCGCGGCTCGGGGACGAGGCGTTGCAGTCGCTGTGATCGTCGAAACAATTCAGGGCGCCGCCGGCGCCATCGTCGGTTCGGAGCCGGCAACAGCATTCCTCGATGTACCAGGCGTCGAATTGTGGCACTGGCCGACCGCCCGGCGGGCCGATTCTGGCTCGAAGATGCACGCCAAGTTGGCAGTCGCCGACGGTCGGATGCTGTTCGTCTCCAGTGCGAACCTGACGCAGTCGGGCGTTGCCAAGAACATCGAAGCCGGCGTCCTGATCCATGGTGGGTCCGCCCCGAAGCGCGCGGTCGAGCACATTCGAGAGCTCAGAGCGAGCGGGGTACTGCGTCGGCTGCAGGTCGGCGAGCCCGGGACGGTGGGTCGATGACCAGGTCCGACGTCACGGTCGCTGCGCTGGATATTGCCCGGATCGCCGGCGTGGGTCGCGCCGCCGTCAGCAACTGGCGCCGCCGGCATCCGGACTTCCCGCAACCGGTCGGAGGATCGGCGAGCAGTCCGCTGTTCTCCCTGGGCGATATCGAGAACTGGCTCGGAGAACACGGAAAGACGTTCCGCATGAGCGATGTCGATCGTCTCTGGCAGCTTCTGCGCGCCACTGTGGATGATCTGCAGCTCGGCGAGTTCATGGGTCACCTCGGCACCTTCCTCGTGCTCGTGCATCGCCGGCCCAACGCCCTGGTGAATCTTGCTCAAATGTCGCCAGCGAAGTTGGCGGTCGCACAGCGCGAGGATGCCGCAGCGATCCCCGGCAACTTCCCGACGACCTTTCCCGACAGCTGGCTCGCGATCTTTGCCGACGCGGCCGAACTGGCCTCGACCGAGACGGCGGCGCACATCTACGAAGGTTTGTGCGAGCAGTATTTCGAGATCACCTCGCGTCGCGGGACCTCCGCATCAGGTGACGTCGCGAGCCTCGTTCTCGATCTGACCGCCGACCTCGTACCGACCGGATCGTCCGTCCTCGACCCGTCGTGCGGCACAGGAGATCTCCTGGTGGCGGCGCGCGCACGTGGCCTCAGACCAACGCTTGGCCAAAACGCCAACGAGGCCGCAGCTCGGATATCCGCCGCACGACTCCTGCTCGGCGGCGGCTCGGACGCAGACGTTCGGATCCACCTTGGCGACGCCGTCCGCGCGGACGCGTTCAATGACGAGACAGCAGACCTCGTTGTCTGCGATCCGACCGTCGAGCGGTCCTGGGGATACGACGAGCTGGTCGCGGATCCACGGTGGGCGTACGGGCTCCCACCCCGGACCGAGCCAGAGCTGGCCTGGTTACAGCAGTGCCTCGTGCATCTCCGGCCTGGTGGGGCGGCGGCTGTCATCCTGCCGTCAGCGGTCGCCGGACGACGAGCGGGCAGGCGAATTCGGGGCAACCTGTTGCGTGCCGGCTTGGTACGGGCCGTCATCGGTCTTCCCCAGAGCACGGGTCTATCCGGACCGCGAGATCTCTGGGTCCTCACGCGGAGCGATGGAGGCGACGTACCCCAGCATGTACTGCTGACCGATCATTCTCTCGACGTCGGAGAGATCCGGTCGGCCTGGCGGGCGTTTTTGAAGTCCGAGGCGCTGCCGCCCGCAGCCAACGCCGTACGAGTCATCGACGTACTCGACGACGAGATCGATCTCAGTCCCGCACGACATGTCAGTGCCGACAACGGGTCGGACGGTGCGTACTCCGAGCTCGCAGGCCGATGGACGCTGCTCGTGGCGGGGCTTGGGGAAGGCCTGCCCGAACTGAACACAAACACAAGTGGTTCCGCTGCCAGCCACACGACTGTCGGCGAATTGGCGAAAGCCGGTCTGATCAGCATTCAGCTGGCGCCACTGAAAATGAGCTCCGACACCGGTTCCCAGCCGGTCCTGACCGCACACGACGTACGGCATGGGAGTGGACCGTCGGGTCGCGCCGAGCCCCTGCCCGGGGCAATCGAACTCGCGCGCGGCGATGTCGTCGTGCCAGTCCTGCGCGATGGCCAGGTGCGGGTCGTGGAGGAGTCCGGTGCACTGCTCGGACCGAATCTCGTTCTGTTGCGACCGGACCCGGAGCGGCTCGATCCCAATTTCTTGGCCGGGTGCGTTCGCTCGGCGGCACACGAGTCAGCGACGCGGTCGTCGACGGCCTCGGCGCGGTTTGATGTCAGGCGCGTTGGTATGCCACGGCTCGGCATAGACGAACAGCGCCGATGGGGCATGGTCTTCACCTCCCTGGCAGCGACCGAAGTTAGGCTCCGCGAACTAGGAGATGTCGGGCGGCAGCTCATCCGCTCCGCTCGCCGAGGGCTCATTCACGGCGATCTGCGTCCCCGCGAGCCGGAGGATTCATGAGCAGGCGTGTTATCGGTGGACGCTACGAACTCGAGGCCTTGCCCTTGGCACGCGGCGGTATGGGTGAGGTCTGGGTGGGTCGCGATGTGAGGCTGGAGCGCGAGGTGGCCGTCAAGTTCCTCCGCCTCCCCGACGGCGCACCGGACGAAGAACTCGTCCGGCGCTTCGTCCGCGAGTCACGCATCACGGCGAGGCTCGAGCATCCGGGAATCCCGGCGGTGTACGACGTCGGCACCGACGACGACCGGCCATATCTCGTGATGCAACGAGTCCACGGCAGCACGGTCGCAGACGTCATAGCCGAGAACGGTCCGTTGCCGATCGACTGGGCCGCCGCGATCGCGGCCCAGGTGTGCGCCGTACTGACCGCTGCACATCGAGCATCTCTGGTGCACCGCGATCTCAAGCCTGGCAATCTGATGTTCTCTCCGGACGGCACGGTGAAGGTGCTGGATTTCGGTCTGGCAGTAGCGCTCGATCTCGCCGACATCTCACACATCACTCGCACGGGCCAGACGATCGGCACACCGGCGTACATGGCCCCCGAGCAGGTGATGGCCGCGCTGAGCGGGCCGCGCAGCGACCTATACGCACTCGGCTGCTGTCTGCACGAGATGCTGACGGGGAGACAGACCTTCGGCGGACCGACGCCGTACTCCGTGATGAACAAGCAGGTGAGTGAGCGACCGGTGGCCACTCGCCACACGCGATCCGATGTGCCGGCAGAACTCGACAGCCTCGTGCTTGAGCTGCTGGAGAAGCAGCCAGATGACCGCCCGGACAGCGCCGAGGTCGTATTCGAGCGGCTGCGGCCTTTCGTGAAGGACCTGGGACCGCTGACACCGGTGCTGCGCACGACGGACGGCTACGACGCCGTACGCATGTACGCCGCTGTCCTTGCGCAGGTGACTCCAGGGGTTCGTCCACGGGCCGCGAAGGGTCCTGAGGCACGAATCGAGCCCCACGGCGTCCAGTTCAGCCGTGGGCGCCTGGATCGAGCCCGTCAGGAAGCCACCGAGCTCATCGACCAGTCTCGCTTCAGTCAGGCAGCCCAGGTCCTCGATGCCGTGGCGGGGCCGGCGACCCAGGCGTTGGGAGCGGCTGACCCGGCCGTCCTGAGCCTCCGCCACGAACTGGCGAACGTGCTGTTCGAAGGGGGCGACTATCGGAATGCCGCTCCGGTGTACCGCAGGCTGGCGATGGATATTGCCGAGCACAACGGCCACGACTCCGAGCTGGTGTTCCGCTGTCGGCTTCAGGAGGCTACTTGTCGCGCGTTGATCGGAGAGACCAACGAGGCGATCGCCCAGCTGAAGGCTTTGCTCGAGGACATGACTCGCGTCCACGGCGCTACGGACGCCGGCAGCCTCGACCTGCGCCAGCAGATCGGTCTATTACTCCTCGGCTCCGGCCGGGTTCCCGAGGCGACTGGGGTCTTCGCCGCGCTGTCGGCGGACCTCGAACAGCTCCACGGCCACGATCACCCCTTGACCGCAAAGATTCAGGGACTTCTCGACGGCGTCCGGCAACGGGAGGCATGAGATGCCCAAACTCGGAATCGACCGAGACTTCCTGCGCGAGTATGCCCGGATGGATCGCAAGCTCCAGGACCGCGTCCAGGAGGTGTTCGCGAAGTTCGATGCAGCCACGCACGCGGGCATCCATCTCGAGAAGATCACCAACGCCCGCGACGACCGGTTCCGGTCGATCCGCGTCGACCAGTTCTGGCGTGGGATCGTGCTGGCGCCGGAGTCCGGCGACAGCTTCACCCTCCTCAAGGTGCTGCCGCACGACGCTGCGTACACCTGGGCGCAGCGTCGTCAGGTGTCTGTCAACGCTGCAACCGGACAGATCGAAATCAGAGACGTCGCAGCCATCGACGCCACGCTTCCTGAGCTGGACCGGTTCGCGGAGGGCCGAACCAGTCGTCTCTTCGACAACATCAGCGACAAGGACCTGCGACGTCTCGGGGTCGACGACCAGACATTGCAGTTCGCCAGGGTGCTTACCAGTGAGCTCCAGCTCGAGGCCGCACGCGCGTTCCTACCGCAGAACCAGTGGGAAGCTCTCTACGGCCTCGCCGCTGGGCTATCTGCAGAAGACGTGTGGGCTGCACTAGGCGCGCCGACCGACGAGCCGATCGATCCGGACGATGTCGGCGCCGCTGTGCAGCGTACGACCGAACGTGTGCTGCTGGTCGATGGCTCCGAGGAACTCCTCGAGGTGTTCCGCCAGCCGCTCGACCTCTGGCGTATCTACCTGCACCCTGTGCAGCATCAGGTGGCGCATGCGTCGTACAAAGGTCCCGCTCGAGTCACCGGAGGTCCAGGCACCGGAAAGACCGTCGTTGCGATCCACCGGGCACGCCACCTCGGCGAACGCGCTGACGGCAAGGTCCTCGTAACGACGTTCACCTCGAACCTGGCCGCGAGTTTGCAAGCTGGCCTCGACCTGTTGGTGGATGATCTGGAGGTGCGCCGCCGGATCGCCGTTCAGCACATCGACCAGTTCGCCCACCAGGTCTTCCGGCAACAGCACGGCAAGCCGAGAATGCTCTCAGACGAAACGTCTGTGTGGCACGACATCCGGCACCGGCTCGACCTGCCCTTCACCGAGACTTTCCTCTTCGAGGAATGGCGACAGGTTGTCCTGGCCCACCGGGTTCAGGACGCTGAGTCATATCTGAGAGCCAAGCGGAGTGGCCGCGGTCGGCCACTCAACGCACGGCAGCGAGGACAGGTTTGGCAGGCCATCGAGGCGTTCCAGCAGCGGCTGCACGACGAGCGACTGTGGACTCACGAGACTGTCCGTGCGGAAGCGACAGACATACTGAGCAGGCAGAAGGACAAGCCATTCCGGCACATCGTCGTCGACGAAGCGCAGGATCTCAGCCCCGAACAGTGGCGACTCCTCCGCGCCGCAACCTCTGAAGGTCCCGACGACATCTTCATCGCTGGAGACGCGCACCAACGGATCTATCAACACCGCATCAGTCTCCGCGAGGTCGGCGTCCGAGTGTCCGGGCGATCCACGCGGCTGACCGTGAACTATCGGACCACCGCGGAGATCCTGGCCTGGAGCTTCCAGCTCCTACGCGGGGAAGCGATCGACGACATGGACGGCGATCTCGACACAGTGGCGGGCTATCGGTGCGAGACCCACGGGCTGCCGCCGGAACTTAGGTCGTTTCGGACCCGAGCTGATGAGTTGCGAGGCTTGTGTGAGCAGATCCAGTCCTGGACCTCGGCCGGTGTGCAGCTCGGCGAAATCGGCGTTGCGGCCCGGTCCAACGGCGTCGTCGATGCCATCGTGAACGAACTGGCGAGAGCCGGCATCCCTGCCCACGCGCTCGACCGGTCGAACCCGCCTGCGGACGCTGTCGCTATCGGAACGATGCACAAGATGAAGGGCCTGGAGTTCCGGTGCGTCGCGGTCGCGGGCGCGACAGCTCAGCAAGTGCCGCCAGCAACCGCGATCACGCCGGTCGAAGACGATCGGGCCACACACCTGCAGGATGTTCAGCGCGAGCGCTGTCTACTGTTCGTGGCATGTACGAGAGCGCGCGAGCACCTCTACGTCTCCTGGCACGGCGCACCCAGCGAGTTCATCGCATAACGCGACCGATTGACGGCAGATCTGCTCGATAGAGGTAGGGCTTCGAGGCGGCAACCGCCTCCGCGGCGGAGTATTCCTGTACATGCGGCCTGGACAGCGCCTGGGTCACCACGATCAGGCACCAGTCGGGATCGTCCTTAGCGGTCGCTATCTCGTTGCGAGTCAGAAGGACGGCGGGGCTCGCACCACTCACGCCTTTCACTTCGACATGGCGCTCGCCCCCACCACGGCTGGCAGTGATGTCCCAGCCACACTTCTAGGCGCTGACGACCTCGCATCGCCAGCCGTCGGCCTGCAAATAACCGCTTGCGGCGTCCATGGCACGTCTCTCCACAACAAGATTCTTGACCGGATCCCCGAAGCCGGCACCGGAGCTGTCGACGACAATCTTGTCCGGCAACTATTGGGGCACCGCGGGAACATCGCCGACGAGTTCCACGAGCGCGTGAGCCTCGGCCTGCGATACGTACTGCGGATTACCCATCTGCGGGCTTCTCAGCACTTCCAGGTTTGCGAAGCGCGGGTCCGCGGCGATGACCGCCCTCGGCACTGGCTCGTCGAACAGCGGAATGTCGACGTACGCAAAACAGTTCGCTCGCAGTTCGGCGTTTTCGATCGAGCCAGTAGCCATCGGCTGCCGACTTACCCTCATCGCCTTGATACACGTCCCAATCGCACGGTGCAACGACGTGGCCGACACCCCACACTCCCGGTGGAACAGACTGACGATCGGTACCGGTTACCCAGAAGAAGATCAGGTCACCTGGCGCCATCAGGCCGGAGCGATAGTTTCCCTGGACTGCCCAATCCTCGATCAGATCGCCGTCGTCGTCCAGGAAGCCCTGCAGGTCCCAGACTTTCGGGTTGCACTTGATCATCCAGGCGCCGAGGTTCTCCCGGGTCACCGTGCGCGCGTTCGCCTGCCACAGACCTCCTGGCGTCACCTGCACCGACGAGCCCTGACCGGGCGGCTTCTCGATTAATCCGCGTGCATGCAACAGGTCGTATACCTGTTGGCGTAGTGGGCGCAGGGTCTTCTGTTCTCCGTCGGAGAGGTTCTGGTCTGCGACCCACATGGACAGAACCGCGGCCTGACTAGCCGACACCTGGATCCAGCCCTGGTGATCAGCCGACGGCTTGCCGGGCCGGCCACGCAGCCACTCGAGTGTCGCAGCCGCAAGCTCCTCGACCTGTTCGGGAGTCAGATGTTCGAGGGTGACACGCCTGGAGCCCGCATGCTCCGCCTTCAGTCGCGCGGATCGAATGATGTCAGGGAGGCTCACCGAATCACCATCTCACGCGCGTGCATTGCCGTGAGTCGCGTCCTCGCCGAGAAGGTCCGAGTCAGGGCCGGCCCGGCGGGAGATCAGCGGCGTTGAAGTGGCGGTAGCACGCGAGTCCGTCGAGCCGTGTCCGGGGCTAGGGGTTGAGGTTGAAGGGGTCGTGTTGTGTTAGGAGTTTGTCGAGTCTGGCTTGGTCTACTCGGTTTGTGACTTCTGAAATTTCTTGGCGGTCGCGTACTACTTTGCACAGGACGACTGTTGAGGTTACGACGTACAGCAAGCCCAATGCGAGGAACGCTCGTACCCAGCTCGCGGCCGGCATGTAGATCAGCGCCACCACCATCGCTGTCACCGAGATGCCGAACGACGCCACTGCCTGCGCGTAGAACGCTCCGGTCTGCGAAGGCTGAACACTTTTCGTCATGCCAGCATCTTCGGCTCGATGCAGGAGTTCCGCCTGAGCAAAACCACTCAACCGGCGGCCGGCGGCCGGCGACGGGGTGTCGCCGGCCGCCGGGATTCCCCGCGGCGGTGCCCAACCGCCTCCGCCCCGGCGGGAGGGCAATCGGCCACGGGTTGTCGCGCCCGGCCGCCAAGAGGGCACAGATCTTGGCGGCCCGCGCTTGTCCTGAGCGAACCCGATGGCTCTTCTGCATCGCGTACCCCAAGTGCCGGATCTCATGCGATCCCGAATGGACTCCGGGCAGTTGGGCACGGGCAACTCAACAGGGATCCACGAGAAGGAGGACAGCACGTGATGGCCGATCAGCCGAATGTCAACGTCAGCGTCATCTACTACTCGTCCACCGGGACGATCGCGGACCTCGCTCGAACGATCGCGGAGTACGCCGAGAAGGCAGGCGCCACCGTCCGGCTGCGCAAGGTGCACGAACTGGCACCGGACGCGGCCATCGATTCGAACCCCGACTGGCGAGCCAATCTCGAAGACACAGCCGCCATCGAGGAAGCCGTCCCGGACGACATCGTCTGGGCGGACGCCGTCATCTTCGGCTCCCCCACGCGCTTCGGAAACGTGGCAGCACAACTCAAGCAATACATCGACACGCTCGGCCCGCAATGGGAACAGGGTCAGCTGGCCGACAAGGTCTACAGCGGATTCACCTCGTCGCAAACCGAGCACGGCGGCCAGGAGTCGACCCTGCTCGCGCTGTACAACACGATCTACCACTGGGGCGGCATCGTCGTCCCGCCCGGGTACACCGACCCGTCGAAGTTCGAGGACGGCAATCCCTACGGGACCTCACATGTGTCCGCACACGGTGCCGTGGACAACACAGCCCGCATCGCCGCGGCAGTCCAGGCCGAGCGCGTCGTACGGATCGCTGCGGCGTTGAAGTAGTACGAGAGAATCAGCCCGGGACCGTCAGGTGTCGAGGGTTGCGAACGGATGCCGCGGATCCGCGGGTTTGCCGGTGGTCGAGGACACCTGGGTGATCGCGCTGGTCTCGTCGAGCCAACAGAAAGGCAGCCGGCTCGACCTGATGGAACAGCTGCTCATAGCCGCGCGGCAGCTCGGGCCTGACCTGCGGATCCTCGGCCCCACCCGCCAGCGGCAAGCACGCTGCCGTGCTCAGTGCCGAATCTGACTCAGCACATGCCACATCGGTCCACCTCCTCGACCCGACGCTGTCGTGCGCGTGCCCGACACGACACCGCTCAAACGATTGTCAGTCCAGTCGCTCGACGCGGTAGGCCCCGTGGTCCTCGACCAGCAGGACGCCTTCGCCCTTGCCGAGCGGCGGAACGGGCCGTCCCGTCAGACCGAGTACGGCGGCCTCGTTCGTCGGGCTGTGCCCAACAACCAGAGCCCGTCCGCCGTCGGGCAGTTGGTTCACCACCTGGCGCAGCGTCTCGCCCAGTAGCCACGACTCCCTCTCGACCAGATCCGGATCGACCACCCGCATCGCCTCGACATCCGCGCCCTTCCCAGCAGCCCTGGAGGCCTCTCGCCAACGGTCCTCGACCGAGGACCGCAGCCCGGGGGCGTCAGTAACCGGCACATCGTCCTGGCCCGCCGCGCTCCGCAGGATCTCCAGCATCTGCGTGCATCTGGCAGCGCCTGTCGAGACGAACACGTCGTACGGCGGATGCAGCCGGCCGCTGATGACGTGCGCATCCGCCATGCCCCGCAACGTGAGGCGATCGCCATCGTTGTCGGTGTGCCGTCGCAGCTCGACGTACCGCATGACCTACAGGTTCCCGTTGCGGCGGGAACTGAAGCCACCAATGACCAGGGGCGCTAGGCCACGTCGGAATGGCATACTCCGCCGAGTGAGCTATGACTTCGCGATCTGGGAGGGCGACGCTTCCACTGGCGAGCGCAGTACGGCGGCCACCTTCGAAGAGCTGTTCACCCGGTACCTCGATGCCGACCTGGTGGCACCGACCGCGAGGATCCAGGCGTACGCCGAAGCCCTGGCCGCGAGGTTCCCGAACGGCGAGAGCGAGGACACTCCCTGGGCAGCTGGCGGCCCGAGCAGCAGTTGTTCGGGGCCGATCCTGTACGTCGCGGTCAGCTACAGCCAGGCCGACCAGGTCGGAGTAGTCGCGGAGCGACTCGCTCAAGAACACGACCTCGTCTTCTTCGACCCGCAGAAGGCACCAAGGGCACCGGTCAACGGCGGTGAGGTGGCCGTCACCACCTCGCGGGGAAGAGTAGCTCTACCCGACCGCTGGGCCTTCTTCCTGTCGCAAGAACTGCGCAACTTCGACGGCTACGTGGTCGTCGACAGCGGCCGTGACCATAGCTTCGCCCAGGCACGCAACGACAACGTGTGATCCGCCAATAGATCCGCGACACATGTCCGCCAGTTGATGCGCGACAGGCTAGACGTCTGGCGACCAACCTTGGGAGCCGGCCAACGCACGGATCTGCCGATGTGGGGACGTCGCAGATCGACAGTCGCGCGGAGAGCCTCCGTCCTACCGTTCAGGTCAGGGCTCTCACGAAACTGGCCATGTCAGCTGGAGGCAGCAGGTCGGTCAAGACGCCCTCGACTCTTCGAGGGAAGTCGGGACGCAGTCCGCCCTCGTCCCAGACGTCGCGGTCGAAGTCGCCCAGAAGGACCGATTCGACGCGGGTCAGTGCCTCTGATGACGACCTGGGATGATCTTAGGCGTGGAAGCTGACACCCCTCCTTTGCCGGGCCGGGAGGAGATTCGGCGGTACAACCTGGACCGGCTCAACCAAGCGTTGCGGCGTCCCGGAATGTGGGGTGGAGAGGTCGCCATCCGCTTGTTCCTGGATGCTGTCGCGTTCGTCGAGGGAAGGCACGAAGAGTGGGGGCGGGAACATGACGACCTTCGGGCCCGAGCTGCGTTCACCTCCGTTGGTGTTCGCGGTGCATTTGCGGCGATCCTGCCCAGGTACGCGGACACGGATGCAGCGGTGGCCTCGGTTTACGCGGAGATCGCTTGGCGACACGGTTGGCTGACCGTTGATCGAACCCTGCCAGACCAGGAACACCGGCAGCTGAGCGCCGACAGCGGTCGGTGGGGTGCGCGGGACTTCCAGCTTGATGAGATCCAAGCCGAACTCGGGCCGCCTTCGGTGTTGTTTGGTGGCCACAACCCGCGTTACGGCAAGACTCTGGCCTATGCCCCTACGAGCCGAGACAGCGGCTTGGTCTGCCTGCACTTCGCGGGCACCTACGACTGGACCGCCCCCGATTCGCAGCCG
Organism: Kribbella pratensis; assembly: GCF_004366075.1. Lineage (GTDB taxonomy): Bacteria > Actinomycetota > Actinomycetes > Propionibacteriales > Kribbellaceae > Kribbella > Kribbella pratensis. The sequence goes on along the minus strand of NZ_SODU01000002.1, from coordinate 1,723,650 downwards.
GAAACCCAGCCCGCGCTCGTGGCGGTCCGGTACGGCGGGGGCGCCTTCGCAGATACGTTCACCTTCACCCCGACGGGCGATGCGTACCGCGACAACGGTGAGGTGTAGCCGCTCTGCCGAGCGAGGAACAGGGCCATTCGCCTGATGCGCGGACATGCCGCAATGGTGAACTTGTGAGGCGGTTGACGCGACCTGCCGCGGCCCTGAGCACTGAGGGAATGGACATCTCACAACCGGGCCCGGCCGTCTCCGGTGTCGTCGTCACGACGTCTCGCATCCCGCGGATAGCCGTCGCCGCCTACCTGGCTCGGTTCAAAGGTCAGTCCCGGATCCACACCGAGTCGAATTTGCGGGGGTATCTCGTGTGGTGCGATCAGCGCGGCCTGGATCCTCTCGCAGTGAGCCGGCCACACGTTGAGCTCTACATCCGCTGGCTACAAGAAGTGCGCCGGTACCGGCCATCGACGGTGTCCCGACGTATGTCGGTCGTCGCGGGCTTCTACCGGACGTGCGTGATAGACGGTGTCCTTGAGCACTCCCCGGCCGAGTATGTGCGCCGCCCGCATGTGCCGGCCGAATCCCCAACGCTCGGGCTGACACATCTGCAGTTCGAGGCCGTGTTGACCGCCGGGAGGCAGTCGCCCAACCGCTGCGACTTCGCCCTCGTCTCGATGTTGGGGCTGCTCGGGCTGCGGATCTTCGAGGCTACCGGCAGCGACATCGAGGACCTCGGCGAGGAGCACGGCCATCGGGTTCTCCGCGTACATGGCAAGGGCGACAAGATCGTGCTTGTACCGCTTCCCCCAGCCGTAGGCCGCGCCATTGAGCGGGCCATCGACGACCGGACCGCCGGACCGATCCTGCTGACCTCTCGGGGCACGCGGATGGACCGGCACTGCGCAACCCGCCGACTGCGCCGGCTCGCCGAACAAGCAGGTATCAAGCTGCCGCGGATGCACCCGCACATGCTCAGGCATACCTTCGTCACCACGATGCTCGACGCCGGCGTTGACCTGCGCGATGTACAAATCGCCGCCCGCCACGCCGACCCACGCACCACCATGCGCTATGACCGCGCCCGCAAGAACCTCGACCGCCATCCCAACTACATCCTCGCCGCGTACATGGCCTCCGCCACTTGAAAGCAGGTCTTCCTGTCGTGCCGATGAGCGGTCGACGGTCGAGCCCTACGATGACCAGCATGGGGAAGTTCATATTCGAGATCCGGGACGCGTTCGACCCGCTGGACGGGTATGAAGGTGACGTCACGCTGGCTGGGGTTCGCGTCGATTACGACGGGGACTCACTCGCTGTCGGCGATACGTTGCTTGTGCCCGTTTCAGGCGGCCGGACTGTGCGTTCGACCGTCGCGCAGTTTCCCCTCACGTCCTTTACAGACCGTGACTTGCGGGCCATATCTGTGGTCGGCGTCACTGCGGCAGACGTCCTCATCGGCAGCCGAGCCGAGCGTGCTACCGACTGATTCGAGCGCACTCGCCTGACGCAGATAGCGAGTGCTGCGGCCATCCGGACATGCCGCATTCCGCGCTGTTATGCCGATGAGCGGACGCGCCAATCCCGGCGTACGGTGGATTCAGGAAGCCAGCCAGGCTTCCGCTCAAGGAGCAGTCATGGCCGACAAATCGCCTCGGCAACACATGTCCAAGAAGGCGGGCAAGTCTCTCAAGGAGAAACGCGCCGAGAAGCACGCGAAGGCAGAGGACAAGAGCAAGACTCAGATCGTGCCGCCGGACAAGCACCGCTGAACGTAACATCGGTTCCGCGTGGGCTGTCAGCGCAGGTCCGGTCATGCTGCTGTCCGCGCGTGTGCGAGAGTCTGCTGTCAGCCCGGTTCTCCTCAGGCGGTCGGTATTCCGAGGGGACAATGGAGACCACCGATCGGAGGAGAACGTGCTGCTTCCTGGGATCCACGGTCAGATCGAGCGCCGGCTACTGGTGAACTACCGGGTGGACCCTGAGGTGATAGCCCGCGTGCTTCCCCACCCGTTCCGGCCGCAGTTGGTCGGTGGCGCCGCGGTTGCCGGCATCTGCCTCATCCGCCTGGGCCAGATGCGCCCGAGACACGCGCCGCGATGGGTCGGGCTGCGTAGCGAGAACGCCGCGCACCGCGTGGCGGTCGAGTGGGACACGGCGAACGGCCCGCAGACAGGCGTCTACATCCCTAGGCGCGACAGCGACTCGTGGGCCAACGTCGTGCTCGGTGGCCGCGTCTATCCCGGCGAGCACCACCGGGCGCGGTTCCGCGTGGACGAGACCGACGAAGCTATCCGGGTGGCCTACACCTCTCTGGACGGCGCCGCCTGGGTCGACGTCTCGGTGAACATCAGCGACGAGTTTGGCGACAGTCGCCTCTTCGGGGGCATTGAGGAGGCCTCAGCCTTCTTCGAGACCGGCTCAGTCGGATACTCGGCCACACGCCGGCCCGACCGGTTCGACGGGCTGGGATTGAAGACCTCCGCGTGGAAGGTTGAACCCACGTCGGTAACTCATGCGCGCTCGTCGTTCTTCGACGACGCCGGGATCTTCCCGGCCGGAACCGCCGAACTCGACGACGCCCTGATCATGCGAAAGATGCCAGTGCTGTGGGAGCCACTCTCGAGCCTGCGGCTCCAAGCTGAGCCCGCCGCATGATGTCCGGATCTGCCGCGATCCGCGCTGTCATGCCGATGAGCGGATTGTGCTCGAAGGTCGCCCAGGTGGTCGCGAGTTCATCGCCAGCCTGGTCATCGGTCGACATCTCGGCTAATCCAGACAGCTCGCCCGACTGAAGTTCGACCGACGCGATAGCTCTTGCCAATCCTCGAGGCGCGGAGGACTGTCGATGATAGGCACGCGACTCCCGCTGGCCATGTCTAGGGCAGGAGCGTGCGCCATGACGAACCGTTCGATCCTGAGATGCCTCGTCGTCGGAGTTGTTTCCGCCGCCGCCTTATTCGCGTCCGCTGGAGTCGCCTCAGCCACGATCGACTACCGAGAGCGCGGTCCGCTGACAGACACCGACCAGCATCCAAACATCTGCGGGTGGCCCGCGACCTTCAGCGACAGCGGTCAGTATCAACTGATCGTGCAGGAGACCACGGCTGGGACCTTGCATGTGAACTACCGGGACATCCTTCACGGCAGCCTGACCTTCAGTGATAGCACTGAGGTCCCCGCGTCCCTCCGTGGAGTCACATGGCAAGACAGGAACGTGGAGGTATCCGTCTTCAACGCTGACATCTCTGGTGACCGACAAGTCGTCCTGGAACGGCATACGTCCTTCGAGGGGCCGTTCAAGGGCTTGCTGACCACGGCCACCTTCGTCGTCGATCCGAGTGGCACTGTGACGGTTGATCGCGCACTCTCTGTTGGAGATGTGGACTGCTCGACGTTCCTCTGACAGAGCCCGCCGTCCGGCATGATCCTAAGGGCTTGCTAAGAACGACCCCGGTACTCGCGGCATCCTCGAACGTCCGGAACTGCCCCGATCCGCGCGCTCGACTGTCGCAGATCACCTGGCGGACGAGTGTCGCGCATCAGTCGACGGAGGACAGCACGCAACGACAACGGAACACTCACTCTCGAGTACCGCGACGGCTCACCGCAGCAGCACTACCAGGTCCAGGGCGTCGATCTCGGCGATGTCGTGGAAGCGCTGTCCCAGTGGGCCGAGAACCGCCGCCACTTCATTGCCAAACACACCTGCGAGCGCTTGACCCTCTGGGACTGATCGCCCGCAAGCTCGCCGCTTCATACCGGCCTTGGCGGTTGACCAGGGTCCGACCGGGTTCTATACCGGTATGCAGGGGTTGGGGAGGGGGACATCACGGGGAACCAATCTGTCTTGTGTTGGCGCGTCAGATGGGGATGCGGGCCGACGTCACGGCCGGCGGCAGTTGCCGCCGCACGATTCCGTCGATCGCGGAATCCTCAGTCGATCCGTGTTCTGCGCGCCCTGGAAGGACCCGCGCCATGTCTGTCTTCGCACGAAACCGCTCCCGTCAGTGGATCTGCCTGCTCACTGTGGTCACGCTCGGCGCGATCGGGTTGTCCACGCAGGCGGATGCAGCCGTAGTCGAAGGAACGCCGTACTCGGGAACTGACACCTGGATGGACGACAGCTGCGGCTATCGGACCGATGTCGCGGCGACGTTCAGTGGGAGGACGAGCGTTCGAACGGGAACCGGGCCGGCGACCTCGTTCTTCTTCTTTACCGACAACTACTCCTTCCGGGAGGTTCACACCGACCCGGCCACCGGGCGATGGTTCGTCGTCCGTGGTAACGGCCTGTTCAAGGATGTCCAGGCGAAGCCGGTCGGCGGCAACGTCTTCGAGGTCAAGGCCATGAACGTCGGGCAGTCCTTCGTCGTCGAGGATTCGACGGGCAAGGTCGCGTTCCGGTTCGCCGGCGTGGTGACCTTCCGGTATTTGTTCGACACAGGCGGCGACAACGTCCCCGGCGGCCAGGACGTCGAATTCCTCGGCGCGACCGTCTCGGGTCACGATCCGCAGGTGTCCCTGTGTTCGGCGGCCGGATCGCTGATCGGGACCGGCTCGGCGAGCCGGCTGACCGGGCACCCGCTCGGATCGACCTCATCGCCGCTCGGGTACTACGAGTACCTCCCACCGACTTACGGGCAAGGCACCAAGAAGCCGCTGCTGGTCTTCCTGCACGGCTACGGCGGCACCGGGGACGGCAGTCCGGCGCAATTGCCCAACGTGATCAACGATGCAGGCATCCCGTTGTACATCGCCAACAACGGCTGGGCCACTGATCGTCCGTTCGTCGTACTCGCGCCCCAGCACAACGACGTCCCGAGCCCGGCATACCCCTACCCGTGCGACGTCCCCTTTGGCGGGTCGTGTGTGATGCAGCTGCAGCACGGCTACGGCAACCCCTTGCCGGCAGGCTCGCCGTGCTGGGCTCCCTCCGAGGTTCAGGCCTTTCTGGGCTACGCGCTGACGCACTACGACGTCGACCCGGCGCGGGTCTACCTGACCGGTCTCAGCTGCGGCGGCTACGGCGTCTGGGAGTCGCTGGGCCAGTCCGGTGCGGCCACGGTCGCGGCCGCGGTCCCGATCGCCGGCGAGGGGCGTCCAGCGCTCGGATCGTCGGGGTGCGCCCTGGCGTCTACACCGATCTGGGCCTTCCACGGTGACGCGGACGACGTGGTCAATCCTGCCGGCAGCATCGACACAATCAACAGCCTGCGCACCTGCCCAGCTCCGCCCGCCAAGGACCTACGCCTGACGATCTACCCACAGGTCGACCACAACTCATGGGACCACGCCTACAGCGGAAGCCAGGGCCAGGACATCTACAGCTGGATGCTCGGCTTCACCAGGAATTGACGACCGCTCCTTTCCCGGCGGCCTCCGCTGGACAGCCTCTTGCCAGTGCTGCGAACGGGCGGTTAAGGCGACGTTGGGGTCGTGGTTTGGGGTTCTGTGGGCGTCGGGGTGGCGGCGGGGGTTTCGGTTGGGGTTGGCGAGGGGGATGGAGCCGGTGGAGTTTGAGTTGGGGTGGTCTGATCTGGCGAGGCGGGCTCGGAGGGGGTTGGTGTCGGCGACGGGTTGGGCGTTGTCGGAGGGTCAGTGGTGGGAGCGATCTGCGAGGGATCGCTTGGAGTCAACGAGGAGGTGGGAGCCTCGGTGGTGGAGGCGGTCGGGGATTGTGCGGGTTGGGTTGCCGGGGTTGCCGTTTGGGGTACGGCGGGGGTGGTCAGGGCGCCGTCGGCGGCGATGACGTTGAGGATTTGCTGCTCGAAGGAGGTGAGCCGGGCGCGTAGTTCGGAGAGCGGGTATTGCTTGATCGAGCGGGCCAGGTCCGCGAGCTGCGCCCAGACCTGGTTGAGCGCTGTTATGCCAGTGGCCGACAAGGGGCGGTCCAGCGTGACGACGAGTTGGGTTGCGAGGGCGTAGGTCAGGCACTGCACGCAGTCGTAGCTCAGCGCGCCGGCGAGGTTCTGGGGGACGATGACGTCCGCGTCGCCGATTACCAGCACTACCTGGAAGGCGATCGCCACTGCCGCGCAGTTCGAGCAGCTTGCGAAGGCATAGGCCTCGTTGGTGTTCGTGACGCGATCTTCGGCCCACACCAAGGCGAAGGCGATGTCATAAGTGACGGTGTTGTTTGTGGTGTTGACGGCGAGCGCTTGGTTGCCGCCCGGCTCCGCGGGAAGCGGCCTGTCGAAGGGAAACACCCACACCGGAGCATCGGTCCGGTAGGTCGGGGATACGGCGGTCGGAGCGGGTGTGGGTACGACGGCGCTCGGTGACGGGGTCGCCGGTGCGACCGTGCGAGTAGTGGTCGGCGGACGAGGCACCATGACGAGAGCCAGCGTCGGGCGTTGACGGGTAGGTCGGTTCACGCCGGCCGGCCACAGAACTCGGGTCTGATGCATCTGACCCTCATGCAACTGTCGGCTTCCGGTGGGCGGCTGTCTTGTCGTGTGCTTTGCCCGCTGGACGAATTCGGTGATCGTCCCCCGCTCGTTCGGGGTGATCGGCCGGTACCGCTCATCGTCGGGCCACCAAGCCCAACCGAGAGCGGCGATGATCAGCAACGCGACGACTGCAGCGACTGAACGCTGCGCGGGCTTACCCGCCGTACGCCGCCACACCGACCTCACGATCCTGCCGACCAGGCGCCACAGCAGCAGTCCCAGACCGAGCAGCGGCAGCGCGAGCGCGATCATGGCCAGCCCGCGGGCCAGCACCTCGACCAGGTCCGCGTCGTGCCAGCCACCGACAAGCATGCGCCACTGCTCGTCGGCGCTGGCCCTGGCAGTGGCCAGCACCCGCGGCAGCGTCACCACTGTCATGGTCAGCATGACCAGCATCAGCGGCACAACCGTGAGGCACCATACGGTGATGACGGCCTGGGCCCACGGCTTGAGCGCCCGTTTGCGATCCTTCCAGTGCCAGGGCAGGAGACCTATCAGGGTCGGCTTGATGTGGTGGTACAGGTCGGGGACACCGGTCAGATCCGCCAATACGTGGTAGCCGTCGAAGCGGATCGTGGGCAGCAGTTGCCGGACCATCTGCAGGATCTGCGTCGCAACGACCAGCAGAAGTGCGTCGTACCCGGTCAGCTCGGCAATCACGACCGTTGCGACTGCAACGATGGCGTTGAAGTACAGGCCGCCGAGGTCGGTGCGGATGCGACCGCCGCGCCCGAGCCGGTAGGAGTCTGTGACATCGGTGTAGAAGGCCGGCCAGAACAGGTAGAAGCCCATCCCCATGGCGCTTGGCGTCGATCCGCCGTACCGTGCGGCCGCCGCGTGACCGAACTCGTGGAACCCCGCGGACAGCACGGTCACCGCGAAGACCAGCAACAAGAAGCCGGGCTTGTGGAACGCCTCATAGGCAGCCGACGCCAGCCCCTTGTCGAACAGCAGCCACCAGCACACGTACACGAACGCCGCGACGAAGCCCACGACGGGCAGCCGGCCGAACAGCCCCGCAAACGGCCGCGTGATCCGCTCGGTGCGGCGCCTGTCCGTGACGACGTACCTGAATCGCAGCGCAAGCAGCGGATTCGACCTCCGCACCTGCGGCTCGGACCCGTCCACACCGCGCACCAGACCGAGAGGCCGGAGCTTTTCGACCAAGGCCTCTACATTGGCCACCGAGACGGACCGGCCGTAACTCGCGCTGACCAGCTCCGCGATCTGCGTGTGGTCACGTCGCCCGTCGATCGCCTTCAGCACCAGATACAACAGCCTGGTCAGCTGGATCATCTGCCCGTCCGCGCGACGCACCAGCGCCGGCGGTGTGCGATAGCCCGATCCGGCCATCTCACCCAACAGCACAACGCCGGCCGCCCGGACGGGCACACCCGGAGCCAGCCCGGTCCGCACCGGCGAATCCTGTACGGCGGACACTGGTCCGGGCTACTGCTCGATGTCGGAGGTCTGCTCGGCGTCGGCGGTCGCCGAGCCGGTGATGTCCTGATTGATGATGGCGTCCTGCTGCGCGACTGCCACCGCCTGGCTGTCGACAGAGCCCACGTTCGCCGCCACTGCAGCGTCGATCGGCGCCGCCACGTTCGCGTTCGCCGCGACTGCGCCGGCGATCGGAGCGGCCAGGTCGACATCGGCATCGACGTTCACGTTGACATCGAGGAGGCTGCCGTTCAGCAGTTGGCTGGTGTCAGGCGTCTCCAACCCGGTTCCCGGCACAACTGCGGCCTGCTCCTCGCCGGCTGTTTCGGCGGTGGTACTCGGCTCATCAGCTGATCCGGTGCTCGACTCCGTCGGCGTTTCGGTTCCAGCGGCGGTCGGGCCACCCGCAGGCTCAGAACCTCCACTGGACACGTCATCTGGCGCGCCGCTCTCCACCGGGGTCGAGGACCCGGCATCGACCACGTCGTCGGACTGATCGATCCCGCTGACCTGGACCGCGTGCGCGGTCGCGTCCGCATCGATGCCCTGCGTGATCAGCACACCTTGATCGGCCAGTGCCTGGGCCTCGGAGCCACTGGACAGGATGTTCGTGCCGACCGCGGCGTCGATCGGCGCGGCGACGTTCGCGTTCGCGGCCACAGCCAACTCGATCGGTGCCGCGGCGTCGATGGCGAGCGCGAGGTCGACGTTGAGGTCGAGGATCGAAACGACCTCCTTGTCGGGCAACACACTGCCGACCTGAGCATTCAGTTCCTCGTCCGACAGCGGAACCAGCTCTGCATCCTCACTCATGACAAGCCTCCAGACAGAACGGTGCAGCTTCGGTACCCACCTCGGGCCCGATTCCGCACCACCGACCACGATCCGAACCGTTGTATTCCGCGGATCGACGATCAAACGATCAGTTCACCTGGAACGCCGGCGGTGTTCGCAGCGTAGGCAGAGCCTGGTGGTGGGTATTGCCTCTAGCCGGTGCATGGCCATCACTTCTCCGCAGACCTCGCAGGCGCCGAAGGTGCCTCGGGAGAGGCGGATGAGCGCCGCCTCGATTTCCGCCAGGGCCCGCCTCGCACCGGCCTTCAGCGCGGCTTGCACCTCCGCCACCGCATGTGGGCACGGCGCTGCCGTCTCGTAGGACAGTTGGGTCAGTTGCTCGAGCCGAAACTGGCGCTCCTGATGCAGCTCCCGACGGAACCACTCCACATCGATGACGGGCTCTTCCTGTGAGGACTTGACTGTCCGCTCCTGGTACATCGACAACCTCCTGCTGCAAGGTCACAATTCCAGGCCGCTTCTTGACCGTCCGGAAGTAAGCCGCTCCCCAGTGCTTCCGTGTTGTGGACCACGCCCTCAGGTACCCGCACGCAAACGCCGTAACGCGTTCCAGAGCAGGGATTCGCTCTATCGCCAACGGGTACCGACAGGAGGAGCGGGCCTGAGTGATGAAGGATGTGGCACCGATGACAAGGTTGAGGCTCCCTTGGTCCAGGCATGCGGCCTGTGTCCCCGACAGTACGGCGTACTGCGTGCATCCTGGATGCGTCCGTAGCGCCACGCACTCGCGTCCGCTGGGGGTCTCTGGTGCCGGCGACCTCGTCGAGGAACTGATCTGCTGCAAGCACGATCACAGTCCGCGGTTCCAGACCTCCTGAGTCATCCCCGACTGCCGTGGTCCGTGAAGAACCGGCGCGGATCTATGCCAGTACCGGGCGGGGAATCGAGCCAGGCCTGGAAGGCTTCGGGATCACGCCGCTCCAGTTCGTCGAGGCACTGCTGTCTGGAGTTGATGATTCGAAGTCGGGCTCGGTCCGATCCTGCATGGGTCAGCGCGCCGTCACTGTCCAGCCACCGCCGACACAGCTCGTCCATACCCATCGCCCTGAGCGGCTGTGAAAAGCCTGCCTGACTCAGCAGACGTAGGTACCAGCGCACCGCAGACGGCGCCGATGCTCCCGCCGCCAACACCGGGAGGAATGCAGCGGCACCTACAGACGTCGCAAATGCCGATGTCGCCAGGTACGCAGCGCACCCAAGCGTGATGATCCACACCCACCGTCCAGGTGGGCCTACTGTGGCCGGCTCGCTGGTTCTGGCGGCGTACGCGACCGTCGACGCCATCGCAGCCCACACGACGCCCACCAGAATCCACAACGCGAGGGGCAGCACTACAACCGCAGCCGCGACTCCGGCACCAAGGCAGATGCCGCAACTGCTCTGCCACACAACTCGGTACTTCTTCACTCGACGTGGCCGGCGAGACACAGGACGGGTCAGGCGCGTCGAACGGCGCGCAGAAGCTCTTCCTTCGTCATTTTCGAGCGTCCCTTGATGCCCAGGCGCTTGGCTTCGGCGTACAGCTCGTCCTTCGACATGCCTTCCCGGGCGTTGGAGGAAGTGCGTGACCTCATGCCGGTGACCCGCCCGGCCATCGCGTCGGTGCGGCGTTCCGGATCCGCGTCCGTGAACGCGTGCGCGACGTCCTTCAGTCCACCTTTGATGTTCTTGACCTGTCGTCCGAGCTTGTCGCCCAGTGAATCGTCAGGCATGATGACTCCTTCCGCAGCAGCGGTGTTTAGCCGGTACCCGCGGACATCGGCCACCATGCCTTAATCTATTGAGTCATGGCGTGGCTGAGGATCATTCGAGAGGCATCTGCCAAACGAGAGCTGACGACGTTACGCGGTCGTCTTCTCGAGAGGCTGAACGTCCGCCGTCCGGGCCTGCAGGCAGCGATCGATCAGCATGCCGCCGCTGTTCGCGACATCCTCGGTCTGACGGTCGGATCAGCGGGCCCGGTCGAGCTGGCGGCGTACGCACGGGGTGTGCAGGACTCGGCAGCTGAACGTGGTTGGCGATTCGAACGCATCGCGGGGAGCGACGACTGGGTGACGGTCCGGTTGCTGGCCACCGCGAGTCTGGCGGCGTCCGACCTTCGCTCCGGACTCCAGGATCTCCCCCGGCTCTGAGCACGAAGCGTCCCTGGGCGCACAGTCGAGCATGGCGCTCAGGGACGCTTCCCACAGATGCACCTGGCCCCTCGATCAGGTGGTGCCGTCGCTTCGCGGCGGCGGCGTGGACCGGCGAGTACCGCCAAGGGGGTCGCCCGTCAGCCCCATGGTCGACGACTCTCCGGGCTCCGTCTGCCACTGGCTGCGCTCAGCATCCTCCCGGCCTCGCTGGTAGGCCTCCTCGCGGGCTCGCGCGTTCGGGAAGTCCTGCTCGGCGCGATCCAGCCAGCGCTCCCAGCGGCGTTGCATCGGCCGGATCATCCCGCCGCCCATACCGACGACGATGACGCCGCCGACCGTCGCGAGGACCGCGATCAGCACCGGAGTGGTCACCGCCGTCGCGACCCCGATCTGGTTCAGCGCCGCGATGACGCCGAGGGCGATGACAAAGATCTGCACCACCTTGGCGATCAACTGGCCGTAGCTGAGTCCCGACAACGCGCTCCCGACGAGGTCGCGCAGCGCGTTCGCGATCGCGGCCGCCACGACCACGATGACGATGGCCACCACCGCTCTCGGCAGCCACGCGACGATCGCCGCCAGCAGGTCGCTGACCGGGTTCGGACCGAAGACGCCGAAGGCGAACTGCAGCGCGATCAGCAGTACGGCGTAGTAGACGAGTGCTGCGATCAGGCCGCTGGCGTCGTACTTCGACTGCGCGAGCGCCCGTCCGACACCGCCGCGCTCGACAGCGCGGTCGAAGCCCACTCGACCGAGCACTACGTTGACGACCTTGCGCAGCGCCGTGGCGATGAGCCATCCGATGAAGAGGATGACGAGGAACAGTACGAACTTCGGCAGGAACGTGATGATCGCACCTACCGCGTCGTTCCATGATTGGGTCAGGTTCATTCTTCCGGTTCCTTCCGATCAGTCCGTCTCGAGCTTGTCCGGCAGTACGACGTTCATCAGCCAACTGACGACGGTGACGATCAGCGCGCCGATCAGCGCCGTTCCGAAGCCGTCCACCGTGAACGGGATGTCGAGGCCGTCACTGATCCAGGACGTGAGCAGCAGCATCAGCGCGTTGATCACGAAGATCAGCAAGCCGAGCGTCAGCACGATGAACGGCAGCGACAGGATCGTGGCCAGCGGTTTGATGAGCGCGTTGACCAGCCCGAAGATCGCCGCGACCACGACCAGCGTGATCACCTTGCTCGTGGTGCTCGAACCGCTGAACGCGATGCCCTTCAGTAGCCACGCCGCGACAGCCAGCGCGACGGCGTTCACGACCAGTCTCATCAAGAGCTTCATCATCAGCCTCCGAACACACCGGCGAGACGCTTGCGGCCGCGATGGCCGGCCTTGCCGGCGTCGTCAACCGCATCGCCGGCCTTCTTCCGCAATTTCCGGCCGGACTTCTTGCCCCGCTTGCCCGCACGCTTGACGTCACCGCGGACGTCCCCGTGCGCACGCAGGCCGAGCCGCTTGCGCATCCCGCGTTTCACCTCCGGCGCCCCCGGAACCAGGATCTGTACGCCGTACCCGTAGAGGCGGAGCCCGAGCGCCATCAGGGGTAGTCCGAGCGGTAGCAGAACCACGGTGACGCAGAGCACCGCCGCCAGGATCATCACGACCGTCGCGAGCAGCCACACCAGCGCCGCGCCGAGTCCTCGAAGTACTTTCATCATCACCACGTCCAGACCTATTCAGGCAGGAGAGAACCGAGCGGACCGAGATCGATGTTGAGATCGGACGCGCTCAGACCGAACTGCTCACGCAGAGCGGTCATCGCATCTTCGAGTCGCATCAGGCCGAGCCCGAGCTCCTCGACCTGCGCCGTACTGAGGTCACCTTCGTCCATCCGGCGGATCGCCTGCCGTTCCATCAACTGGCGGACCAGCTCGACGATCGTCAGCACGAGCTTGAGCAGCTCGCGTTCGACGGTGTCGGCGTTGGCCTCGATCCGATCGGTCAGCGGCAGCAGAGGTTCAGTCATAGGTTCCCCATCTCCTTGCGCACCGAGCCGATGACGGCTGACAGCTGGATGCGGACCAGGTCGACCCCGGCCAGCGAGACGACGACATCACCGGTGACCACGACGCCTTTGCCGAGCAACCGGTCGAGCAGGTCGACCAGGCTGGGCTCCGTCGTCACCGCCGTATGGGTCTGAACGGTCATGGCTTGTCCAGTACTGCGAAGGAGTACGGCGGCCAAGGTCCGTTCACCTCGATGTCGAGCGACGGGTACCTGGCTCGCGTCTCGTTCACCAGCTCGAAGAAGTCGGTGCTGTGCTCGTCGTCGACGAGGAACGAAGCGTTCAGCGCCATCGGCTCCCGGCGACCGGTCAGCTTCTGGTCCTGAGGAGGAAGCCGCCTGGTCGCGGCCGCACCGGGCACCAGGTCCCAGAAGAGCTGGTCGGCCAGCATCTGCTGCTCGCCGGCCGCTTGTTGCCGATCACGGATCTCGGCCCTGCGCCGCTCCAGGTAGGCAACACCCGAACTCGCTGCCTCGACAGTTGCCGACGGCACCGACCGGGCGCGGCAGAACACCTTGACACTCCACTCGCTGCGCCGGTCGACCCGGTCCAGCACCAGGACGAGGTCGTCGTACAACTCCTCGATGCGGTCGCACGCCGCGTCGTCCGAACGATAGATCGTGACCAACCGGAACGGCGCGAGCGCGGTGGTGATCGCCGCCGCCCGCCGAACGACCTCGTCGTGTCTGCGGGCGGTCTCCTCCACCCAGGCCAGAACCTCGAGGTTGCGGCGCAAGGCGGCCTCGCCGAACTCCTCGAGGTCGACGGTGCTCACGACGGCGGTCAGCTCGCGGTGACTGATCATCCGGACCGAGGAGCCGCCGACGCCCTCCAGCCCGGACAGCACCTCCTCGTCGAGGTTCCGCCCCACGGCGTACACATAGGTGCCGGATTCACTCACCATCGCGCTCCAGCTCCTCGACACGTTCGCGCAGTTTCCGGTTCTCGTCGGCCAGCGCCTGAGCGTCGGTGGACAGCATCGGATCGTGCCGCCACCAGTCGATGCCCATCTCCATCGCTTTGTCGACAGAGACGATCAACAGGCGGATCTTGATGGTCAGGAGTTCGATGTCGAGCAGGTTCACCCTGATGTCACCGGCGATGATGATGCCCTTGTCGAGGACCCGCTCGAGGATGTCGGCGAGGCCATCCGGACGCGATGCCGGCGACGTGGATCCGTAGCGGTCGAACGCGCCACGGCGAGAAGAGATCGTAGGTTCGCTCATCGCGCTACTCCTGGACTCGCCCGCGGACATAACGGTCCTTGCGCCGGTACCCGGTCACGCCGCCGTCGGCGTCGACCTCGACCTCGTACACGGCGAGGATGTCGGTCGTTGCCGGGATCCGGTGCGCCTCGACCACCTCGACCTGGACGAGCCAGCCCTCGTCGCGCTTCTCGACAGCCACGATTCCTTCCGGATCATGTCCGATCAGCTGCGCCAGTTCTCTGGCGGCCATGAGCGCGACGTTCCGCAACGACTGCGGCGGTGACGGGCGCTGCCCGTTCTGCGACGCACCGGGCGAGGTCGCCCGCTTGGCCGTCGTACGTCCCTTTTCCGGCTGCCTCGTCGTACGGCTCTGGGTGGACTTCCTCGGGGTTGCCATCAGTGCTCAGGTCTCCTCGCGCGGTTGGTAGAGCCGGCTGACCAGTTCGTCCTCCCAGGCCGCGGCCACGTCCGGATCGATCTCACCGTTCTCCCTGAGCGTGTCGATCTGCTCGAGCTGCAGACGGATCCGGGCCGGGTCGTAGTACTCGGCCTCGGCCTGCTGCCGGATCTGCTCGGCCAGTGCGATCGTGGCCCGCACCGGCGCGAGCGGCAGGGTCAGCAGGTTCGTCATCAGGCCCATCACTCCTCCGTATCCACGAAGTCGTACGGCGCGGTCGGCCCGATCAGCTTCAGCCGGGCTCGACCGGCGAACCTCTCCGCCAGGCCCTCGACCGCCTGCTCGAACTCCGCACGGCGGCTGTCCTCGACCAGTACGGCGACATCGAGCAGGCCGTTGATTCCGGCGGTCTCCCGGACGTTCAGCGCGGTCACGTGCCGCTCGATCTCGAGCAGCATGGCGCGCCCGTCCGCGGCGCTCTTCGTCTCCAGCGCCTTCGCGACCAACTCGCCCAGCCTGACGCGTTCGCCGTACGACGAATCCTCGGGCTGTTCACGGGTGAGCTTGCGAAGCTGGGCGATCTCGGGATTCTCCGCCACGACCTCGGTCAGCACCTGCTTCTCGTCGTATCGCGCCCGGACAACGAACTGCGCGTGACCGGCGAGATCTCGAAGCATCGCCCGGAAGCGTTCGCGGCCGGGTTCCAGCAGATCGCCGGCAACGGCTTCCCGGTTCTCCAGCACGGATCCGAACCGGACCGGGATCACCGGCCCCAGTTCGGCGATCTTGTCGAGCACCTGGCCGTGCGCCAGGAGGTCCGCGCGCCCGGCGAGCGCGACGTTGCTGTCCACGAGGCTCATGACAGCGGCGACGTCGCCGCTCGGGGCCAAGCAGACGAGCTGATCACCGACACCTCTGAGGTCCGGCGGTACGACGAGGTCCGCGGCCACGATGCCGTACACGTAGCACCCCAGGCCGATGTCGCTCGGCGTTGTCACGGTCACTCCTCAGTCCTCCTGCGACGGGCTGCAGCCTTCTTGGCCGGCCGCCGGCGACGCGGAGGTGCTTCCTCCTCGTACTCCGGCTCTTCGCGCTCGCCAATCTGCTCCATCTCCCGGTCGCGCTGGTCGCGCCCCCGGTCGCGCTGCTCCAGCTCCCGGTCGCGCTGCTGGTCCTCGTCGGAGCCGAACAGAGCCTCCTTCGCCCCCGAGAGCAGACCACGCGTCTTGCCCTGCGCGCCGCTTTCGGTCATGTCCTGGATCACCTCGGGGAGATCTTTGCTCTTCTCGGCCAGATCCAGCCGGTTCGTGGCTTCCGCGAAGTGCAGGTAGGTGTCCACGCTGGCGACGACGATGCGTGCGTCGATGGTCAGCAGTTCGATACCCACCAGCGACACCCGGATGTAGGCATCGATGACGAGCCCCTTGTCCAGGATGCTGTCGATGACGTCCGCGAGACTGCTCGGGGCCGGCCTGTCCAGATACCCTCCGGATCGGCGTTGGCCGGTGGCCGCGACGGTCATGGCTCTTCCTTCCAGTCGACTCGATCAGCTCGCCCGGCGGCGAGGCCGCTGCTCGGGCTCTTCTTCGTACTCGTCCTCGGGCTGGTCTTCCTCGTCGTACTCGTCGCCCTCGTCGTATTCGTCCTCGTCTTCGTACTCTTCCTCGTCTTCGTCCTCGGGCTCTTCGTCCTCGGGCTCTTCGTACTCGTCCTCAGCCAGGTCCTCTTCGGCTTCGTTCTCGTCCTCGTCCTCGTCGACGGGCTCTTCCTCGTCCTCGTCCTCGGGCTCTTCGTACTCGTCCTCAGCCAGGTCCTCTTCGGCTTCGTCCTCGTCCTCGTCCTCGTCGACGGGCTCTTCCTCGTCCTCGTCCTCGGGCTCTTCGTACTCGTCCTCAGCCAGGTCCTCTTCGGCTTCGTTCTCGTCCTCAGCCTCGTCGACGGGCTCTTCCTCGTCCTCGTCCTCGGGCTCTTCGTACTCGTCCTCAGCCAGGTCCTCTTCGTCCTCGTCCTCGTCCTCAGCCTCGTCGACGGGCTCGCCCTCGTCCTCGTCCTCTTCGTCGTACTCGTCGTCCTCTTCGTCGTACTCGTCGACGGGCTCTTCCTCTTCTTCGTCCTCGTCGTACTCGTCCTCAGCGGACGGCTCTTCGTCCTCGTCGTACTCGTCTTCGTCGGCTTCCTCGTCGACGTCCTCTTCCTCGGCGTCCTCGTCCGCGTCACTCTCGACCCGCGACTCGTGGATCTCGCCGCGCCATCCGTCGACCTCGTCGGGGTGCAGAATGACGTTCGTCATCACGTGACGCTGGAAGTGCTTCAGCTCGACGCGTGCCCGACGTCCCTGGGCACGCCAGATGTTTCCGACCCGCTCGAACAAGCCCTGCGGGTAGTACTCGAGCACGACGAGCACACGCGTCAGGTTCGATGCCAACTCGTGGAAGGTGACGGTCCCGTTGACATGGCCCTTCTCACCCTTCGAATGCCAGACGATCTTCTCGTCCGGAACCTGCTCCATGATGGTCGCTTCCCAGGTCCGGTGCGACCACAGGATCTTCGCCTTGAAGTCGAGTTGCTCGTCGGTCTTCTGCTCGACCCGCTCGACCTTCTTCATGAAGCCGGAGAAGTCCTGGAACTGCGTCCACTGGTTGTACACGACATCGATCGGTAGACCGACGTCGATCGACTCGATGATCGTCGTCGCCTTGAGCGGGTTCTCCTTGCCACCGGAGCCACCGGAGCCACCGGATCCACCGCTCAGCAGGCCTGACGCCTTGTCCTTGGCTCCCATGAGTCCGCCCTTCAACGCGCCGAGCAGCGGTGAACCTCCCCTGGCCGCCGCCTTTCCTCCCTCGGCCATCGCCTTACCAGTGACACCTCCGCCGGCCGCCATGTCGATCAGCCGATCGGTGAGGCTGGAGATCTTGCCGGTCGCGGCCTCGGCGGTGCGCTCCGCGGCAACCGAGAGCGCATCTTGGAGCTCGCCCTTCAACCGGTCGACCGGGAGCTCGTCGAGGATCGACCGGAGGCCGTTCTGTTCCTCGCCGCGCGATCGTTCGGCCATCGCCGATCACCCCCGCTTCCGAGCCGACGAGCCGGCCGTCGACCTGCTCGCGCTCTTCTTGGCCGCGGATTTCTTGGCGGCGGTCTTCTTCGCCGCGGTCTTCTTCGCCGGAGCCGTACTCTTCTTCGCCGTCGCCTTCTTCGCGGCCGTCTTCTTCGCCGGAGAGGTACTCTTGCTGGCGGTCTTCTTCGCCGGAGACGTGCTCTTGCTGGCGGTCTTCTTCGCCGGAGACGTGCTCTTGCCGGCCGTCTGCTTCGCCGGGGCCGACTTCCGTGCGCTCGGTCCCGAGTCATTGTTGCTCTCGGCCCGCGCGGCCGTCCGTTTGCCGGTACGGCGTGACCCTTCGCCGGCCGAACTGCGACTCGACCGCTCGTCGGACGAGCTACGGCTCGATCCGTCGTCGTCCGAGCGCCCGCTCGATCGATCGTCGGACGAGCGCCGGCTCGACCGCTCGCTGGACGTGGAGCCGCTCGACCGCTCGTCCGCCGCGCTCCGACGTGCTCTGCCGTCCGCGGAGCGGGGGCGCCTCGCAGGGCGGTCGGATCCGCGGTCGTCACCGGCCTCGGCACCGTCCTCCTCGCGGCTCCGGCGATGCCCGCGCGCGCCCTCAGCACGTCGGCCCGGCCTCATGCGCCGCCTCGGCCGTTCCTCGTCCTCGGCCTCGTCATCGGCCTTGTCCTCGGCCTGCCGACTGCCCGTCGACAGCATGCGATCCGTACGATCCCGGATGGAGTCGCTGACCCGGTTCAGGCGATTGCTCGCCGCCGCCACGGCTGCCTCCCGGCCCGCGGTGACGAGCTTGCCGCGCACCTGATCGGACAGCTTCGACAACTCGGGGTTCTGCTCGACCACCTCCGCCAACTGTTGCACGATGGCACGCGGATCGGTTGCGATCCGCTTGCCGGCCAGCAGTCCGCCGACCGTGATCGCCAGCTTGAGTTTCTTGGTACGGCCGAGCAGGTAGCCGCTCGCGACGGCAGCGGCCACCTTGGCGGTGGTATTCATGGGTTCTCCCTACAGTGATACGCCCTCGGCGATATCTCGATGTGGCCTAAGGCAACGGTTGGATGGATTACTGCGTGAGTTCGGCGATCCGGCGCATGATCGGAAGGCTCGGATAGTTCTCCTCACGCATCCTGCGCACCAGAAGCCGTACGTAGATCTCCACCTCGTCCGGCTGGAGCAGGGATTCGACCAGGTCCAGCATCGCCAGCGACGGAAAGCGCTGCTCCGCCACCTTGTCGAGCAACAGGTTCAGCATCAACTCCCGCGGCCCGGGCCGCGTGTGCGCTTCAGGCATCCTCACTCCCGGCGTATCAGTCGTCGTGGATGTCGCGGCGTTCATGGACGGACGTGTGCGTGGTCCGGCTCCGCTGGTTGGCGAACATCAGGGCCACGGCGAGACCGATCGCCCCGGCGGCCATCAGCACGTATCCGACGGCGGTCAGATCGACGCCGCTGATCCGGTCCGACACACCGAACGACAGAATTCCGCCTACAGCCAGCAGGAATACGGACATACCGATTCCCATGGATCCTCCTAACGGCACGCCCCGTTCCGAATTTCGGATTAGGCCTGCGGTACCCAACACAAATTGCAACAAAACTGCTACGGCACCGCCTACTTTGCGCGCCGAAACGAATGCATTACGCGTCGGTTCAAATAAACGACTATTTCAATTGCCTGGTTCGACGAGCCCGGCTACACCTTGGGCTTCTTCGGTTTCCCGGACTCTGACTTGTCGTGCTTCGACTTCGGCGCACCTTGGCCATGCCCAGGAGAGACCTTGGACTTCGGCGCCCGCTTCGTCGCTCCGACGTCTGGGGTCGACCTGTGCTGCGGCCGAGACGTGACCGTCGGAGTGCTGGTCCGTGTCGGAGTCGGTGTGACACGAGGCTTGACCTGAGGCGCAACGGACCGGCCCTGCGTCGGCCCTAGCTCGGTCGTCGCGGGCAGCTCTACACCTCGCGTATCCAACGCAATTCCCACAGCCACCACAACCACCAATACGACGGCGGCCACCGCACCCGCCAGCTCTCTCCTGTACGTCGACATACGTCGACGTACAGGAGAGAGCTCGACGGTTGTGTCGGGGTCACCCGCAAGACATGGAGGCTGCGCACCCTCGGCGACTTGAGCTGCCGTAGGACGCCTGCTCGGATCCTTCTCGAGCATCCAGAAGATCAGAGCTTCGACTTCACTCGTGAGTTGGGGCCTGAGCCCGCTCGGGGGCACCGGCTCGGCATGCACATGCTGGTACATGATCGATGACGGTGAGTCACCCATGAACGGTGGATGCCCTGCTACGAGCTGGTACAGCAAGCACCCCAATGCATAGACATCCCCGGCAGGTTCAGCGGGCTGGCCCATCGCGCACTCAGGCGAGAGGTAGAGACTCGTCCCGACGATGTGGCCGTTGGACGTCATCGTTGTCGGGGCGTCGTTCAGAAATCTGACGATGCCGAAGTCGGCAAGCTTCACCGTCCCGTCGTCGGACAGGGCAAGGTTGCTCGCCTTGACGTCGCGATGCACCATCCCCAGGGCGTGGGCAGCGGCCAGGCCGGCCGCGGCCTGCCGGACGACATCCAGCGCCCTCTCGGACGAGAACGGACCGCTGGTTCTGAGTTCGTCGGCGACGGACCCGCCCTCCACGAGTTCCATCGCGAGGAAGTACAGGTCCCCGTCACTGCCGAAGTCGTACGTCGCGACGACATGGGGGCTCACGATCTGCGCCGATGCGCGCGCTTCCCGGAGGAACCGTTCAGGGCACGCGAGCGTCTCGGTAGCCGGCCGCATCACCTTCACCGCCACCGACCGACCGAGTACTTCGTCTGTCGCCCGATACACCTCCCCCATCCCGCCCCGACCGAGGACGTCATGCAGCCTGTATCGCCCCGCCACCAGTCGATCCTCTACACGCGCCACCAAAATTCAGTACCCGCCACCAACGGACGGCATGTATCAGCCGGCGGCTGCGATTCGCCGGTCTCGCCCCAGGAACTCCCCCGGACCGGTCCTCGGTTCGCCAGGCAGGACAACACCATGGGCTGCTTGTTCGACTGGTGCAGAACGGCGAACGCGCGACTGACCGGCGGCTCAGTCGAGGTGGACGGAACCCCAGGTGGTGGCTCATGCTCGGACCATGACTGCGGCCGATGAGGTACCGCTGTTCGGCCGTGACGACGTGCTTCGCCGACTGCTTGACAGTCTGGACGACGTTGAGAATGGAGGATTCGCGGTCGGGCTCAACGGTGAGCCCGGAGTGGGTAAGAGTGCGCTGCTGGCCCGCGTCATGGAGCATGCGGCGACCGCAGGGTTCGCGGTCCTGAGTGCGAGCGGCAGCGAGTCCGAGTCGCATCTGCCGTACGCCGGCCTGCATCAACTGCTGCGACCGGTCCTTGCGCACGTCAACCTGCTGCCAGTTCAGCAACGTCAATCGCTGCTCGCCTGCTTCGGCATGGTCGAGAACACCGACGCCAACCGTTTCTTCACCTCACTTGCGGTCCTGGAACTCCTGGCCGAGTCGGCCAGTGAGGCGCCACTTCTCGTGTGCCTCGACGACCTGCAATGGATGGACCGGCCCTCCGTCGACGCGATGGCGTTCGTTGCCCGCCGCATCGCGACCGAGCGGGTGGTGCTGTTGTCCACGTCGCGGCGACCTGACCCGCAGCTCCTCGGCGACGACCAGGCGGTCACCTGGATCGAGCTGCAGGGGCTTCCGGACGAGGCTGCGCACGCACTGCTGCGGTCTCGTGCCCCCGACCTCAGCCCTGGCTTGCACGATCGCGTGATCGCACAGGCGGGCGGCAACCCGCTCGCACTTGTCGAGTTCGCCAAAGCGTTGAGCACCACGACGTACGGCTGGAGCGAGCTGGACGATGCGCTTCCGATGACCGCACGCCTGGAGCGGGCATTCGCGGCGCGGGCCGACGAACTCGATCCGGCGGCCCGCGCGATCGTCGATGTAGCGGCCCTCGACGACGGCGACGACTTCGACCAGGTCCTCGCCGCCGCGGCCATCTTGTACGGCGCCGTCGTGGATCGGCAGGACGCGCAGCCCGCGGCCGAACTAGGGCTGCTCACGATCGCGGGCGCGACGTACACCATCACCCATCCCCTGATCGGTTCGGCGCTGCGACAGGCGATGTCGCGCGAACGGCGTGAGCAGGGACATGGTTCTCTGGCAACCGTCCTCTCCGTCGAACCGGAACGCGCGGTCTGGCACCGGGCCGGCTCGGTGCCTGGACACGACGAGCCTGTCGCGGCCGAACTCGAACTGGCAGCTTCCGAGGCTCGCCGGCGCGGCGCGCATGCCACCGCACTGTCCTGGCTCGAACGGGCGGCGGCGCTGAGCCCGGATCCGCGCGACCAGGCTGCTCGTCTGCTCAGCGCCGCTGAGGTGGGATACGAACTCGGCAAGTTCGCCCAGGTGGAGAAGATCAAGCACCAGGTCACCCGGATGACGCTGCGACCTAGGGACCGCTCACGGCTCACGTGGTTGACGGGAGCGTTCCACGATGGTGCCACCAGCGAGCCTGCGGCTGTCAGCCATCTGGTAGACCTTGCGCGGCACGCCACCGGCGAGGCGGACATCGACCTGGCGATGCAGTTGCTGTTCGGCGCGGCCCGCAGGGTCTGGTGGCGAGACCCCGGTGAGGCGGTTCGGCGAGAGATCGTCCGTGCCGCCCGCGAGGTTCCGCTGCCTGCCGAGGACGCCAGGGTGCTGGCCGTGCTCGGCCTGGCGGAGTCACTCGAGTTGAGCGCGCCGGTCATCGAGCAGCTGAACCGGTCCGCGGCAAATGGTGGCGGACACGCCGACACGGCGGCGTTGCTGGGTATCGCGGCCTTCTGCGCGGGCGATTTCGTGCGCGCGGAGTCGTCGCTCTCGACGGCCATCCGCGACCTGCGCGCCGAAGGCCGGCTGAGCCTGCTCGCCGAGGCGCTCGCCATCCGTGCGTGGGCGGAGATCAACCTCGGCGTCTTCGACCCGGCCCGGTCGGCGGACGAGGGCATGCGTCTGTCCGACGAGACCGGTCAGCGTGTTTGGGCCGGGACCGCACGCATCGCGTTGGCCCTGATCGACGCGGTCGGCGGGAACTGGGACCCGCATCATCGGCTGGTCGCTCAGGCCGAGCAGACCGCGCTCCAGCTTCCGAATGCGAGCTCGTCGCTGCTGGCCGGGGCACAGCTTGTCCGCGGCCTCGGTGAGCTTGGTGCGGACAGACCCGAGCAGGCGTACGGCGAGCTCCTTCGCGTGTTCGAACCCACCGACCCCGCGTGTCAGCGGGTCCAGCAGATCTGGACAATCAGCTACCTCGCCGAAGCCGCCATCCGGACGGGTCATCGAGATGCCGCCAGAGACCTGGTCGGGTCGGTCGAGGAGCGGGCGAACGGCTCCTCCGCGGTCGGTACGACGATCGCACTCGAGTACTCGCGGGCCGTGCTGGCCGACGACGCGACAGCCGAGGACCTGTTCCAGCGTGCGCTCGCCGGGCCCGCCCGCCGGTATCCGTGGCACCAGGCACGGATTCAGCATGCGTACGGGTCGTGGCTGCGTCGCCAGCGACGGGTGACCGAGTCCCGTGATCCGCTCCGGGCTGCTCGGACGGCATTCGGCGCACTCGGTGCCAAGCCGTGGGCACTCCGGGCCGACCAGGAGCTGCGGGCGACCGGTGAGCGCGGCTGGCGACCGACCGACAACGCCCGTGAGCAGCTGTCGCCCCAGGAGGCCCAGATCGCCGAGCTGGTCGCTCAGGGCCTGTCCAACCGAGAGATCGGCCAACGGCTCTTCCTCTCACACCGGACAATCGGCTCCCACCTCTACCGGATCTTCCCGAAGCTCGGCGTGACCAGCCGCCAGCAACTCGCAGGCGTGCTGGCCGTCGGCTCAACTGTGCTGAAGCAGACTCAGTCATCCGACTGAAGCTGGCGAGAGCCCGGTCGTCCTAGTCTCCGAAGACGCTCTGGTGCGCTCCAGCACCCGAGATCGACCAAGGAGGCGACTGTGAGAACACCAGTGCTGTTCGTTCACGGGCTGTGGCTGCATGCAAGTTCGTGGGAGCCGTGGCTGGCACGGTTCCGGGACGAGGGTTATGAGCCGCAGGCGCCGAACTGGCCCGGTGACGGCGAGACGGTGGAGTCCTCGCGACGAGCCCCGGAGGCGATCGGCGACCACGGCATCGACGACGTCGTGGCCCACTTCGCCGCGATCATCGACGAGCTTCCCGAACTGCCGATCCTGGTCGGGCACTCGTTCGGCGGGATGATCGCCCAGAAGCTCCTCGGCCAGAACCGCGCGAAGGCCGCCGTCGCGATCGACGCCGCCCAGATCAAGGGCGTCCTCCCTGTCCCGCTGTCGGCGCTGCGCGCCACCCTGCCGGTGTTCAAGAACCCCGCGAACAAGCACCGAGCTGTCTCGCTGACCGCTGACCAGTTCCGCTTCGCCTTCGGCAACGCCGTCTCCCAGGAGGAGTCCGACCAACTGTTCGAGCGCTGGACCATCCCGGCACCCGGTAAGCCACTGTTCGAGGCGGCGTCGGCCAACTTCAACCCGCACTCCCCCGCCAAGGTCGACACCGACAACCAGACCCGTGGACCGCTCCTGCTGATCGCCAGCGGGAAGGACAACACCGTCCCCGAGTCGGTGACGCTCGCGACACTCAAGCAGTACCGGCATTCCGACGCCATCACGGACCTGACGACCTTTCCGGACCGCGGTCACTCGTTGACGATCGACTCCGGGTGGCCCGAGGTCGCCGAGACCTGCCTGACCTGGCTGCGGAAGCAGTCCCTGTGAAGCTCGACCTCGCAGGCCGGACCGCAGTCGTAACGGGCGCCAGCAAGGGCATCGGCTTAGCTGTGACTCGCGCTCTGGTCGCCGAAGGCGCGCAGGTAGCTGCAGGGGCTCTCAACGGTTCGGAGGAACTGACAGCCCTGGCCGAGGCCGGTGTCGCCACGGTGCTCGGCGACCTCACCACCATGCCGGGCTGCCAGGCACTCGTGGACCTGGCCGTCGACCGCTTCGGCGGCGTCGACCTGCTCATCAACAACGTCGGCGGGGTGCGACCGCGCACAGGCGGTTTCCTCGAAGTCACCGACGCCGACTGGCAATGGGCGCTGGAGTTGAATCTGTTCTCCGCCGTCCGCGCGACCCGCGCAGCGCTGCCGCACCTGATCGAATCAGCGCCATCGGCCATCGTGACGATCTGCTCAGTCAACGCCACCCTGCCCGACCCGGGCGTGATCGACTACAGCGCAGCAAAATCGGCCCTCCGCAGCTTCAGCAAGTCCCTCTCCAAGGAGGTCGGACCGTTGGGCGTCAGCGTCAACACCGTCAGTCCCGGACCAGTCGAGACAGCACTCTGGCTCGGCCCCGGTGGGGTGGCCGACACGCTCAGCCGAGCCCAAGGCGTCGACCCTGCCACCGTCCGCGACGCCGCGGTTGCCGGCACACCCACTCGACGGTTCACCCGGCCCGACGAGGTCGCCCAACTCGTGCTGCTCCTCGCCTCCAGCACGGTCAGCAACCTGACCGGAAGCGACGTCCTGATCGACGGCGGCATGGTCAGCACCCTCTGACCACCGACGTACCGCCCATCCAGCCGGCGCCGCGCCGGACGCTCCGTCCTCTACTACCGCACCCCCGACGGCAACCGCCTGATCCGCGCCACCACCGACACCGAACCACCACCAAGGTGAGCAACCTGCGCACCCCTCTCGAGCCACCCGCCTCCGTCGGACGAACTACTCGAGACGGCGCGATGGCAACGGAGTGAGTACGCCGTGAGTTGGGGCACCCACTCCACCGACGCATGCTGCCCGACGCGCACCCTCCCTGAGTGGTGCTCTCCTTGGCCGGACCCAGCGCCTGGAGGTCAGTCAGTCGGCGGGGGTCCGGCTCGGGTGTGCGTCATCCGGGCGGCGGGCGGAGCTGACGTAGGCAACGCCTGGGATCCTGAGGCCGTCGGTTGTCTGGTATCTCGCCAGCCTGCTGCGGACCTTCTCCCTGATGGCGGCGAGGTCTTCCGGAGGCAGAGTTCCGAGGATCCGCTTCAGCGGGCCGGCTAGATCTGTGCGCAGGTCCCAGTAGTCCTCGAAGGACGCGTCATGCGTGGGCACGGGCACCTCCTTGACGCGTACGTTCTCGAGTGCGGCCGAGGCCAACACTTGGGCGAGAGCGCCGTCCGCGCCCAGCGCGAAGGGACCTGGGAAGCCGGCAGGCGGAACCGGCGAGCCGGTGTGCTCCTGCACGGCGTCTGCGAGCACTCCGAGCCACGGATTGCGGTCGCGCGGACCCCACACGGTGACGGCGACTCGCCCGCCGGGGCGCAGTACGCGGGCGATCTCGCTCGCCGCCTTGACGGGGTCCAGCGCGAACATGAGTCCCTCGCGACAGACGACGATGTCGAAGGAGGCGTCTGGCAGATCAATCTGCTCCAGGTCGATGACACGCGCGCTGACCGCTGCGGTGGTTCCACCCTTGCCTGCTCGTCGCGAGGCGCGAGCGGCCGCGATCTCCACCATCTGCGGCGCCGCGTCGGAGAGTACGACGCGGCCTCCGGGAGCGACGCTGTCGGCGATGGCCAGGCCCAGCCCACCGGCACCGCAGGCAAGCTCGAGCACTTCGTCGCCCGGAGCCGGCCCGACAGCCTTGATCATCAGGCGGGTGACGAGCTCGGAGCGTTGCTCGACATGATCGGCGTGTACGCCCCATGACTCGGCGACCGCACCCCACATCCGATGGACGTGCTTGCGGATCTGCTGGGGCGTCGGCACCTGGGCAGTCTCTGTTGACATGCTGCTCGCCTCCTCGGCGATTCGTTACACGCGGCGTGTAACGAATATTGCTAACATGAGGCCTGTGCCGGACGAAGTCAAGACCCCGCGTACGTATGACTCCTCCCTCCGCGCGCGGCAGGCCGCGGATCGGCGCCTGGCGCTCGCCTCGGCCGCGAAGGATCTCTTTGTCGAGCTGGGCTATCCGGCCACGACCATGGACGCGGTCGCGTCGCGCGCAAACGTCTCGCTCAAGACCGTCTACAACGCCTACGCGAGCAAGTCCGGTCTGCTCAGGGCGGTGTGGGACATGTCGCTCAAGGGCGACCTCGACGAAGCCCCGGTCGCTGAGCGGCCCTGGTACACCTCGCTCATGTCCGAGCCTGACCCACAGCGGCAGGTGGCGATGACGGCTGCGGCGTCACGAGTCGTCAAGACGCGCATCGGGCCGATGCTCAAGGTGATCCGAGACGCCGCCCCGGTCGACGAGGACCTGGCGGCGCTGTGGGAGCTGATCCAGACGGACTTCTGGGCCAATCAACACGCGATCATCGAAAGCCTGGACACCAAGGGGGCCCTACGGCCGGGCCTCGACATCGACCATGCCACCGACCTGCTGTGGACGCTCAATCATCCAGACGTCTGGCTTCTGCTGGTAGATGGTCGGGGCTGGACGCCCGAGGAATGGGAAACCTGGTTCGCCGACGCCTGCCAACACCAGCTTCTCGCCCCACGCTGAGAACGTAACGCGGGACATGCGCCGGATCGGGTTCTGGGCGGCTGTCCCTGCGGTGCTGTCCGACGGGGTAGCAACTTTCCGTGCCTGCCCGGCATCTAGCGGGTAGAGCGTCCCCGGGGCGCGGGGAGGACTGGCGGACATGAAGCGACGCATGGTGGTTTGGGCTGGGGGCGCCGCGCTCGCGGCCGCCGCGCTCACGCCGGCCGCGGCCCAGGGCGCTGAGACATCAGGGAGGGCGGGGACGACCGGGCAGCGTGCCGCCGCGGTCTGTGAGATCTGGCAGGGGTCGGTCACTGCGTCCGGGCAGCACACGTCGTCGGAGGTGGCCGCGACCACCCCGCCGTCGGTTCTGGACCAGCGGATCACGGAAGGGGCGTTCCAGCCCGGGCAGATCCGGCTCAGCGCCCGGACCACCAGCGAACCGAACGTCGCCGGCCCGGACCGGTACGGCTACGTCGTCATCGGTGACGCCCTCTACTGGAGCAACTACGCGATCAACGCGGCAACCGGCCAGATCGACCCCGACGAGCAGCACCTGCTGCGGCGGGTCGGCGGTGGTTGGACTCCGTTCACGATGCTGGAGACCTCGACGTACGAGACCATCGACGGCGACTTCAGTCGCTCGGTCGCCTACGGGATGCGCGAGAACGGCGTGCTGTACCGGTGGAAGATCGTCAACGGGACGTGGCAGAGCAACGGTTCGTACGCCGGGTTCGCCGCGGTCAAGTCGATGACCCTGATCAGCAAGTCCCCGACGTACGACACGTTCCTCGCGAACACCCGTGGTGGAGCGCTCTACACGATCCGGATCCCGTCGTCGGTGCCGATGCAGCCGATCGTCAAGCCGGTCCGGAGCCGCACCTGGCAGGGCTTCGAGGTGCTGTCGGCGATGGCGTGCGGCCGGAACAGTACGCTCCTGCTCGGCATCGACAAGGACACGAAGTCCGGCTACCTGTACGCCGTCGGTCACGCGAACGGCCTGTCCACCCTGATCCGGTCCCTGGGCAAGGTCGCCGGGACGTTCGACGACCCGGTGTACTTCCGCTGGGTTCCGATTCCCGTCTACGACATCGCCAACGGCGACTGATCGAAAGGACCACGAGATGTTCCGCAAGGCCATCGGCCTCACCGGCGCCGCCGGTCTGGCACTGACCCTCGGCACGGCAATCCAACCGGCCCAGGCGGTCCAGACGAGTCAGACGGCGGCCTGTGTCCTGGCGCTCGGGTCGTTCAACGCGCAGTGGGGTCAGAACAAGCAGATCGTCACTGCCACCGCACCACCGACGGTCGGGCCGGTGCTGAACACCTCGAACATCTACCAGTCGCCGTTCGGCGTCGGTGTCACGCCCACCACGTTCACCGAGACTCCGATGACCGGCGGCCGCACGGCCCGGGTCGGGAAGATCGTCATGGGTGGGTACCTGTACGACAGCTCGGCCATCGTCCGCTCCGACGGCTCGCTGGTGCGGGGATCGAACGTGCTGAAGAGGTACGGCGGTGGCTGGGGCGGGAAGCGCTTCCTCGTCCAGGCGCGGTACAAGGCGTCAGCGGCGAGCAAGCCGTCCCGTACGACGCTGTACGCCCAGGACACCTCCGGCAGGTTCGGGCGCTGGACCGATCTCGGCACGGGTTTCCGCAACACCGGCTATGTCGCCGGACTCAGCACGATGAAGGCGTTCGCGCTGATCGCCACGACCGCGACGTACGACCTGTTCCTGGTCAACAACCGGGCCGGCGGGCTGTACACGCTGAAGATCCCGACCACCAGCCCGCTCAAGCCGGTGGCGACCCCGGTCCGCACGTCGAGCTGGCAAGTTTTCGAGAAGATGATCGCGGCGCCGTGCGGCACCGGCTCCATCGTCCTCGCGATGGACTACGACACCGGCAAGAAGTACCTGTATGTCGTCGGCCACGCGAACGGCGCCAAGACCGCGATCAGAAACCTCGGTGAGCTCACCATCAACTGGGGCGACTTCGACCACTTCCGCTTCGCCCCGGCCTACGACCCGTTGAACGGCGGCTGACCAGCAAGACCTCCACGCTGACTGGGTGCCCATTCTTGCCAAATCCCGGTGTTGCTGGCGAAAACGGGCAATTCGTTTACACCTGTCCTCGGTGCTGATCAGATTCGGTCACTCCTGACCACCGAGAGGACACCATGCGTTCTTCTGCCCGTCGGCTACTCGTGCCGGCCGCTGCGCTTCTCCTGGTCGTCGGTCTTGCCACTCCGACGACGGCCGGCGCCGAACCACCCCCACCGCTCCCCACCGCCGGCGGCGCGGCCGCGCCAGGGGGAACACCCCTCGACCTCACGCTCATCACCGGAGATAAGGTCACGATCGCACCCGGGCCCGGCCGCGCCGTGTCGGTGCAGGCCGTCGTACGTGCTCCCCGGTCGACCGGACCGGTACGGATCAGCGTCGAGAACGGCGACACGTTCGTCTACCCCGGCGCCGCGATGCCGTACCTGGCGACCGGGCAGCTCGACAAGCAGCTGTTCAACGTCAGCGAGCTGGTGGCCGAGGGATACGACAACGCCCGGAGCAAGGACCTCCCGCTGATCGTCACGGGCTCGCCGGGCGTGGCCGCCAAGTCCGCGCGCCGCTCGGCGCTGCCGGGCACAACCACCACGGTCGACCTCCCGTCGGTCGACGGCGCGGCCGTCAAGGCCGAGAAGACGCAAGCGGCCGCGCTCTGGTCGGCGCTGACCGGGCAGAGCGGCGCGCGGGCGAAAGCGAGCACCGCCGCGGCGCCCTCGTTCGCGACGGGGATCGCCAAGGTCTGGCTCGACAGCAAGGCGCGGACGATGCTCGCCGACACCACCGCACAGATCGGCGCGCCCGCGGCGTGGGCGGCGGGCGTGACCGGCACGGGCGTGCGGGTCGCGGTGCTGGACTCCGGTGTGGACCTGGGACACCCGGACCTGGCACCGCGGATCGTGGCGACCAAGAGCTTCGTGGCCGGTGAAGACGTCGTCGACCGCAACGGCCACGGCACGCACACCGCGTCGACCGTCGCCGGTACCGGCGCGGCCTCGGACGGCAAGGAGCGTGGCGTCGCACCGGACGCCGATCTCATCGTGGGCAAGGTGCTCGGCGACAGCGGCTCCGGCCCGATCTCCGGCATCATCGCCGGGATGGAGTGGGCGGCGCGGACCGAGCACGCCAAGGTGATCAACATGAGCCTGGGGACGCCGGCCTGGCACACCCAGGACGATCCGCTGAGTCAGGCCGTCAACGAGCTGAGCGCCGAGACCGGTGTCCTGTTCGTGATCGCCGCGGGCAACTCGGGGAGCAGCCCGTACAGCGTCAGCTCACCGGGTACCGCGGACGCCGCCCTGACCGTCGGCGCGGTGGACGGTTCGGACCAGCTGGCCGACTTCTCCAGCGTCGGCCCGCGGCTGATGGACGACGGCCTCAAGCCCGACCTGACCGCACCCGGCGTCGACGTGCTGGCCGCGCGGTCGCAGTACACGAACGACGGCGGCGAGGGCTACTACCGGACCGACAGCGGTACGTCGATGGCGGCTCCGCACGTCACCGGTGCGGCCGTACTGCTCGCCGCGCAACACCCGGACTGGACCGGGCAGCAGCTCAAGGACGCACTGATGAGCACCAGCAAGCTGACGCCCGCGTACACGCCGTACCAGGCTGGGACCGGGCGGGTCGACGTCGCGGCAGCCTCGCTGCACGGTCAGCTCACCGCCAGCGGATCGGTCGACGCCGGGCTCGTCCAGTGGTCGCCGAAGCCGGCCCGGACGCCGGTCAAGCGGCAGATCAGCTACCGCAACACCACGGACAACCCGCTCACGCTGCGGCTGTCCACCGACCACGCCGGCATCTTCCGCCTCGCCGCGGACCAGGTGACAGTGCCCGCGAAGGGCACCGCAGCGGTCGGTTTCACGGCGGACCCGAACGGCCTGGCTCCCGGCCAGTACGCGGCCCAGGTCATCGCGACCTCCTCGACCGGCACTGTGCACACGGCCGTCGGGCTAGCCGTCGAGCCGAAGAAGTACAACCTGAACGTCCAGCTGAAGGACCAGGCCGGCAAGCCGGTCAGCGGTGAGGTCGAGGTCACCGGCGCGGACGGGAAATCCACCGTGCTGTGGGCAACAGACGGCGAGCTCACCAGCCGCTGGGCGCCGGGCTCGTACACGATCGTCTCGACCCTGGACGTGCCCGGCAGCCACGGCCCGCACTCGCTCGGTCTGGCCTTCCTGACCGCGCCCGAGGTCGACCTGACCGCGGACCGGACCGTCGTCCTGGACGCGTCGCGGAGCCGTCCGATCAAGGTCGACACGCCGAAGCCGACGACCGTCACCACGAGCAGGTTCGACCTCTTCCGGTCCTTCACCTCGGCGCAGCCGACCCCCGACGACAGGGCGGCGCTGCACGAGATCTTCATGCCGCCGCCGGACTACGACAGCTTCTGGGCGCTGCCGACGAAGAACAAGGTCCGCACCGGCAGCTTCGTACTGACCACCCGGTTCCGGGCCGAGCAGACACCGCTGACGATCAGCTACGACGGCCGCAGCCTCGACGACTCGCTGCTCGTCCAGCCCGGCTCCCCGGCGTTCCGCGCCGGCACGACGCGCGTCCAGGCCGTCTTCGCCGGCACCGGCACGCCCGCCGAGTACGCCGGTCTGGACGCGCGCGGCAAGGCGGTCGTCATCCGCAACAGCATCGACGTACCGCCAGCAGACCGGGCCGCCGCGGCGCACGCCGCCGGCGCGGCCATGCTGCTCGTGGTCAACGACGGCATCGGCCGCTACAACGACTGGTACGGCGGAGCCGACGGCCGGACCCCCGGCCCGATCCCGACGGCGTCGCTCACCCTCGACGACGGCGAGGCCCTGATCAAGAAGCTCACCACGCACCGGACCGAGCTGACCGTCGCGGCCAACCCGGTGCCGTCGTACCTGTACGACCTGGTCGACTACCACCAGGGCAAGGTCCCGGACGACCCGTCCGCGGCCACGGACCCCGGCAGCCTCGCCCGGATCGAGAACGACTTCGCTCCCCCGAACGGGCAGCAGGTCCTGGAGAGTCGCGAGGACAGCCCGGCGTACGAGTACTGGCCGGCTTCCTTCCCGTACGCCGTGTACGGGTCGATCCGGGTACCGCGGTTCCCGGCGAAGCCCGCGGTGGGGCACCGGACGGACTGGGTGTCGGCAGGCGCGAAGTGGCAGCAGTACGCCTCGATCAACGGCTGGGCGACATTCACCGACATCACGAGCTACCAGCCGCGCAGCGTGCAGAGCCAGCGCTGGTTCGGTCCGATCGTGCGGCCGCGGATGCTCGAGTTCGAGCTCCCGCACCGGGTCGGCAACGCGATGGGCGGCATGATCGCCGGGTTCGGTGACGGCGGGTCCGCGCACAGCGGCGACTCGCTGATGACGCGCAGCTTCGCGCTGTACCAGGGCGAGGAGAAGCTGGTCGGGAACGGTCCGCGGCCGGACTTCGGCGTGGGTGACCTGGCGCCGGAGAAGCGGCCGTACCGCCTGGTTGCCGACACCGTCGGGAACGCCGAGCTGACGCCGTACTCGACGAGCACGCACACCGAGTGGACTTTCACGTCCGGGGAGGCGGAGAACCAGCCGCTGCCGCTGGCCCAGCTCGACTACGGCGTGGACGTCGACGCGGCCGGGCGGGCGAAGCGGAACTCGGTCTTCGCCGTCAAGCCCGTGGTGCTGGGCAGCAATGCCCGGCAGGACGCCGTGGTCTCGGTCGGGCTGGAGGTCTCGTACGACGACGGGGCGACCTGGCAACGGCTGCAACTGAAGGAAAGCAAGGGCAGCTGGGAGACGCGGCTGCAGGCACCGCCGCGGGCCGGGCAGGTGTCGGTGCGGGTCACCGCCAAGCAGCGCAACGGCGGCGGCATCAGCCAGACGATCGTCCGGGCCTTCGGGCTCAGATAATGCGAGCGGGCGGCCGGCGGGCGCCGGCCGCCCGAGTGTTGGTCCCTTGATTAATTGTTAGCCACCTGACAAGATTGTCAGGTGGCTAACAGAATACGAACCCCTGATCTGGACGGCGCTGGGGCCTGGGCCAAGCGATACTTCCTGGCCAGCCGGGCTCTGATGGATTCGGTGCTGCGTCCCTACGATCTCGGGCACACCCAGTGGTACGTGCTCCAGTTGCTCGCCATCAACGGTCCGTTGAACCAGCGTGAGGTCACCCGCCTGCTCGAAGTGGAGCGAGCGACACTCAGCACGATCACCGGCGTTCTCGTCCGTAAGGGGCTGATCGAACAGCTTGCCGACGACGCGGACCAGCGCCAGAAGGTCCTGCGCATCACGGCGGCCGGCACCGATCTCTGGAGCACGATCCCGGATCCGATCGAGCTGATCACCACCGTCGCCTTCGCCGGAGTCGATCCGACCGACCTGGCAACCGCCCAGCGCGTACTCAGCGAAGCCACCGAACGTCTTGTCAACCACAGAACGGAGATCAAGTAACCATGACGATCCTCGTCACCGGTGGCACCGGCCTGGTCGGCTCACGTCTGCTGAAGCGATTCGCCGCGAACGGTACCGACTGCAGAGCGCTCGTGCGTCCCGGTAAGACCATTCCGGAAGGGATTCAGCCAGTTGAGGGAGATGTGCTGCATCCGGAGACGCTTTCCAAAGCCCTGGTCGGCGTCACGGCCGTCGTTCACCTGGCCGCCGCATTCCGCACCACGGACGAAGCCCGGATCTGGGCGGTCAACTTGGACGGGACCCGCAACCTGATCGCCGCAACGCAAGCCATCAGTCCCCAGGCCCGATTCCTGCTGGCCAGCACCTCCAACGTCTACGGTCCAGAACTCACCCATCCTGGTCGCGAGACCGACGCGACGACCGCGACGCACGCTTACCCGGCCAGCAAGATCCAGGCCGAGGCGGAAGTCCGCGCGAGCGGGCTGAACTGGGTGATCCTGCGCTTCCCCTTCGTGTACGGCGACCAGGACGGTCATCTCGAAGCGGCCCGGAACCAACTGGCCGAAATGGGATGGCATCCTGCGCGCAAACTCAGCGTCATCCACCACGAGGACATCGCAACCGCGATCAACCTCGCCCTGACCGGCGAACTGGACGGCCAAACGGTCAACATTGCCGACGACTCACCCCTCACCGCCTACGAAATGGCCCAACTCGTCGGCTCGACCTATGAGTCCTCCGGCGAGCCCCTGTCCAACCCCTGGCAAGGCCACATGGACATCTCCCTCGCTCGAAGCCTCGGCTTCCGACCGAAGGTGCCCACCGCTTACCAGGCCTATCGCGACGGAAGAATCTGACCCGAACCGCTGAATTGGGACGCGACCGCATCGCGGTCGATGAGGGACCAGACGTGCGCGATCCGTCCGCCCTCGAACCGGTAGAAGACGTGCTCGGCGAAGGAGACCGCCCTCCCTGTCGGTTCTAGGCCGAGGAATGTACTTGTCGGGGTGCAGTCGAACCAGAGCCGGCAGGCCACCATGTCACCACCAGTGGACAGCAGGTGAGCCTCGAAGCGTAGATCCGGGACCGCACGAACATCCTCCGCGATCATGTCGGCGTACTCCTGGCGGGTCAGCAGCTTGTCGTTGTAGACGAGTTCGTCGCACACATAGCGGTCCAGCTCGTCGAACCGCCGGCCGTTCAATACGTCGAGGTACGCCAGGTACGTCGACTCCAGGTTCTCGTGGACCACGGGTTCTCCTTCCAAATCATCCGGCGTGCCGGCGAGTATGCCTCGACAACTGGAACGCCGAGTCCAACAACCACATGATCGGCATCAACGAACAACCCGGCTACCACATCGTGACCCGAGCCATCGATTACCAGAAGGACCTTTGAAACAAGCCGGGGGCGCCGCATCAAGCGGCGCCCGCGGCTCTGCACTACTGCAGGATCACTCCCCCACCAACTGGTTCCAGTGGCCGGTGACCGAGAAGATGCCGGTGCCCGGGATGGTGCCGCCGGTGACCCGGCCGTAGGACGTGACCGCGGTCTTCGAGCCGTTGAACTTGCTCATCGCGTACTGGTACGCCGAGTCGGTCTCGTTGTCGAAACCGGTCACCAGCGTGCCGCCCCTGGCGCCGCACTCCCTGGCGGCCAGCGATTCGTACGCCGCGAAGCCCGCGCTACGGACCAGCTTCAGGATCGGCTTGGTCGAGGCCGCGGCCGGGATCCGGACCGTCCAGAGGGCGCCCGCCTTGGTGGTCATCAGGAGCGTGTCGTAGGTCGGGGTTTCGGAGACAACGGTCATCGCCTTGAAGCCCTTGAAGCCCGGGAAGTGGCCGAGCGCCCGGAAGGTGGCACCCGACGCCGCGTAGCGGTACAGGCTGCCGTTGGTGCTCAGCCCGTACAGGTACGAGCGGTTCGGCGCGGTGATCGCGTAGTTCGACGTCACGAGCTGGGTGAAGCTGGTCCAGCCGGAGCCGATCCGTGCGTACGTCGGCCGCGCGTTGTCGGTGTCGAAGTAGGTGACACCGCGGTACAGCGTGCCGTTCTGCACGAACAGGCTGTGGTAGTAGAAGTGCGCGTCGGTCTGCACGCCGTACCACGTCGTGTTGAGACGGGTGCCGACGAACGGGAACTCGGTGAAGAACTCACCGCGCGGCGGCTTGCCTGGCGTGACCAGGACGTCGTTGATCCCCGGCTTCGGGGTGTTGAAGCCCACGTCCTGCACGCATCCCCCGGAGGCGAGCTTGGTGTTCGGCGTGGTCTTCAGGTTGCCCTGGGCCGGGTTGGCGATCGCAGGCGTCGGGTCGGACCGGACGGCGGCGGTGGCCGGGCCGGCGGCGGCCGTGGCGGCGAGCATGCCGACCCCGGCCAAGGCGAGCGCGAAGCGCTGCAGTTTCATACTGGGAATCCCCCTCAAGACATGAGCGACCTCGATGGGCCTCGAGATCGTGCGCGAGCATAACGTGCGCGAGGGACAGAACGCGCCGCGATTGCACCTTGTTGCAACGCCGGCCATCTGCCTGCAGGACACGCGAAGTGGCCGTCAGGATCGCCTTTCCCGCAAGGAATGGTGGTGATTGGCCCGCCGCGGTGCCAACGGCCGTCGGACTGATCCCCTGAACCGCAGTGCTCGAGTGCCTGACTTCGGCCGTCTGGCCGGAGGCCCCGCTCGACTAGTAGCCAGCTTGGAACGCTCACTCACGGCCTGGCGCTGAGCCCGTGAATCCAGTCGAACGGCTGGGAGCTTGGTGGAGCGACTACCAAGGTCGCCGCGAACGCTATGCCTACTACGGTGACTGCCCGGTCTGCGGACTGATCGTGTTGTCGAGGACAATCCGAGAGATTACTCTCGAAACATGTCTCTCACGATCCACCGGCACGGCGGCGAGCCGGGGAGTCGACCTGCCGATGCGGCACTGAATGCGTCCGGAAGCCACTCAGTAGAGGTTGGAGGACAGATGGCAGACACGACGAAGGACCCGAGCAGACCGTCCGAAATGTTCGCCGCAACAGCGGCAGACGATCGACCAGGACCGACCGCTGCCGAGAGGTTGCGGCTCATGGAGCCGGACGACTGGCACGCAGACCTCGATGCCCTCGCCAGCGGCCTCCTCGAGCGGCATCGCAACCCTTTCCACACGATCTCACCGGAACAGTTCGACGCCACAGTGGCCCGCCTCCACGACCGGATCCCAGCTCTGTCCGGCACCGCAATCCTGGTCGGCTTCGACGAGATAGCAGCGATGATCGGCGACGGCCACACCAGCGTCGAGACCGACGATCACTACCGACGCTTTCCGCTGGAATTGTTCTGGTACGGCGACCAGTTGCGGGTAGTGAAGGCACTCACTGACAACCCTCGAGTGCTCGGTGCCCGACTGGTTGCGATCGGTGGCATCGCCGTCGAGGAGATAGACCGGCGACTCCAGCCACTCATTCCACAGGGCGAGAACGCCTGGCACGAGCGGGCCCGCAGTGCGGATCGACTCACCCGCGCCGACGTGCTCGCTGCCCTCAACTGCCTGCCGGACACCGCCGCCGGCGAGTTCAGCTTCGTCGGCCAGAACGACGCGTCTTTCACAGCCGAGGTGGCATCCCTACCACCTGGGACGGCACCGTCGTGGCCGCCGCCGTCGGCGGACGCCCCGCTCCGGATGCGGAACCCCGACGAACCGCTCGCCTACACCGCACTTCCCACAACAGGCGCGACCTACGCGAACTTCCGCCGCTACGACGGCCTCGAACAGGCCGCTGGACAACTGATTGCGCACCTGCAAGACACCGCACCAGCCCGACTGATCCTCGACCTTCGCGACAACGGCGGCGGCGACTACACCCTCGCCCGCCACAACCTCATCTACCCGATCTGGAGGCTGCCGACCATCAACCGACCCGGCGGTCTGTACGTACTGATCGGCAGGAACACCTACTCCGCCGCAATGGTCACCGCCACCGACTTCCGCCGCGAAACCGAAGCCATCCTTGTCGGCGAGCCCACCGGCGCCCGGCCCGTCGGCTACCAGGAACTTGGCACCTTCGATCTACCCCGATCGGGCCTGCGTGCGCACTGCGCAACCCGGCACTACCGCTTCTCCGACGCCGATACCGCCGCCGTCTTCCCCGACCAGCGAATGGATCCAGACTGGAACACCGACAGATCCGGACACGACACCGCCATCGACTGGTGCCTCGCGCAGCCCAAATAGCAACACTCCACCGACAGAACGTACTGACCGCAGTCCGCAGAACGACAACCGCACGGTCCCGCAACCGGAGGCACAGCAAACCGGAGGAGGTCGCGCATCATCGCGGCGGTGATCACGGGTCAGCTACTCGACCGCATTGTCATGCCGGGCTCAGCGTCGGCTCGAGGCGGACCAGTCCCTCGGGCAGCGCGTCGGCCCATTCAGCCATCTCAGCGGTAACCCGGAACATCCTCGCCGCGATGAACGGCTGAGCCTGCTCATCCGAGCCGGTGCCGAAGGATTCCAGGCGCCAGTCTCGCCCATTGGCGTGCAGGACGTCGTACACCTCGTCGATCTGAGCGCGGGTGAACCGGCTGGGCACCACGCATAACTGTCGTGGCAGTTTCGGCGACAACCGCCGGATCACCGCGTCCACATCGGTGGCAGCGACGACCAAGACTTCCTGGTCCGGGGAGGGACGGAAGATCGCCAGGTTGACGATCGGTCCGGACGACTCGCGGTCGCGGAGGTCAACGTCCAGCTCGACCACGCCGTGCCGCCAGCCACCGGGCGGCGGCGGGCACGGCGGGTCCCTCCGAGCTGCACGCGCCTCCCGAGCAGGGATCTCCGCCGACAGCACCTCGACCTCGATGCTCTCGTCGCCCCAGATCCCAACCACCGAGACGTAGCCCAGACCTCGGTTCGCTGCGATGCCGGCAGCGACTGCCTCGCCATCTGCCCCGATCAACCGAACCGACCGATCCGACTTCCAACCCGGGGCTTTCCACGTCAAATCATGCACGCGGGCCAGGTCCAACCAATCACCGTCCGCCCCGGCCACGAACCGGCCCCAAGTCCGAACCCTGTCCCCCACCCCGAACACCAAATCCCTCGCCGCCATAACTACATGCTGCTCCGCCCGAACTCTTTCGGCATGCCCCCACAGCCCATCGGTACCGCGGGACCAAGCCTCCAGGCGCTACCAGCTCGGCGTAAGTCCGCGCCGCCGGAAACATTTCCTCGGCGGGCCTGGGCGAGGGCTACACCCACACGACCTCGACAACGGCACCCGCACCTCGCACGAACGCGAAGGCCTGATGCGTCGCTATCGACTGCCACCGTCGCCGACGGCTGAGTGCCTCAATCGCCGTTCGGGTCCCAGGCGTTGGCAGTGCTGTCCATTGGCCCGGCCCACGATTCGGGAGGTGGACCGAATGCGCGACGGCCGGCTCTCACCGCCAGAGCGGCAAGGGCAGCGTTGGCACCACCACCAATCACAACGCCGATGCCGAACGGCGCCACCCGGCCGAGAACGACGATCCGATCGCGATGGGCGATTGCGCTGGCTAAAGTTGCTGATCCGCCGTCGACCCTGGTCTACACGGCCACGCTGCCACCTCCAGCAATGAGCGTGCTGGCCGCCAGAACCACGCCAGGTGGTCTACAGCCGTCCACAGTCTGGTTGGCAAAGCCGACTGCCGATGCTTCACTCCGTCGCGACCTGGTCCTCGGACTGCTTCGTCGCCCGACGGCGGCGGAACTGGTGTCGGATCGTCGACAGGAGAAGCCCAGCGATCCACCACGTGAAGAAGAAGGTGCCCGTGAGAACCCCCCAAATGAAGTCCCCGGTCGAGGCATCTTGGTGCACCTCAACGATGACGCTTATCGTCAGCCCTCCGACGATCCCAACCCAGAAGAGTGGGTCGGTCTGGATCGGTCGATCGAAGAACGGTCGTGGGATCACCTGCAAATGATCACATGCTGCGTCGCGGCGAGACAGGTGCTCGCGGCCCACCCGTGCGGTGTGTCTGCTCCGCAGATCTGTCGGCGTGTGGTCGCCGATCTCCGAGGTCGTGTGCGCGGATGTCTGGCGTCCTCTGCAGACAGCGGTGAGCAGAGTTGCCTCGTCAGTTGGCCGGCGGAGGGTTGTCGGTGGCTTCGGCGACGTAGCCGCAGAGTTGTGGGTCGCATTCGGCCTCGTGGTCCCGGCCCCAGAGGTCGGTGTCTCGCTCGGTGGCACGAGCGAGGTGGACGAGTCGGAGTTGTTCCCTTCGGGGCAGGGTCGAGGGCAACGCTGTGAAGGTCTCTGGGAGCACGGAGACCATGCTGCTGACCTGTTCGCCGTCATACATCCGCAGGAGTGCGGTGCACTGCCACCAGCGGATCTCGCCACCTCGACCGTCTGGGTTGCCGGGCCAGTAGTAGTCCGCCGGATCCGGCACCAGATAGTGGACGCCGTCGGGATCCAGGTGGGCCCGGAGCCACGGCCCGCCTTTGCCGAGGCCGAGCCGGAGCCGTCCGGCCTCCTCGTGCAGGGCGCAGACCGCATCGGTATCGAGGGCCTTGAGAACGTGTGCTGCCGCAGACAGCGGCTGGCGCCCGGCGGGGGCTCGGACCGGCCAGCGCCCCAGTAGAACGCCGGCCCGGTGCCGCGGAATCATCGGCGCCGGGCCCTTGCGATGCAACGGTAGCAGCGGCGGTGGCGTCCAGGTTCGCACTTCTTGTTCGATGTGGGCCAGCATCCATGCGCGCCCTTCGTGGCTGCTGGTGTTCCAGATCCAGCTCATCGGCCGCTTCGCCATCGCCTGCTCAAGGCTAGTGGGGGAGGCGCCTCTGCGGGACTGCTGCCAGCGACGTGGCTGGGCGATCCCCGGCATGTTGTGGCACAGATCGGCCAGGAACCTGATGCGGTCCAGATCCTCATCAGAGGAGCTGTCTTCCGACCTGCGCCGGACGTCCCCGGCCAGATAGCGAATCTCGGTGAACGCTTTGGCCGCCAACAACGCGGCCACCCTCCGATCGAGCCTGGCTTCGCGGCGCCTCATGCCGCCCCACCCAGCCGGCCGTGGGCGGCGCGTTCGACGACCCGGTAGACCTCGATCTTGCCCCGAACCCGTGGTTGCGACATTGGCGGCCCCTCTCGACACCGACAATCATCCTAGTTCGCGCTCGTTCAAGGCGGGCATGCCGCCGAGGCTGACCTGGAGGTCGGGATTCAGGGCCCTTGTCCAAGACGTTGCCCAGTGCAAGTGTTCTTGAGCACGAATCAGCCGGCAGTCCGGCTGTCATTCCGATCGCTCGTAACTCGCCGAGGGCCTGCGCGAGTTGCCGACCGCGTCGCTGCTTGCCTTCGGCGAGTTCACGGTTGCGTGCGTTGGCGACCTGCAGTCGTTGTAACAGTGACGGCTCGGTGCTGCGTTGTCGCGCGGGCACCGCTTGCGCCGTCTTCGGCGCCGACGGTTCGGTCTACGAACCCGACGAGCCGGTCTGGGACGAAGGCCGCGTGGAAAGGGCCCGCTGACCTTACAGTTCTCGAATGACAGGCGCTCTCGCGGCCCGCTGGGCTCGCACCGTCGTACCGAGCTGGACCTATCGCTGGCTGCTGCCTGCCCTCTGGCTCGGGGCGATCGTGGCGTCGACCGTCGCTGATTCCGGCACCTGCTCCGTCGAGAACCCCACGGTCTGCGGCCCGGATAGGGCGTTCTCGCTGGCTGTCGTCGCCTGCTTCGCGTCACTCGCCCTGCTGTGGTGGCAACCGAGCGCCGCAGTCCTGGCCGGTGTGCTGTTCCTCGTCCTGGAACTCCGGTACGACGATGTCGCCGGCGCACAGGTCGCCTGGAGTATCTACGGCGTGCTGAGCGCGCTCCTGCTGATCTGGATCTTCTTGAGCCGCCGCAGCCAGCGGTCCTTGTCCGCGCGGATGCCGCGCGGCCAGGTCCAGGTTCCGGCGGCCGCACCGCTCGGCGTCACCATCCGGCTCCTCGTGGCAGCCGGTCTGGTGCTGGTCGGCGCCGCCGGGCTCGGCGTGATGCATGCGCTCGACCAACGCGAGGAAACGCATGTACGACGTGCCGTCGAGAAGATCGCCGTCGTGAAAGGCATCAACGACGACGGCGAGGTCGTACTCCAACTGCCCGACGGCGCCACCCGCAGCGTGCTTCCGCTGGACGACTACGACACCGGCACGCAGGTACCGGTGCTGGTCGACCCGGCCGACCCACACTGGCTCCGGCTCCGAGCAGAGCCGGCCGACAACACGTACTGGTATTCGGTGGCCAGTGCTGCCTGGGCCGTGTCCTTCCTGTTCGTCCTCCGTGACCTCCGCCTCCGCAGAGCCCGTCCACGGACGTCCTGGAGCGGCCCGGCCATGCCCGTTCGGATCGATCGGCACTATTCCGACGCGTTCACGGTTCGGTCCGCCGACGGCACGGTCCTGCTGGGCTTTCTCCACACCGAACCCGACGACCTCGTCCCCGCCCATACCGCTGCCCCGGCCAAACTCACACAAGAGTGGGCGAAAACCCTCAGGCGGTACCGAGGCGACGCACTGCTCGTCGGGGACCTCGCTGAGGGCAGCTGGCCGACGCTGATGATCGGTACCCATGCGCTGCGGCCGACCAGCCCGTTCCGGGCACCCAGACAGCTGCCTTGGTACAACGAAACCGCAAGCCGCCTGCCGAAGGACTTCAAGCCGGCCGAGGACGCACCCGCCCCGCCACCCATCGAGCCGGCGCGGGAGGTCCCGACGCTGCCGTGGGAGGTGCCACTCCGGGCGCGGTCCTGGTGGAATCTCCCGGCGCTCGTCGCCGTACTGCTCGTCGCCCCGCTCGCCGTCGGAACCTTTGCAACCTGGGGAGACTGGTGCGCCGCTGTCCTGGTGACCGGCATCGGTGCACCGCTGGTGCACTCACTCGGCTCACGTGCGCTCTTCCGGGTGACTGCCACCGCGACCGACCTGTGGATTCGCACTGGCTGGTTGGAGCGGCGCCTGTCGTGGCGGGTCGTGGATTCGGTCGAGGTCGAGGAGGACGGGCTCAGCCTGGAGGCAGGTGACGACTGGCATGTTGTCGGCGGTATCGCGGACAAGGAGCTGGCCAACGTCGCTGCCGTGTTCGAGACGCTCCGGCTGCGTTCGCACACCGGTCTGCCGGAGGAGCCGATCGCCCGCCGTCCCTCGCCGGTCCTGCTGATCAACGCGATCTACGTAGCCGTCTGCGTCCTCATCCTCGTCCTGACCCGCTGGAACCCCTTCTAGTGTGGTGATGGCGAAAGTCATCACCGAAGCAAGCATCAGAGCGGAGTTGGGAGAGATCGTGCCGGGTGGCCGCATCCCGAGAACGAAACCCAGATCTCCATCGCGAAGCTGATCGGTCTCGGCGTGCAGGATCTCGCGGCGGCGGAGGTGGCGCTGCAGCGGCTGACCGTAGACACCCTGTCCATCGGCGTCCGCCGGGCGCCGGCATCGATCCTCGATCTGCGCTGATGCGCTTGACCTAGAGCCTTCTCTAGGAGGTTCACTCTGTTCAATCGCCCGGCGACGGGCCGCTGAAAGGACCTTCCATGAGATACCGCACGATAGGCAACGATCCGCAGACGCGACGCGAGGTGAGCGTTCTCAGCCTCGGCGCCATGCTGTTCGGTACCGCCACAGATGAGACGACGGCGTACGCGATCCTGGACCGATACGTCGAGGCCGGCGGCACATTCGTTGACACTGCCAACAACTACGCGTTCTGGCTCAGCGGCACGCAGGGCGGCGAGAGCGAACAGTTGCTCGGGCGATGGCGGCGCAGCCGCGGCATCGGCGACGAGGTCGTCATCGCGACGAAGCTCGGCGGGCGGCCGAACGTCCCGATGCGGGAATTCACCCCTGACATCGAAGGTCTGTCGGCGAAAGTCATCCGTGAATCTGCGGAGCGCAGCCGCGAACTGCTGGGCGTCGAGCGACTTGACCTCCTTTACGCACACATCCACGATCTTGAGGTGCCGGTAGAGGAGACGGTCGAGGGGTTCGCGGAGCTGGTTGGATCCGGCGCCGTGGGGTTGCTCGGTGCGAGCAACCACTGGGCGTGGCGACTCGAACAGTCCCTGAGCCTGGCGGCTTCTGCCGGGCTGCCGACGTACGAGGTTCTTCAATACCATCACACCTACCTTCGCCGGCGCACCGACCTGCCGACCCTGCGCTCGCCTGACGGCAACGTCGGCGTGGTCGGTGGGGACTTGCTCAGCTACCTGCGGGCCAATCCCGAGCTGACGCTGGTCGCCTACTCGCCGTTGCTGTCCGGTGCGTACGTACGCACCGACAAGCCGCTGGGCGCCGAGTTCGATCATTCGGGCACGCCGGTGCGGCTCGCGGCGCTCCGCGAGGTAGCCGAAGAGACCGGTGCGACCGCGAACCAGGTGGTGCTGTCCTGGCTGATCGGAGGAGACCTCCCGGTCATTCCGCTTGTCGGCGCTTCCTCGGTGGCACAGCTCGACGAGAGCCTCGCAGCTGTCGATCTCGAGCTGACCACGGAGCAGC
Organism: Kribbella pratensis; assembly: GCF_004366075.1. Lineage (GTDB taxonomy): Bacteria > Actinomycetota > Actinomycetes > Propionibacteriales > Kribbellaceae > Kribbella > Kribbella pratensis. The sequence goes on along the minus strand of NZ_SODU01000002.1, from coordinate 1,679,670 downwards.
GCGCGAAGCTCGATGCCGCGTATTGACGCAGCCCTTGATCAGGCGCACAGGGCGCAATCCAATGGATCACGTGCACAGACGGGGGTGGGACATATGCGGTACGGACTCAAGGTGAATCCCGCGACATGGGACGAAGCATCGGAATGGGCTGCGACAGCCGAAGATGTCGGCTTCGACGCGTTGTGGACTGGAGACAACATCCGCCATCCTCGGGACCCGTCGACTCCTGTGCACGCCGGTCCGGAGCTTCTCGCAGCATGGGCTGCGACGACGACCCGGATCTCGGTCGGCCTGCTGATTGCGAACGTGGTGTTCCGCAGTCCGATGCTCCTGGCCAAGCAGGCCGTCACGCTGGACCACATTTCGGCCGGTCGCTTCCAGCTCGGCGTCGGTGCCGGCATGTGGCCGACGGATCATGCGATGGCAGGCGTGCCACCGTGGCCGGCGAAGGAGCGGTCGGCGCGGCTCGATGAGTTCGTCAGAATCGTCGACCGGCTGCTCTCCGGCGATGCGAGCGACCACGACGGCGCGTACTACTCGTATCACGACGCCGCGATGAGCCCGGCGCCCGTACAGCAGCGCATCCCGCTGATCGTCGCCGCGAATGCCTCGGCGAGTCTCGAGGTGGTAGCCGGTTACGCCGACGCGTGGGTCACGTTCGCGGGCCAGGCGGCTGAAGAAGACTTCTATCACGCGTCGATCCAACGCATGCGCGCGCTCGACCGACTCTGCCTGGAACGGGATCGCGAACCCGGCACTGTTCGCCGCATCCTGCTCGCGTACGGGTCCTTGCAGCCGTGGTCCGACGCTGACGCATTGCCCAGGCTGACTGAGCGCTATCGGGACATCGGGTTCGACGAGATCGTCTGCTACGCCCCGAAGCCGGACGAGCGTGGGACATTCGAGAAGGCAGTCAGTCGACTGAAGGTATGACGGCTGGCGCGCTCCGGCCCGACCTCGATCGAGACCGGCCGGCAGCGCGAGCGCTCGTCTTGACAGCGTCCCGACATCCATCGAGCAGTCCCGATCGTGAGCAGCTGTTGGTGACTGTGCTCGGTATGTTCATTCAATCCGGTGAGTAAAGCGGTGAGTTGCTGTGAGGCTGAACGTGCCCGCGTCGAGTTTGCGATCTAGTGCCTCTTCAAAGGTCGGGGTTGCACTCGTGGCGGGTTGACCGGTCCGGTGGTGGAGTCCGAAGGCTTTCCGGCGGAGATGGCGATGGCCCGACAGCCTGAGCCCTGCTTGACGAGTGGACCAGTCCGTCATCACCAGCGAAGGAAGCTGTCATGCCTCGAGCCGACCAGCCCACCATCGACCTCCTGACCGACTACTTCGACGCCATGGAGGCCAAGGACTTCGACCGGCTCGGCTCCTACTATGCCGATGACGTCTCGTTGACCTTCGCCAACGCCCCGACGATCAACGGGCGGGTCGCCATGCTGGACCAGATGACGACCTTGCTCGGCAAGGTCGCGTCGCTGGCCCACCCGCTGATCAACGTCTGGCAGGAAGACGACGGCGTGGTCATCTTCGAGGTCACGAGCATCTGGCGCTTCCACGACGACACCGTCATGAAGATCAACGCCTGCTCGATCTTCACCCTCGCCGACGGCAAGTTCACCGACCAACGCATCTACGTCGACAACGCCCCCATCGACGGGCTCCTCAACTGACCAGGTCTTCCGGGTCGGGATCATCCGCCCGGTGCTGAACCGTGAGTGCGCGGCGGCGATCACCAGCACCGGCAACAGCTTCGCGGTGCCGTCCTCGAGCGGGATCGTGCGCGGCGGGAAACACAGGTCGCACTACGCGGCATCACCGGGCTGCCACACGATCCGGTCAGCCGGATCGTGTGGCCGGGACGCAAACGTTCTCGCGGAACCACCGGATCGACCCCGTCCAGCCACCCGCTCAGCCAGCACCGTCGCCGGCATGTCCGGCACCTCCGACTAAGCGCCCGCACCGCAGGCTTGAACACCGTGAACGACGTCGGACCCGGCCTGCGCGCATACCTCGGCGGCGCATCAGAGCTCACCGCGTTGATGACCGTGGTCCGCGATATCCCCAGCCCGCTCAGCGATCCGCGCCCACCGCATGGGGAGAGCGGTGCCCCCGGGGGTCCGGGGGATGAACCCCAAACCCATCGTGGATCATGCACGGTCGCTGACCGCGTCGGCGCCGGCGTGCGCCGCACATTCGATGCTGTCGAAGACATGCTCCTGCCGGTCGGGCGTGATCACCACGAACGCCCGTCGTACTCGTTGCCACACACTTCACATGTCGCCATCAGCGCCTCCCAGGTCGAGCGCGGCCTTCGCCGGTACCCACAGCACCGGCACGTACGCGATCCAGCCAGCTCGGCTCGGAGATCTCGATGACTGGGTACCGGGCCGCCATGGACAGCGAAGAACGTGCCACCTTGCTCGGGGCGCTCACCACCGAGCACTACGTCCTGCAATCGGCGGCCGGGACGGCGATCTCCGAGGCCGGCAACCGCTTGACCTCGTTCATCCTGGCCATGTCGAGCTCAATGGTCGCGATCGGCTTCACCGTGCACGACGAGAACGTGTTCTGGCCATTCATCTCCGCCCTCCTGCCGCTGCTGTTCGGACTCGGTGTGGTGACCACGATCCGGCTCGTCGAGACCGGTCTGCAGGGGCTCATGTACCAGCAGTCGATCGCCCGGATCCGCCGGTACTACCGCAATCTCGACACCGACCACGCCGCCTACTTCGGCAAGTACAGCCGGCACGACGATCCTCCCGATACCACCGAGGCGCTCGCGATGCTGGGTACCAAGAAGCGTCCCGAGGTGTTCTCGATCGCCACCACCGCGGCTCTGATCACCGCGGCGATCGCCGGCATCGGTACGACGCTGCTCGTCGTACGCGTCGTCGGCAGCGACGCGCTGCCGATCGCCTACCCGGTCGGCGCGACAGCCTTCGTCGTCCTCATGTTCAGCTTCTTCCGCTACGAACGTGTCCGATACCGCGAAGTCGCCGACTGACCCACCCCGAGCAGGACGGCCCCCCGTCCACTGTCGATCAGCCGGCCGGCGGCGCACACGCGCGGACGATCGCCACGTCCTCTTCCTCGATGTCCGCGGCGATCAGCCCGGCTTTCTGCTGCGCGCGCATCAACGGCCCTAGCGGACCTCGGACCCTGGCCGTGACTTCGACGTCCACGAGGCCGGTACGCCGCAGCCGCTCGATCGTCCGCTCGATCCCGATCAGCGACGAATGCACCACCAGTAGCGCTCCCCCCGGGCGAAGATGAGCGGCCGCGCCATCGCAGAGCGCGTCGAGCACGATGCGCCCGTCGTACCCCGCCTCCCAGGCCCGGCGGGCGCCGAAGGCCGGCACACCGGGACGGAAGGACGGCACGTACGGCGGGTTGCTGACGATCAGATCGAACCGCTCCCCCGCGACCGGCCCGAACGTCCTGCCACGAAGCGTCCGCACGTGCAGGCCGGCCCGGAACGCGTTGAGCTGGACGGTGAGCAGCGCGCGCCGTGATACGTCGATGGCAGTCGCGGCCGCACCACAGTCCGCCGCGGTCAGCGCCAGCAAGCCACTACCCGTGCAGATGTCGAGCACGCGCGACTGCGCGTCCAGTCGCTCCTCGCGGATCGCGTCGGCGAGCATCCACGAGTCGGAGATCGGCGCGAAGACCCCGGGAAGCGTCACCAGTTTCATGCGGTGAACACCTCCGCGAGCCACGGCACGACCCGGTCGGGACCGAGCATTCGAAGGTGATCCACCGGAGGGTTCTCGACCAGTTCCCGTGCGTCGGCCAATCCACCCGGCGCATGCCCCTCGGCGGCATCGATGAGTTCATGCAGGCGTCGGCGGGTCGGGCGGGCGACGCCGGTACGAAGGTCGAGAAGCTCACCCCGGACGCCGTCCCGGAGCGCTGCCCAGCGGTTCTCCGCGATCCGCCAGGACGGCGCCGGCGCCGGCAGTTCACCGAGGTAGTGCAGCTCGGCCAGCCTGGCGGCCAGTGCATAGACGAACCGAACGATCGCGCTCGTCAGATCCGTCGTCGCCTGTACGTCGAGGACCCGGAGCTCGAGCGTGCCGAAGCGGACATGTGGCCGGAGCTCCCACCACCACTCCGACGGGTCGTCGACGGCGCGCCCGCGAACCGCCCAGCACAGGTCGGCGGCGAACTGCTCCCACGAAGCAATGATCGGCGGCACACCCTGGCGCGGCAACTGCGCGGCGATCACCGGACGCACTGAGCAGAGGCCGCTGTCGCGTCCGCCGACGAATGGTGCGGCGCCTGCGAGCGCGGCCAACTCCGGCAGCAGATCTCGCAACGCGTGATAGACCGCCAACGTGCAGTCGGCGTCACCGAACGCCAGGTGCACCTGCAACGACGACACCAGCTGCCGACGGATCACCTCACGGTACCGGTCGTCGAGACCGACTGCTCGCGCCGTTGCCGACAACTCCACAGGTCCGTCGACCAATGGGTGAACCGGCGCAGCGACCACAGCCAGGCCCGAGCCACAGCCGTCCGCCAGCAGCGACCGGCAACTGCGCAGTTCCGCGACAGCGACGTCCGGATCCTTGTGCACCGAGGTCGCGATCTCCACCTGGCAGGCAGGCAACTCCTGCTTGATCCGGGCGTCGTCCACGAGAGCCAGCACCTCAGACGCCCGCGCAGGCAGCCAGCTCCGGCGATCCACCAGCAGCAGTTCTTCTTCCAGCCCGACCGTCCCCGCAGCCGTGCCGGCGAACACCGACCGCAAATACTCGGCCCTCGCCAAGGTGTCCTTCATGGCCCCCTCCGGATTCCACACCGCCCCCACCCGGTGCCCAGCTCGTCCCCACCAGAACCCACACCCGACAGTTCTCCGCCCCCTACCCAGCGAGGTGCCTACGCCAGGCCGGTCCGTGCATGTCCCATCCGCTGCGGGTGCTCAGCTCGGCACGGACGGGACCGGGTGCTCCGACAACGCCTCGGCGACCGCGATCAGGTTGCTCGCCATCGCGCGACCTGTCTTCGCCGACCATTCGTGGCCCTCGTCGGTCTCCGAACAGCTCGGACCAGGACCGGGCCCCTTGTTCCAGTACGTCCACGCCTGGCCCGGGATGGTGTAACCGATGTCCATCAAACCACCGCAGATCTCGGAGGTCACATGATGCGCACCGGCTTCATTGCCGGTGACAACAACACCGGCAACCCGGTCGTAGGCGACCGGCCGGTCCTGGTCGTCGGTCTCGCTCAGCATCGCGTCCATCGGCACCCTCATCGCTACTCACCCCCCAGGCTTGACGTTGCGATCGGCCAACCGGATCCGGCTCACCTCCACCTCCGCCTTCTCCAACGCCTCGACCACCACGTCGGTCAACTGATCGGTGTTCGAAGGCTCCGGCGACGCTTTCAGCGTGCAGTTCAGAACCAGCGCCCGCATGCCTACTCCTCATCCCTTGACCTGACCGTCCCGTCCGGTGGCAGGACCTCGCCGCCGTTGGAATCCTGGTCGACTCGGTGCGTCTCGCCGGCAGAGTCGACGATGTCGGTCTCCGACGGGTCCGCGGCGACACGTACGTCGTCGTCCACGGAGTTGACCGCCAGCGCACTCGGGTCCACGTCGTCGAGGGTCGGACGGTAGTCGTCCTCGCCTGCCTGGCTCATCATCTTCTCCTTCGGCTCGCCCGTCCCTGCCGGGTTCCCGCGCCATCAAGCGCGAAACGGGGACTGCAGCGGTTCCTCGGGACCGGTCGTCAGTCGACCGGCCCAAGGTCGGCTGTGACTCCGAAGTGGTCACTGCCGAAGGTGCCGTCGACCAACTGATCAGCCAACCGGTCGGCCGAGTGGATCCGTAGGGTCGGCCCACGATCGTCGCACCGAACCATGAGGTAGTCGATGCGCCGCGGCGGGATGCGGGCCCAGTCGGCCTCTGCCACGATGAGCGGGTTGTCGAGGGTGAATGTGTGGCCGCTCTCTCCTGGCCGGGCGAACTCCCAGACGTCCTGGTAGCTCACGCTCAGGCCGCCCAGCGACTGCCGCCCGGTCAGGAACCGTACGCTCGCGGTCTCCGGCCTTGCATCGAAGTCACCGCCGAGAACAACGTGCACGTCGTCGCGGTCCTCAACGAGTCGCTCGATCCAGCGGGCAACCTCCAGCGCTTGCAGTTCCCGCTCTCGTTCGTACCCGACCTGCCAGTTCGGCTTGTGGTTGACGAACAGCACCGGCCCCAGTTCGGTGGCGAACTCCGCTGCGGTCGATCGTCCGGGAAAGTCGTGCGCATCGACTCGTCCGGTAACCACCAGGTCGATCTCCTCGACCCGGTCCGGCGCCCACCGGCTGACGATCGAACACCCTAGTCCGACCGGTGTACGACGACCCTGATGAAGAACGTGATAGTCCTCGCCGAAGATCTCACGCACTTGATCACCGGTGCCGTCGACAATCGTCTCCTGCAGCGCCACGAGATCCGGGTGCAACGACCGAAAGCACTCCCGCAGCGCTCGCCGTCGCGTCGTCCAGTCCCCGTGCCGGCCCCAGACGTTGAGCGTCGCCACCCGGATCTTCCCGTCCACACGACCTCCTCCCCGCCGCAGTACCCGGCCGCAAACCCATCGCGGTCAGCACCCGCCGCCCGCGTCTGTCGTGTGACCTCATCGGAGTTGAACGCGTCTGTGCTCGAGCACGTTCAGGACCTCGAGCCGCTGCGCGTGGTTGCGTTCGTACCCGATCAGTTGCTCCACCTGCTGGACGTCCAGAGCCTGGATGCGTGACGGCAGGCATCGGGCCGGGAGGAGGTCGAACTCCGGCACCGGCAGGGAAGCGCGATCGCTCGCCATCCTGACTCTGCTTTGCATCGTTGGCCACATCCTCTGGTCGGTTCGCTGGACTGAGGCATCCGGTGCCCGACCCCGTTCCTCCGAAACGGGCCGCAGCGATACCGCACCCTGACACTCGAGGACGTTGACCAACCGGCATCAGAGTTGCCTTTGACAACACGGTTCACGGACTTGTTTCCCGCCGACGCGCGAGGGAACCGGCCGGGCATGCCCTACGCGATCGTCACAGGATCTGACAGTGGTATCGGCCGTGCCACAGCCGTGGAACTGGCCAAGGACGGCTTCGATGTCGGCGTCACCTGGCACGCCGATCAGCCCGGTGCCGAAGAGACCGCGGCGGAGATCCGCGAGCTCGGAAGACAGGCATCGGTGGCTCGCCTCGATCTGGAGGACCTGCCGGACGCAGCCAACGTGATCGACGAACTCGCCGACGAACTGGGTGGCGTCGACGTCCTGGTTGCCAACAGCGGAACCGGAACCAGCAAACTGGCCGTCGACCTCGACTACGAGGAGTGGCGCAAGGTCATCAGTGTCGACCTCGACGGCGCGTTCCTCTGCCTGCAACGCGCCGCGCGCCGGATGATCGCGGCCGGGCGCGGCGGCCGGTTGATCGCGGTCACCAGCGTCCACGAACATCAGCCGCGTGTCGGTGCCGCGCCGTACGACGCCGCGAAAGGCGGGCTGGGCCTGCTGATCAAGACTTTGGCCATCGAACTCGGTGAACATGGAATCACCGCGAACTCCGTCGCCCCGGGAGAAATCGCTACGCCGATGACCGGGCAGACCGACGAAGACCCACGACGCAAACACCGGCCCGGCGTTCCCCTCGGCAGACCAGGCCATGCCAGGGAGATCGCTGCGACAATCGCGTTCCTCTCCTCGCCCAAAGCGTCGTACCTCACCGGCGCCAGCATCGTCGTCGACGGCGGAATGCTCCAAATGGGACCGATGGCCGGCAGCCACCTCACCACGGACGACTGGCGCAAGCCGTAGTGCGGCGCCTACGGCAAGCATCGCCCGTTCCTTGCCAGAGTCCTTGTCAGAGCGGCGCTCCGGCGCTCCGGCCATTGACGATTCAACGGTCCGCGGTCAGATCAAGGCGGTTCAGGCAACAAATCATTGAGCGGTACCCGGAATACCTCACGTCAGCCTTCGCGCTCCGGATGACAACGATGGCAGGTTGACGGTGGCTGGTTCCGGTTGTCCTATGGAGGTATAGCCCTCCAACAGCGTGGGGCCGCCGTCCAGTCCGCAAGGACAGCAGATGGCCGAATTCCACGGCTACGACCGTCCGCGCGTCGCGGCGCTCCCGCACGCTTCGCGGCGGTCTGCACTATCGGAGCGGTCACATCACCCGCGCAGCCATTGGGCCGCTGTCAGCGGCCACGGGGTACAGCTCGGTCGAGCCGGGACACGTCGAGTGCGGTCTAGCACGAGAACTGGGTCTCGCGCGCCCCGGCCCACCGAGTAGCGCCGGGACGGCGATTCCCTCAGGACTGGTCCCAACGCAACAGCGCGGCGACGGGTGCTCCGCGGAGGCCAGCCGAGTAAACCTTGAGTAGCCGCTCCGAAGATCATAGGCGACTACTTATCTTCCCAGGTCGGAGAGCCGGTCAGGGGATTCGAACCCCCAACCCCCGCTTTACAAGCCAGCCTGGATGAATGCCCGTCTTGGAGTCGATCGAGGTATCCGATCGATCGCCGCGACAACCCGTTCGTTGTCGTCGTCGGTCACGGGTTCGATGGATCGATCGTGGTGGCCGATCCGGTCGGCTCAATCTCATCCGGTGCCGCTTTGGCGGCGACAGTGTGCGTTGCGGCCGGCGTGACAGCGTTCGGCTCACCTGCAGGCGGATGCTCGAGCGCGCACCGGCGCCGTTCAGCGAAACCGGCACCGAGCCTCGCGATCCCCCCATTTCTCATCAATGAGTAATGGGAGTTTTCCATAGCGTGATGAAGTCCATAACAAATGGCTCGCCGTCGCGTCTTTTCGCTTCTTTTTCGGTTGACAGAGAGCGACTTGAGCTACGGTTTGCCGCAAGGGGAGAGTCATAATCCGGGGGCCGGCATGTCGAAACGCTTCGCGACCGCATTTTTCGTTCTCACTACTGCGGTCGTGATGGTGCTAGGCCTCACCGCCTCGCCCGCGCAGGCAGCCGAGGGTGATCCTGCGTCCTCCGTTGTGGCGACGTGGTCCTGCACCAGCAGCCCGTGCCCGTGGGGCCCGTCGGACACCAGCAACACGGCAGTCTGGCCGGCCGCGGCCGAGCCGGTCCGGGCCCGCTACGGCTACACCGTCTCCCACGACGTCTACGCCCCGGTGTCCAAGGTGGCGGGCTGGAAGATCACCGTCACGTCCGGCAGCGCCACGGTTTACGCGGGCCCGGCCGACGGCTCGCACTCGTCGCTGGCCGCGCTGCAGACCGGCGACAGCTACACCGTGTCGAGCACCCTGAGCAGCAGCAGCATCGTCAGCGTGCAGGACGGTGGGTCGTTCGAGTACACGATCACCCCCGGCACCCCGACCGACCCGCCGCCGGCCTCCGGTGACAGCTCCGTGCTGGCCACCTGGAACTGCACCAGCAGCCCGTGCCCGTGGGGCCCGTCGGACACCAGCAACACGGCAGTCTGGCCGGCCGCCGCCGAGCCGGTCCGGGCCCGCTACGGCTACACCGTCTCCCACGACGTCTACGCCCCGGTGTCCAAGGTGGCGGGCTGGAAGATCACCGTCACGTCCGGCAGCGCCACGGTTTACGCGGGCCCGGCCGACGGCTCGCACTCGTCGCTGGCCGCGCTGCAGACCGGCGACAGCTACACCGTGTCGAGCACCCTGAGCAGCAGCAGCATCGTCAGCGTGCAGAGCGGTTCGCCGTTCGAGTACGCCTTCGTGCCCGGCGAGCCGGGCCCGCCGCCGCCGCCCGCTTGTACCGACCCCACCACCTGCGACCCGGTCTCCTGGGTCAACGCCCGCTGGCGCTACGCCGGAACCGGCGAGGATCCCGGTGACTGGTACGGCGGCGTGATCACCTGGCCGGTCGGCACGGCCTACCAGGGCAACGGCCGCGCCGGCTACAACGCGCGCACCGTCTACTCGGAGTCGGGCGTTCCGCTCTACCCGTACATGGGTGCCTGGGCCGACGGGTGCACCGTCCGCGTGGTCACTGGCCGGGCCCTGATCATCGAGTGGGAGCGCGGTACGGACGTGTGGCGGGAGACGCTCGTGTACGCCGGTCAGGCGCACACCATCTCGCTCAGCGGCTCCGAGGACGGCGCCATGATCGAGACGAACAACGACCTCGAGCCCTTCACGGTCTCGATGAGCAACTGCACCCCACGGCCGCTGTCGGAGTCGAGCAACCGCCTCCCGGTGGCGAACGCCGGTGCGCCGCAGTCGGTCGTGGTTGGTACGACCGTGACTCTGAACGGGTCCGGCACCGACGCCGACGGCGACGACCTCACCTACGCGTGGACCCAGACCGGTGGACCGGCGGTGACGCTGTCCAGTACGACGGCGGCGAAGCCGACCTTCACCGCCCCGTCCTCGGCATCCACGCTGACCTTCAGCCTGGTGGTGCGGGACGGCCAGGCCAACAGCGCGGCGGCGACCACCACGGTGACCACCACCCCGGTCAACCAGGTGCCGGTCGCGAACGCCGGTACGGCGCAGTCGGTCAACACGGGTATCACGGTGACGCTGGACGGCTCCGGCAGCCGCGACGCCGACGGCGACGACCTCACCTACGCGTGGACCCAGACCGGTGGACCGGCGGTAACGCTGTCCAGTACGACGGCGGCGAAGCCGACCTTCACCGCCCCGGCCACACCGGCCACGCTGACCTTCAGCCTGGTCGTGCGGGACGGCAAGGTGGACAGCGCGGTGTCGACCACCACGGTGACCGTCACCAGTCCGAACCTGGCCCGGGGCAAGACCGCCACCCAGTCGAGCACCAGCGGTACCGCGGTGGCGGCCCGGGCGGTCGACGGCAACACCAACGGCGTGTTCGCGAGCGGCTCGGTGACCCAGACCAACACCTCCATCCAGCCGTGGTGGCAGGTCGACCTCGGTTCCGCGGCGGCCGTCTCCACGGTCACGGTGTGGAGCCGGACCGACTCGAACCGGATGGGCAGCGGCTCGGTGTTCATCTCCTCGACCGACATGACCGGCCGGTCGATGTCCTCGCTGCAGGCCGACGACTCGGTGAAGGAGATGTCGTTCTCGGCGTTCTCGTCCACCACCAACAGCCTGACCCTGAACGCGGGCAACGCCACCGGCCGGTACGTGCGGGTGCAGCTGTCGAGCATCTTCACCACGCTGAACCTGGCCGAGGTGCAGGTCGGCGGCACCACCGGCGCAGTGAACCTGTCCACCAACCGGCCGGCCACGCAGTCGTCGACCGACGTCGGCACCGCCGCCCGGGCCGTGGATGGGAACACCAACGGCGTCTTCGCCGCCGGGTCGGTGAGCCGGACGGCGTCCAGTTCGCAGCCGTGGTGGCAGGTCGACCTGCTGACCAATTCCCGGGTCGGCAACGTCACGGTGCACAACCGGACCGACGCCTCGGCCGACAAGCTGAACAACGCGGTGGTGTTCCTCTCCACCGCCAGCATGTCGGGCCGGACCTACGCCCAGCTGATGGCCGACTCCACGGTGACCAAGCTGAACCTCGGGGCGACGCCGGGGGCGGTCACCAGTCTGCCGACCAACACCGTGGCCCGCTACGTCAAGGTGCAGTCGCCGGCCACCAGCGCCGGTGTGATCAGTCTGGCCGAGGTCACGGTGACGGGCACCCAGCCCAACTGACGCACGACCAGGGATCCGTCTCGGTTCGTTCCATCGACGAAGCGCACGGTCCGGGCTCCACGCCCGACCGACCGTGCGAGGAAAGCCAGCGATGAGCGAGCCGGGACGAATCCTTCGTGCGCGGCGGGTCCGCTGGCGGACGGCCAAGCGGCGGCGCCCTTTTAGCAGGTCGTCCTATAGGGCCGATCGCCGAAGTTCTCCCGCCACTCCGCTGCGGTCAGATCGCGCCCAGTCATCCGGCAGGCGGTGTCGACGGCGTGCTCCAGCCGGGTGTCCCAGTGATAGACACCCTCGTCGTACGCGGCGATCGCGATAGTGTGGCCGTCTGGCAGGAAATCGGCGGTGACCATTTGCTGGTGGGGCGTCGCGATTGAGCCCAGCAACGCCGCGGTCTTGCCGTCGAAGAGACTCACCCCGGCATCGAAGCCGGCCGAGACCAGCAGCGAACTGTCGGGCGAGAAGGCGATGCCGTTGACAAAGCCTTGATGGACGAGCTGCGGTGCCGCGATGTCCTTGCCGGTCGCTGGATCCACGACCAGCACCTCTCCCTTCTCACTGCCGACGGCCACCCGCGTCCCGTCCGGGGCGAACGCGACGAGGCTCGGGACGCTCATCGAGAAGCTCCCACGCCGGACCACCCGGCCGGCCGTCAAGTCGACCAACGCCCAACGATTGGAGTCAACGTCAAGCCGGTCGGAGATGTGGCGGCCTCCGATCACCACGAAGGCGGACCGATTGTCCGGGCTCGCCGACAGGAAGGCGACAGGACCACCAACCTGAACGGGCTTGCTGAGATCGCGGAGGGTGGCTCCATCCAGCATCCTGGCGAGGCCGGACTCGTCACCAACGACCAGGCGGCTGCCGTCCAGTCCGCTGTAGTCGAGATCCAGCACACTGGAGGCGGTCACCTTCCGGTTGGCCAGCAAGCGACCGGTCCGGGCATCCTCGACAAAGACCTTCCCGTTCGAATCGCCCATGGCGAACCGGGCTCCATCCGGGTGCCAGGTGCCGCAGGATCGTGTCGAGACGCCGATCTGGCTTGCATCGAAGGGGACGACCTTTCCGGTGGTGCTGTCGACAAAGCCTCCGACGGGATCACCTGGGTCCAAGTAGCCCGCATCGTAGTCGAGAAGCCGGAAGTAGCGGCGCCCGCCGGGAGCTATGACGCGACATCCGGACTGGAAGTTCTGCGCCCTCCGCGTCCAGCTGAGGTAGCGATGTCGCCCTGGCAGATCCCAGCTCCGGATGGCACCATCGCCCCCCGAGGTGTAGAGCGTGTCGTCATCCGGGCTGAACGCCGCCGTCAGAGTGTCACCGTCGAAGATCGGCATCTCCTCCAACGGACTTCCGCTCGCGGTGTCCCACACCACGGCGCGATTGTCGGCTCCGGTCGAGACCAACCACGTGCCGGCGTGGGAGAACCGCACATGACGGAGTTCGCTCGTGTGTTTGCTCAAGCGATGCACAGTTGCTCCCGTCGACGCGTCGAGCACCAGCACATCGCTGTACTCAGCGCTGGAGGTGTCCTTGGCCTCCCACGCGAGCGCGAGTGACTTCCCGTCGGGACTGACGTCGGCGTCGACGAAGGCAAGATCGGCCCTCGACCAGAGCTGCTTGCCGGTGGCAACTTCGTAGGCGGCCACCGGCTTCGTCAGATAGAACCGATCGCCGGCCGGACTGAGTACGACATCCTGAACAGCTCCCGCGGGTAGTGGCACGACCTTTCGCAAAGCGGGCGAAGCGCCAGGAGTGATGGTCCAGACGAACACTGCACCGGCGCTGAAGTCGCTGGTCGCGCCGTTGCCGTAGTACTGGATCATCGCTACGAGTGAGCGTCCGTCGTGGCTGTACCCGACGTGCGTCGCACGAGCAGGCGTCTTGGTGAAGCCCGGCAGTCGCTGGCCGGTCGGCTGGAGCGTCGTGGGATCGAGCAACAGGACTGGTTCTGTGGTTGGTGGCGGCGTGCCGACCGCGAGCTCCCGACCACCAGGGCTGCGTGCCATCGGGCCCAGGAGGTCCAGGTGACGTGCTCCACCCGAGCGGTTCGGCGGCTCGTACGACGCGATGGCGTTTCCGGTGGTCAGGTCGTAGCTGAGTACATGGTTCGTCGCGGTGTAGATGAATGCCTGGTGTCCATCCGCGCTGACCTCCAGACCGTAGGAATCCACCCGTTCGGTCTCGAGGGAGCTGATCAGCTGCGGGTGTTTCGCGAGCGCTGCGAGCAGGTTCGCTCGCGACTCGGGCGACGGGTTCATCCGGACCGCGGCCACCGCGAGGAGGAGTGAGGTGTCGATGTCGCTTTGTACGACGGCCTTCGCACCGGCCCGGCCGGCCGCGGCGATCGTCGCGGACTGTTCCGCGGCAGCCGCCTGGCGATCGGCTCGCTGTGCCTGGCCGACCGCCAGGACACCGGCGATCAAGGCACCGACCAGCAGGGTGGCGGCCAGGGCGAGCGCGGCACGCAGCCGCCGGTTGATCCTCGCTTCGTGCCTGGCCCGGTTCTCGGCCGCACGCAACTCCGCATCAGCGAGCTGTCTGCTCGCAGAGAGGAAATCTTGTTCCGTAGCGGTCAGGTCGGGTGCCGCCTGGTCGCGCCACTGCCATACCTTCGCGAGGCGGACGCCGCGGTACAGCTCGCTGTCCGGACGCCCCAGGGAATCCCAGGAGTCGGCTACCTGGGTGAGGTGATGGAGGAGTTGCTGGCCTTCAAGGTCGTCGTCGAGCCAGCCGCGCAGCCGGGGCCAGGCCCGCGCGAGCGCCTCGTGCGCCAGTTCGACGACGCCGTCGTCGCTGGTCACCAGGCGAGCGCTGATCAGCCGGTTCACGAGCTGATCCGACTCCGGGCCGGTGACGACCGAACGCCGCGGCAACCGGCTGCGCACGGGCTGTCTGTCAGGCCCGGACGCCACAAGACGCAACAGCAATGCCTTGAGCATAGGCCGTTGCCCGGGGGTGAGCTGTGCATAGACCTGCTCCGCCGACTGTGCCACTGCGCCCTGGATGCCACCAGAAGCGCGATAGCCAGCGACAGTCAGGGTCCGGCCTTCCCGGCGTTGCCAGGTCTCGGCCAGGGCGTGCGACAGCAGCGGCAAAGCACCCGGCCGACCCGCAGCCTCAGCCACCAGCAGGTCAACCAGTCCAGGTTCGACGATCAGGGAGGCGAGTCGCGCGGGCTCGGTGATCGCGGCTCGGAGCTCTGCTTCGGACATACCAGTGAGCAGGTGCAGCCCTTCTTCCACGGCATGGGCAAAGCCCGGATAGGAAGAAATGTCTGCCAGCCCGTCGGCTCGGAACGCCAGGATCAGGGCCGCATCCGTGGCTTGCTCGGTCAACCGGGACAAGAACGCCCGCCGCTCCCCTTCGTCCTGACACAGCGAGAAGACCTCCTCGCACTGATCGACGACCAGAGTCGGCCGTGGCCCAACGCCCGGCAGCGCGGCAGTGAGCGCCTTCATCGGATGGAGCCCCGGTGTGATCGCAACGATATGGCCGCCGTCGGCACGCAACGCTGCGGCCACACCTGCTCTGATCAGTGAGGACTTGCCACAGCCGGACGGACCGGCCACAGCGAGGATCGAGTGATCGGACAACTTCCGCAATCCGGCAGCGACCTCGGTGTCGCGGCCGAAGAACAGTTCGGCGTCGTCCACGTCGTACGGACTCAGCCCCTGGTAGGGACAGGCCGCGCTCGGTTCCGGCAGGGCGCTCGGACTCGACAGCGCCCGATCCTGGCGCAGGATCGCCTGCTCGAGCGCGTCGATCGCCGGACTCGGGTCGAGCCCGAGTTCGTCGTCGAGGACCACACGCAGCCGTCGCAGAGTCTCCAGCGCCTCTCCCTGCCGGCCGGCCTGGTACTGCGCCGTCGCGAGCAGGGCCCATCTCCGCTCGCGCAGCGGCGCCTCCGCGGTCAACGCCTTGGCCTGGCTCAAGACCCCGTCATGGCCGCCGGACCGCAGCGCGGACTCGATGTACAACTCCTGCGCGAACTGCCGCAGTTCAGTCAGCCGGGCCAGCTCGATCCGGGCGCTGTCCCACTCCGCGATCTCCTCGAACGGCCTACCGCGCCAGAGCGTCAGTACGTCGGCCAGCACGACCGCCGCACGTTCTGCCTCGCCGACCGCCAGCAGCGCACCAGCCCGTCCGACCGCACGCTCGAAGCGCTGACTGTCGATCTGGTCGTGCGGGATGGTCAACCGGTAACCGTCCGGTGACGTCTCGATCGAATGGCTGCCGAGCAACTTCCGAAGCCGGACCACACAACCCTGGATCACCTTGACCGCCGAGGCGGGCGGTCGTTCTCCCCACAGCGCGTCAGCGAGCACCCCAGCGCTGACAACCTCTCCCGGATGCACCGCGAGTGCGGCCAGGACGACGCGATCGCGTCGTGCGAGGTTCCTCCACTCCCCCTCGATGGTTAGTGGGCCGAGTACGGCGATCACCACGTTTTCGACAGTCCACCACTCTCAGGCACCCGTCAAGGCGACTGATACCACGCTGATACCGCTCTGCGCCGATCCGATACCGGCGCGCGCGACAACAGTGCCAACACCTCGAGGCGCATCTGGATCGTCGATCACGAAGATCCCGCCGACAGAGGAGAGGAAGCCATGACCAACGCCGCACGCACCACGAAGCAGTCCATGACCACCCGGCTCGCCCAGTTGGCGGCAGGCGCCGCAATCAGCCTCGCCCTCATGACAACCGCCGCGCCGGCGATGGCGCAATATTCACCCGAGCCAGGTGACGTGTACGTCTCACCCGAGCCAGGTGACGTGCACGTCGGACTGGATCACCCGCTCATGCCCACACCCGAGGCCGCGCAGCCCGAACCCGCCGTCGACGTGAGTTCAGCCGCGCTCGGTGCACTGGGCGCCATCGCGCTGGGTGGCGTAGGCCTAGGGATCACCCTCGGCATCCAGCGCCGCCGCGACCACTCGACAGCCCATCCGGCCTGATAACAGCAACGTAACGCGATCCGTGCTCTCGGGCTGCGACGAGGCCGTCGCCCGAGCGCCGACCCGCTGCCAAGGCCCTGATCCATTAGAGCTCAAATTGGCAGGCGTCCGACTTACCTGGTGCGGCTACGCAGCGTACGCGCCCTACGGGCCTGGCCCGGCGGCATACCTCCGGTCCAGGTACTGGGTCCGATCCTCGCCGGACAGGTCAGCTGAGAGACGAGTGGAATCCAGATGGGCGGGTGCCGCGTCTTCCCAGGCGTAGCCCGCGGCAACCTTCCGGTCCAGGTCCCGACGCAACGACGACGGCCGCGTCATCGCCGTACCGAGGACTGGCGCCAGGGCCAGCGGCCCGGTCGCGCGACCTGTACGGCGTCCCAGGGTGTCTCGTTCTGGTACTCCGGGAGCGTCGTTCGTTCTGTTGAAGGGCCTCTTCACTGCGCATGTCACCGGCAACGTCGTCGTGCTCGCAGCAGACATTGCGTGCATCGACCGGTCCGCTCGTCCACGGTGCTTGCAGGTGGTGTTCATCGGGGTGACGGCGGCACTCACGGTCGCGGTCGATGGCTCACGTCGGGCGCCGTAAGACTGGGCCGGCATGTTCCTTGGCTGCAGTTCGCCTTTCTCACCGCGACCGCCGCTGCGACGCTCCGCAGCACATCTTGGCCTGGCTCGGGCGGCGAGGTCCTGATCGCCGTACTGGCTGGGGCCGCGATGGCCTGTCAGAACGCGTCGCTCCACCTGAGCACGCCGTCCACACCGGTGATGGCCGACAACATCGTGGCGTCAACGGTCGGTCTCACGGTGGGACGGGTTGCGGCAGGCTGATCGGGCTGCCGACCGAGCCGCGTGGCTCGCGCTGTGGCCGCTGCTATTCGCCTTCTTCGCCGGCTGCATGCTCGGCGCCCGCGCGCATCCCTTCGAGGACACAGGCGGCGAGCAACCCACGGGCCAGGGTCTGCCCGGGACAACCACGGGCGCGAACCGGACCCGGCCAGGGCCACCGTGGAGGTCAAGGACCCAGACATCGCTCGAGGAGTCGCCATGTGCTTCGCCCATTCGTCGACGGCCAGTGAGGCCCTCCATATCCAGGCCGAGATCGGCTCCGAAGCCGCGGCTGCATTCAGCGGTCTGGTGGACGCCGGGGCGCTCGGCACCGTGGACCTGCGTTGTCCCAAACCAGCCAGTCGCCGTCCCCGCTTTCACCGGGCCGGACATTGAAGCGTCCCACCATTAACTCATCATGACATTAATCGAACTTATGTTCTACAACTGGGTTGCAGCGTTGGGGCTGCCTCAGTTGACGATCCTCACAGACGTGCTGGAGTGGGGTCGCTCGCCAGGGCAGGTTGCGCCTTGGTCGCGGTCTGACGCCACTGCCGTGGTGAGAGCCCGTACTCGGCGCGGAAGAGGCGCCCGAAGCTCGATGGGTCGCGAAATCCCCAGCGTTGGGCCACGGAGGCGATGGTGACGCGCTGTGACAGGCCACTGCCGAGGTCGTCTCGGCATCCCTCCAGCCGCTGATTGCGGATCCAGTCACCGAGCGAGATGCCGCCCGCGGCGAGGACGTTGTATAACTGGCGGCGGGAGATGTGGTGTTCGGCAGCGATTCGAGCGGCGTTGAGGCTCGGATCACCCAGGTGCGCACGCACGTACTCCAAGATCCGCAGCTGCAACGTGGCCTCCAATGATGCCTTGGTCGCCGCCGAGGTGACGTCGAGATGCGTGCTGATCACTGCCCGGATGAGTTCCATGGACGACTGGCTGACCGCGTCGGCCCCGGCGTCGGCGAACGCTCCCGGCCGATCGGCGAGGTGCCGGAAGTAGCCTGCGGCCAGGTCTGCAACCGGATGCCCAGGACTGAGCCGCGTCGCCGTCACCTGCCGCACGACATCCCTCGGCGGGGCCAGCCTCTCCAACGGCATGCGGAACTGGTGTTGTCGGTAACCCTCGGAGTCGACCAGTGTGTATGGAGATGTCGAGCTGTACACCACAAGGTCCCCGGGGCGCACAACGGCTTCGCGGCCATCTTGAACGACGAGGCTGGATCCGCTGACTTGCAGACCGAGCATCAGGCTGGGTGCCAGATCGTCGCGCGCCAGGATCGGGGTGCGCTCAACCTTGGTGACATTGGATCGGATCGAGGAGATCCGCAGCCCACCAAGGTCGGCTAGCCTCCCTCGTACGACAGGGCCCGGCTCCGGGAAATCCAGCTCCACCGGAATGATCCTGGCGGCCACTGCATGCATGGACTCGGCCCGCATGCCGGCCGCAATCGTGCGCGAGTCGACAATCTGGATCACGGCGTAGTCCTCCGTACTCGCGGGCCGCGGGCTCAGGGGCGTGCGGACCGGGCGCGACAGGCGGCGCCGGCTCGCTGAGAATGATACTCGCGGGCCCTGCGCGCTCGCAGAGATCGATCACTGGAGTGCCTACCGCGCAGGGGTCTGACCGTAGGTCGACCATTCGTGCACAGGTCTCTGCACGGTGTGCAGGATAACGCGCGCAACGGGGCCGGCCACTCCGTCTGACCCTAGCGTCGATTCCGACACCACCGACGGTGTCCTCGACGGGCGGCCCACACGCCCCTTCTGGACGCACGCCGAGCTGTTCACGGCGCGCGCTGCCGAAGCTCCAGTCCAAGCTCGGCGCCGCCGCTGAAACCCCCGCCCGGCGAGCCCGCTGAGCGGACAACGAACCCCTGCAAAGGACCTGCAATGCGTACATCGAAGAAGTCACTGCCCCTGGCCGTCGCGGCTCTCACCGCCGGCGTGCTCGCGCTGGGCGTCGGTAGCGCCACGGTCAGTAGCGCGCAAACCACGCAGGACGACGCGAAGGTCAAACCGACGATCGTGCTCGTGCACGGCGCGTGGGCCGACGGCTCGAGCTGGTCTGCCGTCACCTCAAAGCTGCAGAGCGCCGGGTACACCGCCGATGTCGTGGCAAATCCGTTGCGCGGCCTCGCAAGCGACGCGCAGTACGTGCGTGATCTGCTGGCCACAATCCCTGGCCCGGTCGTGCTCGTCGGGCACTCCTACGGCGGCATGGTGACTACCAGCGCTGCCACAGGCAACCCGAACGTCAAGGCCCTCGTCTACGTGGATGCCTTCATCCCCGACCAAGGCGACAGCGTAGGCTCGCTGGCCGCCGCAGTGCCCGGCTCCGAACTGGACCCGAACAGCTCGATCGTCACGGTGCCGATCCACGACGCTGGCGGAAACGTCGTCAACGCCGACGTCTACATCAAGCCGAATCAGTTCGCAGGCCTCTTCGCCGGTGGTATCCCTACCAAGCAGGCCGCCGTCCTAGCCGCCACCCAGCGGCCACTGACCGCCAGCACGCTCAGTGAGACCCTCGCTGGTGTTCCGGCGTGGAAGACCATCCCGTCCTGGGACCTCATCGGTACGGCGGACAAGGTGTTGCCACCGGCGGGGCAGCAAATCATGGCGCAGCGCGCCGGCGCGCACATCACCATGGTCGACGCGCCGCACCTGTCGATGATCTCCGACCCGGACGCGGTCACCGGCGTGATCATCGACGCCGCCGGTGCCACCAGCTGACCGACCAAGCGAATCGTCACCGACGATGACACATCGAGGGCCACCGATGTCCTGATGCAGAACTGTCACCGATGTCGTGAGACATCACACGAGACATCGACGAGGTGGTCAGCTGAGGCTGTCCGGCAGGGTCGGGAGGTCGTCCGGTCGTAGGTCCGGCCGGTGCGCTGGGAGTAGGCCATATCGAAACCTGCGCTATTCCCCCGGACCTGTGCTCATTGCCGCTGGTCCAAGTCAGCTTCCTCAGTGCCCGAGGACGTGAACGGGGAACGGGCCGCGGTACCACGGCAGATCGACATCTCCTAGTAGCCGGCGAGCTCGTGGTCGATCCTCATCCGCTCGTGACGACTCGCCCTGCAGCAGCACGTCCGGACCCTGGAAAACCGGCTGTCAGAGAGCCTTGGCGAGGACCTCTTTCTCCACAGTGGGCTGGGCGCACCCGACGACATCCGCAGCCTCCAGCAGGCACTCGCCGACCGCGCGCAACAACTCCTCGCGCTGCGCCGGCAGCTCGAGGAACGCGGCGATGAGCTCGCCGCGGCCCGAGCTGGGCCCAAGCCCGCCACATCATCCGCAATACCGACGGCACCATCGAGGAAATCAACATCTACGGCAGCGGCCCGTTCCCTTCCCGCTCCCCAATCAAGACAGTCCGGCGCACCTAAGAATCCCCCGGAACACTCTCTGCGAAAGCCGCCGATCTAACGACTCCACTCCACAAAAGCGCATAAGGCCACTCTCGCAACCTGCATGCTTGACGAGCTCAGTGAAGGTAGCCGTCCAACTTCACCTCATACCGTGATCCGCCCGGCATCGCCCGCGGGCCGGGGATCTGGTCGACCGATCTCGCCAGCGCAACCTCGACCGGCCCGGCCAGGTCGGCCGGGATCCGCACCTGCTTGATCTCAGTCCGACGACGCGCGGGACTCATCGCTGCTCCAGCTGCGCCAGCCCGTCCAACGCGGCCACACAACAATCCGCGGGCTTGCCACCGGCAGCGGCGCGGCGCGGAGCGGGCAGAACCGATGGACTGGTGGAGTGTCCATACTTGAAGTCTGCGCTATTCCTAGGGGTGTGATCCGTGTCCGGCCGATCCGTGGCGCAGTTGGGCGAGCCTGTTGGCAACGACAGCACCCGCTCGGATCAGGGTTCGACGTCAACCCAGCCTTTGGAGAGCGCGAGCTGTCCGGATCGATGGGCTGCGCGCTGACCCATGACCCAGTGCTCAAGGTCGTCGACAGATTCAGCGATGGATCGTCCCGTGGTGTCGAGTAAGTAGGTGTCCCAACGGCGATCTTCCTTGGTCCACGTCGACCATCGATCCCAGGCCATCTCCGCCCAGCTACCGTCAATGATCACGTCAGGCCGGTAGCGGGGGTCTTCAGCGTGCCCACGGTGCCAGGCACCCCAACCGACGAAAGAGTCGAGGACTGCGGGTGGCCAGCGACCGTCGTCTCGTCGGTCGAGGCGCCGCCGTCGCTCCTCGTCGGCGACGTGCACGAGGCACACCGCGATGCCATCGAGCTGAGGCGCTGAGGGCGAGGCCAAGACCTCACCGAGCGGGGACTGCCCGGTCAAGACAACATCCAGCCCACGGTCTTGATGCTCCAAGGCTTGGCGGATCCACTGTTCTGTCGTCCGATTTCGCCACTGCGTGTCCGCATCCTCTGGTACGCCGATCTCGTCGTGATCATGGATAACCACGCCCGGCACCCGGTCGCCCAACGCGCGCGCCAGCGTCGTCTTACCCGAGCAACTCGAACCAGTCAGTATCAGCAGCATCCGACCAACCCTGGCAGCCGAAGGCAGTCCGAGCCACTGATTTGGTCATCGCGGTCTACATCCACGGGCGACTGCTCATTACGAGTCGTCCGCGGTGAGTGCGGCCTGACGGCAACTCCAGCGAGTCGGTATCACAGCAGCGTGGACGCAGCGCGGCTGTATGCGTCGTGCGTCGGCCTGTCTCCGATGGACAGGTGCCAGGATGCCGCTTGGGTTGCTAGAGCGAACAGCCATGCCCTCGTGCGTTGGCGTTCGAGCCCGAGCCGGTCGGCCAGTGCGTCGACGCGTGTGGTCATGGCGGGGTTGTGCATGTCGTGCTGGAGGAACATCGCGACGTCGAACGACGGGTCGCCGGCCATCGACGAGGGGTCGATGGCCAGCCAGCCTCGTCCCGACAGAAGGACATTGCGGCGATGGAAGTCGCCGTGGAGCAGGACAGTACGAGCCGATGATGCAGGCAGCGAGGTGAACATCTGGGCTGCTTCGCGGAACGGCCCTGGATCAACAACGTCACCAAACTGGTCGGCACGAGCTTCCATGACTCGCGCACGCTGCACGGCGGCCGCGGTGAGGGGTTCAAGCCCCGAAGCCGGAGGAGTGACCGCCCACAGTTGCGATAGGACCTTGACGGCGACGTCATCGGCCTCGTCCGGCGACAGATCCGCTGCGTCGATACCCGGGACGCAGCACTCCATCAAGGTGGCCCGGATCGCTGGGTTGTGGGCGAAAAGCCGCACCGCGCCTCGCCCTGACCATGCCTGCAGGGCAAGGATGTGATCGTGGTGGACCGGCAGCGGAACCGTAATTTGGAGTACCGCCAGGTCTCCGCCACTCCGCTTCACCGGCGCCGTCCAGCTCGAATCGCCACCCGGCTCGAACGCTGGCAGCAACGTGAGATCCCACTGGGTCACACAGCTTGCGATCAGGTCCGGCAGATCCTGCAGCCATGCTGAGCCGGCGGAGTGATACGAGCGGATCCGGTCCGCCAGGGACGCCGGGACGATGGCCTCGATGTTGCCAAGCCTGCCGTCGTTCACGTCGACGCCTTTCGCAAGGTCTGTGGACCGCGCAGCGGAACGAACACCCTACAAACCAAGATGCGAGCGGCGCCAGCCAATTAGGACTAAGCAATCGCGTGCTTCCCCGTCATCCGTTCATGCCAATTTCGGGGAAGTCGGGAGCCGAGCTCGGCCAGTCCACAGCCGGCCAAACCTCTGGTGAATGCTGGCTATTCAGTGTCCTGGCAGGCGACAAGGTCGTCGGCCCAGCTGTCTTGTGCGTAGCGGGCCCAGTCGTAGGCGGTCCTGGGTGAGATTCCGAACAGGTCGCTGATCACGACGGGCGGGAGCTCGGTCGCTGCGTCGAGCATGGCGGTGTGCGAGCTTAGGCGGCAGCAGGACGGGATTGCGTTCGATGGTGAGGTAGGAGCTTCCTCCGTCACGGTGGAAGCGGTCGGTGGTCAGCTCGACGAGGCGGGAGATGGGAATGGCGTAGAGCCCGATCAGTGCGCCGGTGATCGGTACTTCGAGTGGAAGTTCTTGATCGTTGAGGCATCGTTTCAGCTGGTCGTAGTGCTCCTAGTCACCGAGGAACGGGGACGGTAAACCGGGCCGTCTGGTGAGGATGGTGAGCTGGCCGGTCAGCCGCCGAGTGACCATCCAGCGGATGAAGGAGCCGATCGAGCGGTGCAGCGTGGGGTCGGTGGTCAGCCAGAGAAATAAGCGACCACTTATCTTCCCAGTCAGAGAGCCGGTGAGGGGACTCGAACCCCTAACCCCCGCTTTACAAGAGCGGTGCGCTGCCAGTTGCGCCACACCGGCCGGTGTGCGGATACATACTAGAGGATTGTGTGGGGAGTGCTGCGGGGGTCGGGGGCGTTTCGGGCGTTGTGGCGGGCTCGCGCGGTGTCCTTCTTGGGGGACTCGCTGGGGCTTGTCGCGTTGCTGTTGTATGTGCAGGCGTCGACGGGGGCCGCGATCGCGGTGGCGCTTCTCCTGTTGGCGGGGGACTTTGTGCCGGGGTTGTTCGGGGCGTTCGCGGGGGTGGTGGGCGATCGGTTCGATCTAAAGCGGGTGATGGTGGCTTGCGACGTCGTCCAGGGCGTGCTGACGGTCGCAATGGCCCTCGTCCTGCCGCCGCTCACGGTGCTGCTGGTGATGGTGGCGGTCAGGAGCGTCACGGCGCAGGTGTTTCAGGCGGCTTCGCGGAGTGCGATGCCGGCGTTGGTGCGGGACGAGCAGCTCGAGGCGGCCAACTCGGCGCTCGGCGCAGGGACGAACGGGCTGGAGGCGGTCGGTCCGATCATCGCGGCGGGGTTGTTCCTGCTCACCGACGTACGCGGCATCCTGCTGATCGACGCGGCGACATTCTTCATTTCGGCGGGCCTGCTCGCCAGGCTGCCGAAGATCCCACCGTCCGAGCCGACTCTGAACAGTGTGTTCAAGGACGCGCGTGACGGGCTGGGCTACATCCTCACAACAGCTCAGATCCGCGTCATCGGGATCGGGTTCTTCGCCACGGTCGCGTTCAACGGGGTGGACGACGTAGCGATGGTGTTCCTCGCGAAGGACGAGTTGCACGGGAGCGATTCGGCGTCGGCGACGTTGTACGCCGGGGTGGGCATCGGGCTGATCGTCGGATTCGCGATCCTGGCGCGGTACGCGGGCCGCCTGAAGATGCCGGCCCTCATACTCCTCGGGTTCGCCGTCAGCAGCCTCGGCAACCTGGTCACCGGGCTGGCCTGGGCGATCTGGGCGGCGCTCGCGCTGCAGGTGATTCGCGGCCTCGGGATCGCGGGCGTCGACGTCGGCGTCAACACCCACCTGCAACGCATCGTACCGCCGCACCTGCGCAGCCGTGTCTTCGGCAATCTGTACGGCGCGATCGGTCTCGCGGCCGGAATCTCGTACGTGTGCGGCGGGCTGCTCCTCCAGCACACAGACGCCCGTACGACGTTTGTCGTCGCCGGCGCCGGCGGGTTGATCGCTACGGTTGCGACTGCGATCGGAGTTCGGCGATCGGGCGACGAAGAGCGCGAGCGCCCGGTACGGCGATGAGCGCGATCACAGCCATCACCAGGAACGCCGCCAACGGGTGATCGACCAGCAGGCCGACAACGACCGCGACGACCAGGCCGCCGAGATTGCCGGCCATCCAGATCAGTCCGGCGGCGGTCCCTTCGGCTTCTCCGGTACGGCGCTCGACGAGCTCGAGCACGATCGGCAACGCCGGGAGAAGGAGCAGGCCGATCACGGTGATCGCCACGAAGCCAGTGACTGCCCCTGGGGCGAGGGCGAGTAGTACGCAGGCTGCGGCGGTGACGGCGAGGCTGACGACGAGGAGGCCGGATTCTGCGCGGCGGCGTACGACGAGGATCGGGATGGTGGCGCTGCCGACGACGCCGGCGATGACCTGCAGCAGGAGGATCGTGCTTGCGGTGCCGCCGCTGACACCGGCTGGTTCGAGGAGCGCCTGCGCGAAGGTGCTCATGGCAACGAAAACGCCGAACGGGAAGATCGCGAGCACGCACAGGCGGCGGATCAATGGGTCGCCCCAGGCGGCCGCCAACGCACCACGGTCGGGGCGTCGAGCTGCGGTGGTGTGGGATTCGACGGGGCCGCGGAGGGCAGCCGCCAGGACGATCGCCGCCAGGACGCAGAAGATGGCGCTGACGGTCAGCATGGCGGGGATGGACGAGGACGTCGTGAAGACAGCGGAGAGCAGGAAGGCGATCACCATGCCGGCGAAGATGCTGGCGGTGCCGATCGCGATACCGGTGGGCCGGTCCTTCTCCTCCAGGTACCGGCCGGTGATGCCGGTGACGGCGTTCAGGACCAGCGGCTGCGCGATCGACGCGAGGATCTGACCCGCGAGCAGCCAGCCGAAGTCAGCACCGATCAGCCGCGCCACGGCGCCGACAGCAGTCAGTACGGCGCCTGCGAGCAGCCCGCCCCGGAACCAGCGGTCCAGGGCGAGACCGCATGGGATCGCGAGTACGACGTACAGCAGCGGGAAGACCTGGGCGAGCCAACCGATCGCGCTCTCGGACACGCCGTACCGGGAGGCGGCGACGGTGGTGACGCCCGCGAAGTTCAGCCAGACCAGCTGGGTCGCCGCGCCGACCAGGGAGTAGCCGACGATCGCCGACCATCGGCTCCGGATTTGCATGGGCGCACTTTACGGCCCCTAGGCGTAGAAAAGAGGCATGGTTGATTGGGAGGGGCCGCTCAAAGAGGCATATGACCGCGCGACGGCGTACCTGGAGGGGCTTCCGGAGCGGCGGGTCGGTCCTCGGGTGAGTGCCGAGGAGCTTCACGAGACGCTCGGTGGACCGCTGCCGAGTGGGCCGACGGATCCGCGGGAAGTGGTCGCGCGGCTCGCGGAGGGGGTCGAGCACGGGCTGCTGCCGAGCGGGAGCGGCCGGTTCTTCGGATTCGTGTTCGGCGGTGCCACGCCGGCGTCGCTCGCCGCGGACTGGCTCACGACGACGTGGGACCAGAACGCCGGTCTGTACGCCGCATCACCGGCGGCCGCCGTGGTCGAGGACATCACCGCGGGCTGGCTGGTCGAGCTCTTCGGGCTGCCGCGCGGTACGTCGGTGGGTTTCGTGACCGGCGCGCAGATGGCGAACTTCACCGGGTTGGCGGCCGCGCGGCACGAGGTACTGCGGCGAGCCGGGTGGGACGTCGAACGCGACGGCCTGATCGGCGCTCCCCCGATCCGCGTGCTGGCCGGGGCGGAGCGGCACGACACGATCGACCGGGCGCTGCGCTTCCTGGGGCTGGGGACGAGCTGCATCGTGCCGATCGCGGTCGACAGCCAAGGCCGGATGCGCCCAGACGCCCTCGCCAACGCGCTGAACGACGATGGCCCACAGATTGTCTGTGCGCAGGTCGGCAACGTGAACACAGGGGCATCTGACCCAATCACCGAGGTCTGCGACCTGGCGCACGCACACCAGGCCTGGGTGCACGTCGATGGCGCCTTCGGCCTCTGGGCGGCGGTCAGCTCGCAACTGCGCGTGCTCGTCGACGGGATCGAACTGGCCGACTCGTGGGCGAGCGACGCGCACAAGTGGCTCAACGTGCCGTACGACTCCGGCCTCGTCCTGTGCGCGCACCCCGACGCCCATCGCGCGGCGATGTCGATCCGCGCCGCCTACCTGATCCAGGACGAGGACGGCGAACGCGACTCGCTCGACTTCAACCCGGAGTTCTCGCGACGAGCTCGGGGCATCCCGGTGTACGCCGCGATTCGGGCGCTCGGTCGCACCGGGATTGCCGAGATCGTCGACCGCTGCCACGCGATGGCGCAGCGGTTCGCGGGCATCCTCGCGGCCAACGACGTGCAGGTGCTGAACGACGTGGTCCTCAACCAGGTCCTGGTCCGCTTCGGGGACGACGACGCGGTCACCCGGCGGGTGGTCTCCGAGGTCCAGGACGAGGGCACCTGCTGGATGTCGGGCACCACCTGGCAGGGCCGGGCCGCGATGCGCATCTCGGTCTCCAACTGGACCACCGGGCCGGCCGACATCGACCTCTCGGCGGACTCTGTGCTCGCGGTGTTGCGGAAAGTTTCCTGATTGTTGGTGTCGATTTCCGCGGTGTTCGCCCGACGCAGGGGTGTACGACCACCACCCGAGGAGGAAAACGATGTCGTTCCAGGCGTACTTGGACAAGATCGAGGAAAAGACCGGAAAGACCCCGCGGGAGCTGGTCGACGAGGCTCATCAGCGCGGGTACGGCGCCGCGGACGTGAAGGCCGGCACGATCCTCGACTGGCTGAAGGCGGACTACGAGCTCGGCCGCGGCCACGGGATGGCGCTGGTGCACGTGATCAAGAACGGCGCGCAGATCGGCGACAAGCACGTCGGCACCACGGGCACGCACTCGGACCCGAGCAACATGCTCTGGCTGGACGGTAAGGCGACGAACCCGGCGCTACGGTAGGCGGGTGGATTCGAAGAAATCGCCCCGCGACAAGTGGATCACGGTCTACGGGCGCAAGCCTGTGCTGGAGGCGCTGCACGATCCGAGCCTGTCGGTGGCGAAGGTCGTGCTCGCCGACAACGCGACCGGCAACTCGATGCAGGAGATCCTGCGCGCGGCGGAGCGGTACGGGACGCCGGTCGAGCGGGCGACCGCCAGCCGGGTGAAGTGGCTGGCCGGGAACGGTAAGCACGACCAGGGCGTGGTCGCGGACGTGGACGCGCCCCGGATGACGCCGCTGGAGGAGTTCGTGCGGGCCCGCGGAAAACGGCCGACCAACGTTTTCCTGCTCGACGGGGTGACCAATCCCGGAAACGTCGGAATGATTCTGCGGACCGCGACCGGCGCCGGGTTCGACGGTGTGATCCTCCCCCGGGCCGGTACGCCGCACGTCGGGCCGCTCGTGATCAAGGCGTCGGCGGGCGTCGCGTTCCAGGCGCCGATCGTGAACACGTCGACGGCGAAGGCAGCGGTCGACGTACTGCGGACCGCCGGGTACCACGTGTACGGGTTGGCGGCGCGCTCGCAGGACTCGCTGTTCAAGACCGAGCTCGCACCGCGCGCGGTGTACGTGCTCGGCGGCGAGACCAACGGGATCACGGTCGCGACCGACTCCGACCTGCAGATCCCGCTGCACTCCGGCGTCGAGTCGCTGAACGTCGCCGTCGCCGCGGCAGTGGTCGCCTTCGAAGTCACCAACCGCTGAGGCTAGCCAGTGATCTTCTTGGCAAGGGCTTCGGCGGTGTCGCGGGTGTAGCCGCCGGAGATCTGGACCTCGCCGCCGGTGATCGCGGACTGCACGGCCGGCGCCGCGGCCACCTCGCCGTGGACGACGATCGCCAGCAGATTGGCCGGAGGCTCCTGCTTGGCGATGCTGGCGGTCAGTTCACCGAAGAGCTTGGTGCCTTCCGGATCGAGGGTGAGGTTCACGTACCAGGAGGTGCCCTGCGCCGGGTCGAATCCGGCCTTCACCTCGGACACGTTGCTGCCGTCGAGCTCGACCTTGCCCAGCGTGTAGACGTTGCCCTGGTCGTCACACGCCGTACCGGCCGGCGACGGGGTCGCGCAGTGGCCGGGCTTCGAGCTGAGCACACGGCGGAACTCGACCGCCTTCGGATCGGACGGTTTGGTCCGGGCCGGCGGAGTGGACTCGTGGCTGACCGGTTTGTCTTCGCCGCGGTTCACGAACAGGACGAGGCCGGTGACGATCAGTACGACGAGAAACAGGACAAGACCGCCGACGATGAGCAGCGGCCCCTTCGATCGCTTGGGGGGAATCGGCGCGTACGGCGGTGGCCCCGGCGGATAAGGCTGACCTTGCGGACCAGGCGGCTGCGTCATGGGACACCATGCTAGGTAATCAGGAAGTCACCTTGAGCAGTCGTGCGGCGAGCTCGGCGTTGCGCCGGGCGAACGGCTGCCACAACGCAGGCGTCGCCGCCACTCGCTCTCGCGCTGTCGCCTCGCCCACCGCGCGCTGCGTCCAGGTGCACATCCGCCCGCTCCTCAGCTCGAACCGCACGAGTACGCCGTCCGCCCACCCGTACACGTCCGCGTCCCGCGGCTCCATCCAGGCAACCTTCTGCTCGGAACAGATCCACTCGAGCGCCTCGAGTTCCCCCTGCACCTTCGCCGCGAACTCGTACCGCAATTCACCCGCAGCCCGGTCACGTCGTCGTACCAGCTCGCTCCGTAACGCCTCGACCGCGGTTGGTTCCTTCAGAAGTACGGCGATCGCCGTACGCGCCAACGCTTCCCGATCCGCGGGCCCGATGCCGAACAACCGACCGAACTCCTCCGCCGAACCGTCACCCGCCACGGTGTACTGCAACGGCAGCACCCGATGCAGCCCCGAGATCGCCTGCCGGATCCGCAACCCACCGAGGTACGGCCCGAAATGCGGCCCGCTACCGCTGACCATGTGCTCGAAACGCAAGCCTGGCTTGGATCCGTCGGCGAGCCGGATGTAGCCGACGACCTCCGCGCCGCCCTCGGTACGGTTCCAGCGCGGCTTGGAGTGTTCGAGCAGATTGCGTTCGAGCCACGCCGCTTCGTGTTCGGAATCGCACCAAACACCTTCCACCCGGGCGATCCGCCGTACCATCGCCTGCAGATGCGGCCGGTCGCCGAGATTCACCCAGTACGACTGCACGCGCCGCCGCAGATTTCGGGCGCGGCCGATGTACAGAATCTTCCCGGTGTCATCGCGGAACCGATAGACACCCGGCCCGGCCGGCAACTCCCGGATGCTACGGATCATCAGCCCAGTGTGCCCGATCAGACCGGCCGAGTGACCGTCCGGTGGATTGTTTGAAACGAATACAGGCCGGGGCTTGCGCGTGCCAGGAGCGGCGGTCATGCTGGCGCGATCCGAGTGCCCGCAGGGGGTTGTGAGGGGTCGGGCACCGGACCTTGGTCCTGGGGGCTTCGTGAGGATTTCTGCCCGTTGGCTGCGCTCTGCGCTGCCCGCACTGTGCGTCGTACTGCTGTTGCCGTTCGTCACGATCGGTCCGGCACAGGCTGCTGTCACGCCCACCGGTTTCAGTGAGCAAGTGGCGTTCAGCGGACTGACCAGTCCGACGAACGTCGCGTTCTCGCCGGACGGCCGGGTGTTCGTCGCCGAGAAGAGCGGCCTGATCAAGGTCTTCGACTCGCTCGACGATCCGACGCCCAGCGTGTACGCCGACTTGCGGACCGAGGTCTACAACTACTGGGACCGCGGCCTTCTCGGACTGGCGCTGCATCCCGATTTCCCTGCAGATCCACGGATCTACGTGCTGTACACGCACGACGGGCTGATCGGCGGGCCGACGCCGAAGTGGGGTACGCCGGGCACCGACGCCGACCCGTGTCCGTCGCCGCCCGGTCCGACCGGTGACGGCTGCCAGGCCAGCGCGCGACTTTCGGTACTCAACGCGAACGGCGCCGAGCAGGTGCTCGTCGAGGACTGGTGCCAGGTCTACCCGAGCCACTCGATCGGCTCGATCGAGTTCGGCCCGGACGGCTTCCTGTACGCCGGCGGTGGTGACGGCGGGAGCTTCAACTACATCGACTACGGGCAGGACAGCTTCCCCGCTTCCGACCTGACGCCCGACAACCCGTGTGGCGACGGGCCGGCTCCGGTCGGTGCGACGCTCACTCCGCCGACTGCCGAAGGCGGCGCGCTGCGTGCGCAGGACCTACGGACCACAGGCGATCCGACCGGTCTGGACGGCTCGATCATCCGCATCGACCCCGACACCGGCCAGGCCGCGCCGAACAACCCGTTGATCAGCAGCCCCGATCTGAACGCCCGCCGGATCGTCGCGGAAGGTCTGCGCAACCCGATGCGGTTCACGTTCCGGCCGGGGACGAGCGAGCTGTGGATCGGTGACGTCGGGTACCAGAGCTGGGAAGAGATCGACCGCGTCGTCGCCCCGACGGCGGGCGTCACGAACTTCGGCTGGCCGTGCTACGAAGGCACCGGCCGCCAGCCCGGGTACGACGGCGCGAACGTCAACATCTGCGAGAACCTGTACGCGGCAGGCTCGTCCGCGGTCGCGTCGCCGTACTACACCTACAAGCACACGGAGCAGGTCGCCGGGACGTGCTCCACCGGCAGTTCGTCCATCTCCGGGCTCTCGTTCTACAAGGGCGGGAACTACCCGGCGGCATACGACGGCTCGCTGTTCTTCACCGACTACAGCCGCAGGTGCGTGTGGGCGATGATGCCGGGGAGCAACGGCCTTCCGGATCCGGCGAAGATCCAGCTCTTCGCCTCCGGGTACGGCGCCACTCGCCTGCAGACGGGCCCCGGCGGCGACCTCTTCACGGTCGACTACGACAACGGCCGGATCCTCCGCTACGTCTACAACGGCACGAACAATCCGCCGACCGCCGTGATCCACGCCGACCCGTCGAGCGGGCCGACGCCGTTGACGGTGACGTTCGACGGGACCGCGTCCGACGACGCCGACGGCGATCCGCTCACGTACGCGTGGGACCTCGACGGCGACGGGGCGTACGACGACTCGACGGCCGCCGTTGTGCAGCACACGTACACGGTCAGCGACACGGTGTCTGTGCGACTGCGGGTGTCCGACGGGACAGCGAGCAGTACGACGAGCACCCAGATCAACGTCGCGAACACCGCACCCACCGCGACGATCACCTCTCCCGGTCCGGCAACCACGTGGAAGGTTGGCGACACCATCAACTTCTCGGGTTCGGCGACCGACCCAGAGCAGGGGACGTTGCCCGGGTCCGCGTTGACGTGGTCGCTGATCATGCATCACTGCCCGAGTGACTGCCACACGCATACGATCACAACAGTGACCGGGGCGACCAGCTCGTTCACGGCGCCGGATCACGAGTATCCGTCCTACCTCGAGCTGAAGCTGACGGCGCGGGACGCTCAAGGGCTGACAGACGTGAAGAGCGTGCGGCTCGATCCGAAGACGGTCGGTACGACGTTCGCGACCACACCGACCGGGTTGCCGGTGACGGTCCTCGCCAAGAGCGGGAAGAGTCCGCTCCCGGTCACGACGATCGTCGGATCGAGTGTTTCGGTGGCGACGGATCCGGTGCAGAACGTGGCCAACCAGCTCTACCGGTTCGGGTTGTGGTCGGACGGTGGGGCGCGTGACCACAATCTGGTTGCACCGGCGACACCGACGACGTACACAGCCGCCTTTGCTACGAAGCGGAACCTTGCCCGCGGTCGTCCTGCGGTTGCCTCTAGCACCTACCTTGCCGGGCGCGAGGCGTCGAAGGCCGTGGACGGTTCGATGAGCACCGCATGGTCGAGTGCGCGCACGGATCCGCAGTGGTTCCAGGTCGATCTCGGGTCCGTCCAGGTGGTCAACCGGGTGATGATGAACTGGTTGTCGACGGCGTACGCGAAGTCCTACCAGATCCAGGTGTTGGCGAGCGGGCGCACCTGGAGGACTGTGGCGTCGACGGTGAGCGGGGACGGCGGGACGGACGTCGTCACGTTCACACCGAACTACGCGCGGTACGTCCGGATGGTCGCGACGCAGCGAGCCGTGGCCGGAAGCTACTACTCGTTCTGGGAGTTCGGGGTGTACCAGGACACCGGGCCGGCCACCGGGATCGCGGGCCAGTGCATCGACGTCTACCAGGCCTCGACCGTGGACGGTACGCCGACCACGCTCTACACGTGCAAGGGCGCAATCAACCAGCAGTGGACGCCGTCCACAGAGGACGGAACCGTGCGCACGATGGGCAAGTGCCTCTCCGCGCGCGGCACCGCCCTCAAGACCCCTGCCGTGCTGTGGACCTGTGACAACTCCCCCGGTCAACGTTGGATCCCCCAACCGAACGGGGCCCTCGTCAACGCCGCCGTACCCCTCTGTCTCGACGCCGCCGGCGCCTCCTCAGCGAACGGCACCAAACTCATCCTCTACACCTGCAACAACGGCCTCAACCAGAAGTGGACCTTTCCGTAATTCGATCGCCCGCAGAGTCGCCTCGGACCTATCGTCCTGCCCATGAGTTCAGGTTGGGTGGACGAGGGGTTCGGGGCGGTTGCGGATGCCTTCGCGGAGAACTTCTCGTTGTTTCCGGAGTTGGGTGCGGCGGTCAGCGTGTACGCCGGCGGGCGACAGGTGGTCGAGCTCTGGGACGGCGATGCAGCGCCGGGGCGGCCGTGGAAGCGGGAGACCGTCGTACCGGTGTTCTCCTGTGCCAAGGGGCTGGTGAGTGTCGTCGTACATCTGCTGGCACAGGAAGGGCGGCTCGACCTGGACGCACCGATCGGTGCGTACTGGCCGGAGTTCGTTGCTGCGGGCAAGGACGCGATCACGTGCCGGATGATGCTCGGGCACCGTGCGGGGATTCCGGTGCTGGACAAGACGTTGACGTTCGACGAGATCGCGGCGTGGACACCGGTAATCGCGGCTGTTGAAGAGCAGAAGCCTTTGTGGGAACCGGGGACGGCGTACGAGTATCACGGGCATGTGTTCGGCTTCGTCCTCGGTGAAGTGGTACGGCGGATCACGGGGCAACTGCCCGGGGCGTACTTCCGCACTGTCATCGGCGATCCACTCGGGCTCCGGGCGTGGATCGGGCTGGCTGCAGCGGAGGTGTCGACGGTCGCACGGTTGGAGGAGGCCGAGGGGCGGCCGCCGGGGTTGGATCCCGAGCATCTGTTGATGCGCATCGTGACGATGAACGGGGCGCTCGAGTTCCCCGGCCTCGACGTACCTCATGGCTGGAACGACCCCGATTTGCACGCGATGGAGTTGCCCGGGGCGGGCGCGGTTGCGTCCGCTAGTGGGCTGGCTGGGGTGTACGCCGCCGCAGTCACCGGGATCGACGACTCGCCGCGGTTGCTGACTCCTGACACGGTCGGCGATGCGGTGCGTGAGGTCTCTTCCGGTGCGGGGTTCCTGGGGTTTGATGCCGGCGCTCGCTGGGGGTCCGGGTTCCTGCTGGACTCCCCCTTCCGGCCGACGCTGGGCCCACGCAGCTTCGGCAACGACGGCGCCGGCGGTCAGTTCGCCTTCGGCGACGACGAGTACGGCGTCGCATTCGCCTACACCGCCAACCGCATGCTCGGCCACGGCGACCCCCGAGCCGCCCACCTGATCACCGCCCTCCGCACCTGCCTCCCCTAACCCACCACCGCGACACCACACAGCGTGCGGGCGGGGCGGTGTGCTGAGGACGCGGTGCGGTAGCCGCGGAAGGTGGGCGAGGGGCGTACCGAAGGACGGGTAGTGGTCCACCTCTGGAACGCTGGCCAGTCGTCAGGACGGCGGGCGTGGGGGGCCGCGCTGGAGCACTACCCGTTGTTCGGTACGTCGAGGGGGTGCCAGCTGTAGGTGGGGCCGTTGCGTTGGACGTGGCCGAGGCCTGGGAACGGGAGGTGGTAGGCGTGGATCAGGAGGTGTTCGTCGGCGGCGCGGGACAGGAGTTGGCGGCGGGTAGTGATGGACGCCGGTGCGTCCAGGTCCCACGGGGTGGCCCAGGCCGGGTTGATGAGTTGGAGCGGGTCGTAGAAGGTGTCGCCCACGCAGAGCAGGCGTTCGCCTTGGGACTGCAGGAGGATGGCGGAGTGGCCGGGTGTGTGGCCGGGGGCGGAGAGCGTGTGTACGCCTGGCAGGATCTCGGCGTCGTACTCGAACGGCCGCAGCTTCTCGCCGAACATGCGGATGGTTTCTCGAGCAGCCTCGAGGTGCGGCTGCGCCGACGGAAGGTCGACGGAGCCTGACCAGAACGCGACCTCCGACGCATGCGCGAACGCGGTCGCCGCGGGGAAGGTCAGCTCGCCCGACCAGATGGCTCCGCGCGCATGATCCTGGTGGAGATGCGTGAACACGACCGCAGCCAACTCCGACTGCGACAGTCCGGCGCTGCTCATTCCGCTGTCCAACTGTCCGACGAGCGGCTCGATGTACTCGCCGTACCCGAGGAAGCTCGCCCCCAGCCCCGTGTCGATCACCGCTGTCCCGTCCGGGGTGCTCACGAACAGGCAGTTGTACCCGCAGGTCAGCGTCGAACGCCCCTGGCACGAGTCCCGCAGTACGTCGTCCGGCACACCCGACTCAGGTGTGAAGAAATCCTCCAGCCGCGGCTCGAACGGCGGCCCCGGCTGGCCGTCGCTCACCACCACACACTCCAACCGCCCCACCGAGAACCGATAGATCATCACCCCACCCTCCCACCACCCGTCATCTGTCCACCGCCAACCCCGGGTGGGTGGCGGCGCGGGCTGGTGACGATCCGCATGCGTCAGGCGTGGGGTTGGGAGA
Organism: Kribbella pratensis; assembly: GCF_004366075.1. Taxonomy (GTDB): domain Bacteria; phylum Actinomycetota; class Actinomycetes; order Propionibacteriales; family Kribbellaceae; genus Kribbella; species Kribbella pratensis. Next base: position 1,644,016 of record NZ_SODU01000002.1, on the reverse strand, counting down.
CATGCTCTAGCGCTTGTCGCGGCAGACGGTGGTGATCCAGGTCCAGCCGAGGATCACCGCGAGGTCGAAGGCGATGATGGTAGGGCGGCTGCCGGCGCCGGCGCTGAGACCTGCGAACGCGGCGAAGAACAGGATGCCGGTCACCACCGAGAAGCGGGCGAGGGTACGGCGGCCGATCGCGCGGTAGTGCGCGCCGAACACCAGGCACGCGGCGATCAGGCCGGAGAACCCGATGGTGCCGGCCACGAAGTGACCCATGCCCCGGGTGCTGATCTCGGCGTAGTCGGCCGGCGTGCCGACCGGGAACCCGGCCGCAGGATCTGCGGGGAACGCGGCCGCGAGTAGCAGACCGAAACCGTAGGCGCCGACGAGCCGGGGACCCCACACCCGCCCGCGCACGGACGAACCACCGGCCCGCAGCGTCTGGCGGAGGCCGACAGCGCCGGCGATTGTCAGGAGGCCGCTGACGATGAAGTTCGCCGTCTGGATCCACCCCGGCCCACCGTTCGCGAGCAGGCTGGCGGGGTGGCGGGTGATGTCGAAACCGTCGCGGGTGAACGCCTGGGTCAGCCACACCGCGACGTACAGCGGCCCGGCGACAACTCCGCCGGTCAGCATGGCGCGAGGGGAGATACGGGCGGCCGGGAGCGTCACAGTACTCATGTCGAAAGTCCTTTCACAGAGGTGAACCGTCACCACTGCGTCGACCGGACCACCGCGGAATCGACACCACAGCCGAGAACAGACGAAGTAGCCCCGCGTTTTGTGATGTGGGCTTGCTCACGTCACATCGGGCGCTCGGCGGGCGTCAGGTGTTTGTTCGATGAGGGCAAACGCAAAGGAACGTCATGAGCGCAATAGTCGAAGGATTCGCTGGAGAGATCGTCGGGCCGGAGGACCCCGGGTACGACGCCGCGAGCAAGACCGTGCTGGTCGGGGGCAGTCCGGCGTACGTCCTCAGGCCGACGACCGTCGAGGACGTCCAGAAGGCCGTCCGGTACGCCGCGGGCAGCGGGCTGCCGCTCGCGGTGCGCGGCGGTGGACACGCGTTCCCAGGATTCGGGACGAACGACGGCGGGGTGGTGATCGATCTCGTCAACCTGGCGGGCATCGAGGTCGTGGACAAGGACAAGTACGTCGTCCGGATCGGTGGCGGCGCCACCTGGGGGCAGGTCGCGGCCGCGCTGGCGCCGCACGGGCTGGCGATCTCGTCGGGTGACACCAAGAGCGTCGGGGTCGGCGGGTTGACGCTGACCGGCGGCATCGGGTGGAAGGTCCGCAAGTACGGTCTCGCGCTGGACAGCCTGGTCGCCGCGGAGCTCGTGACCGCCGCGGGTGACGTCGTACGGGCGTCGGCCGACGAGAACCAGGAGCTGTTCTGGGCGATCCGCGGTGGCGGCGGGAACTTCGGGATCGTGACCGCGTTCGAGTTCGCGGCGCACCCGACGACCGACATCCACTTCGGCAAGATCGTCTTTCCCCCGAACGAGATCGCCGAGGTGCTGCCCCGCTGGGCGGAGTACCTGCGCACCGCGCCCGTGGAGCTGACCTCGATCGCGTCGTTCGCGAACCCGTTCCTCGGCGGTCCCGAGGCGCCGCTGGAGATCCAGGTCGCGTACGACGGCGACGATGCCGAACTCGCCGCGCAGGCGATCGATCCGATCCGCGCACTCGGCACCGTGATCGCCGACGATGTCACGCTGACGCCGTACGCCGAGGTGCTCGTGGACGGCGTCGTACCGCCGCCCGGCATCCAGTTCGCCACCCGGAGTGCCTTTGTCGACAAGGATTCCGTGCCCGAGGTACTGCGGATCCTCGCCGAGGCCGGCACCTCGCAGGGCTCTCCGGTCATCGCAGTCCGCAGCGTCGGCGGGGCCGTGGCGCAGGTCGCCGACGACGCGACGGCGTACGCGCACCGCCAGGCGGAGCTGATGTTCGTCACCATGACCGTCGGTCCGCCGCCGGTGATCGAGGCGACGCGTCCGGCGCGGCAGCAACTGTGGGATCGCCTGAGCCCGCAGGTCAGCGGCGCGTACGCGAACTTCCTGTCCGAGGCCGAAGACGCTGATGTCGCCGCGGTCTACCCCGCCGAGACCTACGAGCGGCTCGCGGCGGTGAAGCGCGAATACGATCCAGAAAACGTTTTCGCTGGCAACCACAACGTCAAGCCATGAGCAAGGTCTGGTTCGTCACCGGCTCCTCTCGCGGCCTCGGCCGGACGTGACCGAGCGAAGCGAGGGCACCATCAAGCACTGTGTCGAGGCCGCCCTGTCCCGTGGGGACCGGGTGGCCGCGACGGACCGCGGAGCAATGTCACCGAGTTGACCGCGACGTACGGCGACGCGGTACTCCCACTCACCCTCGACGTCACCGACAAGGCAGCTGTGTTCGCGGCCGTCGAACAAGCACACGCTCGCCCAAGAGGTCGCGGGCTTCGGCATCAAGGTCACGGTGGTCGCGCCTGGCGGTTACGCGACCGATGGCGTCACCGGCGGAGTCCGCTCGGATCCGAACCCGCTGTACGACGACCTGCGCGACGCACTGTCCGCGTACGTGGCCTCGGCCGACTTCGGCGACCCCGCCGCGGCCGGCCGCGCGATCCTCGAGCTCGCCGACACCCCCACACCACCACTCCGCATCTTCTTCGGAACCCAGGGCTACCCGATGCTCCAGCAGGTGTACGCCGACCGCCTGAAGACCTGGGAAGCCTGGCAGGACCTGGCAACCGAAGCGATGTAAATAATCCCGGCGCCCCGAGATACTGGGGTATGCGATCGGGAATGTTTGCTGCCCTGACGTTCAACATGCATCACGGCGCGGGCGTCGACGGCAAGCTCGATCTCGAGCGGGTCGCGAAGACGATCGAGGCGGCCGGGGCCGCGGTCGTCGGTCTGCAGGAGGTCGACAAGTACTTCGATGCCCGCAGCAACTGGGTGGACCAGCCGGCCTGGTTGGCGGCGCGGTTGCAGATGAACTACGTCTTCGCCGCCAACCTGGACTGGGATCCTGCCGAGCCCGGCAAGCCCCGTCGTCAGTACGGGACGCTCGTGCTCTCGAAGTACCCGATCGTCGACTCCCGCAACACCTTGCTGCCGCTGCATGCGGGCAGTGAGCAGCGCGGTCTGCTCGAGACGTTGATCGACGTGAACGGTACGCCGTTGCGTTTCGCCGACACGCACCTCACGACGACCAATGACGACGAGCGCATCGATCAGGTGAATGCGATCGTCGCGTTGCTGAAGGACGCTCCCGAGGCGACGCTCCTGGTCGGCGACCTGAACGCCGTACCGACGTCGACCGAAATGAAGACTCTGACGACGAACTGGACGGACACCTGGCCGCAGAAGGGCCTCGGACTCGGGCTCACCAGCCCCGTGCCGTTGCCGACGAAGCGGATCGACTACCACCTGCACAGTGCGCAACTGGTGCCGACCGCCGCGTCGGTTCCGGTGAGCTTCGCGTCCGACCACTTCCCGGTCGCGGCCACCTACTCGCTCAGCTGACGCTCGTACGCCTCGGGAGACCAGCCGGCTGCGGTCTTGGTGACCATCTTGGCGCCGAGGCGTTCGTAGAAGCGGTATCCGGCCGTGTTCTCCAGACGCAGACCCCAGCCGATCGGTAGCCGGTCCGGCAACGCGTGCCGGGCCAGCTCCAGCATGAGTTTCCGTCCGACGCCGGCGTCGCGGAAATGCTCCCGAACATAGAGGTCGTCCAACGCCAGTTGGTCCCCGCCGACCCACAGATACGGTCGCCGCAGCGCGGAAACGTACCCGGCCGCGTCGCCGCCGACCTCCGCGATCAGCACGATCACGTCCTCGCGGCCGAGGAACCCTTGCCAGTCCTCGACGCTCGCCGTCAGGTAGGCGCCCTGATCCTGGTAGTCGGCCAGCTCACGCATCATCGTCAGCACGATCTCCGCGTCCGCGACCACCGCGCGGCGAATCTCAGTGGGCATGTACTTCTCCAGTCGAAGGCTTGAACGCCGGTACGACGACCAGCGCGAGGGCGGCCGCCACCGCGGCGGTGACCGCGGCGAAGGTGAACCCACGAGTGAATCCTGTCGACACGGTCCCCGCAAGACTCGCGGCCGCGATGCTCGACACCACAGCGACGCCGAGGGAGGCGCCGAACTCGTGGAACGTGCTGAGGAGCCCGGACGCCAGACCAGCTTCGCGGTAGTCGATCTGCGCGAACGTCGTGGTCGACGACGCCACGAACGCGGCGCCCAGCCCGACCGTCCCGACGGTCATCCCGATCACGACCACGGCAGCACCCTCCCAGATCGCGGGGACAGCCACGCCGGCCGCGGTGATCAGGAACCCGGCCATCGCGATCGGCCGTGCGCCGACCCGGCCGACGACATGCCCGGCAATCTGCGCGCCGACGATCGCCGCGATCGCCACCGGCAGGAACAACAGTCCGGTGCGCAGAGCGCCGTACTGCTTGAAATGCTGCAGGTAGAACGAGCCCAGGAAGAACATCGAGATCATCAGGGCGGTCGCGACCAGGATCATGAAGATACCGGCGGTGACGGGCCGGCGGGTGAAGATCCGCAGGTCCATCAGCGGCGACCGTACGGTGCGCTGGACCCAGGCGAAGACGCCGTACAGAACGAGGGCCCCGGCCAGCGTGCCGAGGGTCGCGAGCGAGAGCCAGCCGCGATCGCCGGCGTTGATCAGCGCGTAGATCGCCGTACCCGTGCCGGCGGTCACCAGCAGCGCACCCGGTACGTCGAGACGCCCCGGCTGCTCGCTCGGCGTGTCGGCGGGAAGCATCCGGATCAGCAGCGCGAACACGACCAGGCCGATCGGCAGGTTGATGTAGAACACCCACTGCCAGCCGGGACCCGCGGTGAGCAGACCACCGAGCAGTACGCCGATCGCGGAGCCGCCACCGCCCATCGCGGACCAGATCCCGAGCGCCTTGTTGCGCTCGTCCCCGTCGAACGTCTTGGTGACGACGGACAGCGCCGCCGGCGAGAGCATCGCGGCCCCGATGCCTTGCGCGACGCGGCCGCCCAGCAGGACCTCAGGCCCATTGGCGAGACCGGTGACGAGCGAGGCCAGCGTGAACACGAACAGGCCGGTCAGTAGGACGCGGCGCGAGCCGAACAGGTCGGCGGCGCGACCGCCGAGCAGCATCAGGCCGCCGAACATCAGCGTGTACGCACTCACCACCCAGGTCAGCGTCTCGCGCTGCAGGTGCAGGTCGGTCTCGATGTTCGGCAGCGCGATCGCCACCACGGTGACGTCGAGGATCAGCATGAACTGCGCGACGGCAAGCAGCCCCAGCAGCCGCCACCGCCGGGGGTCGGGTTGAGTCATGATCTCGTCCTTAACTTGAACAGGTGTGTACGGATTACAGTCGGTACCGTAACTCGTACACTGGTGTTCGACAAGAGGAATTCGTACAGTGGTGTTCGAGATCATGGAGGTCCGATGACTGTCACCACCCGGCGCGCGGACGCGCAACGGAGCATCGCGGCGATCCTGACCGCCGCCGCCGAGTGTCTGGGCCGGGATCCGGCGGCGAGTACGTCGGAGATCGCGAAGGCGGCCGGGGTCGGGCGAGTGACCCTGTACGGCCACTTCCCCTCCCGGGCCGAGCTGGTCGACGCCGTCTTCGTCCAGGCGATCGCGACCGGCGAGGAGACCCTCGGGCAGGTCGATCTGACCGGTGATCCGCGCGACGCGCTGACCCGGTTGATCGAGTCGAGCTGGCACCTGGTCGACCAGTACCGGGCGCTGCTGCTCGCGGCTCAGGACGCGCTGCCGCCCGGACGGGTGCGAGAACTGCACGCCGATCCGATGGCGCGCGTGGAACGGCTGCTCGAACGCGGCCGTGCCGAAAACGTTTTCCGTACCGACCTGCCGACGTCGTGGCTGGTCAGCGTCATGCACAACGTGATGCACGGCGCCGCGAGCGAGATCCAGGCCGGGCGCATCACGTCCGACCAGGCAGCGCCGTACATCACCGCGACCCTGCTGGCCGCGTTCGCTCCCCCGAAGGCCGAGTAGGGCCTAACTACTCCAGCCAGGTGGTTTCGAAGGTTGGGTTGGCGTGGATGTGCACCGCTTCGTAGCCGCCCGGGCCGGTGCGGAACTTGTGCGGGGTCTCGGCCGGGACGACCAGGATCTGGCCGGCCTTGCCGACGATCTCCTCGGTGTCCACCGTGAACGTCGCCGAACCCCGCCGGATGATGAACGTCTCGGCGTACGGATGCAGGTGCAGCCGCGGACCGACGCCCTCCTGCGTGGTCGACTCGAGAATCAGCGAGACACCGGCACCACCCGGCAGCTCGGTGTAGTTCTCGGTCCATTCCTCGCCGTCGTCCCGCCGGTCCGCCCGGCTGATCACCGCAGCCCCGGATTTCGCGATCTCCGTCATGCCACCCTCCTCGATCGGTTCAGCCACCGTAACCGTTGCAGTAGGGCCTTTCACATCCCTTTCGACGTACGTCGACGGGGCCGCACTCAGTCCAGTTGGCGGCTCGCTCGGGGACTGGCGACACGGTCGGCGACCGGTGCGAGGCCGGCGACGACGACCGCGATGACGGCGACCGCGCCCAGGGCGACCGGCAGCGACCAGGCGGACGAGACCGCGCCGACCGCTGCCGGGCCGATCAGGAACCCGACGTAGGCGATCGTGGTCACCGTGGAGATCGCTCCGGCGCGCCGCCCGGGTCCCGCCCAGGCGCCCGCCATCCCGATGACGGTCGGCGCGCAGACCGACGTACCGAGGCCGGCGACGCCGATCCCGATGAGTGCCGTCCAGGGATTGTTCGCGGTGGCCGCGACGAGTGAGCCGACGGCTGCGACGGCACCGCCGACGACCAAGAGCCGCACCGGGCGGACCCGGGCGAGCAGAGCGTTACCTGCGAAGCGGCCGGTGGCGGCCGCAGCAGCGAAGACCGCGGGAGCAGTGGACGCGAGGCCGGCCGAGGCGTTCAGTGAGGTGTCGAGATGTACGGCGCTCCAGCTCTGCCACGCGTTCTCGACCAGGTAGGCCAGTGCACACAGCACGCCGAACACGAGGAGCACCGGTTCGAGCCTGGCTCTCGACTTTCCGGTGTGCGTCCTGGCGGTCCCGGTGACCTTGGTTGCTCCCGGCGCAAGGACGGCAGCCGCCGTGATCACGATCAGAGTCGCCACACCGGCCAGCACCGGCAGTGCCCTCACACCGGCCGCCCGAAGTCCCGCCGTACCGAGACTCGCCACCACGACCGCGACCGAGAACATGCCGTGGGCGAGGTTCATCACCGGCCGTCCGGTCTCGTGTTCGGTGTGGGATCCGGTCGTGTTGATCGCCACGTCCGTCGCACCAGAAGTTGCTCCGAGCAACAACAGCGCCGCGCTCAGCGTGACGACCGAACCGGCCAGGGCAGGCAGTACGCCGCAGAGCGCGAACAACACGGTCACCACGGGAAGCACGACGCCGCCGTACCGGTCGATCAGGTAGCCGGTGAACCGCATCGACACCAGCGCTCCGAGCCCGATCATCAGCAACGCCACACCGAGCTCTCCGTCGTTCACACCGGCGCCGGCCCGGATCGCGGGCAGGATCGCTCCCCACGCACCCCAGAACAGTCCGAACGCTGCGAACCCGGCGACTGGTTTGAGCATCCGCTCACCCTAGTTGGACACGTGGCCCCCGCTCGCGCCTAGGCTCACGGCATGGAGCTGACCCGGTCGTTCTCCGACGAGCAGTACGCGCGTGCGCTCGAATCCTGGACCTTCCTCGAACTCGACGGGTTGGTGCCGGTGTTCACGTCGCCGTTCGGGGACGTGTTCTTCCAAGCGGCTGACGGGTTCTGGTGGCTCGACACGCTCGAGGGGACGCTTGAGCTCACCTGGGCGAGCGCGGACGAGCTGCGGGACGCGCTGAACACGGAGGACGGCCAGGACCAGTACCTGCTGGCCGGCCTGGTGTTCGGCGCCGCGAACCAGGGCGTCGTACCGGGTCCTGATCAGGTCTACTCGTTCACCCATCCGCCGCAGCTCGGCGGCGAACTCACGCTCGACAACGTCGAGGTCCTGGACTTCGTGGTGTCGCTCAACATCCTCGGGCAGATCCACACCCAGATCCGCGACCTGCCTCCCGGTACGCCGATCAGCGGGATCACGATCAGCTGAGCATTAGGGTGTGGCGCATGCCGCTGTACTCGTTCGAAGGTAAGCGTCCGACCGTCCATCCCGACGCGTGGATCGCGCCGACCGCCACGCTGGTCGGTGACGTGGTGGTCGAGGCCGGGGTGTCGATCTGGTACGGCGCGGTGATCCGGGCCGATCTGGGCACGATCACGATCCGCGCCGGCGCGAACATCCAGGACAACACGGTCATCCACGTCGGCCACAATGGCTGCGAGATCGGGCCGAACGCCACGGTCGGTCACCAGTGCCTGGTCCACGACTGCACGATCGGCGAGCAGGCGCTGGTCGGAAACGGCGCGATCGTGCTGGACGGCGCGGTGGTCGGCAAACGGTCACTGGTCGCCGCTGGGTCCACGGTCACGCCCGGCGCGGTCATCCCACCGGAGTCGGTCGCGATGGGCAGCCCCGCGAAGAAGATCATCCCGCTCGACGGCACCGCAAAACTCTTCGTCGACCACAACGCCGCCGTCTACCACGCCCTGGCCGAACGCCACGCCGCATCCGTCGAACTGGTCGAGGACTGACCCTCGGCGAGATCTTCGACCGCCCGTACGCCGCCGCCTCCCGCTGACCGCACCCCGCCCGCTCCCGCACCCATCGAGCCAACGACTCGACGACCAGCCCATCAGCATTTGATGGGTTGACCAGCCAAGTGGGGGGTTAACCACCCTGGTTAAGGGTGTGGAACCCCCCATTTGACTGGTCAACCCATCAAATGCGGTGGCTGACCCAGCAAATGCGGGTCGGCCAAGAGCGGGACCGAGCGGGGCGCGGCCCGGGCGGCGTGGGCGGCCGGGGGTGGGTGTACGGGGTGGTGTACGGGGTGGGTGTACGGGGCGGGTGGGGTGGGTGGGGTGGGTGTACGGGGCGCGGGCGGGTGGGGTGGGGGTCAGGTTCGCCAGGTGTAGCGGCGTTCGGGGCGGCCGGTGGTGCCGTAGCGGAGGGATACTTCGGCCTGGCCTTGGGCGGCGAAGAACTCGAGGTAGCGGCGGGCGCTGACGCGGGAGATGCCGACCTTCTCGGCGCACTCGGCGGCGGAGAGGTTGTCGGGGGCGGCGCGGAGGGCGGCGGTGACGAGGTCGGCGGTTTCCTGGCTGAGTCCTTTGGGGAGCCGGTTGACCAGCTGGCGGGCGGGCGCCAGGACCCGGTCGACGTCGGCTTGGGAGGTGACCTGGTCGGGGACGCTGGCGCGGCGGCGGGCGTACTCGCGGAGCCGCGCCCGGAGGTCCTCGAAACCGAAGGGTTTCAGGAGGTAGTTCACGACACCCTGCCGCACAGCCCCGCGGACCGCGTCCGCCTCGCGGGCGGCGGTGATCACGAGGATGTCGACGTCGGGCTGGACGGCACGCAGGCGGGCGATCAGATCGAGGCCGAAGATGTCGGGGAGGTAGAGGTCCAGAAGAACCAGGTCAGGAGAAAGCTCACCGAGCGCCGCCACGGCCTGGTCGCCGGTGTTCGCCGTACCGACGACCTCGAAGCCGTCCACGCGGTCGACGAACCCGCGGTGGATGCGGGCGACCATGAAGTCGTCGTCGACGACCAGCACCTTGATCATCGGGCTCCCTCCGGCGTGCGCTGGGTGGACATCCGCGCGACGAACGCCGCACCACCCTCGGCGAGGTTGGTGACCGCCACCTCGCCGCCGCGGCGCCGGCAGATCAGGCGGGTCATCGCGAGGCCGATCCCGCGTTCGCCCTCGGCCGCGGCCTTGGTGGTGAATCCGTGCGCGAACACCTCCTGCGCCAGCTCGGGTGCGACTCCCGGCCCGGAGTCGCGGACCACGATCTCCACACTCGTCGCGTCCTGCCGAAGCTCGACCTCGACCCATGCGGGCGACAGCGGCGTACCGGACAGCGCGGCCGCGTCGACGGCGTTGTCGACCAAGTTGCCGAGGACGGTCGCGATGTCGGCGGAAAGCGCCGGATCGAGGCGCAGCAGCGTGGTCCGCTCGGACACCCGGAGCTCGACGCGGCGTTCGGCCGCGAGCGACGACTTCGCCATCAGGAGGGCGGCGACCGTGGTGTCGTGGACCCGCCTGGTCACGGTCAGGTCGAGCGATTCACGATAGCGGTTGAGCGCGCCGACGTACGTGACCACTTCGTCGTACTCACCGATCTGGATCAGCCCCGAGATCGTGTGCAGCTGGTTCGCGAACTCGTGCGTCTGCGCCCGCAGCAGCTCCGCGGACGAACGGAACGACCCCAATTCGCGCTCCAGCTGCGCCAGCTCGGTCCGGTCCCGCAGCGTGGTGACGGATCCGAGCGACCGCCCGTCCTTGGTGACACTCATCCGGTTCATCACGAGCACCCGACCACGCCGTACGACGACCGCGTCGCGCGCCTCGTCCTCGCCGGCCAGCACTTCTCGCAGCCGTCCTTCGACACCCAGCTCCCGCAAGGACTTTCCCACCGCATCGGAAGGGAGATCGAGGAGTCGCCGGCCGACGTCGTTCACCAGCGTCACGCGCAGATGCGGGTCCAAGGCAACGACTCCCTCGGCAAGCCCGTACAGCATGGCTTCCCGATGCTCCGCCAGTCCCGCGATCTCCCGTGGTTCGAGCCCGAGCGTCTGCCGTTTGATGCGCCGGGCGAGCAGCCACGACCCGAGCAGCCCCAGCACACAGGCGATTCCGAGATAGATCGCGAGGTACGACGACGCGCCGCGCAACCGCTGCAGTACGGACGGAGCCCGCTCACCGACCATCACGGTCCCGATGTGGTCGCCGAGCGTCCCGTCCAGCTTGCCGTTCTTGTCCCTGCCTTCGCTCAGCACCGGAACCTGGGCCACCAGCTCCATCCCGCCGTCGCCGCGCAGCTGCCCCGACCAGCCTCGACCGTCCGCAACCTCTGGGACACCGAGCGTGAGCTTCGTCCCGATCAGGGTCGGATTGGTTGCCGCGATCACCTTTCCGTCGGCGTTCGCGACCGTGATCGAGGTGACGCCGGACTGCGCGAGGCTGGTCTGCAGCGTGGGTGCAAGCATCTCCGCAGGCGCCGGGTTGCGAATGTTGAACCGCAGCGCGGGGTTCGACGACAACTGCTCGGCCAGCAAGGTGACCCGGCGGCCTTCGACCCGGTTGAACGTGGCGGCCGACTGGGCGAGCGAGACCGCGGCGACGGCCACGAGCACGATCACCACGATCGCCAGCTGCAGCACCAGCAGCTGGCCGGCCAGGGTCGGCCTTCGTCCCAGTCGCACCGCCATGTTCACCTCCTCGCACGTCCTGCCGCATGATCACCGCTCCAGCGGCCAAGTGCCACACTTCAACCAGGTTCCGCCTGTGACCACAATGAACTCAACCACCGCTGCGGCCACAACGCAGACGCCCGTACCACAGGAGGTCCACGATCGTCGGCACCTGAACCATTCCCGAAAGGACTCCGCCGATGAGGTCTAGGCCGATGCTCTGGGTCACCACGGCGCTGGTCGCGCTGGTGACCGCGACCGCGTGTGGCGCGACCGCGGAAAAATCCGACACATCGAACGCCGACAGCGGAAAGCCGGCCACCGGCCTGCGGCTGATGGTGCCGAACACCGCGGGCGGCGGGTACGACACCACCGCCCGGACCGCCGCGAAGGTGATGGACGACGCCAAGATCGCGACCGGCGTCCAGGTGTTCAACCTGCCCGGCGCCGGCGGCACGGTCGGCCTGCAGCGGATCGTGAACGAGAAGGGCAACGGCAAGCTCGCGATGCAGATGGGGCTCGGCGTGGTCGGCGCGACGTACACGTCGAAGTCGAAGGCGACGCTCACCCAGACCACCCCGATCGCCAAGATGATCGAGGAGGCCGGCGCGATCGTGGTGCCGAAGAACTCGCCGTACAAGACGATCCAGGACCTTGTCACCGCCTGGAAGGCGAACCCCAAGGGACTGGCCGTCGGCGGCGGCTCGTCGCCGGGCGGACCGGACCACCTGCTGCCGATGCAGCTCGCACAGGCCGTCGGCATCAACCCGAAGGACGTCAACTTCGTCTCGTACGACGGTGGCGGCGAGTTGCTGCCCGCGCTGCTCGGTAGCAAGATCGCGTTCGGGGCCAGCGGATTCGGCGAGTTCCTGGACCAGGTGGAGAGCGGTCAGGTCCGCGTACTCGCGGTGACCAGCGAGAAGCCGATCGACGCGCTCAAGGACGTGCCGACGCTGAAGGGCTCCGGGATCGACCTGGTGTTCACGAACTGGCGCGGCATCGTGGCGCCGCCGGAGATCAGCGACGGGGACAAGAAGGTCTGGATCGACGCGCTGACCAAGATGCACGACTCGCCGCAGTGGAAGGCCGAGCTGCAGAAGCACGGCTGGACGGACGCGTTCGTGACCGGTGACGAGTTCGGGAAGTTCCTCACCGAACAGGACAAGGCCGTGGCGGACATCCTGACGAAACTGGGCCTGGCGGCATGAGCACCGCCGAGACTCCACGCGAGGCTCGGCGGGACACAGCGCAGTACGGAGTGTGTGGTTTCCTGGCGGTGGTCGGCGCCCTGGTGATCGTCGACGCCGCCCGGATCCAGCACATTGCCAACAGCAACGATCCGATCGGCCCGAAGCCGGTCCCGATCGTGCTCGGCGTACTGCTGCTCGTGGTCGCCGTGCTGTACGCCGTCGACGTCGCCCGCGGCGGCACCGGTGCGGCCGAGGAAGGCGAGGACGTCGACGTCACGTCGTCCGTCGACTGGCGCACGGTACTGCTGCTGATCGCCGCGTTCGTGGTGAACCTGGTGCTGATCGAGCCGCTGGGCTGGGTGATCAGCGGGACCCTGCTGTTCTGGGGGTCGGCGTTCGCGCTCGGCAGCCGGCACCACATCCGGAACGTGTTCATCGCGGTCGCACTGTCGCTGATCACGTTCTACGCGTTCGCGATCGGGCTCGGGGTCAACCTGCCGGCCGGCGTACTGCAAGGGATTCTGTGATGGACAACCTGACGAACCTGCTGAACGGGTTCGGCGACGTGCTGACGCCGATCAACCTGTTGCTGGCACTGCTAGGAGTCACGGTCGGTACGGCGGTCGGCGTACTGCCCGGGATCGGGCCGGCGATGACGGTGGCGCTGCTGCTGCCGATCACCTACGGGATGGAGCCGGTGCAGGCGTTCATCATGTTCGCCGGCATCTTCTACGGCGGCATGTACGGCGGCTCGACCACCTCGATCCTGCTCAACACGCCCGGGGAGTCGTCATCGGTGGTGACGGCGATCGAGGGCAACAAGATGGCACGAGCCGGACGGGCCGCGCAGGCGCTGGCGACGGCCGCGATCGGATCGTTCGTGGCCGGGACGATCGGGACGCTGTTGCTGGTGCTGGTCGCGCCGCAGGTGGTGAAGTTCGCCATCAGCCTGGGCGCGCCGGACTACCTGGCGATCATGCTGCTCGCGTTCGCCGGTGCCACGTCGGTCCTCGGGTCGTCGCGGATCCGCGGCTTCGCGGCGCTGCTGCTCGGGCTGGTGATCGGGCTGGTCGGGATCGACAAGGTGACCGGCCAGCAGCGGCTCACGCTCGGGATCCCGCAGCTGGCCGACGGCATCGATGTCGTGGTGGTTGCCGTCGGCATCTTCGCAGTCGGCGAGGCGCTCTGGGTCGCTGCGCATCTGCGGCGGAACCCCGGCACGGTGATCCCGGTCGGGCGGCCGTGGATGGGCAAGTCGGACTGGCGTCGCTCGTGGAAGCCGTGGCTACGAGGTACGGCGTACGGCTTCCCGATCGGAGCGCTGCCGGCCGGCGGCGCGGAAATCCCGACTTTCCTCTCGTATGCGACCGAGAAGAAGCTGTCCAAGCACCCGGAGGAGTTCGGGCACGGTGCGATCGAGGGCGTGGCGGGACCGGAGGCAGCGAACAATGCGTCGGCCGCCGGCACGCTGGTCCCGATGCTCGCGCTCGGTCTGCCCACGAACGCGACTGCAGCGGTGATGCTCGCCGCGTTCACGTCGTACGGCATCCAGCCCGGACCGCTGCTGTTCCAGCGCGAACCGAAGCTGGTGTGGGCGCTGATCGCGAGCCTGTTCATTGGCAACCTGTTCCTGTTGCTGCTCAACCTGCCGCTCGCGCCGGCCTGGGCGAAGCTGCTGCAGATCCCCCGCCCGTACCTGTACGCCGGGATCATCTTCTTCGCCTCGATGGGCGCGTACGCCGTCAACGCGCAGCCGCTCGACCTGCTGCTGCTCCTCGTGCTCGGCCTGCTCGGGTTCGCGATGCGCCGCTTCGGGCTGCCCGTACTCCCGCTGATCATCGGCGTGATCCTCGGACCGATCGCCGAACGGCAGGCCCGGATGGCGCTGCAGCTGTCCAACGGCGACGTCTCGGGCCTGATCGGCGGGCCGGTCGCGTACGTGATCTACGCCGTGATCCTGCTGATGATCGCCTGGCCGCTGCTCGCCAAACTCCGCCGGAAAATTATGACGAAAGATGTCGTATATACCGCCTGACACTAGGTGCATGAACGATCTGAACAGGGCCTGGCTGGGTGTGGTCTCCGCGGACCACACCCGGCGGGCCGTCGAGGGCGGTTTCATCCAGCTCAATCACGGCAAGCGGTACGGCGTCGCGCGGCTGCGCGAGGGTGACGGGTTCGTGATCTACTCCCCCACCGAGCGGTACGGGTCCAAGGAACCGCTCCGGGCGTTCACCGCGCTCGGGGTGGTCGCCGACACCGCGCCGTACCAGGCAGAACCGATGTCGATGGGTGCCCGCGGCACGATCCAGCCGTGGCGGCGGCGGATCCAGTTCCTGCCCGTCCACCGCGCGGCGCTCCGCGAGGTCGACCTGAAGCTGACCCAGGCGCCGAACTGGGGCTACCAGCTCCGCCGCGGTCTGGTCCCGCTCGAACCGGACGATTTCGAGACGCTTCGCGAGGTCATGTCAATTTCTTGAGGTCGCGTCCGACGTAGGGGTATGACGACGACATTCAGGCGGTTGCTGATCAACACGTTGGTGGCGAACGTGACGACCACGTTCCTGAGCTTCGGCTTCGCCTTCTGGGTGTACCTGGTGACGCACTCGGTGCTCGCAGCATCGCTCGTCTCCGGTGTCTCGATGCTGATCGGCGCCGCCTCCGGGACGATCTTCGGCGCGGTCGTGGACTCGCACCGCAAGAAGACTGCGATGGCGCTGTCCACCTCGATCACCGGCGTGGCCTTCGCGCTCGCGGGCATCCTGTACGTCGTTGTCGGCCGGCAGCTCACCAACTGGCACGGGCCGTGGTTCTGGGCGTTCGCGCTCCTGGTCCTGGTCGGTAGCACCGCCGGCCAGCTCCGCAGCATCGCGCTCTCGACCGCGGTGACGTTGCTCGTCCCGGCCGACCGCCGCGACAAGGCGAACGGTCTCGTCGGCACGGTGAACGGCGTCGCGCACCTGATCACGAGCGTCCTCAGCGGCCTGTCGGTCGGCTTCGTCGGCATGGGCGGCACGGTCGCGATCGCGGTCGTGTTCACGGCCGCCGTACTCGTCCACCTGCTGCTCGCGATCCACCTCGACGAGCCGCGGCCGGAGCACCACGAGCGGACCCGGATCGACATCCGGAGCGCCTGGCAGACGATGCGCGACGTACCCGGGCTGCTGCCGCTCGTCCTGTTCAGCACGTTCAACAACCTGATCATGGGCGTCTTCATGGCGCTGATGGACCCGTACGGACTGAACCTGTTCTCGGTACAGTCCTGGGGCATCGTCCTCGGCATCACCAGCATCGGCTTCATCGCCGGCGGCGCCGTCGTCGCCCGCTTCGGCCTCGGCCGTTCGCCGCTGCGGCTGCTGATGCTGGCGAACGTCGGGATCGCGGTCGTCGGCCTGAGTACGGCGGCGCGCGAGTGGCAGTCGCTGCTGGTGCTCGGTATGTTCGGTTTCATGCTGCTGGTCCCGGTCGCCGAGGCGGCCGAGCAGACGATCCTGCAGCGGATGGTCCCGTTCGAGAAGCAGGGCCGGGTGTTCGGGTTCGCACAGAGCATCGAGACCGCGTCCACCCCGATCGCCGCCTTCGCCATCGGCCCGGCGGCACAGTTCCTGCTGATCCCCTACATGGACTCGGCAGCGGGCCGCACCACCTTCGGCTGGCTCCTCGGAGACGGCCAGGCCCGCGGCATCGCCCTGGCCTTCGTCGCGGCCAGCCTCCTGATGCTGATCGTCGTACTCCTGGCCTTCCTGAGCGCCGCCTACCGCCGCCTGACCCTCTCCTACGACTCCCAACTGGTGCCTGCGTAACACTGGTTCGCTATATGTTCGAAGCATGGCTGCCGTTGGAGATGAGGTTTCGGGGGGTGAGGCGCGGCGGATTGCGTTGGGGGCGCAGGGGTTCGGAGAGCCGCGAGGACGCGGGGATGTACGGCGTGTGCGGAAGGCTGTCCAGCGCGCAGGCGTGCTGCAGTTGGACTCGGTGAACGTGTTGTGCCGGTCGCATTATCTGCCGGTGTTCTCGCGGGTTGGGAGGTACTCGCGAGCGGGTCTGGACAAGCTGAGTTGGGGCGCGGACCGGGAGTTGTTCGAGTACTTCTGGGGCCACAAGGCTGCACTGCTCCCGTTGACGACGTACCCCTTGATGCGGTGGCGGATGCGGGCGGCCGAGCGGCAGGTGTGGGACGAGGAGCTGAGCCCGGACATGACCGCGCCGTGGTCGGTCGTCGAGGGAATGCGCCGGCTGACGGCGGAGCGGCCCGGGTACGTCGACCAGGTCCTGCGGATGGTGACGGAGCAGGGGCCGCTGACGGCGGGCGAGGCGAACCCGGACGGCGTACGGCGGAAGCGCTCCGAGCCGCATCCGGATCCGACGACCGGCACGATGTGGAACTGGCAGGACGCGAAGATCGCGATCGAGTACCTGTTCTGCGCGGGCCTGGTGACGATCGCGGGCCGGCGGCACTTCGAGCGGATCTACGACCTCACCGAGCGCGTGCTGCCTGCCGACGTACTCGACGCTCCGGAGCCGACCGCCGACGAGGCTCGTCGTGAGCTGGTCCGGATCGCGGCCCGTGGTCTGGGGATCGCGACGCTGAAGGAGCTGTGCGGTGTCAGCGGCCGGGGGCACTTTCCGTTGCCCGCAGCAACTGGTCGCGAGGTGGTCGGCGAGCTGGTCGAGGCCGGTGAGCTGATCCCGGTTCGTGTCGAGGGCGTGAAGCAACAGGCGTACCGCTGGCACGAGGCGAAGGACCGCCCGATCGACGCGCAGGCTCTGCTCTCGCCGTTCGACCCGCTGATCTGGAACCGCGACCGCACCCATCGCCTGTTCGACTTCTTCTACCGGATCAGCATCTACACCCCTGCCCCACAACGCATCCACGGCTACTACGTCCTGCCGTTCCTCCTGGGCGACCAACTGGTGGCCCGAGTAGACCTCAAAGCCGACCGTCAAACCTCCACGCTCGTCGTCCCCACCCTCACCCCCGAGCCGAACGCCCCCGACTTTGCCGAGCAGTTGGCCGCGGAGCTCCACCTGATGGCGGACTGGCTGGACCTCGAGCACATCGCCGTACCCGCCAATGGTGCTACCGCCCGCGCTTTGACTGAGGCCCTCGGCCGATCACGCCCGCGGTCCCAGTAGGAGCCAGGCGGGTGTCGGACCCTTGCCCTTCAGCTCGATCAGGCCGCGCTGTTCGAAGCTGTACCGATCCGACAGGCGGTCGTAGACCCGTGACGAGACCTGGATCGAGCCGGGCACACCATGACTCTCCAGCCGGCTCGCCGTGTTGACCGTATCGCCCCACAGGTCGTAGCTGAACTTGCGCTGCCCGATGACGCCGGCCACGACCGGACCGGTGTCCATGCCGATCCGCATCCTCACGGTGTGGAGGTCTGTCAGCCCCTGGCACACCTGCAGCATCGCAAGCGCCATCTCGGCGACAGCCTCGCAGTGATCGTCTCGCGGCGTCGGAACGCCGCCCGCCACCATGTAGGCGTCGCCGATGGTCTTGATCTTCTCCAGGCGGTAGTCATCGGCGAGCCGATCGAAAGCGGTGAAGACCTCGTCGAGCAACCTGACCACGTCCTCCGGCGGCAACCCGACCGCAAGCGGCGTGAAGTCCACAATGTCGGCGAAGAGCACGGTTGCCTCGGGGAAGCGGTCGGCGATGACCCCCTCACGCTGCTTGAGTCGGGCCGCGACCGCGGCCGGCAGGACGTTCAGGAGCAGACGTTCCGACCGTTGATGCTCCCGATCGCGCTCGCGAACGAAGTACTGCAGGAGCAGGTAGGCCACCAGCGACGGGCCCGTCAGGTTCCCGACGAAGAACGCGGTCTGCACGGCATCCGGAATCGCAGCCGGTTCGAGGATGGGCTCGATTACGGCAGAGATGGCCAAGAGGGCCAGGTATCCGGCGAACCAGACCACTGCCCCGCGCGCCCCCACGAACAAGACCGCGCCGAGTGCCGGCCAGAGACCCCAGAGCGACACGGCGCTCGACGCGACGAACCCGCCGAGCGACCACTGGAGGGCGAAGGGGAGCAGGAGCATCAGCGTCAGCTGGAACGTCCGGAACGGGACGTATCGCCGCGTCCGGGCGAACCAGACCAGCGAGGGGATCGTGACGACCAGGTAGCCCAACGGGATCGACATCGGGATCGGCAGGCCGAGGGCGAGGTAGGTGACGACCCAGAGTGGCGTGAGGACGCAGATCAGCGAGGTCGACAGCACGAGCGTCGACCGTCGGAGGCGCTCGTCCTCCGCATCGCCGTCGACGGCGCCGAGCGCTGCAAGGCGCTGGATCAGCAGCGATCGCTCCCGGCGGTTCGTCATGGTCCGCTCACGCCTCATCGTGACAGGAGCGAGCGGCTGCAAGCCAGAGGCGGCCGCCTAGCTGACCGAACGGATTCGGGTGACCAGTACGCCGGCGAGGAGGGTTACCGCGGAGGCCAGGAGGTAGAGGACCGGGTAGCCGCCCAGGTGTTTGACGATGGGGGCGGCGATGGCTGGGGCCAGGACCTGGGGGAGGGAGTTGGCGATGTTGATGACGCCGAGGTCCTTGCCGCGGTTGCGGGCGCTGGGGAGGACCTGGGTGAGCAGCGCGAAGTCGACGGACAGGTAGACGCCGAAGCCGGCGCCGAGGACGGTCGCTCCGAGGATCGCGCCCGGCCAGGTCGGCCAGATCGCGAGTACGACGCCGGCCGCCGCCATCACCCACCCGGACGCGGTGACGAACACCTTGCGCCGCGCCGACCGGTCCGACCAACGGCCGAAGCTGATCGCGGTCACCAGCACGCACACGCTGTAGATCGCCGTCAGGATCAGTACGCCGGTGTCCGGTTCAGCGACACCGACCTCGTCCTGCAGGTAGTAGAAGAGGTACAACGTCCCCAACGCATTACCGACGTTGAACAGGAACCGCGTCAGCCACGCCCACCCGAAGTCCGGGTAGCGCCGCGGGCTGATCCAGAAGCTCTTCACGAACTCGCCGAACACGAACGCCGGTCGCTCCGTCAACGTCGCATCGCCGCTCCGAAGCAGGTACGGCACGACGGACAACAGCAGGAAGACGGCGCAGGCGATGTACCCGAGGGTGAAGCTGTTGAACGCGGCGGCCAACGCTGTCCCGACCAATGCGCCGAGGACTTGAGAGATAGCGACCCATCCGCCGACGGCGCCGCGCTGCGTGACCGGGACACGGTCGGGGACGACGGCGGTCGCCGCGGCGAGCAACGCGTTGCCGAACAGCTGCATCAGGCACCAGCCGATCAGCATCAACGCGATCACGTGCGCGCCCGACAAGATGCCGAGCCCGATCGCGCCACCGACCGCACCGGCGACCACCCACGGGACCCGGCGTCCGTAACGGGACGTGGTCCGGTCGGACATCGCACCGAAAGCAGGGTTCGCAACCACCGAAACCGCCGCGCCGACGCCGGTCACCAACCCGAAAACGTATTCCTTGTTGCCTGGAGCAACAGTCTCGGACTGCTTCGCGAGCAGTACCTGAATCGGGCCGAGCCAGGCCGCGAACACCCCGACGTTCGCCAGTACGACGGCCGCGGTCCAGCCGCCCCGCACCCGGACAGTCGGTTCCGCCAGCGCGGACGGCACCACGCCCGGCTCGGGAATCATGGCCGACCCGGAACCGATCGACTCTGGGCTATCAGGTCACGGAACCAGTGGTACGACGCTTTCGGCGTCCGCTCCAACGTCTCGAAGTCGACGTGCACGAGCCCGAACCGCTGCGAGTATCCGGCCGCCCATTCGAAGTTGTCCATCAATGACCACTGGAAGTACCCGCGGACGTCGATCCCGTCGTCCATCGCGACCTTCAACGACCGCAGATACCCGTCCAGGTAGTCGATCCGCCGCTGGTCCGACACCACCCCGTCGACGGGCTCGTCGTTGATCGCGCACCCGTTCTCCGTGATGTAGATCGGCGGCAGCTTGTCGCCGTACCGCTGCTTGAAGATCCGCAGGATCTCGCCGAAAGCATCCGGCACGATGGGCCAGCCGAAGTCCGTGGTCGGGTACCCGGGCAAGGTCCGCGGCTCGAACGGCAGGCCCGGCGGCAGCAGCACGCCGTCGGTGGCCGCGGTGTCGGCCTGCCCGGTGGCGGCGCCGACGGAGACCGGCGCGTAGTGGTTGATGCCGAAGAAATCGAGCGGCGTCGAGATCACCGCGAGGTCGTCGGCTACCGGGCCGGGCATCGCGTCGCCCATGCCGGACGGGTACTCCCCGAGCAGGATCGGGTCGGCGAACAACCAGTTGATCAGGTTGTCGTACAGCGCGGCCGCTTCCTTGTCCTCCGCACTGTCGCTCGCGGGCCAGGTCGGCGCGTGGTTGGACGCGATGCCGATGCTCGGGGCGCCGGCCGCTCGCAGCGCCTGCACCGCGCGGCCGTGGGCGAGCAGCTGATGGTGCGCGACCGGGAGCGCGTCGAACAGCAACTCCTTGCCGGGGGCATGCGCGCCGAGCGAGTAGCCCATCAGCGTCAGCACCATCGGCTCGTTGATGGTGATCCACATCGGCACCCGGTCCGCGAAGTGCGCGGCCAGAATTCCGGCGTATTCCGCGAACCGGTCGGTGATGTCGCGGGACAGCCAGCCGCCCGCGTCCTCGAGCGGCTGCGGTGTGTCCCAGTGGTACAGCGTCGGCGCCGGCTGGATCCCGGCGCCGAGCAGCGTGTCGATCAGCCGGTCGTAGAAGTCCAGGCCGGCCGCGTTTCCCGGCCCGCGTCCCGACGGCTGGATCCGCGGCCAGGAGAACGAGAACCGGTAGGTGTCCACCCCCAGCTCACGCATCAGCGCGACGTCCTCGGCGTACCGGTGATAGTGGTCGCACGCGACCGCGCCGGTGTCGCCGCCCCGGATCCGGCCGGGCTCGGCGCAGAACGTGTCCCAGGTGGAGGGACCGCGGCCGTCCTCGGCCACGGCACCCTCGATCTGGTACGCCGACGTCGAGACCCCCCACCGGAAACCGGGCGGAAACTTGAGGTCAGCTGTCATTGGCATCGTCCTCGTCGGGAGTCGTGTCGGTCGGCCGCGGCGGCTCGGTCTTCCGGACGACCACCGCCGTACCGTAGGCGGCCACCTCGCTCATGGTCTGCGCGATCTCGTTGCAGTCGAACCGCATCGCGAGGATCGCGTTGGCGCCCATCTGCTGCGCCATCTGGCACATCCGCATCACGGCGACGTGCCGCGACTCGGCCAGCATCTGGGTGTACTCCGGCACCTCGCCACCGCCCAGCGACCGGAAGCTCGCGGTGAAGTTCGACCCGATGTTGCGGCTCCGCACGGTCAGCCCGAAGACCTCGCCGAACACGTTTTCCGCGGTGTACCCGGGCAGGTCGTTCATGGTCGAGACCAGCACCGGGTACGGCGATCCCTGCGGAGCGACGTGCGGCACGTTCGACGGAGCCTGCGGATAGCCGCCCTGCTGGCCGTAGCCCTGCTGCGGCTGACCCTGCTGCGGAGGACCCTGCTGGTACCCCTGCTGATACCCCTGCGAGGGCCCCGGCTGATACCCGGGCGGCGGCCCCTGCTGGTAACCGGGCTGCTGCGGCGGATACGGCGGGTTCGGGGGAAAGTTCTGGTTCATGGCCTAATCCTGACAGGCCCCGGGGTATCACCATCTGAAGACTTGCAGCTCGTACAGTGAATACCCGTACGACGTCGCGCGCTGGGTCCCCGTCACCCGCACATACCGGGCCGGTACAGCGCCGAACCGCACCACATCCACCCCACCGTCACCTGCCGTCGTCGCGTACACCTGCTGCCAGGTCGACCCGTCCCGCGACACCTCCACGCGGTAGCCCTTCGCGTACGCCGCCTCCCACCGCAGCACCACCCGGCTGACGGTCTGCTCGTTGCCGAGGTCAACCTTCAGCCACTGTGGATCGGACCAGACACTCGCCCACCGGGTGTCCAGTTTCCCGTCGACCGCCTGGGCCGGCGGGGAGTTGTACCAGCCCTTCTCGTAGCTGCTCGCGGTTGCCGTCTTCCCGACCGCCAGGTTGCTGACGTCGTCACCCCGCTTCGCCGGGAACTCCACCACCTGCTGGTACGTCGGCCGGTTCACCCACGCGATCCGGTCCTGGGTGATGCCGCCCATCGGGTTGTGCGCGATCTGGTCGGCGCAGAACTGATCACCCGCCGCGCAGTCCGCGGTCGCCGGGTACGTCGTCGACGCCGGCACCCTGGTTGCCGCCAGCAAGGTCTCGGTGAGGACCGACCGGCACGCGGCCAGCGCCCCGCCACCGCAGAACGTCACCGGCTGGGACGCCTGCACCGGGTCGCCGAGCACCTTCCGCAGATCCCGCTGGACGAAGCCCCACCAGCCGCTCTGGAACGCGGATCCCTGCGCGCCCGGCCGCTCGTCGATCTTCAGGTTCGCGACCAGGGCGCCGTACAGGTCCGGGCCGAGATCCTTGAACTCGGCCGGGACGAGCAGCGGCCACCAGGCGTCGAGGATCCGGATCGCGTCGGCGTCGACGTACGTCTTCGAGGACGCATTCGGGGTCTTCCGCTGCGCGCCGGCCTGTCCCCAGGCGGTCAGCTTCGTGACCGCGTCGGCGACGGCCGGATCGGTGATCGGCGCGGACTTGAGGACTCTCAGGAGATAGGGCAGGACCTGGTCGCCGCGGAGGTCGACCGTGGCCGCGTCCTCCATCGCCTCGACCAGCTTCCCGCGGGTGAACTTCTGGCCGTTGCCGATGACCGCCTTGATCCGGTCGTCGAGCGGCTGACTCCGGTAGACCGCGTTGTAGCCCCACTGCCCGTCCGAAGCGGAGAACCCGGGCGCCTGCTTGTTGTTCCAGCTGGTCAGGTAGTCCTGGTTCACCACCTGCGGATGCTGGGCCGACGGTGTATAGGTCGCGCGGTTCGTGGCCGGGTTCCAGCCCTGCCACTCGTACGCGCTCCAGCTCGGCAGGTTCGGGTCGGCGCCGTCCGCGCGGACCGGGTTGTCGCCGGAGTTGAAGTACGCGATCGAGTTCTTGTCGGTGTAGAACCAGTTGAACGTGTAGCCGATGTTCGCCGCGGCCTTCTGGAAGTCGGCGGCCGAGTGGATCTTGTCGGGGTCGTTGAACTGCATGAACCCGAGCGCCGACCCCGCCTCGTTGCCGTACGTCGACCGGTTCTTCGTGAACAGCACCGGCTTTCCGCCGACCGTTCCGCGGTGCGTGACGATTCCGTACTTGGTGCGCAGGGCAACCAACGTGTACGACCCGGCGGGCTCCGACGAACCCAGGCTGGAGTACCACGCGTTGTGTCGCTCGAGCCGCTCGATCGGCACGCACTGACCACGGAAAACGTAGTACTGCGAGGTCTTGGTCGGCGTCCCGCCGTTCGGCTCACACAGCGGTACGGCGAACGTGTCGGTGATGTCCTGCCCCGCGGACGTGGCGCTCCACGAGTAGTCGGGGCCGCGACCGATCAGCGTGTAGAAGTTCAGGCCGGCGAACGCGATCCCGCGCGAGCTGACTCCAGGACCCTGCAGTTCCTGGCGGAGCAGCAACTGTGGGGCGAAGTACCCGGTCTGCGGGCCGTAGACCGCGATCGGGTTGCCGGACCGCGTGTGCGCGCCGGAAACCAGCAAGGCATTCGACATGCCCTTCTTTCCGAAACCTTCCGGAAAGAGTCCGCCATCGAACATTCCGCGCAGACTTTCCGCGCCCTTCGGCGCCGGCGCGACGGTTGCCGTCTTGCCGACCGTCTGGTCGACCACCTCAGGCTCCGGGGTGACCGAGCCGCGGTCCGGCAGCGCGCGGCCGGACGGGTTCGGGCCGGTGGTGCCGTCCGGGAAGGTCGCGCCGTTGTGCACCGTCGTACTGGCCTCCGGGTCGTTCTGGGAACGGAACGACTCCCACACCTTGGTGCCCTGGGCAACGCCGTACTTCGCCTGTGCTTCGAGGAGCGCGAGCGCGGACGTGACCTCCGCGCCGCCGCCGGTGCCGAAGATGCCCGCTACCACGGCCGCGGTGGCGACCACGTCGGTCACCTTCCAGTGCGGCGTCGGCCAATCGAGACCGAGGGCGATGTACTCACCGGGGTATGCGATGCCGACCGTGTCGATGTAGTGGTTCACGCCGTCGACCCAGGCCTGGATGTCCTGTTGCATCTTCACGCCGTCGGCGCCGTACAACTCGTCCGCGTCGTCGAACTGCCGCTGCAGGTCGGCCTCGGTGTACGGCGCGGTCCGCCAGAACTCCTGCTCGAACTCGCGGTTCGCCGCCGCCCCACCCGCGAACGGAGTCAACTGGCCGCGCCCGAGATGCCGGAACACGTCCATGACGAACAGCCGGTCCTGTGCGCCGACGTACCCGGCACCGAACATCGTGCCCAGCCGGGTAGTGCCGGTGATGTGCGGGATTCCGCGCGATTTGTCCCGGACGATCGTGACATCACTGCGCGGCTTCACCGTGCTTGCCACGTCATCCGGTTTCACCCCGAACGACGAGTCGTCGTAGTACGGCGCGAGGCCGGCGTCGGTGATGCCCTGTGCGTTCCAGACCAGGTCCTGATACGGCTTCACCGTGTCGCTGAAGTGCGCCGGCCGGACCCCTAACGCCTTGAAAGCAAGGAGATCCGTGAACGTGGCGTTACCGTTCTGACCCGGCGGCAGGATGTCGCGACATTGCTCGAGGCAATAGTCACCGGGGCTCGCGGCAACGGCTTGCGACACCACTCGCGGTGCCGCTTGGGTCGGCGCGGGCAGGGCCGCGAGGACGGCGGTGACGGCTGCCACGGCGAGCGTCGTACGAAGGCGGGTTCGGAGTGCGGGGCGGGGCACGGTTCCCTCCTCAGGTCGGTGAAAGTGAGAATGACTCACGAGTAGCTTTCGGTCAAGATCTCGACTGCTCTCAGGCTCTCGCCAATTGCAGTCCGTCACCACTACGCTCAGCAACACCATGAGCATTCACGATCGTTATCGGTTGAGTGTGGTGATCAACGCCAAGGGGACGTACACCCCGCTGGGGGTGTCGAGGAGCTCCGACGGGGTGGCGGCGGCCGTCGCACAGGCACTGCCTGAGTTCTTCGTGATGGACGAGCTCGGCGACCGCGCCAGCGAAGCCATCGCGCAGGTGACCGGCGCCCAGGCGGGCGCCGTCGTGCACTGCACCGCGGCCGGTATCACGCTCGCGGTCGCGGCCACGATGACCGGCGGCGACCCCCGGCGGACGGCGGCGTTGCCGGACACAACGGACATGCACAACCGCGTCGTCCTGCCGGCCTGCCACGTGATCGACTACGGGCATTCCAACCTGCAGGCCATCCGGCTGGCCGGCGCGCACGTGGACCTGGCCGGCGACGAGGACGGCTGCCCGATCGCCGACCTGGAGGCCGAACTCGACGGGCCCGACATCGCCTGCCTGATGCTGGTGTCGTCGCGGTTGACGACGGGTGCGCCGATCGATCTCGTGGCCGCGATCCGGGCCGCGCACCGTCGCGGCGTACCGGCGATCATCGACGGCGCGGCGCAGTTCCCGCGGATCGCGGACCTGCTCGCGACCGGCGCGGATCTGGTGCTGGTGAGCGGGCAGAAGTACCTCGGCTCGCCGACCGCTGGAATGGCGGCCGGAAGCTGGTCGCTGGTGCAGGCGCTGCGGGCGCAGGAGAAGGGCATCGGGCGGGTCATGAAGCCGACGAAGGAAGCGATCGTCGGCGTCCTCGCGGCACTCGAGGAGTGGCAGGCCTTCGACCGGATGAAGTGGGAGGCCGACGAGCTCGCCAAGGTGGATGCGTTCGTCGCCGCGGTCGCGCGGATCCCCGGCGTCACGGCCGAGGTGGTCCCGGACCCGACCGGCCTGCAGGTGTCGCGGGTTCTGCTGAAGGTCTCCGACGCCAAACGCGTCGCCACCGAGCTCGAGGCCGGCACGCCACCCATCTACGTGATGACCGACCGGATGGCCGACAACGAGCTGATGCTGGAGCTCATCCCGCTCGACGCCGACGAGATCTCGACCATTCTCGCCCGGCTCTGGGCAGTCCTGACATGAGAAGGCCCTGATCCCCCTTGTTTTACAGGGGAATCAGGGCCTGTTTACTCAGTGCTGGTAGGACTTTCCGTCGGTACGACGGCCGCTGTTGCCACCGCGACGCGGGCCGTTGCCGCCCCGGCTGTCGTGGCCGCGACCCGGACGGGTGCTGCCGAAGCGCTTGCCACCGCCCTTGTTGAAGCGCTGCGGCTTCGGGGCCGGAAGCTTCACCGGGTAGCCGGACGGCTTGGTGCCGCCGGTCAGCTCGGTGACCAGCTCGTCGCCCGGACGGGCCCGGACCGGCTCGGCCTTGACGCCGGCGGACTCGGCCATCCGGATCATGCCGCGGCGCTGGTGCGGCAGCAGCAGGGTGACGACGGCGCCCTTGCCACCGGCACGCGCCGTACGACCGGCGCGGTGCAGGTAGTCCTTGTGCTCGGCCGGCGGGTCTGCCTGGACGACCAGGCCGACGTCGTCGACGTGGATGCCACGGGCCGCGACATCCGTTGCCACGAGGACCGGAACCGAACCGTCCTTGAACTGGTCCAGCGTCCGGTTCCGCATGCCCTGGGTGAGGCCGCCGTGCAGTGCCGCGGCCATCACGCCGCGGTCCCGCAGCTGCGTCGCGATGCGGTCGGCGCCCAGCTTGGTCCGGACGAACACGATGGTCCGGCCGTCCCGGCTGGCCAGCTCGGCCGTCAGCGACTGCTTGTGCGCCGGCTCGATCACCAGCAGGTGGTGCTCCATCGTGCTGACCGACGCCTGACCGGACTCGGTCGAGTGCTGCACCGGGTCCTTCAGGTAGGTACGGACGATCTTGTCGACGTCGTTGTCCAGCGTCGCCGAGAACAGCAGGCGCTGGCCTTCCGGCGGCGTCATGTCGAGCAGCGTGGTGACGGCCGGCATGAAGCCCATGTCGCACATGTGGTCGGCCTCGTCCAGCACCGCGACCTCCACGGCGCCGAGGTCGGCCGCGCCCTGCTCGCACAGGTCGATCAGGCGGCCCGGGGTGGCGATCAGCAGGTCGACGCCGCGACGGAGCGCGTCGATCTGCTTCGGGTACGGCAGACCGCCGGCGATCAGCTTCAGCGACACGTTCATCACGTGCGCGAGCGGCTCGAGTGCGTCGTGCACCTGCATCGCGAGCTCACGGGTCGGCACCAGGATCATGCCGCGCGGGCGGCGCGACTCGGTGTGGCCGCCGGACAGCCGCATCAACGTCGGAAGACCGAAGCCGAGCGTCTTGCCGGAGCCGGTCTGACCGCGGCCGAGCACGTCCTTGCCGGCCAGCGCGTCCGGGATGGTCGCGGCCTGGATCGGGAACGGCGCGGTGATCCCGTCCCGGGCCAGCCGCTGCACGAGCCGCGGCGCGAGGCCGAGCGCGGCGAACTGGTTGTCTTCAGCAACAGTACCGAGATCCACCGGCTGTTCCGCCTGCTCACTCCGCCGGTCGTCCCGGTTCTCCACTCGCTGGTCCCTCCGATAGCTCTTGTCGTCCCGGTCGAACCGCGGACGGTCATTGGTGTACTGCGGCCGCTCGTCACGGTTGAACCGCGGCCGCTCGTCCCGGTTGTACTGCGGCCGGTCGTCGCGGTTGAAGCGCGACCGGTCGGTCCGCTCGCCCTGCGAACGGTCGTCACGGTTGTACGCCGGACGCTCGTCGCGCTTGTACGCCGGACGCTCGCCGCGGCCGCCCTGCGAGCGGTCGTCGCGGTTGAACCGCGGACGCTCGTCGCGGTTTCCCTGCGAACGGTCATCCCGGTTGAAACGCGACCGGTCGTCACGGTTGTAGGAGGAACGGTCGTCGCGGTTGAACGACGGGCGCTCGTCACGGTTGAACCGCGGACGCTCGTCGCGGCTTCCCTGCGAACGGTCATCCCGGTTGAAACGCGACCGGTCGTCCCGGTTGTACGACGGACGCTCGTCGCGATTGCCCTGCGGACGGTCATCCCGGTTGAAACGCGACCGGTCGTCCCGGTTGTACGACGGACGCTCGTCGCGGTTGTACGACGGGCGGTCGCCCCGGTTCGACGACGAACGGTCGTCGCGGTTGTACTGCGGACGCTCGTCGCGGCGGAACGCCGGGCGGTCGTCGCGGTTGGTGCGCGCGGCGGGGCGGTCGTCGCGGTTGTACGACCGGTCGTTCCGCTCGTCGCGGTTACGGTCGGTCGAGCGCTGGCCGCGGTCGTTGCGGGGCTGCTCGGAGCGGTACCCCTTCACCGGCGCGCTGTCCGTGCGTGGTGCGACATAGGTCGGGTCCGCCGCGAGGCGTTCGCCGTACGACTGGTTCTGGTGTTTCTTGTGCCGTGGCTTCTTGATCCGCCCGTCGGCGGACTCGGGGTCGTGGGGGTGGTGCTGGGTCACGCAAACTCTCTCTCGGATTCACGGACGAATTGCCGGATCGCAGCCGCACGAGAGCGCCGGTCACGAACATGACCGGACAACAACGTGCTCAGCAGGAGACGGGCATCGACCTGCGGGTGCTATCGCGTTGCACCCATGTCGCCGGACTTTCAGCGGATGCCGAAACCGACGGGTCGGAGCGCCTGGAACATCTCTGGTGACGCGACGCGCGCACCGACACCCCAAAAGTATAACCGATCGTGACCGTTCCCCCGACCACGCACCCGACCGCCAGACCACCCACACGACTGGTCTTTCCCCGTACTTCAAGCGTAGTTGAGTTTTTGGGGCGGGGTTCTAGGGTGGCGGGTATGGGTGAGGAGAACGTCCCCAGCAAGGAGCATTGGCTCTCGATCGGGGAGATCGCGCATCGGTCCGGGGTGGCGGCGTCGGCGTTGCGCTTCTACGAGGACCAGGGCCTGATCGCGTCCCGGCGTACGGCCGGTAATCAGCGGCAGTACCAGCGCAGCACGCTGCGGCGGATCGCGTTCGTGCAAGCGGCGCAGCGGGTCGGTCTCGCGCTCGCGGAGATCAAGCAGGCACTGGACTCGCTTCCTGAGGACCGTACGCCGACGCGCGCCGACTGGAGCAAGCTCTCGAAGACCTGGCGCAGCCGGCTCGACGAACGCATCGAGGAGCTCGAACGCCTCCGCGACGACCTCGATTCCTGCATCGGCTGCGGCTGCCTCAGCCTCCAGCGCTGCAACCTCTACAACAAGGAAGACCGCCTCTCCACCCGAGGCCCCGGCGCCCGCCTCCTCAACGTCGGCATCCCCGGCGAGGCCTGACCACCCGAACTACTAGGACAGCAGGCCGCGCTCCACCACTTCGACGAGCAGTTCGGCGGCTGCCACAGCGTCGTACTCCGAGTCCCTGAGCGACTCCGCCACGATCGCGTCGATACCGCCGCCGATCAGCAATGCAGCGGACCGCACATCCACCTCCCCCGTCACCCCACGGGCAGCGCGCGCCGCGGAGACCAGCTCCGCGACCGCCGACCAGCGCTCCTTCGAGTCTGTCAGCGACGCACCGGAGGTGATCGCCTCGATCAGCATCCGCACGTGCCGCGGCCGCTCCCGAAGGTGCCCGACCATCGACCGGATGTACGCCGCCGGGCCCTCCGCCGGCCCCGCCGCTTCAACGGCCGCCCCGACCGTTGCCACCAACGCGGACACGACGTGCTCGTGCGCAGCCTCGACCAGCGCTTGCTTCGACGGGAAGTGATACAGCACTCCCGCCTTCGTGATTCCCGCACTCTCCGCGATCCGCCCGAGCGAGGCCGCGGCGTACCCACGTTCAGCGACCAACTCGATCGTGACGTCGACCAGCTGCGCCCGGCGGGCCTCCTCGGTGAACGTCAGGTTCCGGCCGCGCGCTGAAGGCATGCCCTCAACCTACCGTATGGTTAGATCACCTACCACTCGGTTAGGAGAGTCCCATGCCAAGGAATCCAGTCGGCCGCTGGAACAGCGCCGCCGGCTACGAGGACTACCGTTCGAAGTACGACGCAGCGATGCAGGACCTGCCCACCCCGACCGCGGTCCGCGACGTCGGCACGGACTACGGCGTCGTCCGCGTCTACCAGTACGCCGGCGCCAAGAGCAGCCTGCACCCGCTCGTTCTGTTGCCCGGTACGTCGTCCGGAACGCCGGTCTGGGCCGACAACCTGAAGTCGTTGCTCGCGATCACCGACGTGTATGCGATCGACCTGCTCGGCGAGCCCGGGATGAGCGTCCAGAGCAAACCGATCACCTCCGACGAGGACAAGGCGGTCTGGCTCGACCAGACCCTCGTGGCCCTGCAGGAGCAGCGGTTCAACCTGCTCGGGCTGTCGATCGGCGGCTGGACCGCGATGAATCTCGCCGTACGCCGGCCCGACCGGATCGCCACCGTCACCACCCTGGACGCGCCCTTCGTGTACGACGGCCTGCCGCTGAAGACCGTGATTCGTTCCGTCGCGGCCACGGTCAAGTGGCTGCCGCGATCCTGGCGGGACAGCTTCAACTCGTACACCGCCGGCGGGGCGCCCGTGGAGCACGTCCCGATCGCCGACATGATCGAGGCCGGCATGAAGAACTACACGATCAAGCAGCCGTCACCGCACCGCATCACCGAGGCTCAGCTGGGCGCACTACCTATGCCGGTCCTGGCGATCATCGCCGGCCGCTCGGTGATGCACGACCCGCCGAAGGCCCGGAGTACGGCGGAACGCGCGCTCCGGACCAAGACCGTCGTGCTGTATCCGGACGCGTCACATGCGGTCAACGGCGAGTACCCCGACCGGATCGCGGATGATCTGCGGACGTTCCTCGCGGCGCACGACCGCTGAGCTCATAACCCGGCGGTTATGTCGGGCATAGAACGGGCCACCGCATTCGCGGGTTAACCCGAGGGTTTTGCGGGAAGCGATGCGGAAAATCGGGAGTCTTGGGAGCATCCGATGGTGGCGATCGGTAATCCGCCCGTCGCTATCCGCCACCGATTCGGAGTGAGGCCCTCCATGTCGCATCGCCGTATCCTCTCCAGCCTCGCGGGGCTCGCCGCCGCCGCGCTGGCCGTCCCCGCGCTGGCAGCGTCCCCCTCGACTGCCGCGCCCGCCGCCGACCCGCACGTCTCCACCGCCGCCACCCGCGCGGCGTACGTCGGCTCGCCGCAGGACGAAGCCGCCACGAAGGCGTTCTACGACGCCGTGATGAAGTCCGCCCGGGCCAAGATGGCGCAACAGACCAAGGCCGGCCGGAAGGTCACCGCGGTGACCGTCACGTACGCCGTCGACGCGCCGACGTTCGCGTCCCAGATCTCGTCCAGCACGCAGATCTGGAACTCGTCGGTCAGCAGCGTGAAGCTCGTCGAGGGCAGCAACTACGACTTCTACTACACCGAGGGCAACGACTCGCGTGGCTCCTACGCGTCCACCGACGGGCACGGGAGCGGCTACATCTTCATCGACTACGCCCAGTCGCAGCAGTACAACAAGACCCGGATCGTGGCCCACGAGACCGGCCACGTCCTCGGCCTGCCCGACCACTACTCCGGCCCCTGCTCCGAACTGATGTCCGGCGGCGGCCCCGGCCCGTCCTGCACGAACGCCTACCCGAACTCGACCGAACGCTCCAAGGTCAACCAACTCTGGGCCAACGGGTTCACCGCCACCAGCAAGGCCGCCTTCCACACCTCCAAGTAGGCCCCGAACCTCCGGCCCGGAGCCGCCCGGCAGGGGACGGTTTCCGGGCCGGAGCCTTCTTTGTGCACCCACCAACCAAAATTCCGCCCCGGATTTGGTTGGTGGGTGCACAAAGTTGCGTTTCAGTGGGCCGGGCCGGTCGAGCCACGTACGACGAGTTCTGGACGGAAGAGGAACTCGGTGCGGGGGGTGGTGTGGCCGCGTACCTCTTCGAGGAGGGACTGGACCGCGGCCAGGCCCATCGCCTGTACGGGCTGGCGGATCGTCGTCATCGGCGGGTCGGTGAACTCCATCATCGGCGCGTCGTCGTACCCGACCACCGAGAAGTCCCCGGGAACCGAAAGACCCCGCTGACGGGCGGCGCGGATGACGCCGAGCGCCATCATGTCGGAGCCGCAGACGACCGCGGTGACCTCGGCGTCCAGCAACTGCCGGCCGGCCGCCTCGCCGCCCTCGACACCGAACATGCTCAAGGCAACCATCGGGTCCAGGTCGTCGTCGGACAGGCCGAGTTGCGCCTTCATCGAGATCCGGTACCCGGCCAGCTTCCGCTGGACGACGATGAACCGCTCCGGCCCGGACGCGAAACCGATCCGGCGGTGCCCGAGGGCGACCAAGTGGGTGACCGCCTGCTCCATCGCGGCGTACTCGTCCGACGACACGAACGGCGCCTCGACCGACGGCAGCCAGCCGTTCACGAACACCACCGGCAGCCGGCGCTCGACGAGGGCCTGGTAGCGCTCGTGGTCCGCGCCGGTGTCCGCGTGCAGACCGGAGACGAAGATGATCCCGGAGACGCCGCGCTCGAGCAGCATCTCGACGTACTCCTCCTCGGTCGCGCCGGACGGCGACTGCGTACACAGCACCGGGGTGAATCCGCGCTGCGACAACGCCGACTCGATCACCTGCGCGAACGCCGGGAAGATCGGGTTGATCAGCTCCGGCATCACCAGCCCGATCAGTCCCGCGGACCGGCGCCGCAACCGCGACGGCCGTTCGAACCCGAGTACGTCGAGGGCCGTCAGCACCGACTGTTTCGTGTCCTCGGCCACCCCCGGCTTCCCGTTCAGCACCCGCGAGACCGTCGCCTCACTGACCCCCGCCTTGGCCGCGATGTCCGCCAGCCGTGCTCTGCTGCTCACGCCCGGCACTGTACCCAGGCGCCCCTGACTTTTCAGCAAGATCCTGCAAGAACTTGCAGGATGCGCGATGGTGTCCACAACGTGAACAGAACGGACACGTCACACGCCGTAAACCTTGTCAGGACGAGCTGGGCCGGGCGAGGATAGGCGGACTCCCCCGCCTGGGGGAACCTTTACTCGGATCGTCCGGCACGTTCCTGCCGGTGAAGGGAAAGATCAGTCATGGCTACTGTGTCGTTCAAGTCGGCAACCCGGATCTACCCGGGTGGTGACACCCCCGCCGTCGACAAGCTCAACCTCGAGATCGAGGACGGCGAGTTCATGGTGCTCGTCGGCCCGTCGGGTTGCGGCAAGTCCACCTCGCTCCGGATGCTCGCCGGCCTCGAAGAGGTCAACGAGGGTTCCATCTACATCGGCGACCGCGACGTCACGCACCGTCCGCCGAAGGAGCGGGACATCGCGATGGTGTTCCAGAACTACGCGCTCTACCCGCACATGTCGGTCGCGGACAACATGGGCTTCGCGCTGAAGATGCAGGGCGTCTCCAAGGAGGACCGGGCGAAGCGGGTCGGCGAGGCCGCCAAGTTGCTCGGCCTGGAGGAGTACCTCGACCGCAAGCCGAAGGCCCTGTCCGGTGGTCAGCGCCAGCGCGTCGCGATGGGCCGCGCGATCGTGCGTAACCCGCAGGTCTTCCTGATGGACGAGCCGCTGTCGAACCTCGATGCCAAGCTGCGTGTCCAGACCCGTACCCAGATCGCCGAGCTGCAGCAGCGTCTCGGTGTCACCACCGTCTACGTCACCCACGACCAGGTCGAGGCCATGACGATGGGCGACCGGGTCGCGGTCCTCAAGGACGGTCTGCTCCAGCAGGTCGACACCCCGCTGAACCTGTACGACAACCCGAAGAACAAGTTCGTCGCGGGCTTCATCGGCTCGCCGGCGATGAACCTGCTCACCGCCGACATCACCGACGGCGGTGCGAAGGTCGGCGACTACGTCATCCCGCTTCAGCGCAGCCTGCTGGAGAAGGCCGGGAGCGACAAGACCCTGACCGTGGGCGTTCGCCCGGAGGCCTTCAAGGTCGCCGACGAGGGCCTGCCGGTGAAGGTCGCCGTGGTCGAGGAGCTCGGCGCCGACGCGTACCTGTACGGCACCGCGGAGCACAACAACGAGCACCAGCAGATCGTCGCCCGGATCGACGCCCGGATGCCGGTCGAGAAGGGTTCGACCATCCGCCTCGCGGCCGTCCCGGACAAGCTGCACCTGTTCTCGACGTCCACCGAGGAGCGGCTCACCGCCTGATCCTCAGCAGTAGCTGTCCTGCCGGCCCCGGGTGGTTTGTCCACCTGGGGCCGGTGCCCGTTTCAGGTACGCCGCTCCAGCCGGTCAGCGGGGTCCATGTTGGTCTGCTTCAGCAAGTAGTGCGGGCGCTTCTTGGTCTCGTAGTAGATCCGGCCGATGTACTCGCCGATCACGCCGAGCATCACCATCTGCAGTCCGCCGAGCCCGGTGATCGCGGCGATCAGCGTGACGTACCCGGGCATCTCGACCCCGTGCACGATCGCGGCCACGATCACCCAGATCGCGTAGCCGGCGGCCACCGCGGTCAGCAGCAGGCCGATGTAGATCGCTGCCCGCAGCGGTTTGTTGTTGAACGACAGCAGCCCGTCCAGCCCGTACTCCAGCAACCGCCGGAACGTCCACCGGCTCTTCCGGTCCACCGGCGGCTTCACGTTGTCGTACTCGAACAGGAGCGACTCGAACCCGATCCAGGCGAACAGCCCTTTCGAGAACCGGTTGTACTCGTTCAGCTCGAGCAGGCCGTCGACCGCGCGCCGGGACAGCATCCGGAAGTCGCCGACCCCGTCCATCAGCTCGACGTCGGCCCACTTGTTGATCAACCAGTAGTACGCCCGCGCGAACAGCGTCCGGGTCGCCGGGTCCCCGGTCCGGTTGCGGCGCGCGATCACCTGGTCGAACCCGCGCTCGTACTCCTTGAGCATCCGGCCGATCAGCTCCGGCGGGTGCTGCAGGTCCGCGTCCATGATCACCACGGCGTCGCCGGTCGCGTACCGCAGGCCGGCCAGCATCGCGGCCTCCTTGCCGAAGTTCCGGCTGAACGACAGGTACCGGACCGATTCGTCGGCCGCTGCCAACTCGACGAGGGCCTCGAGCGTCCCATCAGCACTACCGTCGTCGACGTACACGATCTCGTACGGCCGCCCGGTTTCCTCGAGCTCGCGACTGAGCGCCTGATGGAACCGCGAGATCACCTCGACCTCGTTGTAACACGGCACCACCAGACTCAACCGCATCGTTGTCCCCGTCCGCCCCGTACGTCGACCATGATGCGATTCTTGTCCAGACCAGAACTACCCGCTAGCTTTGGCGACCGGGTGAGCGGAACGAAGGGGCGGCCAATGGTTTCCGAGGACAGTGCCGACGGAGGCGCCGAGGGAGGCGCTGACGAAGGGTCTGCCCGACGGCGCTCGGCACTGCTGCCGGCCGCCGTCGCCGCTGTCGTGGTGGCGGCTGTGTTCGCCGCCTCCGGAATCATCCGCGGTACCTTTCCCTTCGGTTCGCTGTCCCGCAGTACCAACGATCTTGGTACCCAGTACATCCCCTTCTTCGCCCATCTCTGGGACGTCCTGCACGGCCAGGCTCAGGGCGACCTGCTGTTCAACTGGCAGAGCGCTTTCGGCGTCGGCTTCCTCGCGGACGTCGGGGTCGATCTCGGCAGCCCATTGTCCCTACTGGTGGGTCTGTTCCCCCGCGACCAGATCGACCTCGCCGTCTACGTCGTCACCACACTCAAGCTGAGCCTGGCCGCGGCCGCGATGGCCGCCGTACTTCTCAAGATGCATCCGGGCCCCCGTTGGGTTGCAGCAATCTTGGGCGTGTCGTACGGCGTCTGCGGCTGGGCACTCGACGACGGAGCTTACGTGCCGATGTGGCTGGACGGCCTCATCGCCCTGCCGATGTTCTTCCTGGTCGCCGAATGGTCACTACGCCGGACCAACCGGGTGCTGAGTGTGCTGGTGGTCGCCGTCTTCTGGCTGTCCAACTTCTACACCGCCTACATGGCAACGATTGCGGGTGGGATCTACCTGCTCGCCCGGCTGCTCACCAGCGACCTCAGCTGGTCGCTGCGCCTCCGGTCGGTCGTCCGGCACGGCGTCTCGTTCGCGCTCGGCATGGCCTTGGTCGCGCCCATCCTGCTACCGATCGTCACCACCAACCGCGCCGCAACGCCGTCCCCGTCCGGGATCTTCCATCCTTCGGCGTGGGATGTGTTCCTGTCCCGGCTGCTGCCGCTGTCCGAGGGCGTCGGCCGGACCGCCAGTCTGTACGTCGGAACGATCGCCCTCCTGCTCGCGCTGACGATGCCGTTCAACAAGTTCGTCCCCTGGCGTCCGAAAGGCGTCTGGGTGATCACGACCGTCCTGACGGCGCTGTCGTTCCGCTGGGCGCCGACGCAGGAGTTCTGGCACGCGTTCGACACCCCCAACGGCAGCCAGTACCGCGAGGCGTTCGTGCTCTGCGGCGTGCTCGTCGTGGTCGCGTGGGTCTCGGTCGCTCACAAGCTGCCCGGTCCGATCGCCCTGCTGGGCGGAGCGGTCCTGCTGGCGCTGATCGCCGTACTGTCCGACGGCAGTCCGCTGCTGACCGAGCACTGGACAGAGGTGCTGATCGCGTCCGGGGCGGTGACAGTGGTTGCGTTCGGCACCATCTGGACTTTGCGCCAGTTCCCGAGGACACGCCGGGTGAAGTGGCCGGTCGTCGCCGCGTTCGCCGTACTGCTGGTGGTCGTGGCAGTGGAGACCACCTGGACCGCGGTGATCACCGACGAGCAGCGCTCGAAGGTGCTCAGCACTTCCGTTGCGCCGTGGAACGATCTGCAGACCACGCGGTACGACGCGCTGCGGGCAGCCGACGGGTGGCCGGCGTACCGGACCGAGCCGGGGACGTCCGTCACGCCGAACGACCCGATTCTGCTCGGCGGCCAGGGCGCCGGCCTGTACAGCAGCCTGTTGCCGCACTCGGTGAACGAGATGATGACCGCACTCGGCTTCGGCTGGTCCGGGTACGGTCGGGCGGCGCGGACGCTCGACAACCCGGTGACCGACACGATCTTCTCGGTCGGCGCCCGGATGCGGCTCGTCGACGGCAACCCGCAGGTCACCCGGGCGACGGTCCCGCCGCTGGTCACGGTACGGCGCCGGCTCGATGCGGCGGTCCCGGTCGACACCAACGCCCCGAACGCGTACGCCGCCCAGGAGCGCCTGCTCGGGACCAAGGTGTACGACGTCCCGAAGTACAAGGGCACCCGGTTCGCGACCGGTGACGTCAAACTGGTCGCGGCATGCAGGGCGGGCAGCACGGCGTACCTGTACATGCCACGGGTCGGCGGCCGCGCCCGGCTGGCCGACGGCGAGTGGCACGAACTGAGCTCGTCGCGCCGGCCCGGGATCAACACCAGCAGCGCGATGATCGGGCTCGGCACCGTGCCGGCGAGCGGGGTCGTGCTGGTCGAGGTCAATTTCGGCGACGCCCCACAGGGCATTCCGCCGCGGAACGCCCTCGGCTGCCTCGACCAGCAGGCCTTGAGCAGCGCGGTCGAGAAGCTTCGGACGACCGGGGCGACGGACGTGGAGACCGGCGGTCACTCCCTCCACGCGACATTGCCCGCCGGCAGCAAGGGCTGGGCGGTCGTCGGCGTACCGAAGATCGACGGCTGGACCTGCAAGGTCGCCGGCGGCAAGCCGCAGACCCCGCGGAACTTCGGCGGCCTGATCGCTGTCCCGCTGACGGGCACCGCGGACCGGGTGGACTGCACGTTCGTGCCGCCCGGACTTCTCCGCGGACTGGCGGTCGGTGCGGCCGCCGCCGTGGCCACGCTCGGGATCGTCCTGATCGGCGCAGTACGGCGACGGCGGCGCGCCGCTAGTTGACGTCCCGGCGGTGGAATACCCAGCCGCCGAGCAGGACCACGACCACGGTGAAGATCGCCAGGTACCAAGCGCCGTGCTCGAACGAAAGCGTTTTCTGCACGTAGTCGCAGATGTAGCTGCCGTCACTTCCGGTCTTGCATTCCGTCACGGAGTACTGCGCGCCGTGCCGCACGAAGGCGTCGAAGTTGAGTTTCACCAACCACGGCTGGGCTTTCTCCAGGAACGCGGCGAAAACGCCTTCCGCGAGGACCAGGTACGCCATCACGACACCGATCGCGGCAGCGGTGTGCCGGAGCAGCAGTCCGACGACGCTGCCGAGTGCCGCGGCCAGTGCGGTCGTCAGTACGGCGCGACCGCCGATCGCGGACAGGTCGCCCCAGACCTTCCCCGTCGTACTCGCGGTGTCGCCCAGCTTGTCGACGATGAGGAACGTTCCGAACAGGATGACCGCCAGCACCACCGCGGCGATCGGCACGAAACCGGTCGCGGCCGCGAGCAACTTGCTGCCGTAGACCCGGAGCCGGCGCGGCTCGAACGTCAACCAGTTGCCGATGGCACCGGAACTGAACTCGGCGCCGAGGAAACTGGCGCCGATCAGGAACGCGGCGAACGCCAGGAAGTACGACGAACCCTGCAACAGCTCCGGCATGATCTGGGCGAACACGGTCGGCGGCTTGCCGAAATCCTCCGGCTTCGGCTCGGAGTAGACACACATCTCCTCGAGCTTCGGCTTCGGGTCGGGTTGCGTCTTCCAGTCCGCCTCGCACTGCGTGCGCATCTCCTGCGCGTGCTCGCCCCAGTCCTTGTGGGCCATCTCGTACTGCTGCTGGGCCTGCTGCTGCTCGACGGCGGACAATGGCCGCGCGTCGAACCAGGTGGCGACCAGCAGCAGGATCGTGATCAGGAACAGGCCGGCGAGACCGACCGCCGTCAAGCGGCGTGCCATCAACCGGCGGAGCTCGACCTTGGTCAGGCGGACCATCACAGACCCTCGCCTTCGGTGAGCTCGAGGAAGACCGACTCGAGGTCGGCGCGGACCGGGGCCAGCTCGGACACGTACAGCTCCTGGTGGGCGAGGCGCCGCGTCACGTCGGCGGGATCCGGCGCACCTTCGACGAGCAGATACTTGCCGTCGGCACGAACTGTCAGACCGGCGGCGACCAGGATGCGGGTCGCGGCTTCATGGTCGCCGACAGCAACCTTCACTGTCGGCGCCGTACCCCCGCCGATCACTTCCGCGACTGTGCCGGACGCGAGCAGGCGGCCGTGACCGATGATCGACACGGTGTCGGCGACCTGCTCGACCTCGGCCAGGATGTGGCTGCTGACCAGGACCGTCTTGCCCTGCTCGCCCAGACCGCGCATGGTCTCGCGGATCTCCCGGATACCTGCCGGGTCGAGGCCGTTGGTCGGCTCGTCGAAGATCAGCAGGTCGGGCTCCTTGAGCAGCGTGGCCGCGATCGCCAGCCGCTGTTTCATACCCAACGAGTAGGACCGGAACCGGTCCCTCCCTCGCTCGCCGAGCGAGGTCTGCTCCAGCACCTCACCGACCCGGGCGCGCGGGGCGCCGATGGCCTCGGCGAGCAGTTCGAGGTTCTTCTCCCCGGTGAACGCCGGGAAGAACTTCGGCGACTCGACGATCGCGCCGATCCGCCCGACCACGTCCGGCAACTGCGCCGGCACCGGCCGGCCGAACACGGTCATCGTCCCCGCGTCGGCGCGCACCAGCCCGAGCAGCATCCGGATCGACGTGGTCTTCCCCGACCCGTTCGGCCCGAGGAACCCGTGCACCCCACCGGCCGGAACCTCCAGATCCAGCCCCTGCACCGCCACCACCTTGCGCCCCCGCCGAGTCCGGTACGTCTTGCGCAACCCGCGCGTACTGATGGCCACGTCGGACATCCAAACCCCTCTCGTCAGTGAGCAGACGCACAGCGTGACAGGTTTGTTCACCCACCCGCCCACACGCCCCGCGACCAAGCCAGTGCACCCAGGCGGTGGCGGTGCACAGGCAACAACCTGTGCCACCCCCACCAGACCCTGTTCAAGCCCCTGTGCATGGCGGTTTTGCGGTGGGTTGGTCGTACTTCGCGATGACATCTCCAGATACCCCCAGCCGGTATTGCCGGAGGACTTGCGTTCTATACCCATAGGGGGTAACTTCTGAGGCGTGGAGATACCCCGGAGGGGTAGCTGAGGCGAGAAGAGGACGCGAGATGGCCAGCGATGAGGGACATGTGCACGGATACACCGCGGAGAAGAGCAGTCATCTGAAGCGGTTGCGGCGGATCGAGGGGCAGGTCCGCGGCCTGCAGCGGATGGTCGAGGAGGACAAGTACTGCATCGACATCCTGACCCAGGTGTCGGCGGCCACGAAGGCGTTGCAGTCGTTCTCGCTGGAGTTGCTCGACGAGCACCTCTCGCACTGCGTGGTCGAGGCCGCGCAGAAGGGCGGGCCCGAGGCCGACGAGAAGGTCCGCGAGGCCTCCGACGCGATCGCCCGCCTCGTCCGAAGCTGAACCACGTTCGTCCGGCTGAACCATTCGTCCAGTTGAACCATTCGTCCAGCTGAATCATCTCCAGCAATCACCCCGTTTCGAGCAAGGAGCATCGATATGAGCACCACTACGACGTACTCCGTCTCCGGTATGACCTGCGGCCACTGCACTTCGGCTGTCACCGAGGAGCTGAGCAAGCTCGTCGGTGTCCAGGACGTGAAGATCGACCTCGTCGCGGGTGGCACTTCCGCGGTGCACGTGACGAGTGAGTCCGCTCTCGACGAGGCCGCCGTCCGCGACGCCGTCGACGAGGCGGGCTACGAACTGGCGGCGTCGTGAGCCGGGCCGTCGCGCTCCGGCTCGGCGCGTTCGCCGGTGCGGTGGTGCTGGCCTTCGGGGCGGCGTACGGCATCGGCTCCGCGATCGATCCGATCGCGGCGGCCGACGAAACCTCCGCGGCACCGGCCCACGGAGAGGAGATGGGTGGCATGGAGCAGACTGCAGGCACCTCGGAACACGGTGGACACGAGTCGGCCGGGCAACTGCCCGGACTGGCGGTGTCCGACGCGGGCTACACGTTCGCGCCGGCGAAGACGTTCTTCACCAGCGGCACGCAGACCGAGTTGCGCTTCACGATCCAAGGACCGGACGGCAAACCGGTCACGAAGTACACGAAGACCCACGAGAAGGACCTGCACCTGATCGTGGTCCGCCGGGACCTGTCCGGGTTCCACCACGTGCATCCCACGCTGGCGGCGGACGGGACGTGGAGCATCCCGTTCACGTTCACCGCCGGCGGGACCTGGCGGCTGTACGCCGACTTCCAGCCGGCGGGCCACGACAGCACGATCACCCTCGGCACGGATGTGAACGTGACCGGTCTGTACGTCCCGGTCCCGGTCGCCGAACCGGCGAGCGTCTACAGCTTCGACGGGTACGACGTGACACTGCAGGGCACCCCGATCGCCGGTAAGGAGTCGGAGCTGACGTTCACGATCACCCGGGGCGGCAAGCCCGTCACCGACCTGCAGCCGTACCTCGGCGCCTTCGGGCACCTGGTCTCGCTACGCAGCGGGGACCTCGCCTACCTCCACACTCATCCGGCGCAGGAAGCGACGGCGGGGATGAAGGGCGGGCCGGGGATCACGTTCGCCACGACCTTCCCGACCGCCAGTACGTACAGCCTGTTCCTGGACTTCCAGCACGCGGGCAAGGTCCACACCGCCGAGTTCACCGTGAAGGTGAGCTCCACTGGGACCGCAATCGTCCCGCCGACCGCCCTACCGACCGCTACGACGACCCCCGGGCACGCCGAAACGCCCCACGGCCACTGAGAGGAGGCACATCATCATGACCAGCACCGAGCCCGGTCAGTCCGTTGAACTCATCATCGGTGGTATGACGTGCGCCT
This sequence comes from Kribbella pratensis, assembly GCF_004366075.1. Lineage (GTDB taxonomy): Bacteria > Actinomycetota > Actinomycetes > Propionibacteriales > Kribbellaceae > Kribbella > Kribbella pratensis. The sequence goes on along the minus strand of NZ_SODU01000002.1, from coordinate 1,601,925 downwards.
CGTGCGCCGCCCGGGTGGAGAAGAAGCTGAACCGGATGGAGGGTGTCACCGCGACCGTCAACTACGCCACCGAGAAGGCGAAGGTGACGTACGCGGATGGCATCTCCACCGACGACCTGGTCGCCACGGTCGAGAAGACCGGGTACACCGCGAGCCTGCCGACGCCGGCCGTCGAAGCCTCGGCCGACGAACCGGACGAACTGAAACCCCTGCGGGAGCGGCTGATCGCGAGCATCGTGCTCGCGGTCCCGGTGATCGCGTTCGGGATGATCCCGGCCTTGCAGTTCGAGTCGTGGCAGTGGGCGTCCCTGACGCTGGCGTTCCCGGTGGTGACGTGGGCGGCGTGGCCGTTCCACAAGGCCGCCTGGACGAACCTGCGGCACGGCGCCGCCACCATGGACACGCTCATCTCGCTGGGCGTGGTGAGCGCGTTCCTGTGGTCGCTGTACGCCCTGTTCCTCGGCTCGGCCGGTGAGCCCGGGATGAAGATGCCGTTCACGTTGATCCCGTCCCGCGGGAGTGGCGCGGAGGAGATCTACCTCGAGGTCGCGGCCGGCGTCACGACGTTCATCCTGGCCGGCCGGTACTTCGAGGCACGGGCGAAGCGCCGCTCGGGGGCCGCGTTGCGGGCCCTGCTCGAGCTCGGAGCGAAGGACGTCGCCGTCCTGCGCAACGGGACCGAGACCCGCATCCCGGCCGACCAACTCGTCGTGGGTGACGAGTTCGTCGTCCGGCCGGGCGAGAAGATCGCCACAGACGGCGCGGTCGTAACCGGCAGCAGCGCGGTCGACGCGTCGATGCTGACCGGCGAGTCCGTGCCGGTCGAGGTGGCTCCCGGCGACGCGGTCGTTGGCGCCACCGTCAATGCGGGTGGCCGGCTGGTGGTGCGGGCGACTCGCGTCGGTTCGGACACGCAGCTGGCGCAGATGGCGCGGCTGGTCGAGGACGCCCAGAACGGGAAGGCCGCCGTACAGCGGCTGGCCGACAAGGTGTCCGGGATCTTCGTGCCGATCGTGATCGGGCTGGCGCTGGCAACGCTAGGTTTCTGGCTGGGCAACGGTTCGCCGCTGGAGGTCGCGTTCACGGCCGCGGTCGCCGTACTGATCATCGCTTGCCCGTGTGCCTTGGGTCTGGCCACGCCGACCGCGTTGATGGTCGGGACGGGCCGGGGCGCTCAGCTGGGCATCCTGATCAAGGGTCCGGAGGTGCTCGAGTCCACGCGGCGGGTCGACACCGTCGTACTGGACAAGACGGGAACTGTCACCACGGGCCGGATGGAATTGGTCGACGTACTGCTTGCTCCGGATCAGGACCGGGCCGAGGTACTGCGGTTGGCCGGGGCGCTCGAGCACTCGAGCGAGCACCCGATCGCGCAGGCCGTGGCGCGGGCCGCCTCGGAGGCGGGGAAGCTGCCGGAGGTCGAGGACTTCGGGAACGTCGAAGGCCTTGGTGTGCAGGGGATCGTCGACGGGCACGCTGTACTCGTCGGCCGGACGAAGTTGCTGGAGGAGTGGAGCCAGTACCTGCCGGAGGAGCTCGCGCATGCGAAGGAGCACGCCGAGGCCGAGGGCAGTACGGCGGTCGCAGTCGGCTGGGACGGGCAGGCGCGGGCTGTGCTGGTCGTCGCGGACACGGTGAAGCCCACGTCCGTGGAGGCGATCGTTCAGCTGAAGTCTTTGGGCCTGCGGCCGGTGCTGCTGACCGGGGACAACGAAGCCGTGGCGATGAAGGTCGCCGCCGAGGTCGGGATCGACGAGGTGATCGCCGAGGTCTTGCCGGCCGGCAAGGTCGACGCGGTGAAGAAGCTGCAGGACGAGGGTCGCGTGGTCGCGATGGTCGGAGACGGCGTCAACGACGCGGCCGCCCTTGCTCAGGCTGATCTCGGGCTGAGCATGGGTACGGGCACCGATGTGGCGATCGAGGCAAGTGACCTGACGCTGGTGCGCGGCGATCTGCGCGCGGCCGCGGACGCCATCCGGCTGTCCCGCAGCACGCTCCGCACGATCAAGGGCAACCTGTTCTGGGCCTTCGCCTACAACGTGGCGGCCCTTCCCCTGGCAGCTGCCGGGTTGCTGAACCCCATGCTCGCGGGCGCTGCGATGGCCTTCAGCTCAGTGTTCGTGGTGTCGAACAGCCTGCGACTGCGGAGATTCCGTCCGCTCAGCTGAGAAGTGGGGGCCTTGTCCGAGGCCCCCACTTTCTTGTTCACCGGACCCAGGCGGTGGCGTCCGGTGGGAGCGCGCCGTTGTCCAAGGGGATGCTGCTCAGCAGGACCTCCTCGTGGGGCGGGAGGGGTACGGCGATGTGGCTCAGGTTGGTGATGCAGGTGAGGTTCTCGCGCTGGAATGTGAGGACGTCGGGCGGTGAGTCGAGCCAGGTCAGTGCGCCGTCGCCCAGGAGGGTGCGGCGGAGGTGAAGGCCGGTGCGGTAGAGGGTGAGCATCGAGTTCTGGTCGTCGTACTGGGACTCGACAGTGAGGTTCTTCCAGTCACGTGGTTGCGGGAGCCACGGCGTACCGCTGCCGAAACCGAACGGCGGCTCCTTGCCGGACCACGGTAGGGGCACACGGCAACCATCTCGGCCGCGGTCGGCGCCCTTCGAGCGGGTGAAGATCGGGTCCTGCAGCAGCTCGTCGGGCAGATCCTCCACTTCGGGCAGCCCGAGTTCCTCGCCCTGGTAGACGTACAGACCACCCGGCAGCGCCATCGCCAACAGGGCCGCCGCCCGCGCGCGACGTTCGCCGAGCACGAGATCGGTCCGCATCCCGTGCTTGCGGTCCTGGTGCGAGAAGGACGTGTCCGCGCGCCCGTACTTCGTGACCGGTCGCGTGACGTCGTGGTTCGACAGGACCCAGGTCGGCGGTGCGCCGATCGGGACATGGGTGGACAGCGTGAGGTCGATCGACGCCTTCAGTTCCGCGGCTTCCCAAGGGCGGGACAGGAAGTCGAAGTTGAACGCGGTCTGCATCTCGTCCGGTCGCAGGTACAGCGCGAACCGTTCCTGGTCCGGCATCCACATCTCACCCACGAAGAACCGGTCGTCATAGGAGTCGGAGATCCGCCGCCAGCCGCGATACACCTCGTGCACCTCGTCGTGGTCGGTGTACGACTCCTCGGCACTGTCCAGGTCCTTGAACAGTACGGCGGCGCTGTCGATCCGGATCCCGTCGACGCCGCGGTCCAGCCAGAACCGGAGGATGTCGTGGAACTCCTCCACGACCTCGGGGTTGCGCCAGTTGAAGTCGGGCTGCTCCGGGGCGAACAGGTGCAGGTACCACTCGCCGTCCTCGACCTGCGACCAGGCCGGTCCGTTGAAGATCGACTGCCAGTCGTTGGGTGGTCCGTCACCCCGGCCCGGCCGGAACAGGAACCGCTCACGCTCGGGGGATCCTGGACCGGCCCGCAGCGCCTGAACGAACCAGTCCTGTTGGTTCGACCCATGATTCGGCACGATGTCGATGATCGTCCGGATGTTCAGGGCGTGCGCCTCCGCGATGTACGCCTCCGCCTCGGCGAGGGTGCCGAACGCCGGGTCGATCGCGCGGTAGTCGGCGACGTCGTACCCGCCGTCGGCCATCGGTGACGGGTACCACGGGTTCAGCCAGATCGCGTCGATCCCGAGCTCCGCCAGGTACGGCAGCTTCGCGCGCAGACCGGCGAGGTCGCCGATGCCGTCGTCGTTGCCGTCCGCGAAACTCCGCAGGTACACCTGGTAGATCGCAGCTCCACGCCACCATTCGTCGGCCATCGAATCTCCCTAACCTTTCAGGCTTCCGGCCGTCAGCCCGGCCATGATGCTGCGCTGGAAAACGAAGAACACGAGGATCGTGGGCAGGCTGGCGATCACCAGCGACGCGATCAGGACGTTCTGCGGCATCTGGGCCGACAGCGACGCGATGCCGACGCTGATCGACATCTTGTCCGTCTCCGGCAGCACCAGCAGCGGCCAGACGAAATCCTTCCAGACCGTGACCACGGACAGGATCGACACCACCCCGATGATCGGCCGCGACACCGGCAGCACGATCGACCAGAGGATCCGCAGCGGTGACGCGCCGTCGATCTCGGCCGCTTCGAGCAGCTCCTTCGGGATCGAGTCGAAGAACCGCTTGAGCAGGAACACGAAGAACCCGTTCGCTGCCGCCGGCAACCAGATCGCCCAGGGCGTGTTCAGCAGGTCGACGTGCAGGATCGGAAGGTCCTTCGCCACCAGGTACGTCGGCAGCAGCAGGACCATCGGCGGGATCATCAACGTCGCCAGCATCGCGCCGAGCACGAGCTTCCCGAGGACGGGCCGCAGTTTCGACAGCGCGTACGCCGCCGACACGTCGACTGCCAGCGTGAACAGCCACGCGCCACCGGCGTACACGGCAGTGTTCTTGAGGAACACGCCCAACTGGAGCTGGTCCCAGGCCTCTTTGTAGACGCTGAAGTCGACCGACTTCGGGAAGAAGCTGGGTGGGATCTGCGCGAGTTCGTCCGGCGACTTGAGCGCGCCGCTCACCATCCAGTAGAAGGGGAAGACGAATGCGCCGGTGAAGCCGACGATTGTGACCGTCAGGATCGTCCAGTACATGATCCGGCCGTGCGGCGTGCGGAGTGCGAGGGGTGACACCAGGGTTCTCATCGCTCGGCCTCCTCGCGGGACACGCGCAGGTAGATCGTGGAGAAGACCAGCAGGACGATCATCAGCATCAGACCGAGAGCGGAGCCGCCGCCGAAGTCACCGAAGTTGAACGCGTACTGGTACATCAGGTAGGCGACCGTGACGGTCGCGTTCTCCGGACCGCCGCCGGTCAGCAGGTACGGCTCGATGAAGACCTGCATCGTGGCGACGACCTGCAGGAGCAGCATCACCAGCAGGATCAACTTGGTCTGCGGGATCGTCACGTGCCAGACCCGCTTGAACAGGCCCGCTCCGTCGAGCTCGGCCGACTCGTACAGTTCGCCGGGGATGCTCTGCAACGCGGCGAGGTAGATCAGAGTGCCGGTGCCGAGGTTCATCCACGTCGACACGATCACCAGACTGACGAGCGCCGTACTCGTCGAGTCCAGCCAGCTCAACGGCGGGAGATGCACCGCGTCGAGCGCTTGGTTGAACAGGCCGGCTCCGGGGTCGTAGAACCACTTGAACAGCAGTACGGCGACCGCTGGTGGGAGCATCACGGGCAGGTAGACGACGAAGCGCAGGTACGCCTTCGCGTGCTTCAGCTCGTTGAGCACCACGGCGAGCACGAACGGTACGGCGTACCCGATCACCAGTGCGAGCCCGCTGAACGCCGCGGTGTTCAGCCACGCGGACCGGAACGCCGGGTCCGCGATCACCGCGCGGAAGTTGTCGAACCCGACCCACTCGCCTGGGTCGACGAAGTTGTTCTGCTGGAAGCTCAGCACGATCTCCCGGATCATCGGATACCAGGAGAACAACGCGAAACAGATCAGGGCGGCGCACAGGAACCCGTACGCCGTGAGGTTTCGCCCCACCGCCCTCCGCAGCGCACCCGTGCCGTCGGGGAGGAGGAGATCATCAGAGCCGTTCGACTCCCTCTGCAGCGGCCCGCGGCCGCCAGGCCGACCGGCCGCCCCGCGGCGCCTCCCACCGCTCGGCGGCTTCTCGTCTCCCCCACCACCCGCCGCTCCACGGCGTCCGCCACCACCGCTCGGCGGCTGCACTTCGACCGCCGTCTTGTCTCCCCCGCCACTCGCCGCTCCACGGCGTCTCCCACCGCTCGGCGCCTGCACTTCGACCGGCGTCTCGTCTCCCCCACCACCCGCCGCTCCACGGCGTCCGCCACCGCTCGGCGGCTGCGCTTCGACCGCCGTCTTGTCTCCCCCACCACACGCCGTCCCCGCGGAGCGTGGACGGCGTGTGTTTGTTGTGATGTCGTCGACCATCAGGTGTTCTTCGCCAGGATCTTGTTGGCCTTGGACTCTGCGTCGCTCAGCAGCTTGTCGATGTCGGCGTCCTTGCGGGTCAGCACCGCGGACATCGCGACGTCGAGGACGGCGTACAGCTCCTGCGCCTTCGGGGGTTCGAGCTTGTTGGTGATGCCGCCCTGCGCCTCGACGTACGGCGTGAAGTTGTCGACCGGGACCGTGGCGTACTGCTTGCGCAGCGCGTTGATCTCGTTGCCCGGGGCACTGTCGCCGTACAGGTCCGGGATCGGCAGCCCGACCGGGCGGCCCTGCGCCTTCGACCGCGCGTAGTTGAACTGGCCCTGGCCAGGCGTCAGCTCGTGGAACTCGAGCCACAGCAAGCCCGCCTTGATCTTCTCCGGCGACGCCTTCGGGTTGAACATGTACCCGTCGCCGCCACTCAGCGACGAGTTCCCGTTCGACTCCGGTACGGCGGTGACGCCGTAGTCGTCGAACTTACCCTTGAAGTCGTTGTTCACCGACTGCACGACGTCCGGCGCACCGATCATCATGCCGAGCTTGCCGCCGCCCATCATGCGCATCAGGTCCTCCCACTGCAGCAGCTGCTTGCTGCCCATGGAGTTGTCGTCCCAGCGCATCTTCTTCAGGTTCTCGAGGACCGCCTTGCCTTCGTCGCTCTTGAACGCGGCGGTCTTCCCGTCGTCGCTGACCATCGACCCGCCGCGTGCGTACAGCTCCGCGGCGAAGTGCCAGCCGCCGGTGTTGCCGGCCGAGTACTCACCGAAGCCGACGTACCCCGGACCGAGCGCGGCGATCTTCTTGGCGGCCGCGCGGACCTCCTCCCAGGTCTTGGGCGGGTTGACCGGGTCGAGACCGGCCTGGGTGAACAGCTTCCGGTTGTAGACCAGGCCCATGTTGTAGTTGTTCCGCGGCAGGCCGTACGTCTTGTCGGCGTCCTTGAAGACGCTCATCACGTCCTTGCGCAGGTCGTTCACCGGCTTCACGCTGCCGACGTACTGGCTGATGTCCGCGGCCTGCTTCTTCTCGATGATCTTCCGGACGTCGGTGTAGTAGACGTAGAAGACGTCTTCCTGCGTCCCGCCGGCCAGCTTCGCCTGGAAGGTGTCCGGGTTGATGCAGGGGAACGCGTCCTTGCCCTCGACCGTGATGTTCGGGTGCGCCTTCTGGAACGCGGCGACATCGGCCTCCCAGGCCTCGCGTTCCTTCGGGTTGCTCTTCGGCGGCTCGCAGCCGACCGTGATCGTGACCGGACCGTCGGCCGCCCCCGCCGATTTCTTGTCGTCCGATCCGCAGGACGCGGCCACCAGCCCGAGTCCCATCACCAACAGCAGGCTGAGCCCGCGGCGCGTTGTGGTCATCTCCACCCTCTCCCTTTCCTGGTGCCGACACCGTAGGGAACTGGACGCATGAACGCAATACTTCGATCTATGATTGCAAAAACATGACTGCATGTGGGAGATTGCCTGCCGGAGGACAAACGACAGCAGCCGCCGACCTCATCGGTCAGCGGCTGCTCGGTACGGCGTGGACTAGATGCGCGCCCGTGCGGTGGAGGCGCGGACGACGAGCTCGGGCTCGAAGAGAAGCTCGTCGGCGGGGACGACGGCGCGTTCGATCAGGGCGACCAGCATGTCGACGGCGGCGCGTCCCATCGCGTCGATCGGTTGCCGGACCGTGGTCAGCGGCGGATCGGTGCAGTTCATCATCGCGGAGTCGTCGTACCCGATCACCGAGACCTCGTCGGGGACGCTCAGGCCGGCCCGGCGTACGGCGCGGATGGCACCGAGGGCGAGGATGTCGCTGGCGCAGACGATACCGGTGACACCGGAGTTCACCAGCTTGGTCGCGGCCGCGTGCCCGCCCTCGAGCGAGAACATCGTGTGCTCGACCAGCCCCGGATCCGCCTCCTCAGCGGCCATGAACGCCTCCAGCTTCCGCCGCGACGGGATGTGGTCGCGCGGGCCGAGAACCATCCCGATCCGCCGATGGCCGAGGGCGCGCAGGTGGCCGATCGCCATCTCCGCGGCGACGTAGTCGTCCGACGAGACCTGCGGAAAGCCGAGGTGATCGACGGCCGCGTTCACCAGTACGGTCGGCAGCTTCCGCTCCTGGATCAGCTCGTAGTGACCGTGCGGCGCGTCCGCCTGCGCGTAGAACCCGCCGGCGAACACGACCCCGGACACCTGCTGCTGGAGGAGCAGGTCCACGTAGTCGGCCTCGGACACACCGCCGACCGTGCGGGTGCAGAGCAACGACGTGAAACCTTGCTGCGCGAGCGCCCCGCCGACGACTTCGGCGAACGCCGGGAAGATCGGGTTCTGCAACTCGGGCAGCACCAGCCCGACCAGCCGGGCGCGATCACCCCGGAGCTGCGTGGGCCGCTCGTACCCGAGCACGTCGAGCGCGGTCAGGACGGCTTCCCGGGTCGCCTCGGACACACCGGGCTTCCCGTTCAGCACCCTGCTCACCGTGGCTTCACTGACCCCGACCTTCTTGGCCACCTCTGCAAGTCGTCGTGTCATGACGCAAACTCTACGCCTATTCACGCAAGAATTTGCAAGCACTTGCGTATCTGACTGAACTCTCAGGCACCCTCTCGGGATTCCTGACACACTGGGAGCCGTGCCTCGATTCGTTGCCACCCGCCCGGACACCGGTCTGCTGTCGCTCCCGTGGGACATCCCGCTGGAGGACTGGCCCGAAGATCAGCTGGTCGCGCTGCCGCGCGGTATCTCGCGGCACGTCGTCCGCTTCGTCCGGGTCAACGGCAGCGTGTACGCGATCAAAGAGGTCCTCGAGCACCTGGCGATGCACGAGTACCGCCTGCTCCGCGACCTCGAGCGGCTGGAGACGCCGTCCGTCGAGCCCGTCGGCGTGATCACCGACCGGGTCGACCGCAACGGTGAGCCGATCGACTCGATCCTGATCACCCGGCACCTGCAGTTCTCGCTGCCGTATCGCGCCCTGTTCTCCAGCACCCTGCGGCCCGACACGGTCAACCGTCTGATCGACGCGCTCGTCGCGCTGATCGTCCGGCTGCACCTGAACGGGTTCTTCTGGGGCGACTGCTCGCTGTCCAACACCTTGTTCCGCCGGGACGCCGGCGCGTTCGCGGCGTACCTGGTGGACGCCGAGACCGGTGAGCTGCACCAGGACATCTCCGACGGGCAGCGGGCACACGACCTCTACACCGCGGAGATCAATCTGTTCGGTGAGCTCCTCGACCTGCAGGAGGGCGGCCTGCTCGACGAGGCGATCGACCCGCAGGAGACGGTCGAGTCGATCCAGAAGCGGTACGAGGCGCTCTGGGCCGAGCTGACCGCACCGGAGGAGTTCGCGAACGACGAGATGCACCGGCTGGACACCCGGATCCGGCGGCTGAACGAGCTCGGCTTCGACGTCGCCGAGATCGACATCATCACCGACTGGGACGGCAGCCAGGTCCGGATCCAGCCGAAGGTCGTCGACGCCGGTCACCACTCCCGGCGGCTGCTGCGACTGACCGGGCTGGACGTCGAGGAGAACCAGGCTCGCCGGCTGCTGAACGACCTGGACTCGTTCGCCGCCTCGACCGACCAGCAGAACGAGGACGAGGAGATCGTCGCCCACCAGTGGCTGACCGAGGTCTTCGAGCCTGTCGTGCAGTCGGTCCCGCGCAACCTGCGCGGGAAGCTCGAGCCCGCCGAGGTGTTCCACGAGGTGCTCGAGCACCGGTGGTTCCTGTCGGAGCAGGCCGGGCACGAGGTCGACACGTTGGAGGCGGCCCGCTCGTACGTGAACGACGTACTGGCCGCGAAGCCGGACGAGAAACTGGCGCTGCCGACACCGACGCTTCCCGAACCTGACTGACCCCCCTGCAACGTTCCGGGCCTCGCCGGCGTGATGTGGGTGTGGGAGGTGCCGGATGGAGACGCCGGAGTTCGACGAGTGGGTGGCGCAGCGGGGAGCCGCGCTGTTGCGGTTCGCCTACCTGCTCACCCGCGACCACGCGCGCGCCGAGGAGGCCGTGCAGGACGCGCTGCTCGCCGCGTACTCACGGTGGGCCCGGATCTGCCGCGGTCAGGATCCCGAGGCGTACGTCCGCCGGTCGATCGTGAACGCCGACATCTCCCGCTGGCGCCGGTTCCTCCGGCGCGAGACGCCCACCGCGGATCCGGTACAGACGGCGTCCCGGCCCGATCATGCCGACGCCCAGGCGGAGCACGACGCGGTCTGGACGCTTTGTGCGACGTTGCCGACCAAGCAACGAGCCGCCGTCATCCTGCGGTACTACGAGGACCTGCCCGACGCCGAGATCGCCGGCATCCTCGACTGCTCGCCCGCCACCGTCCGCTCGCAGATCCATCGGGCGCTGGCCACTCTGCGGACCACGCTGACCACGGCCGAGGAGGCCACCTGAGATGGACGCTACCGAAGACCTGATCGTGGAAAGCCTGTCGAAGCACGCGGTGGATGCGCCGTCGGACGAGCACCTGCTGTCGACTGTCCAGCACCGCCTGCGCCGCCGCCGTACCGGTCGCACCATCGGCGCCGCCGTGCTGGCCTGCGCGGCCGTCGCGACCGCGATCACCGCGAGCCACTCGCTCACGGGCGAACTCCGAACCGACCCGCAGGTCGCCCGGCCCGGCACACCCGAGTCCGGCTGGCACTGGGAGTCGTACAAGACCGCGCAGGTCCAGGTCCCGGACTCGTGGACGCAGTACATCTCCGGGCCGGCACCTTGTACGACGTTCGGCAATGCTGCGCTTCCCACCATCGGACGGTTCAACGACTGGCTCGGGAAGAGTTCCTACACGTGCGAGGACGCCGTACTCCCGCTGGGGCGGCGTGCGCCGTACCTGTGGTTCAACGACGTCCAGGCGCCTGGGACCAAGCAGTACGACGCCGGCTGGACCGAGGAGACCCGATTGGTCGGCGGCACCAAGATCAGCGTGCTGACCCAGGACGACGCGCTCCGCCGCCGCATTCTGGACTCGGCCCGCCCGATCACCGGCACGGACTACTACGGCTGCTCGCCGACCGACCTCGGACCGAGAGGCACAGGCCTGAATGCGAAGGACACGATCACGTCGGCCAACATCTGTGAGTACTGGCATGGCTCGCTGGTCTCGGGATCCCGGCTCGCCGCCAAGCCCGCCGGGGCGTTCGCGCAGCGAGTCAACGCCTCACCGGAAGGTCCACAGCCGGCCCGTTTCGCGGGGTGCAGACAGCCCGACCAGCGGATCTACGTCGTCACGCTGCACGGCCGCGAGAAGTCCTACCCGGTGTGGCTCATCGCCGACTACTGCACCGTGGACCACTCCTTCCCGACCGACGACGGCACCACCCAACGCCGCGCCGACGCCATCACCCTCGACCTGATCAGGCAGGGCGTCCATCACCCCAACCAACCCAGCGACCTCTTCGACCCAGCCGGTCCCCTCACTCCCTCACCGCGGTGAACGCTGAACCTCACGACATCCCAGGGCTGACGACGGGCAGCCCGATCGCCTTCGCGGTGGCCAGGAGCCGACGGTCGTAGGTGACGAAGGCAGTGAGATCGTCGCCCAGCACGGCGTCCGCCGTCGCGAGGTGGATCGAGTCCAGCGAGCGGATCCACGGGTCCTGATAGGAGGCCGCAGTGCTGCGCACCGTCTCGTCGACGTCATACACGGAAACGTGGGCCAGGACGGATGGGGCGGATGCGAGAAGGGCCGGCTCAGATCGCCGGAGGGCACGAGGCAATTCCACTTCCACCAAAGCCGACGAGACGAAGATCCGATCGACTTGCTCGTTGAGCCAATCGACGAGCTCGTCCGACGCGGCCTCACGTCGGACGAGCTTCACCAACGCCGCTGTGTCCAGGTAAATCATCAGTAGCGCTCCTCGTCACGCATCTGCTCCAAGAGTGCACCGGCCTCGTGATCGGTCCGCACCTCGCCCTTCGGTCGTGAGAAGGCTCTAGTCAGCCGAGCCGGCCGGAAACTCCCTGTGGCGAGCAGCCACGCCGTTGGCGATGCCTCAGCTGGCACCAGTCGCGCGACGACCACGCCGCGTTCGGTGATGTCGATCTCCTCGCCCTGCTTGACCCGGGCCAGCACCCGGGCCGTCTCCTGGTTCAACATCCGGATCGGAACTTCAGCCATGGCCTCAGAATAGTACATATTTGTCTGACACCCACCTTCGTTTTGGTCGCCAGAGAAGGTACGGGTGTTTCGATCCGGATCAGCCCTTGTCCACAGGGCTATTTCGACTGATAGGCCCGGACGTAGTCGATGTCGAAGGAGTTGGGGAACGGGGTGGTGGCGTCGGGTGGGCCGCCGCGGTCGGGGTTGGCCCAGGTGCCGCTGTTGAGGACGACGTACATCGGTTTGTCGGGGACCTGGGCGCCGGTGATGGTCGACGTTGGTCTGCCGTCGACGGTGAAGGTGATGCGGCCGGGTGACCACAGCACGCCGTACGTGTGCCAGCCGGTCGTGGGATTGAGTCCGGTCGCCCAATGGCTGTCCCAGCGGACGTCCGGCCAGGTGCCCGACGCCAGGCCGCTGTGCATGCTCTCGATACTCCCGAACCATTCGGCGACGTCGATCTCCGGCGGCCAGCTGCGGTCCTGCGGAATCAGCCAGAACGCCGGCCACAACCCCTTGCCGGCCGGGAACTTCGCGCAGATCTCCCAGTACCCGTACGTCTGGAAGAACTTGTCGTGCGAGGAGATGAACCCCTCGGTGTACTGGTAGGTCCCGGCCGGATCCGTGCCGACCACCGGCTTGTTGTCGGTCACCAGCCGCAACTTCCCATCGGACAGCACAACGTTCTCGTCGACGGCGTAACTCCCGTACGACGTGTTGTGGAAATGCCCGCCCGCCCGTCCGGGGAAGTCCATCACCGTGCTCCACGACCGCCGGTCCAACGCCTGCCCACCGAACTCGTCGTGCCAGCTCAACCGCATCCCAGCAGGTCGCTGCGGCGCCGACGTACACGTTGGACTCGCCGCCTGTGCGTGGGCGGGAACGCTGGTGAGGCTTGCCGCGAGCAACAGCACGGCAGCGCCGATGATTCGTAGTCTCATCATTTGATCCCTGACGTCGAGAAGCCGCTGACGAAGCGGCGTTGCATGAACAGGAAGAGGATCAGGACGGGGAGGACGTACATGACGGCACCGGCGGCGACCAGGTTGTTCATCGGGAGACCCTTGTCGTTGACGTAGCCGGTGGCCATCGCCACAGCCAGGGTCGTGCTGTCTTGGCTGAGGAACATGGCCGGGCCGACGAAGTCACCCCAGGCGTGCGTGAAGGAAAGGATCACGCTGGCCGCGATCACCGGCCAGGACTGCGGCAGGAAGATCCGCCAGAAGATCCCGACGTACCCGCAGCCGTCGATGATCGCGGCCTCCTCCATCTCCCGCGGGATGCCGGCGAAGAACTGCCGGAACAGGAAGATCAGGAACGCGCTGCCGCCCAGCCCCCACGCGACCCACGGCCAGTACGTGTTGACCATGTGCAGCTTCGCGAAGATCAGGTACGTCGGAACGAGTGTGACGATCCCCGGCAACATCATCGTCGCGAGCAGCACGACGAACAACTGCTTCTTGCCGGGCGCGGTCAGCCGCGCGAACCCGAATCCGACCCAGGCCGAGCTCAGTGTGGTCAACGTCGTGCTGATGAACGCGATGGTCAGCGAGTTCTGCGCGGCGCCGAGGAAGTTCACGCTGGTGATCGCCTCGGTGTAGTTCTCGAACCGCGGCTGCGACGGCCACCAGGTCGGCGGGAACGACGCCATGTCCGCCGACGACTTCAGCGAACTCGACACCAGCCACAGGATCGGGCTGATCATCACCAGGACGACAGCCAGCAGTACGAGGGACAGCGCCCACCGGTAGGTCCGCGTCATTTCGAGGTCCCTTCCGGTTCGACGGTGTAGAAGACGGTCCGGGCGCTCACCTTGATGATCAGCAGGGTGACGAGCAGGATCACCGCGAACAGCAGCCACAACATCGCCGACGCGTAGCCGAAGCGGGACGCGCTGAAGTACTGGGCGAAGACGTGGATCATGTACAGGTAGTTGCCCTGAGGCACCGCACCGGCGCCGCTGAGCGAGCCCGACGACAACAGCAACGGTGCGAACGACTGCAGCGAGCCGATCATGCCGGTGATCACCTGGAACAGAATCACCGGCGACAGCAGCGGGATGGTGATCCTGGTGAACGACTGCCAGTACGACGCCCCGTCGACCTGCGCGGCCTCGAGCAGCTCCCGCGGAATGTCCTGCAATCCCGCCAGCGAGATGATCATCGATCCGCCGCAGCCCCACAGCACCAGGGCATACAGCACATAGCGGACGTTCGGATCCACCAGCCAGGTGATCGGGTTCGCACCGAGGGTGCTCAGGATGCCGTTCGCCGCGCCGGCGTCGCGGTCGAAGATCAACCGGAACGTCAGGGCCGCTCCGACCGGCGGCACGACGGCCGGCAGATAGATCAGCGCCCGGTACAGCCCCCGCGCCCGGATCGGCTGGTTCACCATCACCGCCAGGAGCAGCCCGGCCAGGATCGACAACGGAACGGTGACGAGCGCGAACATGCCGGTCTTGGCGAGCGAGCTCAGGGTCAGCGGGTCGTGGAAGATGTCGACGTAGTTCTGGAAGCCGACGAAGTGCGTCCGGGGCGACAGGCCGTCGGAGTCCGTCAGGCTGAGCCAGAACGCATACCCGAGCGGGAACACGGTCAGGCCGACGAACCCGAGAACCCACGGCGCGACGAACAGGTAGAAGGTGCGCGCCTTGCGCAGGGTCGGCGGCTTCTTCTTCCGGTCCGGGCGCTCGACCGCGGCCTCCGCGACGGTGGAACGCCGTACGTCGGTCAGAGCGGAGCTCACCGCAACCGCTTCTTTCCGTCCGCGAGTTGCGCGTTGATCTGCGAGTTCAGCGTATCGGCGAACTGACCGGCCGACATCGAGCCCTTGATTGCCTTGGGCAACTCCCGGGTGATGACCGCGTTGATCGCGTCCTGCCGGACGTACGGTGTGACGGACGTGACCGAGAAGTGCTGCTGCTCGGCCATCTGCACCTCGTAGGCCTGCTTCTGGTACGGCAGCTTCTGCGGCATCAGCTTCTGCAGCGACTTGAGTGGTGGGATGCCCCAGCCGCCGGCCGCCCGCGCCTTGGCAGGGTCGCCGGCCATGAACCACTCCAGCACGGCCCAGGCGGCGTCCTTGTTCTTGCTCGCCTTGGGGATCCACAAGCCGGTCGCGCCGAAACATGGACTGATCCGCCGGCCGGTGTCGAACTGCGGCGCCGGCGCGAAGCCCGCGACCTTGGCGGACTTCGGGTCGCCGGCGAACAGGCCACCGAGCCAGTAGCCGCTGAGCGTGGCCGCCATCCGGCCGGCCTGGAAGGTCGGGCCGTCCCAGCCGTTCGGGTCGGGGTTGAGCACGGTCGGCCCGATGCCCGCCTTCGCGTAGTCCAGGTACCAGGTGAGCGCACGCTGCGCCTCCGAGCTGCTGAAGTCGACCGAGGCCAGGTCGTCGGACGTCAGCTTCCCGCCGGCCAGGTCTGTCAGCCAGCTCAGCTGCGTGAACAGGCCCAGCCCGTTCGGGTTCAGGCCGTAGACGCTGACCTTGGCGCCCTGCCGCTTCACCAAGCGCTTGCCCTCGTCGAGCAGCTCGTCGAGCAGCAGCGGCGTCGTCGCACTCGGATGGGTCACTTTCGCCTGGTCGAACAGCGCGCTGTTGAACCAGATCGTGCAGTCCTGCGAATAGTCCTTTGCGAAGCCGTACCGCGGACCACTGCCCTGCTTCTCGCCGTCGAACCGCCAGAGGTCGTTGACCGGGTCGATGTCGTCGGCCTTGATCAGCGTGCTCTTGGCGAAGTACGGATCCAGGTTCTCCGCCACCTGCCGCGCCACCAGGTACGGCGTGTCGAGCGCACCCATGCCCCGGACCACGTCCGGCGGGTTGCCGCTGGCCAGCATCGCGGTCAGCTTGGTCAGGTCGTACTCGACGGTCTTCACGGTGACACCGAGCGCCTGCCCGGCGGCCTTCGCCTCCTTCGGGCCGAACTCGCCCGACTGCGACATGACGGTCACAGTGCCCTTGGCGGCCGAGCCCGTGCCGGGAGCGGCGGCCGGAGTATTCGTGGAGGACGCGGGTGAGCAGCCCACCGCCAGCGCACCGCCGGCGGCCGCGCTGCCGAGCGCCAGGAACCGGCGGCGGGAGAGCCCTGCGTTCGTTGTGGTCATGGCCAGCCTCTCAATCGGATGTCTCGGGGTCGAACAGCCGGCAGACCGGGCCGGAGGAGGGGCCGGCCCGGTCCGCCAGGGCTTCGCTGTCGTCTTCAGGTCGATAGCCCAGCTCGTGCCGGGCGGAGGTGGTGTCCCAGTAGTTGCGGGTGTTCGCGGACACACCGAAATGCACGCCGTACCGCTCTCGCGCCTGCAGGGCGGCGAGCATCAGCCGGCCGGCGTCGTCGTCGGACAGCCACTGCCCGAGGTAGCGCCGTTCGGTCGGCGGCCAACCGGTCAGTCCCAGACGAAGGCAGGTGACCGATGTACCGGTGCGCTCG
Source organism: Kribbella pratensis (assembly GCF_004366075.1). GTDB lineage: Bacteria > Actinomycetota > Actinomycetes > Propionibacteriales > Kribbellaceae > Kribbella > Kribbella pratensis. The sequence continues at coordinate 1,585,492 of NZ_SODU01000002.1, read as the reverse complement.
GCATGGGTCCGGCCGAGTGCCTCCAGGACGACCTTGCCCAGTCCGTACGGACAACACGGGCGCGGGTCGAGCCGTGGATCGACAGGCCAGTACTGCGGCCGGTTGTACTCACCCAGCGCGTGCAGCGAACTGGCCAGCACCAGCTTCGGTACGGCGTGCGCCGCGGCGGCCTCGAGTACAACCTGGGTCGTCCACACGTTGGCGGCGTACACGCTGTCCCACGTCTGCCAGGGACTGCTGTTCCCGGCCAGGTGCAGGACGGCGTCAGCTCCGGCCAAGGCGTCGCGGGTCTCTTCTGGATCGCCCAGGTCGGCCTGCACGAGCCCGGCAGTTCGCCGCGCCGGTACGGCGCTGTCGATCAGCCGCACCCTGTAGTGCTTGCGCAGCCACGGCAGTACGACCGTGGCGACGCGCCCCAGTCCGCCGGTCACCACCACCAGCGGCGCGTTGTCGAGCTCAGCGTCCATGTCGTTCGTCCGGTCGCCGGGCCCGGGGTGGTCCCCGGGCTGTGGCAGGAATTGTTCGAGCATTTCGCCGTTTGTGTCAAGAGTGTGAACGCAGTTTGTCAGTTTTGTTGACGGCGGTTCGGAGTTCGTCAATACTTTTCGTCGTGGCTGCCAAGGACACCGGATCTCTACGAGCGCTGCGGCGCACGAACTCCGAACGGATGCTGTCCGCGCTGATGGAGCACGGAGCACTGCACCGGGCGGAGCTGGCGCGGATCTGCGGTGTGTCCCGGACGACGGTGTCGACGATCGTGGCCGACCTGATCACCGGCGGCGTGGTGATCGAGGTGGTCGGCGACCAGGTCGCGCGGGCCGGTATCGACGCGTCCGAGGTCGACGGCCGGGCTCGTGGCTTCCTGCGGGCCAACCCGGCGGCCGGCGCGGCCTCCGGCCTCGACTTCACCCTCGAACGCGTCTGGTGCCATCTCACCGACCTGTCCGGCGAGACGCTGGCCAGCGACGGCGTCCGCGTGGGTCGGGACACCCCGTGGCAGGAGCGGCTCGCGGCCGGGATCGAGCTGCTCGACGGCCTGCTGGAGCAGACCGGTCGCGGTCGCGACAACCTGGTCGGCGTCGCGATCGGCGTGCCCGGGCCGCTCGACCTGCAGACCGGTGTGGTCGGTCCGTCGCTGCCCGGTCAGGCCTGGGCGGGGGTGAACGTCGCGGCGGAGTTCGGCCGGCGTCTCGACGTACCGGTGCTGGTGGAGAACAACACGCGGCTGGAGGCGGTGGCCGAGTTCACCTGGGGCGCGGGGCGGGACGTTCGCGACGTGCTCTATCTCGGGTTGTCGACCGGGATCGGGTCCGGGTTGCTTGTCGACGGCAACCTTCATCACGGCGGCGCCCGCGGTGGCGGCGGCGAGATCGGCCACCTGTCGGCGGACTCGAACGGTGCGCTCTGCCCGTGCGGGAATCGCGGCTGCCTGGTGCACTACGCGTCGCTTCCCGCCGTACTCACGGCTCTCGCGCCGGTGCTCGGCGAGGACGCCGGTCTCGAGGAGTTGCTCGCAGCCGCCGCCGACGGTCAGCCGGAAACCGTGCAGGTGCTGCGTGATGCCGGTGAGCTGACCGGGCGGGTGCTCGCGAACATCTGCAACCTGCTGAACCCGGAGCGGATCATCGTCGGCGGCGAGCTCGCGCGGGCCGGCGACCTGATCCTGGATCCGATCCGCGCCACCCTGCGCCGTACGGCGATGGCACTCACCCGCGATGTCGACGTCGTCGCGGCCGAGCTCGACCTCGGCGCCCGCGCCGGTGCGTCCGGCGCCGCCGCCCTGGTGCTGCGCCAGACCGACCAACTGGTCGCCGCGCTCCTGTCCGCCCCAGACCGGCAACCGAATGAGGCAATGTGAAGATCGTCGGATACGAGACGTTCCTGGTGGCGCCGCGGTGGCAGTTCCTGCGGATCGACACCGACGAAGGGATCAGCGGGTGGGGTGAGCCGATCGTCGAGGGCCGCGCCGAGGCCGTCCAGGGCGCGGTCGCGGCCCTGATGGAGCACCTGGTCGGCGCGGATCCGCTGCGGATCGAGGAGCACTGGCAGGTGATGGCGAAGGGTGGCTTCTACCGCGGCGGTCCCGTGCTGTCGAGTGCGCTCGCCGGGATCGACCAGGCGCTGTGGGACATCAAGGGTCGGTACCACGAGGTCCCTGTGCACGAGTTGCTCGGCGGGCCGGTCCGGGATCGGGCGCGCGTCTACACGTGGGTCCACGGCCGCGACAACGCGCAGCTGGTCGACGAGGCCGAAGCCAAGGTGGAGAAGGGCTTCACGGCCCTCAAGCTCAACCTGTCCGAGGCGCTGCCGCCGATCCCCTCGCCTGCTCAGCTCCGGGCCGCGGTGAGCCGGGTCGAGGCGTTGCGCGACGCACTCGGTGACGGTATCGACATCGCGCTCGATTTCCACGGCCGGTTCAGTACGGCGGCGACGCGGCAGATCCTGCCCCTGCTCGAGCCGCTGCTGCCGATGTTCGTCGAGGAGCCGGTGCTGCCCGAGTTCGCCCGCGACCTGCGCCGGATCACCGAATCGACCAGCATCCCGATCGCCACCGGCGAGCGGTTGTTCTCCCGCTGGGATTTCCGCGACGTGCTGACCACCGGCATCGCGGTCGCGCAGCCTGACATCTCGCACGCCGGCGGCATCTCCGAAGTACGCCGGATCGCCGCGATGGCCGAGGCGTACGACGTGAGCGTCGCCCCGCACTGCCCGCTCGGGCCGATCACGCTGGCCGCGAGCCTGCAACTCGACTTCGCGATCCCGAACTTCCTGATCCAGGAGCAGAGCCTCGGCATCGAGTACGGCGGCGGCAACGCGCTGCTCGACTACCTGGTGGATCCGAACGTCTTCGCGTTCACCGACGGGCATGTGCAACGCCCCACCGGTCCGGGCCTGGGCATCCAGGTCAACGAGGACGTCGTACGGGCAGCCGCCGCGGAGCCGCATCGCTGGCGATCACCCGTGCTGCGGCACGACGACGGATCCTTCGCGGAATGGTGAGCGCCTCGACCCCGCCGATGGGGTGGAACAGCTGGGACTGCTTCGGCACGACGGTCACCGAGGCCGAGGTGCTCGCGAACGCGCAGGTGATGCACGACCAGTTGCTGCCGTTCGGGTGGGACACGGTCGTCGTGGACATCGCCTGGTACGACCCGACCGCCCGATCGCACGGCTACAACGAGAATGCACCGGTCGTCCTGGACGACTACGGCCGCCAACTGCCGGCGCCGCTGCGGTTCCCCTCGGCCGCGGGCGGCGCCGGCTTCGGGCCGTTGGCCGCGAAGGTGCACGAGCTCGGGCTGAAGTTCGGGTTGCACATCATGCGCGGCATCCCGCGGCGGGCGGTCGAGCTCGACCTGCCGGTGTACGGGACGCAGTGGACGGCGCGGGAGATCGCGGATCCCGATCACGTCTGCGCGTGGAACCCGGACAATCTCGGGCTGAACCATGACCATCCCGGCGCGCAGGCGTACTACGACGCCCAGGTCGCGCAGTTCGCCGAGTGGGGTGTGGACTTCGTGAAGGCGGACGACATGCTCGCGCCGTACCACGATCGCGAGATCGCGGCGTACGCGCAGGCGATCGCACGGAGCGGGCGGGACATCGTCCTGTCCTTGTCACCCGGCACGCGGTTGTCGACGCATCACGTCGAGCATCTGCGTGCCAATGCACAGCTCTGGCGGATCTCCGACGACTTGTGGGACCGGTGGGAGGACGTGCACGCGCAGTTCGCGCGACTGGCACGGTGGGCGCCGTTCCAGCAGCCCGGCGGCTGGGCGGACGCGGACATGCTGCCACTCGGCCACATCGGCATCCGCGCCGAACGCGGCGACGACCGCGACAGCCGCCTCGCCGTCGACGAACAGAAGACCCTGCTCACCCTCTGGGTCATGGCCCGCTCTCCGCTCATGATGGGCGGCGACCTGCCCAGCACATCCCCGGAAACCCTTGCCCTGTTGAAGAACCCGGCCCTCGCCGAGCTGCTCACCATGTCGTACAACGGCCGCGAAATCATCCGCGAACCACTGGACGACGGGGAGCTGATCGTCTGGACCGCACAAGGCGACAACTGCTCCTACGCAGCACTGTTCTGGACCGGAGCCGCGCCTCGAGAGGTTCTGCTTCCTGCCGAACTTCCCACCCCGTCGCACGACCTGTGGACCGGCACACCCACGACCGAGCGCGTGCACGTCGTCCCTGCGCACGGTGTTTGCTGGCTCAAGCTCAGCTCAGCGCTGTGAGGTTCGAGTTCGTGTCCGGGGCGATCCCCGATCCACCCCGGACACGAACTTCGACCGGACCTACTTGTAGACGACCCACAGCTCGTAGTCGTCGCCCGGAACAGCCGAGCCGTTGATGCACTTGTACTTCGTCCACTTGGCGCCGGCGGCACCGGCTGCGTGGCAGTCCGACTGCCAGAAGAAGTCACCGACGTACTCCCAGTTGTCGGCGGCAACAGCTGTCGAGGTCGTCGTGGCCACCGGAGCGTCGACCGCCTGGGCCGCCGGTACGGCGAGGCCACCCGCCGCGATCGCTCCGCCGGCCAGGACACTGTAGAAAACCCTGCGAATGTTCATGATCCGTACCTTTCGTGGTTGGCTCGAACACTTCGAGAGTGCCGGTCGAACCACGGCAGCCGCACCCCCTTTCGGGCGACCCCGAAAGGAGCGAGACCTATTCGATGAGGGCCGAAAGCAACCACCTGGAGACCGGCCCATCCCCCAATTCCCGAAGGTTCCTCACCCACCGCACCTCGGCGAAGCGCATCAGCGGGGTGGCATGCGGAGGGCGCCGTCCAGGCGGATTGTTTCGCCGTTGAGGAGTTGGTTGTCGAGGATGTGGCGGACGAGGGCGGCGTACTCGGAGGGCCTGCCGAGGCGGGAGGGGTGGGGGACCTGTTGTTCGAGGACTGTGCGGGTTTCTTCGGGGAGGCCGGCGAGCATGGGGGTCTCCATCGTGCCGGGGGCGATCGTGACGACCCGGATGCCCTTGTCCGCGAGGTCGCGGGCGGCGGTCAGGGTCAGTGCGACGATGCCGCCCTTGCTGGACGCGTACGCCGCCTGCCCGACCTGACCGTCGTACGCCGCGATCGACGCGGTCATGATGACGACGCCGCGGTCACCGTCCGCAGAAGGCTCCAGCGCGACCATCCGCTCGGCGGCCAGCCGGAGCACGTTGAAGGTGCCGATCAGGTTGATCTCGATCACCTGCCGGAACGTTGCCAGCGGCAACGCACCCTTCCGCCCGACGACCCGGCCGGGGGTGGCGACGCCGGCGCAGTTCACCACCACCCGCAGCGTGCCGAGCGCCTCCGCCGCGTCGAGCGCGGCGGTCACCGCGGTCTCGTCGGTGACGTCGGTCGGCGCGAACACCACCCGATCACCCAGCTCGTCCGCGACCGCCTTCCCCGCGGACGACGGCAGGTCGACGATCACGACGCCCAGTCCGTCCGCAGCCAACCGCCGTACGGTCGCCTCTCCGAGCCCGGAACCGCCACCGGTGACCAGGGCGACATCGGACGGACTGAACTTCATCAAACGCTCCTCAGCAAATCACGGCTGATCACGAGCCGCTGGATCTGGTTCGTACCTTCGAAGATCTGGGTCACCTTGGCCTCGCGCATGTAGCGTTCGACCGGGAACTCCCGGGTGTAACCGTACCCACCGAGCACCTGCACCGCGTCCGTGGTCACCTTCATCGCCGCGTCGGTGCAGACCAGCTTCGCGATCGCCGCCTGCTGCGTGAACGGCCGACCGAGGTCACGCCGGCGTGCGGCCTGCAGGTACGTCGACCGCCCGGACTCGACCGCGGCCGCCATGTCGGCGAGCAGGAACTGCACGCCCTGGAACTCCGCGATCGCCTGCCCGAACTGCTGCCGCTCCTTCGCGTACGTCGCCGCAGCTTCGAGCGCCGCCTGCGCAAGGCCGATCGCACACGCGGCGATCCCGAGCCGTCCGGAGTCCAGCGCGGACAGCGCGATCCGCATGCCCTGCCCTTCGGAGCCGATGAGGTTCGCGGCCGGGACCCGGACGTTGTCGTAGTTGACCAGCGTGGTGGTCGACCCGGTCAGGCCCATCTTCCGCTCCGGGGCGCCGAAGCTCAGCCCCTCGGCCGACGCGGGCACGTGGAACGCGGAGATCCCGTGCGTGCGCTCGTCGGAGGTCCGGGCGAAGGTGGTGTAGAAGTCGGCGTGCGAGCCGTGACTGATCCAGGCCTTGGTCCCGTTCAGGACGTAGTCGTCGCCGTCCCGGACGGCCCGCGTGGTCATCGAGCTGATGTCGGAGCCGGCCTGCGGCTCGGACAGCGCATACGCACCGAGGTGCTCGCCGCCGATCATGTCCGGCAGCAGCTGCTGGCGCTGCTCGGCGGTCCCGAACGTCGCCAGGGCGTAGGTGGTCATCGTGTGCACCGAGACACCGACGCCGACCGACATCCAGGCAGCGGCGATCTCCTCGAGCATCTGCAGGTACACCTCGTACGGCTGCTCGGCGCCGCCGTACTGCTCCGGATAGGGCAGGCCGAGCAGACCGGCCTTACCGAGCGTCCGGAACGCGTCCCGCGGGAAGGTCTCGCTCTCCTCCGCCTGAGCGGCGTACGGCGTGAGCTCGTGCTCGCACAGGTCGCGGACCAGGGCGAGCAGGTCAACGGATTCGTCAGTAGGCAGGAGACGATCGACAGCCATCAGGCACCCCTCTCAACAGCTGACGAAATGATACTCGTAACGATACTGAAGCACGCAACTCAGTATCGTTCTATGCTGTCTCGATATGACAACAGTCGTTCCGGGGCGGCGGACCCGCCGGCAGTCCGAGCTGCTCGACCGACTCCTGTCCCTGTTCCTCGAGCAGGGGTTCAGCCGGTTCACCCTGGACGACCTGGCCGCCGAGCTGCGCTGCAGCAAGACGACCCTCTACGCGCTGGCGCCGAGCAAGGAGCAGCTCGCCGTCGAGGTCGTGAAGCACTACTTCAAGAACGCCACCGCGCAGGTGGAGTCGGCGGTGGCCCGGCAGACCCGGCACGACCGGCGGATCGCGGCGTACCTGAACGCGGTCGCGGACGCGCTCCGGCCGGCCAGCCGGACCTTCCTCGACGACGTGGCGACCTTCGCGCCGGCCCGGTCGGTGTACGAGCGGAACACCCGGATCGCCGCCGAGCGGGTCCGGACGCTGATCGAGGACGGCATCAACAACAAGATGTTCCGGCAGGTCGATATCGCGTTCGCGGCCGAGATGATCGCGCACACCATGCAGGCGATCCAGCGCGGCGACATCGCCCGCCGTACCGGGCTGAACGACGCCGAGGCGTACCGCGAACTGGCCTCGTTCGTACTGCACTCCCTGCGCCTCGACTGAACCGCCCGGCCCTTTAGGGTGGGGAAACCGTCCTCTTGCTGCCATACCGCGCATCAGCGCCGTACGCCCCGGAAGGCTGATCCTATGAAAACTCTCCGACGAACCGCGGCCATGGTGGCGGCTGCCGCTCTCGCCCTCACCGCCGCTGTGCCGGCCGGGGCCGATCCGGTGAAGCCGCCCCGCCTCTCCGCCAAGGCGATCACCAAGACGCTGAACGACCAGATCCACACTCCTGGTACGGCGTGGATGACACGGCCGGACGGCACCGTGCTGGTGTCGTACGACCCCACGGTCACCGGTACGAAGCTGAGCAAGCTGACCGGCCTGACCAAGCAGCTCGGGTCGAACGTCAAGCTCGAGAAGCTGCCCGGCAAGCTGCAGAAGTACATCAGCGGCGGCATGGCGACGTACGGCGGCGAGTACAAGTGCAGCGTCGGCTTCAACGTGCAGCGACGCGGCAAGTACTACTTCCTCACTGCCGGTCACTGCGGTGTCGACGCGGCCCGCTGGTACCAGGATCCGGGCCACAAGGTGTTCACGGGCGCGGTCCACCACGCCAGCTACCCGTGGAACGACTACGCCCTGGTCGTGTACCGCACCGACATCCCGCTGAAGGTGCCGGGCGGCAGCGTGTACCTCTACAACGGGCACTCGCAGGACATCACCCGGGCGATGACACCGGGTCTCAACCAGTTGGTGTACCGCTCAGGTGCCACCAGCGGCCTGCACAGCGGCCGCGTGACCGGGCTCAACGCGGTCGTGAACTACGGTGACGGGCGCGTGGCCGGCCTGATCCGCACCAACGTGTGCGCGGAGCCCGGCGACTCGGGCGGTCCGCTGTTCTACCGGCAGTGGGCGTTCGGCCTGACCTCCGGCGGTTCGGGCGACTGCACCTCGGGCGGCGTGACCTACTTCCAGCCGGTCGTGGAAGCCCTCAACGCGTACGGGGTCTACATCTACTGAGCGGAGGTTTCCCCTACGCTCTGAGATTGTCTGAATACTCAGGGAGAGAATGGGTAGGACTGCTCACGGTTAAGTCAAGGACGCCCCGCCCCGACGGCGTCCTCATCGTGAGGAGGCTTCAACCATGAATCTGTCCCCGCTCCGCCGTACCACCGCACTCCTGGCCGCGGCCGGGCTTGCCGCCGCCGGACTTCTGGCAACGCAGGCCTCGGCCGCACCGGTCAATCCGTCCACCCTGTCCGCCGCCGCGATCACGTCCACGCTCGTCAAGGACGCGACGATCCCGGGTACGGCGTGGCAGACCGACCCCGACGGCCGGATCATCGTGTCGTACGACGAAACCGTCACCGGCGCGAAGATGTCGAAACTCACCAGCGTCACCAAGCAGTTCGGCGACCGGATCAAGCTCGAGAAGATGTCCGGCAAGCTGACGAAGTACATCGCCGGCGGCGACGCCATCTACGGCGGGCAGTACCGCTGCTCGCTCGGCTTCAACGTGCGCAGCGGCAGCACGTACTACTTCCTGACCGCAGGACACTGCGGGAACATCGCATCCAGCTGGTACTCGAACTCCAGCAAGACCACGCTGCTCGGCACGACGTACGGGTCGAGCTTCCCGGGTAACGACTACGCGATCGTGAAGTACAGCACGTCGTACACGAACCACCCCGGGACCGTGGACCTCTACAACGGTTCTTCCCAGGACATCACGTCCGCCGGCAACGCCTACGTCGGCCAGGCGGTCAAGCGCAGTGGCAGCACGACCGGTGTGCACAGCGGCTCGGTGACCGCGACGAACGCCACGGTGAACTACGCCGAGGGTTCCGTCTCCGGCCTGATCCGGACCACGGTGTGCGCGGAAGGCGGCGACTCCGGCGGCGCACTGTTCGCCGGCTCGGTGGCCCTCGGCCTCACCTCCGGCGGCTCCGGCAACTGCTCCTCCGGCGGCACCACCTACTTCCAGCCCGTCACCGAAGTACTCTCCCGCTACGGCGTGAGCGTCTACTGATCCAGACATGACTGTGGGGCCGGGGAGATCTTCCCGGCCCCACACTCGTGTTCAGCTCGCGCGGCGGCGGGAGATTTCGTAGAGGGTTACGCCGGCGGCGATGCCGGCGTTGAGGGATTCGGTGGCGCTGGTCATCGGGATCGAGACGATCAGGTCGCAGTTCTCCCGGACCAGGCGGGCTAGCCCCTTACCCTCGGAGCCGATGACCAGGACGATCGGCTCGGTGGCGGCCTCGAAGGACGGGAGGTCCACGGCGCCGTTCATGTCGAGGCCGATGACCAGGAGGCCGGCGTCCTTGTAGGACTTGAGGGCCCGGTTGAGGTTGCCAGCGCGGGCGACCGGGATCCGGGCCGCGGCGCCGGCCGAGGTCTTCCAGGCCGAGGCCGACATCGACGCGGTACGGCGTTCCGGTACGACGACGCCGTGCGCCCCGAAGGCCGCGGCGGATCGCGTGATCGCGCCGAGGTTGCGGGGATCGGTCACGCCGTCGAGCGCGACGATCAGCGGCACCTCGCCGGCGGCGTGCGCCCGGTCGAGCAGGTCGTCCGGGTGCGCGTACTCGTACGGCGGGATCTGCAGCGCGACGCCCTGGTGCGAGCCGCCCGCGGTGACCCGGTCGAGCTCCGCGCGCGGCACCTCGAGCACCGACACCCCGGTCTCGACCGCGACCAGCAACGCCTCGCGCAGCCGGGCGTCCCGTTCGGTGCCCTCGGCAACGTGCAGGGCCGCGGCCGGTACGCCGGCCCGCAGCGCCTCGACCACCGGGTTCCGCCCGTACACCCACTCGACCGCGGAGTCGTTGTCCTTGCGCGCCGCCGGGCGGCGGGTGCGTTCGCGCTCCTTGGCCCGCTCGGCCGCCTTCGCCCGCTTGTGCGCCGGGTGCTTGACCCGGTCCACGGCCTTCGGCGTCGGCCCCTTGCCCTCGAGTCCGCGGCGGACCCGCCCGCCGGACCCGGCCGTCGGGTTCCCCCGCGGCTTCTTCCGGATGGCGCCCTTGCGCTGGCTGTTGCCTGGCACGTCAGTTTCCTTCGTCGGTGGTAGTGGTCGCGAGGGACCAGCGTGGCCCCTGCGGAGTGTCCTCGACGACGACGCCGAGCGCCTTCAACCGGTCGCGGACAGCGTCCGCGGCGGCGTAATCCTTGCGTGTGCGTGCGGCCTGCCGCTGCTCGAGCAGCGCCTTCACCAGGCCGTCGACCACCTCGGTGAGCTCGTCGCTGCCGCCGGCCCGCGACACCCACGGCTCGGCCAGCGGGTCCAGCCCGAGCACGCCGAGCATCCCGCGCACCGACGCCAGCACCTCGCGTAGCGCCTCCGAGTCGCCGTCGGCCACCAGCTTGTTGCCGTCGCGCACGGTGTTGTGCAGTACGGCGATGGCGGCCGGCGTACCCAGGTCGTCGTTCATCGCGGCCACGAAGTCACCCGGCAGCTCGCGGTCCGGCTCGACGCCACCGGTCACCTCGACGGCCCGGGTCACGAAGCCCTCGATCCGCTGGAAGCTCTTCGCGGCCTCGTCGAGCGCCTCGAACGAGAACTCGACGACCGAGCGGTAGTGCGACTGCACCAGGTAGTACCGCAGCTCGATCGGGCGGACCCGCTCGACCACGTTCCGCACGACGGCGCTGTTGCCCATCGACTTCGACATCTTCTCGCCGGCCGTGGTGACGAGCGCGTTGTGCATCCAGAACCGGGCGAACTTCTGCCCGACCGCGGTCGACTGGGCCAGCTCGTTCTCGTGGTGCGGGAACCGCAGGTCCAGGCCGCCGCCGTGGATGTCGAACTCGTCGCCGAGGTACTTGCCGGCCATCGCGGAGCACTCGATGTGCCAGCCAGGGCGGCCGCGGCCCCACGGCGCCGGCCAGGAGGCGGTCCGCGGCGTGGCGTCGGTCCACCCCTTCCAGAGCGCGAAGTCACGCGGGTCCCGCTTGCCGCGCGGGTCCGCGTCCTCGGCGGCTTCCATGTCCGCGATCTTCTGGTGCGACAGAGCGCCGTACGACGGCCAGGACTGCACGTCGAAGTAGACGTCACCGGATCCGTCCGGAGCGACGTACGCGTGCCCGCGCTCGATCAGGTCGGCGATCATCTCGAGCATCTCCGGGATGTGCCCGGTGGCGCGCGGCTCGTACGTCGGCGGGCGGCAGCCGAGCACGTCGTACGCCCAGTGCAGCTCACGCTCGAACTCGTAGGCGTGCGCCCACCACGGGATACCGCGGTCGGCCGACTTCGCGAGGATCTTGTCCTCGATGTCGGTCACGTTCGCGATCACGGTGACCTCGTAGCCGGACCGCTCCAGCCAGCGCCGCAGGACGTCGAAGACCACTTCCTTGTAGATGTGCCCGACATGCGGGGCACCCTGCACCGTCAGCCCACAGTGGTAGATCCCGACCTTGCCCGGGTGGACCGGCTCGAAATCTCGCACTGCTGCTGTTGCGGTGTCGTACAAGCGAAGTGTCACCGGTCAAGGGTAACGGGAGGTGACGTCGGTAAATAATCACCGAACAAACCGCTGTAAGGGTTGGTTCTTGCCGGATGCGGGTAAGACCATCGCCGAGCGCTCTGTCCGCCCCTCATCGCTCTGGAGGAAACCGTGAAGTCCGCCCTTTTCACGGGTGCCGCCGTCGCTCTTGGCCTGATCCTGGCCTCGACCGGCTCCGCCCAAGCAAGCTCCACCCCTCAGCCCACCGCACAAGCCCGCCAGCACGGCATCACCAAGGCCGGCGACGCTTACATGGGATGGACGAACAACACCACCACGACCAGCGCCGCGCCCACCGACATGGGGATCACGGCGACCGTCGAAGGCATCGACGTGTCCAGTCACCAGGGCAACGTCGACTGGGCCTACTGGTGGGGTCAAGGCAAGCGGTTCGCGTACGTGAAGGCGACCGAAGGCACGTCGTACAAGAACCCGTACTTCGCCCAGCAGTACAACGGGTCCTACAACGTCGGCATGATCCGCGGCGCGTACCACTTCGCGCTGCCGAACAACTCCAGCGGCGCGACGCAGGCGAACTACTTCGCCAGCAGCGGCGGCGGCTGGTCCCGTGACGGCAAAACGCTGCCGGGCGCACTCGACATCGAGTACAACCCGTACGGCGCGACCTGCTACGGACTGAGCCAGTCCGCGATGGTCAGCTGGATCCGGGACTTCGTCAACACCTACAAGTCCCGCACCGGACGCGACGCGGTCATCTACACCAACTACAACTGGTGGAGCACCTGCACCGGCAACTCGACCGCCTTCAGCTCGACCAACCCGCTCTGGGTCGCGCGCTACTCCTCCACCGTGGGGACGCTGCCCGGCGGCTGGCCGTTCTACACGTTCTGGCAGTTCACCTCGTCGCCGATCGACCAGAGTCACTTCAACGGCGACATGTCCCGGCTGACAGCGCTGGCGAACGGATAACTGGTTGCCGCGGTCGCATAGTCTCGATCGGTGACCTACTCACTGCCGATCGAGACTGACCGCCTGACCCTTCGACGCTACGTCGAGAACGACTACGACGACCTGTTGAAACTGCAGTCGAACCCTGACGTCACACGTTTTCTGCTGTACGACGTGCGGACGCCGGAGCAGGTCAAGGAGGCCCTCACCGGCCGGCTGGCCGATGTCCCGATGGACACCGACGGTCAAGCGCTCACCGTCGCGGTGATCCTGCGGGACACCGGTCAGCACTTGGGTGAGGTGACGCTGTTCATGAACAGCGTGGAGCACCGCACCGGCGAGATCGGGTACGTCTTCCACCCGGAGTCGCACGGCCACGGGTACGCCGCCGAGGCGTCGGTCGAGCTGCTGCGGCTCGGGTTCGAGGAGCTCGGCCTGCACCGGATCATCGCGCGGCTCGACGCCCGCAACACCGGCTCGGTGAAACTGCTGGAGCGGCTCGGTCTGCGCCAGGAGGCGCACTTCGTGCAGAACGAGTACCTCAAGGGCGAATGGACCGACGAACTGGTGTTCGCGATGCTCTACAGCGAGTGGGACAAGCGTTCGTAAGTTTTTGTCCACGGCACGCCGTCTTGATGACAGCAACTGCCGCCCGGACTACCGTCGGAGTATGACTTCCGCCCGTTCTGTCACCGCGCTGGTTCTCGGTGTGGTTGTGCTCAGCGCCGGCAGCTTGCCGAGCGAAGCCGTGAAGGTCTCCCCTGCACGGCAGGTCGCCTACCGAACCTGGACATCCAGCGCCGACTTCCTCGCCGGCCAGCAGTCCGGCACCACGGTCGCCGACGGCGCCCTCAGGTTCGGCACGGCGACCGGCTCCACGTCGTACGTCGACCCGTTCGGCGACGGCACCGCCAAGTCCTACGACCAGACCAGTTGGGTCTCGCCGCAGGTCAGCACCGGCTTCGGGCTGACCGAGCTGGTCGCGTCCTGGAACGCGACCACCCCACCGGGCACCTGGGTCGAGGTGTCGATGGCAGGTACGACGAACCTCGGCACGACCACCAAGTGGTACGTGCTCGGCCGCTGGTCCAGTGGGGATGACACTGGAGCCGGCGACATCCACCGGACCTCGGTGCCCAGCCAGGGCGACGCCAACGGATCCGTTGCCGTCGACACCTTCCAGTCCGCCACAGGTCAATGGCTCGACCGCTGGCAGCTCAAGGTCACCCTGTACCGGCTGAGCGGTACGACGCAGTCGCCCGTGGTCCGGTCCGTCGGAGCGATGGCCTCCCGGCTGCCGTCCGACAAGAAGGTTGCCGTCAGCCCCCTCGGCGGCGCGGAGGGCATGGTCCTCGACGTACCGACGTACTCGCAGGAGACGCATGTCGGGCAGTACCCGCAGTGGGACGGCGGCGGTGAGGCGTGGTGCTCGGCGACGTCGACCGCGATGGTGCTCGACTACTGGGGCGCCGGACCGACCGCGGCCGAAACCGCGTGGGTGGATCCGTCCTACTCCGATCCGCAGGTGGACCACTCGGCGCGGTCCGTCTTCGACTACGCGTACGACGGCGCGGGCAACTGGCCGTTCAACACGGCGTACGCCGGAACACGCGGGCTCGACGCCTTCGTCACGCGGCTACGGTCCCTGACCGAGGCCGAACAGTTCATCAAGGCCGGCATCCCACTGGTCGCGTCGCTGTCGTTCAAGAAGAGCGAGCTACCCGGTGCGGGCTATGGGACCAACGGGCACCTGATGGTGATCGTCGGGTTCGACCAGAGCGGCAACGTGATCGTCAACGATCCTGCGTCCCACCTGATCGCGAGCAACGACCAGGTGCGGACGACGTACGACCGGGAAGCCTTCGAGAACGCGTGGGTGCCGCACTCGGGCGGGCTCGTCTACGTGATCCACCCCGAAGGCACACCGTTGCCGACGCCAACGGATCCCCAGCACAACTGGTGACAGACGACAGGGCCCGCCACGCCGGGGCGGCGTGGCGGGCCCTGTTCACTGCGGTGATCAGCGGGCGAAGAGTGCGCCCGTCAGGTTGGTGGTGAGGTTGCGGAGCGAGTCCGGCAGGTACTGCAGGTGCCATCCGCTCGGGCCGCGGTACCAGGTGAAGCCCTCGTCCGCTTCGTCCGGCGTGGAGTCGGTCGCGACCAGAGCGTCGATCCAGCGGTCCGAGCCGCCGAGTACGACGGCGTACGGCAGAGCGCGCGAGCAGAGCTCGGCGTGCTGGTCGGTCGGCAGCTCGCTGACATCCATCTCCAGCAGCTCACCGCGGATCGCCGCGACCTGGCCGAGCACACGGCCGGCGGCCGGGGCCTTGGCCGGCATGTAGCGGCCGACCACGAGCAGGCCGACGCCGACCAGCGTGATCGCGAGGCCGAGCAGGCCCCAGGTCGACAGCAGCGCCAGCAGGACGGTCGCGATGACGCCGACCACAGTGGTCACGATGCCGATCGTTGCCCACAGCGACCGAGTGCGGTCCGGGCGCTCGGTGAACCAGCCGCGCTTGACGACACCGTCGTACAGGGCGTCCTGGACCTGGGCGA
The DNA here is from genome assembly GCF_004366075.1 of Kribbella pratensis. Taxonomy (GTDB): domain Bacteria; phylum Actinomycetota; class Actinomycetes; order Propionibacteriales; family Kribbellaceae; genus Kribbella; species Kribbella pratensis. The sequence goes on along the minus strand of NZ_SODU01000002.1, from coordinate 1,570,230 downwards.
GGTTCGCCCGGACCTGCTTGCCGAGCTCGGAGACCAGCACCGAGTCGGCGTCGCCGAAGATCGCGCGGATCAGGACGTTCTCGTAGCGCTGCAGCTCCTCCGCCGGGGCGTTGGAGACCCGGCGCAGTTCCCAGTCCGGCCGTGCGAACTCGGTGCTGTGCTCGAGCTCGACGATCTGGATGTGACCGCGAACGGCCAGGTCGATGATCGTCGCGGTCACGTCGACCGGGTCGATCCGCTCGTCGATCAGCGTGCCGACCTCACCGGGCCGCAGGTCCGACGGCGGCGTGAAGTCGATCCGCGTGTCGGCGCCGAGGCTGAACAGCGACGCCGGTACGACGCGCCGCGGGTCGACCTGGTCCCGGCCACGCAGCCGGTACAGCACGAACAGCGCGATCGCGCCGAGCAGCAGCACCGCCAGCGCCGTGATCAGCTGCGCCGCGTCGGTGGAGAAGGCCCGCTTGAAGGTGTGCCGGTACTCGATGATCGAGTTGTCCGCGATCTGGCCCTTCGGGAAGCCGACCGCCATCTTGACCGTGTTGCCCGGCGGCAGCGCGGTCTGCTGGAAGGTCGGGCCGGAGGTCTCGCCGATCTGCGCGAGCGTGCACGGGATGTTGCTGTCGATCGGTCCGGCGAAGCAGGAGACGTGCGAGACCTCGGGGACGCTGAAGACGATGTTCGCGGTCTGGATCGGGAGGTTGATCCCGGTCAGCGGCGCGAACCGCACCTCGGTCCCGTCCAGGGTCTTCGCGACCGCGCCCTTCACGGTGTAGGTGACGTCGAGTTGCGTCGTCGCGCCGCTGATGTCCGGTACGGCGATCGACGTGACGTCGCCCTCGGTCTTCAGCTCGGCCTTCTTGTCCTGGCCGCCCACCTTGACCTGCAGGTCGCCGATCTCCTGGACGTGGTCGATGTCGTCCGGCAGGTGGTCCCGCGTGACGACGAACCGGGTGAAGGTCCCGGTGACATTGCTGAGCTTCCAGGTCTCGGCGACCCGGAGCAGACCGTCACGCTCGACGCGGACCTGGCTGTCGTAGTTGGTCACCACCGGGTCGGCGGCGGCGCTGGTTGCGTCCGCGCCGGCCGCACCGGCTGGGACAGTGGACAGGCCGAGCAGGCCGAGGGCACACAGGGATAGCCCGAGGAGACGTAGACGCATCGCCCAATCACACCGTAGAAAGAGGGTCAGGTTGACACGGGGCACGATAGCGTCTGCGGAGTGTCAGGCAACCAATGGGGACCGGGACCCGGACAATTCGGCCCGCCACCACAGCAGGGTTACCAGGGTGGGCCTCCGCCTCCTCAGTACTCCATGCCCCCGCAGTACTACGCTCCCCCGCCGCCGCCCGGCCCGCAGTACGGATGGGGTCCGTTGCCGCCTCAGCCGCGGAAGAGGTCCGGCGGTACGGCGCTACTGGTCGTCGCAGTGCTAGCGGTGGTCGCGGCCGGCGGCGTGTTCCTGGCAGTGAAACTCACACAGGGCGGCGGCGACGGACCTGCCACAGCCGCACCGGTCGCCACGGAGTCAGCGACCCCTGAGCCGACTACAGCTCCGAGTAGCGTCCCGCCTCCTCCGCCAACTGCCGCTCCGCGGCCCACGCGGACAACCAGGACCACGACGAAGGTCACGCCGCCGAAGCCGGCGCAGACCGTGAACCCGGCGACGTACAACGCGACCCACCGGCTGTACAAGACCGGTGTCATGCGGACCGTGAACTGCAAGCAGGCGAAGACTGGTCTCGGCAACGGCTCGCAGTCGCTGGCGTACTTCAAGACGATCAAGACCTGCCTGGACCGGGCCTGGCCGAAGCAGGTCGCAGCGTCCGGCGGCCCGTTCCGGTCACCCGGTCTGGTCGTCTGGGGCGGTTCGGTGAACACACCGTGCGGTGGCGGCGTCGGGCGCTCGTTCTACTGCCCGACGACGCACACCATTTATATGGAGTCGCCGTCGATCGTCTCGTTCTACAAGCAGAACCCGACGTTCGGCCGGATGGTCGGCACGTTCACCATGGCCCACGAATACGCGCACGCGGTGCAGTGGATGACCGGGCTCGGCGTGGCCTACACAAGGCTCCGGTACGACGCTTCTGCCGCAGGAGCGTTGCAGCTGAGTCGCCGGCTCGAACTGCAGGCCTCCTGTCTCGGCAACGTGTTCCTGGGTGCCAACCGCAACAGCTACGGCATCACCGGATACGCGTACCAGATGTGGCTGTACGACGTGAACAACAGCGGCGATCGTCCGCCGTACCCGCGGGACCACGGCAGCACCACCAACCACGGAGCCTGGAGCCGGGCGGCCTTCCAGAGCCGCAATCCGGCCAGCTGCAACACCTGGTCGGCCTCACCTGCCCGGGTAAGTTGAGCCCTGGCTCCGGTAGCGTCCTGGGTGTGTCAGGCAACCAATGGGGACCTCCTCCGGGGCAGCAGTACCCGCCGCAGCAGCCACCTCCGCCCTGGCAGCAGGGACTGGGTTTTCAAGGGCCTCCTTTTCCGGGGCCGGGGCAGCCTTTCCACGGGCAGTCGTTCCAGGGCCAGCCGATGCCGGGTCCCGGGCAGCCGCAGTTCGGGTGGGGTGCTCCGCCTGGTGGACCGCAGCTGCCGAAGAAGCGGCGCGGCGGGGTGATCGCTGTGTGCGTGCTGCTCGGCGTGCTGGTGGCCGGAGTGATCGCACTCAAGACCGTCTCCTACGTGCTGAAACACAATGGCGACCCGTCGTACGCGCAGCCGACGCCCACCACGTCGTACAGCCCGACGAACGAGCCCACCGAGGAGCCGTCCGGCGGGCCGACCAGCGCCGTACCGACGGCCGAGCCGACGACCGCCCGGCCGACCACGCAGGCGCCGCGGCCGACCGCGACCCGGTCGACCGCGACCGCGACCACTAGGCCGACGACCAACCCAGGTCCGACCGACAGCGACCTGGTGCTGCGGAACAGGCTGTACAAGGCCGGCGCGATGAGATCGGTCAGCTGCAAGGAGTCCAAGGCGCGGCAGAGCACAGTGGCCGGCGCACGGGCCAACTACAAGAACCTGTGGGGCTGCCTGAACAGGGCATGGGCGCCGCTGGTGACCAAGGCCGGTGGGCGGTTCCGAGCACCGACCGTGCAGATGTTCAGCGGGACGATCACGACACCGTGCGGGACCCACAGCGACTCCGGTCCGCCGTTCTTCTGCGGTAGCACCGACACCATCTACATGAACCTCAGCGAGGATCTCGGCAACTACAACCGCTACCCGCAGTCCTACCAGAAGGTGTGGGCGCGGATGTGGATGCTGCACCAGTTCGCGCACGAGTACGGGCACCACGTCCAGAACAACATGGGGATCCTGCAGGCGTACGCGCGGATCCGGTACGAGCGGCCGACGTACGCGATGGAGCTGCAGGACAGCCGCCGGCTGGAGCTGCAGGCGTCCTGCTTCTCGGACATCTTCATCGGCGCCAACCGGCGTACCTATCCGATCACCGGGCAGTCGCTGTTCCAGTGGCGCTGGCTGATCGGGCACGTGACCGACCTCGGGAACGACCACGGCGACGCGAACAACCACCAGTACTGGGCCACCCGCGGGTACAACGCCCGTAACCCGAGCGCCTGCAACACCTTTGCCGCATCGGCGGCGAAGGTGCAGTGAGCGCCGTCACTGGTCTACTTCGAAACGACTGGCCGGAGTAGCTAGCCTGGTGGGTCCGTATCGCGCAAAGTATGTCGCGGAAGATAAGTAGGGGGAGGCGGCTTCGGCGCCCCACCAACGAGCTGCAGAGCTGTAGCCAGCAAGGTCGTGAGGAGCATCGATGTCGGACAACAGGAACCAGCCCCCGGGGAGCGACCCGGCTGACGATCAGCCGGAGCGCCCGCAGGAGCCCGTTCCAGGCCAGCCGCGCGCAGGCCAAGGACCCGGTAATGGTGGTTGGTTCGGAACCCGGGACCACGAGACCGGCCCTCGTGGCGGCGGCCCTGGGGAGCAGCGTCCTGGGGAGCAGCGTCCTGGGGAGCAGCGTCCTGGGGGAGGTCAGCCGGCCACGTGGTGGACGGGTGACTCCGACGCCAAGCGGGAGTTCAGCAACCCGGCCCCGTCCGAACAGCCCCCCAGCAGCTGGTTCGACGGCGGCTGGGACCCCAACCGCCGAGAACACCCCGACCAGCCCGCCCCCGGCCAGCCCCAACCCAACCGCCCTCAGCCGGGCCCGAACCAGCCCGGCCCTGGTCGACCAGGACCGAACCAGGCCGGTCCAGCACAGGCCGGTCCAGCACAGCCCGGCCCAGCCCAACCACGCCCCACCCAGCCCGGCCCGAACCAGCCCGGCCCAAGCCAGCCTGGTCCGAACCGGCCTGCTCCCTGGCAGTCTGGCCCGCCGGCACCCCAGCCCAGCGCCACCCCTCCCAGCCCGTGGCAGTCAGGTCCCCCGCAGGGTCCCCAGGGTCGTCAGAACCCGCAGTCGGGTGCGAGCCCGTCCAGGCCTTCCGAGCCCAACGCTCCTCAGTCGGGGGCGTCGTGGGGGAATCAGTCGTGGCCTCTGCAGACCGGGAACGCTCAGAGCGGTGGATCGCAGTCCGAGTCGAGCGCTTGGCAGTCGTCGCCTTCGCAGCAGCAGCCCCGCCAGCAGCAGACCGGCCCGCACTCCGAGGGCTCGTACCTGTGGGGCCCACAGGGTCAACAGCAGGGACAGCAGCAGTCGTCCCCCTGGAGCAACGCGCTCCCGCCGCAGCAACAGCAGACCGGCCCCCGCCATGCCGCGTCCCAGGGCGGTCACGGCGGTCAGATCGGCCCGATGGGCCAGCCTGTCCAGCAAGCACCCACCTGGCAGTACCCGCCGATCCCGATCCCGCAGCCACCCGGCGGCCGTCGCCGGCGGAAGAAGAAGATCTCCCGCACGCTCCTGATCGGTCTGGTCGTGCTCGCGGTCCTCGTGGTCGGTTCCGGCATCACACTGCTGATCCGCGGCCTCGGCGGTGACGAGCCCGAGGCGAAGACGACTCCGACGACCACAGTCTCGGAGTCCCCGTCCCCGTCCGAGAGCCCGTCCCCCTCACCGTCCCCGTCGACGCCGCGTGGCCCGACGGCCGACGAGGTCGTCAAGGGCAGCCGGCTCTACGCGATCGGCCCGCTCGCCGCGTCGAAGTGCGCGGAGCCGCCGTTCGCACCGGTCACCGTCCCGGCCGCGCAGCAGTACTACAACCGCCTGCTGCCCTGCCTGAACCGCACCTGGTGGCTGGCGATGAAGAAGGCGAACCTGCCGTTCCGCAACCCGAAGGCCGTCGTGTACGTCGGTAAGGCGCCCTCCCCCTGCGGCGTGCAGCGCAGCGTGCGGGCGGCGTACTGCGGCGCGAACGAGACGATCTACCTGCCGTTCACCGTCGACAACGGGTACTACAAGTCCAACCCGGTCTACACCCGCGCGGCCATGCTGAACACGTTCGCGCACGAGTACGGCCACCACATCCAGAAGCTGAGCGGGATCCTCGCGTCGTCGATGGCCCGGCAGAAGAGCATGACGCCCAACCAGAAGCTGACCGAGAGCCGCCGCCGCGAACTGCAGGCGACCTGTCTCGGCGCGGTCTACCTCGGTGCCAACGCGCCGTACATCCCGATGAACGGCGTACTGCTGAACAACTGGAAGTTCCTGATCTCGCACTCGGGTGACGACTACTCCCGGCCGCGGGTCCACGACCACGGCAACCGGGTCAGCAACTACCAGTGGTCGATCACCGGCTACAACACCAAGAAGCCGGACTCCTGCAACACCTTCACCGCAGCCGACGTCCGAGTGAACTAACCCGCGAGACAAGTAATGGTGGGTTGCCACCTGTTATTACCTGTCTCCAGCCACCAGCGACTGCCCCCACTCCCCACCTACCAGCCGTCCCGCCGAAGAGCCACCGCCCGTCGAGCCTACGACGGGCTCTCCGGCTCTTGTGGCTGATGTGTGGGTGGTTGTGTGCCGGGGCGGGTGGTGAACGGCTGGGTATGCAGTCTCGACAGGAGGTGCCGGGTGGCTGGGTAGTGCACCCGAGCGTGAGTGTGGTCGTGCGTACGGTGTCTGGCCGGTGCTCTACCTGTCGAGCTGACCACCACCCGCAAGCTCCTGGCTGCTGTGGCTCCCCAAACCGGTTTGGGGAGCGTTTCGTCCGGGACTGGGGAGCCGTGCATCCCGGAAACGGCAGGTGAATCGTCCCCAAACTGGTTTGGGGAGCTCTGCTGCCCGGGACGTGGTGGGTGGAGACCTTGGGCTGTCGCTTTGCTGCCCGATCCGGGTCGGCCTCGGACAGCGGGGAAACAAACTTGCACCTAGCGACGGTTTCTTTCCCGCCACGACGGCGTACGCCGGCCGGCGCGCCGCCCACACATCGGACAGCAGTGCCGGTTATCCCCTCGCGTTGGGGGTTCTCTACTGCTACACGAGCAGAGAACCCTGCACCCGGGGGGTTATCCGTTCCGGTGCGCGGTGGGCGGTGCGGGCGTGTGGGCGGGGTGGTTGCTGTGGGGCCGGGTCGGCGGTGTCAGCCGAAGAGGCGGCGGGCGGTGGTCAGGGTGCCGCCGAAGGAGGTGACGAAGTTGCTGAGCGATTCTCCGATGTCGGACAGGTGCCAGTTCTCCGGACCGGAGTACCAGCCGATGCCCTCGTCCGGGTCGTCGTCGTCATCGGTGGCGGCGATCTCCAGCGCCCACTTCTCGGTCATTCCGAGCACAGCGGCGTACGGGAGGCAGCGGGACGCGAACTCGAGCCGGTGGCTCTGCGGCAGGTCGGACGAGGTCTCGTTGGCCAGGTAGTTCTGCAGACCGGCCACGCGGCCCAGTACGGCGGCACCGCGCGCGGTGCGAGCCGGTGCGGCCTGCCCGACTAGAGCGAGCACCAGACCGGCCGCCATGACGGCGAAACCGACCAGGGCGAACTTGCTGACGATCGCGAGCACGATGGTCAGTACGACGCCAGCACCGAGTAGCACCACGCCAGCGGTGGTCCACCGGTTCCGGACCGCGTCCGGGCGGTTGTTGAACCAGCCCTGCGTGACGACGTCGGCGTACAGCTGCTCGCGGACCAGGTTGAGACGCGGCCGCAGCGACGGGCCGAGCGCGGAGACGAGCACCGAGTCGCCGTCCGCGAACACCGCGTCCAGCAGGGCCTTCTCGTACGCCAGCAGCTCCGGACCGCCCGGGTGCAGCCGCCGCAGCTCCCAGTCGAGCTTGCCGAAGTGTGACTCGCGCGGCTGCTCGACGATCGTCAGGTAGTTGCGCACGGCAAGGTCCAGCAAAGTTGCGGTGATGTCGACGACGTCGGCCGTCTCGTCCACCACGGTGCCGACCTGGCCGGGCCGGATCCCGTCAGGAGCGGCGAACTGCGGGCCGTCGGCGCTGTCGAGCACCGGGCGCTCCGGCGCTCCGTCACCGACCTTCGCGGCGTCCCGGCCGCGGAAGAACCACAGGCCGACCGCACCGAGCAGTCCGAGCCCGAACACGATCACTGCCAGCCCGACGGTGGTCTTGTCGACCGTGAACGCCCTCCCGAGCGTCCACCGGGTGGAGTACTGCGCGTTCGCCTGCACGGTCGCCTGGTCGCTCAGCCCGGTCAGGAACGTCACCCGGCCACCGGCGGGTACGCCGTTCTGCTCGATCTGCAGCGCGGCCGACTCGGCGAGCTGGGACGACGTACACGGAAGACTCGAACCGGTGCGGCCGGCGAAGCAGGTCACCCAGGTCGCGAACGGGACGCCGACGGTCAGGCTTGCCTTCGGGATCGAGGTGGCGAAGCCCTGCACGATCGGCCAGCTCACCTGGCGGCCCTCGGTCGAGTCGGCGACGACGTTGTCCACGGTGTAGCTGTAGACGATCTTCGACTGCCCGGACACGTTCAGCGTCAGCTTGCGGCCGTCGTCGGTGCTGTCGTTCTGGAAGCCCTGGGCAGGCTGTCCGTTGACGGTCGCGGACACGTCCTTCAGCTCGTACGTGCGGTCCCGCTCGGAGTCCGACCGGACCCGGGTGGCCAGCGTGCGGCTGAACGTCGTACCGCCTGCGGTCAGGTCGACCGTCTCCTTGACCTGCAGCTCACCGTCCTTGGTGAGCGTCGCGTCCGCGGAGTACGCGGTGATCTGGTCCCCTGCCATCGGGGCCACCGCGTCGGCGGCCACAGTGCTCAGGGCAACGAACAACGGGGCGGTCAGGGACATCAGCAGGGCAGCCGGGAGGAGGCGGCGCTTCGGTGACATGGGTCGAGGGTAGTCTCGTGCCGGTTCGTGCAGCGAACTCGACCGACCGCGTGACCCGACCACTGGAGGCCAGACCTGTGAGCAGCCCGTACGGGTACAGCGGCCCACCGCAGGGTGCACCGCAGGGCCGGCCACTCGGCCCGCCGCCTGGTGTGCTGCCACCACCGCAGGCCGCGCCGTGGCCGCCGCAGCAGGGTCAGTATCCGCAGGGTCCGGCGCAAGGTACGCCGTACCCGGGCCGGCCGTACCCCGGTCAGCAGTACCAAGGGCAGCAGTATCAAGGGCAGCAGTACCAGGGTCAGCAGTTCCCAGGTCAGTTCCAGCCGTACTACGGCGGTCCGGGTCAGTTCAACGGGTTCCAGCCGCCACGGAAGCGCGGCGGCGCGCTGCGCCTGGTCCTGGTCAGCTTCATCTTCCTCACCTTCATCGGTGTGTCGGTGGCCGTGCTGGCCGCCCTGCTGGGCTCCGACAGCACCACGGACACGGCCGAGCCCAAGGTGACCGGGCCGTCGATCGTGCCGACGCCGACGACCACACCCGAGAAGGGCACCGCCGAGGACTTCCTGCTGAACGCCGACATCTACCGCACGGGTGCGCTGCCGCAGCAGAACTGCCCGGCGGCCAACCTCGGCAGCGGCAGCCTGGCGTCGCAGAAGGTCTACTACCAGCGGCTCTTCAAGTGTCTGAACGACGCGTGGCGGCCGATCTTCAAGGAGCTCGGCGAGGAGAAGCCGGACCCGGGCCTGGTCGTGTTCGACCAGCCGGTCCAGACGCCGTGCGGCAACTTCGCACCGCTGTCGGGACGGGTGCTGGCGTTCTACTGCTACGGCAACCAGGTGATGTACACCGACGTGAAGCAGATGAACCGTGCCTTCGGTCCGCAGCAGGACCTGGCGTACCTGATGACGATCGCGCACGAGTACGGCCACCACGTCCAGGGCGTCACCGGGCTGTTCTACGCCCGTGCCGTGTATGTGCAGGACCATCCGGAGCAGAAGCTGGAGAGCTCGCGGCGTAACGAACTGCAGGCGTCCTGCTTCGCCGGTGTGTTCAGCAAGGCCGTGGCGAAGTCGTACCCGCTGACCGACCGGCTGCAGGAGTTCAAGGAGCAGTCCAGCAACAGCTTCGGTGAGTCGGCCGACACACCGGAGGACGAGCGGACGCACGGTCTGGCGACCAGCCAGGGCTTCTGGATCCAGAACGGCTTCAACATCGGTGAGAACAAGGCCTGTGACACCTTCGCGGTATCGGCGGACCTGGTGAAGTGACGACCCGGCTGATCGGGGGCCGCTACCTGTTGGGGGAACCGCTCGGCTCGGGCGGTATGGGCTCGGTGTGGCGTGCCCACGACCAGCAGCTGGACCGGGTGGTCGCGCTGAAACGCGCGCATCCCGGGGTGGACGACCCGGACGGACGCCGGCTGCGCCGTGAGGCGCGGACCGGTGCCCGGCTGCACGACCCGCACGTGGTGACGATCTTCGACGTGGTGACGGACGGGGACGAGCACTGGCTGGTCCTGGAGTACCTGCCGTCGCGGAGCCTGGACGAACTGGGCAAGCTGCCACCCGACCAGGTCGCGCGGATCGGCGGACAGATCGCGTCGGCGCTGCAGGCCGTGCACGCGGCAGGCATCATCCACCGGGACCTCAAGCCGGCCAACATCCTGGTCACCGCGGACGGTACGGCGAAACTCGCGGACTTCGGCATCTCGCGGCGACTGTGGGCCGAGGCGACGCTGACGGACAGCTCGACCGTCGGTACGCCGGCCCACCTGGCACCGGAAGTAGCCAACGGCAACGAACCGACGACCGCCTCCGACGTGTTCTCGTTGGGCGCGGTGCTCTACACGGCGCTGGAGGGCCACTCGCCGTTCGGCGACGACCCGAACCCGCTGGCGGTCCTGCGGCGCGCTGCACGCGGTGAACTGGAGCCGTTGCGGCGCGGTGGCGAGCTGACGCCGCTGATCACGCGGATGCTCGCTGTAGAACCAGCCGACCGCCCGTCGGTCGCCGAGGTCGTGAACGAACTCGGCGGTACGGCGGCCGCGCCCGTCAACAGGCGACGCAGACGATGGGTGATCCCCGCGGCGGCTGCCGGTGTCGCGGTGGTCGCCGTACTGGCGGTTCTGATCGGACGGGCGGTGTCGGGGCCGTCGGAGCCGTCGGCCGCGCCCACGACGGCTGTCGCCGGTCCGGTGGGTGATCCGTTGACGGCGGATCCCTGTGCGTTGATCGACGCGGCGTCGCTGAGCAAGTTCGGGGAGGCGACGCTGGAACCGGCGTACGGGAACTTCGACCGGTGTGACGTGGTGGTGAACGGCAGCGGCGGCCAGCAGGTCGACGTACGGGCGGAACTCGACGAAGCAGACAACGAACTGCCTCAGGGTGCGGTGGAGAAGTTGACCGGCAACCTGAACAAGGTCGTCCGTGGGCGGGCCGGCGACGGCGACTGCGAACGCGTACTCGTGCTGTCGGACGGTACGCATGTAGTGGTCGAGGCCCGGCACACCGACGGGTCCGGGATGGACGTGTGCGCGATGGCGGAAGCCGTGACGCAGAAGGCGATCGGGGTCATGAAGGCCGGGCCGATCCCCCGCCGTGCGCAGCCGTTGCCGGCCGCGTCGCTGGCGCATCTCGACGCCTGCACGCTGCTGGACAACCAGGCGCTCGAGCTGATCCCGGCGGTGGACGCGAAGCATCCGGACACGTCGTTCGGCGGCTGGTCGTGCGGTTGGGAGAGTACGACCAGCGATCTGTCGGTGGACGTCCGGTTCGACCGGGACCAGCCGCTGGACGCGTCGGACGGGCGCCCGGCGACGATGTCCGGCCGGTCCGCGTTCGTCTCGAGCGAGGACGACGGCCCGGGGACCTGTGCGGTGCTGATCGTGTTCCGGCAGTACGCCGATACTGTCGAACTGGTGACCGTCATCGCGAGAGGCCCCGGTACGCAGACCTCATTGTGCGGACTGGCCACGAAGCTAGGTCAAGCAGTCGCGACGAAGCTGCCGAAGGCCTGAGATGGAGCGTCTCCCTCCGAACCAGGCCAGCCTGTCCCGCGGCGTACCTGATGCGAAGCCGGGCACCATCTTCGTGCTGAGCGTCGCAGGTGGTGTCAGCCTCGACGCCGGACCACACCGGACGATCCTGTTCGGACGCAACCGTCCCGAGGTGCATGTCTGCATCGGCGAGGACGATCCGCGCGTCAGCCGGATGCACGGCTCGATCAGCCACCGCAGCGGTCAGTGGTACGTCGCAGTGACCGGGCGACTGCCCGTGCGGTTCCCACGTCAGCGGACGCTGTTCGCCGGCGAGGACCCGATACCTCTCGCGGCTGGTTACACACCGCTGTTCGTACAGGGCTCCAGCGGGCGCGAGCACCTCCTGGAGGTGTACGTCGTGGGCGACAGCGGGACTCGCCCCGTACCGCGGCCACGTGAGTCAACGCACCCGCCGCGCGTCTGGCAGCTGTCTCCGGCTGAGAAGCTCGCGTTGATCGTGGTCGGCCAGCGCTACCTGCTGCACGACCTGCACCCGCTGCCGCTGTCCTGGCGACAGGCCGCGGACCAGCTGGCCGAGCTGCAGCCGACGGAGAGCTGGACCGCCAAGCGGGTCGAGCACCTGGTCTCGAACGTCCGCAGTCGGCTGTCGCGGGACGGCGTACCCGGCCTGACTCGTGAAGAGGTCGGTGAGCCGGTCGGCAACGCCCTGAACGACAACATGTTCCGGGAACTGCTGCTGAGCACCACACTGGTCCCCGCGGACCTCGACCTACTGGACTGAGTTCGGGAGGGGTCCCCGGCGACCGGACTTACCGTCGCCGGCATGACCAAGCCGCCCCGCACCACGACCCGCGACAACTCCATCAACGTCCCCGTGTGAGGCACTCCTGGGTGTGAGCAAGCGATTGATGGGCATCCCCACGTGTTCGCTTCGAGTTATCCAAGCCGTAACTGGGCGGCGTAGTATCCGCCCGTGACGTTGCGACGCGGGGACCTGGCGACAGCCTCGCGGACGTTGGTGGATGTGCTCGAGGAGACAGCCGCCAAGTACGCTGACGAACCCGCACTCGACGACGGCAGCGTCAGCCTGAGTTATCGCGAACTGCTGGCGCAGACCACCAAGTTCGCGGGCCGGTTGACCGCCTCGGGTATCGGACCCGGCGATCGCGTCGGGATCCGGATCTCGTCGGGGCACAACGACCTGTACGTCGCGATTCTCGGCACCCTGCAAGCAGGCGCGGCGTACGTCCCGGTCGACGCCGACGACCCGGAGGAGCGTGCCGAACTCGTTTTCGGTGAGGCAGCCGTCGCGGCCACGGTCGGCGACGAGCTCGAGCTCACGATCACCCGTCCGCAGCAGGCGCCGCTGGCCGACAACGACGCGGCCAACGGCGCCTTCGACTATCCGTACTCGGCTCGCATGGATGCCACGAGTACGACGAATTCGCCGCGCGGCAGCACCGGCCCGGAGCCGACCGACGACGCGTGGATCATCTTCACCTCGGGCTCGACCGGCGTACCGAAAGGTGTCGCCGTCACGCACCGATCGGCGGCCGCGTTCGTCGACGCCGAGGCCCGCCTGTTCCTGCAGGACGAGCCGATCGGGCCCGACGACCGGGTCCTGGCCGGCCTGTCCGTCGCGTTCGACGCGTCCTGCGAGGAGATGTGGCTGGCCTGGCGGTACGGCGCCTGCCTCGTGCCCGCACCACGTTCACTGGTTCGCACCGGTATGGACCTCGGCCCGTGGTTGGTTGCCCAGGGCATCACTATCGTCTCGACCGTGCCGACGCTGGCCGCGCTCTGGCCACCGGACGCCCTGGATCAGGTCCGGCTGCTGATCTTCGGCGGTGAGGCCTGCCCGCCGGAGCTGGCCGAACGCCTGGCGATCGAAGGCCGCGAGGTCTGGAACACCTACGGCCCGACCGAGGCCACCGTGGTGGCGTGCGCCGCCCGCCTCACCGGCGAAGGGCCGGTCCGGATCGGCCTCCCGCTGGACGGCTGGGACCTCGCCGTTGTAGATGCCGCAGGCAATGAAGTCGCCGACGGGGAGATCGGTGAGTTGATCATCGGCGGCGTCGGCCTGGCCCGGTATCTCGACCCGGCCAAGGACGCCGAGAAGTTCGCCCCGATGCCGGCCCTCGGCTGGGACCGCGCCTACCGCAGCGGCGACCTGGTGCGGTCCGACCCGTTGGGCCTGCTGTTCCAGGGACGCGCCGACGAGCAGGTCAAGCTCGGCGGCCGCCGGATCGAGCTCGGCGAGGTCGACGCCGCTCTGCAGGCCCTCCCTGGTGTCTCCGGCGCCGCGGCCGCCGTACGCAACAGCGCCGCGGGCAATCAGCTCCTCGTCGGGTACGTCGTACCGGACGAGGCCGCCACCTTCGACAACGCGAAGGCCACCGAGCGTCTGCGTGAAGCGCTGCCCGCCGCGCTCGTGCCGCTGCTGGCGGTCGTCGACACACTGCCGACCCGGACCTCCGGCAAGGTCGACCGCAACGCGCTCCCCTGGCCACTGCCCGGAATGGACGGCGACAGCCCGGCCGTCGAGCTGGACGGCACCGCAGGCTGGCTGGCCGAACGCTGGACGAAGATCCTTGGCGCCAAGGTCACCGGACCCGACAACGACTTCTTCCTGCACGGCGGCGGAAGCCTCGCCGCGGCGCAGCTGGTCTCGGCGCTCCGCGAGCGGTTTCCGGACGTCACGGTCGGCGACATCTATGAGTACCCGCGCCTAGGGGCGCTCGCCGAGCGGCTCGACGACTTCAAGCCCGCAGCCCTCGAGCCGGTCGAGCTGCGGGAGATCCGGCCGACGCCGAAGAGCACGCAACTCCTGCAGACCGCGCTGACGCTGATCCTGCAGACCGTCGTCGGTGTCCGCTGGCTGGTCTACGTGTTCACGCTGAACAACCTCCTCGCCGCGCTGATCGAGCCGCTCCCCTGGGCGCGGACCGTGTCCTGGTGGTGGATCCTGGCCGGCTGGCTGATCCTGATCAGCCCGGCGGGCCGGATGGGCATCGCGGTCGTCGGCGCCCGGATCCTGCTCCGCGGCCTGAAACCGGGCACCTATCCACGAGGCGGCAGCGTCCACGTCCGGCTCTGGGCCGCCGAGAACCTCGCCGACGCGGCCGGCGCCGCCAATCTGGCAGGCGCGCCCTGGATCGCCTACTACGCCCGCGCGCTCGGCGCGAAGGTCGGCCGCGGCGTCGACCTGCACACGCTGCCACCGGTGACCGGCATGCTCACCATGGGCCGCGGCGCCTCGATCGAGCCCGAGGTCGACCTGGCCGGCTACTGGATCGACGGCGATCGGCTGCACGTCGGACACATCTCCGTCGGCCCCGATGCGGTCGTCGGTTCCCGCAGCACGCTGCTCCCGGGCGCAGAGATCGGCCGGAGCGCCGAGATCATGGCCGGCTCGGCCGTCTCCGGCAAGGTGCCCGACAACGAGCGCTGGTCCGGCTCGCCCGCGGCAAGGATCGGTCGCGCGCGGCACCCGTGGCCGGACCACCGTCCCGCGCGCGCTCCGTGGTGGGTTGCGGCGTACGGCGCCCAGTCCGCGCTCATGTCCCTGATCCCGGTCGCGGGGGCCGCTACGGCGTTCGTCGTCCTCGGCTACGCGCTGCGCGGCACCCAGACACTGCCGGACGCGGCGCTGCACGCGCTGGGCGCGATCCCGTTGATGACGCTGGTCGGGTTCGCCACCATCACGGTCCTCACGCTGATCGGCGTACGGCTCCTCGGCATCGGGATCAAGCCCGGCCACTACCCGGTCCGCAGCCGGATCGGGTGGCAGGTCTGGGCGACCGAGCGGCTCCTCGACTCCGCGCGCACACTGCTCTTCCCGCTGTACGCGAGCCTGCTGACCCCGTGGTGGCTGCGCGCGCTGGGCGCGAAGATCGGCCGCGACGTCGAGGCGTCGACGGTCCTGCTGCTGCCGAAGATGACCACCGTCGGCGAGGGCGCGTTCCTGGCCGACGACACAATGATCGCGTCGTACGAGCTCGGCGGCGGCTGGCTGCACGTGGCCGGCGCGAAGGTCGGCAAGCGTGCCTTCCTCGGCAACTCCGGGATGACCGCGCCCGGGCGGAGCGTCCCGAAGAACGGCCTGGTCGCCGTGCTGTCCGCGGCCCCGAAGAAGTCCAAGGCCGGTACGTCGTGGCTCGGTTCGCCACCGGTGAAGCTGCGCCGGCAGACCGTCTCGGGTGATCAGAGCCGCACGTTCAACCCGCCGTACAAGCTCAAGGTCGCCCGCGCGCTCGTCGAGCTGTGCCGGTTCGTCCCGATGATGTGCACGGTGCTCATCGCCCTCGGCGTGCTGTTCGCGCTGCAGGCGCTCGACCTCTGGCTGGGTCCGTGGTGGACGATGCTGCTGTCCGGCGCGGTCATCCTCGCGGCCGGCGCGGTCGCGGGCGGGATGGCGACGGTCGCGAAATGGGTCATCGTCGGCCGGACGAGAGCCGTCGAGTACCCGTTGTGGAGCTCGTTCGTCTGGCGCAACGAGGTGGTCGACAGCTTCGTCGAGCTGGTCGCCGCGCCGTGGTTCGCGAACGCCGCCGCCGGCACGCCGGTCCTCACGCTCTGGCTGCGGTCACTCGGAGCGAAGATCGGCAAGGGCGTCTGGTGCGAGACGTACTGGTTGCCGGAGGCAGATCTGGTCACCCTGGGCGACGGGGCCACGGTGAATCGCGGTTGTGTGCTGCAAACGCACCTGTTTCATGATCGAGTTCTCTCCATGAACACAGTCACCTTCGGGGCCGGGGCAACCCTCGGCCCGCACGGCATCGTCCTTCCGGCGGCCGAGGTAGGAGCAGGAGCTACCATCGGGCCGGTGTCTCTCGTGATGCGTGGTGAAGGTGTGCCGGCGGGTACCCGGTGGGCCGGGAACCCGATCGGTCCCTGGCAGGACTGATGGTTGACCCGTATGTGCCCAGCCACGGAAGCAACGACTACAAGGTCGAGTCGTACGAGCTGGACCTGGACTACCGGGTCAGCAGCAACCGGCTGACCGGCAAGGCGACGATCACGGCATTCGCCACCCAGGCGCTCTCGCGCCTCAGCCTCGACCTGTCCGGGCTCCGGGTGTCGAAGGTGTCGGTGAACGGCCGCCGGCCGCAGCGGTACGTCCATCGTGGCGGCAAGCTGCACATCACCCCGGCGACGACGATCCCGGACGGCGCCGAGTTCTCGGTCGACGTCCAGTACAACGGGAACCCGAGGCCCGAGGACAGCCCGTGGGGCGAGCTCGGTTGGGAAGAGCTCACCGAGGGCGTGATCGTCGCCAGCCAGCCGAGCGGTGCGGCCACCTGGTTCCCGTGCAACGACCACCCCGGCGACAAGGCGCACTACCGGATCTCGATCACCACGGACTCGCCGTACCAGGTCGTCGCGAACGGGCGGCTGGTGTCACGCCGGGTGAAGGCGAGCCGTACGACGTGGGTTTTCGATCAGGCCGCGCCGATGGCGACGTACCTCGCGACCGTGCAGATCGGGCGGTACGACGAGGTGGACCTGGCCGCGTCGCCTGTGACGATCCGCGGCGTGCTGCCGGCCGCGCGGAACCGCGAGTTCCGGCACGACTTCGGGCGCCAGCAGGACATGATGAAGCTGTTCTGCAAGCAGTTCGGGCCGTACCCGTTCGGTGGGTACACGGTCGTGGTGACCGACGATCCGCTGGAGATCCCGCTCGAGGCGCAGGGCATCTCGGTGTTCGGCAGCAACCACGTCGACGGCCGGAACGGGTCGGAGCGGCTGGTCGCGCACGAGCTGGCGCACCAGTGGTTCGGGAACAGCCTGACCCCGGCGAACTGGCAGCACATCTGGCTGAACGAGGGCTTCGCCTGCTACGCCGAGTGGCTGTGGTCGGAGGAGTCACGCGGACTCTCCGCCGACCAGCAAGCAGCCAAGGCGCACACGCGGTTGAAGGGCCTGCCACAGGACCTGATGCTGTCGGACCCAGGCCCGGACCTGATGTTCGACGACCGCCTCTACAAGCGCGGCGCGCTCACCCTGCACGTACTGCGCAAGCACCTCGGCGACGACGCGTTCTTCGACCTCCTCCGTACCTGGACCAAGACGCACCGGCACGGGTCGGTCACCACAGCCGACTTCATCGCCCTCGCCACCACGTTCAGCCCCGACGAGCAGTCCCTACGCCACCTGTTCGCCGCCTGGCTGGACTCCTACGAACTCCCACCACTCCCCAGACGACGCTGATCAGCGGTTGCGTGCCACCTCGGCGGCGGCTTTCACGAAGCGTTCGGTGAGCGGGGTTCTGGTGGCCCAGGCGGTACCGATCCACCAGGTGGCCGCGCGGCCGGGGAGTGGGACGAGGCGGACCTCGGGCGGCGCGATCCGCTCGGCGGTCTGCGGTACGACGGCCGGCCCGGCACCGGCTGCCGTCAGGGCGAGGACGGTCTGCAGGTCGCCGGCCTCTTGGAGTATTTGCGGGTGGCAACCAAGTTCGGCGTACAGCGTGTTGATCTGAGCGGTCAGTCCCGGTCCACGATCCGGTGTCAGGCGGACCAGCGGCCGCCCGTCGATCCAGCCGGCCAGATCACGCGGCAGCTGCTGGTCGGCCGGTACGGCGAGGGTGAGGCGATCCCGTCGTAACCGAAGGTGCTCGAGGCCGGCCGGCACCGGCAACCGTACGAACCCGATCTGCAGGCTCCCGGCCAGCAGCCGCTCGCACTGCACCGCCGAGGACATGTTCTCGAGCGAGATCGTCACTCCCGGCCACCGGCTCCGGAACAGCGCAACCGCCCGCGGCGCCAGCTCGATCCCCGACAACCCGAACCCGATCGCCAGCGAGCCCTCGGTCCCGGACGCCACCTGAACGGCCCGTCGCTCGAAGGCCTCTGACCGGTCCAGCAACTCCAGAGCGTCAGGGAGCAGCAGTTCCCCGGCCGGGGTCAACCGCGCGCCGTGCCTGCCGCGGCTGAACAGCACCGAGCCGACCCTGCGCTCCAGCACCTGGATCTGCTTGGTCAGCGCGGGCTGACTGGTCGACAACTCAACGGCCGCGGCCCCGAAGTTCCGCAGCCTGGCCACCGTGACGAACGCCCGCAGCAGACGGAGATCCATAACCCCAGGATATGGAACCTCTGCGAACCGCTATTGGACGTCATAGGTGCCTCGGCGTTTCGATGGTCGTATGACGTCCTTTCGCGCCGCTGTCGTGCAGTTCGAGCCGACCCCTGACCAGCCCTCGGCCAATCTCGCGACGGTCGAGCGTCTCGCCCGGCAGGCAGTCGGCGACGGCGCCCGGCTGATCGTGTTCCCGGAGATGTGCTTGCTCGGCTACTGGCATCTCCGGCGACACACTCCCGTCCGGCTGCACGAACTCGCCCAGCCTGCAGATGGACCGCTGGTCAGCCGGGTTGTTGCTCTCGCCAAGGAACTGGACGCCGGGATCGGGGTCGGGTTCCTCGAGGATGCCGAGGGCACGTTGTTCAACGCGTACGCCGTCTGCTTGCCGGACGGAACCGTCCACGTGCACCGGAAGCTGCATGCGTTCGAGCACGAGGAGATCGCGAGCGGATCGTCGTACACGGTGTTCGACACGCCGTGGGGCTTCCGGGCCGGCGTACTGATCTGCTGGGACAACAACCTGGTCGAGAACGTCCGGATCACCGCGTTGCTCGGCGCAACGGTCCTGATCGCGCCGCACCAGACCGGCGGGACGAACTCGCGCAGCCCGCACGGGATGAAGCCGATCCCGCTCGAGGTGTGGACGAGCGGGGACCGCGCGGCGATCGAGGAGGCCTTCAACGGGCCGAGCGGGCGGGAATGGCTGATGCGGTGGTTGCCGGCACGCGCGCACGACAACGGGATGTTCCTGCTGTTCAGCAACGGTGTCGGCCGGGACGACGACGAACTGCGCACCGGGAACGCGATGATCCTCGACCCGTACGGCCGCATCGTCGCGGAGACCCCGGTCCCTGCCGAGGCTGTGGTGGTTGCGGACCTCGACCTCGAGCTGGTGCCCCTCGCGACCGGCCGCCGCTGGCTCCGCGGCCGCCGCCCCGAGCTCTATGCCCCGATCACCCAACGCCAAGGCAACGAACTGGATCCCCGAGCCGCCCGCTTCTCTCCGGATCCCGTGGCATCTTTGAGCCCCCACCAACCATAAATCGCGCGCGAATTTGGTTGGTGCGTGCTCAAAGAGGGGTTGGGGTCAGTAGATGAGGGCGGTGGCGATGGCGGTGATGCCTTCGCCGCGGCCGGGGAAGCCGAGGCCGTCGGTCGTTGCCGCGCTCACCGAAACCTCGGCGTCGCACGCGGCGGAGAGAACCTTCTCCGCCTCCTCGCGACGAGTGCCGATCCGCGGGCGGTTGCAGACGATCTGCACCGCGACGTTCCCGATCTCGAACCCGGCGGCCCGGACCCGGCGCGCGGCCTCTGCCACCAGCACAACCCCAGCCGCACCAGCCCATTCGGGCTCGGCAGTACCGAAGTTCGATCCCAGGTCACCCAGCTTCGCGGCGGTGAGCAGCGCCGTACAGATAGCGTGTGCCGCCGCGTCGCCATCGGAATGACCTGACAGCCCGGCCGGCTCGTCCGGCCAGTGCAGGCCGGCCAGCCACATCGGGCGGCCTTCCTCCAGCGGGTGTACGTCGACGCCGTTGCCGACCCGTGGAACCTTCACGAGATCCTCCGCTCCGCGAGCAGTGCCTCGGCGAGCAGCAGGTCCTGCGGCCGGGTCACCTTGAACGCGTCCGGCGAACCTTCGACCGTCCGCACCGTGACCCCGATCCGCTCACACATCATCGCGTCATCGGTCACGGCCGCGTCGGCACCAGCCGCATGTGCGCGCCGCAGTACGTCAGGAGCGAACCCTTGCGGCGTCTGTACGGCCACCAGCGTCGACCGATCGGGCGTGTCGACCACGTCACCGGTCGGCCCGACCCGCTTGATCGTGTCCGTCACCGGCACCACCGGTACGACGGCCTCGGCGCCGGCTCGCACCGCCGCCACGACGCGCTCGATCGCATCGGCCGGGACGAACGCCCGCGCCGCGTCGTGGACCAGGATGCAGTCGATCCCGTCGATCGGCACCACGTCCAGAGCTGCTCGCACCGAGGCAGGCCGCTCCGCACCGCCGGCCACCACGATCAGTCGCGCATCCCCGACGTACGGCGTGAGCTCCTTGCCGACCGTCTCCTCGGAGCCGGGCGGCACGGCGACCACGAAACAGACGAGGTCGGCGGCGGTCGCTGCCTTCAGTCCACGCACCGCGTGGACCAGCAGCGAATCGCCACCGACCTCTCGAAATGCCTTCGGGGTCTCACCACCCAGTCGCAGCCCTAGCCCGGCCGCGGGAATCACGACCGCGCTACTCATGGGATTCGACTACGAAGCGAGGACCTCGTCGAGGATGGCTTCCGCCTTGTCCTCGTTGGTGTGCTCGGCCAGGGCCAGCTCGGAGACCAGGATCTGGCGAGCCTTCGCCAGCATCCGCTTCTCACCGGCGGACAGACCGCGGTCACGCTCACGGCGCCACAGGTCGCGGACGACCTCTGCCACCTTCAGCACGTCACCGGAGTGCAGTTTCTCCAGGTTCGCCTTGTAGCGTCGCGACCAGTTGGTCGGCTCCTCCGTGTGCGGTGCACGGAGCACGTCGAAGACGCGCTCCAGGCCAGCCTGATCCACGACGTCACGCACGCCGACGAGATCGAGGTTGCACGCGGGGACCCGGACGACCAGGTCGTGCTGTGCGACGATCCTCAAGACCAGATAGGCCTTGTCCTCACCTTTGATCTTGCGGGTCTCGATGTCCTCGATGACGGCCGCACCATGATTGGGGTAAACAACCGTCTCGCCGACTGTGAAAGTCATATGTCACGTGCCCCTTTCCAAGACCAATACTACCACGCAGTCGCTGGCCTGGCCGGGGCGTTTGCGCTGGTCAGGGCCCACTTCCTGCCTTGACAAACGCTGTTTCACATGCCTCGTGCGCGCGCGCACCGAAGCTCTGGACATCGCTCCGGCACCCTTCCGGCGGCATCCCGGCGTCCGGCTCGCCCACCCCGAGGGCTACGCTGTGGGGCGCCGGAGGCCGCTGCCTGACGGTGTCCACAGTCGGTCCACAGTCGGCCCGCAGTCGCCGCACACCAGTGCCGCGACAGGTCCGAAAAGCTTGCACGAGAGGGATTCCAGTGCCGATCACGTTGTCCTCGCGGTTCGCCCGGCGTACCGCGCTGGCGGGTGCCGCCGCCACTCTCAGTATCGCGCTGGCGGCGTGCAGCGCGAGCTTCTCCGCGCCGACCCTGCAGCCGTACCAGGCCGCGGAGGGCACCAACTTCGAGTCCGGCCAGGTCAAGGTCCGCAACATGCTGGTGCTGGCCGACGCGGACGGCAAGGGTGAACTGCACAGCGTGATCGTCAACAACGGCGATGCCCCGGAGACCGTGGTCAGCATCGAGCAGGCCGCACCAGGGACGGCCGACGGCCAGGCCGGCTCCGACCAGCCGAGCGAGGTCAAGTTCACCGGGCTCACCAAGCCGCTGGAGCTGGAGCCGCACACCGCGATCGTCCTGCCGGGCACCGGGACCGAGGCGCCGGCCGCCGAGACCAGCCCGAGCACGACGCCGTCGGCAACCCCGACCGAGACCCCGACCCCGGGCGCCGAGGAGGCCGGTCCGGCGATCATCGTGACCGGCGCGAAGCCGGGCCAGATGGTCAACGTGACCATCACCTTCGGCACCGCGGCGCCGGTCTCCGCCTACGTCCCGGTCCTCACCGACGACCACTACACGCCATCCCCGGCCGCCGCCGAGTAGACCTCCAGAACGACAGAACGGGCCGCCCCGACGCGGGACGGCCCGTTCTGCTTGGCACGGCGAGCCAGTGGCCGTGGTTCGCCGTACCAGCTCTTAGTTCTTGCTTGCTGAGGCTGCCTTCGAGAGGCCCGGGAGCACCTTGTCGAGGACCCACGGGACGCTCAGGACACTTACTGCGCTCATGCCGGAGATCACCTGCTGGTCCTGCAGCGCGTACGCGCCCCCGCTCTTGACCGCCTTCAGCGACGAGTAGACCGGGTCGGCCAGGAACTTCTGCGTCCCGATCCCGTCGACGTACGCGATCAGCACGTCGGCGTCGACGTCCGCGACCTTCTCCTTGCTGATCGCCAGCGAGAACTCCTTCTTGGTGTTGGTCTTCTCCAGCGCCTCCACCCCCGGCGCGTTCTTGAAGCCCATCTCGTTCAGGATCTGCACGCGCGGGTCACCCGGCATGTAGACGTAGTTCTCGGCGCCGAACGAGCCGACCGTGATGGTCTTGTCCTTGAACTCCGGGTGCTCGGTCGCGACCTGCTTGATCTTGTCCTGGATCCCGGTGATCAGCTTCTCCGCGTCGGCCTTCTTGCCGAGCGCCTCACCGACCAGCAGCGTCTGGTCCTGCCAGGTGGTCTGCCACGGCGCACCCGGGTACGCGACGGTCGGTGCGATCCCGCTCAGGGTCTTGTACGTCGCCTCGTCGAAGCCCTCGTACGGGGCCAGGATGACGTCCGGCTTCAGCGCCGCGATCTTCTCGAACGGGTACTTGTCGCCGGTGTCCAGCAAAGTCGTCTTCGACTTGTCGAACTTGTCCGCGTCCCACGCGGTGACACCGTCGGCGGTCGGGCCGTAGGTGACCTTCGGCATCCCGACCGGGGTCTCGCCGAGCGCGTAGACCACGTCCTGGGCGTTCCAGCCGAGCGTGACGATCCGCTCCGGCTTCTTGGTGATCGTCGTGTCGCCGAACGTGTTCTTCAGCGTGACCGGGAACCCGGCATCCGCCGTACTCGCGCCGGCGTCGGCCTGCTTGTCGCCGTCACTGCCGCAGGCGGCCAGCGCGGTCGTGGCGAGCAGTACGGCGGTGACCGCACTGACGACCTTGGAACGGGACCAGGACATGTAGTGCTCTCCTTAGATTGCCTCAACTAAGGAGAGCCTAAGCTAACCCCACAGGCCATCGCGACCTGCGGGAGTGTGACTCAGGACTCGAACTTGTAGCCCAGGCCACGCACGGTGACCAGGTGCTGCGGGTTCGACGGGTCCTTCTCGAGCTTCGAACGCAACCGCTTCACGTGCACGTCCAGGGTCTTGGTGTCGCCCACGTAGTCGGCGCCCCAGATCCGGTCGATCAGCTGACCGCGGGTGAGCACCCGGCCGGTGTTCCGCAGCAGCATCTCGAGCAGCTCGAACTCCTTCAGCGGGAGCCGGATCTCGGTCCCGGACACCGTCACCACGTGCCGCTCGACGTCCATCCGGACCGGACCGGCCTCGAGGGTGTCCGGCAGCAGCTCGACGTCCTGACCGCGACGCAGTACGGCGCGGACACGGGCCAGCAGCTCCCGCGGGCTGTACGGCTTGGTCACGTAGTCGTCCGCGCCGAGCTCCAGCCCGACGACCTTGTCGACCTCGGTGTCCTTGGCGCTGACGATGATCACCGGGACGTTGCCCCGGCTGCGGAGCGCCCGGCAGACCTCCGTGCCGGACAGACCCGGCAGCATCAGGTCGAGCAGGACGATGTCCGCACCGGCACGGTCGTACTCGTCCAGCGCGTCCGGCCCGGTCTCCGCGACGGCGACCTCGAACCCTTCCTTGCGCAGTACGTACGACAGCGCGTCGCTGTAGCTCTCTTCGTCTTCGACGACCAGCACTCGGGTCACGAAGCTGTCTCCTTTGTCTTCTGACCTGACGGGGTAGGCGTCAGGGGAACGGCCGGCTCCTCCTGGCTGGTGGAGTCGGTCTGGCCCGGTGCGGGTTCGAGCCGCAACGGGAGTCTCACGGTGAAGGTGGAACCTTGGCCCTCGACGCTCCAGACCCGTACGTCGCCGCCATGGATCGAGGCGATGTGCTTGACGATCGAGAGGCCGAGACCGGTGCCGCCGGTCTCCCGGCTGCGGGCCCTGTCGACCCGGTAGAAGCGCTCGAACACGCGTTCCAGGTCGCTGCTCGGGATGCCTACGCCCTGGTCGGACACGGTGACCTCGACGAGATCCCCGATCGGGTGCGCGGCAACCGCGACCCGGGTGCCGTCCGGGCTGTAGTTGATGGCGTTCTCGACGAGGTTGCCGATCGCCATCGCGAGCTGGTCCTCGCTGCCCAGCACCTCGAGCTCGGGCTCGGTCTTCACCACGATCTTGATGTCCCGGTCCTCGGCGTCGATCCGGCAGCGGTCCACCGCGGTCTCGATGACCCCGTTGATGTCCACCGGGCCGGGGTTTTCCAGCGGGTCGTCGCCCTGCAACCGGGACAGCTCGATGATCTCCTTGACCAGCCGGCTCAGCCGGGAGGCCTCGATCCGCATCCGGTCCGAGAACCGCTGCACCGCCTCCGGGTCGTCGGACGCCTCCGAGACCGCGTCGGCGAGCAGGATCAGTGCGCCGACCGGGGTCTTCAGCTCGTGGCTGACGTTGACGGTGAAGTCCCGCCGGATCGCGTCCAGGCGGCGCTCGCGCGTACGGTCCTCGACCAGCACCAGTACGAGCTGGCTGCCCAGCGGCGCCACTCGGGCACTGACGTACTGCGTTGCGCCCAGCCGGCCCCGGACGATCTCCAGGTCCTGCTGGCGGATTTCGCCGTCGCGGCGGACCTGGCGAACCATGGTCAGGATGTCGTCGACCACGAGCCGCTCACCGCGGACGATGCCGAGCACGTGCGCGGGGGCGCTGGCCTGCAGCACCTGGTCCTCGGGTCCCATCACGACCGCCGAGGACCGCAGTACCGACAGCACCGTGGCGACGCCCGACGGCACCGCAGGCTCCGGGGACTCCGGGATCTTTCGCTGGGCCCGCTCGGAAAGCATCATCGCGCCGAGCGAAAGCAGAGCCAGGGCCGCGCCGATGACGCCGCCCAGCACCGCAGCCAGCGTGGGGTCCACGGCAACGATGCTACGCGGGCGACCAGCAGGGAAAGACCGAATGAGCACCGGATGACCGGGACACGACCTAACTGTTCATCGGTCGTTCACCACTCGTCGCCATCCGGCAACCTCGACGGCATACGGTCACCGGTGGGCGGGGTACCGTGCTGGTCCCCTCCGCGGCACCGGACACCACAGATCGGATTCGAACACCATGCGTGACACGTACCACGAGCAGCTCGACGACATCCTCGCCGAGCTGGAGCGGATGACGCGGACGGTGTCCACCGCCGTACGCCGGTCGACATCGGCCCTGCTGGAGGCGGACATCCGCAAAGCCGAAGAGGTCATCGCGGCCGACATCCAGCTCGATGCCGCCGGTGAGGGTGTCGAGGAGAAGGTCTTCGAACTGATGGCGCGGCAGTCGCCGGTCGCCAACGAGCTGCGGATGCTGGTCGCCGCGCTGCGGATGGTCGCCGACCTGGAGCGGATGGGCGACCTGGCCGCGCACGTGTCGAAGATCGCCCGGATGCGGTACCCGGCGCCGGCGATCCCGGCCGAACTGCACGACGTGATCGAGTCGATGGGGTCCGTGGCCGGGAAGATGGTCGACGCCGCCGGCGACGTGATCGCGTCCCGCGACGTCGAGGCGGCCGGGCGGCTCGAGGCCAGCGACGACGAGATGGACAAGCTGCGCTCGAACCAGTTCCGCCTGATGATGGACGAGGAGTGGCCGCACGGCGTCGAGGTCGCCGTCGACATGGCGCTGCTCAGCCGCTACTACGAGCGCATCTCCGACCACGCGGTCGCGATGGCCCGCCGCGTCGTCTACCTCGTCACCGGCGAACTCCCGGTAGCCATCGGCGGCACCGCCGCCGGCTCCGGCGCCGGCGCCTCCGCCCCCAACCCCAACGGCAACTGACGTTCGACAAGTAGCCCGCAGCAACCAGAAAGTTGCTGCGGGCTACTTTTTTGTCCTGTGGACGTGAGGCAAAAGCACACGCCTGCGGCACGCGGTGGATCTCGATCTGATTACGTTCGGTGATCGATGTAACGCGAGGTGTGCGGCGCGCGATGGGACGGGAAGTGACCCGATCTCGGATCCGCCCCCGAGAAGACATCTCGTGAAAGAGGATTCGCTATGCGAATGCAACGACTCGCCCTCGCGATGGCAGGGATGGGCCTGCTCGCTGCGTCCGTCGTTTCTGCGCCTGCCAACGCCGGCAAGACCGACCCGAAGCCGTGGTCCGACCTGACCAAGCAGTCGAACTCCGCGAAGGCTGCCACCGAGGCCTGCGGGATCTCGACCGGCTACCCGACCGCGGCCGGCACCATGGAGGCAGCCGACGTCCTGGCCGGCAAGCCGCCGCAGGGTGCGCCGTACGAGTCGTTCAAGTTCGTCGGCACCCGCGCGAACGCGACCTGGTACATGGCCGCCAACGCGGCGGGCACCCAGTTCTACTACTACGGCCTGCTGCTGCAGGGCGGGAACCTGTACCGGCACACCACCTACGTGTACCCGTACCGCCCGCCGGTCGCCACCTTCAAGAAGGTCGGCAGCGGCTGGACGAGCTTCAAGACCATCGCCACGTCGAACGACAGCGTCGACGGCCCGAGCCACGCGTACCTGTACGGCCTGAACAGCAACGGCAGCCTGTACCGGTACTCGATCGTCCGCGGCGTCATCAGGGGCCTCGGCTCGTTCCCTGGCTTCAAGGGCTTCAAGACGATGACGGTCATCAGCGAGACCATGACCTACGACACCCTGTTGATGACCACGACCGCGGGTGCCCTGTGGACCGTCCGGATCCCGGTCGCTGCATCGACCAAGCCGATCCTCAAGCGGATCCGCAGCGGCGGCTGGCAGAACTTCGAGTCGCTGGTCGTCGAGAACTGCGGCACCCGCGGCGGCGTCCTCATCGTTGGCGTCGACAACAACACCCAGACCGGCACGCTCTATGCGATGAGCAAGGCGAACGGCGCAGCCACCGCCCTCACCGGCTACGGCAAGATCCCCGGCGTCGTCTTCAACGGCGTCAACTCCGTACGCCTGGGCTACCACTACGACCCGATGCGCGGCGAGTAACCACCACTTCTGCCGGGCGCGTATCTTCACCCCATGCCCGACGAATCCCTGACCGACCGCCTGGTCAACACCGACGTGTCAGCGTTGAGCGGCCTCGAGTTGCGTGCGCATCTCGAGGCCGTGGACCAGCACATGAAGTATCTGCAGCGGTCCGAGCTTGCGCTGCTCGAAGGCAGTCCGGAGGTAGTCGCCCAGAATTCCCAGCTGCGGGACAGGCTCGACTACCTCCGCACGCTCGACCTCGAGGAGCTCAGCGGCCCTGGTTCTTGACGGCTTCGATGGCGGCCTTGGCTGCGGCGGGGTCGAGGTATTCGCCGCCGGGGGTGACGGGCTTGAAGTTGTCGTCGAGCTCGTAGTACAGGGGGATACCGGTGGGGATGTTCAGGCCGACGATGGTCTTCTCGTCGAGGTTGTCGAGGTGCTTGACCAGGGCGCGGAGCGAGTTGCCGTGGGCGGTGACGAGGACGGTCTTGCCGGCGCGCAGGTCCGGCACGATCGCGTCGTACCAGTAGGGCAGCATCCGCTCGACGACGTCCTTCAGGCACTCGGTCGCGGGCAGGATCTCCGGCGGCAGCCCGGCGTACCGCGGGTCGCCGGCCTGGTCGTACTCGGAGCCGCGCTCGATCGCCGGCGGCGGCGTGTCGTACGAGCGGCGGAAGAGCATGAACTGCTCCTCGCCGAGCTCCTCGAGGGTCTGCTTCTTGTCCTTGCCCTGCAGGCCGCCGTAGTGCCGCTCGTTCAGCCGCCAGGAGCGCCGTACGTCGATCCACTGGCGCCCGGCCTCCTCGAGCGCGATGTTCGCGGTACGGATGGCGCGGCGCAGCACCGACGTGTGCAGTACGTCGGGCAGCAGTTCACGCTCCAGCAGCAACTGGCCGCCGCGGTGCGCCTCCTCGACACCCTGGGCGTTCAGGTCGACGTCGACCCAGCCGGTGAACAGGTTCTTGGCGTTCCAGTCGCTGTGGCCGTGGCGGAGCAGGATCAGGCGATAGGTCATACCCGCATGCTATCGAGGCTCCAGCCAGCCCTTGAACGCGTCCAGATTCCGGGTGGACTCGCCGCGCGACACTCGCCATTCGTACTCACGCCGGATCGACGACGCGAACCCCAGTTCGAGGATCGTGTTGAACGACGAGTCGGCGTACTCCAGCACCGCCCCGAGCAAACGATCGACCTCACCAGGTGTGATCGCGTGCAGCGGGACCCGTCCGTCCAGGTGGATGTCACCCAAGTGGTCGACGGCGAACGCGACGCCGTACATCTTCAGGTTCCGCTCCAGCAGCCACCGGTACACGGCCGCATGGTTCTCGTCGGGGTGCCGCGCGACGAACGCGTGCACCTGCACCGCCTGCGCGCCGACCGTCAGCGAGACCGTGGTCTTCAGCTTCCGCTCCCCCGGCAGGTCCGCGCTGAAGACGCCCGGCTCACTCTCGGTGAACTCGAGCTCGTTCTCGGTCAGCACCTGGCGGATCACGTCCGCCGCAGAAACTCTCACCCGGCTACCTCCGCGGCGATCTCCGTCGCCATCGTCTCCGCGGCGGTCCGGTACGCCGCCAGCGTCTTCCGCGCGGTCAGCTCCCAGCCGAACCCCCGTGCGTGCCCGACCGCCGCGTGGCTCATGCTCTCGCGGACGGCCGGATCCGTCGCGATCCGCGCCAGCGCGTCGGCGAAGTCGTCCACCGCGTGCCCGCGCACCAGGAACCCGGTCCGCCCGTCCAGCACCGCCGTACTCAGACCGCCGACAGCCGCCGCGACCACCGGCGTACCGCAGGCCTGGGCCTCCAGCGCGACCAGCCCGAAGGACTCCGAGTACGACGGGACACACACGACGGACGCCGCCCGGTACCAGTCGGCCAGCCGAGCGCGCTCCATCGGCTTCACGAACCGGGTCACGTCGTCGATCCCGAGCGCCCGCGCCAGCTCGGCGTGCGACTCCGGGTGCTCCATCCCGTTGCCCGACGGCCCGCCGATGATCGCGACCACCAGCCGCGACCGCAGCGACGGGTCCCGCTCGAGCATCCGCGCCGCCGCCCGGATCAGCAGATCGGGCGCCTTCAACGGCTGGATCCGGCCGACGAACGCCAGTACGACGGCATCGGCCGGCAACCCGACCTCCTGTCGCGCGGCCATCTGCGAGCCGGGACTGAAGAGCTCCAGATCGACCCCCGGATTCACCACCCCGACCTTCGCGGGCCGGGCGCCGTACAGGTCGATCAGCTCGCGGGCCTCGTCGTCGGTGTTGGCCAGCAGCCGATCCGCGGCCTCGACGACCTGCTCCTCACCGATCAGCCGCGCGGGCGGCTCGGGTACGTCGTCGTCCGCGAGGCTGGCGTTCTTCACCTTGGCCATCGTGTGCATGGTGTGGACCAGTGGGACCGCCCAACGATCGCGGGCGAGCAGGCCGACCTGGCCGGACAACCAGTAGTGCGAGTGGATCACGTCGTACCAGCCGGGCTCGTGGATCGCCTCGGCGCGCAGGACGGCACGGGCGAACGTGCACAACTGGGCGGGGAGCTCGTTCTTCGTCAGGCCCTCGTACGGGCCGGCGGCGACGTTGCGGACCATCACGCCGGGCATCAGCTCGACCCGGGCCGGCAGTGCCGAGGCGGTCGCCCGGGTGAAGACGTCGACCTCGATCCCCAGGCCGGCCAGTTGCTTGGAGAGCTCCACGACGTACACGTTCATCCCGCCGGCGTCCCCGGTCCCCGGCTGGTCGAGCGGTGAGGTGTGCAGGCTGATCATCGCAACCCGCCGGAGTGGACGGTCGGGGGAATCGGTCACCCGGTCAGGGTAACTCCGGGGCTTCGGCCGGGAATCGGGACTTCTCCCTATCCGCCGCCGTCCAGCTGGCCAGCAGCCGCAGATTCTGCTCGGACGGCGACCCGGGATCGACGGTGTAGGTGACCAGCAGCTGGTCCGGCTCGCCGGGAGGCTGCAGGGTCTCGTACCCCACGGTGATGTCGCCGACGAGTGAGTGGTGCTGCGTCTTCGTCCCGAAGGTCTTGTCCTTCACGTCGTGCCGTGCCCACAGCACGCGGAACTCAGGACTCCGGATGGACAGTTCCCCGATCAGCTCGGCGAGTTCCGGGTCGTCCGGGTAGCGGCCGGCGTACAGCCGCAGGTAGCCGACGGTCTCCTCCGCGACCGCGTCCCAGTCCGGGTAGAAGTCGCGCGACGCCGGATCGAGGAAGACCATCCGCGGAATGTTGCGGTCCTTGGGGTCCATGCTGTCGAAGTCCGCGATCAGGGCCGCGGCGAGCCGGTTCCACCCCAGGACGTCCATCCGGCGACCGAGGACGAACGCCGGTACGTCGGTCATCGAGTCGAGCAGCCGTTGCAGGCCGGGTCGCATCCGCTGCGCCGTACGCCGTTTCGCCCGCCGACGAGCCGGTTTCGCCAGCAGAGCAAGGTGTTTCTGCTCGTCCTCGGTCAACTTGAGGACGTCGGCGACGGCGTCCAGGATCTCCTGGGACACGTTCTCGGCGCGGCCCTGTTCGAGGCGGACGTAGTAGTCGGCGCTGACGCCGGCCGCCTGGGCGAGCTCCTCGCGGCGCAGGCCGGGGACTCGGCGTCGCCCGCCGTACACCTTGATGCCGAGGTCCTCGGGCCGCACCCGCGCACGGCGTGAGGTGAGGAACTCGGTCAGCTCCGCGCGACGATCCATGCCCTCCAGTATCCAGGCCGCCCGGAACCGCAACCTGGTCCTGGCAGAACCAGGCTCAGCAGACCACTGGGTAAGCCTCCGCGACCGCTCCACGATCGGTGACATGACTGATCT
Organism: Kribbella pratensis; assembly: GCF_004366075.1. Taxonomy (GTDB): domain Bacteria; phylum Actinomycetota; class Actinomycetes; order Propionibacteriales; family Kribbellaceae; genus Kribbella; species Kribbella pratensis. The sequence goes on along the minus strand of NZ_SODU01000002.1, from coordinate 1,539,325 downwards.
ACAGATTCGCAAGGCAGTGGTCACCGGCGCCGCGAGCGGTATCGGGGCCGCGATCGCCACCCAACTGGCCGAGGCCGGCGCCGCGGTCGCGCTGGTCGCGCGGCGGCAGGACCGCCTCGACGACCTGGCCGGCAAGCTCGGACCGCGGACCTTCGGCGTCGGCCTGAACGTCACCTCGCAGGACTCCGCGGACGCCGGAGTCGCACGGATCCACGAGCGGCTCGGCAGCGTCGACCTGGTCGTGAATGCCGCGGGCGTGATGCTGGCCGCGCCGATCGCGGACGGGCGCCTCGACGACTGGACCCGGATGATCGACACCAACCTGACCGGCGTACTGCGACTGGTCCGGGCCTTCACACCCGACCTGATCGCGGCAGCCGAGGCGGGGCGCACCGCCGACCTGGTGAACATCTCGTCGATCGGGGCGCACGTCGTCTTCCCCGGGTACGCCGTCTACGGCGCGACGAAGGCAGCGCTGACGCACCTGTCCGCATCGTTGCGCGCCGACCTCTCGCCGTACGACGTCCGCGTGACGAACCTCGAGCCCGGGCTGACCGACACCGAACTGGCGACGCACCTGGACGCCCCGGGTCAGGAGCTGATCGCCTCGATGAACGAGCAGATCGGCGCGCTGCACGCGGAGGACATCGCCGACGTCGTCACGTTCACGGTGAGCCGGCGGCGGGAGGTCAACCTCCGCCAGATCATCGCGCTACCGACCCGCCAGGCGTGACGTTTGGTGGGTCTACGTCCACCCCCATTGGCGGACTCGGCCCACTGTGGTCCGGGCCGTCCGCCGAAAGCATTGAACACATGCGTACAGTCCTCGAAGAAGTGAAGTCCTGGCATCGCCCGCTGATGCTGATGGTGCTCGTCATGTCCGGTCTCGTCCTGACCGCAGGCATCGGTCTCGCGGTCGACGGCCGGGAGATCCTCCACGAGTCCGTGTGGCTCAAGCCGTTCAAGTTCGGCCTGTCGTTCGTCCTGTACGGCGCGACGCTCGCGTGGCTGCTCTCCAAGCTGCGTAAGGCGAAACGCTTCGGCTGGTGGACCGGCACCGTGTTCGCGATCACCGGGATCGTCGACGTCGGGTTCATCGCCGTACAGGCCGCGCGCGGGACGTTCAGCCACTTCAACGACAACTCCGACACGTTCAACCAGGTCGGGCAGAAGGTCTTCATGTCAGGGGTCATGGGGCTGTTCGGCGCCAGTCTGGTGGTCGCGATCATGCTGCTGTTCCAGCGGATCGGCGACGCCCCGCTGAACCGGGCAATCCGGGTCGGCATCGGGCTGGCGGTCGCCGGTATGGCACTCGCGTTCTACCTGGTCGGCTCGCAGGGTCAGCGTCAAGAGGTCACGGACGCGTACGGTCACCCGGTCACGTTGGCAGGCAGCCACGGTATCGGCGTCGAGGTGGGCGGGCCTGGTATGCCGTTGACGAACTGGAGCACTGTCGGTGGCGACCTGCGGATCCCGCACTTCGTCGGACTGCACGCGATCCACTTCCTGCTGCTGACGGTCCTCGCGCTGAGCGTGCTGGCCGCGCGGGTCGAGTGGCTGCGGCCGGAGCGCGTCCGCCACCGCCTGGTCGGCGTCGCGGCGTTCGGGTACACCGGCGTGATGATCACCGTGGCGGTGCAGGCGTTCCGCGGGCAGGCTTTGATCCACCCCGACGTACAGACGCTTGGTCTGCTGGGCGGGTTCCTGGCGGTGAGTCTGGTCGCGCTCGCCGGAGTGATCGCGTCAGCCCGACGGCCCATGAGACTCCCGGCCGAGCACACCGAGGCTTTTGAGAAACTTGGGGTATGACTTCGAGCGATCGTCGGTTGGCCGTGGTGACGGGTGCTAGCAGCGGGATCGGGGCCGCGTCGGCGCGGTACCTCGCCCGTGAGGGGTTCGAGGTGATCTGCGCCGCGCGGCGGCTGGACCGGATCGAGGCGCTGGCCAAGGAGATCGACGGCCGCGCGGTGCAGTGCGACGTCACGTCCGCCGAGGACGTCGCCGCACTCACCGCGGCGGTCGGGGACGAGCTGCAGGTGCTGGTGAACAACGCCGGCGGGGCGTTCGGTCTGGAGCCGGTGGCCGACGCCGATCTGGACGCCTGGCGGCGGATGTACGAGGTGAACGTGATCGCGGTCGCCGCGGTCACCAAGTCGTTGCTTCCGGCACTGATCGCCGGGCGCGGCACGATCATCGTGATGGGGTCGACGGCCGGCCAGGTCGCGTACGAGGGCGGCGGCGGGTACGTCGCTGCGAAGCACGGCGCGAAGGCCGTCGTCGACACGCTCCGCCTGGAGCTGTACGACCAGCCGGTCCGGGTCAGCGAGATCGCCCCCGGCATGGTCCGGAGCGAAGGCTTCGCCCTGACCCGCTTCAACGGCGACCAGTCCAAGGCCGACGCCGTGTACGCCGGCGTACGGGAGCCCCTGACTTCTGAGGACGTCGCCGACATCGTCGCCTGGATCGCGACTCGCCCAGCCCACGTCAACATCGACCGCATCACGGTCCGCCCCCGAGCCCAAGCCGCCCAGCACAAGGTCCACCGCGAGTCCTGAGCCAGTTGCCCGGGACACGAGTGAGGCGGCTCACGGGGTGGGTGCTTGCAATTGCAAGCAGCTTGCTAGCACACTGAGGGTATGGCCAAGTTGAGTGATCGGGCGGCTGGGGCGGTGGGCTCCGTCGGGGAGTACCTCGCCGAGCAGCGGCGGCACGCGCAGCTGTCGTTGCGGCAGTTGTCCGACTTGGCCGGAGTGTCGAACCCGTACCTGAGCCAGATCGAGCGCGGCCTGCGGAAGCCGTCGGCCGACGTACTGCAGCAACTCGCGAAGGCGTTGCGGATCTCCGCGGAGACCCTCTACGTACGGGCCGGCATTCTCGATCCGGACGACGACGCCGATGGCGGCCGGCAGGGCACGGGTGTGGTCGACGCCGTCCTGCTCGACCCCGCACTGACCGAGCGCCAGAAGCGCGTGCTGCTGGACGTCTACACGTCGTTCGTCCGCGAGAACACCCCTGAAGAGCCCCCAGCGAAGAAGTCCACGGCTCGCAAACGCAGCACCGACTGAACGAACCTGCTGAAAACACCCGAGGAGAAGCCTGATGGCTACCCGTACGCCTGTTACCCCGTTCTACGCGATCGCCGGCGCCGGCGACCTCGCGGTCGAGAAGGTCCGCGCCGTCGGCGAGGACGTGACCGCCCGGTTCGCCAAGCTCGACCAGAAGAACCTGCAGACCGAGCTCGCTCAGGGGCTCACCAAGGAGCTGACCAAGGCGCAGGCCGAGCTGACCAAGCGCTTCGAGGCGATCGTCGCCGACGCGCGCACCGCCCCGGCCAAGCTGCGTGAGCTCCCGAAGACCGCGCAGGCCGGTTTCACCACCGTCCTCGGCCAGGCCGAGGAGACCTACGAGGACCTGGCCGGCCGCGGCAAGGACCTGGTCGAGCGGATCCGCCACCAGCAGGCCACCGAGGACCTGGTCAGCACCGCCAAGACCACGGTGAGCAAGGCCAAGGCCACTCGCACCACCGCGAAGAAGACCGCCACGAGCGCGACCCGCAACGTCAAGGCGACCGCGACCAGCGCCCGCAAGACCGCGAAGGCCGCCGCCAAGGCTGCCGAGTCGGCCGCGGACAAGGTCGGCGACTGAGCTTCCTGGTCACGACAGACAGTAATGACTCACCCACCTCCGGGTGAATCCTGGGACCGGGCGGTCCACAGCTGCGACTGAGCAGAGGTGGGCCGCCCGGTCTGTCGGTTAGGCTCGTAGCATGATCACCTTCCGGAGCCTGATCCCCGGGTTCGACGATCCGCTGTCGGTCGTCTGGTGGGTGCTGCTTGCGATCAAGCTGGTCGCGCTCGCCGACGCGGTCTTTCGGCCACGGGCGGTGTTCATCGCCGCCGACAAGCTCACCAAGCCAGGCTGGGTGCTGATCCTGGTGGTGTTCACGCTGAGTCAGGTGTTCCAGGGCTGGCTGAGCTTCTTCGGCCTGATCGGCATCGTCGCCTCCGCCGTGTACCTGGTGGACGCCCGTCCCGCTCTCCGCGCCGCCACCGGCCGTGGCCGCGGCGGCTGGGGCGCCATCCGCCGCCGCCGAGGCCCTCGCCCGCTGTAAGAACTACGAGCGGTAGACGATGACCTTGTCGCCGACGTGGACCTCGCCGAAGAGGACCTTGATCTTGGCCAGGTCGCGGACGTTCACGCAGCCGTGGGACGCGCCGTTGTACCCGCGGGCCGCGAAGTCCGACGAGTAGTGCACGGCCTGGCCGCCGCTGAAGAACATCGCGTACGGCATCGCCGAGTCGTACAGCTTCGAGACGTGGTTCCGGCTCTTCCAGCCGACCGTGAAGCTGCCTTCCCGGGTCGCGGTCTTCACTGCGCCGAACCGGACGTCCATCTGCATCTTCACCACACCGTCGACGACGTACCGCAGCTTGCGGGTGGTCTTGTCGATGCACAGCGCCACCCCGGTCGCGCAGCGCGCGTCGAGCTTCTTGCCGTTCACCACTGGCACCGGCGGGTACAGCTCTGTCTGGGTCGGCTCATGCGTGACCTTCACCAACTGGTCCCAGGTGAACTGGTCGAGATACCCGAGCTGGGGAATGCCCTTCGACTTCTGGAACTTCTTCACCGCGGACCGGGTCATGGTCCCGAACTCGTTGTCCAGGTAGCGCTTCTCGAGCAGCTTCAGCTGCACCAGCCGCGCCTCGACCTTGCGGACGTTCGTCCCGCTGGAGCCGTTCTTCCACAGCGCCTTCGGGTAGATCGGCAGCTCCCCGCTGACCTCGAACGGCACCGTCTTCAGGTCCTGCGTGGCCGCGGTCGCAGTCGTTCCGGAACTCAGGAGTGCAGCAATCGCGCCTCCCGCAACCAGCCCGCTCAGCACCTTGCGAATCAACAGCCCGCGCATCGGACACCCCTTCGGTCGCCCCGTTCCTACACTTGTAGGACGTCCCCACTGACGTTTCGGTTGGCCCCTCAGCGTACCGGAGGGAACTCCACATGGAGATCGCACTCAGCACGGCGGACATCACGACGGTGCCCGCGGACGCGATCGTGAACGCCGCTCATCACGCCTTGCGCGGCGGTGGTGGTGTCGACGGGGCGATCCACCGGGCGGGCGGCCGCGAGATCCTCGCGGAGCTCATCGAGCGGTACCCGAACGGCACTCCCACGGGTACGGCGGTGTGGACCACGGCCGGCGCACTACCGGCGACGTACGTGATCCATGTGGTCGGGCCGAACTACACCGCGGGACAACGGGATCCGGCGCTGCTCGAGTCGTGCTACCGCAACGCGCTGCGGATCGCGGACGAGCTCGGCGTACGGACGATGACGCTGCCCGCGGTCTCGGCGGGGATCTACGGGTGGCCCGCACAGTCCGCCGCGGACATCGCCGTCCAGACGTTGCGACGTACGCCGACCAATGTTGCCCAGGGCACCTTCTGTCTGGTGGAGCCGCGACTGTACGAGGCGTTCCGGAACGCGACAGCGGCCGGGGAGTAGTTCCCCGGCCGCTGCCCGAAATTCAGCTCACTTGCTGTAGACGACAACCTTGTCGCCGACGTGCACCCGGGAGAACACCCAGGCGATCTTCTTCTTGTCGCGGACGTTCACGCAGCCGTGCGAGGCGCCGTTGTAGCCACGGGCCTTGAAGTCCGACGAGTAGTGGACGGCCTGACCGCCGCTGAAGAACATCGCGTACGGCATCTTCGAGTGGTACAGCGACGAGACGTGGTTCTTCGACTTGCGGTAGACCTTGAAGACGCCGCTGCGGGTCGGCGTCTTCATCGCGCCGAACCGGACGTCCATGACCTGGATCGGCTTGCCGTTCACGACGTACACCAGCTTGCGGGTCTTCTTGTTGATGCAGAGGACCCGGCCCTTGGTCAGGCACCGCCGGTCGATCCTGTACTTGGCGATGAGCTTGCTCGTGGACGTCGCAGCGGTGGTCTTGACCGCCGCCTTCGGCGGCAGACCCACCGGAGCCGGAGCCGTCGTCGACTTCTGCGCCGACGCCGTAACCTGAGGCGCGGCCTCGGCCGAAGTGGTCGCCGACAGAGCGCCGACGCCCACGAACGCGGCGGCCGTCAGGGTAGCGCCGATCTTACGCAGAATCCCCATGTTTCCCTTGTCCTTCCCCCAAAGAGTGCTTCCACAAGAACAGACGTCGGTACTTCACGTCTGGTTGGTAACGAATCAAAACTTTCTTCCCCCGACCTCTGCCCCACCAGTGGCCGAGCAATGGTGTATCACACCGACGGAGCCCAGGGCACGCTCCGTCAGCCACCGTTTCCAGTTCGTGCTCTACGAGGCCAGCGCGCGCAACCGGCGCAGGACCTCAGGAGCTCCGAGCGCCTGCGCGGTCGCGTGCAGATCGGGGCTGCGGGTGGCGCCGGTGATCGCGACGCGCACGAGCTGCGAGGCCTCGCGGATCGAGCCGACGTACGCCTCCGGATCCTTCTTGTACTCCTTGGCGTTGGGCGCGAACCGGTGCTTACCGGCGAGAGTACGGATCTGGTCGAACCACGCCTGCGGGTCGCCGAGATGCTCGTAGTTCGCCACGAGATCCGCCGCAAACGCCGTGACGACGTCCGCCGCGACGCCGAGCAGAACCAGCCGCTCGTCGGCCGGCCCGTCCACCGGGACGAACAGCTCGGTGAAGAAGAAGCCGTACGCCGGCCGGAAGTCCGACCACTTCCGCAGGTCCTTGCGCGGGTTCTCGACGCCGTCGCGCTCGACCGCGAGCGCCCGCAGCGCGAGGTCCTTCTCTTTGTCGAGCACGGGAACGAGTTCCGCGTCGTACTCCACGGCCCAGGCGCGCACCGCGTCGAGGATCTGCTGTCCACTCAGCGTCGCGATGTGGTCGGCGCTGATGTCCTCGAGCTTCACCAGGTCGACCAACGGACCGGCGACCCCGCACAGGCTGAGGTCGATCGGCGTCGTCAGGGCCTCCGCCAGCGGCAGCTCCGCGAGCCGTCCGTTGGCCAGGCCGCGCAGGTAGTACAGGACCGCGTCGGCCGGGTAGCCGGCGCCGATGTAGAAGTCGACGCCCGCCTCGGGATCCTTGCGCTTCGACAGCTTGCGCTTGCCGCCCGGGATCTGCTTCATCAGCGGCGCGATGTGCGCGTAGGTGATCGGCTCGAACTCCAGCGCCGCGAACAGCTGCTGATGCAGCGGCACCGAGGAGATCCACTCGTCGCCGCGGATCACCAGGTTCACCCGCATCAGGTGGTCGTCGACCGCGTGCGCGAAGTGGTACGTCGGGAGTCGCGGCGACTGGTCCGACGCCTTCAGGATGACCGCGTCGTTGCGATTCGCCTCGTGCTCGAGCCGCCCGCGGATCGCGTCGACGAAGCTGGTCCGCTGCCCGTCGGCGTCATCCGGCGTCCGGAAGCGCACGACGTACGGCGCACCCTCCGCGAGCTTGGCCGCGACGGCGGACGGGTCCGCGTCGCGCCAGGTCGCCCACTTGCCGTAGTACCCGGTCGGGACCTTGGACGCCTGCTGGCGGGAGGTGATGTCGGCGAGCTCGTCCTTCGTCGCGAAGCACAGGTACGCCTTGCCCTGCCGGAGCAGGTGCCGCACGTAGGTCAGGTAGATCTGCTCGCGCTCGGACTGCAGGTACGGCCCGTACGCGCCGTGGTCCTTGTCCTCGTCGGAGCTGATACCGAAGTACTCGAACGCCCGCGCGAACTGCTCGAGCGCGCCCTCGACCTCCCGCGACTGGTCGGTGTCCTCGACGCGGACCAGGTACACCCCGCCGGTGTTCGACGAGATGTCGCGGTCGATCATCCCGACGTACACGCCGCCGATGTGGATGAACCCGGTCGGCGACGGGCCGAGCCGCGTGACCTTCGCCCCCTCGGGCAGCTCCCGCTGCGGATACCGGTCCTCCCAGTACTGCGGCTCGGGGAGGTCACTCGGGAACAGCCCGTCGATCACGGCACGCTCCAGCATCATCAGCTCTTCGACTTACGGCCGAGCTTGGCGCGCTCGATCTGGGTGAGGGCGACCTTGCGCATCCGGATCGCGTCCGGCGTGACCTCGACGCACTCGTCCTCGCGGCAGAACTCCAGCGACTGCTCCAGCGACAGCTTGCGGGCCGGCACCAGCTTCTCGAACTCGTCGGCGTTCGAGCGGACGTTCGTCATCTTCTTTTCCTTGGTGATGTTGACGTCCATGTCGTCCGAGCGCGAGTTCTCGCCGACGATCATGCCCTCGTACACCTCGGTGGCCGGCTCCACGAACATGGTGCCGCGCTCCTGCAGGTTGATCATCGCGTACGACGTGGCCGCGCCGGCCCGGTCGGACACGAGCGAACCGGACGGCCGCGTACGCAGCTCGCCGAACCACGGCTCGTACCCCTCGAAGACGTGGTGCGCGATGCCGGTACCACGGGTGTCGGTGAGGAACTCGGTGCGGAACCCGATCAGCCCGCGGGCCGGGACCAGGAACTCCATCCGGACCCAGCCGGTGCCGTGGTTGGTCATCTGCTCCATCCGGCCCTTCCGGACCGCGAGCAGCTGGGTGACGGTACCGAGGTACTCCTCCGGGCAGTCGATCGTCAGACGCTCGACCGGCTCGTGCCGCTTGCCGTCGATCTCGCGGGTGACCACCTGCGGCTTGCCGACGGTCAACTCGTAGCCCTCGCGGCGCATCTGCTCGACCAGGATGGCCAGCGCCAGCTCACCACGGCCCTGAACCTCCCACGCGTCCGGGCGCTCGGTCGGGAGCACCTTCAGCGACACGTTGCCGACCAGCTCGCGGTCGAGCCGGTCCTTGACCAGGCGGGCGGTGACCTTGGTGCCCTTGGTCCGGCCGGCCAGCGGCGAGGTGTTGGTGCCGATCGTCATCGAGATGGCCGGCTCGTCCACGGTGATGAGCGGCAGCGGCTTGGGGTTGTCCGGGTCGGTCAGGGTGTCGCCGATCATGATCTCCGGAATGCCCGCGATCGCGACGATGTCACCCGGGCCGGCCGAGTCGCCGGGGACGCGCTCGAGCGCCTCGGTGACCAGCAGCTCGGTGATCTTGACCTTCTGGATCGTGCCGTCGTGGCGGCACCAGGCGACCTGCGCGCCCTTCTTCAGGGTGCCCTCGTGCACCCGGACCAGCGCGAGCCGGCCGAGGAACGGCGAGGCGTCCAGGTTGGTGACGTGCGCCTGCAGCGGCGCGTCCTCGGTGTACTCCGGGGCGGGCACGTTGTTCAGAATCGTCTCGAACAGCGGCTCGAGGTCCTCGGAGTCCGGCATACCGCCGTCGGCGGGCTGGTTCAGCGAGGCGCGGCCGGCCCGGGCCGAGGCGTAGACGACCGGGAAGTCCAGGGCGGACTGGTCGGCGTCGTGGTCGAGCAGGTCGAGGAACAACTCGTACGTCTCGTCGACGACCTCGGAGATCCGGGCGTCCGGACGGTCGACCTTGTTGACCACCAGGATCACCGGCATCTGCCGGGCCAGCGCCTTGCGGAGCACGAACCGGGTCTGCGGCAGCGGGCCCTCGGAGGCGTCCACCAGCAGCACGATCGCGTCCACCATCGACAGGCCGCGCTCGACCTCGCCGCCGAAGTCGGCGTGACCGGGGGTGTCGATGATGTTGATCGTCATCTGCTCCCCGTTGGCCATCTTGTGCCGTACGGCGGTGTTCTTGGCGAGGATCGTGATGCCCTTCTCACGTTCCAGGTCGCCGGAGTCCATCGCCCGCTCATCCACGTGCTGATGGGCTCCGAAGGCGCCGGACTGCCACAGCATCGCGTCGACGAGGGTGGTCTTCCCGTGGTCGACGTGGGCCACGATCGCGACGTTGCGCAGGTCGTTACGGACAGGCATGAAGGAGCGCTCCAGTCATCAGAGGGTGTGTAGGCGGTGGCTACGGCTGGTTTCACGTGCCACTCGACACAGGGCGCAGCCCTTTCAGTCTACCCGTCACGGCTCGTGTCCAGAAAACGGCAAGATGCTTGACGTTTGTTGACTGGACGTCCAGTCTATAAACGGCGCCTGGGGAGGGGCCGGAACAACGGGGGGTCAGCCCGAGGCGCCGGGCACGCGAATGGGGGGTTGCCCGGCGCTTCAGGCTTCGACCGGGAGAGGAATCAGTGCCGCGATCGGCGACCGTCAACCGGGAGCTGCGGGAGCGCTCCCGGGAACGCATCCTGTCCGCGGCGCTGGAGACCTTCGCCGCCAAGGGCTACGAGGCCGCGTCGATCTCCGACATCACCGCCGCCGCGGGCGTCTCCCGCGGCCTGGTCTCGTACTACTTCGCCACCAAGGAACAACTGGCCGCCGAGCTCCTGGACCGCTGGCTGGACGGCATCGCGGGGATCCTGAACATCCAGGGAACTCCGGACGAACGACTGGCCGGCATCATCGACGGCGCCCTGATGGCGGCCGCGACCACGCTCCCGATCCAGCGGCTCGCGATCACGCTGATGATGCAGCCGACCACCCACGACGTGTTCGCCCGCGTCGAGCAGGCCAAATCCGGCCGCCTGTCGCTGGTCGAGGACGCGATCCGCGACGTGTTCGCGGCCCGCGGCGCCGCCGACCCGGCCGTCGAGGAGATGTTGCTCAGAGCAACCTTGGAGGGGGTGACCGTCAAACTCGCGATCTACCGCGAGACCTTCCCCCTGGAGGCGATCCGCACCCGCCTGTACGCCGGCTACGACCTGCCCGCGCCGACCGCCCCGCTTCCGATCGCCTCACCCGCGGTCGACCGCTTGCGTGCCAAATGACCCGGGCGGAGTCCAGTCGAAGATCCGTGTGCCGTTCCTGAGCGCGGCCCGTGGCGGGGTGATCCGCAGCATCGCGTTCCGCAACCACTGACCACGCGGACCGACCTCCGCGCCCGTCCGCCCCATCCACGCCGACCGGCTGACAATCCTCTGTGTACGCCGATACCGCTGCGACTCGTACTCCCGCAGCCCGGCCGCCAGCTCGCCACCGGCCGGAATCACCAGCCCGAGCGTCACCGCGTCCTCGAGCGCCGAGTTCGCGCCCTGCCCGAGCGTCGGCAGCATCGGATGCGCCGCGTCTCCGATCAGCACGGTCCGCCCGATCGTGTACCGCGGCAGCGGCCGCTCCAGCACCCACACGTCGTGCCGGATCACCTCGTCCGTCGTCTCGGTCAACGCCCGTACGTCGGGAGCCCACGCGGCGAAGTACTCGCGGACCGCCCGCACCTCGTCCCCGATCGGCCGGCCGCTCGGCATCGCGACGTACCCGTACCAATAGACATCGTCGGCGCTGATCCGCAGCGCCCCGAACTCGGCGCGCGGCCCCCACGTCATCGCGAACCGGTCGTCGACCGTGGTGTCGGGTGTCGCCGCACGCCAGCAACTGAAGCCGCTGTAGCGCAGACGCGTGGAGAACAAGGCGTTCCTGGTCGTACTGCGGATCCCGTCCGCACCGACCACCAGATCGGCCCGCGCACTGTGAGTCCCGTCCGCCGACTCCCACGTCACCCGGGCTCGCTCACCACCCACCGCTCCGGGTTCGACCGCAGTGACCCGAGCACCGGTCACCAGGTCGGCGTCCTGCGCCTCGACCAGCGCCTGGTGCAACCGCTGCCGATGGATCCCGATCATCCCGGTGTCACCACCATCAGGCGCTTTGAGCAACCATTTCCCGTCCCACCGCCGGGTCCCGGCCGCGCGCACGTCGTACCCACTCCGCCGGATCCGCTCCGCGGCACCGAGCTCCTCGGCCGCCCGCTGTCCGTTGACAGTCACAACGAGGCCTGCGCCGACCTCGCCCAGCTCGGGCGCACTCTCCAACACCCGCACGCGCCACCCGGCCCGCCTCAAGGCCCCAGCGGCTGCCACTCCGCCGATCCCCGCTCCGACCACGATCGCCGCATCCACACATCCACCTTAGGAACACCGGGTGTCGCGCGGGTGACCGCCTTTCCGGAACGACGGGGCTGGGGGGTCAGGCGAACGTCGGTGCGTGCGGACGGACTGCGCCGACCACGTTGTCTCCGCCGGTGAGGTCGAAGTGGAGGTGGTTCTCGATCGTCTCGTTCGTGATGCCGAGGCGCTGGAGGGTCGCCGCCATCACGACCTTGCGGGCGCGCGGCGTACCGTCCTCGAGCTTCAGCGCGATACCGGTGCCGTCCGCGAGACCGACGGCGTACACGCCCTCGGCGCCGGCCTTGCAGAACAGGCCGTTGACGGCTCGCATCAGCTCGGCCTCGTCGCGCGTACTTCCGCTGGCGTACTCCGGGTACTCGCGGAAGGCCTGGGCGATCCGCCCCTCCTGGGAGTCCGCGGCCGCAGCCGCGAACAGCCCAAATGAGCGGGCCAGGCCGGAGAGCGTGAGCGCGAAGATCGGGGCGCCGCAACCGTCGATCGCGACGTACGAGACCTTCTCGCCCGCGGCGTCCTCGATCGCGGCGCGGATCTCCTTCTGCAGCGGGTGATCCGGCGAGCGGTAGGTCTCGAGATCCCAGTCGTTGAGCGTGCTGGTCAGCAACATCGCGGCGTGCTTGCCGGAGCAGTTCATCACGACCCGCTCCTTGCCGTGACCGGCCTTGACCCAGGCGTCCCGGGTGTCGTCGTCCAGCGGGTACGCGACCGGCGTCTGCAACGCAGTCTCGTCGAGGCCGGCGGTCGCGAGGATCTGCCGTACGCCGTCGACGTGGAACTGCTCACCGGAGTGCGAGGCACCCGCGAGCGCGAGCAGCTTGCCGGTCAGCGGGAGGCCGTTGCGGAGCATGCCAAGGGCCTGCATGGGCTTGTTGGACGAGCGTGGAAACATCGGCTGGTCCACGATGCCGGCGGACCAGTCGACGGTGCCGTCGGGATTGGTCACGACGACGGAGCCGCGGTGGTGGCCTTCGACGAAGTCGCTACGGACGACGTCGGCCAGGATCACAGGTTCGGTCACGGCTGAACTGTACAGGTGCAAAACACCGGGTTGCGAATGATTCCCCTCGCAGGCCCGCACGCCGACCCCAGAAGCCCCCGGTCACGGTTTGGCATTTCAAGGATCGGGGTCTTGCCAAGGGTTATTCCAATGATTAGTTTAACCGGCACCCAAACCCTCAGGGATCAACACAAATCCTCAGGGTTCAACACGTAGGGAAGGTCAGCGCGATGGCGATGGACAAGGCGCAGGTTTCGCGTCGGGGATTTCTCGGGATGAGTCTGGCCGCGGGTGTCATCACGCTCACCGCGTGCGGTGCGGACAGTGACACCAAGGGCAGTACGTCGGGTAACGCCACCGCCGCCAACCTGGTGATGGCGGTGTGGGGCGGAGACGCCGACAAGACGGCGTACCAGAAGCGGATCGACCTGCTGGTCAAGAAGTTCCCCGAGCTGAAGGTGACGCTGCAGCTGATCCCGGGTGACGGGTACGCGCAGAAGGTCCAGACGATGATTGCCGGCGGCAAGGGCCCCGACATCATGCAGGTGGCCGAGAGCGTCAACGTCTACTCGAGCAAGAACCAGCTCCTGCCGCTGGACGACCTGGCGTCGAAGGCCGGGATCGACCTGGAGAAGCGGTTCGGCTCGATCGGCAAGCTGTACTCGTACCAGGACAAGGTCTACGCGATCCCGGACCGCTCCGGCGCGATGATCGTGTACTACAACAAGACGCTGTTCGACGCCAAGGGCATCAAGGCCCCGAGCGCGGACTGGACCTGGGACGACGCGCTCGGCGCGTTCAAGGAACTGACTGTTCCGGGTAAGCAGTGGGGCTATGCCGGCGGCGGCTGGTGGGCCCAGTGGTGGAGCTTCGTGTACCAGAACGGCGGCAAGATCATCGACGACAGCGGCAAGCCCGCGGTCGCCACCGACGAGGTGATCGAGGCGTTGCAGTGGACCGGCGACCTGGTGTTCAAGCACGGCGTCGTACCGACCAAGAAGCAGTACGCCGACATGGGCGCGGACGTCGGCGGCGACCAGGCGTTCGCCAATGGCAAGGTCGCGGTGAACACCACCGGGTTCTGGGCGATCGGCGGTCTGGCGAAGAGCAAGATCGAGTGGGACATCGCGCCGCTGTGGAAGGGCAAGCAGCAGGCGGTGACCGCGTTCGGCAGCGGCCTGGCAGTCTCCCGGACGGCGAAGAACCCGGATGCCGCCCTCAAGGCGATCGACTTCTTCACCTCGCCGGAGGCGCAGCAGCAGATCATCGCCACCGGCCAGGACGTGCCGGCCAACCTCGAGGTGCAGAAGAGCCAGGCGTTCCTGAAGCCGGCCTGGATGACCAAGCCGGTGAACATGAACGTGTTCGGCGAGTCCAGCGACTTCGTCTACCGGGCGCCCTTCATCCCGGCCTGGAACGAGATGCAGAAGGCGTTCGACGACGGGCTGGCCGACTTCTGGCTGGGCAAGCAGGACGCGCGCACCGCGCTGACCGCGGTCCAGAAGCGACTCGAGTCCATCGTCAAGCCGGCCTGATGTCGAGGTTACGCCGCCGCGAGGCGTTGTGGTTCTACCTGTTCGCGTCGCCGTGGATCATCGGGTTCGTCGTGTTCCTGCTCGGGCCGATGATCGCGTCGATCTACATCTCGCTGACCGACTGGGACTCGTTCACCCCGCCGAAGTTCGTCGGGCTGGAGAACTACACCCGGCTGCTGACCGAGGATCCGGTGTTCTGGAAGGCGTTGTGGAACACGTTCTTCTACGCCGCGATCTCGGTGCCGCTCGGCCTCGGGATCGGCCTGTGGCTGGCGAACCTGCTGAACAAACAGGTTCGCCTCCGCAAGGTTTTCCGGACGCTGATCTACCTGCCGACGCTGGTGCCACTGGTCGCGACGGCGATGATCTTCAAGATGGTGCTGGCCCCGTCCGGCCCGCTGAACGACGTGCTCGGGGTGTTCAGCATCCCGGGCCCGTCGTGGCTGCTGGAATCGATCTGGGTGAAACCGGCGCTGATCCTGCTGTCCGTCTGGGGCGCCGGCGGCGCGACCGTCCTGTTACTCGCGGCCATGAAGGGCATCCCGCGGGAGCTCTACGAAGCGGCCGAGGTGGACGGTGCGGGAGCGTTCCGGCAGTTCTGGAGCATCACCTTCCCGCAGCTGACCCCGATCATCTTCTTCAACCTGATCATGGGGCTGATCGGCGCGTTCCAGGTGTTCTCCCAGGTCTACATCCTGACCAAGGGCGGGCCGGACAACGCCAGCCAGATGATGGTTCCGCTGCTGTTCAACGAGGCGTTCTCCTTCTACCACATGGGTTACGCGTCGGCGCTGTCGTGGCTGTTGTTCGCCGTCATCCTGGTGTTCACGCTGCTCGCCTTCCGCACCGCCCGGCGCTGGGTGTTCTACGAGACCGAGGTGAAGTGATGGCCACCGTCATCTCCGCTGCCGCACCACCGCAGCAGGAGCCACAGCCGGGACCGGAGCGGACCCCGAGCCGCGATCGGGTCATGGGCGTGTTCCGGGCGACGCCGTTCACCTATGCCACGTTGATCATCGTGTCGGCGGTGCTGTGTGTCCCGCTGGTGTTCGTGGTGTCGATCGCGCTGTCCAGCGACCAGACCGTCAACGCGAACACCTTCACGATCCTCCCCCGCGAGTTCCACTGGGACAACTTCACCCGGGTGTTCAGCACCGACCTGCCGATGCAGCGGTTCCTGCTGAACTCGGTGATCATCTCGACTGGCGCGGTGATCGGGCAGATGCTGTCCAGCGGGCTGGTCGGTTACGCGTTCGCACGGTTGCGGGCGCCGGGCAAGAACGCGCTGTTCATCGTCGTACTGGCGACCATGATGATCCCGGCGCAGATCACGATGATCCCGCAGTTCATCCTGTTCAAGGAACTCGGCTGGGTGAACACCTTCCTGCCGCTGATCGTGCCGAACTTCTTCTCCAACGCGTTCAACGTCTTCCTGGTCCGGCAGTTCGTGTCCCGGCTGCCGAGCGAGATCGACGAGGCCGCCATGGTGGACGGCCTCGGCTTCTTCGGCATCTACCGCCGGATCATGCTGCCGATGCTCGCCCCGGTGCTGATCGCGATCGGTATCTTCACCCTGACCGCGACCTGGGGTGATTTCATGGGCCCGTTGATCTACCTCAACGACGAGACCAAGATGCCGCTGGCGCTGGGCGTGCAGTACATCACCAGTACGTCGCAAGCACTGCAGGCGCCACCGTGGAACCTGGTGATGGTCGGGTCGATCCTGCTCACCTTGCCGATGATCCTGGTCTACTACCTGGGACAGCGGTACCTGTACGAGATGGACATCAGCGGCGGGAGTGCGGGGGTCAAGTGACGGTCGAAATGGACGCGCGCGGGATCCGGATCGACGGCGAGCCGCGGGTGCTGCTGTGCGCGTCGCTGTTCTACTTCCGGTTGCCGCCGGAGCAGTGGCGGGCACGGCTCGAGCAGGTCCGCCGGTCCGGTTACACGTGTGTCGACGTGTACCTGCCGTGGAACTTCCACGAGCTCTCCCCCGGCCGCTGGTCGTTCGAGGGCCGTCGTGACGTCGCTGCGTTCCTGGATCTCGCGTTCGAGCTCGGGCTGCACGTCATCGCCCGGCCCGGTCCGTACATCTGCTCGGAGTGGGACGGCGGTGCGCTGCCGGCGTGGCTGGGGCTGGACCCCGCGCTGCGCGTCCGGCAGAACGAGTCGCGGTTCCTCGCTCAGGTGACGGACTGGTTCGACCAGGTGCTGCCGATCCTGGCCGCACGTCAGTACGGCGCCGGTGGCGCCGTCATCATGGTCCAGTTGGAGAACGAGCTCGACTTCTTCGACTGCGAGGACCGGCCCGGATACCTCACCGCTTTGCGTCAACAGGCGCTGAAGCACGGTCTCGGCGTACCGCTGATTGCTTGCTCCGGGCAAGGAGATCTCTTCGGCGCCACCGGCGACGTGGAAGGCGTCGTACCGGCGTGCAACTTCTACCCCGATGACGACTCGCCGTTCATCGAGGAAGAGGTACGGCGGTACGCACGGCTGCTCGCTGATCGCGGGCTGCCGCTGCTGATCACCGAGACGAACCGGCGGCACCGGACGCTGCGGCGCCTGCTGGCCAGTGGCGCGTCGCTGATCGCGCCCTACCTGCAGTCGTCGGGATGGAACTTCGGTTACACCCCGTCGAGCGGGAACTGGGGCCGGCCCGGAAACTTCATGAGCCACGGCTACGACTTCGGTGGATATGTGTCGTCCACAGGAGTGGAGCGACCGGAATTCGCTCAGGCGCAGACGCTGGCCTGGGTGCTGGAGGCGCTCGGACCACGGCTCGCGTCGGCGAAGCTGGGTGAGCCGGTCAAGGTGACCACCGACTTTCCGACCAGCTCGTCGCACTCGGTGCTGGACCTGGAGGGCGGTGGCCGACTGGTCGCCGTACCGAACCTCGGCGCCGAGGACGGACAGGCGATCGTCGCGGGAATCCCGGTCGCGGTGGCGGCGGACTCGTGCCCGCTGATGGTGCTCGACCTGCCGCTCGGCGACACCACGCTCCGGCTGGCATCGGCCGACCTGATGGACACGAAGCAGGGCCTGCTGTTCTGCTCCTCCGTGCCGGTGACTGTGGTCATCGGCAGCACCACGGAGGAGATCCCGGTCGGGTCGTCGCGGATCGTCGAAGGTGTCGTGGTCACCGTCGAGCCGCAACCGGAGACCGACGTTCCCGAGGTCTCCGAGGTCTCCGATGCGGTGACCGTCCGGCGACGTACGTCGGCCGCGCCCTCGACGCCGGCGGGGACTCACGAGCTCCCGCCGACGCTGGAGTCTCTCGGCGTCTACCGCGGGCGCGGAACCTACACGACGACCACCGATCTGACCGGCGACCTGCTGCTCGTGGGCGCCGCGGACATCGTGGACCTGTCGATCGGCGGTCGCGTCCACACGCTGGCGGCCTTCGGTGCGACGGAACGCATCGACGTCCGCGGGCTCACCGGACAGATCCAGGCAACCGTCGAGATCTGGGGCCACGCGAACTTCGACGACACCCGGCTGCCGTCCCTGCGGCTCGGCGCGCTGCGCGGCCTCGGGTCACTGTGGACCGTCATCGAGACGCGCGACATCTCGGCACTCTGGACAGTCCACGGGCACTGGGCCGGCGAGCCGGCCCCGCTGCGGAGCCTGACCGGCTGGAGCAGCACGCGCGTCGGCACGCCGATCACCTACACGCGCCAGCTCCACACGGAAACGCCCGCGGCCCTGCATCTGGAAGGCGTTCGCGAACCCGTCTCCGTGACTGTGGACGACGGCCGGCCACTCACTGTCCACTCCGAGGACCCGTGGGTGATCCTGCCCGCGGGGACCCAGCAGATCTCCGTCACCGTTCCGCACAATCCGAGCGGCGGCGGTCTCCGTGCCGAGCTGCTCATACTGGGCCCGATCCTGGACTGGACCTGCGCCGTACAGGACGACGAACTGCTGACCGCGTTCGCGCTCCGCCGCGAGTCCGGGCCCGAGATCGAGCTCCCGCTGACCCTCGCGCCAGGCGAGGAGGCCTGGCTCGACGTGGAGCTTCCAACGTTGGAGAATGGGGTGCTGGTGCGGCCGGAGGGGACTCAGGTCCGGATCACCGGCTGGGCCGGCGGGGAGTGTCTCGGACGCGTCTGGCTCGGTGACCGGCCGGCGTTCTCGGGCGGCGATCCCGACGTACTGTGGATCCCGCCGGGATGGTCCGGACTGACGCTGCTGGTGCGGGGCGTCGACGGACCGGCCAGGCCGGAGCTTCAGGCAGTACGGATCGAGAACACCTAGGGGATGAACGTGCCGCGGCAGACGTCTCGTGACCTGCGCAACGAGAGCCGGTTCGAGGTGCTGCACGCACTGTTCGCCCTGGGGCCGTCCACCAGGCAGGAGATCTCGCGGCGCACGGGGTTGAGCCCGGCGACCGTCGCCACCCTCGTCACGCAGTTCCTGGCCGAGGGTGTGCTGCGGATCGCGACGGTCGAGCAGAACACGGTCGGCCGCCCGTACGAGCGGCTGACGATCGACCCCGACCGCGGCCGCATCCTCGGCATCGACGTGGCCGAGACGTACGTCGACGCCACGGTGTACGACGTCACTCTCCAGCCGCTCGCACAGCATCAGGTCGCGCTCGACGAGCACGAGAGCGGACCGGCGTACGTCGTCGACGGCATCGTCCGGGCCGTCGACGCGGCGGTCGGGGCGGACGGCATCAAGCGCGACCAGATCATCGGCGCCGGCGTGAGCATGCCCGGCCAGGTCCGGCCGGACGCCGGGGTTTCGGTCTTCGCACCGAACTGGGACTGGCACGACGTCACGATCGAGGCGTTGCTCGCGGAACGCCTCGGCCTGCCGGTGTACGTCGACAACCCGCTGAAGGCCGTCGCGCTGTCGGAACTGTGGTTCGGCGTCGGCCGGGTGACCAAGAGCATGGCGGTGGTCAATCTCGGCACCGGGGTCGGCGCCGGCATCGTGATCGACAGGTCCCTGCTCCGCGGGGAGGCGAACAACGCGGGCGAGTGGGGCCACACCTTGCTCCAGCTGGACGGCCGGCGCTGCCGGTGCGGCCGGCTCGGCTGCGTCGAGGCGTACCTGGGCGTGCAGGGACTGCAGACCACACTGTCGGAGATCGACCAGGATCATGCCGCGCTGCGGGAGCCGCAGCAGCGCGGGTTCGTGGATGCCGTCGCCGACGGGCTGGCGCGTGGTGACAGTGCGCTGGACGAGCTTGCCCGCCGTACCTCTCACTACCTGGCGGCGTCGCTCGGCGACCTGGTGAATTTGCTGAACATCGCGCACATCACGCTGACCGGGTGGACCACAGCGGCCTTGGGCGACTGGCTGATCCCCGCGGTCCGCGCAGAGCTGCCGGATCACGTCCTGCCGGGGTCCCTGCCCAACCTCACCGTCGAGGCGTCCCGCGTTCCCGGCAATCCGGTCGCGCTCGGCATGGCCGCGTTCAGCCTCGAACGGTTCCTGGGCACTCTGGGCCTGGCCAGCCCCGCCAGCATCCCGTCCCCTGGCCGCCGCCTCCGCTCACCCGTCTAGTTTTGCGGCTTACAGCCGGGCGCGGACGTGCAGGCCGGCCTCGGGGTCGACCAAGAGCTCTTGGGTCGCGGTCACGGTCGGCTGGTCCTCAGCGACGATCTCCAGTACGGCGCTGGGGTCGACGTTGCGCTTGATCAGGGCGAGGGCGATCGGGCCGAGCTCGTGGTGGCGGGCCGCGGAGCCGATGACGCCGACCTGCTTGTCCCCCACGCGGACGGCGTACCCGTGCGCCGGCAGGTGGTCGACGGAGCCGTCGAGCAGCAGGCGGACGATGCGGCGCGGCGGGCGGCCGAGGTTGTGGACCCGCGCGACGGTCTCCTGGCCGCGGTAGCAGCCCTTCTCCAGATGTACGCCGACACCGAGCCATCCGAGCTCGTTCGGGATCGCGCGCTCGTCCGTGTCGAGCCCGAACCGCGGCGCGCCCGCCTCGATCCGGAGCGCCTCGTACGCCCAGATCCCGGCCGCGGCGCCCTCCAGCCCAGCCAGCTCGGCGCGCGGCAGGAACACCTCGTGCCCACCCAGCGAGTCATCACCGCTACGGGTCAGATGCTCGCCTTCGGGAGCGCCCGGCCGCCAGATGATCGCGTAGTCGTCGGTCACGTCCGCGATCTCGACGCGGGACATGAACACCATCTTCTGCAGCCACTCCACCAACGCGGCGGCCGCGCCCGGCTCGGTGTGCAGCCAGAACGTCTCGCCGTCGTCGACGCCGTACATCACGTGCTCGACGTGCCCGGTCGGAGACAGCAGCAGCGCGGTCGTCGACGTACCGGGTTTGAGGCCTTCGAAGTACTGCGTCGTCAGTGCGTGCAGCCAGGTCAGTCGGTCCGGGCCGGTGATCGTGACCACGTCGCGGTGCGACAGATCGACGAACGCCTCACCCGCGACCAGGGCCCGTTGCTCGCGCAGGTCCGAGCCATAGTGCGCCGCGACGCCGGCGTCGAGTCCGTCGGCCTCGACCGCGCCGGGCCGGTCCAGCAGGGGGCTGCGCATACGTGACATGTCACCAGAGTACGTCGGTCGGCGTACGGCGAACGCCTCCCCTCGTGGGATGTGGACAGACCCCATCGGCCGCGAGGCTGGAGTCATCCAACGACGGAGGGAGCAGGGCGATGAACGCGAGGCAGTTCCGGTTCGGTGTGGCGGGAAGTCCGACGACCGGTGAGGAGTGGGTGAAGACGGTTCGGCAGGCGGCGGATCTCGGTTTCCAGACCGTGCTGATGCCGGACGGACTGCAGCTCCCGGCGCCGTTCTCCTCGCTGGCGATGGCGGCCGCGGTCGCCGACATCCGGGTCGGCACCTTCGTCGCCGCCGCGCCGTTGCGGACGCCGCGACAGACCGCCTGGGAGGCGCACACCCTGACCGTGCTCACCGACGGGCGGTTCGAGTTCGGCATCGGCACCGGCCGTCCGGTCGCGGAGCAGCAGACGGCCGAGGTCGGTCTGCGATGGGGAACGGCGCGGGAGCGGCGCGAGCAGGTCATCGAGACCCTCGACCTGCTGCGCGAGCTCGACGGCGACCGCCGTACGCCGATCATGCTGGCCGCCGGCGGGCCGAAGGCGCTCGCGCTCGCGGCCGAGCGGGCCGACATCGTCTCGCTGGCCAAGGACGCGACCACTCCTCGCGCGGAGGTTGCGGCCGTCGCGCGCGAGTTGCGTGAGTTGGCCGGCTCCCGCGCCGACGACATCGAGCTCGCGATGAACCTGCTCGCCGCCGGCACCCGCCCGCTGCCGCCCTGGACCAAGCGCGCCTCCGGCGTCGACCCCGACGAGCTCGAGGCGATGGACTCGTTGATGCTGCTCCGCGGCACTCCGCAGGAGATGGCCGACGAACTCCTGCGCCGCCGCGACCAGATCGGCGCCAGCTACATCAGCGTCAATTCGGGCTACCTGGAGGACTTCGCACGGGTCATCGAACTGCTGGACGGCAAGTAGTAAGGCCCTGCCCGCCGACTTTGAGCACCGATCAACCAAAAATCCGGTCCGGAAATGGTTGATGGGTGCTCAAAGAAGCCGGCCAGTGATTGATCGGGGCACAAAGAACAGCGCGCTGCCCGCCGGTCTGTGGCCGGCAGGCAGTGCGTGGGGGTGGAGGGGCGGGTCAGGCGTCAGCTGAGCGGGACTCCACCGCGGCCGGGACGTCGCCGGCGTGGGTGTCGCCGGCGGCGAAGGCGACCTCGTCGAACGGGTCGTTGCCGGCGAACACCTGCTCGGCCTGGTTCTTGTCGAACTCGCCGACCCAGTGGCCGACCAGGACGGTCGCGACCGCGTTGCCGGCGAAGTTCGTCAGCGCACGGGCCTCGGACATGAACCGGTCGATGCCGACGATCAGACCGACGCCGTCGAGCAGTTCCGGCCGGTGCGACTGCAGACCGCCGGCCAGCGTCGCCAGGCCCGCACCGGTGACACCGGCGGCACCCTTCGACGCGACGATCATGAACAGCAGCAGGGAGATCTGCTGGCCGAGGGAGAACGGCTGGTCCATCGCCTCCGCGATGAACAGCGACGCCATCGTCAGGTAGATCGCCGTACCGTCGAGGTTGAACGAGTAGCCGGTCGGAACGGTGATACCGACAACGGACTTGTCGACGCCGAGGTGTTCCATCTTCCCGATCAGCCGCGGCAGCGCCGATTCCGACGACGACGTGGACACGATCAGCAGGAACTCGCGGCCCAGGTAGCGCAGCAACTGGAAGATCGAGATCCCGGTGACCACTCGCAGGATGGTGCCGAGGACGACCACCACGAAGATCAGACAGGTGATGTAGAACGCCAGCATGATCTTGCCCAGGCTGACCAGGGCATCCGTGCCGGTCGCGCCGACGACGTTGGCGATCGCGCCGAAGGCACCGATCGGCGCCGCCCACATGATCATCGACAGCACCTTGAACACCAGCCGCTGCAGATGGGTGATGCCGTCCAGGACCGGCTGGCCCTTGGAGCCCATCGCCTGCAGCGCGAAGCCGACCAGCAGCGCCACGAACACCGTTTGCAGCACCTGGCCCTCGGTCAGCGAGGAGACGATCGTCTTCGGGATGATGCCGAGCAGGAAGTCCGACGTACTGGCGTGCGCGCCGGCCGCTTGCTTCTGGCCCGACTCACGCAGCTTTTCGGTCAGGTTCAGTCCGGAGCCCGGGTGGACGAGGTTGCCGACCACCAGCCCGATACCGAGAGCGACCGTCGACATCACCAGGAAGTAGACGAGCGCGAGACCGCCGACCCTGCCGACACGGGCGGCCTGACGGACCGATCCGATGCCGAGCACCAGCGTGCAGAAGATGATCGGGCTGATCATCATCTTGATCAGGTTGACGAATCCGACGCCGAGCGGTTTCAGCTCGACGGCGAAGTCCGGGAACAGCAGACCGACACCGATGCCGAGTGCGACGGCGACGATGACGGCGATGTAGAGGAAATGGGTCCGGTCGTTGCGGACCGGAGTCGGACGAGGTTCGGTCGGGCTCGACATTGGTGGGACTCCCTTATCGGCCTGGCGGAGGGGTTGTGGGTAACTGTGACGTGACGCACAGGAGAAGTGCGCATTTCGTTCATATCGTTCGCAGTGCGAGTCAGGGGCGGATTGGGGGCAAACTGTCCGCATGCGACACCGTCCGTGGGAGCTGCGCCGCCAGGTTCTCTGGCTGCAGAGCGTCACGGTCGCGGTCCTGATCGCGATGGTCTGGATCGTGATGGTCAGCCGGTCCCGCGCCCAGGCGCTCCGGGACGCGGCGGCCACCGGCCTGGCCGCACCGAGCTGGTGGGAGCTGGCCCGGCTCGACCTGCGCTCGATGCTAGGGATCGCGAGCCTGATGCTCGGGGTCGCGATCGCGGGTAACGCGCTCGTCACCTGGCGCGTCCGTCGCGCGACGCGCGGCATGGGCACGCAGTCGCTGGCGCGGATGCTCGACTTCTACGAAGGCGTCCTGCACGCGGCCCGCGAAGGGCTGATCCTGCTGGACCTCGACGGCCGGGTCCAGCTCGCGAACGACGAGGCGCTGCAGCTCCTCGGGTTGCGCGAAGTTGCACCCGGTACGCCGTTGGAGGAGCTCCCTCTCGGTGCAGCTCTGGCCGAGTTGCTAGGGACCGGGCGGACGGCGTACGACGAGCTGCACCTCGGCGCGCAAGGAGTCGTCGTCGTGAACCAGCAGCCGTCCGGGCGCGGGCGGATCGTCACGCTGCGGGACCACACCCAGTTGCAGCGGCTGCTCGGCGAGCTGGACGCCGTACGGAGTTTGGCGGAATCGCTGCAGGCACAGAATCATGAGGCGTCGAATCGGCTGCACACCGTGGTCAGCCTGATCGAGATCGGGAAACCGGAACGGGCGCGGGAGTTCGCGGTGTCGGAGCTGCAGTTCGCACAGGCGATGACGGATCGGGTCGTCGGCACGGTCGGCGATCCGGTGCTGGCCTCGCTGTTGCTGGCGAAGCTGTCGCAGGCGCAGGAGCGCGGCGTCGTACTGACCCTCGACCTCGGGCACGAAGCGCTGAACACCCGGCTGCCGGCGCAGGACGTGGTGACCGTGGTCGGGAACCTGCTGGACAACGCGATCGAGGCGGCGCGGGGCGGTCCGGCGCCGCGGAAGGTCGAGTTCCGGGCGGCGACGACCGCGGACGCAGTGGACCTGATCGTGACGAACACGGGTGCCGAGTTGGGGTCGGTGGAGTTGGCGCACATGTTCGAGCGTGGGTGGACGACGAAGGCGGAGCCGGGACACGGACTGGGGCTCGTGCTGGTGCGGAGCACGGTCGAGCGGTGGCAGGGTTCACTGATGGTCGATCCGGATTCCGAGCTGGACGAAGTACCCGCACTGACCGTGCGGGTCCGGTTGCCGCGGGCGGTGGGCGCGAGTGCCTGACCTACGCGTACTCGTCGTCGAGGACGATCCGGTCGCAGCGGAAGCACATCGCACGTACGTCGAACGCCTGCCCGGCTTCACCTGCGTGGGAGTCTCCGGTACGGCGGGGCGCGCACTGCAGGTGCTTGCGCGGGGCAACGTCGACGTCGTACTGCTCGACATGCACCTGCCGGACGGGCACGGGCTGGACGTCGTACGGCGGATGCGGGCCCTTGGCAATCAAACGGACGTGGTCGCGGTGACGTCGGCGCGCGAGGTCGCGGCGGTGCAGGCGGCCGCACGGATCGGGGTCGTTCAGTACGTGCTGAAGCCGTTCGCGTTCGAGACCTTGCGGGACCGGCTGTCGGCGTACGCACGCCAACGCCGCGCTGCCGAGGCCGGCCAGGTCGTCGCGGATCAGGACGAGGTGGACCGGCTGTTGCATCCAGCAACGACCTCGTCGGTACCGAAGGGTCTCGCGGGAGGTGTGCTCGACCGCGTCGTACAGCTCCTCGCCGATCGCGAGGGCTGGACCGCGGAGGAGGTGGCGACGTCGCTCGGCACCTCGCGGATCACCGCCCGCAGGTACCTGGAACACCTCGCCGATCAAGGGCAGGCGCTCCGTACGCAGCGCTACGACGGCCGCAGCGGCCGCCCGAAAGTCGAGTACTCCTGGGTGTCGGAGAGTTAGGACCGGACGAGGGTCGCCCAGAGGTGGGGCTGCAGGGCCTGGCCTTCGGCGGCCATGTCGTAGGCCCACAGGAGCTCGCCGTTGACGAGACCGTAGAGGCGGTGGCCGGCGGTGACTTCCTTGGCCGTGACGGTGCGCGCCACCACATCGGTCTGCAGCTCGATCTTCGCGCCGTCGATGTCGCCGTACCAGATCTCGGCGATGCCTGTCGGGTGCGCGAGGATGACCTCGACCTTGTTGTCCGGCTGCGGACGCCAGAACCCGGTCTCGACGGCGAGCGGACGCTCCTTGGTGCCGTCCTCGCCGACCACGAAGGTCTGGCTGACGTAGTGCAGGTACGGCTTGCCGTTGTGGGTGAAGTCGATCTGCTGCCCGAACTCGAACTTCTCGATGGTCGGGTAGTCACCGTGCCCCCGGCCCTCCCAGCGACCGAGCAGCCACGCGAGCGGGATCAGATCGGGGTGCAGGTCCTGCGGGATCTCGAACGCCATGGGGTCACTCAGTTCGCACTACGGCCGCGATACAGCCGGTAGACGACGAATGCCGAGAACCAGCCCATGAACACACAGACCAGGACCAGCAGCGTGGTGAAGACGACGTGCAGCACGTTGGTCAGTCTAGAGGATGGGTACGGCGGTTTCGGCTACGGTGGCGTGATGTCCCGCACGCTGGTGATCAAACTGACCGCAGGCGCCGAGGAGCCCGAGCGCGCCAACCAGGCCTTCACCGTCGCCGCCACCGCGGTCGCGACCGGTGCCACGGTCTCCCTGTGGCTGACCGGTGAGGCCGTTTGGTTCGCCGTCCCCGGGCGCGCGGAAGCCTTCGAACTCCCGCACGCTGCGCCCCTCGCCGACCTGCTCACCGCAGTCCTCGAAGGCGGTCAACTCACCGTCTGCACCCAGTGCGCCAAGCGCCGCGACCTCACCGACTCCGACCTCCGCCCCGGCACCCGCATCGCCGGCGCCCCCGCCTTCACCGAAGAAATCCTCACGGACAACACCCAAGCAATCGTCTACTGACAGCACGGTCCGCGGACGCCGATAGCCCGCGGACCTTGCTGTTGTTGTAGCTGGGTCATCGGAAGTCGCGGCCGCCGTCGCCGCCTCGGCCGTCGTTGCCTCGGCCGCCGCGGTCGCGGTCCTGGCCGCGTTGCGCGGCTGGAGTGCCGGGGCGGTCGTTGGTTGCGAGAGCCGCGTTCTTGGGGTCGACCTTGCTGAGCGGCTCCTGGTCTCCTCGAGTGTGGTGGAACTGCGCCTGCTCGTGTGGCGGGAGATCCTTGCCGGGACCGCGCTGCTGCTTGTCCCCCTGGGTCTCTCGTGCCTCGGCGATCGCCGGGTCCTCGGCTGCCCGCTCCGGCGGACGCCACTGCGTGCCCTGCGCCTGGCTGGTCGATGGGCCCTCGGTGGCGGGGGACGCTTGGTTCTGGTCCGCGAACTGGACTCCGTTCTGTCCGACGGTGAAGGTCTGCCCCTCGACCCGGTCGAGGTTGACCGCCTCCGCCGACTGGGATCCGCCCTGCTCCTGGCCTTCTACATCCGGGGCGGACTGCTCCTGTCCCTGCTGCCCGCCGTTGATGGTCACACTCGGACCGTTCTCGCCGGTCTGGTAGACGGTCCCGTCCCACTCCTGGTCGGAGTCCAGCTCAATGTGCGAACCGTCCCGCTCGGTGTCCCACTCGACCACCCGCTCGTTGGTCGCGCCGGGCGAGCTCTGTTCGGCTGACTGATCGACGTCGGTCTCCTCCGCAGCAGGCTCGGTCTGGCGCACGTTGTCCGCCTCGGCCGACGGATCGTCCACCGCGTTGTCCGCATCGACCGTCGACTCGTCGAGCGCGTTGTCCGCGTCGGCTGCCGGCTCGTTGAGCTCGTTGTCCGCGTCGAGGGTGGGGGCCGTCTGCTGGCCGGCCTGCTCGAGGTCGTTCTGCTGGAACCGTTCGTCGTTGCCGAGCGCCCCCTCCTCCGCCACGTGCGGATCGACGCCCTCCTGCTCCGCAGCAGGCTCCGTCTGACGCACGTTGTCCGCCTCGGCCGACGGATCGTCCACCGCGTTGTCCGCATCGACCGTCGACTCGTCGAGCGCGTTGTCCGCGTCGACCGTCGACTGCCTGTCCGCCTCGAGGTCCTCCTGCCGGTCACCAGCGTTCTGTTCGTCGGCGAGTTCCGAGGCCCCGGCCACCGCGCCGGCTGCCGCCCCAGCGGTGACCGGGTCGACTCCGTCCGCGCGATCCTGTTGGCTCTCCCGTTCTTCCCGCTTACGGCGCTCGTCGTCCTCGCGTGCGCGTTCGTCCTCGCGGCGCTCGACCGAGTCGTCGACGCCGTCGCCGTCGCGGTCGTTCGCGTTGTCGAGCTCCTCGGCGGCCTCGTCCCGCCGCTCGGTCGCGTCGTCGCGGTGGTCGCGATCGAGATCGGTCCGGTTCTCGACCCGATCGTCGATCCCGTCCCGGTCGCGGTCGTTGTTCAGGTCCTGGTCGCGGTCCCGGTTCTGCTGCTGCAGGCGGTCGACGTCGCCGCGCAGGTTCTCGTTCTGCGACTCGAGATCGCGGACCTGTTCCTCCGCCCGCGCGGCCTCGCGCTCCAACCGGGCGGTGCGATCACGGGGATCTTCGTTCGACCGAGGGTCGGGGCCCCAGCGGTCCCGGATGACTCCCGTCTCGATCCCCACCCGGCGTCGCTGCCGCGACGTCAGGCGGTTCCAGACGTTCTGCCCGAAGTCCTTGTAGCGCTTGAACTCCCTGACCAGAATGCGCAGGAGGTCTTCCGCTTCAAGTTGATCCTCAGCCATCAGGCCACCTCGTTGGCATAGACGGAATATCCGAAACCGGCCGCGGTGTCCTCCGGCCCCGGCTGGGACGCGTACAGGTGGAACTCGGCTCCGGGCCGCAGCCAGACCGCCAAGTGCCGGCGGCGGCCGCGCCACTCCGGCGGAATGCGTAGGTCGTCGCCGGGCCCGACGTACACCGGCGGACCCCAGTAGCGACGGGCGATCTCGAGCTGGCCGGGCCAGTGCGCGTCGAGGCCTTCCTCGGCCTGCGGCAGCTCCGACGAACCGATCTCGTACGCCGACCAGCCGCTCCGCGGCGACTCCGGCAGTACGGCGTCCGGCAGCACGAGCATCACCGTCTCGCGCTGGGTGACCAGGCCCCAGGTGTACCGATCAGGATCGATGGTCCCCGGCGCCCAGGGACGCCAGCCGGTGGCATCGGTGACGCGGTTGACCAGGGCACGGATCGCGTCCATGCCGGTGGCCGGCGGCCCCCAGATCGGTCGCCAGTCGACGACCTCGGCCAGATCGGCCATCGCCCGCTCGTCATCGTCGAACGACCGCTCCTGCGTCTTCACTCCGCCACTCCTTCCATCAAGTTTGCCCAGAGTATGCCCCGACCGGTGCCACCAACTCCGGTACAGACGCAGACCTGTGGATAACTGGTTCCGGGTACGCCGTTCGCGAGCAGTAACCGCCGTACGCCGTCCACACGTCTCCGGCTGGGTTGTAGTAGAAACATGAAGCTCCCGGCACCTCCGACGGAGAAGTCGTTCCCGTCGCCGCTGCACCACCCGCGGGTGGCGACGGTCATCGGCCGCTGGCTCGCGGTCGCTGTGACGATCTGCTTCCTGACCGGTCTCTACAGCCACTTCGCCCAGGACACCCCGAGCTGGCTGCCGATCCCCAGCCGTCCGGCCTCGCTGTACCGCGTGACTCAGGGACTGCACGTGCTGAGCGGGACCGTCGCGGTTCCGTTGCTGCTGGCGAAGTTGTGGACGGTCTACCCGAAGCTGTTCGCGAAGCCGCCGTGGCCGCCGAGCCGAAAGGCGCTCGCGACGATGCTGGAGCGGGCGTCGATCCTGGTGCTGGTTTCGGCGATGGCACTCGAGTTGTTCATCGGCTTCATCAACACCCTGCAGTGGTACCCGTGGCCGTTCCCGTTCCGGCAGACCCACTACGCGCTGGCGTGGATCATCGTCGGCGCCCTGCTGGTCCACCTCGCCGTCAAGCTCCCGTTGATCCGCGCGAACTGGCGGCGTACGGCCGAGAAGGTGCCTGACTCATTGCCGCCGGCAATCACCGGGCTCACCCGGCGCGGGCTGTTCCGGACGGTGGCCGGCGCCGCGACCCTCGTCGGCATCACGTCGGTCGGGCAGTCGGTCCCGGCGTTCGGTCCGGTCGCCGTCCTGGCGCCGCGGAAGCCGAACATCGGACCCCAAGGCCTGCCGGTGAACCGTACGGCGGAAGCCGCCGGCGTCACCGGAATCGACGAGAACTGGCGCTTCATGATCACGGGACCGCAGCAGCTCTCCTACGCGCTGGACGAACTACGGGCGCTGCCGCAGAGCCGCTCCGAGCTGCCGATCGCCTGCGTCGAGGGCTGGAGCCAAGGCGCCCGCTGGGAGGGCATCCGGATCCGGGACCTGCTCGAACTGTCCGGAGCCCCGGCGCATTCGAGAGTGCGGGTCGTCTCGATGGAGAAGGGCGGGTTCTACGCGACGAGCGAGCTGCCACCGGATTTCGCCGCTGATCCGCTGACACTGCTCGCGCTCCGGCTGAACGGCGGTGAGCTTGCGCTCGACCACGGGTTCCCTGCGCGAGTCATCGCGCCCAATCGGCCCGGGGTCCTGCAGAGCAAGTGGGTGCATCGACTGGAGGTCATCTCGTGAAGACCCGGATCGGTTTGGCCGTCGCCGGTGTCGGTGTCGGACTGTGGGGACTCTGGCTGCTGCTCAGCGCCCTGGAGCTACCAGCGCTGATCCGACTGCCGATCTGGCTGGGCGGGGCCGTCGTGGCCGACGACTTCTTCCTGGTGCCGCTGACCGTCGGCGTCGGCTGGCTCTTCGTTCGATGGTCGGCCGGGCCCGATCGGCACCGAACGGTCGGCGCGGTGCGGACGACCTTGCTGTACGTCGGGATCACCAGCCTGATCGCCGTGCCGCTACTACTGCGGCAGGGCAAAGGTACGAACTCGACCGTGCTCGCCCGCGACTACCTCCGCGACTGGCTATTGCTGGAGGCAACGATCATCGTGACCGGGATCGCCGGCTACTTCTTCACCTTGAGAAGGTCGCGGGCCTCGTCCGGGGACATCGGCGGGCGCTGAGCGAGGGTCGCCAGGGCGGCGGCGCGTTCGACCAGTTCGGCGTTGTGCGTGACCGGGTGCCCCTTCGCCAGCGTCAGCGTGTCCTCCATGCCGACGCGGAGGTTGCCGCCCTTCGACAGTGCGGCCAGCGCGACGGTCAACGACGTACGGCCGATGCCGGTGGCGGACCAGGATGTGACGGCGTCGGGGAGCGCGTTGACGGCGGCGACGAGTGCGTCCGCCGTACCGGGCATGCCGCCGGGGACGCCCATCACCAGGTCGCAGTGCACGCGTCCGCCGTACGGCAGGCCGTACTTGTCGAGGAGCCGGTGCAGTGCGGCGACGTGGCCGAGGTCGAACAGCTCGAACTCGGGAACGACCTCGCGCTCCTGCGTGAGCTGGAACAGCTGCGTGACGAACGGCCACGGGTTCATGAACACGTCGTCGCCGAAGTTGACCGTGCCCATGGTCAGCGAGCAGGAGTCGGGTACGGCGTCCAGCACGCGGAGGCGATCCTCGTACGGATCGGTGACGGCACCGCCCGTCGAGAGCTGCACGATCAGCGCGGTGTTCTCCCGGACCGCCGCGACGGTCTCGGTCAGCCGGCCGAGGTCCAGCGTGGGCTTGTGCTCACCGTCGCGAATGTGGATGTGGATCATCGCCGCCCCCGCGGCCTCGCAGCGCTTCGCCGTCTCGACCAGCTCGTCGAGCGTGGTCGGCAACGCCTGACAGTCCGCCTTCGCGGTCTCGGCACCGGTGGGAGCAACAGTGATCAGAGTCGACGCCATGGACGAATCCTGCCAGATCGCATCTCGAAACGGATATTTGCCGGTCGGAGGGTCCGATGACCGGACGATCTCCCGCACGAGAAGATGTGGTCATGAGAGCCGTAGTACAGCGAGTCAGCCGGGCGTCGGTCACGGTGGACGGCGAGGTGGTCGGGGCGATCGACGGGCCCGGGCTGGTGGTCCTGCTCGGCGTCACCCACGACGACACCCCCGAGAAGGCCGCCGCGCTGGCCGCGAAGATCTGGACCCTCCGCATCCTCCACGACGAACGCTCCGCCGCCGACGAACAGGCCCCGATCCTCGCCATCAGCCAGTTCACCCTGTACGCCGACACCCGCAAGGGCCGCCGCCCCTCCTGGAACGCCGCCGCCCCCGGCCCGGTCTCCGAGCCCCTCTACAACTCTTTCTGCACCGCCCTCGAGTCCCTGGGCGCCAAGGTCGAACGCGGCGTCTTCGGAGCCCACATGGACGTTGCCCTCACCAACGACGGACCCGTGACCCTGATCCTCGACGCATAAAAGAACCGGCCCCCGGATCCGTGCGGGATCCGGGGGCCGGGGGTTCTGGGTCGGTGAGGTTCGACTCAGAGCGTGTCTGCTGAGATCAGCTGACGACGCCGGCGGCCGAGTGAGCGACGACAACCTTGGTGTTCAGGCTGTAGACGTCGACAACCAGCGCGTTGACCTCGATGTAGCGCTTCTGGCGCATGACCTGGTTGAAGGTCAGGCGAGCAACACCCGGGATGTCCAGGGTCTTGTTCTCGCCGGTCGGGACGGCGTAGCTCTTGCCGCCGACCCTGATGGAGGCGATCGTCGAGGACGAGCTGACGCCGGCCTTGCCGTCCTTGGTCTTCCACGCGGAGGCCGAGGACTCGATGGCGCCGATCGACAGGCTGCCGACCTTCACGCCCGCGACGTGCGAGGTGAAGTTGATGTAGGACTTGCCCTCGCCGATGGCGCCGTTCTTGGTGGTGTAGACACCGCCGACGTAGGCGACCTTCGGGATGTTCAGCTCGCCGACCGCGACCCGGACCGTCTTGCCCTCAGTGCCCTGGCAGGTGGTCTGAAGGGACGTGGCGTCGGAGACGACCAGCTTGTCGGCCCAGGCCTTGGTGCCGTACGCCGAACCGATGACCAGTGCGGTCGCCGGCTTCGAGATCTCCGCGCGGGTCTTCAGCACCGCGACGTCGACGCCCTGCGGGATGTACTGGTTCTTCACCGTCGCGTGCAGCACGACCGCCTGCGCGTACGAGTACATGCCGGACGCGGTCTTCACGCCGCCGACACGGTTCAGAACAATGTAGCCCAGGCCCGGTACGGCGACCTTGGTGTTCGGCTTCGGGTTCAGCAGCGACGGCACCGTGACCGCGCCGATCCGCACGCCCGCGAAGGTGGTGCTGCCGGTGTAGGACAGCTGGCCCTTCGAGTACTTCGACGTGGTGGTGGTCTTCACGCCGGTCAGCGTGAGCAGGTTGCCGACGCGGATGTCGGCGGCCACCGCGTTGCTGGTGACGCCGGTGCCGCTGGCGTTGTTGAAGCTGTGCGTGTCGGTCTTCACCGAGCGCGCGATCGCCTGCCCGTTCACGTTCGCCGTGGCGATGTCGTTCTTGTCAGCCTTGTTGGCGTCCGTGGTGCAACCGAACTTGCTGATCACCTGCGGGCCACTGTTCGCCAGCCCGGATTGAACGTCGGTCCCGTACGCGTAGCCGCTGTAGCCGAAAACCGGCGAGGCGGACGCGGAACCCGACGTCAGCGCAATCGTAGAAGCCACGCCGACTACCGCCGCAACTCCGACGGCGGCGAGCTTCTTGTATCCGATGCGGGGTCGCATTGACCCCTCCTCCCTGAGTGATGACGTGACCCGAAGTGCGGGTCAGGACACAGACACAACTCAGCCGACTGCGGTAGGTGACGAGACGACCGCGCTCCGAGACCAAACCGTTACATCGTCGCTCGTTCCACGAGATTTCCCGGTCCCACCCGTAACCCGGCCGCGATGACCCGGAAATCCTTGACCGGCAGGCGATCCGGGCATGCCGAAGGGCCCGGACGCGCAAGGTCCGGGCCCTTCGGTGCTTACTTCAGGGTGGGCCACCGTCGGGTGGGGGTGGCACCATCAGTAACGATCGACTGCTCAGACAGTGACGGCCACTTCCGCGACCTCGCCGTACTGCGCGACCACCTGACGGTCGACCGGGTCGGCCTTCGGGGCCAGCGTCCGCAGCGTCCAGCTGCCCGGCGCCGCGAAGAACCGGAAGTGCCCGGTCGCCGAGGTCGGCACCTCGGCCGTGAACTCACCAGTGGAATCCAGCAGCCGCACGTACGCGCCGCCGACCGGCTCCTCGCCACGCAGCACCTGGCCCTGGATCACGGCCTCCTTGTCGACGTCCACGCCCTTGAGGTCGAGTCCGCCCTGCTTCGCTCCGCACATGTCAGGCCTCCCCGGGCTCGTCGCCGAGAGCAACGGGTACGCCGACCAGCGAACCCCACTCGGTCCAGGAACCGTCATAGTTCTTCACGTT
The DNA here is from genome assembly GCF_004366075.1 of Kribbella pratensis. Lineage (GTDB taxonomy): Bacteria > Actinomycetota > Actinomycetes > Propionibacteriales > Kribbellaceae > Kribbella > Kribbella pratensis. The sequence goes on along the minus strand of NZ_SODU01000002.1, from coordinate 1,505,517 downwards.
CTCCTGGCCGAGGATCTCGTGCAGCACGAACCAGGTGTGCGCCGAGCGCTCACCGATCCGGCAGTACGCGATCGTGTCCTTGCCGAAGTCGACGCCGGCGTCGGCGTACAGCTGCTTGAGCTCGTCGTCGGCGCGGAAGGTGCCGTCGTCGTTGGCCGCCTTGCTCCACGGGATGTTCGCCGCGGTCGGGATGTGGCCCGCGCGCTGCGCCTGCTCCTGCGGGAGGTGCGCCGGCGCGAGCAGCCGGCCGGCGTACTCGTCCGGGCTCCGCACATCGACGAGGTTCTTCACGCCGATGGCCTCGTTGACCTCGTCGCGGAAGGCGCGGATGGTCAGGTCCGGGTCCTTCGCCTTGTACTCCGTGGCTTCGCGCTTCACGACCTCGTCGGTCAGCTCGCGGCTGTCCAGCTCCCAGCGCTTGCGGCCGCCGTCGAGCAGCTTCACGTCACCGTGGCCGTAGAGCTTGAAGTACCAGTACGCGTACGCCGCGAACCAGTTGTTGTTGCCGCCGTACAGCACGACCGTGTCCTCGTTCTTGACGCCGCGATCGGACAGCAGCGCCTGGAACTGGTCCTTGTTGACGAAGTCCCGCCGGACCGGGTCCTGCAGGTCGTCCTTCCAGTCCAGCTTGATCGCTCCGGCGATGTGGCCGGCGTCGTACGCCGAGACGTCTTCGTCGACCTCGATCAGGACGACACCGGCGTCGTTCTTGTGTTCCTCGACCCAGTCGGCCGAGACGAGCGCGGATTCCCTGCTCATGTGTGCTGCCTCTCAGTTGGTAGCGGTGGTTGGCGTACGAATGCGGTGGATCAGCAGATAGGCCTCGCAGCCGAGGCAGAGCCCGACGGCCGCGTTCACGAACGCGGCGACCAGGGCGAATCCGGTGGCGACCACTCCCAGGACGGTCACGCCGGTCAGGTACCCGACCAGACCGACGACCGCGAAGACGAGGCCGACCAACTGGGCGAACCGCGGCGGGGCCGCGTCCTCCAGCTCCTTCGGCGGGCCCAGCCGGGGCCGGACCAGCCGCTTGAACAGCAACCCGTACGGCGACGCGCTCACGCCGAACGCGACCGAGATCGCGAACACCACGGCTTGCACCGCGAGCGGCCAGGGGTTGTTCAGTACGAGCGTCAGCGCCAGGACGACCGTGGTCACGCCGGCCGCGAACCGGAGACCGCGCGGATCGACCTGTTGTGCCGTCTGTTGTTCGGACATGACGACTCCCGGTGAAGGAGGATGTCGAGCCGGAACCCGCCCGGGTCTGCGGGAGGCGACGTACGCGGAACCGTGCTCAGCGACCGGTTCCGCAGCGCTCGGGACGCCGCCTGGTCAGCGGCGACGACACAGCGAAGAGCGGACGCGGCAGTTGTCCACTGCCCGTCGCTTCGTCAGCCATGTCGTGTAAACCACGCAACGAGACTACGGAACCTCGGCGGGCACACCACCCGTGGTCCCATCACGTGAGACAACTGATCAAACTGTGGACGCGTGCCGTGGATTCAGACGCGGACCACGTTCGTCGCGGCGATCTTGTCGTGCAGCGCTTGCTTCTTGTCGTCCCACAGCGGCCAGAGGTAGTTGAGCAGCAGCGCGAGGGAGGCGAAGAGGCCGACAACCGGGATCGAGCCCGCCATGGTCAGCACCAGGAGGAGCGCAGATCGCTTCGCGGCGGCCCCGCGCGGCGGCTTGCCCGGCGCATCCCGCAGCCGGACCGCGATCCCCGTCGCCATCTTGCCGGGAGTGCGGCCCTTCGCGACCAGGAACAGGTACTCGTAGACGAACATGACCAGAGCCCCGAGCAGGGACGCCGGGATGGCCCACTTGAACACCTCGGGCGGCACGGAGACCGGAGTCGAGCTACCGGCACGAGCGGCGTCCAGCACGTCCTCCACCCAGGCGTTCATCACCTTGCTGGACTGGTAGTAGAAGTAGCCGGTCAGCGGCAAGGCGATGAACCAGGCGAGGATCGAGTCGATGATGCGCGCGAACACACGGCGCCACCAACCGGACAGCATCTGACCGTCCGGGGTGGTGCCGGAACCCTGGGCCTGGTAGCCAAAGCCCTGGCTGCTCTGCGGGTACGCCGGGTAGCCGCCCTGTTGCGGGGCCTGCTGGCCGAACTGCGACGGTGACTGACCCGGCGACTGGGCCGATCCGCCGCCGTACACCTGTCCGTGCTCCGCGGCCTGCCCGTACTTCGGGAAGTCCTGCGTCTTCGGCTGGCCGAACTGCCCCTGGAACGGGGGTGGGCCCTCCTGCGGGCGACGCTGATCCGTCCAGGCGTTGCCGTCCCAGTACCGCTGCTGGGTCGGGTCCTCAGGGTCGTCGTACCAACCTGCTACTTGGGAGCTCACCGGGAGAGTCTTGCCTAAGTCCCGGTTCATTGGCCATCCGGTGACACGTACCGGACGTTGTCAGCTCGGCTGGCGGTCGATCGCGACGGCCAGCGCGGCAATCACGTCCGGCTTCCGCGGTGCTCCGCTGGCGCGCTTCACGACGGCTCCGGTGCTGTCGAGCACCAGCGTCGTCGGCGTACGCAGGATGTCGAGCCGGCGTACCAGCTCCAGGTGGGACTCGGCGTCCAACTCCACGTGACGTACGCCGTCGACCATGCACTCGACCTCGGCGAGCGTCCGCCGCGTGACGCGGCACGGCGCACAGAACGCCGACGAGAACTGCAGCAGCGTCGCCCGCTCGCCCAGCTCCCCACCCAAGTCCGCGGCCGTCACGCGCTCCACGTCGTCCTCACTCTTCCCGCGAAACCGCCCGTCGACCCAGGCCTTGAGCACACTGAGCCCCACGCCGGCCACTACCGCCGCGACGAGTACCCACAGGCCCAGGCTCACAGCTACCCACGGTACGTCGCGCCGTTCACGGTTCAACCGCCCGTTTCACGTGCTGAGAAGCACCTGCGGATCCACAGCGAGGCGGTGGACCGAACGCCCGGTCGGCCAAGGCAGGCAGTCGTCACCGTCGCCCGGGTACCGCGGGACCACGTGCAGGTGGAGGTGGTCGACACTGCGGCCGGAGCCGGGCCCACTGGCGTTCAGCACGCACACACCGGTCGCTCCGAGCCTGGCCACCATCTTCTGCGCGATGCGCTGAGCCAGGTCCATCACCAGAGTCAGGTCGCCCGGCTGCGCGTCCAGGAGACCTGCGGTGGTGTGACGCCGCGGCACAACCAGGGTGTGCCCCGGGGAGATCTCCTCGCCGGGCAGCGGGAGGAACGCGACCGCTGCGTCCTCTTTGGCGATCCAGCGGGCCGAGTCGGCAGAGATCAGGCCGCAGAAGACACAGGCATCCATCTGGTGATTGTGCTCCGGTCTAATGGAGCTGTGGAGAGTGGAGTGACTGTGCGGGCGGGGGTGGTGATTCCCGAGGCGGAGTTGGCGTGGCGGTTCTCACGGTCGAGCGGACCGGGCGGGCAGTCCGTGAACACCACGGACAGCCGGGTCGAGCTGAGCTTCGACGTGGCGGGTACGTCGGCGTTGAGCGACGTACTGAAGACCCGAGCGCTTGAGCGGCTCCAGTCGCGGCTGGTCGACGGGGTGGTGACGATCGCCGCGTCGGAGTACAAGTCGCAGTGGCGCAACCGCGAGGCCGCCCGGGAACGGCTGGCCGTGCTGATCCGGGAGGCGATCGCTCCGCCACCCCGGAAGCGGCGGCCGACCAAGCCGAGCAAGGGGTCCGTACGGCGCCGGCTCGACAACAAGAAGCGCCGCGGCGAGACCAAGCGGCTCCGCGGACGGCCGGACGACTGACTCGGCCCTTTGGCTGGATACGCTTGCGCGCGTGCAGGAAACGGGGAGCGGGGGGCAGGAACCGGAGGAGCTTCCGGAGTTCCAGGATCTCAAGGTGCGGGGCCGCTCGGTGCGGACGTGGGCGATCAGCGCCGGCGCCGTACTGCTGGTGATCTCGGCGGCCTTCGGCGGGCTGAAGAAGGCCGCTGACGAGACTCCGCAGGTGGACGCCGGTACCGCGATCGACACCGGCCAGTTCGAGGTCACCGTCCAGCGGGTCGTCACCGTGAAGGACCTGAAGCCGTTGTTCACCCCGGACGACGGCGGGGTGCTGATCGCGGTCGTGACCAAGCTCAAGGTCACCGACGACGCCGGCACGACACCTCCGTCGGACCTGATCCGGCTGATCGGCGTACCCGGGGTGCAGGACACCGACCCGCCACTCGGCACCACGAACCTCCGCGACGCGACCATGAGCCCGGTGCTCACCCCGGACGCCGCCGAGGACGTCGCGTACGTCTGGAAACTGCCGAAGGCGAGCCGGTTCCCGACCGAGGTCAAGCTGACCGTGCAGGGCTACAAGCACGAGGACGAGTCGATCCTCGACCACCACGAGAAGTGGCTGCCGGACACGATCGCCGCCGAAAGCACAGTCGCGGTGAAGGCCAAATGACCGTACTGACCCGGAAGAAGCTGCTGAACGTCGGCCTCACGCTCGCCGTACTGGTAGCGATCGTCGGCCTGTACCGGTTCACGCCGACACAGCAGGACATCCAGCAGCCGACATCCGTGAAGGGCATCGTCGGACGCGCGGTGCAGACGCCGCGCTTCGACCTGACCGTCGACGACGTACGGGTCGGGAAGAAGCTCCGGATCCCGCATTCCACGCCGGACCGCGACTCGCTGACCGCCTTCGTGGTCGTCGACGCCGGCGTCACCGCGAAACGGGAGCCGATGCACATCTTCGGCGTCAAGATCCGGTCCGCCGACGGCATCACGTACCTCGGCTCCAACCGCAGCGGACTCGACCGGGTCGACCTGACCGGCACCGAGTTCGCGCCCGGCATCCCGGTCCGCGGCTCGTTCGTGGTCGAGATGCCCGCCGACAAGGTGCCCGGGGCAACATTGCTGGTGACGGAGAAGTCGATCCTGAACGACCTCGAGCCACAGGTCACCGTGCCACTCGGCGACGACGACCCTCAACTGCAGGACGTCGTAGATCTGACCGCTGCGAGCGAAACGTGAGTGGCGCGCGCCGGGCTCGCCGTGGGTGGTTCCGGAAGAACACGGCCGCGCTCGCGACGCTCGTGGTGGCGATCCCGCTCGCCGGGTGGTGGACCACGCGCAGCGACTACAAGTCCTGGTACAGCAACGAGCCGCGCGATCCCGTCACGGTCTCCGCGGGCGGTACGTCGTACAACGGAGCCACTTGGTACGCCGCCAGCGTCGAGGAGAACCCGCAGCCGTCCGAGAAGGGTCTCGATCAGGACGCGCTACCCGAAGGCACCACGCGGATCCGGGTGTACTTCCGGCTGCAGGTCGACGACCTGTCCGCGCTCGAAGGGCTCGGCGGCTGCCAGGTCCATCTGCGGGCGCCGGACGGCCGGATCTGGGACGAGACCAGGATCGCCGACGACTACCAGAATCGTCCGACCGGCTGCACTGGCGGCTCCGACGACAAGCCGTCGAGCTGGCGTGGCACCGCGGCGCCGTACTACCTGAAGCCGGTCGCCGGGAAGCCGTTCGAGACGGTCGCGGTGTTCGTCGTACCGTCGTCCGTCACCGGCAGCGTGCAGCCGACGATCACGTGGGCTACGAAACTGCCTCAGTACCTGGCATTCCCGAGGTAGCGGCGCTGAGGTCGGTGACACCGTGGTCGCCGGCCGGCTGCTCGTGGACCGCGCGGGTCCGCGGGGTCAGGTAGCCGGCCAGGCCGCCGATCATCCGGTCGTAGGCGGCGGCGAGCAGGCTGACCTGCAGCATGATCTTCAGGCCGTCGGTGATCAGGTTCAGCGGCTCGTCGATGACCTGCCAGAACTGCAGCGTGTGCGGTCCGAGAACCCACACCTTCAGGGCGATCCACACGCCGCTCGCGGCGAAGGTGACGACCGCCCAGGCCAGGAAGTACCCGAGCATCGGCCGCAGGCCGGAGCGGACCACCAGCCGGAACGCCTCCAGGACAGGGGTCCAGCGGTCCTTCCAGTCGGCCATCACCGAGTTCCCGGCGACGCGGACGATCCGCGGCGTCTGCTGCCAGCGGTGCGTGATGCGGTCGAACCGCCAGCGCGGTTTGTCGAGCTTCCGCACGACGCGGCCGTAGATGATCGCCGTCATGGTGATCCACATCAGCGGAAGCACCGCGGCGTCCCAGAGGTCGGCGATACCGGCGGAGAGGAACCCGGTGACGGCGTCCCAGACCTCACGGACCTGGTTGACGCCCAGCACGTGGTCGAGCACCCAGGTGTATCCGTCGTGCAGCCACTGCCAGACCTGGCGCTCCTTCAGCCAGGTCATCGGCGGCGGGATCACCGACGTGGCCTGGTACGCGACGACGAAGATCCACAGCGCCTCGAGGTACGTGACGAACAGCTTGCGGACCGGACCCTCCTTGTCCTTCCGCCACCTCTTGAACGCGAAGCGGAGCAGGTACGCCGTGACGCCCAGGCCGACGAACAACCAGGTGGACAGCGACTGCAGACCCTCCGACGGCTGCGGAACCGTACCGCCGCCGAGGATGGTGGCGGCGGTCTCGTTGACCTTGTGGACGGCCAGTTGGTACTCGTAGTCGAGCGCCTCGTTCTGCAGGAACTTGTAGGCGGCGTAGAAGGCCAGGAACGGGAGGAGCGCCGCAGCGAGCGCATCGAGCGCCCTGTGTTCATAGCCGGGCTCCACACCGTCCGGGGCAAGCATGCCCTCGGCTACTGCCCTGCGGTGGAAAGGCAGTTCTCCGCGGAGGACCAGGAACATCGTCACGTACATCGCCAGCGAGACGACTACGAGCAGCGCCAGTACAGCGATGCCGGCTGCCTCAGCTCTGGCGCCTGCCTGGACGGCTACCCACTGCAAGCCGCGGTGCGCCAGCTGGGCCACCAGAAACACCGCCAGAAGGCGCGGCCACGCCTTCCCGAACAGAACCCCCGCACGCCCCACCGTAGTGAGCAGCGTCCCCGACTCCATCGCCACGGCGACGAATGTACCCGGCGAGGAGTCCTAGTGCCTGGCCTTCTGCCTGTCCTCGTGCCTGGCCTTGCTCAGCCGCCGGCGAAGGGTGGGAGGGCGTCGACGAGGGCGCCCTGGGTGAGCGGTGTGCCCGGCTCGGCACGCTCTCCGTCCAGGAGGAAGGTGCAGATCGACAGCACCCGCGCCAGCTCCGGCCGGTCGGCCGACACCGTCGTGACCAGGTCGCGGATCGAGCCCGCCTCGGCGGTCGCCGACGACTCCCCGGCGGCCGAGCGTGCGGCAGCGAAGTACCTGATGGTCACTTCCGGCATCTGGTCCGCGCCTCACTAATCGGTTAAGTCTCGGCTATTATGTCAGCTTGCTGTTAGACCCAGTGTGTCCCAGGCCCCCGGCAACGACGCCGCCGGGGCCTGCCGTGCACGAGGCCCGGATCGCAGCCACCGGATCCGATGATCAGCACAAGGAGACAGCGTGAGCACGTTGCTTCTGCTGACGAACGCCCTGCAGGCCTCCACCGAGGTCCTGCCGTCGCTCGCTCTGCTCCCCCACCAGATCCGGATCCTGCCGACCGAGGTCTCCGCGCTGGTCGACGCTCCGGACGCCGACGCCGTGCTGCTCGACGCCCGCCGCGACCTGGTCGCCGTCCGGAGCGCCTCCCGGCTGATCCGCACGACCGGTATCGACGTACCGCTGATCCTGGTCGTCACCGAGGGCGGCCTGACCGCCGTCAACGCCGACTGGGGTGCGGACGACGTACTGCTCGACACCGCCGGCCCGGCCGAGATCGAGGCGCGGCTGCGGCTCGTCATCGGCCGTCTCGCCGCGACCCGCAACGACGAGCCCGAGTCCACGCTGATCCGGAGCGGCGACGTCGTGATCGACGAGGCGTCGTACACCGCGAAGCTCAACGGCCGGGCGCTCGACCTGACGTACAAGGAGTTCGAGCTCTTCAAGTTCCTCGCGCAGCACCCGGGCCGGGTGTTCACCCGGGAGCAGTTGCTCCAGGAGGTCTGGGGCTACGACTACTTCGGCGGCACACGGACGGTCGACGTGCACGTACGGCGCCTGCGCGCGAAGCTCGGCCCCGAGCACGAGGCCCTGATCGGCACCGTCCGGAACGTCGGCTACCGCTTCGTGGTCCCGCCGGCGCCCACATCGCGCGAGCCTGCCGAAGTGAAGTCCTGAGGTTGCTGGTCAGAAGAAGAACTTCAGCAGGGTGAAGGCCAGCGCGGCCGCCGTGCTGAGGGCCGCTTTCCAGGACCCGACGCCCTGCCGGAACGCCGCCACGAACACCCCGACGGTGATCGGCACCAGCATCACCAGCAGGGTGACGCCGGCCGCGTGAACCCCGACGTGCGACTGAGCCGTCAGGATCAGCCCCACCACGAATGCCACCGTCAGCCCGAGCCAGCTGGTGATCTGCACCGGCCCGTCCGCGCTGCGATGCCCGCGATGCGAAGTCCTGGGAGCCCGCCGGTGCGAGGTCGGAGCAACGTGCGCCATCGCTCACCTTCCGTAAGTGCCTGAGTACGCAAGGTACCAGGATCACTGACGAGAAGAAAAAGCCGGTACGCCGCCTGGGAGGCGACGTACCGGCTCTCGTTCAGTCCACCGTTGCGGTCAGGAACCGACGGAGATGCGGTCGGTCGCGACCGGCGTGTACGGGTCGTGCGCGGTCAGGTAGTTGGCGAACGCGTCGATGTCCAGCCCACCGAAGAACTTGTTCGTCGCGGTGGTGAAGGCCGGGAAGCCGTCACCGCCGTCCGACAGGAAGTTGTTCGTGACGATGCGGTACGTCGTACCGTCGACGAGCGGCTGCCCGCCGATCTTGATCGAGCCGGCCACCACCTTCGAGCCCGCCGCGGCGGCCGGGTTCCAGGTGTAGGTGATGCCCGCGACCTGGAGCACCTTGAACTTCGGCGCGTCCGGGCCGTTCACCCCGGAGAACTGCTGCTCCAGCAGGGCCTTGATCTGCGTCCCGGTCATGTCCATCGAGACCAGGAAGTTGTTGAACGGCTGCACGCTGAACGCCTTGCCGTACGTGACCTCACCGTTGTTCGACGCCAGGTCCGCGCGGATACCGCCCGGGTTCATGAACGCCACGACCGGCGTCTTCCCTCCGGTCACGACGCTCGGGTCGGCGAGCTGCGCGTCGGCGATCAGGTTGCCCAGCGGCGACTCGAGCGAGTCGTCGGGTGTCCGCACCACCGACGGCGTGGTGAGGTGACCGATCACCTTGTTCTCGATCGGGGCGACGAGCTGCTTGTACTTCGCGATCAGGGCCGCCGTCTTCGGGTCCTGCACGACGTCCTGGGTGATGATCTGGTTGTTGGCCAGCGTGTTCACCCGGTCGACGTCGCCGGTCGCGTTGTCGATGCTCAACCGGACATCGGTCACCAGCCGGCCGAACGACGAGGCGCTGGTGACGAGGCGGGGGTTCTTGTCCTTGTCCGGCAGGGAGCAGTTGTACCCCTGGTGGGTGTGGCCGGAGATGATCGCGTCGATCTCCGGGTCCAGGCCGGCGTTGATGTCGACGATCGGGCCGGAGATGCCCGGGCAGCTGTTGTACGCCTTCGCGTCGACCGGGAAGCCGCCCTCGTGCAGCAGCACGACGATCGACTCCACGCCCTTCTTCTTCAGCACCGGGACCAGCGCGTTCGCGGTGTCGACCTCGTCCTTGAAGGTCAGCCCCTCGACGCCGGCCTTGGTCACGATGTTCGGGGTGTTCTCCAGCGTCATACCGATGAAGCCGACCTTCTTGCCGTCCTTGAAGGTCTTGATCGTGTACGGCGCGAACAGCGTCTTGCGGGTGTTCTCGAAGAACACGTTCGCGGACAGGTACTTGTACTTCGCGCCCTCGAACGGGTGCGCCGCGTCCGGGCAGGAGTTCTGGTTGTTCGCCCCGTCGCCGTCCGGCAGGCAGCCGCCGGTCTGCATCCGGAGCAGCTCGTGCCAGCCCTCGTCGAACTCGTGGTTGCCCACCGACGCAGCCTCGAGTCCCATCCCGTTCAGCGCTTCGACCGTCGGCTCGTCGTGGAACGCGGCCGACAGCAGCGGCGAGGCGCCGATCAGGTCACCCGCGGCGACCGTCACCGAGTCCTGGCCCTTCGCCTCCGCGGCCGCCCGGAGCTGCTTCAGATGGGTGGCAAGGTACGCCGCGCCGCCCGCCGGGATGCCGTTGATGTTGCCGCTGGACCCCGTCGCGGGCTCCAGGTTGCCGTGGAAGTCGTTGATCGCGAGCAACTGGATCTGGCTGTGCGTCGGCTTCGGCTTGTTCGCCTGCGTCGCGTCCTGGGTCGCGGCTCCTGCCTGGCTCACGGATCCCCCCGCGGCCAACGCGAGCGCCACGGCCGTCCCGGTGACGAGCAGTCCGACCGCCCGCCGTCCCCCCAACCGTGCCCTGCCTCGTGCTGTGATGGCCATATCTACTCCGTCGTCTCGGTCACCGCTGTAGCGGTGCCGCGAAATCCTCCGCGGTTCCGGGAAAGTTACCCGTGACGACGCGCCCTCGCCAGGACCTGAGCATGAACTGAACCGGACCTTTTACGGTATTCAGGTGACCCTCGAAGCCGTACCCTCACCGTTGCCCTCGGCCACCGCCGCCGCCGTCACGGAACTCGCCCGCGCCGCAGCACACAGCGACGGCGTCAATCCGCTCTCCGAACGCACCCTCCTGCACCTCGACGGCGAACACCCCGGCGACGTCCACGTCCTCGCCTACGAAGGCGATCCGGGCACCATCGAGGTGAGCGGCCTGCAGAGCGCCCGCAACCTGGTCGGGTACGGCGCACTGTCCCCCGACGGCTCCGCCGAACTCTTCGTCACCCCATCCGCCCGCCGCCAAGGCTTCGGTACGGCGCTCCTCCGCATGCTCCTCGACCACGGTGGTGCCCGTACTCGTGTCTGGGCCCACGGCCGCCTCCCCGGTTCGGACGAACTGGCCCACCGCCTCAACCTCGAAGTCACCCGGGAGCTCTACTTCCTCCGCCGTACCAGGGTCGAGCTGCCAGAACCCGTCTGGCCCGACGGCATCGACGTACGGACGTTCGTCCCCGGCCAGGACGACGCCGCGTGGCTGAAGGTCAACGCGGCCGCCTTCGCCGACCACCCCGAGCAGGGCAGCTGGACCGCCGCCGACCTGGCAGAGCGCCTCCAGCAACCGTGGTTCGACCCCAACGGCTTCTTCCTCGCCGTCGACTCCACCACCGGCGCGATCGCCGGCTTCCACTGGACCAAGGTCGAAGACGGCATAGGCGAGGTGTACGTAGTAGGCGTCTCCCCCACCCACCAGGGCCAAGGCCTCGGCAAGGCCCTCACCCTCCAGGGCCTCCACCACCTCCAAACCACCCGAAACCTGGACCAGATAGTCCTCTACGTAGACGGCACGAACACCGCAGCCCGAGCCCTCTACAACACCCTGGGCTTCGAAACCGCTGCCCTGGACGTCCAGTACGCCCCCGCCTGACCCCCTGTGAACGACATCACAACGAAGTCACCCGCTCACTCCACGTCATAAACCCCGCTCCACCCCGTCCCACCATCAACCAGGAGCCGTCCGAGCCTCTAACCCCCCAGCCGGACGGCTCCTGGCCCTCAAACCCGTTATCCACAACTGCATCTTTTGACATCGAACCCAGCCCCACCCCGCCGTTACGATCGTGTCGACTACGGAGGGCTGACAAACGTGACACACCGCAACAGGCCAACACTCGCACTACTAGCCTGCCTAGCCACCACCGCGCTACTCGCTTCCTGCACCCAAGCCAGCCCCGAAGCCGGCCACCCCAACACGACCCCACCACAGACGTCCTCGGCAGGCACGGCTCCCTCGCAAACCACGTCGGTTACACAGGCAAGCACCCCAGCAAGTACCGTTCCGCCGGCCCCGCCGGTACGGCCGACAACAGCGAACGGACTCTCGCTAGCGGCTGCGGAAGAGTTCATTCGTCATTACATCGACCTGATGAACTATGCGTCTCAGACTGGTAATGCAGCGCCACTGCTCGCCGCGAGCGATGCTGGCTGCGTGGGCTGCAAGCAATATGCGAGCTTCGCGACGAAGGTCAACGCCGCGAATGGTGGCCTTAGCGGGGACTACCTGGAGCGTGTAGCCGAGGTCAGCGAATTGATTCGCGGAAACGGTGGCCGTCTGCGTGGCTCAGCGGCTGTCACGGTCGGTGTGTACACGACCAAAGACTCGCCATCGGCTGTTCCTGCGACCAGCAAGGCGGCGAAATACACGGAACAGGTCGCACTTTCTCCGAGCAAGGGGAACTGGGTCATGTTTGAGATCGAGCTCCAAGATCGCCGATGATGCGTAATACGAGCGTTCTACTTGTGGGCGTCCTGGCTGCGCCGACGTTCCTGATAGGGAACGCGGCACACGCGACGCTGGAACGGTCACCCGGCCTCGTCGCCGCCGCCCCAGCGCCGAAACCGGCCAAGGCGAAACCGACGAAGAAGGCACCTAAAACCACGGCCTCGACGGAGCGGGACCGACTACGCATCGCAGCCTCGGAGCGGGAGCAACGATCACGGCTCGGCAGTGTTCTGCAAAAACCCGGAGCTACGACGCCCACGTCTACGACAACGCATAAGAGGCCACAGAAGGAAGACCGGGGCGGACCTGACGCACGACGCGACCTCCGAATGAACGCCGGCATGTGCAAACCCGGGGATATGCGAGGAAAAGTCGAGGGGCCTAATGTCTGCACCCCCGACAAGCCGGACGACACGAAAACGACGAGACGGGTGTTGCCGCGCCTGGTAGTAGTGCCGCGGCCACAGGATGTCAGGTGGGAGCAGGTCCGGTCGGAGGCGAAGGACCTGACCTTCCCAGGGCTCTCGGTGAAGGTGCAGCCTAATGGGCGGACTCTGGTGAATCTGGACACCATCGTCTACACCGACGACAGCAAGGTTTCGACCGCGACTGTCACCCTGCTCGGATTCCCCGTGGTCGTCGAGGCTACGCCGATCAGTTACACCTGGAACTTCGGGGACGGTAGCCCGGCGCTCACCACGAGCACGCCTGGCAAGCCGTACCCGTCGAAGGAGATCACCCACAAGTACATGAAGCGTGGCACCGTCGGGCTCACCCTGACGACCAGTTACGCCGCCCGTTTCAACGTTGCCGGCACCGGCTGGCAGTACGTCGCCGGCACGATTCCGGTGACCGGTCCGACCACCGCGCTGCAGGTGCGCGAGGCCATCCCCGTTCTCGTCGACCCCGGCCGCTGATTTCGTTCTCGCCAGGGGAACGCGGGTTGGGGAGGGTTTCTGCCTGGATTGGGTAGGAAATCCTCCCCAACCCCGGCTCAGGAAGCGGGGGGCGCTCGGCGGACGGGCGGCTCTCCACGGGCGGCTAGTGGAGGGTTTGCCTTAGGTGGTTTGTGAGGTGGGTGTGGGCTTGGCGGGTTGCGCCGGGGACGGTTAGTAGGTTGGCGTGGCCGTGGGGGAGGGTGGGGTGGTGGGCGTGGGTCAGGTCGTTGCCGGCTTTGGTCAGGGCGGTGGCGTATTCGCGACCTTCGTCTCGGAGGGGGTCGAAGCCGGCGGTGGTGAGGTAGGTGGGTGGGAGACCGGTGAGGTCTTCGGCGCGGAGGGGCGAGACGATCGGGTCAGGGCGGAGCGTGGGGTCCGGGGTGTAGAGGTCGCGGTACCAGATGATGTCCTCCTCGGTGAGGATGAAGCCCTCGGAGAACAGGTCTCGGCTGGGGCGGCGCGCGACCAGGTCGACGGCTGGGTAGAGAAGGACCTGGAGCGCCGGCTGTGGGAGGCCGCGGCGTACCGTCTGCTGGGCGACGACGGCGGCCAGGTTGCCGCCTGCGCTGTCGCCGCCGACGGCTACCAGGCTGGGATCCGCGCCGAGGTCCTCGGCGTGGTCGACGGCCCAGGTGAACGCGGCGATCGCGTCCTCGGCGGCGGTCGGGGCGGGGGCTTCGGGGGCGAGGCGGTAGTCGACGGAGAGGACGCGTACGCCGGCATCGGCGGCGATCGCGCGGGACAGCGCGTCATGGGTACCGAGGTCGCCGACCACCCAGCCGCCCCCATGGAGGTACACCAGCAGCCCACGGCCTGCGTCGCCACGGGGGATGTAGAGGCGGGCCTCCAGCTGACCCGCGGCGCCGCGGACGGTCAGGTCGGTGACCCGGAGCATGTCGGCGGGGGTGCCGGTGATCAGTTTGCAGAGGTTGCGGAAGCGCGTCCGGGCGGTCGCCGCGTCGGTCTTGGTTGTGCGTGGCAACAGGTTGTCGATACGCAGGAGCAGCTGCACGTCGGGATCCAGGGTGGTGCCGTCGATCTGGATCGGGGCGCCGGCCAGCCGTCGGCGGACAGCGGCGGGCAGCGCGTACAGCGGGATGAGGGCGTTCGCTTGTGCGGCGGCCACCGTGTCACGCAGTACCGAGTCCAGTCGTAGGTTCACAAGGTGTGACGCTAGCAACCAGGGAGCAACCAGGTGCCCGAAACGGTCCCCGGAGCCGGTTGACGGACTTCGAAAAGGTCACATCCGGCAACGCGCGGACGGCTACCCGTTGTTAACCAAAGGGTGGGATGCTGAGCGGTGTGGCTGGAGACTTGCTGGCATCGCACAACAGGGAGTACGACGTTGAACCGCCGTACGACATCAGTGCGGTCGGTGACCTCCCCGCGGACCGGTTCTCCGACCGGGAACTGAGCTGGCTCGCGTTCAACCAGCGGGTCCTGGAGCTCGCCGAGAACGACCGGATCCCGCTGCTCGAGCGGGCCAAGTTCCTCGCCATCTTCGCCAGCAACCTGGACGAGTTCTACATGGTCCGGATCGCGGGTCTGAAGCGCCGGATCGCGGCCGGGGTCGCGGTGAAGGCGGCCAGCGGCCTGCTCCCCCGCGAGGTTCTCGACCGCAGCCTGGCGAGGAGCCGGGAGCTGATGGACCGGCAGGCGGAGACGTGGCGGAAGTCGGTGCAGCCGGCGCTGACCGAGCAGGGCATCGACATCCTGCGCTGGGACGAGCTGGAGCACAGCGAGCGCGAGGACATGACCCGGTTCTTCCGGGAGCGCGTGTTCCCGGTGCTGACGCCGCTGGCGGTCGACCCGTCGCACCCGTTCCCGTACATCTCCGGCCTGAGCCTGAATCTCGCAGTCGTGGTCCGCAACCCGGACACCGGCGGTGAGCACTTCGCCCGGGTGAAGGTGCCGCCGCTGCTGCCGCGCTTCGTGAAGGTTGCCGACGGCCGGTTCGTGCCGCTCGAGGACGTGATCGCCACCCACCTCGGCCAGCTGTTCCCGGGGATGGAGGTCACCCAGCACCACACGTTCCGGGTGACCCGCAACGAGGACCTCGAGGTCGAGGAGGACGACGCCGAGAACCTGCTGGCCGCGCTCGAGAAGGAGCTGCTGCGCCGCCGGTTCGGTCCGCCGGTCCGGCTCGAGGTGGAGGAGTCGATCGATCCGCAGGTGAAGGCGCTGCTGCTGTCCGAGCTGGGCGTCACCGAGGCGGAAGTGTTCGAGCTCCCGGGCCCGCTGGACCTGCGTGGTCTCTTCACCATCGCCGGCCTGGACCGGGCCGAGCTGAAGTACCCCGCGTTCGTACCGTCGACGCATCCGCACCTCGCCGAGGTGGAGACCTCCAACCCGGCGGACATGTTCCACGCGCTCAAGCAGCGCGACGTACTCGTCCACCATCCGTACGACTCGTTCTCCACCAGCGTCCAGCGCTTCATCGAGCAGGCGGCCGCGGACCCGCACGTCCTGGCGATCAAGCAGACGCTCTACCGGACCAGTGGTGATTCCCCGATCGTCGACGCGCTCATCGACGCCGCCGAGGCCGGCAAGCAGGTGCTGGTCCTCGTAGAGATCCAGGCGCGCTTCGACGAGCAGGCGAACATCAAGTGGGCTCGTCAGCTCGAGCACGCCGGCTGCCACGTGGTGTACGGCGTGATCGGCCTCAAGACGCACTGCAAGCTGTCGCTGGTGGTCCGTGACGAGCCGGACGGCCTGCGCCGGTACGCGCACATCGGCACCGGCAACTACCACCCGAAGACGGCCCGGCTCTACGAGGACCTGGGCCTGCTGACCAGCGACAAGGTGGTCACCGAGGACGTCGCGCTCCTCTTCAACCACCTGTCCGGCTTCGGTCGCAGCGCCGGCTACCGGCGGATCCTGGTGGCTCCCCAGTCGGTACGGCGGGGGCTCCTCGATCGGATCGACCGCGAGGTGCAGCACCACCACGCCGGCCGCCCGGCGCGGATCCGGATCAAGGTGAACAGCCTGGTCGACGAGGCCCTGTGCGACGCGCTGTACCGGGCGTCACAGGCCGGCGTACCCGTCGACCTGTGGATCCGGGGTATCTGCACGATCCGGCCCGGCGTACCCGGTCTGTCGGAGAACATCCAGGTCCGCAGCATCCTGGGCCGATTCCTTGAGCACAGCCGGGTGTTCCTGTTCGAGAACGGCGGTGAGCCGGAGGTGTGGATCGGCTCGGCCGACCTGATGCACCGCAACCTGGACCGCCGGGTGGAGGTGCTGGTGCAGTTGAGGCAGCAGGACCACGTCAACGAGCTCGGTGAGATGTTCGACCTGGCGCTGGACGACGGCACCGGCTCCTGGTGGCTGCAGGCGGACGACACCTGGCAGGCGCGGCTCAGTGGGCCGGACGGTGAGCCGCTGCGGGACATGCAGGAACGGCTGATCGCAACCCGCGGGCGGCGGCGGGCGTCCGAACCGATCGGTTAGCCACGTCTTAGGGTGATTCCATGAGTAACCCGGCGACGGTTATCGCCGCGGGTGGTGTCGTGTGGCGAGAGCGCCGCGGCACCCGGCAGGTGCTGCTGGTGCACCGTCCCCGGTACGACGACTGGTCCCTCCCGAAGGGCAAGCTCAACGCGCACGAGCACGTGCTGCTCGGTGCACGCCGGGAGATCGAGGAGGAGACCGGACTGCAGGTCACACTCGGTCCCCCGCTCGGCGTGCAGCGGTACGCGATCCGCAAGAACGGCGGGACCGCCCAGAAGCTGGTGCACTACTGGTCCGCCGTACCTGTCAGTGACAGCGACTTCGAGCCGAACGACGAGGTGGACCAGGTCAGCTGGCTCCCGGTCGACAAGGCCCGCGGCAAGCTCAGCTACCCGCGTGACGTGGACATCCTGGACGCGCTGGAGCAGGCGGTGCCGGTTGTCGCCACCGTGGTCGTGGTGCGGCACGCGGAGGCTCTGAAGCGGAAGGACTGGGACGGCAAGGACACTCTCCGTCCACTCACCAGCGACGGTACGGCGGTCGCGCAGCGAATGACCGGCGTACTGGCGGCACTGGGCGCCAACCGGATCATCAGCAGCGACGCGGAACGGTGTGCCGCGACAGTCGCGCCGTACGCCGCCTTGCTGGACCGGCGCATCCACCTGTGGCCGGAGATCTCCGAACGCGGGTACGACGCCGACCCGGACGCACTGCGCGGTCTGGCCGAGCGGGTGTGGAAACCGGGCAAGGTGACGGTCGTCTGCTCGCACCGGCCAGTCCTGCCTGCCCTGGCGCGGGAGCTGGGGCTGAAGGTCGGCAAGTTCTCCACAGGTGCGTTTCTGGTCGCCCATCGGCTGGCCGACGGCCGGCTGGTGCACGAGCGATTCGGGCCACCCTGAAGCACCGAGTGGCCGCCGCGACACGGCTCGGTGACGATCCAGGCACAGCCGACGGGGTACCCGGGTGACACTGGAGGTGACGGGTATGTTCCTACCCGAGGAACCGGCGCCCCACCGGGTGCAGGTCTGAGGAGAGGTTCGGGGCGCACCATGACGATGATGCGAGAACTGACACTGATCGGGATCCGGATGGAATCGCCCAACCGGGCCCCGGTGATGATGCTGCGGGAGACCGAGGGCTACCGCTACCTGCCGATCTCGATCGGCTCGGTCGAGGCGACCGCGATCGCCTACGAGGAGCAGGGCCTGCGTCCGTCGCGACCGCTCACCCATGACCTGATGCGCGACCTGATCGAGGCGTTCGGTGTGCATATCGAAGCCGTCGAGATCGTCGAACTGCGCGACGCCGTGTTCTACGCCGAACTCGTGCTGGCCAACGGCGCGCGGGTCTCGGCCCGACCGAGCGACTCGGTCGCGCTCGCGGTCCGTCTCGGTACGCCGATCCGCTGCACCGAAGAGGTACTGCGCGAGGCCGGCGTCGCGACCCCCGAGGAGGAGCAGGCCGAGCTGGAACGCTTCCGGCAGTTCCTCGACGGCGTCGCCCCGGAGGACTTCTCCAGCTGAC
Organism: Kribbella pratensis; assembly: GCF_004366075.1. Taxonomy (GTDB): domain Bacteria; phylum Actinomycetota; class Actinomycetes; order Propionibacteriales; family Kribbellaceae; genus Kribbella; species Kribbella pratensis. The sequence goes on along the minus strand of NZ_SODU01000002.1, from coordinate 1,487,362 downwards.
GCCCGTCGGCTTGGGATGGCACGACGAGGTACTACCGTTCACCGTGCCGGTGCGCTGTGCGTTACCGAAACGTGAGCCAACAGCCGTTTACATCGACGGAGAGTAATGGCTCTTAACTCAGTTCATCTAATGGCTGCCTGTCGGCACGCCAGGCGTCGCGCACGCTACCGGAACCGTTCACCGCTCGTTCACCAGCGACGGACCGGTCGGTCACCTGGTCTCCCTACCGTCTGTGGAAGTTCAGAAGTCTGATTCCCGCAGAAGGGCAACACTCTCGTGTCCGTCAATCGCCTGTTCCGCGTCGGCTCCGTCGCCGTGGCCTCCCTCGGCGTCCTCGCCCTGAGCGCCTGTGGCAGTGACCCCGAGCCGGCCGGTTCGTCGAGCCCCGACTCCTCGACCTCGTCGGCCGGTGCCGAGTGCCCGAAGGGCACCCTGAACGCCGAGGGTTCCTCGGCGCAGAAGAACGCCATCGAGGAAGTCATCAGCAAGTACAACGAGAAGTGCGCCGACGTCACGGTGAACTACAACCCGACCGGCTCCGGCGCGGGGATCAAGCAGTTCAACGCGGGCCAGGTCGACTTCGCCGGCTCCGACTCGGCCCTGAAGCCGGCCGAGATGACCGCGGCCACGAAGCGCTGCGCGGGTAACGCGGCCGTCGACCTGCCGATGGTCATCGGCCCGGTCGCGATCGCCTACAACGTCGACGGTGTGACCAAGCTGGTCCTCGACGGCCCGACCGCCGCGAAGATCTTCCAGGGCACGATCAAGACCTGGAACGACCCGGCGATCGCCAAGCTGAACGCGGGCGTCACGTTGCCGTCGGCACCGATCTCGGTGTTCTTCCGCTCCGACGAGTCCGGCACCACCGAGAACTTCACCAAGTACCTGAAGGCGGCCGGTGGCGGCGCCTGGACCGGCGAGCCGGCCAAGAAGTGGACCGGCACCGGCGCCGGCAAGGAGAAGTCGGCGGGTGTCGCCGAGGGTGTGAAGAGCAGCAAGAACTCGATCACGTACGTCGAGTGGTCGTACGCCGTCGACAACAAGCTCGGCGTCGCCCAGATCGAGACCGGCTCGGGCACCCCGGTCGAGCTGTCCGCCGACTCCGCCGGCAAGGCGCTGGCCGCCGCGAAGCCGGCCGGCACCGGGTCCGACCTGGCCCTGAAGCTGGACTACGCGACCAAGGCCCCGGGTGCGTACCCGATCATCCTGGTCACCTACGAGATCGCCTGCACCAAGGGCCTCCCGGCCGAGAAGACCGCGCTGGTGAAGAGCTTCCTGAGCTACTTCGTCAGCAAGGACGGCCAGGCGTCGCTGACCGACCTGAACTACGCGCCGCTCCCGGCCGAGATCCAGACCAAGGTCGAGGCCGCCATCCAGGCGATCAGCTGATCGAGACGCAGTACTGATGCGAGCCCCGGCCGATCCGAGTCATCGGAGCACGCCGGGGCTCGCCTCGTGAGACCGATACGTGACATCACGACTCAGGCGCTTGGAGCAGCATCGAAATGAGTAGTCCAGACGGCACGGCACCGCCCGACCGGCCGGACGGCACAGCCGCCGAAGAACCGAGGATCGAGGATCTGGTTCATGAGGACGCCGGCCCGACCCCGCGGTTCGGCGGCCTGGCCTCGGAGCACGCCGAGCACGAGGCGGCCGCGGCGGACGCCGAGGTGATGACCGAGTCCGGTGTCGAGGATGCGGGTACGACGACCGCGCCTGTGACCCCGACGGAGACCGGCGGCAAGCTCGAGCTCGGCCCGGTCGGGCATCTCGGCGACCGGCTGTTCGGCGGGCTCGCCCGCGGCTCCGGCGGCCTGGTGGTCCTGATCGTCGCGTTCGTCGGCATCTTCCTGCTGGCGCTGGCGATCCCGGCGCTGATCGATGACAAGAGCAACTTCTTGTTCTCCCGGATCTGGGAGCCGGGCGGCGACCAGCCGCGGTTCGGCATCGCGGCGCTGTTCTACACCACCGTGATCAGCTCGATCATCGCGATGCTGATCGCGGTCCCGATCGCGATCGGGGTCGCGCTGTTCGTCACTTACTACGCCCCGAAACGGCTGGCCGCACCGGTCGCGCACGCGGTCGACCTGCTGGCCGCCGTACCGTCGATCATCTACGGCCTGTGGGGCATCCTGTTCTTCGCGCCGATCCTGCGCCCCGTGATCAACGGACTGTCCACGGCGCTCGGCTGGATCCCGCTGTTCGAGAAGCCGCCGGGCGACAACGTCGGCGTGGTCTTCACCGCGTCGGTGGTGCTGGCGATCATGATCCTTCCGGTGGTCACCGCGATCAGCCGGGAGATCTTCGCGCAGACGCCGATCGCGCACCGCGAAGGCGCGCTGGCGCTCGGGGCCACCCGCTGGGAGATGATCCGGCTGTCGGTGCTGCCGTACGGGCGTTCCGGTGTGGTCAGCGCCTCGATGCTCGGTCTCGGCCGGGCGCTCGGTGAAACCGTCGCCGTACTGATCATCCTGTCGGTGCCGAACGGCAACGACCCGTGGAACTCGTCGATCTTCGCCGGTGGCGAGACGTTCGCGTCGAAGATCGCCAACAACGCCGCCGAGTTCGACTCGCCGGAGAAGACCGGCGCGTACATCGCGGCCGGCCTGGTGCTGTTCGTCGTCACGTTCCTGGTCAACTCCGCGGCGCGGATCATCGTCGACCGCAGCGCCCCCGGCACCAAGCGGCCCCGGCGCAACCGCCGCGCCGGCGCCGCCACGGAAGGAGCCTCAGCATGACCGCGGTAGCAGAGAACAAGCCGGCGTACGACGGGAAGGTCCTGGACCTGACCGGGAAGTCGGGCGCCCGGGCCTTCAAGAACACGCTGGCCACCGTGCTGATCGTGCTGGCCTTCGCGGTCGCGATGATCCCGCTGCTGTGGATCCTGTTCACCGTGGTCAGCAAGGGTTATCACCTGCTGCTGAGCGCGGACTGGTGGAGCCAGTCGCAGCGTGGCATCACGGTCCGGCGGGCCGGCGGCGGCGCGTACCACGCGATCATGGGCACGCTGATCATGGCCCTGATCACCGCCGTGATCGCGGTCCCGATCGCGATTCTCGGCGCGATCTACCTGGTCGAGTACGGCAAGGGCACGCGAGCCGCCAAGGTCGTGAGCTTCATGATCGACATCCTCACCGGTGTCCCGTCGATCGTCGCCGCGCTGTTCGTCTACGCAGTCTGGATCACCGTGTTCGGCTTCAACCGCGTGGGATTCGCGGTGTCACTGTCGCTGGTGCTGCTGATGCTTCCCGTCGTACTGCGGTCCACCGAGGAGATGCTGAAACTCGTGCCGGACGAGTTGCGCGAGGCGTCGTACGCACTCGGCGTACCGAAGTGGAAGACGATCCTGAAGGTCGTCGTACCGACGGCGTTCGGCGGCATCATCACCGGCGTGATGCTCGGTCTGGCCCGGGTGATGGGCGAGACCGCGCCGCTGCTGATCCTGGTCGGCTACTCCAAGAACATCAACCTGAACCCGTTCAACGGCTTCATGGGCGCGCTGCCGACGATGATCAACCAGGACCGGACCGAGTTGGCGTTGCCGAACGCCGCGGACCGGGTCTGGGCGGCAGCGCTCACCCTGATCCTGCTGGTCCTTGCCCTCAACCTGCTGGCCCGGCTGATCGCCCGGTTCAGCGCCATCAAGTCGAAATAGTCGAGAGGTTCTGAGTCGATATGGCTAAGCGCATCGAGGTCAGCGGCCTCAACGTCTACTACGGCGACTTCAAGGCCGTCGAGGACGTGTCGATGACGGTCGAGCCCCGTTCGGTCACCGCGTTCATCGGCCCGTCCGGCTGCGGCAAGTCCACGTTCCTGCGCACCTTGAACCGGATGCACGAGGTGATCCCCGGCGCCCGCGTCGAGGGCAAGGTGATGCTGGACCAGCAGGACCTGTACGGCGCGGGCATCGACCCGGTCGCGGTACGGCGGGTTGTCGGCATGGTGTTCCAGCGGCCGAACCCGTTCCCGACGATGTCGATCTTCGACAACGTCGCGTCCGGCCTGAAGCTGAACGGCGTCAAGGACCGCAAGAAGCTCACCGAGGTCGTCGAGTCGTCGCTCAAGGGCGCGAACCTCTGGAACGAGGTGAAGGACCGGCTCGACAAGCCGGGCGCGGGTCTGTCCGGTGGCCAGCAGCAACGACTCTGCATCGCCCGGGCGATCGCGGTCGAGCCGGAGGTGATCCTGATGGACGAGCCGTGCTCGGCACTGGACCCGATCTCCACGCTGGCGATCGAGGACCTGATCGAGAAACTCAAGGACCGTTTCACTGTTGTGATCGTCACGCACAACATGCAGCAGGCGGCCCGGGTCTCGGACCAGACGGCCTTCTTCAACCTGGCCGCGACCGGCAAGCCCGGCCGGCTGATCGAGATGGCGCCGACCAAGCAGATCTTCTCCAACCCGGCCGAAAAGGCCACCGAGGACTACATCACCGGCCGCTTCGGCTAGATCCTGTCTGATCGTCGTACGAGTTATCCACAGCTGCGGGCCGGCGAATCGCCGGTCCGCAGCTGTATTTGATGTCAATTGGTGCAACTGTCCACAGATCGGGCGTTTCGCGTCTGCCATGCCCACCGCTGTGGCCCTCCGACCGCTAGCCTTTGCCCAGTAAACGCGGGTGAACTGTGACGAAAGGACCATCGTGAGCGACCAGAACGTACCCCCGGGCACCGGACCGGAGGACGGCCGGAACCAGGGACCGGGCGCGCCGGGTGGGCAGCCGTCCTATGGACAGGGCGCCCAAGGCCCCGGACAGAACCCGTACGGCACCCCGGGTGCGACCCCGCCGGGCCAGCCCGGTCAGCCGGGTTACGGCGCTCCGGGTCAGTACGGCCAGCAGCCTGGCGGTCAGCCCGGCCAGCCTGGTTACGGCCAGCAGCCCGGTCAGCCGGGTTACGGCCAACCGCAGTACGGCCAGCAGCCGGGCCAGCCCGGTTACGGCCAACCGCAGTACGGCCAGCAGCCGGGCCAGCCCGGTGGATACCCGCAGGGTCCCGAGTACGGCCAGGTCGCTCAGGCTCAGAGCGGCCTCGTCCAGATCCCCGGCCTCGGGACGGTGAAGGTCGCGACCCTCGGGTCCCGGGCGCTCGCCCGCATCATCGACTCGGTGATTCTCGGCATCGTCGTCTCCATCCTCGCTACCGTGATCATCGGGGGCGCGAGCAAGGGACTCAGTGACGCCTCACCGGAGGAGTCCGGGGCCGCACTCGGCGGATTCTTCGGCGCGCTGTTCACCGTGTGGTGGCTCACAGGCCTGTTGACGATCGGCTACGAACTCCTCATGACCGCCTTCAAGGGGCAAACGGTCGGCAAGATGATCATGGGCATCAAGGTCGTCAAGTCCGCCGACGGACAACTGCCAGGCTTCGGTCCGGCCTTCATGCGCTGGCTGCTGCCGATCATCGGTGCGGCCATCTGTGGTATCGGCGCGCTGCTCGTCTACCTGTCGCCGCTGTTCGACAGCTCCGGGCGGGTGCAGGGCTGGCACGACAAGGCCGCGAACACGCTGGTGATCGGGCTTCGGTAGTCGGCTGAGGACTGGGGAGGGGCTGTGCTGAATCCGTTCGAGCAGGACTGGTGGGATGCGTGGAATCTGTGGAGCGCATTGGGCCAGGGGGTTCAGTTGCAGCCTCTCCCGCCGCCGGTGCCGCTGGAGCCCGGCGAGACCGCCCACGCGGTCGAACCTTGCGAGGTGCAACGGTTCGACGGCGTCCGGCTCGCCATCGGGAACTCCCACGGCTATGCGGCGGCAGCGCAGTGGCGCACGATCGACAACGGTACGGCGGTCCTGACGCGGCACCGGGTGCTGCTGCTCAACCGCTACGGCCAGCAGGTTTTCGGCCTGGCTGCCGTGACCCGCATGTGGACCGAGCATGACGGGACCGTCCTCGCGTACGGGGACACTCAGTACAAGCTGCGGGTGCCGCGGCCGGTCTGGTTCGACGTCATGTTGAACTACGTGGCCTTCGGCCGGCGGATCGATCTCGTCGTCCCGCCCTTCGTGCAGGCCGCGTGGCAGCGCGCCGGCCTGATCAGGTGATCGGCCTCAGAAATTCCGTAGTACGCCGAAGATCAGCAAGGCGCCCAGAGCAACCTTTGTGAGAATTGCCACCGCCCGTGGGCTGAGGCGCTGCCGGGGCAGGTTGAGCCAGCCGGCGCGGGACAGCAACCAGGCGACGACCTCGTAGCCGATGGCAACACCAATGAGCGGGCCGAGGATCAGGACCGCGGCGTTGAAGTGCCAGGCGGCGTTCAGATCGCCTTCGAGGAGTGCCGCGGCCATTCTGGTCGCGCCGCAGAACGGGCAGTCGAGACCCGTCAGCGTGTGCAGGGGGCACGGGATACCCAGGCCGGACAGCCGGTAGATCCCGGCCAGCGCGAAGCCGCCGATCCCCACTCCGGCCAGGCCCCAGACGCGGCGATCGACAGGCTTCACCGGTCCTGATGGACGGGGCATCACCGCGAAGGTCACGCTCCAACGGTACCCGCGATACGGTGGCATCGATCGACTGGGAGACGGATTGCGATGAGCACACCGACGCCGCCTGACGACAACCGGCCGCAGGACCAGCCGTACGGAAACGCCCAGCCGGGATACGGGTACGGTCAGCAGCAGCCAGGCTACGGATACGGGCAGCAGTCGCAGCACCATCCTCAGCAGGCGCCGTACGGGCCGGGCTACGGGCAGCCGTACGGCTCCGGCTACGGCCAGCAGCCCTACGGCGCCTACGGCTACGGCTACGGCGCGCCGATGCCTCCCCTGGCGGACTGGGGCCCTCGGGTCGCTGCGTCGCTGATCGACAGCCTGATCTCAGTGGCGCCGCTCCTGATCGGGTTCGGCGCTCTGATCGCGAACGTCGCGGCGCGCGAAGGCAACCCCTACCCGGACGACAACCCGCAATGGTGGGCGATCATCCTCTTCCTGGTGGGCTGCGTCGCCAGCATCGTGCTCAGCCTGTGGAACCGGGTCTTCCGGCAGGGAAAGTCCGGCCAGAGCGTGGGCAAGAGCGCGCTGAACATCAAGCTGATCGACGCCGTGACCGGAGAGCCGATCGGCGCCGGCCGTTCCTTCCTTCGCGACTTCCTCAGCAGCCTCTTCAACACCGCCTGCTTCCTGAACCTGCTGTGGCCCTTGTGGGACGAGCAGCGGCAGACGTGGCACGACAAGGTCGTGAACACCTACGTGGTGCGCACCTGACGTCAGTGCGAGCGTAGGAGACCGGCGCAGGCCACTGCCCACAGCACACTGCTGAAGGTGCCGATGATGAAGCGTTCGGCAACGGCTTGCGGGGTGACCGAGGCAGGCTGATCGGGACTGCGGAGCTCGGGGTACCTGGCCAGTCCCTTGATCGCCAGCACCACAGCGATGCCTTCCGGCCAGCCGGCGACCAGTGAAGCGTAGATGGCCATTCGCTCGAGTGCACCGATCAGAGCGCCGCCACGCAGTACCTCACCGGCCTTCTGCGTCGACTGGGCTCGCGTGTTCCCTCGGTCCGCCAGCGCCATCACAGAGGTCGTCAGCGGCCCGCCGCCCGTCACCGCCAACGCTCCCGCCAGCAGGAGCAGTACGTTCCACCAGCGCTCGGGCCAGCCGGACACGCCATGCCCGGCGAGCAGCAGCACGCCTACAGCGGCCAGGCAGGCCAGCATGAGCCCGCTGATGACGATCTCGAGGGTGGAGCCGGACGACCTGGGCACCCAGGCGAGTACGGCGAGGACCAGGGCGGCACCGGTCAGCGACAGGACCAGCGCCGTCACGCAGCTGCCCCGGCGCCGAGGAGATCCGCGGCGAGCACCCGTCCACGCTGTTCCTCGGCGAAGCCCGCGGCCTGGGCGCGTTGCGTCACCGCCGACTGGCTGATGCCGAGTTTCACGCCGATCTCCCGCCTCGTGAGTCCTTCGCCCAACAGGTCGGCCACTGCCCAGCCACGTTCACTGCGACGCCGCAGCACGGACGCCATCAGCCACAGCACCGTCTCTACCTGCTCTGCCCTGCGTGAGTCCGCTCCGACCACGTTCACGTGGTGCTGACTGGACTTCGCCCGCGTCACCGCTTCTCGCGCGAACACGAACGCGTCGCCACTTCCGGCCCGGGTACTGCGTGGCAGCGGCTCGGTGACCTCACCGACGCCGAGTCCGACGTACCAGTTGTCCGACCGGAGCAGTTCGACGATCACGTCGATGGTCGGACGGGCCTCGGACAGCACGCCCTGCACCTCGTCGCCGGCGGTCCGCTCGAACTTCCGCAGCAGTCCGGTCCGCCGCGGCCGGCGGTTCAGGGAGTTGAGTAGCTCGGGTACGAGATCGCTCGTGCTTCGGCTGCCGCGCTGATCTACCGTGAGAACGAAGACCATGCCCTGCACCTCCTTCCGAACGGCTTAAGGCTACAGTCTTATTCACGTAGAGTGAAGGCCAAAACCTGAATCGGTTCAGCCAGTTACTCCCCGTGTCCGGCCCGGAGCCAGGTTCACGCCGGGCCGGACGGGTTCCGTACTCAGTCCGTGATCGGCAGGTAGAGCTTCTGGTCGCCTGCCTTGAAGGTCTCCGACATCTCCGCGAAGCCGGCCTCGATGGCGTCCGCCGACGTCAGGCCGTGTTCCTCGGCGTACGCGCGGATGTCGGCGGTGATCCGCATCGAGCAGAACTTCGGGCCGCACATCGAGCAGAAGTGCGCGGTCTTCGCGGGCTCGGCCGGCAACGTCTCGTCGTGGAAGGACCGAGCCGTGTCCGGATCCAGCGAGAGGTTGAACTGGTCCTCCCAGCGAAACTCGAACCTTGCCTTGGACAACGTGTCGTCCCAGGCCTGCGCGCCCGGATGCCCCTTGGCCAGATCGGCCGCGTGGGCGGCGATCTTGTACGTGATCACACCGGTCTTCACGTCGTCACGATCGGGCAGGCCGAGATGCTCCTTGGGCGTGACGTAGCAGAGCATCGCCGTACCCAGCCAGCCGATCTGGGCCGCGCCGATCGCCGACGTGATGTGGTCGTACGCCGGTGCCACATCGGTTGCCAACGGCCCCAAGGTGTAGAACGGCGCCTCCCCACAGAGCTCCTCCTCGAGCCGGACGTTCTCCGCGATCTTGTGCATCGGCACGTGTCCCGGGCCTTCGATCATCACCTGTACGTCGTGCTCCCAGGCGATCCGCGTCAGCTCCCCCAGCGTCCGCAGCTCGGCGAACTGCGCCTCGTCGTTGGCGTCCGCGATACACCCCGGCCGCAACCCGTCCCCGAGCGAGAACGTCACGTCGTACTCGCGGAGAATCTCGCACAGCTCCGCGAAATGCGTGTAGAGGAAGGACTCCTGGTGGTGCGCCAGGCACCACGCGGCCATGATCGACCCGCCGCGCGACACGATGCCGGTGATCCGCCGCGCGGTGAGCGGCACGTACCGCAGCAGTACGCCGGCGTGCACGGTCATGTAGTCCACGCCCTGCTCGCACTGCTCGATCACGGTGTCGCGGTACACCTCCCACGACAGCGCCGCCGGATCGCCCTTCACCTTCTCCAGCGCCTGGTACAGCGGCACCGTCCCGATCGGCACCGGCGAGTTCCGCAGGATCCACTCCCGCGTCTCGTGGATGTTCTTCCCGGTGGACAGGTCCATCACGGTGTCCGCACCCCACCGGGTCGCCCAGACGAGTTTCTCCACCTCTTCCTCGACCGAGCTGCTGACCGCGGAGTTGCCGATGTTCGCGTTGACCTTCACCAGGAACTTCTTCCCGATGATCATCGGCTCGCTCTCCGGGTGCTGCCGGTTCGCCGGGATCACCGCGCGTCCGCGCGCCACCTCCGCCCGGACGAACTCCGGATCGAGCCCTTCCCGCAACGCGACGTACCGCATCTCCTCGGTGATCACCCCGGCCCGTGCGTGCCCGACCTGGGTCCGCGACTCGCGTCCGGCGATCCACTCGCGCCGCAACGCGGGCAGACCGGCCTGGACGTCGATCCGCGCCGACGCGTCGGTGTACGGACCGGACGTGTCGTACAGGTCGAAGTGCTCGCCGTTGGTGAGATTCACGCGGCGCGCCGGTACCCCGAGCTCTCCGCGATAGATCTTCTCCGAGCCCGAGATCGGGCCCGTGGTGACGGCCGGACGGATCGTGCTGACATTCACCATGCTGCTGCTCCCTACGCCGGAATTACCCGGACAGGTTCGGCGGTCGGCGGCGCCGGGTTCGAATCCCAGCCGCCCTCTCAGCCCACTACGGTGCGAGCTCCCGCGATCTCCAGTTGTCACCGCACACCCTAGGCCATGCCATGGACGGGGCCTGTAAGTTCTAGAGATGCGAGATCTTGTGTATCCGCCCGTCGTCGCTTTCGCGAAGACCGCGTTCAAGGTGCTGGACCTGAAGATCCGTCGGACCGGGATCGAGCACGTGCCGCGCACCGGCGGGGCGCTGATCGCGCTCAACCACATCAGCTACGTCGACTTCATCCTCGGCGGGTACGGCGCACTTCCGGCCAAGCGGCTCGTCCGGTTCATGGCGAAGGAGGTGCTGTTCCGCAACCGGTACTCCGGCCCGTTGATGCGCGGAATGCATCACATCCCGGTGGACCGGGACGCGGGTGCCGCGTCGTACCAGCACGCCCTGGACCATCTCGCCGCGGGCGAGGTCGTCGGCGTGTTCCCGGAGGCGACGATCAGCCGGTCGTTCGAGCTCAAGGAGTTCAAGTCCGGCACGGTGCGGATGGCGGCGGAGGCCGGCGTACCGGTGCTGCCGATGATCCTGTGGGGCACGCAGCGGATGTTCACCAAGGACCACCCGCGGGACTTCACCCGGCACCGGCCGATCTCGATCAGCATCGGCGCGCCGATCACCGTGACGCGTGACGACGACCCGGCCGAGGCGACCGCGCACCTACGGTCCACGATGGCGGGGATGCTGGACGAGACGATCCGCGCCTACCCCGAACAACCGGCCGGTGCCTGGTGGTTGCCGGCCGCGTACGGCGGCAGCGCGCCGACTCCCGAGGAGGCCCAACGGCTGGACGCCGAGGAACTCGCCCGGCGGGCAGCGAAACGTCAGTAAACCGGACCAGACCTTGACCCTCGGGCCGGTACGAGGGTACGAAGTCTGTCGTTGACGGAACAGGAACCTGGGGGGTCCCTGTGCGGCGGGCGGCTGCGGTGGCTCGCGTACTAGAGCTGGCGGGGATGGTTTTGTTCGATTCATCGGAAGAACTGCACTTGTTCGACCCGGGGGCGCTGACACCCGCCCCGCACGTGTCCGAGCACATCCCGGACGCCGGGGCGTTCTTCGTCGACTGGGCGACTCGCGGGCTGTCCGCGGAGCGCGCCCGGGAGATCGAGTCGGCAGTGAACGGCCGGCGCAACCAGAACGGCTGGTTCCCGCTCGAGTCGCTGGACACCATCGGCCGCAAGGGGTTCTGGCGTGGCCCACTGACCTATCTGGCCCGGATGACGGCCGACGACGCGCGGATCGTGCAGGTGTGGGCCACGGACGGCCTTGGTGGCAACCAGGCGAGCCGCATCGAGGCGACCGTCGACCACCTGCTCCACCAGCAAGGCCACGCGGCCGCGGCCACCTGGGCGGTCGCTGTCCGCCCACGCACCTACCTGGACCCAGAGGTCCTCGGCGACCGCCTCCTGGCCGCCTGGGAGTACAACCTCGGCTCCATCCGCGCCAAGGACGTGGCCAAGTCCGTACGCCGCTGGAACCGCTAAAAGACCGCTGTACGACGGGCAGCCGCCAGACCGCCCGTCGTACAGCTCAATGGAACTGCGGGATGATCAGGTACAGCCCGTAGAGGACTGCTGCCAGACAGGCCGCGAAACACAGTGCAGCCACACCTGTGTCCACGAAGGACGGTTGCCGCTTCTCGTCAATCGCCACGGCCCGCCGCGACATAGCGGTCACACCGAACGCGAACAGCACCGCCAGGCAGACACCGAAGAGCAGGCTGACCAGTGCGACCTCACCGAGGGCACTCCAGTTGATATGCATCGCCGTACTCCTCTCAGGCCGCAGCGGCGGTGGTGGACGGTGTGGTGGAGCTCGGGTACTCGTTGACGTTCTCGGAGGTCACCGGGCGGCGCCGGGACGCGGCGTAGATGCCGCCACCGGCCGCGACCGCGAGGACCGCGATGATGACGACACCGAGGTTGCCGGAGTCGGCGACCCGGCCGGACAGCGCACCCACGATCGCAGCGGCCGGCAGCGTCAGCAGCCAGGCCACGGCCATCCGGCCGGCGACGGTCCAGCGCACCTCGGCCAGCCGCTTGCCGAGGCCGGCGCCGAGGATGCTGCCGGAGCAGACCTGAGTGGTGGACAGCGGGAAGCCCAGGTGGGACGACGCCAGCAGCACGGCGGTCGAGCTCGTCTCCGCGGAGAAGCCCTGCGGCGACTCGATTTCGGCCAGGCCCTTGCCCATCGTCCGGATGATCCGCCAGCCGCCCAGGTAGGTGCCCGCCGCGATTGCCAAGCCGGCCGCCAGGATCACCCACAGCGGCGGCCGCGACCCGGAGGCGAGGCTGCCGGAGGTGATCAGCACCAGCGTGATGACGCCCATCGTCTTCTGCGCGTCGCCGGTGCCGTGCGCGAGCGAGACCAGCGACGCGGACGCGATCTGCCCGGCCCGGAACCCGTCGTCGACCGACTTCTTCCGCGCCCGTGCGGTGATCTTGTAGGCCAGGTAGGTCCCGAGCAGCGCGACCGCACCGGCCACCACCGGGGCCGCGATCGCCGGGACGATGATCTTCTGGACGACGGTGCCGAAATGTACGGCGCTGCTCCCGGACGCGATCCAGGTGGCGCCGATCAGGCCGCCGAACAGCGCGTGCGACGAGGAGCTCGGCAGACCGAGGTACCAGGTCAGCAGGTTCCAGAGGATCGCTCCGACGAGCCCGCCGAAGATCACCGGCACGGTCACCTTGGCGTCGTCCACGATGCCGCTGGAGATGGTCTTGGCCACCTCGGTGGAGATGAAGGCGCCGACGAGGTTCAGGACGGCGGACAGCGCGACCGCGATCTTCGGTTTCAGGGCGCCGGTGGCGATCGAGGTCGCCATCGCGTTGGCGGTGTCGTGGAACCCGTTGGTGAAGTCGAACACCAGCGCGGTGACGATCACCACGACGACGAGGAACGAAAGGTCCATAGCGACCACTTCCCTAGCGCGGACGATCGGCGGCGTCGATCGACCGTAGGCCGGGTGGGTGAACTCGAAATGAACCGGTTCGGGAGATTACTCGAGGATCAGGTGGGCCAACCAGTAGACGCCGGCGGCGACGATGCCGGCGGCGGGGATGGTCAGGATCCACGCGGTGACGATGCCCTTGGCGACGCCCCAGCGCACGGCGGACAGGCGCTTGGTAGCGCCGGCGCCCATCACCGCGGAGGTGATCGTGTGGGTGGTGGAGACCGGGGCGTGCAGGCCGATCGCCATCACGTACAGCACGGTGGCGGCGACCGCCTCGGAGGCGAACCCGCGAGCCGGGTCGAGGTGGATGATCCGGCGGCCGAGGGTCCGCATGATCCGCCAGCCGCCGGAGTACGTGCCGAGCGAGATCGCGGTCGCGGCCGAGATCTTCACCCACAGCGGAATGCCGTCGCCCTTCTGCACGTGGCCCGTGGTGAGCAGCGCCAGGAAGATCACGCCCATCGTCTTCTGCGCGTCCTGCAGACCGTGCCCGAGCGCCATCGCGGCCGCCGACACCGACTGCGCCATCCGGAAGCCGCGAGTGGTCTTGCCCGGGTTCCGGTGCCGGAACAGCCAGAGGATCGCGATCATCAGCAGGAACGCGCCGAAAAAGCCGACAGCCGGCGACAGCACCATCGGGATGACGACCTTGTCGACGATGCCGGACCACAGCACCGTGCTGGTCGAGGCCAGGCCGGCCCCGACCAGGCCGCCGATCAACGCGTGCGACGAGGAGCTGGGCAGGCCGAAGTACCAGGTGATCAGGTTCCAGGTGATGGCGCCGATCAGGGCCGCGATCACGATGACCAGGCCGTGCTGACCGGCCGGTGCGGTGATGATGCCCTTGCCGATCGTCTCGGCCACCTCGGTGCCGGCCAACGCGCCGAGGAAGTTGCACGCCGCGGCCAGCACCAGCGCGACCCGCGGCGTCAGCGCCCGGGTGGACACCGACGTCGCGATCGCGTTGGCGGCGTCGTGGAAGCCGTTGGTGTAGTCGAACGCGAGCGCGATGACGACGACGGCGATGACGAGCGTGAACTCCACGCTCAGCTCTCCTTGACGGCGATCTGCTCGACCGTGTTGGCGACGTGCTCGAAGGCGTCGACCGCCTCCTCCAGCAGGTCGACCACGGTCTTGAACTTCATCACCGTCAGCGCGTCGAACTCGCCGCTGAACAGCTTCGCGATGAGCCGGCGGTGGACCGCGTCACCGGTGTTCTCCAACCGGTTGATCTCGATCCAGTACTCCGCCAGGTCCTTCATGGTCCGCAGCTTGGGCATGTTCTCTGCGGTCAGCTGGGCGGCCCGCTGCAGCACCTCGATCTGCTCGGCCACCTCCTCCGGCAGCTTCTCCAGGTTGAACAGGTGGACGGCGTCGACGGCCTCCTCCATGAAGTCCATGACGTCGTCGAGGTCGGAGGCCAGCCGGTAGATGTCCTCGCGGTCGAACGGCGTGACGAAGGTGGAGTTGACTCGGCGGATGATCGAGTGGGTCGTCTCGTCAGCCGCATGCTCCGCGTCCTTCATCTGGGCAGCGATCTGGTGGCTGGACGAGAGCCCGGTCCCCGCCGTACTGCCGAGCAATTCCGCCAGGATCCGCGATCCCTCGACGAGGTGGTTCGCGGACTCGGTGAAAAGGTCGTAGAACGTCGGGTCGTTCGGACGCAGACGTAACGGCACTTCAAGCTCCGGATGAACGAGGGACAAACCGTGAACATGCTAGGGGGAACCAGCGGTTGACGCGGCATCCGCCCCGATCAACGTAGCGCGTCGGGGTGAACCGCGTTTCCGCGGCGCACGGCTAGTAACCGATCGGTTTCAGCGTGTGATCACGGCGTACAGGTCGAAGAGCCCGACCACGAGCACCAGACCGGCCGCGACCCGGAGCACGTTCTGGTGGCCCAGAGCATGGACCGCACCTCCCTTGGTACGGCGGTAGACGGCGCTCACCGCCGCCCAGCAGGCCATCGACAGCACGAGAACAACGATCCCGAGACCGGTCCGGACGTCCGACGAGCCGTGGCCGGAGGCAAGTAGCAGGACGCCGTTGGCAATCAGTCCGAGCGCCGTACGCCGCCACGCGAGCAGGGTTCGCTCCGGCTGGCGGCCTGGATCCGGTGTGCTCATCGCCACATTCACCGCCAGAGCGAGAACAGCAGGCCGATCAGGCCGACCACGGCGATCGTTGCTCCGAGCATCAACGGCAACTTGGTCACGGGGAGTGCGCCGCCGCGACGGATCGCGGTCAGGTTGAGCTGCCAGCGCCGGAACGCTCCTGCGGTCGTGACGATTCCGGCGATCACCAGGACGATGCCGATGATCCGGGCCGGCCAGCGGTCCGGCCCGAGATCGAGGAACTGGACCGCGGACAGTCCGCCGGCGTAACAGGCGAGGGAGGTCCGCAGGTACGCCAGGTAGGTGCGTTCGTTCGCCAGGGTGAAGCGGTAGTCGGGCTCGTCCTCCGTCATCCGCAGCTCACCAGGCCGTGGTCCTGTTTCAGTATCAGCACACGGCGCACGCTACTCGTCAGCTGCGCAGCGAAGGACTCGTCCTGCTCGGCCTTGGCAACCAGCGCCGACACCATCTCCCCGGTCAGCCCGGCCTTGGCGTTGATGACAATGTCGCCTCCGGCCGCCACGAACCGCGTGGCGCGGTCACCGGCCGGAACCGCGGCGACCTCCGCCGCGGCGCCGACGTCGTCGGTGATCACGACTCCACGCCAGCCGAGATCGCCGCGCACCATGCCCTGGATGACGGTCGGCGAGAACACCGCGCGGTTCTTCGGATCGATCTTCGTGTACGTCACGGTCGAGATCATCACCATCGACGTACCGGCCTTGATCCCGTCCGCGAACGGCTGCAGGCCGGCGTCGCCGCGGACGGTGACGTTGTCGACGACCCCGGAGGAGAAGTCGGTGTTGCCGCGCACGCGCCCGAGTCCAGGGAAGTGCTTGACCGACGTCGCGATCCCCGCGTTGCGCATGCCCTGGACGAACGCTTCTACTCCCTGACCGGCCTCCTCGGGCGTGTCGCCGTACTCACGGTCCAACTGGCCGATCGGTGCGTTCTGCGACTTGAGCGAGCTGGGTACGACGTCGGCGACCGGCGCGAGGTCGACGTTGATGCCGGCTTCCTTGAGCTGACTGCCCCAGTGCTCGGCCTGTGCGGTGAGCTTGGAGCTCGACCAGGTGCCCTGCACCGTGGCCGCCGGGATGCGGTCGAACCCGGAGCCCTTGAGGCGCTGGATCTGGCCGCCCTCCTGGTCCGCGGCGATCAGCGGGCGGACGCCCTTCACCGTCGCGGCCGTGTTCACCGCGGCCATCGCCGTACGGGTGTGCGAGAGGCTGCCGCCGGCGCCGATCAGGAACACGCTGCCGGACTTCTCCTGCCGTACGACGGCACGCTGGGCGGATGTCATACCGGTGGAGTTGATCCCGGTCATGATCAGCTGCGCGGCCTTCTCTCGCAGGGTCAGGGCCTGCAGCTTCTGGTCGACGCAGCCCGCCGCGCTGGACGGCGGTTTCGAGGTCGGCGGCTCGGCCGGAGTCGCTGTGTCGCTGGGCGTATCCGTGGGTGTGTCTGTAGGTGTATCGGTAGGTGTGGCCGCCGGAGAGCTCGGGCCGGTCACCGAGATCGAGGACGACGGCGCTGTGCTCGGCCCGGCGGTCGGGGAACCACTGTCACCACAGCCGGTCGCGGCGAGGGCAGTCAGCGCGATCAGCGTGACCGGACGCCTCATCTCAGTTTCGCTCCCACGCCGCGCGGTCGATGGTGTCACCGGAATGCCGGGCCAGTGTCGCGCAGACGTCGTACAGGTGCTCGACCTGCTCGGGGCTGAGCGCGTCGAAGATCGCCTTGCGGACCTCCTCGACATGACCGGGTGCCGTGTCGACCAGCTTCTGCCGGCCGAGCTCGGTCAGGATCGCGACCTGGCCGCGACGGTCGGACTCGATGCCCTCGCGCTTCACCCAGCCGTTCTGCTCGAGCCGGTTGACCGCGTGCGAGAGCCGGCTGCGGGAGCCCTGGGTGGCGACTGCGAGTTCACTCATCCGCAGCCGGTTGGCAGGCGCCTCGGACAGCCGGACGAGAATCTCGTAGTACGTGTGCGGAATTCCGGCGTCGCGCTGCAGTTGCTGCTCGATCCGGCTGCTCACTACGCGCTGCGCCGCGATGTACGCACGCCAGGCCTGCGCCTCTGTCTGGTCCAGCCACCGGGGTTCCGCCATCCACGCAGCGTACTGGTTCACCGAGCCGGATCAGCAGTACGGCGGCCGCACACACCAGCATGCCGGCGACGGCGAGCGCGCCGATCGTCTCGTGGAACAGCAGGAACGCGAACACCATCGTGGTCGGCGGCACCAGATAGAGCAGCGAACTGATGCGCGTGGCGCCGGAGAGCTTGAGGTTGACCAGGTACAGCCCCCAGCCGCCGCCGGTTGCCAACAGCACCAGCCAGAGCACCGCCCCGTAGAAGCCCGGCTGCTCAGGCACGGTCAGTCGCTGGGTCGACGCGGCCAATGCGGTGAAGAGGACTGCTGACACGAGGCTCTGGATCGCCAGCGCGTCCAGCGAGTTCGTCGCCGGCTTTCGATGGCGATCCAGGCAGGTCCCCGCGACCAGGCCGAGCAGACCGCTGATCGGGACCAGGAAGAGGAGCGGTGAACCGTGGCCCGCACCGAGGTCGTCGGCCACGACCAGACCGACGCCGAGCAGACCGAGGAGCAGTCCCAGCCATTGGCGCCCGCTGACCCGTTCCCCGAGCAGCGGCCCCGCGACGGTCGCGATCAGGATCGGCTGGAGCGATCCGATGAGTGCGGTGACGCCGGCCGTGATGCCGTGCTCGATTCCGGTGAAGATCAGGCCCAGGTAGACGAACTGGGTGAGGACCGCCATCCACACCTGGCTCACGAGGTCCCGGCGGGAGATCCGCGGCCGCCGGACCGCCAGCACCGCGGCGGCGATCGCGCCCGCGACCAGGAACCGCCAGGCGAGCAGGTCGAACGCGTTCGTGTACTGCGTCCCCCAGCGCGCGCCGATGAAGCCGCAGCTCCAGAACACGACGAACCCGGTCCCGGCAGCCAGCGTGAGCGCCCTGTGCTTGGTCATGGAAGACGGTAACCATACCGGTCGGTATACTGTCAGTATGCTCGACCACCAGGTGAGACTGATCGTGGACCGCGAGGACCGCGCGGCGCCCCGGCTGACCCCGGCCGGCGAGCGCATCCTGGCGGCCGCGTCGACGCTGTTCTACGAGCAGGGGATCCGGACCATCGGAGTCGATGCGATCGCCGCGGCCGCGGACGTGACGAAGAAGACGTTGTACGACCGTTTCGGGTCGAAGGATCGGCTGATCGCGGCGTACCTGGAGGAGCGGGACCGCGCCTGGCACCGATTCCTGGACGAACAACTCGCCGCGCGGAATCCGGCCACGCCCGAGGCGGTGATCCTGGTGCTGTTCGCCGCGCTGACGGACTGGCTGGCCGGATCGCGCAACGGGTGCGGATTCATCAACGCGAGCGTGGAGCTGGCCGCGCCGGACCATCCGGCGATGCCGGTGATCGTCGGCCAGAAGCGATGGATGCGGTCCGAGTTCGAGGCGCAGGCGAAGGCCGCGGGACTCGCGGACGCGGGTGAGCTGGCCGATCGGCTGCTGTTGCTCCACGAGGGCGCGCTGGTCAGCTACCGGGTCGCGGCGATGACCTCGGCGCCCGAGGTCGCGGCTCGCGCGGCCGCCGATCTGCTGGCCGGGTGGCCTCGGGTCTAGGTGTTGTCCGGCTAGGTGTTGTCCGGCTAGGTGTTGTCCGGCTAGGTGTTGTCCGGCTAGGTGTTGCTCCGCCTGGTGATGGTCAGACCGACGAGGCGGGACACGACCATGGCGACGTACGCGAGGCCGGCGAGCTGTTCGAGCATCACGACCGAGCGTCCCCAGGACGTGATCGGGACGATGTCGCTCAGTCCGGTGCTCGACAGCGTGGTGAAACTCAGGAACAGCAGTTCCATCCAGGTGCGATCGTTGGCTGGGTCAACGGCTGCGGTGAAGCTGCCTGGGACCAGGACCTGGACGAACACGTACAGGTAGGCAAAACCCCAAGCCACCAAGGTGAACGTGGCACCCGTCGCGAAGAGTTCGTCGACGCTGACCTCGTGGTCGGAGAGCATGTAGCGGAGCAGGCAGTACGCCGCGTAGAAGTAGAACGCCGCGTGCAGGGCGCCGGAGATCGCGACGACCGGTTCGGTCGGGTTGAACGCGTCGAGCAACGACAGCGCCACCGCCGGGAGGCCCAGGCAGACGCTGACCCAGGTGAGTCCTGGGGTCGCGCGGACGGAGAAGACCGCGAGTACCAGTACGACGATGCCGAGGATCTCGAACGCGACACGGCCGGAGCGTGATCCTTCCATCGCCGGATACACGAGTACGCCGAGCAGTTGCACCACGAGCAGCACCGCGGACGGGTTCCGCCTGGCGTGGCCAAACACGCTGGTCATGCCTGCTCCCGGGAGGCGATGATCGCTGCGCGGCGGGCCAGCCGGTGACTCCGGCGGATCTCGGCCTCGCGCAACCGCCGGCGGTCCTCGTCCGTCTCCGGAACCGCCTGCGGCACCTGCCGCGGCTTCCCGTCCTCGTCGACCGCCACGAACACCAGGTACGCCGACGCCACGTGCACCTGCGGACCGACCGCATCCCACCGATCCGCGGTGATCCGTACGCCGACCTCCATCGAGCTCCGCCCGGTCCAGTTCACCTGCGCGCTGAAGTGCACGACATCACCGACCCGTACCGGGACCAGGAACACCATCTCGTCCATCGACGCTGTGACCGCGGCCCCGCCGGAGTGCCGCGCCGCGACCACACCGGCCACCGAGTCGACCAGCGTCATGATGACGCCGCCGTGCACTGTACCGAGCAGGTTCGCCTCGTTCTGCGCGGTGATGTGCGACAACGACAACCGCGTCTCCGAGATCGGCCGCGACAACAGGCTGCTGGTCATACAACTCCTCGACTAACTCCAACTGAACCTGCCGCAGCGTATCCCGCCCCAAAAGCTCGCCCGCCCCAAACCACGACGACCGGTTATCCCCTCGCGTGAACCCGCAACGCGAGGGGATAACCGGCGTTTGTGTCCGATCCGTGGATGGTGGTTTGCGGAACAAATGTGCCAGCCGGTGACGAAAATGTTCCGGGAAGCGTGCGTCCGGGGTCGGGCGCGTGAGGCCGAGTAAAGGTGACTTGGGGAGGATCCTGTCCCGATTCGGGGAAACAATCCTCCCCAGATCCGGCGCCTGGGCGCCTGGCCGGCGAGCAAGGGGCAGCAGGACATACGTCGCGGCGGGCCGTGCGGTGAGCTGGCCGCGCCTGACCACGACCACCCACGGATCAGGTCACAAGAGCCGGATAACCCGTCGTCTGCTCGACGGTCGGTCGCGGACCGGCGGGACGACGGCGGCGAGTGGGGACAGGGGCTGGCGACTGGGGACAGGCAATAGCAGGTTCCGACCCACCATTACCTGTCCCATGACCACGGATGGGCTGATCACCGGCCACCCATCGGACAGGAGCCGGATAACCGGGTCTTCTTGCCTGCGGCGCGACGCCCACTTGTCCACAGGGCTGGATTGGTGTGCTCGGCGACGGCTCGATCCTCGTACTTTCTCTGCCGACAAGGAGGACCGACGATGCCCATCGACACCACCGAACATGCCCAAGGCAACAACTCCCCGCACTCCAGCTGTCCCGACCTGGTGCTGCCGCCGCTGTCCAGGCGGCAGGCCGATCGGCTCGTGCATCTCGCGTTGCGGACGGCGGCCGACCTCGGCCTCGCCGTCAGCTACCAGGGCGGCGCCGCGCTCGTGCCCACCGACAGATCCGCCGACAACCCGGTGCTCGGGCTCAGCAACCTCGCGCGCATCCTCGCCCACTTCGACGAGGACCGCTGGCCGGTGCTGATCGAGGAACACTTCCGCCAACTCCTGGAGCAGCTTCGCCAAGGACCACCGAAACCGCCGGACGATCCCGAGCGCGAGCTGATCCAACGGCTCGTCCCTCGCGACGCGCTGCCGCCCGACTGGACAGCCGACCGCCCCGATTTCCTCCCCGGTCTGATCTCTGTCCCGTGCGCGGAGGCCGACGGCATCGTGACCATGTACCTGGAGCCGGCCGACCTGAACCTCACCTGGTCGGACGCCGAACGCTTCGGCCTCGCCAACCTCCGCCGCCTCGAGGACCAGGTCGAGTACGTCGATCACGACGACCTCCGCATTGCCTTCGTCTCCGGGACCGCCTTCGCGGCCTCTCGTGCGCTGGTCCTCGACACCGTCCTGCGTGAGTCTTTGCACATCGAGCACGCACCCCATGGTGTGCTCGCCGCGGTCCCGGCCCGGGACACGCTGCTGCTCCACGTGATCGAGGGCCTGACCGTCATCCCGGCGCTCGGCGTCCTGCTGAACGTCGCCGCCCGCTGCTACGCCCGTGATCCCGGCCCGCTGTCACCGGAGGTCTATCTGGTGACCCCCGACTTCACCTGGCACCCTGCCACGACCGCCCTACCCGACCACACGCCACTGCGGCTGTCCCCAGAGCTCGAGACACTCACCAAGCTCCTCGCGACCCGGGAGGCAACACCTGAGTCCCGCGGATGAGGTGCCCGGAGCAACTACCAGGATCCAGGAGCCCTATTCACCAGGAGGTGTGAAATGCCCAGGCCAGTCGGAGTAGCGGATGCGGGTGATCGAGCGGACCTCGCCGATCGTGGACCACTCGTCCTTGCCGAGCCGGGCGAGCGGGCGCAGGCGCCGGACGTCGGGGTGGTCGCCGTCCAGGACGGCGGCGTCGATCGCGAGGTGCCGGACCTGACCGATGACGAGGGTGCAGTCGCCGAGTTCGAGGGTGGTGTGCAGCGTGCACTCGATCGCCACCGGCGACTCCGCGACCCGCGGTACGGCGACCGTCCGGGACGGCTCGGTCGTCACCCCGATCGCCTCGAACTCGGAGACTTCCGCCGGGAAGTTCGTCCCGGAGGCGTTCACCTGTTCGTAGAGCGGCTCGGCGGCGAAGTTCACCACGAACTCGCCGGTCGCCTCGACGTTGTTCAGGCTGTCCTTGCGCCCCACCGAGGTGAACTGCACCATCGGCGGCTGCACGGACGAGACGGTGAAGAACGAGTGCGGCGCCAGGTTCAGCACGCCCTCGGCGGATCGGCTCGACACCCACGCGATCGGGCGCGGCACGACCACGGAGTTCAGCAGCGCATAGAACTCCCGCCGCCCGACGGTCTCCGGATTCACATCGACACGCACGCCCGCAGTACATCAAACTCGGTGGATGCCGCCGTACCCCGCCTCGCGGATGTGGGCGGCGGTTCGCGCGGACGACGGAGATGTGGATTGGCTGCGGAGCTCGACTTCCTGGACCAGGTGGCTGCTGTGGCGCGGCGGCACGGCGTCGGCCCCGGTGAGCTGAAGGAGGTCGCCGGCGGGGTGGCCAACCGGGGCTTCGTGCTCGGGGACGAGCTGTTCCTGCGGGTGTGCCGACCCGGGTACGAGGCCGATCTGCTGAAGGAGACGCACGTCGTGCCGGCTGCTCGGTCCGTCGGGGTGCTGACACCCGCGATCGTGGAGTACGACGACAGCCGCCGCCTGATCGCTGCGCCGTACGCGGTGATGGAGCGAGTACACGGCACCGAGCCCACCGAACTCCCCACGGCCCTCGCCGAACAACTAGCCCGCCTCCACCAACTCAAACGGGCCCCAGAATCCACACCAAACCGCGCGAAGCCGGCCAGCGCAGAGTCCGCGGGCCCAGAGTCGGGCGGCGCAGAGCCCGCACGTGCGGAGTCGCGCAGCGCGGAGTCGAGCCGCGCAGAGTCGGGCCGCGCAGAGCCCGCCGGTGCGGTATCGAGCGGCGCGGAGTCGAGCGGCGCCGAGCCCGTCGGCGCGGAGTCGAGCCACGCGGCGTCGGGCTGCGCGGGGTCGGGCTGTGCAGAGTCGGGCGGGGCGGGGGGTGGACTGGTGGGGGTGGGGCTCTTGGGGGTGGTTGAGGATGGGTGGGGGGATCCGTGGCGGACGATCGACGAGCTTGCTGAGCGCGGGTACGTCGATCCGGGGACAGCGAGTTGGCTGACCGGGTGGTTCACGCGGCTGGCGGAGCACATCGACGGGAGCCGGCCGAATGTGCTGATCCACGGAGATGTTGCCGCTCACAACCTTCTCGCCGGTCCGGACGGAGACCTCCGCGCGCTCATCGACTGGGGCGACGCAGCCTGGGCGCCACCGGCCATGGACTTCGCGAAGCTCCCGTTGACCCAGGTCGCCGCGCTCCTCCCGGACTATCTCCGACACGCCCACTCACCAGAGTCCGAGGAGGAGTTCGCCGCAGCCGTCCTCTGGTTCCACCTCTTCTGGGCCCTCGCCAAACTCCCCGCCGCCCCTTGGCCCGGCCAACGCCACTGGACCGCGCCCACCACCAGCCGCTTGCTCAACATCCTGCACTTCTTCACCACCTCTCCCCCGGCACCCTGGTCCGGACTCACCTAGGGCAACGGCTGTGACTAGCAGGTGGAAGCAAGTTCAGCCGTCTCGGCCCTGCCAGGTGGTCACACAGGCTTCGTTCCCCTCCAGGTCGGCAAGCACCCAGAAAGCGGGGGCACGCGTCGCGGATACAAGCCGGCCCCCGGCCGCCAGTGCGGTCTCGATGCGCCGCGGTGCCTCGTCGTGCGGAACGCAGATGTCGAAGTGGATGCGATTGCGCTGCGGGCGCGGCTCGTCCATCTGCTGGAACCAGATGGCCGGGCCCTGCCCGACCGGGTCGACGAGCGGATCCTCCGGTCCCTCGGCACCCGCCTCACCGGTGTAGCCCAGCACTGCCTTCCAGAACGGCCGAATCCCGGCGATGTCCAGGGCATCAATAGCGATCTCCAGAAGCTGGACGGATCGTGGTGCCGCCGTTCCGATTTCGGGTTCCGTCAGAAACCCGGACCTGTCCGCGGTGGCGGAGATCCGAAGCGCGAGTTCGACATCCCGGGTGGTGACCGCTGCGTGCTGCAACGACTGCAGAGTGAACACGACCCGATCGGGGCGGGCATCGACCCGAAGGTGCCCGTCGGCGTCGTCGCCGCACACCGCGACAGCGTCCGCGGCCAAGCCGATCGCCCGAGCCAACGACCCGACCGGGACCGAGGTTCGCAAAGTGCCCAGCAAGAAGCGCCACCCAGAGTCCTGGATCGCCTCCGACGCTTCCGGCCGACTCAATATCTGTTCCATAGCCGCATCCTTGCAGCCTCCGCCGTCAGCCCGCCGGCCGCTCCTTCTCAAACAGTCGCGACCAGTCAGAAGGCGGGGTTCTTGGTGTCAGTGATGCGGTTTCTGCTTGAAAACAAGGGGGTTTGCACTTGTTGTGACATGAGGCAGACTGGGGTTCCGTGACTGACTACGAGGCGGCTGCGAGCCGGTACGACGATCAGATGACCTACCGGCGGACGGGCCGGAGTGGACTGCAACTCCCGGCGATCTCGCTCGGGCTGTGGCACAACTTCGGCGACGACAAGCCGTTCACGACGCAGCGGGACATCCTGCGGCGGGCGTTCGACCTCGGCGTCACGCACTTCGACCTGGCGAACAACTACGGCCCGCCGTACGGGTCGGCCGAGACCAACTTCGGGACGCACTTCGCGCGGGACTTCAAGCGGTACCGCGACGAGCTGATCATCTCGACCAAGGCCGGGTACGACATGTGGCCGGGGCCGTACGGTCAGGGCGGCGGCTCGCGGAAGTACCTGCTCGCCTCGCTCGACCAGTCGCTGAGCCGGATGGGCCTGGACTACGTCGACATCTTCTACTCACACCGGTTCGACCCGGACACACCGCTCGAGGAAACGATGGGCGCGCTCGACGCCGCCGTCCGCTCGGGCAAGGCGCTGTACGCCGGCATCTCGTCGTACTCGGCCGACCGGACCCGGGAGGCGGCGAGGATCCTGCAGGAGCTCGGTACGCCGCTGCTCATCCACCAGCCGTCGTACTCGATGCTGAACCGGTGGATCGAGGAGGACCTGCTGGACGCCGTCGGTGAGCTCGGGGTCGGCGTGATCGCGTTCTCGCCGCTGGCGCAGGGCGTGCTCACCGACCGGTACCTGGGCGGCATCCCGTCCGACTCGCGCGCGGCGCAGGGCAAGTCCCTCAACCCGGACTCGCTGACCGAGGAAACGCTCAAGCACGTCCGAGCGCTGAGCGAGATCGCCAAGGAGCGCGGTCAGTCCGTCGCCCAACTCGCGCTCGCGTGGACCCTCCGCGACGACCGCGTCACCAGCGCGCTGATCGGCGCCTCCAGCGTCGCACAGCTCGAGGACAACCTCGCCACGGTCCGCAACCTCACGTTCAGCCAGGAAGAGCTCGACGCCATCGACAAGGACGCCGTCGAGGCCGGTATCAACCTCTGGAAGCGGAGCTCCGACGCCTGAGCCGTCGTACCAGCATCATCCCCAGTACTGCTACCAGCACGGCCGCCCCACCAAGACCAGCTGGACGCCAGTATGACGAAGCGCCCGTGGCAGCTTTGGTTGCCACGGGCGGTTCGTTGGCCGCCGCCGAAGGTCTCGCAGCCGCAGCCTGAACCGCAGTCAGGGTCACGTCGTTGCCGTCGCCACCCCGGTAGGTGACGGCGTACCTCTTCCCGCCCACCGTCACCGCCGTGCCTTCGGCCAATCCCGCGAAGGCACCGGTCACAGGGCCCGAGCCGGCATTGTCGATCAGAGTGATCTGAGAACCCGCACCAATCCCCGCCCTGGCCAACTGCAAGGCCCCGGCGAGTGACACCGCGCCGGCGACCTTCACCGGCTTCCCACTGGCGATCAACCGGCCACCTGAGCTCTGCGCGAAATCCCCATTCACGGTGAACGAACCACCGAGCACGCCGGTGTTCACCAGCTTGCCGCCCTGGACATCACCTGCGAGCGTTGACTTTCCTGCCAGCGTCACGACCGCCCGCCTGCCGGACGTGATCGCCGTACCGGCGACCGTTGTGAGATTGCGAAGCGTCTGGTCTCCGGCTGTGGTCAGGCCCAGCCGAGCCCCGGCGCGGGTGAGCGCGACGGCGCTGCTCGAGCGCAAGGTCCCGGCGGTCAGAACCAGAGTGCCTCGGGAGATCGTGGTCGCGCCTGTGTAGGACAGGTGACCGGTCAGCTGGGTCGTGGCAGCGCCGGCCTGGGTGAACGAACCGCTTCCGCTGATCTTCGACAGTGAGATCGTCTCCCGGGAGTTCCCCACGATCAGTGAACCGTCGTTGACGACCTTGAACAGCTCTGCCTTCGTCAGCAGGCTTCCGTCGCCCTGCGCACCACCGAGCCGGAGTACGGCGCCGCGTTCGATCGTCGTCGAGCCGTCGTAGTACTGGTTCGCCGCGAAGGTCACATCGTTGCCCGGCACACCCTTGATCACGATGTCGCCCGCACCCGGCGCCTTGAGCGTGTCGTGGAAGACACCACCGCCGATCGGCGCACCCAGCGTCACCGGCCCGTCGTACGCGAAGGTGAGCTTCGAACGGGCCCGTGCCGCCAGCAGGTTGATGTAGACCGTGTCCGCCGTACCCGGCATGAAGATCTGATGAGTCGTGCCGTCGCCCCATTGCACGTTGGCGCCCTTGATGTTGGTCCCGCGCTTGTTGCGATCGTGCGGGACCTTCCGCCAGTTGAGCGCCGGGTCGCTCAGCGACGGGTCGGTGTCGCCGCCTCGGTCGGAGTAGCTGTACTGACCGGTGAGCACGACCTTGCTCCCTGGGCGCGACTGCACGTTGATGTCGCTGCCGTACTCACGCTGGTAGAACTTCTGCCGCAGTACGACGGTCTGGTCCAACGGCGTGTCGATCGTCCAGGTCCCCTGGTTGAGGATCGCGCGAGCGTTGGGCAATGCGACCGCGGACTCAGGCTTGCCGGCGGCCGTCCCGGTCCCGTTGTCGATCACTCCCGAGAACGGCTGAGTGCCGACCAGATCGAGCGTGCCCCACAGGAAGCGCGGCTGGGTGACCAGGCCGGAGCCGCTGATCGTGCCGAGATTGAAGGTCCGGGTCAGCGAGAGCCGGAGAGTGCCGTTCACCTCGACGTTGTCCTGGTTGAGCTGGTAGCCGGGCGTGTTGTACGGGAACCGCCCGATCAGCCCGGCGCCGCCGCCGTTCCCGTACTGAAGGGTGGCACCGCGATCGACGATCACCGACGGTGGATCCGGGGTGCGGACGACGACGTACGGGTGATTGCCGCCCAGGATGCTGACGCTCTGCCGCTGACGAGTTTTGGGCAGCGTGAAGTCGCTGTCCTTGGTGAGGACGAGGGTGCCGTGTCCGGTGATCCGCAGCGTGCCCTCGCCGCTGATCACTCCGCCGTACGTCGTCGTTCCGGGCGGAAGCGTGACGACGGCGTCGCCGCTGAGCGTGACATTGCGTCCAGCCAGGATGTCGGGCGTGATGTCGCCGGCCGACGCGGCGGAGCCGGGGTACAGGAGTGTGGCCAGCAGGAGCGGGGTCGCGAGCACCGGGTCAACCTACGCGACCCGGAACCTGGACGGGGTGGCTCACGGATTGCGGACGGGTCGGTTACGGAGCGGGGTGGGACGGTTGCGGATCGGGTGGGATGGGCACACGCTGGAAGGAGACCTTCTGGAGGTGGTTGCCATGACCGCTTCGACGCTCGAAATGGCCCTGACCTACGAACACGCCCGGATTCGGGAGCTGGCCGAGCCGGCTCATCACCGCGACGCTGCGCACCCTGAGCACCGGCATCAGACGGACTGGTTCTACGCGATCGCTGCCCAGCATCTGGCCGCGGCGGAGGACGTACTCCTCCCGCATGTCCGTAAGCTGCCCGACGGGGACGACCTGGTCACCAGGTACGTCGGGAACGCGAAGGAACTGGAACGTTCGCTGCGCTTCCTCAAAGGACGGCAGTACGGCGACAGCCGCTTCGTGGATCTTCACCACCGCGACCTGTGGCAGCAGATCGACCGGCTGCTCGACGAGCACGAGACCATGGAAGCGACGTACAGCCGGCAGATCTCGGAGCAGCTCGACGACCCGGACGTGAACACGCTGACCGAGGACCTGCTGGAGGCGGAGGAGGTGGCGCCGACCCGGGCGCACCCGTACTCACCGCACACCGGCATGACCGGTCGGCTGGCGCACCGTATGTGGCGGATGGCGGACACCGCTTGGGACAGTGCCGAAGGACGCGTTGTACCGACCAAGTACCACGCGCACCCGAAGCGTGACTCCGCGCTCTCCCACTACCTCTACGGCACCCCGATGCCGGAGGAGGAAGAACCCCGCTAGACGACAGAGGCCCGGCCCCGGCGGATGCCTCCGCCGAGGCCGGGCCCGGTCTGCCGGCTCTCACTGCGCCTGGTTGTGGGAGCTGGCGTGGGGTCCCGTCGCCGCTGCGCCTGGTGTGCGGATCCGGGGCCCTGCGTCCTCCCCCGCTGCGCCTGGTGTGCGGGGGAGGACGGTCTGTGAACTAGGTCACCGCAACATCTACCGGTACCCAGCACGTAGTCATTTGAGGCTGTCGATCGCCTTCTTCGCGCCGGGGTGCAGGGGCACCGGGTCGGTCTTGTCGGCGTTCTCGAGCTTGATGCCCTTGGCGGCCGCGTTCACCGCGACCAGCGCATCCATGTTGTCGTAGACAACCTTCGTGAGCTGCTCCGCGAGCTCGTCCTTCATGTCCTTGCGGACCAGCAGCACGTTCGGCACGATGATCGTCGCCACGTCGGCCGGCTGCTTGTACGTCGCTGCCGGGATCGGTGCCTGGGAGTAGATCGAGCCGTACTTCTCCTGCATCTTCGGCAGCAGATCCGCGATCGGCAAGAGCTTGACGCCCTTGCCCATGCTGGTGAACAGGTCGGTGATGCCGCCGGTCGGCAGTCCACCGGACCAGACCAGAGCGTCGATCGACCCGGACTTCATCGCGTCCACCGACTCCGGCAGCCCGAGCCGCTGCGCGGTGACGTCACTGGCCGGGTTGAGGCCGGCCGCCTCGATCAGCCGGCGGGCGATCACCTCGGTGCCGGAGTTCGGCGAACCGGTGGAGACCCGCTTGCCCTTCAGGTCCGCGATCGAGTTGATTCCCGCGGACGTCCGTACGGCGACCTGCGTGTAGTTGTTGTACAGCCGGGTGAGCGCGACCACGTCCTGCTTGGTCTTGAAGCTGTTCACGCCGTTCACGGCGTCCGCCGCGGAGTCACCGAGCGAGAACGCGATGTCGTAGTTCCCGCCGACGAGGCCCTGGATGTTCTGCACCGAGGCGCCGGTCTCGCTGGCCGTCGCGCGGTAGCCGGACATCTTCTGCGAGATCACCGAGGCCAGCGCACCACCGAGCTGGTAGTACACCCCCGTCGTGTTGCCGGTGGCAATCGTCAGCCGGCCGCCGGATCCCGTTCCGGAGCCGGACGGTTCCCGCTGACCGCCGCAGGCCGCCAGCGACACCACGGCGACCAGTGCCACAGCAACAGTTCGGAGTCTCATGAGGCAAGGGTTCCTTCCTCGGCAGAGGTCTGGCGTTGCCGCCGGACCAGATTGATGACGACGGCAACAAGTAGCAAACAGATTCCGGCCGTGATGGTTACGGGCGCGAGGTAGAGCAGCAGTGCGGCGGCCGGTACGCAGATCGCCCGCTCGAGCCAGGTCGCCCGGACGAACACCCAGCCGCCGGTCACGACGGCGAGCGCTGCAACGGCCAGCATCGACACCACCGTGGTCCACACCATGCCGACGAACGAGCCCTGCCCGAGCAGATGCGCGCCGTTGTCGGTGAGCACGAACGCGAACGGCACCAGGAACGCCGGCAGCGTGTACTTCCACGCCTGCCACATGGTCGGTATCACCTTGCCGCCGGTGATCGCGGAGGTCGCCACCGCGGCCAGCGCGGTCGGCGGCGAGACCTCGGACAGTACGGCGTAGTAGAAGATGAACATGTACGCCTCGGGCCGCGTCACGCCGAGGTTGATCAACGCCGGCGCGATGATCACCGCCGCGATGATGAACGAGGCGGTCACCGGCACCGCGAGTCCGAGGATCAGGACGGCGAACCCGGACAGCAGCACGGTCAGGATCAGCACCACCGTGTGGTTGTCGGTCAGCCCGCGCGCCGCGTCGACGATGATCTCCGCCAGGTTCAGTCCGAGACCGGTCTGCGTGGTGACCGCGACGATCACGCCCGCGGTCGCGCAGGTCGCCGCCACCGGCAGCACCGAACGGGTGCCCTGGGCAAGCGCCTTGAACAGCGGCTTCCCGGTCAACCGGTGCTCACGGTCCAGGAACGACAACCCGAACTGGATGATCACCGCGTAGACCACGGCCTTGAACGGCGGTACGTCGACCGCCATGAAGGCGATGATCACGAACAACGACAGGAAGTGGTACCCGAACCGCAGCAGCAACCGCAGCGCGGAGTCCTGAGAGGTCTCCGCCGCCGACGTCTTGTGCTTGCGGGCGTCGATCTCGATCGCGAGCAGGATGCCCAGGTAGTACAGCAGGGTCGGGATCACGGCGAACCCGAGGACCTTCAGGTACGAGACCTGCAGGAACTCCGCGATGATGAACGCGGCCGCGCCGAGGGTGGGCGGGGACAGGATCGCGCCGATCCCTGACGCGGCGAGCATTCCGCCTGCCGGTTCGGCCGGGTACCCGGCCCGGCGCAGGATCGGCCAGGACACGGTGCCGAGCGACACCGCGGTCGCCGTACCGGAACCCGAGACGGTGCCGAGCAGGAAGCCTGCCATCGTGACCGTGCGGCCGGGCGCCGTCCGGCTGCGTTTGAAGACGGCGAACGACAGGTCGATGAAGAACTTGCCCGCACCCGAGTAGTCGAGCACCGCGCCGTAGATGGTGAAGAGCACGATGTACGACGCGGCGACCGTCAACGGCGTCCCGTAGAACCCCGCCGTACCCATCGTGAACTGCGCGATGATCGCGTCGAAGTTGAAGCCCTGGTGTGACAGCGACCAGGTGTAGGGCAGGTAGCCGCCGTAGTACGCGTAGGCGATGAAGACCAGGCTGAACGCCGGAAGCACCCAGCCAGTCGTACGACGGCACGCTTCGAGCAACAGGATCAGCAACACAGCCCCGGCCGCCACGTCCAGCGCGGAAGGAGCCTGCCGGCGCTCGAGGTACCCGTCGAAATCGAAGAGCGGATAGACACACACGGCCAGCGCGACGAGGGCCAGGATCCAGTCCGCCATGCCCGGGTCGTCGTGCGAGCGCGCCTTGAACGGATTGATGAACGCAGGCACTCGAAAACCGCGGTAACACAGCAACGTGATCGGCAGAATCGCTGCGAGAAAGATCACCAGGTAGAACTGCGTGCCCTGTGGTAATGGAGCGAACACCTGCACGAGCACGCCGACGCTGATGATTGCGCACCAGACCGAAATCACCCGGCCCAGGGCAGGCCGAAGCCGCCGAGCGGGCCGTTCCTGCTCGTACTCGGCCAGTTCTTCCTCAGAGGGCACGGTCACGCCACCCCCGCTGCCAACACCGACAGTCATCTACCGGTTCCCTCCTGTGTCCGGAAGGCTAATGTTGCCGAACACTGCGTGGAGTCGCGTGATTACGTCTTTACCAAGATCTGACACATCGGGCCGTGACCTGGCCTACGATCACCGCATGAGTGGCGCGGTCCGGATTCTGCTGGTCGAGGACGATCTCGATATCGCCAATGCCCTGATACCCGCATTGCGGCGGTACGGCCTGATGGTGACGCATGTCCGCACGGCCGCGGACGCCTTGGCGGCGGATCCCGGCGACCTGGTGCTGCTGGACCTCGGGCTGCCGGACGGGGACGGTATCAACGTGTGCCGGCAGATCCGGACGGTGTCCGACGTACCGGTGATCGCGGTGACCGCGCGCGGCGAGGCGGCCGACCGGGTGCGCGGCCTGCGCAGCGGCGCCGACGACTACGTGGTGAAACCGTTCGCGATTTCCGAGCTGCTGGCCCGCATCGATGCTGTACTTCGTCGTACCGGCCTCCTGCAGCCCCGCCCCCGGGTGACCGTCGGCGACCTGACCGTGGACATCGAGGCCCGGACGGTTCAGGTGGCGGACAAGCCCATCAGTCTGACCCGCAAGGAGTTCGACGTGCTCGCAGTGCTGGCCGCGCACCACGGCCGGGTGGTTCCCCGTGAACAGGTCGCGCTGTACGCCTGGCAGTCGGTCTTCGAGGCGTCGTCGCGCACCATGGACGTGCACGTCGCCAGCCTGCGCGCAAAGCTCGGCCGGCCCGAACTGGTGCAGACCATCCGCGGCGTCGGCTACCGCCTCGGTTCGGA
Organism: Kribbella pratensis; assembly: GCF_004366075.1. GTDB lineage: Bacteria > Actinomycetota > Actinomycetes > Propionibacteriales > Kribbellaceae > Kribbella > Kribbella pratensis. The sequence continues at coordinate 1,454,909 of NZ_SODU01000002.1, read as the reverse complement.
CTGACCGTTGCGCCGTCGACTGCTGCAGTCCCTCGTCCCGATGGTCGTCGCCCTGGCGATCGTCGCCGTGATCCCGCTGGCGAACTTCATCGCCACAAGCAACTCACGCACGCTCTTCCTGTCCCGCAGCAACGACGCGGACTGGTTCGCCGCGATGGCCGAGTCCCCGTTGCAGACCGGCGACATCGCGAACCTGCGTGAGCTCGCGGTCCGGTACCAGGAGCTCTACGACACCCCGGTCTTCGTCGTCGACGTCGACTCCCGCGTCGTCGCCACGTCGGTGTCCGGTGTGGACGTGAAGGAAGAAGACATCGCGACCGCCCTGCACAGCACGCTGGCGGGCCGTCTCCCACCCGAGCCGCCGGCGCTGTGGCCGTGGGCCGCCGGCGAGATGATCGTGTCCCGCCCGGTCGTCAACAACGGCAGTGTGCTCGGCGCCGCCGTGCTGCGGGTGCCGACGGACAAGGCCCGTGACCAGGTGCAGCGCGGCCTGCTGCTGCTCCTCGGCGGCCTGCTGATCAGCATCGGCGCGATCATCATCGGTATCGTCCGGCCGATCACCCGCTGGGTGCTGCGGCCGCTGCAGGACCTCGACAACGCCACCCACCAGATCACCCGCGGCGCGCTCGACACCCGGGTCTCGACCGACGGTCGTGCACCGGAGCTCCGCCGGCTGGGCGACAGCTTCAACTCGATGGCGCTGAGCCTGCACCAGGCCCGGCAGCGTGAGCGCGAGTTCGTCGCCGACGCGTCGCACCAGCTGCGGACGCCGCTGACGTCGGCCCGGATCCACATCGAGGGCCTGTCCCGGCTTTCGCCGACCGCGCGGTTCGCGCTCAGCGACATCGACCGGCTCGGCCGGATCGTCCAGCGGCTGTCCCGGCTGGCCGGCTCCGACCGCCCGTCGGCGGATGCCGAGGGCAACGAAGAGCCGCTGGACCTGGCCCAGGCGGTGAAGGAGCGGCTGGTCGGCTGGAAGGCCGTGTACTCCGCCGACGACCTGGAGCTGATCATCGGCGAGATGGTCCCGGGCGGGGTCGCGCCGGAGCTCGAGGTCGACGACATCCTCGACGTACTGCTCGACAACGCGTCGAAGTACGGCGCACCGCCGGTGGAGGTCTCGGTCACCCGGGACGGCACCGAGGTGGTGCTGTCGGTGCGCGACCACGGCCTGGGGCTCGGATCGCGGGACCTGAAGAAGGTCGGCGAGCGGTTCTGGCGCAGCGCGCACCACCGGGAGATGCCGGGTACCGGTCTCGGCCTGGCGATCGTGCGCTCCGAGGCGGCCAGGGTCGGCGGCCGTGTGGTCGCCCGGCCGCCGATCGGCGGCGGCCTCGTGATCGAGGTCCGCGTCCCGCTGATCGACGACTACGACGCCTGAGCAGTACCGCTCCAGTACCGCTCAGATGTGATTCTGGCGGTACCAGCGCTCCGCGGCGGGATGCAGCGGGACGGGCATGGTCGCGATCGCCGAGCGGGGGTCCAGCGCGCCGGCCTCGGGGTGGCCGCCGGTCCCCGGGCTGGCTCCGGGTGACGGGGTGCCCTTGATCAGGTCGTTCTGCCGGCGGAACAGGGTATTGAGCGTCCACCACGCCCACGAGTCCGACAGGTTCTGCTTCGCGATCAGGTAGTTCGGGACCGCCAGCGTCGGCACCGAGCTGGCCAGCCCGTACTGCGACGGCGGGATCGCGGACACCAGGAAACCGCCGAACTCCTTCAGTGCGATCGACTCCGCGACCGCGCTGATGTCCAGCAGCCGGAACCCGATGGTCCCTTGCAGCTTGGCGATCGGATCGGTCGGGACGCCACCGCTCCAGAAGAACGCGTCGATCGAACCCCTGGTGGCGGTGCCGCGGGGTTGCACCGCTGCCACCATCTCCTCGAGGGTCAGGTTCTTCCGGATCACGTCGACCTTGTTCGGGTCCAGCTCCGGGTTCTTCTGGATCAGCTCGGCCTTGGCCCTGTTCAGGATCATGTTCGCGACGATCTCGGTCCCGGAGTCCTTCGGACCGACGCCGACGACCATCTTCCGGTTCGGGTCGGCCTTGCTCGGGAACAGGTCGTCGAGCTTCGACGCCTTCGATGCCATCGGTACGACGACGTGCACGTAGTTGTCGTAGACGCGGGCGAGCGCGGTGAACCGCAGCGGGCCGGTGCTGAAGTCACCGGTGCCCTCGTACGCCGCGAGCGCGGAGTCCGACGTACAGAATCCGAGGTCGGCCTTGCGGCCTGCCACCTTGTTCAGGTTGTCCACCGACCCGTCGCTGACGATCGGCTTCAGCTCCATGCCGGTGACCTCGCTGACCAGTGCGCACAGCGCCGTCCCGAACTTGTTGTAGACGCCGTTCAGGTTCCCGGTCGAGAACACCGCGGCCTCCGACGGCGCCGGCTCGTCCGCGCGGCCGCGCGAGCAGCCGGGCAGCAGCAGTCCGGACGCCGCGGCGGCACCGAGGCCGAGCACGCTGCGCCGCGTCAGACCGGTCGGCCGGGAGGGGGACAGCAGGCGGGGGCGATCCATGCAGGACAACCTAGACAACAATGAGGCCTCGGGGGTAGCCGTGTCGGCGCCCTGCAATCCAACCGCTACTCACAGAGATTCACACAGCAAGAGACAAACTGCGTCTGGACGCATCCGGGGTCGGTGTGACAGCGTTGTCATCGGTGCGGCCCGGTCGGCCGCGTGAGGATCCTTTCCCGGAGGCTGATTTCGTGCACGACGACCGTCAACTCATCGAGGAGCGGCTGAAGCGCGCCCTGCGGGAGCGGCTCCGCCCCGCGATCTACGGCGCGGCGGTCCCGCTGGACATCGAGGTGTGGCACGCACCCGGTGAGCCGGTGTCCCCCGCCGAGGCGCTGGCCCAGACCTACGAGCCGGCCGAGATCGGGCTGCCGTGGGGTCCCGCCTGGGGCACCGCGTGGTTCAAGTTCAGCGGTCAGGTGCCGGCCGAGTGGGCCGGCAGCGAGATCGAGGCGGTCATCGACCTCGGCTTCAGCGGCGGCCCCGGCTTCTCCGCGGAGGGCCTGGTGCACACCACCTCCGGCCGGCCGCTGAAGGGCCTGCACCCGCGGCAGACCTACGCCCCGCTGTCGATCCTCGGCCCGGACGGTACGGCGGCATCGCCGGGCGACCGGATCGAGTTCTACGTCGAGGGCGCCGCCAACCCGGAGATCCCGCTCGACAACGCCTACGCGAAGGTCGACATCGGCGCCAAGCTCGGTGAGACTCCGATCTACCAGCTCACCCGCGCCGACCTGGCCGTGTTCAACGCCGAGGTGTGGGACCTGATCCTGGACCTCGAGGCGCTCGACAGCCTGCAGCGTGAGCTGTCGCTGCAGGACCCGCGCCGCAAGGAGATCCTGCGGGCGCTCAGCCGTTCGCTGGACGCGCTCGACTACGAGAACGTGGCCGGCACCGCCGCGGACGCCCGCGCCCAGCTGACCGACGTCCTGAGCCGGCCGGCGCACGCGAGCGCGCACCAGCTGTCCGCGGTCGGGCACGCGCACATCGACTCCGCCTGGCTCTGGCCGCTCCGGGAGACCCGCCGCAAGGTGGCCCGGACGGTGTCCAACGTTGCCACTCTGGCCGAGGAGTACCCGGAGCTGGTCTTCGCGTTCTCGCAGGCCCAGCAGCACGCCTGGGTGAAGGACAACTACCCGGAGGTCTGGGAGCGGCTGAAGAAGGCCGTTGCCGAGGGCACCATCGTTCCGGTGGGCGGCATGTGGGTCGAGTCCGACACCAATCTGCCCGGCAGCGAGGCGCTGGCCCGGCAGTTCGTGCACGGCAAGCGGTTCTTCCTGGACGAGTACGGGATCGACACCCAGGAGGTCTGGCTGCCGGACTCGTTCGGCTACACCGCGGCGCTGCCGCAGCTGGTGAAGCTGTCCGGATCGAAGTGGTTCCTGACCCAGAAGATCTCCTGGAACAAGGAGAACAAGTTCCCGCACCACACCTTCTGGTGGGAGGGCCTCGACGGGACCCGGGTGTTCACCCACTTCCCGCCGATCGACACGTACAACTCGGACCTGTCCGGCCGTGAGCTCGCGCACGCGCAGCGGAACTTCCAGGAGAACGGCGCCGCGACCCGGTCGCTGGTTCCGTTCGGGTACGGCGACGGCGGTGGCGGCCCCACCCGCGAGTTCGTCGCGACCGCGCGCCGGGTGGCGAACCTGGAGTCCTCGCCGAAGGTGACCATCGAGTCGCCGACCGAGTTCTTCGCCGCCGCCGAGGACGAGTACCGCGAGCATGCTCCGGTCTGGTCCGGTGAGCTCTACCTGGAGATCCACCGGGCGACGTACACGTCGCAGGCGAAGACCAAGCAGGGCAACCGGCGCAGCGAGCACCTGCTCCGCGAGGCCGAGCTGTGGAGCACGGCGGCCGTCGTCGCGGGCAAGCTCGACACGTACCCGTACGAGGACCTCGACCGGCTGTGGAAGGTCGCGCTGCTGCACCAGTTCCACGACATCCTGCCGGGCTCCTCGATCTCGTGGGTGCACCGCGAGGCGGAGGCGACGTACGCGCGGGTCGCCGAGGAGCTGAACGCGATCATCGCCAAGGCGCAGCAGGCGCTGGCCGGCGAAGGCTCCGCGCAGATCGTCTTCAACGCCGCGCCGCACACGCGCAATGGCGTGGCCGGGCTCGGTGCGGGCATCGCGGCCGGCGAAGGTCAGGCCGTCACCGTCGAGAACGGCGTACTGGACAACGGCGTCATCCGGGTCACGATCGACGAGCGTGGGCTGATCACCTCGCTGTACGACCTCGAGGAGCACCGCGAGGTCATCGCGCCGGGTGCCGTGGGCAACCTTCTGCAGCTGCACGTGGACACCCCGAACCACTGGGACGCGTGGGACGTCGACTCGTTCTACAAGAACAACGTCCGGGACGTCACCGAGGTCGACAGCGTCGACTTCAGCACCGTCGACGGCGTCGCGACCGTGGTCGTGAAGCGGTCCTTCAACCGGTCCACGGTGACCCAGACGCTGCGGGTCCGCCCAGGCGTGAAGCGGGTCGACATCGAGACCGAGATGGACTGGCACGAGGCGGAGAAGTTCCTCAAGGCGGCGTACCCGGTCGACGTGCACGCGGACCGCTCGGCGTCCGAGACACAGTTCGGGCACATCTTCCGGCCGACCCACCAGAACACCTCGTGGGACGCGGCGAAGTTCGAGATCGCGGCGCACCGCTGGGTGCACGTCGGCGAGCCGGGGTACGGCGTCGCCGTGGTCAACGACTCGACGTACGGCCACGACATCAACCGGACCGCGCGGGAGGACGGCGGTACGACGACCACCATCCGCACCTCGCTGATCCGGGCGCCGCGGTTCCCCGACCCGAAGACCGACCAGGGCGTGCACACCGTGAACCACGCGCTCGTGGTCGGCGCCGGGATCCCGGAGGCGATCAAGGAGGGCTACTGGATCAACCTCCCCGAACGCGTCGTCACCGGCGCCGAAGGCGTCGGCCCGATCCTTGCCGTGGACAACGACAACGTGATCGTCGAGGCGCTCAAGCTGGCCGACGACGAGTCCGGCGACGTGGTCGTCCGGCTCTACGAGTCCAGCGGCGGTCGCTCCCGTGCCACCGTCACGCCGTCCTTCGCGGCGGCGTCGGTGACCGAGGTCGACCTGCTCGAGCGACACCTCGCGGACCGGGACCTGAAGGACAACGGAGTCACCTTCGAACTCCGTCCCTTCCAGATCCTCACCCTCCGCTTCAAGCGCTCCTGACACAGCACCCCTGAAGGCCCGCCCGAACCCCCTCGGGCGGGCCTTCGTCTTTCCGCCGCCGGGTGTTCACCCGACTGACGTAGCGTGGAAGAACAGGCTCGATCGGTGGAGGTGGCATGGCCCGGACCCCGTTGCTCGGTTCCCGGACGCTCGACCGTCAGACGGCCCGCACGCTGCCGCCCGGGCCGAAGCTGCCGACCCTCGCGCAGACTGTGCTGTTCGCGAGTCACCGCAGGACGTTCTTCCCGCGGATGCGGGACAAGTACGGCGACGTGTTCACGATCCGCCTCGTGCCGTCGAGTCGGGTGTGCGTCGTACTGAGTCGCCCCGATCACATCCGGGAGGTGTTCGGCAGCCCGCCGTCGGTGATGCACGCCGGCGAGGGGAACATGGTGCTGGAGCCGATCATGGGTTCGCACTCGTTGCTGCTGCTCGACGACGAGGACCACGTGCGGATGCGGAAGCAGCTGATGCCCGCGTTCTCCGGCGCGGCCTTGCGCGGGTACGCCGCGATGGTGCTCGAACTCGCCCAGGCCGAAGTGGCGAAATGGCCTGTGGGGAAGCCGTTCAAGGTGCACCAGCGGATGCGGAACCTGACGCTGGAAATCATCCTGCAGGTGATCTTCGGCGTCACCGACGCCGACCGGCTGAACACGCTGCGCCCGTTGCTGGACAAGATCGTGTCGGTGTCGCCGGTGATCATGCTCGGTGGGTTCTACCCGCCGCTGCTCCGGGTGCGGCCGTGGAAGACCTACCTGGACACGCAGAAGCAGGTCGACGAGATCCTGTACGACGAGATCGCCGCCCGCCGCGAGACGTTCGCCGGACGCAACGACGTACTCTCGCGGTTGCTTGCTGCGGGCAACTGGTCGGACGTGGAGCTGCGCGATCAGCTGGTGACGCTGCTACTGGCCGGGCACGAGACGACGGCGACCGCGCTGGCGTGGGCCTTCCACGAACTGGCGCGCCGGCCGGCCGATCTGGAGTTCGGTCAACGCGCCGCCGACACCGGCTCCGACGACGAACTCGAAGCGATCGTCAAGGAAGCGCTGCGGCTGCATCCGGTCGTGTACCAGGTCGGCCGGCGCCTCACCGAGACCACCGACCTCGCCGGCTACCGGCTGCCCCGCGGTACGACGATCATGGCCGCGATCGGCCTGGTCCACCGCGACGCCGAACACTTCCCGCAGCCGCAGGAGTTCCGCCCGCAACGCTTCCTGTCCGACGATCCGCCCGCGCCCGGCACCTGGATGCCGTTCGGCGGCGGGGCCCGGCGGTGTATCGGCGCCGGATTCTCCCTGATGGAAGCCACCGAGATCCTCCGCGCCGCCGTCGGCGCCTACAACTTCCAGGCCCCGCACCCCGAACCCGAACCGGCCCAGGCCAAGAACGTCACCCTGGTCCCCCGCCACGGCGCCGAGATCCTCGTCACCCGCAGGTAGGTCAGTCCTCCAGGTCGCCGACGTCTCCCAGGTCGACGTCGCGGTAGTTCTCGAGGTCGGACTCGTCGTCGTCCTCGAGTTCGAACCCGTCGTCGTCCACCACGTGGACGGCGGCTTCCTCGGCGCCGGCGGCGGCGCCGTCGATGCCGACGTCCTCGGCGAACAGCTCGCTGTCGTCGTCGCTGTGTGCACCCTCGTCGGAGGCGACCAGGCGGCCGGAGCGCTCGGTGCCGACCTGCGGGCCGCCGACGTCCTCACCGTCCTCGGCGTACGGGTCGGCGTCCGGGACCTCCTGGGCGATCCGCTGGTCCAGCGTCTCGCCCTGGAGCGCCTCGTCGGCCGTCGTGCCGAAGCCTTCGCCCGCGGACCACTTCTCCGGCGGCGAGTACCCCTCGTCGAGCAGGTCGTCCACGCCGCGGTCGTTGAGCGTGTCCTCCGCCTGCAGCTGATCCTCGTCGTCCACGGAGTAGCTGCCGTAGTCCTCACGGTTGTTGTCGGTCATGAGGCAACACTGAACCGCAAGGCGCCGATGAATCAAGCTGGCGCACCCATCCCGCAGAATGGGGCGCGTGGATCCGGTCAGGTTGACGTTGGACCAGTTGCGGGAGCTGCGCGACGACATCGCACCGCAGGCCGCGCGGCGGTCCCGTGCCTCGATCCGCCGGCGGATCGAACGCTGGCGCAGCCGGGTCTTCTTCATCGCCCAGTGCGCACTCGCCGCCGGAGTCGCCTGGGCGATCGCGCGGTATGTCGTCGGTCACAAGCAGCCGTTCTTCGCCCCGGTCGCCGCGATGGTCTGCCTCGGCTTCAGCTTCGGCCAGCGTCTCCGCCGGGTCGCCGAGGTGATGGTCGGGGTGGCGGTCGGGGTCGGCGTCGGCGACCTGTTCGTGAAGGTTTTCGGGACCGGCGTACTCCAACTCGTCTTCGTCATCGCGCTCGCGATGAGCGTCGCCGTACTGCTCGGCGCCGGGAACCTGATGACCACCCAGGCCGGCGTCCAGGCCGCGATCGTCACCACGCTGCTGCCCAACCCCGGCGCCGGCTTCAGCCGCTGGCAGGACGCGGCGCTCGGCGGGCTGGTCGCGCTGGCGGCCGCCACGATCGCGCCGGCCGCTGCCATCAGGCGTCCTCGACAACAGGCGTCAGGCGTGCTGAACGAGCTGGCCGAGATCCTGATCGAGACCGCCGACGGCCTGCGCGATCGCGACGAGGAGGCCGTCACCGACGCCCTCCGCCGGGCCCGCGCGAGCGAGTCCCGGCTCGACGACCTGCGCAGCGCCGCCGAGGAAGGGGTCGCGGTCGTCCGGCTCTCCCCGTTCCGCCGCCGGCACCGCGGGCGGGTCCAGGAGATCGCCGATCTCGTCGTACCGCTGGACCGGGCGATCCGGAACACCCGGGTCCTGGTACGCCGGTGCGCGGTGTCGGTGTGGCGCGACGAGCGGATGCCCGACGAGTACCCGGCGCTGCTCGAACGCCTGGCCGACGGCACCCGCCTGATCGGCGAGTCCCTGTTCGAACCGGCCGCCGACGTCGCCGCGCACCGCGTGCTGGGCGAACTGGGCCGTCGTACGGCGGAGATGCCGCTGCCGATCGGACTGTCCGCGGTCGTCGTCCTCGGTCAGCTGCGCTCCACGATCATCGACCTGCTCGAACTGACCGGGACCTCGTACAACGACGCCCGGAAGCTCGTCCCCCTGCGGCTGGACGGACTCGACGAGAAGTAGTGACTCAGGTCACATCGCGGATTCCCGTCATACCTTCAGGCCCTCTGCGTCTCACTGGCATGACGATCCACCGACTGATGACCACGATGGCCACCGAGCAGGTCCGCCAGCTCGAGGACCTGTTGGCTGTCGACAGCACCCAGACCACAGACGACCGGACCGACGCCGCCGCCGAGCACTGAGGCGCCAGCCGGACGAACGGACCCGGGCGGCGCACCCGGACGGTCTGGCCCACCGAGCCAGACCGCACGGAAGTCGCACATCAAACGCAGAGGCGCCCCAGTGCGAGGCGCCCCCGGATCCGTTACCGGTGCACCGCCACAGAGGTGCACCTCACCACCCGCCGACCGTCCTGACACCGTTTGCGCGAGGTTCAGGCCGGTCGGCGGGTGGTTTCATTTGCTGGTAGCCAGCGTGATCTCGGTGGTCACCGAGTTCGCGATGAAGCACTCCCGGTGCGCCAGGTGGTGCATCCGCTCGAGCGTCTCGGCGTCCGGCTCGGCGCCGTTCCAGACGATCTTCGGGTTCAGTGTCACCTCGGTGATCGCCAGCCGGCCGTCCGCGTTCTTCGCCATCACGCCGACCGCGTGGTCGTCGTACGCGTCGATCACCATCCGTTTCCGGGCCGCGATCGCCAGGAACGTCAGCATGTGGCAGGACGACAGGGCCGCCACGAACGCCTCCTCCGGGTCGACCGGGCCCGGGTTGCCCAGGTACTTCGGGTTCGCCGAGCCCGGCACCGTGATGCCGCCGTCGAAGCGCCACTCGTGGTCGCGGTCGTAGGTGTCATAGGTGAACTCGTGCTCACCACGGCTCCAGCTCACGTCAACCACATGCTCCGACATCCGCACATCACCTTCCGACGACATCTCCACGGCACCACTTCGGTGCTGTCACAGGATTGCATCGTACGGCGGTGTGCCCGGGCAGCTCGGCGACGAAGTCGCTGTCGTACCGCGCGGCCATGCCCGCGACCGGCCAGTCCGTCGTCACGACCTGCGCGCCGCTGGCCAAGGCGATCCCGAGCCGGGTGTAGTCCTTGTCGCGGATCGTCGCCATCGGCTCGTCCGACCGGGTCCGGATCAGGTAGCCCTTCGACACCAGCCGCTGGATCTCCGCCTGGTTCGCGCCCCGCGGGTCGTTCACCTGCGTGATCGCCGCGTCCGGCTCGCCCTCGGGACCCCGGGTGAAGACCGCCCGGCCCTCGAGGTTCTGGTGACCGGTCCGGTACAGGTCGCGGATCGCGCCCGGGCCGCCGTTGTCGAAGTAGAACAGCACCTGGCCGCGGGCCTCGTCCAGCGTCGGCCAGCCCTTGGTCAGGACCGACTGCTCGAGCGTCAGACCGGGCTTGCGGACATCGTCCGGCGTCAGCAACTCCTTCTCGGAGAACACCGACCGGATCTCTTGGTCAACACCCTCCAGATTGGCGGCGTCCCACGGGGGCGACTGGACGCCGCCGGCCGCGACCACCTTCGGGTCGGACTGCTTGAGCTCGAGGTTGAGCGTGATCGGCACGTGGTTCGGGTGCTGGTCGGACCACGACTTCACCTGCTGCAGGCACAGGACGAACGTGTCGCAGGTGGTGTTGTAGTCGAAGTCCGGGACGTGCATGACCTTGATCCCGGGACGAGCCATCGCCGGGTCGGTGAGCGGCCCCTGCCCGGTCAGCTTCCGGATCAGCGGGTACGTGTACAGGCCGCCGGCCGGGTCCGGAAGCAGGTCGAGTTCGAGCGTGCGGACGTTCTGGTCCGCGAGCTGCTGCGTGATCGGCGCGTGCGAGTACCAGAGGTCGACCGAACCGGGGTTCTGGGCCTGCTGGACCTTCTGCTCGGCCGGGCTGAGCTCGCGGTGGTACGAGTTGTGCGACCCGATCATCTGGACCTGGTTGAACCGCAGGCCCGAGCCGTTCTCGGCGGACGCGGAGTTCTCCCGGGTGAGCGCCGTACCGGCGACCCCGGAGGCGGCCAGCGCGACGGATGCGAGGCCGACGACAGCGGATTTGTTGATGCGCATACGAAGTTCCCCTCCTCATGAGCCCTACTGATGCCGCGACTCCGTCGCGGCGGGTCATGGGGCTGTGACTCCCGTCCTTCCCTCGTCGCTCCGGTCGCTTCGCTCCCTCCGCTCCTCAGTCCAGGACGGGAGGCCCCATGACCAACTGTCGGCAATCTGTCACAAAGAGGTGGCAACGGTGTCCCTCGAAGCGTGGACAATGGGTGAATGGTGACTTCGGGGGCCTATCCGCTGCGCCGGACGCCGACCCAGGACCGGGCGAGCCGGCAGGTCGAGCGGATCCTGGACGCGGCCTGTGCCGAGGTGGTCGAACGCGGGTACGACGCGGCGTCGACGAGCGGGATCGCGAAGCGGGCCGAGATCGCGGTCGGCAGCGTGTACCGGTACTTCCCGGACAAGCGCAGCCTGATCCAGGCGATCGAGCGGCGGAACCAGGCCCGCTACACCGACGCGGTGCGCGAGCGGCTGGCCGGCGTGACGAACTGGCGAGCGGCGGTCGACGTCACGCTGGAGACGTTCCGGGAGATGCACCGGACCGACCCTGGCTTCAAGGCGGTCGTGCTGAGCGGGCTCGGCGATCCGGAGCTGGAGTCGAAGCCGGGCGAGTTCGACGACCAGCACGCCGGCGAGTTCGCGGAGCTGCTGGCGGCGCGCTTCGGCGCGCGGGACTCGCGGGACTTCCGCCTGGCCGTGACGCTCAGCATCACGATGGGCGAGGCGCTGGCGCATCTCGCAGACCGGCTTTCCGCGGACGAGGCGGACTACGTTCTGGATCAGGGTCGGCCGGTGCTCTACAACCTGCTCGCCCCGCATCTTCCTGCTTGAGCCGGAGAGGAGGCTCAAGCAGGTGAACCGTCAGGCCGCCGTGGCGGAGAACGGCCCCAGGGTCGGCCAGTGGCTGACCCGGCCGGCCAGGCGGGCCCGGCGGGGCGTCCGGACGTCGTACGCGACGATCACCCGGTCACCCTTGGCGTAAGTAATACGGCTCCCGACCGGGAACTTGCGAGCGACCTCGTACGGTCCCTCACCCCGGCGGGTGTAGTACTCGACGATGACCTCGGTGTAGATCGCCGGGGCACCGCGCTGCAGTTGGCCGCGGACCGGGCCACGCACCCGGATCACTCGTCCCGCGGTCTTCTCTTCCGTGCCGGTGGGGAGTTCGTTACGCCGCAGACCGGCCAGAACCTCGGTCACGATGAAGGTCGCGACCACCAGCACCAGGCCGAACCCACCGAGTACAACGATCGTCAACATGGCACTCACCCCCGACGCGTCGCCCGCGAGCGACGCGGTCGTTTGTCGAAACTGCCCTTGCGCGGCGTTTGCCGCTCATCCGGTGAGACGCCACCGGATTCCACTTGGTTCCAGGTAAGTACAAAAACCTTTCTACAGCACCATAGTAGAGTCCGGTGGAGCGGTGTTTCTAGAGGTAGAGTTGACCTGAAGTTGTCAGTTTCCGCCCATTCCGAACTGGTACTGCGGCGGAACCGGCCGTTGTGTGCCAAGTGCCTCCTCCGCGGCCAGCCAGTAGTCGGTGAGCGGGTTCGCACCCTCCCGAACCGTGGCGAGCTGGATCCCTGCAGCGAGCAGGTCGTGCGCTGTGGCCGGGGCACCGGTCTCCAGTGCGTGCCGGACACGCAGCAGCTGGATCCGCGGGTCGTCAGGCGCGTGCTCGAGCATCCGCTCCGCCCGCTGCACGTCGGTGTCCAGCGCGGCCGCGACCGCCTCCACGACCAGCGGCACCAGGTCGGGCAGGAGCTCGACGGCGCGCTCGTAGTACTCCAGCCCTCCCGTGACCAGACCGAGGTTGCGTAGCGCCCACGCGTTCTCCCCAGACTCCCGCCACGCCTCGATCGCACCGTCGACGTCACCGTCGTAGTGCCGCGCGACGCCCCGGTGGTACCAGACGAGCCAGTTGTCCTCGGCCGCTTCCAGCAGGTCCCGCCACGCCACCAGAGTCCCGTCCGGTACGGCGTCAACAGCCGGCAGCTGCGCGTCGAGCAACGGCAGCCACGCCTGCTCGCGGGACGTCATCGTGTCCTCGCTGAACGGCGTACCGTCCGAGACGCTCCACCCGGTCCGCTTGAGCTCCAGCGCACCCCACCCTGATCCGACCGCGAGCCGCTCGACCGGCGCAGCATCAACAACCCCCAACCACGCCTGCTCCCTCCCACGCAGCCCATCAAGCAACGGTTCCAGCGCTGCTGCTCCCCCGGCTCGCGCTGCCTTCCAGTCCTGGGAGTGCGCAACACCGGCGTCCATCGAGAGACGTCCATACGCCTCCAGCCAGTGCCATGAAGTCCCGGCAGGCAGCTTCAGGTGCTCCATCTGTGTGCGCGCGAGCCCGGCCTGAATCTCGGCGTACCCGTCGCCCTCCAGCCCGGGCGACAGCCACTCCTGCCACCGGTGTCCACCGTCGCCCTGGCCCCAGACGAAGAGCTTGCGTCCCTGCAGCCGTTCGGTCGACGCCTGCACGAGGCCGTTGCCAGAGCCGTCCACGGACGCGATCCACGAGCGTTCGTCCGGCAGCGGTTCGAAGAAGTAGTCGATGGCGCGCGGGTGCCGCATCGGATAGGTCAGATCCGTAGTCACGTCGACCAGGTCCAGTCGGCTGCCGTACCCGAACTGCCAGGCCTGGTCCGCGGGTACGAGGACGCGGCGGTCCGGCGACTGCGGTACTGCGATGTTCGACCACCAGTACGCCGGGACCTCGGCGTCGGACGGGTTCTGCAGCCGTACGCCGACGTACAGGAACTCCGAGTCCTCCGGCAGCCAGAAGTCGAGTTGGGTGACGAGGTTGCGGGTGCGTTCGAGCTCCCACAGCCGCAGGACCGGCGTACCGTCCGGGCCTTCGACGCGGGCGGCGTGCATCGGTGCGCAGGTCCCGGTCCAGTGGCCGGTGCTTCCGACGTTCCACTCGACGCCGCCGGCGAACCAGGCGTTGCGCAGCGCGAGGTTCGCGGGCTGGAAGACCGGGTTGCAGTAGAGAAGCTCGGTGCCCTTGTGGACGAGCGAGTACAACCTTCCGCCCAGGCTTGGCAGGACGGTCGCACGCACATGGTCGTTCTCCAGCACCAGAGCAGGCAGCGCTGTCTCCACGAGGGTGCGGTCGTAGCCGTCCTGGTTCAGGCACGGCAGCGGGCTGTGCAGGCGCCCGTACTCGATGTTCTCCCGCAGGTCGGCGGGGAGCTCGGCGATGTTCTCGACGTGGTGCGGCTCGCGCTGGGTCCGGAGCGGTGCGAGCGGGTTCTCCGGACCGATCGAAGCTGCAGGAAGTACGACGTTTTGAACAGAAAGGATCGTCACTGCCCCATGATCCCAAGTGCGCTATACATGTCGCCATGGACGCTGATGTGATCGTCGTCGGGGCGGGGCTGGCCGGACTGGCCGCGACCGCCGAACTGGCCGACGCGGGCCGGAAGGTACTGCTGCTCGACCAGGAACCCGAGGCGTCGCTCGGCGGCCAGGCGTTCTGGTCGTTCGGCGGCCTGTTCTTCGTCGACTCTCCCGAACAACGCCGGATGGGCATCAAGGACTCCCACGGGCTGGCGATGCAGGACTGGTTCGGCTCGGCCGGGTTCGACCGGCTGGACGACGAGGACAAGTGGGCGCGGCAGTGGGCGGAGGCGTACGTCGACTGGGCGGCCGGCGAGAAACGTCCGTGGCTGCACGCGCAAGGCGTGCGGTTCTTCCCGGTCGTCGGCTGGGCCGAGCGCGGCGGGTACAACGCGGACGGTCACGGGAACTCGGTGCCGCGCTTCCACATCACGTGGGGCACCGGTCCGGGCCTGGTCGCGCCGTTCGAGCGCCGGGTGCGAGAGGCCGTCGGGAAGGGGCTCGTCGAGTTCCGGTTCCGGCACCGGGTGGACGATCTGACGGTGACGGGCGGTGTGGTCGACGGCGTCGCGGGCAAGGTGCTCGAGCCCAGCGACGTACTGCGTGGCGTGTCGAGCTCGCGGACCGAGGTCGGCGACTTCCAGCTGACCGCGCAGGCGGTGATCGTCACGTCCGGCGGGATCGGCGGTAACCACGACCTGGTCCGCTCGCAGTGGCCGAAGCGGATGGGCGAGCCGCCGAAGCGGATGATCAGCGGCGTACCGGCGCATGTGGACGGGCGGATGCTCGCGATCACCGAGCGGGCCGGCGGCCGCTACGTGAACCGCGACCGGATGTGGCACTACACCGAAGGCATCCAGAACTGGGACCCGATCTGGCCGATGCACGGCATCCGGATCCTGCCCGGGCCGTCGTCGCTGTGGTTCGATGCCACCGGCAAGCGGCTGCCGGTGCCGCTGTTCCCCGGGTTCGACACGCTGGGGACGCTCGAGCACATCATGACGACCGGGTACGACTACACGTGGTTCGTGCTGACCCAGAAGATCATCGAGAAGGAGTTCGCGCTCTCCGGCCAGGAGCAGAACCCGGACCTGACCAACAAGGACGTCAGGGGCGTACTCGGCCGGGCCCGCGGAGGCGCAACGGCACCCGTACAGGCGTTCATGGACAAGGGCGCCGACTTCGTTGTCCGCGGCAACCTTCCGGACCTGGTCCGGGGGATGAACGACCTGACCGGCGACAACCTGATCAAGCTCGACGACCTCGAGCGGCAGATCGTCGCGCGGGACCGGGAGCTGACCAACACGTTCACCAAGGACCTGCAGATCACCGCGCTGCGTGGGGCCCGCAACTACCGCGGCGACAAGCTGATCCGAGTCGCGTCGCCGCACCGGATCCTCGACCCGAAGGCCGGCCCGCTGATCGCCGTACGGCTGAACGTCCTGACCCGCAAGTCCCTCGGCGGTCTGCAGACCGATCTGGAGTCGCGCGTACTGCGTACCGACGGCACCCCACTCCCCGGCGTCTACGCCGCCGGTGAGGTCGCCGGCTTCGGTGGCGGCGGCGTCCACGGCTACCGATCGCTCGAAGGCACCTTCGTCGGCGGTTGCCTGTTCACCGGCCGTACGGCGGGACGCGCAGCCGCGAAAGCGGTGTCCTGAGAGTGTCCGACGTGATCTACCGGCACCGGCCGGTGTCGCGCCGAATGTGGCTGCTGCCGGTGGTGCTCTGGGTTCTGGCGACCACCGGCCTGTTGCTCACGTCCAAGGTCGAGCTCAGCCGCACCCAGGTGGGCCTGGCGATCTTCGGCCCAGCTGGGGTGTTCGGCATCTGGCTGCTCAGTCTGGCGATGCTCACCTGGCGCGGCACCGTGACCGTGACCCGGGAACGGCTGCGAGTGGGGACGGACCAGATCCCACTGGCGGCGATCGACCGCGACTGGGTACAGCTGCTGGCGACCAGGGCCGACCCGGAGCGTGCCGCCCGCGTCGGGGCACCGGAGATCGCCCCCGAAAGGCTGGCCGACAAGCGCCGCGGGCGCTTGCTCGGCGGTTCGTACGGCGCGACCGGGGCGGACGACCTCGTCACCCTCGACATTCGCAACGACCGCACAGGAGGGCTCGAAAGAGTCTGCATTCCCGCGCGCGACTGGCGCGGTCTTGTGATCGGACTGGTCACGGCAGTCGACCAGCGCGAGTAGTACCTGACGCCAGGTCGGTAGGGCGAGCTATAGGTCGTCAGCCCATACCCGGCGAAGGAGGCAGCTTCTAACGTGACGGCATGCGCCGCTTCCTCGCCTTGTCCGCCGCTGTCCTGCTGCTCTCGGGTCTCATGACTACGCCGGCGAATGCCCATCGACCGGTGCGCGTTCCGGGTGCCGAGTATCAACAGGTCGCCCATCTGGACGACCTGACCACGGCCGGCACGGTCGCGTCGGGTCACACGAATCCCGCGGACTACGCGGGCCTCACGCACTCGGGTCTGCCGCAGCAGTCCGGCGTACCGGGGGTGCAGGTCGACGGGTACTTCCCGGACAACTCGCACACCAACACCAACCACGGGTGGAACCACGACTCGCAGTTCGTGATCCGGCTGCCGCGGACATGGAACGGCGGACTCGTCGTGTCCGGATCACCCGGCGTGCGAGCGCAGTACGCGAACGACAAGGCGATCTCGGACTACGTGCTCTCACTGGGATACGCGTACGCCGCGACCGACAAGGGCAACACCGGCGCCGCGTTCTACACCGACGGGCTACGTCCCGGCGACGCGATCGTCGAATGGAACGTCCGTACGACGCAACTCGCGCGAGCCGCCCGCGCCACGGTCTCGCAGTACTACGGTCACCCGGCACGCGAGGTGATCGCCGCGGGGATCTCGAACGGCGGCTACCTGGTCCGTTGGCAACTCGAGAACCACCCCGAACTCTTCACCCGCGGCGTAGACCTCGAAGGCACGCTGTGGACGGCCGACGGGCCGAACCTCCTCACGTACTTGCCTCCGGCAATCAAGGGCTACGAGCGGCACGACCCGGCTGCGATCGTCGCGGCGGGTTTCGATCCGCGCTCGGACTTCCTCTGGGACTACCACTACACGGTCTACTGGAAGCTGACCCAGCGCATCTACGCGGCCGAGCTCGACCCGACGTACACCGGCAGCGAAGCCGACTACGACTACGCCCAGCGGCCCGAGGCGCACCGGGCGATCAAGCGGATCGCGCTCACCGGCAAGATCAAGAAGCCGCTCATCACCATCCAGGGCACGTACGACAGCCTGCTCCCGATCACCCAGGATTCCGACGTGTACGCCGAGATGGCCCGCGGCACCGGCCTGCACACGTACCAGCGGGTCGAGGCAGGCAACCACGTCGACGGCCTCGTCGACACCTACCCCGACCAACTGGTCCCACTCGTCCCCCTGCTGCAGAAGGCAATCAGAACACCATCGTGAGGAGGTCGGCGAACAGTTCCTGTTCGTCGACGTCCAGCCCGCGGTTCGTGAACCACGCGGCCATGTTGTGGCAGTCGCGGAGCAGGAAGTCCATGCCCTTCGGGTTGCCGACGATGTCGACCACCTGCGGCAGGTCGATCATCACGATGCGCTCCCCCTGGGCGAGGACGTTGTACGGCGAGAGGTCGCCGTGCGCCAGCCCGGCCCGGGCCAGCTCACGCATCCCGCCGCGGAGTTGCTCGAAGTACTGACCGAGCAGTTCCTTCGACGGGCGGACCTGGGCGAGCCGTGGCGCGGCACCGCCCTCACCGTCGTCGATGAACTCCATCAGCAGCTCGGTGCCGTCCACCTGGACGGGGTACGGCACCGGGACGCCGGCTTTCCACAACCGGTTGAGGGCGTCCCATTCGGCGTACGCCCACTGCCCAGCCGCGACACTGCGGCCGTGCGCGGTCTTCTTGTGCATCGCCCGGCTGTCCCGGCTGTTGCGGGTACGGCGTCCTTCGACGTACGACGTACTGCGATGGAAGGACCGGTGCTCCTCGGTGCGGTACCGCTTCGCGGCCAGCAGGGAGGATTTCGCCGGATTGTCGCCGATGGCTTCGACGGCCCGTTCGACCAGGAAGACGTCGGCTTCCTTACCGGTTTTGAGGACGCCGAGCTCGGTGTCGATCGCGGCCTGTTCCGTCACCACCCAGTCCGGGCGGGGATCAGGCCCGCGAGAGCCGCGCTCGACGTCCAGCCAGGTGGACCACCGCTGATCCGGACCCAGTTCCTCGTCGACGGAATGGAACTTGAAAACGAAGGCGTCGGACGGATCCGGTTGGGACTCGTCACGGGTCAGATCGGCCCAGCGCGAGTCGAGGTCGGGGTAATTAGCTGTGAGTTCGTACTCTGCAGACAACTGGTGTGCTCCTGAACGAAGAAGTGGAACTGACGCGGACATGCCGCAGCACAGTGATGGCCATCCGTCAGCCCTCCTTAGTCCAGGCAGCGTTCGCCGCCGCTCGGTCAACCCAGGATGCCCGCCCGCTCCGGGCCCCGCAACGTATTTACCGGAACTGCGATCGGGCGGTCGGTCGCAGGCGCAGCTCCTGCACCGGTTTCGCCGACCGGCACACCAGTTCGGGGAGCACCCGCCGCTGCCAGACCCGCGACCCGGCGAGCTGCCGGCGATGGTCGTCGTACGCCATGTCGTCGGCGAACCGCGCGAACCAGGTGAGCACCACCTCGTCCCGCAACGGCAGCTGCGGGAAGTTGTTCTCGGCAACCAAACTCTCGAGGACGGCGACCGGCGCGGCGCCGGTCGCCGTGAGCACGGGCACGACCTGATCGGTGAAGAACTCGACGAACCCGTCGTCCTCGGCACCGCGGTGGTAGACCGCGCCACCGACCACCGAAGTCGCAGGCTCGTCCGGTCGCGGCGCGTCGCGCGCCGGGTAGCCGGCCTCGAGGCGGACAGGCTTCAGTAGCAGGGCGTTGTCCGAGTCGATCATCGTCGCGTTCGCCGCCGCGGCGTGCGCGCGCCAGACCGGGCCGTAGTAGAACGCGTTCAGCGCGTCCGCCCGCGCGGGCAGATCGCGGAATCCGCGGATCCAGACGAACCGATCCGGGTCGTCCAGATCGCGGAACTGGCCGACGATGTGCATACCGGTCTGTTCCTGCCCCTCCACGAGGTAGGTGTCGAAGACTTCGATCAGGTTGTCCCGTTGCCCGGGGTGCAGCGTGTACTGGCGCAGGTCGACGACGGCGCAACACTCGTTCATGAATGCGAGCAAACCACTGAAACCTGACAGTTACTGTCAGGCGACAAGCGTTTCAAGCACCCGTAACAGTCGGGTACTTGAAAGCTCGGGCCGAGTTTGATCTGGTGGAGCTAGTGGTTCAGCCCCTGCCACCGAGCATGTACGACGACACGACGAGGTATCTCCCGTGACGATCGCAACTGCAGAACGCACCAAGCAGACCATCGCCGACGCCACCCACGAGCTGCTGCTCGAGGCGGACAGGGTCCCGGATCCCCGGCACCAGGCGTGCCTCGACGAGGTCGTCCTCCTGAACGCGCCGGTGGCGAGATCGATCGCCTCGCGGTACCGCAGCAAGGGCGTCGACGCCGACGATCTCGAGCAGGTCGCGTACCTCGGCCTGGTGAAGGCCGTCAACGGCTACAAACTGGAGGCGTCGACGGCGTTCCTGTCGTACGCCGTACCGACGATCCGCGGTGAGCTGAAACGGTACTTCCGGGACTGCGCCTGGACGATCCGGCCGCCGCGCCGGGTCCAGGAGATGCAGGGCAACATCGCCGCCGCGGAGCCTGAGCTGATCCAGCGGCTCGGTCACGTGCCGACCGACGAGGAGACCGCGGAGGCGCTCGGCACCGATCCGTCCGAGGTCGCCGAGGCCGTCTCGGTCCGCGGCTGCTTCAGCACGCTCTCGCTGGACGCGCCCGGTACGTCGGACGGCGGGACGAGCCTGCTGGAGACGGTCGCCGACGCCGAGGACGGCTACGACCTGGTCGAGAACGTCCACACCCTGACACCGGCGGTCGCGAACCTCGGTGAGCGGGACAAGCGCATCCTCCAGCTCCGGTTCTGCAACGGCTTCACCCAGGAGGAGATCGGCCAGGAACTCGGTGTCAGCCAGATGCAGGTCTCCCGCCTGCTCCGCGGCATCCTCGAAACCCTCCGCGCCGAACTGGCCGTGCAACGGGGCCCGAGCGGCGGCTGATTCGGGTAGCGTCGCCTTCGTGGACTTCGAGGAGGCGGCCGATGCGGTCTATGCGGCGCCGGCGGCCGACTTCATTGCTACTCGCAACGAGCTGGCCAAGCAGCTGAAGGCCGACGGCGACGCGATCGGGTCGACCCGGCTGAAGGCGCTGCGCAAGCCGACGGTCGCGGCCTGGCTCGCGAACCTGGTGGCCCGCAAGCTGCCCGACGAGCTGGACGACCTGCTCGCGCTCGGCGACGAGTTCCGGGAGGCGACTGCCGATCTCGACGGCGAGCGGCTGCGGGAGCTGACGCCGAAGCGTCACCGGCTCCTGGACAAGCTGTCCAAGGAAGCCGCCCGGCTGGCCGCCAAGGAAGGCCAGAAAGTCAGCGCGGACGTCGGCCAGAAGCTGCGCGAGACGCTGGATGCCGCGCTGGTGGATCCGGCCGCGGGCGACGCCGTACGCGAGGGCCGGTTGAGCAGCGCGCTGCGGCACGTCGGCTTCGGCGTTGTCGACGAGAACGGCGAACCGTCCAACGTCACCCCGCTCACCGACGAACGCCGCCAGGCCGCCCGCGACCGGCGGAAGGCCCAACGAGCGGAGACCGAGACCGCCGAGGAAGAGCGCGCGGCAGCCAAGCGCAAGCAGGCGGAGGAGGACGAACGCGAGGCGGCGGAGCGCGCCCTGGCCAAACAGGCGTTCGAGGAGGCAGTCGCGGCCGCCCAGGCCGCTGAGGCGAGGGTCGAGGAGCTGGACACCCAGCTCGACAACGCCCGCGAGGCACTCTCCGAGGCCCAGGCCCGGGTCCACAGCATCGGCGCCGAACTCGACGAGGCCCGCCGAGCCGCCCGCGACGCCCAGAAGGAGAGCCGCGAGGCCCGGAAGCGCTACAACCGGCTCTGAACTGGGTACCGGCCGGGGCGACCAGGAGTACCGGAAGGAGCTGGCGATGGCACGGGCGATCTGGAGCGGGTACATCAACTTCGGACTGGTCTCGGTACCGGTCGGGATGTACAGCGCGACCAAGGAACACGAGATCGACTTCCACCAGTTCCAGAAGGGCACCTCGGACCGGATCCGGTACAAGCGCGTGAACGAACGCACCGGCCGCGAGGTCCCGTACGACAAGATCGTGAAGGGTCACGACGTCGGCGGCGGCGAGTACGTGATCGTCGAGCCCGAGGAGCTCGACGACATCGCGCCGGGCAAGTCCCGCTCGCTGGAGATCGACACGTTCGTGGATCTGGACGAGATCGACCCGATGCACTTCCAGAAGAGCTACTACCTCGGCCCGTCCGATGCCGAGAACGCCTCGTCGTACGCCTTGCTGCGGGACGCGCTGGCGAAGACGAACCGCGCCGGGATCGCGAAGTTCGTGATGCGCGGCAAGGAGTACCTGGCGACGATCCGGGCCGACGAGAAGGTCCTCGTGCTCGAGACCATGTTCTTCGCCGACGAGATCCGCGACCCGGAGGAGCTCGGCGATCTGCCCCGGAAGGCCGGCGCCGGCAAGCAGTTGTCGATGGCGGTCGACCTGATCGAGGCGATGAGCGGCGAGTGGAAGCCGGCGTCGTACCAGGACACCTACACCGAGCGGGTCAAGGAACTGGTCAAGACCAAGCATCAGGGCAAGGAGGTCGTCTACTCCGAGGAGGAGCCGCAGGCGACGAACCCGACCGACCTGGTCGCCGCCCTGCGCGCCAGCGTCGAGGAGGCCCGCAAGGCCCGCGGAGCGAAGAAGAAGACCGCGACAAAGAAGACGACAGCCAAGAAGGCGACGGCCAAGAAGACCGCGGCGAAGAAGACCGCGGCCAAGAAGACCAGCCGGAGCAAGAAGGCTGCCTAGTTGTTGCTGTTGCCCAGGAGGTAGCGGCCGGGGTTGGCCGGTGCGCCGGCGTCCAGCCAGCGGTTGAAGCCGTCGGGGTTGCGGCGCTCGAACTCGTCGAGGCAGATCCGGCGCACCTCGGCGACCGCCTGCCGGTCGCGCGGATCGGCGCCCTGGGTCAGCTGAGTGGCGGTCTCGGACCAGACTCCGCAGAGCTCCTCGATGGAGAGCGGACACTGCAGCGACGCGATCAGCTGCTCGTCCGCCGCAAGCTGCGTCTCGGTCAGACGGACCAGTTTGCGCTGCTTACGCGACGGACGCAGGCGCGGGGCCCGATCGGGTACGGCGAGATCGATCAGCACGAACAGTGCGGCCAGGATCAGCGCCGACACGAGCCCGAGTGCGCCCCACGCGAGCAACCGCACCAGGCCCGGCAGGCACAACACCGCTGCGGCGGCCGCGCCCGCGACCAGGGCCGCCGAGCTGTACGGCGCATCGTCCGTCACGTGCCGCACCACCGCAGCCAGCGGCCAGACCAGCACGAACACCACGAGCAGCAGGAGCGACGCGGCGAGCGGACCGAGCAGGAGGACGCCCGCAAGCGCGCCGGCTGTCCCGACTCCGAGACCGGCCGCGATCCCCACCCGCCGTACCCAGGAAAGCTGCATCACCAAGGCTCACTCACCGTCACCACACCCCACAGAGTCCCCCTCCCAGCCAGAACGAACAACCCCCAAGCGCGGTTCCCCGGGCGCCGGCGGATGAGCCGGGGTGACCTGTTCAACTCGTGGGCGGAGCTGTGTTCGGCGGGACGATCCCGGATCATGGATGAAATGAGGACCTTCGCCGAACGCGTCCGCGGCCTCGCCCCAGCCACGTGGGAGCACGACGCAGACCTGCTCCGCGGCCTGTACGACGCTCAGCTCGGCAGCCGGCACGCGGACCTCGCGGCCCGCTGGATGCAGTCCCAGGGCACCGGCTTCTACACGATCGGCTCGGCCGGTCACGAGGGCAACGCGGCCGTCGCCGCCGCCCTGGAGCCGACCGACCCGGCCCTCCTGCACTACCGGTCCGGCGCCTTCTACCTGACCCGCGCCGCCCAGTGCGGCTCGAAGGAGGGCCTGCGCGACATCCTGCTCGGTGTCGCCGCGGCGACCAGCGAGCCGATCGCGGGCGGCCGGCACAAGGTGTTCGGCCGGCACGAGCTGTCGGTGATCCCGCAGACGTCGACGATCGCCTCCCACCTGCCGCGGGCGATGGGCGTCGCGTTCTCGATGAACCGGTCGGCGAAGCTCGGCGTACCGTCCCCGTGGCCGTCCGACGCGATCGTGGTGACCAGCTTCGGCGACGCGTCCGCGAACCACTCGACCGCGACCGGTGCGATCAACGCTGCCCTGCACGCGTCGTACCAGGGTCTGCCGATGCCGTTGCTGCTGGTCTGCGAGGACAACGGGATCGGGATCAGCGTGCGCACCCCGGACGGCTGGATCCGGCAGGCGTACGGCTCGCGCCCCGGCCTGCGGTACTTCGACGCGGACGGCACCGACCTGGACGCGGCCCTGTCGATGGCGACCGAGGCGGCCACGTTCGTACGGCGGAACCGGCGCCCGGCGTTCCTGCGGTTGCGTACGGTTCGCCTGCTCGGCCATGCGGGTTCCGACGTCGAGGCGGCGTACCGGTCCCCGGCGGAGCTGGCCGCGGACGAGGAGCTCGACCCGCTGCTCGGTACGGCGCGCTACCTGCTCGGAGCCGGCTACAGCGCCGACGAGATCATCGACCTGTACGACGAGAAGCACGCCGAGGCGCACCGGATCGCGGCCGAGGTCGCGGGCCTCCCCCAGCTCACTTCGCCCGAAGTCGTCGCCGCGCCCCTGCGTTTCCCCGCACCGGAAGCGGTCGCCGATGCGCTGCCACAGCGGACGCCCACCGCGGAGCCCTTGACGCTCAGCCAGTCGATCAACCGCGCGCTGAGCGACGTACTGGCGTCGTACCCGGAGGCGATGGTCTTCGGCGAGGACGTCGGTCGCAAGGGTGGTGTGTACGGCGTGACGCGGGGGCTGCAGAAGGCGTTCGGGCCGCCTCGCGTCTTCGACACGCTGCTCGACGAGCAGTCGATCCTGGGGCTCGCGCTCGGCGCCGGCGTCTCGGGCCTGCTGCCGATCCCCGAGATCCAGTACCTCGCGTACCTGCACAACGCAGAGGACCAGCTCCGCGGCGAGGCTGCGTCGCTGAAGTTCTTCTCGCAGGAGCAGTACGCGAACCCGATGGTGCTGCGGATCGCCGGCTACGGGTACCAGAAGGGCTTCGGCGGCCACTTCCACAACGACGACGCACTCGGCGTACTGCGGGACATCCCGGGGATCGTGATCGCGTCACCGTCCCGTCCGGACGACGCGGCCGCGATGCTGCACGCCTGTACGGCGGCGGCCCGGTCGTCTGGCACCGTCAGCGTGTTCCTCGAGCCGATCGCCCTCTACCACCGGCGGGACCTGTACGAGGACGGCGACGAGCAGTGGCTGGCGCCGTACGCCGACGAGCCGGTGCCGATGGGACGCGGCCGGACGTACGGCGACGGTACCGAGCTGACGATCGTCACGTTCGGGAACGGCGTACCGATGAGCCTGCGGGTGGCTGCCCGGGTTCCGGGGATCCGTGTCCTCGACCTGCGCTGGCTGGCGCCGTTGCCGGTCGAGGACTTGTTGCGCGAGGCAAACATCACCGGGCGGGTGCTGGTCGCCGACGAGACCCGCCGGTCCGGCGGCGTGTCCGAGGGCATCCTGGCCACGCTGATCGACCACGGGTACGCCGGACGGCTGGCCCGGGTCACGAGCTACGACTCGTACGTCCCGCTCGGCGCCGCCGCGCACGAAGTACTGCTCAGCGAACAGACCATCGAGAAGGCGGCCCGCGGACTGCTAGAGGGCGGCTGAGGGCGCTCGCTCAACTGAACAGCCGCTGCCAGAGGGACTTCTTCCTCGGGCGGTGCTGCTCGGAGGGCAGCGGACGCGGTTCGCGCGCGGGGCGTTCCATCCGCCACTGGGCGATGACCACGTCCTCGTCCACCGGGCCCGTCGGCACGACCGGTCCGGTGGTGTCGCGGATGCTGAGCCGGATCCGCTTGTTCAGGTCGGCGAGGTACTCGCGGACCTCGGACTCGCGACGCATCCCGCGAACCTTCTCGTGGACCTGCTGCTTCTCCTTGCGGAGCAGGACGGCCGGTGGCAGTAACGCCTCGGCCTCGATGTCCTCGCGGCGGATGAAGTCCTTCACCCACCAGTCGGGGTCGTGCTGGTCCGCCAGCTTCAGTGGTTTGCCGGCACCAGGCAGGTTGTCGAACTCGCCCTGGTTCTGAGCGAGCTTGATCTGCGACTCGACCCACTCCTGGTTACTCATGCCCGGTGGTCTGCGCTTGGTCATGGCCACACCTCGCCTGTCATCATCGACAGCTTCTCCGTCCGAACAGAATACTGGCTTGTGAATGCAATCACAAGGCATACTTCTGCTGTGCGGCTGACCGACGAAGAGATCGCGGCGATGACGCCGCAGGAGCGGCGGGAGCTGATCCTGCGGCTCGCGCCGCGACCACCCGGGCTGCCGTCGCGGCGGACGATCGACCGGATCCGCAAGTGGCGGACGGTCCTGATGCTGGTCTGCGCGGCCGCCCTGATCCCGTGGACCGTGTACCTGGCGATCACCCTGCCCAATCACTACGTCGCGCGGAACTGGGTCGCGACCTGGGTCGGGTTCGACATCCTGTTGCTGACGATGCTGGTGCTGACCGCGCTGGCCGGCTGGAAACGCAAGCAGTTCGTGTTCCCGACGGCGTTCGCGTCCGGCGTCCTGCTGATCTGCGACGCCTGGTTCGACGTGATGACCAGCCAGCGCGGCGGCGACCTGACCCAGGCGCTGCTCAGCGCGCTCCTGGTCGAGTTGCCACTGGCCGTCGTACTGATCGCGGGCCCGCTCCGCCTGCTCCGGTACGTCGCCATCCGGCACGGCATGATCCACCCCGACTCCCGCCTGTGGCGGATGCCCATCCCGATCCCGGATCTCTACCCCGACCACAAGATCCCGCCGCCGACTTAGGGTGGAGGCCTACGACGAGGAGGTAGCCGTATGGCCGGTGAGGTGCTGTCCGTTGTCGGTGGCGAACGAGTGGCGGAAGCGGTACGGCGTACTCCGTCGACCAACCCCGCACAGCTGAGCGACGTCGTCGGGACGGTCGGCAGCGCCGGGCCGGAGGTGTTCGTCCAGGCTGCCGAAGCGGCCCGGTCCGCGCAGGCCGCGTGGGCCGCGACCCCGGCGCCGCAACGCGGCCAGGTGATCTCGAACGCGGGCCGGCTGATGACTCTCAACAAGGAGCGGCTCGCCGCGCTCGTCACGCGGGAGATCGGGAAGCCTCTGGGTGAGGCGCGGGGCGAGGTGCAGGAGATCATCGACACCTGCGACTTCTTCCTCGGCGAGGGCCGACGGCTGTACGGGCAGACGGTGCCGTCGGAGATGCCGGACAAGCAGTTGTTCACATTCCGCCGACCGGTCGGCACCGTCGCGGTGATCACGGCCGGCAACTTCCCGGTCGCGGTCCCGTCCTGGTACATCGTCCCGGCGCTGCTCTGCGGCAACACGGTCGTCTGGAAGCCGGCGGAGTACTCCGCTGTCGTCTCGGACGCGTTCTACGAGATCTTCGCGCATTCCGGCGTACCGGTCGGGGTGTTCAACGTGGTGTACGCCGACGGGCCGGACACGTTCACCGGTCTCGAGCGGGCCCTGGAGGCCGGACTGATCAACAAGGTCGGATTCACCGGATCGAGCGCGGTCGGCACCCGGATCGGCGAGTTGTGCGGCCGTCACCTGCAGACGCCGTGCCTGGAGCTCGGCGGTAAGAACCCGATGGTGATCACCGAGGACGCGGAGCTGGACCTGGCCGTCGAGGGCGCGTTGTTCTCCGGCTTCGGTACGGCGGGACAACGGTGCACGTCCTTGGGGACGGCGATCGTGCACCGGTCCGTGTACGACGAGTTCCTGGACCGCTTCGGGCGGGCGACCGCGGACGCGGCGATGGGCGACCCGACGCAGGACGTGCTGTTCGGGCCGTTGCTGGACGAGAAGTTCGCGGCGGGGTTCGAGAAGTCGCTGGGGTGGATCGCGGCGCATCACCGGGTGATCGGCCGGACCGGCCGGGTCACGGCGGACAACCCCCGGGCCGGATTCGTCGGCGATCCGGCGGCCGGACTGTTCTACCACCCGACGATCGTGGCCGGGGTGCAGGCGGACGACGAACTGTTCCTGAACGAGACGTTCGGGCCGGTCGTCGGCGTCACGCCGTACTCGACGCTGGACGAGGCGATTGCGCTGGGCAACAAGTCGGGGTACGGGTTGTCCAGCTCGATCTACACGACCGATCCGAACAAGGCGTTCCGGTTCGCGCAGGGGATCTCGGCGGGGATGGTGAGCGTCAACAACTCGACGTCCGGCGCCGAGGCACACCTGCCGTTCGGCGGGAACGGGAAGTCCGGCAACGGCTCCCGGCAGAGCGGGATGTGGGTCCTGGACCAGTTCACCCGCTGGCAGTCCATGAACTGGGACTATTCAGGCAAACTGCAAAAGGCCCAGATGGACACCGAGACGGTCGAAGCCGACCTGACGTACCAGCTCCCCTGACCCCTCGATCTACCTGGAGTAGGTTGATGGTGGCTGGGGTTGCCGACGTGGTGGTTGTTGGTGGTGGGGTGATGGGGACGAGCATCGCGTTCCACCTGGCCGAGGCCGGCGTGCGGGACGTGGTGTTGCTGGAGATGAACGAGCTGGGGTCGGGCTCCACCTGCAAGGCGGCCGGTGGAGTACGGGCGAACTTCTCGGACGACGTGAACATCGCGCTGGGTGCGCGCAGTCTCGAGGCGTTTGCGCGGTTCGGTGAGCGGCCCGGGCAGGAGATCGACCTGCACCAGGTCGGGTACCTGTTCTTGCTCGACAGTGCGGAGCAGGTCGAGCATTTCCGCGAGAGCACCGCGCTGCAGAACAGGTTGCAGCAGAGCTCGGGTTTCCCGACGCGGATGGTCTCCGTCGACGAGGCGGTCGCCCTGGCGCCGGTCGTTGCGGCGGACGGGTTGGTCGGTGCGTGTTTCTCGCCGAGCGCGGGGCATTGCACGCCGGAGTCCGTTGTACTGGGATATGCATCGGCTGCCCGGCGGCTCGGGGCCCGGTTGGTCACCGGGTGCGAGGTGCTGGGGATCGAGGCTGCTGGCAACCATGTGACGACGGTGCGGACGAGCCGCGGTGAGATCCGGACCGGGACGGTGATCTGTGCGGCAGGTGCTTGGTCCGCGCAGGTCGGTGAGATGGTCGGGGTCGAGCTTCCGGTGGTTCCGTTGCGACGCCAGATCGTTGTCACCGAGGCGATCCAAGGTCTGCCGGCCGATCTGCCGATGACGATCGACTTCGGTACGACGTTCTACTTCCACCGCGAGGGGCCCGGGCTCCTCGTCGGCCTGTCCGATCCCGACGAGGAGCCCGGATTCCACCTCAACCGGACGGATACGTGGATCCCCCGGCTGACCGAGGCCATGGCACGACGGGCGCCCTCGCTCCTCGACGTCGGGCTGACCGGCGGTTGGGCCGGCCTGTACGAGGTCACGCCCGACCACAACGCCCTGATCGGCGAGGCGGACAGCATCTCGCGATTCCTTTACGCGACAGGGTTCTCGGGCCATGGCTTCCTGCAGGGGCCTGCTGTCGGCGAGGTGATTCGCGACCTCTACCTGGACCGGGAACCGTTCGTCGACGTCACTCCGCTGAGCGCCGACCGCTTCCGGTCCACCGTCCGCCCTGAGCGGAACATCGTCTGATGACAGCTCTCCTCACCCGGTCGGATGTCCTGCAGGCGCTCGACGTCCCTGTTGTGCTCGACGCATTACGTGCTGGGTTCCTCCAGTCCGGTGAGATCGAGCCACTGCGGATCCGCACTGATCTGCCTGGTCCCGGTACTGCGACAGCGCTGCTGCCGGGCGTGATTGCGGGCATCCCGGCGTACACCGTGAAGGTCAACGCCAAGTTCCCCGGCGCCACGCCGGCTCTGCGCGGTGTGGTGTGTCTCCACGACACCACCGACGGCACCCTCCTCGCCCTCCTCGACAGCTCCACCATCACCGCCTGGCGCACCGGCCTGGCAGCCGCCCTCGCCACAGACGCCCTGGCTCCAGCAGGAACAGTCGGCATCATCGGTGCCGGAGCGCAGGCAGCGATGACACTTGCCGGGTTGGTCGCCCTCCGCCGAGTCGACCGCCTCGTTGTGCATGACGTCGTACCGGAGCGGGCCTCGGAATTCCTTGCCCAGCAAGGGATTCCGGGTGTTGTGGTGAGCAGCCCGCAGGAGGTTGCTGCGGCCGCCGAGGTTGTCGTGCTGGCCACCTGGTCTCGAGAGCCGTTGCTCACCGCGGCCGATGTCCGGCCGGGTTCGCATCTCACGACGTTGGGAGCTGACGAGCCAGGGAAGGTGGAGCTGTCCGCCGATTTGCTGACGGCTGCCCGTGTGATCGTCGACGACCGCTCCCTCGCCGCACAAATGGGCGCCTTGGGCAACGTCGGCCTGGCCGTCGATGCGGCTCACGCGACGCTGACCGACGTACTGAACGGAGTCGCCGCCGGTCGCCGGTCGGCGGAAGAAGTCACCGTGTATGCGCCCGTTGGACTGCCTTGGCAGGACCTCGCGGTTGCCTGGCCGGTGTACCAGGCCTCGAAGGGCGATTTCCGAACGGTCGACTTCCTGAGTTAGTTGACGACGGCGCCGGCGGTGAGGTTGATCGCCGTGCCGGTGATCGAGCGGGCCTGGTCGGAGGCTGCGAAGGTCGCGATGGCGGCGACGTCGGCGAGAGTGGCGGCACGGTTCAGCATGGTCTGGGCGGCGGTGTGTTCGGCTACCTCGCGGCGGAAGTCCTCCGGGTACGTGTCCGGGTTCGATTCCGGGATGCCGTTGGTCTGCAACGTGATCACCCTGATTCCGTGCGGGCCGAGCTCGCGCGCCAGGCTGCGGCGCATCGCCTCGACAGCACCGAACCCTGTCTGGAAGGCGCCGAGGTTCGCCACGGGGTCGCCGTTCCCGCCGAACGTCAGGATCACGCCGGACCCTTGCTCGACCATGCGCCGGGCGGCCGCGCGGGACGTGAGGTAGAAGGTGCGCAGCATGTTGCGCACCGGCTCCTCGACGTCGGCGAGGGACATGTCGATCAGCGGCGTACCGAAGTACTGCGTGTGGCCGATCAGGTTGAACGAGATGTCGATCCGGCCGACCGTGGCGGCGTGGTCGTCGACGGATCGTTCGTCGAGGGCGTCGACGACGGCGATCTCGGTCTTGCCGCCCGCGGCGCGGATCTCGTCCGCGACCCGTTCGAGGCGCTCCGCCGTACGTCCGGCGAGATGGACGGTCGCACCTTCGGCGGCGAACGCCTTGGCGACCGCGCCGCCGATCGGGCCGGCCGCGCCGTACACGATTGCCTGCTTGTCGTTGAGCATCATGAGTTGGACTCCTTTGCCAGTTGGGTGACGAGGTCGTCGAGTTGCTGCATCGAGGCGCGGATGCCGCGCTCCATGCCGCCGGCGACGTACAGGTCGCGGTCCTCGACCGCGAAGAACACGGTGTTCTGCGTCAGGGTGGTGACCCCGTCGGCCTCGTCGAAGGTGATCAGATTCAGATAAACGGTTCCTGGTGCATGGTCGAACTCGTACGTCTGCACGATGCGCTCCGGCGTCGGCTCCCCGTGGTACAGCCCGTGGAACACATAGCCCTTGCCGTCGCTGTCGTACTGCGTCCACCGCCAGCGACCGCCGTGCTGCGGGTCGAGCTGGTTCACGACCAGCTCGAGTTCGGCCGGACCCAGCCAGCGCTTCACCAGGTCGGGCTCGGTGTACGCGCGGAACAGCAGCTCCCGCGGCGCCCGGAACTCCCGGATGATGACGACCTGCGGAACGCCCGGCTCAGCGATGACCTTCACGACTCCCCCTTCAGGTCGTCGAGCAGGTCGTCCAGACGGTCGAAGCTCTCCGCCCAGTAGGCGCGGTAGTCCATCAGCCAGCCGACGGCCGTCCGGAGCGGTTCAGCCTCGAGGTGGCTGAGCCGGGCGGTCGCCCGTTGCGAGCGGCTGATCAGTCCGGCGTTCTCGAGCACCTTCAGGTGCTTGGAGACGGCCGGCTGCGACATGCTGAACGGGGCCGCGAGCTCGGCGACCGTCGCGTCCCCGTGCTTGAGCTGGGTCAGGATCGCCCGGCGGGTCGGGTCGGCGAGCGCCGCGAAGACGCCCGTCAGTCCATCTTCATAACCAAGTGGTTTCAAAACCATGTGGTTAAGGATGGACGTGGACCGCCCCGGTTGTCAACAGGGCGTCAGGGCGTTCGCTCCCAGTTGGCCGGGTCGCACCAGGCCGGGTCGATGCCGCGGTCGATGCAGTACTGCCGGAGGAGTTCTTCCCGGGTCGACGGGCGACTGGTCGGCAGCGACGGCCTCGCGGTCGCCGTGCTGGTGGTCGTGCGGGTCGGCTTCGGCGTGGTCCGCTCGGTGGTCTTGGTCGCGGTCGGCTTCCGGGTCGGGCGCTGGGTCGGTCGCTGGGTCGGCCGGGAGGTCGGGCCCTCGCTCGGCACCAGGACCGTCCGTGGCACCAGCGGCGGCGTTGACGTCGCCCGCGGTACGACG
Organism: Kribbella pratensis; assembly: GCF_004366075.1. GTDB lineage: Bacteria > Actinomycetota > Actinomycetes > Propionibacteriales > Kribbellaceae > Kribbella > Kribbella pratensis. Next base: position 1,423,006 of record NZ_SODU01000002.1, on the reverse strand, counting down.
GGACTCGTCGAGCTGACCGCCGGAACGGCGGACGGCGATTCCTCGGCGAACTTCACCGCCGCCGGATCATCCGATCCCCCGAACTGGCCGATGACGAGCACCGCCCAGAGGTTGACCCCGGCGAACACGATCATCGCCGCGGCGGCGGCGTACGCGGCTCGGCGGGACGGAGCGCCGTACCGGCCGATCGGGCCGAGGACCGGCTCACCCTTGCCGTCGACCCAGAACTTCCAGCCCTCCGGAGCCGGCGGCCAGGACGGATCCGGGCGCCAGGTCTTCGGCGGGACCCAGCTGCGCCGGGGCGGGGACGGCCAGTTCGGCGGCACCACGAACCGCTTCAAAGAGAACTCCTCCACTCGCCGACGCCGATCCCCCGCACCAAGCCAACGACGCAGACCCGGTCCGGGCTACTTGCGGTTTCGCCACGGCCCGCGTGTCGCCTCGCTTTTTCGATCAATCCACTCCCGGGAGAGCTACAGCACGTCGGTGAGGAGTCTGGTCAGGTCCTCGCCGAACGGGCGGTCCGCGTCGATCGGAGGTACGACGGTGTCGACCGCCCGCATGATGTCCTGAAGTCCCGCCGGGATCTCGCGGGCCGAGAGCGCGAAGGCCTGCCGTACGGCGAGCAGTTCGCACGCGGTCGTCTCGCGGGTCAGGCGGATCGCTTCGCCGAGGTTGCCGACCGCTTCCCAGGAGAACGTCTGCACGTCCTCCTGACCGTTGGACGTCTCCGCCGTACTGATTGCCGTAGGCAACGTCAGGCGGCGGAACCGGTGGGTGGTCGCGACGGCACGCTTGTGAACGGCGACCAGACCGGCTTGCGGGCCTGGTTCGCGGGCGAGTTGCGCGGTGAGGCCGGTGACGCCGGGATCCAGCAGGCGGTGCAAGCGTGCTGTCGAGACCTCGGCTGCGTGCGCCAACGCGGCCGTCAGATGGTCGCAGTGCGCAGCCAGGTCGATCCCGTGAAAGCCGGCGGTGCCGACGAAGTCGCCGTCGAGGTACGCCGGGGAGTCCGTCACGCCCGCGAACGCCCGGTCCACGGCGTCGTCCAAGTGCTGCAAGGTCCGCCGAACGTGAGCGTTCACGTGCCCCGCGACCCGGAACGAGACCGGGGCTTGCAAACTGCGCGGCTCGGGCTCAGGGCCTGCCAGCTCTCGAAGTCTTCCGAACTCGGCGGCCAGCAGGTCGTCCCCACGCGCGGCGAGCTGTTGATACGGATCCCGGTTGGCTGCTATGGCTGCGATCGCCCCGGCCGCGACGGCGCTGAGCTGATCCGCCAACCGGTGCGTTCTGGTGGCGTGGAGCGCGGCTCGGCCGGTCGCCCCGGGGATGCCGGCCAGCAAGGCGATGCCTTCCTTGGGACCGGGATCCAGGGAGGCGAAGGCGTGCGCGAGCGGAATGATCTCGCCTGCGGAGCCGGCGCCTTCGGCGGGGATGTCCGGCGGCGGGCCGGTGTTGATGAGAGCAACCAACTGGTGGATCAGCTCGATCGAGACGGCTGCGTCGCCGGCGAGGAAGGTTTTCAGGCGGCCGATGAGGACTGCGCGGGATTCGTCGGGCGGGAGCCAGGGCGGGCCGCCAACCGCTCTACCCAGCAGGAGATTGCGTTGATGGACCCGCTGCTCGGCTTCCGACAGGCGGACATTGCTCAGGTTGCCCATGCCGGTGTTGACGCCGTACACGGGCCTGCCGGATGTCAGGGTGTGAAGGGCCGCGGAGCGGGTCGCGGCCACACGGTCGAGGAGGGCGGGTGCCAGCTCGATCGGCTCCGGACTCGCAGGGTCCAGGTCAGTGGGGTCGTTGACGATCATCAGTGGAACCTGAGCATGGTGCCTGCTTCGGCGGCTTCCGCTCGGCGGAGGATCAGGTGGGCGATCGCGACGTCCAGCAGGGACAGGCCGCGATGCCAGAAGAGGTTGCGTTCGGCATCGTTCTCGCGACCGGGTTTGCGGCCCGCGACGATCTCACCGATCTCGGCGTACAGCGTCTCCGGCGACAGCCGCCCGCTGTCCACGTGCCGGCGGAGCGAGCCGAACCGCCCGGACTGCGCTTCCCGCCAGTCGTCCACAACCACCTTGTCGATCACGTCGAGCAGATCGAGCTCGACCGCCGAAACAGTGCCGTACGGTACGACGAACGCGCCCGGCCGGACCGCCGCCGTCCGCAGCAGCGGCTCGGGCTCGGTGAGACGAGTCGCCTCGACCAGTACGTCGGCGCCGTCGAAGGCCTCCTCCGCTGTCGCGCACACCCGGACCGGCGTGGTCAGTTCGGAGGAGAGCTCCGCGGCGAACTTCTCCCGGGACTCGGGCCGCCGCGACGTCACCCGGATCTCGTCGAGGTCGAGAAGGTCGTCGAGCATCGTCACGTTCCACCACGCCGTACCGCGAGCGCCGGCGTGCGCGAGGATCTTGCTGTCCCGGCGGGCCAGGTGCCGGGCGCCGACCGTCGTCATCGCGCCGGTCCGGGCCGCGGTGATCATCGTCGCGTCCAGGACCGCGAGCGGTACGCCGGTGGTCGGGTCGAACAGGGTCGCCATCGCGAGTTCACTCGGCAGACCCTTCTGGTAGTTCGGGACGAAGTCGCCGACCACCTTCACGCCGCTGATCCCGTGCTCACCGAGGCCGTCGAGGTGTCCACGAAGGACGTTGAAGTGGCCGATGCCGCCGTTGTTCGGCATCAGGTGCATGCGCGGTTCGAAGCTCGTCCGGCCCTCGCCGTGCTCGCGGACGGCGTCCTCCACGGCGTCGACGATCTCCAGCCGGGTCAGCCCCAACGCATCGATGTCGGGGCCGCTGAGCAAGCGCAGCCAGATCCCGTCCGTCACGTGGCTCCTTCGGTTGCCGTCGATCGATACTTTAGTTTCAGGCCGTCACGCTACGTTCGGGCCATGGGGTCTACGACTGCGGATCGCACGGTGATCGGCCACTCCGCCACGGACAAGACGGTGCTGTTCGGCGGGTTGCCGCTGGCCGGGCTGGTGCTCGGATTCTTCCTGCCGCGGATCGCCCAGTGGGCGGCCGGACGCGAGTGGGTGCCGTTCCACGGGCCGTTGAAGCTGATCGCCGCGTGGGACAGCTGGTGGGTCGTGGTGATCTGCGTGGTCGTCGGGCTCGTGGCCGGCGTACTGCTGGCCGGGATGGCGCTCGACGACACCTTGAAGGTGACGATCACCGGCCAGTCGGTCGAGTTCCTGAAGAACCAGAAGACCGTGACGGTGCCGCGGGCGAAGGTCGCGGTGGCGTTCCTGGACGGGAAGGAGATCGTCCTCCAGGACGCGTCGTCGCGTGAGCTGGCCCGGGAGAAGCACGACCAGCTGAAGTCCGAGGCGAGGCGGATCCCGGCAGCGTTCCGGGCCCACGGCTACCCGTGGTCGGACTCCGGTGACCCGCACGAGTCCGAGTTCCGCCGCTGGGTCGAGGGGGACCCGGACCTCTCGCCCGCGGCCAACGCGCTCCTCCGGGCCCGCTCCAAGGCCTTCGACCAGGGCGACAAGGGCAAGGCCGACCTACGAGAGCTCCGCACCGACCTGGCCAACCTCGGCTACAGCGTCAAGGACAAGGACAAGAAGCAGTACTGGCGGGGCAACCCAACGGGGTTAGATCGTGGCCGTCACCACGTGCTTTCCCTAAGCGCCGAGGAGGTGGATGACTGCTTCGGCGTACGCCTGTTCGGCGTCGTCGGAGGTGTGGGTGCTGGTGGTGAGGGTGACTTTGTAGCCGTCCGGGGTGGCTTCGAGGGACTTGAAGTGCGAGCCGAGGAGAGCGCGGAGCTGCTCCTCGCGCGGAAGCCAGATGACTTCGCGTTGCTCGATGCTGTCCAGGGCCCACTCGGTGGTGCCGTTGAAGCCGATCACCTTGCTGCCCTGGTAGTCGTGCACCTCGACGGTCATGTCGCTCACCACGAACACGTCGTCGTCCATGTCCCGGTCCGGTACGACGAAACGATCCCCGGCCGCCGGTGTCCACAGCACCCCGGCCTTGCGCAGTCGTCCGGCCTGCTCCATCGTGATCACCCCTCCATCCTCCCCACGGCACGCAAACTCCGCAGGTCCACGCGAGCCGCGACCACCGAGAGCGGCTCGCGTGGGAGGGGGCGGGTCAGCGTGCGAGGGCGGTGCGGAGCTCTTCGGCGCGGTGGGCGATGCGGTCGCGGCACTCGGTGGTGAGCGGCAGGTCGATCAGCGCGCTCGCCTGCAGGTGGCTGAGGGCGAACTCCTCGCGCAGACGTCGTACGGCGGTCGCACGGTCGGCGGATGCCCGCAGTACCGCTGCCACCTCGTCACGACGCTCGAACGCGGCCAGTATGCCGTCGTAGATCTCCAGCTGCGTATGCGCGGAGCGATCCGGCTCGGTCGTCGTGCGCTCGGGCCTGTCGCTGGTCCGGATCACCTGGCGCCACAAGGCGGGTACGGCGAGCCGGGCGCGGGTGTAGCGCCGGGTAAGGGGCTGTGCGTAGGTCATGGTCATGTCGGTTTTCCCCCTTGTATCAATCTGCCTTGGCCACCGCGTGCGGTTCCCGCGGCGGGCACTTCGTGCCGGGCGTTGTGAGCGCCTCGAAATGCCAGGGTTCGTTGTCGTACCGGCGGCACACGCCGTACCGCCAGCCGTTCTTGTTCAGCCACGTCATGGCGGCCGCCGGACCGATGTCCACGGCCTTGCCCTGCACGTGGGCGGAGTACTTCGGCGGCAGCACCCAACGGGTCGCCAGCTTGTACGACCCGTACTTCTTGATCGCATCGTTCAGCAGCCGCTGCTGTTTCGCCGCGCTGCGCCTGCCGGACGTGATGCTGATCCGCACGCCGTCCGCCTTCGCGGCCGCGATCGCCTTCGCCAGCCGTGACTTCAGCTTCGGCGAGAGCCCGTCGATGCTCTCCTCACCAGATACCGGCGCGGGCTTCTTCGTGGACTTCTTCGAGGGCGTCGTCGCGGTCTTCGGCGGCACGGTCGGCGTCGTACGGCGGGACGGCGTCGGCGTCACGAGCTTCGTCGTGGTGGGAGGTCCGCCGATCGCGGGCGCGCCGACCGTCGACACCACCGGCTCCTTGTCCGCACCCAGGCCGAGCACGTCACCGACCTGCGCGTGCCACAGCAGCAGCGCCCCGGCGACCGCACCGACCCCGACCACACCGATCACGGACAGCAACCGCGTCCGCGCCATTGTGTTCCGGCGCGGCGGCACGTCGTGACTCATGGGGTACAGCCTCTCGGATCGGGCGGTGCGGCACATCGGTCCCAGGGACCGTTCTCACGTCCCATCTGTAGCCCCTGAGTATCAGTTCGGACGCTGAGCCTCCTCCAAAAGTTGGAGAGACCGCCCCTCCGGGCAGATGAAGCTTTGGCAAACACGGTCTGACTACGCTGGGCGACGTGAAAGGGATCTGGCGCCGATTGTCGCAGGGGCAGCAGGACTTGCTGCTCGCCGCGGTCATCGGGCTGGTCTGGTTCGCCGTACTGAACCTCATCAACGGCACCGGTCTGCGTCCGCACAACCCGGCGGTCTCGGTCGTCACGGGTGTCTTCCTGGTCGCCACGGTCGCCCTCGTCCGGCGGATCCCGCGCACGATGCTCGTGACCGTCTCCGTGCTGTACCCGTTCCTGTACGCCGCGGCCGGCACCGGCCTGGCGGCACAGCTCGGCCTCACGATGTTCGGTCAGCCCGAGATCAGCGACGCGGCGCTGCAGTCGGAGATCCACCTGGTCCCGCTGCTCGTCGTCGGGTACCTGGCGGCGTCGGCCGGCGTACGGCGGTTCACCTGTCTGTTCTTCACGATGGGCAGCCTGGCCGGACTGATGATCGGCCTGCCGACCGTCGTCGCGATCGTCCTCAGCCACGTCAACCGCGCGATCCTGTACGGCGACCGGTACAAGAGCCTGCCGCGGGACGTGCCGAGTCTGTACTCGTACATCGACGTGTCACTGTTCGTGTTCGCGGAGGCGCTGATCTGCGGGATGGTGCTGCTCGGTGCGGACGCCCGCCGACGCCGGAAGTCGGTGGCCCTGCTCGAGCAGCGGAACGCCGAACTGGTGCGGCTGCGCGCGGTCGAGGCGGAGCGGGCCGCGGTGGCGGAGCGGACCCGGATCGCCCGCGACCTGCACGACGTGATCTCGCATCACGTGAGTGCGGTCGTGATCCGGGCGCAGGCGGCGGACCGGGTGGCCGACGAGCGCCCCGAAGTACTGCGGGAGGCGATCCGCTGGATCATTGCCAGCGGCAAGGAAGCGCTGAGCGCGATGCGGGAGACCGTCCGGGTGCTGAACACCGCCTCGCCGCAGATCGCCGGCGACACGGGGTCCGGCGGCGGCACCACACCGGTGCCGGACCTGGCCGATGTGGCGCGGATGGGTGAGCGGCTGAAGGCCGTCGGGATCGACGTGACGATGGAGCTGCCGCCACGGCAGCGGCAGCTCACGTCGGCGACCGACCTGACCGCTGTGCGGATCATCCAGGAGGCGCTGACGAACGTGATGGTGCACGCCAAGGCGAGCGCCGCACGGGTGACCTGGCAGAGTGGACCGCAGGGCGAGCTGCTGACCATCGACGACAACGGCAACGGCGGGCCGCCGCCCGTGAACGTGCTGGAAACCGCGCGTCGCAAGGAGAGCGGCCGGGGCAACGGACTGATCGGGATGCGGGAACGGGCCACAGCGGTCGGCGGCACCCTCGCCGTGGCGGCCGGCCCCCTGGGTGGATGGAGAGTGCAGGCATGGCTGCCGCCGCAGAAGTGAGCGATCCGATCCGGATCCTGGTCGCCGACGACCAGGGCGTGATCCGGATGGGCCTGGCGATGATTCTCGACCACGAGCCGGACCTGACCACGGTCGCGCAGGCCGAGAACGGCGAGGAGGCGCTCCGGCTGATCGAACAGCACGACCCGGACGTCGTCCTGATGGACATCCGGATGCCCGTGATGGACGGCCTGGTGGCCACCGAGCGGATCACCACCGCCAACCGGGAGACCGGCCGGGCGCGTCCCGCCGTACTGGTGCTGACCACGTTCGACGACGAGGCTTATGTCCTGGCCGCCGTCCGTGCCGGAGCGTCCGGGTTCCTGTTGAAGGACACCGATCCGGATCTCCTGGTTTCCGCCGTACGGGCGGTGCACCGCGGCGACTCGCTCGTCGATCCGGCCTCGACCCGTGTTCTGCTCGAGCGCTGCATGGAGCTGGAGCGTCAGGTCGACGGCGGTACAGCGACCAGCAAGCCGGCGCAACCGGATGCGCGCTGGGCGGGGCTGTTGTCACACCTCAGCGAACGGGAGCGCGAGATCCTGGTCTGGATGGCCCGCGGGCTGTCCAACCGTGACCTCGCGACCAAGCTGTTCGTCAGCGAGACCACGGTCAAGACCCACGTCAGCTCGGTGCTGTCGAAGCTCGGCCTGTCCAGCCGGGTCCAGGCCGTCGTCGTCGCCTACGAGGCCGGAGTCGTCCGGCCGGGCGAAGCGGATGTGCGCTGGGATTCCTAGGTAAACAGCACGATCCCGACCGCCACCACGGCCAGCAGAATCACAACGGTCACAGCTTGGCTCAGCACCGACGCCTTCTGGCGCCGGGGTAGGAAGTCCCCAGTCATGTTTCCAGGGTCGCTCGCGAAACGGCCGTACCCATCGGCCGTCAGGATGGTTCTGGTCTACTACCTGAGGATGACTGGTCGTTGCCAGGGGCATCCGAACGGCCAACCGGCCCGGCCGCGCGGTGCAGCCGGTCGGCCAGTGCGGTGAGGGCGGCCGACAGCTCGGGCGCGTCGATGACCTCGAAGTCGACGTCCAGCAGACCGAGGTAGAGCGTCAGCATGTGCGGGGTGTCGGAGCCGACCCTGAGCTGGCAGCGGTCCGGACCGAGCTCCTCGATCTCGACGGGTAGCGGGAGCTTGGCGCGGACCTCGGCGGCGGGTGCGTGCAGCAGCACGCGGGCGTAGTAGCGCCAGGTCGCTGTGCCGACGCCGCGCTGCAGCCTGGCGGCGAGCTCGTCCTCCGGCAGCTCCCGGGGAGTGAACCGCGGGCCGCCGGGGATCTTCGGCGTGATGCGATCGGCCCGGAACGTCCGCCAGTCGTCGCGCTCCGGATCCCAGGCGATCAGGTACCACCGGCGTCCCATGACGACCAGCCGGTGCGGCTCGACCTCGCGGCTGCTCGCCCGCCCGTCGTGGCTCGCGTAGTCGAAGCGTAGCCGGTGCTCGGAGCGGATCGCGGCCGCGATCGCGATCATCACGTCGGCATCGACCTTCGGCCCGGTGGCCGGTACGGCGAGCGTCGCCGACTGCAGCGCGCTCACCCGATGGCGCAGCCGCGGCGGCAGGACCTGCTCCAGTTTGGCGAGAGCACGGATCGAGGTCTCGCCGATGCCCTCCACACCGCCGTTGGCGGCGGTGCGTAAGCCGATCGCGACAGCCACGGCCTCGTCGTCGTCCAGCAGCAACGGCGGCAATGCGGCACCGGCCCCGAGCCGGTAGCCACCGGCGAGTCCTGGCGCGGCTTCCACCGGATAACCGAGCTGCCGCAGCCGGTCGACGTCGGTGCGGATCGTGCGGGTGGTCACTCCGAGCCGCTCGGCCAGCTCCGGGCCGGCCCACAGTGCGCGGGCCTGCAGCAGGGACAGCAACCGGAGCAGACGAGCCGACGTGTTCAGCATTTCTCCAGGATGGCCGACATTGCGGAAGAAAGTCTTCCGCAATGGCTTCTACGGTCGAAGCATGACCAACACACACCAGATCCGTCCGTTTCTGATCGACATCGACGAGGCCGACCTGGCCGACCTCGCGTTCCGGCTCGAACACACGCGTCGGCCGCGTCCCGTCGCGGGAGACGCCGACGACTGGAGCCGCGGCATCCCCGGCGGCTATCTGTACGACTTGGCCGAGTACTGGCGTACGTCGTACGACTGGCGGAAGGCGGAGCAGGAGCTCAACCGCTATCCGCAGTACACGACCGAGATCGACGGGCAGGTCATCCACTTCTTCCACGTCCGCTCACCCGAGCCGGACGCGATGCCGTTGCTGATCAGCCATGGCTATCCCGGATCGGCCGTCGAGTTCCTCCGCCTGCTCGGACCTCTGTCGGACCCGGTCGCACACGGAGGCCAGGCCGCGGACGCCTTCCACGTCGTCGTACCGTTCTTGCCGGGGTTCGGGTTCTCGACGCCGTTGTCCGCCGGCGGCTGGGAGCTCGGGCGAACCACTGCCGCATTCGCTGAGCTGATGACGCGGCTCGGCTACGAGAGGTTCGCCGCGCAGGGCGGCGACATCGGCGCCGGCATCACCGGGCATCTCGGGGCGACGGTGCCCGACCGGGTGATCGGCACACACATCAACAGCGATCGAGGCACGCTCGGGCTGGCAGGGGAGTTCGTGCCGCTGCCGGACGACCTCGACGAGAAGGATCTGGCAGTCATCGCGGAGGCCAAGGCGGCCTGGCAGGCGGGACGTGGTTATCTGGATCTGCAGAACCACACGCCGGACACGATCGCGGCCGCGCTGACCGACTCCCCGGTCGCGCAGCTGGCGTGGATCGCGGAGAAGTTCCAGATGTGGACGGATCCGGCCAAGTCGCCCGAGGAGTCGGTGGATCGCGACCAGCTGTTGACGCTGGTCAGCATCTACTGGTTCTGCCGGGCGGGCGCGAGCGCGGCCCGGTTCCTGTACGAGGCGGCGCACTCCAGGCTCGGCTGGGTCGCCGAGTCGTCGGTGCCGGCCGGCTGGGCCGTCTTCAACAGCAGCCCGGTCGTTCGGCGCATCGCCGATCCGGAGCAGCGGATCTCGCACTGGTCGGACTTCACCGAGGGCGGTCACTTCCCCGCTATGGAGTGCGGCAAGTTGCTGGTCCAGGACGTGCGCTCCTTCTTCCGTACGCTTGGCCGATGAACGCCTCGATTCGCGTGCTCAGCCGGCGGGAACTCAACCGTGCGACCCTCCAGCGTCAGCAGCTGCTGCGTCGGGAGAGTGGGCCGGTCGCCGAGTTGATCGAGCGGCTGGTGGGGCTGCAGGCGCAGGCCCCCTTGGCGCCGTACGTGGCGCTCTGGTCGAGGCTGGAGGGCTTCGACCCGGCTGACTTGTCCGCGTTGATGACCGCACGCCACGCGGTTCGTACGTCGCTGATGCGGGCCACGATCCATCTGGTCACGGCCGAGGACTGCCTGCGGCTGTGGCGGCTCGTGCATCCGGTCGCGGATCGCGGGTTCCGGGGCGCGTTCGGCAAGCAGTTGGCCGGGGCCGATATCGACGCCGTTGTTGCGTTCGGCACTGATCTGCTGAGCCGGGAGCCGTACAGCCGCAGCCGGCTCCGTGAGGTGCTCGGCGAGCGCTGGCCGGACTGGGACGCGAACGCGATGGCGTACGCGGTCAGCTATCTGACCGGCACAGTCCAGGTCACGCCCCGCGGAGTCTGGGGTCAGACCGGTCCGGCCGCGCTGCAGACGATCGAGAGCTGGCTCGGCCGCTCGCCGGTGGCGGATCCTTCGATCGACGCGCTCGTCCTGCGGTACCTGGCGGCGTTCGGTCCGGCGAGTGTGGCCGACGTACAGATGTGGTCGGGGCTGACGAGGTTGCGTGAGGTCGTCGACCGGCTCCGGCCCGGGTTGCGCGTGTACGCCGACGAGGACGGGCGGGAGCTGTACGACGTACCGGACGGCCCACTGCTTGACGCGGAGACGCCCGCGCCGGTGCGGTTCCTGCCGGAGTTCGACAATCTGCTGCTGTCACACGCGGATCGGCGGCGGGTCAACCCGCGGGGCCGGCAGGTACCGCTGCCACCCGGCAACGGCGCCGCGATGGGCACCGTCCTGATCGACGGCGACTACGCGGCGGACTGGCGTCATCACCGCGGCGCCGATCCGAGTCTGCGGGTCACCACCCACGGTCCGGTCACCGCCGCCGACCGGGAAGCGATCGAGGCCGAAGCCGGTGAGCTCCTCGGCCTGATCGGCAGCAAGGACACGCCCGTCGTCGTGACCTCCGCCTAGGTTCCGAAGTACTCGGCGCGGACCTTCTTCGGGACGCACATCGCCCAGGCGTCGAGGATCAGCTCGCGGAGTTCGTCGTACTCGACGGCTGCCAGGTTGAGCTCGATCCACTGGAAGCGCTCGTCGGACGGGCGCGGCGGAAGGAACTTGTCCGGCTCGGCGGCGAGGGCGGCGGCGCGTTCCTCGCGCGGGAAGCCGAGGCCGATGGTCTGCTCGTCGGCCGCGACCGCGAGATAGACGATCTGGCCGACGCGGAACTTGATCCGGTCCCGGACCAGTACCTCGTAGCTGCGCGGAAGGTCCGCGGTGATTTCGCGGATATCGGTGAGATCGACCACCTTCCCACGATAGAACGCCATCACTGACAGCCCTTGTCAGTGTTTACGTCGCTACGGTAGTTGGATGCCTGCACACGTGAGCGCGGTCGAGGGAGCCGAAGTGGTGTTCCGCCTCGACGACCCCACGCATGCGTTCAGCGGCGTCCGGCTGTGGCAGGAGCTGGGCCTCGCGGCGGAGCTGCTCGAGTTCAAGCCGGTCGACTACGGCTGGGAGCTGCGGTTGCCCCGGCCGTCGGTGCACCGGATGGAGTACCTGTTCGACATCGCCAACCTCGGCACGCGAGCGGATCCGACCAATCCACGGACCGTCGACGGAGCGTTCGGGCACCATTCCTGGCTGCCGTTGCCCGGGTACGTCGAGCCCGCCTGGCTCGCCGTGCAGCCGATCTCGTCGACGCTCACCGCGGTGACCGTCGAGTCCCCCGTCGGGCAGGTCAACGTGCAGGTCTGGGCGCCGGAGGGCATCGCACCGTCGTTCGACCTGCCTCTCCTGCTCGCCCACGATGGTCCGGAGTTCGCCGCGTACGCCGGTCTGGCGCAGTACGCCGGCGCGATGATCGCCGAGTCCGCGCTGCCGCCGTTCCGGCTGGCGCTGATCGAGCCGACCGCCCGAAACCTCTGGTACGCCGCGAACCCGCAGTACGCCGTGTCCTTGACGCAGTACGTCGTACCGGCCGTGCGGGCGCAGTACCAGAGCCGTCGGCCCGCGATGATGGGGGCGAGCCTGGGGGCGCTCGCGGCGCTGCACGCGGAGTGGAGCTTCCCGGGGACGTTCGCCGGGCTGTTCCTGCAGTCCGGGTCGTTCTTCACGCCGGAGACCGATCCGCAGGAGTCGAACTTCGAGTTCTACGCCGAGGTGACCGGGTTCGTCGAGCAGGTGCTGTCGGCAACCACGGCGCCGAGTACGCCGCCGGTCGGGATCACCGCGGGGACGACCGAGGAGAACGTGCACAACAACCGGGTGATGGCGGCGCGACTGGCCGAGCTCGGGCTGGATGTGACGCTGGACGAAACTCCCGACATGCACAACTTCACAGCCTGGCGAGATGTGCTGGATCCTGATCTGACGGATCTACTGCGACGGACCTGGGGTGGGGCTGATGGAACGGGAGCAGGTCGAGTTGGAGGCGCCGGGGCTTGACCGCCGCGGAACGCTGATCCGGTACGGCCATTTCGGCCGCCCGGTGCTGGTCTTCCCGAGCGAGCAGGGACGCGCCTGGGACTACGAGAACAACGGCATGGTCGGCGCAGTCGCTTCGCTGATCGAGGCCGGGCGGGTCAAGTTGTACTGCGTCGACTCCTACGACCACGTGAGCTGGTCGGACCGCAGCATCCAGCTCGAGGACCGGGCCCGCCGGCACGAGCTGTACGAGTCCTGGATCGTGAACCAGGTGGTGCCGACGATCGGGTCGGACTCGCCGGGGGCCGGCGACATCATCACGACCGGCTGCAGCCTCGGTGCGTTCCACGCACTGAACTTCGCGTTCAAGCGGGCCGACCTGTTCCCGGTCGCGATCTGCCAGTCGGGCAACTACGATGCGGCCAGCTGGCACGCGTGGGGCGAGCGCGGCGAGGCGACGTACTTCAACAACCCGGCCGACTACCTGCCTGGTTTGTCCGGTGATCACCTGGAATGGTTGCGCGGGCGGCTGTTCATCCTGCTCACCGTGGGTCAAGGTGACTGGGAGACCAACCCGACCGGCTCGCTGCCGTCCGCTCGCGCGACTGCGGCGCTCCTGGAGCAGAAAGGCATCCCGCATGAGCTGGACATGTGGGGGTACGACGTAGCACACGACTGGCCCTGGTGGCAGCAGCAAATCGCCCACCACCTGCCCCGATTCTGCTGAGGAGACCCACCACCACCTCCCCTTCGAGGAGACCCACCACCTTCTTTCCTTCTTTCCTTCCTTCCCTGGACTCAAGGAGCTCTTGTGGCTGATCGTTCGCGTCATCTGATCGGGTTGTTGCTGGGCGCCGAGGAGGACTGGCCGCAGGCGTTCGAGGCGTTGCTGCAGCGGGTCGGGCCGGTGACGATCGACGGGCACGAGCACGAGTTCGGGTCCCGGCGGCTGACCATCGAGCCGTTCGACCTGAACGATCCGGTGCGCGTCGGACTCGTGATCGACCGGCTCGCGTACTGGTACTACCACCCGCGCGAGTGGCTGAAGAAGGCCGCGCTGATGAACGGCACGTACCTGCTGAACTCCCCGTTCACGTTCCAGTCCATGGAGAAGCATTCGGCGTACTGCGCGATGCTCCGCCTCGGCCTGAAGATCCCGCGGACCGTACTGGTGCCGTACAAGAACCCGCTCGACAACGTGCGCTGGGCGTACACGTCGGCGACGTACAACCGGCCGTTCGACCTGGACGCGATCGCCGACGACCTCGGGTACCCGCTGTACATGAAGCCGTTCGACGGCGGCGGCTGGCGAGGCGTGTCCCGGATCAACAACCCCGACGACCTGCACCGCGCGTACGACGAGTCCGGCGAGATGCTGATGCACCTGCAGGCGACGATCGAGTACGACAAGTTCGCGCGGGCACTGTCGATCGGCGCCGAGACGATGGTGATGGACTTCCGCCCGGACGAGCCGATGCACAACCGGTACGCCGTCTCGCACGACTTCCTCAGCCCCGCCGCCGGCCACGAAGCGGTCGCAATCAGCCGGATCGTGAACGCGTTCTTCGGCTGGGAGTTCAACTCCTGCGAGATGCTGGTCAAGGGCGACTCGGTGCACCCGATCGACTACGCCAACGCCTGCCCGGACGTCGCGGTGACGTCCTTGCACTACTACTTCCCGTGGGCGCTGAGTGCTCTGGTGAAGTGGTCGGTCTTCTGCCTGGCGACCGGCCGCCGTTCATCGGTGGACCTGCACACCGAGCGGTACTTCGAGATCGCGGACGACTCATCTCTGGACTACGACGCCAAACTGAACGCGTACCTGGCCCTCGCGGACGAGCACTTCGAAACCGCGAAGTACCACGAATGGTGCGCCGCCCATCTGGGCGACTTCGACCTGCGGGTCCGGGACTGGGTGGCCGGCCCGGACTTCGCCCGGATACTCCAGGAGACCGTCGCCGCGACGTACCCGCCGCACGAACAGGACAAGTTCATGGCCCACTTCAAGGGCCTTACTGACCACTGGGTGGCCGATCAGGCAGGCTAGGGGCGTGCGTGACTCTGAAGTTCCGGCGTGGTGGCGGCGGCTTGGGCTCGACGGGCTGGTGGATGTGCATGTGCATTTCCTGCCGGACCGGGTGATGAACGCGGTCTGGGCGTACTTCGACCAGGCGTCCGAGCACTACGGGACCGAGTGGCCGATCACCTACCGGACCTCGGTCGAGGAGCGGCTGAAAACGCTGGATTCGTTAGGGGTGCGGGCGTTTCCGGCGCTGGTCTATCCGCACAAGCCCGGTATGGCCGCGTCGCTGAACGCGTGGGCGCGGGACTTCGCGGCCGTGACGCCCGGTTGTGTGACGAGCGGGACGTTCTTCCCCGAGCCTTCAGCGGCTGGGTATGTCCGCGAGGCGTTGGACTTGGGGACCCGAATCTTCAAGGTGCATGTCCAGGTCGGCGACTACGATCCACGGTCCGGTGAGCTCGACGACGTATGGGGCCAGCTCGCTGAGGCCGGCGTACCTGTTGTCGTTCATTGCGGATCCGGGCCGATCCCCGGACGGCACACCGGTCCCGGGCCGATGGGTGAAGTACTGCGACGGCATCCCCAGTTGACCGCGGTGATCGCGCACCTCGGAATGCCGGAGTACGCCGAGCATCTCGCGCTCACGTCGTACCCGAACGTGCATCTCGACACCACGATGGCGCTGACACCCTTCACCGAGTCCTTGATGCCGTTCCCGCGCGACCTGGTGCCCCGACTGGCCGATCTGCAGGACCGCATCGTCCTGGGCTCCGACTTCCCCAACATCCCTTACGAGTACGCCGTCCAACTCACCGCCCTGGAATCGCTGGAACTGGGCGACGACTGGCTGCGCGCTGTCTGCCGGGCGAACGGCGCCCGACTACTCGGTTGCCCATAGCAAGATCCACAACATGTTTCGGCTGTGGATAACAGAACCCCTTGGAAGCAAGGGGATCTGGCTTTGGAAAACTGTCGGTGGCGGTGTCTAGGCTTTGCTACATGGACAAGCCGGCCGAGTTGATGAGCGACGCGGAGCTGGCGCGTGCTCTCGACGAGGCTGATGCCGAGCTGGCGCTGCTCGAGACGCGCCGGTTGCGGCTGGTCGCCGCGATGGACTCCTCCGGGTACGCCGAACGGGTCGGTGCCCGTGACATGGTGCAGTACCTGGAGTTCCGCTACCGCCTCGACCACTCCCGCGCCTTCCGCGACGTCCGGCTGGCCCGCGCGCTACGCAAGTACCCGGCCGTCACCGCCGCCCTCCCCGATGTGGCCGATGTGGCAGACGACCGGGACGGGGAGATTCCTGAGGTGGTGTTGCGGCCGGCGCAAGCCGAAGCAATCGTCACCGCGCTGGAGAAGGTGCCGACGACGGTGCCGGTGGCCGATCTGGAGTTCGCCGAACAAGAACTCGTCCGCCTCGCCCGCCACCTGTCCCCGACCGACCTGCGCAAGGCCGCCGAACAATCCCGCGACATCCTCGACACCGACGGCCCCGAACCCGAAGAACACAAAGCCGCCGCCCGCGAATCCCTCACCCTGACGACCGCCGACCGCGGCGTGAAGTTCAAGGGCTACCTTGCCAACGAAAACGCCGAACTCTTCCGCACCCTCATCGTCACCGGCGCCCGCCCCCACAAAACCCTCGACGGCCAGCCCGACCCCCGCTCCCGCGAAAAACGCCAAGCCGACGCCCTCACCACCACCCTCACCCTCGCCGCCACCGCCCTCGACGCCGGCACCCCTTCACCGACGATGCCCCGCCCCACCGCACCAGCAAACTCCCCGGCGGCGGACTCCCCGGAGGCTGGTTCTCCGCAGGGTGGTTCCCCGCAGGCTGGTTCCACGGAGGCCGGTTCTGCTCGTTCAGCGGATGCCGGTTCCGCGGCGGACACGACCGCCGACGCGGCCAAGGGCTCAGCAGCAAGCTCGGCCTCTGGCTCGGTTGCTGGCTCGCACGGTGGGGCGACAGCCGGTCAGGGCAGTGGTACGGACGGTGCCGTGGTAGCGGGCCGTAGTGCGGTAGGTGGTGACGTGGTGCCTGGGTTCGGGGCGAAGGCGAACCTGACCGTCACCATCGACTTCCAGGACCTGAAGGCGGCCACCGCGGACGCGATCGGGCACACCGTCTACAGCAACGGCCTGTCCGCGGCCACCATCCGCCGCCTCGCCTGCGACGCCAACGTCATCCCGATCGTGCTCGGCTCCAACTCCGAACCCCTCGACGTCGGCCGCCGAGAACGCCTCGTCACCCGCGCGATGCGCCGCGCCCTCAACACCCGCGACCGCGGCTGCGTCATCTGCAACGCGCCACCGGTCATGTGCGACGCACATCATCTGATCTCCTGGATCGACGGCGGCCACACCAAGCTCGACAACCTCGCCCTGGTCTGCCGCCGCCACCACACCGACCTCCACCACGGCCACTGGACCATCACCATCACCAACGGCCAAGTCCACGTCACCCGACCCACCTGGGCCGACCCACCCCGCCACCCACACAAACCACCGGCCGACACACCCCAAGCACCCAAGCCACCGGGCGACCACCCCACGCCCTCGCGCCCACCCGATGACCCATCCCGGGCACACGAACCACCGAGCGAACACCCCACGCCGTCGGGCCCATCGGACGACATCTCTCGGGCACAAGAACCACCGGATGACGCACCCCGGTTACCCGGGCCGCCGCGCGAGCACCGCACGCCCTCGGGCCCATCGGAGGCCGCCTTCCGAGCGCACGAGCCGCCGGGTGATCGCCCCACGCCCGCGGGCCCACTCGATGACCCATCCCGGGCGCACAAACCAACGGGTGACGCATCCCGGCCACCCCAGCCACCGCGCGAGCACCCCACGCCCTCGGAGCCATCGGACGGCGAGCCGACGCCCGCCGGCAACTCAAAGCCTCGAATCTCAACCCCAGCAGATGATCCGTGGGGTGAGACCGCAGCGCCCGCAGCCACCGCGTCGGGTGTGAGACCGAGCCGCTGGCACGCCGACGAGTCGACCCGCGCGGAAGCAGCCCGGTTCGCGGTCTGGGGCGTGCGCGCCCCGAACAACTCCGACACCGGCCCACCCTCCTTCGCCACGATCTGACCCAACCGGACGCGCACGATCCGCGGGCAGCCCGCCAGCCTCGCCGCGCACGCCTCTGTCCGCGCCGCACCCGGAACGTGGCGTGCCGGGACGTGCTGTGCCCGGGACCTGCTGTGCTCAGGACGTGCTGTGCTCAGGACCTGCTGTGCTCAGGACCTGCTGTGCTCAGGACCTGCTGCACCCGGGACCCGCTGCACCCGGGACCCGCTGCACCCGGGACCTGCTGTGCTCAGGACGTGCTGTGCTCAGGACCCGCTGTACCCCGGAGCTGCTGTGCCCGGGACCCGCTGCACCCGGGACCCGCTGCACCCGGGACCTGCTGCACTCCGGACCTGCCCGGGACGTGCTGTGTCGGGGCGTGCTGTGTCGGGGCGTGCTGTGTCGGGGCGTGCTGTGTCGGGGCGTGCTGTGTCGGGGCATGCTGTGTCGGGCGGGGTGTGGATTGGCGGGTGGTGGAGGGTGGGCCGCTCGATTGCCTGGGTTGCGTCGGATCGTGACGATCGGCTGTTGCGCGGCACGGTGTCAGTCCCGGCACGGGCCGCCGAGGGGGGAGCAGCAGCCTTTGCCTTGCCAGGCTTCGATTCCTTCGCGTACTGCGACGGCCGCGATGATCAGGCCGGCGATCGGGTCTGCCCAGGACCAGCCGAGGGTCGCGTTCAGGACGAGTCCGACGAGGAGCACCGCCGAGAGGTAGGTGCACAGGAGCGTCTGCGTCGAGTCTGCGACTACGGCGTTCGATCCCAGCGCCTTTCCGGTACGTCGTTGCGCCCAGGAGAGGAACGGCATCACGATCAGCGACGCTATGGCCAGGCCGATACCGACCGGAGATGTCTCGGGATCGGCTCCGGTGATCAGCGTGCGAATCGACTCGAAGCCGACGTACGCCGCGAGTGCGAAGAACGAGAATGCCAGCAGACGAAGGGCTTGACGTTCGCGGGACTCGGGCAGCGGGTGGCGGAACTGCCACAGGATGATCAGTCCGCTGGAGACCTCGACGACCGAGTCCAGGCCGAACCCGACCAACGCGACCGAACCGGCCACCAAGCCGGAGGTGATCGCAACGACTGCCTCAACCACGTTGTACGCAACGGACGCACCGGCCAGCAACTGCGCGCGCTTCCCCAAGCGGCGGCGCTCAGCAGGATCCACCACCCAAGCAGTCCCCAGCTGTAACGGTTCAGCCATGACTGAACTCGGGCGCAGCGGTTCACCCGCGGCTCGGCTCGGCCGCAGCGGGTCACCAGACGGTCGGCTCAGGTGCAGCGGTTCAGCAGAGGGTCGGCTCGGCTGCTGCGGGTCAGTCATGGCTGGGCTCCGATGCGGTGGTCGCGTCGTGCGCCAGGCCGTAGTTCGGGCAGAGGGCGACGGCGTCGCCGGTGAGGCCTAGGAGGCGCTCGGCCGCGGCCAGCAGGTCCATCGTCGCCTCGGGGTGCGACAGGCTGAACATCGATGCCCGCCCCTGCGGCCGCGACTCGACGAGCCCGCAGTCGCGCAGACATGCGAGGTGCTTGGAGACTGTCGACTGCGCCAGCCCCAGGTGTTCGGTCAGGTCGACGACCCGGTGCTCCCCCAACGCCAGGTGCCGCACGATCGCCAACCGCGACGCATCACTGAACCCGTGGAACAAACAACCGGCCACCGCCAACGCAGCCGTCTCGTCAACCTCGACCTGATCAATCGCCATTTGGCGATGTTATCGCGCAGGGGTGGTTCTGGCTAGACGGGTCCGGCTGAGGACGTAGGCGGTCGGGGTCGCGCCGTTGTATCTGAGCACGCGCTGACGCACGACCTTCAAGGCGCGCTGCCTCTCGATCGCGCTGTGGAGCAGGCGTTTGTCCTCGGTGAGGAGGACGGCGCGACCGTCGACGCTGAGGACTCGATCGATCTCGCCTAGTACGGCGGGATAGAGGGTGCGGTTGGCGCGATGACTGCCGACCTGCTTGCCGAACGGGAGATTCGCAATCACCCGATCCACGCTGCCGGACCCAAGCGGAAGAGCCTCCGCCGTGCCCCGAGCGAGGGGGATCTTGCTGCCGCCGGGCGCGTCGCCGCCCGTGATCTTGAGCGCGTCGCCGGCCGCGAGGGCGTTGCCCGCGATCCTGAGTGCGTCGCCGCCCGCGATCGTGAGGGCTTTGCCGGCGATCGTGAGTGCGTCGCCGGCGATCGTGAGTGCGCCGTCGGCCGCGACTCTGAGGGCGTCGTCGGCCGCGATCGTGAGGGCGTTGCCCGCGGTCGTGAGAGGGCTGCTGGTCGCGATGCTGAGTGCGTTGTTGGCGGCGATCCGGAGGGCATGGGGGTCGTGGTCGAGGCCTAGGAGGTGGGTGGTGGGGTGTTGGCGGCGTACCGCTTGGAGGATGGTGCCGGTGCCGCAGAATGGGTCCACGACGCGCTGGCCGGGCCGGATCTTCGCCAACCGGATCAGCACCTCGGCGACGATCAGGTTGGTTGACCAGGGCAACCGTTCCAAAAGACCGAATCGCCGCGTCCACGACAGCGGACCGATCTCCGCGATCCACCCGTCGGCGAACGGGACGAGGTTGACGTCCCAGTCGCCCGGCCGGTTCACCCAGCCGAATCGTTGCTCGGTCGCGTTGATCACCTCTCGTCGCTGGGCCGGATCCGCCGTCCCGACCCGAAACCGGACAGGGTGCGGAAGGTTGCTCAGGGCTCCGGTTCGCAGCGATTGGTCGAGGTCACGTACGGCGACCGTCGCGTATAGACCACAGGCGGCAAGGTCGTCGAGCGGGCCGTCGATCGTGCACTCGACGGTGTCGACGGACGCCTGACGGATCGAGTGGATCGACGCCATCGCGCGCACTTCCTCGATGAGGAGGTCGGCCGCGCCGTCGATGGTGCGCAGGACAAGGTGATCGGTGATGCAGGGCAGAACAATGCAAGGCAGGACAATGCCGGACAAGAAGGCTCCTGAAGGCTCGCGATCGACAGAACGGTCGAAGCGCGGCGCAGGCACGCCAGATCGAGCCGACCCCGTCCAGGGCCCGCCACGACGTACCTACACCTTCAGAAACGCTGCATCGGGCAACAGCCTAGGGCGCACCGCCGTACCGGCTCACGTGCTTTTACGATGCGGGGGTGGAGCACATCGTGGAGGAGCGGCCGGCGGAGGACTTCGAGCTGGGTGAGTTGCTGGCGGCGGCGTACGGCGAGTTGGTCGAGAAGTACGGGGCCGAGGGGCGATCGCAGGTCAAGAGCGGTGCGCGGTACTTCGTGGTGCTCGACGACGCGCGGCGTGCTGTCGGGTGTGGCGCCGTACAGGCGTTCGGGCCGGACAGCGAGCATCCAGGCGACGGCGAAGTGAAGCGGATGTACGTCGCCCCGGCCGCACGCGGGCGGGGATACGCGCGCGCCTTGTTGGCCGGTCTGGAAACGGCCGCTCGCACCGCCGGCTATCCGACGCTTCGCTTGTCCACAGGTGCGCTCCAGCCCGAGGCGATCGCCCTCTACGAGTCGAGTGGATACACCCGCACGGCACCCTGGGGAAAGTACGTCGATCAGCCCGGAACACGCTGCTACGCAAAGGGAATTCCGGTAGAATTCACTGGTGACGGGACCTCGCATTTTCACAGTTGACCAGTTGCTCGATGTGCTTGATCAGGTGGTGAGTGCGAGTGGGCGAGGAGACCGCTCCAGCACCTCCGCCGCCGAGTACTGGACCGGCTTGCTGACCACGCCCGGGCACCCGCTGGCCACCCAACTCCCGGACGAACCGCTGGTCGACTGGCACGAGCGAGGTCTGCTCGGAGAGCTCGAGAATGCGCGGGTTCTCGACGTCGGCTGCGGCGCGGGCCGCAACACCAGGTGGTTCGCCGAGCAGGGCGCGACCGTCGACGGGATCGACCTGGCCGCGGACCTCCTCGATACGCTACGGCCGACGATGCCCGCCGCGGTCACGTTGACAGCGGTCGACGTACTGCGTGATCCGCTGCCGGCTGGTGAGTACGACGTGGTGTACGACTCCGGGTGCTTCCACCACATCGCCCCGCACCGCCGGATCACGTACCTGCAGCGCGTCCTCCCGCTCGTGCGCCCCGGTGGCCGGTTCGGGATCGTCGCGTTCGCCGCCGAGCGGATGGACATGCCCAGCGACCTCGACGTCGTCACGACCGGCGACACGTACGGCGGTATGACGTTTTCCGTCGAGGATCTCCGCGCGATCTTCGGCGCCCTCACCCCGATCGAGCTCCGCGCCGTGCATCCGGACCGCGAAGGCACCTTCGCCGCCGACTTCCTCAACGCCGCCCTCTTCACCCAGCCCTGAGCAGCCCCTTTCCAGTGACTGGAACTGGCCATTGCTGGGGCCATTTCAACGTTGTAAAGTGCTCGTGTCCCGCCACCGATCAAGCACCACGGGAGACAACAATGTCGCAGCCTCGTGCGGAGTACCCGCGTCCGCAGTTCGTCCGCCCCGAGTGGGTGAATCTGAACGGCGAGTGGCAGTTCGAGATCGACCGGTCGGACTCCGGGCTGGAGCGCGGCCTGCGTGAACGCGAGCTGTCCCAGCGGATCGTCGTACCGTTCGCGCCGGAGACCGAGTTGTCCGGGATCGAGGACGTCGACTTCATGGAGGCGGTCTGGTACCGCACCACCGTCACGATCCCCGCGGAGTGGGACGGCAAGGACGCCGTACTGCACTTCCAGGCCGTCGACCACGACACCACCGTCTGGGTGAACGGCGAGGAGGTGGTCCGGCACCGCGGCGGGTTCACCCCGTTCAGCGCCAATCTGCGCCACGTCGCCAAGCCGGGCGAGCAGGCGACCATCGTCGTCCGCGCTCGCGACACGCACCGCGGCCCGCAGGCGCGTGGCAAGCAGAGCCAGCTGTACTTCAACCACGCCTGCCTGTACACCCGCACCACCGGCATCTGGCAGACCGTCTGGCTCGAAGCGGTACCCACGGTGCACCTGAAGCGTCCGCGGATCACGCCGGACGTGGCCGGCTCCGCGTTCCACCTCGAAGTACCGGTCTCGGCGAACAAGGCCGGCTACAAGATCAGGGCCGTCCTCAAGGACGCCGACGGCGAGGTGACCACCGCCGAGGTCCGCGCCGACCTCGACCTGGCCCCGCGGCTCACCCTGCAGGTCCCGGCCGAGCGCGTCCGCCTCTGGGACACCACGGATCCGCATCTGTACGACGTACGCCTCGAGCTGATCGATGCCGACGGCAACGTGGTCGACGGCGCCGACTCGTACGCCGGCCTGCGGTCGGTGAGCATCAACGGCAAGGCGATCCTGATCAACGGCAAGCACGTGTTCCAGCGGCTCGTGCTGGACCAGGGGTACTGGCCGGAGAGCCTGATGACCGCGCCGTCCGAGGAGGCGCTGGTCCGCGACATCGAGCTCAGCCTGGCGGCCGGGTTCAACGGCGCACGCCTGCACCAGAAGGTGTTCGAGGAGCGGTTCCTGTACCACGCGGACCGGCTCGGATACCTGGTCTGGGGCGAGTTCGGCGACTGGGGCTCCGGCGTCGGTAACACCGACAAGGAGAACCAGCAGCCGACCGCGTCGTACGTCGGCCAGTGGCTCGAGGCGGTCGAACGCGACTACAGCCACCCGAGCATCATCGGCTGGTGCCCGCTGAACGAGACGCACCAGCTGCTGCACGACCGGATCACGCAGCTCGACGACGTGACCCGCGCGATGTTCCTGGCCACCAAGGCGGCCGACACCAGCCGCCCAGTGCTCGACGCGTCCGGATACTCGCACCGCGTGCCGGAGACGGACGTCTGGGACTCGCACAACTACGAGCAGGACCCGGCCGAGTTCGCGAAGCAGATGGCGGATCTGGTGAACGACAAGCCGTACGGCAACACCGGCGGCCCCGAGGGCAAGCCGATCTCGTTGGCGTACGACGGCCAGCCGTACTTCTGCAGCGAGTTCGGTGGCATCTGGTGGAACGCGGAGAAGGCGGCCGCCGGGAAGAGCGGGAACTCCGCGGACTCGTGGGGCTACGGCCAGCGGGTCGCGAACGAAGAGGACTTCTACACCCGCTTCGCCGGCCTGGTCGACGCGCTGCTCGACAACGAGTTGATGTTCGGCTACTGCTACACGCAGCTGACCGACGTGTTCCAGGAAGAGAACGGCATCTACAACTTCGACCGCAGCAACAAGCTCGATGTACCGCGGATCAAGGCAGTCCAGGAGCGCCAGGCCGCCTACGAGAAGGACTGAAGCCCGAGGCTGCCGGCAGCGACCAGGATCCAGAGGATTGCTCCGAGGAGGAGCGGCCTGGGTCCTGCGTCGCGCAGCTCGCTCGGACGTAGTGAAAGGCCGATCCCGGCTAGCGCGGCGGTGATGAGCGTGCTGCCGGTGAGGCTCAAACCAGGCAGCCAGGACTCCGGTACGGCGCCGGCCGAGCGGAGGCCCGCGGCGGCGATGAAGCCGATCAGGAACAGCGGAACGAGCTTGCGCCACGGCAACGGTTTACGGATCGATGCCGTGGCGCCTGCGTAGGACCCCTCGGCCGCGGCGTCGAGCGCGCGGGCGACGCGGTTCTCGCGCCGGATCTTCAGCGCGACCAGGGTCAGCACGATCGGGATCAAGGTCAGCGACCGCGTCAGCTTCACGACGATCGCCTGGTCGCCGGCCGCCTGGCTGTACGCGTACCCGGCCGCGACGACGGACGACGTGTCGTTGACCGCCGTACCGGCCCACAACCCGAACGCCTCCGAGCTCATGCCCATCAGGTGGCCGAGCGGCGGGAACGTCAGGACGGCGACGATGTTGAAGGTGAAGATCGTCGCGAGCGCATAGGCGACGGACGAGCGCTTGGCGCCGATCGCGGCGGTCGCGGCCGCGATCGCGGAGCCGCCGCAGATCGCGGTACCGACGCCGATCAGGATCTGGGTGTCGCCACGGACGCCGAGGATCCGGCCGAACAACCACGCGCCGCCGAGGGCGAGCGCCAACGTGCCGAGCATGACGGGCAACGACGAGACGCCGACCCGCGCGACCTGCTGCAGCGACAGTCCGGTGCCGAGTACGACGATCGACAGCTGGAGCAATGTCTTCGAGGCGAAGTCGTATCCCGGCCGCCAGACCTCCGAGCGCAGTGCCGGGATCACACTGCCCGTGATCACGCCGAGCAGGATCCCGAAGACCGGTCCGCCGACGAGCGGCACGAGCCGCCCGAGCGGGACCGCGACAGCGGTTACCAGGAGGACGATCCACAACCCGCGCAGCCGCCGTACGGCAGACCCGATGCGACGGACGGTGGGAGCGGCGGGGTGGGGGTGAGGTGGCCTAACCTCAAGCTGCACCACTAGCCGGTTCCCTCCTGCGAGAAATGTACGTACATTCACGGTAGGAGATGACCGGACATTTGGCAACTGGGAGGAACTGGGTGACCGTACGCAGGCTCGACCGGGCCGGTGGAGATCCGTTGTGGAAGCAACTGCAGGAGGATCTGGTACGCCGGCTGCGCTCCGGGGAGTTCGACGACGCGTTCCCGGGCGAGCTCGCGCTGGTCGAGGAGTACGCGGTCAGCCGGCACACCGTCCGCCAGGCACTCGGACAGCTCCGTACCGACGGACTGATCGTCGCGGAGCGTGGCCGGCAGCCGCGGGTCGCGACCGCACCGGAGATCCGGCAGCCGATGGGCGCGCTCTACAGCCTGTTCTCCTCCGTCGAGGAATCGGGCCTGCCGCAGCACAGCGTCGTACGGGCACTCGACCTCCGTGCGGACGGTGTGGTCGCCGCCCGCCTCGACCTCGAAGGGTCGATTCCGCTGCTCTACCTCGAGCGTCTCCGGTACGCCGGTGACGAGCCGCTCGCACTCGATCGCGTCTGGCTGCCCGCCGCCCTCGCGGAGCCGCTGCTGAACGCGGACTTCACCCACACCAGCCTCTACAACGAGCTGGCCGAACGCACCGGCATCAACCTCGACCACGGACGCGAGGACATCCGGGCGATGAACCCGAGCCCCGCCGAGCGCGCACTCCTGCACTGCCCGGACGATGCCGCGGTCTTCTCGATCATCCGCCAGGGCACCGCGCAGAACCGCCCGGTCGAGTGGCGGCACACCATCGTCCGCGGCGACCGCTTCGCCCTCTCCGCCGAGTTCTCCGCGCACACGGGCTACCGCCTGACGTCGTCCCCGAACACCACCGCCCTGACCAAGGCCTGGTAGCCGGACGCCCAGGCCATCACAATCGCGCCCACCGGGCCGACTCCCGCGGGCACGTCGCCGGCGCGGGGCATTGTGATGGCCTGGGCGTCCGTCACGCGCCGAGTTCTGCGCGGAACGGGTCGTCGGCCGGCAACCAGCACGCGCGGGGATCGAACTCCACCTTCACATCCCGCGTCAGCGCCTCGACGGTCGCGAGCACGGCGGATCGCATCTCGTCCTGTCGTGCCACCAAAGCCCAAGTCCACAACGGGATCGGGTCGACGACCGTCCGGCGTACGAAGTCGCGCGGGAGCGGGGTCGCGTCCCGTTTCGGCGAGCTGACGACCGGGCGTCCCAGACGGCGTACGTGGTCGTAGAAGGCAGGACCGGTGATGCCGTGGTCGTCGATGCGGACCACTGACGCTCCAGTGGCGCGGGCGAACTCCACCGCGTAGATGTTCCACGAGGCCCACGCTTCGGTATCCGCGTCGACCAGCACGACCGTGTCGCGCGCCCGCACGGGCGAGTCGTCACCGATCGAGAACGCGAACAACCGGTCTGCACCCAGCAGCGAGCCCGCCAGTTCCTGCTCGGCGAGGTCGGTCGCGCGCACCCAGCAGATCGCCAGGTCGATGCTGCCGTCCGCGACTCGCCCGGCCTGCGTGTGCGACGGCATCACCCAGGCATCCACGAGCAGCTGCGCGACCCCGGACACCCGCTCCGCCAGATCCGCCGGCCGCCAGCTGACGTAACCCAACCGCACCGGCTCACTCGCCGCGAACCCCCGAGCGGTACGTCGCAACGTGTCGGCCTGCTCGAGCAACGCCCGTGTCTGCGGCAGCAACGTCTCGCCAAACGCGGTCAACCGCACGGTTCGGCGATCGCGCTCGAACAGCCGTACGCCGAGATCGCGCTCGAGCGCCTTGATCTGTTGCGACAGCGACGGGCCGGCGATGTGCAACCGGGCCGCGGCCCGCCCGAAGTTCAGCTCCTCGGCGACCGCCACGAAGTACCGCAACTGGCGCAGCTCCACGCCTGCAGCGTAGTAGGCCGCGCCTCTCAGCTGGGAGCAAACCGGTCGTGGAAAAGCGCCCATGGTTCGACAACGATCGAAGTACATCCACTCGAGGAGAGCGAGAACCATGAACCACCGCAAAGTCGCCGTGATCACCGGAGCGTCCCAGGGCATCGGCGCCGGGCTCGTCACGGCGTACCGCAAACTCGGCTACGCCGTCGTCGCGAACTCGCGCACGATCGACCGCTCCGACGACCCCGAGGTGCTGGCCGTACAAGGCGATCTAGCCGAGCCGGGCGTGGGCGCCCGGGTGATCGAGCAAGGCCTCGAGAGCTTCGGCCGGATCGACACCCTGGTCAACAACGCGGGCGTCTTCGTCGCGAAGCCGTTCACCGACTACACCGACGAGGACTACGACCTGGCCACCGGCCTGAACCTGCGCGGGTTCTTCGACATCACCCGCCGTGCGATCGCGGCGATGCTCGAGAACCCCGACGGCGGCCACGTGGTCAGCATCACCACCACCTTCGCGGACCGAGGCTTCAGCAGTGTTCCGGCCGTCCTGGCCGCACTGACCAAGGGCGGCCTGAACTCCGCCACCAAGTCGCTCGCCACCGAGTACGCGACCCGCAACATCCGCGTCAACGCCGTCGCACCAGGCGTCATCCGTACGCCGATGCACCCTGAGGAAACGCACGAGTTCCTCGCCGCACTGCACCCCGTCGGCCGGCTCGGCGAGATCGAGGAGATCGTCGACGCCGTCACGTACTTGGAGAACGCGAAGTTCGTGACCGGCGAGGTGCTGCACGTGGACGGCGGACAGCAGGCTGGGCACTGACATGAAGCAGTGGCGCCTGGCGGGTCAGGGCGCGGCGGCGCTGGCCGGCGGGATGGGCATCGGCCGGTTCGCGTACACGCCGATCCTGCCGCTGATGCACACGCAGGCCGGCCTGTCACCGCGACTCGGCGCGGCCCTCGCAACGGCCAACTACACCGGTTACCTCGCCGGTGCATTGGCGGCGATGGTCGCGCCGCGGCTCCTCCACTCCCGCTGGGCGCTTCGCGTGTCGCTCCTGATCCTGGCCGCGACGCTTGCCCTGATGCCACTGAGCCGGAGCGGTTCGCTCTGGCTGGGGTTGCGCCTGATCGCGGGGATCGCGAGCGCCTTGGTGTTCGTGATCGCGGTCAGCGCCGTACTCCCCCGGCTGCACAGCCACCAAGTCGGCTGGACCTTCGGCGGTGTCGGCGCCGGCATCGCACTCTCGGGCGCGGTCCTGGTCGGCGGCGACTGGCGTACGGCGTGGTGGATCACAGCGCTGCTGACGATCGCCTGCACGCTCCCGGCGTGGCACCTGACCGGATCACCGACACTGTCGCCCACTGAACGCGCGACCCGGTCCCGGGACTTCACCGCACTTCTCACCAGCTACACCTTGGAGGGAATCGGCTACATCATCGCCGGTACGTTCCTCGTGGCCGCGATCAACGAAACCGCCTCCGGTCCGGTCGGCAACGGCGCCTGGATCCTCGTCGGTATCGCCGCCGTACCTTCGACCGCGGCCTGGGCTCGCCTCAGTCGCCGCTGGTCACGGTCGACCCTTCTGCTGGCGGCGTTGACGCTCCAGGCAATCGGTATCGCGTTGCCGACATTTGTGCACGGCGTCGCTGCCGCGCTGACCTCCGCCGCCCTCTTCGGCGCCACGTTCCTAGGCGTCGCCAACCTCGCGATCGCGATCGGCACCGAACTCCGTGTGCCGCACGCGGTCGCCATCCTCACCACCGGCTACAGCCTCGGCCAGATCGTCGGACCCCTGGCGGTCGGACCCCTACTACACAACGGATATCACCAGGCGCTCCTGGTCAGCGCCGGCGTCGTGGCACTCGCCGCGGCAGCCGCGCTCCTGGTTCGCCATCCCCTTAGGAGACTCACATGAACGCCATCCTCACCGACGTCCTGGACCAGTGGAAGTCAGGCGTCGACGACCACGATCCCGAACGCGTCGCCGCCCTCTTCACGAAGGACGCCATCTTCCAGGGCCTGCATCCGTACGGCGTGGGTCGCGACACCGTCGCGGAGTACTACGACTCACAGCCTCTCGGCCTGTCGCCGCAGTACCAGATCTTGGAGGCGCGCGAGCTGAGCGACGACCTGCTGCTCGGGTACCTGACGGTCGACTTCACGTTCACCGACCGGCCTACGCTGACCGTCAATCTGAGCGTGCTGCTCCGGCGGACGGACGATGGTTGGCTGATTGCGCACTACCAGGTGTCGCGGTTGTAGATACTGGCTGGATGAGTGTCAAAGAGCTGCGGTTGGTTGTGACGGTGGACGATTACGACGCCGCGGTGGCGTTCTATCGGGACGCGCTCGGGTTGCCGGAGCGCGAGTCCTACACGACAGGGGATGCGCAGGTGATGATCCTCGAGGCCGGTCGGGCGACGCTCGAGATTGCGAATACCGCGCAGGCCGAGTACATCGACGAGGTCGAGGTCGGGCGGCGGGTCGCCGGCAAGTTCCGGGTCGCGCTCGAGGTCGCCGACTCGGCTGAGACAACGACGCGGCTGGCCGACGCCGGCGCTGACGTGATCGCGGAGCCGACCCGTACGCCGTGGAACTCGCTGAACGCCCGCCTCGAAACCCCGGGCGGCATCCAGCTGACCTTGTTCACCGAGCTTGACCTCAAGTGAACTGGAAGTGTTGAGGTAGCGGGCATGTGGAACATCGACGACCTGGACCTGGATGCCTACCTCGCCCGCATCGGGCACGACCGGGTGCGCCCGTCCGCCGACGCGTTGCGGAGCCTGCATCGGGCACACGTGCTGGCGATCCCGTTCGAGAACATCGACGTGATCCTCGGCACGCATCCCGGCATCAGCCTCGACGCGATCCAGGCCAAGCTGGTCGGCCGGCAACGCGGCGGGTACTGCTACGAGCACGCACTGCTGTTCGGCGCCGCGCTCGAGCAGCTCGGCTTCGACGTCGTACGCCGGGTCGCCCGGGTGCAACCGCACAAGGCCGGACCGCGGACGCATGCACTGCTGAAGGTGGGCGTCGACGGGCAGGAGTTCCTGGCTGACGTGGGATTCGGGGCCGGCCAGCTGTACCCGACCCCGTTGAAGGACGGCGCCGTCGTCGACCAGGCGGGCTGGGACCACCGCCTCACGCTCAACGGCGACCTGTGGACCCTGTCGAAGCAGACCGCCGACGGGTGGGTCCCCCAGCACGCGTCGAACGACGAGCCGGTCCGCCCGATCGACTACGAGGTCTACCACCACTACGTCTCAACCCACCCGAAGTCCCCCTTCACCGGCCGCCCAGTAGTAATGCGAGTAGCCGACGGCGTCGTACGCCGCCTGGTAGGTAACACCCTCACCACCGAACAAGCCAACGGCCACACCACCGAACGCAACATCCCCCCAGCAGACCTCCCCGACGCACTCGCATCCCTGGACGTAATCCTCAACGAAGAAGAAATAGACCGCCTCCGCCTGGTCTAACGCGTCAACCTCACGCGTGCCACGCAGCCGCCACCTCGTCGCTCCACTCCTCGTCCAAGGCAGCTACGCGCGCTCGGGCGACTACCGGGCCGGCGCCCTGCGTCGAGCTGACCGTCGCGACAGCTACCCTCAGGTGGATGATTCCGGGTGGTTCGTCAGGTCGAGCCGGACTGCCTCGGCGGCGGCTTGGACGCGGCTCTGTACGCCGAGCTTCTCGAGGATGTGCGTGACGTGCACGCTGGCAGTCTTGGGGCTCATGTAGAGCGTCGCGCCGATCTCACGATTCGTCCGCCCAGCAGCAACCAAGGCAAGCACCTGCCGCTCACGCTCGGTCAACAGTGACTGTGGATCCGCGGTGGCACCGCGGCGCTCGTGGTGCTCGGTCGCGGAGTCGTCGAGATGGACCCGAGCGATCTTCGCCAGCGCCTGAATTCGGCTGAGCAGCGGCTCCGCACCGAGCTGGTCTGCGATCTGCCGCGCCGTTTCCAGCTCGGCCGTCGCACGTCCTCGAGCGCCGGTTTGCCTGCGCTGGGCCAGCAGCGCTTCGGCTGCCCTCAGGCGGGCTTGCGCCTCCCAGTACGGCCGGCCGAGTGACGCCCATTCCTGTGCTGCGGAAAGCCACGCCGCCGGGTCGGGCGTGCCGCGGATCCGGGATCGTTCACCGTCGACAACCGCAGCCAGCGCTCCGGCCGCAAACCCAGAAACGGCACGCCGATAGAGCGCCACAAGTCGATCGAAGCCGTCAGCTGACTGCGCTGCGACCGCTGCCTCGAGACCGATGCACAGCAGCGAGCCGGCCATCGGTTCGTCTTCGGTGTCGTGGCTGAGTTCGGCGGAGTCGAGGACAAGAGCCAGGGCCTCGCGCGGGCGATGCTGGACGAGACGCACCAGGGCCATGGTCTCGGCGTAGTCACTCTTGTCCTGGGGCTGGTCGTCGACCGCGAACACCTCTTGCCCGTCCATCAGTTCGACGGCCTTCTGGAGGTTCCCTCGTGCAAGATGGATCAGCGCGAGCTGGGAGTCCTTGAACGCCGGTCCGGACGGGAGACGGCCCTTGTTGTCATCCCTGTCCAGCGCTTCGTCCCACCGACCAGCGAGATAGAGGTTGTAGACGGCATTGCTCTCGAGGATGCCCTCTACCCAGTGCTCGTTGACCATCAAGTGCCGTAGCTCGCTCTGGATGGTGTCCGCGACCGCCACCACCTGGTCGGTGTCGTTGCGCAATCCGTGCACAAAGGTCAGGTGCATCGCCGCCATGGCCAGGTCCTCGGGTTCGGCGAGGTCGCGAGCGATCTTGAGCCCTGCCACAGCCTCTTCGAACGCCTTGTCGAGCCGGCCCTCGATGGCGGCGACCGCTCCCAGCATCGACCGAGCCTGCCCGATCGTCCGGGTGTCACCGGCTTTGGCCGCATGCTCCAGCGCCGCCTGGGCCGCCTCAGCGGTCTCAGCCGTGTGCGCGTAGCCGCGCAGCATCATCGCGTGCGAGATGTAAACCTGGCCAAGAGTTCGGTCGTCACCGGCTGACACCAGACGCCGCGCTCGCTGCAGGTCCGCCATCGCGCCCGCGAGGTCGTCGGTCAGTCCGCGCAGCGTGCCACGCATCAGCAGGGCCGCGAGCGTGCCGACTTCGGTGTCGCGATCAGTCACCGCCGCGTCGAGCAAGGCGAGAGCCTCGACATGCCGGCCGGCGCCGCTCAGCAGCGAAGCCGCCCGCTCGGCGAGCACAAGGCGCGGCGGCACCCGGTCATCGGCCAGGTCCGACGGCCTCCACAACGACGACGCAACGGAGAACCAGTGGCCGGCCTCCGCGAACGCGTACTCCTTCTCGGCCGCACGGGCCGCCATCAGAGCCCAACTGAACGCCGCATCTCGATCGTTCGCGCGGTGATACTGCTCGGCGACCTCGGCGATCACCGATGCGGTGGTGTCGCCGCCAATGCGTTCGGACAAATGCTTCGCGAGTCGCGCATGCAGGTCGCGACGTTCCGAGGACAGCAACTGGTCGTAGGCGACCTCGGCGATCACCGGGTGCCGCGCAGCGCAGCCGACCTCCGAGTCGCGGATCACCAGACCGGACTCACAGGCCTCTCGGACGGCGTCGGCGGCAGAGTCAGCCGCCGCCAGCAGGTCATCGTCATCGAGAGCGCGAGCAAGTGAGCCAGTGGCCGCGACGACTGCGCGAGCCGTCGGCGAGAGTGCCTGCAGACGCGCTAGCAGCAACTGGCGCAACGAAGCCGGGACCGTCAGGTCCCCGCGGATGAGTTCGACGTTCAGGTACGGATTGCCTGCACTGCGCCGGTAAACCGTAGCGACCGTCTCCGCCGTGCAGTTGGGTTGGAGAGCGCGCAATTGTCGCAACGTCTCCTGCTCGGTCAGCCGGCGAAGCGGTAGATCGACGAGCCCCGGGGTTCGAAGTACCTCCCCCAGCCAGGTCAGGCGGTCGGGCTCGACTGTCTCGTCGCGCCACGTCAGCAGGACCAGCAACCGTCGCTCAGGCAGGTTACGTGTCAAGTGGGCAAGGAGGTCGAGCGTGGACCAATCCGCCCAGTGAACATCCTCGACCAGCAGAACCGTGCTCCGTTTCCCGTCGTCGAGCACTCCGGCAAGGGTCTGCATCGACCATGCTCGAGCCGCAGCAGCCGACGGGAACTGACTGTTTGCCGATTGGCTCAGCGCAGCCGTCACAGTGGCGCCCAGGCCGCTGTAGGCGGTCGCACTCGACATCGGCGCGCAGGCGCCGCGAAAGATCCGCACACCGCTACCAGCCTGCTCGTCCAGAACTCTCCGGACGAGCAGTGTCTTACCGATGCCCGCCTCACCCCGAACCACCACGGCTGCTGAGCGCTCCGCCAGATCAGCGATCAATCCCCGCAGTACCGGAGCCTCATCTCCGCGTCCGGCCATCAAGTCGGCCATACACCATCATGCGCCCCCGTCCTGTGGCGAGAAAGCCCTCACCTGGCGATCCCACCAACCGGCGCCGCAGCCCGGCTTGGCGCACGCGACCGCAACTAAGGCACTGCCGCTCCAAATGACAGCGGCATAAGGCGAACGACGGCAGATTTGTGCGCGGATGCCCGATGTCGACGGTGCTCCTCATCTCGGACAGTCATTGGCAAGTCCAACTCATGAGGAGTCGAATTCCAATGGCTATCAAGACCATCACCAGAATCGCCACCATTGCCGCAACGATCGGCATCGCCGGCCTCCCGCTGGCCGTCACCGCGCCGGCCAGCGCAATCACGAAACCTGAACTCGGTGCGAACGCCAACCCACCATCGACGCGCCCCGCGGACAGCGGCTTCGATCTGGACCTGGCGCAGCTCGGCGCCGGAACAGTCGGCGGGATCGCCGTCACCGGAGCCGGATTCGCCGCAGTTACCCGGCTGCGCCGCAAAGCCGCTCAGTAACCCGACCACCGAGAGCGGGATCACACACCCAGCCTCGGCCGCCTACCTTGGGGTTTCGGTGCGGAAGGACTCGCCTAGTTCGGGGCCTAGGCCGTAGTAGTGGCGGAAGTTGTAGATGAGGGGTGACCAGGCTGCGGGGTCTACGTGCGAGGTGCCTGGTACGACGATCTCTCTGGCGGCGTGTACTCGGACGACACGGGCCTGCGCGATCAGGAAGTTGCCTTTAGCATCTAGATCCGCATCTACGACCGTAGCCTCGAATTGGAGTGGGCATTCGGCGACTCGGGGTGGGGTGACGAGTTCGGAGGGGACGGGGGTCAGGCCGGATGCGGTGAACTTGGCGCGTTCGTGGCGGAAGCGGGCCTGTTTGTGGGACGGGACCGGGTCGGCCGCCGTCAACGGGGCGAGGCGTTCGACCGACTCCCACTGCTCGGGTGACGGGTAGTTGATCACCACCTCCGGGCTCGCACGCAGGTTGATCGCAGTCTGTCCCGAGACACCGACCCCAAGCACCACAACGTCGCCGAGCGCCCAGGCCGACGACATCGGGGCAAGGTTGACGGTGTCGTCCTCGTTCACGGTCGTGAGCAGGGCAACCGGCGTGCCGACGTACAGGATGGAAGGTTCGATCGTCAGATGAGTCACGTAAACCGACGCTAGACACGAGACCGTTCGGCGGATGCCTAACTGTGGGAGCGGGATGATGGGGGTATGACGGCTGAGGGTGAGGAGTTGGCGGGGTGGGCTCGGATGTTGGCCGACGGGACTCGGGCGACGGTTTGTCTGGCGTTGCTCGACGGGCGGGCCTGGACTGCCAGCGAGCTTGCCAGGTTGGCGAAAGTTTCGCGGCCGACGATCAGCGAGCACCTGAATCAGCTGGTCGGCGGCGGGTTGCTGACCGAGGTGCGGCAGGGGCGGCACCGGTACGTGAAGCTCGCCGGACCGGATACGGCCGAGTTGCTCGAAGGTCTCGCCGCGTTGGCACCACGTCGTGAAGAAGTCGCGAACAGCCTGGCCGCGGTGAGCAAGCGGGACGCGTTCGCGCGGGCGCGCACCTGCTACGACCACCTGGCCGGCAAGCTCGGCGTCGCGCTCGCCGACGCGATGACCGAGCGTGGCCTCATCGACTGGTCGGAGGGGATCGCGTTGACGCCGGAAGGCCAAGCCTGGTTGGAAGATCTCGGCATCGAAGTCGACGTACGACGCGGCCGGCCCGCCATCAGGTCGTGTCTGGACGTGACCGAACGCCGCCCGCATCTCGCCGGCGCAGTCGGGGCGGCGTTGTGCAGGCACGCGTTACGGAACGACTGGGTGACGCATATCCCGGGCGGTCGCGCTTTGAAGGTGTCGGGTTCGGTTCAAGCGTTCGGGTTGCCTGTGAGAGTTGTCAAAGAATTGCAGCCCGGCCCGCGTGAAACACAGAAGTAACACGCGTCCGGGAGGCGCTCGGCTCCGAAACCCCCTAGCCTTCGGCCATGACTGAGTTCGAGCCCGGCACCGATCTGGTGTCCCGACTCCCTCTGCCCAGCCATGTTGTCGTCCTCGCGGATGGCAAGTGGCGTCGCGGCTGGCTGATCGGCCGCGACCACGAGGAATCGGGATGGACCGCTCTGGTGCAGTACGAGGGCGACGACGGCAACGAGCGGACGGAACGCCTCCCGGCGGACCGGATCGCTCTCCCGGAGTCGAACGGCCCGACTGAACAAGCGTCCTAGGGAGGGAACGCGCACGATACGAAGGCCCCCGGGGTGATGAGTCACCGGGGGCCTTCGTTCGTAACGCTGCTTGGGCGCCTCAGAAGCATCGAGAACCCCGCCCCAGACCCTTCGGGCGGACGGCCTGGGACGGGATCCTCAGTGGCGTTACACACGGTGTATCGCCGGTGACGGGCCGAGTGTTACAGAATCGGAAGAATTTTCTTGCAACCTGGTCACGAATGTACGCGGCCCCGGTGCACGTCCCTGAACACCGGGGCCTGGATCGGCAGCCTCTCGAGCGACCACCGCTCGTGCCCCAACAGGTGCCCCGACGGGCTACGGTCATGCACGATCAGAAACGAACAGCGAGCAGCACGCGACCGGTTTCCGAGCTGCGGATGTCCAGGGCCTTGATCTCGTTGCGCTGCAGCTTCGTGGTCGCCGCCGGCTTCACCGTCGTCCCGGGTGCGGACGTCCAGCTGGCGATCAGCTCGATCTTTCCGGACGTGTCCGTTACGTACAACTCGTACCCGCGGGCGCGTTCGCTCGGTGTCGCGAGTTCGTCGTACCGGCAGCTGATCTCGATCGTCGTACCCCACGGCTCCGGCACCAGCCGGGCGTCCGCGGACAGCTTGCTGGACACCGTCTGGGCGAGTACAACGTAGTCGCCCTTCGGCTCGTCGCGGGTCAGCGGGACGATGATCAGCGCACCGATGACGGCGGCCGCGACGGCGATCCCGGTCGTCAGCGCACCGACCCGGATCCGCTGGCGGCGCCGGTCACGCTGAACGTTCCGGACCAGACCGGGCAGCAGATTCGGCGGTTCCGCCGGGATGGTGGCCAGCGCCCGGTCGGCCGGCAAGGCCGCCAGCACGCCCGGGATGCCGGCCAGGGACGCGACCCCGGCCGAGCACTCCTCACAGGCGTGCAGATGCTCCTCGTACACGCGCCGGTCCTTCGCCGACAGCGCGCCGAGCAGGTAGGCAGCGTCCCACTCCCGGTACGGGTCGCTCACTGGCTCGTCACCCCCTTCTCCTGCAGCGCGAGCTTCAACGCCCGCAGCCCGTAGTGCAGCCGCGACTTCACGGTGCCCGACGGGATGTCCAGCTCCTCGGCGATGTCGGTGACCGTACGGCGCCCGTAGTACGCACGAACGATCACCTGCCGATGTTCCTCCGACAACTGAGCCAGCGACTCGGCTACCAGCCAGGCATCCAGTACGGCGTTCGCGTGGTCGGCGCTCGGGCTCTCCGGGAGGTCGTCGCTGGCGACCTCCCGGCTGACCCGGGCGCTGCGCCGGTCGTCGATGACGAGGTTGCGCGCCACCGTGAACAGCCAGGCCCGGGCGCCCGCCTCGTCCTCGGCCAGGATGTTCGGTCGCCGCCACGCCCGCAGCAGGGTTTCCTGGACGACGTCCTCCGCGAGCCGGTCGTCGCCGGTCAGCCGGACGACGAACCGCCACAGCGCAGGAGCGTGCACATCGTGCAGCTCACGCAGCAGCGTCGCCCGGTCGTCGGCCATCGGCGCTCCTGCTCTGTGCGGGTCGGACATCGGGCTACTTGCTCGGTGCAGCGGCCCGCTGCACCGACCAGGCACCGTTGCCCAGGACAGCGATCAGCAGGAACGCGAAGCAGAACAGGGCCGCCTTCTCGCCACCATTCTGCACGGGCAGCAAAGCACCCGCCTGGTGCACGCTGAAATACGCGTAGGCCATCGATCCGGAGCACAGCAGCGCGGCGTACCGGGTGCCTAGGCCGATCATCACCAGCGCACCGCCGACCGCCTGGATCAACGACGCCCACCAGGACGGCCAGGCGAAGGCGTCGACCTGTTCAGTGCCGAGGACGCCGAACAGCGCGGCCGCGCCGTGGGTCGCAAACAGGAACCCGACGACGATCCGGAAGACGCCGATGACTTCTTTCTGAAAACGCTCAAGCACCTGCACAGGGCCTCACTCCTCGCGGCGTGGTTGTGGTCTGTGCCTGGTTCGAACGATTGAACGCTCTACTTGGTTCAACGCTGAGTGATGTGAAGCTCACATTCCGAATCGGTTGTCTTTCGGGTCGCGAATTGGTAACCGCGGGCGGCGACGGTCAGCCCCGCGCCCCAGACGACGTACGCCGGGACCGCGACCCAGAAGAAGCTGTCCGGGAGTCCGACATCGCCGTAGACGGGCTCGCCCCGGACCGCGTTCACGATCATCTGGAGCAGGCCGACGGTGAAGTACGCCGTGATGCCGGCGCCGATCGTGTAGCCGGGAAGCAGTAGGAGCCAGCGCGGGAAGTACCGGCCGATGCGGTGCACGAGGAGGAACGGGAGGACGGTTCCCGCGAGGACGAAGCCGCCTTCGAAGAGCACGATCGACAGGTTGCCGCCGTACGGCACCTTCTCGAAGCCGACGGCTGCTTGCGCCGCCAACCTGGTCAGGCACCCGGCGGCCGCCAGGCACGCGCCCGCGGTCGAGACCCAGTGCGGCCAGGGCTTGGCCTCGGGCTGGTGGGATTTGGCGAGGTGGCCGAGCAGTACGGCGCCGGCGACCGCGGCCAGTCGGCTGACCATCCCGGGCACGTCGATCGGGATGCCGAGTCCGGGCAGGACGGTGGCGACCAGGTCGAGCAGGATGAACCCGGCTGCGGCGAGCCAGGCCGCGGCGAGCGCCCAGAGCAACCGCGGCCGGATGCGAATCACGGCGAGCGCGGTGACCAGACAGCCGATCACCGAGACCCAGTTCGGGACCAGCAGATCATCGCCGGGCAACTTCCAGTCGGGTGCGTGACCGGTCGCGAACCAGATCCGCAGCACGCCGTACGCCACCGCCCACACCACGACCGCTCGTCTCATACGGCCAGTCTGTTGAGCCTCGGCCGCGCTCGGATCACCCGCGCGAGGGATCGGCCTCCATCGTCAGCGTGAAGCGTGCAGTTCTTGCAAGATGCGGACGAAGGTCTTGCGGTCGGCCGGCGCGAGAGTCGTGAGGACCTGTTCCTCCTGCGCCTGGATTTCCTTGCGGACGGTACGACGTATCTTGCGGCCCTGGGGCGTGATCGAGAGCAGGCGGGCGCGGCGGTCGGCGGGGTCCGGGGTGCGCTCGATCAGGCCGGCCTGCTGGAGTTCGTCGAGGGTGCCGATGATGCGGGACTTGTCCGCACCGATCGCCTCGGCGAGCGCGGCCTGGGTCCGGACCGGGGTGTCGTCGAGGGCGGTGAGCACCGAGTAGCCCCACATCGAAACGTTGTGCGCGGCGAGCACGGGCAGTTCGAGCGCGATCAGATCCCGCACCAGCGGATACAGCATCGCGGCGAGGTCGGGTCGCTCGGTTGCCATGCCCGGAAAGGTAGCACTGGCGCAATCATATGCTGACGCTTACGATAGGCGCATGCCTACTATTGACTACGTTCAGCTCGACGCCGAGGCCGTCCGGGCCAGCATCGAGCTCGTCTCGTCCGCGACCACCGACGACCTGTCCAGGCCGACCCCGTGCCGCGCCTGGACCCTCTACGGTCTGCTCGCCCACATGGCCACACAGCACTACGGCTTCGCGGCCGCCTCCCGCGGTGAGTCCGACCCGGCGATCTGGAAAGTCCGCGATCTCGGCGACGACCCGGTGAAGGCGTACGTCGAATCCGCCGAGCATGTCCTGGACGCGTTCGCGCAGCCGGGAGTCGCGGAGCGGACGTTCACACTCGCCGAGTTCGGCCCCGACGCCGCGTTCCCCGGCTCCCAGGCGATCAGCTTCCACTTCATCGACTACGTGGTCCACAGCTGGGACGTCGCGAAGTCGCTCGGTACGACGGTGACCTTCGCCCCCGCCACGCTCGAGGCGGCGCAGGACGTGGCCCAGGTGGTGCCGACGGGCGAGGTCCGCCTCACCCCGGGTACGCCGTTCGCCCCCGACGTACCGTGGTCCGGCAACGACCCCCTCGACCACATCGTCGCCCATCTCGGCCGCAACCCCACCTGGCCGAACTGAACCAGCCGGCGCTCCAACCCACCACCGACCAAGTGCTTCCGGGGGTGTCAGGCGTGCGCGTATCTTGAGGAGCGTGGCGTCCAAACCGTTGCCGCAGCGCGCGGTTCGCGCGGTGGGTGAAAGCTCGCTCTCTGAGCGCTTGGCGCGCGCTCAGGAGCTGGCTTATGCGCCGCTGATGGGCTGGGCACGACGCAGTCCGCTACACACCGACGTACTCGGTCATTCGATACATCCCTCGCTCACCGACGTGACAACCGGGTGCTGGCTCGGCACGACCCTTCTCGACCTCGCTGGTGGATCCCAGTCGCGTCGCGGGGCGGGGATCCTCGCCGGGCTCGGGGTGCTGGCTTCCGTGCCGACGGCCATCGCCGGCGCGGCCGACTGGTCCGAGCTGTCCGGCGCCGAACGCCGGATCGGCGCGATCCACGCGCTCGGCGCCGACGCTGCGATCGCCCTCTTCGCCGGCTCGGTCGTCGCACGTCTGCGCGGCAGGCACCGGACCGGTACAAAGCTCGCCCTGGCCGGCAACCTGGTCATCGCAGGCGCGGGCTTCCTCGGCGGCCACCTGGCCCTGACCCGCGGAACCGCCCGCCGAGATTCCTTTGCCGAGAGCAACTGATCCCACCGCTGCGGGTCGGTCTCAAGCGGGCTTGACCCGGTGGACCTCGACGTACCCCGCTCGGCCGACGACCAGCCACTTCTCGGAAACGTCGGCGAGGGCCACGCCTTGCAGGTTCGGCGAGCATGGTGCGCCGGTGCGGTCCACCGCGATCGTCCCTACGAGACGGTCGTTCTCCTGGCTTTCCTGGGTGTCTTGGTACACGCCCCAGATGTACGGTCCGACCCCGTACGTCGCAGTGAACTCCAGGCCCTTGGGCCGATGCTTTCCCTTGGTGGGCGAGCCTTCAGGCAATGCCAGGGTGACGAAACCGTTGGGGCCCTTCGCCCACCAGGCGGGTCCGCTGTCCCACACGAGCAACGGTGGATCGCTCGCCACCACGCCTGGCACGCTGTCGGTATCGAAAACGAGTGGCTTGCCGTCGGACAACCGGATCACGTCGACATCCGTGCGGTCCGCGTGTTGCAGCACGGTGTGGTCTGCGGCCGTTCCCTTGTGTTCGTGCGGTCCGCGCGACTGATGCGTACCGGTCCAGCGAGCCTTTCCGGTCCGCGCGTCCCGGACCTCCAACTGCCAGAATCCCGTCGCCCGCTTCGCGACGACGACCGAGTTCCCATCGCCCGAGACGCCGACGACGTCTGCGTCACGCCACAGCTCGGCGCCGGTCTTGGCGTCGAGCGCGATCGTGGTCGGCGACTGGGCATTGCTCGGCCAGCCAGGACCGAAGGGCGCGCTGACGGTCGCGAGTACGACGGACTCGGCCACTGCCGTGACCATCGTGCGATCGTTGGACGGCGTCGCCACGGCCCGAAAACCCCAGACCGGATCGCCTGTTCGGACGTCAACGCCGACGACCCCACTCGTCGTCGTACCCCTGGGTGTGGACGCAACGGAGACCGGCAGGACGTCGCCGGCAGGCCGGACCGCCGGCCGCTGAACCAGTGTCGGCGAGTTCCCCAGAAATCCCGGGCCGACGGCACATACCCAGACAGTCCCCAGCTCCGGCACCGACATCGGCTTCTTACCGTCGATCACCCACTTCCGCGCACCGTCCGCCGCGCCGAAACAGCAGACCCGAGCGTTCTCCGTCCCCGTGCCGTCAACCATCACGACGGCATCACCCACCAACCGCACCCGCCCCGGCAGAGCCGGCCACGGCGTCACCAGCCGCTCCTGCCAAACCTTCTCGAGCATCAACTTCGGCGCGGTCTTGTCCGCGGTCTCCCCACACGCCGCAAGCAGGGGTATAGAGGCCATACCAAGAAGGACAGACCGACGGCGGACAAGCACCAGCCGACGGTAGCAAGCCAACGGCGCACGCCCACCCACGCCCGCCGTCCACCTCAGTGACCTGCCGGGCTGCGCAGGTGGCCCATCGAAACCACCTCGGAATGGCCCAGCGATCGCGGGCCACGTCTGCCTACGGTCGGAGGAGAACCATCATTACGACCAGTGCGAAGGATCTTCAAATGCGTGCCATCACTGTCCGGGACCGCGAGGCCGATGGCTACGGGCTGTCCCTGACCGAGCTGCCCTACCCCCACGCCGCCGAGAACGACGTCATCGTGGAGGTGCACGCCGCCGGCTTCATCCGAACCGAGCCGGACTGGCCCGCGACCTGGACCGACCGCGCCGGCCGCGACCGTACCCCAAGTGTCATCGGCCACGAGGTGTCAGGTGTGGTCGTCGAGCTCGGCTACGGTACGACGGGACTCAGGATCGGCCAGCGGGTCTTCGGGCTGACCGACTGGGCCCGCAACGGCTCGCTCGCCGAGTACACCGCCGTGGAGGCCCGCAACCTGGCTCCTCTCCCTGCCGACATCGACCACGTCACCGGGGCCGCTCTCCCGATGCCCGGTCTGACAGCCTGGCAAGCGCTGTTCGACCACGCTCACCTGCAAGCAGGTCAATCCGTCCTCATCCACGGCGCCGGCGGTTCCGTCGGCTCCGTCGCCGTACAACTGGCCCGCGAGACCGGAGCACACATCATCGGCACCGGCCGGACTGCCGACCGGGACCTGGTCAGCTCCCTCGGCGCCCAGGAGTTCCTCGACCTGGACAGCGATCGCCTCGAGGACGCCGGGGAGGTCGACGTGGTGTTCGACGTGATCGGCGGCGAGATCCGCGACCGCTCCACTGCACTGCTGCGCCCGGGCGGAACCCTCGTCAGTGTCGCCGAACCACCGACCGTCCACCCGCGCGACGGCAGGTCAATCTTCTTCGTTGTCGAGCCCCACCGCGAACAGACAGCTCAGTTTGCTGCTCGCGTACGCGACGGAAGGCTCACACCGCTTGTCACAGCCGTCCGCGACCTGGATGCAGTCCCCGCCACCTTCGCAGAACGCACCCGCGGCAAGACCATCATCGCGATGAAACCCCAGCCCTGAGCCTGCTGACCGAACGAGGTTCCACAGCACATGATGGAGCTATGGACAGGACGTCGGTGCACGAGGAACTCGAGCGGGTTCGCGCCGATTTCCGACGGCTGGTCGAGTCGGCGGACGACGACGTACTGCGCAGAGCCTCGAACGGCACGCGGTGGAACAACCGCCAACTGCTGTTTCACATGCTGCTGGGCTACTTGATCGTCCGTGCGCTGCTCGGGCTGGTTCGTGTCTTCGGTCGGCTGCCCCGCGGAGCAAGTCGCACGTATGCACGATTGCTGAATGCAGGAACCCGGCCGTTCGACGAGGTCAACTTCCTCGGCTCGTACGCCGCCGGCCGCACGGTCAGCCCGGCTCGCATGGTCGTGATGTTCGACCACGTCATCGACAAGCTTCACCGGCGGCTCGACGCCGAAACCGACGCCGACCTGGCCCGGGGCATGCACTATCCGACCCGGTGGGATCCGTTCTTCAAGGACTACATGACCCTGGCTGACGTCTATCACTTCCCGACCCAGCACTACGACTTCCACCGCAAGCAACTCACACTGGACGGAGGTCCTCGGTGGGCATCCGCCGTACGACGAACAGCAGCACGCCCGCCACGACGCACGCGGCAGCAACCAGCAGGACGAGTGTCCGGTAACCCACCGCGGCGGCGAGCAGCGCGCCGCCGAGAGGTGCGGTGGCCTTCGCGATCAGGATCGGGGCGGCCAGTGTGCCCGCGATCGTGCCGTATCCGGTGGCGCCGTACCGGTCGAGCAGGATCGCCGGTGTGGCGATCGACGCAACCCCGAAACCGAGACCGAACAGCACCAGGCAGCCGATCGCTCCGAGCAACTGCCGCCCGACGACAGGCAGCAATGACATCGCAATGCCTTGTCCGACAAGGATGCACCCGACGATCGTCGCCATCGGCAACCAACGGGTGGACAACGTGGTGACGACCCGGCCCGTGACCGACAACAACCCGAGCAACCCGGCGAGCGTGGCGGCGACGACGGCCGGATGACCGAGGCTGGTCAGGTACTGCACCAGGTGTACGGCGATGACGGCCAGCGCCGCGCCATGCAGGACGAAGGTTGCCGCAAGCAACCAGAACGCCGGATCATGCAGCACCCGGGCAGGCGACGTGCGCGAACGTCGTGCGCGATGACCCGCCGCAGCGGTGCGCCGCAGCCCGAAGGCGTGCAGAGGAACGGTCAGTGCAGCCAGGAGGACCGCGAGTACGACGAGCGCGCGACGCCAATCGATCCGATCGACCAGCTGCCCGGTGAGCGGGATGAAGATCGAACTGGCGAATCCAGCGACCAGCGTGACACCGAGCAGCGCCTTCGCCCGCCGCGCCGGCTCCGTCGCTGCCACGACCACCGCGAAGGCCGGCTCGTACAACACCATCGCCGACGCGACTCCGATGAGCACAAAAACCAAGTAGAGCTGTGCGGCGCTGTGGACCTGGGACCACCCGAACACCGCCACCGCGCCGACTACGGATCCCACCGTCATCAACGCGTGGCCGCCCCGGGCATCAAGCCAGCGGCCGACCGGTATCGACAGCAGACCTGACATCAGGACCGCGAGAGTCAGCGCGCCCGCTGCCGTGGTGTGCGAGATCCCGAGGTCGTTGCTCATCGGGCCGAGGATCACGCTGAAGGCGTAGTACAGAACGCCGTACCCGACCGTTTGTGTGACTGCGAGCGTCCCGACCAGCCGTCCGGGTCTGACCACTGCACGAGTGGCCAGACCCGGAGTCGTCGTCATCAGCCGCAGCAGCCGGCTTGGGTGCTGGGCTTGGCCTCGACGACGGTCAGCAGTCCACCGCTGATGCCGGTTGCGAGGCCTCGACTCACCGGCGCTTCGATGCTGACCGGTGCTGGGCCACAGCAGCCGCCCCCGGCCTCATCCGTGGAGTCGCCGTACGCGAGGTTCGACG
Source organism: Kribbella pratensis (assembly GCF_004366075.1). Taxonomy (GTDB): domain Bacteria; phylum Actinomycetota; class Actinomycetes; order Propionibacteriales; family Kribbellaceae; genus Kribbella; species Kribbella pratensis. The sequence continues at coordinate 1,378,829 of NZ_SODU01000002.1, read as the reverse complement.
AGCACACGCCGGTTTCCGGCAGGTTCAGCTGGACGTCACGCGCGGCCTCCCAGTCGCCGGCCAACGCGGCCACGACCGAGCGAGCCTGCTCGTAGCCCGTCGCGAGCAGGAACGTCGGCGCCCGGCCGTAGGACTTCGCGCCAACCGCGTAGTACCCGGGCTCCGGGTGGGCCAACTCGTCGACGCCGTGCGGCGGAACGGTCCCGCAGGAGTGCTGGTTCGGGTCGATCAACGGCGCCAGCGCCCGCGTCGAACCCAGGATCGGATCCAGATCCAGCCGCAGTTCGCCGACCATGTCGTGGTCGGGCCGGAACCCGGTCGAGTTCACCACGGTGTCCACCACGACGCGCTGGTCCCCAGCGGCCAGTTCCACCCGGCCGTCCGCCGTACGGGTCAACGACTCGGTGCGGAAGCTGCTCACCAACTCGACGCGGCCCGACTGCACCAGCGCCTTCAGCCGCGCGCCGAGAGCACCCCGCGCGGGCAGTTCGTCCCCGTCGCCACCGCCGTACGTCCGCGCTTGGTCGGTTCCCCGAACGACCCAGACCACCTCGGTACCCGGTTCGTGCTCGGCCAGTTCACCGAGCTCGAGCAGCGTCGTCGCAGCAGAGTGACCGGCGCCGACAACCGCCGTACGACGACCCACGAAACGGTCACGATCGCGCCCGAACACGTCTGGCAGCGCGTGTGCGATCGCATCGGCCGTCTCGTCCTCGCCACGGGCCGGGATCCCCGATGCGCCAAGAACGTTCGGGCGGCGCCAGGTCCCCGCCGCGTCGATCACGGCCGAGGCCAACACCTCTTCGCCGTCCGCGAGGCGCAGCAGGAACGGCGCTGATTCGCGGCCCGCCGTACGGATGCGGTCGTATCCGACACGGGTCACCGCGATCACCTGAGCGCCGTACCGGATCCTGTCCGCGAGGGTCTTCGCCAGCGGCGCCAGATACTCGTCGATCAGGTCGCCGCCGGTCGGCAGCTCGTCCAGGTCGGGCGCGATCCAGCCGCTGTCCTCCAGCAGCCGGCGCGCGGCTTCGTCGATGTCGTAGCGCCACGGGCTGAACAGCTTCACGTGCCGCCACTCGTCGATCGCGGCCGCGACGCCCGGTCCGGATTCCAGCACCAGGAACTCCAGTCCGCGTTCGGCCAGGTGGGCCGCCGCGGCCAGTCCCACCGGGCCCGCTCCGATGACTACCACCGGCTCTGTCACGATCATCCTCCGCGCTGTCTAGATGCTTGTCTAATCACGAAGCTTGCCTCTTGATTCGACAAGAGTCAAGATAGATCCATGTCGAATCAGCTGCCGGTCCTCAACTCGTGCTGCACGCCGATCTCCGAGGCTGCCCTCGGTCCGGAGCAGGCTGCGGAGGGTGCGGCGGTGTTCAAGGCACTCTCCGACCCGATCCGGCTGCGGCTGATGTCGATCATCGCTTCGGCCGGTGATGAGGTCTGCGTCTGCGACATCACGCCACACTTCGAGGTGAGCGGCCCGACCATCTCGCACCACTTGAAGGTGCTCCGCGAGGCGGGTCTGGTCGACTGCGAGCGCCGCGGCACCTGGGTCTACTACTGGCCTCTGCCTGAGCGCCTCACCTGGCTTTCGACGCTCTTGTCTGTTCCCGCAGCGGTCTGACTCGTCTCCGTGACGTTCCGCGCCGTGGTGATCGGCGGTGGTCAGGCAGGTCTCGCGACCGGGTTCTACCTCCGCCGATCCGGCCTGGTTCCTGGCAAGGATTTCGCGATCCTGGACGCGGCGGCCGAACCTGGCGGTGCGTGGGCCCGCATGTGGCCGACGCTGCGAACCTTCTCCCCCACCCAGTACTCGTCTCTGCCCGGCTGGATGATGCCGCCTTGGACCGGCGACAGCGGCTACCCCTTGGCATCACACGTGGTCGACTACCTCACCCGGTACGAGGACCGCTACCAGCTCGACGTACGTCGATCCGTCGCCGTCCGATCCGTCAACCGCGGCATCGATGAACTCGTCGTACACACCAACAGCGGCGACTGGCCGGCGGAGCACGTCATCTCGGCGACGGGAACCTGGTCGAGGCCCTTCGTCCCGCACTATCCGGGAACCTTCGCCGGCCACCAGCTCCACACCGCCGACTACCGAAGTGCGTCGGATGTCAGGGGCCGACGGGTCCTGATCGTCGGCGGCGGAAACTCAGCCGCTCAGATCCTTGCCGAGGTCTCGCTGGTGGCCGAGACGACCTGGGTGACATTGCGTCCGCCACGGTTCCTACCGGATGAGGTCGACGGGCGCGCACTGTTCGAGATCGCGACCGAACGGCACAAAGCCCGCCTGCGCGGTGAATCCGACACCACTGGCGTCGCCGGTCTCGGTGACATCGTGATGGTCGAGAATGTGCGCGAGGCTCGCGAGCGCGGCGTACTGCACGCGCGCCGGCCCTTCACCCGCCTGGTCGACCACGGTGTCCGGTGGCCCGACGGCACCGAGTCATCGTTCGACACGATCATCTGGTGCACCGGCTTCCGCCCCGCGCTCGGCCACCTCGCCGGTCTCGGCCTGCGCGCGCCGGACGGCCTGATCCCGACCGACGGCACGCAGGCAATCAAGGAACCACGCCTGCATCTGATCGGGTACGGCGACTGGACCGGGCCGGCCTCGGCCACACTCATCGGCGCCGGCCGCACCGCCCGCGATCTCGTCCGCGACCTGTGAACTCGTCACACTTGAAGCTCCCCGAGGAGCTTCTCGATCCGACCACGGATCTCGTCGCGGACCCGACGTACGACCTCGATCGGCTGACCGGCGGGATCCGTCAGCTCCCAGTCCTCGTAGCGCTTGCCGGGAAAGATCGGACAGGCGTCGCCGCAGCCCATCGTCACGATGACATCGCTCTCCCGAACGGCCTCGGTCTCCAGGCGCTTCGGCACGGCGCCCGTGATGTCGATGCCGACCTCGCGCATCGCCTCGACAGCGACCGGATTGATCTGCTCCTTCGGCTCCGATCCGGCCGAGCGGACCTCGACCGAGTCCCCCGCCAGATGCCGCAACCACCCGGCGGCCATCTGCGACCGCCCGGCATTGTGGACACAGACGAACAGAACACTTGGCTTGCTCACTTGGAGGCTCCAGTCTCGGTATGAGAAGTGACAACATCGTCCGCGGCTCGTCCGGCCTGTGGATACAGCACGGCCAGCACGCCCACTCCGGCAGCGGCTCCGGCAATCTGAGCGATCACGAAGCCCGGCAACGAGCCCGGGGCGATACCGGCGAACGTGTCGCTGAACGCCCGCCCGATCGTGACCGCCGGGTTGGCGAACGACGTCGACGAGGTGAACCAGTACGCCGACCCGATGTACGCACCGACCGCAGCAGGCGCCACCGCTGCGCGACCTGATGCAGCCAGGGCGAAGATCAGGACGATCAGCCCGGCTGTCGCGACGACCTCACCCAGCCACAGGTGCGGCGCAGTCCGCTCCGTCGTGGACCACGACACCGCGGCCTCGCCGTACATCAGATTGGCAAGCACGGCACCCAGCACCGCGCCGATGATCTGTGCTGGGATGTACGCACCGAGATCCCGAGCGGTCAGACCGGTCCCGGTCCGACGTCCGAGCCACCAGTCCACGGCCGAGACCACCGGGTTGAAGTGCGCGCCCGACACCGGGCCGATCATCAAGATCAGCACGGCCAGACCGAGCGCGATAGCGAACGCGTTCTCGAGCAACTGAAGCCCGACATCGTCCGGCGACAACTTGGCCGCCGCGATACCTGACCCGACGACGACCGTGACGAGTAGACCAGTTCCGATGCCCTCGGCAACCACCCGACGCCACAGCGGCGTCACGCTCACCGGCTACTCACCATCGCCTCGCCAAACTGCTCCCGAAGGCAACGCGAGCGACAGGTCCTCTCGGTCGGTCATGATGCCGTCCCCTTCGAAACCAGTGGCGCCAGCCGATCGATCCGGCCGGCGATCTCGTCGTACGCCGCCTCGAACGCCGCGTCCGTGTCCTTCGCCGCCGGATCCGGCACCGACCAGTGCACCCGCGGCCGCGTCTCCGCCGGCAGATGCTCATACGCGATATCGCACACCGCGATCACCAAATCATCGCGCTTGAGCACGTCGCTCACTTGCGCGGTGCGCCACGACGTCGGGTCGAGCCCGCGCCGCCGAGCCACCTTCACCGCCCGCGGATGCACCCGCTCCGCCGGCCGCGTCCCCGCCGACGCCGCCGGCACCCGACTATGCCGTTCCCAGATCGCCGCAGCTAACTGCGACCGCGCCGAGTTCTGCGTACAAACGAACACCACCCGCGGCACACCCTCCAGCGACGGACTAGCCACCGACGCCAACCGCTCCGGCACCAACCGCACATACGTCCGCCGCTGATCCCCCTCGGACCGCCCCCGAACGACCAGCCCAGCCTCCTCCAACACCTTCAAGTGATGCGCCACCAAATTCGTCGGCATCCCCAACAACGCCCCCAACTCCCCCGGCGCCGCATCCCCCACCCCCAACGCATCGACAACCGCCAACCGCGCCGCATCCCCCAGCGCCGCATAAACCCGCGCCCGCTCAACCAGAGAATTCCGCTCAACACCCATTGCCTCAATAATCACTGACCCAACACCTCGAGGTCAAGCGCCGTAACCGTCGTACACCATCTCTGCAAGACGCGACTGTGGAAGATCCCGGCGAGTTTCCGGAAGGAGTTCGTCCGGATCGAGGTCTAGCGTTGCCGGTATGGGTGACAAGGTGTTCGACCACGCCGACCTTCGCGGAGCGCGGTTTCGTGATGTCGACCTGCGCGACGCCGACTTCCGCGGAGTGGCTTTGAGCGGATCCATCCTGCGCGGCGTCGAGCTGGGGCGGGTGCGGATCGACGGGGATATCGAGGATCTCGTGATCAACGGGGTGGAGGTCGCGCCGCTCGTGGACGCCGAACTGGACCGGCGGTATCCCGATCGGGTGAAGATGCGGCCGACCGACGTACCCGGGTTCCGCGACGGCTGGGATGTGGTCGAGCGCCTCTGGGCGGGGACGGTCGATCGGGCGCGACGATTGCCGGCGGACTTGTTGCACGAGCATGTCGACGACGAGTGGTCCTTCATCGAGACGTTGCGGCACCTCGCGTTTGCCACGGATTCCTGGGTACGGCGCGCGATCCTCGGTGATCCGAGTCCGTGGGACCCGCTCGATCTCCCGTGGGACGAGATGCCCGACACCCCCGGCGTACCGCGGAATCGCGATGTCCGTCCGTCACTCGAGGAGGTCCTGGAGCTGCGGATGGACCGGATGGCGACAGTACGTCGGGTTGTCGACAATCTCAGCGAGGAACAGCTGAACGCGGACACGGAACCAGTCGCCGGGCCAGGCTGGCCCCCGCCGGAGAGCTTCCCCGTCCGCGAATGCCTGCTGATCGTGCTCAACGAGGAGTGGCAGCATCGCCTGTACGCCGAGCGCGACCTTGATGTGCTGGAGTCACAACCCACGGAGTATCGCGTTGCGCGTTGACTCGACACGCGTTCATCACGGTTCTCGGCTCACCACGCTGGATCGAGTCGTCGGTCGAGGCAGTTACCGGAGCGCGCGTCGTCATAATGCCCCTGACGCCTGCAGGCTCGACGCTTGATCACGGGGCACCGGCCACAGCCGGTGCCCCGGGCCGTAGGCCTTGCATCGCCTGAGAATTGTTTGCGGTCACGCTGTGGCGCGAACGCTGGGTACGTGGCGGTGTCAGGTCTCCGCGTCAGGGGTTCCGCAGTGAGCGGAACGCAGCGCGTACCTCGGCGGTGAACAGGGCGGGCTCCTCCCAGGCGGCGAAGTGGCCGCCCTTGTCGACCTCGTTGAAGTAGTTGAGGCCGGGGTACACCGTCTCGACCCAGCTGCGCGGGGCGGCCCACAGTTCTCCGGGGAACGTCGTGAAACCGACCGGAACCGTGACCGGTGGGGGAGCGTGGCCGGCCGCGGTGGCGGCGGCTACGAACCGCCCGAATTCCCAGTACCACCGAGCCGCGGATGCGCCGGTGCGGGTCAGCCAGTAGAGCGTGATGTTGTCGAGGATGGCGTCCCGAGTGAGGCCACCCGTCGGCTGCTTGTCGACGAAGGCGCGGGAGATCTTGTAGTAGCTGTCCGTGTCGTGGTCGAGCATCCAGGCGGCCAGAGCGATGGGCGAGTCGAGCAGGGAGTACCCGATGGTCTGCGGCCGAGTGGACTGCTCCATGAAGTAGGCGAAGCCGTCCGTCGTGAAGGTGGTGACCGCATCGTGCGCCGCGCGTTCCTGCTCGGTCTCCGCGGGCAGGTGGTCCTTGATGCCGAGCGCCGAGGCGAGCAGGTTGACGTGAATGCCGACCAGCCCCTCGACCCCTTGGCGTCCCATCGCGTCCGTCACGTCGGCGCCCACGTCGCCGCCCTGGGCGACGTAGCGCGTGTACCCGAGACGCTTCATCAGTTCCGCCCAGGCGCGGCCGATGCGGAGGGAATCCCAGCCGACCTCGGTCGGCTCACCAGAGAAGCCGTAGCCGGGTAATGAGGGCAGCACCAGGTGGAAGGCGTCCTCGGCGGATCCGCCGTGAGCGGTCGGATCTGTCAGCGGGCCGACGGTCTCCAGCAGTTCGACGACCGAGCCCGGCCAGCCGTGCGTCATGATGAGCGGCAACGCATTCTCGTGCGGCGACTCGACGTGGATGAAGTGGATCTCGACGCCGTCGATCTCGGTCGTGTACTGCGGCAGTGCGTTCAGCTGTGCCTCGAACGCACGCCAGTCGTGGTCGCTCGTCCAGTAGCGGGCCAACTCCTGGAGTGTCTCCAGTTGGACGCCCTGGGATCGATCGGCGACCAGCTCCCGGGCCGGCCATCGCGTGGCAGCGATCCGGCGATGCAGGTCGTCGATCGCTTCTTCTGGTGTGTCGATCCGGAAGGGACGGATTTCGTTCGGGTTGGGCATGGTCTCCACCTGCTGGTGAGGTCGTCCGGCGGGTGAGCGCCGGCGGATGGATCGGTCACCATCCAGCGTCACGCGCCCACCAGGCCCTCCGCGCCCGTGGTACACACTGGCCCGATCCCGGGCCGGGGTCGCCAGTGTCGATCCCGACGGCGTGAACTCACGATTCGGTCGCCAGGAAGTGGTGCGCGATCGGGGTACCGGCGAACTTCTCATGCATCAAACGGGAAAACAGGAGGAGCGAACCTCGTGGCCGGTGCAGGACCACGAGGCGCTGTGTCTTGCCGACGGTGTTGAGGTTGACGACCACGACAACTCCGAGGGGCTGACCTTTGACCGCCGTCGCATAGTCCTCGAGGAACCCGTTGTCGCCGTACTCGCCCGCGAAGGTGAAGTCCTGGAACTCGTACAGTTCCCTTGCCCCCACGACTATCGAACGGACGTCGTCGGCGCCGCGCACCGTGCCTTCCATGGCCGCGCCCTCCAGCGTGACGTCATCGGCCAGGTTGTCGAGCCATGTGGGGTAGTAGTCGAGCGCCATCAGGTGCCTCCTCTCAGCGTCCGGCTGCCTGCCGGATCTGTCTGCATCCCCACAGTCGCGCGTCGCATCGGCGCGTCGCGCCGGTGCGATCCCCGGGCCTGAACCCTGGCCGCTAAAGACCGGTAGTCGTCCGGGCCAGGCAGGCACCACAAGGGTCGGCGCCAGGCAGTTCCCCTGGCGCGAACACCCTGCTGCAGCCGCGAGGCTTGCCTGAAGACACGAGTCCGCAGGGAGGCAAGCATGCGTGTTCCCACCAGCAAAGCGATGGATCAGCTCGGCGGCTTCGACATGAAGGTCGAGGTGGTCGTTGTGCCGGTATCCGACGTCGACCGGGCGAAGGCGTTCTACCAGCGCCTGGGATGGCGCTTGGATGTCACGCCACCTGGAGTCGTTCAGTTCACACCACCTGGTTCATGGTGCTCGGTGCAGTTCGGTCCGAATCTGAGTGCCGCAGCGCCCGGCTCTGCAAAGGCATATCTCGTCGTTGCCGACATCATCGCCAGCCGGAACGCCTTGATCGCCGCCGGCGTCGAGGTCGACGAGATCTTTCACACCGGCCCTGACGGACCCTCGAGCGGCCCGGACCCCGAGCGTCGTACGTATCGCTCGCGCGCCACGTTCAGCGATCCCGACGGCAACATCTGGCTGCTGCAGGAGGTCACCGCCCGACTGCCCGGGCGCGTCGACACCGCAAGTACGTCGTACAGCCCGGCCAACGATCTGCCGAGCTGAGCACCCACACAGAGTTCGAAAGGAGCAGAACATGACCGAGTACATCGCCCCTTCCCCGGCCGAGCTGACCCGGCGGGACAGGACACACACCTTGTTCGCGCAGACCATGCAGTACGTCGCCGTGACCGCAGGACTGTTCGCTCTCGGCGCCTATCTCGGCCGCAACCTCCACGGCGGTCTCGGCCTGATCGCGTTCGTCGCCGCCATCGGATGCCTGATCGGAATGCAGTTCGCAGCCAGCAGATCGATCGAACTGACCATCGGACTGCTGAGTGCGTTCGGACTGCTGACGGGCTTGGGGGTTGCTCCGACTCTCACGTACTACGCGAGCGCGGATCCGCGAGCCCTGTGGCAGGCAGGTGGTGCCACCGCGTTGTTCATCGCCGGGTTCGGCGCCACTGGCTACGCGACCCGACGGGACCTGTCGGCGTTCGGGCGGATCGGTTCCTGGGCACTCATCGGCCTGATCCTGTTCGGCATCGTGCTCGTGTTCGTGCAGATTCCGAACGGCGCGCTGATCTACTCCGTCCTCGGCCTCGTGATCTTCGCCGGTCTGGTCATGTTCGACTTCCAGCGCCTGCGCCGTTCCGCGGAGACAGAATCGGCGCCGCTTCTGGCTGCGTCGATCTTCGTCGACATCCTGAACGTCTTCCTGTTCTTCCTGCAGATCTTTTCCCGCCCGAACTCGAGCTGAGACCCAGCAGCGTCACGGACTGGTACTGATCGCGCGGAGCGCGTCTGCCAATTGCCGGCGGGCGGTGACCCGCAGCTTCGTGAACACCTTGCGGATATGCCACTCGACGGTGCGTGGGCTGAGGAACAGCTCGGCGGCGATCTCGGCGTTCGTCAGGCCATCTGCCGCGAGTCGAGCGATATGCAGTTCCTGCGCTGTGAGCTCCTGCGCCTCCATCGCTTGCCTGCGAACTGTCTCGCCGGTGGCGCTGAGCTCGTGGCGCGCCCGGGTGGCGAACGCTTCCATCCCCATCGCCGTGAATGCGTCGAACGCGCGTCGGAGTTGTTCACGTGCCTCAAGCCGACGACCGGCACGGCGGAGCCACTCGCCGTACAGCAGCCGGGCGCGCGCCGACTCGACGTGCAGATTGGTGCGGCCAAGTCGATCGATCGCCTCCCGATACAGCTCCTCGCCGCGCGGACCGTCATGAAGCTGCGCCTCCGAACGAGCAAGGATGCCCACTGCCCAGTCCGTGCCGCTGGCCTCAGCGACTTCTGCAAGCTGCCCCACCGCAGCTGCGGCGCCGGCCGGGTCAGCGGTACGTACGGCAGCCTCGACGAACTCGACCAAACTCCAGGACCTGACCACCATCTCCTCCGGGTGGGCGGCCGCTTCGCGAGCGGATTCGAGGGCCGCCGCGTATCTGCCCTGACCGTTGCACAACAACGCGTTTGCCCAATCGGTCAATGCCACACCGAGCCCTTCACCACGCGCGGCCGCATCATGTCGCGCCGACGCGAGCAGTCGTGTCGTCGGGTCGTCACGTCCTTCAAAGGCAGCCAGGCCAATGGCGCCGTACGGCGTCATCCTGATCTGAGCGAGCTCGGTGGCAGACTCTACTTCGTGGACCAGAGCCTTGGCCTTGGTCAGATCACCGGAAAACAAAGCCAAGAACACACGCGAGTTGAGCGCCAGCGGCAAAGCGCTCACGGCACCTGAATCCCGGACTATCCGCAGATGCCGGACGACCAGCCGATCCCAGGCTGTCCCGTCCCTCAGATCAATCGCAACCACTGTTGCCAGCCAGAGCAGCCGAACAGCCTCCGAGACCGAGAGATCGTCGGTGTCGAACGCCTTGATCGCCGTTCTGAGCAGAGGCGCCGCGGTCCGGTAGCCGTCCCCGAAAAGCACAGCCAGTGCACGCAGCAGGTCATCTCCCCGTCGTGGCAGCGACGGCTTCGGTGCGTCGCGCACCATGAGGGCAACCTCCATCGCACTCGGCCCGGTCGCCAGATGGCCTGCGAACCAAGCCGCGGTGAACGCGTCCACATAGGAGTCGAGGGCCAACTCCTCGTCGAGCGGCGCCAACCGGCGGGCGGCGTTCACCAGCAGTGGGAGCGCATCTCTGCCCTCATTCGATGCCAGCCCGATCTGTGCACGCAGTACGTCGAGACGAGCGCGCTGCAGCTCGTCGAGGGGCCCGTGTTCGGTCACTGTGAGCAGCTGCGAAGCAGCATCGAGGGCGCCGGCATGCATCATGACCTGTGCTGCATTCAGTCGGCGCTGAACACGATCCTCGGCGTCGGGTGTCAGCACGGCCGAACGCTCCAGAAATGCGGCGGCGGCGGCAAGTCCGCCCTGAGCAAGAGCACGATCGGCGGAGTGCTCCAGTTGCGCTGCGACGACCTCATCCGGCCCCTGAGCTGCGGAAGCGCGGTGCCAAGCCTGCCGATCCGGGTCGGTAGCCGGGTCGGTGCCCTCGGCCAGCGCTCTGTGTGCCGCTTGGCGCTCCGATTTGGTGGCCGATCGGTAGGCTACCGATCGCACCAGGGGATGCCTGAACCGGACGGTCTCACGGAGTTCGATCAGCCCAGCGCGCTCCGCCGGGCGTGCCGCGTCGACGTTGATGCCGAGCAGTCCGGCGGCGCGCCACAGCAGGCGGACGTCACCGAGCGGCTCCGCCGCCGCGGCGACCAGAAGCAGACGCGACTGTTGCGGCAGCAACGCGAGCTGACGGCGAAATCCGTCCTCCATCCGGCTCGTCAGCGATCTGCTCCTGGTCGTGCTGTCCGGTCCCGGCCCGAAACTCAGCTCAGCCGAGGTGAACCAACGCGGCAGCTCCAGCAACGCAAGCGGGTTTCCATGCGCTTCGGCCAGGATCCGATCTCGTACCCGCGCGTCGAATCGGCCGCTTACCGCTGACTCGAGCAAGGCTCGAGCGTCCGGCTCGGCCAAGCCTTGCAGCCGCAGCCCGGGGAGATCTGCCCAACTGCCGGCGCCCTCACCCGATCTGACCGCGACCACCATGGCAACCGACTCGGCGATGGGCTGGGTCGTCAGTCGGCGGGCCAAGAACGCGAGCGCCCGTACGGAGGCTTGATCCAGCCACTGTGCGTCGTCGACTATGCACACAACGGGAGATTCACCCGCGCTGTTGGACAGCAACGTCGACAGGGCGAGCCCGACCAAGAATTGATCCGGTGGTGTTCCCTCGCGCAATCCGAAGGCCGTCGACAGCGCCTCCTCCTGTGGTTCTGGTAGGCGATCGAGCAGGCTCAACAGTGGTTCGCACAGCTCGTGCAGGCCCGAGAACGCCAGCTCCATCTGCGACTCGATGCCGGCAACGTGCAGCGTGCGACAGTCCCCTGCCGCCGAGGCGACGTACTCGAGGAGCGCGCTCTTGCCGATCCCAGGTGCACCGCGCAGAACGAGGACGCCACGACCACCCAGACGCGCGGCAGCGACAAGACGATCCAGCTCTTCACACTCGTCGCGTCGGCCCCGCAAGACCGGCCGTCGACGGCTGGCTCTCCGCGACACGACCGCCTCCAAGCACCTCGGTCACACGGTCGCACCGGATTCCGGCACGCGCAATCCCGGATCCGCCGAGCAGACGTCGATCGGGGACTCGAGGGACGGGCCTGCAGAGCTGCCAGTGCACAGGCCAGTGCCTGGTACTGGTGCGTGCACCGTGCACGCTGCGTGATGGTCGAGCCATCAGCTTGCGCAGACGTGTCACGTGATCGGAGATCTTCGATGAACGCTCCGCAGTTTCACGTCACCGAGGTCTCGGACACCTACTGGAGAGCGACGTTCGAAAACGGCTCGGTGAACCTGGTCGACCTCGACACGATCGATCAGCTCGGCGATCTGGTGGCTCGGATCGAGGGCGCTCCTGCGCTCACGGTCGTGGTGTTCGACAGCCGCAATCGGGACTTCTTCATGGCCCACTGGGACGTCACCGCTGACCGGGCACAGCTCGCCGCGATGGCACCGGGCCCTACCGGTCTGCACCCGTACGTCGACAACCTCGTCAGGCTGAGCAAGGTCCCGGCCGTCACGGTGTCTGCGATCCGCGGTCGGGTCCGCGGCGCCGGGAGCGAGTTCGTCCTGGCGACCGATGTCCGGTTCGCGAGCGAGACGGCCGTGCTCGGGCAGGTGGAGGTCGGCCTGGGCACCGTGCCGGGCGGCGGCTCCATGGCTCGGCTCACGCGACTGGTCGGCCGCGCGCGGGCAGCCGAGATCATCCTCGGAGCGGACGACTTCCCGGCGGCCCTGGCCGAGCGATACGGCTACGTCAACCGAGTCCTTCCCGACGCCGAACTGGACGCCTTCGTCGACCGATTCGCCCGACGCATCGCCGGCTTCGACAAAGTCGCGATCGAGGCTGCGAAGGCGCTGCTCGATCTCGCATCGCTGCCCGCCGACGAGGAGTTCGGGCCGGCAATGACGGCGTTCCTCCGGACCGCATGGCGCCCCGCAAACGCCGTACGGATCCGGCAGTTGCTCGAGCGCGGCCTGCAGACGCCGGCGGGCGCCGAGCTCGACCTCGCAGCGGCGATCGGTGAGCTCGCACGTCCGCACAGCGATCACCACCAGGACGGTCGGTCTCCGCGTTGATCGCCACCATTGCCCCCGCGCAGGAGTCAGTGCCAGAGTGAGACCTGCATCGCCTCCGACGTCGCCCCATGCCGAGGCCGCAGTTGTCGACGCCGACCGTAACGGTGGGGGTGATCATGGCTGTCAGTTCGGGGTGGCCAGGCCTGCGCGGACGCCGGTCCGAGTGTGAGGCACTCGCCTCGATCCTCCGTGATGCGCGTAGCGGACAGAGCCAGGTCATGGTCCTCCGTGGCGAAGCCGGGATCGGCAAGACGGCCTTGCTGCAGTACCTGTTGGCGAACGCCGATGGCTATCAGGTGAGCCGGGCGGCCGGCGTCGAGTCGGAGATCGAGCTCGCCTATGCGAGCTTGCACCAGCTCTGCATCCCCTTCCTCGACCGGCTGGATCAGCTGCCACCTCCGCAACGAACGGCACTCGAAACCACGTTCGGCCTCGCGTCGGGCACCCCACCCGACCGGTTCGTCGTCGGGCTCGGGGTCCTCAACCTGCTGAGCCACGCCGCCGAGGAGCAGCCAATGCTCTGCATCATCGACGACGCCCAGTGGCTCGACCAGGCGTCCGCACAAGCCCTCGAATTCGTGGCCCGCCGGCTTCACGCGGAGCCTGTTGCCATGGTCTTCGCGGTCCGAACGACCGATGAACAGCCGAAGTTGACCGCATTGCCGGAACTGGAGCTGGACGGACTGAGCGACCACGATGCCGCGGAGCTGCTGGAGTCAGCAGCGACCGGTCGCCTCGACGCCCAGGTCCGTGACCGGCTGGTGGCCGAATCGCACGGCAACCCGCTCGCTCTGCTCGAACTCCCCCGCGACCTGCTGTCCGCCGACACGGCGCCCGAGTACGACAGCACCGTGGACCACGGCTTGGTCAGCCGCCTCGAGGAGGGGTTTCTCCGACAGCTGGGATCGCTACCGGACCAGGCCCGGCAACTGATGATCCTGGCGGCCGCCGAGCCGGTCGGGGACATAGATCTGGTACGTCGTGCTTCACAGCACATCGGGATCGGCACCGAGGCGATCGCGGCCGCCGAATCGACAGGCCTGCTCGAACTGCGTCATCGAGTCGAGTTCAGGCACCCGCTCGTGCGGTCGGCCGTCTACCGTGCGGCCACTCCAGCGGAACTGCGCACCGTGCACCAGGCGCTCGCAGACGCCAGCGATCCTGTCGGAGACCCGGATCGCCAGGCCTGGCACCGTTCCCACGCAGCCTCCGGCCCCGACGAATCCGTCGCGACCGCCCTCGAGCAGTCTGCGGACCGTGCCCTTGGCCGCGGCGGAGTCACGGCAGCGGCGGCCTTCCTGCAAGCCGCCGCTGCGCTCACACCTGATCCGACCCGTCGCTCTCAGCGCTCGCTGGCAGCCGCCCAAGCGAAGGTGACCGGCGGCGCATTCGGCGACGCCCTGTCATTGCTGGCCATGGCGCAGGCGGGACCGCTGGACGAGGCCGAGAGCGCGCGGGTGAGCCTGCTACAGGCACAGATCGCCCACTACTCCGAGGGCGGAAACAAGGGACTGCCACTGCTTCTCGCCGCCGCCGGACGACTGGAGCAACTCGACCCGAGACTCGCTCGGGAGACATATCTCGACGCCTTCGCGGCAGCGATGTTCGCCGGACGGCTGGCTTCCGGATCCGGGATCGGAATGCGTCAGGTCGCCGAGGCACTGCGCGGGATGCAACTGCCGGACGCGGCGGACAAGCCGGACCTGATGCTGCGAGACGTCGCGGTGCTCTACACCGACGGGTACGCGGCGGCGGCGCCGAGCCTCCTCGGCACCGTGCGCGCGTTCGGATCGGACGAGCTCACCATCGAGGAGTCCGTACGCTTCGCGTGGCTCGCGGCGTGCGCGGCGACAGACCTGTTCGACGACCTCAACTGGGACGTACTCACGCAACGACATCTCACTGCCATTCGTCAGATCGGCGCCCTGAGCGTGCTGCCCGTCGCCCTCAACAGCCGGATCATCTACGACCTGTACAGCGGCGACATCGCCGAGGCCGAGTCCTTGGTCGCCGAGTGCGACTGGGTCGCCGAGGTGACCGGAGGGCAGAACGCGATGACGCCGTACGGCGACGTCTGTCTCAGCGCCATCCGCGGAGACGCAGTACGCGCGGAAGCACGCTTCCGCAAGTTGCTCGACGACGTCACGGCTCGGGGTGAAGGGGTAGGCCTGAACATGATCGGCTGGTTCCAGGCCGTCATGTTCAACGGGCTGGGCCGCCATGAGGAAGCCTTGGCTGCTGCCCGACTGGCCGCCGCGTCACCGCTCGAGCTCGGGCCTCCGAAATGGGCACTCGCCGAACTCGTCGAGGCAGGTGTGCGGATCGGCAACGGCGTCGACGCGAAGCTCGCGTTCGAACAACTCTCGTCGTACACCCAGGCCAGTGGTACGGATGCGGCGTTGGGCGTCGAGGCCGGCCGGAGAGCGCTGCTGGACCCGGACCGAACCGCTGAGGACAGCTACCGGGAAGAAGCCGAGAGGCTGGCACGCACAACCCTGGAAGTCGAGCGCGCCAGAGCTCAGCTCCGGTACGGCGAATGGCTGCGACGTCAGGACCGCCGGAAAGAGGCTCGCACCAAACTGCGCCTCGCCTTCGAAACGTTCAGCGCCATGGGCGTGGACGGATTCGCCGACCGCGCACGTCAAGAACTCGGCGCGACCGGCGAGACCGTACGCCGACGGACCGTCGAGTCAACCGGTGATCTCACCGCGCAGGAGAGCCATATCGCTCGGCTCGCCGCGGAAGGTCTCACCAACGCGGAGATCGGATCGGCCCTCTTCCTCAGCGGGCGCACAGTGGAATGGCACCTGCGCAAGATCTACACCAAACTGGGCGTACAGACGCGCAGAGAGCTACGCCAGACCCTTCCCGATTCGGCCCGCGCCACAACAAGATCATCCTGATCCGCGTCCTCATTGCAGGTAGTGCTCCACCTGACTGGCTGAACGAACTGTCGCAGTGCCCGGATCTGCTCCGGCCGCCCGCAGCGCGCGACGCTGCCGGAGCAAGTCCCAGCACCGGTCGAGCTCGACTTCGAGCTCCTGCAGTCGTTGCGCCCGGCCCGCGGAATCGCCAGTGCGCCCGGCTCGGCTTCTGCGCAACGTGTGTTCCTCACCGACGAGCTGTCGGATTGCCTCATGAACCGACGCCATGGTCATGTCTGTCATTGCTTCCTCCGAATCTGCTTGCGGCGGTCAGCGGAAGACCTCGCGGAAACCGTCCCGCCAGGAGGGGAAGTGCGGCCTGAATTCGAGTTCTGCCTTGGCACTGGCGTTGCTGGCAGCAGGCAGCCGATTGCCGTAGTAGACGGCCTGGACGCCGAACTGCTTCTCGGCCTCCTCCTCAGAGATGTGGCGCGGGGGTGGTGCGTCCAAGAGCCGCGCCAGGTACGGCAGCCAGTCGGCCTGCGGAGCGGGTTCGTCGTCCACGACGTTGTAGACACCTGGGCTTCCGCGATCGACGGCCTGCAGCGTGAGCACCGCCGCGTCGCCGACATGAATGAACGGATATCGGCCGGCTCCCTCGCCGACGATCGGCATGTCGCCGGCCTTGACCGCCGTGGCGATGTCGCCACCAGGGCCGATGGCGGTTCCTTCGCCGTACAAGAAGCCGTAGCGAAGGACGACGCCCTCGATACCGGGCGTCGTCAGCACCAGGTTCTCGGCGTCGATGTTCGCCCTGATGTGGCTTCCGATCGGCCCCGGGCCGTCGACGTACAGCGGTGCCGACTCGTCGGCCGAGCCCGATCCGGGCTGGGTCATGAAGCTGGCGCTCTGCGCGACGACCCGGCGAGTGCCGGCATCACGAGCCGCACGCATCAAGAACCTCGTTCCCTCGGTCCGCAGCCGGTTGGTCACTTCCAGCCAGGAGGCGTAATCGCGAGCAGGCGCCGACAACGCGGTCATCAGGTTGACGATCACCTCCGGTTTGGCGTCGGCGATCGCCTGGCCCACCTCGATCTCGTCCAGCCCGTTCATCAAGACCGACCGAACCCCGAGCCGCTCCCTCAAGGGAAAGCCGTCGCGGCGGCGGCCACTGACCGTGACCTCGTGCCCATGGCCGACCAGCGCATCGACGAGAGGCCGACCCACAACTCCTGTTCCTCCTGCGACGAACACTCGCATTGCCGTCTCCTTCGATCAGTGCGACTACGGCCCGAAACGTTCGGCTCTGATGTTGTCGGCCGCGAATCCCGCTTCGATGAGTAGTTCGATACCGGCCTCCACGAATCCCGTGGAGTAGCCGTCAGGTCAGTCGCCCCAATGCCGTTGCTCCCGCCACGGATCGCCGTGGTTGTGATAGCCCAGCTGCTCCCAGAAACCCGGTGCGTCCCGAGCCTGCAGCCGAAGATCGCGTATCCATTTGGCGCTCTTCCACAGGTAGAGGTGCGGGACGAGCAGACGAGCGGGACCGCCGTGTTCCGGTTCGATCGGTCTCCCGTCGTACTCGAAGACCACCCACGCCTTGCCGTCCAGCAGATCGTCGAGCGGCAAGTTCGTCGTGTACCCGCCGTACGACGACGCGATCACGAACGTGCCGTCGAGTTCGACGTCCGCCAGCAACGCGTCGACGGGGACGCCGGTCCAGTTGGTCGCGAGCTTGCTCCACCTGGTCACACAATGCAGATCGGTTGTGACCTGTTCGGCGTCGAGCCCACGGAACTCGTCCCACGACCAACGCCGCACGACGCCCGCATCACCGCTCACCTCCAAACTCCATGTGTCGAGCGGGATCAGCGGCGTCGGGCCGGCCGAGAGCACTGGGAAGTCGTAGGTGACGTACTGGCCAGGAGGGACGCGGGCGTTCCGGGCGCCGCGACCCGGACGGCCGGTGAAGCCGGCGGAGAAAGTAGTCATCGCATGGTCCCTCAGATCGTTGTCGAACAGCTGACGTTGACTTTCACGATCCCTTCGCGCGGCCTGGCCGGCACCCGGGTCAACCCCTGGTGGTGCCACTGGTTGCCCAGCAGGTGGCCAGGGAGGACACCAGGGGTAGTCACGGGCGCGCCAAGACGGCGGAAGCGACCAGTCTCGGTGAGGTCGACAGATCACAGCGGATCTGTTCCTTCCCGAAGGAGAACCCCTCATGACCATCCATGCCCGACAGCCGTTCTCCCGCCGACGTTTCGTCGGCACCGCTGCGGCTGCCACTGGCGCGTCGTTACTCGGCGGCCTGACGACATCCACCGCCTCCGCCACACCGCAGCGAGTGGCGGACCTCGCCGGATCGGTCTCGACGGCTCCGAAGCTCCCGTCCGGATTCACCAGGACCTTCAAGAGCCGGTTCGTCGAGGCCAACGGCATCCGCCAGCACGTCGTCGTCGGCGGCGACGGTCCTCCGCTTCTGCTCGTGCACGGCTGGCCGGAGAACTGGTACGCCTGGCGGTTCCTGATGCCGGCACTGGCTCACGACTTCACCGTCGTCGCAGTCGACCAGCGCGGAATCGGACTGACCGACAAGCCCCGCGGCGGGTACGACGCGGCCACCCTGGCCAACGACCTCGCCGGTCTCATGACAGCACTCGGCCACGAGCGCTTCGCGGTCGTCGGCCACGACACCGGCTACATCATCGGGTATGCACTGGCCGCGGACCATCGCGACCGGGTCGAGCGCCTGGTGGTCGCCGAAGTGCCCGGGCCACCTGGAGTCGTGGATCCAGCAGGCCCGCCGCCACCGCCGCTCTTCCTCCCTGAGTTCCTCAACAACCGGCTCTGGCACATCCCCTTCAACCGGGTCGACGACGAGCTGATCGTGGACATGGTCAGGACCAACGCGAGCGCCTTCTACCGCTACGAGTTCGCCATTCAGGGCGGCGGATCGACACTGCCCGACTACGCGATCGACTACTACGTCGGCCTGTACAACCGCGACCGCAGCAGTCTGCGAGCCACCTTCGGGCTCTACCGTGCCTGGGATGCCACGCTCGAGCAGAACGCCAAGCGTCAAACCGACAAGCTGACCATTCCGGTGCTCGGGATCGGCGGAGAGAACAGCTGGGGACCCGCCGCGGCCGGGGGCATCGCACCTGCGGTGGAGAACGTTCAGGGTCTGGTCATTCCCGGCGTCGGGCACTGGGTCGCGGAGCAAGCTCCCGCCGCGATGCTCGAAGCGATCGGCGCTTTCCTGGCTCCGTACCGCACAGCCGCACGGTAGGCCGCGTCGGGTTCCGAGGGAGGCACTCATGCATCACGTGGACGCAGCCCGCCGACAACAGTCCCGAGCCGCGGCATCTGTGTTGGTTGCCATCGACAACCAGGTGGATGCCCTCGAAACCACTGCCTGGGCGGCAGCGGAGGCATCGGCTCGACAGGCAAGCCTCCGCCTGCTGCATGTCGTCCCTTGGGATCCCTTCGAACCAGTCCCTGTCGCGCCGGGCGATCGCGGCGTCCACGAGGCCGCCCATCGCCTGCTCGATCGAGCAGCACAGCGGGCCCGGCAGGTCGCGCCGCACCTGGTTGTGTCCACCGCAATCCACATCGGCGACCCGGCTCGTGCAATCGCGCGCGCGGGTGACGACACGGACCTGATCGTGCTGGGGCGCGACGCCACCTGTCGTCCACAGCGCAGAAGAGGTAGACCGGTGATCCTGCAAGTCGCCACCCGGTCGCGGTGCCCCGTGGCCGTCGTCGGCCTCAGCGGTCAGGCGACGTACGGGCGCGCAGCGGCCCGGGTGGTCGCCGTCGTACCGGTCCGATCAGGCTCTCACCGCCGCATGGGCCGTCTTCCGAACGGCCTTCGACGCCGCTCACAGACGCGGTCTCGGAGTCAGCGTTCTTGTCGACACATCCAGCGCAGCACCAACCGGCGAAACAACGATCGCCGACCTCCTGCGCCGGCACCTGCACGCCTTCGCCGACGTCGACCTGCAGGTACATCCGTTGTCCGGCCCGCGCGGTTCCCTCCTGCCCAAGGCAGCACGATCCGCGGCCCTCGTGGTGTTTCCCGTACCCAAGAGCCGCATCGCCCCGTGGCGCACGAGATCCGCAGTCGGCCGAATACTCGAATCCGTCTCGGCACCGATCACGTTCGTCCACCACCCCACCAACCGGACCGGACGGCAAGCACTCGCGCGGCAAAGTCGCGCAGGGTCCCGCTGAGGATCGCCAGGATCGACGCCGTGGAGATCGCCAGGATGACCCAGGCGACTGCCTCCCAGCCGTCGAAGCCCAAGCCCGCCGCCCAGCGAACTCCGATGTTGCCCAGTACGGCGAGCGGGAAGGTGAAGACCCAGTGCTGGGAGCTGAACGGCAGGCGCAGGTAGTCGGCTACGAAGAAGAGCTGAACCAGCAACGTGAACAACGTGACGCCGCCAACGGCCGCTTGCACATGATCGATCGCGCCGCCGGTGATTGCGAACCAGGCCAGTCCAGCGGTTCCAGGCGGAGAAAGCAGGATGGACAGAACCGGCTTGAACGGCTGCGGAAGCGGCGTACCGAAGAACAGCCGACTGGTGATCACGGCCCCCAGAAGCAACCAGAAGTAGGTCCCCACACCGAACACTCCGATGGCAGCGAAGCGATCACCCACCCGGGCCAGACCGATGCTGGCGATGAACGGGCCGGCCACCACCGGCAGGAAGTAGCCCGGGTGCATCGCGTCCTGCTCGAGCGGTGCTCCCAGCCAGTGCGCCACCAGCGCCGCAGCGTTGATCGCCAGCGCCGCCACAGCGACGTACGTCAGCCACTGCGCGGCCTGACCGAGGCTCGGCTCGTAATGTGCGATCAGCAGGATCGCAATCACAGGAACGTAGGCAGTGAGCGGACCGAACAGCGGGTGGCGCAGATCCACTGTGAACTTGGCTGAATCGTGGCGGATCGCACCGACCACGTAGATGCCGGTGAACGTCGCCCAGACAACAGCGGAAGCCGCGTAGGCGAGATCCACGGGAGCCGCCGGTGCGCCCAGATGCTGCACCGCGGCTTCCCACGCACCGCCGAGCCCGGCAAGACCCAGCGGAATCGAGAACAACGCGATCGGCAACACCGCACCCGAGAACTTCCCCTCCCGGTTCGCGACAGGTGTAGCCGACGTCGGACGAACTGTGCTCGTGGACTTCATCGTGTCACCACTTTCGATCGGCAATACGACGACGATCGCCGTCGTACCGCCCGCACCGAACCAGGACGACCCACTGGTGTGACCACTGGCAGACGCCAACCCCTGGTAGCCGGCCTGAGTCCCGCCCGTAAGTGGGCCAGGGACGCTCCCGGGCGCATCCATCCGCCTCGTCGAGTGACGCTGAAGCGGAACCACTGCAGAGGAGGACACCATGACGACCACAACAGCCGAGCTCACCGGCGAATACACCATCGACACAGCCCACAGCCGAGTCGGATTCGTCGCCCGGCACGCGATGGTTACCAAGGTGCGCGGCGCCTTCAACGACTGGGAGGGCTCGGCCCACATCGACGGAACGAATCCCGGGAACTCGTCGGCGCGGGTCACCATCCAGGCCAAAAGCATCGACACTCGCAACAGTCAGCGCGACGAGCACCTGCGGAGCAATGATTTCCTGGACATGAGCACGCACCCGGAAATCACCTTCGTCTCGACCGCCGTCGAGCAACTCGACGACAGCACCTTCCGGATGACAGGCGACCTGACCGTCCGCGGGGTCACCAGACCTGTCAGCATCGACTTCGACTACGTCGGTGCGGCCGTCGATCCGTACGGCAACCGACGCGTCGGTCTTGAAGGGTCGGTCGCGATCAACCGCAAGGACTTCGGCGTCACCTGGAACGCGGCGCTCGAGGGCGGTGGTGTCCTGGTCTCCGAGAAGATCGTGCTGGAGATCGAGGTCTCCGCAATCAGGAACGCCTGACAACCGTGCACGGACTGGATCATGTCACTGCGTCCGAAGGGGAGATTGTCGCAACGGCGAGCGGCCGGGCAAGCCCGGAAGCCGTCGGCACACGACCCGCCGGTGGCCGGACGCCCAGTCGCTCCGCAGCGGACTCAGCCAATTGCCTGAGTAAAGCTGACCTGGAGATCCCGGCACAGGCGCCAACAGGCGCCTGACCTGTGGATTTGTAGGCCCCGTGGGACCCGAACCCACAACCCGCGGAAACTGGCAAGAATTCGCTCATCGTTTGTCATCAATTGCCAAACCTATCCGTGACCTGCGGATTTACATCTCCGGGCTTCGCATCCGTGACCATGCACCGCCATCGCCTTCTGTTGATTGTGCTGAGTAAAGGCCGACGCCGGCCAGGAGGAGAGCGTCGGTTGGCCGCGAGGGATGCATAGTGCCGCAGGATCACAGCCGCGCCTCAATGGATCGCATCTGAGCCAGCCTCCAACGTCATCCCTACCGGACTGCCCGGTCACAGTATGAGGATGGGGCAGGGGTGCATGGCGCGAAGATGCGGAGCATCTGGCGGCATCCGGCTGCGCATACCGGCAATCGGGTAATGCCGGACCTATTCAGGGAGAATGCTCACCCAGGATCAGCGCCCGAGATCTGGGGGCGATCTCGGGCGCGCTGCGGCGTAGGCGACGGGACCGCCGAGGCCCCAGATCGATCACCACATCTGGCCTACGATCTAGGCTCTGGCTTCCAGAGCGCCAGGAGGCCGCAGGTGGCGGTCCAAACCGCGCCGATCGCCTTCGCCGCGTCGGGCTGATCCAGGACGCACAGAGCGATGATCGCGCCCCAGCCGACTACGGTCGCGGCGAGGATGAGCAGAAACTGCACCTGACGGGGAGCCAACCCCCTGGGAGGCTCAACTGATCCAGTTCGAGCCGGGCTGTCGGCTCCCTGCTGGGTACTCGGCTCGGATGTTGACGTAAGGGCGTCGCCCAGTTTTTGGGGCATGATGGTTCCTAACTCTTGAGGGAGTTGCGAAGGGCCGGGTTGAGACTCGCGCTGGTGCTGGAATCACCAGTGGGCCGAGTTCCGGCCCTTTTCGCTGCTCCTTGACCCTTGGGGATCAAGCTGACAGGACTCTACTTCCTCCCACGCACAAAACTCGGCCACCGCCCTCCGAGCGGGCCGCTGACAGGTCAGCAACGGACTACGGGCCCGTTCAAAACATGCAGGTCAGACACCGCTTCCGGGCCAGCGACCCGAACACATGTTTGGACACTGCCGCCACTCGCTAAGCCCCTATACGCTTCATGACTCGGTGTACAGACGGGCAGTTGTTAAACCCCAGGTCAGGCCCGAAACGCTGTTTGCAGTCATAAGCCGCCTTCCGCCACGCAGCAGTCGTCAGAGCACTCATTCAGGCACTAGCCGGACACCTCGGACATCGCCACTCGCGAGCGTGAAACGCCCGCGACTCGCTAAGCAGGTGCACGCAATCGTGTGATCTTCAGCACACCTAATGTCGGCGCGTGTCGCGATGGGAGCGATGGATGGTCCCGTGATCTCCCAGGCCTCCTGGCAGCGCAACCCACTGTGATCAACGTGGCGCACCGCCTCAACCCCCGAGAGACGCGACACCTCTCTACGGCGGGAGAGTTTCTCGTCGGCCACGTCGTGGATGCCGTATTTCTGAGCCGCACCTTGCGGCCGGCGAACTAGGAACGACTGGGCCGATCAGCGGGGATCACAGCCCTTGCGCGCGATCGCCGAGGCTTCTCCGCAGAAGACTGTCCGGAACGCCTCCAGTCCGTCAGCAAGCTTCACTTGAGCATCGGCGCCGGGGTTCGAACTCAGGACAGGGGTAGAGCCGTGGGAGGCTGAGCTGGGTTCAGTCGCTCGGCGGATGACGCCACGGGACCGCAAACGCTGGCTTTCGCTCGGACAGGGACTGGCGCAGGGTGCCACTCAGCCAGCTTTGTTTGCTGAAGGTGGAGCAGGTTCGAAATCAGCTGAGCGCATCTAGGCGGAACCGTGCGCCAAAACCGGCCGGTGTAAGGGTGCAGGTCGCGCCTTGAAAATCCTTGCCACCATGTGTCCAGGAGGGCAGGGCCTTCCCCACGTGCGACCGAGTCAAGATTCGTCGCCTGTCGATGAACTGCGCGCAACCATGTCAACGACGGTTGAAAACGGACCCCTTTGCGGCGGTTGAAAGTGAACCCCCTGCTGGTTGTCATGGTTGGTCGTCGGTCGGTGTGGGGATCCGGCCGAGGTTGTGGTTCTTGAGGCGGTAGGAGTCGCCTTTGAGGGCGATGACGTCGGCGTGGTGGACGAGTCGGTCGATCATCGCGGCGGCGACGGTGTCGTCTCCGAAGACTTCGCCCCAGCGGCCGAACTCTTTGTTGCTGGTCACGATCAGGGATGCTCGTTCGTAGCGGGATGAGACGAGCTGGAGGAACAGGTTCGCGGCTTCGTGCTCGAAGGGGGATGTAGCCGACTTCGTCGATGACCAGTAGCGGGTAGCGGCCCAGGCGGCGCAGTTCGTCTTGGAGCCGGCCTGCGGTGTGGGCTTCGGCTAGCCGGTCGACCCATTCGGCGGCGGTGGCGAACAGGACGCGGTGGCCGGCTTGGCAGGCGCGGATGGCGATGCCGGTGGCGAGGTGAGTCTTGCCGGTGCCGGGCGGTCCGAGGAAGACCACATTGTCTTTGCCTGTGATGAAGTCCAGGGTGCCCAGGTGGGCGATGATGTCGCGTTTGAGTCCGCGGGCGTGGTCGAAGTCGAACTCCTCGAGGCTCTTGCGGGCGGGAAACCTGGCGGCGCGGATCCGGCCCTCGCCGCCGTGGGATTCACGGGCTGAGACTTCGCGTTGCAGACACGGCGGCAAGGAATTCCTCATGCGTCCACGACTCGGTCCGGGCGCGTTCGGCCAGCGCGGGACGGCTTCGCGCAGGGTCGGTGCCTTCAACGCCCTGGTCAGGAACGCCAGTTCACTGCTCAGATCGCGTTCGGTCTTGGTGACCGTGCTGGTCTTGCCAGGCGAACTCGCGCGGGTCGCCATCAGGCCACCTCACCGTCGGCGCGCGTCCCGGTCGGGCTGGTCAGGCCGAACGTGGCGTCATAGACCGACAGGTCTCGGCGTTCCACCATGACCTCGGTAGGCCGACCGGTGCCGGTGGCTTGATCCCTGGCCGCGGCGGCGTGGTGGGCAAGACGCTTCGCGGTTTCTCGATGGGCCGCGTCGGTGATGGTCTGGTGCCTGGCCCAGCACCGCCTGTGCCTGCCCACGATCAGGCCGCCGCAGGTGATCGTGACCGTGGTCAGGTCCGCGGCAACGTCGACGAACCGGCCGACCACGACGGGATCGACGGAGTAGTCGTTGGACGCGATCCGCACGTAGTAGTCCCGCGGCAGCCGGACCCGGGCCGACCATCCGACCGATGGAGCCGTCGGCGGCATCGCCAGCATCGCCGCCCGGTCAGTGGCCCACCGCGCCGTCGGGGCGCACCCGATCCGGCGCGAATGCCGGGCGTTGGCCAGCACCAGCCAGTCGGTGAGCTGAGCGTTGAAGTCCTGGTGCCCGGTGAAGGTCCGCCCGGGCAGGAACGAGGTCTCGAAGTAGCCGTTGTTCCGCTCGACCAGGCCCTTGGCTTCCGGATCGCGCGGCCGACACAGATGCACCCCCGATGCCCAGACTGCCGCGGAACGTCTCGAACTCAGCTGCCAGCGTCGGCTTCCCGCGCCGCCAACACCCCACCGCCGACTCGTTGTCCCAGACCAGCTCCCGTGGCACCGCGCCGATCGCTTCCAGCAACTGCCAATGCCCGGCAATCAGGTCCGGCGCCTGCCGCGACGCGATCATCACCGCCCACCGCATCCGCGAGTAGCCAGACGTCATCACCAGCACCGGCGGCGACCCTGCCTGCCCAGCCCCCAACGGCACCAGCACCGGCGGGAACCACAGATCACACTGCACCCGATGCCCCGCGTCGTACTCAGTCCGAGACGCCGGATCCGGCGGCAGATAGTACGGCCGCAGCACCCGAACTCGATCCTTGAGCACCGTCAAACCATGCGCCCAGCCGATCCGCTCCGCGATCACCGTTGCCGGCATCGTCGGAGTCGCCTGCAACAACTCCCTGATCTGAGGCTCGACCGCATCAACCCGCGAACCCCTCGAGACCCGGACATACTTCGGCGCCGTGTCCCGCGCCAACGCACGACGAACAGCATTCCGCGAGATCCCCAGCTCCCGCGCGATCGCCTTGATCGCCATCCCCTCCGACCTGTGCAGCCGACGGATCTCAGCCCAGTCCTCCACTGTCATCACCCTTCACAGGGTCACGCAAGGGTCCACTTTCAGCCGTCGTTAAAGGGTCAGTCTTCACCCGCCGTCGACAAACCAGACGCCTGGACTCAACTTTCAGTCATTGTTGGCGGGCGCAGAACCCCGTTCCAACCTGCCATAGGATCACTGAACTGACCTGCCAGGCGGGTCGGCGGCGCCGATCCGTCTGGAACGCTCTGTTACTCCGCCTGGATCGGCACTGGGATCGACAGCAGGTTGGCGATCGGCGTGTACAGATCGACGTTCTCCGCGGAGGTGCGCAGCGATACGAGGAGCGCGTATCGGATCGGGAGGTCGGATCGGTCTCGCCGCCGGCTGTTCTTCCACCACCCGCCGACTGGATAGACGGCGATCGAGTTGCAGCGAGCGAGCTCGGCGCCCGTGCCGTACCAGTCGTCCTGATGTAGCGAGCCGAGGTGCCGCTGGTTGGCGCCGACCAGCCAACGATCGGAGGTCGTTGCTGCTCCCGCACCGTTGCCCTCCTCCGACTGGGCATCGCGGTTAACCCGCTGGATGAACTCCTGCTGGGTCTCCAGCGTCCCCTGCAGGTCGAACCGCAGGCCGTGCGAAGCGTAGGCGTAGCGCTGGCGCCAACCCCGCCGCGATGCCGACGGCTCGATGAAGTACGAGAGCGTGACGCGCAGTCGTACGTCGGCTTCACCCAGTGCGAGCAGTACGTCGCTCGGCCACGGCAGGGTATGGAGACGGAAGCGCCGTACGCGAAGTTCGTCGCCCTCGAAGGGGACGAATTGGTCCTGGCTGACCATCGTGACCGCCTGGCCGCTCGAGGCCAGAACTGAGCCCTCGGACGGGACGCCCCATCCATAGCGACGCAGCAACTGGAGCTTGTCCCGCTTCCGGCCGGCCGCGTCGATCTCACCGCGCATGACAGGCGTCCAATCGGCGGCGTGAGTGAGCAGGCCTCGGATAGTCTCCGGCCAGTAGTCCGGGTACCGCGCGATCGCCTTTGCCGCCAGCCGGGCAGCCTGGGCGGTGGCCGCACTGGTGGCGTTCGCGGAGGTGAGCGCGATGTCGTTCGCGATGCCGGTACTGCGAAGCGACAACAGCGGATGCCGATTCTCGAAGCCAGTCGCACCGTCGGTTAGGACGTTCCCGCCCTCCATGCAGATGTCGGGCTTGATTGGCCACTTGCGCTGGTCGAACAGCACCGACGTCCGGCTGTGTGGCGAAAGCTCGCCTGCGCCGGCCTGAGGCTTCCAGCCCTGGTACTGCGGATCGTCCGGGACGTCGACGAGGTTCGTATGGGCACCGACTGTCAGCACGTTCCAGGCTTGCGCCGGATCTTCGACCGCTGACGTATCGGACTCGGTCCGAAAGTCCGCCTGACAGCTGTCGACGTTGCCGGTGGCAACCAGGATCAGCTTGGCCACGTCAGGGTCCGGAACCGTGATCAGCTGAAGGTCCTCACCGTCGCGCGTCACCGCCGTACCGGCCGCTAACGCGTCGACTGTGGCCGACCAGAGGGTCGGCTCCCCCGCGCGATCCGGCGGTGCGCTGACCGGTAGGCAGAACACACGCCGCCGACGAGCGGTGATCTCGGGCAGCATGACCGCCTCGACCGTGGCGGAACCGTAGTCGCGCGGATCATGCTGCGGCTCGCCCTTGGCTGGGAGCATCTTGACCGATTCCAGGCGGTGGTTCAGCTCGACGACATCGTTGCCGATCAGCAGCTCGTCCAATGATTCGCCGAACAGAGCTAGGCCGGCCATCGACGTGCCATGGCCCTGAAGATCGTTGCCGGAAGCGCCGATGATGGTGTGGTGGTCGGCCTCATCGAGCGAGTCGGTCAGCAGCAGGTGATTACGGTTGACCCCACTGTCGAGGTGGCAGACGGCGGGCGCATGATCGGGCGCAGGCACCAGCCTGGCGGCGAGATCTTCGACGTATTCGCCCTGCTCGACAGCTGACAGGTCTTCGATGGTGTCGACGAACTCGGGGCGCCGGATCTCCGCGATCGGGATCTTGGTCACGGGAAGGATTTCGAGTTGGGCCCATGTGGATTCGATCCACAAGACGCGACGGTCGCGCAGGACGATCGACCGCGGGATCAAACGAAGGTCATAGGTGCGGACGAATCCCTCGATGTTCTCGTGGTCCGGGCGCGTAGTGTCCAGCCACAGCTCCCACCACCGCCTTCCGTCGCGCGGCGGCTCGCCCTCCGAGGTCCACAGGTCGTCGAGGAGAACCCGGCGGATCCGGGCGATGTTGGCCACAAGGGCCTGATTGCGGGGATTGCCGCCCGTGCTGCTCTTATCGAGATAGTCCTCGAAGAGCTTCAGGAACTGGGACCGGTAGTCGTCGGACACCCAGACAGTGGCGCGTTCGGGCTGGTCACCGGACGCGGCATGCACGGACAACAGCAACCACTGCGGACGTTTCGGTGTCTTCCGGTGCTTGCTCATGGCCGTCAGTGAGTCGAGCCGGAGCGGGTAGGAAGCCTCTGCCCCCTCGAGCACGATGATGGTGCCGACTGCGCGCAGCTCCTCGATATCGAGTCCTGCGTCGCGTCGCGCCTGGCTACCCTCGCGGAACGCCTGGTCGAACTGGCTCTGCAGCGCGAGCCCGTGGGCTCGCCGTTCGACCGGACGGATGCGTGGATTTCCACCGCCCGGGCGATGGAAACCCTCGTCGGCGGCGTGCTCGATGACGAGGAGGTGATCGAGGTGCCGCAGATCCTCAGCCAACGCTGGACGAGCGTCGGGCGGCCAAGGCCGCGACCAGATCTTCTCTGTCCACTTGGGCATCGCCGCGCATCAGCGCTGACTTCGCTGCGGCCTCGGCGGCCTTCACCAAATCAGCATGGCTCAGGCCATCGCAATACTCGCCGAGCTTGGCGAGGCTGGTGCCTTTGACCAGAGATCCGAGCCGCGCCCGCATCACTGCTACGGCCTGCCGCGCGTCCGGTCGGTCGTAGGTGAGCACCAGGTCGAATCGACGGAACAACGCACGGTCGAGGATGGCGCGATGGTTGGTAGCGGCAACGACTAGGGACTCAGGTCCGGCATTCTCCAGGAAGACGAGAAAAGAGTTCAGAATGCGCCGGGCCTCGCCGACGTCATTGCCTGCGCGGTCGGCCCCCAAGGCATCGAACTCGTCGAAGAGATAGACCCCGCGACGAGTCTCGACCTCGTCGAAGACCAGGCGGAGCTTGCTCGCCGTCTCACCCATGTACTTGCTCATGAGTGCATCCAGGCGAACCGTATGCATCGGCAGAGCCAGTTCATGAGCGAGCACTGAAGCGGTCATGGTCTTCCCCGTGCCCGGTGGACCTTCAAGCAAGAGCCTGTGCACCGGCGAGAACCCGCTGTCCAGTAGACGCTTGCGCTGCCTCTGCTCTGCGATGACCTGCTTGATCTGCGTCGCCAACCCCAGTGGCACAACCAGGTCTCGAAGACTGATGTCCGGGTGCGAGGTCTGGATGAGCTCAGCCAGATCACCGCGCGGCTGCGCAAGCTTGGTGACGTTGCTGCGCGGGGTAGCCTGCCGCGACGCATCGACAGCCTTCTTGATGTCCGCGGCGAGAGTATGGTGGCCCTGCTTCGCCTCACGGGCGGCAATCTGCAGGGCGACCGCGTAGAACGCTGAGTCGTCACCCGAAGCATGGCTGCGCACCATCGCAGTGATGTGCTCCCCCAGCCCAGCCACAGGCCTCCTCCTGACGTTGGCGACTTACGCCATTTCTATCCTACGGGTCCGACAGCCCTGAGGGCGGGCGACGCCAGCCGAAGATCACCAAACTCGACGGCCGCTCGCCTACACGATGCGTTGAAGGTCGCTCAGCCTGGCCATCATCTCGATGCGCACAACCCTGTCAACGCGGGATCGCGGCTCAATGAACGCCCACCCTCCTTAACCTTCCCAGCTACAGCGCACCTGTCCGCAGTCATATCAATGAAGGACTCCGCCGATCGCCACTGTCGCGCTCCAGGCTGCTCAACCTTGATGACGCTCAGCTGGACAAGCACCCGCTTCGACGGACAGCGCAGCAGCCGTTGATCGTCGCACCGCCAATCGAGCTGAGCCTGCAATCACGCGGGCACCCACGGGTGACGCACTCGGCAACTCGACGACACGCCGCACCCCCTTGGCTTGCCCTTACGGATGCGTTAGAGTCGTTGCTAACGGAACCGTAAGAGCGGAGGTTGCGGGTGGACGACCGAGTCTTTATGGCCGATGTCGCTCGGGTGCTTGGAGTGTCGCGCCCTCGGGTCTGGCAGCTGCGGAAGAGGGATGACTTTCCGGAGCCTGCGGGTCGCGACGGCGGCCGGGACTACTACTATGAGACAGCGATTCTGCGGTGGGCTGCACAGGCTGGACGGGATCTGCAGGGGCGCGCGCCGTTGCTGTTTCAGCGCCCTGCGGGGGGACAAACGTCGACGTTCCAGAACGCCCTCGTTTCCAGCGGGAACACCGTACTGATCTGGGATACGAGCCTGGGGCGGCTAGGGCTGATCTATCCGTCCTACGCGGCGTCCGGGCTACCCGGTCAGCGTCTGGTTCGGCGGGTGCTCGATGACACGCGTCAGTTGGATGCTGCAGTGGTTGTGAGGGACGGCTACGACGCATACGGGCCTGAACTGATCGCTGTTGATACTCAAACGCCGGACCGAGAGTACTCGCCAAACTGGGAGGATCTGGCCGAGATTTTCGGCAACCCAGTTCCATGGTGGCCGACAGCTCTGCGGAAGCCGAAGGAGATCATCCGATGGCGGCCCGGGGCAAAGCAAGTGACGTCGGCACCACTGGATGATGTCGATGTCGACGTCTTCTCCAATGCTGCTCTGGACGAGCCGGCGGACTCACCGATCGCGCGGACTCTGACGGCATTCACCCGTGAGATGCGCCGGGGATCGCGGCGCCTCTGCGAACACGATGTTGCTCTGGTCTCGGAGTGCCTCGCATACAAGAACGGACACCTTCAGATCGCTGCGGTGCCGATCCAGGCCGACGACACCGAAGCCGAGGTACCCGAGGTTGTCCGTCGTGCGGCTTGGATCGAGATGCTGAAACGCACGGACACGGCAGCGCGCGACAGCGTTCGCGAGATGATCGCCTGGAATGGTGGCGGAGACTTTCCTTACGCCGCGATCACCTCAATCAACCCCCAGGAAGACAGGAGCGCAGCAGAGTGGGTCACAACCCTTGAACCAGGCGATTCCGAGATGGCGGCCTACGCGCTCTTCGACGACGCCGATCAAGCATTGGCTCACTTGGTGGACCCACGCACCGACGTGCCGGTTGTCCGATTCGACGATGAAGATCAGCCCTACAAGGTGGCCGCACCCCTCCGGCTTCCCGCACGGTCGGCCCTGAGCGAGGTCATCCTCGGCGCGAACAACAACATCTGGATCCGGACCGACGAAGGGGAGCTCTATCCAGCGCCTCACCGATGGGGCGCCGGGCTCAGCTACGGGTACTCCGGCGGCGGGCCGAGCAACTTAGCGATCTTGCTCGAGCACCTATTGGACGACATCACGGCCGCTGCCCCGGTTGGCAACGAGGGATTCAATCACGACCTCCTCGCGCTCATCGCCAAAGACTGGCCAGAGGGAACGGTCCTTACCCGCACACAGCTGACGTCCGCGCTCAAGGGCCATCTCGAGCAGTAGCTCGAGATAAGTCTGCCGGCCGACTGAGACACGGATGGAGAGCTAGACGGGCATGCGAGTCAAGCCCGATCACACGTATCTGACAACAGCTGACGCGTGATCATGATCACCGGCATCCCGAGGGCGCCGAGCACGAACCTACGGGTCGCCGGCTCGAGGTGGTCTGGGTGCCGTGCAGGAGATGCTAGGCCGGCACGGCCCGGGATATGTCTGGAGATCATCAGCGCACGACCGAAGTCTGCGTCCGGGAGCAAGCTGCCATTGACGTAGCCGCAAGCATCAAACGTGATACCGGCGAACGCAGCCCGACGACGAACCCCTGAGCCCATCGATTGACCTTCTCTCAAACAGGAGCCTTGGTTGAGCCGCATCGCCCCGATCGAAACGCACTACGCTGGCTGCCACTTCCGTTCCCGACTTGAGGCACGCTGGGCAGTCTTCTTCGACAGTCTCGACATCCCGTGGCTATACGAGCCGGAGGGCTACCACCTTGGCGACGCCGGCGCCTACCTGCCGGACTTCCTTCTCTACCCAGACACCACAGATGCGGTGTGGTTCGAGGTGAAGGGCGGCTTCCCGCGCTCGGACGAAATCCGCAAGGGCCAGGCACTCAGCGCCGGAATAGGGATCCGAGCCTTCATCTACTACGCCCCGCTCGGCCTGCCCGCCCCCGACAGCTTGAAATCGATGCCAGCTGACGAATTCACGACTCGCGAAGAACTGTGGCACTGGGATAACCAGGACGGATGGTTCTCTCTCCCCGGTGGACCGATGCGGTGGGCGACCAACTTCTCCCCGACTGCGTTCATGTTCAGTCCTGACGACACCGGAACGCCACGAACGAATTCGTGGTGGTGTGTGGACCGACTGCGACCACTGCGGGCTGCTTCTCTTGAAGGTCCACGGCCAAGTGGGACACTGTCCCGACCTCGGCGAGGATCCGGCAGTGAGTACCAAGGTGTCCCCGAGCTTTGGCCACTCATCGCAACGACTGCTCGAGGCATACACGGCCGCTCTATCTGCGCGCTTCGAGTTCGGCTCCGAGGGACGGCCGCGAACCATCCCAACGAATAGGCAGGCGCTCAGCCAGCCGATCAAACGACCCGTACTGCGCCCGAGCCGCAGGCGCGAGCTAGTTCATCGCCACGAACGCCATCTTGATGTCGGCTGATCCGGTAGGACGCATCGGTCTCGGTCACGGCTGAATACCAACCCCCTGGTTTCGGCGTGGTTTCTACTGACGGTTGCAACACTTCGTCCTGGATTGGGACGTTGTGTTGTTGTCTCGTCGTGTGAAGAAGGTCCCGAGCGCCGTCCGTCGTCGTCGGCTCGGCAGCGGTCCGTGGAGCTGCGGAGCACGTGGTTGGAGCATGATGGCGGCGCGCGAGGTCCGGGGTCGAGGACGACTGGCGCGAACTAGTTTCGTGGCTACAAGGCCTACCGCAAGAGCGAGATGGTCGGCGTCGTTGCTCCGCTCGACGGCTGGCGGTACGCGAGATCAGCACGCGGTTCCTTTCCGCGGAGGAGCGGATCAAAATCCCTGATCTGCGGCAGGCAGGTGCGAGCGTCCGAGAGATCGTGGATCGCCTGGGCGCGCGCCGTCGACAATCTCTCGGCAGTTGAGGCGCAACGCCCACTCCGGTGGCCGCTGTCGCTCGTTCGAGGCGCGCCGTCGGGCGGCCGTCGGCATCGGCGTCGCCCTGACACCAAGGCGAGTGCTTCGCCTGCCCTTGCAGCTGGGGCGTTCAGATCAGTCGGTCGCTGTCTTTGTCTGGCCTCCATGCTTGGTGATTCGAGGTCGCAAGGTCATCCGAACTGCCGAGTGTGTGATGGCCGGCTCCGAGGCCTTTCCGGCCCACACATAGGCTTCACCTGGTTGTAAGCGCGCGAGCTGTTCGGGGCGGAGCGCCGTCAAGGCGGAGTTGGCCCTCTGGATGTGCTTCAGCCAGGCGGGCGACGTCATCTTGTGCATGATGACAACGTCGGAGAGCTCTATCAGCGAGATTGGGACCGATGGCGGGTCCTGGCTGGCGACCAGAATGCTCATACCTTTGTGCCGCATCTCCCGGACTGATTCGACGAGCACGTCAACGAGGTCAGGACTATCGATGTACTTATGAGCCTCGTCGAAGACGACAAGCTTGTTGAATCGGCCATCCGTGTCGGTTGCCTCGGCGAAAAGCTGCATGAGGACGACGAAGAGACCGAGGCTCTCGTCTTTCTCGATGTACTCGTCGCGCAGGTCGACAATGATCAGCCGCCCGGGATGGACGTAGTCAGAGATCCGCACCGAGTCGTCGATGTACTCGGCCGCCAGATCGAGGCGCTGGAAGGCGAGGTCCTTCATGTTGTCGGCCATCGTCGAGGCGTCGACGCCGCGGCGGATCGTGTCGAGGCTCAGCGACGTCCGGTTGGCGCGGAAGATCTGCTTGAGCTGTCGTATGTACATCGCCTGATTCCCAACCGCGCCGAGTAGGAATGACCAGTGTGCAGCCTGAAGCTCCCCGGACCCGAAGAGCAGTGGCTGCACGTCAATGCCCGGAAGCTCAGCGCGTCGTTCCGCCACTTGGGCGACCGGGGTGAGGAGCACTACATCGTCCAGGGCCTTTGGTTCGGCGCCGTACCGCTGCCGCAAGATCGCCAGCTGCGCATCCTGATCGTTGGCTTCGATCACCGACGTGAACTCGGGTGCGTAGTCCTGAGTGCGGCTGTAATGGAACACGATGGTCGCCAGCGGGCGGGGCAGTTCGTTGATTCCTGAGGCAGGCAGTGTGGCACCCTCAATAAGCGACCCCAGGGTGTAGCTCTTGCCGCCCCCTTGAACGCCGAAGAGGCTGATCGTATGGGTCTCGTTGAGGTCGAGGCCGGTCTTCCGCCCGCCAGCGACCTCGCCGAGCATTGCCCATTGGGGCGAGATCCCGTTGGTGCCGACCACGATCGACGGCGCTGCAGTGCGGGGCTGCTCCACCTCTCGTCGCTCCGAATCCGTTGCTTGTTCGCTGCTGGTAGTGGACGCAACTGACGCGGAAACCGGCTCAGCAGTGGACCCTGTGGTGATCGAAGCGGGCACTGGCGGCGTCCCTTCAAGGGGCTGCTCCTCCTCGTGCGAAGCCTGCCCGCTACGAGTCGGCTGCCCTTCATCGGCCTCATCTGGGGCCACATCATCGATCGGCTCGAGGGTCGCCGCCCGGAAGGCGGCGCCTTCCCGTCGCGTACGGGTGAGGGCTGGAACAGTGACGGCATACTGCTCGGTGCGGTCGCCGGGGCGGTCGAGGTTCGTCGGGACCGCGTCGAGTAGTTCGTCGATCTCGTCGCGGCCGATGTGGTGGAACTCGACCCCGTCGACGAGCTCCGGTTCGCTACTGTCCCCCGCGAGCTCGAAGATGAGCCCGATCCGCTCGAACGAGAGTGTAAAGCCGTCGTCGAGGGTCTGCAGGAGACGGCGAGCGTGCGTGCTGACGGAGCGGCCGACCATCTTGTAACGCTCGGCGCGCTCCAAGTAGAAGCGCAACAGCGCACCGAACTCGACATTCTTCACTGCGCGGTCGACCCGGTCGGGGTCGTGCAGGTTCGGGTCGAACTGCGCAGCCAGCACCGCCCGGGAGGTCTCGACCTGCTCGATGATCGACCGCTGCAACGCCTCGTACTCGGTGACGCTGCGGATCGACGAGTACGCCTTGACCTCCACCAGTCGGCAGGTGATGGTCCGTGCCTTCGCGTCGAACGAGAACAACGCGAGGTCTGTACGCCGCAGCGACCTTTCCACCCCGGACCGGCGACGTGCCTCGGCGTACAGCTCCTGATGGGCATCGAGGGGAATGACGATCTGGTCTCCGAGGACCCGCTGGCCCT
The DNA here is from genome assembly GCF_004366075.1 of Kribbella pratensis. Taxonomy (GTDB): domain Bacteria; phylum Actinomycetota; class Actinomycetes; order Propionibacteriales; family Kribbellaceae; genus Kribbella; species Kribbella pratensis. Next base: position 1,343,437 of record NZ_SODU01000002.1, on the reverse strand, counting down.
CGAGGTAGAGTCGGGCCAACGCGAGGCCGAGCACCTCGGACCGCTGGTTGCGGGCCGCCGACGATAGCTTGAATGCGAGGCTTCCCGAGAGCAGCCGGAGCTGCTCGAAGAAGGTCTGCAGGTGCCGGTCCTCGACCGCGATGCCGTGGTCGCTGATCACCGGGGTCAGCAGCCCTCGGAGCTCCTCGATCTTGCGCGAGCTGACGAGCACCTGGCGACCGAGCCCAACTCGGCCGGCGATGTAGTCGATCACGAAGTCGCTGCCGCGGCTGGGGTCAGAGGCGCGGTCGAAGTACTCCAGACCAAGGGTACGGTCGATGATGACCACCCAATCGCTGACGTCATGGGCTTGGTGGAGCAAGGAGCGCTGCTGACCGTCAAGGTTGAGCGTAGTAGTGGGGACATGGTCGGAGGCGGTGCCGTCGGTAGCCACCAACGCCGACGCGAGGGCGAGCGTCCGGGGGAGTTCGGCGAGCAGGTCGCCTGGCGAGTTCCCGGCCGATCCGGGGCGGGCGAAGACGGGAGTCTTGCGCCAGGTGACGCTGGTTCCGTCATCGTTGACGTCGAAGGTGGTGGTGGCCTGCTGAATGAGTCCATACGCCGGCGGGTGGGCGAGCTCCTTCAGAGGGACCGTTTCGTGCTCCTCGCCGGAGAAGGCGTCGACGAAGATGGTTAGGTGGGCCTCGAACTCGCTGGGTCGGTCCTCGAACTCCTCCATTGAGCGGATGGAGTAGGCGAGCTTGGGCACGCTGCTGTCCCCACGTGCGCTGAAGGCGTCGGCCTCGTCGCTGTTGAAGCGGCTGTCGGATCGGGTCAGCTCAGCCAACTGCTCGCCGATGCCGGGCATCGCGGTTTGGGGGGTGCACAGCCGCAGATCGTAGGTGAGCTCCTTGGTCGCGGCGCGGCGCTGGAGGTCGAGGAGCATCTCGACGATCAGGCCGGCGTCTCCGGGATTGATCACATTCATGACCAACGTGCGGACGTAGGAGTGCTGGCGCACGTACCGCTCGACGCGCTCGGCGAGCACCACGGCGGCTTGGGCACCGCTCCCGCCAGTGCGAGGTGCGTCCGGTACGCCGAGAGCGGCGCCGACCCTGTTGAGGAGCCCGACGGCGTCGTCGGTTCGCGGGGGGACGAGCGCGGTCCAGAACGGGGTCAGATTGCCGATGGCAACGAGCAGGGCCCGGTTGTCCTGGCGGGGCACTGCGAAGGGAAAGCCGAGCGGGTCTAACCGGTCGAAGAAGCTGGCTTCTGCGTCGGCCGCGGCCGCCTTGGTGTGCTCGGCGAGCTCCTTGCGCCAAGTGTCCCCGACGCCGCACCAGCCGGAGACCCACAGCAGCCTCAGCGGATGGGTCGGGCCGACTAGCAAGACCCGGTAGAAGTTCCCGAGGGCGTCGAAATAGCGCACCGCAACCGCGTCGATCTGCTGCAGCCCCGCCAACGCGCGCAGCGCTGCACCTCGCTCGCTTGCCGCGACTGAGCTCACATACGCGGCCTGTGCGGCGATCATCTTCTGGAAATTGGCCGCGTAGGCGGTCATCTCGGCACTCAGGGCTTGGACGTGGACGGTCTCAACAACGCCGACCGCTTCACTCTCGTCGGGACCGTCGACATTGGCGATGGCGGCGAAGAGGGTGTCCCGGATGTCGATGAACTCGGCGAACGCGGCTTCGGCCGCAGGCCCGAGCGCCTCGACCCACGGGGTCTCGTCGCGTACCGGCGCCGACGGGGGTCCCTCATGGCCGATCGCGAGCTGCCACATCCCCAACTCGCGGGGGCTGATTAGGGTGTCGCGCTCGATCTGGGTCAGCAGCCGCGACAGTCTGATCTCGGCGCTGCCGCCGCCAGCGACGTGGATGTTGGCACTGGCGTACGACGAGGAGCGGGACCCGTTGACCCACGAGACCTCCCCTGGAGCGAGCTCACGCGCCGAGCGACCCTCGACGAGCCGGCCGAAGGAGAGCCGCTCGATCGCATGCATGAGGCTCTCGTGGCGCTGGGCGCGGGTCTCTGGCGGTTCCTCATCCTCGTCGGCGTTTACGACATAGAAGAGCTCACTCTGCCCCGAACCCGTCGCAACAACGATCCGACGATCGGTCTCGGCGATGGGGGTGACAATGAGCCGGTGCCAGCCCTCGTCGAGCTGGGCCTTGCGCAGATTGCGGATGGTGCCCTTGTAGGCGCTCTTCGGCCGCGCTCCGGCGGCGACATTGACGGCCTTGCCAGTAGGTGTGCCGTCCTCGGAGAGCAGCTCGACCCGCAGCTTCAGAAGTCCGTCCGTGGGTGTGAGTGCGGGGTCGACAGTGAAAGCAGCCGCGACATCCTTTGACCCGGTCGGGCCGGCGACGAGATACGGCTGGCCGGCGAGGCGCTCCAGGGAGGGGTAGCGCTTGAGCTGCCCGGGGTCGTCGCCGACGACGGGCAGGTCGACGGTGTGGACGTCGATCTTGAGCACGATCTCCCGCTCGCTGGGCGCCGGCCACTTGTCGAAGGTGAGTCCGCGGCTGTCCCGGTCGATGATGATTCGTCGGGTCCATACGTTGCGGTCCTCGAGCCCGACCTTTCCTGCGAACCGAGCCAGACTGGCGGTGAAGGACGGGTCGGACAACCCGAGGGAAAGCACGCGCTGACGTTCGTCGAGCTCACCGCGGCTGAGGTCGTCGACATGGACACGATTGCGGCCGACGCGCTCGGGCACCTCGTCAACCGACGTGAACAGGGCGAGGTCGGGGACGAGTCCGAAGCAGTAGACCGCGGCTCCGGCCGCATCGACCTCGTACTCGTTGGCGGCGACGGTGAGCAGGTAGCGCACCCAGGCCTGGTCAGTGGAGCGACCGTCCCTTTTGCCGCCCAATACGGCGGCGAGCTTCCCGATCTTGTCCCGCAGCGCGGCCGGGATCCGCCCCATCAGCTCCTCGCGCAACATCGCGTAAGCGTTACCGAGCTCGATCTCCTCAAAGGTCGCGACTCCGAAGGAGTCCTCAGCACTCGCCCGCAGCCCGGGCGGTACGAAGACCAGGAGCGGCCCGGACGCCTCCTCGACCGGACGGTTGCGCAGCTCGACGAGCTGAGTGCTGGTCACCAGCGTGTCATCGCCGTTGGCGACATCCTCGTCGGTGGCCAGTAGGCAGACCACGGTGCCGGGCGTGGTGGCACTGCGCAAGCGGATGACCAGCCGTGAGGCGAGGTCACCGTCGAGCTCGGTAACGCGCATGCAGTGCCCGGCCTGACGGGCCGACAACAGGCCGAGCAGATGTGGGACGAGCACCTCCTCCAGGGCGCTGCGTACCTCGGCGGCAGTGGGTTCCGTCAGTCCGACCGCGGTGACCGTCAACGCCTGGTCCTCTCCGGGTTGGCGCCGATGGTGAAGCGCGGGGTGACGGTTTGGGTCAGGTAGGCGTCTGAGAGGTCGCGGTAGTAGCCGATCTCCCGGAGCCGGTCCACGAAGGCGGCAGTGTTGATCCGCAACGCGGCCTGGTCGGGCAGGTCAGGTCCGTGGAAGCCGTCCTCGATCGGGAGAGTGTCGATGTAGAGCCCGTACCGGGTCCGGAGCGTGTCGAGCACCTCGTCGACCCGCATCGGCCGGGTCCGCGGTCGACCATCCTTGTCGTGCTGCACCAGGCACACCTGGAGCAATACCTCGAGGAGCCGGGAGTCGAGCACGAAGCGGCGTACACCGGACTTGCCGCGCGGCTGGGTCAGCAGCTCCCCTGGGCGGCCCTTGAGGAACATCGAGTCGAGGCAGTCAACCAGGTACTTGCGCTGGAAGGCCCCTCGGTAGTGCATGATCAGCTCGAGGTACGTCTCGAACCTCGAGAGCCCCAAGTCGATGATGGTCTGCAGCTCCGGGGCGAGCGGCTCCTCCTCGTCATCGAGGATGCGCCGTACCCGCATGTCGAAGAAGATCTCCCGATCAGCTTTGTACTTGTCGTCGAGCAGACCGATCGCGTCGGCTGCGGGCAGATCCTCCTTGCCGGGAGGCATCGAGAACTTGCCCTGCCGGTGGAGGTCCTTCGCGAAGTCGGTGAGTTTGAGTACCGAGAAGGTGCCGCGGACGAACTGCGGCAGCCTGCCGTACCACGTGGCGGCGCTCTTGGTCGCGTACGCCGCCGGCAACCCGGCCTCAGAGCCGACGAGGTCGACGAAGAGGTGCGGCCGGTAACGGCATTCCTCGCCGTGCTGGTGACCGGCGGTGCAGGCACGGTCTACGGCACCGCCGCGGACGGCGGCGGGCACGAGCTTGAACATCCGCAGGTGGTATAGAGCGAGGTGGAAGGAGAGCAGGATCTTGAGGTGCTCGACCAGCACGGTGCGGGGCATGAATTCGCGGTGTAGCAGGAGCCGCAGGACATCCTCACCGAGAAGGCTGGCTGGCTGGCGGCACAGCTGCCTCTGCTCACGCCGGCTGGCGTCACCCGCACGGTCCTGGGCCTTGCCCTGGGTCGCCTCGACCATGTTGAGCAGAGCCTGGGACTCCACGTCGATGTCCGGGCCGGGGACGGCCTCGCCGGTAGTGGGGTCGATGTCGGAGAAAAAGAACTCCTTGAGCCCTTGCAGGGCGATGTCATTGATGGCCACGAGCTCGTAGAGCTGCTCGTCGGCACCGTACGGACGCGACCGGGCCGCGTTGCGGAGCCGGTAGGCGAACCCGTGCAGGGGCCGTGGGCCGGCCACGGCCTCGGTGGCCCGCCCACGGTTGACCAGGTCCAGCACATGGGTAGCGACCCAACGACGGCTGATGTCCTCGTTGACAGCGAACCCCACGAATTTGCCGGTCTCGTCGTCGACGAGCAGCTGTACGTAGGCATCGACGTCGAGGTCGGTGGCCCGGCGCATCCGGCTGGTCACTCCCCCATGCCACAGGCGGGCGAGGAACGCGGTCAGGACGCGATCCATGGTGAGGGTCTTGTAGTCGATCCGGCTGATCGCGTCGCACCGGAAGGCGCGGTCCTTACTCTCTAGCGCCATTCCGCCTCCTCGTTCTCGGGCACGAGCGCCCCCTGTGTGATCAAGCGGAGAACGCCGTCGTCGTCGCGGCGAACGGTATGCATCGAGGACCCGTCGACTGTCAGCAGAACCTCCCGGTACGGCACGGCGGCGAGCTGATTCTTGAACACGGTCAGTGCCAGGGCATACCCCTGGTCATCGTCGATGCTGGCCTGGTAACCGCGGCGGAACCGCTCGACCAGCTCAAAGAGGTCGAGCCCGACCCGCAGCTCCGCGGGCGGCACGCCGTCCCGCGACATGTCCGTGTAGGTGAGCCGCAGCGCGGTCGGCCGGGTCTCCAGGTATGGGTGCGCGTCGGTGCCGACCCGGCTGGCGTGAAAACCCTCTCCCGGGAAGCGCCGCAGGCTGCGGACGGTTCCCCGCACCACGTCACGGACACGGATGACAAGGCCACCGTCGGCGAGCTCGGGCGAGACAATCCCCTCGCTGCGGTTGAGAGCAGTGAGGAAGAGATCAGTCGGGACCGGTCGCTGCCCGTCCAGCAGCTCCAGGAAGCGCTGGACGGAGGCATATGGCAGCATCTTGACCGCCTCGCCCGGGTCCCGCATCTCGAAATACGACAGCCGCCGAGCTGCCGCGACGAAGTCGATGACCTCGTCCGGGCTTGCATCAGCGGAAGACACCGCCGCATGCAGGTCACGGAGTAGCACCCGCTCCGGCGTGGCGCGATCGGCGGCATTGATCAGGTAGTGCTCCAGTAGCCCCTCGCCGGCCAGCCGCCGGTCGAGAACCGGCTGCGGCGGGCGGGCGACATCAACCAGGCGCAGCTGGATCAGCAGCCGGTCGCGCTCGGTGGTCGCCGGGCCGCCGCGATATGCGTTGAAGTAGTGGCTAGCCAGGACCGCCGCCGACTTGGAGGCGGCATAGAGCTCATGGATCTCGACGCAGTCCCGCCCCGAGGTCAGCGTGTACGCGAGCGCCGAGCGCAGGTCGCGCAAGGTGATGTGCAGCCGGCCGCGGAGCTGGGCGATCTCGTAAATGCGCCGTATCCGCTCCTTGACCTGCTGTCCGACGACAGGGTGAGCGATCGTGACGGCGTTCTGCCGGGCATAGCAACCATCGAAGAGCGCGCATCCCTCACACGCCGCCCAGACCTCGGGCCGCACCATCGAGTCGAGCATTCGCTCCAAGATCGAGCCTTTCGCCCCCCCACCGTTGAGCGTCTCGGCCGGACGGACGGTGACGTCACGCAGGTTGAGGTTCACCACCGCTACCGGGCCGGGCTCGTCGTCCTCACCACGCAGGCCTACCTCGACGATCTTGGTTAAGGCCCCGAACTCATCGGTGTGGTGGCTGAGAAAGTCGACGAGTCGCCCCTCGTTGACCGCGATTAGGCGGGTTTCACCAGCCAGCGTGCCGATCTGGTCGTCGCCCGCAAAGGGACGGAAGAACTCGGTGAGCACCTCATCGCTGACGACGCCGTCCTCGTCCTGACTGCCGTCGTAGTTGGTGTGGAACCGGCGCCCGTTCAGCTCGAAGTCGGCACCGTTGGCCCGTTCCGAGGTGAACACCGCACCACGCTCCCGCGCGGTGGCCGCGAGGTTCTCCAGGAAGGCGGTCTTGCCGTCACCGGCGTTGCCGGTCACGATAACCAGCGAGTGCGTTCCGTCGAGGACACTGGGGGTCAGGTCCAGGTCGAGCGCGGTGGGCACATAGACACGTACGTCGGCGGCGTCCATGCCGCGGGTACCGCGGTTGCTGCGCCGGCTCTGGCTGTAGAGGGTCTGCAGGTAGGAGATGAACGGGTTGTGATCCCCGGTGTCTCCGCCGTCACCGCCGGGCGTCACCGGAACGACGGGCGGCGTCACATGCGCGAGCGGCTTCGGTGGTCGGGCGGCCATCTGCAGCGCAGCGAGAAGCTCCTCGGCGCTGGTGAACCGGCTACCCCGCTCCGGCGAGATCGCCTTCAGGATCGTCTCGACCAGTTTGACAGGCAGGCCGGGCAGTGTGAACCGGTCGCGAGGGTCTTCGGCCGCGACCGCTGGCGGCGGCGTGCTCGCCCCCTCCCACGGATAGGCGCCGGTCAACGCCTCATACAGCGTGATCCCGAGCGCGTAGAGGTCCCGGTCGACATAACCGGCGGCGCTCGCCGGCACCTGGTCGAGATCCGGCGGCGTGTACCGCGGCGTGCTGGCCGTGTGTCCCTGGGTGGACTCGGGGGTCTTGGCAATCCCGAAGTCGAGGATTTTCAGTCCTCCCTCGGCCCACAGCAGGTTGCCCGGCTTGATGTCGCAATGCCACACGTCGAGGCTATGGAGGTACTCCAGCCCCTCGGCGACGTCGAGCCCGATCCTCAGCACGTCGCTCGGGGTCAGAGTGAGGGTCCTGATTACCTCGCCCAGGTCCTCGCCGGTCACGAACTCGAAGACAAGGAACGGATAGGGGTACGGCTTGGGCAACACGTCCACGTCGAGCATCCGGACCACGTTCGGATGCGGAGTCGCGTCCTGAAGCCGGGTCAGCACCATCCCTTCACGACGAGCTCGTTCCTTGGCACCCTCCTCGTCTCGCAGGATCAGCTTGATCACCCTGTCGACGTTGCGCATCGTGTCGAAGACCTTGTACGCCACACCGCTCGCGCCCGGCTTCCCGAGCCGCTGCTGCACGATGTACTTGGTCCCCAACGCGAAGTCGCGCGGCAGGTTCTTCCAGAACGACGGATCCCTCCGCTTGTCGTCCTCGCTGGCCCCAGCCTGCTCGGGTGGCCTCGGCGGCTGCCCGCCGGTGCCACCGGTCACACGGCGCTTCGGCCGCTGCACCTCACCGACCGCCAGCTCGAAGCGCCGGATCGCCTCCCGCGCATCAGGACGGTCATCCGGCTTAGCCGCGCACAGGAGCGAGAGCCAGTGCCGCAGAGGCGCCGGCACGTCGGCCTGCTCCAGATCCTTCTCCGGTAGCAGCCCATTTGCCTTCACCTGAGCTGTGACCGAGTCGAACGGCAAATGCCCGGTGAGCATCTCGAACCCGATCACGCCGAGGGCGTAGATGTCGGCCTTGTCAGTCATCTTGGCTGGGTCGGCGAGAGCCTCGGGAGCCAGATACGCCTGATCTGCCGCCGAGTGCGCGTCGAGGGCAACCGTGTGGGCCCGCATCTGCGCAGTCTTCGCGTAGTCGAAGCCGGTGATCATGGCCCGGCCGTCCTGCGTGAGCAGGATCGTGGCGGGGGTCAGTGCCCGGTGGACGATCCGGCGCGACTGCGCGTGCGCCAGGCCGGCGAGAACCTGGCGCAGGATCAGCAGTTTCCGGTCGCGGGTGAGAGGCTCAACCGGCTTCTCCCCCAGGTGTAGCCGCAACGCATGGCCCGGGATATCGTCGTAGACCGTGACGAATCCGCCGTCCTCCGGGTCCGGAAAGAAGTCCCGCACCCCGACGATCGATGGGTGCGGCGGAAGCTTGCCGAGCGCCTCGTAGGCGACCCCGATCTGCCTTTGCTTCCTCTCCCGCTCGGCGGAGGGCGCATACAGGTCGGCCTGGCGCACGACAAGCCGCACCGTGCCTGAGCCCTGCACCGCGTTGGCGTTCTTCGCCCGGTACTCCCCCACCACGTCGATCCCGGCGGCGTGGATCGTCTCGCTGAGCGTGTCGAGCACCAGCCAGTTGCCGAACTGCAGCGGCCCGGTGGGAACCTGTCCGATCGCCTTGATTTCCTCGACGATCGTCTCGTGGTGACGCGCGATGTCAGCGTCTACTGAGAACGATCCGGTCGGGACCTGGGAGACGTCTGAGAGCAGCGCCACCAGATGCTGCAGATTCACCGTCGAGGCAGCGTCGCGCTGCGGGGTGTTGTGATCCACTAGGCGCGCGTCGGTAGCCGGGAGCACGACGACCGCGTCGACGTAGACCCGTGACAGTTCCCGGTGAGCGTCCTCGAGGAGGCCCTTGAGGCGCTTGGCATTCTCGCGCAGCTTTGGCAGCGGCGTGTGGAACGGCGAACGCCCCGCCGGCATCCATCGCGACCCTTGCACGTCGATCCGGCCGAACGTGCCCTTTACATCGATCACGTAGACCATGTGCGGTGTGACGATCACCAGGTCGACCTCGAAAAGCCGGCCCCGGGAGTCCGGGATTTCCAGGGAATGCAGGACCGTCCAATCGTCCGGCCCGTGGTCACGCAGATGCGCGATGACTCGCCGCTCCGCGTCGTTCACGGGCGGCCCGATCGGAACGATCTTCGCCATCAGCTCTCGGCCCCCTCGACCGCCGCCGTCAGCAACACCAACGCCTCGTCCTCCAGCAGGTCTGCTTGGTCACGGTCCCGGTACGCCTGACGAACCGTCTCAGCGATCCGCTCCCGATCAGCTGGGGATGCCAACGGAACTGGAACTTTACGTCGCAGACCCTCGTGGATGTCCTGCTGCTTGCCGCCAGCGCTCATCGAACGGAACACCCGGAAAGCAATCTCGGACCGGAGGAAGGCGAATAGATATGCGCCGGACACCCCTTCGTCGCCGCTCTTTATCCGCAAGAAGTGTTCGGAGTACGCGTTGCCAAGCCAACTTCCAGTTGCAAGAAAGGCCCTGCAGAAGACCTCTTGCTCTCCGAGCGTTCCCTGCGACGCGACCATGATCGTCTCGTCATCCGCAAAGACCTCAGCTGGCAGCGAGCCCGACGCAAGCATGCGGCCTTCAGGACGTATCCAGAACGCCTGTCGCTGCCCGACGAGCTTCGCGCCGAACTCAGCCTCGCTATCGACCCGTTTGAAGCGAACTCCACGCGAGAGCAGACCTCCCTCACAGATCTCACCCAAAGTCCTGTGCTCGACCGAGGAGAGCTTGCCGACGATTCGTCGAGCTCGCGGAGCAAAGTTGAGCGCGCGGATCGACTGCACACCAAAGTCGGCGACCTCGAACCCCAAGTCCGGCGATTCTTGGTGCCAGCGGTAGTTCACTAGCTCCGGGAGCCCAACGCTTCGGAATAGGTCCTCGGTGGCCCTCTCCAGCCCGGACTGGAACGCCGCCCGAAGACGAGCGCTTTCCTCAACCAACTGATGGACACGCTCCTCCAGAGCGTCCGCAAACCGAGGCACGGGAAGTCCGGTGAGGTGGTGGGGTTCGATGTGCTTCACTGCGGAGCCGTAGACCGTACCCCGAACGAGTGCCTCCCCGAACCTGCTAACAAGGAATGCGTACAGGTACCCGGAGCGGATCCGCTCTGGAGAAGGCTCAACCCTCAAGACATCATCTGAAGCCCAGACGTCGCCCATGTCAGGTCGAACGTACGACCTCCGGCCCGCGTAGAACCCCGAACGCGAAATGAGCGTCATCCCAGGCTTGAGCCGAAGATACGCCAGATTGCGCGACACGGCATCGGACTTCCTCAGCCGAGGAAGGTTAGTCAGATCGGCAGCCATCATGTCTTTGCTGCCGAGGAACGGGACACTGTGCGCTGGATCCGTCAGATAGACCCGCCGAAACATCGGCCCCTTGAAGATGCCACCTCCGTGGCCTGCTGTAACACTTCCGAGCGTTACGGTGCCGGGGAGCGACTCAATGCGCTTTCTTGCTGCTAGCGACCCGGACAGGTATGGCTTGGCGTCGAGACGAAATCCCTGATCGTAGAACCAGTCAACTCGTACTGGATTGTCGACCCCCGCAATCTTCACTCCCCTACTCCAGTGCCCTCGTGCGGGTCGTAGCCAGGCGTCGGATACTTCTCCCGAAACTCCCAATACTTCTTGGCGATCATAGGCAGGTCGTTATCAATGACGGGGCGGGTCCGCTTGACAACCCGCGCGCGCCGCTCGCCACCGATGGTGAGGTATTCAGTTTCCTCGTATTCCTCTGCGATCAGCTCGCCGTTGGCCGAACGCTTGTGGAGGTCATTGCCGCGGCGGTCGACGCCGACCTTCTCAGCGACGGCCATGAAGACCGGGTAGGAGACCGGTCCATTCAACCTCTCCGCGGCCTTCTCATCGAAGGTCTTGCGCTTGAGGAAAAGCAATGTCGTAAGGATGTTGACGCCGGCCTCGACGATAAATGTCTCCACTGGGAGCTCGACGCTGGCCAACACCCAGCACTCCTGCAGGATGAACCGGCGGATGCCCTCGTCGGCCGGCCCGGGGTTGGAGAGGATTCCGTTGGGAAGGACGATGCCGAGACGACCGCCGGGCTTGATCCACTCGATCGCGCGTTGCACAAAGAGCTGCTCAGGCGCCATCGAGTTTGGCCAGTTCGGGCTGACGACGAGGTCGCCGGTGCCCTTGTCGCGCGACCAGGTCTTGGCCACGCCTTCGCGGAAGTCGCCGAGGACAGACTCATCGCTGATCGGGATGTCAGCACCGAAGGGCGGGTTAGTGAGCAGGACGTCGACGGCCCCGCTGCGGCCGTCCTTCGCGAGCGGGATCCGCTTGGCGGCCTCGGCAAGACCGCTGAGGTGTCCCTTCGGGAAGGCAAGGGAGTCCATATGGAAGACGTTGCCCGGAGTATCGGCCAAGGTCATGATGTTCATCGAAGTGGCGCGCACCAGAAACGGGTCGAAGTCTGCGCCGAAGAGGTGCTCGTCGGCGTACCTGCGGAGTCGATCCCGGTAGCGCTCGGCCTGCTCCGGAGAGTCCGGCAGGCCGCGTGTGCCGTCCTCGTCCTGCATCTTGTGGTGCAGGTGCGTCAGCGTGGCATGGAGGAACCCACCGGTGCCACAGGTGGGGTCGAGGACCGTCTCGTCCTCCCGCGGGTCGAGGATGTCGATCATCAGCTTCACCGCGCCGCGCGGGGTGAAGTACTGCCCCCTATCGCCGCGCAGGTTGGTGCCGACCAGTTCCTGGTAGGCGAGCCCCTTGGCGTCGATGTCGGTCAGGCCGAGGTTGTAGGGAGCAAGCTCGGAGACGATGAAGGCCAGGGCGCGGTCCGAGAGGGTAATCTCATCGCTGGGCTTGAAGAGCCCCGATGCGGCGTACCGCTTCTTCACGTCCTCGAAGAGGTCTGTGATCCGCTTCCGGATCGCGGTGCGTCCGGCGTCGCTGTAGGGCTCGGACATGGAGGTGTAGAACCGCCGCGGGCTGCCCGTGCGGGCGGCACGCTCGTCGTACATCTTCGCGAAAAGCAGGTAGAGGAACTGCCAGAAGGCGGCGTCCTTGGGCATGCCTTCGTTGCCGTGGACGTAGTTGTGGCAGCGCCGGAAGGTGATCTTGAGCATCTCCGGCTCGGCGCGGCGCAACTGCTGAGCGGAGACCACCTGGCCGCTGCCGACGGCACCGTCGGCAATCGGCCAGTCGGCACGCTCGTGAAAGTCGGCGCCCCAGCGGGTGGTCTCCTTCTCAACGAAGAAGAAGTCGACGTTGTCGGTCCACAGGCCCCAGCTGCGCTCGGGGCAGTCCTCGGCTCCCAGGAGGTCTTGGAGGTCGGACATCTCCGACCTCATCTGGTCGTACGTGCGCAGTTTGACCACATTCTTGCCGCGCTTGGGCTCCTTGTTGCAGACCACTACACGACGAAGGTTGTCCTCGATGTGATCGCTGCCAGGGGCGAAGATCGCAATGTCAACCCTCTTGGTGCGCCGCCCCTGCTCCGTCTGCACCTTCACCGCGAAGTCGAGCTGCATGTCCTCGGGAGCGAACTGGTACTCATGAAAGAGCACGCGCACGATTCGCTGCCGGACCTGCTCCTTCGGCGTGTCCTTAATGGGCTTGTCGGTGAGGAAGTCGACGAGATAGCCCTCGTCGAGATGATGAACCTGAGACTCGGTCATGACGTCTCGAGGAAGACCCTCATCGCGAGTCACGTCAGCCAGAGCAGATCCCGTCAAAGTCACCAGCACGTCCAGTCCATTGGAGTTTGCGATCAGCTGCCTGAAACAGGCAGCAACCAAACTTATCCGTAATCGTCACGTCTCGCCCTCCGGGACAGCGGCTCGCGGTCTGCATTGGGCGAGGCAGGTTGGGCCACTGATCAGACCGTCAGTCGTCCGGTCCGGCCCCCAGGTTGGCCGGCGCACTAGACGCAGCTACCGGAGGCTGCTGGGGCTCCGCCCCGAGCCCGATCTCCTCGAGCGCACCGTGCAAGGTCACGCGGAGGCGATCACGCACCTCGTCCACAGCTTGCCCATAGGCGAGTTGTGCGGCCGCGCTCGCAGCCGCGCCCGGACTGGTGTACCCGCCCCACACGTCGCACTGCTCCTGCGACCCACTCTTGAGCCGGAGCACCCAGAAGGTCTTCCCGCGCTTCCGCACGGTCCAGTACGTACCGTCAGCTGTGTAATCCCGATAGCTGTACTTCTCGGCCACTTGTCCCCCCACAGGAATCGGCCCTCGTCACGGCTGTACCAGCCTCCGGCACTATGCCCGACTGGACTAGTCCTGCCAAGCATAGGTTGCAGATTGTGACCAAAGCTATGCCATGCAGTGCTTTGTCCGCGCCGCCAGGATGGCGAATCGAGTTCAATTGTCAATCCCGGTCGCGCGCCGGAGCATCTTCGGCTTGCCTGTTGATCACGTACACCGCCGTCGGACGGCTGAGACATGTCGTACTCAGGGCGCCTGGTCTCGCCAGCCTGATCCCTGGCATGTTGCCCTCGCTCAGGTCGTCGCCGCCACGACGGCTTCTCAGCTCGGACACAGCCATCTCCCATCCCCGCTACGCAACCCGACATAGCAGAACCATCACGAACAGTAGCCGTCGCTGGCCCAAACGGGGGCAGCGATCGCCGTACGGATTAACAAGCCTGCGATCGAGCTGTCAGGCACGAGCGTCAAACTCCCCCGCCTTCATGCCTTCTGTGAATGCCGCCCACCCGCCGGCGGGTGAAGTGCAGGATCTGGCCGCGGCCCCGTTCCCTGCTGTCGCGGACCGCCGCACCGCTGTCCGGCATGAGCGCGACGTCGACGCAGTTGTTGCTGTTGTTGCTGCGGGTAGCATTCCGCCAGGCGGCGGTCGTGAGGCCGGTCATTTGCTTCCTTTTCGCTCGGGGCGGGCAGGCCAGCAGAACCCGGCTGACTCGGGATTGGAACGGCTCGCTCCCGCAGGCCGAGTTGCCATTCGGCCGCTTGCGTTGTTACTGGTGCTCCCGATCCATGCCGCGGCTTCGCGGCACTTCCTGGCTCGTCATCGACCGCCCGAGGGGACGTCGTCAAGACAGGCCAGCATTTGCCCGGCGACGCGCTGCAGCTCGGAATGCATGCGCTGTCTCGGCCGGCTGTAGTCGGTTCACGCTCCTCGTCCATCTACCGGCGGAACCTCGTGATCAAAGATCCCCAGATTCGCGGCCCACCCGCCCGCGTCTGTGCTGGCCGTTCACGAGTCGGCGGCATCTCCATCCACCGCCGCGTACGGCTCGATGGTGATACGCAGGATTGCGAAGCGCCACGTCATGCCGGCTTGGTACCGGAGGGCGTCGACGGCTGGCCGGCGTGATCCGCGATGACATGCTCATCGAACTGGACGCGGATACGCCGGTGGCCGGTCCTGGGACGTCTGCAAGTGCCGTCATTCGCCCTGCCGTCGACAGGACTGGAGGATTCGCAATGCTCGTGGCAGCGCATCGCATGGCGTAGTTTTGGCCTATGAGTCGCCTCGACGACGCGCCGATTCGCTTCACTCTGAACGGGCGGCCCTACGAGCTCTCTCGGGCCCAGGTAGAGGCTCGGCTGGCCGACGCCGCGCCCGAGGCCATCCACAAGCACGCTGTTCGCGTCAACAACATCTGGTTCCCGGCAGTCCAGGCCTTCGAAGCGGCCGTCGGCGTGCCACGGTCCGAGTTCATCTCCCATACGGCGCGGCGACATCTGGCTGCCTTGGGGTTCGATCTCCGGGGCGAGATCGAAGCGCGCGGATCGGCCACCGACACTGCCCCCACCCAAGACGTCGGAACGCCTGGCCCAGAGGAGTCAACGACGATTGCCAGCCCCGAAGAAGAGTGGCATACCGAGGCCAACGTCCAGGCCGCAGTCGTCACGGAGTTGGCACACAGAGGCTGGCGCATCCTCTCGGTAGCGAACACCGCCGCGCGGGAACATGGTATCGACGTGATCGCGAGGGGGGACCGCGGAACTGTCGGGATCGAGGTGAAGGGCTTTCCTAGTCGCAGCTACGCCGACTCCAGGCGCGCCCATGAGATCAAGCGCACGAGCCCAAGCACGCAGGCCGGTCATTGGTTCGCAGCAGCAGTCCTGGCCGCTATGCGACTCCGCGGCAAGCAGCCCGACTGGCAGAGCGCCATCGCACTCCCCGAGTTTCAACGCTACCGAGACTGATATGGCGAAGTGGCCGCGTCGCTCAGCGCCGCGCAGATTGACGTCTGGTGGGTCCACGCGGACGGCGCAGTCGAGCTGTCATGAACTAGCCGCGACGAGCAGTGCAGACCGCGTTCGTAGGCAGCACGGCCTGCACAGATGCCAGCGGGCGTCAGCTCACGCCTTCGATCCGCTCGAAGATGTCTGCGTCAGTTTCTTGCTGCCAGGCCGGCAGGTCGTCCCAGTCGGCTACGTAGCTGGGTTTGGGGTCGGGGATGTGACGGTAGATCTGCGCGATCCAGCACAGCGCCACAAACCGGCCCTTCTGCTCCCGGCTGAGCTTGCTCGTGTTTCCTTCAGAGAACTCGACGAACGCCCGCACCTGCTCGTAGACCGCCGCCGCGCTCTCCCGCTCCCAATCGGGTGTCTCTTCCCACGGTGCGACGTATCCGGGCTTTGGTTCGCCGGGGTAGTGCTTCGTCACGCCTGCGATCCATGCGTCACGGAAGATGCGGCCCTGTTCGTTTGACAACAGCGTGGCTCCTTTGGACGGGTGAGATTCCTACAGCGGCGAGCGCTCGACGGACAGGCATGCCGAGATGTCTTCGCTCAAGCGCAACAGCCGCGCATCGTGGCGGTGGCTGGCGAGCTGCTCGTTCAGGCCGGAGAGCTTGCGAGCGATCACGCCCGAACCAGACTGCTTCGTCAGGTCCATGGCGGCGGTTGCGTAACTCACCGTCTGCTCGACATCTCGGCGCATCACTCCTACGTTTGCCAGGTCCACGAGCACACTACCGCGCCGGCGCAGCGAGACCGGCGTACTCAGTGCTTCTTGCAAAGACCTCTCCGCCTGGTCCGGTTTGCCGAGCAGGGTGTAGCAGGTACCGCGTTGCTCGGGCAGCCGCGAGCCGTCGAAGCGCAGCCATCCTCCGGTCTGACTCTCGCGGCCTAGCCCTCTCACCTGTTCGGCCTGTTCCAGTGCTCGCTCGCTAGCACTCAGATCACCCAGTCCAGCGGCGGCCTCGGCCTGCACGGCACTCACCCAGTAGCGCGTGGAGAGGGCGCTATCGCCTTTAGCGGCCAGATCAGCTGCCGAGGCCAGCATCGGGACCGTGTCCGCGAACTGCTGTTCATACACGCTAATGAAGGCATGCCGAGTCAGGGAACAGGCCCACATGTCGCGGGCATCCGCCTCGCGGGCAGCCTGTGCGGCCAGGGTGTAGCAGTGGGCCGCCGAGGTGTATTGGTCGTTGTCGAAGAAGACCTCGCCGGCCAGCTGAAACAGGTCACAGGTCAGCTCGCAGAGGGCTTGGCGCGTAGCTGCTCGATGTGTCCGTTTCAGTCGGTCGACCAACTGAGCGAGTTGTTGCGTCACCAGTGGATACACCGCCTGCTTGGCAGTTGCCATCGCGAAGATCTGCCACAGCTGCTGGTTGAAGTTCGCCAGCTCCGCAACCGACCCAGCGTTCAGAGGCCCGTCGGCGACGAACTCGCTCCGATCGCCGACCAGCTCGGCTCCCGCAATAACGGTGCCCGCCAGGCTGAGGAGTCGCAGCAAGCCTCGGCGCGGCAAGTCGGTCTCTGTTAGTTTTCCAGAGGCCACCGTCTCGGCGGCCGGCCGCGATTCTGACGGTCCACTTCCACCTAAGACAGCGTTGAGCTGCGCACTCGAGACTCCCAACGCCTCCGCGAGCCGCGGGCGGGCAAACGGCACTGGCACGGTACCGCCAGCCTCCCAGCGCGCCACGGTCGAGCGGTCCACGCCGAGATGCTCGGCCAGACGCTCTTGGCTGTACCCAGCCGCGCGTCGCCACTCGGCCAATCGGGTCCGCTTGCCTGCCACCGTCGTATCTCCACCTCCCACCGGCTGCTTGGCAGAGTGCCGCGCGTGTGCAGCGTTGGTCAAGGATGCGCCAGAGATGCCACAAACGTGCGCTGTCGTGTACCCAGCGTAAGGGATGCAATTGGGTCTAGGCCGGACCAGCGGTGTCGCTCGACATCCCGCGCCCGCCGCCTCAGATTGTCGCCCCTCATCTCGACGTAGGAGTTGGAAGCGCCATGACCGGTACGTGGGTCCTCACGCTCGTCGCAGTTGTGCTGTACGGGTTCATGATCCGAGACATCTCGGAGGAGGTGCGTGGCGAGTGAATGCCCTCGTCGACGACCAAAGCCCGACCGACCGCCGAGTCCGGGTCTGGTTTGGTGAGCATGTCATCGCGGATTACACCGCCGAGCCGACGACGGCCATCCAGTACCAAGCCGCGATGACTCGGCGCTTCGCCAGTCTTCGCATCACCATCGAGCCAGTGACTGTGGCGGTGGACGAAGATGCTGCTAACTCGTGAACGGCCTACACCGACGCGGCTGGTGGTCCCGACTTTGGGAGCGTTTGGTCGCGACGTTCCGCCAGTGGATGGACGAGGAGCGGTGACCGACGACGCCCGGCCACTGCTGCTTGGCTATGCCCGGCGTGACCTGTACTTGTCCGACCGACACGTCGACGACCTGAAGTGTGAACTCGAAGCGTTCGCCAAACTCGAAGGCCTTGCCATGGGCTCGGTCTACGTCGAAGACCCCGATACCGCTCCGGCGACGTTCGAGGCGTTGGTGGCCTCGGTCAACCGCTACCAGATCACGGCAGTAGTCCTGCCAAGTCTTCGGCACCTTGCATTGGTCGGAAATCCGGCAGAGGTACAAGTCCAGTTCGAGCGCGTCACGGGGGCTCGCATCGTTCTGCACGGGGTCGCCCCATGAACCGGCGGGATCGGTGGGGAGTCGTCGTCCTCAGCCCGCACGTGCAGAAGATCGCTGCACACCCACCGGTCCCGCCATCTGCGGTCCTTGTCCGAGTCGTCCTATCCCCTGTGGAGGACTCGGCCAAGGATCGCCCGACAGCCGGCTGGCGCGGGACGCGGAGGCGAGTCCGTCCTGCGCCAGCCGTTCCACCCTCTTCTCAGCGCCCCTCGGAAGTGAGGCCGACATATGTCCCAAGTCGAACAGATGAAGATGCAGCTGCACGGTCTGGCCGA
The DNA here is from genome assembly GCF_004366075.1 of Kribbella pratensis. Lineage (GTDB taxonomy): Bacteria > Actinomycetota > Actinomycetes > Propionibacteriales > Kribbellaceae > Kribbella > Kribbella pratensis. Next base: position 1,325,239 of record NZ_SODU01000002.1, on the reverse strand, counting down.
CCAGTCGCGGCAGGGCGCGGCCAGCTTGGCCGGGTTCAAGCAGCGCTTCGAACAATCCAGCCAGCAAGTTCACGCCCTGATCCGCGGTACGGCAACGCGGGCCGACCAGGACATCGCGACGATGCTCGATGCAGCTGCGAAGTCCGTCGACCAAGCCGTGCAGTCGTTGCAGATCGCCGAGGCTGGCTGTCGCAGCTACGCCGACCAGATCTAGCCGGCCACGGCACATATGCCATCCGAGCTGCAGCGGATCGCCGTACAGCTGCTCGCATGCCTGGACGAGTCGACGCGAGCGGTTACCTACCTGCACGACCGAGCCAGGAAGAGCCGCGAAGCGGCGGCATGGATCGGCAGCTCGAGCAACAACCCGAGTGCCCGCATGGCCGCCACGCAGCTCGACGAGGCAGCGAGGCGCTGCGAAGAAGCTGCCCACTACCTATCGCAAGCTGAGTCCCGTGCGAGGGCGTGGGTGGATCAGATGGTCAGCGGCGTACGGACCGCCGAACCGGGCGATGGCTCCGCAGGTCGGCGAAGGCTCGGCCCGGGCGGAAGCACACCACTCGCTGAACGTCGGCCGAACGAGAACAAAGAAGCGCCGGAAGCTAGCGAGTCAGAAAAGATCGCGGGAGCCGGCGGCGACGGGACTCCAGAGGAGGTGCCGCCGGCACCGCGAATCAGCGACGAGGAGGCCTGGCGTCTGTTCGGGACGCTGCCGATCCGTGACGGATCAGTCGTCAGCCGACCGAAGACGCGGGGCCTGTGGAAGGACGCCGATGGCAAGGAACACCCGCTTGTTAGCGGCCAGCGGAGCAGCGACGGGCAGGGGGTTGACCCGTACTACCAGCAAGTCAAGGAGTTCATGCGCGAGCAGCGGATCGGCCGCCAAGACGCGGATCCGATGGTTGCCTCACATGTGGAAGCCAAGTTCGCGTTGCTCATGCGTGAACGTGGCCTGAGGCACGAGACGATCGTGGTCAACAAGATCCCTTGCCCCGGTCGATTCGGCTGTGACCAGTTGCTGAAACTGTTCCTGCCACCAGGCAGTACCTTGACCATCGTCGGTCCCAACGGATTCAAGAAGACGTACGCCAGCCAACAGAACGGATAAGTGACGATGCCGAACACGGTGGAAGCCTTCTACAAGAACGATGAACCGACGCTTATCGAGTCCGCCGACGACGTCGACGCCCTCATCGATTCCGTCTTGGCCGAGTCGTTCGACAACTCCGTTATCACGCTCTACAGCACGGCCCGCCCTCTGATGGAGTCCGGCGTACCTGATCACGAACTGCGGGTCGCCCTTCACGCCGAGGCCAAAGTCGGCGGCATCCGCTACGTCGGCGACGACGGCACTCACGAAGGCAGCTGGTACGTCCCTGGACAGGTCAGCCTGCGCGAGGAGGTCTTCTACAACTACGCCAGTCACGACCAGGGCTGGCCGCAGGACTCCGAAGTCAGCATCGATCAGGTACGCCAAGCGGTGCGGGAGTTCGTAAGCGGCGACGGTGCCCGACCGCGGTCCTTCGAGTGGCGCGACTGGCCCGAAGGCGTCAGCTGAACTCGGTATCAGAGGAAGCAGACAACCATCGTCGCACCCCCAGATCTGGCAAGCACCTTGCGCGAACTTGCGAGGTACTCGCCAAAAGCTTGGCCACGAGTGGACGCCCGCTCGATGATTTGGCCGGGCACTCACCCACAACGCAGTACTCAACCCGGGAGGTCATCGTGGCACTACAGTTCTACGGCAAGGACCCAGACTGCCCAGGCAACAACTGTCCTGCGGTCTTCCGTGACGAGGAGACTGGAGACGTCTACTTCCAGGGTGAGACGGTCGTCGATCCGACTCTGCTGGCCAGGCTGTCCGAGGACAGCGGTCTCTCGGACTCGGAGTCGGTCGTGAAGCTACCCGCCAGGATGGCGGAGATGATTGTGGAGGCGTGTCGTGCCGGAGCCGTCGTTTGATGAACTGCTCGCGAGCAGCACGCGGAGTGTGCTGAAGCTGGAGCTCCGCGACCAGTACATGCTCGACGATCCCGCCTTCGCGGCATGGAAGGCAGGCGATCTCGACCAAGCGGTCCGCGAGTACGCCGGCTGGACAGAGATCGCCAGCTCTGCAACAGCACGAGGCGTCGCGTTCAAGCGGGTCCGGGTCATCAGCGAACCCGCGTCGGAGTACATCGCGTTCGAACATGCTGTGACCTCACGGGTCAACGTGGTTGCGGGCGAGGCGATTCGCTGGGTACCTCGCCCACGAGTGTCGGCGATTGCCCTGCCTGGCAACGATGTCTGGATCTTCGACGAGGCAACACTGCAGTTCGGTCTGTTCGCTGGTGACGGGCAGTTTGTCGGGAACGAGGTCAGCACCGATCCAGACGCAGTGAAGCTGTGCCTCTCGGCCTTCGAGGCCGCGTGGGAACGCGGCATCGACCACGAGCAGTACTCCGTTACGCTTTAGCGGTCCTGCCTCTACGTCGTTACCGATCTGGATGCCTCCTTCGCAATCCTCAAGTGCCCAGAGCGCCCGTCAGGCGCTCGCTGATCGGCTGCGGGACATCAGACTCGACGCGGGACTCTCCGCGCGGGCGCTGGCCACTGCGGCCGGTTGGCACGAGGCCAAGACCTCCAAGATCGAGCACGGCAAGCAACAACCATCCGAAGCCGATCTGCGCACCTGGTGCGCAGTTTGCTCCGCGACGGCACTCCTGCCCGAGCTCATCGCCGAGCTGCGGTCCGTCGACTCGATGTGGCTGGACTGGCGACGCGTCGATCGGACCGGGTTGCGCCATCTCAACGCCTCCGTTCGCGACCTCTACGACCGCACCAGGCAGTACCGCTCCTACTGCCAGACCATGGTGCCCGGACTCCTGCAGACCGCGGACTACACGACGGCCGTACTCACCTCGATCCGGGCTCGCCGGCACGTCGCGATCGACGACATCGCCGCAACCTTGGCCGAGCGGATGGATCGCCAGCGCATCCTCACCCAAGGCGGGCACACCTTCGCCTTCGTCCTCGAAGAAGCGGCGCTGCGCTACCAAGTCGGCGGCCCAGGGGTGTTGACCGGACAGTTGCGGCATTTGCTCGACGTTATGCAACTGCCGTCGGTGAGCCTCGGTGTGATTCCTGCCGACGTCGACCGATCGCCACGCTGGCCGGTCGAAGACTTCTACATCTTCGACAATGCTCAGGCCAACGTGGAGCTGGTATCGGGCTTCCTGACGATCACCCACCCGCGCGAGATCGCCATGTATGCCGAAACATTTACGGCACTCGGCAAGCTCGCCGTGTACGGATCAACCGCCCGCGGCCTGATCCAGTCCTCGCTCGCGGATCTATCTGCCTGAGATCCTTTCCCTCTTGGCTTTGGAGGTCTCCACCAGCACCGTTTGTAGGTCAGTGCTGACACCACCCGGACCAGGAGGGCACCTTAGTGTTGGTGGGAGTTGACAACACCCTGGCGGGCGCGCAAGCGGAGCGAGTCCGAGCAGATTGAGCGGAGGTGGGCGCATGTCGGCGACGAAGCTCCTGGTACTCGGTGTCGTGCACCTCTCCGGCGGCGCGCATGGCTACCAGGTGCGGTCCGAACTGCAGAGCTGGGGTGTGGAGATTTGGGCCAAGATCAAGCCCGGCTCGATTTATCACGCGCTGAAGAAGGCGGCGGCTGATGGCCTCCTCACCGAACACCCCGAGCCGGGCAACTCCGGGCCGGAGCGCGTTCTGTACCGCGCGACAGCTCGGGGACGTGACGAGATAGTTGAACTTGTCCGCGACGGTCTGCGGCGCACCCACGACCCGGCCATGCTCAACGCGGCCATCGCCATGTTGCCCATGCTGACCAGGACAGATGCCATCGCGCACGTCAACGAGCGAGTCGCGCGCCTGGAAGCGGAGCTCGTAGAGCAGGCCAAGTGGCGGGAGCACCCCAATCGGGACACCCCCGAGCACGTCCGCGATCAGGCCGAGCTGTGGGCGGGACACGCACGCACCGAACTGGAGTGGGCGAAGAGCCTGAGCAAACGACTGGCTGAGGGCGCCTACACCATGGCCGATGATCCGGGTTCGTGGCGAACGGTCCCCGATCACCTCAAGATGCGCTTCTAATCAAACTTGACTAGACGTTCCTCTTCGTGCACTCTGGCCAAGTAGCCAAACTTGACTAGTGCTCAACCAATCCGTTCGCAACACCGAGAGAAGGAATCGAACCTATGGGAAAGCGCGCGATCGAGACGAGAGGGTTGAAGAAGAGCTTCGGCAAGACCCACGCGGTCGCCGGTGTGGACCTGGCCGTGAGCGCCGGGGGCGTGTACGGCGTGCTCGGTCCGAACGGGGCGGGCAAGACCACCACGATCCGCATGCTGGCCACGCTCCTGCACCCCGACGCCGGAGAGGCGCAAGTGCTCGGCTACGACGTCGTGCGTGACGCCCAGGCGGTGCGGAGCAGGGTGGGCCTCACCGGGCAGTTCGCGTCGGTCGACGAGGACCTCACCGGGGTGGAGAACCTGTTGCTGCTCGCCAGGCTGCTCGGCTACTCACGCCGCCTAGGCAGGGAGCGGGCGACCGACCTGCTCGACGCGTTCGGTCTTGCCGAGGCGGCCGACCGGCAGGTGAAGAAGTACTCCGGCGGGATGCGCCGGCGCATCGACATCGCGGCGAGCCTGGTCGTCACCCCCGAACTGATCTTCCTCGACGAGCCCACGACCGGGCTCGACCCGCGCAGCAGGAACCAGGTCTGGGAGATCGTCAGGGGCATGGTCGCCGAGGGCGCCACCGTGTTGCTGACCACGCAGTACCTCGACGAGGCCGACCAGCTGGCCGACCGGATAGCGGTGATCGACCACGGGAAGGTGATCGCCGAGGGCACGAGCGGCGAGCTCAAGGCATCGGTCGGCGCCGGCTCGCTGCACGTACGGCTACGTGCGCCCGAGCAGCGGGCCGAGGCAGAGCGGGTCCTCGCCGGCGTCCTCGAGGTGCCGGCCGAGCCGTCCGCTGACCCGGCTGCGCTGTCCGCGCGGATCTCCGACCCCGAGCGGGTCGCCCGTTCCCTGGCCGAGCTGTCCCGCAGCGGCATCGACGTCACCGAGTTCGCGCTCGGTCAGCCGAGCCTGGACGAGGTGTTCCTCGCCCTGACCGGGCACGCCGCCGAGGAGACACCCGAGGAGGATGCCGCATGAATGCCACGTCCGCAGAGCAGGCGTCGGCGCCGGTCACCGAGGACGCGCTCCGCAGTGTGCTGTTGGCTGGCGAGCGGCCGTCGCGCCCCGGTCCGGTGCTCACCTCGTTGACATTCGGCTGGCGCGCTTTGCTGAAGATCAAACACGTCCCGGAGCAGCTCGTCGACGTGACCATGTTCCCGATCATGTTCACGCTGATGTTCACCTACCTGTTCGGTGGCGCGCTCGCCGGGTCGACTCAGGAGTACCTGCAGTTCCTGCTGCCCGGCATCCTGGTGCAGGCGAACGTCATGATCACCATGAACACTGGCATCACGCTGAACACCGACATCCAGAAGGGGGTGTTCGACAGGTTCAGGTCACTTCCGGTGTGGCGACCGTCGCCGCTGGTCGGCGCCCTGCTCGGCGATCTGGTGCGCTACTCGATCGGGTCGGCGATCGTGATCACGCTCGGACTGGTCCTAGGGTTCCGGCCGGAGGGTGGCGCCGTCGGGGTAGTGCTCTCGGTGGTGCTGCTACTGGTGTTCTCGTTCTGCCTGTCGTGGCTGTGGACGATGCTCAGCCTGATCCTGCGCACGCCGAACTCGGTGGCGGGGGTCAGCATGATGGTGATGTTCCCGCTCACGTTCGTGAGCAACATCTTCGTGGACCCGAAGACGATGCCCGGGTGGATGCAGGCGGTCGTCGAGGTCAACCCGATCACCCACCTGGCGACCGTGGTACGCGGCCTGATGGACGGCTCGGTCCCGGCCGGGGAAATCGGCTGGGTGCTCGTCTCGTCCGTACTTCTCGTCGCGGTGTTCGGTCCCATCACCATGGTCCTCTACCGCAACAAGAAGTAGATGCCGCTACCGCGAGCACTTGGTCGAAATCAACTCCGACAACCCGGCCCACTCGGCCAACGCCATCACCGGTACCAGGCCCGGACACGACAAGGAGAGCCGAATGAGCACCATCCCCAAGAACAACTCGGAAACCGTTGCGCACACGCCCGGGCGGGCGAGCAGCATCGGGGTCTGGATTCTGCAAGTCGTGCTGGCGGCGATAATCGCCGGCGGCGGAATCTCGAAGCTCGCCGGCGACCCGGTCATGGTGGACATGTTCGCCGACATCGGGGCTGGCCAGTGGCTCCGGTACCTGGTCGGAGCGCTGGAGGTCGCGGGAGGGGTTGGACTTCTGATCCCGGCTCTGGCGGGCCTGGCCAGTCTGGGGTTGGCGGCATTGCTGACCGGTGCTGTCATCACCGATCAGTTCGTGCTCGAGCAGAGCCCTTGGCTGCCGCTCGCCCTTCTCGTCGTGGCGGCCGTGATCGCAAGGGCGCGGTGGTCGCGCACCGAGGCCGTCGTCGGCACGCTGCTCAGGCGCTGAGACAAACCTCTCGAACGGAGATGTGAGATGAACGAGATGGCCTTTCGCGTGACATCAAACGATGGCACCACCATCGCCTACGACCGGAAGGGAAGCGGCCCGGCTGTCGTCCTGGTAGGCGGCGCACAGGACGACGGAGCCGAGAACGCTCCGTTGATACCTGCTCTCGCCGAGCACTTCACGGTTTACAACTATGCCCGTCGGGGACGCGGCGCGAGCGGCTTCACCGAGCCCTACGCCGTGGAAAGGGAGATCGAGGACCTGGATGCGTTGATCGCGGAGGCGGGCGGCTCGGCGCACCTGTTCGGGGCGTCCTCTGGTGGCGCTCTGGCGCTGGAAGCCGCCGCGGCCGGGTCAGCCATCGACACGATCGCCGTGTGGGAGGTGCCCTACGCGGTCGGGGACGACATACGCCCGCGATTCGAGGAGTACGTCGCGGACACCCGACGCGCCTTCGACGCCGGGCGAGACGAGGAGGTTCTCGAACTGTTCATGCGCATGACCGGCGCCTCCGACGACAACATCGCGGCCAGGAAAGCGGCAGGCAAGCAGACGGCGCATTGGGCGGATTCGGTCGCCCTCGCGCCCACGCTGGTCCACGACAGCCTCTTCCTCAACCGCTACCAGTTGCCGGCCGATCGACTGGCAACGGTCACCCAACCGGTCCTGGTCACCACCGGAGGACCGATCACGGTCCCCTACATGGCAGGCCTGCCCTCGGACTTCTTCGACCGCGCAGCCGACGAGCTTGCAGACCTCCTACCCCACGCTCAACGGGAGACCCTCGAGGGGCCGGATCACGTCGTCGACCCACAGATCGTCGGCCCGCTGTTGCTACGGTTCTTCAGCAGCGAACACTGAGGGGCCCGCGAGGTGTTGCGGGAAGACCGATTAGGCACCGCGCAAGCAGATCTTCGTCGCGCCAGGGACACGGGCGGACAGGTGGTGTCGAGGTTGATGTCGTCGGCGGCATCACAGGCCTGATCCAGGGCGTGCTCGTCACCAACGTCTTCGTCACCACGCAAGGCCGGGCCGTCGTACTGACCTGGGCTTCAGTGGGACTCGACCTGGCCTACTCGCTGCTCATCGGCTCCGTCGTCGGTCGTACCCCGCACTCCGGGCCGACTCAGTACCGCCCACCGAAGCCCTGCGCAGCACATGACCAGGCACCTCGGTAGGGCCAGTGATTCCGGGCTGTGGTCGCATGCGGTCACCGTTCCCGGGCGGTGGCCCGGTGCCGAAAGTCGTGCCCACGGCGTGCTCACGTCAGGAGTGCCACCGATGACGCAGCCGCGTTCCCGGGTCGACCTGTACGCGGCGATCCGACGGGATGCCCGATCTGGGATGTCCAACCGCGCGCTGCAGCGCAAGCACGGCGTCGGCTTCCGAACCGTGACAGCGGCGCTGGAATCTGCATGGCCGAAGGAGAGAACGCAACCGCCCAAACGCGGCTCACGGCTTGACGCGTACCGAGTGGTGATCGACGACTGGCCCGCTACGGCCGCGTCGACCTGCTGTGCATCGACGAACTCGGCTACATGCAACTCGACCGCCGCGGCGCGGAACTCCTCTTCCAGGTCCTCACCGAGCGTGAGGAGAAGGCCTCGGTCGCGATCGCGTCCAATGACTCCTTCGGCGGCTGGACCAACACCTTCACCGACCCCCGGCTATGCGCAGCCATCGTCGACCGACTCACCTTCGGCGGCACCATCCTCGAGACCGGCACCGACTCCTACCGTCTGGCCCAAGCCACAAAGCAGCGGACAACCTGACACCCGTCGGTCGAGGAAGCGGTGTCGACGCAAACCAACATCCGCGGCACCGACACGTGCCCGGCGGTGTCAGAACTCGCCAACAAGCGGTGTCGGACGAAACCTCCGCAGCCAGCGTGCGTGAACTCAGCGATCGTGTACCGACCGAACAGGCGCTTGACGTGCCTGGTGGTCCAGACCGCGTCAGCCCGAAGAGGGAGACGAACTCGTCGACGAGCTCCCGCTGCTGGACCCGCTCGACCGCGGGGCAGCTCGTAGTCCAGACCACGGTGGGCCTCCATCGCCCCGCTGATCTCCTCAGCCAGGCCGCCGTCAGCACGACTGTGGCCCGCGCGAGCTCGACACGACCTCCAGCGACCAACCGCGCGGTGCCGTTTCACCAGAGGTTGAGGTCGGTGAGCTCTTCGTCGAGCGCGGTTGCTGCGGAGGGGTTGTGGATTCGGCGGCCCATGTAGACGTCTTGGGTTATGGAGACTTGGGCTTGGCCTAGGTGGTCGGCTATCTGGCGGGCGGATTGGCCTCGGCGGTCTAGGGCGGTGGCGGTGGTTTTGCGGAACGTGTGGGAGCGGATCCAGGTGAGGGCGTCTGAGGGTGAGGGTTGGGCTGCTTGGTCTACTTGGGCGCTGAGGGTGGGGGATGCGTCGAGGTTTATGCGGTAGGTCTTGACGAGGATGGCTACGAGTTCGCGGTCGAGCTTGATGCGGCCGTTCTCGATGAGTTCGAGTCTGGTCTTTGGCCAGCCGAGCTTCGTGACGACCTGTTTGCGGGTGAGGCCGGCTTGGAGGCGGGCGGATCGGAGGGTATTGCCTAGGTCGCGGCGGGCGGTGCTGGCTACGGGGGACAAAGCGCGGCGGAGGGCTCGGCGGACGTTGGACGGGTCTCGGAAGCCTCCGAGGGAGTCCGCGAAGATGGGTTCGTCGGGGAGGACGCCGGCTGCCTGGCGTCGGCGGAGCATGGTGACGGCCCAGTCTGGGAGGGGTAGGGCGCGTACGCCGGCCTTGGACTTCGGGGCCTTGCGGATCAAGCCTTGGCCTGGGACGCGAACCATGGTGTGAGTGATCTCGACTGCGCCGGACTCGAGGTTGACCTGTGACCAGAGGACTGCGAGCGACTCGCCGATTCGGACTCCTGTGCCGAGCATGAAGATCACCAGGTCAGGAAGGTCGGCGCGTACGGCGGCTTCGTCGGTGGTCAGGAGTTGCCTTAGGCCGGCGATCTCTTCGTTGGTGAGTGCTCGGGGCGGGTCCTTCGGGCGGGCCTCGATCGCTTCGACCTCGCGGACCGGGTTGACGGTCAGAGCGCCGTACCGGACGGCGAGTTGCATCATGCCGGAGACGACAGCGCGGCAGGTCTTCGCCGTGGATCGACCGGCGTTGCGCTTGATGGTTCCGATCACTCTGTCGATGCGGGGCGTGGTTGCCTCACCGATCAGGAGCTCGCCCAGGGCAGGGCGTACGTGATTCTTGATGGCCGTGCGGTACGTCGTCAGCGTCGTCGGTGATCGACGGCCGTCTTCGATGCGTTCCTCGAACTTCTCGATCCAGAGGTCGATCAGGTCGTTGATCTTGTCCGTCGGGCTCAGCTCGCCGGACTGCGTGATCTTTGCGCGGTCTCGCAGCTTCGTGAGTAGGCGGTGCTCGGCTGCGGTCTTGGTCTTGGCGGACGCGGTGACTTCACGGGTACGCCCGTCGTGGTCACGGAAGTACGCGGCGGCGCGCCAGGCCACCACTTTGCCCTTGTTGTCCTTCCTCTCCGCACGGGATCGGACGTTGCCCCACGTTCCGATCGGAAGGTGCGGTCTGCTCATCTCGGCCCTCCACAGTCCAGCTGCGCGTGGAAGCTCAACGGCTGGGCGGGCCGGAGATCGGGCGAAACGAGAGCAGCGCGACAGGATGCGATACGTCGCTCAACATCGCGACGCCAGCTGCCTGTGGTAACTCTGCGTATTGGCAGAGTAAAAGCAGACCTGATGGCGTCGGCCGAGGCGCAGATCGGCGCCTGACCTGCGGAAAGCGGTAGGCCCCGTGGGACTCGAACCCACAACCCGCGGATTAAAAGTCCGCTGCTCTGCCAATTGAGCTAGAGGCCCTCATCTGGTGAGGGGAACAGTGTGTCAGGTTTGGTGGGGGTTTGCTTGGTGGGGGGTTGGGGTGAGGGGTTGCGTGGCGGGCCTGGCTGATGGTACAGATCGGAATTCGCTCGGGTTGTCCGGGTGCTGACAAGTCCTGCCGCGGGGGGAACCGACGGCGGGTTTGGGGGATGGGTCGTGTTGTTGGTTCGTGCTGCGTTGGGGTCGGTTGCGGTGGTGGCGCTCGTGGGGGCGTGTGGGGCGGATTCGGGTACGTCGGGGGCGGGTGAGCCGGCTGCGATCGCGAGTGTGCAGGTCAGCGTGACGCCCACGCCGGCCAGCACGGCCGGGCCGGGTGCCACATCCGCTCCGGTTGTGACGCCGACCAGGTCCCGCTCACCCAAGACGAGTGTCGCCACGACGAAGGAGGTCGTGGAGCTTCGGGTGATTCCGTTCAAGAAGAAGACGGTGACGGATGACTCGTTGGCGAAGGGTGAGCGGACGATCCGTACGGCGGGGGTCGACGGGACGCGGCGGCTCGTGTACCGGGTTACCTACGTGAACGGCGTACAGACGGGTAGGCGCCTGGTTCGGCAGGAGGTGGCGAAGGAGCCGCGTTCGCAGGTGACCGCGGTGGGTACGAAGGTCGAGGAGCCGGAGCAGTCCGGTGGGTGCGACCCGAACTACTCCGGTTGCGTTCCGATTGCCAGTGACGTCGACTGCTCGGGTGGGAGCGGGAACGGACCTGAGTACGTCGATGGTCCGATCGATGTTGTCGGCTCCGACATCTACCGCCTCGACGCCGACGACGACGGGATCGCCTGCGAGTAGGTCCGGGTGGCGGTGAGGGACAGAGCCAGGGCTACGTCGGGGTGGACGAGGGCTGTCGTCAGACGGTTCGAGTTGGCGTTCCAGGTGTGGCGGTTGATGGGGTGGGACGTCTGCAGGTGGAGTTCGTCGGGGGCTTCGGTGAGGGCGAACGGGATGGTGACGGGGTGGGTGGTGCCCCGGATCGTCAGGTTGCCGGTGACGTCGACGCGTTGGGGTCCGGTCGGTACGACGGCGGTCGCGACGAAGGTCATTGCCGGGTAGGTCGGCGTACCGAAGAAGTCGCGGCGCAGGTGGGCGTCGCGGCGGTCGTTGCCGGTGTCGACGCTGTCCATCTGGACGCTCAGCCAGCCGGTGGAGGCCGCCGGGTCCGCGGTGTCCACTCGGAACGCGCCCTCGAAGGCCGTGAATCGGCCGTGGACCTTGCCGCCCACGCGGTGTGCGGCCACAAACCCGATCTGGGTCCGCTCCCCGTCGAGTACGTAATAGTCGCTCATACGGGGTACGACGAGGCAGCGCGGTGAACTGTCAGTCGATGACGGCTGAGGTGATGCGGCGTGGGGTGATGTCGAACATCGAGTCCTCGGGTGGGTTGGCCAGGTACGCCGCGCGGTTCTCCTCCGGCAGGTACTTCTCCACCATCGCGTTCAGCAGGTCGGGCTCGAGTGGAAGGAATCGCGCCACGCCCTGCATGTTGACGTACTTCGCCGTCGCCCCGTCGACCGTCTGGATCGAGAGTGACAGCTCCCCTGTGCCGGTCCGGTGCAGTCTGGTCTTCTTCGACTTGGCCGGCGTCATCACCTGAAATCTGTTGTCGTCGGGCAAGTGGCGGAACCACACCGGCGTCACATGTGGCGACCAGCCCGGTTCGTCGACTGCCAGCACGGCCACCAGCGGCCGCGCCAGGAACTCTGCAATTTCGTCCTCGTCCATCGCTCGAAATCCCATGGAAACCACGCTCCCACCAGCCACCGACAATTCCGCCATACTTCAGGTCGTGACTGAAAGCGAGGCGCCGTGCTCACCTACGTCCTGAACTCGCAGGATCTGGCCGACGTCCGGTTCGCGGTGTCGCCGGTGGCGGAGATGGTGCTGTCGTTGCGGGCGCTCCGGGATCCCGGCCGCTTCCCGCTGCAGCTCGGCTGGGTTCGCACCGTACAGCCGCAGGTGGCCGCCCTGGATTGGTCCGTACTGCGGTGGCTCGTCAACGACACCATGGGCAGTCCGGACTTCCTGACGCCACGACCGACCTCGCCGCTCACTCAGCTCTCCGACGAGCTCGACCTGATCGCGACCGTCAACCCCGAAACCTTCGAGCGACAACTCGTAGCGGTCAACGGCGAGCTGCCGGAAGACCTGACCGTGGACAAGGTGGTCGAGGCACTCAGCGAGTACTGGGACGCCGTGATGGCGCCGTACTGGAGCCGCATGCGCACCCTTCTCTCCGCCGACATCAGCTACCGCGGCCACGTCGTCACCCAGCAAGGAACGGGCGCGATGCTCAACGGTCTGGGCCCGGCAATCACGTACGCCGATGGCCTGCTCAAGGTGGACCGCGTGGCCGAGCAGAGCCGCACCGAACACATCGACGGTCGGGGGCTCGTACTACAACCGACCCTCTTCGGACCGCACGCCGTCATCCCGTTCGACCCCGGCGCCGAACCGCTGCTCGGCTACCCGCCACGCGGTCAGGCCAACCTGTGGTCCGTCGTCGAGCCACCGTCGCGCCACGACCTCGCGCAATTGATCGGTACGCCGAGAGCGCACATCCTCGCGCTCCTCTCCTATCCCCGTACGACGACCGACCTGGCCGGCGAACTGAAGGTGACGCCGTCCGCGGTGAGCCAGCACCTGCAGCTACTGCGCCGTACCGGGCTCGTCGAACCGCAACGCACCGGCAAACAGGTCCTCTACCGCCCGACCGAACTCGCGGCGCTCCTGACTGGTATTGGAGAAGCACAGTGACGACCGATGTGCTGATCGTGATCGCGGCGGCAGTTGTGCAGGACGGACGGCTCCTGGTGGTGAGCAAGCAGGCCGCGCCGGACGTCTTCTATCTTCCGGGCGGGAAACCGGAGCCGGGCGAGGCGCCGCTGGAGACGTTGGCCCGGGAGATGCACGAGGAGCTGGGCGTCACGCCGTACAAACCGAAGTTCCTTGCCACCGTGGAGAACCAGGCGGCGCTCGAGAACCAATGGATGCAGATGACTGTGTACGCCGTCGAGCTGCAGCAGGTCCCGCAGCCCGCCGCGGAGCTCGCCGACCTCCGCTGGATCACTTCCGAAGACGGTCTGAACGTCGCACCGGCCGTGCGGGAGCAGGTGCTTCCGCTGTTGCGAGACGGACTCGCGTCCTAGTTGAGACGTGAGTTAGAGTCGAAACGTCCGCGGGAGCTCGCAGGGAGTGGGCTGAGAGGGTGACCGGACCGTCACCGACCGCTGAACCTGAATCGGGTAATTCCGGCGTAGGGAGGAAGCGATGGAATCCGTCTGGGTGAACGGTACGGCGGTCGACGTACCGGCCGGCAAATCCGTGGCCGAGTTGATCGCGGAGTACTCCGATCGCGCCACCGGGATCGCGGTCGCGGTGAACCAGAACGTGCTGACCAAGGCCGAATGGGCGCAGACCACCCTGCGGCCGGGCGACCGGGTCGAGATCGTCAGCGCGACGCAGGGAGGCTGACCATGGATGATCCACTGGAGCTCGGCGGGCGCACGTACACGTCGCGCCTCATCATGGGGACCGGCGGTTCGGCCAACCTGGAAGTGATGGAGGAGGCATTGATTGCCTCCGGCACCCAACTCACCACGGTCGCGATGCGCCGGCTCGGCACGGGTCACGAAGGCTCGGTGCTCGACGTGCTGAAGAAGCACAACATCGACGTACTGCCGAACACGGCCGGCTGCCACACCGCGGCCGAGGCCGTGCTGACCGCCAAGCTGGCCCGCGAGGCGCTCGGGACCGACCTGATCAAGGTCGAGGTCGTTGCCGACGACCACCTGCTGCTGCCGGACCCGTTCGAGCTGCTCGATGCCGTGGAGGCGTTGGTGGCCGACGGTTTCACGGTGTTGCCGTACACGAACGACGACCCGATCCTCGCCCGCCGCCTCGAGCAGGCCGGCTGCGCGGCCGTGATGCCGTTGGCCGCACCCATCGGTTCGGCGCTGGGGATCCGCAACCCGCACAACATCGCGCTGATCGCCGAGGCGGCGAACGTCCCGGTGATCGTGGATGCGGGCATCGGTACGGCGAGTGACGCCGCGCTGGCGATGGAACTCGGATGCGACGCGGTCATGCTCGCCACCCCGGTGACCCGTGCGGAGAAACCCGCTCTGATGGCCGCCGCGATGCGCGACGCCGTCTCGGCCGGCCGGAACGCACGCCTCGCCGGCCGGGTGCCGAAGAGATGGCAGTCGGCGCTGGCGTCGTCGCCTACAACTGGCCTGCCAACGTTTTAGCCTCGGCCGCGTCGACCGCCCGGTCCAGCAGGAGTGCGGTGAGCGACAACGTCAGGTCCTGGTTGGGTTGCAGCACCAACGGCTGCTCCCACGCGAGTGCCGGGCACGCGCCGACGTACTCCTCGGATCGCAAGAACCACGGCCAGACCTGATCCGGCTGCAGCAACAGCAGGCTGACATCGCCTTGGACGAACGCGAGCCATGGGCTACGAGACCCGAAGGCGGCATCCAGCCCTTCGCCGTCGGCACTGAGCACAGTCGTCTCCGCGGCAGGCAGTCGCCAGAAGAGACCGCCGTACGCCGCTCCCTCGCGACCGTTGGTGGCCGGGCTGTCGATCCGGATCGAGCCGTAGCGGGCGGTGAGGATGCTGCGCCAGTCGAGTCGCCAACCACCGAAGGCGAGATCGCCGGTCAGGCGGCGACGTTCGACCAGTTGCGGCCGCCCTTGCTCGTCGTACCAGGTGATGTCGTCGACGAGCTCGCGGTTGTTGACGGTGACTCCGCGGCTGCGTTGCTGGCCGTGGTTCGTGAGAAGGGTCGGGCCCTGACCGCGCACGTACGTCCGGCCGCCCCAGTGCGAGGTGCCGTTGACTTGCGCGACGGCGAGCGAGACACCGTAGTGATGCCTATGGTCGACCGGGCTGACCTCGGTCAGCGGGTGCCCGCCGAGCGTTCGGACTGGGTGCAGATAAGGACGCGGTGCGTGGACCTGCGGCATCCGCCGTCCGAACTCGTACCGCGCGAGCAACCCCGACGAGCTCCCCAGCGCAAAGATGTCCCCCTGCTGCTGCCACCCGACCTGGTCGGCTGACCCCTCGGAACGCGGCTCCTGAGGCACCGGGCCCGTACTCGCCCGCACCGCCAGCCGCAACTCCGGTACGCCGCCCACCTCGTCCGAAAGCCCCGTGATCGACGCGTGCAACCGCTGCCACGCGAGTTCACCGAGATCCTTCTGCGGCACCCGCACAGTCGTCAGCGACGGTACGGCGAAGCGCGCGAGCCCGATGTCGTCCATCCCCGTCACCGACAGATCAGCCGGTACGGCGACCCCGACCTCGTTGAGCCGCGCGAGCAGCCCGAACGCCACCAGATCGTTGAACGCGACGACCGCGGTGACCTGCGATTCGAGCACCCGCTCCACCGCGGCGTACCCGTCCTCGATCGACCGGCCACATTCGAGCCGGACGAGCTCCAGCCCCGGGATCTCCCGCTCGGCGACCGCGAGCGCCTGCAGCCGCAGGACGTTGGACGTACTCGCCGCCGGGCCGGACAGGAACGCGAGCCGCCGGTGGCCGAGACCGACCAGGTGATCGACGACGATCCGTACGGCGCGACCGTAGTCGACCACCACCGACGTCACCTCCGCCGGCCCCTGACGGTTGACCAGGATCACCGGTTGCACCTGCGGGAGGAGTTCGAGCAGCCGCTCCTCGTCGATCCGCGGCGAGACCATGATCAGTGCGTCGCAGCGCCGCCGGGCCTCGATGGCGATCGCCGCCTCGGCGTTCGGGTCCTCGTCGGTCTCGGCGACCAGCACCTTGTACCCGGCCGCCGCGGACGCGTTCGTGATGCCGCGCAGGATCTGCTGGAACAGCGGGTTGCCGAGGTCCGGGACGACCAACGCGACCATGTTCGTCCGGCCCAGCGACAGGCTGCGGGCCAGGTCGCTCGGCCGGTAGTTGAGGCGCTCCGCCGCGGCGCGCACCCGGGCGACGATCTCGGGTGCGACACTGAGGCGCCCGTTCATCACCCGGGACACGGTCGCGCGTGACACCTCCGCCGCCCGCGCGACGTCGGCAATCGTGATCGAGTCCTTCGGTGTCCGTCCCACCTCCGTATCCTCTCCCGATGGAAACCGGTTTCTCAACCCTCGGGCCACGCATGATGGACCGACACCACAACCGGAGGAACTGTGAGCGAGTTGGAGTATCCGCAGGTCGAGGGCGTTGCGCCGGGCAACGGGTACACCCAGGTGGTGACCGGAACTGGCCAACGGGTCGCGAACCTGGAGCGCTCCTTGGCATCGGTCGGCGCGGTGAAGGGTTGAGACCGAGTGCGTTGGGCGGCTACGAGGACTGGCCGGACTTCGTCCGCGACGCGTCGCCACTGACCGGTGACGAACTGACCACGAGGGTCGCCGCCCTCCTCGGCGTGCCGGAGCCTCCGCAACGACCGGCCGTGCGGACCGTCGGCGAGTGGCGCGCGGACGGCGTCCACGGGAGTGAGCTCGAGTGGTCGACCGGCTTCGGTCCGCCGACTCGCGCGTGGCTGCTGCGTCCCGCGGACGGCCCGCTCGGACCCGGTCTGCTGGGGTTGCACTGCCACGCCGGCGTGAAGTCGATCGGCGCGGAGCGGATGGTCGACACGCCTCGGCCGAGCACGAGGGCCCTCCGGGTGCGTGCGGACCTGTACGAGGACCGAGCCGTCGCGAACGAGCTCGCCCGCGCCGGTTTCGTGGTGCTGTGCCACGACACCTTTGCGTGGGGCTCCCGGCGGTTCGGCTTCGATCCACTGCCGCGGGGCTTGCGCGACCTGATGGCGGCGTACGAGGCCGCCTGGCTCGCAGCGGACCACTCACCCGATGACCACGAGTGGTACGACGTCGCGGCCGTGCACCACGAGCACACGATCGCGAAGGCGGCCGGCATCCTCGGTACGTCGTTCGCCGGGATGGTCGCGTACGACGACCTGGTCGCACTCAGTGTCTTGCGTGGAGTCGACGAAGTGGATGACGTCGGCGTCTTCGGATTCTCCGGCGGGGGTGCGAGGGCGGCGGCACTGACCGCGCTGGATCCGGGCATCCGGGCCTCGGCGGTGGTGTGCATGATGACCACCTTCGAGGCGCTCGTCCCGGCGTACGTCGACGCCCACTCCTGGTTGTTCACGACGCCCGGCTTGGCTCGGGAGCTCGACCACCCCACGCTGACCGCGGGCCGGGGCCGCCACCATCAGCTCGTCGTCTATGCCGAGGACGACGAGCTCTTCCCGTCGCGAGGCATGGTCGCCGCCGACCGCGAGCTCACCGAACTCTTCCTCGACGGTCCCGGCAGCTACACGGGCACCTTCCTCCCCGGCCCGCACCGCTTCGACCGCGAGATGCAGGATCTCGTGAAGAACTTCTTCGCGGAGCGCCTGCTCCCGGCGTAGTTCACCCACTCATGTGGTCGGATGGGGTTGAGATCGGTTGGAGGAGCATGTGAGCAAGCTGGAGTACCCGCGCGCCGTCGGAGTGGCCCCGGGCAACGGTTACAGCCACGTCGTCACCGGCCGGGGGCAGTGGGTGGCGATCTCCGGGCAGGTGGCGCTGGATCCGGACGGGCAGTTCGTCGGGATCGGGGATCCCGAGGCGCAGGCACGCCAGGTCTTCGAGAACCTGCGACGTTGCCTGTCGGCGGTCGGCGCGACGTTCGAGGACGTCGTGAAGCTGACGTACTTCGTCACCGACATCGGGTTCCTGCCGGCCATCCGTACGGTCCGCGACGAGTACATCCCGGGCACCAAGCCCGCGAGTACGGCGGTCCAGGTGGCCGCGCTGTTCAGCCCGGACGCCCTGCTCGAGATCGAGGCGTACGCGATCGTCTAACGCAGCAGGTCGACCGCTACCCGGGCGGCCTCGCCGATGGCGGCGTCGACGCGGGGCTGGCGGAAGTCGCCGCGGGCGGCGAGCGTGAGGACCGCGATCGCGAACGCCGCTCCGCCGGGCAGGGTGACCACGCCGGCCTCGTGCCGCAACGCGCCGAACGTTCCGGTCTTCCCCGCGACACGTACGCCGTCGTGCGGGAAACCGGACGCCAACCGGTGCAGGAAGATCTGCCGGTGCATCGTCGTCTTCACGAACTCGGTCTGCGACGCCGACAGCAACTCCCCCGCCCACAACCGCCGCAGCAGCAGGGTCAGGTCGCGCGCGCTCGCGGCTGACCCGTTCGCCGCCTCGTACACGCCGACCGGATCGGTCCGGTCGTTGTCCGCGAGTACGGCGAGGGCCGCGTCCGCATCGTCCGCACCCGTACGGCGCTGCAGGTCACGCAGGTTGGCCGCCGTACCGCGGCGGACCCAGGTGCGGCGCAGGCCGAACGACTCCAGGATCTCGGCCAGTCGACGCAGCCCGACGATGTCCAGCAGCGCATCGGCCGACGCGTTGTCCGACACCGTCGCCATCGACAGGGCCAGATCGCGCAGCGACACCGTCACCGGATCCGCGAACGCGGACAGCCCGGTCGGTCCGGCGGTTCGCGCCGAAGGCTCCAGCGTCACCCGCTCGCGCGGATCGAGCTCGCCCAGGTCCACCAGCCGGCAGAACCCGGCGAGCAGCGGCAACTTGTAGACCGATGCCAGCGGTACGACGACGTCCGCATCCAGCTCGACGCTCGCCTGAGGATCCTCGAGTGAGATCGCGTGCATCCAGCCGCGGACACCGGCGTCCTCGAAGATCCCACGGATCCGGGCGTTCACGATGCCAGCGCTTCCGTGAGCTGAGCCATCACGTCGTTCGGGCGGAGGAACGGCGTACGCGTCCTCGACCAGACGAGCCGGAGTCGCAACGGCAGCGGATCGTCGGCCAGTCGATGCCGCCCGACGCCTGGCGCGATCAGTGCCGGATCGGCGGTCACCACGATCGCCTGGCCGGCCGCCGCCATCGCGAGTCCGGCGCGCTCGTCGGTCACCACGACCGTCCCACCGTCAGGCCGGTGCAACGCAAACGTGTCCAGGAACAGGTCCCGCGCCGCCGGCGCTTCGGCGCGCGGCCGCACCGCGATCGGCAGCCCTTTCAACTGCCGCAATGCCACAACCTCAGTGTCGACGGTCGCGGCCGGCACCAGCGCCCAGGTCGGCAGAAGCGATACAGGTCCGGCCTCCAGGCCGTCCAGAACGGCGGGATGCAGTACGGCGGCCAACGTCAACCGGCCCGTCCCGACCTGATTGACCAGCGAACTCGTCGGCGCGGTCACCACCGTCACCCGACTGCCCGGGATCACCGAGCCGCAGGCCGCGGCCACCGCCGCACCCGCCGACGGCGGAACTTCGGGCGCCAGGCCGAGCCGGATCTCGGGTCCCTCCGGATCACGCGCGATCGCCGCCTGGTGGAGCTCCTCGATCGAGGTCAGCGCGCGCCGTGCGTACGGCAGCAGCGCGACGCCCGCGGGCGTGAGTTCGACGCGACCGGCGCCGCGTTCGAAGAGCTTCGAGCCGATCAGCGCTTCCAGGCGCCGCAGGCCCTGGGACAACGGCGGCTGGGTGATGCCGACGGCCCGCGCCGCGTCCCCGAAGTGCTGCTCCTCGGCGAGGGCGATGAAGATCTGCAGATGCCGTTCAGTGATCATGACCTGTTTGACCTGCGGTGATATCTCCAGCCAATCGGTCCATGCGCAAGAGCATATTCGACATGCCCGCGAGCCCTCGCCTTGACTGAGGTTTCAGACGACGAGAGGAAACAGCGTGAAGGTGAGTCGGAGAGGGATGCTGGCGGGCGCGGCGGCGGCCGGTGCCGCGGGTGTGGTCGGGGCGGTCGCGCTCGAGAACCACAGCGAGGCGGCAACGACGTCCACGAGCCAGGCGACGCGAGAGCCGTTGGAGCTGACCTGGTTCGGGACGCATGCGTGGCAGATCCGGTGCGGCAAGAGCGTCGTACTGACCGATCCGTGGCTGACGCGGTTCCACACCGGGACGTTCACGCCGGAGGGCGCCGACCCTAAGACGAAGCTGGTGATCAAGCCCGACGTGATCGACCGGCACCTGAGCACCGCCGACGCGATCCTGGTCCACCACGGCCACTACGACCACATGGCCGACGTACCGTACGTCGCGAAGAAGACGCGGGCCACCGTGCTCTGCACCGAGACGCACGCGAACATGCTGCGCGCGATGAAGACGCCGAACGACCTGCTGTCACCTGTCCGCGGCGGCGAGTACCTGCCGTTCGAAGGCTTCACGATCGAGGTGTTCCCGTCGCTGCACTCCTGCGGCGGCAAGCGGCACACCTACGCGTACCCGGGCTACCGGTACGAGGTCCCACCGCGCCCGCGCGTGATCGAGGACCTGGTCGAGGGCGGCACGCTCGCGTTCGTCATCACGATCGGCGGCCTGCGCATCCTCAGCCTCAGTACGGCGAACTTCGACCCGAACGCGCTGCGCGGTCTCCAGGTCGACATCGTACTGGCCGCTCCGGGCGGCGAGCCGGGCATCACCGACCGCCTGCTGCAGACGATCAAGCCGGTCCGGAAGGTGATCGCCACGCACTGGGACGACTTCGACAAGCCTCTCGACGATCCCGGCATCCCGTGGACCGACCTGACCCCGCTCCGCACGTCGGTCGAGAAGACGGGTGCCGAGTTCGTCGTCCTCGATCACCTGCAGCAACTCAACCTCTAGGCAGGAAGTCGTCCAGAACGCCCGCGATCAGATCGGCACGCTCCAGCGTCTGCATATGCGGTACGCCGGGTAGCTCGCGGAACGCAGCGCCGGGAATGCCGTCGGCAACCTGGCGCAGGACGGCAGTCGGCCCGGACACGTCCGCACTGCCGGCGACTACCAGCGCCGGCGCGGCGAAGTCTCCGAGCTTGCCCTGGGCATCGAGCTCCTTCATCGAACGCCACGCCGCTGCCCAGTCCTCGGACTTCATCGCCTGCAGACAACCCCGCGCGTAGCGCACGCCCGCGGTCTCGGCGGCGAGGGCTTCCGGAGTGAACCACCGGGACAGCGTCTCGTCGACCTGGGCCGCCATCCCGTCCACCTCGGCGCCGGCCGCGCGCCCCTCGAAGATCTCCGGGAACGCCCGGTCGGTCGTCGCCAGCAGTGACAGGGAGGCGAACCGATCGGGCGACTCGATCGCCGCGGTCTGGGCGATCGCTCCGCCGTACGACAACCCGACGACATGCGCGCTCTCCAGTCCGAGCTCGTCGAGTACGCCGATCAGGTCCGCGGCCGTGTCGCCCAACGTGAACGGGCGGGGCGATCCGGCTGCCTCGCCGTGACCTCGCAGGTCGTAAGCGAACACCCGGCGCCCGACCGCGAGTTGATCGATGATCGGTTCCCACATGTGTTTGTCGAGGCCGAGCGAGTGCAGGAGCACCACCGGCGGTCCGCTCGTACCGCGTTGCAACAGACCGGTCCGGTGATCCGCGAGAGTCAGCACGCCGACATCTTCTCCGATCGCGGGGCGATACCGGAGGCTTCTGCTCAGGGCTGAGGGCGGACGCGGTAGTGGTAGCGCGAGACAGTCTGGAAACCGAGGCTGTCGTACAGGGCGCGGGCCGGGGCGTTGGCCTCGACCACCTGGAGCCAGACGTGGTTGACGCCGACGGTCGTTGCCTTCTGCAACAAGCCGTGGATGGTCGCCTGGGCGAGACCCTGGCGGCGGTAGGCCGGATCGACGGCGAGGCAGTAGATGCCGGCCCAGTCGTCGACCAGAGCCAGGCGGCCGACGGCCTGGGCCTGCCGGCCGGACGAGATCGTGGCGTACAGCGCGCGGCCGCGGTTGAGAATCTGCCGGGCGGCGGGCTGCGCGTCGGATCCGCCGTGGCCGTCGACGACCCACCACAGGGCCATCCAGTCGTCACCGGGCGTCGAGGAAATATTCACTGCCGTCGTCGGTTCGGGCAGCTTCGCGAGCACATCTGCGACCTCGGCGCACATCACCAGCGTCGGAGTGCGAACCTCGTACCCGCGAGCCGCCAGGTACTCGTCGAGGTCGCCGGGCTGCGCCGCCGGACCCACCTGGAAGGACGGTGCGATCTGGTGCGCGGCGTACAGGTTTTCCACGTAGTCCAAGGCCCTGTCGAGGTCGAACGGCGCGCTCGCGGGCAGGACGGAGTTGGCTCGCATGGTGACGCCTGCGTTGCGGCGGACCAGCCAGCCGTCCAGCTCGGTGCTGTCCGCGGCAGGCCAGCCTTTGTTCATGAGGGCGTCGATACCAGCTGTGGCGATCACCTCGCCAAGATTAGAACCGTCCGGATCGAATTGCAACGAAGTGGATAATTATTCATCGCTTCCGGATCGTCGCGACCACGTCCGCGAGCAACTCGATGCCCTCGACAACTTCCTTCTGGGAGAGCGACCCGTACCCGAACACCAGCCCGGCGGGCCCTTCTCCCGACACCCAGTACGGCGCCAGCCCGTACACGCCGAGCCCGCGCTGCCGGGCCGCGTCACGCAGCGCGTCCTCGCCGAGGTCGGGTGGCAGCCACGTCATCACGTGCAGACCAGCCGACACCCCGACCGGCTCGAGCTCCGGCAGCCGCGCCGCCAACCGTTCGACCAGCGTGTCCCGCAGCGTCCGGTACCGCGGCCGCATCCGCCGCAGATGCCGGTCGAACTCACCCCTCGCCACGAAGTCGGCGAACGCCAGTTGGTCGAACACCGGCGACCCGCGATCGTCCATCAGCTTCGCCTGCGCCATCGGCTCGACCAGCCACGTCGGCAGGATCAGCCACCCCAGCCGCAACCCGGGCGCCAGCGTCTTGCTCGCGGTCCCGGCGTACGCGACGCGGTCGGGCGCGAGCCCCTGCATCGCGCCGATCGGCTCCCGGTCGTAGCGGTACTCCGCGTCGTAGTCGTCCTCGATCACCAGCCCGCCCCACGCGACCAGCGCGGCCCGCGTTTCCGCCGACGCCACCGCTCCGGTGGGGAACTGATGTGCAGCCGTCACGAGTACGACGTCCGCACCCGACCGCTCCAACGCGTTGACGTCGATGCCCGTCTCCAGCATCGGTACGCCGACCACCTCGAGCCCGGCCGCCTGTGCGACCTCCCGCAGGTCGTTGTCGGACGGGTCCTCGACCGCGAGCCGCCGACGTCCCTGTGCGGCCAGCACCTGCAGGAGTAGCCGTGAGCCCTGCGCGAACCCGTTGCAGATCAGCATGTTCTCCGGGCGCGCCGCCGTACCGCGGACCCGGTTGAGATAGTCGGACAGCGCCGTGCGGAGTTCGATCGTTCCGCGCCCGTCGATGTAGGCCAGGCTGCGGTACGGCGTCTCGTTGAGCACTCGCCGTACCGATCGCAGCCACGCGGCGCGGGGGAACTCGGACACGTCCGGGCGGCTGTAGCGGAAGTCGATCCGCGGGGGACCTGCGCCGGGCTTCAGAGCGGTCGCCGCCTCGGTCACGGCGATGTCGGCGACCTGCGTGTATCCGCCGGCGCGACTGATCAGGTATCCCTCGGCGACGAGCTGCTGATACGCCTCGACGACCACCCCGCGGGACAGGCCGAGGTCGTGCGCGAGGGCGCGCGTCGACGGCATCACGGTCTCGGCGCGCAGCAGTCCTGCCCGGATCCTGGTCCGGATCCCGCTCTCGAGCTGCTGGTGCAGCGGGACGCCACTGTCGCGCTGCAGCTCGACCAGGAGCTCACCGGCTCCGGAACTGGTCCTCATTCGGCTCACAGAACTGGACCTTATCGACGGACCGCTCCGCTGTCAGGGTTGTGGACAGACCAACTCATCCAGGGAGCTGAGAGCGATGACCGTGATGCTGCGCACCGGAGACGCCGGGTACGACGAGGCCCGCACCGTCTGGAACGCGATGATCGACCGCCGCCCCGCCGTGATCGCCCGCTGCGCTTCGACCGAGGACGTCGCCGAGGCGGTCCGGTTCGGGCGTGCGGCCGGTCTGGAGATCGCGGTCCGCTGCGGCGGGCACAACATCGCCGGTCTCGCGGTCCCGGACGGTGGGCTGATGATCGACCTGACGCCGATGAGCGCGGTCCACGTGGATCCTGCCGCCAAGCGGGCCTGGGTACAGGGTGGCGCGCTGCTGGGCGAACTGGACAGGGCGGCGCAGGAATACGGGCTGGCGACGACGGCCGGGAACGTGTCGCACACCGGGGTCGGCGGGCTGACGCTCGGCGGCGGGATGGGTTGGCTGGCACGGCGGTTCGGCCTGGCCTGCGACAACGTCATCTCGTACGAGGTCGTGACGGCAGACGGTGACGTCGTACGGGCGAGTGCGGACGAGAACCCCGAGCTGTTCTGGGGGTTGCGTGGCGGCGGCGGCAACTTCGGGATCGTGACGTCGTTCGAGTTCCAGCTGCACCAGGTGGGGACGCGGGCGCTGATCGTCGAGTTCAGCTACCCGGTGTCGGCGGGATTCGAGGTACTGCGGGGGTGGCGGGAGTTGAACGCCGATGCGCCGCGCGAGGCGACGTTCACCGCCAACATCACGGCCGAGTCGGTGACGGTCGGGTACGTGTGGGTCGGCGAGGGTGGGCACGAGCTGCTGCCGGCGTTCCGGGCGCTCGGGCCGGTGAGCGACGAGCTGGTCGAGGAGACGACGTACCTGAAGCTGCAGACGCGCGACGACAACGTCCAAGGACACCGTTTTCGGCGGTACTGGAAGGGTCACTACTTCAAGTCGCTGCCGGACGCGGCGATCCGGGCATTGCTGGACAACCCGGGGGTCTCGGCGAGTCTGCAGGCGTACGGCGGCGCGATCGCCGACGTCCCCACGGAAAACGCTGCATTCAGTCACCGGGACACGTTGTTCGAGTTCGTCACCGCGACACGCTGGGAGGACCCGGCCGAGGACGAGGACCGGATCGGCCGCCTGCGCGGGTACGCGGCGGCGCTGGCGCCGTACGCGAGCGGGGCCTACGTGAACACGCTGAACGACGACCCGATCCACCGGGCGTTCCCGCCCGCGACACTGGAGCGGCTGGTCGCGCTGAAAACGGCGTACGACCCGGCCAACGTGTTCCACCTGAACCAGAACATCCGGCCCGGCGAGCCGACCAGCGAGTCCGCTGCCTGACTGGTAACTGTGAGGGATGGACTTCGAGCGGGTCTTCGCCGGCGTCGCCCGGACGATCGAGGGCGCCGGCGTGGTCATCATGGCGATCGGACTCGCCGTCGTCCTGATGCGGTACTGCTACGACGTCGTCCGCAAGGGCACCGGGAGCTACCAGCAGCTGCGGGTGAATCTCGGGCGGGTGATCCTGCTAGGGCTGGAGATCCTGATCGTCGGGGACATCATCCGGACGATCATCGTCGAGACGTCGGTGCAGAGCGTGCTGGTGCTGGGACTGATCGTGGTGATCCGGACCGTGCTCAGCTTCGCGCTCGAAGTGGAGATCTCCGGATCATGGCCGTGGCAGGCCCGCCGGACCGACGCGGCATGATGGAACTGTGACGACTGAGCTGACGCCGGAACTGGCGGCGACGATCGACGAGGCGTTCGCGCGGCGCGACCGGGCGAACATGGGCCCGACGATCGCCTTCTTCGAGAAGCTGCTGACCGAGCATCCGGACAATCCGTACGTGCTGTACGAGGTCGGCGGGTCGTACGACACCGCCGGCGACGAGGAGACGGCCGTCAGGTACTACGAGCGCGCGCTGCCGGGACTGACCGGGGAGACCCGCCGCAAGTGCCTGCTGCAGTACGGCAGCACGCTGCGCAACCTCGAACGCTTCGACGAGTCGCTCGCGGTGTTCAAGGGCGCGTGCGCGGAGTTCCCCGAGTCGGACTCGCTGCGGGTCTTCAAGGCGCTGACGCTGCATGCCGCCGGGGCGAAGGACAAGGCGCTCGCGACGCTCCTGCTGGTGATCGCCGACAAGGTCGACTCCGCCGAGATCAAGCGCTACGAGGCCGCGATCCGCGGGAACGCCGACTACCTGGCGGGCCTGAGCTAGGACCTAAGGCTTGTGCGCGATGCCGCCGTAGATGGCGTCGCGGATGTCGACCGGCGGGTCCTCCTCGACGCGGCCGCCCGGAACATGCCAATCGGCCAGTCGGACGACCCCCGGATCGAGGATCTCCAGCCCGTGGAACAGGGACGAGATCTGCTCGACCGAACGGAACGCCAAGGTCGGGAAAGCATCCTTGACCTTCTCGAGGAGCTCGGTCACGAGTACGTCGACCGGACCGCCGTCACCCGGGTTGCACGCGTGCGTGATCGCCAGATAGGAGCCCGGCGGCAGCGCGTCGACGTACTGGCCGGCGATCGCCAGTGTCTCGTCGTAGTCGGCGATATGGTGCAGCATCAGCGCCATCACCAGCGCAACCGGCTGACCGTCGGCCAGCATCCCCGCGACCGCCGGGTCCGCCAGCACCTCGTCAGGCTTGGTCAGGTCCGCCGCGGTGAACTGTGTCCGGTCGTTGTCCAGCAGGAGCGCCCGTCCGTGGGCGACCACGGACGGGTCGTTGTCGATGTACAGCACCGAGGCGTCCGGACTCACCTTCTGGGCGATCTGGTGCGTGTTCTCGACGGTCGGCAGGCCGGAGCCCGCGTCGATGAACCGCCGTACGCCGCCCTCCTCGGCCAGCCAGGTGACCGCGTGGTGGAGCCAGCGGCGGTTCGCCCGCGCCCACAGAGGCGTCTCCGGCGCGATCTTCATGATCTGCCGGTACAGCTCGCGGTCGGACTCGTAGTTGTCCTTGCCGCCGAGGGCGTAGTCGTAGACGCGGGCGACGCTCGGGCGCGTGGTGTCGATCCCGCGCGCGATCAGCCCACCGTCGTACCTCGGCTGATCGGTCACACTGTCTCCTCGCGTCGGCGCTGCGACGAGCGTAACGCACGGAGAGTCAGCGTTTCACCACGGCGAGTTCGATCTGTGTTAAACCTCAACGCTCACAGGGATTTCAGCACGCGCACGCCACCCCGCGCGGCGCGGTCAGCGGGTCGGCGAGGCGCCGCTCGATGCCGTCGGCCGTCTCCACCGGCAGCCCTTCACGGACCCAGTACTCGAACCCGCCGATCATCTCTTTCACCGGATACCCCAGCTTGGCGAACTCCAGAGCCGCCCGCGTCGCACCGTTGCACCCTGGCCCCCAGCAGTACGTCACGACCGCGACGTCGTCCGGTACGACGCTCGCCGCCCGCGCCGCGATCTCCCGCGTCGGCAGGTGCACGGCTCCCGGCACGTGCCCCTGGTCCCAGCTCTCCTGGCTACGGCTGTCGATCAGAACCCACCCGGTCACCCCGGCCCCGATGTCGGCGGCGACATCGGACACGTCCGTCTCGTACGCCAGCCGTCCGGCGAAGTGCGCGACGGCAGCCTGGTCGATCTGCTTGGTCGTGGAGTTGGTCATGGAGTCGGTCATGGAGTGCGTCATGCAGCCAAGCGTCAAGGATCCGGCAACCCGACAACAGTGGCAGAAATGCCCTAGTGCATCAAGATTCCGCCACCTGTCTTCAGCTGTGCCGCGCGGTGATCTTCGCCCGC
This sequence comes from Kribbella pratensis, assembly GCF_004366075.1. GTDB lineage: Bacteria > Actinomycetota > Actinomycetes > Propionibacteriales > Kribbellaceae > Kribbella > Kribbella pratensis. The sequence goes on along the minus strand of NZ_SODU01000002.1, from coordinate 1,297,424 downwards.
GCCCGCGCCACCTTGATCGCCTGCTTCAGGGTCTCCACGTCGTACGCCCCGTAGTGCCGCTGCCCGTTCACGAAGAACGTCGGCGTACCCGACACCCCGCTGGTGTCCGCCGACTCCACATCCTGCGCGACCCGCGCCGCCGCCACATGCCGCTTCACGTCGTCGTGCAGCCGATCGATGTCCAGACCGAGCTGTTCCGCGTAGCCGATCAGGTCCTTCGGCTGGAGGTTCTGCTGGTTCGCGAGCAGCAGGTCGTGCATCTCCCAGAACGCCCCCTGCGCGGCCGCGGCCTCCGCCACCTCGGCCGCGATCTGAGCGCGCGGGTGTACGTCGGACAGCGGCAGGTGCCGCCACACGTACCGCAGATCGTCGTCCTGCAGCAGATCCCGTACGACGGGCTCGGCCATCCCGCAGTACGGGCACTCGAAGTCGCCGTACTCCACCAGCGTCACCGACGCCGTCTCCGGGCCGCGGATGTGGTCCCGCTCCGGATCCACCGGATCGGTCAGATCGACCAACTGCTCCGCGTTTCCTAGCAGTGCTAGCGCCTTCTTCGGAGGAGACAGCAGCTTCGCCGCGCGGAACACCGCCCAGGTCAGCGCCGAGGCGACGATCACCGCGGACAGCAGCCCGACCTTCGCCTCGGCCAGCTGCGGCCCGTCGAACGCGATCGTTGCGATCAGCAACGACACCGTGAACCCGATTCCGGCGATCGTCCCGCTGCCGACGACCGCGGCCCAGCCGACCCCCGGCCGGATCCGCCCACCACTCAAACGTTCGAGCAACCAGGACACCGTCGTCACCGCGAGCGGCTTGCCGACGACGTACCCGAGCAGGATGCCGAGCGTGATCGGCGACGTGAACGCCCGCCCGAGAAACGCCGCGTCGATCGTGACGCCGGCGTTCGCGAGCCCGAACAGCGGGACGATCAGGTAACTGGTCCACGGGTGGTACAGGTACTGCAGGCGCTCGTTCGGCGAGATCGTCGTGGTCAGACCGACGGTCGCGGACCGCGCCAGCTCCGGCGTCGGTTGCTCGCGGAACAGCCGGAACCGGCCGGTCGCCTCCTCGAGCTCCTCACGACCGGGCGAGTACGCCGGCGCCGTCAGCCCGATCGCGAGACCTGCGACCACCGGGTCCACGCCGCTCTTCAGGAGGGCGGCCCACATGAGTACGCCGAGGATCGCGTACATCCAGGCCTTGCGGACGTGGAACAGCGACAACACCAGTACGACCGCGAACGCGACGATCGCCAGCACGAGCGGCATCATCCTGATGTCCTCGCTGTAGACGACCGCGATCACCGCCAGCGCGAGCAGATCGTCGACCACGAACACCGTCAGCAGGAACACCCGCACGCGATCCGGCACACCACGGCCGACCAACGCGAGCAGACCGAGCGCGAGTGCGGTGTCGGTCGACATCGCGACACCCCAGCCGTGCGACCCCGGACCGCCGGCGTTGAACGCCAGGTAGATCAGGACCGGCGCGATCATCCCCGCGATCCCGGCCAGCATCGGCAGCACGAACCGGCTGCGATCCCGCAGATCCCCGAGATCGAACTCGCGACGCGCCTCGAGCCCGACGACCAGGAAGAACAGCGTCATCAGTCCGCTGTTGATCCACTCCTGCAGATCCAGACTCAGTACGTCGTGCCCGAGCCCGATCGACAGGTCGGTCCGCCACACCTCGTCGTACGTCCCCGGCGACACGTTCGCCCACACCAACGCCAGCACGATCGCGGCCGCGAGCACGCCCGAACTACCCGACTCGGTCCGCAAGAACGCCCGCATGGGCGCCGCAAATCCCCGTCGCCAGTCAGTCCGCCCACTCAGAAGACCGACCAACTCCGCCATGCCGCACACTGTAATCCGCACAGCTCCACCACGCGGCCATCTGAAGGCCCGTGAGACAGGCTCCGGTGGGATCGGGAGCGCGTTGTGGCGGGTTTTGGTCACGGCTAACGCTGGGGGGCGGTTGGGCTGCATTATTACCTTGCCCTACTGCGTGACATGCCCTGGAGTTTCCAGTGACTGAGCCTGAGCTTGCCCGTTCGGCGGATACGTTTGCCCGGCTGGCGATCGAGTTGCACGATGCGCCTGGAGTCGAGGAGACGATCGATGCCGTGGTGCAGTTCGCCTTGCAGGCGGTGAACTGCACGTACGCCGGCGTGGCTCTCTACACACGTGGTTCGCGGGCCGAGATCGCCGCGGTCACGGATCAGGTCGTCACCGACATCTCCGAGCTGCAGATCGCTGCGGAGAGTGGTCCCCTGATCACGGCGCTCCGCGAACGCGCCACGGTCCTGATCCGCGACACCACCTCCGACGACCGCTGGCCCGAGTGGAGCACGAAGGTCGCGGCGTTCGGGATCCGCAGCGTTCTCGACGTACCGCTGGCGACCGGTGACGCGCCGCGACGTACGGTCGGCGTCCTCGGGCTGTACAGCTCGGAGCCGGAGGCGTTCTCCACCGACGACGAGGCGATCGCGCATATCCTCGCGCGGCACGCGTCCGTGGCGGTGGCGTCGGCGCGGCACGAGGAGACGATGGCCCAGGCGGTCGACGCGCGGAAGCTGGTCGGTCAGGCGATGGGAATCCTGATGGAACGCTTCGACGTGGACGGCGACCGGGCGTTCGCGATCCTCAAGCGGTACTCGCAGGACACCAACACCAAACTGCGCGACGTTGCCCAGCAACTCATCGATACGCGCAAGCTTCCACACTGACCAGAATCTGACACCGTTGTCCCGGCGCCACCTGCCTCAAACGCCTGCATAATTCGGAATGAGCCTGACGCCGGGACTTGTGCGGCCAGTACCGCGGACCGGGTCACGTCCCGGCGTCTCCGAGGGTCCTCAGACACCCTCTCGAGCCCAGGCTAGTCTGACGCAATGGGTGCGTGGCGGCCGTTGGCGGGGCCCTCGCGGCAGGTGGCGCTGGAGATCCTGCTGGACGGGCCGTTGTCGCGCGCCGAATTGTCCCGCCGGGTCGGCCTGTCGCCCGGCAGCCTGACCCGGCTGACGAAACCGATGGTCGAGTCCGGACTGCTGGTCGAGGTCGAGGGCGGCCCCACGGACGCCCGCGTCGGCCGGCCCTCGCAGCCGCTCGACCTGGACGCCGACGCCCACCACTTCGTCGGCGTCAAGCTCACCGCCGACTCCGCGATCGGCGTCCTCACGACGCTGCGCGCGGACGTGCTCGCGAGCGTCGAGCGCCCGATCACCGATCCCACGCCGTCCGCGGTCGCCGACCTCGTCGTCCAGCTCATCGACGAACTGACCGTCCAGGTTCCGGGAGGTACGGCGATCACCGGCGTCGGCGTCTCCCTCGGCGGTCGTGTCGCCGACCGTACCGAGGTCCGCTGGGCGCCGTACCTGAACTGGGTCGACGTACCGTTCGGAGACCTGCTCGCCGCGCACACGAGCGTGCCGATCGTGATCGCGAACGACCTGACCTCCCTGGTCGAAGCCACCCACTGGTTCGGCGCCGGGCGGAACGCACACCGCTTCGTGCTGCTCACGATCGGGGCCGGTGTCGGGTACGGGCTGGTCGCCCACAACCGGGTGGTCGACAGTCCGGACGTCACGCTCGGACTGGTCAGCCATCACCCGTTGCTTCCCGACGGCCCGCGCTGCAACCGCGGCCACCGCGGCTGTGCGCTCGGTCTGCTGACGGTCAGCGCCGTCACGAGCCAGGTCGGCGCCGCGATCGGCCGGGAGGTCGGGTACGACGAAGCGCTCGATCTCGCGGCGAAAGGCGATCCCGCGGCGCGCGAGATCGTGGACCGGGCCGGTCGCGCGCTGGGGAAGTTGATCGCGGCCTCCGCGAACTTCACCATGCCTGAGCTGGTCGTCCTCGGTGGCGAAGGCGTCCGGCTGGCAGAGGTCGCGCACGACGAACTGCTGGCAGGTCTGCACGCCGACCGGCATCCGTCGGCCGCCGAAGTGCCGATGGTCCTGCAGCCGGCCGACTTCAGCGAGTGGGCCCGCGGCGCCGCCGTGGTCGCGATCCAGACCTTCGTCCTCGGAACCGAGTAACTGGCTGTAACTGGCTATTTATCAATAGGCAGTTACACTAGCGCCATGATGAGGCGATGGCTGGAAGGCTGGCGGCTGTGCCGCGGCCTGGGGCCGGTGATCGGGTACGACGACGCGTACGCCGCCGTACTGGGACTCCCCGGGCGCGACCGCGAACTGTTCACCCGCACCGATGACCCGACGACTGTGGACCCGCTCGCCCGTGCCCTGCCCGCGGACACCTGGCTGACCGTCACCACGCAGCACGGCGCGGAGATCGCCCGCCGGCTGGCCGCTGCCGGGACCCGGCCGTTCGAAGAACAGAAGACGTTGATGTCGATCGACCTCCTCGCGCATCCCCGCGCGACGGCCGAGATCGAGACGGACGGCCCCCTGGAGTACGTGAACGTCCTGGTGGACGGCACCGTCGCGGCGCACGGCATGGTGGCGATCGTCGGCGACGACGCCGTCATGCACGACATCCAGACCGAACCGGCGTACCGGAGACGGGGACTCGGCAGCGTCGTGATGGGCGCCCTGGCCGCACGAGCGCTCGAGCGCGGCGCCCGGACCGGGCTGTTGATGGCCACGACCGACGGCTTTCACCTGTACCGCAAGCTCGGTTGGTCGCCGGAGGCCACCATGGTCACGGCCTCAGGAGTTGCGGACCCGCGCCCGATGAGCGGCGACCTTGGCGCGGTTCTGACAGGCGGTTGAGCAGAACCGCTGGTTCCCGTTCCGCGTCGAGTCCAGGAACAGGTCGTCGCACCGGCCCGCCTCGCACCGGCGGAGCCGCTCCGCCTCGTCGCTCCCGAGCAGCATCGCCACGGCGGTGGCGAATTCGGCCAGCCAGCCGTTCGCGTCGTCGGGACTGCCGAAGTGCAGGTGCCAGGGCGCGCCCCCGTCGCGGGTCAACTGCGGCGCGGCCTTGGTTTCCTTGAGCAGTGCGTTCACCAGTTCAACAGCGCGATCGACCGCGGGGAGGCTGCCGAGGGCGTCGTACAGCGTTTTTCCGCCGGCTGCGTAGTCGGCGGGATCGACGGCGGGCGGTTGGTTGGTGGTCAGGCGCAGTACGGCGTCGACCGCCGCCGCGTCCGGAGGAATCGCCGGGCGCCCCTGCCGCTCGGCTGACCCGAAGGTGTTGGCCAGCGCGATCGCGGCCTGCAAGGACGCCTGCAGATGATCGGTGGCTTGCACACCTCCAGTATCGCTCATTCTTGTGGAGGAGGTGCGTCATACCAGGGTCGTAGGCAGACATCCGCCCGCACTCCGATGATCCCGACCGTTGCCAGAAACAACAATGACGGGTATGAAGGTCGCGGTGGTGATGGGTGGGGCGGGTCCGGAGCGCGACGTGTCGCTCGCCAGTGGCAAGGGGATCCTGAAGGCCGTCGAACTACTGGGCCACATGGCGATCCCGCTGGTGATCGATGCCGAGGGCAACTGGCTGGACGGGCAGCACGAAGCGATCGAGCTCCTGCAGGCGTGCGATGTCACGATCCCGGCGTTGCACGACGAAGGCGGGCGCCTGCAGGGCTTTCTCGAACAGCTGCACATCCCGTACGTCGGCAGCGGGATCGCCGCCGGCGCGGTCGGACTGGACAAGCACTTGACCAAGGCAATCCTGAAAGCACATGGGATCCCAGTGACGCCGGGTGTCACGCTGCGCGGCACCGAGCTGACCGACACCGAAGCGACGCTGCAGAAGCTGAAAGCAGCCGGCCTGGACTTCCCACTGTTCGTGAAGCCGGCGGCCGGCGGCTCGAGTTCGGGTGTGACCCGCGCGACGAACCTGCCGACCCTGCTGGCTGCGATCGCGGAAGCCACCGCGTTCGGTCCGCGGGTTCTGGTCGAGCGCGAGATGGACGGTCGCGAGATCGACCTCGCGGTGCTGGAGTTCCCGGACGGGCGGGTGGAGACGGCGCCGGCGCTGGAGATCCATGCGGATCCGGAATTCTTCAACGCGACCGCGAAGTACGACAGCAGCGGCACGCGGTTCGTCGTACCGGCCCGCATCGACCCCGAACTCGCAGTGCGACTGCAGCGTACGGCGATCGACGTGTTCGAGGCGCTCGGCTGCGCAGGGCTGGCCCGGGTGGACTTCTTCATCCCCCGCGACGGCGAGCCGGTCGTCAACGAGATCAACACCTTCCCCGGCTTCACACCGGCGTCACGGTTCCCGCGAATGTGGGCCGCGGCCGGCATGTCGTACGCCGAGGTCGTCGACACCCTGATCCGCACGGCGATGGGGCGTACTGCCTGACCTAACGCCCGCACCCACGCCGGACATGCGGCTGCCGGTGCGCATTTCGACAGGAGGTGTCGGGTGGCTGGGTAGTGCACCTGAGCGGGAATGTGGTCGTGCGTACGGTGTCTCGCTGGTGCTCTACCTGTCGAACTGCACACGATCGCCCGGCGCACAGCCTGAGTTGATAGGTGCCGGCTATCAGCTCATAGGCAGCATTGCTTTGACCAGGGTGGATTGGCGACGGAATGTTGTATACATGACGAGTGAGGTCGTGGCCGCCGCCCCCGTCCCGGTTCCCGGGCGTGCCCAGCGAGTGCGGGAGATCGCCGAGGAACTGCGCGGTCTCCGTGGTGCGCTGATGCCGATCCTGCACGCGGTGCAGGAGGAGTTCGGGTACGTCGACCAGCCCGATGTCGCGGTGATCGCCGACGTACTGAACCTCGCGGTCGCCGAGGTGCACGGCGTCGTCACGTTCTACAAGGACTTCCGGCGTACTGCGGCGGGCCGCACGACCGTCGCGATCTGCCAGGCGGAAGCGTGCCGCTCGGTCGGCGCGGTCGAGCTCGCCGAGCACGCGAAACGCACGATCGGCTGTGGGTTCGGCGAGACGACGTACGACGGTCGCGTCACCCTCGAAGAGATCTACTGCTTCGGCAACTGCGCCCTGGGGCCCGCAGTCCAAGTCGCCGGCAAACTCCACGGGCGGGTCACCACCACCCGCCTGAACGCGCTCCTCGGGGAGGCCCGATGACAACAACGGCGTCCGACCTTCCAACTCGGGGAGTCCCCCGCGTGTACGTACCGCGCGACTCCGCGGCCCGTTCCGTCGGAGCGGATGAGGTCGCGGAGCGGATCGCGGTGTCGGCGGCTGGAGTTGAGGTTGTCCGCACCGGGTCTCGCGGGATGTTGTGGCTGGAGCCGTTGGTGGAAGTGGAGACGGCCGCGGGACGGGTGGGGTACGGGCCTGTGGCGCCGGAGGATGTGGATGGGCTGATCGCCTCCGGGATGCTGTCCGGTGGCGGCGACTCTCTCGGGCTTGTGGAGGAGCTGCCGTGGATGAAGCGGCAGCAGCGATTGACCTTTCAGCGAGTGGGTGTGGTTGACCCGTTGTCGACCGCGGACTACGTGGCGCACGGCGGGACGCGCGGATTGCTAGCAGCGCTAGCGATGCCGCCGGCCGACGTGGTCGAGACCGTCGTGGACTCGGGTCTGCGGGGACGTGGTGGGGCCGGGTTCCCGACCGGAATCAAGTGGCGGACCGTGCTCGGCGCCGAGGCGGATCTCAAGTTCGTGTGCTGCAACGCGGACGAGGGTGACTCCGGCACCTACGCGGACCGCATGCTGATCGAGGGTGACCCGTTCACCCTGATCGAGGGAATGACGATCGCGGCGTACGCCGTCGGCGCCGCGGAGGGGTATGTCTATCTGCGCTCGGAGTACCCGGACGCGGTCGCGACCCTCAAGGACGCGATCGAGCGAGCGCGTGACGAGGGCTGGTTGGGGCCGGACATTCTCGGCTCAGGGTTCGGCTTCGACCTGCATGTCCGGGTCGGCGCGGGTGCGTACATCTGCGGCGAAGAGACCTCGATGCTCGAGAGCCTGGAGGGCAAGCGCGGCATGGTCCGCGCGAAACCCCCGATCCCTGCCCTGGAAGGGCTTTTCGGGCGCCCGACCGTCGTCAACAACGTGTTGTCGTTGGCAACGGTGCCGATCATCCTCGCGGACGGCGCCGCACACTACACAGCGCACGGCACCGGACGCTCACGAGGCACCAGCGTCTTCCAGCTCGGCGGGAACGTCGCCCGCGGCGGGATCGTGGAGACCGCGTTCGGGATCACGCTCGGCGAACTGGTGAACGACTTCGGCGGCGGTACGTCGTCCGGACGGCCGGTGCGCGCGGTCCAGGTCGGCGGGCCGCTCGGCGCCTATCTCCCGGTCGAGCAGTTCGACCTGCCGATGGACTACGAGGCGTTCGCGGCAGCCGGCGCGATGGTCGGGCACGGCGGGATCGTGGTGTTCGACGAGACCGTGGACATGGCGGCGATGGCGCGGTTCGCGTTCGAGTTCTGCGCCGCCGAGTCGTGCGGCAAGTGCACACCGTGCCGGGTCGGCGCGGTCCGCGGCGTCGAGACCATCGACCGGATCGTTTCCGGCACCGACCGCGCCAAGAATCTGGTCGTTCTCGAGGACCTGTGCGAACTCATGACCGACGGCTCGCTCTGCGCCATGGGCGGCCTCACCCCGATGCCAGTACGCAGCGCCGTCCGCCATTTCGGAGAGGACTTCCACGCATGACTCTGTTGAAAGAGCCAGACTTCGGTACGCCGGCACGCGCCGGTGCGGCAACGATCGAGCTGACCGTCGACGGCGTTCCCGTCAAGGTGCCACCCGGTACGTCGGTGATGCGGGCGGCGAAGGAGGCGGGCGTCGACGTACCGAAGCTGTGCGCGACCGACAACCTGGAGGCATTCGGGTCGTGCCGGCTGTGCGTGGTGGAGATCGACGGCGTGAAAGGTACGCCGGCTTCCTGTACGACGCCGTGCCGGGACGGCATGGTCGTCCGGACGCAGAACGAGCGTCTCGGGAAGCTCCGCCGCGGCGTGATGGAGCTGTACATCTCCGACCACCCGCTCGACTGCCTGACTTGCTCCGCGAACGGTGACTGCGAACTGCAGGACATGGCCGGCGTGACCGGACTTCGCGAGGTCCGCTACGGCTCCGGCGTGGAGGCCGGTGCCAACCACATGGACCTGCCGACCGATTCCTCCAATCCGTACTTCGACTTCGAGGCGTCCAAGTGCATCGCGTGCTCGCGGTGTGTCCGCGCGTGTGACGAGGTACAGGGAACGCTGGCGCTGACGATCGAGGGGCGTGGGTTCGATTCCAAGGTCGCGGCCGGTGCCGGGGTGTCGTTCTTCGAGTCGGACTGTGTGTCCTGCGGCGCGTGCGTGCAGGCCTGTCCGACCGCGACGTTGCAGGAGAAGTCGGTGGTCGAGCTCGGGATGCCGACCCGGACCGTACTGACGACCTGCGCGTACTGCGGTGTCGGGTGCTCGTTCAAGGCCGAGCTCCGGGGCGACGAACTGGTCCGGATGGTGCCGTACAAGAACGGCGGCGCGAACGAGGGGCACTCGTGCGTGAAGGGCCGGTTCGCGTTCGGCTACGCCTCGCACCCGGACCGGGTGCTGGAGCCGATGGTACGGAACACGATTTCGGAACCGTGGCGGAAAGTTTCCTGGGAAGACGCGATCTCGTTCACGGCGAGCCGGCTCCGGGAGATCCAGGCCGCGCACGGGCAGGGCTCGATCGGCGCGATCACCTCGTCGCGGACCACGAACGAGGAGGTGTACGCGGTCCAGAAAATGGTCCGCGCGGTTTTCGGAAACAACAACGTCGACACCTGCGCGCGGGTCTGCCACTCGCCGACCGGGTACGGGTTGAAGCAGACCTTCGGGGAATCCGCCGGAACGCAGGATTTCCGTTCCGTCGACGAGTCCGACGTGATCCTGGTGATCGGGTCGAACCCGACCGACGCGCACCCGGTGTTCGCCTCCCGGATGAAGCGGCGGATCCGGCAGGGCGCCAAGCTGATCGTGATCGACCCGCGACGGATCGACCTGGTCCGGTCACCGCACATCGAGGCGGCGTACCACCTCGAGCTCAGCCCGGGGACGAACGTCGCGATCATCAATGCACTCGCGCACGTCGTGGTGACCGAGGGTCTCGTCGATCGCGAGTTCGTCGCGAGCCGGTGTGAGGACTTCGAGGCCTGGGAGACGTTCATCGCGCGGCCCGAGCACAGCCCGGAGGCGGTCGCCGGGATCGCCGGCGTACCGGCGGAGAAGATCCGCGAAGCGGCCCGGCTGTACGCGACCGGCGGGAACGCCGCGATCTACTACGGTCTCGGCGTCACCGAGCACAGCCAGGGCTCGACCATGGTGATGGGGATGGCGAACCTCGCGATGGCGACCGGCAACATCGGCCGGCCGGGCGTCGGGGTGAACCCGATGCGCGGGCAGAACAACGTGCAGGGCTCGTGCGACATGGGTTCGTTCCCGCACGAGCTGCCCGGGTACCGGCACGTGTCGAACGAGGACGTCCGCGACATCTACGAGAAGTTGTGGGGTACGCCGATCCTCGACGAGCCCGGGCTGCGGATCCCGAACATGTTCGACGCGGCGATCGAGGGCTCGTTCAAGGCGCTGTTCGTACAGGGCGAGGACATCGCGCAGTCCGATCCGAACACGCAGCACGTGTTCGCGGCACTGGGTGCACTCGAGTTGCTCGTCGTCCAGGACCTGTTCGTCAACGAGACGGCCAAGTTCGCGCACGTGTTGTTGCCCGGGACATCGTTCCTGGAGAAGGACGGCACGTTCACGAACGCGGAACGACGGATCAACCGGGTGCGGCCGATCATGGCGCCGCGGACCGGGAAGCAGGAGTGGGAGATCATCTGCGAGATCGCGCAGGCGATGGGGTACCCGATGCACTACGACTCGGCCGCGCAGATCATGGACGAGATCGCGATGACGACGCCGACGTTCATGGGGGTGTCGTTCGGCAAGCTCGACGAGCTCGGTTCGATCCAGTGGCCGTGCAACCTCGAGCATCCGTCGGGTACGCCGATCATGCACGAGGACGAGTTCACCCGCGGCAAGGGCCGGTTCATGGAGACCGTGTACGTGCCGACGTCGGAGCGGTCGACGCGGAAGTTCCCGTTGATCCTGACGACCGGGCGGATCCTGTCGCAGTACAACGTGGGGGCGCAGACCCGGCGTACGGCGAACGTCGCATGGCATGCCGAGGACGTGCTGGAGATCCATCCGCACGACGCCGAGGTCCGTGGCATCACGGACGGGGACACGGTGGCGTTGTCGAGCCGGGTCGGGCGGACCGAGCTGCGTGCGACCATCTCGGACCGGATGCCGGTGGGCGTCTGCTACACCACGTTCCACCATCCGGTCAGCGGCGCGAACGTGGTCACCACGGAGAACTCCGACTGGGCCACCAACTGCCCCGAGTACAAGGTGACCGCGGTCCAGGTCGACCTGATCCCGGAGCCGGTCGCCGACGAGTCCACCCGCGAGCCTGTCGTTGCCGGCGGCAATCGATGAGCGGCGGCGTACCGCCGTACGTGCGGCTGGCGAACGAGATCGCGGCCCAGTTCGCGCACCGTCCGCCCGCGGACGCCGCCACCGCGATCGCGAACCACATGAACGCCGTGTGGGACCCCCGGATGAAGCAGGCGCTGATCGCGCACGTCGCCTCCGGAGCCACCGACCTCGACCCGGCCGCGGCGCTCGCCGCCCAGCAGCTCCAGGCCCCCGCATGACCCAGTCCGGCGCGACCAAGGCGGGGATACCGTCCGGCGTGCGGGATCGGTTCGACAAGCGGGGGCGGGTCGGAGAGGGTGGGCCTGTGGAGGACGGGCCTGGGCGTACAACTGCTGAACGTCGGCCACGGCGGGACGTGGTGCCGTGGGACGTGGCTCGGGCCTTGGCTCATGCTGTGGCGCGGCCGGGAGCCGTCGTACGGCGCGCATTGGACGAGGCTGACGGGTGCGTACTGGCCACGCCGCTGGTGTCGCCGGTTGCGGTGCCGCCGGTGGATCGGGCGGCGATGGACGGGTACGTCGTACGTGGCTCCGGGCCGTGGTGCGTGGTCGGGCAGGTGAAGGCCGGGACCGCGGATCCGGGTGAGCTGGCGGACGGTCAGGCGACCGGGATCGTCACCGGTGCGGCGGTCCCGGCCGGGGCGACGTCCGTAGTGCGGTCGGAAGACGCTGTTGTGACGGGTGACCGGCTGGACGGACCGTCCGAGGACGGGCGGCACATCCGGCGCGCGGGCGAGGAATGCCGCCCCGGCGACCAGCTGCTGCGGGCCGGAGTTGTCATCGACCCAGCCGTTCTCGGCCTCGCGGCAACCGTCGGCCTGAACCGTCTCACGGTCATCTCCCCACCCACGGTCGCCGCCCTGATCACCGGCGACGAACTGGTCCGCCAAGGGCACTCGACCCCTGGCCGGGTCCGCGACGCCATCGGCCCCATGCTCCCCGGCCTCATCACACGCTCCGGCGCCAAACCGGTCGCGTCGGTGCGGCATCTGCCGGACTCGCTTGATCAGTTGCTGAGCGCGCTGCGGGAAACCGAAGCCGATCTGGTCCTCGTCTCCGGCTCTTCCGCCTCTGGGCCGGCCGATCACCTCCGGCCGGCCCTCAAGGCGCTGGGTGCCGACCTGATCGTCGACGGAGTGGCCTGCCGCCCCGGGCATCCACAAGCGCTCGCACAGCTACCGGACGGACGCCTCGTAGTCGGCCTCCCCGGCAACCCGTTCGCCGCCCTCGTCGCGTTCCTGACGCTCGGCGTCGCAGCCATCACCCGGATGCGTGGTCTCCCGCTCCCCGAGCTCACCAACATCGCGGTCCCCGGCGGGATCCCCTGCCATCCCACCAGCACTCGACTGGTCCCGGTTCGCCTCACCGCGCAAGGCGCCGTACCCGTCGGCCACGGCGGCGCCGCCATGCTCCGCGGCCCTGCCACCGCCGACGCCCTGGCCGTAGTAGCTCCCGGCCCCGCCGAAGCCATCGCCGCCCGTCTCCTCCCCCTCGACCCCGGGTCCCGGCCATGGGGCGGTTGATCGCGCGGCGGCCGGTGGTGCGCGTCACCCCGGCCGGCAGCCGATCCCGGCCCGACTCGATCGCGGTCGAGGAGCCGCTCGAGTTGCGGGTCGACGGGAAGCCGCTGGCCGTGACAATGCGTACGCCGGGCCACGACGTCGAACTCGCACACGGTTTCCTGCACACCGAGGGCGTGATCGGAAACGCCGACGACATCCGTGACGCGCGGTACTGCGACTCCCGCGACGACGAGGGCCGCAACACCTACAACGTCCTCGACCTCGGCCTCGCGCCCGGCGTACCCGCGCCCGTCACCGGCGTCGAGCGCAACTTCTACACCACCTCGTCCTGCGGCGTCTGCGGCAAGGCGTCCCTGGACGCGGTCCGTACCAAGACCCGTCACTCCCCGGCCGCCGACGACGTCACCATCAGGTACGACGTACTCGCGACGCTCCCCGACGCACTCCGCGCCCGGCAGCAGGTCTTCGACCGCACCGGCGGCCTGCATGCGGCCGGTCTGTTCACCCCGACCGGCGAACTGCTCGTCGTCCGCGAGGACGTGGGCCGCCACAACGCGGTCGACAAGGTCGTCGGCTGGGCCTTGCTCAACGGGCGGATTCCCGCCCGCGGACTGATCCTGATCGTGTCCGGCCGGACCTCGTTCGAGCTCGCCCAGAAGGCGGTGATGGCCGGCATCCCGATCCTCGGCGCGGTCTCCGCCCCCAGTTCACTCGCCATCGACCTCGCCGCCGAATCCGGCCTGACCCTCGCCGGCTTCATCCGCAACGGCAACCTGAACCTGTACAGCCACCCGGAACGCGTAAATGTCGAGTCGGCTGAGGTGCGTACGACGTACCGGGCATGAACGACTACGGAGTGACCGGTGCGACCACCGGCGTCGAGGTACTGATCAAGCTGCCGGTCCACGAGGTCTGGTCCGGCATCACCGCGATCGAGCGGTACGGCGAGTGGAGCCCGGAGTGCATCTATGGCGCGTGGCTCGAGAAAGATGTCCGCTTCGAGGCGCGGAACCGATTCCCGGACGGGTTCGAGACGTACGTGACCTGCACGGTCACCGTCTCCGAGGAGCAGAAGCGCTTCGGCTGGGACGTGTACGGCGACGAATCGGTCCCGTTCGCACACTGGGAGTACGAACTGGAGGACCGCGGCGCCGCGACGCTGGTGCGGCAGACCTTCACGCACGGCCCAGGCGTCAGCGGGATGCGTCTGGGCGTCGTACAGGATCCGGACCGCGCAGCCGAGTCCATCCAGGGCCGGCTCGACCAGCTGGCGGCGAACATGCGGTCCACGCTCGCAGCCATGGAGTCGGCAATCAGGTGATCAGGACGCCTCGCTGGCTGTCTGTGTGGACGGCGTGACCCACAGGCAGTCGGCGGTGCCGGCGTTCACATGTTCCTGGTAGATGTCGACCTTCCAGGTGATCACGTTGAGGCACTCGTTGAGTTCCTCGATCTGCGCGCGCACGTGGTCCTGATGGCTCTTGAGCAGGGCCAGCCGGTCCGCCTCGTTGCCGGCCCCCTGCCGGACCAGGTCCGTGTACTTGCGGATGGTGTCGAGCGGCATGCCGGACGAGCGGAACTTGATGCACATGTTCAGCCAGTCGACGTCCTCCTCGGTGTAGACGCGCCGGCCGTTCGACTCCCGCCGTACCGGGTCTGCCAGCAGGCCCTCACGCTCGTAGAACCGCAGCGCGTGCACGCTCAACCCGGTCCGCTCCGCGACCTGCCCGATGCTCAGTCCACCCATGTCGGCACCTTAACCCCGGATCAAAGGCTTCAGCGCGGACAGAGCCCGCTGTACGTCGTCCTGCGTCGAGTAGATGTGGAACGACGCACGCAGCTTCCCGTCCCGTACGGCGGCCCGGATCCCGGCCGACGCGAACGCCTCCTGCGCCCCGGGCAGGCTCGTGCTGACGATCGCACTGTTCGACGGCGCGAGCCCGAGCCCGGCACGGAACTCGTTCGCGAGCGCGAGGTTGTGCCGGTTGATCGTCTCGATGCCGATCTCCTCGATCAGCTCGAGCGCCGGCGCCGCGCCGACGAAGCTGAACCAGGCCGGCGACTGGTCGAACCTCCGCGCGGCCGGATCGAGCTCCATCACCGGCCCGTAGTACGACCCGTGGATGTCGCGTGCGGCGTACCAGCCCGCTGCCGACGGCCGGCAGCGCTCCTGCAACCGCGGCGAGAGGTACCCGAGCGTCGCGCCGCGCGGTGACATCAACCACTTGTAGCTGTGCGCGATCAGCGCGTCGACACCGTCGACCGTGATCGGATGCCAGCCGACCGCCTGGGTCGCGTCGATCACCACGAGCGCATCGATCTGCTTGCTGGCGGCAACTACCGCGGGAAGGTCCAGGACGGCACCGGTCGACGACTGCACCGCACTCACCGCGACCAGATCGATTCCCGGCGTGATCGCGGCGACCACCTCGTCGCCCGGTACGGCGATCACCTCGACGCCCCGGTCCGCGTGCACCTGCCACGGGAACACGTTCGACGTGAACTCGACGTCGTCGGTCAGCACCTTCGCACCGTCCGGCAACGCGGCCGCGACGGGCGCCAGCGCCGCGGACACCGTGCTGCCGACGAACACGTTTTCCGCCGCCGCCCCGACCAGCCGCGCGAACGATTCCCGGGTCCGCGTCGTCGACGCGTCCCACGGCTCCCAACTGGTCGCGCCGACCCGCCAATCAGCAAGCGCAGCCTGCAACGCCTCCCACGCCGGCCGCGGCGGCAGCCCGTACGACGCAGTGTTCAACCACCCCGGCTCCGCATCCCAAAGCTCCGCAATGTCCACTCCCCCACCCTACGGACTCCACCTTGAGCCCTCACCAACCGTTTTCGGGGCCCCGATTTGATTGGTGGGGGCTCAAAGTGCGGGGTTGACCTAGAGAGCGCTCTAGCTTCTAGCGTGCAGGGCAGCGACTACAGAGGAGCTGTTCATGCGTTATCGGATGCTGGGTGGGACCGGGATCGAGGTCAGTACGCACTGTCTCGGGGCGATGATGTTCGGGGCGGTCGGGAATCCGGATCACGACGAGTGCGTCCGGATCATCCACGCCGCCCTGGACCAGGGGATCAACTTCGTCGACACCGCGGACATGTACTCCGCGGGCGAGTCCGAGACGATCGTCGGCAAGGCGCTGAAGGACCGCCGCGACGACGTCGTCCTCGCGACCAAGGTGCACTTCCCGTTCACCGAGGGCCGGAACCGGAGCGGGAACTCCCGGCGCTGGATCACCCGCGCGGTCGAGGACAGCCTGCGCCGACTCGGCACGGACTGGATCGACCTCTATCAGATCCATCGGCCGGACCACACCACCGACATCGAGGAGACGCTGTGGGTGCTGAGTGACCTGGTCAGTGCGGGCAAGATCCGCGCGTTCGGCTGCTCGGCGTTCCCGGCGGAGGACATCGTCGAGGCGTACCACGTCGCCGACCGGCGCGGGTACGGGCGGTTCCGGACGAACCAGCCGCCGTACTCGATGATGGCCCGCGGCATCGAACGCTCCGTGCTGCCGACCTGCCGGCGGCTGGGGATGGGCGTGCTGACGTACAGCCCGCTCGCCTTCGGATTCCTGTCCGGGAAGGTCCGCAAGAACCAGCCGCTCGACCTGTCCGCCCGGGCCGCGCTCGCTCCCGACCGCTTCGACCCGGCGCTGCCCGCGAACGCGGCGAAGTACGACGCCGTCGAGCAACTGGTGGAAGTTGCCGACGGCATCGGTACGACGTTGCCTCAGCTGGCGATGGCCTTCGTCACCACGCATCCGGCGGTCACGTCGGTGATCTCCGGTCCGCGCACGATGGAGCAACTCGAGGGCCTGATCACCGCCGCGGACCTGACGCTCGACGACAAGACCCTCGACCGGATCGACGAGATCGTCCCGCCCGGCACCGACGTGTACCGCGCGGACGCCGCCTGGCAACCGCAGTCCCTCGTCGACGTCACTCAGCGCCGCCGCCCCCTGTCCGACCGCTGACTACTTGCCTGCTTGGAGCGACGTCCAGGTGACGGACCGATCCCGGCGCAGTGGCCACGCGGCCACTGCGCCGGCCACACTGCAGCTCAGCGCCGAGACGGCGAGAATGCTCGCCGGACTCGCGTGATCGACCGCCAGCGCCCCTGCCGCCGCGCCGAGCGGTGAAGCGATCGCGAGGAGGGCGCGCTGCGTCCCGAACATCGACCCGTGTCCCGCGGGATCGGCCCACCGTTGCAGCGCGGTCGTCTCGATCGCGGAGTACGGGCCCCACACCGCTCCCGACATCGCGAAGATCGCCACCGCCGGCGGGAGACTCTGAACCGCGACGACCGGCAGCGTGACGAGTCCCCACACCAGCGCGCCGACCGCATTCACCAACCCCGGCCGTCGCTGCCCGAGCCACGACGCCAGTGGCACCGTCGACAACGCAGCGACCCCGAACACCACCCACAGGACGGTGTAACCCGCCACGTCGCTGCCCAGCTGTTGCCGAGTGAAATGCGGCAGCACGCTCTCGAACGGCCCGTACGTGAAGTAGTACACGGCCGACAGCGCGATCAGGCCGACCACCGGCCCGGAGGCCCAACCGGTGCGCGACGAGGAGACCCGCCGCGGACCGGCCGTACGGCGGCGTGGCAGGCGTACGGCGATGGCGGCCACGACGAGCATCATCACGAACGGCACCAGGAACGCCCGGCCCGGACCGAGCAGACCGAGCGCCGGGCCCGCCAGCAAGGCACCGAGAACCATCGGCAGCTGATCGCCGATGCCGAGCCAGGCGTTGGCCCGCGGCAGGAACTCGTCGTCGACCAACCGCGGCACCAGCGTCCGCGAAGCCGAGTAGGCCAGCGGAGGCGTCGTACCGGCGGCGGCGCAAAGACCGAGCACCACCCAGATCGACGGGTGCTGACCCCATCCGGCAACGGCCAAGGCACCCATCAGCCCCGCTCGAGCGAGCGCGTCGACGATCAGCATCGGCACCGGCCCGAACCGATCCACCGCCCGGCCGCCGATCAGGCCGCCGGCAACCGTCGGCACCCTCGCGGCGACGACCAGCAGGGCCGTCTCTGCTCCGGACCAGCCCTGGGGTCCCGCGATCCACAGCAGGACGAACATCACGAAGTTGTCCGCGGTCGACGCCAGCGTCCACGCGACGGCCAACCCGGCGACCGGGCCCGGGCGGTTCATGGCGATCCACCCACCGATTGGTCCACCGGACACGCCGCGCAGGCCGGCCAGTCACAGAAGCGGCACGTCACGTCCGCGGCATCGCGAGCCCGCGAGGTACGGCGCAATGCCGTCGAGAGCAGCTCGTTCAACTGCCGCCGTTCGGCCGGCGCCAGTGCGCCGAGCACCTCTCCACTCGCCGCATCCCGCGCGGCGGTCCAGGCCGCGAGCAGACCGCGCCCCGCCTCGGTCAGTCCGAGCGCGAGCACCCGCCCGCGGCGCGCGCGGTCGACGTACCCAAGGCTCTCGAGGCGATCGATCAGCCGGACGGTGCCGGACTGCGTGAGGCCGATCCGGGCGAACAACCAATCGGCCGAACACCCTTCGTGACTGCCGAGCAGCGTCAGCGCGGCGAGGTCGCGCGGCCCGAGTCCCGGCGGTGTCACCCGGTCCACGGCAGCTGTCAGCGCGTCATGGCTGTGCAGGGTCCAGGCGGCCCAGATGTTCGCTTCGGACATGATTCATTCATATGACTCACTCATGTCATTTGCAACCGGCAGCTTGTCCCGGTCCGGTGCATTACCGTGGCTGCTCATGATGGGGATGACGCCATGGCGGTGACGATGCGCGATGTCGCGCGCAAGGCCGGCGTGTCCCCGAAGACGGTCTCGAACGTGATGAACGGGTACCCGTACATCCGCGAGGAGACCCGGACCAAGGTGCTCGCCGCGATCGATGCCCTCGGCTACCGGATGAACCTCTCCGCCCGGCACCTCAAGTCCGGCCGGACCGGCGTCATCGGGCTGGCCGTCCCGGAACTCAGCCTGCCGTACTTCGGTGAACTCGCCGACCAGGTGATCGAGGCGGCCGACGAGCACGGCCTGACCGTGATGATCGAGCAGACCGGCGCGGACCGCGACCGCGAGCTGACCGTCCTGCACCGGCCCCGCGGCCACCTCGTGGACGGCCTGCTGTACAGCCCGCTCGGACTCGGGCAGGACGACATCGATCAGCTGAAGGTGAACACGCCGATGGTGCTGCTCGGCGAGCGCATCTTCCACAGCCCGGTCGACCACGTGATGATCGACAACTTCCCCGCCACGAAGGCCGTGGTCGAGCACCTGCTGACCCTCGGACGCCGGCGGATCGCGGTCCTCGGCGTCCACCCCGGCGAGAAGGTCGGCACCGCGGCCATCCGGTACGGCGCGTATGCCGAAACCCTCTCCGCGCACGGCCTCCCGGTACCGGAGGAGCTGGCGTTTCCGGCCGGCCGCTGGCACCGCTCGACCGGAGCCGAGGCCACCGAGCGACTACTCGCGTCGGGCCTGGAGTTCGACGCCCTCCTCGGCCTGAACGACACCCTCGCGCTCGGCGCGCTGCGGGTGCTCGCCCAGCACGGCATCCGGGTCCCGGACGACGTCGCGGTGGCGGGTTTCGACAACATCGACGAGGCCAGTTACAGCACGCCGAGCCTGACCACGGTCGATCCGGGGCGCACGGAGATCGCGAAGAAGGCCGTCGACCTGCTGGTCCGGCGGATGGCCGGCGACGACTCCGACCACGAGGAGATCGCCGCCCGCTACGAGCTGCACACCCGCGAATCGACGCTAGGTCTCCACTAACGCAGCCCTGAGGTCTTGACGGCTCCAGACGGCCCGTGCGATCTTCTACACCGATGTAGTACACCGATGTAAATCGGTGCTCCATTCCGCCTGGAGGACAGATGCCCCCTGACCCCGCCCTGTTCCGTCCCGGGCGTCGAGCAGTACTTGGTGGCCTGCTCGGCGCTCTCGCCCTCACCGGTTGCGGCACCCTCGGCTCCAAGCCCAAAGTCCGCGAGTGGAACCTGTTCGGCGGCGGCGACGGTGCCCGCCTGCTGCAGATCCACCAGCAGTACGTCGCCGAGCACCCGGACGTCGCGTTCGAGGCGCACACGCTCGCCTGGGGACCGCCGTTCTACACCAAGCTCGCGATGTCGGCGGCCGGTGGCCGGGCGCCCGAGGTGGCGACCCTGCACCTGTCCCGGCTGAAGGGTTTCAGCCCGACGACGATGCTCGACCCGATCCCGGTGGACCTGCTCGCCGATGCCGGCGTCACCGAGTCGGACTTCCTGCCGACGTCCTGGAACCGCGCGATCGTCGACGGCAAGCTGTACGCCGTACCGCTCGACACGCATCCGTTCGTCCTCTACTACAACACGGAGATCTGCAAGAAGGCCGGGCTCCTCGGTGCGGACGGCAAGATCAAGACCGTCAAAGGCGTCGACGCGTTCTTCGACATGCTGAAGGCGGTCAAGGACGTGACCGGCAAGTTCGGCGCTTCGGTCGAGACCACCAACCCTTGGCGGCTCTGGTGGACGCTGTACGGACAGCTCGAAGGAAAGTTCTTCGACGAGACCGGCACGCGGCTGATCCTCGACGACGCCAAGGCGCTGGAAGCCCTGAGCCTGATGGCGAAACTCGCCGCCGACGGGCTCACGCCGCGGTCGTCCAACTACTCGGCCCTGGTTGCGCAGTTCAGCAACGGTGAGGCCGGCCTGAGTTTCAACGGGGAGTGGGAAGTCACGACGTACCAGACCGCGAAGATGCCGTTCAGTATGGCGCCGTTCCCGGTCGTGTACGACGTACCGAAGTATGCCGGTGACGCGCACACGTTCGTGCTGCCGCACCAGAGCAACCGGAACAAGGACGACACGAAGGCGACGGTCGAGTACATCGCCTGGATGCTCAAGCACAGCGCGGAATGGGCGGCCGGTGGCCACGTTCCGGCATACCAGCCCGTGGCGAAGAGTCAGGAGTACCTGAACCTCAAGCCGCAAGCGGAGTACCGCAGCGTCGCGCCGGACGTGCTGTTCGACCCGGACGCCTGGTTCAGCGGATCCGGTGCGCAACTGCAGAACGAGGCCGCCGCGGCGTTCAGCGGCGTCTTCTCCGGTCAGGCGACGCCGAAGGCCGCGCTCGCGCAGTTCAAGGCCGCCACCCAGAAGCTCCTCGACACCCCGTCACCGGTTTAAGGAGGTCGGTCATGGCCGTAGAAACACCATCGCGCGTCACCCCCGGTACGTCGCCGACCGCGGCGAAGGCGGGGACCGGACAGCCCTGGAAGGAACGCTGGGGCGGGCTGTTCTTCGTGGCTCCGTTCCTGCTGCTGTTCGTGCTGTTCATGCTCTGGCCGATCGTCTCCGGCCTGTGGAACAGCTTCTTCAACACCAGCCTTGCCGGCGTCAAGCAGGAGTTCCTCGGCCTGCAGAACTGGCAGGACCTGTTCGGCGACCCGGCCGTCTGGTCGTCGCTCAAGAACACCCTCGTCTTCACCGCGATGAGTACGCCACCGCTGGTGATCATCGCGCTCATCATGGCGCTGCTCGCCAACCGCAAAGGCTTGCTCGGCTGGCTGCTGCGCTTCTCGTACTTCGCTCCGTTCGTCCTGCCGGCCACCGTCGTGACGCTGATCTGGGTGTGGATCTACCAGCCCGGGTTCGGCCTGGTGAACGGCCTGCTGACGGCCGGCGGGTTCGCCGAGATCGACTGGCTGAACACCGAGAACCGGGCGATGCTCGCCGTGGTGATCACGACCGTCTGGTGGACGGTCGGGTTCAACTTCCTGCTCTATCTGGCCGCCCTGCAAGGGATTCCGGCCCAGGTGTACGAGGCGGCCCAGATCGACGGAGCGAACGGCCGGCAGCAACTGTTCCGGATCACGCTGCCGTTGCTGAGCCGCACCACCGGGCTGATCGTCGTACTGCAGTTGGTGGCGTCGCTGAAGATCTTCGACCAGATCTACCTGATGACCAACGGCGGCCCGAACTACGCGACCCGGCCGATCATCCAGTACATCTACGAATCCGGCTTCACCAGCTATCGGATCGGCTACGCGTCCGCGATCTCGTACCTGTTCTTCGCGATCATCGTGATCGTCGCAGTCGCCCAATTCAAACTGTTCTCAGGCCGAGGGGAGGCGGAATGACAACCGCTACGTTGCCTGCGGCCACCAAGTCCAGCCGTCCAGTGCGCTGGACCTTCCCGAAAGCTGCGAGCGCCGTCGGGGCGGTGATCCTGGCCGTCGTCTGGCTCGTTCCGTTGCTCTGGGCCCTCGACACCTCACTCAAGCCGGAGCCGGAGACCACCCGCGCTCCGATCACCTGGTTGCCGGAAGCGCCGACCGCCGACGCCTACCGGAGCGTGATCGACCAGGGCGACCTGATCCGCTGGTTCTTCAACAGCACGATCGTGTCGGTCCTCGTGACGACGCTGACGCTGGTCGTGTCGGTGCTGGCGGCGTACGGCTTCTCCCGGACCAAGTTCCCGGGGCGCAAGGTGCTGTTCGGCCTGATCATCGCCGGCATCCTGGTGCCGCCGCAGGTGCTGATCGTGCCGTTGTTCCAGGAGATGACCGGGCTCGGCCTGGTCGACACGTACTGGGGCATGGTGCTGCCGCAGGTGGTCGCGCCGGTGATGGTGTTCGTACTGAAGAAGTTCTTCGACGGTATCTCCCGCGACTACGAGGACGCCGCCCGGGTCGACGGCGCGTCCCGCCGGCGGATCGTCTGGAGCGTGATGGTTCCGATGTCGCGGCCGATCCTCGTTGCCGTCAGCATCTTCACCTTCATCGGGGCCTGGAACAACTTCCTCTGGCCCTTCATCGTGACCACCGACCCGTCAATGATGACGATCCCGGTCGGCCTCGCCAACGTGCAGGGCTCGTACGGCCTGCGCTACGCCCAGATCATGGCCTCCGCCGTGCTGGGCGGCCTTCCCTTGCTGATCGTCTACGCCTTGTTCCAGCGCCACGTCGTCCGCGGTGTGGGTGACGCGGGAATCAAGGGCTAGCCACACGACAGGAGCAACCTGGTGCCCGCTGCCAATCTGACCATCGATCCCGCGTTCACGATCGCGCCCGTGAATCGCCGAACCTTCGGAACCTTCGTCGAGCACATGGGCCGGTGCGTCTACACCGGTATCTACGAGCCCGGCCACGCGACCGCCGACGAGGACGGTTTCCGTAAGGACGTCCTGGAACTGACCCGTGAGCTGGGTGTTTCCGTGGTCCGCTATCCCGGCGGAAACTTCGTTTCCAATTACCGCTGGGAGGACGGCGTCGGCCCGCGCGCCGACCGGCCCCGGCGTCTCGACCTCGCCTGGCACAGTGTCGAGACGAACGAGTTCGGGCTGGACGAGTTCAGCCGCTGGTGTGCCAAGGCCGGCGTCGAGCCGATGATGGCGATCAACCTCGGGACCCGCGGTGTCCAGGAGGCGCTCGAACTGCTCGAGTACACGAACCATCCGGGCGGTACGACGCTGTCCGACCTGCGCGAGCAGCACGGCGCGTCGCCGTACGGGATCAAGTTGTGGTGCCTCGGCAACGAAATGGACGGCCCGTGGCAGGTCGGGCACAAGACCCCGACGGAGTACGGGCGGCTCGCGGCGGAGACCGCCCGGGCGATGCGGATGATCGACCGGGACCTGCAGTTGGTCGCGTGCGGCTCGTCGTCGTCGAAGATGCCGCTGTTCGGGACCTGGGAGCGCGACGTACTGCGGGAGACGTACGAGTTCGTCGAGTACATCTCGTGCCACGCGTACTACGGCAACGACGACGGTGACACCGCCTCGTTCCTGGCGTCCGCGGTGGACATGGACCACTTCATCGAGTCCGTGGTGGCGACCGCAGACCACGTCGGAGCGGAGCTCAAGAGCAGCAAGAAGATCGGCATCTCGTTCGACGAGTGGAACGTCTGGTACGGCGAACGCTCCCGCCGTACCGACGGACCGGGCGATCAGTGGGAGGTGGCGCCGCGACGGATCGAGGACGAGTACAACGTCACCGATGCGGTGGTGGTCGGCAACCTTCTGATCTCGTTGCTGCGGCACAGCGACCGGGTCGGTGTGGCCTGTCTCGCGCAGCTCGCGAACGTGATCGCACCGATCATGACCGAGCCCGGCGGCGCGTCCTGGCGGCAGCCGACGTTCCACCCGTTCGCGATCACGTCCCGGCTCGCGGCCGGCCAGGTGCTCCGCGTCGAGACCGATTCGCCCGTGGTGACCACGGCGAAGTACGGCGAGGTGTCCGCTGTCGACGCGGTCGCGACGTACGACGACGGCAAGCTCGCGGTCTTCGCGGTCAACCGGTCGACCGACGGTCCGATCGAGGTCACGGTCGATGTCAGCCGCAGCGGGGTGACGACCGTCGACGAGGCGGTGATCGTGCACGACGAGGACGGGCTGGCGACGAACACCGCGGCCCACCCGGACCGCGTCACCCCCCAACCGGCCGACGCCCGGCTCGTCGACGGCAAACTGACGATTACGCTACCGGCGATCAGCTGGACAGCGCTTTCTCTGTCGACGAACTGACGACGCTGGCTCAGACTGTGTCTCCGTGAGCACACAGTCCGACCTTGCCGAGACGAGTCGTCTCGAAGCTTTCAGTGACGGCGTCTTCGCGATCGCGATCACCCTCCTCGTCCTCGAACTCCGCAGCCCCGAGCTCGAGGAGGGTGAGCGGTTGTGGCCGGCGCTGCTGCACGAGTGGCCGCAGTTCGCGGCGTACCTGACCAGCTTCGCGATCCTCGGCATCATGTGGGTCAACCACCACTCGATGTTCCGCCAGATCCAGCGCGCGGACCGCGGGCTGATGTTTCTCAACCTGTTGCTGCTGCTGTGGGCGACGCTGCTGCCGTTCCCCACCAGCCTGTTCGCGGAGCACCTCGAGGACGAGTCGAGCAACGCGCACGTCGCGGCCGCCGTCTACAGCGCGAACCTGACGCTGGCGGCGATCGCCTTCAGCCTGATCTGGTGGTACGTGCTGCGCAACCACCTGGTCGACCACGACATGTCCAAGGCGGAGATGCGCAAGTCGCTGATCCGCTACTCGCTGGGCACCGTCATCTACGGAGCCTGCATCGGCATCTCGTTCGTCTCCGCCCAGCTGACCCTGCTGCTCGTGTTCCTGCTGGCGCTGTACTACGGGTTCGAGCAGGTCAGGACGCGCGGCGGAACTGCGTAATGTAGATGCCGGGGGCAACTTCTACCTCGCCGGCCGGCGCGTAGCCGCGGGACTTGTAGAGGTTGACGGCCGGGAGGTTGGCCGAGCCGGTGGAGACCAGGCTGACCGGTCGCGGTTCGATCCGGTCGAGGTGGTCGAGGAGGGCTCGGCCGTGCCCGCGGCGGGCGCGCGCGGGGTCGACGATCAGGCGGGAGATCTCGACAGTGCGGTCGTCCGGCAGCTCATACGCGACCGCGCCGACGAGGTGTGTTCCGTCGTACCGGCCGAGCCAGAGTTCGGTCGAGGACATCAGGCCGTCGAGGTCTTCCTCGAGCGGCGGGATGCCGTCGAAGCCGATCAGCTCGGCCTCCACGGCGTACGCGGCGTGCTGGATCGTCAGCACTCGCTCGGCGAGAGCGCGGTCGGTCAGGTCGAGCGGCGTGATCACGGGTGTCAGATTACGCGGCCTTCCAGTAGCCGAGGGACTTCACTCGATGCTTGGGGACGGCGAGATCTTTGAGGACGTACGACGTGAGTTCGCGCGTGGTCGTGGTGTCGCACGCGATCCACACGAAGGTGTCCGCGGTGACGAGCTCTTGGAGATCCGCCTTCACCTGCTCGACCAGTTTCGGCCGCGGAACCGTCCGCAGGTCGTGGTGGTCCTCGATCCGGAACGGGAGCTTGTCGTCGGAGTCGTGTGTGGTCTCGAACCAGATCGTGGCCGGCAGCTTCGGGGCGACGGCGAGCAGCGAGTTGATCGCGGGCAGCGAGGCCGGGTCGCCGACCACCAGCATCCGCGGCGGCAGCGGATCCGGTACGTCGATCCCGGTCCCCTGCACCGTCGCCTCGATGGTGTCGCCGGGCTCGGCCTTGCGGGACCAGTCGCTCGCACAGCCGTCGTGCAGCGCGAACTCCAGGCTGAACGTGCCGGCCCCGACGTCCGGATCGACCAGCGTGTACGCGCGCTGGTGCGGCTTGCCTGCGTTGTCGAACCACAGCCGCACCCACATGGTCGGGTGGACGCCGAGCGTCTGCAGCAGACCGCCGTCGGTGAAGTGCACGCGGCGGTAGCGCTCGGTGACCTGTTCGGCGCCGGTCACGGTGAAGGTGAAGTCCTTCGCCCGGAACAGCTTGAGCACGACGCCTTCCCAGCCATGCCTCACGATGGACCTCCAGCGAGAATGCGGTTGTGGCGGCAGGACACTGCCGCGTAAGTTAGTGCAGCCTAACCTAACTGAAGTGGGGACTGTTTGTGAACGCGAGGGTGTTCCGGGACACGTACGGCGTACCGCACCTGCAGGCCGGGGATCCGCTCGCGTTGGTGTACCTGCAAGGCGTGAACGCCGCGCGGGACCGCGCCTGGCAGATCGAGCTGGAGCGCCGTCGGTACCTCGGGACGAGCGCGGCGTTCCTCGGGGCGGAGGCGACCGGGTGGGACGTGTTCGCGCGGCAGGCGCGGTTGGCGGACACGGCGCAGCGGTGCTTCGAGTCGCTCGACGACGAGACGCGCGAGTGGGTCACGGCGTACGTCGAGGGGGTGAACCACGCGCTGCCGGGTGGTGCGTTGCGCGCGCCGGAGTTCGCCCAGACGGGGCTGACTTTGCAGAAGTGGGAGCCGTGGGCGCCGCTCGGGATCTGGTTGGCGGTGCACATCCTGTTCGCCGGGTTCCCTTCGAAGCTTTGGCGCACCCATGTCGCGCAGCGACTCGGGGAGGCGTCGCTGGAATTGTTCTCGTCAGAGGGTCCTCATGGGGCGGGGAGCAACGGATGGTTGATCCCGGGATCGCACACCGCCAGTGGTCAGGCGATCGTCGCTGGCGATCCGCATCGGTACATCGAGAGCCCTGGTGTGTATCAGCAGATCCGGCTGACGTGCCCCGAGTACGACGTACTCGGGCTTGCGGTTCCTGGGATTCCGGGGCTCGCGCACTTCGGGCACACCGGCAGCGTCGCCTGGTCCATCACCAACGCGATGGCTGACTACCAGGACCTGTACGCCGAACAACTCCGTCGAACCGAGTCGGGCGTAGAAGCGCTCGGCCCGACCGGCTGGGAACCGGCTTCTCACCACACCGAGGTGGTAGAGGTCGCCGACGCCGATCCCGTCGAGATCGAAGTGATCGAGACCGAACGCGGACCGGTGATCATGCCGGACGCCGAGGGCGCCGGCGGGGTGGAGCGGGTGACCTCTCTTCGTTACCCTCCGCGTGTCACCGGGCGGCTCGGGTTTGAGGTGATGCGGCGGTTGCTGGGAGCAACCACCGTGAGGGATGTCGACTCGGCATTTGAAAACTGGGTTGAGCCGGTGAACGTCGTACTCGCGGCTGATACTGCAGGCGGGCTCCTCCATCGAACAGCCGGGGTCGTGCCTCGACGGGCGCGGGCGAACAGGTTGCGCGTCGTACCGGCCTGGGAGGCTGAGCACGCGTGGGACGGCTGGCACGAGATGCCGCGGGCGGACGTGGACGGCCCGGCGGTGATGGCCAACGCGCGGGGACTGGCGACGCCGTTGGGTGTCGAGTTCGCCGCACCCCACCGCGCCGACCGCATCCGCGAACTCGTGGAAGCGCGCGACGACTGGAAGCTCGACGACATGCCGACCATCCACCGCGACACATACCTCGGCTCGGCCGGCTCCGTCCTGGACCTACTGACCGACCTCGAAGATCTTTCCACCCAAGCAGTTGCCCTCCGCACCGAACTGCTCGCCTGGGACCGCCACATGGACGCCACCAGTACGACGGCCTCGTCGTACGCCGCGGTCCGCAAGGCGCTCGTCTCCCGCCTCACCGACCACTTCACGATGCTCGAGAACGCCGACGTCGCCGAGATCTTCATCCCGTGGATGGACCCGCTCACGCATGTCTCGTATGCGCTCGAGAACCTCCTCGCCACCGACCTGATCCCGCACGTCAACATCCAATGGCTTGCCCGCGAGGCCTTGGAAGAGGTGGCCGCCAACAGCCCGCGCCCGCCTTGGGGCGAGACCCACCAGCTCACACCGCTGCATGCGTTGCGCGGCGCGGTGTTCGCGCCCGGTGAGCAGCCGTACGACCTCAGCCTGTCCGGGGACCACCATTGCGTGATGTCGACGTCGAGCCTGCCCGGGCTCGCCGACGTCTGCATCCGCGCATCCGCGGCCCGGTACGCCTGGGACCTCGCCGACCGCTCGGCCAGCCGGTGGGTGGTGCCGCTCGGCGCGTCCGGCGTACTCGGAGATCCGCACCATCACGACCAGTTGCCGTCGTGGTTGCGCGGTTCGCTCGTGCCGGCCGACGGTGCGGTGGTCCGGGAGGATCGCACGTACTCGGTCGCCGTCGACGGGTTCGGGACCGTGCGGATCGAGGAGGCGGATCCGTCGCGTGACCTCGATCTGATCTACGAGTGGGTGACGGCGGAGCGGGCGGCGTTCTGGGGTATGGCCGCGTTGTCGCGGGACGAGATCGCGGCCACGTACCAGTTCCTGGACTCGGTGCCGACGCATCACGTGTACGTCGTGCGGCTGGACGACGTACCGGTCGCTCTCCTGCAGACCTACGACCCGCAGGCGGATCCCGCGGGTTCCGCGTACGACGTCGCGGCGGGCGATCTCGGCGTACATCTGCTGATCGCACCCGGCGAAACGCGGAGCGGGTTCACGGGGCAACTGGTCGACGCACTCGCCCAATTCGTCTTCGAGGAACTCGGAAATCCGCGGATCGTGGTCGAGCCCGACGTACGCAACACCCGGGCGATCGACCGGTTCCGACGCAGCGGATTCACCCTCGGTCCCGAGGCCAAGATCACCCAACCGGACGGCAGCACCAAGACGGCTCAGTTCGCATTCCTCACCAGGGCGCAGGCCCTGGGACGGGCGGGTTGAGCGGCGTCTGCCACCACGGAATCGGCGGCCGCGAACTCTGCAGGCGATCGACGAGCGCGATCAACTGGATCATGAAGATCGCCGACAGAACAGCCAGGACGGTGCTGACGATCGACAGAGACGCTCCAGTGTCAAGACCGCGCAGAGCTGCCGAGGCGCTCGGGGCGGCCAACCCGTTGGACTGCTGGGTGGTCGCGAACAGGCTGGTCAGATTCATCCCCAGATACGTGCCCCACCACCTGCGGACGACCTTGGCCGGTGGGGCAGCCTGAAGCGAACCGTCCCGCGGCCAGACGTACGGACTGCTCGCGCGGACGACGTCGTCGACGACCTGCACGGGGAACCAGAGGCTGATGATCGGAACCATCCAGCCACCGATGACCCAGCCCCGGCGGTGGCGGTGCGGCGCATCGCAGAAGAACTGCGCGTTCGCCCGCGCCCGCCACAGCCAGACGATGACCAGGACGCCTGCCACCAGAAACAGCACCAGATTGGCCAGTGAGCCCAGGCGGCTCAGCCGGTCCGCGTCGTTGAGCGCCGCCACGTCGCCGCCGGTGTACGCGTAATCCCGAACCGCCGCGGCGAGGTGTAGGTCGGTGTACGAGGTGAAGGCGCTTGCGGGGACGACAACTCCCACCGCCACCGACGCCGCGATCCCGAGGTTGTGATTCTGCCGGAAGCGGCCTGTCGGTATCGCTCCACTCCGACTCGGCGGTACGTACGGACTGGCACTCATGACGTCTCCTCAGCTCGCCTTCCCCACAGCGTGACGACGGGCGCGCGCCGGCATCGGCCGTTGACCGCTTCATGCCAACGGTTCAGGTGGTGCGGTAGGTCTGTTGGGTGATCCCGAGGCGAGTGCGGTGGAAGCGGCCCGGGTCGGCTTCGTAGGCGGCTCGACCTTCGGGGGTCCAGAAGGCGTCGGCTGGTACGGCGGTTTCACCCGGGGGAATGAACTTGATGACCTCGGCGACTGCGGCGGCAGCGAACTGCAGGGCGTGGGTGACTGTTCCCGGGTCGTCGGCGGGGAGGTTGCCGGCCAGGTGATCGGCCAGCGCCATCCAGCGGCCCGGGTCGATGAGCTGTGACGGCTCGGGCCCACCGAAGTTGGGGAACTCGGCGGCGGTCTCGTGCTCGGGGAGGCCGAAGGTGTACTCGCGTTCGGCGTCGCAGTTCGGGCAGGTCGCGTCGTACACGCTGACCAGCTCGCCGTCGAGCAGACCGGTTGCGTGCTGCCAGTCCGCGTCCACTTCGCCGCAGGCGCACGGGGTCAGATCGAGGTAGAGCCGGGCCTCGTCACGAGTTCTTGCTACAGGCAACATCATTCCGCTTTCCATCGTTCCTCGGCCAACCGCCGAGCCCGCTGAAACGCCAGCAACGTAGAAGCCCCGGTATGAATGGGCTGCCACCGCGAAGACACCACACCCGCCTCAACGTTCCCGTCCTCCACACTCGCCGGCGCGGAGGGAGGAGTTGGCGGCATCGGCACGGTGGGAGGGTCCGGCGGCACCGGAACGGTGGGCTGGGTTGGTGGGGTCGGCGTGGGTGGGCTTGGTGGAGTTGGTGGGGTTGGTGGAGTGGGTGGGACGAGGTTCTGGTGGTCGGATTCGTGGAGGGTCAGGTAGGCGCGGCCGGTGGTGGCGGCGGGGACGTGGTTGATGGAGCGTTGGCGGGTGGTGCCGGTTGGGGTGTGGTGGGTGCGGGTGATGGTGAGGTCGTAGGCGACCCGGACGCGGACCGTGACGAGGTTGCCTTTCTCGAAGTGGCTGCGTTCGGTGCGGGCGCCGCGGAGGTCCGTCGTGGCGTCCGACACCTGGTCGCCGATGCCGGCGCCCACAGCGGCGTACGTCCCGGACCCAGCGACCGGGAGCATCCGGCCCGTCGTCGTCGTGGTGGAGGCCGTCTCCTGGTGCCGGTTGACCTCACCCAGCTCCCCGGCGAACGGCGCCGAAACGACCTCGACAGTGGAAACCCGCGCGCGAATCGTCACTTCGACCGTGTCCTGCTTCGAACCAGGAACCTCCAACGGAGCAAGGGTGAACCCCTCCTCCGACGCCATCCGGCTGAACTGTGCGTTCAGCGCCGAAGCCGACAGCTTGTTCTCGAGTCCGGCGAGCTGCGCCCGTACGCCGTCAACCCCGAGCAGCTCCTCGTCCGCCAACTCGTCGACGACCACGTCGAACAGATCGGCCCGACCGTCAACAGGCCCGACACCCTCGACGTGGTACATCGACGGCAACTCCACCTCCCCCGGCACAACCGGCACCGACGGCACCTTCCGCCCGATCGCAGCGGTCGGCATCAGCTGCACGACCTTCCCGGTCAGCTCCCGGGCCGTCCGCGTCACCGACAACCGTGGCGACAACCGCTGCCCGAGCGGAGTCCGCGTCGGCGCCGCCACGTCGTGCTCCACCTCGATCCGCAACCGCATCCGCCGCCCGACCCGCGTCATCCCGTCGAACCCGGCGATCCGTTCCAACCGCGTCACCTGATCGCCGGCGCTCGTCGACGTACCCTCGCTCCGATCCGTGCTCGCCGACCCCGACCGCGTGGGATCGACCGAACCGTCCGCCCCGAGGCCGGTCGACCGCCCGCTGCTCCGCGACCGGCTCCGATCGCCGTACAGGTACCGCTGCACGATCCCGACGACATCCTTCGCCTCGCCCAACCTCTCCGCCTCGTCGGCGAACTCGGCCCGGATCCGCAGCGTCACCTGCTCCGCCGACAGTCGTCCCGGACGCCCCACCGGATAGGTCCGCGCGAACCCGCTGCGCCCGAGCATGTCCTCCAGCCGCCCCCACCACCGCTTCCCGGCGAGGTCGACGAACAGCGCCTGAGCCAACGCCAGGTCCTGCGCCGGATCGAGATCGAACTCACTGCGCAGTACGTCGTACACCTCGGCCAGTAGCTCGTGGTTCCCGTCGAGCTCCGTGCTCTCGATCAGGCTGAACCCGAGGTGCTGCCGGTAGTGCTCCGGCAGGTCGATCCGGGGCGGCGGCTGATCGCGGAGGATCTCGGCCAACCGCTGCTCGGGAGTCCCCGGCTGCGGTCGCGGGCTCGGACGGAGCTTCGCGGCGAGAGCCTGCGCGGTGTGATCGGCGGACAGCGCGGGTACGGGCGTCCCACGTCCGCGGGCTGCGGCGAGTTCCGCACGGTAGCGACGTACCACACCGGTCGCGGCCCGGCGGTCGAGCTTCAGGTGCCCGTGCAGAAAACGTTCTACGGCGTCGGCGACCTGCTGCAGCGGCAGCGCGAGTTCGTTCTGCGCGTAGAACCGGAGCGCTTCCCGCTCGGCGAGCTGGAAGACGGTGCCGACCTTCGACTCCGTCGGCTGATGGTTGCCCACCGTAAGCGACACCTCGGCGTCGGCGGTGAAGACGTAGTGCCGCCCGGTCTCGATCGTCAGTCGCTCGACGCCCCAGATGTCCTGATCGGTCCGGCCCGTGGAGCCGCTGGTTCCGAGTGACGCGTTGAACCCGCCACCGGCCGAATTCTCGGAAACCCCAGCGGACGCTTGGGTGCTCCCGCCGTACGGGCGTCCGGTTCCCGAGCCGTGGTTTCCGAGCGCGAGGTTGATGTCGCCGCTGACGCCTTCGGTCACGGCTACCAGCTGCGGGTTCTGCAACCGGCAGGTGAGCGAGACCGCGATCCGTCTCGAGATCCCACCGATGCCGGGCACCAGAAGGGTGGTGCGGTAGCCGGTGCCGATCCATTCCGGGTGGGCGAGCAGGTTCCGCGGATTGAGGAAGACTCCGAGCTGCTGGAGCGCGGTCGCCTCGTTCCTGATTGCCTTGGGCAACTTCGCGGTGAACTCCGTAGCACCGAGCGCGAGCAAGGTCATCCGCTGGAGAACGGACGGTCGCACGGGTCCCGTGGGCGGGGTCGGCGGCAGCGCGTCGTCGTACGGCAGGAGGTCGCTGTCGATCAGGATGTGCGCGGTCTCGCTCGGCGAACTGGTGTAGAACGTCTCTTCGCCCTCCGCGACGGAAAGCGTGTGCTGCACCGCGAAGACCGCGACCGGCGACGTGCTCTCGACCTGCGTGACCTGGTTGACGGTGCCGCCGGTGAACCAGGCGAGGACGCTACCGAGCGCCTGCCGGCCGTAGGAAAGCGCTGCCTTTCCGTCGAGGCCGGACGTCGAGCTCATCGACAGCGGATCGGCCCGCCACGGCCAGACCTTCGACCGCGACGAGGTCCGGCCGGCGGTCTCGGAGCCGATGTTGAGCAGTACGACGGACTCGTGGTCGGTGACGCCGAGCGGTCTCGAGGCGTGCGGCTCGATGCCGATCCGAAGTACAACGTTTTCCGTCGGCTGCCTGGTCCGCGCCCGGGTGAGCGTGATCAGGATCCCGTCCCGGACAGCGATGTCGTACCCGGCCTCCAGGCGCTCGGTCGACAGTTGTTCGCGCAGCTCTTCGAGGTTGAGCAGCTGCGAGTGCCGCTCCATCGGATCGGTCGAGAGCTTGGTGAGGTCCGGACTTCCGTTGCGGTCCAGCGGCGGTACGAATCCGCGACCGGCCAGCCGCGCCATGATCGCCTCGAAGGCCGCCTTCCCACCGGTGACGGCCTGCACGTTCCACGGCCCGGCCGTGTTGAGCCGGCCGGCGGCGTCCTTGGCCCACGCAGGAAACTCCAGTTTCCGGCCGGGTACGACGGCATTCGGGTCGACCTCTCCGTCGACGATCTGCCCGCCGTTGTGCACCGCGCTGCGATCGACCGGCAGCCCGTACCGGTACGCGTCCTTGACCCGCACCCGTGCCACGACCGTGCTGTCCCGGGGCGTGGTCGCCGCCTTGCCGTCCAGAACGACTTTCACGACGTGCGACAGCACCATGCTGTAGGCCTGGGTCGGCCCGGTGAAGCGGTGTACGCCGACGTGGATCGACGTACCCCCGCCGGACAGGGCCTCCGACCGCGTCGCCGTACGACCGCCGCTCACGGTCGGGCCGACATCGGTGCCGTCCGGGTCGATGTCGTGCACCGCGGCCCCGTCGTACCCGGCCTTCGCGGACACCGATGCCGAGGCGCCGAAGGACTGCTGCGCACTGGTGGTACTGAAGCCGATCCGGACCGACTCCTGCCAGTGGGTCGTGCTTTGCGCGCCAACCAGCTCGACCTGCTCGTAGCGGATCCGGGTCGTGACCTCGACATGCCCGACCGGTTTTCCGTCCACGGTCAGCGGCCGCAGTACGGGATGGTCGGTGGACTCGGCCAACCGGCTCGGGAGATCGTTGTTCAGGACCGCGTGCAACTGTTCCTCGACCTGCGTGCGGCCGGAGCCGAGCTTGGCAAGGCGGTCCTCGTTCGACTCGATCACGTCGTCGGTGAGCTGCTCCAGCCCGGTGATCGAGGTCAGGAGGTGCGCGGGCAGCAGACCGTTCGCGTGATCGAGTCGCCGCGTCTCCTGGGCAGGGTCGACGGTATACGCGTGCGACACCCAGGCACGGAGCTCGGTCGCATCCTCCGGGTTGCCCTCAGCAACCGTCTCGGTGGCCGACCACCTCCGGTCGGTGCGCACGTCGAGTTGCCAGGACGCCTTGCCTGTATAGAGGACGGACTCGCCGCGATTGTCCTCGACCGCGCCGGTCTGGGCGTACTCGGCGGCGTTCCCGGTGACGGCGCGGGTGCGTCCGCCGCCGACCTCGACCTTGAGCGTGAGGTCGCTGAGCCAGGGCTGGCGGATGACCGCGCCGAGGACCTTCAGGAGCGCCGTCAACGGCACCGTGATCGCCGCATCGAAGCGGGACGTCGCAGCCGTGGCGAGACGCCGGCCGCCCTGCGGGAACAGGCCGTTGATGATCTCCGAGGCCTTGACCTTCGGATCGCGGACCTCGACCAGCTCGTCGACGCTGAGTTTGATGCGGAGGTCGGCGGGGTGTTTGCTACCGACGCGCAGTACGACGCCGTCGTCGGTCAGGATGCGTCCGAACTCCGCACCGAGCAACTGCTGCAGCTCGTCGGCCGTGAACGTTTGGTCGATGCCGTTCGCCACCAAGGCGGCGTTGATACGTTCGGTGAGCGCGGTGAGGTGCGGGAGACGACCGGTCGGCTGCATGCTCGGCAGCGCGGGGATCGGCGGGGCGAGGTTCTCCAGCGCTGTCTGGTACGCCGCGACCTCGGCAGCGGACTTGTGCGCTTCGGCGACGAGGTGACGTGGCGTGGCATTTGCGGCGCTCTGAAGGAGTTGAGCGTAGCCCGCGCGTGCTGCGGTCACTTTGGCAAGTGCCTGCTTGTACTGGGCGGCGATCTGACGATGCCAGTAGGCGAGCTCGATCTGCTTTCGTCCCTCGGCCTCGGCCGCGCGACGGCGTGCGATCGCTCCGTCGTCCTTGGCAACTTGACGGCGCTTTTCGGCCTCCTTGCGGGCTGCGTCGATCGCTTCCTCGGCGGCCGAGTCCTTACTGGCGATCAGAGCGTGGAGAGATGCGATGGTCTCGTCGAGGCCGACGAGCTGCCGGGTGATCGCGGCCTTCAGGTCCGCCCGCGCGTCGAGCGGGATCGGCGTGTTCCACGGCAGGGTCGGCGGGACGTGGCCGCGTTTACGGATCGCATTGACAAGCCTTTCGATGTCTTGCCGAAGTTCGGGCCGGTCGCCCCTCGTCCACTGGCGCTGGAGGTGGCGGAACTCGTTGAACTTGGCGTCGACCCAGGCATTCCGCCCGGTGCCGGTGAGGCGGCTCCACAGCCGACGCAGCGGTCCGCCTTCCGGCGCTCGCAATTCCTGCAGCGTGTGGCTGAGCTGATGCACCCAGACGCGAGCCAACTGGCTGTCCGCAACACCCGCCGCGAACGTCACAACATGCGGATCCTGCGCAGTCCCCGCCCGCACCTCGGTCGACGCCGCCTTCCCCCGCCGCACACGCCCCACCCTGACCCGGAAGTGCTGCATATCAACCACAACCAACTGCCCCACCACAGAAGGATCCCCAACAGTCAACCCACCCAGATCCGAGCCGAGCACACTCTCGAGGGCCGCCAGTGCCCGCGCGGCAAACCCTCGCCCACCATCGGCACGTGGGCTGCCCTCCTGCGTCCTGTGCGGCTGCTCGTTCTGGTGCCCACCGGACAGCTCCTGGGCGCGGCGGGTGATTTCGGCGGCGGCTACGCGGTGGGCTGCGGCACGAAGGACGTCCGCGGGAGACCGCGCGGCACGTCCAGGGTTCACCACGCCGAGGTGCTCACCAACTCGGCGTATTGCTTCGGCGTCGAGGGCCTCCTGGGTGGCTCCCGGTTGACCGAGCTCGGCGGTGATGCGAGCGAGGACCTCCGCGGGGATCACCACCTGCCGCCCATCGGCCGTCGCCACGCGGAGACTGCCGTCCTGGAGGTGGATCGCGCCGAGGTTCGCGGCAGCGGCGCGTACGGCGACCTCAGCGACTCCGGGCGGCGCTGCCAGCACCTGGTCGTCCAGGGCAACGACCAGGTCCGGGAGCGACAGATCCTCGTGTAGCGCGCTGCGCCCGGTCGCCGTTTCCCGCACGTACGCGTCGACGACCAGCCGCCCGTTCAGGACCCGCAGCCGAACGCTCACAACGTGCCCGTCCGCGATCAGTCGCTGCACGCGTTGCTCCAACGCCGCGAACTCCTGCTCCGAGATCCGCACGCCCGGCGGAATCAGACCACGGGCCCGACCGCGCGCGAACGCCCAGTCGAGCGGGATCCGGGGCAGGGCCTCCGACTTCCCCCCAGGGTTCAGCAGGCGTTCAGGCGGGCGGACTTCGTGCAGCTCCAGTACGACCTCGTCGGCGCGTCCCGGCGTACCGAAACTCCACCTGGCCCGGTTCGCCGAGTCGTTGGGCCGCACCTCCCCCACCACCGGACCGCCCGTCGGATCGAACGCCGCTGGCGTGAGATACCTCGGCCCGTCTTCGGTCGGCGCGCCGTCGGGCTGGCGGTGGCGCCCTCCTGGGGACTGCTGTTCGGTGATCATCTGCTCGACAAGCGCCCGTACGCCGGCCGGCCCGTACACGTCCCGCGCCTCAGCCGCCACGCTGCTGTGCGGATCCGTCACCGCAACCGTGAACTCCAACGCATCAACCACGGCATGCCGACCGGCAACCTTCGTCACCGTGACCTCGACTTGGTAGCCGGCCCGCACGAGCGCGACCCACCGCGCCTCGAGCTGGGCCAACGCCTCCGGATCGCCGACAAGCTCAGCCGGCAACACTGCCGACAGTCCATGCTCAGTAACACCAATACGAACGCTGTCCCCCACGGCCCCGAGTGGGGTGGGTGGTGGGGGTTGGGTCGGGTCGGCGGTGCGGGCGACGGTTGGGTGGAGGCGGTTGGCGATCTCGGCGACGGGTGCTCGGCGGTAGGTGACGCTCTCGTCGGTGACCGGGTCGGTGACGTGGGCAGTTGCCTCCAGCCACTTCGTTTCCGGGTTCATCACGAGGGTCAGGTCGACCTCGAGACCGCGCCGTACGGCGGAGTCGACCGCCTCCTCGAGCCGTACGAAGTCCTCCCACGGCACCCGCGCGTCCGCCGGGAATACACCCTCGCCCGTGCCCCGGAAGCCACCCCAACCCGCCAGCATCGCCTCGACAACCAGTCGACGCACACCACCGGCGGACGTGGGACGCGGCGACCCGAGGCTGCGAATTCGGACGGTCACCTCGCCGTCTCCGCCGACGAGGACCTCGTTGCGCTTCGGCGTACCGGGCCTGTCCGGGCTCAGGCCGGACTGACGAGAACCGTCCCCGGCCGGAGCATCGGGGCGTGTTCGCGGTCCATCAGCAGCGCCGTCCGGGTCGTCCCGGCGGAACAGCTCAGTTCGACGCCCCGGATCCGCACGTCCCGGTTCGTGCCCTCGATCCGGAGGACCATGCCGGCCCGGACCGCCCCGTCGTGGATCCTCCCAGGGGTCACGATGCCGGGCCGGCTCGGCAGGTCGTACGTCGCTTCGATCGTGAACCTGGTCAT
Organism: Kribbella pratensis; assembly: GCF_004366075.1. Lineage (GTDB taxonomy): Bacteria > Actinomycetota > Actinomycetes > Propionibacteriales > Kribbellaceae > Kribbella > Kribbella pratensis. The sequence goes on along the minus strand of NZ_SODU01000002.1, from coordinate 1,259,610 downwards.
GTGCTCGCAACCTTTCTACCGCGGCCGCCTCACTGGCGTGCGCCTCGCGCTCCATCTCCGGCACGTTGCCGTCGGCGACCCGGCCGGCCCGGAACTGGTCCGCATGGGTCTTCTCGTGCGCCAGCGTCTTCGCCAGCGTCTCCCGGTCGGCAAAACTCGCAGGGCCGAGCAGGACCCGGACCGTACCGTCGTCCAACTGCTGCGCACTCGCCATCGCCCCCGTGTCGTCGAGGTACGCGTAATCGGCCGCGTCGTCGAGAACAACGACATCGATCTCGCTCAGATCCACACCGGCCGCGGCCGCGACCTCCTCGACCGTCCCCGCCGTACGCTCCAGCCCATCGCCGCGATCAACAGCTTCCTGGTTGATCCGCCGCCCGCCGGTGTGATCGTGCTGGGCCGTACGGTTCGGGTCCATCGAGTACTCGGTGATCTCGATCCCTTGCGGCCGAGCGACACCGCTCTCGTCCGCAGCGATCAGGGCGCGTACGACGAAGTACTCGAGCGAACCGTTGTCCAGGAAAGGCAGGAGCGCGGCGGCCAGCGCGGCGCTGTCCTGGAAAGGCGTCCGGATCTCCGGCTTGAGCGGGACCCTGGTCCGTGGACCGGCGTTTCCGTCGTCGGCGGAGGCGGCCTCGTACGCGGCGTCGTACCACGCTCGCCGGGCAGCGTCGGGATCGGCCAGGAACTCGCGTACGGTCTCCGTATTGCGGGCGGCCCAATCGGCCAGCGCCCTTGCCTTTCCCGCGTTCCACGCGCTGTCCACGTACTTCTTCCACGCGTCGTTCGCTGCATTCGGCCGAGGGTTCGGGGCGGCTGGTTCCTTCCGGGTGAGGTCGGCGGCGTGGGCTTCCAGAGCCTCCACGACGGTGCCCAGGTCGCGCCGCGCGAACTCCTCCAGAGCCTTCGCACGAGCCGCTTCGCGCGTCGCGTTCTTCGCCTCCCGATAGGCGGCCGAGCCCGCGTTCTTCGCGTCCTTGACCGTCAGGCCGGCGTCGCGGGCCGCCTTCTTGGCAAGCACTTGCGCCTCGCGGTGGGACAGTTCCCGGTCGGCGACGGCTTCGTCGGCCATGTGTTCGGCGTACGCCTCGCGCAACTCGGCGATGCGGTGCTCGGTTTCGGCGACCGTACGGGATGCGTACTGGTCGGCGCGCTCCTCCGCCGAGGTGTGGACCTCCACGATCTCCGCCGTCAGCACCCCGGCACGATCCTCGCGGGCCGGATCGCTCAACTGCGCGAGGAGTTCACGCACATAGTCCCAGTGGCCTTGCGCGTAGCGGGTTTCGCCGTCGGTACCGAGGCCGGCGCCGAGGTCCGCGTTCGGTCCTTTCGCCTCGACGACCGCGAAGCCGGTCACCGTCCCGTCGGCACTCAGCCGGACGTAGATCTGGTCGAAGCCGCCGCGGCCGGACAGCGTCAGGTACACGCGGAAGACACGGTCGCCGGCGTGCCTGGCGGCCAGCCAGCCTTCGATGGTCCGGGCGAACTCGTCGCCGACCTGCTCCGGTCCTACGTGGAATGCGCCGTCCTGCCAGGCCTCGACAGTGGCTGTCAGCGAGTCCAGTACCGCCTGCGAGACATCCAGTATCGGGTCGGAGAGGTCGACGCGGGCCCTGCCGATCGGGTGACCGTCGATCACCGCGGCGAGTGCGAGATCGGTACGGCGGTGGTTCCGGCCGGCCTCCTGGTTGTCGATTGACCGCTGTTCGACCCAGGGCAGTCGCACCGACAGGTCCTGGTCGCCGAACCGGACCTTGAACGTGCGATCCGGCGCGGCCTCGGTTCGTCCAGCGCGCCGCGACAGGATCCCGATCCGCGGCCTGCTGTCCGGCCCGACCTGGTAGAACGCCTTGCGCATCCTGCCGGCGAGCGCAGTCAGCGAGCCGTCGGCGGCCCGCTCGTTCAGCTGCTTCACCAGCTCCTGCTGGGCAGCACCCGCAACCGAGCCCGCAGCCGCGACGGCCGCCGCGTCGACCACCACAGGCGGGATCGGACTCACCTGATCGAGAACGTCCCAGGCTGTACCGGTGATCGTCTCCGTCGTCCCGTCCACCGCCGTAACCTCGAGCACCACGCCCGCCGCCGACCCAGGCACCCGAACCGCCCGCAGCGAAACCTCGAATCCCTTCCGCACAAGCGAGTCCGCGTATTCCCGGAGCGCCGCATAGGCATCCGGATCGACCCGCCCGAAGTCCTCACCCGCCTCCTCCACCGGGCGGAACAACCGCGGCCCCACCGGACTCCCCTTCGACGCGGACCCCTCGGCCGGCGGCCCGTCCACTCGGGTCAGAACTGGCAGCGCCGGCTCGGACGGCGCTGTCTCTTCGCGTGGTTGTGGACGTGTGGTTGCCTCGCTCGCAGTGTTCGCCTCAGACGCCGAGACAGCCGACCCTGCCAACAGCACTGGCCCCACTCCCTGCACCTCCGACTGCCCACCCTCCCCACGCCCGGAGCCGACCGGGTCGGTCGCGTCGGTCGCGTCGGTCGTGTCTGTGGTTGGCGCGTCGTCTGCCGTGTCCTGTGAGCCGGTCTTCTTGCCCTCGGGTACGGCGTTTTGCTGCGATGGGCTGTTGCCGGGTCTGGCGGCGGACTCGCCCCGCCCGACCTGGTTCTGGGCCGCCTGCCCCTGACCATTCTGGCTCTGCGCAGACTGGTTCTGCCCCGGCTGGTTCTGCGCGGACTGGTTCTGCCCCGGCTGGTTCTGCACGGACTGATTCGGAGCGGATTGGTTCGGTGCCGGGTGGTTCTGGGCGGGGGTCTGGTGCTGGGCGGATGCGTTGGGGTTGGTGGCGGTGGTTGGGGCCGAGGCCGGCTGGTTCGTGGATGCGGCGGGCGCGGTCGTGGGAGTGGATGCCGCGGAGGGTGCGGGTGGGGTGCTGGTGACGTCCGGAGTAGAGGTGGGAGCGGCAGTGGGGGGTGCATGCGTCGCCGCGGGAGGTCCGGCTGCGGCCGTTGTTAGCGGCGGGTGGGTCCCGGCGAGGGACTGGCCTCCGGACTGGTCGGTGCCGGCTTGGGCGGACGGTTGGTCGGCCTTGGCCGAGGACTGATCGACGGCCTGGCTGGTGTCCGTCGCGGCGGCGGCCGACGGGTCGGTGCCGGTGGCGGTCTGTTGGGCGGTGGCGGTCTGTTGGGCGGTGGCGGTCTGTCCGGCCGCCGAGGTGGAGGGCGATGTCGAGTTCCCGGTGGCCTCGGCGGGGGTGTTGGGCGGTGGCCCGTCGGGAGGGTTGTCGGCCGGCCCCTCGGCGGTGCCGGTGGGCTTGCCGGTGTCCGTCGTACCTGCTTGGGTCTGGCTGTGATTGCCGGCGAGCGCGTGCCCGAGCTCATGTGCACCGATCCGCATGCCGGCCAGCGTTCCGGCACCGAGCCCCTGTTCGACGAGCGCCTTGCCGTAGTCCTGCGTCCACGGATTCTTGCCGTCGGCAACAGCTTGGACGAACGTCCCGGACACCGGCGACGTGATGCCGTTGACGACGAAGCCGGACGAGCCTTTGATCGCCGCGTCCCGGAGCCGGCCCGGCGACCGGAACGCCACCCGGGCGGGAACCGACGCGACCCAGCCGACCGGGGCGAGCACGCGTGACCCGATCGATCCGACCCCACCCGCCGTACCGGCGATGACAGTGTCGCGCCAGCTGATGCTGTCGCGCTGTCCGCGCCAGATGTCGATCACGTTGGCGCCGATGTTGATCGCCGGCTCCTCGATCATCTCCCAGGCGGTCTCCTTCACGATCGCCGGTGTCAGCCGGCCGATGCGGCTCGCGAAGGCCGCCATCTGCGCGACCCGGCCGGCGATGAACGTAGCGATCCGGCCCGCCATCCCGGTGATGATGCGAGCGCGGACGAAGTCACCGATCCCCGGCGGCAGCCCGAAGCTCAGCGCGAACGCGATCACGTTCGCGGCCAGTTCGGCGTAGATCTGGTCCTTCACCCAGACGATCTGCCGGCCGTACTCGCCCGCCATCGCCGACAGTTCCCGCATCGCCGTGATCAGCTCGGCGGTCCCGGTGTACGGCGAGTTGAGCAGCTGGTCGATCTTCTGGTGGAACCCGATACCCTGCGGATCCCGCCAGACACCGGGCAGCTGCCCGTTCGCCGCACTCGCCTGGGTGACGGCCGTCTGGAGGTCGTCGGCAGCGCTCTTCCACAGGTCCCGCAGCTCGAACGCGGCGTCCTCGTCGACCCAGATCGGGAACGTGGTGTCGATCGCCTTGCGCAGCGGCGGCCACAGGATCGTGTCGGGTTCGGGGATCACCGGCGGCGTCCGGTCTCAGTGCAGGTTCAGGTTGTCGGCGGCGTTCTGGAACGTCACGCCGTACCGTCGGAGGATCCGGCGACCGGTCCCGACCGCCAGCTTCACGCGCGGGGCGAGCGCGCTCGCCCGGGTGCTCAGGTCCGGCTCGACCTTGTTGTACCCGTCCCGGAACGCGACGCTGATGTCGTCGAATCCGGTGCTCGCGGCGCGCTCCGCCGCGTGGATCGCGGCCAGCTTCGCCGGCCACGCCGTACCCCAGCCGTCGATGGGCTGTTCGATCCCGGCCAGCGCCTGCGAGGTCGGCCCGGCCTCCATGTCCAGATCGCCGGCCGGGCTCATCGCAGGCCTCCGTCAGCGACCGTCTCCCGCATCCGGCGCAGTTCGGCCAGCATCGGCTCGAAGGTGACGTCGTCCCCGGCGTCCGCCGGCAGGATCTCGATCCAGGCGTCGAGGGCGTTCTGGTGGGCGGCCGCGCGGGCCTCGTTCACGGCGGTGACGATCTCCGCGGCCAGCACCTCCGGCGCGAACTCGCGGTACACGCGCGGATCGAGGACCAGCTCGCGGAGTTCGCCGTTCCCCGTCACGGTGGCCTCGATCAGCTGTTCACCGGCCTCCGCGGTTCCGGTGGCCGCATCGACCGCCTGCTGGGCCTGCCGGACCTCGTTCTCCAGTCGCTGGACGTCGGCCAGCCGCCCGATCCCTGTCCCCATGACGCTCCTTCCGTTGGGCCCGCTGCGTTCACCAACCTTCGGGTCCGCCGGCGACCGTTCTCGCGCGCTGTCCTGTTCCGGCCAGCGCGCCGGCGCCAGGTCCGCTGCCGGAAAGGATCGGGGGGTGGACGGACGAGGACGTGGGACCGGCCGGCGGCTCGCCGGCCTCGCTGCGGTGATCGCGACGAGCCTGGCCGCGACCTGCCTGCCGACGACGGCTGCCGCGGCCCCGCCGCGCGGCGCCTGCACCAATCCGGAGCCCGGGCGTCCGGCCGTGCGGCCGTTGCCCTGGGCCCAGGATCTGCTCGGCGCCGAGCGGGCGTGGCCGCACAGCACCGGCTCCGGCGTGACGGTCGCGGTGATCGACTCGGGCGTCGACGCCGACCATCCGCAGCTCCGGCGGACCGGGAAGGTGCTGCCCGGACGCGACTTCTTCCTGGTCGGGCGGCTGCCCGGGAACTACGACTGCATCTCGCACGGCACCGGCGTCGCGAGCATCATCGCCGCCGACCCGGCGACCGGCATCGGCTTCCACGGGATCGCACCGGGCGTCCGGATCCTGCCGGTCCGGGTCACCGATCGCGAGTCCACCGACTCGAACACCGGCCAGGTCATCGACCCGGGAGTCCTTGCCCGCGGCATCGTGTACGCCGTCGACCAGGGCGCGAAGGTGATCAACCTGTCGATGACCAGCGACCGGAACGAGGCCGCCGTCCGGAAGGCGATCGCGTACGCGGTGCGCAAGGACGTCGTCGTGGTCGCGGCCGTCGGGAACAGCCAGTCGGACGGGTCGGGCGTGCTGCCGTCGTACCCGGCCGCGTACGCCGGCGTGCTCGGCGTCGGCGCGATCGACATCAACGGCGCACGGCTCGGAGCCTCCCAGATCGGTCCGTACGTCGACCTCGTCGGCCCGGGTGACGGCGTGCTGGCCGCGACCCGCCGTACCGGTCACGCGTACGTCAGCGGGACGAGCTTCGCCGTACCGTTCGTCTCGGCCGCGGCCGCACTGGTCCGGTCGGCGTGGCCGAAACTGACCGCCGCACAGGTGATCCAGCGCCTCCAGGCGACCGCATCACCGGCCCGCGGCGGCAAGGGCAGTTGGGAGTACGGCGCCGGCATCGTGGACCCGTACCGCGCCGTGACCGAGGGGATGACCAGCAAAGCCGTCGCCGTACCGGCCGCAGCCCACGTACCACCGGACCAGCAACAGCTCGCCGTGAAGGCCTGGTGGCGTACGGCGGCACTCGAAGCGCGCGGCCTGACCGGGATCGCGGTCGGCGCGGCTCTGGTGCTGCTGCTCATTGCGGGCGTGCTGGCGGCAGGACGGCGACGCCGCTGGGCGGCCGGTCGCTCGAACATCCGCCGTACGGAATCGCCGACCGACGCCCTGCCGGAACATCTCTTCTCCTAGCGCACACGCAGAAGAGCCCCGGCCGGCGGCCGGGGCTCTTGTCGTGCGGTTCAGCTCGTCCGCGGTCAGGCCCCCATCAGGCCCTGGACCGCGGCCTGGGAGAACTTGGCCGTCTCCATGCCGTCGCCCAGCGTGACTCCGCCCCGGCGAGCCAGGTCGTGCTGGATCTGGGCGTTTTCGACGACCCGGTTCTCGTGCTGGCGGAGGGCTTCGAGCGCACCGCGGAAGTCGTCGCTGCGCCAGCTCACCTCCAGCCGCGAGACGTTGGCCACATGATCGCCGACCTCGGTGACCTTGCCGTCCGCGTTGGCGTTCTGGAGCCCGATGTTCTGCTCGAAGTTCCCGAAGTTCATGAACAGCCTGTTGTCCATCTGCTTCCTTCCTGTTCGTTGCCTGCTGCAATGAGATGGCCGGACCGGTGGGTCAGGCCGTCACGTCGCCGATCGTCAGCGTGCTGGCGGCCTGGTCCCGGGTCGCGTCGAACCGGGTACCGATGGCCATACCGGTGTCGGCCTGCAGCCGCGCGTGTTCGATGTTCTTCCGGGTGATATCGCCGATCGCCTGGTTGCTCTGCACCGCGGCCAGGTACGGCGAGCCGCCCAGAGCGTCGTACAGGTCGGCGTTGATCGTCTCGTCACTGCGGCGCAGGTTGAAGTCCGACTGGTCGCCGTACTGGTCGGACTGCACACCGAACCCGGTGTAGATGTCGCTACCGACACCTTCGATGAAGGGCATCGACATCGGCAGACTCCTTTCTCTCGTGGATTGCCTGACGATCCACGCTAGGAGCCGGCACCGCTGCCGGAGATCCGCGCGGCACGTTCCTGCCATCGGCGCCGGCACCCCGTCCGGACGGGCCACGATCGGCGTGGATTCCCAGGAGAGGTGATCGTGATGGCGACGATGGTGGTGCGGCGGCCGGACCGCAGACCCGGCCCGGACGTGCCGGGCGGCGAACTGCTGCTGGAGGCGCCGCCCGAGGTCCCCGAGCCGGGCGGCCGGCAGTGGGCGCAACTGCTGATGGTGCTGCCCATGGTGGCGATGATGGGCGCGATGCTGCTGTCGTTCTCCGGCAGCCTGGGCGGTGGACTGCGGATCGCGGTCTTCGCGCTGTTCGGCGTCGCGATCGTCGGCATGATCTTCGCCGGCCTGCTGATGCGCTCCGGGGCGGGCAAGTCGGAGATGGGCCACGCCCGGCGCCGGTACCTGCGGGAGCTGGCGCAGCAACGGATCCGGCTGACCAGATCGGTCGGCAACCAGCGCGCAGCCCTGCAGTACCACCACCCCGAGCCCGAGAGCCTGTGGACGCTGGCCGCCAGTCACCGGCTCTGGGAACGTCGCCGCGACGACGAGGACTTCGGCATCACCCGGATCGGGGTCGGACCGCAGGCACCGGCGATCTCGGTCGTACCTCCGGACACGCAGCCGCTGGAGCGCCTGGAACCCCTGTCCGCGCTGGCCTTGCGCCGCTTCGTCTCGACGTACGCGACCGTGCCGGACCTGCCGATCGCGATCGCGATCACCGGGTTCGCGAGGATCCACTTCACCGGGGACCGCGAGCGGGCGGGCGGCCTGGTCCGCGCGATGCTCGCCCAGCTCGCCACCCTGCAGGCGCCGGACAACCTGCGGATCGCCGTCGTCACCGACCACGATCAGGAGGCGGACTGGGACTGGGTGAAGTGGCTGCCGCACGCACTGCACCCGGAGCGCACCGATGCGCTCGGGCCACTACGGTTGGTTGCTCCAACGATCATCTCGATCGAGGCGATGCTGGACGACCTGCTCACCGGCCGGCCGCGGTTCGATCCGGACAGCGGCGGTACGGCGGCCGGCCCGCACGTCGTCGTGGTACTCGCCGGGGGCGATACCAGCGGCTCGGATCACCTCCTGGCCGATCGCGGACTGGAAGGCGTCACGGTCCTGGACCTCGCCACCCTGCCGCCGCGGGCGCTCGACGCGAGCGCGATCGTGCTCGACGTCGGCAGTGACGGCACGCTGACCAGCGAGACGATGGACGACGAGGCCGGGCTCGGCCGCGCCGACGAACTGTCCCGGGCGGCGGCCGAGGGCCTGGCGCGCCAACTCGCACCGCTGCGGCTCACCGCCGGCGCGCAGAGCGACCAGCCGCTGAGCGCGGACCTCGGACTCGGTGAGCTGCTCGAACTCGGCGATCCGTACGATTTCGATCCCGCGGTCACCTGGGTGCAGCGGCCCAGCCGCGACCGGCTGCGGGTGCGGTTCGGTCTGCGCGCCGACGGGCTGCCGATCGAGATCGACCTGAAGGAGTCCGCCCAGGAAGGCATGGGGCCGCACGGGTTGCTGATCGGCGCCACCGGCTCCGGCAAGAGCGAGCTGCTGCGCACGCTGGTGCTTGCCCTCGCCATCACCCACCCGCCGCGCTCGCTGAACTTCGCGCTGATCGACTACAAGGGCGGCGCGACGTTCGCGACACTGGAGAAGCTCCCGCACACCAGCGCGGTGATCACCAACCTGGCCGACGAGTTGCATCTGGTCGACCGGATGACGGACGCGATCAACGGCGAGCTGATCCGCCGGCAGGAGCTGCTGCGGGCCGCGGGCAACTTCGCCTCGTTGCGGGACTACGAGAAGGCGCGCATGGCCGGCGCGCCGCTTCCCGAAGTACCGACACTGCTCGTGGTGTGTGACGAGTTCAGCGAACTGCTGAGCGACCGGCCGGACTTCATCGACATGTTCGTGCAGATCGGCCGGGTCGGGCGATCGCTCGGCGTGCACCTCCTGCTGGCCAGCCAGCGCCTGGACGAGGGCCGGCTGCGCGGTCTCGAGGCGCACCTCTCGTACCGGGTCGGCCTGCGGACGTTCTCGGACATGGACAGCCGCACCGTCCTCGGCGTGAACGACGCGTTCTTGTTGCCCAGGGCACCTGGTCACGGGTTCCTGCGGGTCGGTACCGAGCAGCTCGACCGGTTCCGGGCCGCGTACGTCTCCGGCGTCCACCGGCGGCCGACGGCCGGGCAGTTGCCGATGACACCCGGCAACTCGCTGGTCCTGCACGACTACATCAGCGGGTACGTCGCCCCGCCGGTGGCCACCGACGACGAGGAGCAGCAGTCCGAGGACCCGTTCGACGAGAGCGTCGGCGAGACGTTGCTCGACATCCTGGTGGATCGGATGACGGGCCGCGGCGACGCCGCGCACCAGATCTGGCTGCCGCCGCTCGACGCGTCACCGGCCCTCGACGACGTCCTCGGACCGGTCCGGGTCGAGCCGGGCCGCGGTCTCACCGCGGGCGAGCCGCGTCTGGCCGGGAGCCTGACCGCCCGCGCCGGCATCGTGGACCGGCCGCTCGAACAGCGACGCGACCCGCTGCAACTGGACCTGTCCGGCGGCGGTGGGCACGTCGCCGTCGTCGGCCGCCCGCACAGCGGCAAGAGCTCCTTGCTCGCAGCAACCATCATGTCGCTGGCACTCACCCACACGCCGGAAGAGGCGCAGTTCTACTGCCTGGACTTCGGCGGCGGCGTACTGACCGGTCTGCGCGGCCTGCCCCACGTCGGCGGGCTGGCCGGCCGGCAGGACACCAACTCGGTACGACGGACGATCGCCGAGGTGATGAACCTGATCTCCCAGCGCGAGCGCGAGTTCGCCGAGCTCGGCATCGACGGGATGGCCGCGTACCGGGAGCGCCGGCAGGCCGGGACCGTCCCGCCGTCGCCGTACGGTGACGTCTTCCTGGTGATCGACGGCTGGCTGACGATCCGCAACGACTTCGAGGATCTGGAGATTCTGCTCGGCGACATCGCCACCCGCGGTCTCGCGTACGGCGTGCACCTGATCATCAGCGCGGCGCGCTGGTTCGACATCCGGATGAACATCCGCGACCTGTGCGGTACCAAGCTGGAACTGAAGATCGGCGATCCGATCGACTCCTTCCTGGACCGCCGCACGGCGCTGCTGGTCCCGGAGAACGCACCCGGGCGCGGCATCACCGGCAGCCGGCATCAGTTCCTGTCGGCGCGGCCGCTGCTGGCCGCCGACCAGGGCGAGCGGACCGCTGACGGCCTGGGGCGGCTCGTCGAGCAGATCGCGGCGGCCTGGACCGGCGAATCCGCGCCACCGGTCCTGTTGCTGCCCGCCGAGGTTCCCGCCGACCGCCTCGACGGCGAGAGCGATCCCGAACGTGGCCTTGCCGTCGCCGTCGCGGAACGGGACCTCTCCCCGGTCCGGATCGACTTCTCCGCCGACCCGTGCTTCATCGTGCTCGGCGACACCGCCTCCGGGAAGAGCGGATTCCTGCGCACCCTCGGCCGGCGGATCCAGGAGGCGTACACACCGGACCAGGCCCGGATCCTGGTGATCGACCATCGGCGGAGTCTGCTCGGTGGTTTCGAGGGCGAGCATCTGGTCGGCTACGGCAGCAACCACCATGCGACCGAGACTCTGGTCGAGCAGGTGTGTGCGGTCCTGACGCAGCGGATGCCCGGCCCGGACGTGACCGCCGAACAACTCCGCGACCGCTCATGGTGGCAGGGGCCCGACCTGTACGTGCTCGTCGACGACTACGACCTGGTCGCCACCACCGAGGGGCATCCGCTGATGCCGTTGCTGCCGTTCATCCCGCAGGCCGCGGACATCGGGCTGCGGTTCGTGGTGGCCCGCCGTACCGGTGGCGCCGGCCGCGGGTTCTTCGAGCCGGTCCTTGCTCGCCTCCGGGACATCGCGTCCCCGGGCCTGATGCTGTCCGGCAGCCGCGAGGAAGGCCCGTTGCTGGGCGGCGTCCGCCCGCAGCCGTTGCCTCCGGGCCGCGGCCGCCTGATCAGCCGTCAGGGTACGGCGCAGCTGGTCCAGCTCACCCTTCCACCCCAGACCTGACCGCCGTACGGCGCAGGACGAACACCGACAGCAGAAAGGAGCAGCACATGGCAGATCTCGATTCCGACAACCCCGACGACTTCGAGACGACGGCGGGAAGCTACCGGCGCCAGTCCGGCGAACTCGGAACCGCGGGCGCCGAGATGGGTCAGCCAGGACCGGTGACGCCGGGTGTCTTCACCGGCCGGACGCAGATGGCCAACGACATCAACACGGCGCTGACGACCGCCGGGCAGAAGATGACGGAGGCCGCGCAGGGAGTCGGGGCCTACGGATCCGTCAGCTCGCAGGTCGGCAAGCTGTACAAGCGCCACCGGGAGCTGTCCACGCAGGTCCTGGGCGGCGTGATCAACGACGCCGGCGAGACGACAGGAGGGAACTGATGGCCGAGCCAACTGATGGTCAGGCAAGCTACGCCGCCGAGGCGTCCGGTGTGGGCACCGGCATCGCGGCCATCGTCACACTGGCCGAGAAGTTCGAGCAACTGGCGCTCGGCGAGCAACGCGAAACCGCACCCGGCCTGGAGAAGCTGCCGGAGCGGTTCGCGAAAGCCTCGCAGGCACTCAGCACCACGCACACGCAGTTCCGTCAGGCCGCGGCCTCGTTGCTCACCGGTTGGCGGAGCAAGGTGGAGTCCAAGGTCTTCGAGCAGGCTGCCGAGCAGAGTGCCAAGTCACTCGCCGACAGCGCCGACGAGTTGAGCGGGCGGGTCAACGGCGCGAGTCTCGGGCGGCAAATTCCGGTCGTCATCCAGAACATCAACACAGCGGCCGCCAACGCCACGCGGGTCGCGGCGCAGGCACGCGTCCAGCAGACGCTGATGAAGGAGTCCGGCGCTGAGCAGGGCCTTGCGATCGCCGAGGCGACAGGGGGATTCAACCCGCTCGACGGGCTCAAGCAGGATCTGATCACCGTCGGCCAGGGGCTGGACCAGGTCGGACAGCAGTACGTCATGATCGGCCAGCAGGCCCGCGGCATGGCCGACCGGGTGCGCTGGCAGGGGCCGCACAGTGACGCTGGTCCTGAAGGCACCCCTGGTACTGGTCCTGGTACGCCCGGAAGTGTGCCGGCCGGCAGCCCGGGTGGGGCTCCTGGTGGAACTCCCGGTGGGGCTCCGGGTGGTGACGAGGCGGGCGGTGGCGCCGGCGGTGCTGCCGGTGGCGAGGCGGGTGCCGGCGGGGCCGGCGAAGGCGCGGAAGGCACGGGAGGCGTCGGCACACCTGGCGGCTCCGGCGGTATGGGCCTGACCGGGCTGCCGTCGGCGACGCCGACGCCGTTGAAGCCGATCGCGCCGTTGCTGCCGATCGATCACGCGGCCACCCCCGCAACCTCGATCGGTCCGCTCAGCCCGGTCGGTTCGCACGGGCTCGGATCCGGAGCCGGCGGGTACATCGGCGGCGGCGCCGGGCGCGGTATCGGTTCCGGTATCGGCTCCGGCGGTGGGATCGGCGGTGCCGGCCTCGGTGCCGCCGGACGGTCGAAGCTAGGTGGCATCAAGCCGCTCGGCGTCGGTGACCAGCAGATCCCGTCCGTGGTCAAGGGCGGCGGGCAGGCGCAGACCGCATCGTCCGTCGGCCAGGCGCCCGCACTCCCCGGCTCGACCGGCGCGGCACCGGCCGGTGGAGCCGCCGGAGCGGGCTCGGGCGTGCCGCCGATGATGCCGCCGATGGGCGGTGCGGCCGCAGGCGCCGGTGCTGGTCGCGGCGGCAAACCCGGCACGGGCGCGATCCGCCCGGCGGGCCGGGAACGGAGTCGCACCGGCGGCCCGGCTCCCGGCGTACCGGACCGGCTTCGCGGCCGGGCGGGCAAGCAGCCCATGTTCCCCGCGGCCCCGGCGGCGAAGTCGACCGCCAAGCGGGACCACGACCGGCCGGAGACGCTGCAGATCCTCGACGAGGAACTGTGGTCGGTCGAGCCGGAGACCGACGTCAAGCCGTCCACTCCGCGCCTCGCCACCTGATCGGAGACGCACACAGAATGTCCCCGGCCGGATCTTCCGGCCGGGGACATCTGCTGTGTCCAGGGGTCGTCAGGGCGCGGCGGTCATCGCGCTCGCCGGGCTCAGGCCCGGGCCTTGCGGGATCCGCGCGACCAGGTCCGCGGGCAGTCGGACCGGCCGCGTGCCGGCGTACCCGAGGGTGTCGAGAAGCTTCGGGTCGGCGAGCGGATAGGCACGACCCAGGTCGGTGACCAGTGCCACCGTTCCGGCCGGTGCGCGACCCGACGGCATCGCCTCAACGACCGCGGCCGTGCCGGGCGGGACGACGATCCGGTCGGCGAGGGCGGTACCCCGCGGTCCGCGTTTCGGCGTGATCATCATCGGGTCCCGAGCGGGCAGTACGGCGTCGATGGCGACGACCGGCCGGGTACTACCGGGCGCGAACGTCGCGCAGACCGTCCCGTTGCCGCCGTTCGGAGCCGCGAACTCGGGCCGGCTGCGTGGCACGCTGCTGTCGCCGGTCGAGTCCGGAAGCGGATCGGAGCGTCCGACCGACAGCAGGCCGAGCTCGATCGCGACCGGCGCCTTACCGCCGTACGCCGCGGCCAGTGGCCGGTAGGCGGTCTGGATGTCGTACTGCAGCTCGGAGATCGGCACCGGCCGGGTCTTCGCGGCGAGGTAGTACTGCCGTCCGCCGCCGGAGGTCTTCACCACGAACAGCTGACCGACCTTCGTCGCCGGGCGGTCCGGGATCGCGGTCGACGGCGTACCGATCCCGGCCGGTTTGATCGGCGCGATCGGCCGGCCTTCCGGAAGCGCCGCGACGAACGCGCTGCCGACCCGGGCCCAGGGCTCGGTGCGGAGCGCCAGCCCGACCGCGACCGCGTCCGACTTGTCGATCCGGTGCCTTAGACCGTCGCTGATCAGATACCGGTCGCCGGTCTCGATCACCTCGACCAGCAGCGCTTTCGTGCCGAGCGGCTGGGCGGTGCCGGGCCGGGAGCCGACGAGCAGCACCGACTCGCTGTCCGCTTCACCCGCGGACGTCCGGATCGGTTGCGAGCAGAGCGTCCATCCGCCGGTCAGCAACCGGCTGGCCGGCGCCAGCGCGTCCGGCGCGTCCGGAATGCCGATCCGCGGACCGCGCGCCGTTTCCGCGAGCGATTTCCGCGACACCTGCTTGGTGGCCGAGTTCTTGCCCAGAGCAAGCAACGCGGAGACGTAGTTCGTCACCGGGTGCAGCCGCCCGTCCAGGTACACGTAGCGGGTCCCGGTCTCCTTCTCGACGATTACCACCTCACCGCTCTGCCAGGCCTTGTTCCCGCCGGGCACGACGAGCCCGTAGACAGCCACCACGGCAAGGGCGAGGAACGCGATCACGAAACTTCCGATCGCGGCGTTCAGCGGGCGCCGGAACGGAGGCTGTTCCGGATCGGAGTCCCTGGTGACCAGCGCGGACACCATCCGCTGCCCGAGGAACTGGTGCGACTGCAGTTGATCCTTGCGGGTCGCCATCTCATCCGCCCCATCCGCGCAGCAGACCGTAAAGCCCGAGCACCGCGCAGGTCACCGGCACCAGCGCGAGGACCAGCAGTAGTTCCAGGATCTCCGCGGCGCGCCCGAAGTACGGCGTCGGCGGCCGGACGGCGTATCGCAGACCGAACAGGACGGCGCCGGCCGCGACGAGCAGACTGACCGGGACTACCGGTGTCAGTGGATTCGTGCCGCCGGAGCTCAGCGGCCCGAGGAGCAGGGCGGCCACACCGACGACGCCGGCGACCAGGAACGTCAGTCGCTGCTTGACGATCGGGTACAGCCGGGCGCGGATCAGCGCGCCCGCACTCAGCAGTACGGCGAGGATCGTGGCCGATCGGGTGCCGGCGAGCGCGAGCATGACGATGCCCACGGCAACGATCGTCCCGGTGCCGATCAACAGGCCGGTGAGCAGACTGTCGGCTCGGACCACCGCGCCGTACACCTGCCGCCGCGGCGGCTGCGGATCGTCTCGCACGAGGTCGGCCGTGGTGCGCGGCAGGATCGGCATCGGTACCCGCCCGAGCCGGATCGCCAACGAGCCGAGCGCCGGCGACAACGCGATCGCCGCGGCCGCCGTGATGGCCGCGGCATCGGTACCGTCGAGCCGCTCGGCGGATCCGATCCAGCTGCCGGCGATGCCGAGCGCGCCGAGCGTCGCGGCCGCGGCGAACAGCGTGGCACCGTCGACGATGCCTACTGAGCAGACCACGCCGGCCACGAGCAGTGCGGCCGAAGCCGCGAGTAGTTGCGGGGCTCCGATCTCCGGCGCCGCGGCGTCCCCGGCCAGCACGAGTCCACCGCCGAGAGCGCCGGTGACCAAGGACAGTCCGCCGAGTACGACACCGGCGCCCGAGTCCCCGACCGCCCTCGCGAGCGTCACACCGGCCACGATGAACAGGCCCGCGAGGAACAGCAGCCACCCCGCCGGATTCGCCCACGGCGTACCGAGACGCAGGACAGTGACGACGCTGACCACGGCCGCCACCACGGCGATCGTCAGCCCCGCGGCGCGGGTGTGCCAGGCGGACCACGCAGCGCCGAGGCGGCCCGAGCCACGGGCGACGGCGTCGACGAGGTCGTCGTACTCGAGCTCCGGCCACTCCGTCGTCCGTGGGACCAGATGCAGGATCTCGCCGTCCCGGATGCGATGCGCTGCGAGTGTGCGTCCGAGGACGAGCTCCGCGCCGTCCAGCCGTCGCAGTATCCAGCCGCCGTCCGCGACGCCTTCGTCGGCGAGGTGTTCGCCGGCCTTGGTGAGCAGGCCGGGGAGGATCTCGGCGATCGCCGCTTGCTCCGGGAGAGCCAGGTCGATGCGGCGTTGGGGCGCCACGACCGTCACCCGGACCAGACCTGTGATGTTCATGGGGCAACTGTCGCGGCGCCGGCGTGGTCGGGAGGGGACGCGACAGGTTCCTGCCGCCGGCGGATCGGGGGCGGTGCGGCGACCTAGCGTGCTGGGTGTGACGACTGATCGACAGCTGCTCATCCCGGTGGGGCACGATCTTGGGGTTGTGTACTCGGGGGCCGGCCAGCGGCGGCAGCAGGTGCGGGTGGGGGTCGAGGTGGCCGAGTTGG
This sequence comes from Kribbella pratensis, assembly GCF_004366075.1. GTDB lineage: Bacteria > Actinomycetota > Actinomycetes > Propionibacteriales > Kribbellaceae > Kribbella > Kribbella pratensis. The sequence continues at coordinate 1,243,336 of NZ_SODU01000002.1, read as the reverse complement.
CGGACCGCGAGTTCGCGGTGTGGCTGCTGGCGCACGGGGTTGACGACCAGGACCGACCGACGCGGTCGTCGTTGGTGGAGCGGGCCGGAAGCCTCGGGCTGGATTCGGAGCACGTGGTCGAGCGGTTCCTCCGGGACGGGCTGCTGGTGGCGGTAGATCCTGCGGCGGACGACGCGGTCGGGTTCGCCGAGGAGCACCAGCTGTTCCCGTTGCTGCAGGGGCTCGGGCCGGATCCGGATCAGCCGTGGATGCAGACGGTCGGGCTTCTGAACCATCCGGTGGCGCAGGTCTCGGTCGCCGTGTACGACGTACTGATGTGGGCGCAGCTCGCACCGGAGCTGTGGACCGGGTGCAACGACGCCGCGAAGGTCGCCGTACAGGCTGGTGTGACGGCACCGGAGGAGACGGATCCGCGGCAGGTGCTGGCCGGGGTGCTCGGGCAGGTTCACGGTCTGCTCTGTGTGCGGGCGGCGTACTTCGACCGGCGGAGGGTGCGGTGACGGTTTTCCCGATCGGGCACTACAACGGCGTCCGGGACGAGGAGCAGGTGATTCGGGTCGGGTGGAGTCAGCACCGGCTCGACGCGGACGCGTTCGTGGTCTGGGTGCTGGCGCACGGGTTGCCCGAGGTCGGCAAGGGTGCGTGGACCGTCGACGATGTCGTCCTACATGCTCAGCGGGCCGGGGTCGCGGAACCGGCCGAGTACGTCGAGCGGCTCTCCGACGCGGGGCTGATAGTGGTCGTCGAGGACGGGAGGCAGTTCGCGCAGCGGCACCGGCTGGACATCATGTTCGTTGGCCTCGGCAACGCTCCGGACCGGCTGGAAGGGCATGCGGTCGGGATTCCAGGTCTCGGGACCGCAGCGATCCTCGACCCGGACTGCTACGAGTTGTGGCAATGGGGCTCGGTGGCGCCGACGTTGTGGCACAGCTGCGAGGTTCGCGCGACGGTGACCGCGGAACCGTCCGGACGGACCGATCCGGAGGCTGCATTGGCCGAGATCCTCGGCGACCTGCGGTTCCTGGTGGCACGCGGATGCGCGTACCTGGACGTTGCGGGATGACAAGATGACCCTGATGGCTGAGATCTCCCCCGATGCGCTGGTGCCGCGGGCCACCGGGCCAGTGGCGACGGTGTACCTGCTGGCGCCTCCCGGCGGGCGGACGGTCGCGGTGAAGGTCTATCCGCAGCCGCTCGATCGGCGGACCTACAACGGGATCGAGGTCGAGCAGGCGAAGCTGGCCGGGTTGCGGTCGGCGCCGTCGATCGTCCGGGTGGAGTCGCTGGACGACCTGCCGGACGGGCGGACCGCGCTGCGGATGGAGTTCTGCCCGCAGTCGTTGCCGGATCTGGTCGCGAACGGAGGACCCCTGCCGATCGGGGACGTCATCGTCCTCGGGCAGATCCTCAGCTCGGTACTGGCGGAGGCGCACGATGCCGGGCTGGTGCACGGCGGGGTGACGCCGGCGAACGTCCTCGAGCGGTCCAGCGGGCAGCCCGCGCTGTCGGACTTCGGGATGGCGCTGCGGCTGCGGTTCCCGCGCGATCTGATGAGCGACGCGGCGTACACGGCTCCCGAGGTACTGCGGGAAGGCGAGCTGTCCGAGGCGGCCGACGTCTACGGGCTGGGCGCCGTACTGTATCTGGCCCTGACCGGGCGACCGCCGTTCCCGGCGCGGACCGGTGAGCCGCCGGACGGCGTCGTACTGCGGGTCCTGCGGGAACCGCCCGCGGAGGTGACCGGCCGGGATGTGCCGCCGGCGTTGTCGGCGCTGCTGCTGCGGATGATGGCGAAGGAACCGGAGGCCCGTCCGGAGGCGGCCGCCGTCGTCGGCGAGTTCGAGGCGCTACTGGCCGGGGCGGGTGCGGTGCCGGAGGACGATCTGGACTTCGACGACTTCCGCGACGAACTGGCCGCGGGCCGGAGCGTTCCGCTGGCCGTTGTCGAGGCGCCGAAGAAGAAGCCGCCCGCGAAGCAGAAGGCCGCCAAACCCGTACCCGGAAAATCCCGGAAACCGTTGTTGCTCGGCGCGGGCGCGGCAGTCGCGCTGGTGGCCGTCGTACCGGTCGTGTTCCGGCCGGGCGGCGACGACCCGGCCGGTCGGGCGGCCGCGCCACCACCTGCCGTCGGTACGCCGACCCCGACGCCGGCATCGCCTCCTACGACACCGCCGAAACAGGCCACGATCAAGCTGAATCCGCCGGTGGACAAGGGCACCTCGGTTGTCCTGACCTGGTCGGGCCCGCCGAGGCTGACGTACGCCGTGATCGTCGCGGAGCAGGGCGCCAAGCAGCCGCAGACGACGCTGCGGGGCACGATGACCTCGCTGACCGTACAGGTCAGCAGCGGTCTGAAGTACTGCTTCCTCGTGCAGGGCACCGACGGCGTGGACAAGTTCGAGAGCGAGCCGAGGGCCATCCGTGGTGCCACCTGCAGTGGATGACGCTGGACGGACTGTGGACCGGTTCTGGACCTTGATCGCCTAGTCTGAGCGGGTGAGGCCGATCCCGTTCCGCCCCAGGCGGCTCACCGAACTGCTCCGCAGGCGTGGCCGCTCCGAGGCCACGCTCGCTGCGGT